>NZ_JAMXQS010000003.1 GCF_024053505.1 Mesorhizobium liriopis | reverse complement strand
GGGCTGGGACCAGCCCGAAGCCCAGGCCATGCTGAAGGGCGAGCGAAGCCTCGAAGAGATCGCCGCCCGCGTCGAGCGCGAAGGCATCGACCCCCAGCCCAAATCAGGCAAACAGGAATGGCTGGAGAACGTCGTCAATCGATACGTGTGATTTGAGCCCGTCTCAGAAAAGGGAACGAGAGGAAGGATAGCGTCATGTCCCGCCCCGCAGCCAGCTGGTTGGACGTGAGGGCTGCTGGCCGCTTTATATCTGCCCACTCCTCCGGCGGCGGCATTTTGAGCGGGCTTATTCCGTGGACGCGACCTCTTCCAGTTCGATCAATGTGCCGAGCCCATCCTTGGGATGAAGGAAGAGCACTGGATTGCCGTGCGCGCCGATTTTCGGCTCGCCATCGCCCAGCACGCGCAAGCCTTGAGTCTTGAGCGTATCGCGCGCGACGATGATGTCTTCGACCTCGTAACAGACGTGGTGCATCCCGCCTGCCGGGTTGCGTTCGAGAAAGCTCGCGATGGGTGAGATTTCGCCCAAGGCCGCAAGCAGTTCGACCTTGGTGTTGGGCAGTTCCACGAACACCACCGTCACCCCATGCTCGGGCAGGTTTTGGGGCTCGGAGACAGACGCCCCGAAACTGTCGCGGTAAAGCGCTGTTGCCGCATCGAGATCGGGCACGGCGATGGCGAGGTGGTTGAGCCGCCCAATCATGCCGCGGGCTCGTTTCGGCGGCGGCCTTCCACCAGATCAAGCACGGTCTGGGCCGCGTCGAGTACGTTGGTGCCCGGACCGAACACGGCCGCTATGCCTGCTGCGCGCAGGAAATCATAGTCCCGGCGCGGGATCACGCCGCCGCAGACCACAATCACATCATCCGCCCCGCGCGCTTTGAGCCGCTCGACCAGTTGCGGCAGAAGCGTCTTGTGGCCGGCGGCGAGCGAGGACACGCCGACCACATGCACCTTCTCGGCCAGCGCCAGATCCACCGCCTCGTCGGGCGTCTGGAACAAGGGACCAGCCACCACGTCGAAGCCAAGATCACCGAAGGCGGATGCGATCACATGCGCGCCCCGGTCGTGACCGTCCTGACCGAGCTTGGCGACGAGAATGCGGGGCGTGCCCTGCGGGCGCGTTTTAAGCCCCGCCACACGCGCCTTCAGCGTCTCGTATTCGGGCTCCCCTGCATAAGCCACGCCGTAAACGTCGCGCACCACGTCTGCTTTCGCAGCATGATCACCGAAGGCTTCGCGCAGCGTGTCCGAAATCTCGCCGACCGTGGCGCGCGCGCGAGCCGCTTCCACGGCGGCTTCAAGCAAGTTGCCCTCGCCGGTGCGCGCGACCTCGCCTAACCTTGCAAGCGTTTGCGCTACGCGCTCCGGATCGCGTTGGCGGCGCACGCGTTCGAGCCGGGCGATCTGACTCTCGCGCACCGCAGTGTTGTCGATCTCGAGCGTATCGATCGGCGCTTCTTCTTCGAGCCTGTGGCGGTTGACGCCGACGATCACCGCGTCGCCACGATCCACGGCCGCCTGCCGGCGCGTCGCGGCTTCCTCGATCAAACGCTTGGGGTATCCGCTCGCGACCGCTGCCGTCATGCCGCCGCGGCCCTCGACATCCTCGATCAGCGCCCAGGCCTTCTCGGCCAGTTCCGCCGTCAGGCTCTCGACATAGTAGGAGCCCGCAAGCGGATCGACGGTCTTCGTCACCCCCGTCTCGTGCTGCAGGATCAACTGCGTATTGCGCGCGATGCGAGCGGAAAAGTCGGTCGGCAGCGCAATCGCCTCGTCGAATGAATTCGTATGCAGGGACTGCGTGCCGCCCAGCACCGCAGCCAGCGCCTCGTAAGCCGTGCGCACGATATTGTTGTAGGGATCCTGCTCGGCCAACGACACGCCCGATGTCTGGCAATGCGTGCGCAGCATCAGCGACGAGGCCTTCTTGGGCGCGAACTCTTCCATGATGCGCGACCAGAGCAGGCGTGCCGCGCGCAGTTTCGCTGCTTCCATGAAGAAGTTCATGCCGATCGCGAAGAAAAACGAAAGCCGGCCCGCGAAGGCATCCACATCGAGCCCGCGCTTGAGCGCCGCGCGCACATATTCACGCCCGTCGGCGAGGGTGAAGGCGAGTTCCTGTACGAGCGTCGCGCCCGCTTCCTGCATGTGGTAGCCGGAAATCGAAATCGAGTTGAAGCGCGGCATCTCGCTGGCCGTATAGGCGATGATGTCGGCCACGATGCGCATCGAGGGCTCGGGCGGGTAGATATAGGTGTTACGCACCATGAACTCTTTCAGCACGTCGTTCTGGATCGTGCCCGAAAGCTCTGCGCCCGAGACACCCTGCTCTTCGCCTGCCACGATGAAGGCGGCCAGAACCGGGATCACCGCTCCGTTCATGGTCATCGAAACGGACACTTCGCCGAGCGGAATTCCGTCGAAGAGGATCTTCATGTCCTCGACGGAATCGATCGCGACGCCCGCCTTACCGACATCGCCTTCCACGCGCGGGTGGTCCGAATCGTAGCCGCGATGGGTGGCGAGGTCGAAGGCTACAGACACGCCCTGCTGGCCCGCGGCCAATCCGCGGCGGTAAAAGGCGTTGGATTCTTCGGCCGTCGAGAAACCGGCATACTGCCGGATCGTCCAGGGCCGCCCGGCATACATCGTGGCGCGCGGGCCCCGTGTGAACGGCGCCAGGCCCGGCAGCGAGCCGAGATGGGGAAGGCCCTGGAGATCGGCCTCGGTATAGAGCGGCTTGACGTTGATGCCCTCGGGCGTTTCCCATGTGAGCGTATCCGCATCACGCTTGATCTCGCGTTCGGCGAGCTTGCGCCAGTCATCCAATCTTTTCGGTTCCTCGCGCCCGGTCATGCGAATTCCAGGATCAGTTGATCGACGGCCAGGCTCTCGCCCGGTGTGGCTGCCACGCGTTTGACGGTGCCGGCGCGCTCGGCGCGAAGCGTGTTCTCCATCTTCATCGCTTCTATCGTGGCCAGCGCCTGACCGGCTTCGACCCTCTCGCCTTCCGCTACGTTCAGGCCCGTCAGTATGCCGGGCATGGGGCAAAGCAGCAAACGCGAGGTATCGGGCGGCTGCTTCACCGGCATCAGCTTGGCGAGGGCCGCCACATGCGGCTCGCGCACGCGCACCAGAACGTCCATGCCGCGATGGCGCAGGCGAATGCCGTTGCCGGGCAGATCGACCTTGAACCCGAGCGGTGTGCCGTCGAGAACAAACCGTGCCTCACGCTGGCCCGGTTGCCAGTCGCTCGCAAGGGTGACGGTTTCGCCCTTCTCGAATGCGACGGTCAGCGCATCGTTCTTCTCTTGGATGTCGAGCCCAAAGGCGTGGTCGCCGAGTTTCGCCACCCACGCCCTGCCGATCACCCGCGCATGGTTGGACACCGTGCCCGAGATGCGCGAGGCGCGAAGCTGCAGGCGGTGATTGACCAGCGCGGCGACACTTGCGAGCGCCCGTGCGGCGTGCTCGTCTGGCGCCACACCCTTGAAACCTTCGGGGAACTCTTCGGCGATGAAGCCGGTGGTCAGCCGGCCCTCGCGAAAGCGGGGGCGATCCATGACGGCGGACAGGAATGGCAGGTTGTGGCCGATGCCCTCCACTGCGAAGCCGTCCAGCGCGTCCGCCATGGCGTCGATCGCCTCGATCCGCGATCCCGCGTGGGTGCAGAGCTTGGCGATCATGGGATCGTAGAACACCGAAATCTCGCCGCCCTCGAACACGCCCGTGTCGTTGCGCACGGTGACCCCATCCACCACCCCCTGTGCAGGCGGGCGGTATCGCGAGAGCCGTCCGGTCGAGGGCAGGAAGCCGCGATAGGGATCCTCCGCATAAAGCCGGCTTTCGATCGCCCAACCCTTGAGCCGCACATCCTCCTGGCCCAGGCGTAATGTCTCACCCTGCGCCACGCGGATCATCTCTTCCACGAGGTCGAGGCCTGTCACCAGTTCCGTGACGGGATGCTCGACCTGAAGCCGCGTGTTCATCTCGAGGAAGTAGAAATTCCTCCCGCCGTCCATGATGAATTCCACCGTGCCGGCGGAATGGTAACCCACGGCTTGAGCAAGTTGCACGGCCTGCGCGCCCATCGCAGCCCGAGTGACATCGTCGAGGAAAGGCGAGGGCGCTTCCTCGATCACCTTCTGGTTGCGCCGCTGGATCGAGCATTCCCGCTCGCCGAGATGGATCGTGTTGCCGTGTTTGTCGCCGAGCACCTGGATCTCGATATGGCGCGGCTGGGTAACGAACTTCTCGATGAAGATGCGCTCATCACCAAAGGAGGCGCGCGCTTCGTTGCGCGAGGCCGAAAACCCTTCGTGGGCCTCGGTCGCGTTCCAAGCAATCCGCATGCCCTTGCCGCCACCGCCCGCGGATGCCTTAATCATCACGGGATAGCCGATCTCTTCTGCGATGCGCACGGCTTCGTCCGCATCCTCGATCAGCCCCATATGGCCTGGCACGGTCGAGACACCCGCTTCAGCCGCGAGCTTCTTCGATGTGATCTTGTCGCCCATCGCGCGAATTGCAGAGGCCGGCGGCCCAATGAAGGTAACGCCTGCTTCCTCCAGTGCTTCTGCGAACACCGCGTTCTCCGACAGGAACCCATAGCCTGGATGCACCGCATCGGCACCCGTCTGACGGATGGCGTCGAGGATCGCCTCGATCGAAAGGTAGGACTGCGCGGAAGGAGCCGGGCCGATGCGGACCGCTTCATCCGCCTCGCGCACATGCAGCGCGTCGCGGTCCGCGTCCGAATAGATTGCCACCGTCGCGAGGTCCAACCGCTTCGCCGTGCGGATCACGCGGCATGCGATCTCGCCGCGATTGGCGATGAGGATTTTTCGGATCATGCCACTCTTCTCAAACCGGGCCTCACAGCGGGATCGTATCATGTTTGCGCCAGAGCTGTTCCTTGCGCTTGTTGCGCAGGCCCGCAAAAGCACGCGCGATGCGGCGACGCGAGGAATGCGGCATGATCACCTCGTCGATGAAGCCGCGCTCGGCGGCGACGAACGGGTTGGCGAAGCGCCCTTCATACTCTTTCGTGCGGGCGGCAATCCTGTCCGGGTCGCCCAGTTCCGAGCGATACAGGATCTCGGCGGCACCCTTGGCGCCCATCACGGCGATCTCGGCGCTCGGCCAGGCATAGTTGATGTCGGCGCCGATATGCTTCGAGGCCATCACGTCATAGGCACCGCCATAGGCCTTGCGCGTGATCAGCGTGACCATCGGCACGGTGGCCTGGGCGTAGGCGAACAGGAGCTTCGCGCCGTGCTTGATGACGCCGCCATATTCCTGTGCCGTGCCCGGCAGGAAGCCCGGCACGTCGACAAGCGTCAGGATGGGAATGGAGAACGCGTCGCAGAAGCGCACGAACTTGGCCGCTTTGCGCGAAGCGTCGATGTCGAGGCAACCGGCGAGCACGGTCGGCTGGTTGGCGACCACACCTACCGTTTGCCCTTCGAGCCGAATGAAGCCGGTGATGATGTTCTTGGCGAATGCCGCTTGGAGCTCGAAGAATTCGCCCTCGTCGGCAAGCGCAGTCACCAGTTCCTTCATGTCGTAGGGCTTGGTGGGGCTGTCGGGGACCAGCGTGTCGAGCCGCATCTCGATGCGCGCGGGATCGTCGAAGACGGGCCAGACGGGTGGCTTCTCGCGGTTGTTGAGCGGCAGAAAGTCGAACAGCGCCCGCACTGCCTCGAGCGTTTCGATGTCGTTCTCGTAGGCCCCGTCGGCCACCGAGGATCGTTGCGTATGCGTTTGCGCGCCGCCCAGCTCCTCGGCCGAGACGATCTCGTTGGTGACGGTCTTCACCACGTCAGGGCCGGTCACGAACATGTAGGATGAATCGCGCACCATGAAGATGAAGTCGGTCATCGCCGGCGAATAGACGGCACCGCCCGCGCAAGGGCCCATGATCACCGAAATCTGCGGAATGACGCCGGAAGCCTCAGCATTGCGGCGGAACACTTCAGCATAGCCGGCGAGTGATGCGACGCCTTCCTGAATGCGTGCCCCGCCGGAATCGTTGAGCCCGATCACCGGTGCTCCGTTACGCACCGCCATGTCCATGACCTTACAGATCTTCTGCGCATGGGTCTCGGACAGCGAGCCGCCGAGCACGGTGAAGTCCTGAGAGAAGACGTAGACCTGTCGCCCGTTGATCGTGCCCCAGCCCGTCACCACGCCATCGCCCGCGACCTTGTTGGTGGCCATGCCGAAATCCACCGCCCGGTGGGTCACATACATGTCCCACTCCTCGAAGGAGCCGGGATCGAGCAGAACGTCGAGCCGTTCGCGTGCCGTCAGCTTTCCCTTCGCATGCTGGGCCGCGATGCGCGCGGCCCCACCGCCCAAGCGAGCCTCCGCGCGGCGTTCTTCGAGTTGGGAAAGAACGCCTTGCATCAGAAAATGTCCTTGAGGATGCGGGGCCTTTCCAGAACGGAAAAGCTGGTCTTGGCTGGAAGTGCCTCGACCATATCGCTGCACGAAACAGAATAAAACCCGGCTCTGTGAAGAGGTGTCACGACGTTTGCCACAGGTCCCGACCGGGGACGCATAGTTCACTACTTCGCCGCATCTGCCTGCAGGATGCCTCTCGGCTTGGTGCAGGCCCGGGATCCCGCAATCGGGGGCATGCCATGCGAAGGTGACTGCTCGACAGGATCGCCTTTGATCGAGTACCAGCCTGCTCATCGTCTTTCGCCATCCTGTTCGTGCGGCCGACAGGGCCAATGCCTGTCTGCCGGACGAAGAAGCAGAGGAAAAACACCTGTGAGCCAACCGACTGTCGCCGAGATCACCGATACCATCTACGCTTCGCTGCAGGCGAACAATGAGGACCTCAACACGCATATCGCGACACTCAAGGCAGCCTTGGCGCGTGAGGGAAAGAAGGAGGCCGAATTCGATCCGGCCAAGCTCGCGCAGAACAATCGCCAGGGCCGCAAGCTGATGCAGGCCTATTTCCGGCAACGCGGCGTGAGCGTGAAATTCTCAGCCTGAGAGACGCTGGCGCAGCATCGTCAGGCGGGGCGCCGCGTTACCGATCGGCATAGTCCTGCAGCATTTGCGCCAAAGGCACGCGGGCCTTGAGCCGGGTGGCCAGCAAAAACAGGCCGCCGAGCTTTCGCTGAAGAAACAGCACGTCGGCCGGCGGCGCGCGGAGCGCGTCTCGCCTCTCGGTCAAGGCGCGCCCCTGATTTTCCAGCTTTTCGACGAGGCTACTGTCGGCGAAGTCGAACGGATCCGCGCTGCGGATCGCTTGAAAGATCGTGTCCACCATGACCAGAACGGAGACCTCGAAAATGCGGGGATGGCCGTTTTCGAGAATGCCGATATCGAGCATGGCCTGTTTGGCCGCCGTCCTGTCGCCTTCGAGCCCGGCCTGAAGCAACCGCTTGAACCTCGCCACGAGCTCCGGCGCGAAAGCGCGGCTGGCGCCGAAATCGAGCAGGACGATGCGACCGCTTTCGGGCTGGAAACGGTAATTGGCGAAGTTCGGATCGGTCTGCATCAGGCCGAACTCGAAAAGCTCGCGGAGGAACAGCTCGATCAGCTTCGCTGCCACGCGGTCGCACGTGGCTTGCGAGGCGTTGTCGAGCGTTTCGATCGGCACGCTGTCCACGAACTGCATGGCAAGCACAGTGTCCGTCGAGAATTCCGGCACGAGCGCAGGAACGACGAACGCGTCGTCGCTGCCGAGAAGCGCCGCAAAGCTCTGCAGGTATCGCGCCTCACTGCGGTAGTCGGCTTCCTCGCGCAGCTGCCGCTTGGCTTCCGCCAGCAGCGGTCTGGTGTCGATGCCTGAGGGAACGAGGCCAGTCAGTCGCAGAAGCGTGCCGACATTGTCGACATCGCTTTCGATGCTCTCACGCACGCCGGGATACTGGACCTTGATCGCAAGCACGCGGCCATCATGCGTTTTTGCCCGATGAACCTCTCCGATCGAGGCGGCGGCCATCGGCTCGAAGTGGAATTCCGCCAGCTGCTCGTGCCAGCCTGCGCCCCAATTGGCGTCGAGCACGGCCCGAAGCTGCGCTTCGGGCATGGGTTCGGCCGCATTCCGCAGGCGCGCCATGATAGCTGCCAGCTCGGGCGGCAGCGAGCGGCCCGCATCCATCGACACCAGCTGGCCGAGTTTCATGGCCGCCCCACGCAGCCGCGCGAGCTCGTCGGTCACACGGGTGATGTTGGCAGGCGTCAGCAGCAGGTCGGACAGGGCAGGGGCTTGCCCCCGCAAAAGGCGTCCGGTGCCTTGAACCAGCATGTTGCCCGAAACACCCGCAGCCGCCGAGCCGATCCGGGCAAGGCGCGCAAGCCGGCTTTGAGGCACCAGCCTGCCACCGGGCGGCGGGGAGCGAAATGCCATGATCGCGCCCCTACCGGTCCGCCGCGCAAGGGCCGGTTTCCAGCCTTTTGCGCTGTGAGGCGAATGCGGATGTCACGCAGTGCCTTGGCGACGGGCGCCGTCGAGCATTTTCCTTGCGATTTCCCGCACCGCTTCGTCGTCCTTGGTGCGGTCTTGAGCCGGATCGCCCAGATGGTCGAGGCTTTTTTCGAGGAAGTCGACCAATCCGGGCTCACGCGCTTCCACATATTCGATTAGCTTGAACAGAAGGTGCTCCACGGCAATCTCGCGGCGGCGCGTCTGGGTCAGGGTGTCGCTCATCGTTTAGCTTTCTCTTGATTGGGACGAGGCAAACGCTTGCGATGGCCGATGGTGGCAAGGATGACAGGAATGTTTTCGGGGCGGCTTGGGCACTGATCGGATAGGGCCACATCGCCTGCATTCTTATTTTCTCCACTTGGCCGTGGTGAACGCTCCCCACGTGGAGAGATGATGGTGCGATTTTCAACAGGTCTCAGTCTTGCCGTTCTGGTTGCACTCTCCAGCTGCGCGATGCCGCCAGCGAGCATCAAGCCGATCGCGGCCGACGATCGTGCCTATGCCAGGCTGAGCTGCGAGGAACTGCGAACCGAGCGCGATCAAATCTCGGCCGATCTCGATTCCATTTCCAACCGCCAAACCAATCGAATGATGGGGGATGCTGTGAGCACGATGGTGGTCGGCGTACCGGTTTCGAAGGTTCTGGGCGAGGACCTCTCAGCGCAGATCGCCGTCAACAAGGGCAAGGTGATCGCGATGGACAAGGCGATCCAGCAGCGAGGCTGTTGAGATTTATGTCACCGCGTCACCCAGCCATCAGTTGTCGTCGGCTTGGCCGATGCCGTCGTTGGCAGTCACGCGGTTGACGGTGGCGTTGCGATAGTCGCCACCGCTGCTCTGACAGGCGGAAAGGCCGAGGGCTGCGAGCAGGACCGATGCTGCGGCGAGGCGGGAAAACAAGTGCATGGGAATACCCTGTACATGGAAAGCGTTCGGGGTAACCGGTGCGGGCCAATGGCGATGCATCGCGCCGCTGTCACTTGCGAGTGATGCCTTACGCTGCATGTCGGATCTGTGGACTAGATCGTCCTTGTCACCGCGAATGCCACAAGGGCGCGATTTATCCGATGATGAAGAAGCCAAGCCCTGCTGACTGAAACGCAAGTTTGGTTTCTTCTGGCATCCTCAACTACTCTCGAGGCGTGGGTTCAACCTACCCATTACAGTCCTATCAGCAATGTAAATCGAGCAATTCCACTTCGACGTTTTTAATGACTGCCTTCTAACCTGCTTACTTGCGCAATAGATCGAACATTAATTTGAAAAAACGTTCCGCGTTGACCTCATAGGCGATCCGAGCGTTGTCCTTCTCGCCGCGCTCGCCCCAATAGTCTGCCACCGTGGCGCCAAAGGTATAGGAGCCGGAGAGATCGACGCCGATATGGGCGGGACGTGTCTTGACCAGTGTCGGATCGATCACGAGAGCCAGTGCGAGCGGGTCGTGCATCGCGCCGCCCACGCCCATCGAATTGCGGTGAAGCTTTTCGTAGAAAAGAAGCCAATCATGAACAAGCTTGCCTAAGGGCGTGTCTATGGTGGCGAGCTCGTCATATTGTGGTTTTTCGATCAAAACCTGCATGGTCACGTCGAGACCGACCATCAGAATGTCGATGCCGCTATCGAGTACGATCTTGAGCGCTTCCGGGTCGCAGAAGGCGTTGAACTCGGTGGGGGTGATGATCTCGCTCTTGCGGAAGAACACGCCGCCCATCCAGATCAGCTGCTTGATCTTGGAAAGCACATCCGGGTGCTTGAGGATCATCAGCCCGATATTGCAGAGTGGGCCGGTTGCGACCACGGTCAACGGTTCGGCGCTCGCGCGTAGTTTGTCCGCGAGAAAATCGACCGCGTGTTGCTCCACCGGCTTGATCGTCGCTTCCGGCAGATAGGGGGAACCATCGAGGCCGCTAGGACCGTCGGCTGTACCGAGCACCAGAGGCCGCGCGAGCGGGCGTACGCAGCCTGCGGCGACCGGCACATTGCTCGCGCCCAGATATTCGAGGATGCGCAGCGCGTTTGAGGTCGTTTTCTCAAGTTCGGCATTGCCGCAGGTGGTTGTCACGCCGAGAAGTTCGACGGCAGGCGAGCGATGCGCCATGACGAGCGCGATGGCGTCGTCGTGGCCGGGATCGCAGTCGAAAAGGATCGGTGTAGCGGTCATGCTCGGTCCCCGCGCTCGTAAAGCGCCATCGTGTCCTTGAAGATTTGGAGAAAGCGCTTGCCGTCGAGGCCCTCGCCGATCCGCGTGGTTTCGGGGCCGCCGCCGGGCAGAAGCTGGCGTCCGCGATAGGCAACCGTCTGGCCACGGGCCACGCCCTTCTCAATCACCACATCGGCGAAAAGCGGCTTTGTGGTCGTCACGAGGTCGGGCGCAAATGCGAGTGCGACCGTGATGACGTCATCCATGGGAAATCCTACGAGATCGAAGAACTCGCGCCAGATGTCGACATAGATCGGAAAAATATCGGCGATCATCGCGACCACCGGATTCTGTATTGCGACCGCCTGCAAATCGGCGATGTCGTCGCGGGTCAGCATGGAACTGGCGACGCGGTTGTCCTCGCAGATGTCGAGCGGCACGAGGATTTTCGGGACTTCGGCATTGAGCACAATGCGCGCGGCTTCGGGGTCGGCCCAGATATTGTATTCGGACAGCGGCGTGATGTTGCCGGGCGTCGCGAAGTTGCCACCGAGCACCAACATCTGCTTGAGCGCGCCCACAAGTCTCGGCTCCTGCAGGAGGGCCATCGCGGCGTTGGTGGTTGGGCCCGTCGTGACGAGCGTGATTTCGCCCGGGTTGTCCAGCACCGTCTTGATGATGAAATCCACCGCATGGCCGGGCGTGGGCGCTCGCTTCGGCGTGGGGGCGGGCGGGTTGAATTTCTTCAGGCGGTCGCCGAAGCGCGCGGACAGGCGCTTCTCGAAATGCACGGGCGCTTGCATGTCGGCTTTGGAATTGCCGACGATCGGGCGCCATGCGCCGGCATGCACGGGGATATCGTCTCGGCCTGCCAGCGAAAGCGTGTTGAGGACGACGGCCGTCACCTGCTCGATGGGACCTGCGGCACCAGTGACAGTGGTGACCCCTTCGAGCTTGATGTTGGGATTGGCGGCGGCGAACAGGACGGCGAGGATATCGTCGCCGGCCGAATCCACGTCGAGAATGATGCGTTGCATGAAGGCTCGTTTATGAGGGTCTGGTGGTATCGGAAGGGGTTTCGGCGCGTAGGAAGCGGCGCATGCTTTCCGCTGTTTCACGGATGAGCTTGGGACGCGCGCGGTAGGACAGCGCGAAAAGTGCGGTGAGTGCCACGAGATAAGGCACTGCGAGGATCAGGTAGGACGGATAGCCGAAGGTCTGCAGGCGAAGGGAAAAGGCGTCCGCGAAACCGAACAGCAGGCAGCCCGCAAGTACGCGCAACGGATCGCCGTTGGAGAAGATCAGGATGGCGACAGCCATGAAACCGCGGCCTGACGACATGTTCTCGGTGAACATTGTGATGTAGCCCAGCGACAGGTGTGCGCCGGCAAGACCCGCGAAAAGGCCGCACAGCAGTGACGCCGTGTAGCGCACGCGGGTGATCGAGATGCCGAGCGCTTCGGCCGCTTCCGGCTTCTCGCCAACCACGCGGATATGCAGGCCGAGCCGCGTGCGGCGATAGAAGAGAACGAAGAGCGGCACGGCAACGAAGGCGAGATATACCATCGGCGTGTAGCCCGAAATCAGTTGGGCATAGGGCCCGAGGACGTCACGGGCATAAGGGATCTGCACCTTGGGCAATCCGACGATGCCGCGCCCGACGATCGACCCACGCGTGCCGAACACGGCTTTCATGAGAGAAATGGTCATGCCGCCTGCCAAGATGTTGAGGGCGAGACCCACCACCACCTCGTTTGCGCGGAACGACACGACGAGAAGCGCGAAGATCAGCGCAAAGACGAGGGCCGCCGCCACGCCGCACAGCACCCCACCCCAGGCGGAGCCGGTCCAAATCGAGCCGAGCACGGCAAAGAAGGCGCCGATCAGCATCTGGCCCTCGAGCCCTATATTGAAGATGCCGGCCTTGGTGGTGAAAGAGCCGCCCAGCGCCACGAGCAGGATAGGAGCGGTGGTGCGCAGCATGGCAACCAGAAGCGCCACGTTGAAGAGGCTGGTCAGAACTTCCATCGACGTTCTCCCGCCTGCGCGTCGCCCCGGCGGCGCAACAGCACCTGCGCGGACACGCTGAGGATAATCAGCGCCTGGATCACCGTGATGATCTCGCGCGAAGCGTTGGTGTCGGTTTCGAGCAGAAGTGAGCCTGACCGCAACGCACCGAAGAACAGTGCGGTCGCGATTGTTGCGATTGGCGAGCCGTTGGCGAGAAGGGCTGCGATCAGTCCGTCGAAACCAAATCCGGGCGCGAAACCTTCCATGAAGCGGTGATGGACGCCGAGCGTTTCGACGCCGCCCGCGAGCCCGCCGACTGCGCCGGATACGATGAGCACCCAGAACCCGCGCTTCTTCACGTCCACACCGCCATATTCGGCAAATTTTGGCGCCGAACCCGTCATCGAGACGGCATAGCCGCCCGGCGTGTTGCGAAAGTACCAGGCAGCGGCGAAGGCCAATATCAGCCCAATCACGAGACCCCAGTTGAGACGCGAGAAGCTGAACAGTTCGGGCAGGTAGGCCGAAGACAGGATCGGCGGCGTTTCGGACCATCCGCCGGGCCGCTTGAACAGGAAGATGGTGAAATAGGAGGTGAGCAGCACCGCCACATAGTTGGACAGGATCGTGGACACGACCTCATTGGTGTTGAAGCGTACGCGGAACCAGGCAGGGATGGCGATCCAAGCTGCACCAGCAAGGATCGCGGCGACGAGAGCTACCAGCACGTGAAGACCCGGCGGCAGGGCGAAGGCGAAACCGACCAGGGCCGCCGCGAAACCACCCAAGAAAAGCTGGCCCTCGACTCCCACATTGAACATGCCGCCGCGCAAGGCGATGCAGGCGGCGATGCCGCTGATCAGGATCGGTGTGGTTTGCAGAAGCGTACCGGCGACGCGGTTGATGTCGCCGAAGGCGCCGCGCAGAAGCGTGGTGAAAACGCGGATCGGGCTCTCATCCACGAGCAGGATGACGACCGAGCCGAGCGCGAGCGCGAACAGAACCGCGATGAGCTGGCCGGCAAAGGCGCGCATGCGAGTGCTCATGCCGCGGCCTCCACCTGGGACTGCGCGACGCCGGCCATCATCAGGCCGATCTGGTCCTCATCCGCTTCCTCACCATCGACGCTTCCCATGAGGCGACCGTTGAACATCACGAGGATGCGGTCGGCGAGCTTCATCAGTTCGTCGAGCTGCACAGAGATGAGAAGGATCGCGATGCCTTTCTCGCGTTGCCGCATGATCTCGTCGTGGATGGCCTCCTGCGCGCCGATATCGACGCCGCGCGTGGGCTGATCGATCAAGAGGAAAGGGGCATCGTTGGTGAATTCTCGGGCGAGCACGACCTTCTGAATGTTGCCGCCCGACAACCGTTTGACCGTATCGGCGGGACCGCGTGCCCGGATGTCGAAGCGTTCAATCATGCGGGTGGCTTCCACGTCCGCAGCTTTCCAGTCGAGCAGCCAGCCTTTCCGCCATGGCGCGCGGAATTGGCGCCCCATCACGAGGTTGGATGCGATGGAGGCGTTTCCATCGACGCCACGCACCATGCGATCGCCCGGCACATGGGCGAGCCCGGCGTTCCTGATGCTGGCAGGCGAAAGCGCGAGGATGTCGCGGGCGCCGAGCGTTGCCGCTCCATGGCTGGCCGGGCGCAGGCCGGCGATAACTTCCGCGAGTTCCGTTTGGCCGTTGCCGGCCACACCCGCAATGCCCACGATCTCACCGGCACGGACATCGAAGGAAACGTCGCGCAGGGCGGGGTGCCTGCGGTCGTCGCGTGCCCAAAGATCACGAACCGACAGCACGGTCGCTCCCTGGGTAGCGGGTCGGGCAGGGCGGGCGAAGCTCACTTCGCGGTCCACCATCAGGCGCACCATTTCGGATTTGGAGAGCTCACTCGTGGGCCTCGTCGCCACGGCCTTGCCCCGGCGCAGAACCGTGACGGTGTCGGATACTTCTATCACCTCTTCCAGATGATGGGAGATGAAGATCACGGTCATGCCGTCATTCGCGAAGCCGCGCAGCGTGGCGAAGAGCTCGCGGCTTTCCTGCGGGGTCAGCACCGCCGTAGGCTCGTCGAGGATCACGGTTCTCGCGCCTCGCACGAGCACTTTCAGGATTTCGATGCGCTGCTCGATACCCACCGACAAGAGCCCGACCCGCTCGGTGGGATCGACGGCGAGCCCGAAGCGGCGCGACAGCTCGCGCGTCCTGTCTTCCTGCTTCTTGTGGTCGATCAGCCCGCGCGTGCGGATTTCCATGCCGAGAAAGACGTTTTCAGCGACCGAAAGCGAGGGCACCAGCTTGAAGTGCTGGTGCACCATGCCGAGCCCCTGCGCGATGGCGACCGAAGGGTCGGCCATCACCACAGGCTTGCCGTCGACCCTTATCTCGCCTTCGTCGGGCTGAAGCAGGCCGAACAGCACATTCATCAGCGTCGTCTTGCCAGCACCGTTCTCGCCGATGATGGCATGGATCGAGCCGCGGCGAACGCGCAGATCGATGCCGTCATTGGCAGTGAAGGTGCCGAAGCGCTTCGTGATGCCGACGAGTTCGATGGCGTAAGGCGGCACGGCAGCGGCTGGCGTCGAGGCGGAGTCCAAATGTCATGCCCTCGAAAATGTCGGGAAAAGGGCTCGTGCCGCGCGGGAGCGTGTGCGGCACGGGCCAACTCCTCGGGAAGGAGCTTATTTCGCCTTGGTGATGGCGATCGAGCCGTCGAGCACGCCCTTTCTCAGTTCCTCGACCTTGGCGGTCACATCAGCCGGAATGTTCGCGGCGATGTCGTCGCAGACCTTGAACTCGACACCGCCCGACTTCAGATCGAAAGTGCGGGTGCCGGGCGTTACCTTGCGACCTTCCACCTCGTCCTTGATCAGCGTGTAGACGGCCACATCGCCGCGCTTGAGCATGGAACCCAATACGTTGCCGGGTGCCGTGCCGCACATGTCCACATCGACGCCGATGGAATATTTGTCGGCCGCGGCGCTCGCCTGCATCACGCCTTCACCGGTCGGGCCCGCCACGTTGTAGACGATGTCGGTGCCCTGGCCGTAAAGCGCCATGGCGAGTTCCGAGCCCTTGGCCGGATCGTCGAACGTGCCGGCAAACACCGAATTGACCTTGATGTCGGGTGCCGCCGCCTTCGCACCCTGCTCATAGCCGCCGAGGAAGTTGCGGATCACGGGAATGTCTCGTCCACCGACGAAGCCGATGGCCTTTCCGTCGCCGATCTTCTCGATTTCCGAACCCTTGTTCTCGATCAGCGCGGCCATGGCGCCGGCAATGAACGAACCCTGTTCCTCGGCAAAATTGGCGTAGATCATGTTGGGGCTGTCGAGCACGCCATCGATGAACACGAAGCGCTGATTGGGATAGGCGGCGCTCGCCTTCTGGAGCGCGTCCACCAGTTCCCAGCCCATCACGAAGATCAGGTCGTATTGGCCGTCCTTGGCGAGATTGGCAAACTGCTCCTCATAGTCGAGCGCGCGGTTGCCGGTGTCCACGAGCTTCAGGTCGATACCGAAATCGCCCTTGGCCTTGTTGAGGCCATCGACGATGGACACGCCGAAGCCTTGTGCGAAATAGCCTGAAATGGCGGCAACCGATACTTTGTCCTGCGCGACGGCCGCGCCCAGAGAAGCAAGCAGCGTTGCCCCGGCGAGCAGGCCTCTGCCGAAAGTCTTGATCATGGCTGAACCCCTTTTTTTTGAACCGGCTCTCCTTGCCGGTTGCCACCAAACTTGTTGGTGGTCAAATGAACTTATGAGTGGTCAAACGAACTGTCAATCGGGGCGGAGTACCGTTTGCGCGATATCTGGCTGCCGGTCTTGTGGCAGCGTCCGAGGTGGGAAACTCGAGTTTCAGGTCTGAGAGGCGTCCATTGATGGGACTTTGCACGGCGGCACTGTTACGCAGGCAATCGAGGAAATTCATCGACTTCAGGCGAAGCCCAGTTTCAGGGTCGTTTCAGTGAGCGTATTCGAACTCTTGTCGTTTTCGCGTGCATCATCCGTAGCAACGCGGCAGCAACAAAGGTTCTGAAAATTGATGCACACCTCGTCCTTTGACCTTACCTGACGAGCTATTCGTCCCATCATTCGTACTGCGCGCCGAATGTGATCTTGGGGATGTCCGGCACGCGATCAGCGAGTACTAGGATGGTTAGCAAGTCGGATGGCTAACCGCCTGTACGTGCAACACCTTCGCTGGACCGAAAGCTACACGCAACGCCGATGGGTCGCCGCTACAGGTTACGGGAAGCATGATGTAAAGGTCATGGTAGTCGACATGACTGGCGCTAAGTGCCATTTCGATACAGCGGTTGGGTCGCGCGGCCCGCTGCAATTGCCTTCGGGTCGACATCCGCGCCGCAATGCTGCGTGCAGATCGCATAGTCGCGGTCGAAGCATCGTTCGAAGTCGTGCCGATGCACGGTCTTGCGAACTTCGATCCCTCTGATTTGCTCGACCCCTGCCTGGAAATCAGCAGGACGTAGCTTCAGGTAGCTGGGCTCTGGGAAAGTGTCTAACACCTGTTTCTCGAAGTCCTACCGCTTGTTCGGCGTCTGGCATCGCGCGAACTGATCGAGCGACGAGCCATCAAACACCTTGGGCACGACACCGTCGGCCATGGCCGGCAAAATGGAAAGCAGAAGAGCTGGGCCCGCAAGCGATAAACTGACGTCCTCAGGCGCACGGGGACTCACTGATTTCCGAGTCATGATCATTCCGCTGTTTATCGTCGGCACCAATCCACCAGCGCGCGTCTCCTACCGTTACCGATTGTTGATGGTCATACGATATCTTAACTGGAAAGTAGTGGCCGTTAACTGGGTGGTTCGTGCGCTATCAAGCGAATTATCAGGGAACATACCCTTTTGCGGCGCCATTGCACACCGACGCAGCATGACAATCATGCATCTGTCTTGACATAAGCATCCCCGAAATATTGTTTGTCATCAAACAAAGATCGATCGATCCGAGAGGAACGCTATGGCCGAAATATCAGTACGCAAATTCGTGACGGTGGTGGACGAAGTGCTGCACGAGTTCGGCCCCCCGCCGCCTGAATCGCGCCTCCGCGGGGCGGTGATGGCCGTGATCGAGAACCCGTTCGCCGGGCGTTACGTGGAAGACATCCAGCCCTTCATGGAGGACCTGCGCCCGCTCGGGCTCGAAATGGCGAACCGGCTGGTCAAGGCGCTGGGCGGCTCGGTGGAAAGCATCGAGGGCTATGGCAAGGGCGCCATCGTCGGCGCCAGTGGAGAACTCGAACACGCCGCGCTTTGGCATAATCCAGGCGGCTACGCGATGCGAGAGGTGCTGGGCGATGCCAAGGCAATCGTCCCTTCGACGAAGAAGGTCGGTGGCCTGGGCGCGCGCATCGACATTCCCGTGACGCACATCAACGCGTCCTATGTTCGCAGCCATTTCGACGCCATGGAACTGGGCATCCCCGATGCGCCGCGCGCCAACGAGATGGTGGTACTTCTCGTGATGACTACGGGTCCGCGCGTGCACAACCGCGCTGGCGGTCTCAAAGCATCCGAGATCAAGGGCGAGGACGGGTTGCGATGAGCGCGAAGATCCGCCGCATCGTCACGATCGTCGAGGAAACCTGGGTGGAAGGCGGCAAGCCGCTCGCCAAGCCGGTTCGCCGTGCGGCTGCCGTCGCGGTGATCGAAAATCCATTCGCCGGAGCTTACGTCGAGGACCTGTCGCCGCTGATGGCGGCAGGCGAGGAGCTCGGCGATCTCCTGCCTAAGCGCGCCGTGGCAGCACTCGGCATCGCGGGTGAAGCCGTTCACAGCTTTGGCAAGGCCGCGCTGGTGGGGGCGGAGGGCGAACTTGAACATGCCGCGGCCCTTCTCCACCCAAAGCTTGGCGCGCCGTTTCGTGCCGTTCTCGGCAAGGGAGCAGCACTTATCCCCTCATCCAAGAAACGTGGGGGGCCCGGCGCCCCCTTCGACGTCCCTCTCAATCACAAGGACGCGGCCAAGGTGCGCAGCCATTTCGATGGCATGGAAGTGCTGGTGCCCGATGCCCCGCGCGACAACGAGATCGCGGTTGCCATCGCCGTGACCGATGGCGGTCGGCCGCACCCGCGCGTGGGCGGTCTGCAGTTGAACGAGATAAAAGGCGAAGACGGGCTGGTTTAAGGAACAGGCTGCGATCGGGCGGTGCGAAGCCTGGCTGGGGCCTTACCCCTCCCCACAGAAGGGAGTGGAGACACCGGCCTCGCACCCATTCTTTAACCTAGACACCGAGCATCACGGGGCAGGCTCGTTAATGACGTCCTCCGCTTCTCCTTGTGGGGGGCGCCGCCGCTCAACGCCATCAAGGATATGCCCTTTACCCTCTGTGTGCAGAACGCTGGCGCAGCAACCTTCCCCATTTCAACCCACACTCACCCCTTCACCATCACTGGCACCCGGTCTGCGGGTGGGGTGTTGCGGCTGCGCAAGGTGCGCGCCACGCCATCCACCATGACCATGCCGATGCCGGGCAGGTTGCCGAGTGCTAGGCTCTCCAAGAAAGTGTCGCCCGCTCCGCCCGCAGCCCGGTCCATGAAGACGAGATCGGCCGCGCGGCCCGCTTCCACGATGCCGCGATCGTTCAGCTGCCGCACCCGCGCCGTGTTGCCGGTGGCAAAGCAGAATGCCGTTTCCACGGAAACGTCGCCGAGAGACGCGAGCATGGTAATGGTGCGCAAGATGCCCAGCGGCTGGACGCCCGAGCCCGCCGGGCCGTCCGTTCCCACCAGCACGCGCGAAAGCTCGTTGCGCTCCTTGGCAAGGCCGAGCACATATAGGCCGGCGCGCAGATTGCCGTTGTGCACGATCTCCAGCGCGCGGCTGCTCTGTTCGGTGACCTGCTTGAGTTCCTCGAAGGGAAGCGCGGTCGGGCCGCCATTCACGTGCGCGATCACGTCCGCATCGACCTCGATCACAACATCCGCGCCGATACGGCCGGAGCCGGGAATGGAAGGACCGCCCGTATGCGTCATAGATGTCATGCCATGGGCTCGCGCCCAAGCCACCATCTGTCGTCCCGTCGGGCCGTCCTTGATGCCGCCCAGACCCACTTCGCCCAGGATCGAGACCCCTGCTTCGGCCAACTCACGGAAATCGTTCTCTACTAGGCCGGGTTCGAGGATCAGTGCGCCGGCGATCACCTTCATGCCGCCTGGGCGAAAATTGGCAAAGGAGCGCTGGGCTGCAATCGCCAGCGCCTTGATGCCGATCACGTCGCGTGGGCGTCCCGGATAGTGCGCTTCGCCCGCCGAGATCAGGGTGGTGACCCCACCATGCAGTGTGGACTCGATCCAGCCGATCTGATTCTGGCGCGGGGTCCAGTCGCCGGCCACCGTATGAATGTGATTGTCGATAAGACCGGGCGTGACAACGCAGCCCTGGGCATCGATCTCACGATCCGGCGTGCCCCAGTCGATTTCGCTCTCGCGCCCCACGGCGGCGATGATGCCGTTCTCGACCAGGATCGCGTCGGCATCGAGGATCGGCCGGTCGAGATCGCCGCTGAGTAGCAGGCCTATGTTGCGAATGGCGAGCTTGTCGGAAGACGGCGTGGCGACGGGTTCGGATGCCATCGGAGTTCCTCATGCGAGTGGGCGAATGCGGATGGTCAGCGGGTGCGCTCGGGCGCGTCGATCTCGCCATCGGCAATGCGCCCGAGCAGATCGAGAAGCATGGCCTGTTCGGCCTTGTTGAGCGGGCTCAAGAGCCGTTCGCCCACTTCCAAGCTGCGCGCGAGGCGGTCGAGCGTGTAGCGCATTCCTTTGTCGGTGAGGCGAAGGATGGTCAGCCGCTGGTCGGTTTCCGAAGACGACCGGTCGACCAGCTTCTCCTTCAGAAGCTTGCGCACCACGAGGCTGATCGTGGACGGATCCATGGCAGTCAGCCGACCTAGATGGTTCTGCGAGATTTCACCGACCTTGAGGATTGTGGCGAGTGCGGCGAATTGCGTGGGCGACAGCGCCTCGCCGGCCATCACCTGCTGGAAGCAGAGCGTGGCGCGCTGGTGCACGCGCCGCACGAGGTGCGCCGGATGGCTTGGTAAGTCGTAGCCGCTTTCCCTATAGGCCTCCTCGGCTGCCGCTCGGCCCAGCACAGGCTCATCGCTGTGGGCCGGTGCTTTGTCGCGCGTGGAAGCAGGAAGAGAGGTGTCGGGGGACGTGTCTGTCACTGATTCTGGATTGTCCGAAAGAGGAGAGGATCAGGCGGCAAGGTCAAGGTTTTCAACTTCGCTGCCGTCGGAAAGGGCGCGTGCGACCGTCTGGGCGTCGCTGACCACGCCGAAATGAGTGGCGATGTCGTAGAGCGAACTGCTCTGCTCGCGCGGACCTGTCGCCGCGCAGGCATCATGCGGCACGACGATCTCGTACCCGAGGAAGAAGCCGTCATGCACGGTGGAGCGCACGCAGATATTGGTGACCACGCCCATCACCACGAGCTGATCGACCTGCATGTCCTTGAGCGTGAGGTCGAGATCCGTGCCGAAAAAGGCCGAGTAGCGCCGCTTGGTCAGGTGGATCTCATCGGCACGTGCCCCCAGATCCTCGATGATCTCGGTTCCCCAACTGCCTTCCAAGCAATGGGGGGTGCGCTTGAGCCATTCGCGGTCCCGGCGCATGTTGCGGCGATGCACGTCATGGACCCAGACCACGGGAGCACCGGCCGCGCGCGCGGCCTCGATGATGCCGAGCTGCGGTTCGACGAGAGTTCCGTAACCCGGCAGAACCATTGCGCCGCCCGGCTTACAGAATTCGTTGATCATATCGACCACGATCACCGCGGCTCGGCTCGCATCGAGCTGGACGCGCTCGGCATGGCGGTGCGCTGAAAAGACGTCTTCGCCCACGGTTCCACCTCGCTCTTCGCTTATTTGTTTGAGTTCATACAAAAACTGACGAGGCCGCTAAGTCAATCCCACATCGCGCACCGTCAGATGCGCTGACCGCCAGAGCGCCACCGACCCGTTGACAGGGGAGGCGATAACGATCCAATTGTTTGACTACGAATGACCTTCGCGGGCCTTTGGGTTCGCCTCGTGAAAGGAGCGCCATGCGCGTTATCGTCACCGGATCGAGCGGCTTTCTCGGACGCCATGTCGCCGCCCACCTCGTGCAGGCGGGGCATGATGTTCTGGGAGTGGATACCGCGCAGCCGCCGCCGGGCATCACAGGCTGGTCGCATGTGAGTGCCGACCTTTCGCAATTCGCCGCCGCGCTCGAACTGGTGCGCACGGTGGATGCGGTAGTCCACATCGCAGCCATTCCGCGCCCGACGGGACGCACGGCGGGCGATGTGTTCCACACCAATGTTGCATCCTGCTTCAACGTCGTCGAGGCGGTGCGGCTCGCCGGCATTTCCCGTCTCGTTTATGCGTCCTCTTTCAGCGTGCTGGGCTACCCGTTCGGCGAACCGTTCGTGCCGCCGCAAAGCCTGCCGATCGACGAAGAGCATCCCATCCATGCGCAGGATGCCTACGGATTGTCGAAATGGCTCGGCGAGGAGATCGTGGAGGCCGCCGTGCGACGCGGCAATCTCTCCGCCGTCTCGCTGCGCATGCCATGGGTCCAGTCGCCGGAAACCTTCGCTGCGCAGATCGGACCACGGCGTGAAACAGCGGAAGCCGTCCGAGATTTATGGAGCTACATCGACATACGAGACGCAGCCGAAGCCTTCAGGCTCGCACTGGATTGGCAGGGCGAGGGCCATAGCCGACTCTATGTGGCGGCCGCCGATACTTACCTCACGCAGGAAACGGTACCCGCGCTGCAAAAGACGCTGCCGAACGTGCCGCTTGTACGAGGTCTGGGGGGCTTCGCGGGCTTGATCGACACCAGCCACGCCAAAGGGGTTTTGGGTTTTCAACCTCAGTTTTCGTGGCGCGATTATCAAGACGAGGGCAACGCATCATGAAGCGCTTCGCAAACAAGGTCGTCGTGGTCACGGGTGGGGGCGGTGCCATCGGCAGTGCGGCCGCACGCCGCTTCGCCGAGGAGGGCGGACGGCTGGCAATTCTCGATCAGAACGGCGAAGCAGCCGAGCGCATAACTACGGAGATTGGCGCAGATGCTTTCGCGCTTGCAGTGGATGTAGGCGACGAAACACAGGTTGCCTCAGCCATCGCCGAGGTTCAGCGCCGGTGCGGGCGGATCGACGTCCTGTTCAACAATGCGGGCATCTCGGGCAAGGTCGCACCAGTCTACCAACTGGCCGTGGAAGACTGGGACCGCATCGTCCGGATCAATCTGCGCGGCATGTTCCTGATGCTCCGCGCGACGCTTCAAAGCATGATCGAAACGAAGACGGAGGGTGCCGTCGTCAATATGGGCTCGTCCATGGCGGGCTGGGACGTGTTGGCGGGTGGCGCGGGCTATGCGGCCACCAAGCATGGGGTGGTCGGCCTTTCCCGCATTGCAGCGCTCGACGCTGCTCCCTACGGCATCCGCGTGAATGTGATCTGCCCCGGCGTAATCGAAACCACTTTGGGCGTGCCGGCAGACGACCGCGACGCTTATCGGCGGGGCATCGAACGTTTCGCCAACCGCATTCCCTTGCGCCGCATCGGCCAGCCCGAGGATGTTGCCGCAGCCGTAGCCTTCCTGGCTTCGGACGATGCCCGGCATGTGACAGGTGCGGACTGGCTGATTGATGGCGGCCAGACACTGCAAAGCTGGGCGAATGCACCGGAGGGCGGGGCCTATCCTCTTCACCGCGAAGGCGGCGTGTCCTAAACCGTTTTCGGGGGAGGGCTGAGCTTGGAAGCGGTTGAGACGATCATCGTCGGTGCCGGCGTCGTCGGTTTGGCCATTGCCCGTGCCCTTGCCATGCGCGGACATGAGGTCGTCGTGCTCGAAGCGGCGGAGGCTATCGGGACCGAAACGAGCTCACGCAATTCGGAAGTGATCCATGCCGGGATCTACTATGCGCCGGGAAGCCTGAAAGCGCGCCTGTGCGTGAAAGGCCGCAGGCAGCTTGTCGCCTATGCGCGCGACCACAACGTGCCGCATAGGCTGTCGGGCAAGCTGATCGTGGCGACCGCGCGCGAGCAGGAGGCGGCCCTCGATACGATCGTGGAGCGGGCGAAAGTCGCTGGCGTTTGCGATCTCGTTCGCCTGTCGGGCGCCGAGGCGATGGCGATGGAGCCCGCGCTGTCTTGCACGGCGGCCCTTCTCTCGCCGTCCACGGGCATCATCGACAGCCATGCGCTGATGTTGGCCCTGCTCGGTGACGCCGAAAGCCATGGCGCGATGCTCGGCCTCAACACACGGGTCGTTTCCGGACGGATCGCAAGCGAAGACGGCGCATGCTTCGTGCTCGAAACAAAGGATGCCGCGAGCGGCGAGCGGTTCACGCTTGCCGCGCGCCATCTGGTCAACGCAGCGGGTCTCGGCGCGCAAGCCCTGGCCTTATCTCTCGAAGGTCTGCATCCCTCGCATGTGCCGCCGCTTTTCATGGCGCGCGGCAGCTATTTCGCGGTCGAGGGAAAGCCGGCTTTCTCGCGTCTCGTCTATCCCGTGCCCGAACCCGGCGGCCTTGGCGTTCACCTGACGCTCGATCTGCAAGGCAATATGCGCTTCGGGCCGGATGTGGAGTGGATCGCACACAAGGACTATCATGTGAACGGTGCGCGCCGCACGCATTTCGCCCGGGAAATCAGCCGATACTGGCCAGCACTGCCAGAGGACGCGCTCCACGCCACCTATTGCGGCATCCGTCCCAAGCTGTCAGGCCCGGGCGAGCCCGCGGCTGATTTTGCGATCCACGGCTCGGAGGTCCACGGGGTGGACGGTCTGGTCAATCTGTTCGGCATCGAAAGCCCCGGCTTGACGGCGTCGCTTGCGATTGCCGAAGAGGTCGCGCTGCGGTTGGACGAGAGGAGCCCATGAAACCGGACGTGAGCGCGGCGCCTCTGGGCGAAGGTCGGGACGATACAGCGCGCGAGGCGCTGATCTCTGTTCTCGGCCCATCCGGCTTCCTCTGGGAGCCTGCCGCGATGGCGCCGTTCGCGCGTGATTGGCTCAACCGTTATGGGGAGATCCCGGTCGGCGTCGCGCGGCCCGCAAACACTGCGGAGGTCGCGGCAACGGTTCGGCTCTGCCGCGAACATGGCCTCGTCATCGTATCCCAAGGGGGCAATACGGGGCTGAATGGCGGGTCGGTTCTGGGGGCCGGGCAGCGCGGCATCATCTTGTCCCTCGCACGCATGAATAAGCTCGTGACGCTCGATCCGCTGGGCTTTACCGTGACCGTCGAGGCCGGCATGGTCCTGGCCACGCTTCACGACCGTCTGGCCGATGAGGCGCTGAGCTTTCCCCTTCATTTGGGCGCCGAAGGTTCGGCCCAGATCGGCGGGCTGATCGCGACCAATGCGGGCGGCAGCCACGCCTTTCGCTTCGGCATGATGGGCGATTGCGTGCTCGGGCTCGAAGTGGTGCTGGCCGACGGCACGGTTTGGGACGGCACGCGGGCGCTTCTGAAGGACAATGCCGGTTATCAGTTGCGCCGGCTCTTTGCAGGCTCCGAAGGCACGCTCGGCATCGTCACCCAGGCGGTGCTGCGCCTGCAGCCGGCCCCGCGCGGTCGCGCGACCGCTCTTCTGGCGCTCGACGGCATGGAGCAGGCGCTCGAGGTCGGCCAGCATCTGCGCCGCAACACGGGCGAAATGCTTTCGGCGATGGAATTCTTCTCCGAGACAGGTCTCGCTCTTCTTCTCAAGCACGTCCCCGTCCTGTCCCGCTTGTTCGCCGAAACGCATCCGCTTTATCTTCTGGTCGAGCTTTCGAGTGCCGCCGCCCACCTCGATCTCGATGCGCTTCTCGAGGCCGGACTGGCGGAAGCGTTCGAGGCAGGGCTCATCGCCGATGCGCTGATTGCTGCCAGCTCCGTCCAGCGCGGTGCCTTTTGGCGCCTGCGCGAGGAGATGCCCGAGGGCCAGCGTCTCGAAGGCATCCAGATCAAGCACGACGTGTCCGTACCTGTCGCTCAACTCGCGCTCTTCATTGCCGAGGCGACCCGGGCTGTCGAGACCGTACAGCCCGGCATACGCGTCAACCCCTTTGGTCACCTCGGCGATGGCAATGTGCACTTTAACCTGTCGCCACCTGAAGGCCGCGCGGACTTCAGCCAGCAGGAAGCCGCTCTGTCCGAAGCGGTCTATGCCACAACCATTGCCCATGGCGGGTCGATCGCCGCGGAGCATGGGCTGGGCCAAGCCAAGGTCGAATTGGCCGAGCGGACACGCGACAACGTCGAGCGAGCGCTCATGAAGCGCATCAAGCGGGCCCTCGATCCGGACAACATCATGAATCCGGGGAAGGTCGTTCCCGATGGCTTGGCATAGGACTTGCTGGCTTGTAGCGGGAGGGTTCGAAGGGGTTTAAACAATGCCAGCCACCATAGCCGCAGCACGTGCGGAAAATTCACTGTTTCCGATCGTCTTGTCGATCGTCGCCGCAGCCGCCACCGGCGTGCTCTGGGCCTATGCCAATCCGATCCAACTCGTGCCGGGCGTCATCCAATGGCGCATCTTCGCCTTTCTGCCGCCGCTTGTAGGCATCCTGCTCGGCTGGCGCAGCGGTTTCATCTGCGGCTATCTCGGCACGGTCGTCTGGTCGCTGCTCGCCGGCACGTTCATTCCTGCCCATTCGCTCATCGTGGACGGCATCATGGTGGGCCTGACCGGCCTTGTTCCGGGCCTTCTGATCAACCCGGCGAAGCAGCCGCTCGACCGCGCCGCGCTGATTAAAATCGCGGCAATCTGCCTGGGCGTTGGGCTCCTGATGGTCGTGGCCGTTTCCGCGAGCCTTGCCTATCTCGGCATTTTCCCGTTCTGGTGGGCGGTTTCCTATCTCGGCCTGTCCGACATCGTCCCCATGCTGATCGGCACGCCGCTTCTGGTGGTGCCTGCGCTCAAGATCCTGAAAAGTGCGCATCCGTCGGGCTTCGCACGCTTTTGACCAGCGGAACCCATTTGCAGTGCTTGAACTGAACTCTGTTTCTGCCGGCTTCGGCGAGGGCGTTTCCGCCCTTGCCGAGGTATCGATGACTTTGGGTGTCGGAGAAAACCTTCTTGTCTGCGGGGCCGCCGGCTCGGGCAAGACCACGCTTCTGGGCGCCGCCAGCGGCATCGTTCCGCGCCTCGTCACGCCGACAAGTTTTTCAGGCGACGTTTCTCTCGACGACAAACCCTTGCATGAGATTTCACGCGACAGCCTGTTCGCGCGCATCGGCGTCGTCATGCAGAATGTCGAGGACCAGCTCTGGGATCTGGGCGTCGAGGACCTGATCGCATTTCCCCTGGAAAACCGAGGTGTCGCGCGCGGCGAGTTGCGCGCCCGCATCGATCATCTTCTGACCCATTTCATGCTCGACGACCTGCGCGGCCGCCGTGTTCTCTCGCTTTCCGGCGGGGAACGGCGCATGGTCGCGATTGCCGCGGCACTGGCCGCCTCGCCGCAGATCCTGATGCTGGACGAGCCGACCACGGGCCTCGATCCCGCCGCGCGTCAACGGCTGACCGGCCGGTTGCAGGAGGCCGCGTCGCAGACAGGTGCACTTCTGATCACCGAGCAGGACCCCGCACCCTTCGAAGCCATCGCGACAACGGTACGCTTCATCAAAGGCGGACAGCTGTCCGCGAGCCGTCCGGCTTTCAACGCGATGGCTGACCAATCCCTTTGGCATGAAGCCGGCATTCTACCGCCCCGCCGCAGCCTCGTGCCGCGTGCAAGCGTAACGCCGGGCCGTGAGCTTCTGTCCGTCCGCGAGGTCGAAACCAGGCTCGCGCGCAAGGACGGTGCTCCGGTCCTGAACGGCATCGATCTGACGATCAGGGAAGGCGAGGTCGTCGGTCTCATCGGGCGCAACGGCGCGGGCAAGACCACGCTTTTCCAGGCTATCCTGGGCTTGGCGCCCATCCGCAAGGGAGCGGTCGGTATCGACGGCCAGCCGACCGCCGGCTGGACTGTTGCCCGCCGCGCACGCTCGATCGCTTATCTGCCGCAGAACATGCGCCGCATTCTGTTCAACATGACCGTGCGTGAGGAGGTGGTCTTCGCGATCACCGCCGGCGCGAAGCCCGGTGCCGAGACTGAAGCGCAGGCAGGGGCGGCCCTCGCCAAGTACAGATTGGGCGATCTCGCAGAAAGCAACCCCTTTGCGCTTTCCGCGCGTCAACAGGCCTTGCTCGGGCTCGCCTGCGCGGATGCCATGCAGGCCAAGCTCGCGATCCTCGATGAGCCGCTTCTGACGCGCGATCGCGAAGGGCGGCAGATGCTCGACCGCTTCGTGGATTCGTTCACCGGTCGCGGCAGCGCGGTGCTCCTGATTTCGCATGATCTCGATCTTGTCGCCGAACTCGCGAGCCGCGTGCTGATCCTCGAAGGCGGCCGCATCGCATTCGATGGCCCGGCAGGTGCGTCCTGGACAAGCCCCGCTTTCCGCGCACTCGACTGGGCGCCGCCGCAGCCCGTTCATACGGATTTCGCCGCATGACCCGCATTCACGACAGCAATTTCTTCGTCAAGCTGGTGGCGGCCTTTGCCGTGATGACCGCGGCCTGGCTTCTTCGCGACTGGCGTGCCGGCAGCGCGCTTGCCATTGTCGTGGTTGGGCTGCTTGCGGTTCTGCGGGTGCCGCACCTCGGCACATATCTGCGCGGCGCGGCTTTGCTCGTGCTGCTCGTGGTGGCGAGCTGGATCCTGAACCTGATGCTGCAAGGCGAGCGCCTCGATGTCGCCTTGCCGGTCGCGTTCGCCATGGCGGCGCGGCTAGTGACGACCACCGCCGTCTTCTTTTTCGTCATGGAAACCAGTACGCCAGGCTCGATCCTTGCGGCCTGCAGTGCAGCGCGTCTGCCGCCCATCGTGACGCTGGTGCTGTCGCTGACCTTCGGCATCATTCCCATGCTGCGCGAGGATTTCGAGCGCATCGGCGACGCCCAGCGTGCTCGCGGCATGGAAATCGACGATGTGTCGCTGCCCATGCGCCTGCGCTTCGCGCTTGCGCGCGGCGTGCCTCTCCTCGTTCAGGCAATCCGCATGGCCCATGCGATTTCGCTTTCCCTGTCGATCTATGGCTTCGATCTCGGCCGCAAGCGCACCACATGGCGCGAGGTCGGGCTTCTGGTCGAACCCAGACTGCAAAAAGGCCTTTCCCGATGACAGCCAAACGTCCCGGTTCGCCCGTCACCACGCAAACTTGGCCGGTCGATGTGGCAGGCTTGAGCGTCGACCTGCCGATCGTTGCCATCAAGCCCGACTTCGGCATCTCGTTGATGATGGTGATCGATCTGGGCGTGCGGTTCGGCGAGCATGTTGGCCGGGCATTGGCAGAGAAGCTTGCGCCCCTCGAACCGGAGGTGATCGTGGGCGCGGCGACGCTCGGCATTCCGGTCGCCATCGAGGTCAGCCGCGCCATGGGTCTCGACCGCTACGTGATCCTGCAGAAATCGCCCAAGATTCACCTGAGCGATGCGCTCGTGCAGCCGATCACCTCGATCACCTCCAAGGGCGAGCAGCGCCTGCTGCTCGATCAGGATGCCGTGCCGCTTCTGGCCGGCAAGCGGGTCGTGGTCGTGGACGATGTGATCGCATCAGGCTCGAGCCTGAAGGGTTCTGTTGAGCTTGTGCGCCGTGCCGGCGGCAGGGTGGTCGGTATCGGCGTCATTCTGACCGAAGCCCGCGAATGGGAAGCCGTTCTCGGCGATGATGCGAAGCTGGTCCAACATCTTGCGCACATCCCTCAATTCACCTCCGACGGCGCGACCTGGACGGCGATCCCGGAAACGTTCTGAGTCTGTTGCGGCGGGCGCCCGGCGCCCCGCTTGTGCTCATTCCAATGTAGAACTTGAGAGGCGATTGTCAGGATGGGTCGGAGGCGGGTGCCTTAGCTCAACCGCCGGCCCATCCGGCCGCCCGCCACGCTCAGCACCGCGATGATGACGATGCCTTGCAGGATGTCCTGCGCACCGGGCGGCAGGCCGGCGACCTGCATGGTGGTGACGATCATGACCAGAAGCAGGCCGCCGAGAAGGGTCCCGAATGCCGTGGCGCTGCCGCCCGCAATCAGCGTGCCGCCCAGGACCACGGCGCCGACCGACTGCAGGAGATAGGGCGTACCCATCTCGAGAAAGGCGCCGCTCGCATAGCCGGCCAGAAGCATGCCGGTAAGCGATGAAAGCACGGCGCTGAGAACAAAGGTCGATGCCGTCACCGCCCAGACGCGAACGCCCGCGAGCCGTGCCGCTTCCACGCTCTGGCCGACCGCGAAAAGCTTGCGGCCCCAGGCGCTACGACCGAGAAGCACGGCGAAAAGAACCGTGGCGACCACCGCGATGATCACCATCACCGGCACGCCGCTCACGCGGCCCGTTGCGAGCCAAGCCAGAAGCGGCGGCTTTGCGAAGCTGCCGATGCGGGCATTCACGGACAATGTCGCGGTCGCCAGAATATAGCCCGAAGCGAGCGTGGCAATCATCGCAGGGATTCGCAGCAGCAGAACCAGACCTGCGTTGAACGCGCCGGCAAGCAGCCCCAGGGCGAGAACGAGGACAAGCGTGACGCCGAAGCCGGCTTCCGAACCGGAAGAGGAGAGCACGGTGAGATAGGCCGCGAGCGTCACCGTGCTCGGGATCGACAAGTCGATATTGCCGCGCCCCGTGGTCACCACCAGCATCTGGCCGAGTGCGGGCAGAAGCAGGAATGCCGCCGATTGTGCGACACCCGTCAGCGAGGAAAGGCTGAAGCGCGCGGTCAGTGCCGTGAGGATGGCCCACAGCACGAGAAAGCCGAGAAGCGGCCAGATCCAGCGCTTCTCCCGCAGAGCAACGCTCAGGCTTTGACGCTGTTCAGCCATGCCGGCTCCTCCGCAGGGTCAGGGCCTGAAGGCCGAGGATGACGATCAAAAGACCGCCTTGGACGGCAGCGTTGAAGTCGGTCGAAACGCCGAGCGATGCAAGGAGTGCGCCGATCAGCGACAGCGTCACCGCGCCCGCCACCACGCCCCAGGGGGCGATGAATCCACCGAGCAACTGGCAGCCGCCGATCACCACGGCGGCGATCGAGAGAAGTGTGAAGGACGCGCCGGCGTTGATGTCGCTCGCATTGTTGGTGGCTGTCACATAAAGCCCGGCGACGAGGCCGAAGAGGGCGGCGATGCCGTAGCGCAGCACCGCGAAGCGCCAAGCCGACCAGCCGCTGCGCACCAGCGCCATCGGACTCGAGCCGAAACCGCGCAGCACCGTTCCCCATGGGGAGCGGTCGAGCACGAAAGCCGCAAAGCCTGCGAGGACGATCAGCACCAGCGGCGTCGGCAGGCCGGGAATGGCCCAGGTGAAAAGCGGCGAGAGCCAGGCGGGGCTTTCGCCGCCAGGCGATGGCTGGACCGTCTGTCCCCAGCCCATCCAGATGAATGACGCGCCGAGTGTCACGACGATGGCCGGAGTGGCACGCAACTGGATCAGCGTCGCGATCAGCCCATAGCCGAGCAGCCCGCAAAGAAGCGCGGCCGTTCCGAGAACCGGGCTCGCCACGAGCAGCGTCGCGCTCACCACATTGATGAAACCGGTGAAGGCGCCGACACCGAGATCGATCTCGCTGCCGCCGACCACGAACATCTGCGCAAGCGCCACGAGCACGAGCGTCACGGCGGGCGCGAGCAGCAGTTCGAGGCCGAATGACGAGGCCACCAGCGGGTTGAGGCTTGCCATGACGGCAAACACCGCGAACAGGCTGATGAAGGGCACGAGGCGCAGGAGCATCAGGCCAAGGCCTCTGCCCACATCACGCCGTTCCTCTTTGACGGCGATTTCGGGTTCAGTGAAGGACGCGGACACGATCCGGTCCTCGCTGATGGCATCCCCTTCGAGTTCGGCGACGATCCGGCCTTTGGCGAAAACCAGCACACGGTCGCATTCGAGGAATTCGAGATCCTCGGTCGAGTGCCAGACGACGAGCCGGCCTTGCGCCGCGATTTCGCGCACCACGCGGTAGAAGTCGCGCTTGGCGGCGATGTCCACGCCCCGCGTCGGGTCGTCGAGCAGCACGATCTCGGCCTCCGGATCGAGCGCACGCGCGACAAGCGCCTTTTGCTGGTTGCCGCCGCTCAGTTCCACGATCTTGCTGGAAAGCCGCTTGGGGTCGAGCGCGAGCTTCTCTGCACGCGCTGTCGCCTCCGTCCGTTCTGCCGTGTCGCTGACCAGGCTGAGCGGCGCGCGGCGAGCGATGCGCCCGATTGCGATATTGTCGAGAACGCTCCAGAGCGGGAAGGCGCCTTCGCGCGAACGGTCGCCCGACACGAAACGCACCGCGCCCTCGCGCGACACGCCGTCCTTGTTCCTGCCCGCGAACAGCGCTTCGAGAAGCTGCCGCTGGCCGCTGCCTTCGAGCCCCGCAATGCCGACGATCTCGCCGCCATGGAGTTCGAGCGGCCTGTTCAGCTTCTCGACCCGTGCGCCGGTGATCCGCGCTCGAATGGGGTGAGGGGCCTTTTCACGTGCTTCCCGCGCCGCACGTGTTACGGTTTCCCCCGTCCCGCCCATGGCTTCCACCAGGTCGGCAATATTCGTTTCGCCGGTTTCCTTGACCCAGGCGATGCGCCCGTTGCGCATGGCGACCACGCGGTCCGAAACGCTCAAGACTTCCGCGAGCTTATGGCTGATGAAGATCACCGACGCGCCGCGCTCTGCGAGCGAGCGGGCAAAGGAGCGCAACTGAGCGCTGCGTTCGGCACCCAGCGACGAGGTCGGCTCGTCGAGGATCAGAAGCTTGAGGCGCGGGTCGCTCGCGGCGCGCGCGATCTCGACCATCTGGCGCTCGGCGATGGTCAATTCGCCGACCAGCCGGCCGGTGGCGATGCCAGCGCGCGGAAAGATGCGTTCGATGCTTTCCTGCGCCAGCCTGTGATAGCGTGACAGCCAGAGTGGCGAGAGCTTCGCGAATTGCGGCTGCTCGACATAGAAGTTCTCGGCTACCGACAGGTTGGGCGCGAGCGACAATTCCTGCCAGACGATGCGGATGCCTCGCCGACGCGCCTCGGCGGGCGAGAACCCACTGAAATCGAGCGCTTGACCGTCGAGCCGCCCCTCGCCGTCGCTCGGCTCCGTCACGCCGCAGAGAATGCGCATCAAGGTGGATTTGCCGGCACCGTTCGCGCCGACGAGACCGAGCACCTCGCTCTTGTGGATGTCGAGCGTGATCGCGTCATTGGCCCGCGTGCTGCCATAGCTCTTGCCGATGTTCAGCAGGCTGAAGAAAGGCGCGGCGTTGGTCTGCGAGGGAAGGGCCGTCGGCATGGCAAGGACTTGGCCCATGCGCGTCTCCTGATATGCGTGGGCCGCCGGGCGTGGCACGCTCGGCGGCCGTCTGATGCTGGCAACCGGACTATTGCGCGGTCTTGTTCGTCAGGTTCTCTTTTACCCATGCCTCGTCATAGGACGGGCTGATGATCATTCCGGGCTTCAAGTCCTTGGCCATCTGCCCGAGATTGGCCGCCTCCACGGTTGCCACGGGCATGGTCATCTCCATCGGCGGCTTCGCGCCCTTGACGATCTCGTAAGCCAGCCAGAAGGCCGCGCCACCGATACCCGGCGTGGTGTTCATGGAGGTGGTCTTGTAGGCGTCCGCGCCCTTCTTGTTCCACCAGATCACGAAGTCGGACGAGCCGCCGCCTTCGATCACCGGCAGCTTCTCAGCATAGGGACCGCCGGCCTGCTCGAAAGCCTGCACGATGCCGTAATCGTCGCTGCCGCCCTGGCCCAGAACCGCATCGACCTGCGGAAGGCTCGGCAGCACATTGGCGATGGCCGACTGCGCGACCGAGGCCGTCGCTTGACCGTAGACCTCGGCCACCACCTTCACGTCCGGATGGGCGTCGAGCACCTTCTTCTGCGCGGAATACATGAGGTTGTCGGGGCCCGAGCCCTTCACCCCGCGCACCACGATCACATTGCCCTTGTTGCCGATCAGATCGAGCGTGGCTTCGGCCTGCTTCGTCTTGTAGCCGGTGAAGTCGAAGGAGAGTTTATAGGCGCATTTGTCGGTAAGCAGCGAGTCGAAGGCGACGATCTTGATGCCAGCGGCGCAGGCCTTGGCGGCCAAGCCGTTCAGGGCCGTCTCCGACGCGGCGTTGATGGCGATGGCATCGACGCCACGCAGGATCAGTTCCGCCAGCTGGCTGTTCTGCTGGTTGACGCTGCCGTCGCCGTTGAGCACCACGAAATCGGCGATCTTGCCGTCCTTCTTGGCCTTTTCGGCTTCCGCCGTGAAAGCGTCCACCATCTGGCGTCGCCACGTATTGCCGTAGAACGAATTCGACAGCGCGATCACAGGCTTTTCCGGATCGAGCGCCGAAGCGGTTCCGATGCCGGCGCTCAACGATGCGACCACTGCCGCCGATGCCAGCAAAAGTTTTTTGAACATTCCCATCCTCCCTTTGGCTTCACAGAGCGGCCTCCACCGCTCTGGAATACTCATCATACCATTATGATTTGATGCCGCCGTGTCAAGCGCCACCGAGCGTTCGGCGACGCGGGAATTGGTCGGAGGCCGGCTCTCTTAGACGGCTTGCAGCGGACGGATGGTCCGCCGCTCGAGCCGCTCGATGATGCGCGTACGAGTGCCATCGATGGCGACTGCAAGGAAGATGATGGCTGCCGTCACGAGCGGATACACGTAAGGGTCGGCATTGATGATGTTGAGGCCGTTCTGCACCGTCTTGATGAGAATCGCGCCGAACACCGTGCCGCCCACCGAGCCGCGTCCACCGAACAGCGACACGCCGCCGAGCACCGCGGCAGCGATTGCCGCGAACTCGACCTGATCGCCATATTTGGGGCCAACCGCGCCGATCTGGGTGATCGAAACGAAGCCGCCGATGCCCGCGCAGATGCCTGCGAGCACGAAGCAGAGGAAAACGATGCGGCTGACCGGCAAGCCCGCCTTGCGTGCCGAATCCGGATCGCCGCCGACCGCATAGACTTGCCGGCCGAACGGCGTCTGCGTCAGAAGTGCCCAGGCGCAAAGGAACACCACCAGAAAGGCGAAGATGGCCGAAGGGATGCCCAGAACCGTCGCCCGGTTGAGCGTGAGGATCTGATCGGGAAACATCAGCGTGCGCGTGTTCGACAGCCACATGCCGATGCCGCGCAGCACGAACAGCATGGCAAGCGTCACGATGAACGAGACGATGCCGAGTCGTGTCACCGCAAACCCGTTCACCGCGCCGATCAGAGCGCCCAACGCGATCACCGCGAACAGGCTTGCCGGCCACGGCATGTCGGGCATGTAGAGCGCCACGACGCAGGCCGTCAGATACATGCTCGAGCCGACGGAAAGGTCGATCTGGCCGGTGAGCAGCACGAAGGTCATGCCGATTGCCAGAATGGCAATGGGTGCCGCCTGGATGATGATGTTGCGGAAGTTGTTGAAGGCGAAGAAGCGGTCGGACATCAGCCCGAACACGACGAGAAGCACCAGAAACAGGATCACGGGTGCATTCTGCAGGATCAGAAGAAGCGCGCGGCTGCCGATCTTCATGCTGAGGCTCCTTCCCAAGCGCGCTGACCGGTCGCCGCAGCCATGATGGCCTCGCGGTCGAAAGGCCGATTGTTGAATTCAGCGACGATCTCCCCGCGCGAGATCGTCAGGATGCGGTCGGACAGGCCGATCAGTTCCTCGATTTCGGACGAAATCAGCAGCACGCCGCTGCCGCGTGCGGTCAGCGCGTTGATGATGCGGTAAACTTCCTGCTTGGCGCCCACATCGATGCCGCGTGTCGGCTCGTCCAGGATGAAGAGAGTGGGCTCGCGTCGCAGCCACTTGCCGATCACTACCTTCTGCTGGTTGCCGCCCGACAGGTGCTTCACGCGGGTTTCCTCGACCTTGTCGGTGGACAGGTGCATCGACCGGCCCATCTCGCGCGAGACGCTGGCAATTCGTTTGTTGTCGAGAATGCCGAGGGGCCCCGCCACGCTGTCGAGCGATGCGATCACCGTGTTTTCGGCTATGGTGAAATCCATCAGAAGACCTTCGCCGCGACGGTCTTCGGTAAGAAACGCGATTCCGGCTTCGATCGCCTTTTCGGGCGTCGGATCATCGAGCGGCTGTCCATTCACCCGGATCGTGCCCGAGGCGAAGCGGTCGAGCCCGAAGATCATGCGCGCGAGTTCCGAGCGCCCGGAGCCCATCAGGCCGGCCAGCCCGACGATCTCGCCGGCCCGAACCTCGAGCGAGATTTTCTCGGCGACGCCGGGCTGGGACAAGGCCTCGACCGCCAGCACCACTTGCTTGCCCGGCGCAGTCTGGCGATCGGGATAAATCGTATCGATCGAACGGCCGACCATCAGCGAGATCATGCGCCCGATCGGCATTTCGGAGGCAGGCCCTGCACCTGCCAGATGGCCGTCGCGCAACACGGCGATCGAGTCGCAGACGGCGAGCACGTCTTCCAGCGCATGCGAGATATAGATGATGCCAATACCGCGCGCCTTGAGCTTGGCGATGATGCCGAACAGGCGATCGACTTCCGGTCGCGTCAGCGAGGTCGTGGGCTCGTCGAAGATGATGAGGCGTGCCTTGCGCGAAAGCGCTTTGGCGATCTCCACCAATTGCCGCTCGCCTTGCGAAAGCCTGGCGACGGGTGTGGATGGCCGGATGTCAAGATCGACCTCATGCAGCACGGCCTCGGTCTGCGCGCGGATGGCGCGGCGGTCGATGAAAGGCAGCCCGTTCCATCGTGGAAAGGCGTCGACGAAGAGGTTCTCCTCTACCGACAGGTTCGGGAACAGGTTGAGTTCCTGATGGATGAAGGCGATGCCGGCACTGATCGCATCCTTCGGATTCTGCGGCGCATAGGCTTGCCCATCGAGGCGCATGGTTCCCGCCTCCGGCCGGTGCACGCCGCCCAGGATATTCATGCTGGTGGACTTGCCCGAACCGTTCTCGCCGACGAGGCCGAGCGCCTCTCCCGGTCTGACGACGAAATCGACGCCGTGAAGAACCGTGACGCCGAAGAAGCTCTTGGTGAGCCCCGAAACTTCGAGAAGCGTGCTCATCTCAGCGTCCCACCAGCCAGCGATTGCGCGCCACATCGACCAGCGCGGCAAGCAGTATCACGCCGCCCTTGATGATGTAGATGGCGAACAGCGAAGCCCCGAGCAGCTTCATGGAAGTGTCGAGCAGAAGCAGGAACAGCACGCCGAACACCGTCCAGACGATCTTGCCCTTGCCGCCGAACAGGCTCGTGCCGCCGATCACCACCGCGCCGATCACATCGAGCAGGATGTTTTCGCCCACGATGGGCGAGCCGGTCTGCATGCGCGACACATAGATGGTGGCCGCAACGGAAGCGCAGACGCCGCTGATCAGGAAGCAAAAAAGGATCGTCCGTTCGACGGGGATGCCGGACACCCGTGCCGCGCGCGGATTGGCGCCGACCGCATAAACCGCACGCCCGAAGCGCGTGCGCGAAAGCACCACATGAGCCACAACCGCAATTAACCCCGCCGCGATCACGGTCAGGGGAATGCCGAACAGGTGGCCCGTGGCAAACTCGGCAAATGATTCCGGAAGGTTGGCGATCGAGGACGACGTCGAATGAAAGGTCACGTACCAGACGGCCGCGCCCGCAAAGAACATGCGCGTGGCCAAGGTCACGATGAATGATGGCATGTTGAGACGGATCACCGAAAACCCGTTGATGGCGCCGATCACGAGCCCGGTGAAGAGCATCGCCAGAACCGCGCCGGGCACGGCGAATGCTGTATCGCCGAGATAGCCGCCGGTCCCCGTCATCACGGATGCACCGACCACGGCGGACATCGACACGATGGCGGTCACTGACAGGTCGATGCCCGCGATGATCAGAACGAAAGTCTGCCCGATCGCGACCACGAGCAGGGGCATCATGTCGCTCAGGATGTTGGACGCAACCTCCCAGGATAGGATTTCAGGCACGAAGGGAGCAATGGCAAGCACATAGGCCACGCAGAGTACGAGCACGAAATATTCCGACAGCATGAGCCGCCCGAGCCGGCGAAGAACCGAGGGCGGCTGAGTTGCGCCGGTGGCCGTTTCGGCAACGGGCGTGATGGTCATGCGCGAGCGCTCGTCATGGGGATGCTCCAAAAAAACAACGAGCCAGCCCGCCGGACATATCCGATCGGGCCGGCTTGCTCCGAGTTGAAAGACTGACCGGCCGTCAGCCCGGGTTCTTTTCCTTCCAGAGCACGTAGCCCCACATTTCCGAGGCCTTCTCGTTCATGTTGGCTTGGGTGATGGCGAAACCCGGATCGAGCAGGAGCTTCTCGACCTTCTTGCCCTCGCCCAAGTCAAGAATGGCCTGGATGGCGAGCTGGGTTTCGAAGAACAGGTTCTGCACGCCGCAGGCATCCATGTAGCCGTCCTTCATCAAGGCGTAGGCATCGGGGAAGCCGTCGAAGCCGGTCAGGATCACATGGCCGTCCTCGCCGACCTTGTGCCATTTGTCCGCCGTCTTCAGCGCCTGCTGGATTTGCGGCAGGAGGAAGTCGGAGGAAGTGAACAGGAACGAGATGTCCGGATTCGCCTGAAGCGCATTGGTCAGGCCGGCGAAAGCGGTGTCGGCGTTCCATTCTGTCGGAATCTTGGCGACCACCTCGATGGCGTCCGGATACTTGTCGACCGCTTCCTGGAAGCCGTCGCGGCGCTGGATGGCGTTCGGGTCGCCCAGATCGCCGATCAGGATCGCGGCCTGATGCTTCTTGCCCGACTTCTGGGCAACCGTGCAGGCATAGTCCACCGCTTCGCGAGCGATCTTCTGATTATCGGCCTGGATGGCGACGGAGAACGCATCCGACTGTGCCGGCGGGCGGTTGAAGTGCACCATCGGGATATTGGCCGCATTCGCCGCCTTGATGGCGGGGATGACCGCATTGGAATCCGTCTGGACGATGATGATGCCGTCGACCTTGCGAGCGATGGCTGCGCGCACCTGCTCGAACTGCTTGTTGTCGTCCTGATCCGAGATCGCTTCCATGATCTCGTAGCCGCGCTTCTTGAGCTCGTCGCGGATGATCTGAATGCCGGCCACCCAGAATTCCGAATAAAGCCCGTCGAAAAGCACGGCGATGGTCTTGGTGCCTTGTGCCTTGACGGCGAGCGTCAAGCCGCTCGAAGCGGCGATGGCTGCGAGCGATGCAAGCGTGAAGTCGCGCCTGTTGAGCGCCATGGTCTGATCCTCCCTGAATTGCCGTCATGTGCTGACGTGTCTCAGACCGCGCGTGCCAATTCCTCCCGGCACCGCGGTCCTGATCATGACGAGGCTAAGTGATCACATAAGTGCTGTCAATGTCGGTTCGGGATGGAGGCGACAAGGGCAACCGTAAACGCAGGACCTTGGAGAGGTGAGCAGGCGTGCCATGTCATAGCATATCGGCCTAAGCTAGGTTTTGGACTGCGAGGCTGCATTCAGGAGGTTGCCACACGAACCAAACCTTGGCACTCACGTCATCAAACTGGTATAATGACATGCCGTTTTGTTTGTGTTAGCAACCAGTCAGAGCATGCATCTTTGGTCGTTCCCGTGTCCGTTTCCACTCCATCGTCTTCACCCGATCGCATCGTTGCGACCTATCGTGTCGAGACGCGCTATCCGCTCGAGCAAGCCGCCGCTGCCATGGCAGGCGAGCAGTCGAGCGGGACGTTTCGTCCCGTTCCCGGCGAGACGCCGGAACTGATCGCCCGTTTCGGCGCACGGGTGGAGCGCATTACGGAATTGGGTGAGGTCGAGGCGCCGAGCCTTCCCGGCACGCGGGCGCCGAAGGGGCGTGAAGACATCCGCCCCGTCCGGGCCGAAGTGACGCTGTCCTGGAACCTCGAAAACACCGGCACCGACCTGCCCACCGTTTGGTCCACCGTGCTCGGCAACCTTTTCGAGCTGCATCATTTCTCGGGCCTCAAGCTGCTGTCGCTCGACCTGCCGTCAGCCTTTGCCGAGGCCTATCCGGGTCCGGCCTTCGGTGTCGCAGGCACGCGCGACGTGACAGGGGTCAAGGGTCGTCCGGTGATCGGCACCATCGTCAAGCCGAGCGTCGGCCTCTCGCCTGACGAAACTGCCGAACTGGCCGACCGTCTGATCCTTGCCGGGCTCGATTTTATCAAGGACGACGAGCTGATGGGCGACCCGCCCCATTCGCCCTTTGCCGAGCGGCTGGATGCCGTGATGACGGTGATCGACCGCCACGCGCAGCGCAGTGGCCGCAAGGTGATGTTCGCCGCCAACATCTCGGGCGATCTCGACCGCATGCGCCGCAATCTCGATCTGGTGAACCGGCGCGGCGCCTGCGCGATGATCGTCATGAATGCGGTGGGCCTGTCGGCAGCGGTGGAAATCCGCCGCCATGCGGAAGTGCCGATCCACGGCCACCGGGCCGGGTGGGGCATGTTCGACCGCTCGCCCGATCTGGGGCTGAGCTATCGCGCCTACCAGAAATTCTGGCGGCTCGTAGGCGTGGACCACCTCCATGTGAACGGCATCCGCAACAAGTTCTGCGAAAGCGACGAGAGCGTGGTGGCCTCGGCGCGCGAATGTCTGACCCCGATGTTCGCGCCTCCCGCGCCACCCTGCACCGTGATGCCGGTCTTTTCGTCGGGACAATCCGCGGGCCAGGCCGAGGATACCTACAAGCGCCTGGGCAGCGACGACCTGATCTTCTGCTGCGGCGGTGGCATTCTGGCCCACCCGGACGGGGCCGCCGCCGGTGTTCGCTCGCTGCATGAGGCGTGGGAGGCTGCAAAGGCCGGCGTGCCCGCATCCGACTATGCAAGGACGCGACCGGCACTTGCGCATGCGCTTGAAAGTTTCGGCTGAGGAGAGCCGAGGCACACTTCACTTTATGGGAGGAAAACATGACACGATCGGTAGCCGTGCTCGGATCGGGCGGCAAAATGGGATTTCGCGTCACCCGCAAACTGGCCGAAGCGGGTTATGACCTGCGTGCGGTGGAGATCGGCGACGCCGGCCGTGCCCGGCTCAAGGAAGCGGGCATCGAGGCCGTGGGCATGGCCGAAGGTATCCAGGGCGCGGATGTCTTGGTGCTGGCGCTGCCCGACAACGTCATCGGCCAGGTCGTGCGCGAGTTGGCGCCGAACCTGAAAGCCGGTACCATGCTGGTGATCCTGGACGCCGCGGCCCCTTATGCCGAGGACCTGCCAAAGGACCGGCCGGACCTAACTTATTTCATCGGCCACCCCTGCCACCCCCCGCTCTTCAATGACGAGACCGAGTGGGACGCGCGTCGCGATTACCACGGCGGCATCGCGCGTCAGTCGATCGTCTGCGCGCTGATGCAGGGGCCCGAAGAGCACTATGCACTGGGCGAAGAGATCTGCCGGGCGATGTGGTCGCCCATCATCAACGCCTATCGCGTTTCGACCGAGCAGCTGGCGATCCTCGAACCCGGCCTGTCGGAGATGATCGCCATGCCTTTCGTGGACACGATGGTGGAAGCGGTCGAGGAATGCGCCACGAAATACGGTATCCAGCGTGAGGCCGCGCTCGACTTCCTGATCGGCCATCTCAATGTCGAGATCGCCATGTGGTTCGGCTTCTCGCCCAAGGTGCCTTCGGACGCGGCCCTGCGCCTGATGCGCTTTGCCAAGAACAAGGTGGTGAAGGAAGACTGGCGCACAGCACTCGAACCGGCCACCGTCAAGGAGGCCGCCGAGCTCATCGTCTACGGCAAGGGCGCCTGAGCCGCCGTCCCATGCGTCCCGTCTCGATCTCCACCGTGCTGTTCGACGGCTACCCCATGGACCGCGCGCTCGGCGAGATCGCGGCCGGCGGCGCGACATGGGTCGAGCCGGCTTTCATCAAGGGCTATGTCGCGTTTTCCGAGGACGATTTCTCGGAGGGGAATGCCACGGCATTGTCGCAGGCCATAACGCGCGAGGGGCTCGGTGTCATTGCCGTCTCGGCGCATATGGATTGCGGCGGTGACGATGCAGTGTCGATGCTCGAGCGCCGCATCCGCTTTGCTGGCATGGTCGGCGCGCACTTTCTCATCACCAATGCCGGAAAGCGCAGTCAAGAAGACAGGGTTCTTTCCACCTTGCGCGCCGTGATCCCCTTATGCGCCAGCACGGGCGTCACGGTTGCCTTGGAGAACCCAGGGCACGGATCCGATGACGTGATCGAAAACGCAGCGCAAGGAGAAGCCCTGATCCAGCGGATCGGTTCGGACCGGATCCGCCTCAACTACGATGCCGGCAATATCTTCACCTATCACGGTGGCGGTATCCAGCCTGCCGCGGATATCACGCGAGCGTTGCCTCTCGTGTCTCATCTTCATTTGAAGGATGTGTCCGATGACGGGGAGGGTGGCTGGCAATTCACCGCGCTCGGCGACGGCCTGATCGACTATCAGGCGCTGTGGGGGTTATTGCCGCCCGATCTTCCGCTCGGCATCGAGCTTCCGCTTCGCCTGCGGCGGCCCCAAAAACAGGACCCCATGCGCGTCGCCGATCCACTGCCGCTGCCCGTCATCCGCACGGCACTAAGGCGCTCGTTGGATTTTCTGACCCGACTGCAGGGCAGCTGATTTAACGCCTTCCGAGCTAGAGCAGGCTTCCTTGGGCCGGCAGTGGTGATGGGCTGCCGTCTGTCCGTCGGCTGTTCAGTTCCGTTCGCGCCGAAAAGCGGATGTCCTCGTCGCGGTCCTTGGCGAACCGCTGAAGCGTGGCATCGTCGAGATCACGCCAATATTGCCCGCGTTCGGGCCCGGCCGGCACGCGGGGCAACAGGCCGGGTTCGTCGCTCCATGCGAGAAGCTGGTCGAGTGAGGCCTCGTTGAGCATGTCGCGCAGGTGATGAGCCGTCACATAGGCATCCGGCAATGCGCGGTGTGCGGGCAGGCTGATCTCACGCACCAAGCCCTCCGGCATGCGCCAGTAGCGCAGGATCTGGTTGGAGAAGCTCGGCGAGTCGGGCCAGAGCCGGAGCGCGCATTTCCATGTGCAGATCCAGCGCGCCCCGCCCGTCAGCTTGGGCGTGCAGAAGCGCTCTTCGAAAGCGGCCCGGTGTGCGGCGAGCGCCGCCACCCCGCCATGGGGCTTGAGCACCCCCGGTGCCGCTTCGTGCCAGAAGGGTGCCTCCGCCACATCGGCGTCGATGATGTGGTGGACCGCCATGGTCACCGGCGGGATCGGCCGCCCCGGATTGACGAACAGCGCGCCGCGTTCGTCACCGACAGTCCAGCGCCCGTCCTGGCCCCGCACCACATCCTGCCAGCCGATCTCGACCACACCATGCGCCGGCGGACGGGAGCCGGTGGTTTCAAGATCGATCACGCGGACGCGGGCAGTGTTGGTCATCACAGCGCAGAGGTGCACCGTGAGCCGGAGAAAGCAAGAACGGGACGTTCAAGGAAACGCGACCACGGCATCCCGATCCTTTTGGTTGATCAGGATGCCGTGCTCGAGGCAACGGCTCTCGCCGAATGCGTTCAGCTTTGTTCCAGCGACACCTTCTGCAGGTCCATCTGGAATGTCTGGTGAACGCCGTAGCCTTTCACCTTGGGGCTCATATGGCTGTAGAGCCTCTGCCAGAACGGCTGGATGATCACGCCCGAGTCCTGCAGGATCGTTTCCACGTCCTTCATCACCACGCGGCGCTTTTCTGGGTCGTTGACCGACAGTGCTTCCTTGAGCTTGGCATCGAATTCGGGATTGGAATAGCCGCTCTCGTTCCAGGCTTCACCCGTCCGATAGCCGAGTGCCAGTACCTGCACACCGAGCGGGCGCATGTACCAGATGGTCATCGAGTACGGATATTTCGTCCAGTCGTTCCAGAAGGTGGAGCCGGGCAGCACCGTGCGCTTCACCTTGATGCCGGCCTCGCGCAACTGCGCGGCAATCGCGTCGCCCGTGTTCTTCTGCCAGTCGTCCTCGACCGTGATCAGCTCGTGCTCGAAATCCGCCTGGCCGGCTTCCGCCATCAAGGCCTTGGCCCCTGCCGCGTCGCGCGTCTTCTTTGGCAGTTCGGCATATTCGGGGTGGATCGGCGCCACATGGTGGTTCTCGCCCACATCGCCGCGCCCGTTATAGCCGAGCTTGAGCACCGTCGCATTGTCCACCGCCATCTGCAACGCGTTACGCACGCGCTTGTCGTCATAGGGCTTCTGCGTGACATTCGTGCGCGCCACCAGCGTGGTCGCGGTCGCGACCTCGGATTTGGTGAGGTTCAGGCCGTCGAGAATGTCGATGAAATCGGCCGGCGTTTCCATGTTGATGTCGATCTCGCCGGACTCGAACGCGTTCACGGTCGCCGAGAAGTCGGTGCCGTAATCGATGAATTCGATGCCGTCGAGCAGGGCTTCGCCGCCCCACCACTTGCCGTTCTCGCGCCGCTTGACCACGGCCTTCTGGCCCACATCGTAGGACACGAGCTCGAACGCGCCCGTGCCGATCGGCTTGGAAACCGGGTCCGCACCATCTTGGTCGAAATTGCGGTGCACGATGAGCGCCGGATAGTCGGTGAAGTTCGGGATCAAGGAGATGTCGGGATCGCTCAGCGACAGCTTGACCGTCTTGTCGTCCACCTTGGTGATGGCTCCCTCGCGCGCCTTGCCCGAAGCCGCGTCGATCAGCCCGCCGACGCGGGCCGCCATGGAGTTGCCGGACACGCCCTTTTCGCACCAGCGGTTGAGGTTATAAACCACGTCGTCGGCGGTGAACGGGTCGCCATTGTTCCAGGTCACACCTTGGCGGACATGCAGGATGTATTCCCTGGCGTCGTCGCTGACTTCCCAGCTTTCGAGCAGAACCGGTTCGAAAGTGAAGTCGCGCGTGTAGGTCACGAGCGGTTCGAGCCAGGTGCGGGCGATGTTGCCGAGTTCCACCCAGTCATAGGTGCGCGGGTCCTTCTGGCCCTTCACTGCCATCGCCACATGCAGCGTGCCGCCCTTGGTGCCTTCCTGCCCGAAGGCCCGCTGCGGGGCGCTGAGACCCGCCATGGCGTAGGCCGCAGCCGTCGAAGCGCCGAGTGCGCTGGCGAGCGCCAGGAACTCGCGACGGTCCATGCGGCCTGCGCGCACCTCCGCGCCCATCTTTTCCACTGCCGCCGGAACGCGGCTTCCATTGCTTTTGAAAAAACGCATTTGCCTTCCCCTTTTTATGGTTGCCTCAGAGACTCAACGTGAACCGAACTCCGTCATAGATTGCGGCGTGGATGTTCCGGGAGGCGACGGCGTCGCCGATGCGGAACAGGATGAAGCCGTTGTCCGGCTCTGTTGTGGGAAAGGGATTGTTGCCCGAAACAAGCGCCTCGTAATCGACGGCCCCGGCATTGGCCGAAAGGGTTTTGAGCGCGTGGTAGAGCTCGTCGAGCGGCACGGTGCCGTGCTCGACCACCACTTGGTCGACCCGGCGCTCCTCGCGCCAGCCTTTGGCGAAGTCGGAGGAAAGCGTCGCCACCAGCTTGTTGCCGTCGCGGCGCACGGCTTGGAGCCGCGTGTTGATGGTAACGCGCACGCCATGCTCCTGGAACGCGCGCATATAGGGCACATGGTTCATGCCCCCCATTTCGGGCGCGAACATGCGCTCGGGCGAGACGAGTTCGAGCACAGACCCGGCGCGGCCGATCAGTTCTGCCGCCGACATGCCCTGATGTCCGCCATTGTCGTCGAAAAGCAGCACGGTTTCGGCCGGCTTCGCCGCGCCCGACAGGATGTCCCAGCTCGAGGTCACGAGATCGTCGCCCGCTTCCAGCGGCGGGTTCTGTGGCAGGCCGCCGGTGGCGATCACCACCACGTCCGGCTTGAGAGCCAGCACGTCCTCGGGTTCCGCCCAGACATCGTATCGGACCGCGACGCCGAGGCGTTCGAGTTCAGCCAGCCGCCAGTCCACGATGCCGATCAGCTCGCGCCGGCGCGGGTTCTGCACAGCCAGCCTGAGCTGCCCGCCGGCTTGGCTTGAGGCTTCGAGAACGGTCACCCGGTGCCCGCGCTCGGCGAGCACACGTGCCGCTTCGAGCCCGGCCGGTCCCGCACCGACCACGACGACTGTCTTCAGACGCCCGCTCGTGCGCGTGATCACATGCGGGATCGTCGCCTCGCGGCCAGTCGCGGCATTGTGGATGCAGAGTGCCTCGCCGCCTTCATAGATGCGGTCGAGGCAGTAGGTGGCGCCCACGCAGGGGCGGATGCGGTGCTCTTCGCCTTCCAGCACCTTGCGCATGATATAGGGGTCCGCAATGTGCGGGCGCGTCATGCCGACCATGTCGAGCTTGCCGGAAGCAATCGCATGGCGCGCGGTCGCGACATCGGCGATGCGCGCGGCATGGAAGGTGGGGAACTGCGTTGCCTCGCGCACCTCGCCGGCAAAGTCGAGGGAGGGCGCGGAGCGCATGCCGGTGATCGGGATCACCTCGGTCAGCGCCGCATCGGTCTCGATGGTGCCGCGAATGATGTTGAGGAAGTCGAACTTGCCGGAAGCCGCCAGCCGCTGCGCGATTGCGACGCCTTCCGCGCGGCTCAGGCCTTTCTCGGCGTCTTCATCGGCCACCATGCGGATGCCGACGATGAAGTCTGAACCGACCGCCGCGCGCACCGCGTCGATCACGGCCCACGTGAAGCGCAGCCGGTTGTCGAGCGCGCCACCCCATTCGTCGTCGCGCGTGTTGGTCATGGGCGACCAGAAGCCGTCCATCAGATGGCCGTAGGCTTCGAACTCGATGCCGTCGAGCCCGGCCGCTTTCATGCGCTCGGCCGCACTCGCATAGTCGGCGACAATGCGCTCGATGTCCCAAGCTTCCATCACCTTCGGAAAGGCACGGTGCGCCGGCTCGCGCACGGAAGAGGGCGCCAGCACGGGCAGCCAGTCCGCCTTGTTCCAGCCGGTGCGGCGGCCCAGATGGGTGAGCTGGATCATCACCTTGCAGTCGTGCTCATGGCAGCTGTTGGCAAGCTCACGAAGCCACGGCACGATTGCGTCGCGATAGGCCTGAAGGTTGCCGAACGCGGCCGGGCTGTCGCGGGAAACGATGGCCGAGCCCGCCGTCATGGTCAGCGCGATGCCGCCCTTGGCTTTCTCCGCGTGATAAAGGCGGTAGCGCTCCTTGGGCAGCCCGTCCTCGGAATAGGCCGGCTCGTGCGCGGTCGACATCAGCCGGTTCTTCAGCACCAGATGCTTGAGCCGAAAAGGCTGAAGAAGCGGGTCGCGAAGCAAAGGCGCGTTCATGCGAGCGCCCGCCAAAGAGAGGGCTGGGCCCTTTTTGCTGGTCGTCTGCCTCGCGTGACTGTTGTCATCACTGGGTCGATTGCTCTCAGTTCACCGTATCTGGCAGGGTTTTCTCGCGCTTCGCAATAAAATCCTGCAAGGCTTCCGCCACACCCTCATCCAGCTTCGGCTCCTGGTAGTCGTTGAGCATCGCGCGCGCCTTCTCGCGGCCCCGCGTGTCGTGGTCTTTGGCACCTTCCGCGTTCCACTGCTCGAAGGAGTTGAAGTCCATCAGGGTCGGCATGAAGAATGCCGTCTCGAAATGATCGAGCGTGTGCTGCGTGCCGAGAAAATGGCCCTGCGGCCCCACTTCGCGGATCGCCGCCATCGCCTCGTTGAAATCGTCGAAGGAAACGCCGCCGGCATATTTGTACCAGCCGACCAGCTGTTCGCAGTCGGTGGCGAACTTCGAATAGCCGCAGGTGAGGCCCGCCTCGAGCCAGCCAGCGGAATGCCAGATATAGTTTGCGCCCGCCAGGATCGCGGCATGCATGAGCATGTTGGATTCGTAGCCCGCCTGCGCGTCGTTGAGCTTGGAGCCCACATGAAAGCCCGAGGTGCGCCAGGGCAGGCGATATTTCCGCGCGAGTGCCCCCATCAGATACATCATCTGGGCTGCTTCCGGCGTGCCGCCCATGGGCGCGCCGGTCTTCATGTCGACCGTCACCATGAACTGACCGTAGATCTGGGGCGAGCCGGGACGCAGCAACTGGGTGAAGGCGAGCCCCGCCAGCGCTTCCGCATTCACCTGCGCCACAGCCCCCACGGACGAGGCGGCCGTGGACGCCCCACAAAGGGCGAAGGGGGCGAGGATCAGCGGCTGGTTGTGCCGCGCATAGACCTTCATCGCATCCAGCATGGTCGCGTCCCACACCAAGGGCGAATTGCAGTTGGTGATGGAAACGAGCACCGGATTGTCGCGCACGAAGTCTTCGCCGAAGACGAGGCCCGCCATCGCCATCGTGTCCTCGGCGCGGTCCTTCGAGGTGACGATGCCCATGAACGGCTTGTCGGAGTGCTTGAGTGCCGAATGGACGATGTGGAGGTGCCGCTTGGGCACCGGAATCTCCATCGGCTCGCAGATGATCGAGGACGAGGAATGCAGCGCCGGCGCCATATAGGCGAGCTTGTGAAAGTTGTTGAGGTCTTCCAGCGTGCCGTAGCGACGGTTATTGTCGAGATCGCGCACGTAGGGCGCGCCATACATCGGCACGAAGATCGAGTTCTTGCCGCCGACCCTCACCGAGCGCTCGGGGTTTCGCGCGTTGAGCGTGAATTCGGATGGAATCTTTCCGACGAGTTCCAGGAGAAGCGCGCGGTCGATGTGCACGCGCGTTTCAGCGACATCCGCGCCGGCCGCTTTCCAGAGCGCGATCGCCTCATCGTCTCGGAATTCGCAGCCGATCTCTTCGAGGATCCGGAGCGAGGCGTCGTGGATCAGTTCCACCGCCTCGTCGGGCACGATCTCGTAAGCGGGTATCTTGCGCACCAGCGTCGGCAAGGAGGGCACGGCCGCACTGCGCAACACTTTGCGCCCCATCCGCCCACCGCCACGGCGTTGAGCCGGCGCTTCCGCGATCATGTCGGTGGTGTTCATGGTCTGGCACTCCCTCAACACTCAACAGAGCGTCAGGTTCGCGACCGTTCAAGCGAATACGCGGCGCATTTCGCTTGAGCTCAACTCAAGGGTGAAGCGAGAGCAGCCAGCTTTTCAGGACAAGCGCGGGACGGCTGAGCGGGCGGCGCGCACTCCAGGTGACGAAGCAGGCTTGGGGCGCGGGAATTTCGCTTTCCGTCACCTGAACCAGCGCGCCCGTTTCGATCAGCGGGGAGACGAGGCTCGCCCAGCCGAGCGCGATTCCCTGTCCGCTGAGTGCGGCCTGAAGTGCGATCACATAGCTGTTGAAGCGCCGCACATTGAGCCGTCGCTCCGGTTGGCCGGCTTCACGCAGGAAATCGGCCCAGGTCGTCCATGTCCAGTCCATGCCCTCGACGGACAGAAGCTGGAGCCGGGCGAGATCGTTCGGCGCCCGCACGGGATGCTCGCGGATGAAAGCAGGGCTCGCGACCGCGAAGATACGGTCCTCGTAAAGCAGCGCCGAATGCTCGTCGGGCCAGTCGCCGTCGCCATAGCGAATGCGTAAGTCCACGTCGGGCCGGTCGAGACCGCGCGGATGGTCCGAGATCACGTGATCGACCACGATGTCCTGATGCGCGTTCCAGAAGGCCCCCATGCGCGGCATCAGCCAGAGATTGGCCATGGCCATGGTGGAGCCAATCGTGACGCTCGTATGGCCGCCCGATGCCGCCACCTGCCGGAACGTGGACGAAATCTTTTCGAAGCTTTCGTGAAGCGCGGCCGCCATGGTTTCGCCCTCGCGGGTCAGTTCGAGAGCCCGATGCCGGCGCAGGAAGAGCGGGTTGCCGAGTTCTTCTTCGAGCATCCGGACCTGCTTGGAAACCGCGCCGGTCGTGACGTTCAGCTCCTCCGCCGCCTTGGTCAGACTGTTGTGACGCGCGGCGGCCTCGAAGGCGGCGAGCGCGTTGAGCGAGGGAAGCCCGTAGAAGCGCCGGATCACGGCCGCCATCCCGTCTGCTGCTGGGCGAACATCGTATCTCGGGCGCTGTGGATTTCGTCGCGGGAAAAGCTTCTGTCGGTCATAGGCATTGCCTGATCGCGGGCATTACGCCCAGATAGTTTCCCTCAAGGCAACACTCGCCCTCTTTCGCAGACCGTGCCAGCCTTGAGAAAGTTTCAGTCGCGGGTACCAGCAGCGGATGTCGAAATACTTGCCGGCATTGTCGCTCGAGGGAGAAACGATGCAGGAACGGGTGTTCAAACGGCTCTTCGCGCCAGTCGCCTTGCGCAACAAGACGCTTCGCAACAGGATCGTCTTCGGCGCGCACACGGCCAACATGGCGGTGAACGGGCTGCCGACCGAGCAGCACATCGCCTACTATGCCGAGCGCGCCATCGGGGGTGCCGCCATGATCGTGGTCGAGCCGATGCCGGTACACCCGGCGGCCGTTCTGACACGCGGCAATTTCCGCCCATCCGACGACAGCGTCGTTCCGCATTTCCGCAAAGTCGCGGAGGCGATCAAGGGCCACGGAGCGGTGGCGATCCAGCAGCTCTACCATGTCGGCCAGCATGCCGACGCCGACAACTCCTTCCATCCTGGCTGGTCGCCGTCGGGCTTGCCAAGCTACCACGATTCCGACGGCTCCCATGCGATGACGGAGAGTGAGATCGAGGAAACGATCGACGGCTTCGTGCAGGCGGCGCGGCGGTGCCGGGACGCAGGCTTCGACGGTGTCGAGGTCTGGGCCGCCTATCATTCCATGCTCGACCAGTTCTGGACGCCGTGGTCGAACCGCCGAGACGACCGCTGGGGCGGAATCCTCGAGAATCGCACCCGTATGGGCCGCGAGGTGATGCGCCGCATCCGCGAGACATGCGGCGAGGATTTCATCATCGGCCTCGCCGTCAACGACGATCCGAATGTCGAAGTGGCGCTGGGGCGCGAGGCCTTGGCCGAGATCGTGGCACTCCACGACCGCGACAGGCTGATGGATTACGTGACCTGTGGAACGGGCAGCTACTTCGACTTCACCGCGATCATGCCGACCTTCACCTATCCCGAAAAGCTCGGCGCTGATCTGGCCGCAGTGCTGAAATCCGCTGTGCGACATGCACTGGTCACGGCCGAAAGTCATATCAGGACGCCTGAAAACGCCGAAAGCGTGTTGAGCGAGGGCCGTGCCGATCTCGTTTCCATCGTGCGCGGGCAGATCGCGGATCCGCATCTGGCGGCCAAGGCGCAGGCCGGGCGTTCCGAGGATATTCGCGGCTGCTTGTCCTGCAACCAGATGTGCTGGGGCCGCCGCTCTCGCGACTACTGGATCTCTTGCGTCGTCAACCCGTCGGCGGGCCGCGAATGGGAATGGGGCGGCGACCGATTCACGCCGACATCGAAACCCGGCCGCGTGATGGTGGTAGGGGGCGGGCCGGCCGGGCTCGAAGCCGCGCGCGTTGCAGCCGAGCGCGGCCATCGCGTGGTGCTGGCCGAAGCCTCCGATCGCCTGGGCGGCCAGTTCCGGCTCGCCGGAATGCAGCCCCGACGCACGCAGATCATCGATCTGATCGAATGGTACGAGCGCCAGCTCAACCAGCTGCAGGTGGAGGTGCGTTTCGGCGCCTATGTCGAAGCGGAGGATGTGGCGCGCGAGGGCGCAGACCATGTGATCATCGCCACGGGCTCCCTGCCGCCCGATGGCGCCTTCCAGCGCGCCCTGCCGCAATGGAGCACCATTCCGGGCGGCGGTCCGGTCGTATCTGCCGAAGCGGTGATGGCGCGTGAGGCAAGGTCGGGCAAGCGGGTGGTCGTGCTCGACGATGGCGGCAACTGGAAAGGCTGCGGCACGGCTTGGAAGCTCGCCGAGGATGGCCACGATGTGGTGCTCGTCACGCCCGACCCGCTCGTCGGAAAGGAGTTGCAGCGCATGGCGGTAGACCTCCCGCTGCGCCGTGCACTCATTCGGCTCGGCACCCGTTTCATCACCGAGAGCGCCGTGACCCATTGGGACGGCAAGACGGCCACGGTCACTTCGTTGCTCGGCGGAATGGAGCAGAAGGTCGAGGCCGACACGCTCGTCTTCGCCTCCACCGGCATGGCTTCGAGCGAGCTCTCGTCGGAATTGAACATGCGCGGCATCGCCCATCGCGCGATCGGAGACTGTTCCGCGCCCCGTCAGGCAGCCTTTGCGATCCATGATGGGCGGAAGGCCGCACTGGCGCTTTGAATTCGAGAGGGTGCCAGCCAGGCTTGAAATCGCGATGGGCTCGAAATCAGCTGCATAAATAGTTGCGGACGCTCCGAGCCTGCGGTCGAGGAAGGACGAATGACAGAAATCAGCGTCAAGCGCTTTCGCACGCTCTCCGAGCAGGCCTTGCTGAAAGCAGGCGCGAGCGCAGCCTTGGCCGCCTCTCTCCTTGAGGCGACCCTTTCGGCCGAACGCGCCGGGCGTAGGGAAGTGGGTGCAGGCCATCTGCCGGCCTATCTTGTCAGCCTGCGCGATGGGCGGATCAACGGTGCGGCAGTGCCCGTGCTTGCGAGCCCGATGCCGGCCGTCATCGCCAGCGATGCGCAAGGCGGCATCGCGCAACTCGGCTTCGACATGGCCTTCGCCGATCTTGTTTCGCGCGCCGAGACATTCGGGCTGGCGACCTTCACCCAGCGCAACAGCTACACCACCGGTGAACTCGGCTACTATGTCCGCCGCCTGGCCCAGAAGGGTCTCGTCGCCATCGCAGCCACCAATGCCCACGCGATGATGGCGTCGAAGGCCGGCGGCGCGCCCGTTTTCTCCACGAACCCGCTGGCATTCGCGGCCCCGCGACTGCCGCCCCACGGACCGCTGGTGATCGACCAGTCCTCGAGCGCCACCGCATTCGTCAATCTGGCGCGCGCTGCCGCTGAAAACCGGCCGATCCCCGAAGGGTGGGCCACCGATGCGAAAGGCGCGCCCACCAACGATGCGCGGGAAGCGATGCGCGGAGCACTCCTGCCCTTCGGCGGTTATAAGGGCGCCAACCTCGCGCTGATGGTCGAAATGCTTGCCGCTGGAATGACGGGCGCCGACTGGTCGTTCGATATGGGCAACTTCCAGACGAGCGATCGCTTTCTGAACGCCGGCCTTTGGGTCATGGCCATGAAGCCGATCGACACTGGGGATTTCAGCGCGCGAGCAGCGAAGCAATATTCGCGTTTGCAGAGCCTCGCTGTTCACCTGCCGGGAAGCGGGTCTCCCCCCGAACCGTTCGCGGAAAGCGACGTGATCGACATAGACTCCTCGGTGCTGGCCCTTTTGGCTCCGGATGACGAGAATGCGTGAGGCCGGGCCTTCGAAAAAGACCGGAGGCTGGACGGCGCCTATCTTTGCAACATTGCCTGGAAGGCGCAGTAGCTGTCCTTCGGGATACGGTCGAGCGTCTCGGCTTCATGCCGACAAGGCCGAATTCGGGCTAAGCCGTCGGCCTATTCGAAATTGCCGTCGGCCCTCCTAAGCAACCTGCGCGAACTGACTTGTGTGCTGGTCAGCCAGGACCTGTGGGTGATCGGCCATATGTGAGACCGCGTGCTCGTGATGAAGGATGGCGTGTTCGCGGACGAGTTGACGCGAGACGACCTGCAGGTGAGCCGCGCCCATGCGGATTATTCGCGCACGCTGTTCGACGCGAGTTTTCTCTGAACCAATCGGCACTAATTGCCCGGGCATGGTGGCCGAGGCCATCGCGCCATGCCACATGAGAGCAAGTCTTCTCCAGACCGTGCGGCATGTGCGCCGGACCGCTCTGCGGCCAAGCATAAGGAACATATGATGAGCCAGTCCACTTTCATCCCACGCGGAAAGCACCTCATTGCCGGCGAGTGGGTCGGCGGGGGTGAGACCTTTGCCTCGTCGCCCGCGCATGGGCCGTCTCACCCGTTTTCGGCCGGCACGGTCGAGGATGTGAACCGTGCGGCGGAAGCGGCGGAAGAGGCCTTCTGGACCTTTGCCTATGCCTCGCGCGAGACGCGTGCCGTCTTTCTCGAGACGATCGCCGACGAGATCGAGGCGCGTGGTGCTGCCATCACCGAAATCGGCACACAGGAAAGCGGCTTGCCGGCCGCCCGTCTTGAAGGCGAGCGTGGGCGCACCGTGGGCCAGTTGCGCCTCTTTGCCGATCACATCCGCAAGGGCGACTATCTCGACCGCCGCATCGACCAGGCCCTGCCCGAGCGCAAGCCGCAGCCGCGTCCCGAGATCAGGCTGATCCAGCGTCCCATCGGGCCGGTTGCCGTGTTCGGCGCCTCCAACTTTCCGCTGGCGTTCTCGACGGCCGGTGGCGACACGGCCGCTGCCCTAGCGGCAGGCTGCCCCGTCGTGGTCAAGGGTCACTCCGCGCATCCCGGCACGGGTGAGATCGTGGCGGAAGCCATTCTGGCTGCCATCGAGAAGACCGGCATGCCCCGAGGTGTGTTTTCGCTGGTTCAGGGCGGCAGCCGCGCCGTGGGCGAAGCGCTCGTCCAGCACCCGCTGATCAAGGCTGTCGGCTTCACCGGCTCGCTCACGGGCGGCCGCGCGCTTTTCAACCTGTGTGCCGCGCGGCCCGAGCCGATCCCCTTCTTCGGCGAACTCGGCTCGGTCAACCCGATGTTCGTGCTGCCAGAAGCGCTCAAGGCTCGCGCTGACACGCTCGGCCAGGGCTGGGCCGGCTCGCTCGCCATGGGCGCAGGCCAGTTCTGCACCAATCCCGGCATCGCGGTGGTGCCGGAAGGGTCCGACGGCGACGCCTTCATCGCTGCCACCAAGACCGCACTCGAAGCAGTCCAGCCACAGACCATGCTGACCGATGGCATCGCCAAGGCCTATGCGGAGGGCTCGGACCGCTTCAACAGCCGCAACTCGGTCAAGCCGCTTCTGCAGACCAAAAGCGACGGTCGCACCGCATCGCCCAATCTCTACGAGGTCGAGGCGGACGCCTTCATGGAAGACCATACGCTCGGCGAAGAAGTCTTCGGGCCGCTCGGCCTCGTCGTGCGCACCAAATCCGATGAGCGCATGATCGAGCTGGCCAAGAACCTGCAGGGCCAACTGACCGCGACGATCCATATGGATGCGGGCGACGCGCCATTGGCTCGCAAGCTCTTGCCGGTTCTCGAACGCAAGGCCGGCCGCGTGCTCGCCAACGGCTTCCCTACGGGTGTCGAGGTGGTGGATGCGATGGTCCATGGCGGACCTTACCCCGCTTCCACCAATTTCGGCGCGACAAGCGTCGGAACACTGTCCATCCGCCGCTTCCTGCGCCCCGTCTCCTTCCAGAACATCCCGACGGACGTGCTGCCCGAAGACCTGGCATAACAGAAAACAGCCAACCTGCCGGCCGCCCGTCAGGCGATCAGGATCCCCCTGAAATCGTTGACATTGGTGCTGGTGGGCCCTGGCACGAACAGCTCATCGGCGGCATCGAAGGCACTCCAGGCATCGTTGTCGGCCAGGCATGCCGCCGGGTCGATACCTGCCGCGCGGATGCGCGAGGCAGTGTTGCCGTCGCAGAACGCCCCGGCATTGTCTTCCGAGCCGTCGATGCCGTCCGTATCGGCCGCCATGGCCGTAATGCCTGATATGCCATCGATATCGAGCGCCAGCGAAAGCAGGAACTCGCTGTTGCGCCCGCCGCGACCGTGGGCGTTGCGCAGGGTCACCGTGGTTTCTCCGCCCGACAGGATGACGACGGGTTTGGAGAACGGGCTGTTGCGCGTCGCCACCTCGCGTGCGAGTGCCGCATGCACGCGCGCCACCTCGCGCGCCTCGCCCTCGATCGCGTCCGACAGGATCACGGCCGCAATGCCCTGAGCCTCTGCCTGCCGTGCGGCGGCTTCGAGCGACACGCGTGCGGAGGCGATCACGGCGTGGCTGTGGTTGGCAAAGCGTGGATCACTGGGCAGAGGTGCGGCACAGGCCGGATCGGCCAGATGCGCCATGATCTTTTCGGGCAGCACGATCCTGTAGCGGCGAACCGCATCGAGCACATCCTCTCGCGTGCCGGCATCCGCGATCGTCGGGCCGGACGCGACTAGGGCAGCCTCGTCGCCCGGAATGTCCGACACCACGAGGCTCACCACGCGCGCGGGGTGGGCCGCTGCCGCCAGCCGCCCGCCCTTGATGCGCGACACATGCTTGCGGATCACGTTCATCGCCCGGATCGGCGCGCCGGAAGCGAGCAATGCCGTGTTGAGCGCGATCTCGTCTTCGAGCGTCAACGTTCCCGCCGGGGCCGGCAAAAGTGCAGAGCCGCCGCCGCAAACAAGCGCCACCACTAGATCGTCCGCGGTCAAACCGGACACTGCCGTGAGCAGCCGTTCGGAGGCGCGCAGGCCTGCTTGGTCCGGCACCGGATGGGCGGCTTCGAGCACCTCGATTCGCTCGCAAGGCGCGCCGTAGCCGTATCGGGTCACCACCACGCCCTCCAGCGGCCCATCCCAGGCTTGCTCGAACGCCTGCGCCAGTTGCGCCACGCCCTTGCCCGCGCCCACCACGACCGTGCGTCCCTTTGGCCGTCCAGGCAGATGCCGGGCGATCACCGTATGCGGATCGGCCGCTGCGACCGCCGTTTCGAAAAGCGAACAGAGAAACGCTCTTGGGTCCAAACTCACGCCGACGTGCCGCGCCAATCGAGATCGAACACCAGGAGTCCCTCCAGCCCGCCTTCTGCCGCCGCCACGATGCGTGCGCCCACCTTGGCATGGTCGGGGTCGGACAAATAGCGGTCGCGTGTTGCGGCATTCTCGAAATCCACGATGAAGCCGTCGCTGAACCCCTTGTCGAGGCCTTCGGGACTGTTGTTCGTGCCAGTGCGGATCTCGACGATCCCGGGAATGATCCCTTTCAGCGCATGCACGGCGGCAAAGATTGCCTCGCGCTCGGGTTTGGTGGTTTGCGCATTGAAGCGGATGAAGACGCAATGGCGGATCATGGGTCAGCTCAAATGGGCACGCGCGCGAGGGCGCGTATCGTTGCGTTCATGCGCGAAGATCGCAGGCGGCAAAGGCGGCAGACCGCGAATGATGTCTGCTCCCTTTTCGCCCGCCATGATCGTCGGCGCGTTGGTGTTGCAGGATGGCACGCGCGGCAGGATCGAGGAATCGCAAACGCGCAAGCCCTCGAGCCCGCGCACCTTGAGTTCCAGATCGACCACCGCGTCTTCGCCGGTTCCCATCTTGCACGTTCCGACCGGATGGTGATCGGTCTTGGCGTTGGCGCAGGCATAGTCGAACAATTCGCTTTCGCTCTGCACGCTGGGCCCCGGCAGCCGCTCGGCCAGCACGAAGCGTTCGAGCGCAGGCTGGCGCATGATCTCGCGCGCGAGACGCAAGCCTTCGAGCGACATGGCCCGATCGTGGCTGTCTGCGAAATAATTCGGGTCGATTAGCGGTGCGGCCGCGGGATCGCCCGACGAGAGCCGCACCGTCCCGCGCGAGCGCGGATGGAGATAGGCCGAGTTCAGCGTGACACCTGCATTCTTTAGCTTTTCGACGCCCGCCTCGATGCCCGAACCCAAGCCCAGATGGAACTGGATGTCGGGCGAGCGCGCGTCCGGATCGGCATACCAGAAGCCGCCCGTCTCGAAGAGCGAGGAAGCGACGGGGCCCGAACGAAACAGCAGATATTGGAGGCCCGCCCAGACCGTGCGATGCGGCTTGGCGACGCCGTCATAGGTGAAATCGCCCTTGCATTCCGAGATCACGAAGAGATCGAGATGGTCCTGCAGGTTGCTGCCGACGCCGGAAAGGTCGTGGCGCACGTCGATGCCGACGCTGCGCAAGTGATCGGCCGGGCCGATGCCCGACTGCATCAGCAGCTTGGGCGATCCGATGGCGCCCGACGAAACGATCACCTCTCGGCCCGCCCGCACCGTCTCGACGCCTGACTGCGTGGCGAGCTCCACGCCCACCGCGCGGCGCCCTTCCAGCACCACCCGCGCCACCCGCGCGCCGAGCCGCACCGTCAGGTTCTTTCGGTCGCGGATGGGTTTCAGATAGGCCATGGAAGCCGAGGAGCGGCGGCGGTCGCGTTGCGTCAGCTGGTAGAAGCCCAAGCCCGCCTGCTGGCGCCCGTTGAAGTCCGGGTTATAGGGAATGCCCAGTTCCTCGCCGGCCTGGATATAGGCGTCGCAGATCGGCAGCGCCGAGACCGGCATCGAAACACCGAGCGGCCCGCCATAGGCATGATAGTCGTCGGCAAAGCGCTGGTTGTCTTCGGCACGCTTGAAGTAGGGCAGGACCTCGCGATAGCTCCAACCGGTGCAGCCGTCCTCTGACGCCCAGATATCGTAATCGGCCTTGTTGCCGCGCGTATAGAGCTGCGCGTTGATCGACGAGCCGCCGCCGACGACCTTGGCCTGGGTGTAGCGCAGGACGCGGTTCTTGAGGTGCTGCTGCGGCACGGTTTCCCAGCCCCAGCTTGCCACGCCCTTGGTCATCTTGGCGAAGCCGGCCGGCATGTGGAAGAGCGGGTTCCAGTCCGACCCGCCGGCTTCCAGAAGCAGCACAGTGGTGCTCGGGTCTTCGCTCAAGCGGTTGGCCAGAACGCAGCCCGCGGGGCCGGCCCCCGTGATGATATAGTCGTAGGCTTTGGTCGTCATGGGTCGTCTCAAAGTCGGGCGATGGAAAGGCCGCCGTCAGCCTGGATCACGCTGCCGGTCGCGAATGAAAAGCCGCCGCGCGCAAGGCTTGCCACCACCGCACCGATATCGCTCGCCTCGCCCCAGCGCCCCGCCGGCACGAGCCCGCCGCCGATCAGGCGGTCGTATTTCTCGGAGACGCCTGCGGTCATGTCGGTTCGGATGATGCCGGGACGCACTTCGAACACGCCGATCTTCTCCGGCGCGAGCCGCAGCGCGAGGCCCTGGCCGAAGGCGGAAAGGGCGGCTTTCGACATGCAGTAGTCGAGCCGGTCGGGCGAGGCCATCGCGGCGGAAACGGAGGTGATGTTGATGACGGAGCGAGGATGCTCCGATCCGGTGCTCGAAAGCATCCTCGTCAGCACGGCCTGCGTGAAGAACACCGTGCCGCGCAGGTTCACGCCGAGCACGTGGTCGAAGTTCAAAGGGGTCAGCGCGAGGAAGTCGCCGCGCACCACGGCACCGATGCCCGCATTGTTCACGAGGCAATCGATGCGGCCGAAGCGAGCCGCCACGGCATCGACAGCGGCCAAATGGCTGGAAATCGCGGCGAGGTCGAAGGGGACATAAAAAGCTGAGGCACCATGCGTCTCGATCGCCAGAACAGCGTCATCCGCTTCCGGCTCCCGGTCCACGATCGCCAGATCGAAGCCTTCAGCGGCCAGCGCCTTGGCAATGCCCAAACCGATGCCGCGCCGCGCGCCGGACACGATGGCGACGGGCCGCGAACTCATGCGCGCAGATCCTGCGTGGCGATTTGATCGGCCACGCGTAGCGCTTGGGCCGCCACCGTCAGCGCCGGATTGACGGCAGCCGACGAGGGTAGGAACCCGGCATCGACCACGAAGAGATTGCGATGCTGCCATGTCCGGCAGAACGGATCGAGCGGTGCGTGACGAGGGTCGAGCCCCATCCGCACCGTGCCGCACTGGTGCGAAGGCGTGCGCTTGTCGAACACATGCGACACCACAAGCGGAAAGCCCGCACCCTTCAACACGCCCTTCAGCGTGCCGACGAGTCGCTGATGCGCCGCCCAATTGGTACGCTTCCAGTGCAGGACGATGCGCTCGCCATCCACCGTCACGCGACTGTCTGGCGTCGGCACGTCCTCGCTCATCGCAAGGAAATCGACGCTGTTGCGCGACACGCGGTCGAGCAGCCATTCGGGCAGGCGCTTGAGATCGCCCTTCATGATCCGGCCGGACACGCGCCCGAGCAGTTGCACATTGCCGAGCGGGGCACCGCCTGCGCCATCCGTCAGGTAGAAGTCGTTGAGGCCGAAGGTCTTCTGGTAAACGGAGTCGTTCCGGAAGCGCGGGCTCCAGCCGATCACCGCCGTCAGGTTGTGGTTCATGAAATTGCGCCCGACCTGATCGGACGCGTTCGCCAAGCCGTTCGGATGCTTCTCATCCTTTGAGCGAAGCAGCAGGACGGCCGATTGCACGGCACCCGCCGAAAGCACGACCAGCCCGGGCTTCAGAACCTCGTTGCCGATGTGGACGGCCTCGATGCGCGCGCCGTCCGCCGAGGCTTCCAGTTTCGAGACGCGCGCACCGGTGCGCAAACGAACATTCGGATATCTCAGCGCCTCGGCAAGGGCCGTCGTTTCCGCATCCATCTTGCCGTCGTCGCTGTTGGGATGCGCGTCCCACGGCGTCTGGCCCTTGGCGAGCCAGCGCTCGATATCGACGCCGAGCGGCAGCGAATAGGGATGCAGGCCCTGCCGCTTGAGCCTTACGCGCAGGTCGGCGATGGGCCGCTCGTCGGGCACGGGCGGATGCGCGTATGGCGTCGAATGCGGCGGTTCGGTCGGGTCCTCGCCGAGGCTTCCCCGCACCTGAAACAGCTGTTCGGCCTTGCCGTACCAGGACTCAAGTTCGCCATAGGGAAACGGCCAGGCGGGCGAGACGCCTTCTCCGTGGCGCAGCTCTTCGAAATCCTCCGCGCGGTAGCGCGTCAGCACGGCGCCATAGAATTTCGAGTTGCCGCCGACATTGATGTAATTGCCGGGATTGAACGGCCTGCCATCGGCCTCGAACCAGTTCTCCTTGGGCCGGAAATGCCCGCGCTGGAAGATCGCGCGCTGGTCGCGGTTCTCCGGCCTGTCAGCGAGGCGCTCACCGGCTTCGAGGATGAGGATATTCGCACCGGTGGGGGCCAGGCCCGAGGCGATCGTCGCCCCGCCAATGCCGGAACCGATGATGACGATGTCGGGCTGGGTCATCGCACTGTCAGCTGAAACGTCGATCTCACGCGATCCGGCTCTGGTCGGACGGATCGAAGAACACCGCCTTGTCGAGATTGAAGGCAAGCCGCGCCGTCTGGCCCGGCTGGAGGCGGGCGTCCGCGCGCAGGCGCGCGACCACTTCCTTGCCGCCGAGCCGCGTCACCGCGAAGGTGTCGGAGCCGGCCGGCTCCACCACGTCGATCAGGCAATCGCCTTCCACCACCGAATGGGCGTTGCGGTCCGCGCCATCCGGGTCGGTCAGCGCTTCGGGACGGATGCCGAACACCACGTTGCGGCCGGCAAAGGGGCGGAGCGCCTCGCCCACGCCATTGACGGGCAGGCTCAAGGGGGGAGCATTGGGGCGGTCGATGGAAACGCGGACGTCCCCCTCCGAACCGCCTTCCACGGATGCCGCGAGCAGGTTCATCGCGGGCGAGCCCATGAAGTCGGCCACGAACATGTTGGCGGGGTTGTTGTAGATCTCAGCCGGCGTGCCGAACTGCTGGAGCACGCCGTCGCGCAGAACCGCGATCTTGGTCGCGAGCGTCATCGCCTCGATCTGGTCATGGGTGACATAGACGATGGTGGTCTTCACGCGGTGGTGTAGCCGCTTGATCTCGGTGCGCATGTCCACGCGCAGCTTGGCGTCGAGATTGGACAGCGGTTCGTCGAAGAGGAACACCTGCGGGTCGCGCACCAGCGCCCGGCCCATCGCCACGCGCTGGCGCTGGCCGCCCGAAAGCTGAGAGGGCTTGCGGTCGAGCAGGTGGCCGATCTGCAGCGTTTCGGCGACGCGGGCGATAGCCTTGTCGCGTTCGAGCTTGGGCACGCCGCGGATCTCCATGCCAAACGCGATGTTTCCGGCCACCGTCATGTTCGGGTAGAGCGCATAGGACTGGAACACCATCGCGATGTCGCGCTTGGACGGGTGCAGGCCTGCCACATTGCGCCCGTTGATGCGGATCTCGCCCGACGTGATCGGCTCCAGTCCCGCGATGCAGTTGAGCAGCGTGCTCTTGCCGCAGCCCGATGGGCCCACCAGCACCAGAAATCCGCCCTTCTCGATCTCGAGGTTGATTTCCTTGAGAATGCGGACATTGCCGAATGTCTTGCTGAGGCGGTCGATTTCGAGAAAGGCCATCGGATCTATCCCTTGACGGCGCCGGCCATCAGGCCGCGCACGAAGTAGCGGCCGGCGACGACATAGACGAGGAGGGTGGGAAGCGCGGCGATCATCGCCGCCGCCATGTTGACATTGTATTCGACCACGCCGGTCGAGGTGTTGACGACGTTGTTGAGCGCCACGGTCATCGGCATGGACTCGCCGGTGCCGGCATAGGCCGAGGCGAACAGGAAGTCGTTCCAGATATTGGTGAACTGGTAGATCACGGTCACCACGAAGATTGGCAGTGAGTTCGGCAGCATGATGCGCCGGAAGATCTGGAAGAAGGATGCGCCGTCGATCTGAGCGGCTTTCACGAGCTCGGACGGGAACGCCTCGTAATAGTTGCGGAAGAACAGCGTGGTGAAGCCTAGGCCATAGACCACATGCACGAAGACGAGGTTCACCGTCGGGTTGCCCAGGCCCAGGGAGGTGCCGAACGCGTTCTGGAGGGTCACACCGAAGCGGCCGATCGAGCCCAGGATCGTCGCCATCGGCAGGAGCACCGATTGGAACGGGATGAAGCAGGCGAACAGCATCAGCCCGAAAACGAGATTGTGCCCGCGAAACCGCCACTTGGTGAGCACATAGCCGTTCAGGGCACCCAGCAGCGTCGAGATCAGGACGGCCGGAACCACCATCTTGAGCGAGTTCCAGAAATAGCCCTTGATCCCTGCGCAGGTCAGGCCGACACAGGTCTCGCCCCATGCCTTGGCCCAGGGTTCCAAGGTGGGCGATTGCGGCAGGGCCAGCATGTTGCCGCCCTGAATCTCGTCCATCGTCTTGAACGAGGTCACCAGCATCACGAAAAGCGGCATCAGGTAGAGCACGGCGAAAAGCACGAGCAGACCGTAGATCACGATGCGGTTGGTGATGCGCCAGCCGCGTCCCGTGTCTTGCCCCATGTCGTGGGCGTGCGGGGTTTCGGGTGAATCGAAGGGGAGGGCGGTCACCGGCTCTTCTCCCTGAGTTCAGAATAGAGGTAAGGCACGATGATCGCGGAGATGCCCATCAGCATGATGATGGCCGAGGCCGAACCGACGGCCATCTGGTTCCGCTTGAAGGTGTATTCGTACATGAAGTTGGACGGCAGCCAGGCCGAGCCGCCAGGCCCGCCGGAGGTCAGCGCCACCACGAGGTCGTAGGACTTGATCGCCATATGGGCGAGCACGATGAAGGCCGAGAGGAAGACGGGGCGCAGGAGCGGAATGATGATCCGGCGGTAAAGTTGGAGCGGCGAGGCACCATCGATCTGCGCCGCCTTCATGATCTCGCCGTCGATGCCGCGCAGGCCTGCCAGGAACATCGCCATCACGAAGCCCGACGCCTGCCACACGCCGGCGATGACGACCGTGTAGATCACGAAGTCCTTGTTCTTGATCCAGTCGAAATGGAAGGACGTCCAGCCGAGATTGTGCAGGGTCTGCTCGAGCCCGAGTCCCGGGTCGAGGAACCACTTCCATGCGACGCCCGTGACGATGAAGGACAGCGCCATGGGATAGAGATAGATCGGGCGAAGCACGCCTTCGCCGCGGATCTTCTGGTCGAGCAGGATGGCCAGCCCCAGCCCGATGGCGAGGCAGAAGAAAACGTAGAGGAAACCGAAAATCCCCATATTGGTGATCGAGGTGTACCAGGAGGAGGGCGGGCTGCTTTCGAAGGTCCAGCGCCACAGCTTCTCATAGGAACGCAAGCCGTCCCAATTGGTCGAGGGGAAGGCCTTGGACGTGGTGAAGGACAGATAGGCCGTCCAGAGGATGAAGCCGTAAACGAAGACCACGATGGCCGCGAAGCTCGGCGCCAGCACGATCTTGGGCAAGGCCTCCTGCAGGCGCGAGCGGACGGTGGGCCGGATGCCCTCGTCGCGTTCGGCCGTCAGAACGGGCCGCGTGGTTGCAACTGAACTCATGGCTCTCTCCCTCGCGCGCCTCTCCCTGGCGCGACCGGGCTGCGACGGCAGCCGGGGTGTGGGAACCGGGCTATATCATTCGCGCCCGGCTCCCCTCTCGTCAGTGCGGCGTTCTTACTGCGCGTCCTCGATCGCCTGGACCAGCTGCGTCACCGCATCCTCCGAGCTGGTGATCTGGCCGTGCACGAATTTGGACACCACGTCCTTGTAGGCATTGGCGATGGCTGGCGGGGCGCCGTAGCCCTGCGCGAGCGACCCGAACAGCGTGCCGCCGCTGTCGGCGCTCTTCAAGTCCGCGATGCCCTTCTTGCCGCAGGCGTCGAAGTCGGTGTCCGGCACGTCGGTGCGCGCCGGCACCGAGCCCTTGACCACGTTGAAGGCCGACTGGAAGCTCTTGGACAGCGTTGCCGTCGCAAGCGCGACCTGCGCCGCCTTGCGGTCTTCGGGCACGTTGAACATGCCGAACATGTCGGAGTTGTAGATCACCGAGCCATCCGTGCCGGGGAAGCGCGGGCACACGAAATCGGTGCCGGCCGTCTTCTTGGCCGCGACGAACTCGCCCTTGGCCCAGTCGCCCATCACCTGCATGAGCGCGTCGCCCTTGATCACCATCGCGGTGGCGAGGTTCCAGTCGCGGCCCGAGAAGTTCGGATCCACATAGGTGACGAGCTTGGCGAGGTTGTCGAACGACTTCTTCATCGTGTCCGACTTGAGCGACTCCATGTCGAGGTCGTTCATCGCCTTCTTGTAGAATTCGGGCCCGCCGGTGGACAGCACCACGGAATCGAACATGGTCGCTTCCTGCCAGTTCTGGCCACCCAGCGCCAACGGGATCACGCCTGCGGTCTTGGCCTTGTCGAGCAGCGCGAAGAGTTCGTCCATGGTCTTGGGCTCGGTGCCGCCGATCTTGTCGAGCACCGGCTTGCTGATCCACAGCCAGTTGACGGAGTGCACGTTGACGGGGGCGGCGACCCACTTGCCGTCATAGACCGCGAATTTCTGGAGAGCGGCGGGAACGGCCTTGTCCCAGCCTTCCTTCTTGGCGGCTTCGGTCAGATCGCCCATCACGCCTTCCTGGGCGTAGTCGAGCACCGAGTAGCCCAGCATCTGCGAGGCGGTCGGATAGTTGCCGGCCGAAACCATCGCCTTCAGCGCGGTCATCGCGGCGTCGCCGCCGCCGCCGGCCACCGGCACGTCCTTCCAAGCATAGCCTTCCTTGGAAAGGTCTTCTTTCAGCACGTTCAGCGCGGCAGCCTCGCCGCCGGACGTCCACCAGTGCAGCATCTGCACTTCCTTAACTTCCTGCGCCTGCGCCGCCCCGATCATCGGTGCCAGCAGAAGAGCGGCCGCTGCCGCCTTCAAGATCGTTCTACGCATTCCCATCCTCCCATTGGGGTCCAAAAAACCCGCATGCCCCGGCATGATTGCCGAAGCGGTCATTTCCCCGGAAAGCTGTTCCTGGCTTTCGGGAAACTCCTCCATGACGATCCGCCTCCACGGACCAGCGCGCTTTATTGGCGTGGCATCCACCACGACGTGCGCGCTCCGATATGCATATTCAGAGTCTTGGTTTCCGTATAGTCCTCCACGGCGTGGCGCCCGAGCTCGCGGCCCAGGCCCGACTGGCGATAGCCGCCGAAGGGCAGTTCGGCCGCCCCATCCATGAAGGTGTTCATCCAGACCGTGCCCGCCCGGACCTTCCGGCCGACCGTGAGGCAGGTGTCGAAATCGCGGCTCCAGACGCCGGCGGAAAGGCCATAATCGACCGCGTTGGCAATGCGGATCGCTTCATCGATGGTCTCGAAGCTCAGCACCGAAAGCACCGGGCCGAAGACCTCCTCGCGCGCCACCGCCATGTCGGGCGTCACGCCGGCCAGGATGGTGGGTGCCATGAACTGGCCGGGGCCCAGTTCGAGCGCTTCGCCGCCATGCGCGAGTTGCGCGCCCGCCTCGCCCGCCCCCTTCACATAGGCCGAAACCTTGTGAAGATGCTCGGGCGTGATGATGGCACCCACCTGTGTATGCGGGTTGAGCGGATCACCCACCTTCACCTTGGCGGAGAGTTCTGCGATGCGGGCCGTCACCTCGTCGGCGATGCTCCTGTGCAGGATCAGCCGCGAGCCGGCATTGCAGCATTCGCCCGCATTGAACCACGCGCCGAACACGGCGGCATCGATGAAAGCGTCGATGTCGGCATCGGGAAACACGATCTGCGGGTTCTTGCCGCCTAGCTCCAGCGAGACCTTCTTGAGCGTCTTGCCCGCGTTCTCCATGGTGATCCGCCCGACCGCCGTGGAGCCGGTGAAGGACACCATGTCCACTTGCTGGTGCGTCGCGAAAACCGCGCCCACTTCCGGCCCGGTGCCGGTGACGATGTTGACCACGCCTTCCGGCAGCCCGGCTTCCAGCAGGATCTCACCCAGCACCAAGGTCGAGCCCGATGTCAGCTCCGAGGGCTTCACCACGGTCGTGCAGCCGGCGGCGAGCGCGAAAGGCAGCTTCTGGGAAACGATCAGGAACGGGAAGTTCCACGGCGTGACGATGCCGACCACGCCAATGGCCTCGCGCAATACGACGCCCAGCGTGCCGTCACCCAGCGTGTTGTAGCTCTCGCCATGCAGGTCGCGCGCGAGCGCCGCCGCATAGCGCCAGATATCGACTGCGCCCGCGATCTCGGCCTTGACTTGGCTGATCGGCTTGCCCGCCTCCACCGCGTCGAGAAAGGCGAGTTCGTCCGCGCGCGCGGCGATCGCGTCAGCCACCTTCAAGAGAAGCAGCGAGCGTTCGGACACCGTCATGCGCGGCCACGGCCCGTGGTCGAAGGCATGTCGCGCGGCTCCGATGGCACGTTCCGCATCCGCGCGCGAACCGGCCGGAATGCCTGAAACGACCACGCCATGGCCGGGCGCCGTGCGCTCCATGGTCTTGCCGCTTTCGGCCGCGACCCATTCCTTGCCGATCAGCATCCGAAAGTCGCGACGCTTCAGCGCGTCGAGCGCTTCCGGGCGTACCAGAACCGTCATCACCATCCTCCCTGAAACTGTGCGGCACGCTTTTCGCCGAAGGCTGAAACCCCTTCGCGAAGGTCGGCCGTCTTGGCGGCCAGGATCGAGCCCAGGGCTTCCACCGCAGCCGGCGCGCCTTCGCCTTCGGCGGCCGCCAGCATCAGCTTCACCGTTTCGGTCGCCGTGGGTCCGCGCGCCGCGATGGCCTGCGCCTGCGCGATGGCTGCCGCGAACGCCTCGCCCGTGCCGACCACGCGGTCCACGATGCCGAGCTGCACGGCTTCGTTGGCCGAAAGCATCTCGCCGCACAGCGCCATGCGCCGCACGGGCTGGATGCCGAAGCGCCGCACGAGCCGTTGCGTGCCGCTCCAGCCCGGCACCATGCCGAGGCTGGTTTCCGGCAATCCGATCTTTGCCTGCGTTTCCGCGATGCGCAGATCGGCGCAGGCCGCGATCTCCAGCCCGCCGCCCAGCGCATGGCCGTTGAGCGCCGCGATCAAAGGCACACGCAGACCCGCCAGCCTTTCGAAGACGCGATGGCCGAAGCGCACCCATTGATGGCCGAACTCGCCCGCGCCCATGCCGGCCCAGGCCTTGATGTCGCCGCCGGCCGAAAACGCCTTGCCCTCGCCGGTGATGACAGCCGCACGAATGGCGCTGTCCGTCTCGATGGCTGCGCAGGTTTCATCGAGCGCGCGCAGCATTTCGAGGTCGAGCGCGTTCAGACGCTCGGGCCGCGCGAGCCGGATCACGGCAATGGCGTCCTGTTTTTCGACCGTGATGCGCGCCTCGCTCATCAGGCAGCCTCGGCCAGGGTCGCGGCAGGCTTTTCGCTGAGCGTCAGCCCGATCGGTTCTTCGTGGAAAAGCTTCTCGTCCATCAGCTTGAGCCGCGAGGACACGATCAGCGGGAACTCCGCCTGATCGAGAAGATGCGTCTGCAAGTCGGCGCCCGGTGCGATCTCGGTCAGGACCACGCCGTCCGGTGTCAGCTTCATCACGCCGCGTTCGGTGACGTAAGTGACATCCTGGCCTTGCGAAACCCCGCGCGGCCCCGAGAAGGTGACGTGCTCGACTTCCTGCACGAGCTTCTTCAGCTTGCCGTCCTTCTCGATGGCGAGCTTGCCGTTCGAAACGCCGAGCTTCGCGCCCGCATTGAACATGCCTGAGAACACGATCTTCTTCGCGCGCGCCGTGATGTCCACGAAGCCACCCGCACCCGCCGTCACATGGGGACGAAAGGAAAGCTTCGAGACATTCACCGAGCCGTCGCGGCCGATTTCGAGGAAGGACAGAAGCGAGGCGTCGAAGCCCGCCCCCTGGAAATAGGTGAACTGGTAGGGCGAGGGCATGAAGGCGTCGGCGTTGGACGCGCAGCCGAAGGCGAAGTCGAGGAGCGGCACGCCGCCTACCGCACCCTGTTCGATCACCCACGTCACCGCGCCGTGCAGGCCTTCTTCGAGCAGGATGCGCGGCACGTTCGCAGAGATGCCGAAACCGAGATTGACGGCGGTGTTGGCCGACAGTTCCTGCGCCACGCGGCGCGCGATCACCTTCTGGATGTTCCATTCGGGCGTGCGGAAGCTGTCGAGCGGGCGGAAGATCTCGCCCGAGATCGCCGGATCGTACCCGGTCAGCGTGGTCTGCTTCTGCTCGGCATCGACCACGACATAATCCACCAGAACGCCCGGCACGCGCACGTCATGGGGTTTGAGCGAGCCGTGGCGAGCCAACCGCTTCACCTGAGCGATGACGATGCCGCCATTGTTGCGGGCAGCCAGCGCCTGGTCGAGACCGCCGAGATACGCGCCTTCATGCTCATATGAAAGGTTGCCGCGCTCATCCGCCGTGGTGGCGCGGATGATCGCGACCTGCGGGGCGATGGCCTTGAAGTAAAGCCAGGTCTCACCTTCGAAATCGATCTTCCTGACCACCGCCTCGCGCCGCGCCGTCTCGTTCATGGCGCAGCCTTCGCGGTCGGGATCGACGAAGGTGTCGAGGCCGACTTTGGTCATCACGCCGGGCCGCTTGGCCGCCGCCTCGCGATGCATGTCGAACATGATGCCCGATGGGATGTTGTAGGCTGCAACCTCCTCATTGCCGATCATGCTCCAGATCAGCGGTGGTTCGGCGGAAGAGGGGCCGGAGGGGTAGGAGCCGCCGATGATGCGCTTCAAAAGACCTTTCTTGGCGAGATGGTCGACACCCTTGATGCCGCTCATGTCGCCGGCGGCGATCGGGTGCAGCGTGGTCAGCCCGCGTGGGTGGCCGGTCGCCTCGAAGCGCTCGCCGATGGCCTTCAGCATCGCATCCGGGCAACCGAGGCCCGACGACGAGGAAACCGAAACGACGCAATCGTCGGGAATGAGCTTCGCCGCATCTTCGAGGGTGATGTGCTTGTTCATGCGCCTGTGATCCCCGCTTTGGCCATCCCCGTTTCGACCTTGACCGCCCGGCCCGTCTTCGCCGCTTCCGCGACGGCGAGTGCGGTCGCGAGCGACCAGATGCCGTCTTCGCCGCTGGCTGCCGGTGCACCCTGACCCCGCACGGCCTTTCCAAAGGCACGCAGCGCCGTTTCGTAGAGATTGGCGCCATCCACGGAGAGGGTTTCCTCGCCCGAGTCGGTGCGCAGGGAAACCGTGCCGATGGGCTTCTGCGTCATCACATTGCGCGCCACCAAGGAGCCTTCGGTGCCATGCACCTCGAAGCCGGTTTCGGCATATTGCGCGGTGAAGGCATCGTGGAACTGCGCGACCACGCCGTTCTCGAAGCGAAGCACGCCCATCACGGCGTCTTCCAGTCCCTCGCGCCCCATGCCGGCACTTTGCGTGAGCGCCACGGCTTCCACCGGATCGCTGCCGAGCACGAAGCGCAGCGTGTCGGCGTCGTGCACGGTGATATCGAGGATCACGCCACCGCCGGCATCCGGCCGGTCGAGCCGCCAGCCCTGAAGATGCGCGGGCAGATAGACCGCATGAAACACGCGCGCGGCCAGCGGACGGCCGATACGGCCTTCGCGGATCGCGTCGCGCATCGCCCGATGCGTGCCGGCATTGCGAAGATGGTGGTTGGTCGCAAACACCACGCCGGCCTCACGTGCCGCCTCGACCATCTGCCGGGCGTCATGGAGCGAGAGCGCCAAAGGCTTTTCGCAGAGCACATGCTTGCCGGCCGCGATTGCCGCAAGTGCCTGGTCGCGATGCAGTTCATTGGTGGTCGAGATGTAAACCGCGTCGATCTCGCTGCCGAGCAGGGCTTCGAGCGAAGTGGTATGCTCCGGGATGCTGTTGGCGTCCGCGTAAGCCCGGGCCCGTTCGGCGTCGGTGCTCATTACCGAAACCACCGTACCGCCGTCGGCGCGGATGGCGCCGATCACCCATTCCCGCGCGATGGTGCTCGCGCCGATCAATCCCCAGCGCAGGCTCATGCGGCGGCTTCCTTCGGTGTTGCGATGCGTCCGCCGGAACTGTCGCGAAGCACGAGCCGGGCAGCGGAAATGATCGTCTCGGCTTCCGCCTGACCGGCATTGATCTGCTTGAGCAGCATCTGCGCCGCGCGCCGCCCCATGCCCTGCGGGTCGATCGAGACAGTGGACAGGGCCGGCACCGCGCTTTTCGCCTCGATCACATCGTCGAAGCCGATCACGGCGAAATCCAGGCCCGGCTCGCGCTTGTGGGCGCGAAGCCCGTCGCAGGCGCCGAAAGCGACCGCATCGTTGAAACAGATGGCGGCGGTAAAATGGTCGGCATGCGCGAGCGCCGCCGTGGCCGCCGTGATGCCACCGGCCCGGGAAGGGGCGGAGTCGAAGATCCAGCCATCGGACACGGCGATGCCGGCACTTTCCAAGGCCGCGCGATAGCCACGCACGCGCTCGGCGAAGACGGCTGTGTCCGCAAAGCCGCCCAGAAAGGCGATGCGCCGGTGCCCTTGTTCGAGCAGATGCGCGACGGCCTCGCGCGTGCCGCCCTCGCTGTCCGAGATCAGCGTCGAAACCTTGGCGCCGGGCACCGCGCGCACCACGACGACCACCGGAATGCCGGCCGCGACCAGCGGCTTGAGATCGGCGGCAGTGGTGCCGCGCGCGGGCGACAGGATCAGCCCGGCCATGCCGTGCTCGCGCATCGACGCGATCACTTCACGCTGGCGATCGAGGCTTTCGCCCGTATTGGCGAGAAACTGCACGAAGCCGGCCGACTGCGTGACCATGTCCATGCCGACCGCGAGTTCTGCGAAGAAGGAGTTGGTGAGATCGTTGACGACGATGCCGATCACTTCCGAGCCGCCGCCGCGCAGCTTGGCCGCATTGCGGTTGTAGACATAGCCCAGTTCGCGGATCGTCTCGTTGACCTTGGCGCGGGTCGTCTCGTTGACGAGCGTGCTGTTGCGCAAGACGAGCGAAACGGTGGACTTCGACACGCCGGCGGCATGCGCGATGTCGATCACCGTGACGGGCCTCTTGCTCAACCGATTTCCTCCCGCGCCATCAAGAGCGCTCGCCCGTCTTATTGGAACGTTCTAAATCCGTCAAGCCAAGTTTCGTCTGCATGGGACGGCAGGAAGCCAGCGGAATTGCTCTGACGCGCTCATGCGGTGGACTGATCGATAGTCTTTGATGGTGCGATAGCCCTCCTAACGCACGATCGTAACGCTATAAAACACTCTTGATATTTGGAACGATCCAAATTATGAGGCGCAGAATCTGGAGGAGTGTGGCTGATGACGACCTTGGTCCTGCCGGGCGCCGATGGCTCGATGCAACCCTATACGCTCGTGGGGCAACCGCTCGTTCGGCCCGCGACCCCGCCGCGTTTCAACCGCATCGCCTATGCTGCGGCTCATGTGGTGTCCGATCCTCTGCGCGACGTGGCGCCTTGGGATCGCCCCGCCATCGACTGGGACGCGACCCTGCGCTTTCGTCACCATCTTTGGGGTCTCGGTTTCAAGATCGCCGAGGCGATGGATACCGCGCAGCGTGGCATGGGGCTCGATTGGGCGGGCGCGCAGGAGCTGATCCGCCGCTCGCTTGCCGAGGCCCGCGCGGTGGAAGGTGCCGATCTCGCCTGCGGAGCCGGCACCGACCAGCTGGCCCCCGCCGATGCGCGCTCGCTCGACGATGTCATCCGCGCCTATGAGGAGCAGGTGGGTTTCGTGGAAGGCGAGGGCGGCCGTGCCGTGATGATGGCTAGCCGCGCGCTTGCCCGGGTTGCCCGCTCGGGCAACGATTATCGCACCGTCTATGGCCGTATCCTGTCACAGGCCAAGGAAAAGGTGGTGCTTCACTGGCTGGGCGAGGCCTTCGACCGCCAGCTCGCCGGCTATTGGGGGTCGAGCGAGTTCGAGCCTGCGCTCGAAACCGTGCTCGGCATCATCGAGGATAATCGCGACAAGGTCGAAGGCATCAAGATCTCGCTCCTGGATGACCGCCTCGAGATCGCGCTGCGCGACCGCCTGCCCGAAGGTGTGCTCTGCTTCACCGGCGACGACTTCAACTATGCGCCGCTGATAGAGGGCGACGGCGCGCGCCACAGCCATGCGCTGCTGGGTATCTTCGATGCCGTGGCGCCCGCCGCCTCGCTCGGGCTTTCGTGTCTCGCGGAAGGTGACGGGGAGGGATTCCGTGCCGCGATCGAACCGACCGTGCCGCTTTCGCGCAAGATCTTCGAGGCGCCGACCCAGTACTACAAGGCTGGCGTCGTCTTCCTCGCGTGGCTCAACGGCCACCAGAACCACTTTTCCATGCCTGCCGGCCTGCAATCGGCGCGGGGCATTCTGCACTATGTCGACGTGTTCCGCTTCGCGGACCAAGCCGATGTACTGGACGATCCCGATCTCGCTGTCATGCGTATGCGAACTTTGCTGGCAATGAACGGGCTGGGCTGAGCTCTCGAACGGGAGCATAATGGCGACGAGTCGATTAGAATAAATCATTGAGTCTGATTTATTCATTGTCGGGATATGCGGCCCGTTTGTGGTGCGAGTAGCCTAACAAATGAGCAGTTGAAAAATTCGCCTAATTTCTGGCTTGACGCTCAAGCCCCGATCACTATCATCGTCGGCAAATAGGCCCACGGCCACAGGCATTCGCGCCCTGCATTCCGCATCTCGCTCTGCGGAATGCAGGGCGTTTTCGTTTCGGGATCGGCATTTGCGTCAGCGCATTCCCATCGGCGTCCTTTATTCGCGCGACTGCGATTACCACATCCTGTCGCGCGCCGCGGAAACCGGCGCGTTGGCGGGCATCGCGGCGGTCAATGCGGATGGTCGGCGTGGGCTCGAATTCGCGGCTGTTTCCCAAGATCCCGGCGGCAAGGCGGAAGCCTATGGCGCGGGTGCCGCCGCGATGCTGCGTCATGGCGAACTTCGCCATATCGTGGGCTGCGTCACCTCCTCCTCACGCAAGGAAGTGATCCCCGTGCTCGAGCGGCAGGGCGCCATGCTCTGGTATGCGGCACCCTATGAGGGCTTCGAAGCCAATGAGCATGTGGTCTATACCCATGCCTGCCCCAACCAGCATCTCGTGCCGCTTCTGGCTTACGTGCTGCCGCGTTGGGGCGCGGATGTTTTTCTTCTGGGCTCGAATTATGTCTGGGGCTGGGAACTCAACCGCGCGGCGCGTGAGCTGGTGGGCGATGCCGGCGGGCGCGTGCTCGGCGAACGCTACCTGGCGTTGGGTGATACCGATGTCGCACGCCTGATCGGCGAGATCCGCGCGACCCGGCCCGCCTTCATCCTCAACAATCTGATCGGCGAATCCTCCTACGCCTTTCTCAAGGCCTTCCAGGCGCTGGGGCTGGAAGATGACGCGTTTCTCTCTGCGAACTGTCCGGTGCTCAGCTGCGACCTGATGGAACCCGAACTTGCAGCCCTCGATGGCGCGGGCGAGGGGCATCTGGTGGTCGGACCCTATTTCGCCAGTGGCGAGGGGGCGGCCTCCTCCATGGAGGCCGCGGCCCATGCTTCCGTGCTGATCCTCGCCGATCTGATCGAGGCGGCCGGCACGGACGATCCCACGATGCTCCGCCCGCTTCTCGAAAGCCGTTCCTTCCCCACGCCCTTGGGCGCGCTCACGATCGATCCCCAGACCCAGCATACGCATCTGCCCGTGCTGGTCGGCCGGATCGAGGGCGCGCGGTTCAGGCCTGTCTGGCAGAGCGAAACGGCCCTTCGCCCCGATCCCTATCTCTCGCGCTACGACCCGCGCCTCATGCGCAGCGCGCCGGCCTTGAGAATCGTGTCATGAGGCGCGGCGTCGGCATTCCCCAACTCGGCGGCGCGAAGGCGCTGGTGCTGCATCGCACTCACGCCGATGCGTCTGCGCTTTTGCGTCAGCTTGCGGCGATCGGCCTCGACGCGCAAGCGGTCTGGCCCGAACTGTCGGCGGATGCTGTGCTGGCCGACTATGTCTTCTTCGACGCCGATAGCGGCTTCGACGGTCAGATGCCTTGGGCGACCGGCGAAGCGCCGATGCCGCTGATCGCGCTGATCGGCACCGAAGCGCCGGGCCGCGTGGAATGGGCGCTGAGGCAACGCGCCGACGCGCATCTCGTGAAGCCGCTCGGCAATGCCGGCATCTACGCCGCCCTTCTGATCGCGCGCCAGCGTTTCGACGAGCGCCAAGCGATGATCCGCGAGATCGCCAGCCTGCGCGCGCAGGTGTCCGAGCGCCGCACCGTGATCCAGGCCATGCTGCGGCTGACCGAGGCCGGCAAATCCGAAGCCGAGGCCTTCGACCACCTGCGCCGCCTCGCCATGGATAAGCGCATCACCGTCGAGGAAGCCGCCGCAGCACTCCTCGCCGCACCTGCACTCAAAGCACAGAACAAGCGCGCATGAGCGAGCCCATCGCCTTCGACATGACGACGGCCGTCGCCGCGCCGCCTGTTCCGCCCGGCGCATGGCGTCGGCTCTTCAAGCGGCCCCTTGCGGTGATCGGCCTTACGATCATTGTCGTCGCCGTGCTGGGCGCGGCCCTGGCGCCATGGATCGCGCCCTTCGACCCCAACGAGCAGTTCTTCGACGGGTTGTCGCTCGAAGGCGCGCCGCTGCCACCCAACGCCACCTACTGGCTCGGCACCGATCTGCTCGGCCGCGATCTTCTCTCGCGTATCCTTTACGGCGCGCGCACCTCGCTCGTCATCGGCATCGTGGCGAACGGCGCCGCTCTTCTGATCGGCACGCTGGTCGGCGTCACGGCCGGCTACTTCAAGGGTTTCATTGGCGGCGTCCTGATGCGCTTCACCGATCTGATGATGGCGTTTCCCGCGCTCCTGCTCGCCATCTGTCTGGCGGCAATCCTGTCGCCCAGTCTCTGGATCGTGGCGCTCGTGATCGCACTCGTGAACTGGGTGCAGGTGGCGCGCGTGATCTACACCGAAACCAGCGCGCTGTCCGAGCGCGAATTCATCGCGGCCGAAAGGACGCTTGGCGCCTCGGGCCCGCGCATCCTGTTCCGCCATATCCTGCCGCACCTTCTGTCCACCGTGATCGTGTGGGGCACGCTCGGCATCTCGACCACGGTGCTGCTCGAGGCCACTTTGTCCTATCTCGGCGTCGGCGTTCAGCCGCCCATGGCGTCCTGGGGCAACATCATCTTCGAGAACCAGACCTATTTTCAGGCGGCCCCCTGGCTGGTCTTCTTTCCCGGCATCGCCATCCTGCTTCTGGCGCTCGCCTTCAATCTCGTGGGCGACGCGCTGCGCGATGTGCTCGATCCGACCGAGCGGGGACGCGACTGATGGCGCTTTATCTTCTTCGCCGTCTCGTCCAGGCAGCCCTCATCCTGCTCGGCGTGTCCGTCATCACCTTCGCGCTGCTCTACCTTCTGCCCGCCGATCCGGTGCGTCAGATCGCGGGCCGCTCGGCGACCGTGCAGACGGTGGAAAACATCCGCCGCCAGCTCGGTCTCGACCAGCCCTTTCTCGTCCAGTACGGGCGCTACCTCCTCAACCTTCTCCAGGGCGATCTCGGCCGCTCCTACCTTCAGCGCTCGGAGGTCGCGGAACTGATCGTGGCGCGCCTGCCGGCCACGCTTCTGCTGATGGCGGCAGGCATTCTGTGCGAACTCGTGATCGGCATCGCAATGGGTCTGTGGGCAGCCGTGCGGCGCGGTACGCCGACCGACCGCGCGCTGATGGTCTCGTCCTTTGTCGGCGTCTCCGCGCCGCAATTCGTGGTCGGCCTGCTTCTCCTCTACGTGTTCGGCGTGCGCCTCGGCTGGCTTCCGATCTCGGGTTACGGCACGGCGGCACATCTGGTGCTGCCCGCGCTGACCCTCGGCCTGCTCGGTGCCGGCTGGTATGCCCGCATGGTGCGCTCGTCGATGATCGACGTGCTGCGCCAGGATTATATCCGCACCGCCCGCGCCAAGGGCTTGAAGGGCTCGACGGTGCTGTTCCGCCACGCGCTGCCCAACGCGATCCTGCCGATCGTCGCCATGATCGGCATCGATATCGGCATCTTCATGAGTGGCGTGGTTGTGGTCGAAAGCGTGTTCGGCTGGCCCGGCATCGGCCAGCTCGCCTGGCAGGCCATCCAGCGCGTCGATATCCCCATCATCATGGGCGTCACGCTCGTTTCCGCCCTTGCGATCGTTCTCGGCAACCTTTTGGCCGACCTGATCGCCCCCTTCATCGACCCGCGCATCAAGCTGCGGTGAGAACCACCAAACAAGAAAAGAGAGGAACATCGGAATGAACCAATTTCTTCGAACTACCGTCGCCGGTGCGGCGCTCGCGCTCGGCCTGGGGCTCGGCCTCCCTGCCTTCGCGCAGGACGCGCCGAAAGCGGGCGGTGCCATCACCATCACCTACAAGGACGACGTGGCGACGCTCGACCCGGCCATCGGCTATGACTGGCAGAACTGGTCGATGATCAAGAGCCTGTTCGACGCGCTCATGGACTACGAGCCCGGCACGACGAACCTGAAGCCCGACTTGGCCGAATCCTATGAAATCTCGCCCGATGGCAAGGTCTTCACCTTCAAGCTGCGCGACGGCGTGAAATTCCACAATGGCCGCGCCATGACGGCGGAAGACGTGAAATACACGCTCGACCGTGTGACCAACCCCGAAACCCAGTCGCCGGGAGCGGGCTTCTTCGGCTCCATCGCAGGCTATGAGGACATGGCCTCGGGCAAGGTGAAGAGCCTCTCGGGCGTGACGGTACCCGATCCCAAGACCGTGCGCATCGAACTGTCCCGGCCCGACGCGACCTTCCTTCACGTGATGGCGCTCAACTTCGCCCATATCGTGCCCAAGGAAGAGGTCGAGAAGTACGGCGCCGACTTCGGCAAGCATCCCGTCGGCACCGGCGCCTTCAAGCTCGCCGAATGGACGCTCGGCCAGCGTCTCGTTTTCGAGAAGAATGCGGACTACTGGAACAAGGGTGTGCCGTTCCTCGACCAGATCACCTTCGAGATCGGGCAGGAACCGATCGTGGCACTCCTGCGCCTGCAGAAGGGCGAGGTCGATATTCCGGGCGACGGCATTCCGCCGGCGAAGTTCCAGGAAGTGATGAAGGACCCCGAGCAGAAGGCGCGCGTGGTCGAGGGTGGACAACTCCACACCGGCTACATCACCATGAACGTGAAGATGGCGCCCTTCGACGATGTGAAGGTGCGCCAAGCCGTCAACATGGCGATCAACAAGGATCGCATCGTCCAGATCATCAACGGCCGCGCCGTGCCCGCCAACCAGCCTTTGCCGCCATCCATGCCCGGCTATGTGAAGAACCTGGAGGGCTACAAGTATGATCCCGAGGCGGCGAAGAAGCTTCTCGCCGAGGCGGGCCATGCGGACGGGTTCGAGACCGAGCTCTTCGTGATGAACACCGATCCGCAGCCGCGTATCGCCCAGGCGATCCAGCAGGATCTGGCGGCCATCGGCATCAAGGCGTCGATCCGTTCGCTCGCTCAGGCCAACGTCATCGAGGCCGGCGGCATGGAAAACGGTGCGGCCATGATCTGGTCGGGCGGCATGGGCTGGATCGCCGACTTCCCCGATCCCTCCAACTTCTACGGTCCGATCCTGGGCTGTGCCGGTGCGGTGCAGGGCGGCTGGAACTGGTCGTGGTACTGCAACGAGGCGCTCGATAAGCGCGCGGCGGAAGCCGACGCCATCGTCGATCCGGCCAAGGCCGAGGAGCGCTTCGCGGCCTGGGGCGCGATCTATTCCGACATCATGAAGGACGCCCCCTGGGTGCCGGTCTTCAACGAGCAGCGCTTCACCATGAAGAGCGCCCGCATGGTGGGTGCCGACAACCTCTTCGTCGATCCCGTCCATATCCCGATCAACTACGATTTCGTGTCGGTCAACGATGTGCAGTAATTGCGACTACACCATTCACGGACGCCACTTCCATTATGGCTGGGACAACACCAATGTCCCTGCCGAGCGGGTGGCGCCGGGCTCGACGATCTTCTTCGAGTGCCATGATTCCTCCGGCGGTCAATTGACCGCCGGCTCCACCGTGGAAGACGTTTCCACGCTCGATTTCGGCAAGATCAATCCGGTCACCGGGCCGATCTATGTCGAGGGCGCGGAGCCGGGCGATGCGCTGAAGGTGACAATCGAGGAGTTCAAGCCCTCGGGCTTCGGCTGGACGGCGAACATTCCGGGCTTCGGCCTCCTCGCCGACCAGTTCAAGGACCCGGCACTCACGCTCTGGAAATACGATCCCGAAACGCTCGAGCCCTCCGCCTTCGGCACCCATGGCCGCGTGCCGCTGAAACCCTTCGCCGGCACGATCGGCGTGGCACCGGCGGAAATGGGGCACCATTCGGTGGTGCCGCCGCGCCGGGTCGGCGGCAATCTCGACATCCGCGATCTGGCGGCGGGCACCACGCTTTATCTGCCGGTCGAGGTGGCGGGCGCGTTGTTCTCCGTGGGCGACACGCATGCCGCCCAAGGCGATGGCGAGGTTTGCGGCACGGCCATCGAAAGCCCGATGAACGTGGTGCTCAAGCTCGACCTCGTGAAGGATGCGCGTCTGAAGATGCCGCGCTTCACGACGCCCGGCCCCGTCACGCGCCATCTCGACATCAAGGGTTACGAGGTCACGACCGGCATCGGCACGGACCTGATGGAAGGCGCGCGGGCGGCCGTGACCGACATGGTCGAGCTTCTGGCGTCCCGCTACAATCTCAATCCGGTCGACGCCTATATGCTGGTCTCCACCTGCGGCGATCTTCGCATTTCCGAGATCGTCGACATGCCCAATTGGGTGGTGTCCTTCTACTTCCCGCGCTGCGTGTTCGAGTGATGCCAGGTCCTGATGGGGCGGGAACCGCCCCTGTTCTGTCCGTATCGAACCTCACGGTCACGGTCGGCGGCACGGCGCATCCGCGCGCCGTGGTGTCCGGCCTGTCCTTCGATCTGAGGCGGGGCGAGACGCTTTGTTTGGCGGGCGAATCCGGATCGGGCAAGTCGATCACCTCGCTCGCCATCATGGGCCTGTTGCCGAAGCCCGCGACGCGGCTGGCTTCGGGCACGATCCGGCTCGGCGACACCGAGCTGACGGCACTGCCCGAACGCGCTTTGCGCAAGATCCGCGGCGACCGCATCGCAATGATCTTCCAGGAGCCGATGACCTCGCTCAACCCGGTGCTTTCGGTCGGCCGCCAGCTGACCGAGACCATCCTCAACCACCGCGACGTGTCGGCCCGCGAGGCCGAGCGCATGGCGGTGGAGGCGCTGGATGCCGTGCGCATCCCGCGCGCCGGCGAACGCATGAAAAGCTTTCCGCACGAGATGTCGGGCGGCCAGCGCCAGCGCGTGATGATCGCGATGGCCCTGGCGCTGCGCCCCGATGTTCTGATCGCCGATGAGCCGACCACGGCGCTCGACGTGACCGTGCAGGCGCAGGTGCTCGACCTATTGCGCGACCTGCAGAAGGATTTCGGCACGGCCGTGCTTCTGATCACGCACGACATGGGCGTGGTCGCCGAGATGGGCAATCGCGTGGTCGTCATGCGACACGGCCGAAAGGTGGAGGAGGGCGAAACGAAAGCCTTCTTCCAGGCGCAGCAGACGCCGTATGCGCACGAGCTTCTGGCCGCCGTGCCGCGCATCGGCTCGGGTCCGGGGCGGCAGGCCGTGCGGGCTTTCGAGAAGCCTCTGGCACTCGAAGTGAACGGCTTGGAGGTGCGCTATCCCGGCAAGGGCGGCGTGCTCTGGGGCAAGGGGATGCCTGTTCACGCGGTCAAGGGGGTGTCCTTCAATATCGCGTCGGGTGAGACGTTGAGCCTCGTCGGCGAGTCCGGTTGCGGCAAGTCGACCACAGCCCGCGCACTGGTGGGCTTGGCACCCTATTCGGGCGATGTGGTCTTGGGCGGGCGCAATCTGGGCGGGCGCGACGCTGCCGGGACGAAGCAGGCCAAGCGCGATCTCGCCATGGTCTTCCAGGACCCTTACGCCTCGCTCGACCCGCGCATGACGGCTGGCGATCTGGTGCGTGAGCCGCTCGACATTCACGGCATCGGCACGAAGAGCGAGCGCCGCGAGCGGGTCGTCGAACTCTTCGAGCGCGTCGGCCTTTCCCCTGACGCGCCGGGCCGCTATCCGCACGAGTTCTCGGGCGGCCAGCGCCAGCGCCTGGCCATCGCGCGTGCGCTGGCGCTGCGTCCCAAGGTGATCGTGGCGGATGAAAGCGTGTCGGCGCTCGACGTGTCGGTGCAGGCGCGTGTGCTCGACCTGCTCCGCACGCTGCAAAGCGAGTTCGGCATCGCCTATCTCTTCATCAGCCACGACATGGCGGTGGTGGAGAATATTTCGGACCGCGTGGCGGTGATGTTCGATGGCCGCATCTTGGAAACGGCGAGCCGCGACCAGCTTTTCAGCAACCCCCGCCACCCTTACACGCAACGCCTGATCGAGGCGGTGCCGGTGCCCGATCCCACCCGACAGCGCGAGCGGCGAACGCTGGTGCCGGTGCTGGCCGCACAAGGGGCGGCACCTCTGGTCGAGGTCGAACCGGGTCACTGGGTGGCCACGGTTCACTAAAACGGCGCCAGACCCTTCGAGGGGCGAAGGGCTGGCGTTTCGCGCCTCTCAGTCCGGCCAGGTGTTGACGGCGCGGCGCTTGCGGCGCGCGGCGAAGTCGGACGCAATTACCGTGTTCGAGCGGCGGGCGGTTTCGAGTTCTTCCCGCAGCCGGCCCGCGACGATCTCGGCCTGTCCGGGATGCAGGTTGCAGGGATCGAGATAGAAGTAGCCGTGCTCGACCTCGTGGTCGCGGACGATGATTGGCTGGGTGTCGTGGCGCGCGAGCTGGTCAGCTAGGTCCCAGGCGGTGATATGGGCGGCGTCGGCCGCGACCCAGACCTTGAGACGGTCGAGCGGGTTGTTGGTCGGATCGGGATCGATGACCGGATTGACGCCCTCGAAGGGCTCGAGCGTTTCCTGCCAGAGGTCGAGCGCTGCTTGCTCGCGAGTGCGGATGCCGGCATGGTCGCGGCGTTCCCAAGCCTCGAGCGCTGCGATCGTGCCAACGATGCCTTCCTTGCCGACCTTCATGCCGCGGCCGATGCCGCTGTTCTGCAGGTAGGCCGCGCGCACGAGATCCTTTCGGCCCGCCACGATGCCGCCAGTGGGACCGCCCAAGAACTTATGCGAGGAGTAGAGCGCGAGGTCCCCGCCTGCTGCCAGAAACCCGCGCAGGTCGTATTCGGAGGCAGCATCCACGATCACCGGTACGCCCTTGGAATGCGCGACCTCGGCGAATTCGGCGAGCGGCATCTGGCCGTACTGCACCGTGTGATGCGAGACGACATAGACGGCGGCCGCCGTGCGCTCGTTGATCGCGCCTGCGAGCTGGTAGGCCTCGGCACTCGTCGCCTGGCCTACGGGCACGACCTTCGCACCCGCCAGCCTGATGCCCTGCTCGACCGGCGCGCCATAGCCGACCATATGGCCGGACTGGATCACCACCTCATCGCGCGGAAGCCGTGAGGTGTCGGGCAGGCGCTCGATGGCCGCGCGGTCGTCGCCCGTCATGGTGCCGGCGACCGACAACGTGATGGCGGCGGCGCAGGATGCAGTCACGAAACCCGCTTCGCCCCCCGTGAGCCGTGCGATGGTGCGGCTCGCATGCTTCTGCAGGTCGTTGATCTCGATGAATTGCGGCAGGGCCGCCGTCACCGCCGCGACCGCTTCGGGCACCACAATCGAGGCGCCCAGCGAGGTCATCGTGCCCGACACGTTGATCACCGGGCGCAGGCCCATCTTCAGGCGGATGTCGTCGGTCATGAGTGGAAATCCTTTTTGGCCGCAGCGGTTTCTTCACCGCGCGCGGATGGGTATGGTTCTCTGCCAAGAGAAGTCTTCAAGGAAACGAGCGGATCATGAGCGGAGCCCATCTCGCCCGACAGGCGAGCAACTTGGCGAGCGACCCGGTTGCAGCGGAAGACGCGCCCGCACGGCGCTCGCGCGTGAGCGGCATCGACCGGATGCTGCAGATCATGGATCAGCTGCGCGACACCGGCCGCCCCGCGACGGCTTACGAGCTGGCGCAGACCGTCGGCGCGCCGCTTTCGACGATCTACACGATCGTGGAGGATCTGGTCGAAAAGCAGTTGCTGGTGCGCGCCGGGAACGGGGCGGTCTGGCTGGGGCCTCGCCTCTACCATTATGGGCTTGCCTATGAGCAGAGCCTCGACCTGCTTTCCATCGCCAAGGAGGAGATGATCGACCTCAACCGCGAACTCGGCGAGACCATCCAGATCTGCGGGCGCGACGGGGACATGATGGTGGTGCTCGCGATGGCCGAGGGGCGCGACCATTTCCAGGTCACCTCGCGCGTCGGCTCGCGCATTCCGCTCAACTGGGTGGCCTCGGGCCGGCTTCTGGTCGGGCACCTGAACGAGGCGGAGCGGATCGAGCTGTTCCGCCGTTGCGCGAAGGCCTCGCCCACGGGCCGCGCGGAACTTAATGCGGAAACGCTCGCCGCGCAGTCGGCGCAGGCGCTTCACGAGCGGCTTTCGATCCAGGCGGGCGAGTCCGCCTATTCGGTGGCCTGCGTGGCCGCTCCCATCCTCGATCGGGCGCAGGCTTGTGCCGCCACCGTCTCCGTGGTGCTGCCGGAGTTTAAAGTCGCCGAGGCGCGCGAGCGCTATGCGGATGCCGTGCGCTCTTCCGCACGGCGCATCGAAGCAAGGCTCGGCTGGAAGTAGTCTCATTCAATCAATTGCCACGATGGCTTCGATCTCGACCGTGATGCGGCCGGGAAGCGACCCGAAGCCGACGGCCGAGCGGGCATGGCGGCCCTTGTCGCCGAACACTTCGACCAGGAGGTCGGAGCAGCCATTGATGACGGCGGGGTGGTCGGCGAAATCGGGCTCAGCGTTGACCATGCCGAGCAGCTTCACCACGCGCCGCACGCGGGTAAGATCGCCCAGCGCCTCCTGCATCACGGCCAGGAGGTTGATGCCCGTCAGCCTTGCATGGGCGTAGGCCTCTTCCACGGAAACGTCCGCGCCGACCTTGCCCCGATGCATCCGCCCATCCGCCTCGCGCGGGCCTTGTCCGGAGAGGTATAGCAATCTGTCCTCGAAGACGTGCGTCACGAAATTCGCCACCGGCGGGGGCGAGGCGGGAAGCGTGATGCCGAGCGAGGCCAAACGATCGGCGGGCGTTTCGGCTTCGAGAACATCGGATGAAAGTTCGGACACGGACAATGAATAACTCCTGGTAGGCGTGTAGAAGGGCTGGCACTCTCAAAGCTCGCCCGAAGTGGCTAGCTCGTCCTTGCGGACGCAGGCCACGAAATGATCGAGACCGACCGCCTCGTCGGGCGGGCGGTTCTCGGCGCAGATCGGCGCGGCGTAGGGGCAGCGCGTGCGGAAGACGCAACCCGAGGGCGGGTCGAGCGGGCTCGGAATGTCGCCCTTGAGAATGATGCGCTCGCGCTTGACGGTCGGGTCGGGAATGGGCGCGGTCGCCAGGAGCGCCTTGGTGTAGGGATGGCGCGGGCGGCTGTACACCTGCGCGCTCGGGCCGCGCTCCATGATGCGGCCGAGATACATGACCACCACCTCGTCGCAGAGATATTCCACCACCGACAGGTCGTGGGCGACGAAAAGCATGGTTAGCCCGAATTCCTTTTGCAGTTCCTGCATCAGGTTGAGGATCTGCGCTTGCACGGAAACATCGAGCGCGGAGACCGGCTCGTCGGCCACGATCAGCTCGGGCTCGACGGCCAAGGCGCGCGCGATGCCGATGCGTTGGCGCTGGCCGCCGGAGAATTCATGCGGAAAGCGTTTCGCGTGCTCGGGCGAAAGGCCGACGCGGGTCAGGAGTTCGGCGATGCGGGGCGCGCGGGCGGACCCCTTGGCGAGCCCATGCGTGTCGAGCGCTTCCGCCAGGATCGCCCCGACCCGCATGCGCGGGTTGAGGCTCGAATAGGGATCCTGGAAGATGATCTGCAATCGCCGACGATAGGCCCGCATCTCGCGGGGCGAAAGGGTCAGCAAATCTTTGTCCTCGAAGCGCGCCTCGCCGCCCGTGGGTTCCACCAGCCGCAGGATCGAGCGGCCGAGCGTGGTCTTGCCCGAGCCCGACTCGCCCACGAGGCCGACGATGGTGCCGCGCCGCACTTCGAACGAAACGCCGTCCACCGCGCGCACCGTGCCGTGCGACAGCGGGAAGTAGGTTTCGAGGTTCTTCACTGAGAGCAGCGGAGCCTCGGAACTGGTGTGTGCGAGGGTGCTCATAGGAGTTCGTGCCTGAAGCAGCGGCTGAGATGGGATGCGCCGACAGAAAAGAGCGGCGGCACGGCTCCGGTGCAACCGGGCACTGCGTAAGTGCAGCGCGGCGCATAGGTGCAGCCAGGGGGGAGGGCTGTGATCGGTGGCACGCTGCCAGGGATTGGGCGCAAGGGAAGGCGCACGCCATTCGGGTCCACATCGCGCGCGGCGTTTGGCGTGCAGGCGAGGAGCCCTTCCGTATAGGGGTGCTTCGGACGGGCGAAGAGGTCGACCACCGGTGCCTGCTCGACCACGCGGCCGGCATACATCACCACCACCTCGCGCGCGATCTCCGCCACCACGCCGAGATTGTGGGTGATGAAGAGGATGCTCATCCCCATCTCGCTTTGGAGGCGGCGCAAAAGGTCCAGGATCTGCGCTTGGATGGTCACGTCGAGTGCCGTGGTCGGCTCGTCGGCAATCAGCAGCGACGGTTTGTTGGCAAGTGCCAGTGCGATCATCACGCGCTGGCGCATGCCGCCCGACATATGGTGCGGGTAGTCGTTGACGCGCCGCCGGGCTGCCGGAATCTCGACCAGTTCGAGCATCTCGGCCGCCCGGTCGAGGGCCGCGCGGTAAGAAATCTTCTCGTGCAGTGTGATCATCTCGGCGATCTGGTCGCCCACGGTGAAGAGCGGGTTGAGGCTCGTCATCGGCTCCTGGAAAATCATGGCGATCTCCGTGCCGCGCAGGCGCTTCATCTCCTTGGCTGATGCCTGCGCCAGATCCCGCACCGTGCCCTGGCGGTTGCGGTAGAGGATTTCGCCGCCCACGATCCGGCCGGGATGCGCGAGAAGTCCCATGATCGACAGGCTCGTCACCGACTTGCCCGACCCCGACTCGCCCACGACCGCGACCGTTTCGCCGCGCTTCAGATCGAAGGTCACGCCATCGACCGATTTAGCGACCTCGGAACGGGACACGAAATGCGTCTGGAGGTTGCGCACCGAAAGCAGTGTGTCGGGGGCGAGCGCATCACGCATCAGTTATGCGCTCCGCAGGTGCAGACCACTGCCGTGCCTTCCTTCGGCATGTGGCGCGCGGCACGAACGGCGTTGCTTCCCATCACGGCCCAACGCGGCTCGAACATCTCTTTGAGCGTCGCGGTCGCCCCTTGCGAGTCACGCACCTTGAGGTCGCTGCCCACGAGGTCGAACACGGTGAGTTCGGCCTTAGTGCCGATGCCGAGCAGGTTCTCGGTCTTGAGGCCGACCGCCGACATGGGCGCTGTCGTGGAAGCGGTCACCACCGCCTCGAACGGCATGCCGACCGAGAGGAGCTTGGACATGGTAGTCGCCATGTCCCAGACCGGGCCGTTCAGCGAATGGCCGTGCAGGTCGGTCGAGATCGAGAACGGCATCAGCCCGCGCTCGATGGCCACTTCCGCCACCTTGAACGAGAACGACGCGCCGCCATGGCCGACATCGAGGCGGATGCCCTGATCGGCGCATTTGCTGACGAGATCCCACAGATCCTCATCCTCGATGATCGAGCCGCCCGCCTTGCCGTTGAAGCAGTGGGTGATGATGTCGCCGGGGCGGAGCAGTTCGAGGATCTCGTCGTAGGTGGGTGGCGGCTCGCCGACATGGATCATCATCGGCAGCTTGAGGATCTTGGCGACCTTCTTGGCGACCTTCACCGGCGTGATGCCCCAGGAGCCGAGGATCACATGGCTCGCGCGGCACTTGATGCCGACGATCAGGTCGCGATTGGCTTCCGCCACGGCGAGCGTGCGGTCGATGTCGATCGAGCGGATGTCGATCAGTTCGCTCACGCGGTTGCAGGCGACGAGGCCGATGGAGCCGATATTGAGAAAGGCCAGGATGCGCTCGGGCGCGGGCTCTATGATGTATTCGCGAAAGCCGTGGAAGGTGGCCTCGCCGGCCGAGCCCGCATCGACGATGGTGGTCACGCCGCGCTCGAGGCCGGCATGGCGCGGCTTGATCGAGATATCCGTGCCGCCATGCCAGACATGGGCGTGAAGGTCGGTCCAGCCGGGCGAGACATAGCCGCCCCCGCCGTCGATGACTTGCGCGCCAGGGCTCGCAATCAGCGAGGGGCCGACCTGCTTGATGAGACCATCAGTGCCGACGAGGATGTCGGTGGCGGCCTGTGGCGCGGTGTTCGGAGTGAAGCCGACAGGGCGCACATTGCGGATGAGTATGGGGGATGGGGCCAAGGCTCAGATATCCTTGCTTAGGCGGGGGTCGAGGAGGTCACGCAAGCCGTCGCCCACGAGTTGCAGCGAAAGAACGGCGCAGACGATGGCGAGGCCGGGAAAGAACATGATCCAGCTCGCCTGATCGAGATATTGGCGGCCTTGCGCGATCATGGTGCCCCAGGTCGGCACGCTGGGCGAAACGCCGACGCCGAGGAATGACAGTCCGGCTTCGGCCAGCATGGCGGAAGCGAAGATGAAGGTGCTCTGCACGAGGATGGGCGAGAGCAGGTTGCGCAGCACGTGGCGCACCATGATGCGCGGCGTCGAGACACCGAGCGCACGCGCCGCTTCCACATAAGGCAGCTCGCGGATCACGAGCGTCGAGGCGCGCACGATGCGGGCAAGGCGCGGGGCATAGACGATGCCGAGGGCTGCGATGACGTTGACGACCGAGGGCCCAAGGGCGGCAACGAGCGCGATCGCGAGCAGGATATCGGGGAAGGCCATCATCGCGTCGATCAGGCGAGCGACCGGTGTGTCGAGGCGGCGAAAGAAGCCGGCGAGGAGGCCGAGCGTCACGCCGATCACGCAGGATACGACCACGACCGAGAAGCCGACCAGCAGCGACAACCGGCCGGCGACCGCAAGGCGGGTCAGGACGTCGCGCCCAAAATCGTCCGTGCCGAGCCAGTGTTCGGGCGAGGGCGGTTTGAGGCGGCTCGCGAGCGAGAGCTTGGACGCCGCATAGGGCGAAAGCATCGGCCCGAAAAGCGCGAGCAGAAGGATCAGCAGGAGCACGGCCAGTCCGATCACCACGGGCTTGCGCCGCAGCAGGCTGCGCAGGAACTGGCTTCGGCCGCTGGCGGGCATTGCCGCTGTCATGGTCGCCGCCATCAGTAGCGCACCCGCGGATCGACGAGGATGTAGAGCATGTCGATCAGGAAATTGATAAGAACGTAAAGGCCGGCGACCACCAGAAGCGCGCCTTGGATGACCGGATAGTCGCGGCGCAGAACGGCATTCACCACCAGATTGCCGACGCCGGGCAGCGAGAACACGGTTTCTGTCACCACCGCGCCCGAGATCAGGAGGGCTGCGGTCAAGCCGATAATGGTGAGGATCGGGATCATCGCGTTCTTGAGCGCATGGCGCAGGATCACGCGCGCCTCGCCCATGCCCTTGGAGCGGGCGGTGCGCACGTAATCGTCGTTGAGCACGTCGAGCATGGAAGCGCGGGTGAAGCGGATGATGAGGGCGGACGACACGATGCCGAGCGCAAAGGCCGGCAGCACCAGATGGCCGAGCCGCGTGGCGAAGCTGGCGCCGGGGCCGCCATAGCCGGATGTCGGAAACCAGCCGAGCTTCACCGCGAAGAACTGGATCATCAACAGGCCCAGCCAGAAGCTCGGAATGCTGGCGGCGAGCATCGCCACCGTGGTCGCCGACTGGTCGAAGGCCGAGCCGCGCCTATAGGCCGAATAGATGCCGATGGGCAGCGCGATGGCGACCGCGATGCCGAGCGAGAAGAGGGTCAGGAAGAAGGTCGGTTCGGCGCGGTCGGCCAGCGCGCGCAGGACCGGCTGGCCCAGGAAAATTGATTGCCCGAAATCACCGCGCACAACGTCGGCCAAGTACTGAAAATACTGGACGAGAAGCGGCCGGTCGAGGCCGAGCTGGGTGCGCAGCGCTGCGATATCGGCCGATGTCGCGTCGGGACCGAGCATGACAGCCGCCGGATCGCCGGGCGTGATGCGCACGATCACGAATACGATCGTGACCACGAGCAGCATGACGACGAGCATGCCGAGAAGGCGATGGGATATGGTTCTGATCATGGCTTGGCCGGGCTCGGGGAGCGATGCCGCAAGGGTGTTGCGGCATCCTCTCTGGCTGGGTGAGCGTCGCGCTTACTTCGCGAGATACGCGTTCCAGAAATAGGGCCAGGGGGCCGGCGTCACGCCCTGCAGCTTGGGCGACTTGGCGGCGACCGCGTTGAAGTCGCCGACCTTGAAGGCGGGCACTTCGTCATAGAACACCTTCTGCACCGCGCCGAAGAGTTCGGCGCGCTTGGCCGGATCGGACTCGGCGTTGAACGCCTTGAGCGCCGCGGTCTTGGCTTCGCTCACCCACCAGCCGGGCGAGGTGTCCTGCATCACGCCGATCAATGACGGCTCGGGCAGGAAGGGCGAGTGGCTGATGAAGATGTCCCAGGCCTTCGGGTCCTGGCGTCGCTGGGTGAGTGTCGCCCAGTCCACCACGTCGAGCTTCACCTGGAAGCCCGCGAGCTTGAGATATTCGGCGGCGACCTCCGCCATCTTGTAGTGGAACTCGTATTGGCGGCTCGTCAGGATGCGCAAGGGCGTGGTGCCGTCATAGCCGGCTTCGGAAAGGGCCGTCGCAGCCTTTTCCGGGTCGCCCTGGCCGTATGCCTCGACGCCTTCCTTGTTGTTCCAGGCATAGCCTTCCGGGTAAAGGGAGCCATCGACCGCGTAGAAGTCGCTGGTGCCGAAGCCCGCGATCAGAAGGTCTTCCGGGTTGAGAGCGGTCAGCACCGCACGGCGCTTGGCGACGTCCGACAGCAGGCCTTCCTTGGTGTTCATCACGAAGACCGGCCAGCCGAAGGGCTTGAGCGTCACGGCTTCCGTCTTGTCGCCCGTCAGGCGGCCGACCGACTCCACGGGGATCGAATCCGCGTAGGCGAACTGGCCCGCGACGGCACCCTCGACGCGGGTGTTGGGGTCCGGCACCGGCACGAAGCGGATCTCGTCGAGATACTGGTGGCGCGCGCCGCCATAGAAATCGGAGGCATCCTCGCGCCCCTTGTAGGCGTCGAAGCGGGCGAGCTGGATATACTGGTCGGGCTTGCGCTCCTTCAGCATATAGGGACCGGTGCCGACCGGCTTTTCCATGGGCACGGCCATGTTTTCCGACGGCAGGACAACGGCTGCGGAGTTGTTGAAGGCGAGCAGCGACAGGAGCGGCGCGTAGGGTTCCTTCAGCGTGATGCGGATCGTCTGCGCGTCGGGCGCCTCGATCGAGGCGATGTTCGCCGCCGCCTGCTGGCCGCGCGAGGCGACCTTCTGCCAGCGCTGCAGCGAAGCGAGCACGTCTGCCGAATCCATCGCCGAGCCGTCATGGAAGGTCACGCCCTGGCGGAGCTTGATCGTGTAGACGCGGCCCTCATCCGAAATCTCGGGCATGGCTTCGGCCAGAAGCGGCACGACTTTCCAGTCGGTCCCGAAGGTGAATAGCGTTTCGAAGATGTTCTGGGACACGATGCCGACGAGATCGGCCGTGGAGGCCATCGGGTCGAGCGTCGGCGGCTCGCCGATCGTTGCCACATCGATCACGCCACCGCGTTGCGGCTCCTGCGCGTAAGCGGCCGCGGTGGAGAGTGCCGCTGCCGCAGCCAGAGTGATCGCCTTGTGCCAGTGCTTCATCGAACTTCCCCTATATCATTATTATGAAATAACTTCCTTTATTTGAATTTAGGGGTGAATTTCGCGTTCGGTCAACCGGAAAAATGACGGGCATCAGAAGACCGTCCAATCACCGTCGGCTGCAAATTTTGGTTGTGGCTCGATCAACAAGCAACTTGACGTGCACCAAAACCTTCGCGACAAATCGCTCTGATGTCAGACCAATTTGCAGGCTACACGTCGAACTTGCTTCCGTCACTGCCCGCCGCCGATCGCGGCAAGCAGGTGATGGAGGCGTTGACGGGCTTCATCGAGCGCGCGGCGCTCAAAAGCGGTGACCGCTTGCCGGCCGAGCGCGAACTGATGGCCTCGCTCGGCGTCGGGCGCTCCACCATCCGTGAGGCGATGGGCCGGCTCGAAGCGCTGGGTGTCACGCAGACCCGGAAAGGCAGCGGCACCTATCTCCTGCGCCCGATTTCCACCGCGACCATCCATGTGCCGCTGACGCTGGACGCCGCCAGCCAGCGCGACGCGCTTCTGCAGACGCTGGAAGTGCGGCGCGGGATCGAGGTCGAGGCCAGCCGCGTGGCGAGCCGGCGTCGCACCGAGGCGGACTTGTCCCATATCGAGGAAAAGCTCGACATCATGGAAGGTGTGCACCTTGAGAAGGGCAGCTCCGGCCCCGAGGATCTGGCCTTCCATCTCGCCGTCTATGACGCCACCCACAACCCGCTCTTCCGCCAGCTGCTCGAACAGATGCGCGATGCCTTCGAGCGGTTCTGGACGAATCCGTTCGACCGGCACGATTTCGCGCGGCGCTCCTTTCCGTTTCACCGCAAGCTGTTCGACGCCATTCGCGCGGGCGACCCGGACGATGCCGCGCACCAGACGTTGGAAATCCTTCAAGTCGTCGAAGAGGACATCGTGGAGATGGCGCGTTGAGTGAAGCATTCTTCGAGGAAGCCGCGCTGATCGCGGCGCATGATGAGGCGAACGGTTACGAGGCCGTGGTGCCGCCCATCGTGCAGACCTCGCTTTTTACTTTCGGCTCCTATGACGAGATGCTGTCCGCCTATCGCGGCGAGATCGTCCGGCCGATCTACACGCGCGGCCTCAACCCGACCGTGCGGCACTTCGAGACCATGCTGGCAGCCCTCGAAGGTGCGGATGACGCGATCGGCTTCGCCAGCGGCATGTCGGCGATCTCTTCGACCGTCCTGAGCTTCGTCCAGCCCGGCGACCGTATCGTCGCCGTCCGCCACGTCTATCCCGACGCTTTCCGCCTGTTCGGCACACTGCTCAAGCGCATGAATGTGGCGGTCGATTATGTCGATGGCCGCGACGAGGAAGCGGTGGCGAAAGCGCTGCCGGGTGCGAAGCTCTTCTACATGGAAAGCCCGACCAGCTGGGTCATGGAAGCCCATGATGTCGGAGCGTTAGCCAACCTCGCGCGCGCCCATGGTGCCATCAGCGTCATCGACAACAGTTGGGCGAGCCCGGTCTTCCAGCGGCCCTTGAGCCTCGGCGTCGATCTCGTGCTGCATTCGGCCTCGAAATATCTCGGCGGCCACAGCGATGTGGTGGCGGGCGTGGTGGCGGGCTCGCGCGAGCTCATCGCGCGTATCCGGGGCGAGGCCTACCCTTACCTCGGCGGCAAGCTCTCGCCCTTCGATGCCTGGCTTCTCGTGCGCGGGCTGCGCACGCTGCCCGTTCGCATGAAGGCGCATCAGGACGCCGCACTTTCCATCGCCAAGCGCCTGCAGGATCATCCGCTGGTGGAGGAGGTCTGCCATCCGGGCCTCGCAAACCGCCTGCCGCCCGGCCTGCTTGGCACCTCCGGTCTTTTCTCCTTCATCCTGCGCGATGGTGTCGATCCGCGCCGCTTCGCCGACACGCTCCGGCTCTGCAAGCTCGGCGTATCCTGGGGCGGGCACGAGAGCCTGATCGTGCCGGGCGCGGTCGTGCTCGCGCAGAAGGCACAACCCAATTCCGCGGAAGCGTTCGGCATCCATCCGCGGTCGGTCCGTCTCCATGTCGGCCTCGAAGGCACCGAGGCCCTGTGGAGCGACCTCGAAGCGGCGTTCACTGCCGCTTCAACGAACTAACCAACGAAAACCAAGGGGAACGAAACATGAAGAAACTGATCACCGCAGCCTTGGCGCTGACGCTCATGACGGGCACGGCCATGGCGGACACCACGCTCAAGCTGGTCGAGGTCATCACCAGCCCCGAGCGCACGGAAACACTGAAAGGCATCGTCGCCAAGTTCGAGGAAGCGAATCCCGGCACCAAGGTCGAGATCATCTCGCTGCCCTGGGGCGAGGCGTTCCAGAAATTCGCGACCATGGTGTCCGCCGGCGAGCTGCCCGACGTCATGGAGATGCCCGACACCTGGCTTTCGCTCTACGCCAATAACGGCCTGCTCGAGAGCCTCGAACCCTATCTCGCCAAGTGGGAACACACGGCCGGCCTGACCGACCGGGCGCTGGAGCTTGGCCGCGACGTCAACAAGACCGCCTATATGCTGCCCTACGGCTTCTACCTGCGGGCCATGTTCTACAACAAGAAGCTCTTCCAGGAGGCGGGTGTCTCCGAACCGCCGAAGACCATGGACGAGTTCATGGCGGCGTCCGAGAAGATCTCCAAGCTGCCCGGCAAATACGGCTACTGCCTGCGCGGCGGCCCCGGCGGCCTGAATGGCTGGATGATGTTCGGCGCTTCCATGGCCGGCTCCAACAAGTTCTTCAATGAGGACGGCACCTCGACGCTGAACAGCGAGGGCTGGGTGAAGGGTCTTTCCTGGACGGTCGATCTCTACAAGAAGGGCTATGCGCCCAAGGACAGCGTGAACTGGGGCTTCAACGAGGTCGTCGCCGGCTTCTACACCGGCACCTGCGCCATGCTCGACCAGGACCCGGACGCACTGATCGCGGTGGCCGAGCGCATGAAATCCGAGGATTACGGCATCACCACCATGCCCAAGGGGCCGGATGGCAAGACCTTCCCGACCATCGGCTTCGCCGGCTGGTCGATGATGGCGGCGAGCGAGAACAAGGACCTTTCCTGGAAGCTGATCGAGACGCTGGAAGGGCCCGAGGGCAACATCGCCTGGAACAAGCGTACCGGCGCACTGCCCGTCCACAAGTCGGCCGAGAAAGACCCGTTCTACGCGACGGAACAGTTCAAGGGCTGGTTCGCGGAGCTCGAGGACAAGGACGCCGTGCCGACCGTGATGCCGACCTATCTTGAGGAATTCGCCTTCTTCAAGGACTCGCTCGCCATCAAGACCAGCCAACAGGCGCTGCTCGGCGACATCTCGCCCGAGGAACTCGGCAACCAGTGGGCCGACTACCTGACCAAGGCCCAGCAGAAGCATCTGGCCAACCAGAAATAAGTTCCGAGACGGCCCGCTGCGCTTTTGCGTGTGGCGGGCCCCTCGCGCATTCTCTCGAAAACTTCGAAGGCTTTGGATGGCGATCGCTGACGCCCTTTCCACGATGCCCGGTACGCGCCGGTCGCTGCGCGACCGTGTGGCGCTGCGGCTCGAACCCTATCTCTACACCGCCCCCGCGCTGATCCTGATCGCGGCCGTGATGCTGGTGCCGCTGGTGCTCGGCCTCTCTTACGCCTTCCGCGACATTCAGCTTCTCAACCCGTTTTCGGGCGGTTTCGTCGGGCTGGAGCACTTTCGTACGCTGTGGGGCGACGCCAACTTCTTCCGCGCGTTGCGCAACACGCTGTGGTGGACGGGCGCTTCCGTCTTTCTGCAATTCGCGCTGGGCCTGATCCTGGCGCTTCTGCTCGACCGTCCCTTTGCCGGGCGCGGCTTGGTCCAGGCGCTGGTCTTCCTGCCTTGGGCCGTGCCGACCTTCCTGACGGGCCTCAACTGGGCCTGGATGTTCAATCCGGTGATCGGCCCGCTGCCGCACTGGCTTTACGCGCTGGGTATTCTGGACGCGCCCAACAACATCCTGTCCGATCCCTCGCTCGCCATGTGGGGACCGATCGCCGCCAATGTCTGGTGGGGCGTGCCCTTCTTTGCGATCACGCTTCTGGCTGCGTTGCAGGCAATTCCGCGCGACCTTTACGAGGCAGCTGCCATTGACGGGGCAGGGGCGTTCCGCCGTTTCTCGACTATCACGCTTCCTTTCTTGGCACCCACCATCGCCATCACCATCCTCCTGCGCACGGTCTGGATCGCGAATTTCGCCGACCTGATCGTGGTGATGACCAATGGCGGTCCCGCCGACCGCACGCAGATCGTGGCGAGCTACATCTTCACCCAAGCCTTCAAGGCGCTCGACTTCGGCTATGCCTCGGCCATCGCGGTGGTGCTCCTGGTGCTTCTGATGATCTATTCCATGCTGATCGTGCTTTTGCGCCAGACCTTGCTGGAAAGGGGCTGAACCCATGCGCGTAAGCTTTCTCGGCACGGTCTTCCACCGCCTCGCGATTCTCGCCTACCTCCTCTTCGCGCTCTTTCCGCTGTTCTGGCTGGTGAAGGTCTCGGTCACGCCCAACGACCTGCTCTACTCCGAGGGCATCCGGCTCTGGCCCTCGCGCACGAGCTTCGAGCATTTCCGCTTCGTGCTCGAAAACAGCGCCTTCCCGCTTTTCTTCCGCAACAGCCTGATCGTGGCGACGAGCACGGCCGTGATCGTCACGGTGCTCGCGAGCCTCGCCGGCTATGCCTTCTCGCGCTTCGCGTTCCGGGGGCGTGCGTGGCTGGTTGCGCTCATGCTGCTGACGCAGATGTTTCCGCTGGTGATGCTGGTGGCCCCCATCTTCAAGATGCTGACCCCGCTCGGGCTGACCAACAGCCTCACCGGCCTCGTCATCGTCTACACGGCCTTCAACGTGCCCTTCGCGACCTTCCTGATGCAGTCCTTTTTCGACGGCATTCCGAAGGAGCTGGAGGAAGCGGCCAAGATCGATGGCGCCACGCAGTTCATGGCCTTCCGCCAGATCATCCTGCCGCTCACCCTGCCCGGCATCGCGGCGACGCTTGGCTTCGTCTTCACGGCCGCCTGGAGCGAGTTGCTCTTCGCGCTGATGCTGATCTCGGGCAACGCGGCGGCGACCTTCCCCGTGGGGCTTTTGAGCTTCGTCTCGAAGTTCTCCGTCGATTTTGGGCAGATGATGGCGGCGGGCGTGCTCGCGCTCATCCCGGCCTGTCTCTTCTTCCTTCTCATCCAGCGCTATCTCGTCCAGGGCCTCACGGCCGGCGCGGTCAAAGGCTGAACGCATGGCATCCATCGATATCGACAATGTCCGCAAGAACTACGGTGCCGTGCCCGTGCTGCACGGCGTCGATCTGACCATCAAGGACGGCGAGTTCATCGTGCTGGTCGGCCCCTCCGGCTGCGGCAAGAGCACGCTGCTGCGCACGGTCGCCGGGCTCGAAGAGGTGAGCAGCGGCGAAATCCGCATCGGCGGGGCCCGCGTCAACGAGAGGCATCCCAAGGATCGCGACATCGCCATGGTGTTCCAGTCCTATGCGCTCTACCCGCATATGAACGTCGCCGAGAACATGAGCTATTCCTTGCGCCTTCGTCGCGCGGCCAAGGAGCGGATCGCGTCGGCCGTGTCGAACGCCGCCGGCAAGCTCGGCCTCGAGCCCTTGCTCGAACGCCGGCCCAAGGCGCTGTCGGGCGGCCAGCGCCAGCGCGTCGCCATGGGCCGCGCCATCGTGCGGCAACCGAAAGCATTCCTGTTCGACGAGCCGCTGTCCAACCTCGATGCCCGCCTGCGCGAGCAGATGCGCGCCGAGATCAAGACGCTGCACCGCGATCTGGGTGCCACCTCGATCTATGTGACCCACGACCAGATCGAAGCCATGACGCTCGCCGACCGCGTGGTCGCCATGCATGGCGGGATAGTCCAGCAGGTCGGCTCACCGCTCGAACTCTACGACCGCCCCGCCAACCTCTTCGTCGCCAGCTTCATCGGCTCGCCGGCGATGAATCTACTCAAGGGCACCTATGACGCGTCGGGCGCAGAAGCCGGCATCGTCCTGCCGGACGGCACCCGCATCGCCTTGTCGGGCCCCTACGCCCTGCAGAGCGGCACGGAAGTCACCCTCGGCATCCGTCCCGAACACGTCGTTCTGAGCCCAATTGACGGCCTGCCGGCGCGTGTGAGCCTCGTCGAACCCACAGGCTTCGGCATCATCCTCCATCTGTCCGTGCACGACCTGCCCTTGATCGCTTTCACCCTCGACCGCACCCGCCTGCAATCGGGACCAACCACGGCCATCGCCTTCCCGCCCGAACATCTTCATCTGTTCGACGGGGCGGGAAACCGCGTGGTGCGGGCAAACTGAAAGACGATCAGCGCGTCTGCGCAACTTCTGCCGCGAGGTCGAAGGAGAGGCGGCAGCGCTGGCCGGCGGGGATCGCATTGTCGGGATTAGGCAGTTCGAGACGGATGCCGAAAGTGCCGCTCGCCGCATCGAACACACGGTCGACCACGGTGACGGAGGCCTCACGCACCGTGCCGGCCGGCTGCTCCACCGCGACGCGGCCTTGCGCGCCCGCTGTGATCTTGCCCCAGAGCGAGACCGGCATATAGGCCTCGATGAAGAGCGGGTCGGTCTGGACGAGCGTCAGGATCGCGCTGTCCTGGCGGACGAACTCGCCCGCGCGCAGGTTCTGCTCGGCGACGAAGCCCCTTAAAGGGCTGACGATGCTTTGGCGCGCCAGAAGCGCCTGCTGGCGCTCGACCTCGATTGCGGCGAGGCGTAGCTTGCGCTCCTCGGTGTCGAGATCGCGCTTGGCGATGTCCACCGTCGCCTGAAGCTCTTCGAGCTTGGAGCGCGTGACGTTACCCGATCCTTCGAGCTTCTTGGAGCGGTCGAGCGAGGCCTGCGCCAGCGTCAGGCGCGTCTGCTGCGCGTCGCGCGCTTCGGTAGCCTCGGCCTGTGCGCGGGCCATGGCAAGATTGGCTTCCTCGACCTTGGAATCGAGCCGCGCCAGCACGGCACCCTTCTCGACCAAGGCACCGCGCCCGACCTCGACGGAGGACAGGAGCCCGACCACCGGGCTTCCCACCTGCACCCTTTGCGCCGGCTCGGCGAGGCAGTCGAACACCGTCTCCTCCGCCCAGGCGGCAGTGGAACTCGCGAGAAGCGAAGCGAAAACGGGGAGGAGAGCGATGCGCGTCATGGAATGGGTCACTCCGCCCGGCCGGTAAAGGCCAGCGTCTTGATCTGGTTTTCGTCGGATTTGAGAAGGTCGCGCCGCATCCGGGCATGGATGCGCTCGGCGCGCTTCTGAGCGTGGCGGAGCAGGAGCCGCGCAGGCATTTCGCCGAGCCGCGCAGGTGCGAGCCGGCAAAGTTTTCGCATGCTTTGCGAGAGTGCGAAGTCGAGGATCGGGTCGTCCAGTGACAGGATCGCCTGGAAACATCCCTTCTGCCCCTGACGTCCCGAGCGGCCTGCGAGCTGGTCATCGATCCGGCGCGCCTCGTGTCGCTCCACCATGATCACATGGAGGCCGCCTAAAACCTCGATCTCGTCGGCGACATGAATATCCGTGCCGCGTCCGGCCATGTTGGTCGCGACCGTGATCGCGCCACGCTCTCCCGCACGGGCCACGACTGCCGCTTCCGTGCTGTCTTGCGCGGCACTGACGATCTCGTGGTCGAGGCCGACTGCAGTGAGCCGCTCGCTTGCGGTGAGCGCGGAAGCGACCGAGCGTGTGCCAAGCAGGATCGGAACACCTTTCGCATTCAGTGCGGCGACCCGCTCGATCACCAGCCGCCACTTGGTTTCGTCGTTCAGCAGGACGCGATCGACCAAATCGATGCGCTGGCGTGGCCGGTGCGTCGGTACCTGCACCACGGGCAGGCGATAGACCGACCAGAACTCGGCCGCCACATGCCGCCCCGTCCCCGTCATGCCGGCAAGCCGCCGGTAACGGCGGAAGAAGCGCTGATAGGTCATCCGCGCGATGGTCTCGCGCCGCGCCGAAGGCTTGCAGCCTTCCTTGACTTCGATGATCTGGTGCAGCCCGTCGCTCCAGGCGCGATCGGGCATCACGCGGCCGGTATGCTCGTCCACGATCTGCACCTTGTTCTCGCGGACCAGATATTGCTCGCCCTTGTGGAAGAGAAGCAATGCGGAAAGGGCTTGTCTCGCCAGTTCCTCGCGCACCACCACGCCGCGCCATTCCGCGCCCCGATCGCGCGCGAATTCCTCCACGCGGTCGCGGCCTTGTGCTGTCAGCTGCACGCGGCGCTGCTCGGCATTGAGATGGTAATCTGTTCCCTCCACAAGATCGGCGGCGAGCATCAGGGCCTGTGTCGCGGTTTCGGCCGAAACCTGACCTTTTTCCTCGCGTGAGATCACCAGTGGCGTACGCGCTTCATCCACGAGCACGCTGTCGGCCTCGTCCACGATGGCGAAATGCAGCCCGCGCAGGCGCAATTCGCTCGTCCGCGCCTTCTCCCTCTCAGTCGCTTCCAGCTTGAGCTGAAGATTGCTGCCGCGCTGGCCGAGCACGATGCGGTCGCGCAGGTAGTCGAAGGTCAGTTCCTTGTTGGTGCAATAGGTGATGTCGCAGGCATAGGCCGCCTGCCGCTCCTCGGTCTTCTGGCCGCTGACGACCACGCCCACGGAAAAGCCGAGGAAGCGATAGATCGGCTCGGTCAGTTCGGCGTCGCGCTTGGCGAGGTAGTCGTTCACCGTGACCACATGGATGGGCACTCCGGCGAGCGCCGCGGTGGCCGCCGCAAGCGCGGCTGTCAAAGTCTTGCCTTCACCCGTCGCCATCTGGGCAAGGTTGCCACGCAGCATGGCATAGGCGCCGATCATCTGGACGCCGTAGTGCCGCCGCCCGCTCAATCGGCCCGAAATCTCGCGAGTGACCGCGAAGGCGGGTGCCACCGTATCCATCGAGAAGTCGCCGTCGCGCCTGAGCGTCTGGCCGATCTTGCGTGCCCGTGCCCGCAACGCCTCGTCGGAAAGCGTCCGCATCTCCTCATTCAGCGCCTCGACCCTGGGCACGATCCGGGCAAGCCGCTTGGCGCGAAGCTCGGCGCCCAAGAGCTTGAGCGGCGAGAAGAGCCGCGCGGCCTGCTCGTCGAGCGGCTTTTTGGGTTTCTGCGGCCGCTCGCCGTAGAGCACCGGAACGGGCGCGCGCAGAGCGAAGTCAGACATCGAAATGGCTCAGGAAGACTTGGCGGAGGGTGCGCGCCACGCGCCACGCGATCGGCTCCGTGCCATGATCGAAGCGCACATAGACACGGCTGCCCATCATGGTGCCGGCGGTTGCTGCATCCGGCAGGAGATCGAAAACGAAAAGGCCCTGCACGGCTTTCGCACCATCGCGCGAGGCGCGTGTGGCGATGCTGCCGCCGCCTTCCACTGAAAGCGCCAGGCTCGGCAGGTCGACTTGGGCGGACGGCACCTCGCGCGCGATCCTTGCCGGCACCACATGGTCAAGCGCGCTCGCGTAGCGCACGGCGACGTCCTTGGTGCGGGCGCGCACCAGATCGACCTCATCCTGCGGCACGATCACGCGCAATGCTGGCGTCGCTTTCGCCATCACGTAGCCGACCAGATCGCCCTGCTTGACGAAGCGGCCTCTGAGGTTCGCAGCATCGGGCAGCACGAAGCGCCCGCTCTGCTCCGCGCGTACCACGAGATCCTCGCTGCGCTGCTTGACCGACGCCAAGACGCCATCGACGTTGCGGATCTGCTCGCGCAGCATGTCGGCTTGCGTGCGGTCGGCGAAGCGCACGGCCTCGTAGCGTAATTGCAGCTCGCGCTTCTGCGCTTCGAGAAGCCGGACCCGCCCGCTGGTGGACGGGTCTTCCAGACGCACGAGAGGCGCGCCGGCAGCCACGATCGTGTCGGGCATCGCGAGCACGTCGCTGACCGTGCCGGCGGCTTTGGCGCGCAGTTCTGCATGGTCGGGCACCCAGACGACACCTTGCGCCATCGTGGCAAAGGGCAGGGGAACCACAAAGAACAGGGCGAGGCACGCGGCGACAAGCCCCCCAGATGTCCAAAGCGCCCGCTTGCGGTGGCCTTCGAGCTTGGGCGCGGCGAACAGGTACTTGGCGCCCTTCCATACAGGTGAGACGAAGGTGCCGTAGAGCGAGATCAGCGCCAGCATCACGCCGACAAAGAACAGCTTGCCGGCGACGAGCAGCGCGATGGTGAGACTGAGAACCGTGCGATAGATGAAAGACAGGATCGCATAGCCGAACAGCCACTTGCGCTCGCCGGGCAGTTCCGCCGGGCTCTCGGCATTCTCGATGCCCAACAGGTAGTGCTGGACCACATACCAGAAATATTTGTTCGCGCGGGTGCCGAAATTGGGGATCTCGAGCAGGTCGGCGAGGATGTAGTAACCATCGAAGCGCAGCAGCGGATTGCCGTTGAAGAAGAGCGTCGAGACGCCGCCGATCAGCATGACGTTGAAGGCTGCCGCGCGCACGAGGCCCGGCTCGGCATTGACCCATACGATCATCGCGATGCTGGCCAGCGCGAACTCGACCATGATGCCCGCACCCGACACCAGCACGCGCCGCCAGCGTTGCCGGAAGGCGATAGAGGATGTCGCATCCACATAAGGAGCGGGAATGAGGATGAGCAGCATCACGCCCACCTCGTGCACCGCGCCGCCCCAGACCTTGGTGGCATAGGCGTGGCCCGCCTCGTGGATCGCCTTGATGAGAGGATAGATCGCCGCGATCAGCAGCAGGTTCGATGTGCTCAGGAGTGCATCGGTGCCGTCCGCCGTCAGTTCCCGCCAATGTAGCGCGCCGAGCACGACGGCCGAAAGGGCGAGACCGGCCCAAGAGAGAAAGCCCCAGACCGTAAAGACCGGCCGCACCAGCGGTAGAGTGAGGTCGAGGAACCGGTCGGGGTCGAACAGCGGGAGGCGCAGCGCCATCGGGTTGCGGATGCGCGACAGGAGATTCGATCGGGCCTGCTTGGAGGAGCGCTCGGAGAGCTCGGAAAAATCAGGCGGTAATTCACCCTGCAACAGGTCGGAGCCGTGAAGCTGGGCGAGAAGCTGGATCGCCTCGTCCTGTGTAGGCGGATCGTCGCCCGCGCGACGGCCGACCATTTCCCAGATCTCGTGCAGCGTCCGACGCCCGTCCATGAGCGAAACCATGAGGTTCGCGGCCGGCGACAGGCGGTGGAAGCGACCGGTCTGGTGGTCCTGCAGCACGTGCCAGACTTGGCCGCGAAAGCGCTGCCGATGGATCTCGGCATGTCCCCGCAGGCGCAGCTTGAGGCCGGCCACGCGATACCAGGATGCGCTGAAGAGCGACTTGGCCATGGATCAGGGCATCCAGCGCCAGAAAGCGAGGCGCATCCAGTCGGCTGCCGGGCGCAACCATGTCCAGATCAGCAGTTCCTCCTGGACATCGACCTTGGCGATGCCGATCATGCCGGGGCGCAGACGCTCCGTGGCGCCGGCCAGACTGCCCTCGACCTTGAACATGTTCTTGCCGTCATGGGTCTCGGCGACGGGCGTGATCTTGTCGACCGCAACCGGAAAGCTTTCCTCGGGGAGGGCGGTGAACACCACCTCGCCCGACTGGCCTTCCTTGAGGCTCGCGATGCGGCGCTCGTCCACCTGCATGATCACGCGATAGTCGGTGAGCGGTGCGATCTCGAACAATGTCTCGCCCCGGCTGACCGAACCGCCCACGCGCTGTGAGAGGTCGCCCGAGACAACGAGGCCGTCGAAGGGAGCCGTCAGCCGCGTGCGGGCGATCTGCTCGTCGATCATGGCAAGCTGGGCATCGGCCTGATCGATCTGGGCACGGATGACATTGATCGTCGCCGGCTGGCGCGAGGCGAGCGCCTTGTCATACTCGAAAGCATGCTGCTGACGCTCGGTCGCCCATTTGAGACGTTCGAGCGAAAGCTCGCGGTCTTCGAGCGTGGCGAGCACCTGGCCGGCCTCGACCATCTCGCCTGCACGCACCGAGGCTTCCTGGATATAGCCGTCATAGGCGGAAACAACCGCACGGCGCACGGAACCTTCGAGTTCGGCGTCGGCGTTCACGCGGTCCATGGTGGTGGCGAACGAGAAGAACAGACCCGCAGCTATCAAGGCCGCGACCACGAGCTTGCGCGCCACATGGCCGGGTCCGACGAGACGCTTCACCTGTTCGAACAACGAAAGTCCGATCTTGGTGATCAGCCAGCAATCGTTGCGGCGTTTCTCTTCGAGGATCGGTCCGAGCGCGGTCGCCGCAAGATCGAGCAGGCGGATCGTTTCGCCCGAGAAAGCATGGCCGCGCGAGCGCTCGAAAGTGAAGGCGCCGATGAAGCGGTCCACCACGAAGAGCGGCACGGTGAGTACCTGGCCATCGTGCTGCATGCGGGCGAGCGCTGCATGGGCCCGCGTGGCGAGCGCCTCGTCGTGGCCGATGGGAAAGAGGATCGCCGCGCGCTGGTCGATGGCCTCGTCCATGGCTGAACCGATCGCGCGCACCAGCGCCATCTGGCGACCGAATTGCGCGGTATGCGAAATGGCCGCAAGCCGCGACGACCCGCGGCGGACGAAGCCCAGTGACACACGAGCGCAGTCGAAGCGGATCGCCATCTCGGTCGCGGCAGCCATGGCTGATGCTTCGAACGTCTCGTGATCGAGAACGGCCGCGATCAGTTCCAGCGTGGCGCGCGAGCGCGCGAGCTGGGATGCGCCGGAACTGGCACGGCGTTCGCGCAAGTGATCGCGCAGCCACGCCGAACCCCATTGCAACTGGCGGATCGCGCCGCGCAACTCGTCCTTGCCGGCGGCCTGAAGTTCAAGCGCCACGACAGCCACGACGTCGTCGCCGAACATGATGGGATAGGCGACGGTAGGACGTGGCGCATCCGGCTTGGGCGTTCGCGCGATCGGCCGCGCCTCGCGCCGCGCCATGGTCGCCGTTTCGCGCAAAGCTGCGTTGTCGGCGCTGTTCTCGGGCCACGCGGCAAGGAGTTTGAGCGGCAGCTCGGCCGGGCTCTTTTCTTCCGCCACCCGCACGACTGCCCCGACCACGCCGGGGATCATCCCGCATTGGAGCGCGAGCCAGGCGGTCGCGAGTTCGTCGGAATCCTGTGCCGCATTGAGCCGCTGCCACAGTGCGGGCTCGAGCAGGGTCAGGGAGCGGGCGTCCAGGGCCTCGGCGGCTGGACTGCTTGCACCGTCATTCGCCGCCGGGGTTCGCATGGGAAATGCCTGCCCTATTCGAGATCGAGGGCGCCGTAGCGCGCTTCATGTTCCCGCAGCACGCCGTTGAGCACGCCCGCCAGTCGCTTGGCGGCGAGCGGCGTCAGGATGATGCGATTGGAAAGCTCGACCGAAAGCGTCTTGCTTTCCTCGACGTTCCAGGTGCGGTTGGTGCCGAAGAACAGATCGACCTGCTCGCGCGTGCCCTGCACGTTCACGACATTGGCGAAGTGGGTCGCCATGCGCTCTTCGAGCCACTCAACCGCAGGCGCGGCTTCCCCATTTGCCTCACCGGCATTCGGCGCCTTGGCCATCCCCATTCCCCCGAAGACAAGATACTGGCGGCTCAGTCCCTGCTGAAACCGGTTTCCTGCTCAAACAGGATTGCCAGCATCCTTGTCAAGAAGACTTGACGCCCTATGCCTTCCTCTGCGGCAGTTCGCTGGTAAATTCTCTGCGAGTGTTGTCGGCAGGCTCCTGATGTCAGAAGCGGATTGCCAGGCCGACTTTACCGGACACCACGCGCGGTTCGATCGTCACCTGATCGAACTGGCTGTTGTCGATGGTGATCTGATCCACCGCTTCGGCATACAAGCCCTCGACGCGGAGCGAGACGTGCTCGGATAGAGCGGTCTCGACACCGGCTCCTACCTGATAGCCGTTCAAAAGGTCCTTATCATCGTCTCCATCGGCGGCGAAGAAGTCGCCGTTGGATTCGATCATGAAGCCAGCATAACCGGCCTTGGCATAGACCAAGGTCGAGGGGGTCACGACATAACCCAGCCGACCCGATACGGCCCAGATTCCATCGAGCTTCGCGAATTCGTCAGTGGCTCCGGTAAAGAAGGAATTCAGATCCGGATCGTCGAAGGTCGCCTTGAGATACGAATACTCGCCTTCGACGCCCGCCACCACATTGCCGAAGCGCAGATCGTAGCCGATGAAGCCATTGGCGATGCCGCTTTCGTCGCCGAAGCTGTCCACGGTCGCGCCCGGGACGTCGATGTCACGGTCCAGCTGAGCGCTGCCGATCCCGCCAGCGACGCCGAGGTAAAAGCCGTTGAAGGAGGTTTCTGCGGCCGGCGTTACCTCACGCGCATTGGCCTGCGCGCCGAAGCGGTAGGACAGGCCGGCGGTCACCAGAAGCGTCTTGGGCTCGAATGCTTCGAGGTCCGTGGTTTCCAACTCATCCTGCGCGGAAAAGTAGGTCGCATCCACACGCCCCGTGAGATTGCCCCATAGAAAGGTTTCTATGCCGCCGCCCACCGCAAGAGCGCCGAGCGTGTCGCTTGCCGTGCCATCGAAGCCCTCTTCAGCTTCGACGCGAATGCCGGCATAGCCGACTTTGCCGTAAGCGAGTGTTTGCGGCGTCACGAGATAGCCAAGCCGGCCCGATGCCGAGAAGGCGTGCTCGATGCTCGCCAGCGTACCCAGGCCACCGGCGCTGAAGGGCTCATAGTCGGCCGAGATATGCGTGTAGTCGAGTTCCACGCCGGCCACCCAGCGCGGCGCGAACTGGTAGTCAAAGCCGCCATGCACGCCATAGGCGAATTCCTGCTCAGCGAAGCGGTAGCTTGTCGTGTCGTCGCCGGCGAAAACCGGAAGCAGGTCATAATCCAGCGTCGTACTCGCCGCGCCGCCATGGATACCGATGTAGAAGCCCGTCCAGGAGGGACCGGTCGCGACGATGGGAGCTTCTGTGACTGCATCCGCAGCCGAAGCGCCGGTTGCGCTTGCAGCCAGCACCAATGCAGTGGCGGTCAGAAGGACAAGCTTGGTCCGGCGCATGAATTTCCCCTGCGTGATGCTTATGCTCGCTATCATGGAGACGGCATCCATCAAAGAAGCTATGACCCAAGGTGAGAGTGCTTTCAGTCTTGGCGACAGAACTGTGTCTCGAATGGCACAGGACGGAGAAGGGCCATCTGGCTTCGATGCGTGGTTGACCGGTGTTTGCTCGAGCTATCATGAGGTCATGCTTGAAAGTTTCCGCATCCGATTTCTCGCCGGTCGGTCAGCGCTTGCTCCAGGCTTTGGAAGGGCTGGGCTGCGAGTTCGGGTTGGAGCGGTCGTTCAAAATTTCAGCCGATGGCGTCAATCACGATCGCTTCGCCGCGCTTCTTCATAAAGGCGCGTTCGGTCCCGATGCGGCTTTGCGGATAGCAAGTTTGATGCATGCCCTGGCGATGCCTGCGGATTTGCGCGATCGATTCCTTGCTTTGCTCGATCAGGCGGAATTCGTCCATTTCGGTTTCGAAGGCCCTGATCGCGTAAAGATCTATCTCGAGCTTGGTCGCGCTCATCCGAAGGACGGGGCGGAGGCACGGACGCTCATCCACCTTGCCGCCAAATGGCGGCCGAACAGCGATGAGGCGCCCGCCGTTTCTCGCTACTTCAACCCCGCCATGGCGCGAACCGTTTCAGGCGCCGAGCATCGGCTCGGCACACTTTTCGCAAATGGCGCGGGAATGCCGTCCGTCGCACTGGCGCGGGCGATCCTTATGAAGCTTGTGCGAACTGGTGCGCAGGACTGCTTCTTCTTCATGGAAGTCGAGGACGAGGGCGCCCCTCGGCTCTCCTTCGATCTCAATATATATCCTGCCGAGCTCGCTGTCGCCGATTTCGAAGGGGCGATCCGGGCATTGCTCGCTGCCTATCATGTGCCGGTGCCAGCATCGGAAGCCTTGCTTGCCGCGTCGCGTGCGCATGCATTCGGCCACGTGTCCGGCGGACTCGGCCGCCGTGGTGTCGACTTTACGACGATCTACTATGGAATGAGACCCCATCGCGGTCGTGCGTGACCCTGCGATTGGGGCACCCTGCACGGATCTTGCTTAACCCATCGGCGAAAGCAGGTTTTGCCTCGCTTCCTGTTTTCCGCCGTCTGTTGAGCTATGGTTGGATAGGTTGCAAACACGCAGTGACGTTGCGGGTTACATTTACCATCAAAAACGAGGTTGATCACATTTTCGCATAGCCTAGGGTTTCACCTGCTCCCGGAGTTGCCGTTAGGTAACGGACCTGATACCGGTTTCAGCGCCAAGGGCTAGATTTGACGGGCTATGCGGGTCGCATGGCTGAATGCTTGGCGCAGTGCATACCTGGGGGATAAGGTGTCCAAGCAGCTTCTGATCTATGAGCGCGCCGTTCCGGTGTCGCGCCAGAACCATGGCGCGATCTCGGTCAAGGCCGGAAACGATTTCGGCTTTGCGCGCCATGTGAACTCTGTGCCGCTGATGACGGCGGAGTTCGGCGCCGTGTCGCCGGAATATGCCATCGTCTTCGCAGGCGAGGGGCAGGAAATCATTCCGGTGGTGCTGCTCGGCGTGCGCGACAACGAAAACCTGTTCGTGAAAGAGGATGGCGCTTGGAGCGGCAAGTATGTGCCGGCGTTCCTGCGCCGCTATCCGTTCGTGTTCGCAAGCACGGATGCGGGAGATAATTTCACCCTTTGCATCGATGAGGATTTCTCGGGCGCCAACACGGATGGCATTGGCGAACGTCTGTTCGACAGTGCCGGTGAGCGTACGCAATATCTTCAGAGTGTGTTGGGCTTTCTGCAGGCCTACCAGCAGCAATTCATTCGCACGCAGGCTTTCACCAGGCGGCTCGCCGAACTCGATCTGCTCGAGCCGATGCAGGCCCAGTTCACCCTTCCCGGCAATCAGCGCATGACGCTGACAGGCTTTCAGGCCGTCAATGCAGATCGCCTGAAGGCTTTGTCGGGTGACAAGCTCGAAACCCTGGCGCGGTCCGATGAGCTAGACCTAATCTACGCCCACCTTCATTCCCTACGGAACTTCACCGCCACGGCGGAGCGCTTGCAACTGCCGGAAGGCGGCAATGCGATCGAAGCTTCGGTGGGTGAGGCTTCCGCTCAGGCTGAAGAAGACACCGCGCCGAGCGCGTCGTCACTGAACTGATTTTTCCACCAGACCAAACCATACCAGCGGCGCATCAGCGAAGGCGGCACGGCAATGGCTTTCCCATTCAAGTCCGAGGGCATCACCGGCCGTCCACGGGGGCGCAAGGTCGCGGCCTCGCGCCTTTCACTGCGTCAGAACTGGCTGGCGCGGCTGTTGCACTCTGCGGCAGCCAAGCGCCACAACCGTGAGCGCCTCCTTTTCGATCCGCTCGAGCCACGGCTGTTGCTCAATGCGGATGTGCTGTCGGTCAGCCTGCAGGACATGCAGGAAACTGCAAGCCATCACGACATTCTTGTCCAGCTCGTCGATCACGTCGAGAAAACCGATGAGCGAACCGTCACCATCCAGCGCGTAGAAATCCGCGACCGCGCAGATGACAATAAGCTGCTCGCATTCGGGGACCTTTCGAACATCAAGGCCATCTCGGTCCAGGGCAGCGAGGGGGATGACCACCTGACCTTCGACAAAACGTCCTTCGGGGCGTTCTCTGTTCCTGATTTCTCTTTCGATGGTAAAGGCGGGCAGGACACACTTGCGGTCGAAAATGCGGGAGCTACCGATTGGTTCCTGTCCGGCGAAAATAAAGGTGCACTTTCCGCGAAGAATTTTTCCGCGAGTTTCCAGGGCGTCGAAAATCTGGTCGGCGGTGCCGACAACAAGGACACGTTCAAGGTCGCAAAGGGCGGCGCGCTCGATGGCGTGATGGACGGTGGAGCGGGTGGCTACGACGTTCTGGTCTTCGCCGACGATGTGAAGGGCAATCTCACATACCGTCCGACCGGCCGCGACAGCGGTGACGTGATCATCGGCGATCAGGCCTACGCATTTGCGGGTCTGGAGCCCGTCGGGGTGTCATCTGACGGCAACGGTGTCGTTTCTATCGATTTTACCAAAATGCCTGGCGTGTCCGGCAATATCTCGGCCGGTCTGCGCCTCTCTGACGGAGGACTGCCCGGCTATACCTATATGATCGCGCCGATCGCATCGTCCGGGTCGAGCACGTTCGAAACGCTTTACTTCAATGCGCCCACCTCAAAGCTGGCATTGGTGTTTGGCTCTGGCAACGACACGTTCAGCGTTGCTTCGCTTCCCGGCACGTTGGCGTTCGATGTGGTCGTCGATGGCGGGGGCGGTAGCGACAGCGTCGATTTCAACGGCATATTGGACCTCGGCTCCCACGCGCTGAAGGTCGACTCCGAATTTATTGCGGTCAACGCCGGGTCCATGATCACGGCCGATACGATCGCCTTCACCGCCAAGGCCGGCGCCGTCGGTGCGTTCGCCGACAGCAATTCTTCTGCCGCAGCGCTTGCCGCCACCTCCAAGATCGAGATCAAGAGCGGGGCGACGCTCGCCGGCACCGAAGTGACGCTCGACGCGAGCGCGGCCACAAAGTCCACCATCACGCTGACTGATAGCAATACGACATCGTCCGCTGCCAGCACCACCGCGACCACGGATGTGGTCATGGCCGGCACGATCACTGCAAAGACGGTGAAGCTGTCGGCTGTGGTCAAGAACGAGTCCAGCCTTGCCGCGTCGGCGGCCGATAAGCTCCAGAGCGTTTCGGTCACGCTGGTGGATCATGCGGTGCTTTCCGTTTCCGGCTCGATCACCAGCACCGGCACCATCGATCTGGCCTCATCCACCGACGCGGATGTAACGGTCACCATCGGCGGGCTTGCGGTACCGCTCGTCAATGCAGGCGACGGCACGAATGTCGCGGTTTCCGTCACCAATCTGACGCAGCTGAATGTGGCGGCTGGCGCGGTTCTCACGCAAACCGGAACCGATGTGATCGAAGCCAATGGCCCCGCCGTGCGCATGGCCGCAACCGATGACACCACGGTCAGCGAGCAGATCTCCACCAAGAAGCCGACAGTCCTTCCGGTCGTGAACAGCGCCGTGGCTTTCCCGGTCGCCAATGGCAGCACGAATGTCAGCCGGACCACGGCTGTGCTCGTCGGCTCCGACACCGCGACGTCGCTCCCGACATCGGGCGCCTCGAAGACGATCGATGCGACGGGACGTGTGGATCTGCTCGCCCGCAGTTCGGGCGCCATCGGCACCGCCATCGATGCAGATGCCGTGGATCAGGCAAGCAACACGGCCGACGAGCGCACCACCGTCACTGTCAGTGGCGTAAGTCTCAGCGCGTCGGGCCTCCGGCTCAGCGCGCAATCGGATACGGATACGTCCGCCAGCGCTCATCAGGCCAAGAACACGATCAACGGCACGACGACCGCCAGGTTTTCATATAGCCGCATTTCTGCCGGGGCCGCCGGTCTCCAGATTGAAGCGTCGGATACCTCGACAGTAATCGCTGACGGCAAAGCGATTTCCATCAATGCCACACGGTTCCCCGTGCTGCCGGCTGTTTCGTTCGATCGCTCCTCTGCCGTCAATCTCGTCGGCAAGGATGTGAGCGCGAGCGTCGAGAACAGCAGCGTGACCGCTGCGGGCGACGTCGTAGTCAAGGCTGTCAACGACATGAAGGTCGTGGCCGACGCGAAGACCAGCCTCGTCACCGCTTCCGGCGGAACGCCTGGCATCAGCCTGCCGAGTTTCAGCTTCGGCGGCACGCTCGCTTTCAACCAGGTGGTGAGCGCTGTTTCGGCCAAGGTCGGCGACAGCACGATCACCGTTTCGGGCGCCGCAAGCGACCTGAGCGTTTTTGCCGGCGACACGTCCATCACGGATGCGGTCGCCGAAGCCGGTGCGGAATCCACGGGTCCGGGCGCCAATACGGCGAGCGGCGCGATTGCCGTCAATCTGGTGGGCTACCGCACCGCCACAAGCATCGCCACCGAACTCAAGGCTTTGGTCGATCAGCTGCTCGGCACGAGTTTCGCGTCCACGCCGCGGTCGGACACGGTCGCCTCGATCAGCAATTCCACGGTCAACGTCGCCGGCACGCTGGCCTTGGTCGCGGTCGGTCAGAGCGTCATCAACGCGAATGTCAGCAACATTTCGCGTTCGGACAGCAAGTCCATCGGCTCCAATTCCGCGCGCAGCATCGGTGCTGTGGTCGGCTCGAACACTGTTGCCCGTGCGACCCGCGCCTTCATCGACAACTCAGGCGCACCGACGGCGACCGTCAAGTCGACGGGTACCGCAACTGTTTCTGCGCGCGACGAGAGCGCCATTTTCTCCAACGCCAAGCTGGTCACGTCGAGCGTCTCGACGACCGACGGCCTGTCGCGTCTGGCCAACAAGCTTCTGGACCGCGTTCTGAATTCTGATTTCAGCGCGACCCAGGGCACGACCAGCATCGCCTTTGGCAACACGGTCGCGCTCAAGCCTGACTATGACACGGCGCTTTCGATCTTCGAGCTGACCAGCGCCAAGCCGGTGAGCGTCAAGACGGGCGATATCGTCGAAGTCAGCCGAGGCTATCCTTCCGCACGCGGCGCAATTGGAGCCCTTTATCGTTACAAGGGCGGCGCTGCGACGCTCGACCTCGCCGATCAGGACTATCGCAACGGTTCGAACTGGGAAGAGGTGAAGGGTAATCCCGGTTCGATCTATCGCTTCATGGGCGAAGCCGGATCGCGCGATCTGTCCGCGCAGGATTACACCGACAAGCGCTTCTGGCAGGAGGTGCCACAGACCCAGCTCTTGCCTGAAGGCTTCAATTTCAACGCCGGTGGTGCCATGTCGGTCGGCATGATCCTCGTGCTGAACCGCGTGGATGGCGGGGCCAAGGCGACGATCGACAGCACCAAGATCGAGGCGGCTAGCTTCGAGGTCGAGGCGAACGCTGCTCAGACCATCATCGCGCAAACGGATGCGACCGCGGTGGCCAAGGGTGGCACGGTGTTCACCGCCACCGGACAGACCGCGCTCAACGGCACGCTCGCGATCAACCGTGTGCTCGGCGGTGCCGAAGCGCATGTGAAGGATTCAGCGGTCACCACGCTGGTCGGCGACGTTTCGGTGCATGCCGGAAACACCGCGACGATCGAAGCGACCAATGCCACGGCACTCACCACGCAGGACAAGGCGCTCGGCGCCGTTGTTGCTGTGAATTCGGTCGGCCAGCCGGATTCGGACATTCTCGGCACGATCAAGAAGTTGTCGGCAGTCGGCAGCTTCAACGACGCCGTAGACGCGCTTCTGGATGGCGGCTCGGGCACCGGCACACCGCTTGCAACTACAGCTTTCATTGAGAAGAGCGACGTGAATGCCGCAGGCGGTATCACGATCGATGCGCAGTCTCAGGCGACCATCATCTCCAAGGTGAACAACGACGCGACTTCCGCAAGCGTCGATGCCATGCAGTCGGGCATGTCGGTCGGCGTCATCATCGCGTCCAACGACATCAACGCGGCGACGGATGCTCACCTCGACAATCTCGGTGCCGGAACAGGCACCGATATCGATGCCGGCAAGGCCGTCACAGTGAGTTCCACGGATCGCTCCGTGATCCAGTCCGAAACCGGAATGCTGTCGTCCGTCGATACCAATGACGATCCGAAGGGCGCGCTGATCGATAAATATGCCAACCTGCTGGCGGGCGGCTACGATTATACCTCGTCGTCGGGCACCAAGACCGTGAAATATGGCGACCGCGTCTGGGCCGGTGCGCAAGGTGCTGAAGGCCATGTTTACAAATATATGGGTCCGGCGGACGGGACCTCCGTCAACCTATCCAATCTTGCCCAGTTCGACAATCGCGACCTGTGGAAGCTGGTGGACGCGCAGTCCGTGGTCGATACCGATATCGCCGGCTGGGTCCTCGATCAGATCGTCAGCGTGGTCGGCGTCGATACGCCGAGCGCCATCACCGGTAATTTCGTCTTCAACGATGTGCAGAACAAGGTTTCCGCGTCGATCAAGAACGCGACCGTCGATGCGGCGGGCGATGTTGCCGTTTCGGCCAGTGCCGAGGCTGCTATCACCGCGCGTGAAGACAACAACATCGACAACAAGGACGGCAAGTCCGTCATCGTCGCGACCAACCACGTTCTGGGCGGTGCGGACGCTTCCATCACGAACAGCGCTGTTACCACGACGGCAAGCGGCGATGTGAATGTCTCGGCCGAAACTGCCGGCTCGATCCAGGCGATTGCCCTGACCAAGTCGTCGGGCAACAGCAGCGCCTACATCATCGCGTTGAACTCCATCGGCTGGGAATCCGGCAACATCTTCCTTGAAACCGTCGATGCCATCGCAGGCGACAGCCTGTTCGGCACGAAGACGCCCTTCAAGGCTTCAGCGACCGTCGATAATTCCACGATCAATGCTGCCGGAAGCATCGGGGTTTCTGCCGATGCGACGACCGAGATCCGTTCGACTTTGGGGCAAGACACGGTCGTCGAGGACGCGCAGACAGCAGTCCTGCAGGCCACGTTCGGCACATCCGGCGCCTCTGCCGGCATCTTCATCGGCAGCAACAAGATCGCGGGCGGGGCGTCCGCTTCGGTCAAGAACGCTTCCAGGCTGACGGCGGGCGGGGCTGTCCGCGTGGATGCGAATGACGACGCGACGATCGTCGCCGAGAGCAAGCTCGTCCAGAGCGTTTCAGTATCCAACACCGCCAGCAACTGGATCAGCTCTGCCGAGGAAAGCATCGCCGACTCTTACCGCTTCACCACTCAGTCGGGCTCGCAGGCGGTCAAGACCGGTGACCGCGTCCGCATCGGTGCGGCTTACAACAAGGGTGGCGTGCCGGGCGAAGTTTACGAATATACCGGAAACGGGGCCACGCTCGACCTTTCGGGCACCGATTATGCGGCCGGTTCGTGGAAGCGCGTCGTGGTCGACGAGACCAGCCTCGTCACGAAGATCGGCAATCTAACGTCCTCAGGTGCGCGCGCTTCCGCGATCCTGCTGATGCTCAATGATGTGCAGAGCGGGGCGGACGCCTCTGTGGCAGGCGGGACGATCCTGGCCAAAGCCGGCGATGTCGCGATCACGGCCGAAGAGAGCGCTGCCATCGTCGCCTATGCCGAGACAAACCTAAAAGTGGATGGCGGCAGTGGCGTTGCGTCCAACATCCTGCCATTTTCGGGCGCTGCCACCAAGACGGGCGGCAAGCAGATCGTCACCAACCGCGTGCTCGGTGGTGCCAAGGCCTCGGCTACGAATACCGACATCACGACTCAAGGCACAGGCGCGCTCGGCAACGTGCTGGTTTCGGCGACCAACAGCGCGCAGATCGACGCGCGTCTGCGTTCATCGCTTTCTGGCGGCGAAGGCAACTCCACCATCGTGCTGGCCTATAACAGCATCGGCTGGACGAGCAGCAATGTCCTGTTCAACGCCATCGATACGCTGATCGGCGGCGAACTGATCGGAAGCACGCCCGACGCCAGCTCCCAGACGCTCGCGACGATCACCAATTCCAAGATCAAGGCTGCAGGCAATATCGGCGTCGAGGCCGAGAACACCGGCACGGTCAACGCGACGATCTCGAACGCCGCCGTTTCGGAAAAGTCCGCGCTTTTCTACGCCAAAAGCGGCGGCAGTAACATCATTCTGTCTTCCAACCGGGTGAGCGGGCTTGCCAAGGCGGAGATCGACAACAGCTCGGCTGCGGTCGGCACCAAGATCGAGGCAGGCAAGGGCATCAGCGTGTTGTCGAGCGACACCGCGCGCATCAATGCCAACACCAAGATCGTATCCTCGGCCGCGACCACGGTCGATGGCGGGCTATCCGTGATCGGCAAGACGATCGACGCCAATGCCGATATCGATTTCACGACCACGCCGGACAGCGGCGCGACAACGAAGACGCGCGACCTGAAATTCGGCGATCTGGTTCGGATCGGTGACGAGTACAAGTCCTACGACTACACCAATATACCGGCGACCCCTGGCGCCATGAAGACCCAGCTTCTGCGGACCGGCGACCGCGTTCTCGTGGGCGATGTCGTTTATCGCTATGTGGGCGGGGACAAGAAAACCGTCGATCTGGCGGGCGAGCAATATATCGACACCTCGAAATGGGTGAAGATGGCGGGTCAGACCTATCAATATATGGGCTCGGCCGCCGAGCAGGTCGATATCGCCAATGCCGACTACGGCAATCTTGGCTTTTGGAAGCTTGTCCCTGAAACGCAGGTCAACCCGCTGGGCACCAACCTTTCGCTGGCGAAAGCCTCGGCCAAGGGCATCGTCATCACGGTCAATGATGTACGTGGCGGCGCGGAAACGCTGGTCAAGAATGCGGTTTTGAGCGCGGGCGCCCCCGTCAAGGTGAAGGCGAGCGAGGACGCCGGCATCACGGCCAATGTCGATATCGACATCGAGGTCGATGGCACCAGCATCTGGGGCAAGCTGCCTTTCCCGTTGAGCTCCAAGTTTGCCGGCAGCTCCGGCATGGCCGCGACGGTCGCCAGCAATCTGGTTCAGGGCCATGCCAAGGCCGCCGTGTCCGACAGCGCCCTGACGACCACCGGCGGCGCGATTGAGATCGCAGCGACCAACAGCGCGAGCATCGCTTCCTCGCTCGAAGCCAATGCCAGCAGCGCGGCGGGTGCGAAGGTCTTCACCATTGCCTTCAATACGGTGAACTGGACCGCCGAAAACGTTCTCTACAAGGCACTCGACACGCTGATCGGCTCGTCGGAACTTCAGCAGCAGCCTGCGGCCGATGTGCCGATGGCGGAAGCGAGTGTCAGCAATTCGAGCCTGAACGCCTCGGGCGCAATCAGTGTGACCGCCGACGACACGGCTTCAATCACATCTAAGGTCGGCAACGAGGCTACGGCGAACAGCCGCGCCCTCTACAAGGCCGAAGCCTCGCTCATGGGCGCCGTCATCACCAGCAATCTGGTGAATGGCGGTGCGAAGGCCGAAATTACCAGCACGGCCGCGACCAAGCCAGCAGCAAATGCCGGTGGCGCGTTGACTGTTGCCGCCAATGAGAAAGCCGCGATCGCAGCGGAAACGACGCTCAAGCAGATTGCCGATGTCCGCAGCGACATGGGCGCGTCGCTGCTCGTGGAATATCTCGCCGCGCAGCTCGATGAGTATCAGTTCACGACGAATTCCGGCTCGCGGCTCGTGACGCCGTTCCAGAACGTTCGGCTTGCGGACGGCTACGCCAAGGGCGGCACCGTCGGGCGGCTCTACCAGTATGTCGGGCTCGCTGCCGACACGCTCGATCTGGGCAATCAGAATTATGCCGACACAAGCAAGTGGCGTCTGGTCGATGTGACTGCCACGGACGCCACGAAATATCTGCCTTCGCTGAACGTGCCCGGCACCAGCGCATCCGCCAAGGGCGGTATTTTCGTGCGCAACGACGTGCGCGGCTCGGCCTCTGCTTCCATTGACGGGATCGATGTGGATGCGGCCGGCACGGTGAAGGTGTCGGCCGATCTGTCGGCCAACATCGACGCGACCATCGATGCCGTGGCGGTTGCGACGGGCGGCAGCGCGTTCGAAAAGGAAGGTGAGAAGTCGAAGTCGCTGGCGGTCAACGCCATCATCGCGACCAACAGCATCCTTTCGAGTGCGAACGCGAAGATCGCCGACAGCACGGTGAACACCACCGCCGGCGGCAATGTGGAAGTGTCGGCGCATAATGGTTCGGCCATCAACGCGACGATTTCGAGCGATGTGCAGTCACAGGCGACGGCCGCAGGGATCACGCTCGCTTTCAACACGGTCGGCATCAAGCCGCAGAATTTCCTCTACAACACCGTCGATGCGCTGTTCGGCGTGCTCAAAAGCGATCAGCAGCCGGTTGCGGTTTCGGCTTCCATCAGCAACTCGACGGTCGATGCAGCGGGTCTCGTCAAGGTTTCCGCGCTCGCCGAAACGGCCATCGATGCCGACATCAAAGGTGCGGCCGTCAGCCTGAGCATGCAGGGTGCCAAATCGGTCGGCGCGATCATCGCGCTGAATCGCATCGCCTCGCAAGTCGGCGCGACGATCGACGGCAGTTCGAAAGTCACCGCCGGCACCGGCCTGACGGTGTCGGGCCTCAACCTTTCCACCATCGACGCTACGGTCGCAGCGACCGCTGTCGTCGTCTCGGCCGACATTTCCGAGAATAAGCCGGACGAAACAAAGTCTTCGACCTCGCTCAGCATCGGGGTGAGCACCGCGCGCAACGTGGTCGATACGGATGTGGTGGCCAAGGTCGAGAATTCGACTGTCGAGGCAAAGAACGGCGATGTCTCTGTTCAGGCCGCGAATGCGACCGACACGCGCCATAGCGGCATCAATTCGAGCGCAGCCGCAACCGGCGTGCTTCTTGCGGCGAGCGTGAAGAAGGGCAACGGCATCAGCGGCAGCGGTGCGCTCGCGGTCAACACCGTGCTCGGCTCGGTCGATGCCCATATCCTGAACGGCTCGGCGACCGCCTCGGGCGACATTCTGGTCAATGCCAAAAACGGAACCAAGATCGATTCCGAGGTGACGGCTGTCGCTGTTTCCGCAAATGTCAGTCCCGATGGCAGCAAGGCGGTGGCGGTCGGCGCTTCGCTCGCTTTCAACTTCATCGGCTGGCGCGCGTCCTCCCTGTCTGCCGCTGAGCTCGATCCCAAGACGCGCGAGCGCTCGGCTGACGGCAAGGAGAAGGGCGGCGTCAAGGCGTCCACATCCGGCACCCGCCTCAAGGCAGGCGATGCCATCGTGGTTTCTGCGACGTCCGACGCCAAGATCAACACCAAGGTCGCTGCAATCTCCGCAGCCATGGGCGCAGCTGGCGCGGATGGATTGAGCGTTGCCGCTGCCGGCATCTACGCCGACAACAAGATCGCCTATGATGTCGCGGCAGAGATCAAGAATGCCCCGGATGCCTTGGATGGGACCGGCAAAGTGACCGAAAAAGGCGTTACTGCAGGTGCGGGCGGCGTTTCGGTGACGGCTAGCGACAAGTCCGAGATTTCCGCGGAGACCCTGGCTGCCTCGCTCGGCGCGTCGTTTGCGGCTGAAGGTGCCAAATCCGGCGCAATCGGCGTTTCCGTCTCGCGCAACAGCATCGATACGACAATCTCCTCCTCGCTCAGCGGAAGCAATGTCGCCACGACAGGCGACATCAAGGTCACATCTGCGCGCACGGCAACCATCACGTCCAAGGCCATCGCCGCGGCCGTTTCGGCCGCCATTGGCGGCGACAAGGGCTTCTCGCTTTCAGGCGGCGGCGTGTTCGCCCAGAACCAGATCCTTGGCGACATCACGGCCGAGGTGAACGGCGACACTTTGGGTGCGTCGGACGAGAAGGTCGGCGACGTCACCGTTTCCGCCAGCGACAGTGCGGCGATCACTGCCCAGGTCATAGGCGTTTCGGGCAGCCTTGCTTTTGGCGGAAAGACCGGCGCCGCAGTGGCGCTCGGCATCTCCATGGCTTGGAACGCGATCGGCTCGGCGACCGATCGCAGCACGGTCAGCGCAAAGCTGACATCCGCCAAAATCTATTCGAGCAAGGCCGTCACGGTGAAGGCCGAGGCAGGAGCGACGATCGAGGCCACGGTGGCTGCCGGCGCGGTCGCGATCGGCGCGGGCGGCAATAATGGCTTCTCGTTCTCAGGTGCCGGCGTCGAAACCGAGAACGACATCGTCCGCGATGTGTCCGCAACCATCACCGGCGGTTCGATCGACGCCGCGCGCGTAGCGGTCGATGCCAAGGACACCTCCACACTGACTGTTACCGCAGCGGCAGCGTCCGTCGCCGCGGCCTTCTCCGGTTCGACCTCGGTTTCGGCTGCGGTCGGCCTTTCCCTCGCCTTCAACAAGATCGACGCGAACGTCACGGCAAGTGTCACCGATGCGAGCCTCGTGACTGTGGGCGGCGGAACCGAGCCGGGGATTGCGATCCGCGCGCTGCGGAGTGCCACGATCGATGCCACGGCTGTGGCGGCATCCGTCGCGGTCGCCATTGGCGGCAGCAACGGCATCAGCGTCGGGCTGGGCGGTGCAACGGCCAAGAACGACATTGCCGGCGATGTGGATGCACATATCGAAAATGGCTCGGCCCATGCGTCGAACAACCTGAAGGGCATCGTGGTTTCGGCTAACGAGACCTCGATCGCCGATGCGTTCGTCGGCGTCTTGAACGCCTCGCTGGCCGGTGCGGGCAGCAATGCCGTTGCGGCTGCGATCGGTGTTTCGGTCGTCCTGAACAAGGCCGCCGGCGAGGTGAAAGCTTATTCTCGCGGGGCGGCGCTGACCTCATCCGGTTCGGTTGACATATCCGCAAGCAACACGTCGAACCTCAAGGCCCAGGTCTATGCAGGCTCGGCCTCGGCCGCGCTTGCGGGCAGCGGTTCGCTGGCGCTGGCTGGTGCCGGCGCGTCCGCCAACAACGAGGTGGATGTCGACACCGCGGCGTTCATCGAGAATGGCAGCGTCAGTGCAGGTCCCGGAAAGGTCAAGATTTCGGCTGCCGACAAGTCGACGCTGACAGCCGATGTAGGCACCGCAGCCTTGGGGCTGGCTCTCGCCGGTGACCTCAGCGCCGGCCTGACGGTGGGCGTCTCGCTCGCGGAGAACAAGGTCGATAATAGCGTGTCGGCTTATGTGTCCGGCGTTTCGAGCCTGCTCGCTTCGAGCCTCGACGTGACAGCCGCGCGCGAGTCCAGCATCAGCGCCCAGGCCGTGGCGGCCGCGCTCGCGGTTTCGGGCAGCGGGACGGTCGCGATCAGCGCTGCGGGCGCAGGTGCGAAGGCCGACAACACGGTGACGGGGGATACGCTCGCCTATATTTCCGGCAGCACGGTCGGCAAGGACGACGGCAAGGTCGGCGACATCAAGGTTTCCGCGACCGACACCTCGACGATCAGCGCCCTCATCGCAGCGGTTTCCGCGACTGCCGCCTTCTCCGGCACCGTGGGCGGTGCCGCTTCCGTGGGCGTTTCCCTAGCCTACAACGATGTCGGTAACGGCTCAGGCGACCGGAACAAGGTTTCGGCCTATGTGAAGGGCTCGACCCTGAAGTCGTCTGGGACGCTTGCGATCGGTGCGACCAACAGCGCCTCGATCACTGCCGAAGTGGTGGCGGGCACGGTGGCTATCGCCGGGGCGGGCACGGTGGCCGTCGGCCTTTCGGGCTCGGGCGTCGAGACCAAGAACAACATCCATGTCGAGACCAGCGCCTATGTCGGTGAAACCGGCACGACGACCAATGTGACCGCAGGGCGGTTGACGGTCGGCGCGCAGGACACCTCCGCGATCACGGCAACGGCAGCCGCGGCATCGGTTGCCGGTGCAGTCGGCTACATTTCAGTGTCTGCTGCTGTCTCGGTCACCTTGGCCGAGAACACGATCGGCAACAGCGTTTCGGCGCGCGTGGACAACGCGACGCTGACGGTGGACGACGGCAATGCTGCAAACGGCAATGACGATGTCGCCGTATCGGCCATCAACGCTTCCACGGTCAACGCCACAGCTGCGTCCGCATCCCTGAGCGTCGCCATCGGTCTGGGCGGCGCTCTGGCGGGCGGCGGCGTCGAGGTGACCAACACGGTCGCCAATACGATAGAAGCCAAAGTTTCCGGCAGCACCTTGAGTGTCGGCGACGACATCACGGTCTCGGCGAGCGACGTGTCCTCCGCCAAGGCCGGTGTCGACAATGCCAGCGTGGCGCTCGGCCTCGTCAGCCTCGCGGCGGGCGGTTCGGTTGTCGAGTCGAAAGTGGCGAACACTGTGAAGGCGACGCTTTCCGGCACGGTCTCGAAGGCCGATGCCGTCAGCATCACGGCGAATGCCACGGGCGAGGCGAAGGCTGCCGCTCTCGGCTTCAATGCCGGCACGGCTGCGGTTGGCGTTTCGAAGTCCACGGCAACAGTAGACAACACGGTTTCGGCCCTTGTTGGTGGTTCGATCACGGTCGGGAGCCTTTCTGTTTCCGCGACACAAGGGTTGCCGAACTCCGGCATCGCAGCCGACGCGTCTGCGACGGGCGGTGCGGGTGGTTTGATCGGCGTCGATGCCACCATCACACGCGCGGAAAACAAGTCCGACGTGACGAGCTCCGTCGGGGCCAACGCGGTGCTCGACATCACCGGCGCTGTCAGCGTCGCTGCGGTCAACAACACGCGCCAGAAGGCTGAGTCCGTGTCGATCGCCGCAGGCCTGATCGCGGTCGGCATCACCAAGGCCAATGCGGAGTCCACCACGACATCTGCCGCGCTGATCGGCGCCGGTGCCAAGGTGACCGCCGGTAGCCTTTCGGTCACGGCAGACGGCTCGGACAACAATTTCGCCACCACGACGGCGGGTGCCGGCGGCGTGCTCGCTGGTGCCTCGGCGGAAGCCAAGACGGTGACGAATTCGACGACTGATGCGAGCATCGGCGTCGGTGCCGCGATCGATCTGTCCAAGCGCGGCAGCGGCACGTTCGACATGTCGGCCGAGCACATCGCGACGGTCAATACGCAGATCCTGACCGGTGCGGTAGGTGCGATCTCGGGTGCCGGTGCGGTCGGCCGCAACGATGTCAATTCGGCGGTTACGACCACCTTCGGCAATGCCTCGACCGTGACCGCACGGAGCATCGGTGGTGAAGCCATCAATCGTATCCGCAAGCCGCTCTTGGCCGATGGCAACATCAACGGCGCGACGCTGGGCCTGGCCTCGGGTGCCGGCGTTTCCAGCACCACCGAGATCGATTTCGCGACCAAAGTGGTGGTGAACGACAATGCCACGCTGACCGTGATGGGCTCGTCTGCGGCACCCGGTGATCTGGTGCTCCGGTCGTTCAACGACTTCGATGCCCATGACAAGGTGACGTTCCTGGCCGGCGGCGTGCTGGGCGCAGGCGTCGGCGCGACCTCCGACATCCACACCAAGCAGGACCTCGCGCGCGTCGAGATCAACGACGCCACATTATCAAGCATCGGCGAGATCACGCTTTCCGCACGCGGCCAGGGCAATGTCACGACCCAGGTTGGCGTGGACACCTATGGCGGCATCGCGACGGTCGCCATTGCCCTCGCGAGCACGATCATCCGCCCAGTCAACCAGATCGCGATCGGTGCGGGCGCGGACCTGTTCTCCAAGGGGGACATGAACCTGCTCGCCGGCCTCGGCGCCGACATCGTGCGCGACACCTATACGATCGACGCACGCTCCGACTCGTTTGCCGGTACGCCGATCCCCATCGACGACATCGACGCCCATGGTTTCCTCCTGCAGGAGAACTCGGTCACGGTCGCGGCCGGCGGCGTGGTTCGCACCGGCGGCGACGCCAAGCTTTATGCCGAGCGCAACGGGCTCGCGCAGGTGTCGGCCAAGGGCAAGGCCGTCAACTGGCTGAGCAAGGCGGCGGATGGCATCGACAGCATGCTGGGCAGCGGCGGTTCGGAAGTCTTCAACGGCACTTCGCTTGCCCGCGCGGTGGGTATCGTCACGGTCGATGGCACGGTGCAGACGGGCATCGGGCGCCATGTCAGCATCGATATCGTCAGTGTGGCTCTCAACAACGACGAAAGCCTCACGGTTACTTACCGCCTCGACGGTTCGCAGACACTGCTTTCCTACCGCGCCGACAAGAACCTCAATCCGCTGGCGGGTTCGCAGGACGCCCCGTTCTACCTGGCGCTCGAAGGCGTCAGTTCGGCGCTGTTCGGCCAACTCGACGATGCCAAGCTGAAATTTGAGCGTTACTCGCGGGACGGCAGCGATGAACTGAAGACGTTCTACCAGAACGAGATCATCCGCTTGCAGAACGCGCTCGTCGCCGATGGCCTGCTCGAGGAGCAGTTCAGCGCGGACGGCAAGACGAAGGTCTACGTGGCTGTGGACTTGAAGGTTCTCACCCTCGTTCTCGATCCGATCAAGGCGCAGGCCGGCGTCATCGATGTGCGTGCCGATCAGCTTGCCGGCACCGGCAAGCTCGACACGCCGGGCAATGCCAGCGTCGACATCAACAACGCGTCGATCGCCTCGCTGCGCATTACGGGCATCTCGATCCCGACGCAGAATGGCGGCCTCTTCGTCAACGGCAGCCCGATCACGAGTGAAGACACGCTGACGGTGAAGGGCAACATCAACGAGTTGAGCGCTGCCGACGACAATGCACCGATCAGCAAGCTGGGCGACCTCGCTTATCTTGTGCCCACTGTCGTCGAATACAAGGCGAACTTCTCGACGCTTGTGCTCGGCAGCGTGGGCGCTCCAGCTTCGATCTCCATCAAGAACACCTTCAATGACGATGGTTTGCCGGCCGACACCGACTATGTATTCCCTGGCGTCACTGTCAGCGGCCTGATCACCAATCTCGGCACCGGGGCCACCGTCACCATCGACACCTCCGCGACCGCAGGCGATATCCTCGTCACCGGCGAGGGCATTCAGGCCGGCGGCACTCCCAATCTGATCGCTGGCGGGGGCAATGTCACGATCGGCCTCGAGCCCGGCCGCATCTACAATGTCGGCGCCGATCCGAGTGCCGCATGGCGTGACGCCACCACCACGAACAACGATGCCAATGGTTCGGACGATGTGCCGAACGGCGCTTCCGGCGTCGGCATGGGCAATGCCAACACCAAGGGCACCGTCAGCGGCACGGCCAATCCTGCTTTGTCCTCGACCCCGAACATTTCGGGCTCGACCATCCAGATCGAAGCCGAATACATCAACGTCAACGGCCTGATCAAAGCAGGCGACGACAACTATACGCTGACGCTCGGTCAGGACGCGATTGACGAAATCAACCAGATCAAGCGCGACGGCAAGACAGGCCTCGTCACGCTCACCACGCTGAAGGACAACGACTTCCGCGTGCAGTTCGACACGACCGAGAACCGCATCGTGGTACGCGAGATGCGCTCTCGGGGCGGCTCGGTCACGCTGACCGGCAAGATCTACAACACTGGCACGGGCGAGATCCAGGCGCTCGGCGGCTATGCCGACATCAATATCGTCAACAACACATCCTACGATCTGATGCTGAAGCGGCTTGATGTGTCGCAGCGCGGCGACGGCATCATCACGCTCAACGACACCGGCAAGACCGGCGTCGATGCGACCCATCCCTACTACCAGACCATCTACAAGAAGGACGCGACCGGCGTTAAGGTCTTTCAAGGCCTGACCACGCTCGTGGACAAGGTCGCGGTTCTGCCCGCAGGCACCGCCTCGACCGTGGGCGCGGATCTCAACACCTACACGCCGCAGCAGGGCACGCGTTACGGCTGGCAGGTTGCCAAGGAGATCACCGAGCGCGAGACCAAGGTCTATGGCACCTCGAAGTGGCTGGGCATCGACGCCTTCGCGGCTGATCCGAAGGATGTGATTTCCTCTTCCAAGGAAGTCATCGATCAGCCGAAGCTGGTGGATTCGAGTGACTATTTCTATTCGAGCTCGAGCGACAACAACGCCTACAGCTACACGGTGAAGAAGACGCCGAGCGGTGACCGGGTCGTTTATCCGTCACAGTCCTGGACCGAAAGCACGTGGTACGGCAAGAAGACCTACTACACGCGCACGGTTGCCGAGCAGGGCTCGCGCGTGGTGTCGACGCACTCGATCGAAGCCGACCACGCCATCAACATCCGCTTCATCGGCGATGAGGCGTCGGACGTGAACGTCACGTCGAGCGCCGGCGGCAGGATCCTGCTTCAAGGCTCGATCCTGAGCGAAACTGGCACCACGAATCTTTCCTCGACGGCCGGCATCGAGCAGGTAACCGAGACCGCCAGCGTGGGCGGCAAGAACATCATCCTGACGGGCGGCGCCTATGTCGGCTCCAGCGTGCAGGCAATCCAGACCAACCTGACGGACGGCAAGGGCGGCGGGCTGACGGCGACCTCTTCGTCGGGCGGCGTCTATGTCTCGGAAATCTCGGGCGAGCTTTCGGTGGTCAGCGTTTCGGCTGCCAAGAACGTCGTTCTGAACGCAGCGGGTGCCATCACGGTAAACGCTCTGGCAACAGCCGGGATCACGACGGCGCATGTGCGCGGCGCCAGCATCACGCTCAATGCCGGCGGCGGCATCGGCAGTTCCGAGATCCGTCCGCTCGTGATCGACTCCGGCAATGCGCGCGGCAACGTCGTCAATGTCTTGGCCAAGGGCAATGTGTTCCTTTCCGAGTTGAGCGGAGACCTGCGCCTTGAATCGCTCGCGACGACCGGCAATGCCTTCATCCAGATCCAGTCGGGCAACCTGGTCGATGCCAACAACGTCTCGGAGCGCGACGACCGCGCGGTCGAGGAATTGCGTGCCGGCGTTTGGGCCGACCTGTCGCTGACCGGCGAGGCCGCGCAAGCCAAGCAGCAGAAGGCGATCAACACCTACACCAACCTGAAGCAACAGGAGTACCAGACCTACTGGAACTACCGCCGCTCCTTCGGCGACGGCGTTGCCTACAATTCAGGCCAGAAGATCACTCTCTCGGCGGCAGAAAAGAAATACTATCAGGACACTTATGGCGCTGGCGCGGCGTTGGCGATCACGACGGCCGAGGCCGCTCGCACAGCCCAGTATCATAGCCTGCACGCTCAGTTCCTGGCTCATGACGCGGCTTCGGTCGCGAGCTATTCCGCCAGCTACAAATATGTTCTGACCACGGCGGAACGCGACAGCCTGACCAAGAGCATCAAGGTCTGGAGCGAGGAACAGCTGCTCAACACCTTCTCCGCAGGCCTGTTGAAGGCAGTTCCGGATACGACGGTGGACAAGGAGGCCGCGAATATCGACGTCAAGGGCAACCTTGTCATTCGCGCGCAAAATGGCGGCGTAGGAACGCTTTCGAGCGAACCGATCCGCATCGACCTGCCTCTCGCCAAAACCGGGTTGACCGATGAGCAGAAGATCGCGCTGGCTGCTGCCGAGCGGACGGATGTCGTGTTCTTGGCCAATGTCACCACGCAGGTCGTGAGCTTCGGCAATTCGGGCGGTCGTGGCACGGTGACCTTGGGTTCCGGCTCCTGGGATGCGTTGGGCTACAAGCAAGGCATGCTCCTGTTCGTGGACGGCAACACCTCGAACGCGACGGACACGGGCAAGTATTTCACGATCCAGAACGTCAGCGGAAAGACCGTCACGCTCGACAAGTCGATCGCCACGGAATTCGCCCGCTCGGTGACGATCGGCCAGGCGGTCAACAACCCGGCGGCTCAGAAGGCGACCGTCGATTTCGCGGTAATCGGCGGGCTCGGCACCATGACGCTCTCTTCGGGCACATGGAATGCGAAGGACTTCCAGGCCGGCATGGTGGTGACCATCGAGGATGCCGCGGGCGCGGTCACGAGCCATCAGATCCAGTCCGTCAGCGGGTCGATCATCACGTTCACGTCCGCGATCTCGATCACCGTAGCTCAGGGCCAAGCAGTGACGATTACGCCGAAGGTCAGCACCGTGCTGATCCTCCAGCGGCAGGATGTCGATTTGGCCGTAGGCGGTTCGATCGACGTGACGGCATCCAAGCACGTCTTCATCGGCGCCGAGCAGGACATGAAGCTGGTGCAGGTGTCGGCTGGCGGGGAAGTGCGCATCAAGGGCGACGGGAGCATCGTCAACCTGGGTAATGCGAACGGCGCGACCGTTGTCGGCAAGGGCATCATTCTTGAGGCCGGAGACGGAGCGATCGGCACAGTGACGGATGCCGTGACCGTGGAACTGGTCGGCACGACCGGCCTGACCGCACGTGCGATGGACGGAATCTGGATCGATGCACCGAAGGGCGATCTCGGTCTTGAAGCGGTCTATTCACGCAGCGGCGGGATCAATCTGTCCGCCAAGGGTTCGATCCTTGACGTGCTCAACACCGACACGGTCAAGATCAAGGCCGACCAGGGCAGCATCGTCCTTGGTGCGCGCGAGGGCTCGATCGGTACCGCGGCGAATGCAGTCGAGATCGACACGGCCGGCAACGCGGACGAAACCGACGGCAGCGGCTCAAGCCAGCCGCTGAAGGATCCGTTCACGATCACTGCGGTGGCGCAGAACAATGTCCATCTGCGTGAAACCGATGGCAACATGTATCTTGCGGCCGTCACCGCCAAGACCGGAGATGTCAGCCTGTCGAGCGCCGGTTCGCTCTTCGACGCTTCGCCGGCACCGGATGCCGACGCGGTGGTGGTAGGCAACAACATCACGCTCTATGCCGCGCATGGCATCGGCCGTAAGCCCGGCGACGAGCTTGAGATCAACAGCGGTTATTCGGGCAAGGGCTCGGTGACCGCGACCACCGGTCTGAGCAACATCTATCTCGTTGAAACGGACGGCAGTATCGACCTGAGGCTGGTCGGGGCAGGTGTTGAGCGTGGTGCGGGTTACATCGGCGCGCCGAGCGCGGCTTTCCTGACCGCGCTCAGCGGCAGCATCCGCAATGATCGCAACGACAACAACTCCAACATCGCGGCGGGTGCCACCTATCTGTTCGCCAGCGGCGATATCGGCGCGGATGACGCGATCGCCGGCAACAAGCGGATCATCTCCACTGTCGGCTGGATGGAAACCCGCTCGGGCGGCGACACTTTCATCTGGAACAAGGGCGGTCTGATCATCGGCGGCGTGGTCGACAACAGCTACGGCATGGAGGCGGGCGGCAACCTGAACGTCCGTACGTCGAGCCCGATCACGGTCACGGAAAGCGAAAAAGCCAAAAGCATTACCAAGAGTGCAGGCCAGACCAATGCCGATGACGATCACCTGATCATCAAGAGCGGCGTCAGCCTGATCTCGGAGACCTTCATCAAGCTCAACGCCGGCGACGACGTTCGCGTCGAAGACGATGTGAAGCTCGAAGCCGGCACGGATGTCGAGATCAATGCAGGCGCCCACGTTTCCGTCGCGAAGACGGCGATCGTCGAGGCCGACCGTTCGATCACGGTGCGTGGCAACTGGGCGGACGGTGCCTTTATCCCCAATGCAACAGGCAGCACTGTCACGCTTCTGGGCAGTTTCAGCGCGCCCTCGATCGCAGTCGGCACGGGCAAGGGGACGGATCTCATCCACCTCGAATTCGCAGGCCTTTCCGGCAATGTCTCGGTCAAGTCCGGTGCAGGCGAGGACCGCGTGGAAGTGGTCAAGCTTCCCTCGCTCACCACGGTACGCAATGGGGCGCGTGATCGCGTGACGATCGATGGCGAAGGCGGCTCGGATCGCGTCGATATCCAGCTCACCGGAACCTCCGACGTTTTCATCGACGTGAACGACACAGGAGCGCCGAACGATGGCGTCGATGTTCTGCGGATCGCGGGCACGATGCAGGATGACACTTTCCTCCTGCGCAAGAACTTCGTGGCGCTCCTCCAGAAGGATGCGGCCGGCTTCAAGACATCGTATGAGCGCGTGAACTACGGTTCGAGTGTCAATGGCCGCCTGGTCGTCGAAAGCGGTGCCGGCAATGACAGCTTCTTCCTCGATGACAACGCGGCCATCACCACCATCGATGGCGGTGACGGCGACGATTTCTTCCAGATCGGCCAGGTGTTCGGCTCGCCGCGCAAGGATATGGCGGACTTCATCTCCGATATCGCCAAGGACGATCAGTTCGAAACGGTGAAGACCACGGTCGGCTACCTGTCGCGCGGCATCTCGCTGCCGACCGTCATCTATGGCGGTGACGGCAAGGACACGTTCAACGTCTACTCCAACCATGCGGAGTTGAGGCTCGAGGGCGAAGATGGCAACGACACCTTCGTGGTTCGTGCCTTTGCGCTGGCCGACGGCGTCCACATCAAGCTGAACGGTGGGGCCGGCGACGATCTCATCCAGTACAATATCAACGCTCCCGTCGATATCGACGGCGGTGCGGGCTTCGATACGGTTGTCGCGCTCGGCAGCGAAAAGAACGATGTGTTCGTGATCACCAAGGATGGCGTCTATGGCGCCGGCCTGACCATCTTCATGTCGAACGCCGAAGCGCTCGAAGTGGACGGTCTCGAAGGCGACGACACCTTCTATGTGCTTTCCACCGCCGACAATGTCGTGACCACCATCATTGGCGGCCTTGGTAGCGATACGTTCAATATCGCGGGCGACGTGACCAAGACCGTGGTGTCGGATGACAATCGCGGCGACAGCGGCGCGGTCACCCATTCGGTGAAGAGCGACGACCCGCGCTTCAAGGGCATGTTCGTTCGCGGCGTGGATCTCACCACGCAAGGTGCGAACAACGCTTCGGTGAGCGCCAACAAGGAACTGCGCGTGACGGAAGGCGGCACGGCCGTTTCCTATGATCTCGCACTTCCCGCCAAGCCGCTCGCGGGCACGATCGCGGTGGTCACGGTTTCGGCCGCGCAGGCGTCCTCCTCGCTCAGCCGCAAGAAGGGCCAGACGCTGCTCGTGTCGCTGAGCCAGAACGGCACCTACAGCGAGGCGCTGACCATCTCGTATGACGAGAACAACTGGAACACGCCCCGCACCATCTGGGTCAAGGCGTTGGACGATACTGCCGAGGAAGGCCAGCAGGTGGTGGCCATCAGCCACTCCGTGGTTCATCTCGACCAGTCGGGCAAGCCACTCGCTTATGATGCCACGAAGGGCACCGGCGAGGGCAAGCTCGACGGCTTCCCGATCCAGAATGTGCTGGTCACGCTCTTGGACGACGACAAGCCCGAGGTGCTTTTCACCCAGACGGACGGTTCGACCCGTGTGATCGAAGGCAATGCCGACAAACCGGCGGGCCAGCCTGACGGCTACACGGTCCAGCTGAGCCGCGCTCCGGCGGCGGGCGAGATCGTCACGATAAAGCTCAACCCGGGCAACGGTCTCGCGACTTCGGTTTCCAGTATCAAGTTCGGGGCGGCCGAAGACCTCGCCAATAACGTGTTCGCTTGGGACGATGCACAAACGGTTTCCGTGTCTTCGCCAGCGGACGGCAAGGCCGAGAATCGCTTCTATGCAGGCATCAAGCATACCGTGGAGAGCTCGCTCGCTAATGGCGTCTTCGCGAAGGCGGAAGCCGATGACATTCGCGTGGAGGTGGTCGATGGCGACACCGCCGGTGTCGAGGTGATCGAAACGGATGGCGGCACGCGGGTCTCGCAGGCTGGCGGAAAGGACAGCTACCAGCTGGTTCTCACCGCCAAGCCGACTGCACAGGTCGCAGTGGAAGTGACTGTCGACGGGCAGGCCAAGGTTTCCGGCACGATCCCGACCGCCAACTCGCTCAAGGATGCAGTCGCGGGCGGCCTCGTCTCGGTGGATGGCAGGATCTATGCGGTGTTCGACCAGAACACCTGGGCGCAGCCGATTACGGTCTCGCTCGAATATGATGCGAGCGGCACCACGGCACCTGATGGGACGCGCACCTTTACCGCAATCGAGCACGATCTGAGCCGTATTGCCGGTCCGCTCGTGATCGAAGGCGGCGTCGGCAAGAACAGCCGTGGCCTGACTCCTGCCGTCGTCCTGCCGGGCGAAAGCAATCCTGCACTGCAGACGCTTTCCAGCGGCGACGGCGTGGGCGACATCGACCAGCTCGTGGTCTTCGCCGATACGGCCAAGGCCCCGCTCGTGGGCACGCTCACGGCGGACCACATCAGCGGTCTCGGCATGGCCGATGATCCGCTGATGGTGGACTTCAACGACGGCACCAACACCAAGCAGCCGGTCGATCGCGGCATCACCTACACCAACATGCATGTGGTCGAAGTGCTGCTCGGCCGGGCCGACGATACGTTCACCATCGAAGGCACCGGCACGGTGATGAGCGCCGTCAAGGGAAGCACGCAAAAGGTCGAGGAGAACACCCTGACCGTGGTTCACGGCGGCGCAGGCAACGACAAGCTCTCCGTGAAGTCCGGCAAGGGCCCGATCGTGCTTTTCGGCGACACCTCGGCCAATGGTTCGCGCTACAGCTCGGTCGCTGAAACGACGCTGCCTGACGGCACGACGATCGCCGCCAAGCCCAATGGCACGGCCTATGCGTTCGGCACCGATGGCGATGACGAACTCGACGCCTCGGGCGCGACCGGCATCGTCGTGCTCGACGGTGGTGCGGGCAACGACAGGCTGACCGGCTCGTCGGGCCAGACAGGCACTTCCTTCCTCGCAGGCGGGGCCGGCGACGACCGCATCTTCGGCGGCGCCGGTGGGCGGAACTGGATCCTGGGTGACTCGTCGTTCGATGTGGACTATCGCAACCGCACCGTTTCCATCGACTTCGACGGGGTGAACCGTCTCGGTGCCGCCGAGAATGCCGGTAACGACATCATAGCCGGCGGCGTCGCCGACGACGTGATCACCGGCGATTACGGTACGATAACGCAGGACGGCATGACGGCCGGTGTGCTGGACATGCTCAGGGACCGTGCCGTGGTGCGGATCGAAAGCACCAACACGGTGTCCGGCGGAAACGACGACATCGATGCCGGTGCTGGCAAGAACATCGTCATCGGCGGCGCGGGCTCGGACAAGATCGTCAGCCTGGGCGGCACGGATGTCGTGCTCGGCGACAACGGCATGGCCGAGTTCCTCAACGGCCTGCCCACCGTGGTCCGCACGACCACGGCCCAGTACGGCGCCAGAGACACGATCATCAGCAAGGCCGGCCGCAATATCCTGATCGGCGGCTCGGGCAGCGACGTGATCACCGTTCTGGGCGGCAGCACGGCCGATGCCGGCGATGTGGTTCTCGGCGACAATGGCGAAATCCGCTTCGATGCGCTCGGCCGCGTGATCTCCATCGCCAGCACCGATCCTGAGTATTTCGGCAACGATGAGATCACGACCGGCGGCGGGGACAACATCGTCATCGGCGGCTCGGGCGCGGATACCATCACCTCGCAAGGCGGCAAGGACACGATCCTGGGCGACAACGGCCGTGCGATCTACCAGGACGCCGTGCTGACGCTAATCGAAAGCACCTTCGCCGACCATGGCCCAGGGGTCGTCGATTATGACGATCTGATCGTAGCCGGCGACGGCGACAAGACGATCTTCGGCGGCAATGGTGCCGACAAGATCACGGTCGGCAATGGCCGCAACGTGATCCTGGGCGACAACGGCCGTGCGAAGTTCGACGAGAACGGCGTACGCGTCTCGATCGCCAGCATCGACGCCGAATTCTACGGCAACGATGTGATCCAGACCGGCAATGGCGACAATGTCGTCATCGCCGGCTCGGGCGCCGATCAGATCGCAACAGGCAACGGCGATGAGGTGATCCTCGGCGACAACGGCACCGCGCTTTTCACGAAGGGCCTTCTGACCAGCATCGAAAGCACTTTCGTGACGCTTGGTGGCAGCTTGGTCTATGCCGACACAATCAAGGCCAGGAACGGCAACAAGGTCATCCTCGGCGGCAACGGCGCGGACGGCATCGAGACCGGCGACGGCAACAGCGTGGTCCTGGGCGACAACGGCAAGGCCGTCTTCGACGAGACCGGCCGCCGCGTGTCGGTCGCAAGCACGGACGCCGCGTTCTACGGCAATGACGTGATCACCACAGGGGTAGGAGACAACATCGTGGTCGGCGGTGCCGGCTCCGACACGATCACCACCCGCACCGGCAAGGACATCATCCTTGGTGACAACGGCACGGCGCTGTTCATGAACGGCGTCTTGAGCGAAATCCGCAGCACCTTCGCCGATCTTGCCGGGGCAACGCATGACGATGTGATCGAGACCGGCGACGGCGCCAAAGTGATCTTCGGCGGCAGCGGTGCCGACACGATCAACGCCGGCAACGGCAACAGCGTCATCTTGGGCGACAACGGCAAAGCCGTCTTCCTCAACGGTGCGCGTGTCACGATCGAAAGCACGGAAGCTGCGTCTTACGGTGACGACGTGATCAACACCGGAGCCGGCAACAATGTCGTCATCGGTGGCGCTGGCGCCGACAGCATCACGACCAAGACCGGCACAGATGTGCTTCTCGGTGACAATGGCAAGGCATCCTTCACGGATGGTGTGCTGACGCGCATCGAAAGCACCTTCGTTTCAGTTGGCGCAGGCGTGATCGGCTACGGCGACACGATTCTCACGGGTGATGGCGCCAAGGTGATCTTCGGCGGCAACGGGGCAGACAAGATCAATTCCGGCAATGGCAACAGTGTCATTCTGGGCGACAACGGCTTGGCTCTGTTCGATGCTCAAAGTGTGCGGGTGTCGATCGAAAGCACTGACCCAACCTTCTACGGCGATGATGTGATCGAGACGGGCAGCGGCGACAATGTGGTGATTGCCGGCTCGGGCGCTGACAAGGTCACGACGCTGACGGGTGCGGATGTCATCCTCGGCGATAACGGCAGGGCGACCTTCACGGGCGGCATCTTGACCCGCATCGAGAGCACCTTTGCCAGCATCGCTGGTCCTGCGTATGGCGACGTGATCCTCACCGGCAACGGCCGCAAGGTGATCTTCGGCGGCAATGGTGCCGACCGGATCACGGCCGGCAACGGGAACAACGTCATCCTCGGCGATAACGGCTTGGCTCTCTTCGATGACAATGGCGTGCGGGTCTCGGTCGAGAGTACCGATCCGACCTTCTACGGCGACGACGTGATCGAGACCGGCAGCGGCGATAATGTCGTCATCGCCGGCTCCGGCAACGACAGTGTTTCCACGCTGACGGGTGCCGACGTGATCCTCGGCGACAATGGCCGGGCGCTGTTTACGGGCGGCGTGCTGACGCGGATCGAGAGCACCTTCGCGAGCCTTGGCGGCATCGGCTACAACGATGCGATCGCGACTGGCGATGGCCGCAAGGTCGTCTTCGGCGGCAACGGATCCGACCAGATCACGGCAGGCAACGGCGACAGCGTGATCCTGGGCGACAACGGCCTTGGCATCTTCGATGCGAGCGGGCGTCGTGTATCGATCCAGAGCACTGATCTCGCTTATGGCGGTAACGACGCGATCACGGCGAAGAACGGCAACCATGTTCTCATGGGCGGCTCATTCGATGATGCAATTACGGCCGGGGACGGCAATCACGTGATCCTCGGCGACAGCGGCCGCGCGCTCTATGAGGCCGGTATTCTAGCTTCCGTCACGAGCGACTGGAGCGTTTACGACGGTGCCGACCGCATCCGTGCCGGCAACGGTCGCATGGCGGTGATCGGCGGCGGCGCGGGCGACGACATCGCGATTGGTGATGGCAACAGCGTGGTCTTCGGCGACAGCGCAATAGTCTCGTTCCGTTCGGGCATACCGGTTCTCGCACTTTCGCTCGACACCAGCCTCGGCGGTGCCGACACGATCGTGACCGGCAACGGCGACAACCTCGTCGCAGGCGGTGCCTTCGGTGACCGCATCACCACCGGCAACGGTTCGGATATGGTGTTCGGCGACAATGCGCGCTTCGAACTGGTCGTGTCAGGCGGGGAGGCGATCCTGCGCCGCGCCTTCACGATCAACTCGTTCGATGGCGGCGACGACGTGATCGTGGTCAATGGCGGCAACGATCTCGTGGTAGGCGGTACCGGCAATGACTGGATCGCTGGCGGCGCGGGCGACGACCGCTTGTTCGGCGACCATGCCCTGTTCGACCTCGACCTGCCGGAAAACCAGCGCGTCATCTCGATCTTCGTCGGTCCGGCCGATGGCGGCGGCAACGACGTGATCCTCGGCGAGGGTGGCAACGACATCATCCTTGGCCAGCAGGGCAACGATGCGCTCTACGGCGGCGATGGCGACGACGACATCACCGGCGGCCACAATGTGGTCGGTGGCGCCGATGGCGACGACACTGTCGAGGCCGGCAACGGCGACGATGTGGTGATCGGCGACAACGGCCTGATCGCACGGCGTCTGGTGGGCGGCACGAGCTGGAAGGACTCGGCCTGGCTTCTCAACCCGGCGGTTCCTGGAAAGGCGCGCTCGCTGTTCCGTGATGTGGTGCTGTTCGATCACGCCGATGGCGTGGGTGGCAACGACACGATCTATGGCGGTGCGGGCGACGACCGCATCATGGGCCAGCGCGGCAACGACTTCCTGTCGGGCGACGATGGCGACGACGACATCGTGGGCGGCTTGGGCTCGGACATGATCTATGGTGGTGCCGGCGTCGACATCGCACTAGGCGACGAGGGTCAGATCATTCGCGCCTTCAACCCGGATGGAACCGCGCTTCTCAACAGCGACGGCGCATGGCATCGCGACGTGGTGCTCGAAGAGGTGGCGACCGCCGTCAGCCTCGTCGGTCTCTCGTCGAGCAACACGGTGAATCGTGCCGGTCTCGCTTCGAGCCTGCTCAACCCCGAAATGCTTCTGCTCGCAGGGCTGACGGATGCGGCCGGCAACAAGATCACCACCAGCTCGGGCGCCTGGAACACCCAGGCGATCGGCGTCGATCTCGAACCGGCCTATAACGACTTCATCGACGGCGGCGCGGGCAATGATGTGCTGTTCGGCCAGCGTGGCAATGACACGCTGATCGGCGGCGATGGCGACGACGTGATCTTCGGCGACCGCGCCTCCAACGCGACGGGCTTCAAGACCGACCTGCCGCAGATCGTGAATGCCTTCCGCATCATCGGTCAGGCGGCCGGGCTGAACCTCAATCTGCCGCTCGGCGGCGAGATCGTGGTTCCGGGCGTCAACATGCTGCCGGCCGAGCTGATCAATGCGATGCCACAGCTCGACATTCTGCCATCCGCAGGCGGCATGGTGGGCGAATGGGCAAGTAAGACCGCGCTCGGCCGAACCGATGGCACGCGCCTTTCCGTCATGGCCTCGGCCGTGCCCGATATCACCCGGGTCCGTGACCAGCTCTTCGGCAACGATTGGATCCATGGCGGCGCGGGCAGCGACACCGTGTTCGGCGATGACGGACGCTTCGTGTCCGTCACCGAAACGGGCTTGGCGGCCATCGACCGCGAAGTGGCGGGTCTTTCGGTCTCGCTGCGCAACCTGATGACGGACTTCGCGTCGCTGGGCTTCGCAGCGAATGCACAGGGGCTGCCGGGCGCATCGGGCACCGTTTCCTTCGGCCATGACACGATCATCGGCGGTGAAGGCGACGACACGCTGTTCGGTGATACCGGCCTCGTGGTGGTGCCGGCGACCCAGGTCACGCTGCCGGCCTCCAACGCCCAGGGTGCCGCGCTCGCGCTGCACAACTGGCTGATGGACATGCAGTATGCCGTCACCGACCTGTCCTACACGGCACACGCGGCGGGCGAGCAGCTCGTTTCCGAGTTCGGCCTGCGGACCAACCCGAAAAACGCGGTGTTCAAGCCGGGCGCGAAGGGCGGCATGCGCGGCTCGACCAACACGATCATCATCGGCAACGACGTGATCTACGGCGAAGGCGGCAGCGATCTGATCGTGGGCGATCTGGGCGTCATGATGCTGCCGATCGCGATGGGTAGCGGCCAGCCAATGGGCACAAGCTTCAGCGCCGGCGAACTCGCCTCGATCAACTGGTCGCTGGAACAGCAGGACGCCTGGCGTCGGGCCGACATCGCAAACCATGTGGCGCGCGATCACAGGGTCGATCTCGGCGTCAACCGGACCGGCGACTGGCTGTTCGGCAACGGTCTCGGCTATCGCGTGAATATCGGCAACGACGCCATTTATGGCGGCGATGGCGCCGATGTGCTGATCGGCGATCTCGGCCTGATCCAGCAGCCTATGCTCTTGCAGGGCTGGGGATCGGGCAACGCCAAGCCGCTCGCGGACGGTCTGCAATGGGCCTTCTTCACGACCGTGGATCGGCTGTTCGCGGGCAACATGTCGAGCGGCCAGGCCAATGCCTATGCCTGGGGCGTACAGTCCGTCGTGGCGGGTCGGAACGACTGGTCGAGCAACGGCTCGGTCAATAGCTGGCTGCTCAACGCCAAGGACAAGCGTACCAAGCAGAACTTCGGTGCCGATTTCATCACGCTCAGCAGCGATGCGATCTATGGCGGAGCCGGCAACGATCTGATGTTCGGCGACGGTGCCGTGGTGGTGCCGGTGATCGACGGGCAGGGCAATGCCGGCACGCTCGGAAAGGTCCGCGTGCTGCCGATCGCCGAAACCGGTGCGACGCTGACGGCGACCTTGCGCTACGTGCACAATTTCGGCGCTTATGGCGTGCTGCACGACGTGATGGGAACGCTGGTCAACAAGAAGGCGGTCTATCGCATCGACGGCGACCAGATGTGGGGCGAAGAGGGCGACGACATCCTTTACGGCCAGCTCGGGGACGACTCGCTGTGGGGTGGCAATGGCAACGATCAACTGTCGGGCGCCAACGGCAGCGATTTCGTGAGCGGGGGTGCCGGCACCAACATCTTCGCTTTCGACCGCAAGCGCGACAAGCAGGATGCCGGCGACAAGAAGCTCAAGGCGAGAAGCATCGTGCGCCAGACGCTCGATGCGAGTGCCGACAGCCACGTGCTCGCCCGCGACTGGGTCAACCCGGTTCTGCGCGATCTGGGTGCAAGCTCCTACGCCTCGGCTGCCTTGCTGAACCCGCTCGGCCTCAACGCCGTACGCTTCGGGGCGGCTCAGGCGAGCGGCACGCCGCAGATGGTGGCACCGGCCGGCGATCTGCGGAAGCTTGCCAAGGTGCCTTATCTTGCCCGCTACGACGAAGGCTGGCTCGGCATGGCGCCGGCGCCGCGCTGGTCTCTGCAGAAGGCCACCGGCGCGCCGATCTTCGGGCTCGCCATGGCAACGAACTCGCCTTCGGACGTGATCTCGGCGATCCGGGGGGGCAACATCGTGGTGCAGAGCGGCTATGCGTCGCGCAAGTCGGTGGATGACGGGCTGATGCTGTTCGACTTCGAAACCGGCGCGCTCGCTGCTCGCAAGCCGGTGGAGGACGACATCCGCTTCGTCTGATGCTGGGAGGGATGAAGTCCCCTCCGCTCTTCAGCCAGACGAAACGACAAGGGCCGGCTCAGTCACCTGAGCCGGCCCTTGTCGTACTGGGAATCTGTTCAATCGTTCACGGCAGCCTGCTGCGCTCTTCCGCCTGCCGCTTGGCTTCCTGGGCGGCCTTGAGTTGGGCCTTGGTGTACATGAGTGCGTGGGAAGCGAGGTCCTGGCCGTTGTCCCAGAGATTGCGCCAGATGCCCAGGATTCCTTCGAGCGGCTGGCCGACGACGCGGGACGAGAAGCTTTCGAAGGTGATCGGCCCCTGATAGTTCGCGCGGACGAGGGCGCGGAATACCGAGGCGAGGTCGATCGACCCGGACCCCATATAGCCGCGATGGCTGTCGCCGGTGTGGAAATAACCGAGATGATCGCCCGTTTCCACGATGGCCGAGCCGATGTCGGATTCCTCGATGTTCATATGGTAGACGTCGAGATGCACCTTCACGTTCGGTGCGCCGACGCGTTTGGCCATCTCCACGCCTTGCGCGGCCGTGTTGCAGATATTGGTCTCGTAGCGGTTCACCACTTCGAGCACGAGGGTGATATCGCTGCGTGCCGCGATCGCGGCGACGGTGCGCAAGGTCTCGGCCGACTGGGCGATCCCGTCCGCCGTCGGTGGGCGGTCATATTTGCCGAAGGCCGAATAGAGAATGCCGCCGATGATGGAGCCGCCGCAGTCACGGCACACGGCGATGGCGTCTTCGAGCTTCTTCTGGCCGCGCTTGCGCTTTTCGGCGTCGCCCGAGGAAATGTCGCTGTTGAAATCAAGGCCGAGCGAGAAATTGATCCCGATGCCCGCCTGTTCAAGCTGGCGTCGCGTGAAATCCGGGTCGATCAGGCTGGGGTCGAGTGCCGGCGCTTCGATGAAGTCGTAGCCGACCTCGGCCGTCTTCTGGATCGCGCGGGCACATTCCTCATGGCTCCATCCCGCTTCCCAGACGAGCGCATGGACTCCGAGCTTGTTCATGGTTCTTCCTCCCATTTCGCAATTGCGAAGCAAATGCTGCACTGAAGCATGGTCAGGCCAAGCAGAAACGTCGCCTGAGTAGAATTGACACGTCGCGCAGGAATGTCTAGCCTTCAATAAAACGTTTCACCAAAGCGGACATCATGCAAGGCGAGGAGGCTTGTGCTTGATGAATAAGCGTTCCGTGCCGTCTATTCGCCTTGTGGCAGAGCGCGCCGGCGTGTCCGTGGCGACCGTTTCCAACGTGCTCAATAACAAGCCGAACGTGTCGCCGGATTTCGCGTCGCGCGTTCATCTAGCCGTGCGCGAACTGGGCTATGTGGTGAGCCGCGCGGCCTCGCAGATGCGCTCCGAGCGCCATCGGCTTGCGGGCGTGGTGGTGCCCGATCTTACAAATCCCATGTTCGCGAGCTTCGTTTCGACGCTGGAGCATGTCGCGCGCCTCGACGGGTTCGATCTTATCGTGGTGTCCGCGCGCAACAACGCTGAAGAAGAGCGTGCCCGGCTCGACGATCTGCGCGCATGGCGTCCCGCCGGCCTCATCGTGATACCTTGCGACGGGGCTTTGACCGACCGCCTGCCACAGGGCTTGGGCGGGCCGGTCGTGGTGGCCGACCGTATCCCCGACGACCACGCCTTCGACCTGATCGCGGTGAACAATGGTTCGGCGGCCGCATCGATCGCGGCGCATCTCTCCGAGCAAGGCTTCGCCGACTGCCTTGTTCTCGGCACCAGCCTCGGCATCACCAATGTGCGCGAACGCTGGGATGGGTTTCGTGCGGCTGCCGGCCCGATGCGGGCGGAACTGATCGAGGTCGGCATCGATGATGATGCCCGCTTCCAACTGCTGGAAGAACGGCTTAGAGGCCCAAACCCGCCCCGGGCGCTGTTCGCGCTCGATCACCAGACCAGCATCGCCGCTTATCGGCTGCTGGGCGAGGTCGGGCTTTCCATTCCGCACGACATCGCCTTTGCGAGCTTCGACGAGATGGAATGGATGCGGCTCGTTTCGCCACCTATCACCGCCGTGCGCCAGCCCGTCGAGGAGATGGCGCAGGCCGCATGGCGGCACCTCGTCCGGCGGCTCGAAGAGGATCGGGCCGAAGAGAGAAAGAGAGACCGAAAACAGATCCGGCGCCTGCGCTGCGCCATAGAGATCCGCGGCTCGACCCTGCCGCGGTGCCGAACCTCGCGGAGGAGCGAGACGGCCTGATCAATCCATTGCTTGAACTCGGGAGGAACGAGCATGAACATTTCCAGACGAACGGCGCTTGCAGCGCTCGGCACCGGCGTGGCCGCCGCCACGCTCGGCGCGACGGGCATTGCCTATGCCGCCGATCCGCAGACCGGCATCGTCGTCAAGATCGGCGGCATTCCATGGTTCAACGCGATGGAGGCCGGCATTAAGAAGGCCTCGCCTGAATTCAAGGTCGATGCCTGGATGGTCGGCCCGACACAGGCCGACGCCGCCCAGCAGGTGCGCGCCATCGAAGACCTGATCGCGCGTAAAGTGGCGGTGATCGGCATCGTGCCGAACGATTCCGCCGCGCTTGAGCCCGTGCTCGGCCGCGCGAGGCAGGCGGGCATCAAGGTCATCGCCCATGAAGGCCCGGACCAGAAGGAAAAGGACTGGGATTTCGAGCTGACCACCGTGGACGGCTACGGCAAGGCGCATATGGACCTGCTCGCCAAGGAAATGGGCGAGGAAGGCCAGTACATCGTCTATGTCGGCTCGCTCACCGTGCCGCTGCACAATGCCTGGGCCGATGCGGCCATTGCATACCAGAAGGAAAAATATCCGAAGATGCAGATGCTCGGCGACCGCTTCGGCGTTGCCGAAAGCGTGGACGACAGCATCAAGACCACGCAGGACCAGCTTCGCGCCAACCCAGACCTCAAGGGCATCCTGACCTTCGGCAGCCAGGGTCCGATCGGGGCCGCGCGTGTGCTCGACGATCGCGGCAAGGCGGAAAGCATCGCACTGGTCGGCGGCTTCTCGCCGGGGCAGGGTGCGAAATATGTGAAGTCCGGCGTTATCCGCGGGGGCTTCATCTGGAACCCGATGACGGCGGGCGAGATCTTCGTCCAGCTCGCCTCCATGCTCGCCGCCGGCCAGGAGATCAAGGACAACATGGAACTGACTGGCGTCGGCCCCGTCCGTGTCTATCCCGACAAGAAGCTGATCCAGGCGCAGAAACTGGAATCGCTCGACAAGGCCAACATCGACCGGCTCGCGGAACTGGGGCTCTAGCCCGTTTCCGCAAGTCTTGCCGGCAGTCGGAGAGACTGCCGGTCCTTGTTCCGGTTCGAGAGGTCCTGATGGAAGAAGAGGTGCCGTTCCTGCGGCTGAGCGGGCTTTCCAAGCGCTTCGGCGGCGTGCGCGCGCTCGAAGACATCGACTGGGATGTGCGCCCGGGCGAAGTGCACTGCCTCGTCGGGGAAAACGGCTGCGGCAAGTCCACCCTGATCAAGACGGTGGCGGGCGTCCATCCGCCTTCCGCCGGCACGATCGAGATCGAGGGAAAGGATGTGCTGCCGCTCGATCCCGCCAAGGCCAAGGCGCTCGGCATTCAGGTGATCTTCCAGGACCTGTCGCTCTTCCCGAACCTTTCGGTGGCCGAGAACATCGCCGTCGAAAGCCATCTCGACGGTGCGCTCAAGCCCGTTCGGACGGGGCAGATGAAGGCGATCGCGCGTCGGGTGCTCGCCCGGCTCGATCTCACGCTCGACCTGTCCGCGCTGGTTTCCGACCTGTCCGTCGCCGAGCGGCAGATCGTGGCCATCGCGCGGGGGCTGGCGGCGCAAGCGCGGCTGATCTTCATGGATGAGCCGACGGCCTCACTCACCCGCGCCGAGGTGGACCGCCTGCTCGCCATCGTCGCGCGGCTGAAGGCTGACGGCATCGCGGTCGTCTTCGTGTCCCACAGGCTGGACGAGGTGGTGGAGATCGCCGAGCGCGTGACGGTGATGCGCGACGGGCGCAAGGTTGGGACCTGGCCCGTCCATGAGGTCGACCAGCGTCGCATCGCCCATCTGATGACCGGGCTCGACATCGACCATGCCGTGGTCGCGCGCGACATGAGTGCTGCCCCGCCCTTGCTCGAGGTGAGGAACCTGTCCCGGCGGGGCGAGTTCGCCGATGTGAGCTTCACGCTGCGCAAGGGCGAGGTGCTGGGGCTGGTCGGCCTGCTGGGTGCCGGCCGCACGGAACTGGCGCTGACCCTGTTCGGCATGAGCCGTGCGGAGGGCGGTGAGATCCTGCTCGACGGCAAGCCGCTCGTTCTGCGCTCGAACCGCGAGGCGGTGCGCGCGGGTATCGCCTATGTGTCGGAAGACCGGTTGAGCCTCGGCGTGGTGCTGCCGCAATCCATCGAGGATAATGTGAACCTCGCGGTGATGAAGGGGCTCGCCAACCGCTTCGGTCTCATCCCGCCGCGCCGGCGCCGTCAGCTGGCCGGCGAATGGGTGAAGCGCCTCGCCATCAAGATTCCGGGTCTCGACCGCCCCGTTCAGACGCTGTCGGGCGGCAACCAGCAGCGCGTGGTGCTTGCCAAATGGTTGGCCGCGGCGCCCAAGCTTCTGATCCTCGACAGTCCGACGGTCGGCGTCGACATCAAGAACAAGCAGGGCATCTACGAAGTGGTCGCCGAGCTCGCCGCCCGGGGTGTGGGCGTGCTGCTGATCTCCGACGAAGTGTCCGAAGTCTTCGCCACCTGCGATCGCGTGCTTCACATGCGCGCCGGACGGCTGGTCGGCGAAACGGTGCCGGGGCGGATTTCCGAGCACGAGATGGAGGAGCGCATCTATGCCTGACGCGCTTTCGGTTGCGGGTGCCGTACCTCACGCGAGCGACGGGCGTGCCGGTCTCACCCGCCTGCGCCGCCGGCCGGAATTCTGGCTTCTCCTGGTGATCCTGATCGTCGGCGCGCTGTTTTCGGCCCTCGCGCCCGGCTTTCTGTCACTGCCCAACGTGATCGACCTGCTTGAGACCTATTCGGTGCAGGCGGTGATGGCGATGGGGCTGTTCGTGGTGCTGGTGGCGGGCGGCATCGACATATCGTTCGCCGCGACCGCCTCCGTTTCCCAATATTGCGCGGCCCTTCTGGCGTCCCAGATGGGCTTGCCCGCGCCGCTCGTGATCCTTGCCGGCCTCCTGATCGGCACGGCGCTGGGCTGCCTGAACGCTGCGCTGATCTTTTACCTGCGCATCACCTCGATCATTGCCACCATCGCGATGATGAGCGTGTCCTTTTCGCTGCTGATGTATTTCTCCGGCGGCCGCTCGATCTACACGCTGCCCGACTGGTGGACGACGCGCATCACCTTCTTCCAGACCGAGACCGCCTCGGGCGATCTTGCCCGCATCACACTGCCCATCGTCCTCATGATCGTGGTCGCCCTCGTCACTTGGGCGATGATGACGCGCCTGTCGGTCGGCCGCCAGCTTTATGCCATGGGCGGTAACGCCGAAGCCGCGCGGCGCATCGGCGTCCCTATCGCACGCCTGCATTTCGTGGCCTATGGCTATCTCGGCTTCACCGCAGCGCTTGCCGGCATGTTGCAGGCGCATCGCGTGGGCGAAAGCGTGCCCAACGCCTTCGCCAACACCGAGCTCGCCGTGTTGTCGGCCGCCGTTCTGGGCGGCGCGAGCCTCACGGGCGGCATCGGCACCGTGCCCGGCGTGCTGCTCGGCATCGTGCTTCTCGCCATGCTCCAGAACGGGCTCAACCTGCTCGGCGTCTCGTCCTACTTCTTCCAGATCGTGATCGGCCTGACGATCCTCGTATCAACCTCCGTGACGGTGATCAGCTCGCGGCGCGGCCGCCGCCTGCGCGGCATCGGGGAGGCCTCAACCCATGGCTGAGCAACGGGATGCCACGACTTCGCTCGCCGAAGCGCAAAGCAGCCTGTCGGGGCTGATGACGCGGCTGCGTGGCGGGATGCCGGGCGGTCAGGCAGGGTTGATCGGCCTGCTCGTTGTGCTGGTCGTCGTGTTCTCGCTGTTCATCCCGGGCTTTGCGAGCGTCGGCACGCTGCAATCCTTCATGTTCCAGCTGCCGCTGCTCGGGCTCCTGTCGCTCGCCATGGTCGTGCCGCTGATCACCGGTGGCTTGAACCTCGCCATTATCGCGACCACCAACCAGTGTGCGCTGCTGATGGTGTGGATCATGAACAGCCTGCTCGTACCGGATGCGGGCGTGGGCGCCACGCTCGGCGTGATCGCGCTCGCCATGCTGGCGGGGCTCGCGCTTTGCCTCGTGATCGGCCTCGTGACGGGCGCGCTCGTCGCCTATACGGGTGTCCACCCGATCCTCGTGACGCTCGGCACCAAATCGCTGATCGACGGGATCAGCATCTACCTCACGCGCGGACGCGCGCTGTCGGGCGTGCCGGAAATTCTTTCCTCCACGCTCAACGGCTCGGTTTTCGGGGTGCCGGTGATCTTCCTGATCCTGATCTTCGCTGCAGTCTTCGTCGGCGTCGTTCTCAAGCGCACCGCTTTCGGCATCGCCTGTGCGATGATCGGCTCGAATCTCGAGGCCACGCGCTATTCCGCGATCGACGTGAAGCGCGTTCTGGTCGGCGTTTACACGATGTCGAGCCTGACATGCTTCGTGGCCGCGCTCGTGATGGTCGCGACCTTCAACTCGGCAAGCGCGGACTATGCGCAGTCCTATCTGCTCGTGACCATCCTCGCGGCCGTTCTGGGCGGCGTGGACCCCTTCGGCGGCTTCGGCACGATCACCGGTCTGATGGTGGCGCTCAGCGTGCTTCAGGTGATCTCGTCCGGCTTCAACCAGTTCGGCCTGTCGAACTATCTCACGCTGGCCATCTGGGGCGCGACGCTGATCGTCGTGGTCGCGGCCCAGACCTTGAAGCCTTACCTCGGCGACATCTTTTCGTTGCGCCGCCGGGACCAGCAGGAGAAATCCGCGTGATCTCGCTCTACCGGCAGGCGGCCGATGAACTCGTTTCCGTTTTCGACCGGCTCGACGAAAAAGAGGTCGACCGCGCGGTGGAGGCCATCGCCAATGCTCGCCATGTCGCGGTCTTCGGCGGCGGCCGCGAAGGGCTTCAGATTCGTGGCTTCGCCATGCGCCTCTTTCATCTCGGTCGCTCGGTCTCGGTGGTCGGCGACATGACCACGCCTCATTTGGGCGCGGGCGACCTTTTCCTCGTCACCTGCGGGCCCGGCGAGATCTCCACGGCCGTGGCGCTCGTCGGCGTGGCAAAGGCGGCGGGCGCCAAGGTGCTCGTCATCACGGCTCAGCCTGACGGGCGCGTGCCCCGGATGGCGGACGAGGTTCTCGTCTTGCCGGCCCAGACCATGGCCGACGACCAGGGCGAGACGGTTTCGATCCTGCCCATGGGTTCGGTCTTCGAGGGCTGCCTGTTTCTGCTTTTCGAGGCAATGGTCCTCAAGCTGAAGAACCGGCTTGGCATCTCGGCCGAGGCCATGCGCGCCAACCATACCAATCTCGAATGAAGACGGTCGCGGTCTTCGACGTCGGCAAGACCAACGTCAAGCTTTCGGCCGTGACGCCTGAAGGCGCGCTGGTCGAGACGCTTTCCGCACCCAATCATGTCCATGACGGCCCGCCGTTCCGCCATCATGATCTGGGTGGGCTCGAAAAATGGCTACTGGACGGTTTGCGCGATCTCGGCAGCCGCCACACGATCGAAGCGATCGTATCGTCCGCCCACGGCTCGGGTGGCGTGCTTGTCGATGCCGATGGCCCCGCTTTGCCGATGGTCGATTACGAACAGTCCGTGCCGGCCGAGGTCGAGGACGAGTATCGCCGCATTGTCGGCTCCTACCGCGAGCGGGGCTCCGCGGTAATGCTGGGTGCGGCACATCTGGCGCGCCAGATGCTCTGGATGGAGCGCTGCTGGCCAGCAGCGTTCGGCCGGGCGCAGGCCTTTCTCGCGAGCCCGCAATACTGGGCATGGCGGCTCTCCGGCGTCGCGGCAAGCGAGGTGACGAGCCTTGCCGCCCAATCCCATCTCTGGTCGCCGGCGGATGGGCGCTTGTCCAAGCTCGTCGCGCTGAAAGGCTGGGGCCATCTGATGCCGCCCATGCGAAACGCCTGGGACGTGCTCGGGCCCCTCAAGCCACAGCTCGCATCGCGGACCGGTCTTTCGCCCGAAACCCGCGTGCTCTGCGGCATCCATGACTCATCCGCCAATTTCTATCGCTATCAGGCCGGCGGCCTTTCCGACCTTGCGGTGGTCTCGACAGGCACCTGGATCGTGCTTCTCACCGACCGTACCGGCGTCGATTTCGATTGCGAGCGGCCCGGCCATGCCTGCAATGCCGACATCATGGGGCGCCCCATGCCCGGCATGCTGACCATGGGCGGCAGGGAATTCGCCGCCGTCGCGGGCGAGGCGAGGGGGCCGGCGTCACTCGGTATCGTGAAGCGCCTGATCGAAACCCGAACGCTGGCGCTGCCCTCGTTCGGCTCCGACGACGGCCTCTTCCCCGGAACGGCAAGGCAAGGACGGCTCGAAGGCCCGCTGGCCGACGATCCCGAAGCCCGTTTCACGCTCGCGGTCCTTTACGCCGCACTCCTCACCGCCCGTTGCCTGGCCGACCTGCCACCCGCGCGCACCGTGGTGCTCGACGGCAATTTCGTGCGCGAGCCGCTTTATGGCGCGCTCGTGCAGGCGCTGGTTCCTCAAAGACAGGTGCTGGTCAGCCTCGAAGCGGCCGGTACCGCTGCCGGGGCCGCTCTGCTTGCCGCTCACGAAACGCGTCGGGCCGCAGCACCGCTCGCGGTCTCGAAGCCCGACCTCACGGGCATTCCCGATCTTTCCCTTTACCAGCCACGATGGCTCGAAGGAGCCTCCGCCATTCGAGCCCAAACCCTGGAGCCCATCCATTGACCATGACCAACGACCAGACCCTGCGCGCCGAAATGGTCAAAACGTGCCGGCGCATGAACGAGACCGGCATCAACCAGGGCACGGCGGGCAACATCTCGGTGCGCAACGAGCGCGGCTTTCTCATCACGCCCACCTCGCTGCCCTATGATCTGATGCAGCCGGAAGACCTCGTGCAGATGTTCTTCGACGGCACCTTTGAAGGCCGTCGCCGACCCTCTTCCGAATGGCGGTTCCACCGCGACATCCTGCAGGCGCGCACCGACATCGACTGCGTGCTCCACTGCCATTCGGTCTACGCGACGACGCTCGCCTGTCATCACAAGACGATCCCGAGCTTTCACTACATGACGGGCGTAGCCGGGGGCACGACGATCCGCTGCGCGCGTTATGCCACGTTCGGCACGCAAGGATTGTCGGATGCCGCACTCGAAGCGCTCGAGGGCCGCCTGGCCTGCCTGCTCGGACAGCACGGGCAGATCTCGCTCGGCAAGACCATGGCCGCGGCCTTGGCGCTCGCGGTCGAGGTTGAAACCCTGTCGCGCCTTTACGTGCAGGCGCTCACCCTCGGCGAGCCGCCGATCCTCAGCGACGAGGAGATGGCGCGCGTGCTGCAGCAGATGAAGAATATGTCCTATGGGCAGGCGCCCGATCTCGAAGGCGTCAACGACACGGCGCAGGCGCGCGGCATCGACGCATAACCAGCATCGCCTCGCGCGTCACGAATTGCGCAGGTTGCGTTCGACGCTCTGAAGATGGGTTCGCATGGCCGCCGCGGCACCGCTCGTGTCGCGGTGTGCGATGGCGTCGACCAGGGCGCGGTGCTCCGTGAAGGAATGGTGGTCCTGCGGCGGGCGGACGGGGTTGGCGCGAAGGCGGCCCCAGTTCACCTCGCGGCGCACGGCGCTGAGCGTGTCGAGCAGGCCGACGAGCAGGCTGTTGCGCGTGGCATCCGCGATCACGCGATGGAGGCGGTTGTCCCACTGCTCGTAGGAGCGCCAGTCGGGCGCGGAGATCGTGCGGGCGATGCAGGTCTCCATCTCGCTGAGGTGAGCGGGTGAGGCGTTGAGCGCGGCGAGCCGCGCGATCTCTGGCTCGATGGCAAGACGTGCCCCCATTACCTCGATCGGGTTGGTCTTGCGCGCCATGGCCGCGATGTCGCTTGCCGTGTCGATGGGCCGATCGCCCGTGAAGGTGCCCTTGCCGACATGGCGCCACAACACGCCCTCGGACTCCAGCTGCGACAGCGCCTTGCGCAGGTTCGCGCGGGTGATGCCGAGCGTGTCGGCCAATTCGCGCTCGGGCGGCAGCCGTCCGGCCTCGCCCAGCGAGGCCTCCGCCAGAAAAGCACGCATCTTCCGAAGCGCATCGCGATCTTCAACCAACTCATCGGGCATCGAATGAAACCAATTCAATATTGGTTGAGATACTTTGCTGGAGAGATGTCGTCAACCTCCCTGCGGATAATAGCGCAAAGGGAACGGAAACGCGCTCATGATGCTGCAGCGCAGCGACGAATTCATCGTCCCAAGGCTTGACCGATCATTGAACCAAGTTTTACCAATAAGAAATTGGCTGAGGATTGTGCCATGCATTCTGCGGCCGGTTCGGGAGGAACACCAATGCAGTCGATGCTCAAAGCCGCCAGAAGCGCGGCAGGCGCCGCTCTCTTCGGCGCGACCCTATTTCTCGGTTCAACCGCACTCGCGCAGGCCGAGATGCGTGTCGCTTTCGGCGACATTCCAAGCGTCGAGACGCTTCATCTCTTGATTGCCTTCGAGCGCGCCAAGGAGGCGGGGCTCGAACTCGAAGTGAGCTATCTGAAATCCGAGGATATCGCGGCGCAGGCCGTGGTGTCGGGGCAGGCGGATGTCGGCGTGGGCGGGCCCTATGCGCTGATCCAAAAGGTCAAGGCGCCGGTGCGGATGTTCATGCAGCTTTCGACGCTGCAGATGTATCCGGTGGTCAATGGCGAGTCCTACAAGACCTGGAAGGATCTCGACGGAGAGGAGGTCGCCGTCCATTCGCGCGGCTCGGGCACAGAAGCCCTGATGAAGCTCGCGGCCCAGCAGAACGGCATCGCCTTTTCCGGGATTTCCTATGTGCCGGGCTCTGAGGTGCGCGCCGGCGCGCTGTTGCAGGGCAATGTCAAGGCGAGCATCGTCGATGCATCGGGCAAGCGACTTCTCGAAAAGCAGGCGCCGGGCAAGTTCGTGTTCCTGCCGGTGGACAATATCACCGCGACCGACGAGGCCCTCTTCGCCAACACCGAATATCTCGAAGCCAACAAGGAGGATGTCGCCAAGCTCGTCGAGGCGATCGTTTCGACCTGGCGCGAAGTGCAGGCCAACCCGAAGATCGTCGGTGAACTGCGCACCAAATACAATCTCCTGCCGGATGCCACGCCCGACATGGTGGCCGAGATCGAGCCCTATTTCGCGGAAGCAGCCGCTGCTGGTCTCCCGCTGAATGGCGGGGGCGAGGAGGCGGCCAAGGACGACTTCGCCTTCTACACCGTGTCCGGTGCGCTTCAGGGCGAGGCGACCGAGTTGAAGACGGAAGACTTCTGGGACTTCACGCCGCTGAAAGCCGCGCTCGCCAAGCTCGGCCAGTCGTGAGGCGTTCCGGTTCGATGGCAACCTTCGCTCAAACAGGAAACAGGGTCCGGCCCGCGCAAGCTGGCTGGTCCCTGGCTCAGGCCTTCCGCGCCCGCCCGGGCCTGTGGAGCCTGCTTTCCTTCGCGCTTCTCTGCGGGGTCTGGGAAATCGCCGGTCTTTGGCCGATCTCCTATGCCTTCCCGACCTTTTCCGAGACCCTTCTCGCCTTCTGGGAAATGGTCTTCGACGGTTCGATGCTGCAGGCCTATTTCATCACGCTCCAGCCGCTGGTGCTCGGCGTGCTGGTCTCGGCACTGCTTGGTGTCGCCCTGGGTATCGTGATGGGCCTCTCCGAGAAAGCCGAATGGCTGCTGGCGCCCGTCTTCATCGTGCTGCAGGCGGCACCCATGGCTGCACTCGTGCCGCTCGTCACCTTCATCTACGGCATCGGGCTCACCGCCAAGACGCTGGCCGTAATCATGCTGGCGCTGCCCGTCATCGTGCTCAACTCCTACAAGGCCGTGCGCCATGTGAGCCCCTCGCTCGTCGCCATGTGCCGCTCGTTCCAGGGCACGCGGATGCAGCGCATCTTCAAGATCGTGATTCCGGATGCCTCGCCGGTGATCTTCGCCGGCCTGCGCCTGGGCGTTGCCGCCGGCTTCATCGGCGTGATGCTGGCCGAACTTCTGATCACGCCGACCGGTGTGGGCGATCTCATCACCTATCACCGCTCGATCGCCAATTACGCGCATATGTATGCGGCGGTCGCCTCGATCATCGCGCTGTCGATGCTGACCCTGGTCGGGCTTCAGCGTTTCGAAACCCGCTTCCTGCGGCCTGAAAAGAGGGGTGCCTGATGTCACAGGCTGCACTGCGCCAACCGCCCGCGACCGAGGCGACGAATGATGCGATCGTCGAGGTGCGAGGCGTTTCCAAGATCTATGGCGATGTGGAAGCGCTGCGCAACATCGAGCTGTCCTTTGCCCGCGGCAAGCTCACCACGCTGCTCGGCCCGTCGGGTTGCGGCAAGACCACGCTGCTCAAGATCATCGCCGGGCTCGTGCCTGCGACGTCCGGCGAGATCCGCGTCAACGATCGCGTGGTCACCGGTCCCGGGCCCGAACGCGCCTTCGTGTTCCAGGATTTCGCCCTGATGCCCTGGGCGACCGTGATGCGCAATGTCGGCTTCGGGCTCGAACTGCGTGGGGTTCGCGAGGCCGAGCGCAAGCGGGTCGCCCAGCATTATATCGACCAGGTCGGCCTGTCGGGCTTCGAGAACAAATATCCGCATGAGCTCTCGGGTGGCATGAAGCAGCGCGTGGGCATCGCGCGGGCCTTTGCGGTCGATGCCGACGTGCTCCTGATGGACGAGCCCTTCTCGGCCGTCGATGAGCAGAACCGCCGCAAGTTCCAGGAGGACCTGCTCAAGCTCGTGGAGATCGAGAAGAAGACCTTTCTTTTCGTGACCCACTCGATCGAAGAGGCGGTCTATGTCTCCGACCGCATCGTGCTGCTTTCGCCCCGTCCGGGCCGCGTGTCGCAGATCATCGACCCGAAGATCGACCGCACGGCCACGCCCGATGAAATCCGCCGCGATCCCGGTTATCTCGACACGGTCGAGAACATCTGGGACGGCCTGCGCCATTATGCGGAGTGACGAGCGATGAGGATCGGCAATTTCCGTATTCCCATGATGGCCTCGCTTCTGGTCTGGCTCGTCGTCTGGGAGATCGTCGGCCGGCTCGACCTGATCTTCCTGATTCCGCCGGTGACCGAGATCGCTCAGGCCGGACTGAGGCTGGTGCAGACGGGCTCCTGGCAGAACGCCTCGCTGATCACGCTGCGCTCGTTCGCGGTCGGCATGGCGCTGGCGATTGCCGTCGGCGTGCCGCTCGGCATCTGCATGGGGCTCTTCAAAACCGTGGATCGCTTGATGGGCATGTGGGTCAACATGTTCGTCTCCGCCCCACTGTCGGCCCTCGTGCCGGTGCTGATGATCCTGTTCGGTCTGGGCGAGACGACGGTTGTCGTCACCGTTTTCCTGTTTGCCGTCTGGATCATCGTGCTCGACGCCCGCGCAGGCGTCATGCAGGTTCCGCGCTCGCTCTTCGAGATGGGCCGGTCCTACGGCGCGAGCGGCTGGACGCTGTTTTCCAAGATCGTGCTTTTCGCGGCCCTGCCTGAAATCCTTGCCGGCATCCGGCTGGGCCTCATCCGCGGCGTGAAGGGCGTGGTGATCGGCCAGATCCTGGTATCGGTCATCGGCTACGGCGAACTCTTCGAGCTCTTCTCGCGCAATTTCGAAATGGCGAGCTTCTGGGCGCTGACCATCATCCTCTTCGCCGCAGCCATGCTGCTATCCGCCCTCATCGAGCACTTCGAACACAGAATCGACTATTACGCAGGAGCCAGAGCATGAACGTCCAACGAGTATCCGAGAGCTTCGTCTTCGAGCCGCTTCCCGTGCCGACATTGCCGGTCGAAGGCAGCGACAAGCTCTTCCCCGTGCACCGCATCTATTGCGTGGGCCGCAACTTCGCCGACCACGCGGTGGAGATGGGCCACGACCCGAACCGCGAGCCGCCCTTCTTCTTCCAGAAGAATCCCGACAGCCTCGTTCATTCGGGCGCGGATTTCCCTTATCCGCCGCTGTCCAACGACGTGCATCACGAGATCGAACTGGTGGTCGCGCTCGGCAAGGGCGGCAGGGATATCCCGCTCGAGCGCGCCATGGACCACGTCTTCGGCTACGCGGTCGGGCTCGACATGACGCGACGCGACCTCCAAGGCGAGGCCAAGAAGATGGGCCGTCCTTGGGAAACCGGCAAAGCCTTCGAGGCGTCCGCGCCCTGCACGGCGATCGTACGCGCGGAAGATGCGGGCGACATCACGTCGGGTGCCGTCACTCTCGAAGTGAACGGCGAGACGCGCCAGAGCGGTGATCTCAACCAGATGATCTGGAAAGTGCCCGAGATGATCGCGACGCTTTCGACGCTCTTCGAGCTGCAGCCCGGCGATCTGATCTTCGCCGGCACGCCCGCCGGTGTGGGCGCGGTGAAGCGTGGTGACGAACTGGTGGGCCGCGTCGAAGGCGTGGGCGAACTGCGCACCCGCGTGGCCTGAGCCCCTTTCAGCGAACCCTGAGCCGGCGCCGAACTGTCAGCGCCGGCTTTTCTTTGATCTCCAGCACCGGGTCCACACCATGGAACACTTCACGAGCCTCTTTCCCTTCGTGCTCGGTCTGGCGCTGACCGGTTGTGTGTCCGGCTTCCTCGCCGGCCTGCTCGGCGTGGGCGGCGGCATCGTCGTGGTGCCGGTGCTCTATGTCGTGCTGGCGGCCTTCCAGGTGGATGAGGACCTGATCCCATTCATCGCGGTCGGCACCTCGCTCGCGACCATCGTGCCGACGGCCATCCAGTCCGTGCGTGCGCATCATGCCAAGGGCGCGGTGGATACGGCGCTGCTCAAATGGTGGGGGCCGTGGGTCGCGGTCGGCGTGATGCTGGGCGTGCTGATCTCGGCGATCTCCGATGGCGAGGTGCTGACCTGGGTGTTCGGTGTGGTCGCAGCCGTGGTGGCCGTCCACATGCTTTTCACGCCCGAAGGCACGCATCTTTCGCCGGCACTGCCCTCGAAGGCGTTTCAAGCATTTCTGTCGACGGTCATCGGCACCATCTCGACGTTGATGGGCATCGGCGGGGGCACGCTGACGGTGCCGATCTTGAGCCTTTGCAACTATCCCGTCCGCCGCGCGGTGGGCACGGCCTCCGTGGTCGGCCTCATCATCGCCGTGCCCGGCGCGCTCGGCTTCATCGCCAATGGCTGGAACGAGCCCGGCCTGCCGGCTTTTTCGCTGGGCTATGTCAATCTCGCAGGCTTTGCGTTGATCGCAGCGCTCAGCATGTTCTTCGCGCCGCTCGGTGCGCGGACGGCGCATGCCATCGACCCGCGATGGCTGCGCCGCCTGTTCGGCATCTTCCTGGCCGCTACCTCGCTCAAGATGCTCGTGGCCTGAGCGAGGGGAGGGCAGGTCGCGCTTACTGCGCGGTCCCGCTCTTGATCTTGCCGACTTCCTCGGCGCTCATTTCGCCGGTGGTCGTGACCTCGCCCTTCTGAATGCGCCAGAGGCGGAAAGGCCCGGTGATGTCGCCGTTCTTGTCGAATGAGACAGGGCCGATCACGCCTTCATACTTCACCGGCTTGCCGTCCTTGATCAGCGCCAGCGCCTTGGCGAATTCTGCCTTGCCCGCATGGATGGGTTCCGCACCTTCCTTGGTCACTTCGCGGATAGCGGCCTTGATGGCGGCCGCATCGCCCTTGCCGGCCTCGGCGACCGCGAGCGCGACGATGGCACCGGCATCGTAGGAGCGGTCGGCGGCCGGCGCGTCCGGCTTGATGCCGCCCGAGAAGCTTTCGAAATTGGTGTTGAAATACTCGGTCGAAGCGGTGGGCGCCGTGCCCGACGAAGTGCCATAGGCATCGTCCAGATATTGCGCGCCGACGGCGGAAATGAAATCGGACGAGTTCATGCCGTCATTGAGAAGGAATTTCGCCGGGCCGCCGCCCGAGATCCAGGCGCGCGCGATGGTCGCGCCATCCACCGGGTAGGAGACGAGATAGAGCGCGTCGGGCTCGCCTTCCATCGCCGTGTTGGCTTCCGCCGTGTAGCTCGCCTGCTTCTCGTTATAGGGCGTGGTCGAGGTGATCGTGCCGCCGAGCCTTTCGAAGGCGGTCTGGAACTCCTTCACCATGTTCACACCGAAATCGTTGTTGACGTGGATGATGGCGAGTTTCTTGAGGCCCTGGTCGATGGCGTATTTCGCGGCCGCCGTGCCCTGCAGCGCGTCGGACGTGATGGTGCGGAAGAAGACGCCGTTGGTCTTGCCTTCCTCGGAAAGCGCGGTGAGCGTCGGCGAGGAGGAGGCGGGTGACACCTGCACCACGCCTGCGGGTGCGGTGACCGAGGTCAGGATCGGGATCGACACCGACGAGATGATGCCGCCGATGACGACGGGCACCTTGCCGATATTGACCAGCTGGGTCGCCTGGTCGACGGCCACATTGCCCTGGCTCTGACTGTCGCGCGTGTCGGCCTTGATCGTGCAGCCTTCGCCGAAGCCGCCCGCCTCGTTGAAGTCGCGGAACGCCATCTCGACGGCCTTGGCCCCGGCCTGCCCATAGGCGCCGGCGGGGCCGGTCAGTTCCATCACCATGCCCACCGTCACGTCGCAGCTTTGCGCGTAAGCCGGCATCGCACCCAGCACTGCGAGCATCGAGCCCGCCAGCAGAAATTGTCTCACGGTTGCACCCCTCATGATCGTCGCCGGATTGGTCCGGTTCGGTTGCTGCGCACTGTTCCCGAGTTCACGCCGTTTGGGAAGCCGGCGCGTCGTTGAGATTGTATTTCATGATCCGCCCGTGCCGTCCCTCGCGGTCGCGCTCGAGCGAGTAGACATCGCCTTCGAGCGGACGGCTCTGCGCCAAGACTGCGTCGATCGCCGCCAGGTCCTCGGCCGAAAGGTCGAGCGCCGCGATGGCGAGATTGCCGTCGAGATGGGTGCGATTGCGCGCGCCGACGATCACGCCTGCGACCTGAGGAAAACGCAGAACGGCAGCACTCGCCACCGTCGCGATATCCGTCGCGTGCCGGTCGGCGATCCCGCGCAGGGCTTGGAGCAGCGTCTGGAACAGCGCCCACCCGCCCCAATCGTCGATGATGAGCTTGTATTTGGTGAGCGAGCGGTTCTCCGCCTCGCCAGCGGGCTCAGCCACGCCCAGCCAGCGGTCGCTCAGGAACCCGCCAGCGACGGTGCCGTAAGTGAGCAGGAAGATGTCGTGTTCCCTGGCAAGCGCCGTGAAGCTCTCGGCCGGGCGGCGGTCGAGCAGCGAATATTGCACCTGCATCGACACCAGCGGCACGCCGGCCTCGACCATCCCCGCCACATGGGCCGTGTCGAAATTCGTCCCACCGATGTTCCTGATCTTGCCCGCCTGCTGCAGCTCGGCAAGCCAGAGTGCTGTGTCGAGCCAACGCGGTTGCGAATAATCCCACCAGTGGAACTGCACGAGATCGAGCTGCTCCTGGCCCAACCGCTTCAGCGAGCGGTCGATGATCGCCTCGACATCCGTTTTCTCGATGCGCGACAGGATCGAGAGATCCGGCACGAACTTGGTGTGCACGCGGATGCGCTTTAGCGCTTCTTCGCCCCGTGCTTTGCGGTAGGCTGCGCGGAACGCACCGATCACTTCCTCGACGCCCGTATAGATATCCGCGCAATCGAATGTGGTGATGCCCGCATCCGCGAAGGCTGTGAGGTCGGCGATGGGGTCCTCGCTCTGCGCATCACTATGGCCCGAAGCGAGCTGCCAGTTGCCGCGGATCACGCGCGAGATCGTGGCGCCGGGGCGGAGGTCGAAAGTCTGCATGAAAAAGATCAGTTTCCGGAAAGGGGCACGGCGGTGGTTGCAGCATGCGAGAAACGGCGCTTTTCGAGCCGTGTGATGCGCAGGCGCGTCGAGCAGTTCGGGTCGGGGCAGGCCACCTCGGCATCCGTGCTCATCCAGTCATGCGGATGCGTGGGGCGCTGTTTGGCGGCGAGCAGCGGCAGCACGGACGACAGCGAATAGATCGAAATGCCCTGGCCGGGCGGCAGATAAAGCATTTCCCCGCGCAGCTCGAACCAGTCGCCGGGCTTGGCCCCGCAGAAGATCGGCCCGCCGTGCGGCGCCACCACTTCGACGCGCAGGTCGAACAGCTCGAAACTGTCGTCGGGGTTTTCGGGAGAGGGTGTCACTCGTTGGGCCTTGCGTAACGCATGGGGGATTTTCTATTTGCAATCGCCGCGCTTGCAAAGCTTGATGCCGGCTCGATCCCACCCTTTCCCAGGCACGATGCCCGCAGCGTTTCCTTCCAGTTCCGACACGGCGCCGATCCTCGAAGCGCGCGGCCTCGTGCGCGCCTTTGGCGGCCTCCGCGCGGTGGACGGGATGTCACTGGTGCTTGGGCGCGGCGAGATGGTCGGGCTGATCGGCCCGAACGGGGCCGGCAAGACCACCTTCTTCAACCTGCTCGCCGGCAGCCTCGTGCCCGACAGCGGCGCGATCATGCTGGGCAACCGCGACATTGCCCGCGAACGGCCGGAGAAGCGCATCGGGGCAGGGCTCGGGCGCACCTTTCAGATCCCGAAACCCTTTCGCGAGATGACCGTGCTCGAAAATGTTCTGACGGGTGCGCAAGGCCAGTCGGGCGAGGGCATTCTGGCGAACTTCCTGTCTCCCTCCCGCGTGCGCGTGGAGGAACACCGCGCGGCTGAAAGGGCCCGCGAGCTGCTCGACTTCGTGCGCCTCTCGCATCTGACCCATGAGCCGGCCGCCGTGTTGTCGGGCGGCCAGCGCAAGCTTCTCGAACTCGCTCGTGTCTTGATGGCCGACCCGTCGGTGCTCCTGCTCGACGAGCCTGCGGCGGGCGTGAACCCTGCGCTTCTCGAACTCATCATCGACCGCGTGCGGCTGCTCAACGCCCAAGGCCGCACCGTGCTCCTGATCGAGCACAACATGGACATGGTGTCCCGCCTCTGTGAGCGCGTGGTGGTGATGGCGGAAGGCAGCTTGCTGGCTGAAGGCGCGCCTGCGCAAGTGCTCGCGCGCAAGGATGTGGCGGAAGCCTATCTCGGTCAGGTCGCCGCGTGAGCGCGTTGAGCGTTCGTGACCTCGTCGCGGCCTACGAGCCCGACCTGCCCATCCTGCGCGGGGTGAGCTTTACTGTTCACCCCGGCGAACTGGTGGCGCTGCTCGGCCCCAATGGGGCCGGCAAGTCCACGCTGGTGAAGGCCATTGCCGGCACGGCACCGATCCTGTCGGGAACGGTCCAGCTGTCCGATGTGCCCATCGAGGCGTTGCCCGTGCACGAGAAACTCGCGCGGGGGCTGGGCTTCGTGCCGCAAACGGAGAACGTCTTCACGAGCCTGTCGGTCGGCGAAAACCTTCAGCTCGCCGCCGACCGCCTGCCAAAATCGGAACGGCAGAAGCAGATCGCGCAAGTCGAGGCGCGGTTCCCCGATCTCATCAAGCATCGCCACCACCGCGCGGGCGCGTTGTCGGGCGGGCAGCGGCAGATGCTGGCGATCGGTCGCGCGCTGATCGGCGCGCCGAGCGTGCTCATGCTCGACGAGCCCTCGGCGGGCCTTTCGCCGCGCGTGGTGGGCGAGGTCTTCGCAGCCCTCCAAACGCTCAACCGCGCGGGCGTCACGATCGTGCTGGTCGAGCAGAATGTGCGCGCGGCCCTCGCGATTGCGAGCCGCGCCCTGATTCTGGTCGAAGGCCGTATCGCGCATGAAGGCGTGCCCAGTGCGCTGCTCGGCGACGACACCGTGGCCGATCTCTATCTCGGTCGGAAAGGGCATGTGTCGGCATGATCGCGCAGGCGCTTCTTGATGGGCTGGTGAACGGTGCCGTAATCGGGCTCGGCGCGGTCGGCGTCACCTTGACCTACTCGATCCTGCGCTTCGCCAATTTCGCGCATGGCGAACTGGTCTCCTGGGGCGCCTACTTTGCTTTTCTGCTCAACCTCGCGCTGGGCTCGGCGCTCTTGAGCCTCGGCGCGCCGATCGGACCCTTCTCCTTCGGCTGGTCGCTGCCCATCGCGCTCGTCGGGGCCGTCCTTCTCTCGGCCACCCTCGCCCTTCTGGTCGACTGGCTCCTGTTCGGACCTCTGCGACGCAAGGGAAGTGCGGTGATCATCCTCGTCATGGCGAGCTTCGGGGCGGCGCTGGCCCTGCGCAACCTGCTCGAATTCCTGTTCTCCTCGGCACCGCTTTATTTCACGAATGCTCTGCAGATCGCGATGCGTCTGCCCGGCGGCATTCGCGCGACGCCCGACCAATTGCTGGCCATCGGCATCGGTCTGGGGTTGGCTGTCGCCCTCCACCTTTTTCTCACCCGAACGCCGACCGGTCGCGCCATGCGGGCGGTGGCCGAGAACCCGCAGCTCGCGGGCGTGGCGGGCATCGACGTGCGCCGCATCGTGAGAACGGTCTGGGTTCTGGGTGCGGGGCTCGCGGCCGTCGCCGGCACTTTCTCCGGCCTGCTCGTCCAGATCAGGCCACAAATGGGGCTCGACCTGCTTTTGCCGCTCTTTGCCGCCGCCATTCTGGGTGGCATCGGCAGCGTGCCGGGCGCGATGATCGCAGGATTGATCGTGGGCTTGGGCGAAGCCTTCGCGGTGCGCTTGGTCGGCGCCGAATGGCGCGCGGGTGTGGCCTTCGTCGTGCTGGTCGCAGTGCTTCTCCTGCGCCCGCAAGGCCTGTTCGGCGCGAGGAGGGCGGCATGATCCTCGACCTTGCCGCCTATCTTGCCTTCTTTCTGACGGTCGCGCTGTCCTATGCGGTGATCACGCTCGGCCTCAATGTGCAGTGGGGCCAGACCGGCCTTTTCAATGTCGGCGTGGCCGGCTTCGTCGCGGTCGGTGCCTATGCCTCAGCACTTCTGACGACGCCTGATGCGCCCGACCGCTTCGGCGGCTTCGGCCTGCCGATCATCGTCGGATGGGCAGGTGCGATGCTTGCGGCGGGCCTCGTCAGTCTTGCCGTCGGCGCGCTGACGATGCGGCTGCGCTCGGACTATCTGGCAATCGCGACTTTCGGTGTGGCGGTGGTCGTCCAGCTCTGCGCGCTCAACCTGCAAACCGTCACCGGCGGACCTTTCGGCATCGGCTTCATCCCACGTCCCTTCACGAGCTTCGCGGGCGATCCGCTGCTCTTCAGCCTTGCCAATCTCGCATTGCTGGCCCTGGTCGTGCTGGCACTCTACCTCTTTCTCGAACGCCTGCTTTCGAGCCCTTGGGGCCGCGTGCTGCGCGCCATACGCGAGGACGAGGCGGCGGCAACCGCGCTCGGCAAGCCGGCGCTGCGCTTCCGTTTGCAGGCCTTTGCACTGGGAGGCGCCATCATGGGGCTGGCGGGTGCGGCGCAGGCCCACTTCATCGGCTTCATCGCGCCCGACAACTATCTCCCGACGTTGACATTCCAGGTCTGGGCCATGCTGATCGTCGGCGGCTCGGGCAATAATCGCGGGGCGATCCTGGGCGCTGTCGTCGTCTGGGCGCTCTGGGCACTATCGGGCAGCGTCATCGGCAGCGTCTTTCCCGCCGGCTGGCAGGCTCGCGCGGCGGCCCTGCAGATCGCGCTGATCGGCGTCGGGTTGTGCGCGATCCTGCTCTGGCGTCCGCGGGGAATTCTGGGCGAACGCCGTATCGTGTCGCGCCATCTCGTGACAGCTCCGAAAGCCAACCCATCCCTCGTCAACAACACGCCGCCCGAGATCCCCCATGCCTGATTTTCCCGAACGCGCGCAGCTGGGCGACATGGAAATCAGCCGCCTGCTCTGCGGGCTCTGGCAGGTTGCCGATCTCGAAAAGAACGGCACCACGCTCGATCCCGAACGCGCGGCGGATGCTTTGCAAGCCTATGCAAAAGCGGGGTTCGACACCTTCGACATGGCCGATCACTATGGCAGCGCCGAGCTGATCACCGGCCGCCTGCTCGCCCGCTATTCCACCGGTGACCGGCCCCGCGCCTTCACCAAATGGTGCCCCGAGCCCGGTCCGATGACGCCCGCAATCGTGCGCGCCGGCGTCACGGAGCGTCTGCAGCGCCTCGGCGTCGAGCGCATCGATCTGTTGCAGTTCCATTGGTGGAGCTTCGAACACCCCGCCTGGCTCGACGCGCTTCATGAGATCAACCGGCTGCGCGAGGAGGGGCTGATCAGCCATCTCGGCGTGACGAATTTCGATGCAGCGCATCTGGCGCTCGCACTGGCCGATGGCGTGCCGCTGGCGTCGAACCAGGTTTCGTTCTCGCTGGTGGACCGCCGCGCTGCCGGTCTCCTCTCCGAGCTGTGCGCCCGCACCGGCGTGAAGCTGCTCGCCTATGGCACGTTGTGCGGCGGCTTCCTGTCCGAGAAGTGGCTGAACCAGCCCGAGCCTGGCGCCATTACCGACTGGAGCCGCTCCAAATATAAGCGCTTCATCGATGCGGCCAGCGGCTGGGAAGCGTTCCAGGGCATTCTCCGCGCGGCCAAAGCGATTGCCGACAAGCACAACGTATCGCTGTCCAATGTAGCCTCGCGCTGGGTTCTGGAGCACGAGGCGGTCGCCGGGACCATCATCGGCGCGCGTTTGACCGAAAGCGAGCATCGCGACGACAACCTCCATGTCTTCCGCTTCAAGCTGGACGCGGGGGACCATGCCTTGCTGGACGAAGCCTTCGCGGCCACCACGCCTATCCCCGGCGATTGCGGCGATGAGTACCGTCGCCCGCCTTTCCTGACCGCCTCTGGCGATCTCAGCCATCACCTTGAGGCCATCCCCTCGGCCTATGAGGTGATCCGCGAGCCCAATGGACGGATGCGCGTGTCATCGGGCAGCCTCTGGGAACCGATCGCGGGCTATAGCCGTGCGGTGCGCATCAACAATCGCATCCGCGTTTCCGGCACCACCGCCACGCATGGCGCGGACCGTGCGGTCGCCCCCGGGGATGCCGGCGCGCAAACGACTTACATTCTGGACAAGGTTCTGGCCGCCATCACGGCGCTCGGCGGCAAAGCGGAGGACGTGATCCACACCAGCGTCTTTCTCGCCGATGCGGATGACTGGGAAGCGGTCTCGCGTGCTCATGGCCGGGTCTTCGCAGATATTCGCCCGGCCAACACGCTGTTGCAGGTCGGCCGCCTCGTCGGTGACTACAAGGTCGAGATCGAGGCGGAGGCCGAATTGCCGCTGAAATAAGCTTCGGCTTACTGCAGGCGGTCGAGCAGCGCTGGCAGAGCCCAGTCCGTCCATGGCCGCGTGGCCGGCTCGTCGCTATCGCCGAGACTGCGGCGAAGCGCGGGTAGGACTTTCTCGCCGAACTCGGTGATCGCCGCCTCGTCCGAAAATCCCTCGAACACGAAGCGCGAGATGCCGAGATCGCGGGCGAGCACGAGGCGGGGGAGGATATTGCTCCGCCACAGTCTGATATCAGTTGCACCGAGCACGATCGTCGAAGCGAAGGCAACGGCCTCGCCGCGATGATTGGCACGCGCCTCTCCGTTCACCAGCGCGATCATGCGGCGTGTCTCGTCCGCCGAAACATCCGGCAAATGGAACGTGTCGGCATGGCGGCCCGCCAGGGCAAGCGCGAGCCCGGAGCGGCCGGACAAATGGATATGGGGTTTCAGCCGGCAATCGCCCTTTTCCACGAAGGCGTTCTTGATCTGAAAGAAGCGGCCCTCGAAGGAGATCGGCGCTTCGGCATTCCAGAGCTTGGCGAGCAGCATCAGATATTCGCTGGCCCGCGCGATCACGTCCTCATGGCGCTCCGCACCATCCCCCGTTTCGCCCTCGCGCAGATAGAGCGAAAGGCGTCCGCAGGGCAGGTCGGCCATGCGCTGCGCCACCGTAAGCGGCGACGCCTTGCTAGCAGTTTGCGGCAGAACGACGTGGATCGAATGGGTGGCGTCGAGGGCGATATCGGCCAGATCGAGCGCTGCGATATTGCCGGTCGGGTCCGAAACCACGATCTCATCGAAGCCGGCTGCCTCGATGCGGTCGAAGGCGTTGCGGATCAGTGATGGGGCAGGAAGAAAGGTGGAGTTTTCCGAAAGTCCTTGGGACAGGAGAAAATAGAGCGTCATAGCTGTTTCCTCGATTCGTCCGCGGCCACGGGCGCGGACCGTTCAACACGGTGAAGTTCGAACAGGAAACGCGAGCGGGCTCAGATCAGCCCGCAAAGAACACCGGCAACGAAGCCGACCGAAAGCACCAAAGCCGCATGGGGCAGAAAGGCGGTCGGGTTGAATGAAGAAGCACCGCCGACGCGGCGGAGAGCTTGGGCAGGCGTGAAGAGCGGGATGTCGGACATGGGCCAATCTCCGTGATCGACCTTAACTCTATAAAACTGATAGACATTGTCCATTGCGACTTTTTCGCGGCATTGGGATGTTTGTTCTACGGCATGGCCTACGGCGGAGAAAATCGTTTCCCGGATCGCCGATGGCGCGCAAGCCTGTGGAGAACGCCGCCGCGAACACGCAATGGACGAATCCGGCGCCGGGTTATGAATCAGCCGTTGGCGTCTGAACGGGTTTTCCAATTGCCGCACCTGAACGGCTTGCAAATTTCCACTAGTTTGGTGGAATTAAGAACAGGAGTCGGCATCAGTTCGACTGAAACGGGAACCGGCATGTGCTGACGCGCAAAGGCAAATACGGATTGAAGGCGATGGTGCATCTGGCGGGCCTGCCCGCCGGCGACCTCGCTTTCGTGGGCGAGATCGCGGCCCAGAACCGCATCCCCAAGAAATTTCTCGATGCGATCCTCAGCGAATTGCGCAATGCCGGCTTCGTGCAGAGCCGCAAGGGCAAGGTCGGCGGCTATCGCCTCGCGCGCGCGGCGGAAGAGATCAAGGTCGGCCATGTGGTGCGCGTGCTCGATGGTCCTCTCGCACCCTTTCCCTGCGCCAGCCGCACGCAATACGAGCCCTGCGACGACTGCGATGAGGCGACCTGCCAGGTGCGCCACCTGATGCTCGACGTGCGCAACGCCATTGCCGAGGTGCTCGACCGCCAGACGCTTGCCGAAATGCGTGCCACCGGAGTGCCGGAACTCGGAACGCCCGACGCGCTTGTGGCCCAGGCTGCCGCGCACTGATGTCCTTTTCTGCCAGGGAGCAAGCCATGACGACTGGCCAAGATCGAGCCCCTGCTCGGACCCTTGCGATCGTCGGCGGTGGCGCAAGTGGTGCCATTCTCGCGATTCAGGCCATGCGTGCCGGCTGTGAAGTCGTGCTGATCGAAAAGCGCGCGGAACCGGGGCGGGGCATCGCCTATTCGACGTCTGAGCCCGACCACCGGCTGAACGTGCGCGCCTCGAACATGAGCATCTTCGCAGGCGAACCGAGCCATTTCGCCGATTGGCTCAAGCGCAAATCGATCCGCCAGGAGGATTTCGACCATTTCTATGCGCCGCGCGGCCTTTACGGCGACTATGTCGGTGAGACCCTGCGCGCCGCGCCCGGACGCTTGCGCATCGTTCACGAGACGGCCTTATCGGTCGTGCCGAAGCCTTTGGGCGTCGAAATCCGTTTGACCGATGGCAACACGCTGCGTGCCGACGCGGCGGTGCTTGCCACCGGACACGAGGAAGCGGCTTCTTCGAGCCGGCCTTATGCGGTGAAGCTCGGCTCCAAGGAGGACACGCCGCTCGACCCCGCATTGCCGGTGATGATCCTCGGCACGGGTCTCAGCATGGCGGATGCCTGGCTGTCGCTCGCGCGTCGCGGCCAGAAAGGGCCGGTCATTGCTCTCTCACGGCGCGGGCTGATGCCGATGGGCCATCAGGGCCATGCGCCGATCAAGCTCGACCGCGCCGACATACCACTCGGCACCGATCTTACCTACTTCGTCCACTGGTTCCGCGGGCTGATCCGCGACGTCGAGCGGCGCGGCGGGGATTGGCGCGACGTGGTGGACGGCTTGCGCCCCTTCAACCAGGAGATCTGGCGCAACTGGCCGGCCTCCGCCAAGCGCCGCTTCTTCGAGCACACCAAGCCCTGGTGGGACGTGCACCGCCACCGCATGGCGCCTGAAATCCGTGAGCGCATCTTCGCGGCCGTCGATGACGGCGCGTTGCGCGTGGTCGCTGCGCGCGTGCGTGAGGTCGAGCCGGACGGAGAGGGGGGATGGCGCGTGCGCTTCCAGCATCGCCACAGCGGGCGGAGCGAGACGGCAAATGTCGCCCGCGTCTATGATTGCGGTGGCATCGTCAGCGACCTGTCGCAAGGCACCAATCCCCTGATCCGGTCGATGATCGCCTCGGGCACTGGGCGGCCCGACCTGTTGCGCATCGGTCTCGATGTGTCCGAAGCCTGCGCCGTGATCGACAAGGACGGACAGGCATCCGACCGCATTTTTGCGGTCGGCCCGCTGACACGCGGCGCGTTTCTCGAAATCGACGCCATTCCCGATATCCGCGTCCAGTGTGAGGCCTTGGCGAAGCGCTTGGTGGGTGCGCTGGCGCAAGGCAACCGCTCGGCCTGATCCCGCTTCGTTTCATGTTCGCCGTTGCCTCGGCTTCCCGACCAGCTGTTGCCCATTGGCGTTCGGGCTGCTCATAATCACTTCGAGGAAATGCGGCTGGGGAGGGCGGCGTTGGGTGCAGAGCCTGAAACATCATCGGAGCGGAACGAAGCGATGGCCTGCGGGGCGAGGCGCCGTTCGCCATGTTGATCGGCATCGACTGGGGCGGCACCAAGATCGAGGGTGTCGCGATGGAGGCCGATGGGCGCGAGCTTCTGCGCCTGCGTGAGGATACGCCGCGGCACGATTATTTCGGCTGCATCGCCGCGATCCGCCGGATGATCGAGCGCATCGAGCGCGACACGGGCCGGCAGGGTTCGGTCGGCATCGGAATTCCCGGCTCGCTCGAGCCGCAAAGCCGCATCGGCAAGGGCGCAAGTTCGACATGGCTTCTCGGACGCCCAGTGGAAGAGGATCTGCAGGATGCGCTGGGACGCGAATTGCGGGTCGAGAACGACGCCGACTGTTTCGCCGCCTCCGAAGCGGTGGACGGGGCGGGGGTCGGCCACAATGTGGTTTTCGCGGTCATCCTGGGATCGGGCGCGGGCGCCGGCATAGCGATCGGCGGACGTGCCCACCATGGACCCAACAACAGCGGCGGCGAGTGGGGGCACAACCCCCTGCCTTTTCCGAACTCCACCGAGGTTCCGGGCCGCGCCTGCTATTGCGGACGGCATGGCTGCATGGAAACCTGGGTTTCGGGCCGCGCCTTCGAGGCGGAATATCTTGCGCATACCGGCGAGGAGCTGAAGGCACGCGATATCGTCGCCAAGAAGCGCGCGGGCGATCGCCTCGCGGGACTTTTGTGGGAGCGCTATGTGGATCGTGTGGCACGCGGGCTTGCGACCGTAGTCAACACGCTCGACCCGGACGTCTTCGTGATGGGCGGTGGCATGTCGAATGTGGATGAGCTCTACGAAGACCTGCCGCAAGTTCTGGCAGGCCGTATCTTCTCGACCGTTTTTCACACGCCCATCAAGCGGGCGAAACACGGCGATGCGAGTGGCGTCCGTGGTGCCGCCTGGCTCTGGAAGGAATCATATCGAGCATGAGCAGTTCCGATCTCGACGCGCGCTTCGGGTTCGCGCTCGACCTCATTCGCGAGGCGGGCGCGCTGGCGTTGGGCTATTTCCGGAAACGAAATGCGCTGACCGTCAAAAGCAAGGGCATGCAGGATCTGGCCAGCGAGGCCGATCTGGAAACCGAGCTGCTGATCCGTCGCCGGCTCGAAGCCGCATGGCCCGATGATGCTTTTCTGGGCGAGGAAACCGGCATCAGCGATTACGAGCCCGGACAGGGCATATGGGTGGTCGACCCGATCGACGGCACCCAGCCCTTCATCTGCGGCATGTCGAGCTGGTGCGTGTCGATTGCCTTCATGCGCGATGGCGAGGTTAGATTCGGGATGGTCTTCGCGCCCGCGCGCGACGAGCTTTTCGCAGGCGGCGAGGGCTTTCCGGCGACGCTCAACAACGAACCCGTCGAGCGCAATGACGCGAACGCGCTGAACCAGGGCATCACCGGTTTCGGCTATTCGCCGCGCGTCAGCCATGCCGATGTGGCGCCCGTCTTCGAGCGGCTGCTTGGCGCCGACGGCACCTTCTACCGAGACGGCTCCGGCGCGCTTTCGCTCTGCTACGTCGCGGCAGGGCGGCTGATCGGCTACATCGAACCCCACATCAATTCCTGGGATTGTCTGGGTGCCATCGGCGTGATCCGCGCCGCGGGCCTCCGAACCAACGACTTTCTGGCGGGCGATGCGCTCCACAAAGGCAATTGGCTGGTTGCCGGCGGCCCTGCCGTCTTCGACGAACTCCATCGTGTGCTGAAGGGCTGAGGCGTCACAAAGCCTTGCTTCATGCAACCCATGCCGCCGCTGCCGGTTGAGGCGCGGCAATCGAAAGCATGGGACATCAGACAATGAGCATCGCATCCGCCCTCGGGCTGAGCTCGGACAAGAAAGTGCGCTATGCCGTGGTCGGTGCCGGCGACATCACGCAGCAGGCGATGATGCCGGGCATCAAGCACACCGGCAATTCGGAGCTGACCGCGATCGTCACCGGCGACCCGGAAAAGGCCAAGGAACTGGCCAAGCAGTATGGCGTCGAGCACGCCTACAGCTACGAGCAGTTCGACGATCTGCTCAAATCCGGCCTGATCGATGCGGTCTATCTCGGCACGCCCAACTGGCGGCACGCCGAGTTCGCGATCCCCGCACTTCAGGCCGGCATCCATGTGCTGTGCGAAAAGCCCCTCGAGATCTCGACCGAGAAATCGCAGGAGATCGCCGAAGCGGCGAAGGTTTCCTCCGCCAAGCTGATGGTCGCCTATCGCCTGCATTTCGAGCCGGCCACGCTCGACGCCATCAAGCGCATCCGCGCGGGCGAACTGGGGCGGATCGTGGCCTTCACCTCCTGCTTCACGCAGAAGGTCGATCCGAAGAACCATCGCGCCACGAGCGGCATCGAAGCGGGACCCTTGTTCGACATGGGCCCGTATCCGATCAATGCCATCCGCTATCTTTTCGGAACCGAGCCGGAAGAGGTGGTCTCGGCGGTCGCGACGCGCCAGCCGGATTCCGGCATGGACATCGACGATACCTGGGCCGTGGTCTTGCGGATGCCGGGTGACCGGCTGGCGAGCTTCACGGTTTCCTATTTCGCAAACTCCGTGGACAGCTACATCGTGGCGGGCACCGAGGGCAGCATCCATATGAGCCCTGCCTACGGCTTCGGTACGCCGCTCGAACAGAACCGCACAGTGGGCGAAAAGAAGACCCATGAGAGCTTCAAGGCGACCGACCAGTTCGGCGGCGAGATGCGCTATTTCTCGGACTGCATCCTGAACGACAAGGAGCCCGAGCCGAACGCGGAAGAAGGCCTGGCGGACCTGCGCGTGATCGAAGGCATCGTACGGGCCGCGGAAACCAAGGGGCCGGTGAAGCTGGAGCCTTTCGTGCGCACGCAGCGGATCGACCCGGACGCGCAGGAACAGACGCTTTCGCCGGTGAAGCCAGGGAAAGAGGTGAATGCGAGTGGGCCGACGGGGGATTGAAAGTTCCCTTCGAAAGCCCAGTGAAGCGGCACCGCCACTCCACCCTTTATCCCTCCGCACAAGGGGAGGGAGGAGATCGGCGTTGCACCCCTCTTGTTGAGCCAGGCGTGAGCGCGGAAGCGGAACTCGGCGCTCACGTCCCCCTCCCACCTGTGGGGAGGGGTAAGACGTGGGAGTAACCTCCTCGCCTGACTCACGCCCCAAGCCCTACTCTCCATCCGCCAAGGTCGAAGCCGCCCCGATCAGTGCCAGATGCGTCAGGCCCTGCGGCATGTTTCCCCAGAACGCACCGGTTTTCGCCTCCGCCATCTCGCTGTAAACCCCCGAACTCCGGTCGATCAGGTCCAGCACCGCCTGGAAATCCTTTTCCGCCTCTTCGCGATGCCCAAGAAGCGCCTTGGCTTCCGCCATCCAGAACGAGCAGGCAAGGAAACAGTGCTCCTGCTTGTCCATGCCCGTGTAGCGGTAGTGCAACGGCCCGCTTTTCAGCTCTTTGTCGATCGCGCGGATCGTCTTTTCGAGCTTGTCGCGCCCGTCGAAGCCGAAGCGCACCGCGAGCGCGACCGAGGCATCCAAGCCGTCCGCGCCGGGATAAGCGAGGTAGGCCTGCCGCTCTTCCGACCAGCAATGGTCTTCCACCCATTCCAGGATGCGGTCCCGCTCGCGTTCCCAGCGCTCGCGGCAGTTGTCGGGGATATGCCTGCCCTCGGCCAGTTCGACGGCGCGCGCGAGCGCCTGCCAGCACGAGATCTTGGACATGGTGAAGTGCCGCTTTTCGGGCAGTTCCCAGATGCCTGAATCCTTTTGCCGCCAGCAGTCGGCGCACTCATCGGCAAGTTCGGCCAAGAGCATCGCGCTCTGGTTGTCGAGGATGTTGCCGGCTGCAACGAAGCCCGCGACGGTTTCGAAAATATCGCCATAGATGCCGTGCTGGTGCTGGATGGCCGCGTCATTGCCGCGGCGCACCGGCTTCTCGCCGCGATAGCCGGGCAGGTCGATCTCGCTCACCTCGGGCACCGGTCCGCCTTCGAGGCGGTAGCAGACCCTGGTCTTGTTGTGGACGAGCTGTTCGATCAGCCAGGTGAGAGCCGCCTTGGCTTCCGCTTCCGCGCCGATGCGTAGGAAGGCCTTGATCGTGTAGCCCGCATCGCGCACCCAGGCGAAGCGGTAGTCGTAATTCTTGCCCGCCCCGGCCCCTTCCGGCAGCGATGTGGTGGCCGCCGCGGCGATGGCACCGCTCGGCGAGTAGAGCAGAAGCTTCAACGCCAGCGCGGAGCGACGCACATGCGCCTTGTGCGGCCCTTGGTAGGAAACCGCGTCGGACCACTCCCGCCATTCGCGGTCGGACACGTCGATGCGGTCGTCGATGACCGCGATATCCGGAATCACCAGCGGCTCGTCGCGTCCGGCCACGATGGCGACCACCTCGCGCGTGCCGGCCGAGACCGTGAACGAGCCCGCGAAGTGCTGGTCCTCCTCCACTTCGCGCGAGATACCGTCGCTTGTCAGAATCATGCCGAGCACGCGGCCCGCGTGGAAGATGATGCCGTTGGCGGAATGGCTGAGATAGGGCGACACGGTATCGGCGGCCGTGCCGAACCGCACCTCGAAACGGAAGCGCACCGTGCCTTCGATGCCCTCCACGCGGCGTGCCAGTTCCTCCCAGGGCAGGCGCCCGGCCGGGCCGCTGTTGAGCGATTCCACCAGAACCGCCTTGCCCTCATCGGTGGTGAACACCGTTTCATGGACATTGCTGTCCTCGCGATAGCGCTGCTCAGCCGTGAAAGGTGCGTCGGGCGCCACCACGAAGCAGCCGCCTTCGTCGGGCGAGACGAGCCTGTCGAACAGCGGCGGCGCGTCCATGGAAGGCACGCACCACCAGTCGATCGAGCCATCCGCACCCGACAGAGCCACGGTGCGGCCATTGCCGAGCGCCGCGTAGGCTTCGAGCGGCAGAAAGCCGTTGTTGCGTTGCGTGCTGTTCAAGCTCTGCTGCTCTCCCCCGGCTCCGCCGATCCATGAACGGAAGGCGATCATGACAGTGGCCCCGACAGTTTTTGCGAAGGCAGGGGCGGGCAGGGCTTCATCGGCTCGATTCCATCATTTGTTAGGATGGAAAGAGCAAAGCCCGGCCGCTCGTTCCCGCACTGCGGCATGACACCTTCGCGAGCGCATGCTCCGGCCGGCCTTTATGCCGTTTTGATATCTTAAGCTCGCCACGCGGATCGAGTTCCTATGCGGAGCCTCATAGATTTCCCGCTGTCGGCCGATGGCTTCGAGCCCTGGCCGACACAGCGAAATCAATGGAAAGATCCCAAAAATGACTCGCGGTTTTCCGATCTTCGAAGCGAAGTTTGGCGCTGCGGCCCGCGCACCACATGTGGCGATGCCGGGCGCAAGGCTGATCCTGGCCTTAAGCCTGCTCTACGCGCTCATCCTCGGCCTCGTCTGGGCCTTCGTCGCGGCTTGAGGAGAACGGTGATGGGACGAGCCATAGAAACTCTTGCCGGTTCCGAAGCCCTGTGCCGCTTCAAGGTTGGGCGCGATCGCACCGGGCGCTGGACGGTGGTGGACAGGCAGAATCGCGTCGGTGGCCTTTTCGTGAGCCAGCAGGCCGCCGTGCATTTCGCCATGGTCGAAAGCGACTATCAGCCGGGCGCCGTATGGTGTGCCCCGGTGGACGAGATCGAGGCGGCGTTGCGTCCGGTCGCAGACCGCGCGAAACCGGCACAGCACGCTGCCTGACGGCCGGTGCCGCCGCAGAACCGTCGGCCTTTATAAAATCCTTATATCTCCGCCCGGCCCGCCCTCTCGATCCTTGATGGGCCTCCGGACCATTTTCTCCTTCACCGAACGGCCTTGCCGCGCCCGTGCCTATCCAGGCTGAGGGCTCCCTCGCGCCGTTCGGTCCAATTTCCTTTCGCGCGCCGGCCTCATGCCGCCGCTACCCGGAGGCACCGGTTTGGACATCGTCTTTCTGGCCCTGAGCGTCTTCTTCTTCGCCGCTTCGGCCACCTACGTTTCGCTCTGCGACGCGCTTTGATCCGCGAGGCACCGTCTTATGTTTTTCGACTATGTCCTCGGTGGCGCCGTCGCTCTGCTGATCCTCGTCTACCTTGCTTACGCGCTCGTGCGCCCCGAGCGCTTCTAGGACATCCATCATGACATTCTCGGGTTGGCTGCAGATCATCCTGTTCTGCGCAATCGTGCTGGCGCTGGTGAAGCCGCTCGGCGCCTATCTCACCGCCGTGCTCGGGGGCGGCCGTATCTGGCTCTCTCCCGTATTCAGGCCCATCGAGCGCGGGCTCTACCGCCTCGCCGGTACGCGTGAGGACGAGGAGCAGCATTGGCTCGCCTACACGCTCGCCATGCTCGCCTTCAGTCTTGTGGGTTTCTTGGCTCTTTACGCCATCCAGCGCCTGCAAGGCGTGTTGCCACTCAATCCGGCCGGCATGGTCAATTTGCCTGCCGACCTCGCCTTCAACACCGCCGCGAGCTTCGTTTCCAACACCAACTGGCAGTCTTATGGCGGCGAAAGCACCATGTCCTACCTCACGCAGATGGCTGGTCTGACGGTGCAGAACTTCGTGTCCGCCGCCACAGGCATCGCGATCGCCGTGGCACTGATCCGCGCTTTCGCGCGCAAATCGGTGAAGACGCTCGGCAATTTCTGGGTCGATATGACCCGCGCGACGCTCTACGTGCTGCTCCCGCTCTGCATAGTTCTCACCCTCGTTTACGTCGCACTCGGTGTGCCGCAGACCCTTGGCGCTTACGTGAGCGCGAAGACCCTCGAAGGGGCGGATCAGGTGATAGCGGTCGGGCCGGTCGCCTCGCAGCTCGCCATCAAGATGCTCGGCACCAATGGCGGCGGTTTCTTCAACGCCAACTCCGCGCATCCGTTCGAGAATCCGGGCGCGCTCGTCAACATGATCCAGATGGTGTCGATCTTCGCGATCGGCGCGGCCCTCACCAACGTTTTCGGCCGCATGGTCGGCGACGAGCGCCAGGGCTGGGCGATCCTGTCGGCGATGGGACTCCTGTTCATCGCGGGCGTCGCGGTCTGCTACTGGGCGGAGGCCGCCGGCAACCCGCTGGTGCACGCGCTCGGCCTCGATGGCGGCAACATGGAAGGCAAGGAAGCGCGCTTCGGCATCGCACTCTCCGCGCTCTTCGCGGTCATCACCACCGCCGCCTCCTGCGGCGCGGTGAACGCCATGCATGACAGCTTCATGGCGCTCGGCGGCATGATCCCGCTCATCAACATGATGCTGGGCGAGATCGTGGTCGGCGGCGTAGGCGCGGGCCTCTACGGCGCACTGCTGTTCGTTGTCGTGTCGATCTTCGTGGCGGGCCTGATGGTCGGCCGCACGCCGGAATATCTCGGCAAGAAGATCGAGGCCAAGGAGGTGAAGATGGCGATGCTTGCCCTTCTGATCCTGCCCCTCGTGATGCTCGGCCTTACGGCAGTCGCCGTGGTTCTGCCCACCGGCGTGGCCTCGATGGCCAATCCCGGTCCGCATGGTTTCGCGGAAGTGCTCTACGCCTATGTGTCGGCGGCCGCCAACAACGGTTCGGCCTTTGGCGGGCTTTCGGCCAACACGCCCTGGTACAACACCACGCTCGGGCTCGCGATGCTCATGGGTCGCTTCCTGATGATCGTGCCGGTGATGGCGCTGGCGGGTTCGCTGGTCACGAAGAAGACCGTGCCCGCATCCGCCGGCACCTTTCCGACCCACGGCCCGCTTTTCGTGGGTCTCTTGATCGGCGTGATCATGATCGTCGGCGGCCTGGAGTTCTTTCCGGCTTTGGCACTCGGTCCCATCGTCGAGCACCTCGCCACGGTCGCCGGCCAGACTTTCTAGGTGAACTCATGTCGCCTCATCGCCAGCACATGCCGGGAGCCATCACGCGATGGCTTCTGGCAAAGCGACGGAAGCCAAAGCCCGGGCACGGCTTCCAGACCTCGGATTTTCTGTTCGTCATCGTGCTCGCGGGCGCGGTTCTGGTGTTCGTGTTCCAGATCCTGCCGCGGCTCCTGGGGATCATATGACCATGGGTCTGCCGAAGCTCTTCCCGCTCTCCGCTTGCCGGTTGTCGCCACGATCGTGGGCCGAAACGTTTCGAGCCTTGCTCAACCCGCGCCGGGCGGTCTCGCAGGACGGCTTCGATCCCCTTTTCCTGGTGGCTGGGCCACTTCTCCTGCTCGCCGCCGTCTACGCCATCGCACTGGCCATCACGCGCTTCGTCGCCTGATCGCGCCGCTCAACCGAATCTCGCCGGAGTCACCCATGACCCAATCACGTTCATCGAGCCTGCTGGACCCCAGCATCCTTTTTCCCGCGCTTGGCGGCGCGTTCCGCAAGCTCGACCCGCGCAGCCTCGCCCGCAATCCCGTAATGTTCGTGGTCGCGGTCGTGTCCGTCCTCACCACCGTTCTTTTCGTCAAGGACCTTGCGGTCGGCGCGGAAAATCTCGGCTTCTCGTTCCAGATCATCCTTTGGCTGTGGTTCACCGTTTTTTTCGCGAACTTCGCCGAAGCGGTCGCCGAAGGCCGCGGCAAGGCGCAGGCCGACAGCTTGCGCCGCACCCGCACCGAAACCGAAGGCAAGCTGATCGGTGCGGACGGCAAGTCGTTCAAGCTCGTGCCCGGCACCAGCCTCAAGGTCGGCGACCTCGTGCTGGTCGAGGCCGGCGACATCATCCCTTCCGATGGCGAGGTCGTGGAAGGGGTGGCGTCCGTCAACGAGGCGGCGATCACCGGCGAGTCGGCGCCCGTGATCCGTGAGTCGGGCGGCGACCGCTCGGCCGTGACGGGCGGCACGCAGGTTCTGTCGGACTGGATACGCGTGCGCATCACGGCAGCTGCCGGCTCGACCTTCATCGACCGTATGATCAGCCTCGTCGAAGGTGCCGAGCGTCAGAAGACACCCAACGAGATCGCGCTCAACATTCTGCTCGCCGGCATGACGCTGATCTTCGTCTTCGCCGTGGTCTCGATCCCGAGCTTCGCCTCTTATGCCGGGGGCTCGATCCCCGTCGCGGTGCTGGTCGCGCTCTTCGTAACGCTGATCCCCACCACGATCGGCGCGCTTCTCTCGGCCATCGGCATTGCCGGCATGGACCGTCTGGTGCGCTTCAACGTGCTCGCCATGTCGGGCCGCGCGGTGGAGGCGGCGGGCGATGTCGACACGCTGTTGCTCGACAAGACCGGCACGATCACGCTCGGCAACCGTCAGGCGACCGAGTTCCGCGCCCTTCGCGGCGTGCCCGAGAATGAACTGGCGGATGCGGCTCAACTGGCTTCGCTCGCCGACGAGACGCCGGAAGGCCGCTCGATCACCGTGCTCGCCAAGGAGAAGTACAACATCCGCGCCCGCGACATGGGCACCCTCAACGCCACTTTCGTCCCCTTCACTGCGCAAAGCCGCATGAGCGGCGTGGATCTCGATGGCTCTTCGATCCACAAGGGCGCGGTGGAAGCGGTTTTGCGCCATGTCGGTAATGGTGCAGGCAGCGAAGCCGTGCGCGAACTGCAGAGCATCGCCGACGAGATCGCGAAAGCCGGCGGCACCCCGCTCGGCGTCGCCAAGGACGGCAAGCTGCTTGGCGTCATATACCTCAAGGATATCGTCAAGGGCGGCATCCGCGAGCGCTTCGCCGAGCTTCGCCGCATGGGCATCCGCACCGTCATGATCACGGGCGACAATCCGATGACAGCGGCGGCCATCGCGGCCGAAGCCGGGGTGGACGATTTCCTCGCCCAGGCGACGCCTGAGAACAAGCTCGACCTGATCCGCGAGGAGCAGGCGAAGGGCAAGCTCGTCGCCATGTGCGGCGACGGCACCAACGATGCGCCCGCACTTGCCCAGGCCGATGTGGGCGTCGCGATGAACACCGGCACGGTGGCCGCGCGCGAGGCGGGCAACATGGTCGATCTCGACTCTGACCCCACCAAGCTCATCGAGATCGTGGAGATCGGCAAGCAGCTCTTGATGACGCGCGGCGCGCTGACGACCTTCTCCATCGCCAACGACATCGCCAAATATTTCGCGATCATTCCCGCGATGTTTCTGGCCTTCTATCCGCAGCTCGGCGCGCTCAACATCATGGGCCTCGCCTCGCCGCAGAGTGCCATCCTCTCGGCCATCATCTTCAACGCCCTGATCATCGTGGCCCTGATCCCGCTTTCGCTGAAGGGCGTGGCCTATCGCGCGGTGGGCGCGGGCGCGCTGCTCCGCCGCAACCTCCTGATCTACGGCCTCGGCGGCATCGTGGTGCCTTTCGTCGGCATCAAGGCCATCGATCTCGTCATCACCGCGCTCGGCCTGGCCTGACGCGCGGACTCCGAAGGATAAACATCATGTTGAAGCACTTCCGTCCCGCCCTCGTGATGATCGTCGCCATGACAGTCATCACCGGCCTTCTTTACCCGCTAGGCATGACCGCACTCTCGGGCGCACTCTTTCCCCGTCAGGCCCAGGGCAGCCTGATTACCCGCAACGGCGTGATGGTCGGCTCCGAACTGATCGGCCAGAATTTCGCGGGCGACACCTATTTCCACGGCCGCCCTTCGGCCGCGGGTGAGGGCTACAATGCCACGTCTTCGTCCGGCTCCAATCTGGGGCCCACCAACCCCAAGCTGATCGAGCGCATCAAGGCCGATACCGAGAAGCTGAAGGTCGAGAACCCGAACGCCGCCGTGCCGATTGACCTCGTCACCAGCTCGGGCAGCGGGCTCGACCCGCATATCTCGCCGGAAGCCGCTTATTTCCAGGTTCCCCGCGTGGCGCGCGCACGCAATCTCGACGAGACGCGTGTCCGCGCGCTGGTGGATAGCCAAGTCGAAGAGCCGCTGCTCGGCTTTATGGGCGAGCCTGTGGTCAATGTGCTCGAACTCAACCTCGCCCTTGACGGCGCCTCTTCAAGCTGACGGCATGAACTCATGACAAGCGCCCCAAGGCCCCATGGCCTCTGACACCCGAATCGACAGCGAAGCGCGTCCCTCGCCGGACGCGCTTTTGGCGCGTGTGGCACGCGAGAACCGGGGGCGCTTGAAGATCTTCCTCGGCGCGGCTCCGGGCGTCGGCAAGACATACGAGATGCTGTCCGCCGGCCGCGCGCGCAAAGCGGACGGCGTCGATGTGGTGATCGGCGTGGTGGAGACCCACGGACGAAAGGAAACGGAGGCGCTGGTCGAGGGCTTCGAGCAGGTCCGGCGCATGGCCGTTTCCTATCGTGGGCGCCAGCTCGACGAGATGGACCTCGACGCGGTGCTCAAGCGCGCACCCCAGCTCGTGCTGGTCGATGAGCTTGCCCACACCAACGCGCCCGGCAGCCGCCATCCCAAGCGCTATCTCGATGTGCAGGAGCTGCTCGCGCGCGGCATCGACGTTTATTCGACGCTCAACATTCAGCACGTCGAAAGCTTGAACGATGTGGTCGCCCAGATCACGCGCATCCGCGTGCGCGAAACAGTTCCGGATTCGGTCATCGACGAGGCCGACGAGATCGAGGTCATCGATCTCACCCCCGGCGATCTGATTCGGCGCCTGCACGAGGGCAAAGTGTATCTGCCCGCAACCGCGAAAAGCGCCATCGAGAACTATTTCTCGCCCGGCAACCTGACCGCGCTTCGCGAACTGGCCCTCCGCCGCACCGCCCAGCGTGTGGACGACCAGTTGCTCAGCCACATGCAGGCGCACGCCATCGCGGGCCCATGGGCGGCGGGCGAACGCGTTCTGGTCTGCGTCGATGCTTCGCCGGGCAGCGCCTCGCTCGTGCGCTATGCGCGGCGCCAGGCAGAGCGCTTGCGCGCGCCATGGGCTGCGGTCCATGTCGAAACGGCCGATGCGGCCACGCTCAGCGAAGAAGCCAAGAGCCGGCTTTCCGAGACCATGCGGCTCGCCGAGCAGTTGGGCGGCGAGGCAGTGATCGTGCCCGGCCGCGATCTGGTGGAAGAGCTTTTGCGCTATGCGGGCGCCAACAACTTCACGCATCTCGTGCTGGGGAGCCCCCGCCCGCATCGCTGGCATCAGTTTTTCCGCCGCTCGCTGGTCCACGAGATCATCCGCCATGCGGGGGCGATCAGCGTGCATGTGGTCGCCGAGACCGGCGGCACGGCGGCGAAACCCGACACGCGCATAGCCGAGCGCAAGACCCGGCCGAGCCTTCTACCCTATGCGCTCTCGCTGCTCTATGTTGGGGTCGGCATCGGCGTCGGCACGGTGCTCGATCGTGTGCTCGAAGTGCAGAACATCGCGCTCGTCTTTCTGATGGCGGTGCTGACCTCCGCAGTCACTGCCGGCATCTGGCCTGCTCTTCTGACGAGCGGCTTGAGCGCGCTCGCCTTCAACTTCTTTTTTCTCGACCCGCGCTACACGCTGACCATCCGCGACCCCGACAGTGTGCTGGCACTGAGCTTTTTCCTCGTCGTCGCCGTGATCGCGTCGAACCTGACGGCGACCGTGCAGCGGCAGGCGGTGGCGGCCCGCACCCGCGCCCGCACCACGGAAGACCTTTATCTCTTTTCCCGCAAGCTCGCCGGCACCGGCACCCTTGATGACGTCCTCTGGGCAACCGCCTTTCAGATGGCCTCCATGCTCAAGGTCCATGTGGTCCTGCTTCTGCCGGAGGGTGACACGATCGCAGTCCGCGCTGGCTATCCGCCCGACGACACGCTCGCCGAAGCCGACATCGCCGCCGCCCGCTGGGCCTGGGAGCACAACCGCCCCGCCGGGCGCGGCGCAGACACGCTGCCCGGCGCGCGCCGCCTCTATCTGCCCTTGCGCACCGGGCGCACGCCGGTCGGCGTAGTTGGCCTCGATAACGACAAGCAAGGGCCGCTCTTGACGCCCGAGCAGCGGCGCCTGTTCAACGCGCTAGCCGATCAGGCGGCGGTCGCCATCGAGCGCATCCAGCTCGTGGCCGATGTGGACCGTGCCAAGCTCGCGACCGAGGCCGACCGCCTGCGCTCGGCCCTGCTCACCTCGATCTCGCACGACCTCAAGACACCGCTCGCCGCCATCATGGGGGCGGGCACCACGCTCAGGGACTATGCGCCTTCGCTTTCCGACCCCGACCGCGCGGAACTGCTGCAAACAGTGGTGGACGAATCCGAGCGCCTGAACCGCTTCATCGCCAACCTTCTCGACATGACCCGCATCGGCTCGGGCGCGATGGCCCCCAAACTGGTGCCCTCCGAACTCGGCGAGATCGTCGGCGCGGCACTCAGGCGTGCCGCGAAGATCACCGCCGGTCACAGGATCGAACTCGATCTTGCAAGCGGCCTGCCGCTTCTGTGTGTCGATCCGGTTCTGTTCGAGCAGGTGGTGTTCAACCTCCTCGACAATGCCGCGAAATATGCGCCGCAAACGTCCACGATCACGCTCAAGGCGCATGCGAGGGCCGGCGAGATCGTGATCGAGGTCATCGATGAAGGGCCGGGCATCCCTGCAGACGATCTCGAACGCGTCTTCGACAGCTTCACCCGTGTGGAAAAAACGGATCAGGTGGAGGCCGGCACGGGGCTGGGGCTTTCCATCTGCCGTGGCTTCGTGGAAGCCATGGGCGGCACGATCTTGGCGGGCAACCGACGCGACCGTTCGGGCGCCGTCTTCACGATCACGGTGCCCATCCGCGAGGAGACCGAACTCTCATGACGGGCGCCCCCATTTCCATCCTGGTGGTGGATGACGAGACCCCGATCCGCAAGCTCCTGCGGGTGGGCCTCGGTGCCGAGGATTTTGCGGTCCGCGAGGCGCCCACCGGGCGGCTGGCGCTGGAAGCGGTCATTGAAGCCGCGCCCGATCTCGTTCTTCTCGATCTCGGCCTGCCCGACATTCCCGGCCACGACCTCCTGCGCCGCTGGCGCGGGGAAGGGAACGACTTTCCGGTCATCATCCTGTCGAGCCGCACCGACGAGGCCGGCATCGTCGGTGCGCTTGAGCTCGGCGCGGACGATTACGTCACCAAGCCCTTCGGCATGAAGGAACTCGCCGCCCGCATCCGCGTGGCGCTACGCCACCGCTTCCAGCGGCAGGGCGAGAAGCCGCTTTATGTGAGTGATGGGCTGTCGGTCGATCTCGTCAAGCGCATTGTCAGGCTCGATGGCCGCGAGGTGAAGCTGAGCCCCAAGGAATACGATATCCTGCAGATCCTCGTGACCCATGCGGGCCGCGTGATCACGCACAAATTCCTGCTCGACCATGTGTGGGGAGGGGCGAACGACCTGCAATATGTGCGGGTCTACGTGCGTCAGCTGCGCCAGAAGATCGAGCCGGTCCCCGACCAGCCGCGCTACCTCACCACCGAAACCGGTGTCGGCTACCGGTTGCGCGAGCCGGACGCCGGCTGAAGCGCGTCGCCATCGGTCGGCAGCGGCACCACCTCGGGTGCCTCGATGGCCGGCCGCCTGCGCCGCTGCGACCAGACCAGCATGAGGCTGGAAACGAGGATGAGGCCCGCGCCCGCGAACACATGCAAAGCGGGCACGTCGTTCCAGATCGCATAGCCGAGCAGAAACGCCCAGATCAGCCCGAGATACTCGACCGGCGCGATCACCGAGGCCGGTGCGAAGCGAAAACTTTCGAAAAGCAGATACTGGCCCAGTCCCCCCGCGAGCCCCAGGGCCAGCAACAGCAGCGCGTCATGCAGCGAGGGGGTAACCCAGACGAATGGCATGGTCGCCCCGCACACCACCGAAAAGAGCAGATTGCTCGCCAGCATCTGGCTCCCCGTCTTTTCGGTCTGGCTGACAAGCCGGACGAGGATCGTGCTGAAGCCCCAGCAAAGTGCTGCAAGAAGCGCCATCAGGCCGGGCAGGGGGCTGATCTCGGCGCTGGGCCACGCCGCCAGAAGCGCGCCCGCGAAGCCCGTCGCCACGATCACCCAGCGCAGCGCATCGACCTTTTCCTTGAGGATCACGACGGCAAGACACACCACCATGATCGGCGCCGCGAAATAGATCGTGGTGAGTTCGGCAAGACCCAAGTCGCGCGCGGCAGAATAAAACAGAAGCCAGGCGAGCATGATCAGAAATCCGCGCACCACCAACGCTTTCTTGTTGGGGCTGGCCCACAGGTCGGCGGGCACGGAACGGCCGCTGACCGCGAGAATGATCAGCACGATGATGACGGAGCGGCAGAACAAAACCTGCGGCACGGCAAGCCCTGCCACCAGCCATTTCACCATCGCGTCTTGAAGCGAGAACAGCCCATAGGCGGCAGCGCTGAGTGCGATGCCGCGCAGAGTGCGCTCGAAAGGCTCCCCTGTGCTCGACATGCGATGGCTGACCACGGTGATTCCGGAACGCGCGTCCCTTGCGATGTTCGCACGCCGAGATCAATGATATTGATTAATATCTTGCGCGCATTCAGCGAAAAGTCGAACGGTTCGAGGGCATGGGAACCGTGCGCCCCCTCAATCCATTCATCAGCGCGCTTCCGGCTGGCGTCGCCCTCACTTCGTCGGCGGAAGGGACGGGGCCCATCCCGGCAAATGTTCCGGGATGGGCTTCGTATAGATCAGAGCCTCAGGCCGCGTCGGCCTGTGCCTGCACCTTGGGCTCGGATGTCCGCTCGATCCACTTCGCGAAGCGATCGACCCAGCCATTCAGGAAGTCCCGGGTGGACGGATCGACCACATTGTTGTCCGCGTCGAAGAGTTCGGGCTTGTAGGTAAAATAAACCTCCGGCTGGCCCATCAGCACCGTGTCCACGACATTGAGCAGGCCCTTCAGCGAGTTCTGCCCTGCCGCCGTACCGGTCGCGCCCGGTGTGGCACCCGTCAGGGCCGCAGGCTTCGCCGCCCATGAGTTCTTACCCCAGGGCCGCGTGCCCCAGTCGATGGCGTTCTTGAGCGCGGGCGTGAAGTAACGGTTGTATTCCGGGGTGACGAACAGCACGGCATCCGCCGCTTCCACTTCGCTTTTCATGCGCAGAACGGATTGAGGCGGATTGGCCCAAAGGTCGTCATTGTAGAGCGGCAGGTCGCCGATCTCGATGAGTTTGAAGTCGAGACGGTCGGCAGCGAGCTTGCCCAGGCTTTCGGCGAATTTGCGATTGATGGATTCGCGGCGCAGCGAGCCGACGAGAACGGCAACGGTTTTCATTTCCAAACCTTTTGTTTCTAAAAGAGACCTAAACTAGAATAGAGACTCATGCAGTTGATACAAGACGGCACCGAAAGGTAACAAAGGCTCCTCCGTGAAACAGACTGTTTCCGCACCTACTCACACCTGCCGCAAGGCGAATGATGTGATCGCGCTCATCGGTGACAAGTGGACCGTGCATATCGTGATGCTCCTGGCATCGGGCACGCAGCGCTTCAGCGACATCCAGCGACAGGTGGACGGCATCTCGCGCAAGATGCTGACCGTCACCCTGCGCGGGCTCGAACGCGACGGCTATGTCACGCGGACGGTCTATGCCACCGTGCCGCCCCGCGTGGACTACGCGCTGACGCCGTTCGGTTGCGAACTGGTCGGCCCCTTGCGCGCGCTGGGCGACTGGGCGATCGCCAACCAACCTCGGGTGATTGCCGCGCGCGTGGCTTACGATAGGCGGGATTTGGCGGCCTGATCGTCCTCGATCAGGCTCTTCGGCTCCGTCCAAAGGATCGATCCGTCGACATTCCGGATATCCCGCTTGCCGCAGAGCGCCATGGTGATGTCGAGTTCCTTGCGGATGATCTCCAGCGCTTCCCTGACACCCTGTTTGCCGCCGGCACCCAGGCCGTAAAGGAACGGCCTACCGATGAAGACACCCTTGGCACCGAGTGCCAAGGCCTTGATCACATCCTGGCCCGAGCGAATGCCGCCATCGAGATGCAGTTCGATCCTGTCGCCCATCGCATCCTTGATGAAGGGCAGCATGGAGATCGAGGACGGCGCGCCGTCGAGCTGGCGGCCGCCATGGTTGGATACGATCACCGCATCCGCCCCGCTTTCGCGTGCGAGCCGAGCGTCTTCAGGGTCGAGGATGCCCTTGAGAATGAGCTTGCCGCCCCAGCGCTCCTTGATCCAGGCGACGTCGTCCCATGACAGGCGCGGGTCGAACTGCTCGGCCGTCCACGACGACAGCGAGGACAGGTCGTTCACGCCTTTGGCGTGGCCGACGATGTTGCCGAAGGTACGACGCGGCGTCTTGAGCATCGCCATGCACCAGCGCGGCCGGATGGCCATGTCGAGAATGTTCTTCACCGTCAGCTTGGGCGGGGCCGACAAGCCGTTGCGTAGGTCCTTGTGGCGCTGGCCCAGGATCTGGAGATCGAGCGTCAGGACCAGCGCCGAGCATTTGGCGGCCTTGGCGCGGTCGATGAGATTGAGCACGAAATCGCGGTCCTGCATCACATAAAGCTGGAACCAGAACGGCTTGGTGGTGACCGAGGCCACGTCCTCGATCGAGCAGATGCTCATGGTCGAAAGCGTGAAGGGGACGCCGAACTCTTCGGCCGCCTGCGCTGCCAGCATTTCGCCATCCGCGTGCTGCATCCCGGTGAAGCCGGTCGGCGCGAGTGCCACGGGCATCGACACCCGCTCGCCGATCATCGTGCTTTCAAGCGATCGGCCGGTCATATCGACCAGCACGCGCTGGCGCAGCTTGATGCGCGAAAAATCCTCTTCGTTCGAGCGGTAGGTGGATTCGGTCCAAGAGCCCGAATCCGCATAATCGAAGAACATGGTCGGCACCCGGCGCTTGGCCTGCGCCTTGAGGTCCGCGATGGTGAGCGCTTTGGGCATGATGTCGAACTCACATATCTGGCTGGAGTGCCGAAGCCGCTCCGCTTCGGTCCGACCACGCGCATAGCCATTCCACGCTTGAAGCGCGAGAGGAATTAGTTGAGTTGGCATTCAAATTTGAAGGCGGTGCGCAGCAGTAAATAACCGGAGGGTGATACCGATCACAGAACCGTGAGCCGAACCTGCGTAGAGCGCGGTCATGGGAGAGGTTCATCTGGCGAGTTTTGCGGTTCTTTCCGTGCTGGGCATGCTGGTGCCCGGACCCGACGTGGCACTCGCCATCACCAATGGCTCGCGCCATGGCATGCGGCATGCGCTCGCGGGAATCGCCGGCGTCGTGCTGTCCGATCTTCTGCTGGTTGTTGCCGTCGCAGTCGGCCTGGGGGCGTTGCTTTCGACTTCGGACTATAGCCTTGTCGCCGCGCGCATCGCGGGTGCCGCTTATCTTGCCTTCATCGGGTTCTCGGCCTTTCGAACGGCAGGCATGGCCGTGCGCCTCAGCGAACCGGGCGCCGGGGCCGGCGGAGGGGCCGCCGCGCTTTGCTTTCGAAGTTTCGTGGTGGCCTTCACCAATCCGGAGGCCTGGCTCTTCTTTTCAGCCATTCTGCCGCCCTTCATCGACGCCGACCGGGCGCTTCTGCCGCAATATGCCGTGCTGACCCTGATCGCCGCCGTGGCGGACGTTTCGGTGCTTCTCGTCTACGCCATGCTCGGCGCGCAGGCGACGCGGCTTTTCCGTTCGGCGCGCGCGATCTGGATCGACCGCATCTATGGAGGTGCGCTGCTGGGCCTGGCGGGCACGCTCGTTTTGTCCTGCTGGCGCTAGACGTTTTCCGGGGGGCCGGTCGCCGGAACTGCTTCAGTGGTTTCAGGCAGCCGCCACGGCCTTCAGTGCGAGATGAACGGCAATCGCGAGGATGGCGAGGCCCGCCGCGCCGTCCACGACCGGCCGTGCGCGCAGATAGGCTCGGTGCACCGTTTCACGCGAGAACGACACGGCCACGAAGCCGAACCAGAGCAGCGCCACGCAAAGAACGACAGCGGCTCCTTCGAGCGGCGCGAAAGGCCGGGTTGTGCCGGCCGGCGCCAGAGCGAGGCCGAGAAAGAACAACAGCGTCAACGGGTTCATCAGGGCCGTCGAAAATCCCAAGAGAAAGCATGTGAGCGGCGGCGGAACGGCGCGGGACGGCATGTGGTGGTAGGCCGCCCAGGCCTTGACGAGCGCGGTGATGCCGATCCGCGCGAGAAGGGCCGCAAAGACCAGTTGCATCACCGATACCAGCCGCACCCAGGGTGTGATGAGTTCGGCACCCGATAGAGCCACGCTTGCCGTGACCGCTGCGCCCACCGCCACCCCAAGCGCTGTCATCAGCGCATGGCGGCGCGAGGCCTGCAGGCTGATCTGGCTGACCACCAGGAAATTCGCGCCCGGCGTCACCGCCAATGCCGCATAGGAGAGCGCGAAGCCACCCAGAAGTGGCAGGTCGGCGGCTGCGGGGAGCGCGACGGGGAGGGCAAGGGATATCATGACGCCTCCCTGCCACCGCCTTGTTACATGCACTGTGATAGAGCTCACATTGATCCCGGTTTCATGCCTTGGATAGGGTGTCCTGCGCGGCTGGGTCGGCAAGCATTGCTTTCGTAGGGGAAGGGGATGCAGACTGCGGTTCTCGCGGCGCGGCGTCGCGATGGGGAAGTGCGAATCGGCAAGGGGATGTCGGACCGCCAATATACGCGGCAGCTGGCGACCATCATCGCGATCGATGCGGTGGGGTTCTCCCAGCTCATGGGCGAAGACGACGAGGCTGCGGTCGCAGCCTTCGAGCATCGGCGCGACCTGATTTCGGCGCGCTGCGCGGCCCATGGCGGGCGGGTCTTCGGGGCCGCCGGCGACAGCATCATGGCCGAGTTCGGCTCGCCGGTGGAAGCATTGCGCGCGGCCTTCGACTTTCAGGAAGCGGTCGCGGCCCTGAACGCTGCGAGCAGCGACCGGATGCGGATGGGTTTTCGCGCCGGCATCAACACCGGCGACGTGATCGTGCGCGGCGACCTGCTGTTCGGCGACGATGTGAACATCGCAGCCCGCGTGCAGGAATTCGCGCCCGAAGGCGGTTTCGCGGTGTCTGAAACCGTCTGGCACCACGTCAAGGACAAGACGCCGGCGGATTTTGCCGATCTCGGTGAGTTCCGCCTGAAGAACATCGCCTTTCCCGTGCGCATCCTCGTGGCCTCGATGCAGCCGGGCACGGCGAACGAAGGCGCGCACTTCCCTGCGATTGCGCGATCGGCGGCAAACAGCGGCCCGCCCGCCATCGCGATTCTGCCGCCGGCTTGCGAACCGGATCTCGCCTTCATGGCCGACGCGCTCGCTGAAGACATCATCAACGGTTTGAGCGCCACACGCTGGCTGCCGGTGATCGCGCGTTCATCGAGCTTCGAGTTCCGAGACGAGCGTTTGTCCGCACGCTTCATCGGACACGCGCTCAACGCGCGTTATCTGGCGAGCGGGAGCCTGGCGCGGGTGAACGGCTCGGTGCGCCTGGCTGTCGCCTTGGAGGACGCGGCTCATGGCCGCCTGCTCTGGCGCGGTACCTATGAGCGGCCCTTGGAAGCGCTGGGCGAGCTTCAGGCCGAGGTCGGCCGCGAGATCGTGGCCATGCTCGCCAAGGAAGTGGATCGCTTCGAGCAGGCGCGCTCCTTTCAGGCGCCGCATGAGCGATTGGACACCTGGCAGCTCGTGTCGCGCGGACGCTGGCACATGAACCGCCGCACACGGCGCGACACACAGACGGCACTCGCCTTTTTCGAGCAGGCCCATGATGCGGATCCTGGGTCGAGCGCCGCACTCAACGAACTCGCCTGGTGGCATTTCTGGCGCGCCTGGCTGCGCTTCGGCGAGAGCGAAGGCTTGCGCGAAGTGGATCGCTACGCCCGCCGTGCGCTTCTGATGGACAGCATGGATGCGAGACCCCACGCCCATCTCGGCATCAGCGAGATCATGCGTGGCCATGCCGAAAGCGCCATCGAGCATTTGAGCGAGGCGCTCAGGCTCAATCCCAGCTTCGCTTTCGCCCGTTCGGCCATGGGCAGCGCGCATCTGCTTCTGGGGCGGGGGGCAGCCGCCGCGCCCTTCTTTCGCGATGCCGAGCGCCTGAGTCCCTTCGACCTCTACGGTTTCCACAATCTCGGCGAACTGACCGCCAGCATGAGCATCGAAGGGGAATGGGACGAAGCGATCCGTGCCGCCGACCGCTCGCTCAACCTCTCACCCGGCTATTTCTATTCCCGCTTTCTGAAGATCGGCGCACTGGGGCGGCTGGGCCGTCATGACGAGGCGAAAGCCGAGCGCAGCCTGTTCGATGCGCGGCACCCCCAGTTCACCCATGGGCATGTGCGCTGGATTCCCTTTGCCGACCGCCGCATCAATGAGCGGTTCATCGAGAGTTTCGAGCTGAGCGGGGCGCTCGCGACCGCATGAAAGTGATCCGGCTCACAGTGCCCCCGTCGGACCGGCCCTATAGCGGATTCCCGCTATAGGCATGAAAGAGGGGCAGACGCGCGATGCCGGGGTTGAAATATTTCGATGCCATCCGCGAGGCCCAGGTCAAAAGCCCGCCTATCGACCAGCTGCCGCCCTTCGACATCGAACGCCTGCGCAACACAGGAACTGTCCCGAAGCTGATCGGACGGTTCTTGGAAAACCCGCGCTGGTGGCTGAGCCTCTTGCGCCAGTTCTGGCCCACCCCACGGCTGGGCCGCTTCATGCTCGCCACCTGCCATCGCGACGTGCGCGAAATCCTCGAGCGTGGCGAGGATTTCGAGACGCCCTATGGCCTCGAGATGACCGAAATGGGCGGCGGCGCGCCGTTCATTCTCGGCCTTCAGGACGGCTCGCTCTACCGCCGCCTGAAGGGCCAGGTGCTCGCTGCCTTTCCGCCTGACGAGATCACGCGGATCGTCGAGCCCATGGCGCGAGACTATGCCCGAAGCATCATGCGCCAGGCGGCCCCGCCCTTCGATGCGGTGTCCGATCTCCTGCGCCTCGTGCCCGTCCGCATCTGCCGCGACTATTACGGCCTGCGCATCGACGACGAGCCGCTCTTCGCCGACTGGACGCTGACGCTGAGCGCGCTGTTCTTTTCCGATCCCACCGCCAAGCCCGCCACGCGCGAGCTGGCTTTGGTCGCAGCGGATCGCGTCGGGATGCTGATCGACTTGTCGCTGGCGCAAGCCGACACGCTCGCGCCCGGAAAGCCCGTCTCCCGCCTCCGCGCGATGGTGGATGACGGACGCCTCACGCATGAGGAGGCCCGCGCTGTTCTGATGGGCATGGTGGTGGGGTTCGTGCCGACCAACATCCTGGGCAGCGGCAATGTGCTGGACGTGATCCTGTCGCGCCCCGATGCGCGTGCGGCTTTCGACGACGCGCTCGCCGCTCAAGACGACCGCATGCTCGACAAGGTGATCTACGAAGCCATGCGCTTCAAGCCAATCTGGATCGGCCCTTGGCGATATGTTCCGCGCGACACCGTGCTTGGGCAGGGAACACCGCGCGAGCGCAGGGTGAAGGCCGGCACCGTGGTGATGCCCGCGACGCTTTCCGCCATGTTCGATGCCGAAGCCATTCCCGACCCGGACCGCTTCGATCCACTCCGCTCGCAGCGCCAGTCCATGGTCTTCGGCCACGGCATCCACCTTTGCATCGGCATGGAAATGGCGCGCGTGCAAATCCGCGAATGCCTGAAGGCGCTTTTTGCCAAACCGGGCCTCAAGCGCGTGAAAGGCAGAAAAGGGCGGCTGACCCGGCTCGGTGCCTATCCGGAACGCCTGCTGGTCGCGTTCGAGCGCCACGAGCTAGTGCAAACAACGCCGCAGGCGCTCGTCACCATCTGCTGCGAGGTCCGGCGGCAGGCGCCTCTCGCGGCGCTCGAAGAACAGATCGCGGCACTAGGCAACCCGGCCCAAGGCCCGATCGGCCAGGCGCTTGCTGCCAGCGGCATCATCCATTTCACCAGCATCACGCTGTTCAAAGGCGAGGCGGAAACAAACGAAGCCTCCTATGTGGTGATCGAACTCTCGGGCGATGGCGACCGCAACACCGTGGTCGAAGGCTTCGCCGAGCACGCCGAGCCCTTTCTGCGCCCGCTCCTCGAAGTCGGATGCGGGCTATCCCCTCGCGAACCGCTGGCGCGTTTCCTGCTCGGGCGCTGCCTCGATATCTCGGCGAGCTTCGGCAGCTTGTCCGGCTTGGTCTTTTCCGGCACGCCCGGCCATTCGGTGAAACGCATTCTGGCGGAGGAAGACCTCGCCTGCGCGGTACGCGACAGCATCGAAGGCGCCCGCGGTGAGGGGAAGGGGGCCGCCGAAACGCTGGCCCAGGTCCGACAGACCATCACCGCCGACCCGCGCTTCGGTTGGGCCTTCGAGCCGGCGGTAAGTCGGCTCGACAAGCCGCAGGGAAGCCGCTGGAAGGTTCTCCGTGCCACGCTTCTGGCACCCCGCGTGGCGCTTTTCGTGGCCCTCGTCTATCTCGTCTGCGTCTGGCTCACCTTCTGGGGCCTGTTCGATCTGCGGGTCAACCCGATCACGGTCGGCACATCGTTCCTCCTGGCGCTGCTCGGCCCCGGTGCCGTGGTGCTGATCGTGGTCGCCATCGGCCTCTGGCTTCTGCGCCGCCTCGAAAACCACGATCGGCCCGACGATGCCGCCGTGCCGCTCAGTGAGCTGGAAGCGCTGATGGCGGGCGAGAACTGGACGGCACAGAACCATCTCACCGCTGTTTCGCGCATCAAGCCCGGCTTCATCCGCATCATGAGCCTGCGCGCCGCCTTTTATCTCGTTTCGATCACCGCCACCCATCTCTTCAAGCCGGGCTTCCTCGGCAGTCTCAACACCATCCACGCCGCGCGCTGGGTGGTGCTGCCCGACCGCAAGCGCCTCGTCTTTCTGTCGAACTATGACGGTTCGTGGGAAAGCTATCTGGAAGATTTCATCGCAAAGGCCTCCGCCGGCCTCACCGGCATCTGGAGCAACGCCAAGGGCTATCCGCGCACGCGCTTCCTGTTTCTCGACGGTGCGCGGGACGGCGAACGCTTCAAGCGCTGGGCCCGTCGCCAGCAGGTGCCGACGCGTTTCTGGTTCTCGGCCTATCCCAACCTCACCACGGGCCGCATCCGCACCAATGCGGCGATCCGCAAGGGGTTGGCGAGCGCCACCGATGCACAGGCGCGAGACTGGCTGAGCCTGTTCGGCTCGATGCCGCCACGGCCTGTGATGGAGCCCGCGCAAACGCTCATCATGCCGTTCACGCGCGAGCCGCCATCGGCGGAAACGCTGGAAAGCGGTGAGATCCAGTCGGTCTTCTTCAATGCGCTTGGCCGCCTCGAACACGCCGAAATGCTGGCCCTCCGTGTGCCAAAGGATATCGCGCGGGCGCAGCGGCGTGAGTGGCTGGCATGGGTCCTGGAGAAAACCAGCTTCGGCGACCATGTCCCCGAGATGAGCGCCATGCTGTCCGCCTTCGGTCCCGGTGGCCTCGAAAAGCTCGGCCTCGAAGCGGGGCCGGACGGCGCGCCGCTCCAAACCTTTCCGGCCGCTTTCCGCCAGACCATGGGCAATCCGGAACGCAGCCGGATTCTGGCCGATGCGGAGGAGGACAGGCCACCGCGCTGGCTTTGGGGAAACGCGGCCAATCCGGTGGATGTGGCTCTCGTTCTTTATGCCCGCGACGCCGCGACGTTCAAAGCCGTCCGCGCGGAAGCGGAAGCGCGGATCGATGAGGCCGGCCTCGTGATCGCTCACCGCCTGCCGCTCCATATCCATCGCGAGAACGGTCGCGCAGTCGAGCATTTCGGCTTCGCGGACGGCATTTCCCAGCCGATCGTGCGCGGCACGCGGCGTGCGGTGCGCAAGGATGCGGCGCCCAGGCATACGCTTGCAGCCGGCGAATTTCTGTTCGGCTATCGCGACGAGCACGGCTTCTGCCCGGCAAGCCCTTCCGTGCCCGCCGGTCGGGACCCTGCCGGCACCCTGCACGATGCAGGCGAGGACGCTCACGATTTCGGCCGCAACGGCTCGTTTCTGGTGATGCGCCAGTTCAGTCAGGATGTCTCTGCTTTCGAGAATTTCTGCGAAGCTCGCGCGCAGAGCTTCAACCATCCGGACAAACAGCCCGTTTCGGCACGCTATATCGCCGCCAAGATGATGGGCCGCTGGCCGGAGGGGGCAGCCCTCACGCGGTGCCCGGAGGATCATCGAACCGACCGGATCGAGAACGACTTCTCCTTCGGCGCGGAAGACCCGCAGGGGCTCGCATGTCCCTTCGGCGCGCATATCCGCCGCTCCAACCCGCGCGACTCGCTGGGCGGTGACGCTGAGATTCAGATCAAGATCAACAAGCGCCATCGCATCCTGCGCATCGGCCGCTCTTATGGCGCACGGCGCGGCAGGGGCGAAAAGGGGCTGCTCTTCATGTGCCTTAATGCCGATATCGAGCGGCAATACGAGTTCATCCAGCAGAGCTGGGCCTCATCCGCTTTTTTCCACGGCCTTTCGGGCGAGCGCGACCCGATCATCGCCCCGAGCGGACAGGGCGGCCGGTTCACCATTCCGCATTGGGAGGGCAGCGAGGTTCTGGAAAATGTGCCGCGCTTCGTTGCGACGCGCGGCGGCGGCTACTTCTTTCTGCCCAGCCGCGCGGCCCTGCGCTTTCTCCTCTCTCGGCTCGGTTCAGGCGAGGCCGTCCTCCGCCGCCGCGACACGCCTAAGGGCTGGAGCGCGGAGCAGGCGTAGCGCGCCGCGCTTCAGGGCGATCCAGTCGCGGCCGCGCCAGTCGTTGAGCACGCGGTTGACGGATTCGCGCGTGACGCCCAGAAAATCCGCGAGCTCCGCTTGCGAGATCGCCACCCAGCCTTCTTCGTCGGCGAGCCGTGTGGAAAGAAACAGCAGACGCTTCGCAAGCCGGGCTTCCACGTCGAGAAAGGCTTGATCGCCGAACTCGTCCGACACCCAGCGCAGCCGCGCGCAAAGCAGCTCGATCATAGCACGCGCGAGTTCGGGATGGCGCTCGATACGCTCGAAGAGCTGGCGGCGGTTGAGCGAATAAAGCTCGCACGGCCCGATACAGGTGGCGGTCGCCGTGCGCTTGCCGCCGTCGAAGGCGCCGATCTCGCCGACAAGGCTCTGCCCCTGTTCGATATTGGCGACGAGCTTCTGGCCTTCCGCCGAAAACAGCGAAATCTCGATCCGTCCGCTGACCACGCCATAGATGCGGTCGGACGCGTCGTCCTGCATGAAAAGGTGATGGCCGGCTTGAAAGCGCTCGATGCGACAATCGGCGAACAGGAGCGAAAACAACGCCGGCGCGATCCGCGCCATCAGCCTGTCACCCGACCCTGTCGCGTCTTGAACCATCAGTGCCGCCCGAGATTTGCAGGAAGACTAAGCCTCTAGGGCAGACCTTGGCAAATGAGGGCCGAAGAGAACGTCCCGCCGGCGAAACCCCCGAGGCCGGCGGGACGAGAGGCGGCAGGGGAGGACGAACCCACGGCCTCGAAAAGGAACCCCCTTCGAATGCCGAGCGGTGTAGCGCTTGCGGTCAGCGCCTTCTGTGCGGCGCGTCACATGGAGCGCTTTTTTGCCGGCGGGCAGGAAATCCCTTGGGCTCGACCAACACAAGCCAGCCGAGGCGCATCACGTCCTGCCGCTCATGAGGGGATGGGGCTCGTCTCAACCCATGTCGGACAGGCTGGCGACCAAACCGGGCGGCGGGGTAACCGGCACAACGGGATGCTGGAACTCGTTCGACGCTTCCACCGGCCCGGCGGTGAACCCGCCGCCGCTCAGTTCTTCGAACGACAAGGGCAGCCCGGCGTCCCCGCCATGACGCGACTGGAAGACCGCAAGCAACAAAGCCTGGTTGTCCGTTGGCTCCCGGTCGGGGATCACTGCGGTCTCGGGGTTAGCTGCCGAAAGTCTAGCCTCGAATGCCTCGCTGGAAAGCGCAAGTCCGGGCCCCGCATCCTTCTCGGATTGCATGGGCACTACGTCGGCGAAAGAGCTGAGTCGGTCCATCTTGCCCGCTGACGAGCGGGACGCCGTGATCCGTTCACCGGCGACCGAAGCGACGATTGTCGCCGCAACATCATTGCTGGTCATCACAAAGGCGTCCACCGTTCGTGATATTTGAAACGGCCGAGACGTTCCACCGAAGCGTTCACGCAATGGCAGAGTGAGGGCTTCAAAGGCGGTCGTTTCGTTAGGGGGCTCCATGATGGCGCTGTCGGCCATCGCCACCGCTACGTCCGCATTCCTGAGGTCGTCGGCTGCCGTCATCATGAACGGCGGCGGTACGCGATCGGCATCGGCAGCTGTGACGACGAAAGGCATCTGCTGCGCTATGCCCGGCGTGAGACCGAGCGAAAGCACGGTCGCCGCGGCCAGTGCCCACGGCGTGCCTCGTCTGATTGAACCCGCTGCAAGCGCGGTTGGGATGAGCCAGGATCGATAGACCATCGCAGTCTCGACCTACCATCGCATGCATTGCGCGAGCCTGACGGAATTGCATCGGATTGAACGGAACGAACCGACTCGATGGGGATTCGATGCCCCATGGCACAGGCGCTTTCCCATGGCACTGAACATGGCACTGAACTCGAAAAGGCGAAACCGGCCAAGCCGGTCGGCCTGTCCGAGACCGCGCTGAAGGAGAAGGCGCTTCTGATCCACAAGCGGCTTTGCGCCGTCTATGGCTGCCCGATCCCATACTTTCAGGATCTCGATCCGCTGAGCGAGCTCGTTTCATCGCTGCTGTCGCATCGCACCAAGAACGCTGATTCCGGCCGCGCCTTCAGGGCATTACGGGAACACTATCCGGATTGGCAGGCGCTGATCGACGCGCAGACCGAAGAGGTCGAGGGCTTGATCAAGGGCGTGCGCTGGCCGGAACTGAAAGCGCCGCGCATCCAAGCCATCCTTCGGGCCGTAAAGGCAACGCATGGCAGCCTCACGCTCAATTTTCTTGAAGGCGTGGGTGTCGATGAGGCGCGCAATTGGCTCGAAGCCATTCCCGGCGTCGGCCCGAAGACGAGTGCGGCCGTTCTGTCCTTCTCGACGCTCCGCATGCCGGCATTGCCCGTCGATAGCCACCACCACCGCGTCGCCCAGCGCCTCGGCCTGATCGGCCCCAAGGTCGATGTCGGCCCTTCGCACGCCATCCTGCGCGCCCAGCTCCCTTCCGATTGGGATGCGCAGAAGATCTACGACAACCACGAGATCCTGATGCTGCACGGCCAGAAGGTCTGCTTCTTCCGCAAACCCGCCTGCCACCGCTGCACGCTGGCCGATATCTGCCCAAGCGCGTTCAAGGTGAACTGAGGGGCCTTCAGCGGTATCGAGCGAAGACTTCGTGACCGTTCACGTCAGGTTCGACCGTCTGCCAGCCATGCTTACGGTAGAACGGGGCGTTGTCGTGCGTCGCGTAAAGATAAACGGCACTGGCTCCGGCCTCGAATCCTTTCTCCAGAGCATGGTCCGACAAACGCGCTCCCAAGCCCAGCTTGCGATGCGACTCGTCCACCCAAAGTGCCGCGACCCAAGGCGAATACTGCGGCCGCTCTGCCATGTCGTTGAAGATCAAGGAAACCGTGCCGAGAAAGGCGTTGCCAGCGACAGCAACGAAAGTGGTTGGAATGGCATCAGCATCGAGACATTCGCTGATGGCGGCATCCAACGCATCCAACGTTTCTCCCTCGTCTTGCCACCATGCATGCCAGAGACGGTCCCGAACGACAGAAACGAATTCCGGCCGCTCACGCAGTGTCACGATCTCGAATGGCATGGCGTCTCGCGTCATGCCGCCTCGCGCACCTGATAGTCCTTGATGGCGGCGAAGCGGATGTCCTTCCAGCGCTCGGCTTCGTAGTTGAGCGAGAATTCGTGCTGGGCGAGGAAAACCGGATCTTCGTCGAGATCGCGCGCGATGTCGCCGCGATGGCTTTCGATGAAACGCTGGAGCTCCATGCGGCTATCCGCCGAAATCCAGCGGCACACGGAAAAGCGCGCCACTTCGAAATCGACCGGCAGCTGGTATTCGGCGGCGAGGCGCTCCTTCAGCACGTCGAGCTGCAGCGCGCCCACCACGCCGACGATGGCCGGCGAGCCGTCTTCGGGTGAAAAGAGCTGCACCACGCCTTCCTCGGCCATCTGCTGCAGGGCTTCCTTGAGCTTCTTGGCCTTCATTGCATCGCCCAAACGCACGCGGCGCAGGATCTCGGGTGCGAAGTTCGGCACGCCGCGGAACAAGAGTTCCTCTCCTTCCGTCAGCGTATCACCGATACGCAGGGTTCCGTGGTTCGGGATGCCCACCACATCGCCCGCATAGGCCTCGTCCGCCGTGATGCGCGAGCGCGCAAAGAAGAACTGCGGCGCGGACAGGGACATCGGCTTGCCGGTGCGCACGAGCTTGGCCTTCATGCCGCGCTCGAGCGTGCCCGAGCACACGCGCACGAAGGCGATGCGGTCGCGGTGGTTCGGGTCCATGTTGGCTTGGATCTTGAAGACGAAGGACGTCATCTTTTCTTCCGTCGCCTCGACCTTGCGCGTGTCGGCCTCCTGCGCGCGCGGGGCGGGGCCGACATCGCCGAGCGCCTCGATCAGGTCGCGCACGCCGAAATTGCGCAGAGCCGAGCCCCAGAAGACCGGCGTCAGGTGGCCTTCGCGGAAGGCCGCGAGATCGAACGGACGGCAGGCCTCCTGCGCCAGTTCCAGCCCTTCCGCGAATGCCTCGCGCTCGTTCTCGGGCAGGCGGCCGGCGACCAGATCGGAGCGCGCGCCATTGACCTTGGTGCGGTGCTCCTCTGAATCCGAGCCGCGCACGGCGCTGTCTGCCAAGTGGAACGTGCCGGAAAAATTCTTGCCGCTGCCGATCGGCCAGGTGATCGGTGCTGTGTCGAGCGCCAGCTTCTGCTCGATCTCGTCGAGGATGTCGAACGGGTCGCGCGCTTCGCGGTCCATCTTGTTGACGAAGGTGACGATCGGGATGTCGCGCAGGCGGCAGACTTCGAAGAGCTTGAGCGTGCGCGGCTCGATGCCTTTGGCCGCGTCGATCACCATCACCGCGGAATCGACTGCGGACAGCGTGCGATAGGTGTCGTCGGCGAAGTCCTCATGGCCCGGCGTGTCGAGCAGGTTGAAGATGTGGTCGCCATATTCGAAGGTCATCACAGAGGTGACCACCGAGATGCCGCGCTCGCGCTCGATCTTCATCCAGTCCGAGCGGGTCTGGATCTTGTCCTTCTTGGCCTTCACTTCACCGGCGAGCTGGATCGCGCCGCCGAACAGCAGGAGCTTTTCGGTGAGCGTGGTCTTGCCTGCGTCGGGGTGCGCGATGATCGCGAAAGTGCGCCGGCGCGGCACTTCGCGCGCGATGGAGTCTGCCATGGAGAGAGCCGTGAGATAAAAGAACGTGTCGTGGGGCGCATATAGCGATGCCACGCCGTTCTGTCGAATATGCCGAAACTACGCGATGCGTGCGAGGCGGAAGGAGGCCGGCACGAAGGGGCGCAGGGTCATGCCGTCGGGGCGGATCGCGACGAAGCTTTCGGGTGGCACAGCCTGCCAGCCGCTCTGTGAGCGGTCGAAGGGCTCGGAGACGAGGCAGCGGCCGCCTGACGGCGTCTGTGCCGTATAGAGTGTCGGCGCCAGGCCGTCGCTCGCATGGCGCAGGGCCCAGAGCGTTTCGCCGTCGGAAAAGCAGGCGGTCAGCTTCAGATCGGGCGACAGGCCGGCGGATTCGGCGACCTCGGTGACACGCCCGACCGCGCGGGCAGCTGCACCGAACGGATCCTGGTCGAGCCCTTCGGCGAGCATCAGGAGAAACAGGAATTCGGAATCCGTCGTGCCCTGCCGCTGGTCGTAGAGCGCGTCGGGCAGGAGCGACTCCAGCCGGCGCCTGAGCTTTCCCCAGGCGCCGATCTGGCCGTTATGCATGAAGCTCCAGCGCCCGGACGCGAAGGGGTGGCAGTTGGTGCGGCTTGTGCCGCCGCCGGTCGCCGCGCGCACATGGGCGAGGAAGAGGCGCGAGGAAATCTGCCGGCACAGGCTTTGGAGGTTCGGGTCCGACCATGCGGGCAGGATATCGCGGTAAAGGCCGGGTTCTGGCCGCGCGCCGTACCAGGCGATGCCAAAGCCGTCCCCATTGGTGGCCGTCTTGGCTTCCAGCGCGCAATGGCTTTGCGCCACGAGGCTGTGGCAGGGGGCGGAGACGATAGTCTCGAGAAAGAGTTCAGGGCCGAGATAGGCTGCCCAGCGGCACATGGGAGGCGACCTTTGTTGCGCTGCACAAGCCGAAATCTTGTGCCGGCTTGGTTAATGAAATCTGAAGATTGCGCGGGTCTGACGGATGATTGATGCCTTCTGGGTGTGGGCGGCGCGCGCTTCGCCATTGACGCGTCACAGGCGAGGGGTAATTTCGCCGCTCATGGCCCGACCCGATACCATGCCCCCTTCCACCTCGCTCGAGCCGCGCATCGGCGTGGTGCGCCTGCCACACGGCGCTGATCTGCCCTTGCCTGCCTATGAGACGGAAGGGGCCGCAGGTCTCGACCTGCGCGCTGCAGTGCCCGCCGACCGTCCGATCCTGATCCTGCCCGGCCGCCGCGCGCTCGTGCCGACCGGTCTCGTCTTCGAACTGCCGGAGGGCTTCGAGGGACAGGTGCGGCCGCGCTCGGGACTGGCTTACCGCCATGGGATAACTTGCCTGAATTCACCCGGCACGCTCGACTGGGATTATCGCGGCGAGCTCAAGGTGATCCTGGCGAACTTCGGTGACGAGGAATTCTCCGTGTCACGCGGGATGCGCATCGCGCAGCTGGTGATAGCGCCCGTCTCGCGCGCGCGGCTCGAAGAGCGCGTCCATGCGTCCGAGACGCTGCGCAGCAGCGGTGGCTTCGGCTCGACCGGGATAGGACGGGAGGAGAATGGCAATGGTCAGTGACGAGCTGAAGCAGAAATCCGCCCGCTTTCGCGCTTTGCATGACGGGCGCCAGCCCTTCATCATGCCGAACCCCTACGACATCGGCACGGCGAAGCTGCTCGTCTCATTGGGCTTTGAAGCGCTCGCCACCACCAGCGCCGGCTTCGCCTTCACGCGCGGCCTGCCCGATGGCGGGGTGCCCTTCGACCAGCGCATTGCCCATGCCAAGGAACTGGCGGCGAGCGTTCCGGTGCCTGTTTCGGCCGATCTCGAAAAGGGCAAGGGCGACAGTGCGGAAAGTGCCGGCGAAACGGTGTTCGCGGCCGAAGCCGCAGGGCTCGCCGGTTGCTCCATCGAGGATCACACGGGCGACCCGTCCGCACCCATCTACGAGTTCACGCACGCCATCGAGCGCGTGCAGGCGGCGGTCGAAGCCGCGCGCGCCTTTAGCCACGACTTCATCCTGACGGCGCGCGCCGAGAACCTGCTTTGGGGCGGGCCGCTGGACGACACGATCCGTCGCCTGGTCGCCTTCGAACAGGCGGGGGCGGATGTGCTCTTCGCGCCCGGCCTGGACATGGACGGCGTGCGTGAAGTGCAGCGCGCCGTCACCAAGCCGCTCAACGTCATTGCGCAGCCCAGCATGCGGCTCGACGAACTGGCCGAACTCGGCGTACGGCGCATCTCCGTCGGCTCGAAGCTCGCCAATGCGGCCTTCGCTGCCGTGCGCAGTGCTGCGCGCGAGATGCGCGATGCGGGCACCTTCACCTTCGCCGGGGATGCGATGGGTTTCAACGAACTGCAGGACCTGTTCGCGCCAGACCCCCTCACGAGGGCCTAGGCTGCCAAGGGGTGCTCACGGGGGCGTGAACGGAGAATGTGAACGTTTTTCGCGCGTCGCCGTTTGAACGCCACGGATAGCCAAATCCGGTCCCGGTTTCCGCGCTTCGGCTGCAGGGAGGTGGATCAGACCCGGCAGCCGGGCAAGGCGACGCAGGCGCTTGACTCAATAGCCGCCGCGTCGCTTTTGCTTGTCCGGAATTCTCTCGACAGGCAATTTCCCATGGAAAAGATCAACGTCACCGACATGCACACGGGCGGCGAGGCCGTGCGGATCGTCACCGGCGGCCTGCCGCGAATCGATGGTGCTACCATCCTTGACAAGCGCGCTTATGCGCGCACGCATCTCGATGGTCTCCGCAAGCTCCTGATGTGGGAGCCGCGCGGCCATTACGACATGTATGGCGTGCTGCCTGTCGCCCCCAGCCTGCCCGATGCCGATCTCGCTGTGCTGTTCATCCACAATGAGGGCTACTCCACCATGTGCGGGCACGCGACGCTCGCGCTCGCACGCTGGGCCGTGGATGAGGGAATCGTGGCGGCTCGGGAGCCCGTCACACAAGTGCGCATCGAATGTCCCTGCGGGCTCGTGGTGGCGGAGGTCGAGGTCAAGGATGGCAAGGCGGGTGCGGCCTCATTCGAAAGCGTGCCTTCTTTCCTGCTTCACCGCGACCAGACGCTTCAGCTCGATGGCAGAACCATTCGCTTCGACGTTTCCTATGGCGGCGCCTTCTACGCGATCGCCGACTGCACCCAATGGGGCTTGGAGTTCGGCCACTCCCGCACGCGCGACTTCATTGACGCCGCGACCGCGCTGACGGAGGCCGTCAAGGCTTCGCTCCCGATCACCCATCCGGACCACGCCGATCTCGGCTTTCTTTACGGTTCGATCCTGACGGACGGCGGCGATGGCACGAACGCTCCCACCCGCAATGTCTGCGTCTTCGCCGACGCGGAAGTGGATCGATCCCCGACTGGCTCGGGCGTCACCGCCCGGCTGGCGGCGATGTTTGCGAAAGGCGAGGTCGGTCTGGGCGAAACGCGTCAGTTCGAAAGCATTGCCGGCTCCCGGTTCACGGGCGAGGTCGTGCGCGAAACACAAGTCGGCGCGCATCGCGGGATCGTGGCGAAGGTCGCGGGACGGTCGTTCTATTCGGGCCGCGCGGAGTTCTGGCGGGAGGAAGATGACGAGTTGGGTAAGGGGTTTCTGTTGCGGTGACGCGGCCGCTTCGCGAACTCAGGCGATCGGCTCTGCCCCGAACTCACGCCACCATCACCTCGACCAGCGCCGCCCTGCCCACAGTCCTTGCCCGCTTCACCGCCTCGCCCAGCTGGTCCGCCCCCTCGATCCGCTCCGCCGCCATCCCGTAAGCCTTGGCGATCAGTGTGAAATCCGGTGGCACTGGCGACACGCCGACCGGCTCCACGCCCACATCGCGCATCGAGGTCTCGATCTCGCGATAGCCGCGATTGTTCCAGACCACGAAGATCACCGGCGCTTCCGCTTCGAGCGCGGCCCCGAGTTCCGCCAAAACGAACTGCAATCCGCCATCGCCGGTCAGGCAAACCACCGGCACATCGGGCTGCGCCAGAGCCGCGCCGATGGCGGCCGGCGCGCCGTAGCCCAGCGCGCCGAAGCCCGTCGCCGCATTGAACCAACCGCCCGGCCGGTCATGGTCGTAAAACAGGTTCGCCGCATAGATGGTTTGCGTGGAATCGCCCACGATGATGCTGCCGGGCAGTGCGTCGCGAATGGCTTCCACTGCACCGAGCTGGCTTGCAAGCAGGGGCGAGAGCGCGGCGCGTGCGGCTTGCGCGGCAGCCTTGGCGCGCTCGGCACCGTTTTCGCCGCTGACCTTGGGAACGCCCGCCAGCAAAGCGCCGAGAGCCTGCGCGCTATCAGCCTGGATATCGATCCGTCCGGGATTGCGCTTGAGCTGCTCGCGATCGATATCGATCCGCACGAGGTTCTCTGGCACCTTGAACCCGCCATCGCCATACATGTCGTAATCCGTCGGCCCGAACTCGGTGCCGACCGCCAGCACGGCATCGGCCTTTGCCATCAGGTCGCGCACGACCGAAAGGCTTGGGGCGGCAGGCACGAGAAGCGGATGAGTGTGAAGAAGGCCGCGCGCATTGGTGGTCAGCACCACCGGTGCATCGAGCTTTTCGGCGAGCGCGCGCAATTCCATCGCGGCACCTTTCGCCCCGCCGCCTGCGAGGATCAACGGCTGGCGCGCCCCGGCCAGAAGGGCCGCCGCCTGCGCGATCTGCGTTGGCTCGGCCTTTGGCTTGGCTGCATTGCTCAGAACCGGCTCGAGGTCGCCGGCCGGCAAGGCCATCACGTCGGTCGGGATCTCGATATGCACCGGTCCCGGCCGCTCCGAGGCGAAGACGCGGAAGGCCTCGCCGAGTGCGGCCGGCAGGTCTTCAGGCGTCTCGATCCGCGTCGAGCGCAAGGCGAGTTCCGCCGTCAGCGCGCGCTGGTCGGGCATTTCGTGCAGATGACCCAAGCCCTTGCCGAGCGTGTCGCGCGCATTCACGCCTGAGATCACCAGCATCGGGATCGAGTCCGCGCGCGCCTGGCCCATCGCCGTCAGCGTGTTGAGAAGCCCCGGACCAGTGATCACGAAAGCCACGCCCGGCTTGCCGCTTGCCCGCGCATAGCCGTCGGCCATGAAACCTGCGCCCTGCTCGTGGCGGGGCGTGACGTGGCGGATCTTGGACCGTGCCAGCCCGCGATAAAGCTCCACCGTATGCACGCCGGGAATGCCGAAGACGAGATCGACCCCATGCGCCTCGAGAAGCGTGATCAAGGCTTCGCCCAAAGTGGGCAGGGCGTTTGGCATGACGGAGTCCCGGTCTGAAAAGGCCTGCCCAATTTCAAGCAGCTGCCTACGGAAGTCGCAAGTCTTGTGGATTATGCCAGAAACGTGCGGTTGACGGCGGCGTGAAAGACGGTTCATCTTCCTTGGCAGAAGGCCTGCACCGCCAAAGGATGCCATGCACCGAGCCCATTGCTCGCTCTTTGAAGAAGCCACTCGATGAGCGAGGCGATGGCTTCCGCATCCTTCGAGCCAACCGCAGGGGCTGCCGAAGCCATCCATGTCGAAAACCTGCACAAGCGCTTTGGCGAACTCCACGTTTTGAAAGGCGTTTCGCTGTCCGCGCGGGATGGCGAGGTGGTGGCGATCATCGGCGGCTCGGGCTCGGGCAAGTCCACGCTTCTGCGCTGCATCAACTGTCTGGAAAACCCGACCAGCGGCCTGATCCGCGTCAATGGCGAAGAGATCAGGCTGAAGCCCGATGGGCGCGGGGGTGCGGCGCCCGCCGACCGACGCCAGATCGAGCGCATCCGCTCCAGGCTCGGCATGGTGTTCCAGAGCTTCAATCTGTGGAGCCATCTGACACTTCTGGAAAACGTCATCGAGGTGCCCGTCCATGTGCTGGGCGTGAAGCGCGACGAGGCGGTGCGGACCGCCGAGGCCTTGTTGCTGCGCGTGGGGCTTTCTGAAAAGCGCGATACCTATCCGGCCTTCCTTTCGGGCGGCCAACAGCAGCGCGGTGCGATTGCGCGGGCGCTCGCCATCCAGCCTCGCGTGATGCTGTTCGACGAGCCCACATCTGCGCTCGATCCCGAACTCGTCGGCGAAGTCCTGCGCGTGATCGCCGATCTCGCGCGGGAAGGGCGCACCATGGTGCTCGTTACCCACGAGATGAAGTTCGCTCGCGGGGTCGCGAGCCATGTGGTCTTTCTTCACAACGGACAGATCGAGGAGCAGGGACCGCCGGAAGCCGTGTTCGGCAATCCGCGCTCGGAGCGCCTCAAACAGTTCATCCGCACAGTCGGCTGAAACCATAAAAACCAGCAGGGGAACCAAAAAATGAAAAACTGGACCAACACCATCGCAGCCGCCGGTCTCGCACTGATGGCAGCTGCCGGCGCGGCACAAGCCGAAACCGTGCGCGTGGGCTTCGCCGCCGAGCCCTATCCGCCCTTCACCTCGCCTGATGCATCCGGCAAATGGGTCGGCTGGGAGGTCGATTTCAAGGATGCGATCTGCGCCGAAGCCAAGCTCGATTGCGTGGTGACGCCGGTTGCCTGGGACGGCATCATCCCTGCGCTCACTTCCAAGAAGATCGACCTGATCATCGGCTCCATGTCGATCACGCCCGAACGCGAAAAGACCATCGCCTTCACCGACAAGTACTACAACACCCCGACCGCCATCATCGGCCCCAAAAGCGAGACCTTCGAGGCGACGCCCGAAGGGCTCGCGGGCAAGGTGATCGGCGTGCAGGTGTCCACGGTGCATGCGGCCTACGCCAAGAAGCACTTCACGGAAGCCGCCGAGATCAAGGAATATCAAACGCAGGACGAGGCCAATCAGGACCTCGCCGCCGGCCGTGTCGATGCGGTGCAGGCCGACTCCATCGCGCTCGACGCATTTCTGCAGTCCGAACAGGGCAAGGACTGCTGCAAGCTCGAGGGCAATGTCGCGCCCGATGTCGAAGTGCTCGGACCCGGCGTCGGCATCGGCCTGCGCAAGGAAGATACGGCCCTTCGCGAAAGACTGAACGCCGCCATCAAGGCCGTGCGGGCCAGCGGCAAGTATGACGAGTTCTCGAAGAAGTATTTCTCCTTCGACATCTATGGCGAGGAAACGCAGGCGAACTGAAGATACGGGAAAGGGCGTTTTCGACACGACGCAGCTGAACCCAACGCCTGGGCTTTCCCATCACTCCGACCCTCGCCCCTTTCCTGCAGCTCGGCACGCTCGACCTGCTGGCACTTTCCCCGCCCGGCTGGGGCGGCAATCTCCTGCGCGCGCTTCTGTCCTCGCTGGAGATTGCCGCTGGTGCCTTTGTGATCGGCTTGGGGCTCGGCACGCTGGGAGCGACGGGGAAGCTTTATGGCGGGCCGATGGTGCGGGACCTGCTCGAACTTTACACCACGCTCGTCCGCGCGATCCCCGAACTGATCCTGATCCTCCTGCTTTATTATGCGGGGACCGATCTCGTGAACCGTGCCGCCGCCGCGCTGGGCTATGGCCCGCTCGACATTTCGGGCCTCGCCGCCGGCATTCTCGTGCTCGGCGTGGTGCAGGGCGCCTATGCGACGGAAGTTCTGCGCGGCGCGATCCTCGCCGTGCCGCAGGGGCAGATCGAGGCCGGCCGCGCCTATGGCATGAGCCCATGGACGCTTTTGCGCCGCATCACGCTGCGCGCCATGCTGCCTTTCGCCATTCCCGGCCTCGCCAATCTCTGGCTCATCGCCACCAAGGATACGGCACTGCTCGCGGTCGTCGGGTTCAACGAGCTGACGCTGACCACCCGCCAGGGGGCGGGGGCGACCAAGGCCTATCTCACCTTCTTCACGGCGGCGATGATCATCTACCTTGCTGTCACGCTGGTTTCCGGCGTCTTCCTCGGCAGACTGGAAAGCTGGGCCCGGCGCGGCCTGCCTCCGATACGGGAGGCCGCATGAGCGAGCGCGACGCCCCCGATAATCTCGGTCTCATCGGTTCGCCGCAAACCGTTTCCACACATGTCGCGGAAACGAAACTTTCGGCTTGGCTGCAGCCGCATCGCGTCGTGCTGGCACTCCTCGGTCTCGCCCTCGTCGCCTATGCGGTAACTGCCCTTCGTTGGGACTGGATTCCGCAATACCAGACACTTCTCGTCCAAGGGCTGTGGCGCACGATCTGGGTGCTGGCGCTCACTGTCGCGCTCGGCTTCACGCTCGCGGTGCCCTTGGGTTTGGCGCAGGCCGCCGGGCCATGGTGGCTGGCCACGCCCGCGCGCGTTTTCTGCACCGTGATCCGGGGCACGCCGCTGCTGCTCCAGCTCTGGCTTCTCTATTACGGTCTGGGCTCGCTCTTTCCACAATATCCTTGGATCAGGCAATCCGAACTCTGGCCGTATCTGCGTCAGGCATGGCCCTACGCGATCGTGGCGCTGACCTTCTCCTTTGCGGCTTACGAGGGCGAGGTGATGCGCGGGGCTTTTGCCGGCACGCCGCGCGGGCAGCTCGAGGCCGCACGCGCCTTCGGCATGCGCCGCTGGACCGCCTTTCGCCGCATCTGGCTGCCCCAGGCCATCCACCGCGCGCTGCCGACGCTCGCGGGCGAAACCGTGCTTCAACTGAAAGCAACGCCACTGGTGGCCACCATCACCGTGGTCGACCTCTATGCGGCCGCCGCCCGCGTGCAGCGCGAGACCTATGTGATCTACGAGCCGCTGCTTCTGGTGGCTGCCGTCTACGCGATCATCGCAGGCCTGCTCGTGCTTGTTTTCCGCCGCTGGGAAAGGCGCATCCCGACACGGGTGGGATGAGCTTTGCTTTCCTGCTTCGGCGAAATGCCGGGCCGCCTTTCGCCCTGCGGCACCAAAGCGGTAGACTCCGGCGCGCGCTGCGCTAGAACGCCGGAAAGATCAGAGCCCGGCTTCGCGCCGGAAACGAAACGCCCGGCTTGTTGGAGCCCAGCCATGACGACCATCACCGAAACCCCGAAATTCGCTGTCGTGTTCGGCGCCTCGGGCTTTCTCGGGCGACACGTGGTGCGCGCGCTTGCCAAGCGCGGCTGGCGCATCCGCGCGGTCACCCGCTCGCCGGGCATGCCGATGCACCTTCAGCCGATCGGCAACATGTCCCAGATCGCACCCTTCCAGGCGAGCGTGACGCTGCCGGCCTCCATCGAGCGCGCGGTGGAAGGGGCCGATCTCGTCGTCAACCTCGTCGGCATTCTCTATGAGAGTGGCCGGGCGACGTTCGATGGCATCCACCACCAGGGCGCGAAGAACGTGGCGGAAGCTGCTGCCAAGGTCGGCGCGAAGCTCGTCCACCTTTCGGCCATCGGCGCGGATTTGGCTTCCAAGTCCGACTATGCCCGCACCAAGGCCGAGGGCGAGCGCGCGGTGCTGGGTTCGCACCCCGATGCGGTGATCCTGCGTCCGTCCATCGTGTTCGGCCCCGAGGACCAGTTCTTCAACCGCTTCGCCGACATGGCCCGCTTTTCGCCCGCACTCCCGCTGATCGGTGGCGGCCACACCCGCTATCAGCCGGTCTATGTGGGAGATGTCGCCGAGGCCGTGGCGCGCGCAGGCGATGGCGCATTGTCGAGCGGTGCCGTTTACGAACTCGGCGGCCCGGAAGTGCTTTCCTTCCGAGAACTGATGGAGCGGATGCTGAAGGTCATCGACCGCAAGCGCCTGCTGGTGTCTGTGCCGTGGCCGGTGGCCGAAATCCAGGGCAAGGTGCTCGGGCTTCTGCCCAAGCCGCTTCTCACCAGCGATCAGGTCGAGCTGCTGCGCTCCGACAATGTGGTATCGAGCGCGGCCGAAGGCGAAGGCCGCACGCTTGCCGGTATGGGCATCGAGCCGGATTCGCTCGAAGCCATCCTGCCGTCCTATCTCTGGCGCTTCCGCGAAACCGGCCAGTTCGCCACCAAGCGGGCCTTCGCGCGGAACTGAATCAATCCCGGCAAGAGGGCGAACCGGTTTGCGCCCGGGATTGCGACAGGAAATAGGCTGGAGCGGGAAACGCTCCAGCTGGATATCAGCCCCACACCGCCAAGCCGATCAGGCCGAGCGTGCCGACGATGATGCGCCACCAGGCGAAGATGCCGTAGCCGCGCTTCGACACGAAATCGAGCAGCGAGCGCACCACGAGCAGTGCCGCCAGGAAGGCGGCCACGAAGCCTACCGCGATCACGGCGACATCCGATGATGTCAGCAGGTCGCGGTTCTTCACGAGATCCAGCGTGAACGCGCCCACCATGGTCGGCATCGCCAGAAAGAACGAGAACTCGGCCGCCGAACGCTTGTCGACGCCGAGCAGAAGCGCGCCGACAATGGTCGAGCCCGAGCGCGACGTGCCGGGGATCATGGCCAGGCACTGGAAGAAGCCGATGCCGACCGCGACCGGCAGCGGAATCTGCCCGATATTCGTGTAGCGCGGATTGACCGCCAGTCGGTCGGCGAAGAACAGCACGACGCCGCCCAGGATCAACGTGATGCAGATCAGCACCGGCGTTTCGAACAAGACCGTCTTGATGAAGTCGTGCGCAAGCGCGCCGATGATGGCGGCCGGCAGAAAAGCCGCAATGATGCCCACCACGAAGCGGCGCGTCGGCGGGTCCGAGGGCAGGTCGGTGAGGATGTACCAGAGCTTCTTGGCATAGACCGACAGGATCGCGAGGATCGCGCCGAGCTGGATCAGAACCTCGAATACGCGCCCCGTCGATTGGAACCCGATGAAGTGGCCGATCAGGAGCAGGTGGCCGGTCGAGGAAACCGGAATGAACTCCGTCAGGCCTTCCACGAGGCCGAGCAGGAGCGCTTCGAGAAATGTATGGACGTCCATGATTCCTTCATCCCATGTGGCTGAAGAGAAGCCTCCCGGCTCTCGCCTCTGCCAGCTTTGGCTTCGCTTGTCACGGGCGCGTGACGCTTCTATAGACCTCTGCGCCTGGCGATCATCGATCTGTCAGACGGGACTTGCCTCAGCCTTGGGGCCGTTTAGCTTCTGCCGAAACCGCGCTCCGCAGGGCGTAGTAACCCGTAGGGTCCATGCTGACGCTTTTTCATTATCCGCTCTTCGCTCCCTGCCGTTTCGTGCGTCTGGCCTTTGGCGAGTATGGCGAGGAGTTGGCGCTGATCGAGGAGCGTCCGTGGATGCGGCGCAAGGAATTCCTTTCGCTCAACATGGCAGGAACCGTGCCGGTGCTTCTGGCCGAGGGCGACGTACCGGTGGTGGGCGCGAACGTGATCGCCGAATATCTCGACGAGACGCGCGGCGTTTTGAAACGTGACCGTCGTTTGCTCGCCGAAGACCCGCTCGACCGCGCCGAGATCAGGCGGCTGATGGACTGGTTCCTCGATAAGACCGAGAGCGAAGTGACGCGCCATCTCGTGCGCGAGCGCGTGTTGAAGCCCTATATGGAAAACGGCAATGGCGGCGCGCCCGATGCGGCGGCCATCCGCGCCGCGCGCGCCAATATTCGCCAGCACCTCAAATATGTGAACTGGCTCGCAGGCACGCGGAACTGGCTGGCCGGCACGCGGTTGACCTATGCGGATCTTGCCGCCGCCGCCACGCTCTCCGTACTCGACTATCTCGGCGAAATCCCGTGGCGCGACTATGCGGCCGCCCATGACTGGTACCAGAAACTGAAATCGCGCCCCGCCTTCCGCTCGCTCCTGAGCGACCGCGTACGGGGGCTGGCCCCTTCGGCCCATTATGCGAATCTCGACTTCTGAGGGGCGCCCAAGCCCCATCAAGCTGAAGGAACTCGTGACCCGCGAGGCCCGTCTCGCGGGCTTCGATTGCGTCGCGATAGCCGACCCCGACGGTGTGCCGCTGGCGGCCGGGCGGCTCGCCGAATTCGTGGGCCACGAGCGCCACGGCTCGATGGAATGGATGCGCGAAACACTCGCCCGGCGCGGCCATCCGAAAGGGTTGTGGCCGGAAGTGCGCTCGGTGATCGTGCTGGGGCTGAATTATGGCCCCGCTATCGACCCGCGCGAGGGTCTGGCACTGAAAGACCATGCCAACATCTCGGTCTATGCCCGCAATCGCGACTATCACGAGCTGATCAAGGGGCGGCTCAAGACCGTGGCCGGCAAGCTCGCGTCCAAGGGCAGTTGCGACGTGAAGGTATTCGTGGACACCGCGCCCGTCATGGAAAAGCCCCTGGCCGAGAATGCCGGGCTCGGCTGGCAGGGCAAGCACACCAATCTGGTGAGCCGCGAGTATGGCTCGTGGCTTTTTCTCGGCACGATCTTCACCGATGCCGAATTGCCTTTCGACGGACCCACCGGCGGCAGCTGCGGCTCCTGCCGTGCTTGCCTCGATGCCTGCCCGACAAACGCGTTCCCCGCGCCCTTTCAGATCGACGCGCGCCGCTGCATTTCCTATCTCACCATCGAGAACAAGGGTCCGATCCCGCACGAATTCCGCGAGAGCATCGGCAACCGCGTTTATGGCTGCGACGACTGCCTCGCCGCCTGCCCATGGAACAAGTTCGCGAAAACAGCGTCGGAAGCAAAGCTGCAGGCCCGCGCCGATCTCGTCTCGCCGCCTTTGGCCGAGTTCCTCGGCATGGACGACCCCGCATTTCGCCAGCGCTTCTCGGGCTCGCCCGTCAAGCGCATCGGCCGCGACCGGTTTTTGCGCAATGTTCTGACTGCTGCGGGAAACTCAGGCGAGGGGAGCCTGATCGCGCCCTGTCTCGCGCTGCTCGATGATCCGTCGCCGCTGGTGCGTGGCGCGGCCGTCTGGGCTCTCTCCCGGCTTCTTCCGCCCCACCAGTTCGCAGCACTCCGCAGCGAGCGTTTGAGCACGGAAGCCGACGCGGATGTGCGCGCCGAGTGGCGGGCTGTTTCTCATCTCCACGAGGCGGCTTGAATGAATGTTCTGATCTTCGGCGCCGGCTATTCGGGCCAGGCTTTCGGTCGCCTGCGCGAAGGGAATGTGCCGGTTTCCGGCACGACGCGGAGCCGCGATAAGTTCGGCAGACTGGAAGGCGCCAATATCCGGCCCTTGTTGTGGGACGGCGAAGCGCGCGACGAAAATGTGCTCGCTGCACTCGAAACTGTCACCCATCTCGTGATTTCGGCCGCGCCAGGCGAGGCGGGTGATCCCGTGCTGCGCGCCTTCCGCGATGACATTCTCGCTGCACCGAACCTGCGCTGGATCGGCTACCTGTCCACCGTCGGCGTTTATGGCGATCATGGCGGCGCCTGGGTGGATGAGACCACGCCGACGGCTCCCCGCTCGCGCCGCTCGGTCGAGCGCGTCGAAGCCGAACGGGCTTGGGACGCATTGGCAAGAGAGAAGTCCGTGCCGCTCGCGATCCTTCGCTTGTCCGGCATCTACGGCCCCGGCCGCAACGCCTTCGTGAATTTGGAAAGCGGCACTGCCAAGCGGCTCGTGAAGCCGGGTCAGGTCTTCAACCGCATCCATGGCGAGGATATCGGCGCGGCCCTTTGGCATCTGGCCAAGGCCGACAGTGGCGGCATCTTCAATGTCACCGATGACGAACCCGCCCCCCCGCAGGATGTCGTCACCTACGCGGCCAGCCTGATGGGAACAGAACCTCCCGCCGCCATCGACTTCGCCACCGCCGATCTCTCGCCCATGGCGCGCTCCTTCTATGGCGAGAACAAGCGCGTCTCCAATGCCAAGCTGAAAGCCACCGGCTTCCGCTTCCGCTTTCCCGACTATCGCACAGCCCTCGACGCGCTCTGGCGCGAGGGAAACTGGCGCGAGGGCGCCGGCCGCTCGCCGATCTCGCAAAGTTGACCGCCTCGCCACACGGACGTCACCGAGACCGGCTTCAGGCAAGACTGGGATTTTAAGACTTCGCTAACCCGCTCTCACGAGTCTCGCCCCCGGTTCGGAGACCTTTCGAAATGTTCAGCCGCCTCGCGCGCATCGTCATCCTGATCGGCTTGGCCGTCACCATCGCCTTGACGGCCTTGATCGATGCCAATGCCGATCCGCTCGCCAAGGATATGTTCGGCGCGGAGAAGCTGCCCACGGTGGGCGCGCCGAAATCCTACGGCTTCTACTCCAAGGGCTGCTTCACGGGCGGCGTGGCGATCGCCACCGACGGGCCGACATGGCAGGCCATGCGCCTGTCGCGCAACCGCCGCTGGGGCCACCCCACCATGATCAAGCTGATCGAAAAGCTCAGCCATGATGCGGTAGAGGACGGCTGGCCGGGGCTGTTGCTCGGCGACATCTCACAGCCGCGCGGCGGTCCGATGCTGTCGGGCCATGCCTCGCACCAGATCGGGCTCGACGCCGATATCTGGTTCACGCCGATGCCCGACCGCCGTTTGACCCCGCAGGAGCGCGAAAGCATCCAGCCGCGCTCGCTCGTCAACGAAAAGACGCATCTGGTGATCGACCGCTACTGGACGCCCGCCCATGAGCGGATCCTCAAGCGCGCCGCCTCTTATCCGGAGGTGGAGCGCATTCTGGTCAATCCCGGCATCAAGAAGAAGCTCTGCGACACGGTGAAGGGCGACCGCACATGGCTCGCCAAGGTGCGCCCCTTCTGGGGCCACGACTACCACTTCCACGTCCGCATCGGCTGCCAGCCGGGTTCCGAAGGCTGCAAGAAGCAGGCCGACGTGCCGGAAGGCGACGGCTGCGGGAAGCCGCTCGCCTGGTGGTTCACTGAGGAGCCGTGGCGCCCTAACGAGAACCCGGACGCGCCCAAGGCGCGCGACGTCATGAAGCTTTCGGCGCTGCCCAAGGCCTGCCAGATGGTTCTCAATGCGCCGTCGCCGAAGTCCGAAGCGCTTGTCACGATGGGCGACACCGGCGGCTCGGACAATCCCGTCGCACGCGTTTCAGTGCCCGAAATGGCGGGCTCGACGCCTGCTGCGGCTTCAGCCTTCGCGCCGACGCCCAAGGTCGACATTCCGATGCCGCCCAGCCGCCCGCGCGGCTGAGCCCGAACAAGCCGCCCGCGCGGCTAGGTAGAGCAAGCCGCCCGCGCGGCTGAGGCAGACGCTGCCAAGCTACGCTTTTCTCCACCATTTGTTTTTTATCTCTGGCCCGGATAAGGGGGCCGGACAGGGTGGCCTTGAGGACGAAAACGGCATGGCGAGCAGTGCGGCAAGAGATCACCGAACCCCAGCCGCATCGCGCGAAGCCGTCTTTCAGTTTCCCGTCCTGATCGGCGATGTTGGTGGCACCAATGCCCGCTTCGCCGTGGTCGAAGGGCCGGACGACGATCTGGGCGAAGTCGAGATCGTGCGTGTCGCCGACTTCCTCAACATCGATGACGCCATCACCCATGCGCTTTCCAAGCGTCGGGGCGATCCGCCGGCGAGCATGATCTTGGCCGTCGCCGGCCCGGTGACGGGCGACGCCATCGCGCTCACCAACTGCCCCTGGGTCGTGCGCCCCCGCGCGCTGATCGACAAGCTCGGCTTCCACGACATCGTCATGCTGAACGATTTCGAGGCGCAGGCGCTCGCCGCCGTGGTGATGGAGCCGGAAAACCTGGCTGCCATCGGCTCGGGAACAGCGGAGGAAGGCGGCAGCCGCGTCGTGCTCGGGCCCGGTACCGGTCTGGGAGTGGCCGGTCTCATTCAGTCGAACGGTCGCTGGATTCCGGTGCGCGGTGAGGGCGGTCACATGGATCTCGGCCCCCGCACCCCGCGCGACTTCGAAATCTTTCCCTTCATCGAAAAGCTCGACGGCCGCATTTCCGGCGAACAGATCCTGTGCGGCCGTGGCCTCGTCAACCTCTACCGCGCGGTCGCCAAGGCCGACGGCGTGGAAGCCAGGCTCCACACGCCGGCCGAAATCACCTCGGCCGCGCTCGAAGACAAGGACGAGCTTGCCGAGGAGGTGCTCGACCTCTTTGTCACTTATCTCGCCCGCACGGCAGGCGACCTTGCACTCGTCTTCATGAGCCGGGGCGGCGTGTTTCTATCCGGCGGCATTGCGCAGAAGATCGTGCCTGCGCTCCAGAAGCCCGGCTTCCGCGAAGCTTTCGAGGACAAGGCACCCCATCAGGAATTGATGGCGACAATGCCGGTCTCCGTCATGACGCACCCGCTTGCGGCCCTTCTCGGTCTCGCGGCCTATGCCCGGCATCCGTACGACTTCGGGCTCGAAACGGATGGCCGCCGCTGGCGCGGGTAATGTGTCGGCCTGATAGTCAAGGCGAAGCGAAGAGGCTATAGGGGCGCGCGATACGGCTTCGTGCCGCCCCTTCACTCGACCATCGGCAAACGATTTGGCCTCCAAAAACAACAAGAAGCGTGCCGAGCCCGGCGAGATCATCGCGGTGATCCGCCGTATCGCCTCGGAGAACGGCCGCGAATATGTCGCGCAATATGCGCTGGCCGGCATCTGCCTGCTGCTCACCGCCGCGACCACGGCCTTCACCGCCTGGATCATGCGCGATGTGATCGACAAGATCTTCTACGAGCGCCGCTCGGATCTGGTTCTGGGCATTTCGGCAGTCGTGTTCGGTGCTTTCGCGCTCCGCGGCTTCGCGTCGTATGGTCAGGCCGTGATCTTGGCCAAGATCGGGAACAATCTCGTCGCGCGCTACCAGCGCCGCGTCTTCGCCCACATGATGCGGCTCGGGCTCGACTTCTTTGTCGAGAACCGCTCGGCGCGGCTTGCCGCGCGCATCAACCAGAACGTGAACGGCGTGCGCGACCTGCTCAACACCACGCTGACGGCCGTCACCCGCGATGCCGTTTCGCTGATCGCCCTGTTGGTGGTGATGGTGATTCAGGACCCGGTCCTGTCTTTGTCCGCGCTGGTTATCGGCCCTCCACTGGTCTTGACCGTCAATATGCTCGTCAAGCGCCTGCGCCGCATGACCCGCGAACAGGTGGACATCACCTCGCGGCTGCTCGGCTCCATGCAGGAAGCCGCCCAAGGCATCGCGGTGGTGAAGGCCTTCACCATGGAAGACCAGTTGTCGCGCAGCCTCGACAAGCAGATCACCCGCGTCGAGAAGCGCTCCAACAAGATCGCCAGCGTGTCCGAACGCCTGACGCCGGTGACCGATGTTCTGGCGGGCACCGCGGTCGCCGGCGTCATCGCCTATGCCGGCCTGCAATTCTCCGGCTCCGCCACGCCGCCCGGTTCCGTGTTCGCCTTCATCACGGCCCTTCTTCTGGCCTACGACCCCGCGCGCCGTTTGGCCCGCGTGCAGGTGAGCCTGGAAAAGAGCCTCGTCAACGCGCGCATGATCTACGAGATCCTCGACACGCCGCCGCGCCAGCAGGATGCGCCCGGCGCGCCCGCACTTCGCGTCGACAAAGGCGAAGTGCGCTTCGAAAACATCCGCTTCGGCTATGTGGGAGACCTGCCGGTGCTGCACGGCGTCTCGTTCACGGCCGAGGCCGGCAAGACCACGGCCATCGTCGGCGCCTCGGGTGCCGGCAAGTCCACGCTGATTGCCCTTCTCGAGCGCTTCTACGATCTTGATGGCGGTCGCATCACGGTGGACGGGCAGGACATCTCGACGATCACCAAGCAGTCGCTGCGGTCGTCCATCGCCTATGTCAGCCAGCAGCCCTATCTCTTCGAAGGCACGATCCGCGACAATATCCGCTATGGCCGTGAAACGGCGACGGATGGGGAGATCGAGGAGGCCGCGAAGCTCGCCAATGCGCATGAGTTCATCGAGCGGCAATCGCAGGGCTACGATACGGAGGTCGGTGAGAACGGCGTGACGCTGTCGGGTGGTCAGCGCCAGCGCATCGCGATCGCCCGCGCGCTGGTCCGCGACGCACCCATCCTGCTTCTCGACGAAGCCACATCCGCGCTCGACAACGAATCCGAAGCCCGCGTGCAGGAAGCGCTCGACAAGGCCATGGTCGGCCGCACCACCATCGTCATCGCCCACCGCCTGTCCACCGTCGTCAACGCCGACAAGATCGTGGTGATGGAAGAGGGGCAGGTGGCGGAGGAAGGCACGCACGGCACGCTGCTCGCCGACGAGCGCGGCCTCTATGCGCGCTTCCATCGCCTTCAAAGCGCGCGGGGCTTAGGCCTCGTGGACGACCGCAAAGCCGCACAGCCCGCCCCCGAGCCGCAAAGGATCGCAACCCATGGCTGACACGCGCGAAATGGGACTGGTCGTGGTGGGTGCCGGCGGCCGCATGGGGCAGGCGCTGATCCGCGCCATCCACGCCACGCCCGGCCTGTGCCTGAGTGGTGCCGTCGAACGCACAGGCTCGCCGCTCATCGGTCGCGATGCGAGTGCTCATGCTGGTCTCGAAGCGTCCGGCATTAAGATCACCGACGACCCGCTTCCCGCCTTTGCCGCCGCCCAGGGCGTGCTCGATTTCACCACGCCTGCCGCGACCGTCGAATTCGCCGGCTATGCGGCCCAAGCCGGGATTGCGCACATCATCGGCACGACCGGCTGCTCGGATGAGGACGAGGTTAGGATCAAGGCCGCCGCGCGCCATGCGCCGATCGTCAAGTCCGGCAATATGAGCCTCGGCGTCAACCTGCTCGCTGGCCTCGTCAAGAAGGCGGCAGAAGCGTTGCCGGCAGAAGACTTCGACATCGAAATTCTGGAAATGCATCACCGCCACAAGGTCGATGCGCCCTCGGGCACGGCCCTTTTGCTGGGTGCCGCCGCAGCCGAGGGCCGCGAAATCAATCTAAGCGAGAACAGCGTCCGCTCGCGCGACGGCCACACAGGCGCGCGCCAAACCGGCACGATCGGCTTTGCGACGTTGCGCGGCGGCTCGGTGGTCGGCGATCATTCGGTGATTTTGGCGGGCACGGGCGAGCGCATCACGCTGTCCCACCAGGCCGAGGACCGCACGATTTTCGCGCGCGGTGCCGTCCGCGCCGCCCTTTGGGCCCATGGCCGCAAGCCCGGCCTTTATTCCATGCTCGACGTGCTCGGGCTGAACTGAGGAGAACGGAATGACTGGAACACTGGTGCTGATCCGCCACGGCCAGAGCGACTGGAACCTGAAGAACCTTTTCACCGGCTGGCGCGACGTCGAGCTGACCGAAACGGGCCGCATTGAGGCGCTCGCCGGCGGCCAGCGCCTGAAGGCGAAGGGTCTCAAATTCGATATCGCCTTCACCTCCGCGCTCAAGCGCGCGCAGAACACATGCCAGATCGTGCTCGACGAGCTCGGCCAGTCCGGTCTCGAAACCGTCCGCAACGAAGCGCTCAACGAGCGCGACTATGGTGACCTCTCAGGCCTCAACAAGGACGACGCCCGCGCCAAATGGGGCGAGGAACAGGTCTATATCTGGCGCCGCTCCTATGACGTGCCCCCGCCCGGTGGTGAAAGCCTGAAGGACACCGGCGCGCGCGTCTGGCCCTATTACATCCATGAGGTCCAGCCGCATGTGCTGCGCGGGCAAACCGTTCTGGTTGCCGCTCACGGCAACTCCTTGCGCGCGCTGATCATGGCGCTCGAAGGCATCGCCGGCCCCGACATCGTCAATCTCGAACTCGCCACCGGCGTCCCCATCGTCTACCGCCTCAATGCGGATTCCACGGTCGCCTCCAAGGAAATTCTGGCGGCCGTCTAAGCAACGGCCATCACATCTTCTTGCCTGTTTCCCGGCGCGTCCTCAGCTTTGCCGACGCGCCGGCACCTTCCGCCTCCGGAGTTGCGAAAAGGCTGTGAACAGCCGCACCAACTCACGATCCATCAGGCACAACGCCCGTCCGCACCCGCCTGACGAAACGGAAATCGTCCCTCACAAGATTCCCCGTTGACAGGCCCCACCCGCCCCACTACACCCCCTCTCGCCTGCCCAGATGGCGGAATTGGTAGACGCGCACGGTTCAGGTCCGTGTGCCGCGAGGCGTGGAGGTTCGAGTCCTCTTCTGGGCACCAAGCACTCCCACAGTGCTTGACGACACAGTAAAATCAGCAAAAACATGTGCTTACGCGACCCGAGTGCTACGCACGGGTGCTACACATGAGCTTGGCGATGAGCCGTCCTTTCAAGCATCCCCGCACTGGCATTTACTGGCTTCAAAAACGCGTCCCGCAGGATCTTGTGTCCACTTTGGGCCGCAAGGAAGTCACGCAAAGCCTCGGGACCCGAGACCCGGCGGAAGCGAAGCGTAAGCTGGCCATTGAGCTTGCTGAATTGGAATCACAGTGGGCGGACCTGCGAAGCGGATCACGCTCGATCACCAACCAAATAGCCCATGCACTGGCGGCCCACTCTACGATCGTTGGTCAGAAGAGCGCCGGGACAATCCGAGCGAACAATTCACGTGGCATCCCCAATTGCATCGCCTGATGTGGATAGCGAAGGACGGTCTGGAGCGCTACACGGCCAGCATTGCCATGCGCTCACGCACAGGTCGCATCTTCGTCGATTATTTGCGCAACGGACGAGGTGCGACAGCGGTTGCGGCCTACTCGACACGGGACAGGGCGGGGGCGCCCGTCTCAACGCCGCTGACATGGTAGGAGCCCATGATGGTGTCCAGTCCAGTCGGTTCGGATTGAAGAACCTCGTAAGCCGGATGAGACGCTTGAGGATCGACCCGTGGAGCTCACTGATGCAGCTTGATCAGCGATTGCCCTGATTGGAAGTACTGCACGGCCGTGATGATCGAGCAAGACCGAGCGTCAGACTGCGTCGATTCCTCTGAACTCCTGGAGCCGACGCTTCATGCTGGCGACCTGCTTTTTGTGTTCTGGATCGCGTCTCAAAGCGACGCTGGTAGATAGAATATCGATGACGACCAGCGCCGCGATACGTGACGTCGTGGGCGTATACATATTGGTGTTATCGAGCGTACGTACGAGCAGCGACACATCGCAATAGTGCATCAGAGGCGAGTCGGAGCCGATCAAGCCGATAACCTTGGCGCCCGAACCGCGCGCAGTCTGGGCCACGCGCAAGATGGATTGAGTGCTTCCCGTGTTGGATATCACCACCGCGACATCGGCTGGATCCATCATGGAGGCGACCATGAACTGCTGATGCGAGTCGAGCTGGGCGCCGCAGGGAACACCGAAGAGCGGAAATTTCTGCTGCGCGTCGCGGGCCACGATGCCCGACGCGCCGAAGCCAAAGAACTCGATGGAGCGCGCGGCCGTCAGAATGTCGATGGCGTCGTTGAGCGCCTTGCGGTCGAGATGGTTGCGAGCCCAGTCGAGGCTGGTCATCGTGTAATCGAAGATCTTTTCCGTCACGGCTTCGGGCGTGTCCGTGTCGAGGAGCACGGAATGCGTGGCGGGTGTGCCGAGCGCGAGCGCCTGGGCGAGGCGCAGCTTGAAATCGGGAAAGCCCGCGCAGCCCACGGCTGCCGCGAAGCGGATTACCGTCGGCTGACTGACCTCGGCAAGCGCCGCCAGTTCGGCCACCGTTGCGTTGAGGATGCGGCGCGGGTCGGCCAGAACGGCTTCGGCGACCTTGCGGTCCGATTTGCGCAGGTCGTGAAAGCTGGTCCGCACGACCTCGATGATGTTGGGCATCGAGCCGTTCTGGTTTTCGGTGCGTGTTTCGCGCTGCATCGTGGTTCCGCAATCCGCGTGGATGCCATCAGCCTATCACAATGAAAGGAAGGGCATCAGCCGCATGCGTAGCATGTTCCCAGTTCCGCGCGCATCACCGTGAGCGGGGCCGTTTCGGCGGCGCGGTCGATGTCTTCAGGGCGTGCCGTGTTGAAGGCGAACATCCCGTAATGATGCGCGATCATCGCCTGCGCGACGGTTGCTCGCGCCAGGGCAATGGCTTCCTCGACCGTGAAATTGCCCGCGATGCCTTGTGCGGAAAGCTCTTTCTTTCGGCCGTTGACGGGTAGAAGCGCGACCGTCGGACTGAGGGCGGCCACGGTTTCGGCGAGCCCCTCGAACGGCACGCAGTCACCGGAATGCCAGATGCGGCAGTCATTGTCGCTTTCGACGAGATAGCCGAGAAAGCGGTGGCGGCCGTTCTCGTCCAGGTCTCGGGTTTCGTGCGCGGCGGGCGTCGCGGTGATCCGCAGGTGCGGGAACGGTTCGATGGTTTCGCCCGCATCTATGGGTAGCAGGCGGTTGCTTTCGACGTCGCCGCGCTCCAAGGCGAGGGTTGTGGACGCTGCGGGAACCACGAGCCGGCTTTGAGGCGCGGCGCGCAACAGGGGCTGCAGCGTCTGGGCGTCCATGTGATCGGTGTGGTGATGGGTCACGAGCACCAGATCGACCGTGCCCAGCGCGTCCGCCTGCACGGGGGGCGGCATGAGGCGTTCGTGCGAGAAGGGCTTGTTGCGGTATTTTTCGGCCAGAGAGTCGGACAGGTAGGGGTCGATCACCAGCCGTCGGCCGGCAGTCTCGATGACGAAGCCGGCCTGACCCAGCCAGAAAAGCCGTGTGCCGGGTCGGGGCGCGGCCCGCAGCCTGACGAGCAGCGTATCATCGCCGTCGTTCTCGAATGGGATGGCGGAAAGTGTGGCTTTCATGCCGGCATTCGCGCGTCGCTGCGCAGATGCCGCAGAATGTTAGCCGCGGCAATCGAGGTGGCGCGGTCCACGCTTTCTTCGGTGAAGCCGCCGATATGGCTGGTCGCGATCACGCGCGGATGGTCTGCGATGGCGCGTTCTTTCGGCGGCTCCTCGCTGAACACGTCGGTCGCATAGGCGAAGAGCCGCCCGTCATCGAGAGCGCTCTTGAGCGCGGTCTCGTTCACGAGACCGGCACGCGCCGTATTGATGAGAACGGCTTCCGCTTTCATGCCGGCAAGGGCCTTCGCGTCGATGAGCGCCGCCCCATTGCGTGGCATCGGGCAATGAAGGGTCACCACGTCGGAGGCGGAAAGCAGTGCGTCGAGGCTCGCGAAGCGGAAGCGTTCGGGGGAAAGGCCCAACTCGGGTTCTGCCGGATCGAAGCCGACGACGTTCGCGCCCAAACCAGCCGCCATGCGCGCGACCTCGCGCCCGATCGCACCGCAGCCCACCACGCCCACGGTCCGGCCATGAATCTCGATGCCGCGCCGCCGGGGCCATGCGCCCTGCTTGATGCCGGCATCGGCCTGCGGAATGGCGCGCAGGGCCGAAAACATCAGGCCGATGGCGAGTTCGGCGACGCCCATGGAATTGGCGCCCTCGGCGATGGCTACCGCGATGCCGCGCGCTTGAAGGAAAGGAATGGGGAGATTGTCCGTGCCGACCCCGTTGCGGCTGATCACGCGCAGCCTGGACGCTGCCGCGATCACGCGTTCGGAGACCGGCTCGACGCCAGCCAGCCAGCCCACGCAATCGGGCACCAGCGAAATCAGTTCGTCCTCGCTCGGGGTCTTGCCGGGCGTGGAATAAACGATGTCGAAGCCGGCCTCGCGCATGCGCTCGACTTCGCGATGGGGCTCGGCGGTAAGCGAGCGGGGCGTGACCAGAATGCGTTCAGGGGTCGCGCTCATGCCTTTGCCGCCTCAATGGCGATCTCGGAAATCCGCCCGAAACGTGACCCCGAAGTCGGGATCTCGACGTGAAAGACTTCGGCGATCACCTGCGTCCAGCCATGCAGGAAATAGGTCCAGCCATCCTCGATCCGAAGCGCGCGCTCGGTTTCCTGCCGGCGTGCCTGGCTCAGAAAAACGAGATCGCCGCGATAGTTGAGGTCCCAGGCGATGGCCTCGCGCGGGAAGATCGCGGCATCGGTCAGCGGCGACCCGGGGGCGTCCTTGCCCAGACCCGTGGCGTTGATTACCAGCGAGCCGGGCTTGAGGCCGGCCAGCACGGCATCGTTGGCGGAAGGCTCCTCCGCCAGCACGTAGTTGACGGGAACATGCGAAGCGACGTCCTGATGGATCTTTCTGATCTCGTCGAGCCGGTGCTGGCTGCGGTTGGTGACGACGATGCGCGCGGGCACGTCGGCGCCGCGGCTTTGCCGCATCAGGTGCCAGGTGATGGCGATCGTAGACCCGCCCGCGCCCATTGAGAACAGCTCGGCGCCGGTCTTCGCGAAATAGTCGGGACCGAGAAAGCCGTCGATGGCGAGGCCCGAGGAGATCGGGTCCTTGGCATGACAGACGAGCTTGCCGTGCTGCTTGGAGATGCAGCTCGTTTCGCCCATCAGCCGCGCATGCGGGTCGATCACGTCGAACAGGTCGCGCGCGGCGTGGAACAGGTCGATCTTGTGCGTGGTGACTAGGGCGCCGAGCGAGAGCGGGTCGTCGCGAATGAACTCGACTGCCTCGCGATAGGCCGCGGGATCGGCGTGAAGGGGAAAGTCGATCCCCTTGATCACCGCGTTTTCGAGACCGAGAAAGGCGGCCCAAGCCGGAAACACCTTCATGATCGAGCTTTTGGCGGTGGTGACGCCGATGAAATAAAGCGTTGGTCGGGTCGCGGGCGTGTAGGTCACGAGCGTGCCTCCAGGGCCTGACGGGCCACGGCAACCGCCGCCCTGGCCTTGGCGATGATGGCGCCGAAGCGGCCTTCGCGGATGTCGTCGGTGCGGGCGATCCAGGTGCCGCCGACCGCCATCACGCTTTTGAGCTTCAGCCAGTCGCCGATCGTGTTTTCGCTGACGCCGCCTGTCGGAATGAAGCGGATGCCCAGATGGGCGAAGGGGGCTGCGATGGCTTCAAGGAAGAGGGGCCCGCCGGCGGCGCCTGCCGGAAAGAACTTGGCGAGACGCACGCCCGAACGCGCGGCGGCTGTCAGGTCGGACGGCGTCATGATGCCGGGGCAGAAGGGCAGGGAAGCGTGCTTCGCCGCCTCGACGATCCCCTGGTCGAAGCCGGGCGCGAGGCCGAAGCGCGCGCCGGCTTCAATGGCGCGGGCGAGCTGCGCTTCATCGAGCACGGTGCCGGCACCGATGCAGAGTTCGGGCCGTGCGTCGCGGATGGCGGCAAGCACGTCTGCCGCGGCTTGGGTTCGGAAGGTGATTTCGGCCACGGGCAGGCCGCCTTCGAGAAGGGCGTCGGCCAGCGCCACGGCATCGCTTGCTCGCTCGATGGCAATGACGGGAACGACGCCAAGACTGGCGATGAGCTCAAGGGGGTCGGTGGAAGAGGATGTCATGATCTGCGCTCCTTCCGCGTCAGGCCGCCGCGCGCATCAGCGCGTCGACCACGGCTCGGGCGCGGGGCTTGTAGGCGGCGTTGTCCACGAGCCGCCAACCGTTCTGTCCGTTGCGCATCACGCGGTGGCGCATGCCGCCTGAGCGTTCGATGATGCCGTAGTCCTGGCCGGAATCGGCGGGGTAGGCGAACATCATCACCAGTTCCTCGCTGCCGGTGTTGACGGAACGGTGGATCCAGAAGGGGGGCACGTAGCACACGGTCTGCGGCGCGATCTCCACGATCCGCGTCTCGCCTTCGGGCGATTCGAGCTGCATCAGGCCGTGGCCCTTCTGGCCGTAATAGACTTCCGGACGGTCGGCATTGGCGTGAATGTGGCCGCGAGTCAGGAAGAACTCCTCGCCGACGAGGCCCGGCACCATACGGGTCAGGCCGAAGATCATGTCGCCAGCCACGGCGGAGGGGCGAAAGTCGCCGACCTCATAAACCACGACATCGCCTTTCTCGCTCAGAAGCGCCTTGTGGGCAGCGTCATCGAGATAAAGGCCGTCGAGGTCGCTCAAGCGCTTCTCGTAATGGCCACTCGCGCCTGACATGGTCCCGCTCGCCAGATCGATCTGGCAGCTCGCTGGCTCGAAAAGCTTCAAGTGACTGTCTCCAATTTCGGTCATTCGACATATACGAATGCGTAGTGAAATTACATAATTGGAAATCGATGACGCATCAATAGGCTGTTTATGTTGCATTGCAGCACGAATAAATCCGGTTTTGGGCTTTGAGATACGTTGACCCATACATTTCTTGTAACTAAGCTACATACAACCGTCGCATTCGAACGGCTCGTGACCGGTCGTCGTCACGCCCTGAAAACGGAGGAGAACCTATGAAGACCCCTGTGAAGCTGGCTCTGCTCGCGGCCGCCTCGCTGCTGAGCGTCGGCGCCGCCGAGGCCGCCGACTGCAAGATCGGCATTTCCATGAAAACACTCGACGCGCCATATTTCGCGGCTCAGGATGTTTCAGCCAAAAAGCGCGCCGAGGAGATCGGCTGCACGGTGATCGCGTCCGATGCGCAGAACGACCTGAACAAGCAGGTTTCCGACGTCGAGGACATGGTGGCGCAGGGCATTGGCGCTCTCATCATCAACCCGCGCGACAGTCAGGGCCTGGTGCCGGCCGTCAATGCGGCGACAGCTGCGGGCGTCAAGGTCTTCGTGATCGACTCCACACTCGACCCGAGCGCCGATTTCGTGACGCTGGTTCAGTCGTCGAACATGCAGAATGGCATGCTGGTGGGGGGCTGGATCGCCGACAACACTAAGGGCAAGGACCTCAAGATCGCGCTTCTGTCGGGCGATCAGGGCAATGAAGTCGGCCAGGAACGTCGCTTGGGCGTGCTCGCCGGCCTGCTCGAAGGCCAGCTCCGCAATGGCGGTTCGGCGAAGTTCGAGGTCGTCGGCCAGGGCTGGGGTCTTTGGAACAACGAAGGCGGCCTGAAGGCGATGGAAGACATTCTCACCGCGCATCCGGACGTGAACGTTGTGCTCGGCGAAAACGATTCCATGGTGCTCGGTGCTCGGAAGGCGCTAGAAGCTGCAAACAAGCTCGATGACGTGCTTCTCGTAGCTGCGGCCGACGGCCAGAAGGAAGCGCTCGAGATGATCAAGGACGGCAAGTACGGCGCAACCGGCCTCAACGATCCAGCCCTCGTGGCCGCGACCGCCGTCGATCTCGCCAAGAAGGCGATCGACGAGGAGCTGCCCGCCAGCACGCCCAAGACCACCTACACCACCCCCGTCGCCATCACGAAGGGTAATGTCGAGCAGTATTACAAGCCCGACGCAGTGTTCTGATCGCGCAACGCCTCCCAGGGCGATAAACGAGGCCGGCAGCGGAAAGATAGCCTTTCGCTGCCGGTTCTTCCCCATTTCTCACCTTCCACGCAGATGATTTCATGACAGAACTCGTTCGGCTTCAAGGCATCAGGAAATCCTTCGGCGGCGTTCACGCGCTGCGCGGCGTGGATTTCAGCCTGAAAGCAGGCGAGGTCCATGCGCTTCTAGGCGAAAACGGTGCGGGCAAGTCGACCCTGATGCGCGTATTGGGTGGTGAGCATCAGCCCGACGGCGGCGAGATCGTGATGGACGGAGCGCCAGTCGAACTGCGCAGCCCGACGGACGCCATGAAGAAGGGTGTTGTCGTCATCCATCAGGAAATGGCGCTGGCGAGCGACCTGTCGGTCGCCGAGAACATCTTTCTTTCGGAAATCCCAAGCATCGTTTCGTGGAAGACACTGAACCGCCGCGCCCGTGAATTGATCGAGCGCCTGGGCTTCGACATCAAGCCGAATGCCATCGTGCGCGATCTGTCTGTGGCCTATCAGCAGGTGGTCGAGATCGCCAAGGCGCTTTCGCGCAACGCGCGCATCATTGTCTTCGATGAGCCGACCGCCGTGCTGTCGGGCCAGGACGCCGAGCGTCTTCTGGGCATCATCGACGGTTTGCGTCGCCAGGGTGTCGGCGTGGTTTACATCTCGCACCGCCTCGACGAAGTTTTCCGCATTGCCGACCGCATGACCATCATGAAGGACGGCGCTTCCGTCGAGACCGTCGAGCGCAACGCGGTCGAGATCCCCGACGTAATCCGCATGATGGTCGGGCGTCCGCTCAGCGCGCTGTTCGGCGAGAATGTGGAGCGCGCGGTCGGCCCTGAACTGCTGCGGGTGGAGGGTTTGACACGCGGCGCCCGCGTCCGCGACGTTTCGCTGAGCGTGCGCGCCGGCGAGATCGTCGGCCTCGGCGGCCTGGTGGGCGCGGGCCGGACCGAGCTCGTGCGCCTGATCTTCGGCGCCGATCATCGCGAAAGCGGCAAGATCCTCGTGGAAGGCAATGAAATAAACCCGACCCATCCGAAGGATGCGGTCAAGGCCGGCATCGGCCTTGTTCCCGAGAGCCGCAAGGAGCAGGGCGTCGTTCTGGACTTCCCGATCCGGGTCAACGCCACCATGGCGCGCCTGTCGCCGCTCGTGAACCTTTTTGGCGTCGTCCGGCGCTCGGCCGAGCGTTCTGCGGTCAAGGCCCTGTCGGACCGTCTGCGCATCCGGGCCGCCAGCATGGACGCACCCGTGTCGAGCTTGTCGGGCGGCAACCAGCAGAAGGTCGTGCTCGCCAAGTGGTTTCACGCAGGCGGCCGCATCCTGATCTTCGACGAGCCGACGCGCGGCGTCGATGTTGGTGCCAAAACCGAAATCTATTCGCTCATCAAGTCGCTTGCCGCCGAAGGCCGCGCCGTTCTCGTGATCTCTTCGGAGCATCTCGAACTGTTCGGCCTGTGCGACCGCGTGCTGGTGATGCGCGAAGGGCGCCTGACCGGCAGTCTCCTGCCTGCCGATTATTCGGAAGAAAACATGCTGAAGCTCGCGATGACGGCTCCTGCCGCCGCTGCCGCGCATTGAAGCGAGAAAAATCGTGACCCAGACGACCACCACCGCCGACACCAGCCCCCGTTCTGGAGACGCGCCTGCGCGGCGCATCGATTTCGGCGATCTCATGCATCGCTACGGCACGGTGGTCATTCTTGTCGTGCTCCTCGTTGTCGCGCGCTCGATGTCGGACGTGTTCTTGACCGAGCGCAACCTGCTCAACGTTCTGCGCCAGATTTCGGGCACCGGCCTGATGGCGGTCGGCATGCTGTTCGTCATCCTGACGCGCGGCATCGACCTGTCGGTCGGTTCCATTGCAGCGCTGGGCAGCGTCGCTTCGGCCATTCTCGTGCAGCAGATGGCACCCGGTCTTGCGGTCGTCGCGACGCTTGCTATCGGCGGCGCCTTCGGTCTGCTTTCGGGCCTGCTTGTCGCCTATCTGCGCCTGCCACCCTTTGTCACGACGCTCGCTGTCATGACGATCGCACGCGGTGCCGCGCTGATTGCTTCAGGCGGTCAGCCGATCCGCATGGGCGAAGCCGGCGCCTTCATCACACGCTTCGGCTCGGGCTATGCGCTCGGCATGCCGCAACCCGTTCTCTTGATGCTCGCCGTCTTCGTACTGGCCGGTCTCGTTCTCGCCTTCACACGCTTCGGCCGCATGGTGAAAGCCATCGGTTCTAACGCGGAAGCCGTGCGCCTCTCGGGCATCGGCGTGTCGCGCTATGTCGTGTCCGTTTATGTCATTTCCGGTGTTCTCGCTGCCGCAGCCGGTATCATCTCCAGCAGCCGCACGGGCATCGGTTCGGCAACCGTCGGCGTGGGCGCAGAGCTCGACGCCATCGCAGCCGTCGTCATCGGCGGCGCGAGCCTGATGGGCGGGCGTGGTGGGGCCATCAATACCTTTATCGGCGTTTTCGTGCTCGGCATCATCGCCAATCTGATGAACCTCGCCAGCGTGCCCGGTTACCACCAGCAGGTCTTCATGGGCGTCATCATCATTGGTGCCATGCTGTTGCAGTACGGCTCGACCTTCTTCCGCCGCTGAACCTGCCTCGCATCCCCATGGCTAATGACCTCACTCTTGCCATCGATGTCGGAACGGGCAGCGTCCGTGCCGGCCTGGTCGACGAAGCAGGCCGCATTCTCGCAGTGTCCGTGCGCGAGCACGATCAGATCGTGCCGGCTTTCGGCTGGTCCGAACAGCGCCCCGCCGATTGGTGGAAAGGCGTTGTCGTGTCGGTGCGAAAAGTGCTGGACGCGCTTCCCGGCGCGCGCGATCGGATTGCGGCGGTTGCCGCCTGCGGCCAGATGCATGGCACGGTTCTGATCGACAGCGCCGGCAACCTGACGCGCGAGGCCGTGCCGCTCTGGAACGACAAGCGCACCATGGATTTCGTTTCTCTCTTCGAGGCGCGAAACGACCCGAGCGAGTATCTTTCCAAGACCGGCAATCCGCCCACGCCCGCTTGGCCCGCCTTCAAGCTCCAATGGATCCGCGACAACGATCCGGAAGCTTATGCGAGCGCCAGTGCCGTCCTCATGCCCAAGGACTATGTGAATTTTCGGCTGACGGGCTTGCCGGCCATGGACCGCACGGAAGCCGCGTGCTCGTTCCTGATGAATCCGGGAACCGGAGACTGGTCGGGCGAAATCTGCGAGCGGCTCGGGCTCGATCGTGCCAAGCTTGCGCCCATCCGCAACTCACTCGACATTCTGGGCACCGTAAACGCCGCTGCGGCCGCCGAGACGGGCTTGCGCGAGGGAACACCTGTTCTTGTGGGTGGCGGCGATTTTCCGGTGGCCCTTCTGGGCTCGGGCGTATGCCGTCCCGGCCTCGGCTCTGAAATGCTCGGCACGTCCTGCATTGTGACCCTTGTCACCGAGGACCCGCTGCTTCACCCTGAAATCTCCAATATCGGCACGGTGGAAGGCGACTGGGGTGCCTTCATGCTGCTCGAAACCGGCGGCGATGGAATGCGCTGGGCGCGCCGCGCCTTTCACGACAAGGCATTGTCCTATGCCGATATCGTGGCGGAAGCCGCGAAAGCGCCTGCCGGCTCCGATCGTCTCTTGTTCATGCCCTATCTAACCGGTGAACGGTTCGGTACGCATCGCAACGCGCGTGCACAGTTCTTCGGTATTGCGGCGTCGCACGGGCTTGCTCACCTGCACCGCGCGGTGCTCGAGGGTGTCGCTTTCGGTGTCGCGCGGCATCTACGCATGATGAACGAAATCGCAGGTGGCGCGCCCGAGCGCATCATTGCCTCGGGCGGCGGATCGCGGACCGAGCTTTGGCTCAAGATCAAGGCCAGCGCCTATAACACACCAATTCTCGTGCCCGAAGAAGCGGAATGCGGCCTGATCGGCTGCGCGGCAATGGCAGGCGTGGCGACCGGTCGCTTCTCGTCAGCGACGGCTGCCGCCTCGGCGCTCGTACGCTACGGACGCGAGATCACGCCCGATCCGCGCTGGGTGGACACCTACCGGCACATGCAGGTGGTCTGGGAAAAGCTCTACCACCACTCTCAAGCCCTCTACGACGATCTCGACACGCTGGCCTGACTTCCGCGCCCTGATCATCATCTCGCCGACCGAAAGGCATCAAGCATGTATCTCGACAAGTTCAAGCTGACCGGCAAAGTCGCCGTGGTGACGGGTGCTGCGCGCGGCATCGGCCTGTCCGCCGTGGAAGCGCTCGCCGAAGCCGGGGCCACCGTCGTTCTCACCGACATGAATGATGAACTTCTCCGTGGCGCGGTCGAAAGCCTCGCGGCGAAGAGCTACAAGGTGGAAGGCGAGCAGCTTGACGTGACTGATGCGCGCGCCGTGGAAACGGTCTGCGAAACGATCCTTGCGCGTCACGGCCAGGTCGACGTTCTCGTCAACAATGCCGGCATCGCGATCTCCAACCATCCAGCCGAGACGATGGCCGACGATATCTGGAAAAAGGTGATCGACGTCAATCTCAACGGCGTCTTCTGGTGCTGTCGAGCGTTCGGCAAGGCCATGTTGGAACGCGGTTCGGGAACCATCGTCAATGTCGGCTCGATGTCGGGTTTCATCGTCAACCGGCCGCAGGAGCAGGCGAACTACAACGCATCCAAGGCTGGCGTTCATCACCTGACGCGCTCGCTTGCGGCGGAATGGGGTGCGCGTGGCGTGCGCGTGAACTCGGTTGCGCCGACTTATATCGAGACCGAGATGAACGCTTATGTCTATGACGATCCGGAGATGTACCGCCACTGGGTCGGCGGCACTCCAATGAACCGGCTGGGCCGCACCGACGAGGTGGCGTCCGTGATCCTGTTCCTGGCCAGCGACGCCTCGAGCCTCATGACCGGATCGATCGTTCTGGCGGATGGCGGCTATGTCTGCTGGTAAGGGAAGCAGCATGGTCAAGGGAGTTCGCTTTCCCGGCCGCTACCTGCAGGGCCCGGGTATTCTCGATCGCCTCGGCGTGGAGGCGATGGCCTTCGCTCCACACGCGCTTGTAGTTCTCGACAAAGGCGTGGTCGCGTTTCTGCGCGAACCGGTCGAAACCGCGATGCGAGGACATGTCGAAGCGCAAATATTCGAACATGGCGGTGAGTGTTCCGAATCCGAAATCCGCCGGATGGTGGAAGCCGCAAGAGCCCATGGGGCCGGCGTGATCGTGGGTGCCGGTGGTGGCAAGGCGATCGACACCGCCAAGGCTGCCGCGCGAGACTGCGCTCTGCCCGTTATCGTCGTGCCGACTATCGCTGCCTCGGATGCGCCGTGCAGCGCGTTGGCCGTGGTCTATAACGACGACGGCACGGTCGCCTATGACAGCTTCCTGCCGCGCAATCCTGACCTCGTTCTGGCCGACACGGCGATCATCGCCAATTCCCCCGCGCGCTTTCTGGCGGCAGGCATCGGCGATGCGCTCGCGACCTTCTACGAAGCTGAAAGCTGCCGACAGAGTGGCGCGCACAACTGCCTTGGCATGCCGGGGCTGCCTCTAGCTTTTACGGTCGCCTCATCCTGCCGTGATGCTATCTTCGCGTTCGGAGCGGACGCGCTCGCCGAATGCGACGCCAAAACAGCAGGCCCCGCGCTCGAACGCGTGGTCGAAGCTAATATCCTTCTCTCCGGCATCGGTTTTGAGTCGGGCGGGGTGGCTGCTGCCCATGCCATCCATCACGGGCTCTGCGAACTCGAAGATGTGCATCACCATCTCCATGGTGAGAAGGTTGCGATCGGCGTGCTCGCAGGGCTCAAGCTTCACAAGGAAGAAGCCGAGTTGGCCCGCGTCCGTGCCTTCTGCGAAAGCGTTCGCCTGCCGGTGCGCTTGCGCGACATCGGCATCAAGGATGCGACCGAAGAGAAGCTGCAAACCATCGCCGCGCGGGCCTGCCGTTCAGGCGAGATCATCCACAACGAGCCCATTCCAGTGACGCCAGCGATGGTGGTCGAAGCGTTGACAGCGCTGATCTGAACGAAGCGAGGAGGAAAGCATCATGGAGGCATTAGTGGCAAGCTTCGCGCGCGACCTGTTTCAAGGCCGGCATGTGATCGTCTCAGGCGCCTCGAGCGGCATCGGCCAGGCGATCGCGCGGGGTTTCGCAAGCCTCGGCGCCCATGTGGTAGCAACGGGCAGCTCAGCTCAAAAGATTGTCGCGAGCGAACAAGACCCTGCCAATAAGGACGTACGTTTCGAGGCGCTCGACGTGCGCGACAGGTCGGCGGTAGATGCGTTCATGGCGCGCCAGCCGGTTGTCGATGTGCTCGTCAACGCCCAAGGCATAGCGCGTCCGGGCGCAGAGTGGACTGAAGACGCGTTTCTCGACGTCATGGACGTCAATCTCAACAGCGCCTTCCGTTTGACCATGGCAGCTTTGCCGAAGCTCGAGGCAAGTAGAGGTTCCGTTGTCAACTTTGCCTCAATGCTGAGCTATCTGGCCGATGCGGAAGTGCCCGCCTATACCGCGAGCAAAACCGGCATTGTCGGCCTCACACGCGCACTCGCACACCGCTTCGGCAAGAACGGCGTCCGCGTCAATGCGATTGCGCCTGGTTACCACCGTACCGACATGACCCGAGCTCTGTGGGAAAATCCAGCGGACGAGGCTCGCATTGCCGACCGTTCCGCGCTCAAGCGCTGGGGCAGCATCAACGACCTTGTTGGCGCCGCACTGTTTCTCTCGTCACCGGCAGCCAATTTCATTTCGGGCGTTACCCTGCCAGTGGATGGCGGCTACCACAGCGGGTAGTTTGGGCTCCTCCTTTCATATAGCTTAATGCTTCGCTTTCATGGGATCCGGCTGATCTCTGGTGCGGCGCGCCCGAACGCTGGACTGCATCCAAGCGAACTCGCGACCCTAAGAGAGCGCACTTGCCGCCCTCTTCATGATCTCAGATGAATAGTGCTTCTCTTGTGAGCGCCGTGTGCCTTGCGGTCGATGGGGGCCTAGGCTCAGGACCTACTGATATGGGGTGTCGATCTGATTCAGGCTCCGCAAGGAGACTGCAGATGAGCGACCCGTTCTGGCTGACGGACGAGCAGATGGAGCGCTTGCGGCCGTTCTTTTTAAAGAGCCATGGCAGGCTGGGTGTCGATGATCGGCGGGTGTTGAGCGGCATCATCTTTGTCAACCGCAACGGTCTGCGATGGCGGGACCATGTTCGGCCGTGTCTAAGACTGGCGAAGGGTTGCCACCCGATACAGCAGCCATATCCGGTGTCAAACCTGACTGTTAAGTTGAGGGCTTTCAGAAGAGGTTATTCCATCTGCTTGAGATCGCGCGCAGCGGTCGCAAGGATGTCTTCTGAAGCTTTGCGCGCGGCCTCGCGGTCGCGCATGCGCAAGGCTTCCACTAGGCGGCCATGAACCTCGACCGTTTCCTGATGCGTGTGCACGGAGCGGTTGGCGCGGTCTAGCGCGCGGGTGAGCGCGGCATCGATCACGCCGGAAAGCTGGATGAAGACACGATTGCCGCTCGCGTGCAGCAGCACACGATGAAATTCGACATCCGCCGCGGTGAAGGCTGCATTGTCGTCGGGCCTGGCATCCCGCATGGCTTCCCAAGCTCGATAAAGCGCTGCGACATCCGAAAGGCTCGCGCGGTTCGCGGCCAACTCGGCTGCGAACGGTTCCACCGCGCGGCGGGCTTCAAGCACGGATGCCAGCAGTTCGCTGTCTACCACTGCGTCACCCATCCAATCGAGCAAGTCGGCATCGAGCAAGTTCCATTCGACGCGCTCGCGTACAAGCGTGCCTGCGCGTGGGCGGGAACGGACGACCCCCTTGGATTCGAGGGTTTTCAGCGCCTCGCGCACCACCGTGCGGCTAATCGCGAATTCTGAACACAGGTCTTGTTCGCGTGGCAGGGTCGAGCCTGGGGGGAAGCGATCTTCGACGATCAGTCGGGCAAGTGCAGCCACGAAATCGCGCCCCACCCGTGGCTTGGGTCGTGATTGCGGCTTGGGCTCGGAAAAGGCCCTGGCTGCGGTTGCTGGCACGGTCTTTCCTTTCTGCCGATATTTTCCTTCTCTGACGCAATTGTAAACTTCAGACAACCTACTGAATAAGTCATACTCTAATATTGACGAGTCTGACCAATCGGGCCTATGAATTGGTGAACTGCCCCCGGGCGGTTGACATATTTGGGAGGAAATCATGAAGTTTTGGAAGCGCGCCGTTCTGGCGGGCGCGGCACTGCTTTTGGCATCAAGCGCGTCCTTCGCACAGGACGTGAAAATCGGCTTCGTTGTGAAGCAGCCAGAAGAGCCCTGGTTTCAGGATGAGTGGAAATTTGCCCAGGAGGCAGCCAAGGAAAAGGGCTTCACGCTGGTCGAAATTGGCGCCGAGGACGGCGAAAAGGTGCAGTCGGCCATCGACAATCTAGGTGCACAGGGCGCGCAGGGCTTCATCATCTGCACGCCCGATGTAAAGCTTGGGCCCGGCATCGTCGCCAAGGCCGCCGCCAACGACCTTAAGCTGATGACCGTGGACGACCGTCTGGTCGACAATGGTGGACAGCCCATTGAGGACGTGCCGCATATGGGTATTTCCGCCACCAAGATCGGCGAGGCCGTCGGTCAGGCCATCGTGGACGAGATAAAGAAGCGCAACTGGAACATGGCGGAAGTGGGCGCCATCAAGGTTTCCTATGACCAGTTGCCGACGGCAGTGGACCGCGTGACGGGCGCCACCTCGGTGATCGAGAAGGCAGGTTTTCCTGCAGCCAATATCTTCAACGCGCCGCAGGCGAAGACCGACACCGAAGCCGCGCTCAATGCAGCGACCACCGTGGTCAACGCCCATCCTGAGATTAAGCACTGGATCGCGGTCGGCCTGAACGACGAGGCGGTGCTGGGCGCGGTGCGCGCGACCGAAGGCGTGGGCATTCCTGCCGAGAACGTGATCGGCGTCGGCATCGGTGGGGCGGAGTCGGCGATCAACGAGTTCAAGAAGCCCAGCCCGACCGGCTTCTTCGGCACCGTGATCATCAGTCCCAAGCGTCACGGCTATGAAACGGCGCTGAACATGTATGAGTGGATTGCCAACGACAAGGAGCCGGAAAAGCTGATTCTTACCAGCGGCCAGCTCGCCACGCGCGGCGACTACGAGGCCGTGCGCAAGGAACTCGGTATCCAGTAATCAGCGATTTCTCTGCCGGCTGCGCGAATGCTGCCGGCAGAGACATGTTCGGGCATAGGCGGATGGCGTTTCTCGAGTTTTCCGATATTTCCAAGACCTACCCGGGCGTCAAGGCCTTGTCGTCCGTCAGCTTCGGCGTGCGCAAAGGCAGCGTTCACGGGCTGATGGGCGAGAATGGCGCGGGCAAATCTACGTTGATCCGCTTGCTGTCGGGCGACCAGCGCGCCGACGAAGGCGAAATCCGCATCGACGGCAACACCCAGGCCTATGCGTCCACGCGCGATGCCTTCGACGCCGGTGTCGTGGTGGTGCATCAGGAATTGCAGCTCGTTCCCGAATTGTCGGTGGCCGAGAACCTGCGCCTCGGCCGCTTTCCAGCTAGAGGCGGCGTGGTGGGCTTTCGTGCGCTTTTCGAGGAAGTCGGCCGCGTGCTGAAGGAGATCGGCATCGATGTCGATCCTCGCGCCCGCGTGTCGAGCCTATCGATCGGCGAGCGGCAGATGATCGAGATCGCCAAGGCGGTGATGATCGACGCCCGCGTGCTCGCGCTCGACGAACCCACCTCGTCGCTATCCTCGCGCGAAAGCGAGGTGCTGTTTCGCCTGATCGACCGCCTGCGCCAAGCCGGCAAGGTCATCATCTATGTTTCGCACCGCTTGGACGAAATATTCCGCCTTTGCGACGGTTGCACGGTTCTGCGCGACGGCAGGCTCGCCGCCCACCACGAGACCATGGAAGTCGTAACGCGTGACCGCCTCGTTTCGGAAATGGTCGGGCGCGAGATCGCCGATATCTGGGGCTGGCGGCCGCGTGAGAGTGGCGCCGTGCGCCTTTCGGTCCAAGGCCTTCACGGCCCGCGTGTGCCGGAACCGGCAAGCTTTGAAGCGCGAGCCGGCGAGATACTCGGCTTCTTCGGCTTGGTCGGTGCTGGGCGCTCCGAACTGATGCGCCTCGTCTACGGGGCTGACCAGCCCAACGGCGGAAGCGTGGCTCTCGATGGCGCACCGCTGGCGCTCGGCAGCCCCCGCCGCTCGATTCGTGCAGGGCTCGTGCTTTGTCCGGAAGACCGCAAGGCGGACGGCATCGTGCAGGGGCGTTCGGTCGGCGAGAATGTGGTGATCGCATCGCGCCGTCACTATTCGCCGCTCGGTGTGATCAATCCGCGCCGAGAAGCCTCCGTTGCCGATCGCTTCATCGAGGCTTTGCGTATCCGCACGCCGTCGCGGCGACAGGATATCGTCAACCTGTCGGGCGGCAACCAGCAGAAGGTGATCCTCGCCCGCTGGCTGTCCGAGCCCGGCATCAATGTCCTGATCGTGGACGAGCCGACGCGCGGCATCGATGTGGGCGCCAAGGCCGAAATCTACGACATCCTCTACCGTCTTGCCGAGCAGGGCGTCGCCATCGTCGTGGTGTCGAGCGAACTGCCGGAGGTAATGGGCATTTCAGACCGCATCCTCGTCATGTGCGAGCGCCGCATTGCAGCCGAGTTCAAGCGCGGCGAATTCACTGAAGGCGTGTTGCTGGCCGCCGCTCTGCCCGATCGACAGACCCCGCAAACCGCTGCTCAAAGGGCTTGATCTCATGACCGCCACCCTCAAGCGCGTGCTCCTCGGCGAGCAGGGGCTTCTCGTTATTTTTGTTCTGGCTTTCGCCGTCGTTTCGCTGACGGTTCCGAATTTCCTGTCCGAGCGCAACATCCTCGGGCTGCTGCAGTCAGTGGTGACGATCGGCATCGTAGCTTGCACCATGATGTTCTGCCTCGCCTCGCGCGACTTCGACCTCTCCGTGGGCTCGATCGTCGCCTTCGCCGGCATGGTCGCGGTGATGGTGTCCAACTCGACGGGCTCGATCCCGCTGGGTCTCCTCGCCGCTCTTCTGGCCGGAACGCTGGTCGGCCTCGTCAATGGCGTGGTGATCGCCAAACTCCACATCAATGCGCTGATCACCACCCTTGCCACCATGCAGATCGTACGCGGATTGGCGCTTCTGGCATCCGACGGGCGTGCCGTCGGCATCAACGATCCGACCTTCTATTCGCTGGCACTGAGCCGCTTTCTGGGCATCCCGACGCCGGTCTGGATCATGGCCGCATTGTTCGTGGTCTTCGCCTTCGTGCTCAACCGCACTGTCTTCGGACGCAATACGCTGGCCATCGGCGGCAATCCAGAAGCCTCGCGGCTGGCGGGCGTCGATGTGGACTGGAGCCGCATCTGGATATTCGCCTTGCAAGGACTTGTCTGCGCGGTCGCCGGCATCCTGCTCGCGTCGCGCATCACCTCGGGCCAGCCCAATGCGGCGACGGGCCTCGAGCTTTCGGTGATCTCGGCCTGCGTGCTGGGTGGCGTATCGCTTGCCGGGGGGCGCGCCTCGATGAGCGGGGTGATCGTCGGCGTCATGATCCTCGGCATTGCCGAAAACGTCATGAATCTTCTCAATATCCAGGCCTTCTACCAGTATCTGGTGCGCGGCTCGATCCTGCTGCTCGCCGTTCTCCTCGACAACCTGCGCACCCGCGCGCTCGTCAGGCGCTGACGCCGGATGGCGCTCGTCACGTTCCAAGCGGAAGGCTTCGAAGCGCGCTTCAACACGGTAGGCGGCGCCTTCACGCAGCTGCAATGGAATGGGGGCGGGGGTGCTGTGCCGCTTCTACGCGAGGCGGCGGCGGACGCCACCGCGGGCATGTCTTCTGCCTTTCCCATGGTGCCCTTCGCCAATCGCGTGCGTGGCAACCGGTTTACGGTCCGCGGTCGCGAATACCGGCTCGAACCGAACACCGTTGGCGATCCGCACCACTGCCACGGCGATGGGTGGCTGGGCGATTGGACTGTGTTGGAACAGGGTGCGGATCATCTCACGCTTGGCTATACGCATCTGCCCCTTGAGCCTGTTCCCTATCGCTACGAGGCGTCTCAAAACTTTCGCGTGGCAGGCAACCGTCTCACCGCCACCTTTGCCGTAACCAATCTCGGTTCGTCGCCGATGCCTTTCGGCCTCGGCTGGCATCCGTACTTTCCGCTTACGCCCCGCACCACGCTCGAGGCGTCGGCGGAAAGAATGTGGACGGAGGAAGAAGGCTGGCTCCCTGGCCGGCCAACCACCATTCCAGCCGATCTCCGCTTTCATGCCCCCCGCGAAATGCCACGGCGCTGGCTCAACAACGGCTTCGAAGATTGGAGCGGCGCAACGCGGATCATTTGGCCGGAAAGAGAAACAGCACTTGAGATCCAGGCTGACCAGAAGTTCAGGCACTTTTTCCTGTTCATGCCCGACGAGATCTTCGATTCCCACTACGCCCAAGACTATTTCGCCTTCGAGCCGATGACGCATCTTGCCGACGGCCACAACATGACTGACGGCGGCGGTCTCGCTATGCTTTCTCCAGGCGAGGTCTTGCGAGCCAGCCTTCTTCTCCAGCCAAGCCTCGCGCAGTGAGTTTGCATTCCATGAAGATCACGAAGCTTTCGACCTTCATTGTTCCGCCGCGCTGGTTGTTTTTGAAGATCGAAACGGACGAGGGCGTGGTCGGCTGGGGCGAGCCGGTGGTGGAGGGGCGTGCGCTGACGGTGGAAGCGGCGGTGCACGAGCTGGCCGACTATCTGATCGGCAAGGACCCCTTTCTGATCGAGGACCACTGGAACGTGCTTTACCGGGGCGGTTTCTACCGTGGCGGGGCGATCCACATGAGTGCGCTCGCGGGCATCGACCAGGCCTTGTGGGACATCAAGGGCAAGGCGCTCGGGGTGCCTGTCCACCAGCTGCTTGGCGGCCAGTGCCGCGACCGCATCAAGGTTTATTCCTGGATCGGCGGCGACCGGCCAGCGGATGTGGCACGCAACGCGAAGGATGTGGTGGCGCGCGGCTTCAAGGCCATCAAGCTCAACGGTTGCGAGGAGATGCAGATCGTCGACACCAACGAGAAGGTGGAGCGCGCGGTCGCCACGATTGCGACCATCCGCGAGGCGGTCGGCCCCCATATCGGCATCGGCGTCGACTTCCACGGTCGCGTGCACAAGCCGATGGCCAAGGTGCTTGCCAAGGAACTCGAGCCCTTCAAGCTGATGTTCATCGAGGAGCCGGTGCTCTCCGAGAACCGCGAGGCGCTCAAGGAGATCGCCAACCATTGCTCGACGCCGATCGCGCTTGGCGAGCGGCTTTACTCGCGCTGGGACTTCAAGGGTGTGTTGCAGGACGGCTATGTGGACATCATCCAGCCCGATCTGAGCCATGCCGGCGGCATCACCGAATGCCGCAAGATCGCGGCCATGGCGGAAGCCTATGACGTGGCGCTCGCGCCGCACTGCCCGCTTGGGCCGATCGCGCTCGCCGCCTGTTTGCAGATCGATGCGGTGAGCTACAATGCCTTTATTCAGGAACAGAGCCTGGGCATCCACTACAACACCGGCAACGACATCCTTGACTACCTCTCGAACCCGGACGTGTTCCATTATGCTGACGGCTTCGTGTCGATCCCGCAAGGCCCGGGTCTCGGCGTCGAGGTCAACGAGGATTACGTGATCGAGCGCGCCCGAGAAGGGCACCGCTGGCGCAACCCGGTCTGGCGCCATGCCGACGGCTCGTTTGCCGAATGGTGAAGCCGACCATGACCGGCATGCGGCTTCACACCAAACGCATCATGATCACGGGAGCGGCCCAGGGCATCGGCTATGCCATGGCGGAAGCCTTCGCCCGGGAAGGAGCAAGCCTGCTGCTTCTCGACCGCGACGGGGCCTTGCTTGCCGAGGGCGCCAGGCGCCTGACAAAGGCGGGTGCGACGCTGGTCACGGCCGCAGCCGACATCACCGATGCCATGGCGGTCGCAAAGGCGGTGGAGATGGCCAACGGCGCGATCGGTCCTCTCAACGCGCTCGTCAACAATGCCGGCATCAACGTCTTCAGCGATCCCTTGGAAAGCACAGACGCGGATTGGTCACGCTGTTTCGACGTCAACCTCAAGGGGGCATGGAACTGCTGCCGCGCAGTGCTGCCTGGCCTGATCGAGAGCGGCGGCGGCGCCATCCTCAACATCGCCTCCACGCACGCCTTCACGATCATCCCGCATACCTTTCCCTATCCGCTCGCCAAGCACGCGCTTTTGGGAATGACCAAATCGCTCGGGCTCGAATATGCCAAGCGCGGCGTGCGGGTGAATGCACTCGCGCCGGGCTATGTCGCGACCCAGAAAGTGATCGACTACTGGAATGGGTTTCCCGATCCTGAAACCGCCAAAGCCGAAACGCTGGCACTGCATCCAGGCGGGCGCATCGCAACGCCAGAAGAAATCGCACTGGCCGCCCTTTTCATGATCTCCGACGAATGCCCCTTCATGAACGCCACTTGCCTCACAATCGATGGAGGCTTGAGCGTTCAACAGCATCCGGCGTAGCTCTGGAGCCACCCGGTTTCTCGGCGGTCTGAAGTCCCATGTGAGACGGTCCGCATCAACCGTTTCCCGTGTTCTACTCGAAAAGATCCGGGTTGCCGGCGGCGATGGCCGGCAGATCGACGAGTATGCTGGTGAGGTGCGCGTGCATGGCAGCGGCTGCACTTTCAGCGTTACAGCTGTCTATGGCCTCGACAATCTTCTCGTGTTGGGCAATCAGCCGCGGCATCGACTCTGCCTTGCGGAGCTGTAGGTTGCAGACGCGGTCCACATGCGCTTTGATGTCGGCAATGACATCCCACGCCAAGCCGCATCCTGCGCCATGGGCGATCGCGATGTGGAACCGCTCGTCTTCTTTCCGGAACGCCGTGTAGTCGCTCGCCGCGCAGGCTGCACGCTGGCGTACGAGATTTTCGTCGATGGTTACCCGCACCCAGGGGTCGAAACTCTCGCAAGCCCGGCGCACCACCGCCGTCTCAATGGATTCGCGCACGAAGCGCGCTTCCATCATCTTGCGCGCCGAAATCTTGACGACGATCGTGCCGCGCTTGGGGCGGACTTCGACAAGGTTCGCGCGGGCCAGCGCGATCAGGGCTTCCCGCACCGGCTGGCGTGACACGCGCAGCTGATCTGCGATCTCCTGCTCGGAAAGCCGCGCCCCGGGTTTGAGCGACAGGGAAATGATTGCCTCCCGCAGGTCGCGCTCGACCTGCAAGGCGACCGATGTGCTTGGCTCAGCGTCTTTAAAGAAGCTGTGGGACGCGATGTTCATGGGCACACATTAGCACGTTGACAGCATTTCACAACTACCATACCGTACCATACAACAACGGTCGTGATCTGTTCGTCGTGACTGCACAGAAGGCACTCGCATGGCATTTCCCGATAACTTCGTCTCTCCCGACAGCAACGACAGCCGCCTCGTACGCCCCGCGCCGCGCAAGATGCTCGTTGGCGGGCGCTCGGTCGATGCCGCGTCCGGCAAGCTGATCGAACGTGAGAGCCCCGGGCACAAGGGAGCGGTGGTCGGCGCGTGGCCGGAAGCCTCGCCCGCCGATGTTTCGGCAGCAATCGCCGCCGCACGTGAGGCGTTCGACCGTGGGCCGTGGCCACGCATGGCCGCCGCCGAACGCTCGCGCATCATGTTCCGTGTCGCCGAACTGATCGAGCGCCATGTCGAGGAATTGGCGCTGATGGAAAGCCTGGAAGTCGGCAAGCCGATCGCGCAGGCACGTGGCGAGGTCTCCTTCTGCGCCGATCTTTGGGCCTATGCGGCGGGTCAGGCGCGGGGGCAACATGGCGACAGCCACAACGATATCGGCGACAACCGCTTAGGCCTCGTGCTGCGCGAACCGGTCGGCGTGGTCGGCATCATCACGCCCTGGAACTTCCCGCTGATCATCGCTTCCGAGCGCGTGCCATGGGCCATTGGTGCCGGTTGTACGATTGTTCTCAAGCCCTCTGAACTCACATCCGGCACCTCGATCCGGCTTGCAGAACTGGCGCGGGAAGCGGGTGTGCCCGATGGCGTGTTCAACGTCGTCACCGGCTATGGCGATGCCGCCGGCCAGCCCTTCGCGGAAGACCCGCGCGTCGACATGGTGGCCTTCACCGGCTCGGTGCGGGTCGGCACGAAGCTCGCCGAGCTCGCGGCGCGCCACGTGAAGCGTGTCGGGCTGGAACTGGGCGGCAAGGGGCCACAGATCGTCTTCTCTGATGCCCATCTGGAAGTGGCGGCAGATGGCATCGCCTACGGCGTCTACCACAATGCGGGCCAGTGCTGCATTTCAGGCAGCCGCCTCATCGTACATGAGACTATCCGAGACGCCCTGCTCGAACGCGTCCTCGAAATTTCCCGCAAGGTGCCGTTCGGCGACCCGCTCAACGAGAAGACGCGCATCGGCGCGATGATCTCGGACACCCATCTCGACAAGGTCGAGCGCTATGTTCGCGACGGCGAGGCGGCAGGCGCGGAACTGCTGACGGGTGGGGCGCGGCAGGGGAAAGACGGGCTCTACTACCAGCCGACCGTGTTCCGGGGTGTGCAGCCCGACATGTCGATCGCGCGAGAGGAAATCTTCGGCCCGGTGCTTTCGACGATTTCATTCAAGACGGCCGACGAGGCGGTGGCGCTCGCCAACGATTCCGAATTCGGCTTATCGGCCACCGTCTGGTCCACCGACCTCGAAAACGCGATGCAGACCATCCGCCGCGTGCGTGCTGGGCGCTGCTGGATCAACAGCGTCATCGACGGCACGCCCGAACTCCCGGTCGGTGGCTACAAGAAGAGCGGCCTGGGCCGCGAGCTTGGCCGCTACGGCTTCGACGAATACTCGCAGATCAAGGGCATCCACATCACGCTCGGCCAGGGACCGCGCTGGTTCAACGACTGAGGATTGCCCTGAACCTCTCCACGCCTGGGAGGGAACGATGGCGTGGCGGGAGAAAACAGCAACCAAAGGGAGGAACGAGAAATGGCGAAAGTTAAATTCCGCGGCCGACTGGCTGCAACAGTTGGGGCCTTGATGCTTTCGACGGCGGCGCACGCCGCCGACGTCAAGGCGACCATGATCATCTACCTGAACCCCAGCGTCCAGTTCTTCAATCCGGTCGTGAAGGGCGCACAGGATGCCGCTGCGCAGTTCGGCGTCGACCTCGACGTGCAATATGCCAATAACGACCCTGTCCGCCAGAACGACCTGATCGAGGCGGCGACCGTGGCCGGCGTCGATGGCATCGCGGTCGCGATCTCGAGCTCGGACGCCTTCGACAAGAGCATCTGCGACGCGGTTAAGGCCGGCATCGTCGTAATCGGTTTCAACAATGACGATCTGGAGGGTTCCAAGGGCAATTGCCGCCAAGCCTATGTCGGCATGAACGAGTTCGCTTCGGGCTACGAGCTCGGCAACCGCATGATCGAGAAGTTCGGTCTGAAGCGAGGCGACGTGGTGTTCAATCCGCGCGAGATCCCCGAAGCGAGCTTCGCGGTCGCACGGGGCGGCGGCATCGAGAAGGCGATGAAGGAAAAGGGCATCAAGGTGGAAACGGTTCGCGCCGGGCTCGACCTCGCCGAAGCGCGTAACATCATGGCGCAGTTCCTGATCGCCAACAAGGACGTCAAGGCGGTGTTCGGCACGGGCTCGGTCACCTCGACGGTCGGCGCGGGAGCCATCGAAGATGCCGGCGTCAAGGTGCCGTTCGGCGGCTTCGACCTCGCTGTCGAGATCGCCAACGCCGTGGAGTCGGGCGCGATGTTCGCGACCATGGACCAGCAGCCCTACCTGCAGGGCTATTATCCGATCGCTCAGATCGCCATGGCCAAGAAATACGGCCTGACCCCCACCGACGTGGATACCGGCCAGGGCGCCTTCCTCGACAAGGATCGCATCGCGAGGGTCAAGCCGATGATCGGCTCCTACCGCTAGTCCGTCCAAACTGTTCCGACCCTTCGCGTCAGGCGCGTAGGGCTTCGGGTTCCCGAGGTTCGAAATACCATGACCGCTGCACCCATGCTCGTGCAGGCGACGGCGCCGCATGGCCGCCTGCGAAGACAATCACCCCTGATGCGCCTGATCGGCGCGCCGGCGGGCGCCATCCTCGTCGCCTTCATCCTGATTCAGGTCCTGTGCATCGCTTACGCGCTGATCGCCCCCGACGAGTTCCGCTACCTGTCCTCACAGAACCTCACGATCCTGATGAAGGCCGTGCCGGTTCTGGGCTGCATGGCGCTGGGCGTCGGCGTGCTGATGATCGCAGGCGAGTTCGACCTGTCGGTGGGCTCCGTCTATGCGCTCACCGCCATCGTCATGGCGGTGCAGGTCGGCAGCGGAATGAGCCCGTTTTTGGCGGCACCCTTGGCGGTGCTGATCGGGGTCGCGATCGGTCTGCTCCACGGCTTCATCACGCTGCGGGCAGCACTCCCCTCCTTTATCGTCACGCTCGGCGGCCTGCTTTTCTGGCGAGGCGCGGTGCTTCTTTATAATGGCGCGGTGCAGGTGCGCTTCGATCCGGGACCGGCTTTCCAAGGCCTGTTCGGCGGCACGTTTCTCGGCATCAACGCCGCCTTCTGGTGGTTCCTTGCACTCAGCCTCGCCTTTTACTTGTTGCTCCACCGTCACCGCTTCGGCAACCACGTCTTTGCGACCGGTGGCAACCGTGCGGCTGCGACCGCCATCGGCATCGATGTGAACCGCGTGAAGATGACCGCCTTTGCGATTGCCGGCGGCATGGCGGCGTTCGCCGGCATTCTGGCGACCGTGCGGGTCGGCAGTGTCCAGCCGGGGCAGGGCACGGGGCTCGAATTGCAGGCCATCGCGGCCTGCGTGATCGGCGGCCTGTCGCTGACCGGCGGGCGCGGTTCGGTGCTCGGCATCTTCCTGGGCGGCATGCTGATCCACACCATCACCAACGTGCTTCTGCTGATGCGTGCCCCGGGATTCTATCTCGACATGTTCATCGCTGTGCTCATCGTCGGGGCCGCCGCCTTCAACAGCATGATTGAGCGGAAGGGACGGGGCTGATGCATATGCCGATCCTCGAACTCCATAACATCACCAAGCGCTTCGGAGCGCTCACGGCACTCCGCGACCTGAGCTTTCACGTCAATGAAGGGGAGGTGATCGGGCTACTCGGCGACAATGGAGCGGGAAAATCGACGGCGGTGAACCTGATCTCAGGGATCCACAAGCCGAGCGGCGGGCATCTTTTCGTCGATGGCAAGCAAACGCTGTTCTCCTGTCGCACCGACTCCGCCGAAGCCGGCATCGAGACGATCTACCAGAACACGGCGCTCGTGGATTCGCTCTCGATCACGCGCAACATCTTCATGGGCCGGGAGCTTTGCACGCACGCTGGCATGCTGAAACTTGCCGAGATGCGCGAGATCGCGATGCAGGTGCTCAAAAGCGCCGTACATATCTCTGGCATCGACTCGCCTGACATGCTGGTGGGCGAGTTGTCGGGCGGCCAGAAGCAGGCGGTGGCGATTGCGCGCGCCGTGTTCTTCAAGCGGCGCATCCTGATGCTCGACGAGCCGACCTCCGCGCTTTCCGTGCGCGAAACCGAAGCGCTGCTCAACCAGGTACTCAAGCTCAAGGCTGAGAACGTGTCGAGCGTGCTCGTGACGCACAATCTCTACCATGCCTACCAGGTCTGCGATCGGTTCGTGATCATGAGCCACGGCACCAAGGTCTTCGATGTCGCCAAGGCCGACACGAGTATCAGCCAACTGACGGAATATGTGGTGCTGACATGAACAAGCCCGAACGCGACATCAAAGGCGAAGCCTGCGCGCATCAGCTCACTACATCGCGCCATGCGGTGGCGCCCGCGGCCGCGGCCGCGATGGGTACGGAAGACCTGCGTCAGCATTTTCACTTGGGACAGCTCTTCGAGCCCGGCCGCGTGAACCTCGTTTATTCCCATTACGACCGCATGGTGGTCGGTGGCGCGGTGCCCTTGGGCGAAACTCTGTCGCTCGAAGCCGTCAAGACGGCCGGCACCTCGTCCTTCCTCGACAGGCGGGAATTGGTTGCGGTAAATATCGGCGCGCCCGGAACCGTGACGGCGGGCAACGAGCAGCACCGCCTTGGACCGCGCGACATGATCTATGTCGGCCGGGGTGAGAGGGTTTCCTTCGGTTCGGACAATGCGAACGAGCCCGCCCGGTTCTACCTGCTTTCCGCTCCCGCGCACCAAGCCTGCCCGACGCGTCTGATGACAGTCGCGGACGCCAAGCGGCTGGACCTCGGCGCGCAGGAAACCTCCAACGAGCGGTCCATCTTCCAGTTCACCTCGGCTATCGAGACCTGCCAGCTCGTGGTCGGCATGACGCAGCTCGCCAAGGGCTCGGTGTGGAACACGATCCCCGCGCATCTGCACGACCGGCGCATGGAGGCCTATCTCTATTTCGATCTGCCCGACAGCGCACGCGTGTTCCACTTCATGGGCGAGCCACACGAGACGCGGCACATCGTGATGGCCAACGAGGAGGCCGTTCTGTCGCCGCCCTGGTCGATCCATTCCGGCTGCGGCACTTCAAACTACGCCTTCATCTGGGCGATGGCCGGCGACAATGTCGATTACACAGATGTCGATCCAGTGCCGCTCGGAGCCATGCGGTGAGCGGTCTCTCCGCGTTCAGCCTCGAAAACAAACGCATCGCGGTGACGGGTGCGAATACCGGCATCGGTCAGGCGATCGCCGTGGCGATCGCGCGGGCTGGCGGCGCGGTGGTGGCGTTCGGCCGCTCGTCGATGGCCGAAACCGAGCGGATGGTCGCTTCTGCGGGTGGCAGGATCGTCTCCGCCGCATGCGATCTGGCCGATGCCGCCGCTAAAAACCTGATCGGCGAGATATGGCAAAGTCTTGGGCCGCTCGATGGATTGGTCAACAATGCCGGTATCATCCGTCGCGCCGACTCGGTGGAGCTGAGCGAAGCCGACTGGGACGATGTGCTCGATCTCAACCTCAAGGCCACATTCCTGCTTTCGCAGGCCTTTGCACGCCATGCGATGGCCGAGAACCGGCCGGGCCGCATCGTCAACATCGCCTCGCTTCTGTCGTTTCAGGGCGGTATCCGCGTTGCGTCCTACACGGCTTCCAAACATGGGGTTCTTGGCCTCACGAGAATCCTCGCCAATGAATGGGCGAGCCGGAACATCAATGTGAATGCCGTGGCGCCGGGTTATGTTTCCTCGAACAACACCGAGGCGCTGCGCGCCGATCCCGAACGCAATGCCGCCATTCTATCGCGCATTCCGGCGGGACGTTGGGGCCAGCCGGACGATATCGGCAATGTGGTTGTATTTCTGTTGGCGCCCGCATCGGGCTATGTGAACGGTGCGGTGATACCGGCCGACGGCGGCTGGCTGGCGAGGTAATGTAATGACCCAGAACACCGACATCTTCATGCGTGCCGACGAGGGCGTGTGGGAAGCCACACCGGACAACAACCGGCGCCGCGTGCTCGTTCATACCGCAGAGTTGATGATGGTGGAGTTCACCTTCGAGAAAGGCGGCGTAGGCTGGAAGCACTCGCACCCGCACGTGCAGTCGAGCTTTGTCGCCGAAGGCGCATTCGATGTCACTATCGACGGGCAAACGGAGCGATTGAACGCAGGCGACTGTTTCATCGTGCCCTCAGGATTGGAGCATGGCGTCAAAGCCATGGAGAAAGGCCGTCTGATCGATAGCTTCACGCCAGCCCGCGTGGATTTCCTAACCGACCGCTGAGCCTGCTAATTCGAGAAAGGGTCTTTTCCACCCTGCTTACGCGCTTGACCTCTGAACCACGGCGGCGAACGATCTCAGCACAAGGGTGCGCCCATCTTCTCAGGGTTGGAATGGCTGAGCGGGGTCAGCTCAAGCTTCGCACGATCGGAGCATTCGATCTGACGCGGCTGGAACGACTCAAGCTTTTCAAAGAGATCAAGTGTGAAAGCTATGGAGCGCGACAAGAACAAAAGAGGAGTGCATCAGGCCGCTGTAATCGCGCATGCTATGAGGCAGAGCTCTACATCCCTCGAGGCCATGGGAAGCGTTGGGAACCGGCCGAGCGACTTGGTATCAACAGCGTGAGACAAGTCTGTCGCCAGTAGACAATAAACAGGACGGCGACGCACCTGTCTGAAACAGTGAGGCGGCCATAAGCTCAAGTCCCAGTTCCGCGTCTGTCGTACCACTCCATCCGTGGTAGGCACGGCCGGTCGTGCCGGGGTTCGGGGATGATGCCGCCGAAGGGGCAGAGCCCCATGGGACGGGTGACGCAGCGAGCAGGCAGGGCGGAGTGAAGAGGTTAGGCGTTAGAAGACGGTAGCGAGCCTTTAATTGAACACCTCATTTACACCTCGCGTTTCAGCTGTGGTGTTTTACCTTTTCGGAACGGAAAACGGCCGGGTTGAGCCCGGCCGTATCCTATTCGATGCCAGCAGTTAGCGGGCTGCGGTCCAACCTTTATACTCGCCGACATTCTCGGCGGTGATCAGCTTGGGGTCGAGCAGCACGGTCGGCTCGGCAGGCTTCTTGCCGGCAAGCACGTCGGCAGCCATGGTCAGGGCCTGACCAGCCATCACATAAGGATCCTGCGAGGCCGAGGCCTTGATCATGGAGTTGCCTGACGAGAATTCCTTCTCGATATCCGGTGCGCCGTCGACTGCGGTGATGATGAACTCGTTGCGGTTCAGCTGCTTGGCGGCAAGCTGCGCGCCGATCGCCGTCGGGTCGTTGATGGCGAACACGGCATCGATCTTGTCGAAGCGGGTGAGCAGGGACTGGAACACCTTCAGGCCGCCGTCACGTGAGCCTTCGGCGTTCTGGTCGTCCGACAGGATCTTGATGTCGGGATGCTGGCTGAGCACGTTCTTGCAGCCCTGCACGCGGTCGAGGATCGACGACGAAGCCGGGCCGTTGATGATTACGTAATCGCCTTTGCCACCGGTCTGGTCGACCAGATACTTGCAGGCTTCCTCGCCGGCCTTGACGTTGTTGGTCATGACCGTGACGTCGGCGCCGGGTGCGGACACGTCAAAGGCAGCCACCACGATGCCGGCAGCCTGGGCCTTCTTCACCGCGGGCGCGATCGCCTTGGCGTCGACGGCGTTGAGCATGATCACGTCCACGCCGGCCGCGATGAAGCTGTCCACCTGGGAGACCTGCTTGTTGAGGTCGTAGTCGGCGGAAACGGAGGTGACCTGCACGTTCGGATTGATCTTCTTGGCAGCGTCCTCGATGCCCTTGATGGTGGCGACGAAGAACGGGTTGCCGAGCAGGCCGACCGAGATGCCGACCTTTTCGAGATCCTTGGCCGAGGCGGGAGCCGCGACCAGCGCCGCAAGGGCTGCGCCGCAGAGCAGCGCGGAAAGCTTCTTCATTGTATTCCTCCTGTTGAGGCTTCCGCTTCTGCTGGAAGCCGTTTTCTCCCGGCACATCGCCGGAGCTCCTTTGGGCCTTATGTCCGCGCGGTGCCCTGCGCACGGTAGCGGTCGAGCGCCACGGCCACGATGATGACGAGGCCCTTGATGATATACTGCCAGATGTCGGACACGCCCGCGAGGATCAGGCCGTTGGACAGAACGGCGATGATCAGGCCACCCACCAGCGTGCCCCAGATCGAACCGACGCCGCCCACGAAGCTGGTGCCGCCCAAGATCACCGCCGCGATGGCATCGAGTTCGTAGCTCGTGCCCAACTGCAGACCGTTCGCCGCATAAAGCCGCGCGGCCGACATGGCGCCGCCCAGACCTGCGAGCAGGCCCGACACGCCGTAAACGAAGAGCAACACGAGCGAGACCTTGATGCCTGTCAGGCGCGCGGCCTCGGCATTGCCGCCGACGGCGTAGATCCAGGTGCCGAGCACGGTGCGCTTCAGAACGAACCAGGAGATCACGATCACCGACAGCGCGATGATCACGAGCCATGGCACGCCGAAGAGCGAGCCATTGCCGATCGCCTCAAACGGCAGATCCGCATTGAACACCGTCGTATCATTGCCGAGCAGACGCGCAATGCCGCGCACGGCCGTCAGCGAGCCGAGCGTGACGATGAAGGGCGGCAGTTTGACATAGGCGACGAGCAGGCCATTGATGACGCCGAAGCCGAGGCCGACCAGGATCGCCGCAGGCACGCCGAGCAGGCCCCAGTCGGGAAACAGAGACACGATCACCGCGACCATGGCCGAGGCCGCCAGAATCGAGCCGACGGACAGGTCGATGCCGCCGGTCAGGATGACGAAGGTCATGCCGGCGGCAAGCACCAGATTGATCGAAGCCTGCTGCATGACGATCAGCAGATTGGTGTCTGTCAGAAAGCGCGGATTGATGAAGTAGAAGCCGATGGCGAGCAGAACCAGGATCGGCAGCATGCCAAGCGCGGAGACGAGCGTCCGCCAGCGCGCGCTAGTCGCAGGCTTCGCAGACGTCGCCGCCACCGGCGCGGCTCCAGCCATGTTGGAGGCAGGCGTGGTGTTGGGGTCGTTCACGCTCATCGTGCCGCGGCTCCTGTGGCGAGTTCCATGATATCTTCCTGCGCAGCGGGCTGGCCGGGGGCCGCACGAACCTCGCCAGCGATATGGCCATCACGCATCACGAGCACACGGTCGGCGACGCCGGTCACCTCGGGTAGTTCGCTCGAGATCATCAAAATGCCGATGCCTTGCGAGGCGAGACTATCGATGAGGCGGTAGATTTCCGACTTTGCGCCGACATCCACGCCACGCGTCGGTTCGTCGAGAATGACGACCTTCGGCTTGGTCTCGAGCAGACGCGCGAGAAGCACCTTCTGCTGATTGCCACCCGAGAGGGAGCCGACAGTGGTGCTGATCGACTTGGTGCGGATGGAAAGATCGGACACTGCCTTGTCGGCACGCTTGCGCGCCATCCCGAAGTCGCGAATGCCGCCGGCTTTGGCGTCCTCGCCGATCACGCCGATATTGATGTTGTCGGCGATCGACATATCGAGAAACAAACCGAGCTGCTTGCGGTCCTCGGTGAGGTAGGCGATGCCCGCCTGGAGTGCCTCGCGTGGCGAGTTGACCGCGAGCGGCTTGCCGTCGAGTTCGACCGTTCCCGTGCGCTTCCTGTCGGCGCCGAATATGAGGCGTGCCAGTTCCGTTCGGCCCGAGCCGACGAGACCTGCCAGCGCCACCACTTCACCCTTGTAGAGGTCGAAGGAACAGTTCTGCAGGAAGTCGCCGTCCGACATGTTGCGGACGCTCAGAGCCACAGTCCGCTCGCCCACGGGCGCCTTGTGGTCCTTCTTGTAGAACGAGGACAGGTCACGGCCGACCATCATGGAAACGAGGCGCGGTGCGTTCAATTCTTCGCGCGAAAGCGTGCCCACATAGCCGCTGTCGCGCAAAACGCTGACGCGGTCGGCGAGCTGGTAAATCTCTTCCATGCGGTGAGAGATGTAGATGATCGCGATGTTCTGGCTCTTGAGGTTCGCAATCACCTCGAACAGCCGGTCGGTTTCGCGCGAGGACAGCGAGGTGGTCGGCTCGTCCATCACGATGATGCGGGCATTGGTGGAAAGCGCGCGTGCGATCTCCACCATCTGCCGCTCGCCGAGCGACAGCCCTTCCACGAGCGTGCGTGGGCCGAACGAAACACCGAGCCGCTTCAGGATGCCTTCGGAATTCCGAACCATCGCGGCTCGATCCACGATGCCGAAGTGGCGCGGCTCGTTGCCGAGAAAGATGTTCTGGGCAACCGACAGGTTGGGCGCGAGCGACAGTTCCTGATAGATCACCGCCACGCCATTCGCGCGCGCCTTGATGGGATCACCCGTGGAGGCCGGCTTGCCCTCGATCAGGATCTCGCCGCCGCTGTCGGGCGAGTAGGCGCCCGACAAGACCTTCATCAGCGTCGACTTGCCCGCGCCATTCTCGCCCATCAGCGCGTGGACCTCGCCAGGATAGACCGTGAGCGAGACGTCATTGAGGGCGCGAACCGGGCCGAACGTCTTGCTGATATGGCGCATTTCAAGCGCGGGGGCGGAGGTCGTCGGGATCGTCACGCTATCCTCTTTCGCTCTCAAGCCAGCGCCTGTTGAGCGCGATGCCTTCTACTATCTCGCATCGAAACGAATGCAACACGGTCCTGATGCCTCATCAACAGTTGCAGCTTCGCGGGAGTGATTCCTCCGCGCACGTCTGGAACACAGTTGGACATCATCTACCATCTGAAACCAGCCGCCCACCCACAGCTTCCGTCCCGCGAGCGAAACTCGCAGGTTTGGGCGTTTTGGGCTGGAATGCTGATCGCGAGCTTTTCGGAACAGGATAGGCGGCAACCAAGCGACTGGTCATGTTCCGTTATCCAGCTCCCAGATTGGATCGCGACTGTTTTCGGCATCGATCCTAGGACTTTGCGCATGCACTTCGCAGAGGATCTGCTCGGACCGATCGGAAAGATCGATTGCCAAGTGCAAGGGGCTGAACTCAAGGAGCCGAGCCTTAAGCCGCGGCTTGAATCGTCTTGAGGTAAAGCGAGAGCAATTGGGTCTGCGAGGCGATGCCAAGCTTTCGGTAGACGTTTCGGCGATGGACCTTCACGGTTCCTGTCGCGATGCCCAGCCTTTCGCCGACCGCCTCCGACGAGTGCCCCTGCAGCACCAGTTCGACAATGGCGGCCTCGCGTGTCGTCAGCCCCAAGCGCTGCCACACACCTCGCTGCGCGTCGATCGGCGATGCTTTGCGCCTCCGTTCTGCGTGAGCTGCATCGAAGCGCGGGTCGAGATCGGACCAGAAACGTTTGACGAGCGCTGCCGCGAAAGGCTCTGCGTCCTTCAGGAGAGCGAACTCGCGAGCGGGAAAGACATGCGTGCTGTGCTTGCGCATCAGTGAAAGCACGACCGTGATGCCGTTTTCGGCCGGCACGAAAAAGCCGATCTCCTCGGCTAGCCTCGTTTCCGAATAGTAGGTGCGGAAATACTCGCTCGAAAAGAAGCGGTCGGGTGCCAATTCGCGCATGCGAAACACGCCGGATATCGGCTGCCGCGCGGCGTGAAAGAACGGGTCGAGCAGGTAGGCCCCGGCCTGATAGCGCGACACGAAAATCTCGTAATCGGAAGGCTCGAAGTTCGAAAAGAGATCGATCGGCCGCTCCTGGCCTCGATAAGCGAAGACCACAGTAAAATCGAAGCGTGCGAGCGCCGCCATGGCTTCACCAAACGCGGCACCCACTGCTGCATCAGGCAGCGCCTCCTTCGCCAGCAAAGGCACAATCACGTTGAGCAGGCCGCTTCGTTGGATCATGCCTATACCTTGCAGGAGCCGATAACGAGAAAAATACCCCTCTTGGGGTATATACCGCGAGTATCCCCTTTCGGTAGGCTTCGTCCGTTGAGCGGAACAGAAGCGGGGGCAATGAGGATGCGGGAAGCGTGACGGCCGCCGCCGTGAACGACATCGAGTTCCGCTCGGTCAGCAAGCGCTATGGCGAAGTTCTGGCGGTGTCCGGCATCGACGTGGCCGTGCCCAAGGGTGCCTTCGTGGCACTGCTCGGTCCATCCGGTTGCGGCAAGACCACCTGTTTGCGCATGATCGGCGGCTTCGAGCAACCGAGCGAGGGCACGGTGCTGATCGATGGCCAGCCCATGAACGGCGTGCCGCCCTATCGCCGGCCCGTAAACATGGTGTTCCAGCATTACGCGCTCTTCCCCCATCTCGATGTGGAAGCCAACGTGTCCTACGGCCTGCGCCAGCGGCGGCCGCGCATCGAACGCCGCGAAGTGGCGAAGCGCACCGCGCAGGCACTCGAACTCGTGCGTCTCGGCGGCTTCGCCAAACGGCGCGTCCACGAGATGTCGGGCGGTCAGCAGCAGCGGGTGGCGCTGGCGCGCGCCATCGTCAACCGCCCCGCTGTGCTGCTTCTCGACGAACCGCTCGCGGCGCTCGACCGCAAGCTGCGCACGGCCATGCAGATCGAACTGCAAAGCCTGCAGCGCGAACTCGGCATCACCTTCCTTCTCGTGACACATGACCAGGAGGAGGCGCTTTCCATGAGCGACTATGTCTGCGTCATGAATGCCGGCCAGATCGTGCAGATGGCCCCGCCGCAGGAAGTCTACGACCGGCCGCGGACCCTGTTCGTCGCGGATTTCGTGGGCAAGACCAATCGCCTTTCCGGCACGGTCGAAGCAGGCGGCACGACCCTGCGCTTGGGCGATGGCCGGGCTCTGCCTGTTGTTGCACAGACGCCCGGAGCTGTGACGGCCGTTCTGCGCCCCGAAGCCATCCGGCTCGACCGGGGTGAGTGTTCGGAGCGAATGGACGCGCTCGGCGGCACCGTCACGCATCGCATCTTTCTCGGCAACGCTGTGGAGTATGCGGTGGCGATCGACGGGTTAGGCGAAATGCTTGTCACCGCCGACCGCAGTGCCGCCCGTGACCCGGCCGAGCCCGGCGAGCGCGTCAATCTCAGCTTCAAGCCGGAGAGCCTGCTCGTTTTTCCAGCCTGACCTGCCGAACAAGTCCGACAACAAAAAAGGGGAACCACCATGTCGAAGCTTCCGGAAAAGCCCATCAGCGCAGAGGCCCTGACGGCGCAATTCATGCGGCTCAAACGCGGCTCCGTTTCGCGCCGCCATTTTCTGGGCGTGACGGGCCTTGGCCTTGCCACCGCCGTGTTGGGCCGCACTGGCTCTTTCTCCCTCGAAGCACACGCACAGGACCTCGGCTCCCAGATGTCGCTCGCGACATGGCCGAACTACCACGATCCGGCGAGCTTTGAGGCCTTCACCGCCAAGACCGGGGTTGCGGTCGAAGTCAACGTGTTCGGCTCGAACGAGGAGATGCTCGCCAAGCTTCAGGCCGGCGGCACGGGCTGGGACCTGTTCGTGCCGACCAACTATACGATCTCGACCTATGCCAAGCTGAAGCTGATCGACCCGCTCGACCTGTCCAAGCTGCCCAACTACAGCGCCAAGACCGAAACCGCCCGCTTCACGCAGGAAGGCGTGATCGACGGCCAGACCTATGCCGTGCCGAAGAACTGGGGCACCACGGGCATGGCGATCAATACGGACAAGCTGAAGACGCCCGTGACGAGCTGGAAGGATTTCTTCGAGCTGGCACAGACGGAAGCCGATGGTCGGGCCATGGTTCACGACTATCAGCTGACCACCATCGGCAGCGCGCTGGTATCGCTCGGCTACAAGTTCAACTCGGTCGATCCGGCCGAACTCGCCAAGGCCGAGGAGCTGCTGGTCAAGGTCAAGCCGCATCTCTTCGCCATCAACAGCGACTACCAGCCGGCCATGCGCGCAACCGACGCCTGGATGACCATGTGCTGGACCAATGACGGCGCACAGCTCAACCGCGACATGCCCGAGATCGCCTTCGTGCTGGGCAAGGATGGCGGCGAGATCTGGTCGGATTTCTACGCCATCCCGTCGAGCGCGGCGAACAAGGCCGCCGGCTATGCGCTGCTCGATTTCCTGATGACGCCTGAAAACGCCGTCAAGGAACACATCGCCAATGGCGCGCCGACCACCGACAGCCGGGTGCTCGCTCTTCTTCCGACCGAAGTCACCAGCAACAAGATCGTCTACCCGGACGAGGCCGCGCTGACTCCGCTCGAATTCGGTGCCGCGGTGACGCTGACCGACCCGGCCCGTGCCGAAGTGATGGCGCGTTTCAAGGCGGCCTGATCCAACCATGGCGACGCGTGCGGGAACGAGACATCGGTTTGTGACGGCAGCGCTCGCGGCGCCTGCCGCGCTGTGGATGCTCGTCTTTCTGGTTCTGCCCTTCGTCGCCATGCTGGTCTTCGCCTTCGGACGCCGTGCGCCCGAGGGCGGCTATCTGCCCGGCTTCACCTTCGAGCAGTTCCTGAACCTGCCTGCGCGAGCGGCGGCCTTCGGCAACACGCTGATGCTCGCACCAGCAGGCGCCCTCCTGTGCCTGCTGGTCGCGTATCCCGTCGCCTATTATCTCGCGGTCAAAGCCGCGCCGCGCCATCGGCTGGTTCTGGTCTCGCTGATCGTCGTGCCGTTCTGGACGAGCCTCCTCGTGCGCACCTATGCGTGGATGTATATCCTGGGTTCGCGCGGCCTGCCGAACCTCCTGAGCACGATCGGCCTGCCCGACTTGCGCATGCTCAACACGCCGGGCGCGGTGCTCGTCGGCATCGTCTACGGCTACCTGCCTCTGATGATCATGCCGATCTATGTCAGCCTCGAGAAGCTTGATCGGCGCCTGCTCGACGCCTCTGCCGATCTCGGGGCAAGGCCCGTTTCGACCTTTCTCGGCATCACGCTGCCGCTTTCCTTGCCGGGTGTCATGACGGGTGTGGCGCTCGTCACCATCCTGCTCCTCGGAGAATACCTGATCCCGCAACTGCTCGGTGGCGGCAAGGTGTTCTTTATCGGCAATGCGCTGGTCGACCTTTTCCTGCAGTCGCGCAACTGGCCCTTCGGCTCTGCCATCGCAGTGACACTGGTTCTGGTGGTCGTGGTGGTGCTGACGGTGGCGATGCGGATCGCTTGGCGCTTTGCCGGTACGCGACGCGTGGACCTCGTCTGATGCGCGCCTTCGTTTCCTTTGTTTATCTCTTCCTTTATGCGCCGATTGCACTCGTCGTGCTGTTCTCATTCAATGCAGGGCGCAGCGCGAGCGAGTTCACCGGCTTCTCACTCGCATGGTACGGCAAGGCCTTCTCGAACACCTTCCTGATTCAGGCGCTGCAGAATAGCCTGATCATCGCCTTCACCAGCGCGCTTTTGGCCGCAGTGTTCGGCACCATGGCAGCACTCGCCATGGAGCGCATGGGCGCAAGGATGCGCCTCGTCTTCGACGGGCTCTTTGCCGCCGCCATCGTCGTGCCGGGCGTGGTGATCGGTATCGCGACGCTCGTAGCACTGGCTGCCGTCTTTTCCGTGCTCAATCCGGCACTCGCCAGCCTGTGGCCTACCGCGACGCCGCCGCAGTTCGGTTTGGGTTATTTCTCGATCATCGCGGCCCATGGCCTGTTCTCGATGGCCGTGGTGTCCATGATCGTGCGCGCCCGTATCGCGAGCCTGGGTCGCGACATCGTGGAAGCCTCGAACGATCTCTACGCCACCCCCTTCGGCACCTTTCGGCAGATCGTGCTCCCCCAGATCATGCCCTCGGTGCTGGCAGGCTTCCTGCTGGCCTTCACCTTCTCCTTCGACGACTTCATCATCGCCTTCTTCGTGGCCGGCTCGAAAACGACGCTGCCCATCTATGTCTTTGCCTCGATCCGGCGCGGCGTGACACCCGAGATCAATGCGGTGGCAACCACGGTGCTCATCGCCTCGCTTTTTCTGATCTTCGCCGCACGCTTTCTGATGCGCGAGAAAACAATGAGAACCTCTGGGGAGGGGTAGATGATCCTGAAGGGGCGCGTGGCGCTCGTGACCGGTGCCGGTTCCGGCATCGGCCGGGCAGGAGCCGCGCTGATGGCGCGCGAGGGTGCCCATGTCGTGATCATCGATCGCGACGCGGAGGGCGGCGAAGACGCTGCCGCTTTGATCCGTGCGGAAGGCTTTTCGGCCGAGGCCCATGCCCTCGACGTCACCGACGATGCCGCCCTCTCAGTGCTCGTCGATGACGTGCTCGCTCGTTTCGGGCGCATCGACATTCTCCATAACCATGCGGGCGCACAGGTGGCCGGCACGCTCGAAACCGTCGATCCGTCCGGCTTCGACCGCTCCTGGCAGCTCAATGTACGCGCCCATTTCATGGCAGCCCGCCTCGTGGTGCCCGCCATGAAGGCCGCGGGGCGCGGCGTGATCCTCAACACCTCATCGAGCTCGGGCGTGCTCTATGACCGCGAGATGATCGCCTATACCACCACCAAGCACGCCGTGATCGCCATGACGCGCCAGATGGCCGGCGACTATGCCCGTTTCAATATCCGCGTGAACGCGCTCTGTCCGGGCTGGGTGGATACGCCCTTCAACGACCCATTCATCGCGCAAATGGGCGGGCGCGACGCGATCGAAGCCTACATGCGCGAGAAGGTGCCGCTCGGGCGCTGGGGAACGGTGGACGAGATCGCCGAATGCATTCTCTTCCTCGTTTCCGACCGCTCTTCCTACATGACCGGTCAGATCCTCGTTGCGGATGGGGGTGAAACAGTCGTTTGAAGGGGGAGTCATCGAACAATCGACACAAAGGCCAACTCGCTCCTAGAGCGCTGGCCCGAGCCGGATCGGGCTGCCATCGGCGAAGCGGGTGGAGCGGAAACGACTGAGATCGTGTCCGACTTCGTTGTTCTGGATCAGGTCGGCCATGACGCGGCCGATGCCCGGTCCGATGCCAAAGCCATGGCCGCTCATGCCGGTCGCCACGAAGAGGCCCGGGATCGTCGCGATGCGATCGACGATCGGCACGACATCCGGCATAGCGTCGATCATGCCCGCCCAGCTTGCCTTGAGACGCACGTCTTTGAAGTCTGGAAACAGCGCCCGGAACTCCTTGCCGATACTGCGCACCGCCCCGGGCTTGGGTGTCGGATTGAGAACCCGCATTCGCTCGAATGGGCTTTGTGTGTCGGCGTCCCACTGGCGTGATGTCAGCCAGCTGTCCGGATAACCACGCGGAGCGGCTGGTCCGTAGCGCGTTCCGAACGGATTGGCTCTGAGGGCAGGAACATATTTCGATGCATGGCGGAAGGCATCCGGCCCGATGAAGAGTTCTGAAGCACCGCCGCCGGCAAGCGTGTAGCCGCCGTCCTGCCTGCGCCGAAACGCGATCGATCCGTCGGTGACGGCCCCCACATGGATTTCCGGCATGGGCTCGGTTGCAACAACCGTCGACCTGACACTCAACTGCGGAATCGAGACGCCGTGTGCACGCAAAAGCAGCGACGACCATGCACCACCTGCAACAAGCACCGAGGAGGTCGAGATGCGCCCCTTTTCGGTCCAGACACCGTTGATGCGGCCTGCCGCGATGTCAAGTTTGCGCACAGCGCAGTGTTCGATGATCGTGACACCTTCACGCGCGGCCATGCGGGCGATTGCCGGTACCGCAACCCATGGCTCGGCACGCATGTCCGACGGCGTCAGCATGCCGCCTTTGTAGCGCCGCGACATGGCCGGTATCAGGTCTGCCACATCCTGCGAGGAAAGCAGCCGCGTATCAACGCCATGGGCGCCGGCAACCACCATGAAGTCGGCATAGGCGCTCATTTCCTTGTCTGTCCGTGCGAGATAGGCGACGCCCGACTGCGTGAGCCCGATATCCTCGCCGCATTCCTCGGCCAGTTGCTGCCAGAGGCGGCGCGCTTCGATCACGATCGGCAGTTCATCCGCGTCCCGACCCTGCTGACGAATCCAGCCCCAGTTGCGTGAGGACTGTTCCGCTGCAACGCGGCCTTTCTCCAGAACCGTGACGGAGATATTGCGGCGCCGCAGAAACAGCGCCGTCATAATCCCGATAACGCCGCCGCCCACGATCACGACGTCCGCTGCTTCAGGCAGCGGCGACTGGAACCGGGCGGGGTAAGTGTCAGAGAAAGGGAAAGTGATGGTCACGAAGATCGCTGTTTCCGAACTGAAAGGCGCCAAAGCAAGAATGGCATTGTGTCTGGTGGTCGGCCGAGCCGGTATGGCGCCTTATCGATAGCCGTCGGGATCGCGGACAATCAAGTGATCCGCTTAAGGTCTGCGATGCCGTGGTATCGGCATCGATACGGCCAAGGACACGCTCTATGCCCGGATGCAGATCGACGGGCCAAGCATAAAGAATGAGCCACCCAGACAACCTCAGCAAGCGGAGCGGACAGAACCATCATCCCACGCGCCTCAGCCAGACCACGCTAGCCATTCCGGGTATGTGCATCTGCCCTTGCTTGAGCGTCACGGTAAGCTACGTGGCGCAGCTGGTTGCTGAAGTCGTGCAGGTGCGAATGGTCAAAGGCAGGCCTGTCCGTGAATTGGGCTTGCCATCAGGCAAACGCAACGAGGCACTCGATTCTGCCGCCAAGTTTTCCGCTGCGTGTCGATTTGCTCAAACCAAAAGCTTTTCAATGCGTGGCTCGCTCCGACGCCGCGATTTGAGCTTGAAGCTAGCATTGCAGTCTCTCAGGCCAAATTCGTCCTTAGGCTAAGCCGCTCGTACCATGGCGGACAAATTGTGGTTGCTGGGATCTCCAGGCTAACTTCGCAATATACTCCAAATACAACTAGATTCTTGCATGTGTCGGAAATGTGCACTTGTGGCGGCACCCGTAAACGTAATCGTTGTTTAACAAATGCAAAGCAGGCACGATAGCATTAGCGAGGGTCTCATTCCTTAAACGTCCGGCATTTCTGGCAACAACTTATCGAGTGTGATCGGATACTCGCGTACGCGCACGCCCGTGGCGTTATAGATGGCGTTCGCCACTGCGGCACCCACACCGCAGATACCGAGTTCACCCACGCCTTTCGCCTTCATCGGTGAGGAAGTCGGATCGGTTTCGTCGAGGAAAACCACCTCTTGGTGTGGGATATCGGCATGGACCGGCACTTCGTAGCCGGCGAGATCGTGGTTGGCGAAGAAGCCATGGCGTTCATCAATGGCCAACTCCTCCATCAGGGCCGCGCCCGCACCCATGGTCAACGCGCCGATCACTTGTGAGCGCGCAGTCTTGGGATTCAGGATGCGGCCCGCCGCGCACACGGCCATCATGCGGCGGATGCGGGTCTCACCGGTGAAGCTGTCGACGCCCACCTCCACGAAATGTGCGCCGAAGGTGGATTGGTGGATCTTCTTGTCGAGATCGCCGAACTCCAGCGTATCCTCGGCGACGATCTCCCCGTCCTTTGCTGCATCCTTGAGGGGCAGGGAACGATTGCCTGCTCGCACCTTGCTGTCTGCGAACTCGATATCGTCCGCATTGAAGCCGAGCTTCTGGGCGACAGCCTCGCGCAGCTTGACGCAAGCGGCATAGACGCCGGCGGTCGACGAATTGCCACCCCACTGACCGCCCGAGCCGGACGATACCGGATAGGTCGAGTCGCCCAGCCGCACCTCGACCATTTCGAGTGGCACGCCCATCATCTCGGCCGCCGTCTGCGCGATGATCGTATAGGAGCCCGTGCCGATATCGGTCATGTCCGTCTCGACCGTCACCACGCCATCTGTGGCTAGGCGCACACGAGCGCCGGAATCCATGGTCTGGTTGTTGCGAAATGCCGCTGCGACACCGATGCCGACAAGCCAGCGTCCGTCGCGAACCTGGGCGGGCTGCGGGTTGCGCTTGTTCCAGCCGAAGCGTTCCGCACCTTGGCGGAAGCATTCGGTCAACTGGCGCTGTGAAAATGGCAGGTCCTTGTTTCCGCCTTCGCCCGCCTTGGCCTGCGGGTCGGTTTCGTCCGCAGGCGCGGAAGGCTTGTCCGGTACCACCTGCGTGTCGTTGAGGATGCGGAACTCGATCGGATCGATCTCGAGCCGCTCGGCCATCTCGTCCATCGCGATCTCGAGCGCCATCAGCCCTGGCGCCTCACCGGGCGCGCGCATGGCATTGCCCTCGGGCAGATCAAGCACGGCAAGGCGGGTCTGCGTCATGCGGTCAGCGCCTGCGTAAAGGAAGCGCGTCTGCTGCACGGCGTTCTCGGGTTGCCCGCCTTCAAGATCGCCAGACCAGCTCTCGTGGCCGATGGCACTGATCTTGCCGTCCTGGCTCGCACCGATGCGGATGCGCTGCACCGTGGCCGGACGGTGGGTTGTGTTGTTGGCGATCAACGGCCGCTGCAACGCGACCTTCACCGGACGATGCGCGGCCTTTGCCCCAAGGGCTGCCAGCACGATGTCCGAGCGCAGAAAGAGCTTGCCGCCAAACCCGCCCCCGACGAAAGGCGACATCAGGCGTATGCTGTCGCGATTGATGTTCAGCGTCTTGGCCAGATCGTCCGCACCCCAGTTGATCATCTGGTTGGATGTCCAGACCATCAACTTATCGCCGTCCCACGCTGCGACCGAGGCGTGAGGCTCCATCATCGCATGGGAGTGGTCGGGCGTATGATAGATCGCGTCGAACTTGACGGCCGCACGTTCGAACCCTGCCTGAAAATCGCCGACGGCTGAATCGGGCTCGCCATCTTCCGGCTTCTTTCCCTGACCCTTTTCCTCGTTGAGGCTGAAGCGTCCTTTCTCACTCTGATATTCAACACGGACGAGATTGGCTGCCGCACGCGCCTGCTCGAAACTCTCGGCCACCACAAGGGCAATGGCTTGATGGTAGTGCTGGATCTCAGGTCCGCCGAGCAGCTTAGCCGTGTTCTTCTCACCGATGCCGAGCTTGCCGGCGTTTTCTGCCGTGACAATGGCAATTACGCCCGGTGCGCGCTTGGCCTCGGCCGTTTCCATCGAGCGGATGCGGCCCTTGGCGATGCCTGCGCCCACGACATAGCCGTAAGCCTGGTTCGGCAGGTTGTGCTCATAGGCGTAAAGCGCGGTGCCCGTCGTCTTGAGCGGGCCTTCGATCCGGTCATGCGGTTGTCCGACGACCTTGAGCTGATCGATAGGATTGGTGGCGGCGGGGGTGTCAAACTTCATGGCTCAGGTCCTCGCCTCTTCGACCACTGAGGCCAGCGCTCGTGTGGTCAACGCCAGCTTGAAACGGTTTTCGTTGGTGGGCTTGGCGTCCGCGAAAAGGCGTTGCGAAACGGCTGGCGCACCGCGCGACAGCTCGCTTTCAGCCTCCTCCACTCGCCACGGCTTGTGCGCGACACCACCTACTGCGAAGCGCCCCGTGCCGTCTGGTTGGATCACGGCTCCCACCGAAACGAGCGCAAAGGCATAGGACGCACGGTCCCGGACCTTGCGGTAGATGTGCTTACCACCAAGCGGCTTGGGCAAGGTCACGGCCGTGATCAATTCACCCTGTTCGAGAGCGGTCTCGATATGCGGCGTGTCGCCGGGCAGCTTGTGGAAGTCGGCGATGGGGATCGCACGTGTTTGGCCATCGGGTTTCACCGTCTCGACCGTCGCATCCAAAGCACGCAGGGCCACATTCATGTCGCTTGGATTGGTGGCGATGCAGGCATCGCTGACGCCCACCACGGCGAGCTGGCGCGTGAAGCCGCCGATGGCCGAGCAGCCTGAGCCGGGCTGCCGTTTGTTGCAGGCCATGTTGGTGTCGTAGAAGTAAGGGCATCGCGTGCGCTGAAGCAGGTTGCCAGCGGTCGTCGCTTTGTTGCGCAACTGGCCCGAGGCGCCTGCGAGGAGTGCGCGGGACAGGAGCCCGTAGTCGCTCCGCACGCGTTCATGCGCAGCCAGATCGGTGTTGCGCATCAGCGCACCGATCCGGATGCCGCCCTGTTCCGTGTCCTCGATGCGGTCGAGTGCAAGTCCGTTCACATCGATCAGGTGCGTCGGCACCTCAATCTCGAGCTTCATCAAATCGAGAAGATTGGTGCCGCCTGCTATGAACTTGGCGTCGGGTTGGCGCGCGGCAGCGGCTGCTGCGTCCGCCGGAGACTGAGCACGTTCGAAAGAGAAGCTTTTCATGCCTGCCTCCCGGCGACATCGGTCATGGCATCGACGATGTTGGAATAGGCACCGCAGCGGCAGATGTTTCCGCTCATCCGTTCCCGCATCTCCAATGCCGTGGCCTCGGGCGCAGCTGTGATGTCGCCGCTGACATGGCTCGGTATGCCCGCCTTGATCTCATCGAGCACGGCTATCGCCGAGCAGATTTGCCCCGGGGTGCAGTAGCCACATTGGTAGCCGTCATGCGACACAAAGGCCGCCTGCATCGGATGCAGGGTTTCTGGGGTACCAAGGCCCTCGATCGTGGTGACCTCCTCGTTCTCATGCATCCAGGCCAATGTCAGGCATGAGTTGATGCGCCGGCCATCGACCAGAACCGTGCAGGCGCCGCACTGACCGTGATCACAGCCTTTCTTGGTGCCCGTCAGTTGCATGTGTTCGCGCAGCGCGTCGAGCAGCGTGGTGCGTGTGTCGACTTCCAACTCGCGCGGCTTACCATTGACGCTTAGTTTGATGCGCGTGGTCTGCACGGTTTCTCCTGTCGAGTTCTGGGCTTGGGCGGCTGCGGGCACCGCGGAAACGGCGACGGTTGCGGCCGTGCTGACGAGCAGGTCGCGCCGGTTGAGTTCGAGTTGTCCGGGAGATTGCATCAAGACGGATCGTCCTTGTCTGGCTGGGACGCGCCAAGGCGCGCCCTTGCTTGATTGAGACCGGTGCCAATCATGCGTGAAGCCGCAGGACCGCTATTACCGAAATAGGGTAACGCGCGAGTGCGGGACGACAACCCGCACAGTGCTGTGAAGTGGACGTGAGCTTTCCATGCTTGACCGGTCTGTCGACAGCATTTTGAGGTGCTTCTCGAAGCCTCTGGGACGCCTCAGCTTGCCTGGGTCGAGCCGAAAGCGTTTGGACCGCTTTCGGACGGTTTGCGTCTACCCGTCTGAACCACGTTGTCGGTATGGAACCCGACGGTGCGTTCAGAGATGAATACGTGGGAGAAAGATGCGATGGCTTAAAAAAGGCGGCTGCTAAATTTGCTGCATCCCGCCATCGACGCAGAGTTCCGCACCGGTAATGAAGCTCGCCTCGTCGCTGAGGAGGAAGAGCGTCGCGGCGGCGACCTCGTCGGGGCGCGCCATGCGGCCCAGCGGAATGGGCGCAATCAGTGCCGCACGTCCTTCTTCCGGCACGGCCGCCATCATGTCCGTATCCGTCGGACCCGGTGCCACGACGTTGACGCGGATGCCGCGAGGGGCGAGTTCGGCGGCCCAGGAACGCGCATATGATCGGACTGCCGCCTTTGTGGCCGCATAGGTGCTGTAGGGCGGGATGCCCATGACGTCCGCGATCGATCCCATCAGGACCACCGAGGCCCTATCACCCATCGCGGGTAAGGCCGCCTTGAGGCCGAAGACCATGCCACGCACGTTCACTCCGAAGTGGCGATCGAAGTGCTCGGGGGTTTGGTCCGCGATCGAGGCTGGCTCGGACAGGCCGGCATTCAGAACGAGAAGGTCCAAGCGTCCGCGCGCCTCCATGACCGCCGCGACAGCGCGCGACAGGTCTTCCGGCGCGCCGGCATCGGCCACCAAGCCGCGGGCCTGCGGGCCCAGTTTGCGAGCGGCGGCCTCGACCTCTTCGGTCCTTCGCCCGGTCAGAAAGACGGTCGCCCCTTCACGCGACAGGCGTTCGGCGACCGCCAGACCGATGCCCTTGGCGCCCCCGATCACGAGAGCGGTCTTGTTCTCAACTCTTGCCATCGCACATGCTCCTTGCTCAGCGATGGCATCCAGATATACGACGGGTATCTAGTCGCAAGAACGCACTTTGAAGAGCCTAGATATGACGGACTATACCGAGCTTGAGCGTTTGTCGGCGCAGGCATGCGTGGAGATGGTCCGCATCCGGCCAGTTCTGGATCGGATCGCGGATAAGTGGACGATCCTGATCCTGACCGTGTTGTGCCCCAAGCCGGCACGGTTCAACGAAATCAAGCGACGGCTGAACGGCATCACGCACAAGGCGCTTGCTGACGCCTTGAAGCGGCTGGAACGAAATGGTCTCGTCACCCGGACGGTCCTGCCGACCGCGCCGATCGGCGTGGAGTACACGATCACACCGCTTGGCCACTCGTTGCGGCAGCCGTTCGAGGCCTTATGCGCCTGGGCGCTTACGCACGGTCCTGACATTGAGCGAGCGAGCACCAACTTCGATCAGGCGAAAGCTGACCGATAGCTGTTGCAGGCCATGAACCGGAGAGTGCTGTGGCCTGCAGATAGAGGTCGGTTGCTATGATGCGTCCCCGGAACCGCCTGTGTGAGTTCCGCTCGAAAATGACAGACCGCAGGTTGTGACGCCTCTGCCCAACTTGAATACGGGCAGAGGCGATGGGGTTGCCTTTAGACGGTGGCACGCGCCGCAATGGTCGCTTTGGCCCACCAAACGAGCTCATCCAATGCTGCAGTGGCGGAGGGAAGCAGGTTCGCTTCGATCGATTCGATCGACTGTTTGCCGAAATATGGGTGGATCGCCATGAAGTCGCCGCCGCCAATATGGACAGCAGACTTCGTGGAAACCATCTGAAGCTCAACGCCGATGCCGCGCAGGTGCTCGACTGCACGTGCACCACCCGTGCCGCCATATCCGATCGCAGTGAACGGCTTGCGGTTCCATTCCTTGTAGGCCTGGTCGAGCGCGTTCTTCAGAACGCCCGTGATCGAATGGTTGTACTCGGCAACCACGAAGATGAAGCCATCAAATTTCCCGATTGTTTGCTGCCATCGAACGGCTTCAGGGTTCTCGCTTGGGGCCCACAGGTTGGACGCTGCTTCATCGAAGAACGGCATCGGATGATCGCGCAGGTCGACAACCTCGACCTCCATGTCATTGCGTGCCTGAGTTTGTTTCAACATCCATTGGGCAGGCACGTCCGCGAAGCGCGTCGGACGCGTCGATCCGATGATGAGCGCTATTCGGGGCTTGGTTGTCATCAGGTTCCTCGTGTAATCAGGTTTACAACAGAAACCTAATTACGGATCGCAATTGGGCGCACAAGGAGGCACCGTGGCGACACCAGATAACCCTTTGGAAACCGCTCACGAGCGTGAGACGCACAATGTGGCAGCCTGTGAGCACATCAGTCGAACGCTGGCGCGCACCAGCGACAAGTGGTCGATGCTGATCGTGCGGGTGCTCGGAAAAGGCCCGCGCCGTTTCAACGCGCTGCGTCGCGAGATCGGCGAGATCAGTCAGAAAATGCTCGCCTCGACGCTCCGCGACTTGGAAGAACACGGGTTCGTCTCGCGAACGGTGACACCTGTGACGCCACCGCAAGTCGAGTATGCTTTGACTGATCTGGGGCGTGAATTTCTCGAGCCCGTCAGAGCGCTTGCCGAATGGGTCATGGTCAACAGCCCACGCATGGAGGCAGCGCGCGCCGCTTATGCGACAAGGCGCGCCGGCCAGTAGCCCCACATCATGCGCCGGTGGACGGGAGCCGGTGGTTTCAGGGTCGACTATGCGGACGCAGGCAGTGTCGCTTGCCGCGATTGAAGTGCGCTTGAGTGCTTGCCAGACTTTCGCCCCCGAAATTCAGCGTTGATCTAGGCAAGCCGTGTCGGATGGAACGTGCCGACATTGAAGCTGGTTTCCAAGGGCTTGGCCAGCGACGAAAGTGCCCGCGCGACATGGGTCCCGCTGCCCTTCGTTCCGATAAGCGCGTCGTTTTCGACCATGATCTTCCCGCCGAGCAACACGGTGGTCGGCCAGCCGGTCACTTCCAGCCCCTCATAGGGTGTGTAATCGGCGCCGTCGTGGAGGTCGGCGTGGCGGATCGTGCGTTTCGCCTTCGGGTCCCAGATGGCGATGTCGGCATCCATGCCCACCGCGATCGAGCCCTTGCGCGAAAGGCCGTAAAGCCTGGCATGGTTGGTGGAAGTCAGGGCCACGAAGCGTTCGAGCGTGATGCGGCCCTTGACGACGCCTTCCGAGAAAAGGATCGGCAGGCGCGTTTCCACACCGGGAATGCCGTTGGGCACGTGCCTGAAGCTCTGCCGTCCTCTCGGGTTCAGTTTGCCGTGCGGGTCGTCGTAGCGGAACGGGCAATGGTCGGATGAAAAGAGATCGAAGTCGTTCTGCTCGAGCCCGACCCAGCAGGCGGCCTGCGCTGCCTCATCCCGGGGCGGCGGCGAGCAAACGAATTTCGCGCCCTCCCAGTCCATGCCATCGAGGTCCTTGGCTGTCAGCATCAGATATTGCGGGCAGGTTTCAGCTACGACCTTGCGTCCACGGCCGCGGGCGGCCCGAATTTCTGCGATGGCTTCGCCGTTTGAGACATGGACGATGACCACTGGCACATTCACCACTTCGGCCAGCGACACGGCGCGATGGGTCGCTTCGCGCTCGACCGCCGTCGGTCGTGTCGTGGCATGCGCCAGCGGGCGAACATCGCCGCGATGCTCATGCGCATTGACGAGATAGCGGATCGCATCCTCGTTCTCGCAGTGGACCATCACCAGCGCGCCGGTGCGGCGGGCGGTATCCATCACACCCAGAATCTGCGCGTCGTTCAGCCTGAGATCCTCATAGGTCATGAAGACCTTGAGCGAGGTGTAACCGTCGGCGACAAGCGCAGGCAGTTCCTGCCCGAGCACCGCGGCGCTGGGGTCGGTCAGGATAAGGTGGAAGGACACATCCGTGTAGCACTGGCCTTCCGCCAGGCCGTGATACCAGGAAAGCGCCTCGCGCAAGCTCTGGCCCTTTGTCTGCAGGCAGAACGGCATCACCGTGGTGTTGCCGCCGAAGAGAGCTGAGCGCGTGCCGGACTCGAAATCGTCGGCCATGACGATGCCGTCGCCCGATGGCTGCGAGATGTGAACATGACTGTCTATGCCGCCCGGCAGGACAAGCCGGTCCGTGGCGTCGATCACGCGCGACGCCTCACCGAGATTCCTGCCGATCGCTACGATGGTACCATCGTGGACCGCGACGTCGGCCTGAAACACATCGCTCGCGGTCGCGACCGTGCCGCTGCGGATAAGAAGATCGTAAGCCACGGTCGTGCTCAAAGGCTGGGCTCGAGAGCTTGGATCAGGCGATCGACCTCGGCTTCGGTGTTGTAGTGGATCATCGATACCCGCACCACGCCGTGATTGCCGAGCAACCCATGCTCCTCGACGATGCGGCGGGCATAGAAGTCGCCGAAGCGGATGCCGATGTGATGCCTGTCCACGGCTTCCACCACTGCGGCCGAGTCCGTGTTCTCCACGGTGAAGCTGACTGTCGAAACGCGCTCGGCTGGTGCGTCTGTGGCGCGACCGATCACGCGCACCGAGTTTCGGCTTTGAAAGAAGTCGAGGAGCTTTCCGGTGAGTTTCCGTTCCTGCTCGGTGATCGCCTCGAAGCCCGCCTCGATTGCCGCGCGGCCGGTGCTGCCATTGGCCTGACGGCCGAGCTCCTCGACATAATCGACCGCGCCGATCGAACCCCAGGCGCATTCATAATTGATGTTGCCGGGTTCGAGCTTGTGAGGTACCCGCGATTTATCGAAGAAGTAGTGGTAGATATTGTCGAGCGCTTCCAGCTTCTCGCGCTTGCCGAACATCACCGCATGGTGGGGCCCGAACACCTTGTAGACGCTGAAGATATAGTAGTCGGCATCGAGTGCCTTCACGTCGATGGCGCGGTGCGGCGCATAGGCCACCGCATCGACGCAGAGTTCCGCGCCCGCTTCATGCGCGATGTCCGCGATCTCCCGGATCGGGTTGATCGTGCCGAGGATGTTGGAAGCATGCGTCACGCAGACGAGCTTGGTGCGCTCGCTCATCAGGCCGCGCAGATCGTCGAGGTCGAGCTCGAAGGTTTCGGGGTCACAGCGCCACCACTTGACGGTGACGCCCCGGCCCTCGTGGCGCAGCCAGGGGCCGATATTGGCTTCGTGATCGACGTTGGTCAGGATGATCTCGTCGCCCGGCTGGAGGCGTCCGGTCATGGCTTCCGATAGAAAGCGGATCAGGATCGTGGTGGAGGGGCCCATCACGATCTCGTTCGGCGCGCAGTTCATGAAGCGGGCAAAGGCGTTGCGGCTTTCGCCCACCCGCCGCGTCGATTCCTGGCTCGGTGCGTAGCTCGCACCGGTCTGGACGTTCGAAGTGAGGAGATAGTCCGACACACGGTCGGCAACGGATTTCAGCACCTGCGAGCCGCCCGCATTGTCCATAAAGGCCCATTCGCCCGAAAGGGCAGGGAATTGGCTGCGCACATAGGAAAGATCGAGCATGGTTGGGCTGTCCTTGAAGGCGTATCAGCCGGAGCTCAGTGGTTGAGCACGGCGTCGAGAAAGGCGCGGGCGCGCTCGTTCGTGGTCGAGGAAAAGAAGGTCTGTGGGTCGGCAATCTCGCGGATTTCGCCGGCTTCCATGAAAACGATACGGTCGGCGACCTGACGGGCGAACCCCATTTCATGGGTGACGAGAATCATCGTCACGCCGCCATGGGCGAGCCTCTTGATCACGTCGAGCACCTCGCCCACCATTTCGGGATCGAGCGCGGAAGTGGGCTCATCGAAAAGCAGGATGCGCGGTTCCATGGCGAGCGCGCGCGCGATGCCGACGCGTTGCTGCTGCCCGCCTGAAAGCTGAGCCGGATATTTCTCCGCCTGATCGGCGATGCCGACACGATGCAGGAGTTCGCGCGCCCTGGTTCGGGCCCCATCCCATGACTGCTTCTTCACCCGCACGGGCCCGAGCGCCACATTGTCGAGCACGGACAGGTTGGGAAACAGGTTGAAGCTTTGAAACACCATTCCTGTTTGCTGGCGGACGGCAAGCAGGTTGCGTCCGCGCTCGACGCGTATATCGCCCACGAACACATCGCCGCTGTCATAGTCTTCGAGATGGTTGATGCAGCGGATCAAGGTCGACTTGCCGGACCCGGAAGGTCCGAGCAGCACCACCACTTCGCCAGCGAAGATATCCAGCGACACGTTCTTCAGCGCGTTGAATTCGCCGAAGCGCTTGCCGACGTTTCGCATGCGGATCAGGGGCGCGGCACTCATCAGCGGGCTCCCTTGCGGCGAAACCGCTCTTCATACACAGCCACGAGCCGGACGAGGGGCAAAAGCAGAAGCAGATAGAGAACAGCCGCCCCGATCAGCGGGCTCGGATTGGCGGCAAGCGCCTGGGCCTGCGTTGCCTGCTTGAGCAGATCCGGCAGCGCGACCACGGAGGCGAGCGCCGTGTCTTTCATCACATTGATCGAGTTGTTGGTGAGCGGCGGAATGACGATGCGGATGGCCTGCGGGAGGATCACGTCGCGCATGCGGTCGAATGCGTTGAGGCCGATCGAATAGGCAGCCTCGAACTGACCGAGCGGAATGGCCTGGATGCCGGCGCGATAGATTTCGGCCGTGTAGGCAGCGGAAACGGTCGAAAGCGCCAGACAGGCCGAGGCGAAGGGCGAAAGCCTCAGGCCGAGGAATGGGAAAGCGTAGTAAACGATGACCAGCCAGACGAGCACCGGCAAAGCGCGAAAGACGTCGATATAGGCGATGGCCAGAAACCGGAAGGGCTGCGGCGCGTAAAGGCGGATGAGCGCCAGAAACAGACCGCCAACGAGGCCGAGCACGATGGACAAGGCGCCGAGGAGGATCGTGCGGCCAAGCCCGTCGAGCAGCAGCGGCCAGGAGCGCGCGAGAACGTCGAGGTTGAAGAAGGTCGAAGCGAGATCCATCCGCACTCAGATCCGTGAATAAGCAACAGAAACGGATCGGCATGACCGGAAGCGGGGTGCTCCCGGTCATGCCGGAGGATGCTTAGAGCTTTGGCATATCCGCGACGGTTGCGGTCGAGGTTGCGGCATCGGCTTCCGTGCCGAACCACTTCTTGTGAAGCGCCGACAGGAAACCTTCCTTTTTGAGCGCCGAGATCGCCTCGCTGGCCTGGGCTGCGAGCGGCGAGTCCTTGGCGAACATCATCGAATACTGCTCGCCGGTCTTGATGCGCTCGACCACCGCATATTGCGGCTTGTCCTTGATGTAGTAGGCGACGGCCGGGATGTCGGAGATGTAGCCGTCGATGCCGCCATTGCCCAGATCGAGCATGGCGGGCGCGAGCCCTTCGAAGCGGCGGATTTCGGAAACGCCCGTCTCCTTCTGGTGCTCGGTCGCATACATGTCCCCCGTCGAGCCGGTATCGACGCCGAGCACCTTACCCTTCAGGTCGGCCTGGCTCTTGATGCCGGACGAGGCGAGCACGGATAGCGACTGGTCGCTGTCGTAATAGGGCTGGGCGAAGGAAACGGATTCCAGTCGCTTCTTGGTGATGGTGATCGAGGAAACGGCGACATCGATGCGGTTCGACTGCACTGCGGAGAAGAGGCCGTTGAAAGGGATGTTCTCGACCTGAACATCATCATAGCCCAGCCGCTTGGCGACCTCTTTCACGAGTTCGATCTCGAAGCCGACGATCTCGCCTTTCTCGTCCTGAAATTCCCAGGGCACGTTGCCGACATTGGCGCCGACGGTGAGTGTCTTGGCCATTGCGGGACTGGCAATGGTAGCTGCTGCAAGCGCAAGCGCGGCGATGAAGCTGCGGATCATGGTGGTTCCCCTTTTTCGTTTTGGTCGGTCTCCGTTCGGAGCCCGCAAGCAACCGTGTGCACATTGAAGAGGCAGAAACTCCCATTGATGCCAACTAAAAGTGCATGCAATTGCTAAGAAAAATGTATGCGATTAATCGCGACGTGGGAAGCTCTTTTTGGTAAAGTCCGATCAGCCTCCCTGCATTCTTTTTCGCGGCGACGCTTTCTCGATCACCGCATATGGCGCGAGAACCTCCATCAGATCGCCCCGTCGCTCCGGCACTTTCAGGAATGCACGTCCGGCGACCTGCTCGAGATGATCGCTCATCAGGGCCGACGCCTGCTCCGCGTCGTTCTTTTCCAGTGCATCGATCAGCGCCCGATGTTCCGAGATCGCGCATTCGGATGAATGGGGCCGGCCGAATGTCGCGAGCGAGAGGCAGGAGCGATAGGCGATTTCACGGACATAGCGGGTCAGCAGACCTTTGCCGGTCATTTCGGCGAGCTTGACGTGAAACTCGGTGGCCAGCCGTATGGCGCTCTTGCCGCCATTATTGCCGTCGCTGCGCTCTTCCTCATCCACATGGGCACGAAGCTCGGCGAGCTGCACCGCATCGAGCTTCCCGCAGAGACGGTCCACCACAAGACGCTCGAGTTGGATCCTGATGTCGAACTCATCGCGCGCATCTTCAAACGAAGGCATGGCGACGATGGCCATTCTGTTGCGCCTGAGTTCGACCAGACCTTCCGAAGCGAGCTGCGCCAGCGCATGACGGGCCAGTGTCCGGCTGACGCCAAAGCGTTCGCCCAGAGTGTCTTCCGGCAACGTATCGCCAGGGGCAAGCGCCTGATCGAGAATGGCGCGGCGGATGGCGTCGCGGATGAGAGAGGATTTGTCCAGCGGCTCCATGACGACTCGCGAATGAAATCAAATGACGAATATGCGGAACAACGGCACATGGCTCCTACGCAAACCTGTCCGTCGAACTGATCGCAAGCATAACCGCAGTCGCATTGTATGCAAAAGACGACCACGCTTGTGATCGATGAGCAAAGTTCAGATTGCTGGAAAACCCTCAAGCCACCCAAGCGAGCACCGTTCACCAGTAGACCGGACTGCCATCACAGGCGACGGAAGGCGCGTTTGGTGCAAAGGGAGCTTGCCGGCCGCGATCCAGAAAAGCTCGATGAAAGGGCAGAAAGCCTAACCATCTACAGCCCCCTGACACTACCTGGATCGCCGCGCTCCCCTATGTGAGAACTCGATGCCGGAAAGCGGCAACCTCATACCTTTTTCAGGCAGTGCACCATGGTCGACATCCCGGACGACGAAGACGACGCTCTCGATCTCGAGGAATTCCTGATCACCATTGAGGCCATGCATGCGGCGCCAGACCAATTTTCGAAGAAGGATCTTGCTATGATGCTCTGGAAGGCCGGCCAGGTCATCGGCCAGCTTCTCTCGGCTTCAGACGAGGAGGATATCGAGCCGAGCGGCGACATCGGCGACATGGAGCCGGAAGGCAACGCCTGAACGGGGCCATGCGCGACCTTTGCAACGGTCGCACCACATCATCCGAATTCCTTCGCTGGGCTCCGCCGAGCACGACCTGTACCCGTATCATGCGCGATGATGTTGCCCGGAGCTCGATGTTCCAAGGTACGGAAATGATCCGTTGCCGAGCCCGCTCAAGCATGTGACCGCGAAACGAAAGAAGCCTCGCGGCGAGCCGAAGCAAGCGACGGGCGATAAGCAGGAATTTTCATATGAGCGCGTTTCCTCAAGGCACCGTGCACGAGGCAGCGGATGACGTGCAGGCCGCTTTGCGAGCCGACCCGCAGGTCTATGCTCTGTGGGGTGGCCTGACACCGCTGGGCCGCAACGAGTTCCTGTGCTGGATTGACGACGCAAAGCAGCCGAAGACCCGCCTGCGCCGTATCGAGCGAACGAAAGAGGAGTTGCAGGAGGGAAAGAAGCGGCCCTGCTGCTGGGCAGGCTGCATTCACCGCACCGACAAGGCGCCCGGTAAGTGGCAGCAAGCGGTTCTGATCGATCAGAAGCGCAGGTGACAGCGCGTTTCCGTATGCGAAGCGCGCTCCAAGCGTACCATCAAGAGCCTATCTCGAGAGATCGCCCCAACCCGTTTTCGCTCCGGCTACCTCCGGGGCAAAGTCCGTGCGGTAAGCTTGTTTCCATCCGGGTCACGCAGATAGGCGACGAATGAGCCGTTCGCACGCTCGGTGGGTGGGCTTTCGATCGCCATGCCCCCATGTGTGATGCCCGCCTGGTGCCATGCAAGAACGTCGTCACGGCTCGCCGCGGCGAAGCCGATGGTTCCACCATTGGCCGGGGTCGCCGGTTTGCCATCGATCGGTTTCGTGATCATCAGGCGCCCCCCTTCGTGCACGTAGATCAGCCTGCCCCTTTCATCCACCGAGCCAGTCCAGCCGCCTAATGCGGTGAAAGTGGCGTCATAGAAGGCTTTGGCCTGATCCAGATCGTTGCTGCCGATCATGACGTGAGTAAACATGCTGCCTCTCCCGGAACGAATTCGGTCAGGTAAAGCAGCCGAGCCGTGCACGGCAAGCAGGCTCTGGCTACGCGATCGATCTGGCATGGGTCATGGTGCAGGGCCTGTTATCGCTTCGAGGCAGAGCGCTGGACTTCCCTTGGATGCGCGCTCTCAGCCGCCGGGCAAGAACACTTCCTGCGGAACTGGCCCTCGCAGTCACTGTTCGCTCCATTCATAAAGGAGCGCGACATGCGAGTCACACTTGCGATCCCTGCCTTCATTCTCTTCTGCGGTCTGGCCCTGCTCTCGGTCGGATGCCAGACGCAGGAACCCGACCGAACCATTCAACCACAGGACCAGTACGCACGAGATCCGACTTAACTGGAGAGGCCGCTCTCATTTATCGCGTCGCTCCATCCCCGCCGCTTGTGGCGCTCATGTTCGTCTGGATCGTAGGCGTCGTTCTTAGTCCATGTCGGCGAGATCGACTTTCTCGGGGCTGCATTGCCAGGGGCATAAGGTCGTCTTGAACCTTGCCGCCTAGCCAAGCTCGAGCGTCGTCGTCGCGTAAAGGTGGGGGGCGGAAACCCTTGGTGCGCCCCCGCGATACATACGGGCGGTTGCGAAATCGGAGACGAACCCGGCGTCGAGCAGAAGAGAAACCAATGATGCTTGGTTCTCGGGCACGTCGATGCTCAACGTCCCATCGATGGTTCGCGCAAGATCGCGAACAAGCGCGGCCGTGGCCTCATGGTCCCTCGCCATGACGGGGCCGATCTTCCATCCCACCTGACAGGGACGTGCTGCGGCGAAACCGCTGAACTTGCCTTCACGTTCGGCCACCACCGCATGTCGGGGAGGCTGGAGCCACCCAGCCATGAACGTGGTGCGTTCGGCCGGAAAGCATGCGCGATCGATTTGCATCACAGCGTCATGCCAGCTTGAGTTGTAGGGGCGGACCGACCGATTGCTCGCCTTTCCCGCCGATTCAGCCAACCGCGCTGGCGGACCACTATAGCGGATCGTTCGACAGGCTGCCTCGAAGCCCATCCGGCGATAGTTTTCCTCCTGTTCAGGCACGCCATCGAGGCCGATCACGCGCGTGCCGAGATGGGCCATGCCGGCATCCCAGACCATTCGCCCGAACCCTTTGCCGCGATAAGCCGGATGGCAGATATAGAGACCGATGAAGCCGAACTGGTCGTCATAGGCCACTGCGGCAATTCCCGCTGCCATCACGCCTCCGACGAAGCAGCCCAGAAAGCCGTCTGGATCGACGGCATGGAATGCCTCGGCATCGCCGATGCCGGGATTCCAGCCCTCATCGGCGGCCCAGTCCAGAAGGCGTTGAACCTCTGTCTGCGTCAAGACGCGGATTTCAGAGGTCATGCGGCTTCGACGGGTGCGAATCCGGCGAGAACACCGTGATAGGTTTTGGGCACGGGCGCAGCATAGGTGCGGTGCTTGGATGTCTGAAGACCGAGCGCCACCAGGGCTTCCGCCTGCTTGACGGCTGCTCCCACGCCATCGATCACCGGCAGGCCGAACTCGGTCTCGAAGCTCTTCGCAAGATCGGCCATGCCCGCGCAACCGAGCAAAATGGCCTCGGCGCGGTCGTGTTCGATGGCCAGCCTGATTTCATGCCGCAATCGCTCGCGGGCACCGGAACGCGGATCTTCGAGCGAAAGCACGGAAATGTCGGCGGCGCGCACGGTCGTGGTATGGCTCTTGCCGTAGCGTGCGACCAGATGCTCGAGCGGCACGCGCGAGCGCTCCATGGTGGTGACGATCGCGATGCGCGGGGTCAGAAAGCTCGCCAGGCTCAAGCCTGCCTCACAGATGCCGAGAACGGGAATGCGGGCAAGCGAACGGGCGGCATCGAGGCCGGTATCGTCGAAGCAGGCGATCACGGCCGCGTCGGCCGCATCCGCTTCGCCTTTGCGAAGTGCGGCGAGCATGCCGGGCACGGCAAAGGCCTCGTCGTAGAAGCCCTCGATCGAAACCGGCCCCATGGCCGAGGTGGCGGCAATCACTTCCGTGCCCGGCGCGGCCGCAGCACCGGCGGCAGCCGCGATCGTTGCGGTCATGCTTGCCGTGGTGTTGGGATTGATGACGAGAAGCTTCACGGTCTGGCCTGCATATTTCGGCGTCGGAGAGCCGTTATCATGCCCACCGTGACGAGAATGACGAGAAGCGAAAAGACGGTCGTCACCGTACCCAGCGCGTAAAGAACGGGCGTCGTCACATTGGTGGTCATGCCGTAGAGTTCGAGCGGCAGGGTGTTGTAGGTGCCGGCCGTCATCAAACTGCGTGCGAACTCGTCATAGGACAGCGTGAAGCCGAACAGGCCCACGCCGACAAGGCTCGGCAGGATCATCGGCAAGACCACATGGGCGAAGCTCTGCCAGGACGAGGCACCGAGATCGCGTGCGGCCTCCTCGTATGAGGGCGAAAAGCGGTTGAAGACGGCGAACATGATGAGCACGCCGAAGGGCAGTGTCCATGTCAGATGCGCGCCGAAAGCCGATGACAACCACCACGGCTCCAGTCCCAACTGGCTGAACAGCACGCCGATGCCCAGCGAGACGATGATCGAGGGCACGACGAGGCTCGCGACCGAGAGGTAGAAGAGTACCGTGGCGCCCATGAAGCGGCGGCGGAAGGCGAGGCCGGCCAGAAGCGAGACGACGACCGTTACGGCCATCACCAGAAGGCCGAGCGCGAAGGAGCGGCGGAACGAGCCGCCGAAATCGCCCACCGCCTGTTGCTCCAAGAGGTTCGCGAACCAGTGCAGTGACACGCCATTGAGCGGGAAAGTGAGCCCACCATCCGGTCCCTGGAAGGACAGGATCAGGATGGCCGAAAGGGGACCATAGAGAAACAGCACGAAGAGAGCGAAAAAACCGGCGAGCAGCCAGAACGTGCCTGAGCGTCTTTCCTCACGCATGGCGTCAAAGCTCCTTGCGGATATCGACGATGCGCAGGAGCGCGCCCACCATCACGAGCACCAGCAACAGGAGCACCACCGCATTGGCAGCCGCTGCTGGATATTGCAGCAGCGACATCTGGTTCTTCATCATCAGCGCGACGGATGCGCTCTGTCCGCCCGACATCACCTGAACCGTCGAGAAATCGGCCATCACCAGCGTCACCACGAAGATCGTGCCGATGGCGATGCCGGGCTTGGCGAGCGGCAGCACAACGTTCCAGAGGATTTGCGGCCCGCTCGCGCCCGCATCACGCGCCGCTTCGATCAGCGCGCGGTCGATGCGCATCAAGGTGTTGAAGATCGGCGTCACCATGAACAGCGTGTAGAGATGCACCATGGCCAGCACGACCGCGAAATCCGAATAAAGCAGCCACTCGACCGGGCTTGCGACCAGTCCGGATTCGATCAGAGACGAGTTGATCAGGCCGTTGCGCCCCAGAACCGGGATCCACGAGATCATGCGAATGATGTTCGAGGTAAGAAATGGCACGGTGCAGACGAGAAACAGCACCGTCTGCATGGCGGTGGTGCGGATATGGAAGGCCAGGAAATAAGCGACGGTAAAACCGATCGTGGTCGTCAAAATCCAGACGAGCGCGGCGTATTTCAGCGTGTTGAGATAGGTCTTCCACGTGACCCAGGACGTGAGAGTCTCGGAATAGTTGAACGTCACGAAATCCGGATACATCTGCGCGAAGTCGTAATCCCAGAAGGACACGACCACGATCATCACGAGCGGCAAAAGCAGGAAGAAGCCGAGGATCAGCGCGAGCGGAGCCGCTTGGAGATAGGAGGCAAGGCTGCGCGCACGGCCTCGCAACGGGTTAGAGGGAGCCTTGCTGAGTGCTGAGAGTGCGGGCTGGTCGAATGCGATACTCATCCTCGCGCCTTTCCGTTCGGAAAATCAAAGAAGAGCCGCTCCCCATCGGGAGCCGGGGAGCGGCAGTCGGTGGCACGGGTCAGGCGGCGATGAACTCGTTCCAGCGGCGGACCATGTAGCGGTCCTCGTCCATCACCGAGTTCCAGCAGGCGACCTTGCCCATGCGCTCGGCGAAGGAGCCGCCGTCGCGCACGGCGCCCGCCTTCTCCATGACCTTGCCGTCGGGGGCTACGATGTCACCCTTTGCCGCCTTGCCGTCGATCCAGAAGCCCCACTCGTCCTCGGTCATGAACTTCTTGGCCGTGTCCATCGCCGCCGAATAGTAGCCTTGCCGGTTGAGATAGGCGCCGACCCAGCCGGACGTGTACCAGTTGATGTATTCATAGGCCGCGTCGAGCTGCGCGCCGCTCAAGTGCTTGGCAAGACCCAGGCCGCCGCCCCAGGCGCGGTAGCCCTCTTTCAGCGGCTGATACTTGCAGGCGATGCCCTTGGAGCGTACGGCCGCAACCGCCGGCGACCACATCGACTGGATCACCACTTCGCCCGAGGACATCAGGTTGACGCTCTCATCGAACGACTTCCAGAAGGCGCGGAACTGGCCGGCCTGCTTGGCTTCGATTAGGAAATCGATGGTCTGGTCGATCTCTTCCTTGGTCATGTTGCCTTTGTCGGCATATTTGATCTTGCCCATCGCTTCGGTGATCATGGCTGCATCCATGATGCCGATGGAGGGGATGTTGAGGATCGAGGTCTTGCCCTTGAAGGCCGGGTCCATGATGTCGGCCCAGGTCGTGATCTCGCGGCCTACGAGATCGGGACGGATGCCGAGCGTGTCGGCATTGTAGATGGTGGGCACCATGGTGAAGAAGCCGGTCTCGCTCTTGGCGAAGGTCTTGGCGTCGGCGCTGTCGACATAACCGACCGTGTGCGGCGCTGTACCTTGTGCGATCGTGCTCTCAGGCGTCAGCTTACCGGTCTTGAACAGCGGCACGATGGAATCGTAGTGCTTGAGCTTGGCGACCTCCATCGGCTGGATCACACCGGTCGGGAACACCTTCTTCAGGATCCAGTATTCGATGTCGGCGATGTCGTAGGAGTTGGGCTGGGTCACCGCGCGCTGGGCGGCGGCGTCCGAGTCGGTCGCCGTCATTTCCAGCGTGATGCCGAGGTCTTCCTTGCACTTCTCGGCGATGGCGTTGATGTTCGAAACGCCCGTGCCGAACTGGCGCAGCGTGATCGGGTTCTGTGCCCAGATCGTGGGAAAGCCGGTGATCGCGCCCGAGCCCGCTGCGAAGCCGAGCGCGGCTCCGGTGCCGCGCTTGAGAAGCTCGCGGCGCGAAAGACCGGACTTCTTTTCCTGTTCTTTTGTCATTGGTTGGTTCCCCTTTGGTTGTTTTATGAATCGAGGCGGCCGAGCAGGATGCTGTCGGCCGGCTCCCAGCAAAGCGGCACCGCATCGCCCACCGAAACCGGATGGGCGAAGAAGTGCTTGTCGCTGAGAATGGCGGTGAACTCGTCGAGCCCGGCGCCGGCCACGGAAAGCTTCACCGAGGCACCGCGATATTCGATGTTCTGGACCGTGCCTGTGAAGCCGAGGCCGGGCTCGGCGGGCTCGCCGATACGGACATGGTCGATGCGGATCGCGAGGTCGGCGAGAGCGCCGGTCTCCTCTCCGGCTCCGACGCCCTTGAAGCGTCCGCCTTGCGCCACTTCAACGGAAACCAAACCGTCGCGGCATTCGGTTACCCGGCCCGAGACCACGTTGTGATCGCCCATGAAGCGGGCCACAAAGGCGGTGGCGGGGCGCTCGAACACCGTGCGCGGGATCGCGGCCTGCTCGATCCGGCCATTGTTCATCACCACGATCAGGTCGGCGAGCGCCATCGCTTCCTCCTGGCTGTGCGTGACATGGACGAAGGTGATGCCGAGGCTCTTCTGCAGCTTCTTGAGTTCGGCGCGCATCCGCACCTTGAGGAAGGGATCGAGCGCGGACAGCGGCTCGTCGAGCAATAGCGCTTCCGGGTCGGTGATCAGCGCGCGGGCGAGCGCGACGCGCTGCTGCTGGCCGCCCGAAAGCTGAGCGGGACGGCGCGTCGCATAGGCGTCCATCTGCATCAGCTTCAGCATTTCGAGAGCTCTGGCGCGGCGCTCGTCCTTAGGTGAGCCCTTCATCTTGAGGCTGAAGGCGACGTTGTCGACGAGGTCGAGATGAGGAAACAGCGCGTAGGACTGAAACATCATCGCCGTGCCGCGGCGGGCAGGGGGGAGGTCGGTGACGACGGCGTTGCCGAGCCGGATGTCACCGCTGGAAATCGCCTCATGGCCTGCGATCATGCGCAATGTCGAAGTCTTGCCGCAGCCCGAGGGGCCAAGCAGGCAGCAATAGGTGCCAGCCGGAATCTTCAGGCTGATCGCATTTACCGCCGTGGTCTGCCCATAGATTTTCGATACGGAAGCAATGTCGATCACGGCTGCCTTGGACATCGGCTCTCCCGCAGGATGTGGTCACTCAGCTTCCGCCGTTGCATTCTCCGTGCCAGTTTCGCCCAAGGCTGATCAGACCCTTGGTTTGCAGGCCACCAAGCAATCGAGGTGCAAGGGATAGAGGCGGCGGAAGGGGCGCGCTGCTCAAGCATTGAGCGCGTTGTTTGCAATTCATGCTAGGATTGTATGCAATCTCCGCTGGAGATTGCGGGCGACCTCTTTCAGTTTTCCCCACAGGCATTAGAACCGGGGGAAGACATGAATCTCATCGCTTCCCCCTCCACCGACGCTGCCAACGAGGATCGCGCCCGCGCCATCCGCGACCGGTTGCACGATGCCATCGTGGACCATCGGCTCGCACCGGGAACCAAACTCAATGAAGCGGAAGTCGGTGCGCTGTTCGGGGTCAGCCGCACGGTCGCGCGAGCCGGGCTGCAGATGCTGGCCTATGAGGGGCTTGCCCGCATCGAGCGCAATCGCGGCGCCTTTGTCGCGCAGCCTTCCCCGGATGAAGCACGGCAGATCTTCGAAGCGCGCCGTTCGATCGAGCCCGGCATTGCGCGCCGAGCCTGCGAGCAGCTGACTGCGGAAGGACTGGAGACCATCGCAGCGCAGCTCGAAGCGGAGGCCGCCTTTCTCGACCGGCGCGGCCCTCAGGCCCGGCGTGCCGAGATCAAGGCTTCGGGCGATTTCCACTTGGTGCTGGCATCATTTGCCGGCAATCCGATTCTTGCCCGTTTCCTGGCCGAACTCGTGGCCCGCTCTTCGCTCGTCATCGCGCTTTATGGCCGATCCGGTGCGTCGAGTTGCGGGCATACCCATCACGGCGAAATCCTCGATGCGCTGAAGGCGGGGGAGGGTGACGAGGCCGCGCATCTGATGCTCCGTCACCTCGACCATATCGAGGCCGATCTCGACCTTCGTCTGAGAGGCGGGAACAGCCTGCGCGACGCCGTCGCTCCATGGGAGCCGTCGGTCCTCGCTCAAAACAGCTGACTTGGGAACTCTCTAACCCGGCCCCAATCGGATCCTGCTGTGTTCTGCCGTTCCAGCCTTATGTGGCCCCGAGCCGCCGCGCCAGAAGCGCAAGGCCGCGCAGCTTAAGATCGACTCCGCCTGATCGAACTCGACCGCCACGAGCCGGTGCCGCCGCTGGTCGAAAAAAGATGTCTGCTTGAGCTGCTCATTGCGCCGCTTTCTCGCCGGCGATGACCGCCTGCTCTTATGCCTTCAGCCGATATCCCGTTCTGAATATCCAGGCGACGGTCGCCAGGCACAGCACCAGAAACAGCCCCGTCATGGCGAGACTGATCGCGACGCCGACATCGGATTGGCCGAAGAAGCTCCAGCGGAAGCCGCTGACGAGATAGACGACCGGGTTGAACAGGCTGACCGTTTCCCAGAAGGGCGGGAGCATTTTGATGGAATAGAAGCTGCCGCCGAGGAATGTCAGCGGGGTGACGATCAGAAGCGGCACGAGCTGGAGCTTTTCGAAACCGTCCGCCCAGATGCCGATCAGAAAGCCGAACAGGCTGAAGGTCGCGGCCGTCAGGAGCAGGAACAGGATCATCACGAAGGGATGGTCGATCCTGAGCGGCACGAAGAGGGAGGCGGTTGCAAGGATGATCAGGCCCAGGATCACCGACTTGGTCGCAGCCGCGCCGACATAGCCCAACACGATCTCGACGGGCGAGACAGGCGCCGACAGGATCTCGTAGATCGTGCCCGAAAAGCGCGGAAAATAGATGCCGAAGGAGGCGTTCGAGATGCTTTGCGTGAGCAGCGTCAGCATCACCAGGCCCGGCACAATATAGGCACCGTAGGAAACGCCGTCGATGGCTGTGATCGCCGAGCCGATGGCCGCGCCGAAAACCACGAAATAAAGCGATGTCGAAATCACCGGCGACACCACGCTCTGCAAAAGCGTGCGCCGCCAGCGTGCCATCTCGAATCCGTAGATGGCCCCCACTGCCCGCCAGTTCATGCCTGTTCCTTTACGAGGCCGACGAAGATGTCTTCGAGCGAGCTCTGCTTGGTTTCGAGATCGGAGAAGGAAATGCCCGCCTCGCGCAGCGCCTCGATCAGGGTGTTGATGCCCGTGCGCGCAGCCTTGGCGTCATAGGTATAGGTCAGAGCCCCGCCGCCTTCGCCGAGCGCCAGATCGAACCCGTCGAGACTTGGCGGAACGGAGGCCAGCGGCTCGCGCAAATGGAACGTGATCTCCTTGCGGCCGAGCTTGCTCATCAGCGCGGTCTTTTCCTCGACCAGCACCAGTTCGCCGTGGTTGATCACGCCCACCCGGTCGGCCATCTCCTCGGCTTCCTCGATATAGTGGGTGGTCAGGATCACGGTGACGCCGGTCTCGCGCAGTTCGCGTACCAAGTTCCACATATCCTGGCGCAGCGCGACGTCGACGCCGGCCGTGGGCTCGTCGAGGAAGAGCACCTGCGGCTCATGGGCCAGTGCCTTGGCGATCAGCACGCGGCGCTTCATGCCGCCAGACAGTTCGCGGATCTTGTTGTCGCGCTTGTCCCAGAGCGACAGGCTGCGCAGCGTCTTCTCGACGTAAGCCGGATCCTTCGGCTTACCGAACAGCCCGCGCGTGAAGCTTACCGTATCGAACACGGTCTCGAAGGCATCCGTGGTCAGTTCCTGCGGCACGAGGCCGATGGCGCTGCGCGCACGACGGTAATCGCGCACGATATCGTGCCCGTCCACGGCAACGGTGCCCGCGGACGGGTTCACCAGCCCGCAGACGATCGAGATCAGCGTGGTCTTGCCGGCGCCATTGGGCCCCAGTAGCGCGAAGATTTCGCCGCGCCGGATTTCGAGGGTCACACCTTTCAGCGCCTCGAAGCCTGTCGCGTAACGCTTGGCAAGACCATCGATGCGGATCACCGCATCGGGCGCGGAACTTTCGCGGAACTCGGATGGTCGCATATTTCGTGCCGCGCTGTGGGGAAGAATCAGAACACGATTCTACTCAACGGGGGCTCAACTCACCAGCGGTTCTCGACGTGGGGAGCGATGTCCTCGTCGTAGATCTGGCGAATGGCTGTCATGGTTTCTTCCGAGAGCGGGGGCAGGGCGGCCGCTTCCGCATTGCCTTGCGCCTGCGCCGGGTTCTTGGCGCCGGGGATGACCACCGTCACGGCGTCGAACATCAGGATCCAGCGCAGCGCGAGCTGAGCCATGGTGGCATCGCCCTCGACCAGCGGACGGATGCGCTCGACGGCGGCGAGGCCGACCTCATAGGGCACGCCCGAAAAAGTCTCGCCCACGTCGAAAGCCTCGCCATGGCGGTTGAACTGGCGGTGGTCGTCGGCCTCGAACCTGGTATCCGGCTTGAACTTGCCAGACAGGAGCCCGCTGGCTAGCGGCACGCGTGCGATCACGGCGACCTGCGCTGCTTGCGCCCGCGCGAAGAACTCTTTTGCCGGGCGCTGGCGGAAGGCGTTGAAGATGATCTGCACACTCTGAACGCCCGGATAGTCGAGCGCCTTTTCGGCCTCCTCGATCTTCTCGACGCTGACGCCGTAATTCCGGATCTTGCCGCTTTCCACCAGCCGGTCGAGGCGTTCGAACACCTCTCTTTGCGAGAACAGCGCGGTCGGCGGGCAATGGAGCTGGACGAGGTCGAGCGTGTCCACTTCGAGGTTCTGCAGGGAGCGGTCGATCCAGTTCGACAGATTCTCGGCACTGTAGCCTTCCACGGTTTGCTCGGGCAGGCGACGTCCTGCCTTGGTGGCGACGAAGGGCCGCTCGCCGCCGCGTTCCTTCAGCACGGACGCGATCAGCTTTTCGGAGTGGCCGTCGCCATAGACATCGGCCGTGTCGATGAATGTCACGCCAGAATCGAGCGCGGCATTGAGCGCCGCGCGGCTTTCCCGGTCATCCACGCTGCCCCATGAAGCGCCGATGGCCCAGGCGCCGAAGCCGATCTCGCTGACGGAACGGCCGGTCCGGCCAAAAGGGCGCTCACGCATAGTCTCTCTCCTCGAATGTGTGAGGCGGGAGATACAGGCGGGCAGGATCACGTCAAGGCGAGGGCGAGGCTGTAGTCGTCTTTTGCCCAGTCGATCGCGTCGGGCAGGTCGCGCGGGATCTTGCGGATATCGAGGTTGGGAAAATTGCCCGCATCGGTGTCATGCGCAAGGCATGCCACGAGAAGCGTCGCGTCAGGGTCGAGCGCCTCGCTCAAGGGCAGGAGGTCCTCGCGAAACAGCATGCGCGGCGCGACATGGATGAACTGGCGCTCGCTCGACGAGCCGTGCCGCCAAGGGTCCCGTCCCTGCGGCTCAGGCGTGAAGCCGAATTGCCGGCACACGGCTTCGACGAGTTCCGCCGAGGCCAGGCGGGAAGATACGACATGCCGGCCATGCGCATCCTTCTCCAGAAGCGATGGCCCCAGCTCGAATAATTGGAACCCGCCACCGCCCTGCCAGCAGAGTTCGCCTGAGACCCCGCCTGCATCGCTTCCGTCCACCACGCGTCTCATGCGCGGTACGATGTGGGAATGGCAGTGCGCGCCATGCTCCACCATGATCCAGCGACGGCCCATCTTGTGCGCGACGGCCCCCGTGGTGCCGGAGCCCGCAAAACTGTCGAGCACGAGATCGCCCGGATCGCTCGCGATTTCCAGAACGCGCTTGACCAGCCGCTCGGGCTTGGGCGTTGCGAAGGGGGCGTCGCCGAAAAGCGCGATGCTTTCCTTCTTGGCCTCCTGATTGTGTCCGGCCTCTTCATGCGGCCACCAGCTCCATGGCCGCAGGCCCTTGGCTTCGGAGAGAAAGTTTTTGATCCGCGGACGCGCATCGCCTTCCGCGCCGAACCAGATTCGTCCCTCCGCCCTCAGCCGTTCGAAGACCGGCTCGACATTGGCCCAACATCGGCCTTAAGGCGGCTGGTGCACGATGCCGGCGGGCGTGGTGATCGGGTACATCTGGTTGGGCCGCCAGCCTTGCGCGGTGAAATCGGTCGAGACCCACGGCCCGCGCCTGTCACCATCCGCGTTGCGATAACTCCTGCGCTGTTTTTCACCGAGCGGCAGCGGGTTGAAGCGAAGCCGAGCCTTGTCCCTGGCATAGACGAGGATCGTGTCATGCGCCGCCCCGAGCTGAAGGCGCGCTTCGGGAGAGATGCGCTTCTGCCAGACGACATTGGCGACGAAATTGCGCCGCCCGAAGATCTCGTCGCAGAGCACTTTGAGGTAATGGCCTTCATGGTCGTCGATCGCGATCCAGAGCGAGCCGTCGGGCGAAAGAAGGTCGCGGATCAACTCGATCCGGTCGCGCATGAAGCTCAACCACAGCGAGTGCTCGAGACCATCATCGTAATGCTCGAAGGCGCTGCCCGTATTGTAGGGCGGATCGATGAAGGCGCAGCGGACGCGGTTGTGGAATTCCGGTGCCAACGCTTTGAGCGCGAGCAGATTGTCGCCGAAAATGAGCTGGTTGTCTGCGTGGTTTTCCTTCCCGAATTTTTCCAGCGCGCGCAATGATCGGGTTTCGGGACGCGGTCGCGCGTTCTTGCCGATCCAGGTCAACTCCAACCGAGCCCTGTTCGCGCTGGCTGTGAAAGTTACAGGGAATGTGCCTTCAGATTGCATATTCGCAGGTTGATACGAATGCATCTCTAAGTTGTAAAGACGTAATAACTGATGCGCGTATAGATTGTTGAAATTCTTCTCCCGAAAATGCGAAGCGCTCCCGATGGGAACCGTCGTTTCACTTCGAGGTTAGCTTGCTCAACCCGAACAGGAGCAAGCCATGTCTGCCAAGGCACCACCCGTTCCGAGCGAGAACCAGAGCCACAAGGGCACCGGCGACGAAAAGGCGAACGCAGCCGTGCAGGGCTCGGCCGCGAGCCACGGTGCGCCCGATCCCGACAAGCAGGGCCAGCAGGGCAACACCAAGGTGAACACCACCCATCAGGGCCACCAGCAGGACCGATAGGAGAAGCCCCATGAGCACATCCACCAAGGCACCCCAGACCATCCGCCAGGGCGGGCCCGGCGCGTCGCACGAAAATGCCAAGGCTCCGCTCGACGTGCCGAAGGGCGAGGCCGACAGCGATCAGCGCCAGCATTCGAAAGTTTCGGGCGGCGGCGGTGAGAAGGACAGCCACCACACCCATGACGCGGAAAAGAAGGGCGGCGGCACAAGACCTGCCTGAGCTTTGATCCGCGATAAAGAAAGCGGCGGTCTCGGAAACGAGCTGCCGTTTTTTAGTTGGGACTGCTGGCGCAGACCTTAGAAGTTTGAGTCGTTGTGCGGCAGACTAAGGCCTCAGTGCGCCTCGTCCCAATTATCCGCCGCCCGCGCATCGACCTGCAGCGGCACGGACAGCGACACCGCCGGCATCGCGGCATCCTCCATCACCGCGCGCACGATGCGGATCGTCTCGTCCACTTCCTTTTCGGGTGCCTCGAAGATCAGTTCGTCATGCACCTGCAACAGCATGCGCGCGCCGAGCTTTTCCTGTTTGAGCGCATCATCCATGCGGATCATCGCGCGGCGGATGATGTCGGCGGCCGAGCCCTGGATCGGCGCGTTGATCGCCGCGCGCTCGTTGAAGGCGCGGGTCTGCGGGTTCGACGCCTTGATCTCGGGATAATAGGCGCGGCGTCCGAAGATCGTCTCAACATAGAGCCTGTCGCGCGCCCGCTTCTTGGTGCCTTCGATATAGTTGCGGATGCCAGGGAAACGGTCGAAATAGCGTTTGATGTAGTCACCCGCTTCCTCGCGGCTAATCCCCAGTCGCGTCGCGAGCCCGAAGGCGGAGATGCCATAGATGATGCCGAAATTGATGGTCTTGGCCTGACGCCGCACATCGGTCGGCACCTTCTCGACATCCAACCCGAACATTTCGGCGGCGGTCGCCGCGTGAATGTCCAAGCCGTTCTCGAACGCGTGCTTGAGTTCGGGAATATCGGCGATGTGGGCAAGCAGGCGCAGCTCGATCTGGCTGTAATCGGCCGAGATCAGCTTGTTGCCGGGCTCCGCCACGAAGGCCGTGCGGATGCGCCGTCCCTCCGAGGTGCGGATCGGGATGTTCTGAAGATTGGGCTCCGACGAGGACAGTCGGCCCGTGGTGGTCGCGGCAAGCGCGAAAGAGGTGTGCACGCGCTTGGTTTCGGGGTGGATATATTCGGGCAGCGCATCGGTATAAGTCGATTTCAGCTTGGTGAGCTGGCGCCAGTCCACGATCTTGCGCGGCAGTTCATGGCCTTCCGCCGCCAGCTCTTCCAGCACGAACACCGAGGTGGACCACTGGCCGGTCTTGGTCTTGGACCCGCCCGGCAGCATCATGCGCCCGAACAGAATGTCGCCGAGCTGCTTGGGACTGCCGATCGAAAACTTCTCGCCGGCAAGCTCGTAGATCTCGTCTTCCAGCGCCGCCGCCTTTTGCGCGAGCTCGCCCGAGATGCGTGACAGTGTCTGGCGATCGACCGAGATGCCGCGCTGCTCCATCTGGGCCAACACCGGCACCAGCGGCCGTTCGAGCCGCTCATAGACCGCGACCACGCCATCGGCCACGAGCCGCGGTTTCAGCGCGCGCCACAGGCGTAAGGTGACGTCGGCGTCTTCGGCCGCATATTCGGTGGCGCGGTCGATCGGCACATAGTCGAAGGTGGTCTTGGCCTTGCCGGTGCCCGCCACATCCTTGAACTGGATGGTGCGGTGCCCGAGCCAGCGTTCGGCCAGCACATCCATGCCGTGCCCGCCCTTGCCGGCGTCGAGCACATAGGAGATCAGCATCGTGTCGTCGAAGGGCCGCACGTCGATCCCGTAGCGGTTCATCACCACGAGATCGTATTTGAGGTTCTGCGCGATCTTCAGCACGGACGGGTCTTCGAGCAGCGGCTTGAGCAGGTCGAGTGCCGTGCGCGTATCGATCTGGTCGGGCGCCAACCCGCCTCCCAAGAGGTCGCCCGTGCCGGATTTATGGATCAGGGGCACATAGGCCGCGACTCCCGGTTCCGAGCAGAGCGAGAAGCCGCAAAGCTCCGCCTGCATCGGGTCGAGCGAGGTGGTTTCGGTGTCGAAGGCGACATAGCCGATGTCCTTCGCGCGCTCGATCCATTCTTTCAGCGTGTCGGCATCGCGGATCGTCACATAAGCGCTCGTGTCGATCTTGCTGTTCGCCGCCTCCTCGATGCGCTTGTTGGCCAGATCCTGCGGGGTCTTGCCCTCCACCTTTCCGGCGCGGTCGCCGGGAAAGCTCGTGTCCTTGTCGGGCGCGGGCCTAGGCTCGCCTGTATCCAGATCGGGTCCATGCGCTTCCGCGCCGGTCTCCACCTCGACCTTCGCCTTACCGACGGAAGCCAGATCGGTATCCGTCTTGTCGGCCACGCGGCGGGTGAGCGCGGTGAACTCCATCGCTTTCAGGAAGGAAATCAGCTTCGGCCCGTTCAGTGGATGGAGCACCAGCTCATCCAGCGTTTCAGGCACCGGCACGTCGGTGCGCAGGCGCACCAGCTCACGCGAGAGCCGCGCCTTGTCGGCATTCGCGATGATGACCTCGCGCCGCTTCTGCTGCTTGATCTTGCCCGCCCGTTCCAGAAGCGTGTCGAGATCGCCGTATTCTTCGAGCAATTGCGCCGCCGTTTTGGGCCCGATGCCCGGCACGCCCGGCACATTGTCGATGGAATCGCCGGTCAGCGCCTGGAGGTCGATCATCTTCGCAGGCGGCACGCCCCACTTCTCGATCACTTCCGGCTCGCGGATCTCGCGGTCCTTCATCGGGTCGTACATGGAGACCGAGGGCGACACGAGCTGCATCAGATCCTTGTCGGAGGAAATGATCGTGGTGTCGCCACCCGCTTCGGTCGCAAGCCGGCAATAGGTGGCGATCAGGTCGTCCGCCTCGAAGCCCTCGATCTCGATGCAAGGCAGCTCGAAGGCGCGGGTGGCGTCACGGATCAGGCCGAACTGCGGCACGAGGTCTTCCGGCGGGGCCGAGCGGTTCGCCTTGTACTGGTCGTAGAGCTCGTTGCGGAATGTCTTCGACGAATAGTCGAAGATCACCGCGAAGTGGGACGGTGTCACGCCCACTTCCGTGTCGCGCGCGGAAACCATCAGCTTCCACAGCATGTTGCAGAAGCCCGCAACGGCGCCCACGGGCAAGCCGTCGGACTTGCGCGTCAGCGGCGGCAGGCCGTGATAGGCGCGGAAGATGTAGCCCGAACCATCGACGAGGAAGAGGTGATCACCCTTTTTCATGGCGAACCCGTAGCGCGGGGGCAGGGGCCTGTCCACGGGCGTTCGAGCCCTTGCCGGTGTTCACGCCTTCGTTACGAAATCGCATCCTTGAAATGCCCGATTGTGGCGCACAGATAACACCCATCGGCGGGTCACACGTCGAGATCCGGTCACTACGAGGCTCGTCCCCCGCCTCGACCGGGTAAAGGCGGCAGCCTCATCCCCCCTCTCCGGGCTGCCCCTCAAGAAGTAAAGCCGCCGTGGTTCCCCCTCCACCACGGCGGCGCTTCTTTATCCGGGCCATGCTTTTTTCTTTCCGTTTTGCGTCGTCGTCTCTAGGTTCGCGCGCAGATTCGAAAGGCCCGTTTCATGTCCCGCATCGCCTCCGTTCTCGAGCGCATCGACGCCGATCTTCCGCAAAGCCTCGACCGTCTCTTTTCGCTTCTGCGCATTCCTTCCATCTCCACCGATCCGGCCCATGCCGCCGATTGCCGCCGTGCCGCCGAATGGCTGGTGGAAGACCTGAAGACCATCGGCTTCGTGGCGAGCGTGCGCGACACGCCCGGCCACCCGATGGTGGTCGCCCACCACGAGGGCCCGGCCGGTTCGCCGCATCTTCTGTTCTACGGCCACTATGACGTGCAGCCCGTCGATCCGCTCAGCCTTTGGCACGACGACCCGTTCGACCCGAAGATCAAGACGATCGAAGGCGGGCACGAGGTCATCACCGGCCGTGGCTCGTCGGACGACAAGGGGCAGCTGATGCTCTTCGTGGAAGCCTGCCGTGCTTGGAAGGCGGTTCATGGCGGCCTGCCCGCGCGTATCACGCTTCTGTTTGAGGGCGAGGAGGAGTCCGGTTCGCCCTCGCTGAAACCCTTCCTCGAAGCCAATGCTGCCGAGCTCAAGGCCGATTTCGCCATGGTCTGCGACACCGGCATGTGGGACCGCGAAACGCCCGCGATCTGTGTGGGCCTTCGCGGCCTCGTGGGGCAGGAGATCACGATCCGCGCCGCCAACCGTGACCTGCATTCGGGCGAGTTCGGCGGAGCGGCAGCCAACCCCAACCGCGTGCTCGCCAAGATCCTGGGCGATCTCCACGACGAGACCGGCCGCGTCACGATCCCCGATTTCTATGACGGCGTCGAGGAAACGCCGACGCAGATCCTGCAGTCCTGGACTGCGCTGGGCGAAACGGCCGAAGACTTCCTTGGCCCCATCGGCCTGTCCGTGCCGTCAGGCGAACAGGGCCGGACCGTGCAGGAGCTGACCTGGGCGCGGCCCACGGCCGAGATCAACGGCATGTGGGGCGGCTATACGGGCGCAGGCTTCAAGACCGTGATCCCGGCCGAGGCACACGCCAAGATCTCGTTCCGCTTGGTTCACAAACAAAACCCGGACGCCATCCGCGACAATTTCCAGCAATTCGTCCGCGACCGGTTGCCGGCCGACTGCTCGGTCGAGTTCCACCCGCATGGCGGCTCGCCGGCGATCCAGCTTTCCTACGACTCGCCCTTCCTCGTGAAAGCGCAGGGCGCGCTGTCCGACGAGTGGCCGAAAACGGCGGTGACCATCGCCATGGGCGGCTCGATCCCGATCGTCGGCGATTTCCAGACCTATCTCGGCATGGAATCGCTGTTGGTCGGCTTCGCGCTGTCGGACGACCGCATCCACTCGCCCAACGAGAAATACGACCTCCAGAGCTTCCACAAGGGCACGCGCTCCTGGGCGCGCATTCTGGACGCCGTGTCGGGAGCATCCGCGTGAGCCGTCCTGAAATCCGCTTCCATCAGGGCGACCTGCCGAACCTCGACCATTATCAGGTGGACGCGGTCGCCATCGACACCGAGACGCTGGGCCTGAATCCCCATCGCGACCGGCTCTGCGTCGTCCAGCTTTCGCCGGGCGACGGCACGGCCGATGTGGTGCAGATACTCAAAGGTCAGACCTCGGCCCCGAACATCGAGAAGCTGTTGGCCGATCCGGCGATCACCAAGCTCTTCCATTTCGGCCGCTTCGACATCGCCGTTCTGGCCCATGCCTTCGGCATCTGGGCCGAGCCCGTCTTCTGCTCGAAGATCGCCTCCAAGCTGGTGCGCACCTATACCGACCGGCATGGGCTGAAGGAGCTGTGTGGCGAACTGATCGGCGTCGGCATCTCCAAGGCGCAGCAGAGCTCGGACTGGGGGGCGGAAACGCTGTCGCAGGACCAGCTCGACTATGCGGCGTCCGACGTCCTTTATCTTCACCGCCTGCGCGAAGTTCTCGACGGACGTCTCGCGCGTGAGGAGCGCGTGGAAGTGGCAGAGGCCTGTTTCCGCTTCCTCCCCACACGCGCGAAGCTCGACCTGATGGGCTGGGAAGAGCAGGACATCTTCGCTCATAGTTGAGCGCTGGCGTGACGGACTTGCTCCGGGCATAGTCGGCCGATGTGCAATCTTTATTCGCTGACCAAAGGCCCGGAGGGCGTCCGCCGCTGGTTCGGAAAGATCATCGAAGGTCCGTTCGAGAACCGGGCCGGCAACCTCCAGCCCGACGATTTCTATCCCGATAGCCCTGCGCCTGTCGTGCGCAAGACAGAGGCAGGCCTGGAACTTGTCCGCCTGCGCTGGGGCATGCCGTCACCCTTCTTTGCGATGAAGGGGCGTGAGACCGATCCCGGCGTCACCAATATCCGCAGTGCCGGCTCGCCCCACTGGCGCCGCTGGCTCGGTCCCGAACACCGCTGCGTGGTTCCCGCCAACCGCTTCTGCGAATGGGAAAACACGGTGCCGAAAAAGACCAAGGTCTGGTTCGCGCTCGACGACGAGGAACCGCTCTTCTTCTTCGCGGGCATCTGGACGCCATGGCACGGCATCCGCAAGAAAGCGGAAGGCCCGCAGGACCACGAGCTCTTCGGCTTCCTGACGACCGATGCCAACGCCGTGGTGAAGCCGATCCACCCCAAGGCCATGCCGGTGCTTCTGACGACACCCGAGGAAGTGCACCATTGGCTCGAAGCACCGACAAAGGACGCCCTTTCGCTGCAACGACCTCTGCCCGATGAAAAGCTCAAGATCATCGGGCGCGGGGACCTCGCTTACCTCTCATAACATTCCGGTAACCGCCGCGCCGTTACCCTCTCCCCACCGCCATCCACGCGGGCCCGAAGGATCACACACGCGGAAATGGCGAGGAATGGCGACAAGCGGCGGATCGAGCCCAGCTTCGGCGACAGTCCTGAAGTCCCTTACGGCCTTCAGATCGGTCCGGGCGACCGGATCATGCGGAACGACGCATTGACGGCGCCCAAGCGCAAGGCGAAGCCGAAAGCACGCGGAACGTCCCGGCCTGCTGCCCGCCGCAAAGGTCCCGGTCTGTTCCGTCGCGCGTCGCGTCTCGTCTACTGGACCGCCGTTCTCGGGCTTTGGAGCGTGATCGCACTGGCTGGCGTCGTCGCCTATTACGGCGCGCAGATGCCGAGCGCGACCGACTGGGCCGTGCCCGACCGCGCGCCCAATGTGAAGATCGTCTCGGCGGAAGGAAAGCTTCTCGCCAATCGCGGCGCGACGGGTGGCGAGTCGGTGACGCTCGCCAAGATGTCGCCTTTCATCCCCAAGGCCGTGATCGCGATCGAGGACCGCCGCTTCCGCTCGCATTGGGGTGTCGATCCGCTCGGCCTCGCGCGAGCGGGTGTCGAAAACGTTGTGCGCGGCCGCGTGGCGCAGGGCGGCTCGACGCTCACGCAACAGCTCGCCAAGAACCTGTTCCTCAAACCCGACCGCACGGTGGGCCGCAAGGTGCAGGAAGCGCTGCTCGCGCTCTGGCTCGAACAGGAGCACTCCAAGGACGAGATCCTGGAGATGTATCTCAACCGCGTTTATTTCGGCTCCGGCGCCTATGGCGTGGAAGCCGCCTCGCGGCGCTACTTCAACAAATCCGCCCGCGACGTGACGCTGGGCGAAGCCGCGATGCTGGCGGGCCTCCTGAAAGCTCCCTCGCGCCTGTCGCCCGCGCGCGACCCGAAGGCGGCGGAAGAGCGCGCCCAAGTGGTGCTCGGTGCGATGCGCGAGGAGGGCATGGTGTCCGACCGTCAGCTCGCCTCCGCCATGAGCGCACCCGCCGTCAGCGCGCCGTCCTACTGGACGGGCTCCGAACAATATGTTGCCGACCGGGTGATGGATGACCTCACCGACCTGATCGGCGAGCCGCGCGAGGACCTCGTGGTCGAAACCACGGTCGATCTGCATTTGCAGAAAACCGCCGAAGATTCGATCCGCCGCCTTTTGAAAGAAAAGGGCAGGACGCTCGCCGTCAGCCAGGGCGCGCTCGTCTCCATCGACGGCACGGGCGCGGTGCGCGCGCTCGTCGGCGGCGCGGATTATGCGGCGAGCCAGTTCGACCGCGCCACCGAAGCCCGCCGCCAGCCGGGCTCGGCCTTCAAACCCTTCGTTTATCTCGCAGCCCTCGAGGCCGGCGAAACGCCCGACAGCGTGCGCGACGACGCGCCGATCCGCATCGGCAAATGGAGCCCGTCCAACTACAAGAAGAAATATCGCGGGGCCGTCACGCTCACGACTGCTCTCGCTGAATCGCTGAACTCGGTCGCCGCCCAACTCGCCCAGCAGGTCGGCCCGCAAACCGTGATCGCGACCGCCGAGCGTCTGGGCATCACGTCCAAGCTCCAGCCCAACGTTTCCATCGCGCTCGGCACGTCCGAAGTCACGCCGCTCGAACTCACGGCGGCTTACGTGCCCTTCGCCAATGGCGGCTTGAAGCCGGATGTCCACACCGTGTCGCGCATCAAGACGGCGGCAGGCAAGACGATCTTCGAATGGCATGACCAGAAGCTCTCACGCGTGGTCTCCGACGAAAAGGTCGGCATGATGAACACTATGATGCAGGAAGCGGTGTCGGTCGGCACTGCGCGCAATGCCCGCTTCGGCTGGCCGTCCGCCGGCAAGACCGGCACCACGCAGAATGCGCGCGATGCCTGGTTCGTGGGCTATACGGCCAACCTCACCACCGGCGTCTGGTTCGGCAATGACGACGGCAAGCCGATGAAGGACGTGACCGGCGGCTCGCTGCCGACGCTTGCCTGGCACGAGTTCATGGCCGCGGCCCACGAAGGCCTGTCGCCCCGCCCGCTGCCGGGCCACTGGAACCCGTTCGCCGCGCCACGCACGGTTTCGGTCTCCTCGGAGCCGCAAGCCACGCCCTCGCTCGATCGCGAGTCGTCGGGCTCGATCAACCGTCCCGTTCCGCCCGCAGATGTCGGCGGCCCGAAGACGAAAGCGGGCTCCATTCTGGAGCGGCTGTTCGGTCGGTAATGCGCGGAAGACTGCCGTTGAAATAATATTCTAATCAGCCGGCGTCACATAGAATATCCCTCGCGATAAGTGCGTGTTTGTCCTCAATGGATTCCTTGGGAAACCATGACGCATTCCCTATTTTCCGCGCTCACGGGATAAGCCCTTTAATGTCAGTCGAACCAACGCCCACGCCCAAGCTCAACGCCTTCCCGTTTTTCGTGAAGGTGGAGGGTGCGCTCGTGGTGATCGTGGGCGAGGGCGACGAGGCGCTCGCCAAGGCACGGCTCCTGTCGCAATCGAGCGCACGCCTGCTCGTGGTCGCCGAAACCCCGGAGCCGGCGCTTGTTGCCTGGACTGCTGAGAACAATGTCGAACTGCGCCGCGAAGCCTATGGTCCCGCCCATCTCGAAGGCGCGGTGCTCGCCTTTGCCGCGACGGGTGACGAAACCTCCGACCGCCGCATCTCCGAGGATGCCCGCGCGCGCAAGGTGGCCGTCAACTGCGTGGACCGCCCCGACCTCTGCGATTTCTTCACGCCCGCGCTCGTCAACCGCGCGCCGGTCGCGGTCGCCATCGGCACGGAAGGGGCGGGGCCGGTTCTCGCGCAGATGATCCGCGCCCGCATCGACCGTATGTTATCGCCTTCGCTCGGGCGTCTCGCGACGCTTGCCGCTTCCTTGCGCGACCGCGTCGAGCATTTGGTTCCCAAGGGAAACCTGCGCCGCCGCTTCTGGAAGAGCTTTTTTGAAGGCGCGCCCGCGCGCGCCATGGAGATCGGCCATTTCGACGAGGCGCAGGAGGCTGCGGAAGAGCTGCTTGCCCGCCGTCTCGAACGGCGTGGCCATGTGGCGCTGGTGGGTGCCGGGCCGGGTTCGGAAGACCTGCTCACGCTGCGCGCCCAGCGTTTTCTCATGGAAGCCGACGTGATCGTGTTCGACGCGCTGGTGCCCGAGGCCGTGGTGGCCGTCGGTCGTCGCGACGCCGAGCGCATCGGCGTGGGGAAACGCAAGGGTTGTCATTCCAAGACCCAAAGCGAGATCAACGACCTGCTCGTCGCGCTCGCGCGCCAGGGCAAGCAGGTGGTGCGCCTCAAATGCGGCGATCCGCTCGTCTTCGGCCGCGCCGGGGAGGAAATGGCCGCGCTCCGCGACGCCAACCTGTCCTATGAAGTGGTGCCTGGCGTCACCGCTGCACTTGCCGCTGCGGCCGACTTCGAACTGCCGCTCACCTTGCGCGGCGTGTCGTCTTCGCTGGTGCTCACCACCGGCCACGATCTCCACGGCGAAAGCCTGCCCGACTGGGCGGGCTTGGCACTTGGCGGGGCGACGCTCGCCGTCTACATGGGGCGCTCCAACGCGGCCGACGTCGCCTCGCGCCTGATCGATGCGGGCCTGTCGCCCGACACCGGGGTGGCAGTGGCCGAAAATGCGAGCCTGCCCTATCGGCGCATGTTCCACGGCACCTTGGCCGATCTGCCCGCGCTTTCCGAGCGCACGGATCTGGCCGGCCCCGTGATGACCGTGATCGGCGATGCGGTGGCAGGCGCCAAGTTGGATCGTTCGGAGCCGCTTGCGGCTCATAACAGGCAGACCCAGATGGAAGCCCAGAAACAAGGTATGCCGCAGTGAAGGTTTTGACCGCAAACAGGCTGACCGATGGCATCGCCGTCTGGTGGTGCGAAACCGATGGCTGGATCGAAACGATCCTGGGTGCCAAGCCCGCCGCCTCCAAGGACGAGGAAGCGGCTCTCGAAGCCGTGGGCACAGAAGCCGGCCGCACCAATTTCGCCGTGGACATCAACCTGATCGACGTCAACGTGGTCGAAGGCGTGCCGGTGCCTGTCCGCATCCGCGAGCGCATCCGCGCCGCGGGCCCCACCAACCGCACCGATCTCGGCAAGCAGGCCGAGGGCAAGCTGCCCCCGCAGGCCGCCCCCACGCCCTTCATCACCCCTGCCAACGCCTGAGGAGCATTCTTCGATGTATCGCTACGATGAATTCGATCAGGCCTTCGTGAATGCCCGCGTGGCCGAGTTTTCCGATCAGGTGCAACGCCGTCTTTCGGGCGAGCTGACCGAGGACCAGTTCAAGCCGCTGCGCCTGATGAACGGCGTCTATCTCCAGCTTCACGCCTATATGCTGCGTGTCGCCATCCCCTATGGCACACTGTCCTCGCGCCAGTTGCGGATGCTCGCCCATATCGCGCGCAAATATGACAAGGGCTACGGCCACTTCACCACGCGCCAGAACATCCAGTACAACTGGCCCGCACTCGCCGACATGCCGGCCTGCCTGGCCGATCTGGCTTCCGTCGAGATGCATGCCATTCAGACGAGCGGCAACTGCATCCGCAATGTGACGGCAGACCACTTCGCCGGTGCCGCGGCCGATGAGGTCGCCGATCCGCGCCCTTACGCCGAGATCCTGCGCCAGTGGTCCTCGGTGCACCCGGAATTTTCCTACCTGCCGCGCAAGTTCAAGATCGCGGTGACGGGTGCGGAGCGCGACCGCGCGGCGATCCAGGTCCACGATATCGGCCTGCATCTCAAGAAGAACGAAGCGGGCGAGCTGGGCTTTGCCGTTTATGTCGGCGGCGGTCAGGGGCGCACGCCGATGATCGCCAAGAAGATCAAGGACTTCCTGCCTGAAGAGCACCTGCTCTCCTACACCACCGCGATCATGCGCGTGTACAACCTGCACGGCCGCCGCGACAACAAATACAAGGCCCGCATCAAGATCCTCGTCCACGAGACGGGTACGGCGGAGCTTTCCGCGCAGATCGAGCAGGAATGGCTGGCGATCAAGGATGGTGAGCTGAAGCTGCCGCAAAGCGACATCCAGGCCATCGACCGCTATTTCGCGCTGCCCGACTTGCCCGCTCGTCCCGAAGGCGACGAGGCCATAAAGCTCGCGCGTCTCGACAGCCGCGACTTCGGCACCTGGGTCGATCAGAACGTCATCACCCACAAGCATCCCGACTATGCCTGCGTGACCATCTCGCTGAAGGGCATCGGCGAAGCGCCCGGTGACGCGTCGGACGCCCAGATGAATCTCGTCGCCGACATCGCCGAGCGCTATGCCTTCGACGAGATCCGCGTGTCCCACGAGCAGAACCTGATCCTGCCCCATGTCGCGCGTGCCGATCTGAAGGCCGTCTATGACCGCCTCGTGGAAGGCCAGTTGCATACCGCCAATGCCGGTCTGATCACCGACATCATCGCCTGTCCCGGCCTCGACTACTGCGCGCTGGCCAATGCCCGCTCGATTCCCGTCGCGCAGGAAATCTCCGACCGCTTCGCAGACCCCGTTCGGCAGCAGGAGATTGGCGAGTTGAAGCTCAAGATCTCCGGCTGCATCAATGCCTGCGGCCACCACCATGTCGGTCATATCGGCATTCTGGGCGTCGAAAAGAAAGGCACCGAGCTTTACCAGATCACGCTCGGCGGCTCGGGCGACGAGGTGACCTCGATCGGCGAGATCGTCGGCCGCGGCTTCGCGCCCGAAGAGATCACCGACGCCGTCGAGACGGTGGTCGACACCTATCTCGGGTTGCGTCTCGACAAGTCTGAAAAGTTCCTCGACGCCTATCGCCGTGTCGGCGCCGCGCCGTTCAAGGAGGCGCTGTATGGAAGCGACGCCAAGGCTGCGTGAAGCCAAGATAGAAGCTTTGGATGAAGCCGGCGCGCTCGAAGCGCGCTACGGCGCGCTGTCGCCCACCGCCATCATCGAGGCTTCCGCGCACGAGCTCTTTCCGGGCGCGATCGCTGCCGTCTCATCCTTCGGCGCGGACTCCGCCGTGCTGCTTCATCTTATCGCCGAGGTGGACCGCGACCTGCCGGTGATCTTTCTCGACACCGGCCAGCATTTCGGAGAGACCTTTGAATACCGCGACGCGCTGGTGGCGGATCTGGGCCTGCGCAACCTGCAGGTGATCGGCCCGAACGAGACGGCCCTTGCCGAGGTCGATCCGAAGAACGATCTGCACGGTCGCAACACCGAAGCCTGCTGCGCGGTGCGGAAAGTTGAGCCGATGGCGCGCGCGGTGTCGCCGTTCCGCGCATGGTTCACGGGCCGCAAGCGCTTTCAGGCGGCGACGCGTTCCGCGCTCAACGTCTTCGAGGTGGTCGGCCCGCGTTTGCGCATCAATCCGCTGGCGAACTGGACCACGGCCGATCTGGCCGACTACATGCGCAAGCACGACCTGCGCACCAACCCGCTGGTGCCTTACGGCTATCTCTCGATCGGCTGCTTTCCCTGCACCCAGCCCGTGCAGCCCGGTGACGATGCGCGTTCCGGCCGCTGGGCGGGCCAAGCCAAGACCGAGTGCGGCATTCACCTCAGCGGCCTCGACCAGTCCTTGACTGACAGCAATCTCTGATGGCACCAGCCATTTCGACCCATCAACCGGCGGAACTTGGCTCCGCCCGCTCTGTAGGCCTGCTTATGACCGATGCCCCCGCAACGCGCCTTTGGACGCCAGAGGGCTTCATCGAGGATGACTGGACGCATGTGGAGAGTGCCGAAGCGCTGTCCGGCAATGGTCGTTTCATCCTGCCGCTTGCGGCATTTCTCGAAATGAGCGGGGAAGCGCGCGAGGCTGCGGCCGACCGTATCGGCGTGCAGATCCTGCCGGGCGAGGAATTGAGCGAGATCGAGCCCTACCTTGGCTCACTGCCGCTGGTGGCGCTCGCTTTCCCGGCATTCAGCGATGGTCGCAGCTTTTCCAAAGCCGAGTTGCTGCGAAGCCGCTACGGCTTCGAAAAGATCGTCCGTGCCACAGGGCAGGTGCTGGTCGATCAGTTGCCGCACATGCTGCGTCTTGGGTTTACCGAGTTCGAGATCAGCAATCCGACTTTGTTGAAGCGTCTGGAAGAAGGCGTGACGGGCGGTATTCCGTTCTACTACCAGCCGACGGTCAAGCCGGCCGAGGGACACCAGGCCTATTCCTGGCGCCGTTTGAAGCAGTAGGCGCCTGGCGCCTTACCGCTTGCCGCCGACCGCGCGATGGTCCTGCTCGTCGAGCTTCGCCAGCATGTCGCGGAGGTGGTCAGGCAGGGTTTCGACCGTGCGAAACAGCGGCAGCGAACGCAGGAAACGCGTCGTCATTTCCGCCCCCATCTGGCGACGGATGCCTGTCTGCAGGCGCTCCCGATCATTATCCGCGTAAGAGTTCATGGCCGTCCAGCACACGTTTTCCACAGTCGAAACTCCACTCGAAACAGATTGGTTCCTCTGATCCCCGTGCCCCGCACACATGTGAGCAGGGCAAGGTAAAGTTTGACTTAAATAGTTTGGATCGTGTCGCGGAAGGGCAGGAACGCGCCATCTTGATTTTTGCCGCCCCTCACTCGATATCGGGCCCGACCCATGAATTTGCGCTTGGACGTGTCTCCCGAGCGCCGAAGAAGAAAGACCGACATGAGCGACCAGACACAGAACCCCGCAGGCAACGAAGCCGAGTTCTCCGAGAACGCCGAAACCGGCCAGGCCGACGATTATGAGGCGCTCGTTCGCCTGATGAAAGAGAACGAGGAACTCAAGGACCGTTCGCTGCGCACGGTGGCCGAAATGGAGAATCTGCGCCGCCGCACCGCGCGCGAAATCCAGGATGCGCGCGCCTATGCGGTGACGAACTTCGCGCGCGACATGTTGAGCGTGTCCGACAATCTCCGCCGCGCGCTCGATGCTGTTCCGGCCAATTCGGGCACGGCGGATGCCGCCGGCCTCTCAGCCTTGGTGGAAGGCGTGGAGATGACCGAGCGTGCCATGCTCTCGGCACTCGAGCGCCATGGCGTGAAGAAGCTCGAGCCGGAAGGCGAGCGCTTCGACCCGAACTTCCATCAGGCGATGTTCGAAGTGCCGAACCCGGATGTGGCAGCGAACACGGTGGTGCAGGTGGTGCAGCCCGGCTACCGCATCGGCGAGCGCGTTTTGCGCCCCGCCATGGTCGGCGTCGCCAAGGGTGGCCCGGCTTTCGTGGCGAAATCCGCCGAGTCTGAAGCCGAAACCCCGGCCGAACCCGGCCCGGTCAATGCGCAGGCTGAGAAGGACGCTTAAATCACTCTCCGTGATTTAATCCCAAACGCTGTGCAACTCAGGCTGCGCGGCGCTCTGGGGCGTAGTAATTGAGATAGCGCTGGCCGATCGCACCGGTCGGCAATAACACGAAGACGTCGGTGGTCCCGAAATCATGGTCCACCACCGCGCCATGGCCGATCTTGGCACCCAGACGCAGGTAACCACGGAGCAGCGGGGGCAGCTTGGCAGTAGCCGAACGGGGGTCTATCGCCTCCGGCGGCATCAGATCCATCTCGACATGGCGCTCGCAAAGGGCTGAAACCGCCCAGCGCCCGTCCGCCCGATGGAAATGGGTAAGATAGGACAGGGCTTCGGCGTGAAGTGCGGGCACGGTGCCCGCGAACGAGCCGCAGCCCATCATCGCGGAAATGCGGTAATGGCCGCAATAGGCCCAGATCGCCTGCCACATCGTTTCCAGCGCGCCGCGCGACCGGAAATCCGGATCGACGCAGGAGCGGCCGAGCTCCATGAATCGCTCGTGCGGGTTGCGCGCGAGAAGCGGTTCGACGGCGAACTCGCTCCCTGAGTAGAAGCCGCCGGCAGCCAATGCCGCTTCCTCGCGCATCAGGCGATAGGTGCCGACGATGCGCTCCTCCGCACCTTTCTCGACCACCAACAGATGGTCGCAGAACGCGTCGAAACGGTCCTCGTCACGGGCAAGGCTTTGTTCATCGCGGAAGAAGACGCGGTGGCGCAGGGCCTGCGCTTTTTCGATATCCTCGCTTCCACGCGCCAGTCGTGCCTCGAAGCGATTGAGCCGGCCGAGCACGGTGCCAGCGTCGAGCGGAACAGTACTTTCCGAGCGGAAGCCCAAAGGCATGGCAATCGTCATGGCGGTCCTCCATCGCTTGTTGACTGACGCATTGCGATTGGCCGCTCATCTAGCCACGAACCGCGACGAATGCATGACTGTTTTCGCGGTCCAGGCTTCGAAGCGCAAGCCGTTTAGCCGGCTTGGGCCTCCACCCGCCGCACCAGTTCATCCGGATCGATGGGCTTGGACACGAAGCCGCTGGCGCCGTGCGCGATCACAGCATGGCGTGTGCCTTCCTGACTGTCGGCCGAAAGCACCATGATGGGTAGGGGCACGAGGTGGTTGTCCTCCTCATGGCGGCGGATCGCGGCAATGGCGTCGATCCCGTCCATCAGGGGCATGTGGAGGTCCATCACGGCCACATCGAAGCGCGCGCGGGCGTCGCCCGTCAGAGCATCGACTGCCGCGCGGCCATTGTTGACGACCTCGACGCGATGCCCGCCGCGTTTCAGCGCCGCACGCGCCAGAAGCGCGTTGATCTCGTTGTCTTCGGCGATCAGCACGCTGAGCCCAGTCTCGGCCGGGCCGGCACCCTTGCGCGTTGCCGGCGCGTTCCCAGCCCCGTCCTGATTGCCGATATTGCCGAGCAGCGTCTTGATCAGCGTCGTGCCGCGCACGGGCCGTGCGAGAAAACCGGAATAGCCGCTGGCGCGCAGATCGGACAGCATCGCGCGCTCGCCGGGCGCGACCGCCACGATGGCGCGACGCGGCTTGAAGCCCGCGGCCTCCAGGCGTTTCAACGTGCTGCCCTCGCGCGTTTCGAGCGCGGCATCCACGATCAGCTTGTGGAACGGCTCCTTCTGCTCCTGCACTTCGAGGGCCGAGCCCGCCACGCGGACGGTGCCGCCATAGGCTTCGATGCATTGCCCCATCGCGTGCGCCTCCGCCGCGTTGCGCGACAGGATCAGGACGCGCCGGTCGGCCAGCGGCGGAACCGCGGCTTCCAGCGTGTCGGATGGATCCGTCACCGGCAGTTCGAAGAAGAAGCGCGAGCCCGTCATACCTTCAACCGCCGGCTCGATGCCGATCGTGCCCCCCAGCGCCTTGACGATGCGCCGCGAGATCGCAAGCCCGAGTCCCGCACCCCCATGCGTTCGGGTCGAGGAACTGTCGGCCTGCTCGAACTCCTCGAAGATGCGCTCGCGGTCTTCTGCGCGAAGCCCCGGTCCCGTATCGCTGACCTCGAAGCGGATAAGCGCCGCAGCAGGCTCGCCGACGATCGTCACCGCCACGTTGACCCCACCGCTTTCTGTGAACTTGATGGCGTTGCCCACCAGATTGAGGAGCACCTGTCGCACGCGGCCGGGATCGGAAACAAGAGTGCGCGGCACCGCCGGATGAACGAAGCAGCCGAGCCCGATGCCCTTGGCATAGGCGCGCGGCGCGAGCAGTTCCGTCACGCCATCGGCCAGTTCGCGTGGGCTCATCGCTTGCGGCTCGGGCTCGAAGCGCCCGGCCTCGATCTTGGAAAAGGCCAGCAGGTCCTCGATCAAGGCGAGCAGGGCGCTGGCCGAGGTCGAAACCGCGCCGAGATAAGTGCGCTGCTCGGGTGAAAGCTCGGTGCCCGACAAAAGCGTCGCCATGCCCATGATGCCGTTCATGGGCGTGCGGATCTCATGGCTGACGGTGGCCAGGAAGCGCGACTTGGCCTGGCTCGCCACTTCCGCACGCTCGCGTGCGGCGATCAGCGCCGTTTCCGCCCTTTTACGCGCGGTGATGTCGCGCGCGATCGCGCGGTGGAAGACGGCATTGTGATCCTCGTCGCGCATGGATAGCTCGATCCAGGAGAACCAGCGCGTGCCGGCAGGCGTTTCAATGGAAACATCGGCCGAACTCAGGCATTCGGCGTCCGCAAAGGCCGCGTCCGGCACGGTGCCGACCTGAACGCCGAGTTCAGCCAGCGTGCGCCCCTTGATGTCGTGAAGATTTCGGCCCACGGCTTCCGCGAAGACGCGATTGGCATAGACGATGCGGCCTTCGCGGTCGCGATGCACGACGAGGTCGCCCAGCGCGTCGATCAGCCCGCGCGAGCGCTCCTCGCTTTCCTGCATTTCCCACATGCGGTCGGCGAGATCTTCGAGCTCGGCCCGCGCATTGGTCTGCTTGCCCCAGAAATGCAGCGTAGAGCGGGTTCTTCGATCGGCGAGAAGAAAGAGCAGGAGCGCCACGACGCCAGCCCCCATCATCGGCAGGCCGAGCCAGCGCGGTGCGCCATGGGCGAGGAGTGCACCGGCCAGAACCAGTACGGCACCCGTGGCAAGGCCGATGGCCGGTGAACGCTTGACGAGGATCGAACTGGGCGGTGTCGGCAGCACGGCCAGCGCTGGGTGCGAGCCCCTTACCGAGCGAGGGGGATCGAGGTCGTCTGCCGTGTCGCTTTCGGTTGCCGCCATCGCGAGAGCCTAGCAGACAAGTGCTTGCGAAAGGGAGGCCGTGCAGCCGTGATTTTTAACGGTTCGCCTTCGCTGCCCGCTCGCGCCGCCAAAGCAGAACCTCTTCCAGCAGGACCAGCCCCGCACCCACCGTGATGAAGGCATCCGCCAGATTGAAGATGGCAAAGGACCAGACCGGCGTGTGGAAGAGCACATAATCGATCACATGCCCATGAATGCCGCGATCCACCAGATTGCCGAGCGCGCCGCCGACCACCAGCGCGAAACCCAGCCGCGCGAGGCGCTGCGTGGATTCCGTTTTCCAGGCGAGAAACAGCACGAAGGCCACCACCGCGACCGACATCACGAAGAGCCACAGGCTTTCCGACGCGTTGAACATCGAAAAGGCAACGCCCGTATTATAGGTGCGGAAAAGAGCGAGGAAGGGCAGCACCGGCACCATCTGCTGATAGGGCAGGGAGTGCTCGACGAGAATCTTGATCGCCTGATCGCCCATGATCGCAAGCACGACGACCACGGCGTAAAAGAGGATGGTCTTCATTGGCCGTCCAAAGTGAGGGCGTCGCGGCGCAGTTCGAACAGCATCACGCCGGTCGCAACCGCGAGATTGAGCGAGTCCGCCTGGCCGACCTGCGGGATGCGGGTGAGGAGGTCGCAGGCGCCGGACAGCGCTTCGTTCAGACCTTGCGCCTCGTTGCCCATCAGAAGCAGCGTCGGGCGGCCATCCTTCGGCAGCTTGCGGAAGTCGGTGGTGCCTTTCAGATGCGTGCCGAGCGTGCGGAACGCGACGCGGCCCCGCCATGCGATGAAACTTTCCTCGCTCGCGCGCACCAGCGGCACGGCGAAAAGCGAGCCCATGGTAGCGCGCACGGCTTCGAGCCCGAACGGATCGGTGGTTTCGCCGACCAGCACCACCGCTTTCGCCCCCACCGCATCCGCCGTGCGGATCACCGTGCCGAGATTGCCGGGATCGCGCACGCGGTCGAGCGCGACCACCACATCGCCGGGCTTCGCCTCAATGCGCTCGAGGGGCACTGTCCGTTGCTTGAGCACCGAAACGACGTTCTGCGGGTTGTCGCGCCGGGTGATGGCTTCGAGCACCTTTTCGGAGACCTCGAGCACGTCACCGCCGGAGGCCAGCGCGCGGGCGGCCGTCTTTTCCACCAGCGCGTTGCCGCGTGCGGATTTCGCGAAGATCAGCGTCTTCACGCCCCAGCCGCCATCGAGCGCGTCGATGGCGAGCTTGAGCCCTTCGGCCAGAAACGCCTTTTCCTCGTCGCGATGCTTCTTCTGCGTGAGCGCACGGATGTTCTTGACGATCGGGTTCTGGAGGCTCGAAACCTCGTGGACCCGGCCGGGAGCCTGCCTGCGTTCGGTCATCGGGCCACCCAGCGTGCATAGAGCGATGTCGAAAGGGCTCGCGCCGCTTCGTTCTCTTCGCGGATCACCAGTTCGCCCGACTCCACGCGTCCGCCCATGCCGGCGAAGCTGTCGCGCAGCAACGCGTGGATCGCGAAGAACGAGGCACGGATAGAATAAGCGGTGAGCACGACCGCGAGAGGCTTTGGTGTCAGCACCTGCCGCGTGAGCGCGACGAGGGCGGGCAGGTCGCTGAACAACTGCCACACTTCGCCCTTGGGCCCGCGCCCGTAAGCGGGCGGGTCGAGCAGGACGATGTCGTAGCGGCTTTCGCGCTTCACCTCGCGCTCGATGAAGCGCATGGCGTCTTCGCAGATCCAGCGGATCGGCTTGGTCTCGAGGCCTGCCACCTCCTGGTTCTCGCGTGCCCAGCCGATGGCTTTCTTGGAGGCGTCCACATGGGTCACATGGGCGCCCGCGCGGGCAGCTATGAGGCTCGCCAGACCCGTATAGCCGAACAGGTTCAGGACCTTCACGGGCTCGCGGCGCTTGGCCGATGCTTCCTCGATCAGCCCGGCCATATGCCGCCAATGGGGCGCCTGTTCGGGAAACACGCCGACATGGCGGAACGAGGTGAAGCGGCCGAGATAGGAGAGGCCGTCGAAGCGCATCGGCCATGTTTCGCCGAGCGGCTCGCGCGGAAAGCGCCAGCGGCCCATGCCTTCCTCATCCGTGTCGCCGGTGAACACGGCATCCACGCGGTTCCAGTCCCTGGGCGGAAGCGCGCGTGCCCAGATGGCCTGGTTCTCAGGCCGCACGATGCGCAGGGGCCCATAGCGTTCGAGCTTCTGGCCTTCGCCGCTGTCGATCAGCGCATAGTCGGCGTCGGGTGCCACTTCGAGAATGAGCGGCAGTGTTTCCGCCGGCAGCGCGCCGGAAGGACGCACGAGCGGCGGCCTTTCCGCGTCGCGGCGCGGAAGGTGGGGAGGGGTGGATGGGTTCTTGGCCTGCATGGCTTCGGGCTCATGCCACAGTGCGCTTCGCGCCGCAACGAAGCCCGTGATCTTGCGGCCGAAAGGGTGCGGGTGCATGGGAAAGGAAAATTGCGGCAGACGGGCTTTGACCGAAACCACGACGACCACCCAGCGCCATCGCCTCGCCGAAGACGTGATGGCCTTCCTGCTTGGCACGCTGATCGCCGCACTGGGCGTCACGCTTTACTCCGAAGCGCTTCTGGCGACCGGCGGCACCATGGGCCTATCGCTGCTCTTGCAGCGCATCACCGGCTGGAATTTCGCGCTGGTGTTTTTCGTGATCAACCTGCCCTTCTACGCGCTGAGCCTGCTGCGCATGGGCTGGCGCACGACTTTGCGCACCTTCATCGCCGTCTCGCTGGTGTCGCTTTTTGCCAAGCTCACGCCATCATGGATCGACGTCTCGACGCTCGATCCGATCTATGCGGCCATTGTCGGCGGTGGCCTGACGGGGGTGGGGCTTCTGATGCTGTTCCGCCATCGCGCGAGCCTCGGCGGGCTGACCATCCTGGCGCTCTACCTGCAGGATCGCGGGGTGATGCGCGCCGGCTACTTCCAGCTCTGCATCGATGCTTTGATCCTGCTTCTCGCCTGTTTCGTGCTGCGTTGGGACAAGGTGCTGCTGTCGCTCGTAGGCGCTGCCGTGCTCAATCTCGTGATCGCGCTCAATCACCGGCCGGGCCGGTATGTGGCTGTCAGCTAATTGTTGCGCCCACGCTTTTCGGTGCGCTCGGTGATGTCGAGAAGAAGCATTTCCAGGATATAAGTGAAGGGCTTGAGCTTCAGCGCATGCGCCGCGTTCCGCGCCTCGGACAGGAAGTGCTTGAGATTGAGCAACTGACTGGCTTGCTGGTCGGTGGTCACGTCGAAGATATAGCCGGAATAGATCGTCGGCTGCGCGTCGGGCCCACGAAAACATTGGCCGACCGAAAGCAGATGGCGAACGCCGTGTCGCTGCGAACTGACACGATAAAGTTGCCGGGAACCTCCGCCGTTCACTGTCTTATCGATGGATTCCCGTAGGGACTCGACATCTTCGTCCAGCACAGCGCGAAGGTATGCCTGCAACGGGGCACCCTCCGACCCGACCGAGACCGGAAGGTCGAAGTAACTCGCGACCTTCCCGTCGCAGTAAACCCGGTCGGTTTTGACATCCCATGTATAAACGCCGACGAGCTTTGCGGGCTCGACGAACGGTGTCGATATCTCTTGCAGTGCTGCCGCGCCCAATGCGGTAAATCCCCTGAACCGAGCTCTCAATCTTGTGTCGATAAAGGTTATGCAAGAGCTATTTTCTCAAACTTGGGTGAGAAAAATCGCAGGCGGAAGACTTCCCGCGCAAGGGCGCGTGAATGCGACAGTGAATGTCGCATGAAAGGCCTCTGATATGTCTAGTCATATCGTGGCCTATTCTCACGGCGATCGGTGAGTGAAGGTGAAAGCCATCGGCCCATGCGCAAGCTGCATGAGGCATCTGCAGCCAAGCGCAGGCTGTGCAATTCGGCAGCTGCGCATCCGACGATAAGGTTCTTAGCGTTGGTGTCCGCTGGCTTCGAAAACCGCGACGCCAGCTGCCAAGTCTTCAATGGCGGCGCCGACCGATTTGAAGAGCGTAATCTCCTCCGCACTGGCACGGCCGCGGTGTTCCGCTCTGGTAAGGCCGTAAAGATCGGCCTCGATGGCGTCCGGCTTCAATGCGCCGCTTTCGATGGCCTGAACGATGTCGCCGGCCTCACGGACCGCACTCTCGCGCACATCGACGAAGACGCTTGCGCGTCGCACCGCCTCGTCGTCGCTTTCGCGCAAGGCCGGGGTGAACGCACCGACGAGATCGACATGGGTGCCCGGCTTCAAGCGCGCCCCTCTGACCAAGGGTTCGGGCGAGATGGTGGCAGAGGAAACAATGTCCGCCCAGCCGAGCGCCTCATCGAGATCGGTCGTGGTCCTCGCTTCGAAGCCTTCGCCCGACAAGGCATCCGCGAGGGCCTCGGCTTTGGCAGGCGTCCGGTTCCAGACTCTGATCTCACTGATCGGGCGCACGCTCGCATGGGCGCGGGCCAGAAAGGGTGCCAGTGCTCCCGCGCCGATCACCAGCAGCCTGGATGCATCGTCGCGCGCCAGGTATGATGCCGCGAGCGCCGAAGCTGCCGCCGTGCGCCAGAGCGTCAGCCTCTGCCCGTCGATCAGCGCCAGTGGCGTGCCAGTGGTGCCGTCCAGAAGCAGGTAGACACCCATCACGGCAGGCAGGGCCTTCTGCCCGTTGTCGGGCGCGACAGAAACGATCTTCACCCCGGCATAGCCTGTTTCGGTCTTGGTGAAGTCATCCCATGCCGGCATCAAGAGAAGCGTCGGCGAGGTGCCTTGCGCGCGCTCGATGGTGTGATGATGCCGCACGGGCTGCACAGCGCCCTTTCGGAATGCTTCCCGCAGCACTTCGACGAGGTGGCCGAATGACAGAAGGCGGTCGACCTCTTCGGGTCCGATGCTGCGCATGCTCAGGCTGCGGGCAGGTTGGCGCGACCCGCTGCCGTGGCAGGCAGCGTGGTGGCGGGCGCGTTCGCGGCCTGCTCGCGGCGCAGCGTTTCGGCCTCACGGCCGCGATGCTTGGCGAGACGGCGATAATGCCCCTGGCGCAGCCACGTGGCCGCGCTGCCGATCAAGATGCCGATGCCGAGCGCCAGAAACAGCCAGATGAAGAAGGGCAGTGTGAGCGTCAGGCCGGCGCTGCCCGGATTGAACGGGTCGAGCGTGAAGGACACCAGTTCGCGGTTGGCTATAGCCAGTGTGACGAGCAGCACGGCCAGCGGCACGAGGATGACGACGAGGATGATACGATTGAGCATGAGCGGGTCCGGAACGGTTCGGTCACTCCGAATCGTTCAGCCTTTCGCGAAGTTCCTTGCCCGTCTTGAAGAAAGGCACCCATTTCTCGTCCACCTCGACCGCGTCACCCGTGCGCGGGTTTCGGCCCGTGCGCGCCGGACGGTTCTTGACGGAGAACGCGCCGAAGCCACGCAGTTCGACACGGTTGCCCTCGGCGAGGGCTTCTGTGACGGCATCGAAAATGGCGGAAACGATGTTCTCGACATCGCGAAGAAAGAGGTGAGGGTTGCGCGCGGCGATGATCTGCACGAGCTCGGATTTGATCACGGGGCGTTCCTTGAGAAGTCGGCGACTTGGTGACGATCGAACTGATTAGGCGAATGATTTCGCAGACGTTTTGGTCGGTCTCTCCCCTTCACTCAGGTTGCCAGACCGACACCAGACCGTCAAGAAACATGCGGTCCGAACCGAGCTTGCCGGAAAGCGCGACGAGGCTGTCGGACAGGCCCGCGAGCTTCATGAGCGAACCCATCGAGGAGAAAAGAAAACTGCCGCTGTTCTTGGGCTTCCACTCGACGATTTCGAGGTTGTCGGTGACGCCCTTCTCGACGAGCCATGCCTTGGCCTCGTCTTCGCCGCCGAGCCGGTCGATCAGCTTGCGCTGAAGCGCCTGGCGGCCGGTGAAGATCGAGCCGTCGGCCACCGCCAGCACTTCGTCGCGGGAGAGCGGGCGGCGCTCGTCCACGAGGCTGACGAACCAGTCATAGCTGTCCATGATCATCGCGCGCAGCATGGCGCGCTCGGGCTCGGTGGTTTCGTTGAAGGGCGATGGCTCGGCCTTGAGGGGCGAGGACTTCACCTCGTCCACGCGCACGCCGAGCTTATCGAGCGTGCCCTGGAAGTTCGGGATCTGCACGAGCACACCGATCGAGCCCACGATGGATGATTGGCGCGCGACGATCTGGTCCGCGCCCGATGCGATCATGTAGCCGGCGGACGCGGCCAACGTGCCGACCTGCGCCACGACCGGCTTGTGCGCCGCAACTTTACGCACGGCCTCGTAGATCGCCTCGCCGCCCGCCGTGGTGCCGCCGGGCGAATCGATCGACAGGATCACGCCCTTGACGCGATCGGTCTTCGCGATGTCGTCGAGCCGCTCGAGCAGGTCCTCGTCTTCGGTGATCGTGCCCTCGATCTTGACCTTGGCGATGTGGTCGAGAGCGGCACCCTTTTCCCATTTGGCATAGTCCGCCGGGTTCAGCGTCCACAACGCGCCCGCCGCCAGCGCCAGGACCACGAGGCCGATGGCGATCACCCGCCAGAAGGACAGCTTGCGCCGCAGGCGTCGGCGGTCGATCAACTCGTCTGCGCGGGTGGACATCGGGGCGGCTCCAGCCGAAGGGGCTCAGTCAGGTCGAGAGGCGCGTCTTAAAGCAGCCTTCATGGCATCGCCACCGCTTTGTCGTGTGAGACGAAGCGCGGCAGCGCGAAGCTGCAACATGAGGGTTTGTAGAGAGGTTCGGGGCGCATACTGGTAGTAAACCCAAAAATTACCATATTGGCCCAAGAACAGTTCGCGCCTTCGCGTTCATGGAGCATCCTGGTCCGTCCGGGTACCGCTTCGCCTGAACGATTTGACGCCTCCTTCTTTTCGCGGATCGAACCGATGCTCTGCTCTTTCCTTGCTGCATATGGGGTTTCACCTTCCGCTGGCCGGTTTGCCGCGCTGGAGGCCTGCGTTTGAGCGTTTCCTCGCCCGGCCTCGCCGTCGAGCCACGGCGGCGCATGACGGTGGACGCATCCACCGGCGCGCGCATCGACGCTTTCCGTCGCGCTCGTGCGCATTCGCGCACCGTTCACCTGTTGCGCTGGCTCTTGCCGGTTCTCGCCTGTCTGGTCGCGGCCGTCTTCATCTATTTTTCCTACAGCTCGATCCCCGCCGAGATCACGGTGCAGGCTGAGAATTCCAGCGTGTCGGACGGCAAGCTGGTGATGGCGAACCCGAAGGTGGACGGTTTCACCCGCGAAGAGCTGCCTTATTCGATGACGGCGGCGCGCGCCGTGCAGGAATTGGCCAAGGAAGATCTGGTCGAGTTGCAGGAGATCAATGCGCTCCTGCCGGTCGATGCCGAGCAGACGGCGCTCATCAAGGCGGCCAAGGGCGTCTATGATCGCGTCAAGAACACGCTGACCATCAAGGCCGAGGATAATGCCACCGGCGTGCGCATCGAAACCAGCGACGGCACGGTGGCGAACCTGCGCGACGTTTCCGTCGATGTCGGCAAAAGCACCATGCAGGCCAGCGGTCGCGTCGAGATCGAGCGCGAGGACGCATCCATCAGCGCCGATAAACTCTCGGTCAGCGAGAACGGCAAGCTTTTCGTTTTCGAGAACAAAGTGCATATGGTGATCAAGCCGTCGCAGAAGAAACCTTCCGGCGCGGATGGCGCCGCAACCGATGGCACCAACTAAAGGCAACACGAATGGAGAGCGGAATGCGAACCACTGATCCTCGGCCCGCACGCTTCGCGCGCGCTCTCCTTCTGGGCGCCGCCCTGGCTTCGAGCTTTTCGGCCACGGCATTTGCCCAGGCGCAGCAGCAGGGACGCCTGCAGGGGCTCAAGCTTTCGGGCGACCAGCCGATCCAGATCGAAAGCGACAAGCTCGAAGTGGTGGAAACCGAAAGCAAGGCGATCTTCACAGGCAATGTGAACGTGACGCAGGGCACGGCGCTGCTGAAGTCGGGCAAGATGACCGTCTATTACGTGCGCGACCCGAAGAATCCGCAGGCCTCGACCACCACCGGCTCGTCCAACATCGACCGCCTCGAAGTGGACGGCAAGGTCTACATCAAGTCCGACACCCAGACCGCGACCGGCGATCGTGGCGTGTTCGACATGAAGACCGAGGTGATGACCCTCTCCGGCAATGAAGTCGTCTTGTCGGACGGCGACAACGTGCTCGTCGGCTGCCTTCTGACCGTGCAGATGCAGAGTGGACAGGCGCAGGTCGATGGCTGCAAGAAGGGCAATTCGGGCAATGGCCGTGTGATCATGTCGATCAACCCGAAGGCCGCCCAGGACGCGCAGCAGGGTCAGCGGACCCGGTGAGCGAGGCGAGAACCGCAGCCAAGGCGCCATCGCGTTCGCGCCGCGTGGCGAAAGCGCAGCCGGAGGACGCCGCGCCGGAAGCCCATCCCGAACAGCGCCAGGAACTGAACGGCACGCTGATCGCGCGCGGTCTGACCAAGAGCTACAAGGGCCGCCAGGTGGTGCGCGGCGTATCGTTCGGCGTGCGCGCAGGCGAAGCGGTCGGGCTGCTCGGGCCCAACGGGGCGGGCAAGACCACCTGTTTCTACATGGTCACCGGGCTGGTGCCGTCGGATCAGGGCACGATCGAGATCGACGGTTTCGATGTGTCGGGCATGCCGATGTATCGCCGCGCGCGGCTCGGCATCGGCTACCTGCCGCAGGAAGCCTCGATCTTCCGGGGCCTGAGCGTCGAGGACAACATCAAGGCCATCCTCGAAGTGGTCGAAAAGGACAAGAAGGAGCGCGCCTACCGGCTCGACGCCCTGATGGACGAGTTCGGCATCAAGCATTTGCGCAAAAGCCCTGCCATCGCTCTTTCGGGTGGCGAGCGCCGGCGTCTGGAGATCGCGCGCGCCCTGGCGAGCCGGCCCAATTACATGCTGCTCGACGAGCCTTTCGCCGGCATCGACCCGATCGCGGTGTCCGACATCCAGAACCTCGTGCACCATCTCAAGCAACGCGGCATCGGCGTTCTCATCACCGACCACAATGTGCGCGAAACGCTGGGCCTGATCGACCGCGCCTATATCATCCATGCCGGCGAGGTGCTGACGCATGGCACGCCCGACGAGATCGTGGCGAACCCTGATGTGCGCCGCCTCTATCTCGGCGAGGCTTTCAGCCTCTAAACAGACCAAGGACGCCAATACGGCGTCTCTTCGGGCACGATTCTTCCGTTTTCTGCACGGTCTTTGATCAAATCTGTTTGCGTCACCATGCAGGCGCCTTGACAAGCAAAAGCCGCGCCAGTTTGATGCCTCGATCCTGACGGCACTTCGCCGAAGCATTCTCATCGAGGCTCGCAGACGTAAAACCATGTCGCTCGCGGCAAAGCTGGTCATGCGCCAATCGCAGGCGCTGGTGATGACGCCGCAGTTGATGCAGTCGATCAAGCTGCTTCAGCTGACCACGGTGGAGCTCGAGCGATTCATCGAAGAAGAGATCGAGAAAAACCCTCTCCTCTCCCGATCCGACGCCGCCGAGCCGTCGGCCGAAGCCCGGCCGGAGCCCGAGCCTGCGAGCGCCGAAGACTGGTTCGACGCACAGGGCGAGCGTTTCAGTGCCGAAACCGTGGCGTCCGGCCTCGACACCTCGCTCGAGAACATCTTTCCCGACGATCCGGGCCGCACCGAGCGGATGGGTCCTGATCTGTCCTCCCAGTGGAAGACGGTCGGCAATGGCTCCGCCTCGCTCGACCCATGGGACATGGACGATCTGGCGGGTGCCGCACCCACCATGCGCGAGGTGGTGGCCGAGCAGATCGCGTTTCGCTTCAACGACCCCGTTCAGCGCACCGTCGCCGAACTTCTGGCCGATGAACTGGACGAGGCCGGCTATTGCCGCGTCGATACAAGCGAGATCGCCGAGCGCCTGTCGCTTTCGCAACGCGAAGTCGAGGCCGTGCTGAGAGCTTGTCAGGGCTTCGAGCCGGCCGGCCTTTTTGCGCGCGACCTTGCCGATTGCCTTGGCCTCCAGCTGCGGCGGCGCAACCGGTTCGATCCGGCCATGCAGGCGCTGGTGAAACGGCTAGACCTGCTCGCCAAGCGAGACTTCGCGAGCTTGCGCAAGATTTGCGGGGTGAGCGAGGAAGACCTGCTCGACATGCTGGCGGAGATCCGTGCGCTCGACCCGCGCCCGGGTGCGGGCTTCGAAGCCGGGCATGCGGATGCGGTGGTGGCCGATGTCGAGGTGCGCGCCGCCCCCGACGGCTCATGGGCGGTAGAGCTCAACAGCGAGACCCTGCCGCGCCTGCTCGTTGACCAGACCTATTATGCGGAAGTGAACCGCCTCAAGCTCGAAGCGAACGAGCGAAGCTTCATGAGCGACTGCCTGCAGAGCGCCAACTGGCTCGCCCGCTCGCTCGACCAGCGCGCGAAAACCATCATGAAGGTCGCGACCGAGATCGTGCGCCGCCAGGACGGTTTCCTCGCGCATGGCGTGCGCCACCTGAAGCCGATGACCCTGCGCGATGTGGCCGAAAGCATCGCCATGCATGAATCGACGGTCAGCCGCGTGACGGCCAACAAATATATGCTGACCCCGCGCGGCGTGTTCGAGCTGCGCTTCTTCTTCTCGGCCGCGATTGCCTCGGCCGAGGGCAGCGACTCGCATTCCGCGCTCGCCGTGCAGGACCGCATCCGCGAACTGATCGCCGCCGAAACGCCGGCCGATGTGTTGTCCGACGATGCCATCGTCGTGGCGCTCAAGAAGAACGGCGTCGATATCGCGCGCCGCACGGTGGCCAAGTACCGCGAGGGGTTGAACATTCCCTCTTCCGTGGAGCGCCGCCGGGAGAAGCGGGCGCTCGCAGGCGTGGGGCGCTAAGCTCTCACCGAGCCCCTTCGGGCCGCCGCATGGCGCTCGACCTGCGCGAAGAGGAGATCGAGATCCTCGCGCGACACGTCGAAGCTTTCGCCGAGATCCTCCAACGCCTTGTCGATGTCTTCGGGGTGCGGGATGAGCGAGGACGCGGGGATAACGTGGCCCGCCGCCGGTACAGGCCGGTGCGGGTAGGAGTGCCCCGAGAAGCGGTGATAGATGAGCCCCGCCGCGACCAGCACCAGCGCGTTCAGCCCGATCGGCAGAAATGGAAACTCATAGCCTGCGGCGAACACCGCCGGTCCGCCGATCACGGCGGTGAGGGCCGCGGCCCCGCCCGGCGGGTGCAGCGAGCGCGAAAGAGACATCGCAAGGATCGCGAGACCGACCGCGAGGCCAGCTGCCAGCGGCATGTTCGGCACCCAATGCGCGACGGTCACACCCACCACGGCCGAGATCACATTGCCGCCAATCACCGGCCATGGCTGGGCAAGCGGACTGGCGGGCACCGCGAAGACGAGAACCGCGGAGGCGCCCATGGGCGCGACGACCAGGGGCAGGGAGGCAAGCGCGAGGTCGGGAACGAGCGTGAAGAAACCCCAGGCCGCGAGCGCCGTCACCGCGATGCCGACTGCCGCGCCCAGACACGCGAAAAGCCGGTCGGGCAGGGTCGCGCCGGCCAGGATGGGCGCAAAGATCGGGCGCTGAATCATGAAAACGTGCCTCGCTTGGCTCGTGCCGTCGCACAGCCACCAAAGCCTTGCAAGGCAAAGGCCTTATGCCACGAACCCCGATCGCGAGCGGTCCATTTCTTGACAAGGATGGGTGAACTGCCTATCCCCGCGCCCCTGAGAAATGCCGCTCCGTCAACCCTCCGCCGCTCACAAGATAAGGGCTGGCGGAACAGGAAAAGCAGGGGTAGCGTTTGTCTCGCGAGGCGGCTTTCGGCGACGCTGAGCGGTTAAACTGTTTATCGCGTGGCCGGCGTTCGCTTCCCTTTGTGGCAACCCAACCGATGAGGTTCCAACCGCGATGAAACTGCGCATTTCCGGAAAACACATGGATGTCGGCGACGCCTTCCGTGCCCATATCGAATCCCGTTTGGCGGGTGCTTTCGATAAATATTACGATGGTGGGGCGAGCGGTCATGTGACCATCACCAAATCCACCGTTTCGCGGACCGGAGACCGCTTCACCGCCGATTGCATGCTTCACCTCGACACCGGCCTGACGCTGCAGTCGTCGGGCGGCGCGTCCGATCCGATGCCGGCCTTCGAGGCTGCCGCCGAGCGCTTCGAGAAGCGTTTGCGCCGCTACAAGCGTCGCTTGAAGGCGCATCCGACGGGTGCCAACGGCAATGATGCGACCGACATCTCCTATCGCGTGATGGCGCCGCTCGCCGATCTCGACGACGATGAGGAGGAGGTCGATCCGGCAAGCGATACTGGCCCTGCCATTGTGGCCGAGTCGACGCTTTCGTTGCGCACCATGTCTGTGGCTTCCGCCGTGGAAGAGCTTGATGCGTCCGACAGTCCCGTTTATGTGTTCAGGAACCCCGGCAGCGGCGGGGTGAGCATCGTTTATCGTCGTCCCGACGGGAATATCGGCTGGATCGACCCCAGCCAGATCGAAACCACCCCGGCCAATGGCACTTCTGCCAACGGTTCAGGCAAGAATTGAGGCCTGAGCGCGCCGGACAGGACTTCCCGAGCCGGCGCGCTTACCTCTCCCTCAACTTCGGACTTCAACCTTGACGTTCCTCCTCGGCAGAGAAATCCTGTGTTCCACTTTCGGAACAGCTTCGGCTGAGACAAGCATCAGTCGTTGCGCCCCCTTTCATGCGCTTGGGCGCGGGTGATCCGTTAAAGGCTCTTTGTCATGGATCTCACTGATCTGATCGAGGTTCCGGCCATCCTGCCGGCACTGAAGGCGCAGACCAAGAAGCAGCTTCTGCAGCTTCTGGCAGAGCGCGCGGCTACCGAAACCGGCCTGCCCGAGCGCGAAATCTTCGAAACCATTCTGCAGCGCGAGCGCCTGGGCTCCACCGGCGTCGGCAACGGCATCGCCATTCCTCACGGCAAGATGGCCGGCGTGAAGCGCATCACGGGGGTCTTCGCGCGGCTGGAAAACCCGGTGGATTTCGACGCGCTCGATGACCAGCCGGTGGATCTGGTGTTCCTGCTGTTGGCACCTGAAGGGGCGGGGGCCGATCATCTGAAGGCGCTATCGCGCATCGCACGCGTGCTGCGCGACGGGGATACGGTGGCGAAGATTCGCGGCGCGACGGATGCCGCCGCCATCCACGCGCTCCTGGCGCAATCGGCGACGCCTCATGCGGCCTGAGGTCGGGTAGGGACCTACCAAACTGATTGCCGAGGGTCACGCTAGCGGAGAGGTTACCCCCACCCCTTACTCCACCTCACAAGGAGGGGGGAGGACGTCAGCGCCGCACTTTGACCTTCATGCCTGAGCTTTAAAATTGAGCAGGACGATGACGTCTCCCCTCCTGCCTGTGGGAAGGGGTATGGGGCGGGGTGACGTCTCAATCCGCAGACTGCTATCCACCCTTCAGCCTTTCAACCGCCGAGTTGGAGGGAGGGCCTACCCCGCCAGCCCTTTCAATCGATAAACCAGATCGAGCGCTTCGCGCGGGCTCAGGGCATCGCAGTCCACGCCTGCCAAGGCATCGCGCAACTTGTCCTTGGGCTTGGGCTCCGCGGCCCTGACGGCTGCCCGGAACAGCGGCAGGTCGTCCGCCAGCCGACCGGCAGCGCCCGAGGCCTCGCCGGCTTCCAGTTTCGCCAGAACCACCTTGGCGCGTTCCACCACGCTCGGCGGCAGGCCGGCGAGGCGTGCCACCTGCACGCCATAGGAGCGGTCGGCGGCACCCTTGGCGACCTCGTGGAGGAATACCACCTCGCCTTCCCATTCCTTGACGCGCACGGTGGCGTTGGAGAGCCGTCCGAGCTTGCCGGCGAGCACGGTCAGTTCGTGGAAGTGGGTCGCAAAGATCGCGCGGCAGCGGTTTTCCTCATGCAGGTGCTCGACCGTGCCCCAGGCGATGGAAAGCCCGTCGAAGGTTGCAGTGCCGCGACCGATCTCGTCGAGGATGACGAGCGCGCGAGGGCCGGCCTGGTTGAGGATCGCGGCGGTTTCCACCATCTCGACCATGAAGGTCGAGCGTCCACGCGCGAGATCATCGGACGCGCCGACGCGCGAGAAGAGGCGGTCCACCGCACCGATATGAGCGGCGCGCGCGGGCACGAAGGAGCCGGCTTGAGCCAGGATCGCGATCAAGGCATTCTGGCGCAGAAAGGTCGACTTGCCGCCCATGTTCGGACCGGTCAGCAGCCAGATGGCACCGTGCTTTGTCCGGTCGGGCGGAGACAGGTCGCAGTCATTGGCGACGAAAGCGTGACCGGAACCCGCGCGGCGCAAGGCGCTTTCCACGACCGGGTGCCGCCCGCCCTCGATGCGGAAGGAGAGGCTGTCATCCACCTGCGGCCGGTTCCAGTCCTCGGTGAGCGCGAGATTGGCGAGGCTGGCTGAGACGTCGATCACAGCCAGTGCCTTGGCCGCGGCCAACAAGGGCTGCGCCAGTTGGACGGCCTGGCGCACCAGCGCGTCGAAGATCTCGAGCTCGAAGCGCAGCGCGCGGTTGCCCGCTTCGCCGATCTTTTCTTCGAGTTCCGCGAGTTCGGTTGTGGTGAAGCGCATGGCGTTGGCCATGGTCTGGCGATGAATGAAGCGCCGCCGCGCCTCTTCCGAACCGTTCAGCGCACCCGCATTGTTGGCGGTGACCTCGACATAGAAGCCGAGCACATTGTTGTGCCGGATCTTGAGCGATTTGACGCCGGTTTCCTCGACCAGCCGGCGTTCGAGCTCGTTGATCACCCGCCGCGACTGGTCGCGTAACGCACGCGCCTCGTCGAGTTCGGCATGGAAGCCCTCGCGCACGAAGCCGCCGCTGTTCTTCAGAAGCGGAAGTTCGTCGTCGAGCGCGGTGGCGAGATGAGCATGGAACGCGTCCGGTGCCTGGGCCAGTGCGTCGCGCGCTTCGGCCAACTCCTGCGGCAGGTCTTCGCCACGAAGCTTTTCGAGCACCGAAGCAGCGGTTGCCAGTCCGGCGCGCAAGGAGCCGAGATCGCGCGGCGTGCCGCGATTGAGCGACAGGCGCGACAAAGCGCGAGCCGTGTCGGGCACGCCTTTTAGCGTACGGCGCAGGTCTTCGCCGAGCCCCTGCTTCTCGAAAAAGAAACTGACCGAATCCAGCCGTTCGGCGATGCGCCTGGGGTCGGTCAGCGGTGCCGTCAGCCGCTCGCAGAGAAGGCGCGAGCCCGCCCCAGTCACGGTGCGATCGACCGCGTGGAACAGTGAGCCTTCGCGCGAGCCGCTCGTGGTGCGCAGGAGCTCAAGATTGCCGCGCGTGGCGGCGTCGATGAAAAGCGACTCGCCCGCCTCGTCCCGGTTCGGGCGCTCAAGCGCCGGGCGCTCATTGACCTGCGTCTTCTCGACATAAGCGACGGCACCACCGATGGCAGATAATTCAGCGCGAGAGAACTGGCCGAAACCGTCCGTGGTCGCGACCTTGAAGAAACGCGCGATGCGCTCGGGCGCGGTGGCTGAATCGAACAGGCTCGGCGGCAAGGGGCGGACGGCGCGGCCGAGCACGTCGAAGGTGGGGCGCAAAGCGTTGTCGGAGAAGACGGCCTCGGCCACGATCACCTCGCGCGGGCTGACCCGCATGATATCGGCGAGCAGCCGGTCGGGCTCGGATGCGCCGACGCGGAAGGAACCGGTGGAGATGTCGATCCAGGCGAGGCCGAGTGTCGCCTCGCCCTTCACGCGGCCGACGGAAAGGAGGAAATTGGGCTCACCGGGATGGAGCAGCTTGTCTTCGGTCAGCGTGCCGGGCGTGACGAGGCGGATCACCTCGCGGCGCACGACCGATTTCGAGCCGCGCTTCTTGGCTTCCGCCGGATCTTCCGTCTGTTCGCAGACGGCCACGCGATGGCCGAGAGCGATGAGGCGTGCGAGATAGTCGTCGGCCGCATGGATCGGCACGCCGCACATCGGGATGTCTTCGCCCAGATGCTTGCCGCGCTTGGTCAGCGCGATGTTGAGTGCCTGGGCCGCAACTTCGGCATCGGCGAAGAACAGCTCGTAGAAGTCCCCCATGCGATAGAAGAGCAGGCAATCTTGGTGCTGCGCCTTGATGGACAGGAACTGTTCCATCATAGGAGTGGCACTCACCGGAGCAGCGGTGCTGGCGATAATGGGCAGCGCTTCGCTGTCGCTGGGAATTTCGGGCCGCATATTCAAGGCTTGGACAACTCGGAACTACAAGGAGGCTTGGCGGTCGGTGACCCCCAAGTGTAGTGCCAAACCTCAACGCTTCGCAAAGAAGCGACGAGGGAAAAGGGTGGATAGCGAATATGAACGCAAAGCAGGGCAGGGAAAGCGGGCCGCAGGTAAGCGCGCAGGAGGCGCTTGATTTCCATGCCAGCGGGCGTCCCGGCAAGCTCGAGATCACGCCGACCAAGCCGATGGCGACCCAGCGCGACCTGAGCCTCGCCTATTCGCCGGGCGTCGCCGTGCCCGTGCGGGCGATTGCCGAGGACCCGGCGACCGCCTTCGACTACACCTCGCGCGGCAATATGGTGGCCGTGATCTCCAACGGCACGGCGATCCTTGGACTAGGCAATCTCGGCGCGCTCGCCTCGAAGCCGGTGATGGAAGGCAAGGCGGTTCTGTTCAAGCGCTTCGCCGATGTGGATTCGATCGACCTCGAAGTCGACACCGCCGACATCGACGCCTTCGTCAATTGCGTGCGCTATCTCGGCCCCTCGTTTGGCGGCATCAATCTCGAAGACATCAAGGCGCCCGACTGCTTCATCATCGAAGACCGGTTGCGCGAGCTGATGGACATTCCCGTCTTCCATGACGACCAGCATGGCACCGCGATCATCGCCACCGCCGGCCTCATCAACGCGCTGCACCTCACGGGCCGCGACATGAAGACCGCGCGTCTCGTCTGCAACGGCGCGGGCGCTGCCGGTATCGCCTGTATCGAACTCGTGAAATCGCTCGGCTTTTCGCCCGAGAACGTCATCCTCTGCGACACCAAGGGCGTGGTCTATCAAGGCCGCGAGGAGGGGATGAACCAGTGGAAGTCGGCGCATGCGGTGAAGACCGACCGCCGCACGCTGGCCGAAGCGCTCGATGGTGCTGACGTCTTCTTCGGCCTGTCCGCCAAGGGCGCGCTGACCACCGCCATGGTGCAGTCCATGGCCAAGAACCCCATCATCTTCGCGATGGCCAACCCGGACCCGGAAATCACGCCCGAGGAAGTGGCCGAAATCCGCACCGACGCCATCGTCGCCACCGGCCGCTCGGACTATCCGAACCAGGTCAACAACGTCCTAGGCTTCCCCTATATCTTCCGCGGCGCGCTCGACGTGCGGGCGACCACGATCAACGATGCGATGAAGGTGGCCGCAGCCGAAGCGCTGGCCGCGCTCGCGCGTGAGGACGTGCCGGATGATGTCGCCGCAGCCTATGGCGGCGCAAGGCCGAAATACGGGCCGAACTACATCATTCCCGTGCCCTTCGACCCGCGTTTGATTTCGGCCATCCCGTTGGCTGTCGCAAAGGCTGCGATGGAAACGGGCGTCGCACGCCGGGATATCGCCAATCTCGACGCCTATGCCCGCGAGCTTTCCGCCCGCCGCGATCCTGTCGCGTCCACGCTGTCGCGCATCTATGACCGGGTGCGCAAAAGCCCGAAGCGCGTGGTCTTCGCGGAAGGCGAGGAAGAGCAGGTGATGCGCGCGGCCGTGTCCTATGCCAACCAGAAGCTCGGCACGGCAATCCTTGTGGGGCGCGACGACGTGATCCGCGAAAACGCGGCGCATGCCGGCATCGATCTCAACCGCGCCAATATCGAAGTGATCAACGCTCGCCTGTCGCGCCGCAACGCGATCTATGCCGACTATCTCTATGAGCGTTTGCAGCGCAAAGGCTTCCTGCTTCGCGACTGTCAGCGGCTGGTCAACCAGGACCGCAACTATTTCGCAGCGACCATGGTGGCGTTGGGCGACGCGGATGCGGTGGTGACGGGCGTGACGCGCAACTATTCCACCGTGCTCGAATCGATCCGTCATGTGATCGACGCGCGTCCCGGCCATCGCGTGATCGGCGCGTCCATCGCGATCGCACGCGGGCGCACTGTGATCGTGGCGGACACGGCTGTCCATGACATGCCGAACGCCGAGGAACTGGCCGATATCGCGGAAGAGGCGGCGGCCTTCGCGCGGCGCATGGGTTACGACCCGCGTGTGGCGATGCTCGCCTATTCCACCTTCGGCCATCCGTCGGGCGAGCGCTCGGAGCGCGTGCAGGAGGCGGTGAAAATCCTCGACAAGCGCCGCGTCGATTTCGAATATGATGGCGAGATGGCGGCCGACGTCGCCTTGAACGCGCGGCTGATGCAGCAGCAATATCCGTTCTGCCGCCTGTCGGGCGCCGCCAATGTGCTCGTCATGCCCGCCTTCCACTCGGCCTCGATCTCCACCAAGATGCTGCAGGAACTCGGCGGCTCGACGGTGATCGGCCCGCTGCTCGTCGGGCTCAACAAGCCGGTTCAGATCGTGGGGCTGAACGCCAAGGATTCGGACATCGTGAACATGGCAGCGATCGCGGCCTACGCCGCCGGCACCTGACCGCTGAAGAGCGGGCGGCCGGTCGCTCAGTTGGGGCCGGCCGGGATGTTCTTCAGGTTGAGGTAAGTCGGGTCGAACTCGGCATAATCGGCAAGCTTCGCGAAGTCGGGGATGGTGACCCGGTTGCGGTTCCAAACCACGAGTTCGGTCGCACGCAGTTCCTGAAGCGAGCGGTTGGTATGGACGATGGAAAGGCCGAGCATGTCGGCGAGTTCCTGTTGCGTGACAGGGAAATCGAACGTGCCGTTCCGCGTCTGCTCGATGACGCTCAACCTGATGCAAAGCTCGCACAGAAGGTGAGCCAGATGCTTCGGGGCGCTGAGGCGGCCCAGGCATACGATCCAGGCACGCTGGATGGCTGCATCGATCACTGTCGTCTTCCACAAGAGAAGTGCCATGTGAGGCGCGGCCTCGAACATGTCCAGCAGGGCCGAATGGGACACGAAGGCAAGACGGCACGACGAAAGTGCTGTGACCGCATGGTCCATACGGTTGAGATGAAGGCTGTGCAGGTCCACGAAATCGCCGGCGATATGGACGGCGGTCAACTGGCGCCGTCCGTCGCTCAGATGACGTATCCGGGTCGCGTAGCCGGAAACGACCAGACAGCTGTCGTGGGTTTGTGAGCCTTCGAGAATGAACTCCTCATCGGCCTTCGCATCACGCAAGCGCCACGGTAGCGCTTCGAGCCGCGCGGCATCCTCAGGCGACACCGAATCCCGCGCCCGCAGTGAGAGCAGGAATGGCGCAAGGATTGATTCGCGGATCATCGGCTCGACTGCTCCTTTCCGAGGGTGGTGGCGAAAAACAGTTCAGGCTGCTTTCACCAAACTGTTACTTAGAGCTACGTTCGAGCGAAGCAAAGGTTGCCGATGGTGCCTAAACGGGCGGTGTACCGTTTTCGCGCAGCACTTCTCCGGCAAGATAGAGAGAGCCGCCGATGAGAATGCGCGGTGCGGGCTCGGTCGGGTCCCAGGTCTCGCGCAGGAGCGAGAGCGCGTTGGACACCGAAGCCATGGGTTCCGCCGACAGTCCCGCAGCTTCCGCGCGCAGGGCCAATTCGTTTGCCGGCACGCCTGCATCGCTCATGCCCACAGGCACGGTGAAGACATGCCGAACGAGGCCTTCAAAGGCCTGGAAGTAGCCGAACTGGTCCTTGGTCGAGATCATGCCGGCGATCATGAAGACGGGACGCGGGAAGCGTTCTTCCTGCTCGGCCAGATATTCCGCGATGACGGCACCGGCACCGGGATTGTGCCCACCATCGAGCCAGACTTCCGAACCTCCGGGGGCCAGATCGACCAGCGCACCGGAAACCAGCCGCTGCATCCGTCCCGGCCATTCGACGCGGCCCATGGCATCCGCCACCGCACTTTCGCTCACCGTGAAGCCCGCCGTGCGCACGGCGGCGATGGCAGCGGCCGCATTGGCGAACTGGTGGCGACCGACAAGGCGGGGCGGAGGGAGATCCATCAGGCCTGAATCGTCCTGATAGACCATGCGGCCGTTTTCGCCGAAACCGAAATAGTCCTGCGCATAGACCATGGCGGGCGCATCGAGCCGCTCGGCGACGTCGAGGATCACGTCGAGTGCGGTGGTGCTTTCCTGTTGGCCGATCACCACCGGCACGCCCGGCTTGATGATGCCGGCTTTTTCGGCGGCGATCAGTTCCACGCGGTCGCCGAGATAGGCTTCGTGATCCATGGAAACAGGCATGATCAAAGAGACGGCAGGGCGCTCGATCACATTGGTGGCGTCGAACCTGCCCCCTAAGCCCACTTCAATCACACAGACATCGGCCGGATGCTCAGAAAAGAGCACGAAGGTGACGGCGGTCAGGATCTCGAAGACTGTGATGCTTTCGCCCGCATTGGCTTCTGCCACGCGCCCCACGGCATCGGCCAGCACATCGTCGGCCACCAGCTTGCCGCCGCCCTTCTGTCCGATGCGATAGCGCTCGTGCCAGTTGACGAGATGCGGCGAGGTGTGGACGTGGACGCTGAGGCCCGCCGCTTCAAGGATCGCGCGCGAAAAGGCGGCCGCCGAGCCCTTGCCGTTGGTGCCCGCGATATGGATCACCGGCGGCAGGCGCTTTTGCGGATCGCCCAAACGGCTCAAGAGCCGCCGGATGCGCTCCAGCGACAGGTCGAAGCCCTTTGGATGGAGCGTGAGAAGGCGGTCGATCTCGCGCTCGGCGGCGGACTGGGTCACGGAATGGGTCAGGCGGCGAGGGCGGCTTCGCCGGGGGCGGGCATTTTCAGCATGAGGCGCAGGAGCCGCGAAATCTTGTCGCGCAGTTCCAGGCGTGAAACGACCATGTCTACCATGCCATGCGCCATGAGATATTCCGAGCGCTGGAAACCTTCGGGCAGCTTCTCACGGATGGTCTGCTCGATCACGCGCGGGCCCGCAAAGCCGATCAGCGCGCCGGGCTCGGCGATATGGACGTCGCCCAGCATCGCGTAGGAGGCGGTCACGCCGCCGGTGGTCGGATTGGTGAGAACGACGATATAGGGCAGGCCGGCTTCCTTGAGGCGATCGACTGCGACCGTCGTGCGCGGCAGCTGCATCAGTGAGAAGATGCCCTCCTGCATGCGCGCCCCGCCGGAGGCCGCGAAGAGCACCAGCGGCAGCCTGCGCTCGAGCGCGGTTTCCAGGCCCTTGATGATGGCTTCACCCGCTGCGATGCCGAGCGAGCCGCCGATGAACGAGAAATCCTGCACGGTGGCGACCAGCGGCACGCCTTCGACCTGGCCCACGCCGTTGAGTACGGCATCATCCATGCCCGTCTTGGCGCGCGCATCGCGCAACCGGTCGAGATAGCGTTTTTCGTCGCGGAAGCGGAGCGGGTCGGTGACGGCCTTGGGGTTTTCCAGCGTCTCATACTGGCCGCCATCGAAGAAGAAGCGCAGCCGCTCCTTGGCCGAAATCTTCATGTGGTGGCCCGACGAGGGCACCACATACTGGTTTTCTTCCAGGTCCTTGTGGAACACCATCTCGCCCGACTCGGGATCCTTGATCCAGAGATTGTCGGGAATGTCGCGCCGCCCGAGCATCGAGTTGATCTTGGGGCGGACGTAGTTGGTGATCCAGTTCATGGCTCTCTCTGCCTCGCGCGATCGTGGGTGAGTAAGATCAAAGCGCGGCTTGCGCAAGGCGCGCGTTGCGCGTGGCATCGGCCAGTTCGCGCACGAGCGCGGTCGCGGCCTCGACCGGATCGCCCGCAGCATTGGCGATTGCCGCGACGATCGCCGTGCCGACCACCACGCCGTCGGCAGACGCGCCGATGGCACGCGCCTGTTCGGGCGTCTTCACGCCGAAGCCGACGCAGACCGGCAGATCGGTGTGGCCCTTGATGCGTGCCACCGCCTCGTTGACGGCGGAGGTGTCGGCGATGGCCGTGCCCGTGATGCCATTCATCGAGACATAATAGACGAAGCCCGACGTGTTCTTGAGCACGGCCGGCAGGCGTCGGTCGTCGGTGGTGGGCGTCGCGAGACGGATGAAGTTGATGCCGTGCTGGATGGCAGGCAGGCAAAGCTCGGCATCCATTTCGGGCGGCAGGTCCACCACGATCAGCCCGTCGATGCCGGCATTCACCGCATCGTCGAGAAAGCGCTCGACGCCATAGACATAGATCGGGTTGTAATAGCCCATCATGACGATCGGCGTTTCGTTGTCTTCCTCGCGGAAGGCGCGCACCATTTCGAGCGTCTTGCGCAAGGTCTGCCCGGCCTTGAGCGCGCGCAGGCCTGCGGCCTGGATGGTCGGGCCGTCCGCCATCGGGTCGGAAAAGGGCATGCCGAGCTCGATCACGTCCGAGCCCGCGCCCGGCAGTGCCTTCATGATGCGCAGGGACGTCTCATAGTCCGGATCGCCGCCCATGATATAGGTGACGAAGGCTGGACGGCCTTCTGCCTGAACGGTCTCGAAGCGGCGGTCAATGCGGGTGGTCATGGCTGCTCAGTCTCTTGTTCCGGACCCTTGTCCGCGTTGTTCGATCTCTGGTCGGCGACCCGTAGTACTTCGATCTGTCCGTTGCGGACCCGATATCCGATCGTGAATGGCGTTTGCGAGATGCGCAGGCGCCGGAAGTCTCCTTCGCCCGTCGGCTGCCCTGCAAAAGGATGCTCCCTGAGCAGAGCTATTGTGTTTCGATAATGCTCGCGACCATTATCGACTCCGGCAGGAAAGACCTTCTGGTAATAGCGTCGAAACCATCGAGATCCTTTCGCGCAGAAGCGAGAAAGACAAGCTTCATCCGTTGCGGTCGGGAAAGACATCGGGCTCGGGTGGTGCGAGTTCGTTCTCTGTGTCCCAGCTGTCGACCCAGCGCGTCATGGCCTCTTCGGAAACGAAGATGCCCTTGTCAGCCTCAGTGATCCGCGCGCGGATGATGTCGCGCTCATGATCCTGTCCATCGAGGTAATTCGCGATAGCGGCCAGTACCAGATCGTCGGCCGCCCTGTGCTGCTGACGTGCTTCATCTTCCAGCCTTTTCATCAGGCCGGCATCGACATGCAGCGAAAGCGGCACTTCTCCCATGGTGCGGGTCCCGTTGATCCGAGGCCTTAGCCTAGCACCGCAATAGCTGGCCTCAAAGTTCTACGCCTAGATGCTTGGCGGCCGTGAACACATCCTTGTCGCCGCGGCCGCAGAGATTCATGACGATGATCTGGTCCTGGGCCATGTCGGGTGCGCGCTTGATGACTTCCGCCAATGCATGCGAGGGCTCGAGGGCGGGGATGATGCCTTCGACGCGCGTCAGAAGCTGGAAGGCATCGAGCGCTTCGCGGTCCATGATCGGCACATATTCCACGCGGCCGATATCGCTGAGCCAAGAATGCTCGGGGCCGATACCGGGATAGTCGAGGCCGGCCGAGATCGAATGACCTTCGAGGATCTGGCCGTCGGGGTTCTGCAGCAGGAAGGTGCGGTTGCCGTGGAGCACGCCGGGCGAGCCGGCCGTGATCGAGGCGCAGTGTTCCTCGCCGTTCAGGCCGCGCCCGCCAGCCTCGACGCCGACGATGCGCACATCGGTGTCGTCGAGGAAGGGGTGAAAGAGGCCGATGGCGTTGGAGCCGCCGCCGACGGCTGCGATCAGCATGTCGGGCAAGCGCCCTTCGGCGGCCATCATCTGCTCGCGCGTTTCGCGGCCGATCACCGACTGAAGTTCGCGCACGATCTCAGGGTAGGGATGCGGGCCGGCAGCCGTGCCGATCAGGTAATAGGTGTCTTCGACATTCGTGACCCAGTCGCGCAGGGCCTCGTTCATCGCATCCTTGAGCGTGCCGTGGCCGGCGGTCACAGGCTTCACCTCGGCGCCGAGCAGCTTCATGCGGAACACATTGGGCGCCTGACGCTCCACATCGGTCGCGCCCATATAGATGACGCAGGGCAGGCCGAAGCGCGCGCAGACGGTCGCGGTCGCGACACCGTGCTGGCCGGCGCCGGTTTCCGCGATGATGCGCGTCTTGCCCATGCGCTTGGCAAGCAGGATCTGGCCCAGGCAATTGTTGATCTTGTGCGAGCCCGTGTGGTTCAACTCGTCGCGCTTGAAATAGACCTTGGCACCGCCCGTCTTGCCCTGCTTCTTCGCTATATCGCGCAGATGCTCGGTCAGGCGCTCGGCGTAGTAGAGCGGGCTCGGACGGCCGGTGTAATAGGTGTTGAGCGACTCGATCTCCGCCTTGAATGCCGGGTCGGTCTTGGCGGCTTCCCATTCCTTTTCGAGGTCGAGGATCAGCGGCATCAGGGTTTCGGCGACGAAGCGCCCGCCAAAAATGCCGAACATACCGGTCTCGTCGGGTCCGGTGCGGAAGGAATTGGGTTTTGCCTGTTCGTTCATGGGTTCTCGGCTTTCGGTTCAGGCCTTGGCAGCAGCACGGGCGGCGCTCAGAAATGCGTGGACGAGGCCGATGCTTTTTGTGCCCGGCACGCTTTCCACGCCCGACGAGACATCGATGCCGGCCGGCCTCGCAATCCGGATGGCCTCCGCCACATTGCCGGGATGAAGCCCGCCCGACAGGAAATAGGGCAAGGGGAGCGCGGTGTCGCGCAGGATCGTCCAGTCGAAGGTGACGCCATTGCCGCCGGGCAGGTCTGCGCCCACCGGCGGCTTGGCGTCGAGCAAGAGGTGGTCGGCGATATCGGCGTAGAGGCGGGCCGGGACGAGATCGTCGCTTGTTCGGACGGACAGTGCCTTGGCGACGGGCAGGCCGAAGCGTGCGCGAATTTCCTTCACGCGCTCGGGCGTTTCATGGCCGTGGAGTTGCAGCATGTCGGGAGACATGGCCGAGACGATTGCGTCCAGCGTCGCATCATCCGCATCCACAGTGACGGCCACGGCTTGCGCCCGCCCACGCGCAGCCTCACGCAAAGCGGCGGCGTCGGTGGGCGCCACATTGCGCGGGCTCTTGGGAAAGAAGATGAAGCCCACATGGCTCGCGCCGCCATCGAGCGCGGCATTGAGGGTTGGCAGCGTCTTCAGCCCGCAGATCTTGATGCTGAGCGTCATGGGCGGCGGAGTGGCATGGAAAAGCGGCGAAGTCGAGGGTTCAGGCGAACGCAATGGCTTGAAGGGCCGTGCCGTTGGTCTTCAGCCATTGCCGGCAGCGTTTCGTGTCCGGGCAGAGTTTTTCGCAGAGCGCCCAGAAGCGAGGGCCATGGTTCATTTCCTCGAGATGCGCGACTTCGTGCGCCACGAGATAGTCGATCACCGGGCGCGGTGCCATCATGATGCGCCATGAGAAGGACAGGGTGCCGGACGACGAGCACGATCCCCAGCGGCTCGTGGTGTCGCGGAAGCGGATGGCCGTGTGCTTGCGGTCGATTTCGGCGACATGCTTTGCCACTAGCGCCTCGATCTCGGCCCTGGCCTCGCGCTTGAGAAAGTCCGACAGGCGGCGGGGGAGAGACTCTTCCGCGCCCGCGACCAGCAGAAGCGGGCCGCGCTCGTCCTGGGAGACCGTCACGCCGCCGCGTCCGCCGACATGGACGATCAGATGCGGCACACCGCGCAGAGGCAGCTTGACGCCGGCGCGCACGGTCGGGTGCTCGGGTAGCTTTTCGAGGCGCGCTTCGAGCCATTCGCGGTGGCGTTCGAGAAAGCGGTCGATCTCGCGAAAGGCGATGCGCGGCGGGGCGGTGACGCGCAGGCCACCCCCGCTCGGGGCGATGCGCAAGGTAAGCCGCGTGGCGCGCGGGTTGCGGGTGATGCGCAAAGGCAATGTGCGGCCCGCCACCTCATGCTCGCGCTCTTCCACAGCCATCGGACGCGATGGTTTGGGCTTGCGTTTGAAAAGGCTGCTGAGCGGCATGAGGGAGGAATAGCAAACTTCGCGAAAACAAAAGGCAAAAGAAAACGGCGCCCCGTGGGGACGCCGTTTCCGTGGTCTTAGGCCAAAAGCTCAGCCGTTGATGACGGGGCCGCCATTGCCGGTTTCGCCACCCGTGTCGGGCTTGGACGCGCGGCGGTTGGACATGAAGCGGTCGAACTCTTCCTGGTCCTTGGCGCGGCGGAGTTCTTGCGCATAGGCGTCGAATTCATCGCGCATCTCGTCGAGCTTCCGGCGCTCTTCGGCGAGGCGATCCAGCTCCTTTTCGCGCCAGTCGTCGAAGGCGACGTTGCCGGTGCGGGTGAAGGGCGCTGCGCCACGGCGGGCGTTGCGGCCGCAGCCGCGCCACATGCCGCGGGCGTTGCCGCGCCAGTCGGAGCGGAAGTTCTGGAAACGGTCGCCCCAGACGATATAGGCAATCATGGCAAGGCCCAGCGGCCAGAACACCATGAAGCCTACCACGGTCAGTGCGATGGTGGCCGGCGTCCAGGCCGGTCGGATCAATGCGGTCGAGGTCATATCCTGTTCCTTGTCTCGGAGGCGGCAGCCGAAATTGAGAAGGGGATCACGCCGCTTGATTTCGAGATGGTGAACAGAAAATGGCCTTTCAAGAATCCGGGTCTGAAAACCGGACAAGCGATTGATCGCACTAGCGCTTTTTCAGTTTTTCGAGTGCAATCACGCCGAGCCCGGCCAGCAATCCCCAGAACGGTGCCCCGATGCCGCCGGCAGTCACACCCGATGCGGTGACGGCAAGGGCCGCGACGGCTGCCATGCGCTGATGCTCGTCCTTGAGCGCGATGGTAAGCGCGTTGGCGAAAGGCGCGAGAAGCGCCAGGCCCGCAACGAGCACGATCAGGCTCGGCGGCAGGGCCGCGAAGACCGCGATCAGGGACGCACCAAACAGCGCGAAGAGCGTGTAGGCCATGGCGTAGAACGGCCCGGTCTTCCAGCGCTCGGCCGGGTCGGGATGGGCATCGGGACCGGTGCAGATGGCAGCCGAGATCGCGGCGAGATTGGTGGTGAGCGCGCCGAACGGGGCGGTCAGAAGCGAGAAGAAACCGGTGGTGCCGATCAGGAGGCCGGGGGGCGGCGCGTAACCCGCGGCGCGCAACACGGCCAGGCCCGACAAGTTCTGCGAGGCCATGGTCACGAGGTAGAGCGGAATGGCGAGGCCGAACGTGGCGCTCCACGAGAAGGAGGGCCAGACATAAGCTGCGGTGGAGAGCGAAAGCGGCGGGATCGTGCCGATGCGGCCGAGGAAAAGGGCGGCCAGCCCGCCGCCAAGCAGCACGGCCAAGACGGAGAGGGCCGGGTTGAACAGGCGGATCGCGAAGAAGAGCAGCACCAGCGGCAGAATCAGCACCGGATCGACGGGAGCGGCGCGCGCCGCATTCAATGCGAAGCCGATCAGGATACCCGCGAGCATCCCCGACGAAACCGAAACGGGTATGCGGGCGATGAGCTGGGTCAGTGGTCGGAACAGACCGGTGGCAATCAGCAGGAGCGCCACGATCACGAAGGCGCCCACGCCGTCGCTCATGGTGAAACCTTGGCTCGCCGCGATCAGAGCGGCACCCGGCGTCGAATAGGCGGTGACGACCGGCATGCGCGTCCAGGCTGACAAGATGATGGTCTCGACCGCGATGGCGAGGCAGAGGGCGGCGGCAAGGCTGGTCTTCTCTGCCGGGCTCGCCCCCAGGCCATCGGCGGCGGACAGGATCAGCGCCAGCGTGCCGCCGAAGCCGACGATCGCCGCGACGAAGGCGGAGGAGGGGACCGAGATGCGCATCAGGCTCAGGCTGAAATCTGGCGGATCATGTTGGAAAGCGTTTTGGCGAGCAGAGCCAGATCCTCGGGCCGCGACAGACGATGGTCGCCGTTGGGCACGAGCGTGAGGGTCACGTCGTCGGCAGGCAGGTGCGAGACGAGCTTGAGCGCATGGGTGTGCGGCACGTCAGGGTCGGCGAGGCCCTGCAGGATATGAACGGGGCAGTGCGTGTCGAGCGGCTTGGTGAGCAGGCGGTTCTTTTCGCCGTCCTCCAGAAGGGCGCGGGAATAGGTATAAGGCTGGTCGGAATATTCGGACGGGATGGCGAAGAAGCCTTTTTCCGCAACGTCCCGCTTCTGTTCCACTGTCATCTTGGGCGCGACGAGATCGGATGTGAAATCGGGTGCGGGCGCGATCAGCACGAGGCCTGCCACGCGGCCCTTTTCGCCCTGCAGCTCCTGCGCCATCCGCAGCGCAATCCAGGCACCCATCGATGAACCGACGAGGATCTGCGGGCCTTGGGTCAGTGCATGGAACACGGCAAGGCTCTCATCGAGCCAGCGCGAGATGGTGCCTTGATTGAAATCGCCGCCCGACTCGCCGTGGCCCGAATAGTCGTGCCGCGTGAAGGACAGGCCGTGCTCATGCGCGTAGCCCGCCAGCGCCTCAGCCTTGGTGCCGCGCATGTCCGAACGGTAGCCGCCGAGCCAGACGAGACCGGGATTGTCGCCGGGCTGATGAAGCGTCGCGATGCGCGTGCCGTCGACCTCGATAAAGGTGGGGGCGACGGAAACGGTCTCGGGCGTCATCGGCAGGCTCGTTGGACTGGGACGTATGCCGAGGCTTCTGGCATGAAGCCGAAAGCCGCGCCAAGCGCCTTGTGGCCGTTTTGCATGGAACCAGCGCTTTTCATTCGCGCGCCGGACACCACATAAATGTTGCAGACGTGATTTTCCCGATTCGCCATGCTATGGACGCTTTCGCCTTCGCGATGGCTTGACCACGGCCTCGCCTTGGGGCAACCGCCTGCCAACTCAATTGATCCATTCCCTTCAACGACCAAGGAAGCACGACCATTCGCAGACCGTTCAAAGCCGCCGCCCCCGTAAAGGATGGGCCTCGTTCCAACCGCGACATCCGCGTGCCCCGCGTGCAGCTGATCGACGCGACCGGAGCCAATCGCGGTGAGGTAAGCATCAATGATGCCCTTTTGCTGGCAGAGGAAGCCGGGCTCGATCTCGTCGAGATCTCGCCCAACGCCACCCCGCCGGTTTGCAAGATCCTCGATCTCGGCAAGCTGAAATACGCCAACCAGAAAAAGGCGGCGGAAGCGCGCAAGAACCAGCGCGTCATCGAGATCAAGGAGATCAAGATGCGCCCCAACATCGACGACCACGATTATGACGTGAAGATGCGCGCCGTGCGCCGTTTCTTCGAGGAAGGAGACAAGGTGAAGCTCACCCTTCGCTTCCGTGGCCGCGAGATGGCGCATATGGAGCTCGGCATGCAGCTCCTGAACCGGGTGCGCGAGGAAACCGCCGAGATCGCCAAGGTGGAAGCCGAGCCCAAACTCGAAGGCCGCCAGATGATGATGGTGCTTTCGCCCCGATAAAGCCGTTTTCGGCGCGCTCTGGCCTTTCAGACAAGGCCAAGGAGCGCGCCGGGAATGACTGAGACCACCGCCGGAATGTCCCGGACCAAGGCGACGAAGCCCGCCACCATTTCGAAAAGCCAGTCGGCAGCCGCCATGGAGCGCTACCAGCGCATCCGCCGTGCGGCTGTCGCTGCCCTCTTCGCCAGTGTGGTCGGCGTCCTGATATTCGGCCGCTCGGCCTCCACGGGCTTGTCCCACGAATATGTGGAGATGATCGGCACGATGCTGATCGTGCTGGGCATCGGCGGACGGCTCTGGTCCACGCTCTATATCGGCGGCCGCAAATCGGCCGAGGTTGTGTCGACCGGACCCTATTCGGTCACGCGCAACCCGCTTTACGTGTTCTCGGCAATTGCCGCCGCAGGGGCCGGCGCGCAGATGGGCAGCATCCTCGCCGCCCTCATTCTCGGTCTGCTCTGCGTCGCTGCCTTTCATCTCGTGATCTTCCGCGAGGAGGATTACCTGCGCGCACGCTTGGGGGCTGCTTACGAAGATTACTGCGCCCGCGTGCCACGCTTCTGGCCGAACTTCTCGCTTTATCAGGATCAGGACGAGGTGACGTTCCGGCCCAAGCTTTTGCTGAACACGCTGCGCGACGGACTTCTGTTCTTCGCGTCATTGCCGCTGTTCGAACTGGTGGAGATGGGGCAGCAGGCGGGATTGTGGCCTGTGCTGTTTCATTTGTCGTGAGGGCGAAGCCGGTCGCGCCGCGAGAAGGCGCGGACACCTATCCCATCACGTCCTCGGCTGCCCGCCGAGCTGCGCGATCCGCGGCATAAACCTCGTCGATCCCGAACTTCCCCGGTAACTCCGGCAGCAACCGTTCCATCGCCGCTTCCACCACCTCGGCGATTCGCAAGAAACCGATGCGCCCGGCGATGAACGATTCCAGCGCCGCTTCCTTCGCGCCGTTAAGCACCGCGCCTGCCAGTCCGCCATGCGCGATTGCCTCGCGCGCCAGCCTCAGTGCCGGAAACCGTTTCTCGTCCGGTGCGCGGAAATCGAGCCGCGCGAGCTTGGCGAAGTCCAGCCGCTCAACGGGCAGGGCGGGCCGCTCCGGCCAGCCGAGCGCATAGCCGATGGCCGTGCGCATGTCGGGGCTACCGAGTTGCGCGAGCACCGAGCCGTCGCGGTAGCCGACCATGGAATGGATCACCGATTGCGGGTGGATCACGACCTCGAGTTCCCGGCCCGGCGCACCGAACAAGCGGTCGGCCTCGATCATCTCCAGGGCCTTGTTGAAGAGGCTTGCGCTGTCGATGGAGATTTTCAGGCCCATCGACCAGTTGGGGTGCGCGGCGGCCTGGGCTGGCGTGACATTGCGCATCTCGGCGACCGACTTGTCGCGGAAAGGCCCGCCGGATGCGGTCAGGATGATGCGCTCGACGGCATCGGGCTGCGTCCGGTCGAGCACCTGGAAGATCGCATTGTGCTCGCTGTCGACCGGCAGAAGCGTGCCGCCGGCTTGCGCCACGGCATCGATCAGCAGGTGGCCGGCGCTGACGAGACATTCCTTGTTGGCGAGCGCGACCGTGGCGCCTTGCTTCGCGCCAGCCAGTGTCGGTGCGAGACCCGCGACGCCGACGATGCCCGCCATCAGCCAATCCGTGGGCCGCTCCGCCGCCTCGACTAATGCGGAGGCGCCGGCGGCCGTTTCGATGCCTGTGCCGGCGAGCCGCTCCTTGAGTTCCGCATGCCTGCTCTCGTCCGCCGTTACCGCGAGCCTGGCATTCACGCTTTTCGCCTGTTCGGCCAGAAGCGCCACATTGCCCATGCCGGTGAGTGCTACGACTTCGAACGCATCGGCCCCGCCCAGATGGCCGATCACGTCGAGCGTGGAAACGCCGATCGAGCCGGTCGCGCCGAGAACCGTGAGCTTGCGTTTGGGCTGGGGCATGAGACTTCCTTGAGCTTCGCGCCTCCCATGCCGCAACCCGCTTGGCTTGGAAAGGGCACACACCCAGTTGCCTAAAACCCCGGCTTTCGCTATAGCGCCCCCGTTGAACCGCCCGGCAGGGCATGCCGTGGCGGTTTCTTATGCTGAAAAGCTCACTCGACCAACCATCGAGCAAAGCGAGTAGCGGCCAACCGGCCGCCGCCAATCGTTTGGCGCCCTCGCGGAGCCGATCGCGCAAGCGAGCGGCGTGAGCGCAAGAAAAATGGAGAAGCGAAATGCCCAAGATGAAGACCAAGTCAGCCGCCAAGAAACGGTTCAAGATCACCGCAACGGGCAAGGTGCTGGCGCAGGCCGCCGGCAAGCGCCACGGCATGATCAAGCGTTCCAACAAGTTCATTCGCGACGCGCGCGGCACCATGGTGCTCGCCGAGCCCGATGGCCGCAAGGTCATCAAGAACTTTTTGCCGAACGGTCTCTGATCGCCTCAGGTCCCCGAACAGTTTCAAGGAGTTAAGACATGGCACGTGTCAAACGCGGCGTTACCGCCCACGCCAAGCACAAGAAGGTCCTGAAAGCCGCCAAGGGTTTCTACGGCCGTCGCAAGAACACCATCCGTATCGCCAAGCAGGCCGTGGAGCGTTCGCTCCAGTACGCCTATCGCGATCGCAAGAACCGCAAGCGCAATTTCCGCGCGCTCTGGATCCAGCGCCTGAACGCTGCGGCCCATGAGCACGGCCTGACCTATGGCCGCCTGATCGACGGTCTCAACAAGGCCGGCATCACCATCGACCGCAAGGTTCTGTCCGATATGGCGATCCACGAGCCGCAGGCTTTCGCGGCCGTCGTCGCCCAGGCCAAGGCCGGTCTCGAATATCTCAAGGACACGACGCCGGGCGCGTTTGAGAAGGCCGTCGCCGCCTGACGCCTGCTCGCGTTTCCAACTGAACAACGATAGGGAAACCCGCGCCGGCCAGCACCGGCGCGGGTTTTTCTTTTGAACCAGTGATTTCGAATAAGACGGACTGCAAGACGTGAGCGAAGCCAGCCTCGACCATCTCGAACAGGGCCTTCTGGCCGACATCGCGGCAGCAGGCGACGAGCAAAGCCTCGAGGCCGTGCGCGTGGCAGCACTCGGCAAGAAGGGCAGCGTGTCCGAGCAGCTCAAATCGCTGGGAACGATGAGCCCCGAACAGCGTCAGGCGATGGGCCCCGCCATCAACGGCCTCAAGACGCGCATCACCGAGGCGCTTGCGACGCGCCGCACGACGCTGCGCGACCAGGCGCTCGAAGCGAAGCTGGCCTCCGAGACGCTCGACGTGTCGTTGCCCGTTCGCCGCTCGCCGGCCGAGCGGGGGCGCATCCATCCGATCAGTCAGGTGATCGACGAGATTGCCGCGATTTTCGGCGATCTGGGCTTCGCCATTGCCGAAGGCCCGGATATCGAGACCGACTATTACAATTTCACCGCGCTGAACTTCCCCGAAGGCCACCCGGCGCGCGAGATGCACGACACGTTCTTCCTCGCCCCCGACGAGAAGGGCGAGCGCAAGGTTCTGCGTACGCACACCTCGCCCGTGCAGATCAGGACGATGGAAAACCAGAAGCCGCCGATCCGCATCGTGATCCCCGGCAAGACCTATCGCCAGGATTCGGACGCGACGCATTCACCGATGTTCCATCAGGTGGAAGGACTTGTGGTGGACCGCACCGCCAACATCGCCAATATGAAGTGGGTGCTCGAAGAGTTCTGCAAGGCCTTCTTCGAGGTGCCGAGCGTTAATATGCGCTTCCGGCCCTCCTTCTTCCCGTTCACCGAGCCGAGCCTGGAAGTCGACATCCAGTGCGACCGCTCGAGGCCCGGCGAAGTGCGCTTCGGCGAGGGTTCGGACTGGATGGAAATCCTCGGCTGCGGCATGGTGCACCCGAATGTGCTGCGCGCTGGCGACCTTGACCCCGACGAGTTCCAAGGCTTTGCCTGGGGCATGGGCATCGACCGCATCGCCATGCTGAAATACGGCATGCCCGACCTGCGCGCCTTTTTCGATGCCGATGTGCGCTGGCTGGAGCATTACGGGTTCCGCCCGCTGGACATGCCGACTTTGTTTGGGGGGCTGTCGAGCTGACCCATGCCGACAGTTCTGCGGAAATATGGTATCCGCTTCCACTTCTATGGCTCCGACATGGGCGAGCCGCGGCATATCCATGCTTCTGGCCATGGTGGGGTCGCCAAGATTTGGCTCGAGCCCGTCAGGGTCGCGGATCAGCAAGGCTTTAAGACCGCAGACCTGAAACGTATCTTGGATGTCGCAAGCGAGCACAGAGATCAGTTCATCGAGGCATGGGATGAGTTCTCCAGAACCGTATCCGATCAATGAGCAACCCCTGAAGGCGTGGTGCGATGCCGCACGGCTGCATGTCGAACTGAGGGACGGCCGGGAACTCGTCACGCCGCTCTGGTGGTATCCGCGTCTTCTGGCGGCAACGCCCGAGGAGCGGGAGAACGTTGAACTGATGCTCGACGGAGTTCACTGGCCGGATATTGATGAGGACCTTTCGGTGCGCGGTATGTTGCGCGGTTGGAAGTATCCGTCCGCCGTCGAGCCGCCTCTTGCTGCAGAATAACGTATTATGACCCACCACGGCTCCTGCCGTTGCGGTGCTGTCCGCGCCGAAGCACAGACGGCACCATTCTGGCGATCTTATTGCCACTGCCGCGATTGCCGAAAGCAGTCGGGGGCGCCGGTGATGGCATTCGTCGGCTTCCGCGAGGAGGATTTGCGCTGGACCGGCGCCGCACCGCAAACCTGGCGGAACGGCCAGGTCGAGCGTGCCTTCTGCGGCCAGTGCGGCAGCCAGATCGCCTATCGTGACAGGAAGCTGCCCGGCGAAGTCTATCTCTCGCTCGGCTTCATGGACCTACCCGAAGCCTACCCACCCACGCTGCATGCCTTTGCCACGCGGGCATTGCCTTTTCTCTCTATCGCCGACGACCTGCCGCGCTATGACGGCTTCTCGATCGAACGCTGACGACCCGACCGACGGAACACACCCATGAAATTCACGCTGTCCTGGCTCAAGGACCACCTCGACACCGATGCCACGCTCGCCGAAATCACCGAGCGGCTGACGGCCATCGGGCTTGAGGTCGAGCATGTCGATTCCAAGGAAGGTCTGAAGCCCTTCGTGATCGCCAAGGTGCTGTCGGCAGAAAAACATCCGCAGGCGGACAAGTTGCAGGTTCTGTCGGTCGATACGGGCGCGGACAAGCCGGTGCAGGTGGTGTGCGGCGCGCCCAACGCGCGGGCCGGGCTGATCGGCGCCTTCGCTTCGCCCGGCACCTACGTGCCCGGCATCGACGTGACGCTGGGCGTGGGCAAGATCCGCGGCGTGGAAAGCTTCGGCATGATGTGCTCGGAGCGCGAACTGCAATTGTCCGACGAGCATAACGGCATCATCGAACTGCCCGAGAATGCGCCGGTGGGCGAGAGCTTCGCCGCCTATGCCGGGCTCGACGATCCGGTGATCGAAATCAACCTGACGCCCAACCGTCCGGATGCGACGGGCATCCATGGCATTGCGCGCGATCTGGCGGCGAGCGGCCTTGGCGCGCTCAAGGCCGCGCCGGTCGAGCCGGTTGCGGGCGAGGGAACCTGCCCGGTCGATGTCAGGGTCGAAGCGCCCGAGCTTTGCCCCGGTTTCGCGCTTCGGCTCGTGCGTGGCGTCAAGAATGGGCCAAGCCCGCGCTGGATGCAGCAGCGCCTGCTCGCCATCGGATTGCGCCCCATCAACACGCTGGTGGACATCACCAACTACATCACCTTCGACCGGGGCCGCCCGCTCCATGTGTTCGACGCGAAGAAGGTGGCCGGCAACCTTTCTGTGCGTCGCGCCAAGGAGGGCGAGACGGTTCTGGCGCTCGACATGCGCACCTACACGCTCAACCCCGAACATTGCGTGATCGCGGACGAGAACGGCGTGGAATCCATTGCCGGCATCATGGGCGGCGAGCATTCGGGTTGCGACGAGAACACGACCGACGTGTTGATCGAGTCTGCACTTTGGGACCCGCTCAACATTGCCCGCACGGGCCGGGCGCTCGGCATCCGCACCGATGCGCGTTACCGCTTCGAGCGCGGCGTCGATCCCGAATTCATGGTGCCGGGCCTGGAACTCGCGACCAGGCTCGTCATCGACCTTTGCGGCGGCACGCCGACCGAGGCGCGTGTGGTGGGCTATGAGGCCTACTCGCCGAAGGCCGTTTCGTTCCCGCTGGCGGAAGTGAAGCGCCTGACCGGGCTTGATGTGCCGGCCGAGCAGAGCCTCGGCATCCTGCGTCGGCTCGGCTTCGGCGTGGAGGGCGCTGGCGACACGGTTTCGGTATCGGTACCGTCCTGGCGCCCGGATATCGATGGCAAGGCTGACCTTGTGGAAGAGGTGATGCGCATCGTCGGCGTCGACCGGATCAAGCCGGAGCCGCTGCCACGCACCGGCACGGTCAATGGCCGCATCCTCACAACGCTTCAGCTCCGCACCCGCGCGGCGCGCCGGGCGCTGGCCTCGCGTGGCATGATGGAAGCGGTGACCTATTCGTTCATTCCGGCCGAGCACGCCAAGCTGTTCGGCGGCGGGCACGAGGCGCTGAAGCTCGCCAATCCAATCGCGGCCGACATGTCGGATATGCGCCCCTCGCTTCTTCCGGGCCTGATCGCGGCGGCCGGGCGCAATGCCGCGCGCGGCTTCGGCGATGTGGCGCTGTTCGAGGTGTCTGGTACCTATGAGGGTGACCAGCCCGACAACCAGCGCCGCGTGGCAGGTGGCGTGCGCCGTGGCACGGCCCGGCTCGAAGGTGCGGGCCGCCACTGGTCCGGCAACACGCCGAACGCCGGCGTGTTCGATGCCAAGGCCGATGCGCTGGCGGCCCTCGAAGCGGCCGGTGCGCCGGTGGACAAGCTCCAGATCGAGGCCGGTGCCCCGGCATGGTTCCATCCGGGCCGCTCGGGCGTGATCAAGCTGGGCCCCAAGAACGTGTTGGGCACTTTCGGCGAGTTTCACCCGCGCGTGCTCGAAGCGCTCGACGTGTCCGGTCCGCTGGCCGGCTTCGAGGTGTTTCTCGACGTGATCCCCGAGCCCAAGGCGAAGCCTACGCGCACCAAGCCGCGACTCGACCTGTCGCCGTTCCAGGGCGTCTCCCGCGACTTCGCTTTCGTGGTGGATCGTTCGGTGCCGGCGGGCGAGGTGTCCAAGGCAGCCCTTGCAGCCGACCGGAACCTGGTGACGGGCGTCGAGGTCTTCGACATCTTCGAAGGCGCGAGCCTTGGCGAGAACAAGAAGTCGGTGGCAATCGCGGTCGCGCTCCAGCCCACCGAGCGCACGCTCACCGACGAGGATTTCGAGGCGCTGTCGCAGAAGATCGTGTCCAACGTCGCCAAGCAGACCGGCGGCGCGTTGCGCGGCTGAAAGTGAAGGGGAGGGGAAACCGATGACGACCACCATGTTCCGCTGGGGTGTTCTGTCCACCGCCAAGATCGGCAGGGAGCTCGTGCTGCCGGCCATCGCCGAATCGTCCAACGGCGTGCTTCAGGGCGTTGCGAGCCGTGATCTCGGGAAAGCGAAGGAATTGGCTGCGCGCTTCAACGCGCCGCACGCCTTCGGCTCCTATGAGGAGCTCCTTGGCTCGTCCGAGATCGACGGTGTCTACATTCCGCTGCCGACTTCGCAGCATGTGGAGTGGGCGATAAAGGCGGCGGATGCGGGCAAGCATGTGCTGGTGGAAAAGCCGCTGGCGCTGAAGGCCAAGGACATCGAGCCGGTGATCGCGGCGCGTGATCGCAACAAGGTGGTGGTCTCCGAAGCCTTCATGGTGACCTACCATCCGCAATGGCTGAAGGTGCGCGAACTGCTGCAGAGCGGGGCCATCGGCACGCTGCGGCAGGTGCAGGGCGCGTTCAGCTATTTCAACACCGATCCGAACAACATGCGCAATCAGGTCGAGTTGGGTGGCGGTGCGCTGCCCGACATCGGCGTTTATCCGACCGTCGTGACGCGCTTCGTTTCCGGTGCCGAGCCCGCCCGCGTGCAGGCGAGCGTTGCCTTCGACGAAAAATTCGGCACCGACATCCACTCGAATGTGCGCGCCGATTTCGGTTCTTTCGAGCTGTCCTTCTACCTGTCCACCCAGCTCGCCGCGCGGCAGCTGATGGTGTTCCACGGTGACAAGGGTTTCATCGAAGTGCGTTCGCCCTTCAATGCCGGGCTCTACGAGCATCACAAGGTCGAGTTGCACAATGCGGGCCACACCGAGGCGACCGTGTTCCGCTTCCCCGGCGTGAACCAGTATCGCCTGCAGGCCGAAGCCTTTGTGCGTCGCGCGAGAGGTGCAGACGAGGCGGTCTTCTCGCTCGAGGATTCGACCAGGAACCAGAAGCTGATCGACGCGATCTTCCGCGCCGGCAAGAGCGAGGCTTGGGAAGCAGTTTGACGCCGGTGGCTGCGTCGCCGCAACCCGGGCGCAGTGCATTCAGGGGCAAAGCTTCTTCACCATTCCATCCTATGGCTGGACATGCCGCTTTGCCGCCACAACTGTGGTCTTGAGCAAAGGTCGTGGCGGCGGATGCCAACCCCGGGCGCCTGTAATACTGCTGAGGACTGAACGCTGAAGAACAAGATCTGGGCCGTGGTCGGCCTCCTTGCCGTTGCCTTCTCGATCTACCTGCTCACCCGCGAGTTGCGTGGCCTGTCCATCGAGGCGTTCAAGGACAGTCTGGCGGCCATCCCCCTGCGTGGCTGGCTCCTTTCCGGCGCGTCCACGCTCGTCGCCTATGCGGCGCTGGCGGGCTACGACCACGTGGCGCTGCTTCACCTGAGAAAGCGGGTGAACTGGATTTTCATCAGCCTGTGTTCGTTCACCACCTATGCGCTGTCGCACAATATCGGAGCGTCGGTGATCTCGGGCGCTGTGGTCCGCTATCGCGCCTACTCGTCCAAGGGGCTGACGGCGACCGAAATCGGCGTGCTGATCGCGTTCTGCTCATTCACCTTCGCACTCGGCGTCATTCTTTTGAGCGGCATCATTCTGGTGCTCCATCCCGACATCACCGACCGCTTCGGCGATGTGCTTCCCGTTGCAGCCTCGACCACGACAGGTGTGCTTCTGCTCGCGCTCGTCGCGCTCTATATTTTGGGAAGCTGGCTGGGTTTGAGGCCGCTCAGGATCAAGAGCTTCGAGTTGTCCTATCCGCGTCTTCCGGTCGTCGGACGCCAGCTTCTGATTGCGCCGATCGAGTCGGCGGCCGCTGCCGGCATCGTCTATTTCGCACTGCCGGAAGTCGGCAATCCTGGCTATCTCGTGGTGCTCGGCGTGTTTCTGGTCTCGTTTTCCGTGGCGCTGCTGAGCCATGCGCCGGGTGGGCTGGGCGTGCTTGAACTCGTCTTCATCACCGGCCTGCCCGAGATGAACCAGGCCGACGTGCTCGCGGCCTTGCTCGTCTTCCGGATGTTCTATCTCATCATCCCCTTCATCCTTTCGCTCGGCGTGATCCTCGGCTTCGAGCGTTCGCAATATGCGCGGGGAGAGACGTGACCTGATGCTTGCGGGGTTCGGCACAAGGAAAATGCCGAGAAGACGAACCGGTGCTTGCGTCCCTTTCGAGCCATTCATATATACGCCGCACTTCCAGACGGGCCTGCCCGGATGGCTGAATCCAACTGAAAAAGGAGCCGTCACAAGGAACGCCGGTTAAGGGTCCCGACGGCTTGCTTGAGGAGAGAACGCATATGGCTAAAGTTATCGGTATCGATCTGGGTACCACCAATTCCTGCGTCGCCGTGATGGACGGCAAGGATGCCAAGGTGATCGAGAATGCGGAAGGCGCGCGCACCACGCCCTCCATCGTCGCCTTTTCGTCCGACGGCGAACGCCTCGTCGGCCAGCCGGCCAAGCGCCAGGCGGTGACGAACCCGGAAAACACGGTCTTCGCGGTGAAGCGCCTGATCGGCCGCCGCTACGATGACCCCGTGACGGAAAAGGACAAGGGCCTCGTGCCCTACAAGATCGTCAAGGGCGACAATGGCGACGCCTGGGTCGAGGCCAGCGGCAAGAAGCAGTCGCCCTCGCAGATCTCCGCGATGATCCTTCAGAAGATGAAGGAAACCGCTGAATCTTATCTCGGCGAAAAGGTCGAGAAGGCCGTCATCACGGTTCCCGCCTACTTCAACGACGCCCAGCGTCAGGCCACCAAGGACGCCGGCAGGATCGCCGGCCTCGAGGTGCTGCGCATCATCAACGAGCCGACCGCGGCAGCACTTGCCTATGGCCTCGACAAGAAGGACGGCAAGACCATTGCCGTTTACGACTTGGGCGGCGGCACCTTCGATATCTCGGTTCTCGAGATCGGCGACGGCGTGTTCGAGGTGAAGTCCACGAACGGCGACACGTTCCTGGGCGGTGAAGACTTCGACATGCGTCTGGTCGAATACCTCGCGGCCGAGTTCAAGAAGGAACAGGGCATCGACCTCAAGAACGACAAGCTCGCCCTTCAGCGCCTGAAGGAGGCGGCCGAAAAGGCCAAGATCGAGCTGTCTTCGTCGCAGCAGACCGAGATCAACCTGCCCTTCATCACCGCCGACCAGTCGGGTCCCAAGCACCTGACCATGAAGCTGACCCGCGCCAAGTTCGAGAGCCTGGTCGACGATCTCGTCCAGCGCACCGTCGAGCCGGTCAAGGCCGCGCTCAAGGATGCGGGCCTGAAGGCTGGCGAGATCGACGAGGTGGTTCTGGTTGGCGGCATGACGCGCATGCCCAAGATCCAGGAAGTGGTGAAGCAGTTCTTCGGCAAGGATCCGCACAAGGGCGTCAACCCCGATGAGGTTGTGGCGCTTGGTGCCGCGATCCAGGCCGGCGTGCTGCAGGGCGATGTCAAGGACGTGCTGCTTCTCGACGTGACGCCGCTTTCGCTCGGCATCGAAACGCTGGGTGGTGTGTTCACGCGCCTGATCGACCGCAACACCACGATCCCGACCAAGAAGTCTCAGGTCTTCTCGACGGCCGAGGACAATCAGGGTGCGGTGACGATCCGCGTGTTCCAAGGCGAGCGCGAGATGGCGGCGGACAACAAGGCGCTCGGCCAGTTCGACCTCGTCGGCATTCCGCCTGCACCGCGCGGCGTGCCGCAGATCGAGGTGACCTTCGACATCGACGCCAACGGCATCGTGCAGGTCTCGGCCAAGGACAAGGGCACCGGCAAGGAGCACCAGATCCGCATCCAGGCCTCCGGTGGTCTCTCTGACGCCGACATCGAGAAGATGGTGAAGGACGCCGAGGCCAATGCCGAGGCCGACAAGAAGCGTCGTGCCGGCGTCGAAGCCAAGAACCAGGCGGAAGCTCTGGTCCACTCGGCCGAGAAGTCGCTCAAGGACTATGGCGACAAGGTCTCCGAAGCCGACCGCACTGCGATCGCAGACGCGATCACGGCGCTGAAGACAGCGATCGAAGGCGACGATGTGGACGACATCAACGCCAAGTCGCAGGCGCTCGCCGAAGCTTCCATGAAGCTCGGCCAGGCCATGTACGAGGCCAACCAGGCCGAGGCCGCCAATGAGGGCGGTGCGGAAGCCCGGGCGGACTCCGATGTGGTCGATGCCGACTTCGAGGAGATCAACGACGATCAGGACAAGAAGAAGTCCGCGTAAAGAGCGGGCTTCCGAAGACAAGAGCCCGGCTTTCGAGCCGGGCTTTTTGTTTGGTTGTCGCGGTGAGGTTGGTGTGGACTGAGGTGCCGAGCCCGCCGACCTGTCCAGCAGTATTTCCCGCAACACCCGTCCTCAAAAATTCCCTGGCCGCCCCACACCCTATGGTATCCCGTGCGGCCAATCACTAAATCGGGCCGAAACGAGGCATTGCCTCTCCGGATGTTTCATTCCCGGGTCCACCTTGAAGGCAGACGATGAAGGCTGATTTCTATGAAACGCTGGGCGTCCAGAAGGGCGCCGACGAGAAAGAGCTGAAAAGCGCGTTCCGCAAGCTCGCCATGCAGTTCCATCCCGACAAGAACCCCGGCGACAAGGCCTGCGAGCATCGCTTCAAGGAAATCAACGAAGCCTATGAGTGTCTGAAGGACCCGCAGAAGCGCGCGGCCTATGACCGCTTCGGCCATGCGGCGTTCGAGCAGGGCGGCATGGGTGGCGGCGCGGGCTTCGCGGCCGGCGGTTTCGCCGACATCTTCGAGGATATCTTCGGCGACATGATGGGGGGCGGGCGCCGCCAGCGCCAAAGCAATGGCCGCGAGCGTGGTGCCGATCTTCGCTACAACATGGAGATCAGCCTCGAAGAGGCCTATGCGGGCAAGACCGCGCAGATCCGCGTGCCGTCATCCATCATCTGCGACGAGTGCAAGGGCTCGGGCGCGAAACCCGGTACCCAGCCCGTCACCTGTTCCATGTGCTCAGGCTCGGGCCGCGTCCGTGCCGCTCAAGGCTTTTTCTCGATCGAGCGCACCTGTCCGCAATGCGGCGGGCGCGGCGTGACGATCAAGGACCCATGCCCCAAATGCGCCGGCCAGGGTCGTGTGCATGAAGAGCGCCAGCTTTCCGTGAACATTCCTGCCGGCATCGAGGACGGCACCCGCATCAGGCTCGCAGGCGAGGGCGAGGCGGGCGCGCGGGGCGGTCCGACGGGCGATCTCTATATCTTCCTCGCCATCAAGCCGCACGAGTTCTTCGCGCGTGACGGGGCCGATCTCTATTGCACGGTGCCGATCTCGATGACCACTGCTGCCCTTGGCGGCGATTTCGAAGTGGGCTCGCTCGACGGGGCCGCCACCAAGGTCAAGGTGCCCGAGGGCACGCAGCATGGCCGCCAGTTCCGCTTGAAGGGCAAGGGCATGCCTGTGCTGCGCCAGCCGGTGGTCGGCGATCTCTACATCCAGACCGTGGTCGAGACGCCGCAAAAGCTGACCAAGCGCCAGCGCGAACTCTTGGAGGAGTTCCAGGAGATATCCTCGCAGGAGAACAGCCCGGAATCGGCCGGTTTCTTTTCGCGCATGAAAGGCTTCTTCGAGTCGCTCGGGGAGAACTGAGTGCAAAGATAATGGTGTGGGTTGCGACATTCCGTTGCGCAACCGCGCCATAATGGGCTAACCCACGCGCCACCAAACGCACAAAGGCAGGAATCGATGGCATTCAGCTTGCGCAGGGCGATCGCGGGTAAGCTCGACGAAGAAATCCGGTTCTTCAAGGGCTGGATGGACCAGCCCAAGGCGATCGGCGCCGTTCTTCCCACCTCTTCGATCACCGCCAAGCGTATGGCCTCGGTGATCAACCCGGCCTCCGATTTGCCTGTGCTGGAACTCGGGCCGGGCACCGGCGTCGTCACCCGTGCGATCCTCGACCACGGTGTCCGCCCCGAGCGCGTGATCTGCGTCGAATACGCCTCGGAATTCGTGGAACACCTGAACAAGCGTTTCCCCGCCGTCCGCGTGGTCGAGGGGGACGCCTTCGACATCGACGGCACGCTGCCGGACATGGCGGGACGGAAATTCGACGCGGTGATCTCGGCCGTGCCCATGCTGTCCTTCCCCGTGCCGCGCCGCGTGGCCTATGTGGAGGCGCTTCTGAACCGGCTGCCGGCCGGTCGCCCTGTCGTCCAGATCACCTATGGTGCGCGCTCGCCGATCCCGTCGGGTCTTGGCAATTATCAGGTCGAGCACATGGATTTCGTGCTGCGCAACTTCCCGCCTGCGCAGCTTTGGCTCTATCGCCGCCCGTGGGGCCATTGAGGTTTGGTGCCGCCGCGCATCCTCGTCTTCGCCGGCTCCATTCGCACCGGCGCTTTCAGCGGTAAGCTTGCCGCCTGTGCTGCCCATGAGCTGGCTCAACAAGGTGCGGAAGTCACCCGCATCGATCTCGGCGATTATCTTCTGCCCTTGATGAACGAAGACCTGGAGCGCGACGAGGGCATTCCCCAGAATGCCTTGCGGCTGGCACGTCAGATCGCCGGTCATCACGGCTTTCTCGTTGCCACACCCGAATACAACCATTCGATCCCGCCCCTGCTGAAGAACGCGCTCGATTGGGTCAGCCGCGTCAAGCGTGATGGCGAGCGCCCGCTTCGCCCCTTCGAGAACAAGGTGGCGGCCCTTTGCTCTTCTTCGGTCGGCCAGTTCGCCGGCATCCGCGCGATCAACCATCTCCGCGCCGTGCTCGTCGCGTGCGGCGTCGAGGTGACTTCAGTGCAATGCTCGGTCGGGCATGGCGGCGAAGCCTTTGAAGAGGACGGCACGCTCAAGGACGAACGCTCGCGCAAGACGCTGACAAAGGTCGCGCAGAGCCTGATTTTCCATGCGCGAACCGTCGCGGCCCTCGAGACGAATTGAGCATTCCACTCTTCAGGCTGGCCGCCTGCTGTCTTCTATGCCAGTGAACCTCGAACGAGTTTCGAGGGACGTGGACGCATGACAATCGACGAGCGGCTGATCGTGGGGCTTGACGTGGCCGATGTTCGGGCTGCGGAAAAGATCGTGCGAGAGCTCGACGGCGTGGCAAATTTCTTCAAGATCGGGCATGGCCTTGCCTTCACCGGCGGCCTGGAACTTGCGCGCGACCTGACCCGCGACGGCAAAAAGGTCTTTCTCGACATGAAGCTGCTCGACATCGACAACACGGTGGCGAACGGCGTGGCCAAGATCGCCGGAATGGCCGTCTCCATGTTGACGCTCCATGCCTATCCGAAAGCGATGCGTGCGGGCGTGGAAGCCGCCAGGGGCTCGAACCTCACTTTGCTCGCGGTCACCGTGCTGACCTCCATGGACGAGGCCGACCTGCGCGAGGCAGGCTATGCGGATGCGCCTGCAGCTCTCGTCGCCAAGCGCGCGGGCCAGGCACGCGAGGCAGGCATGGGCGGCATCGTTTGTGCAGCGACCGAGGCGGCGGACGTGCGCCGGCTGGTTGGGCCGGACATGGCCATCGTCACGCCGGGCATCCGACCGGCCGGGGCCGACAAGGGCGACCAGAAGCGCGTGATGACGCCGGCCGAGGCTTTGCGCGCGGGTGCCACCCACCTCGTCGTCGCGCGGCCCATCGTGGCAGCGGATAACCCGCGTGCGGCAGCGACGAGCATCATCGCGGAGATGACATCCGCCTGAATCGGGAGAAAAATCGAAATGCCCAAAGCATACTGGATTGCCCGGGTCGATGTGCGTGACCCCGAGGGCTACAAGGATTATGTCTCGACCGCCAAGCCCGCCTTCGAGCGGCACGGCGCGCGGTTTCTCGCACGCGGCGGCGAGACCTATGAGGCCGAAGGCAAGGCGCGCGCGCGCAATGTGGTGATCGAGTTTCCTTCCATGGAAGAAGCCCGTGCCTGCTATCAGTCGCCCGAGTATCAGGCTGCAAAGGCCATTCGCCAGCGCTATGCCGAGGGCGAGATTGTGATCGTGGAGGCGGTCGAAGGCTGAGCTGCGTCGCATGCCCATGTTGCACTGCGAAACCGCCAGACTAACTTAAACGTTTACGTCATAGAGTCGGCCACTCTGGTCGAGAACGTTTGAAAGTCTGGCACCTGCCATGTTCTATCAGTTCTATGAGTTGAACCACGCCGCCCTGCAGCCCGCGCGGGCTTATGCGGATGCGATGAAGTTCATCTATTCGAGCCCGCTCAACCCGTTCGCGGCAACGCCCTTCGGCCGCTCGATCGCAGCTGGTGCCGAGCTTTTCGAGCGCGCTACGCGGCGCTACGGAAAGCCGGAATTCGGCATCACGCATACGGTGGTGAACGGCGACGAGGCCGAGGTCTCTGAAGAGATCGTCTGGCAGAAGCCGTTCTGCCATCTCGTCCGCTTCAACCGCACGCTGCCCGAGGGAAGCCCGCGCGGGCCGAAGCTTTTGATCGTCGCACCTATGTCGGGCCATTACGCGACGCTTCTGCGCGGCACGGTGGAAGCCATGCTGCCGCATGCGGAGGTGCACATCACCGACTGGATCGATGCGCGCAGCGTGCCGCTTGCCGAAGGCGCCTTCGATCTCGACGATTACATCGACTACGTGATCGAGATGCTGCATGCCATCGGCCCCGACACGCATGTGATGGCCGTCTGCCAGCCCGCCGTGCCGGTCTTTGCCGCCGTGGCCCTAATGGAAGCGCGCAACGATCCATTCCGCCCCGCCACCATGACCCTGATGGGTGGGCCCATCGACACGCGGCGCAGCCCGACTGCGGTCAACAATCTGGCGATGTCCAAGGATATCGACTGGTTCCGCGAGCACGTAATCATGACGGTGCCATGGCCGGAGCCGGGCTTCATGCGCGAGGTCTATCCGGGCTTCCTCCAACTGTCGGGCTTCATGAGCATGAATCTCGACCGCCACATCACAGCGCACAAGGATTTCTTCTTCCACCTCGTGCGCGAGGACGGCGACAGCGCCGAGAAGCACCGCACCTTCTACGATGAGTATTGTGCGGTGATGGACCTCACCGCCGAGTTCTATCTCCAGACCGTGGAAAGCGTCTTCATCCGGCAGGACATTCCGCACGGCACCATGCTCCACCGGGGCGAGCGCGTCGATCCGAGCGCCATCCGCAACACGGCTCTGTTGACGGTCGAAGGCGAGAACGACGACATTTCCGGCGTCGGCCAGACGGAGGCCGCGCATGATCTCTGCGTGAACCTCGATCCATCGAAGAAGCAGCATTACCTACAGCCGCAGGTCGGCCATTACGGCGTCTTCAACGGCTCACGCTTCCGCAAGAATGTCGTGCCTCGTATCGTCGCCTTCATGAACGAACACGGGGCGAAGCCGGCAACCGAATAAGGCGGTCCGCCCGAAAGCCGCCAAGACGGTGGTGGATAAACGAAGCGCACCGATATTCCTTGCTGAATGGTTAATGTGCGGGGCGAGCGGCCCAGCACCCTACCTCGAAGTCGGCACCTGCAACCGTCCATGATCGCACTTGACCGGCGGTGCCTCATCCAAGATGCTGGATTCCCACGCTGAATCGTCTGCAAACGAGGTAGGCTGAAGGGACGCACCGGCGCGAAGACCGATCACAGAAATGCGTTGGCGCTGATTAGGTTCCGCCGATCTGTGATTTTTTCGCCGCAAGAATCCGTGAACAGGCAAATTAAACGGGCTTGGCTCGGTCTGCCTTCGTTGACACCGACCCGAAACAAACCTTAACCTCTGATTAACGATAGGGGCAACACTCGGGGTTGGGGGAATGAATTTCTCGCCACGTATGGTGAGCGCATCTCTGCGCGCAAAGATTTTGCTTGGATTGGCGATTTCCGCCATGTCTGGCTCCGTTGCCTACGCCGCACCGATGGTGACGGGCGGGCTGACTTCCCAGCCGATCGGCCATTATGATTTTTGCCGCAAGGCGCCGGCCGAATGCGCGATCCGGTCGGTGGGAGTCGCGCCTGAAACGATGACCGAGCAGCTCTGGTCCGAACTCGTTTCAATCAACGACCACGTCAACAAGGCGGTTCAGCCGGTCAACGACATCGACCTCTATGGCAAGGACGAGGTCTGGGCCTATCCGGTGGAAAGCAAGGGTGATTGCGAGGACTACGTCCTCGAGAAGCGCCGCGAGCTGAACGAGCAGGGCTTGTCGATCGCCAACCTTTTGATCACCGTCGTCAAGAAGCCCGATGGCGAAGGCCATGCTGTGCTCACTGTCCGGACGACGGATGGAGACTTCATCCTCGACAATCTGACGGACGCCGTGCGCAACTGGGAAGACACCGGCTACCGCTTCCTCAAGCGCCAGTCGACCGAGAACACCGGCCGCTGGGTTGCCATCCGTGAAGGCCAGGCCCCGCTGGTGGGTTCGGTTCAGGCTACGAAGTAGGCGGGACGCATCAGATGTTCAGAACGGCACCTTCGGGTGCCGTTTTCGTTTGTCCGGTCAATTTCTGCGAGCTTGGACGCGCATCAGGCCGCCTGCGGCACGCGCTCCGTCGAGGTGCGGTATGACACGGCTTCGGCCAGATGCATTCGCCCGACGCGCTCGGCGCCGTCCAAGTCAGCCAGCGTCCGTGCGACTTTGAGCACCCGATGATAGGCGCGGGCGGAAAAGCCCAGCTTCTCGCCTCGCGCAGGAGTGCCGTGCCCGCATCGTCGAGATGGGCTACCTGTTCGACCAGCGATGTCGGACAATGCGCATTGGTGCTGGACGCAATCCCCAGCGCCTCGTAGCGCGCCGTCTGGATGTCGCGGGCACGGCGCACGCGCACGGCAACTTCGGCGCTCGTTTCCGCGCGCGACGGGCGAAGCAGGTCGGCGGCCGAAACGGCGGGCACTTCGACGCGCAGGTCGATACGGTCGAGCAGCGGTCCGGAAATGCGCGCCTGATAATCGCTCTGACAGCGCGGCCCCCGCGCGCAGGTGTGGCCCGGTTCACCCGCCATGCCGCATTTGCACGGGTTCATCGCGGCGACGAGTTGGATACGTGCCGGGTAGCTCACGCGATGATTGGCCCGCGCGATCACGCATTCGGCCGATTCCAGCGGCTGACGAAGTGAATCGAGAACCTGCGGGTTGAACTCCGGGAACTCGTCGAGAAACAGCACGCCGTGGTGCGCAAGCGACATCTCACCCGGCTTCACGCGCAGGCCGCCGCCCACCATCGCGGCCATCGAGGCGGAATGGTGCGGCGCGCGGAAAGGCCGGCGGTCGGTCAATTTGCCGCCTGCCAACTCGCCGGCGATCGATTGGATCATCGAGACTTCGAGCAGTTCGCGCGGACCCAGCGGCGGCAGGATCGACGACAGCCGCTGCGCCAGCATCGATTTGCCCGAGCCGGGCGGCCCGACCATGATGAGATTATGCGATCCGGCCGCCGCGACTTCCAAGGCGCGCTTGGCACTTTCCTGGCCCTTGATGTCGGCGAGATCGGGCAGGGCGGCCGCACCTTGCTGGATCGCAGCCTGCGGGCGCGACAGAACCTGCGTGCCGCGGAAATGGTTGGCCACGGCGATCAGCGAGCGGGGCGCGAGGATCTCGATATCGGCGCCGGCCCAAGCCGCTTCCGGTCCGCACGGAGCAGGGCAGATCAGCCCGCGCTCCATGCCATGCGCGCCGATGGCCGCCGGCAGCACGCCTGCAACGGAGGCGATCGTGCCGTCGAGCGACAATTCGCCCAAAACGACAAAGCCGTTCAACGCATCGCCCGGAATGGCGCCGAGCGCCGCCATCAGGCCGAGCGCGATGGGAAGATCGTAGTGCGAGCCTTCCTTGGGCAGGTCCGCTGGCGCGAGATTGACCGTCACCTTCTTGACCGGCATCGACAGGCCGGAGGCGTGGAGCGCTGCCTGCACCCGTTCGCGGCTTTCCGCCACCGCCTTGTCGGCGAGGCCTACGATATGCATGCCCATCTTGCCGGGCGCGATCATCACCTGCACGTCCACCGGCACCGCATCAATGCCCTGAAAGGCCACCGTGCGCACATGACTGACCATGTTCGACCTGCCCCGACTATCCCCGCGCGAAGAGAGCATGGGGCAAGTTCAAGCGCAAGAACGTTTGCGGAACAATTGATCGCCAAAGCAGCGATCAGGTTGCATCAAGTTGTGGATGAGGAACAAAGCGCGATCTTAGCTGCGCTTTGCTTCGACCGCATCCCAGAACAAGGTAGCGATATCGGCCCCGCCGAAGCGTTTGACTTCGCGGACGCCGGTGGGCGAAGTCACGTTGATCTCGGTGAGATAGTCGCCGATCACGTCGATGCCGACCAGAATAAAGCCCCGCTCGCGCAGAGACGGGCCGATGCGCTCGCAGATTTCGCGCTCACGCGCCGTCAGTTCGGTCGCTTCGGCACGGCCACCCACATGCATGTTCGAGCGGGAATCGTGCTCGGCCGGCACGCGGTTGATGGCACCCACCGCCTCACCATCGATCAGGATGATGCGCTTGTCGCCCTGGCGCACTTCCTTGAGATAGCGCTGCACGATGAAGGGCTCTCGGAACATCTGCCCGAACATTTCGAGCAGGGAAGCCAGATTGCGGTCGTCGTCCTTCAGATGGAAGATGCCGGCGCCCCCATTGCCGTAGAGTGGCTTGACGATGATGTCGCCATGCGCGCGCCGGAATGCTGCGACCTCTTCCGGATCCTTGGTGATCAGCGTTGCCGGCATCAGGTCCGGGAACTCGGTGACGAAAATCTTTTCCGGGCTGTTGCGCACCCAGGCCGGGTCGTTGACCACGAGCGTCTTCGGATGGATGCGCTCGAGAATGTGGGTGGTGGTGATGTAGTTCATGTCGAAGGGCGGGTCCTGGCGCAGGAGCACCACGTCTGCTTCGGCAAGATCCATGCGCACCGGCTCGCCGAGAGTGAAATGGTTGTTCTTCTCGTCGCGCAGGGTCATCTCCTCGACACGCGCGACCACCTTGCCGTCGTTGAGCGAAAGCCGGTCCGGCGTGTAATGGAGAAGCCTGTGCCCGCGCCGCTGCGCTTCGAGCGACAGCGCAAAGGTGGTGTCGCCTGCAATCGAGACGGTTCGGATGTGGTCCATCTGGACCGCGACGGTAAGGCTCATGCAAAAGGCTCCGCGAGGCGAGAGGCCTGATCTAGCGGAGCGCGTTCAGCCTGCCAACGGGACGAGAGCCTATTTGAGAATGCTCTCGGGTCGGTCCAGCGGTTCTTTTCGTTGTCCGCCGATGAAGCCTCGATCATTCTCTTAGCGGAACACCACCCGCGAATAGCCCGTGAAGGAAAAGCTTGTCGCCACGATCGAGCCGATCAGCATGGCGAGAAGCGGCGGGGTGGTGGGCCAGAGGAAAAGCACGACCGCATAGGTGGTGAAGTTCACCATACTCGCGATCATCGTCACCCCGCCATAGATCGCGCCCTCGTGCAGAACCTTGCGGTCGGAGGGACCGAAGGCGAAGTTGCGGTTGAGCATCCAGGTGACGAACATCGAGCACGATGACGAGATCAGCCGCGCGGGCAATGGCCCGATGCTGGTCACATGAAGGATCAGCCAGAGCAGCGCGGCATCCACCACGAAGCCGGTGCCGCCGACCAGCATGAAGCGCAGAAAGACTTTCATGCCGAAGTGCGCAACGGCTCCAAGGAGGGCCAAGGGGTGTGAGCCGCGCGCCCCGCATCGGCGCTGAGATAGGCCATGCGCTTCTGCTCGGTGCGCATGCGCGCGACGGAATCGAGCACCAGTCCCGTGGCCGCCATCAGCATGGCGAAGATCGAGAGCGCGATCGACAGCATCCATGTCGGCATGCGCGGCACGAGGCCGGTCGCGGCATATTCGAGAAGCACCGGAGACATCAAAGCGAGGCTGGACACCAGAAACAGGGCGGCGAGGGTGCCGAAGAAGCGCAACGGGCGCGTTTCCTTGGCGAGGAGTGCGAAGGTCCATAGAATCTTCCCGCCGTCGCGCCAAGTGGAGAGTTTCGAGACCGAGCCTTCGGGCCGGCGTCCATAGTCTAGGGCAATCTCGACCACGGGAAGCATCAGCTGCGAGGCATGGACCGACATCTCGGTCTCGATCTCGAAGCCGCCGGACACGGCCGGAAAGCTTTTGACGAAGCGGCGCGAGAAAGCGCGGTAACCCGAAAAGATATCCGAAAAATCCGCGCCGAAGAGCCGGCGGTAAAGGCGGTTGAACTGGCGGTTGCCGAAAGCGTGGCCCGCGCGCCCCGCATCGGCCTCGACCCCGCGCCGTGTGCCGACCACCATGTCGGCGCGTTCAGTGACGAGCGCGTTGACGAGTGCGGCCGCATCCTCCGGCGCATAGGTGCCGTCGCCGTCACTCATCACGAAGATGTCGGCGTCGATGTCGGCGAACATGCGCCGCACCACGTGGCCCTTGCCCTGGCGCGGCTCGCGCACGACCACGGCGCCGGCCGCGCGGGCGCGCAGAGCGGTCAGATCACGTGAATTGTTGTCGTAGACATAAACAGTCGCCTCGGGCAGGGCCGCCCTGAAGCGCTGCACCACGTCACCAATCGTGTGCTCCTCGTTGAAGCAGGGGATCAGAACGGCGACAGTCGGTTCGTTGCGGACGAGGCGCATGGGTTCCCTCAGAGGCTCTCCGCCGCCAAGAGCCGGGCGTTTGAGCCGCTTTACCCTTTGTTGTGCGCGTTAAGACTAGGTTCGTGAGCGGGGAATGGGGCCGGGAAACTTCTGGGCATGATGAACAGTGCCGTAACGCGAGCAGGCATGGGCGCGCCCGCCGTGTGCGAAGCTTCGCCACACCGTCACATCCTGCGAGACGCTGGCCTCGCCCTGCTTGTTTCGCTGCTGATCACCGGTGGCCACGCCTTGGCGGGCTTTCCTTCGGTTTGGAACGTGAATGGCGACAATGACAGCATCATGCGCATCGTCGAGGTGCGCGACTGGCTGAACGGCCAGAACTGGTTCGATCTCCAACAATATCGGATGGGTCTCGACGGCGGCTTCCTGATGCACTGGTCGCGACTTGTCGATGCGCCGATCGCGCTTCTGATGCTGCTCGGCGATGTGCTGACGGGGAGTGTCCCGGGTGGCAACGCCTTCGCGCAGATCGTCTGGCCGACTTTGATGTTCGGTTCGGCACTTTTTCTGATCCTGCGCCTCGCCCGCACATTGAACGAAGCGGAAACGCTGCTGCCCGCGCTGGTGATCGGCGCCAGTGCGCTTCACAGCGTTCAGGTATTCCGCCCCGGCGCGCTCGATCACCACAACCTGCAATTCGTGATGCTTCTGGTCGCGATGCTGGCTTCGATCAGGGTGCGCGAGCGCCAGATGTGGGGCGGCCTTGCAGGCATCACCTGCGCGATCATGCTCGGCATCGGCATGGAAACCGCACCCCACGTGGCCGCCCTTTGCTTGTTTGCGACCATCGATTTCCTGTGGCGTGGCGAGAAGGCAGCCGCCGGAGCGACCGCATTCGGGTTGGGCCTCGCTGGCGCGAGCGCCGCCATCATGGCCGGAACCGTGCCATACGCTGCATGGACCACGGTCGCATGCGACGCCTTCTCGCTGCCTCAGGCAGGGCTGGCGGTTGCCGGCGGGCTCGGTCTCGCGCTTGTCGCGTCGGTGCCGGGACGCAACCGCATGGCGGTAAGGCTTGGCGGCCTCGGTGCTGTCGGGGTCGTCTGTGCGGCTCTTCTGCTGTGGCGTTTCCCGGAATGTCTTGCCGATCCCTATGCCGGTCTCGATCCGCGCCTCAGGCACTTCTGGCTGGATTCGGTGGGCGAGGCTCAGCCGTTCTGGCGTCTTGCTGCGCGATCACCGGCAACAGCCGCTGGCGCCTACATGACGCCGCTGGTCGCACTTCTGGTGCTGGGCTACGGCTTGATGCGAGACGGCATATCGCGCACTCGGCTTCTCGTCATGCTGCTGCTCGGCGTTTCATTTGCCGTCAGTCTTTGGCAATTGCGCGGATCCTATGTCGCCATTCCGCTCGCAGCGGCGGTGCTTGCAGCTTTCGTGGCCCGCATCCGTCTGCGCGGCCAGCCCATCCTTGTTGCCGTTGCATGGATCATCTCCATCGACGCGGCATGGGCGGGTCTTGCGAGAATAAGCTTCGATCGCGCGGCTTCTCCTTCCGCCTCATCCGCATCCGCCGCACCAAGTGTGTCTTGCGAAGACATGGCAGACTATGCCGAACTCGCCCGCCTTCCACCCACCCGTGTGCTGGCCGTCTCGAATCTGGGTTCGGCGATCCTTGCCTGGACACCGCATGCCGTGCTGGCCGGGCCCTATCATCGCAACATCGCCGGCAACCTCGCCGGCCTCGAAGCCTGGATGGCCGAGCCCGACACCGCGCGAGCGATCCTTCAATCGAACGGCGTCGGCCTCGTCGCCTGGTGCGCGGGCAATGTCGATTCCGACGTGATGGCAGCTTTCCCCAACGGCCTGGCCGCCCTTGTGCGCGACGGTCGGATGCCGGACTGGCTCCAGCCGGTGCAAGAAACGCCGCAATCTCCGCTCAAGCTCTTTCGGGTTATACAGCGCCGATAAACTCGTCGCGCGCGCCGCATTGCATTTCTGTGACCCTGCGTCACTTGTTGGAGGCCGACAGGATACTTTTCTGAAAGGCTTTTCAGCCAATTTCGCCATAATTCGCCGAGCGAGCGAGACGAGGGAACGGGCAGCAGGAGAATGAGCGTGCTTCAAGGCACAAGCCGGACATGGGCGGAAGGCGGAGAATTCGCATTCACCGACCCGCTGACAGGCTTGGGCAATCACCGCCGCTTCCACGACAAGGTCGAGCGACTGATCGCCGACCGCGCCGATGATCCGGCGCCCTTCACCGTCGGCATCATCGATCTCGATGGCTTCAAGCCGATCAACGATCTTCTGGGTCGCGCCGCTGGCGACGAAATCCTGGTGCAGGTCGCCATGCGCCTGCGCGCCGCCATGGAAAGCCAGGCTGCCGTCACCCGCGTTGGCGCCGATGAGTTCGGCTTTCTGTTTCCGCTGGTCTTCAGCGAGGAAGCGGCGAGCGAAAAGGCCCAGATGCTGATCGAGATTCTCTCGGCACCCTATGATGTCGGCGAGCGCACAGCGCGCCTCTCGGCCTCCGTTGGCTGCTCGCTCTTTTATTCGGGCGACGAAACCACCGACATTCTGGTCAGCAAGGCAGAAACCGCCCTCTACCACGCCAAGCGGGCGGGTCGGGGCCGCGTGGTGGTCTATAGCCGCGAGATGGAGGATGCCGCCAAGCGCCTGACGCGGATCGAGCAGGCCCTGCGCCGCGCGGTCTCGGCGGGCGAGGTCGAGCCCTATTTCCAGCCCATCGTCGATCTGGCGACAGGCCAGATCACCGGCTTCGAGGCTCTGGCGCGCTGGACGGACCGCGACCTCGGTCCCGTTTCGCCGGCCTGCTTCATTCCCATCGCCGAGGAACGCGGCATCATCGGGCCGCTTTCGCAACTCGTCTTGCGCAAGGCCACGGAAGCCGCTCGGCACTGGCCCGACGACCTCTTTCTCGCCTTCAACCTGTCGCCCTCGCAACTGGTCGATCAGAACACCGGCCTGCATATCCTCTCGATCCTCGACCGCGCCGGTTTCGACCCGCGACGGCTCGAGATCGAGATCACCGAAACCGGCCTGATGTCCGACCCGCGTTCGGCCAAGAAGATCGTGGACGATCTGCGCGCCTGCGGCATCCGCGTAGCGCTCGATGATTTCGGCACCGGCCAGTCCTCGCTCGGCCGCCTGCGCGAGTTCTCTTTCGACAAGCTCAAGATCGACCGTGCCTTCGTCTCAGTTCTGCTTGAGGACAAGCCGGCCGAACACATCATCCGGGCCATTCTCTCCATGTGCGAAGGCCTCGGCATGGCATCCGTGGCGGAAGGCATCGAAGAAGAGGCGCAGGCCAGGCGGCTGGTGGAATTCGGCTGCGAAGGTGGGCAGGGCTATTTCTTCGGCCGCCCTGCCAATGCCGAAGCGACGTTGCGTCTCCTGCGCTCCAACAAGAGCCTTCGCCCGCTTGGGACCTGAGCTGACAGCTTAAGCTTGACAGCGGAGCGGTGCTGCCGGACAGAGGGCCCGACTTAGCCAAGGAGCGTGCCTTTATGCCGTCAGCGCGGTTTCCCGATCTCGACGGTGCCTCGGTCCTGATTACGGGCGGCGGTTCTGGGATCGGTGCAGGCTTCGTCGAAGGTTTTGCTCGTCAGGGCGCACGCGTTGCCTTCTTCGACATCGCCGAGGGACCCAGCCGCGAACTCTGCCGAAAGATCGAAGCCGAGGGTTTCCCGGCGCCACTCTTCGTGCCAGTCGATCTGCGGGACGTGGAGGCACTTCGCGCTGGGGTAACCCGGGCGGCCCAGGCGCATGGCCCCATCACCGTGCTCGTCAACAATGCCGCGCTCGATGATCGTCACGCGGTCGCGGATGTGACGCCGGAATACTGGGACAACAACCAGAACATCAACCTGCGCCCGCACTTCTTCTCGGCGCAGGCCGTCGCACCGGGCATGAAGGCCGTCGGCGGCGGATCGATCATCAACATCACCTCGACCTCCTGGCTGATCAACCATCCCGACCTGTCCTCCTATACGGCGGCCAAGGCCGGCATCGTCGGGCTGACCAAGGGCCTTGCCGGCGAACTCGGCCCCGACAATATCCGCGTGAATGCGGTCGCGCCCGGCTGGGTGCTGACGGAGCGCCAGAAGGCGTTGTGGGTCACGGAAGAGCGCGTTGCCGCCCATGTCGCGCGGCAAAGCATCAAGCGGCCGATGGAAGTCGAGGATATCGTCGGCACCGTCCTGTTTCTGGCCTCGGATGCGAGCCGGATGCTTTCCGCTCAATTGCTGATCGTCGATGGAGGCTATCTTTGAGTGCTGCATTCGCCGCCGTCGACTGGGGCTCGTCCCATGTCCGGCTCTGGCTCATGGATGCGCAAGGCGAGGTTCTCGCCGAACGTCGCAGCGCGGATGGCATGCTCAAGGCCCAAGGCAAGTTCGCCGCCATCCTCGAGGACCATCTCTCGGCGTTCGGGGCACCTGAAGGCTTGCCGGTCTTTGCCTGCGGCATGGTCGGCGCGCGCCAGGGATGGGTCGAAGCACCTTATGTCGCGGTGCCCACCTCGCTCGACGCGATATTCTCGCAGGCCGTGCGCGTGGCCCACGACAAGCGCCCCGTGCTGATCCTGCCGGGCTTGAGCCAGGGATCACCCGCCGACGTGATGCGCGGCGAGGAGACGCAACTGGCGGGCCTCGTCGAAACGCTCCAGCCCGGCGCGGCACTCGCTTGCCTGCCCGGCACGCATTCCAAATGGGCCGAACTCGACGGCGAGCGCGTTGTCGGCTTCGCGACCTTTCTCACCGGGGAGCTCTTCGCCGTGCTCCGCGAGCAATCGATCCTGCGCCACTCGCTGATTGATGCCGAACCGGCCAGCGGCCCGAGCGAGCCCTTCCGCGCGGCTTGTGCCGAAATCCTGCAGGATGGCGATCTGCAAGGCCGGCTCTTCGGCATCCGTGCCGGCGGGCTGCTTTCCGGCACGAACGCAAACGACAGCGCCGCGCGCCTGTCCGGCCTCCTGATCGGCGCGGAGATCTTCGCCGCGCGGCAGCGCTTCGCGGGCTCGAACAAGCCGGTGCTGCTGGTGGCTTCCGGCACCATGCGCGCGCTCTACGAAGCGGCACTGGAACTGGCCGGATTGCAATTTACCCATGCCGATGCGGATCTTGCCGTCCGCGCCGGTCTTTATGCCGCGGCGCGTCATTATCGGGAGCTTTGGATATGAGCAGACCTTTTCCTCGGCTCAAGCGCGGGCTGGTCGCGATCCTGCGCGGGCTCAAGCCCGAAAACGCGCATGCCATCGCCGCCTCGCTCTTTGAAGCGGGCATCGAGGCGATCGAGGTGCCGCTCAACTCGCCCGAGCCGTTCCGCTCCATCGAAACCATCGTCAAGGCGCTGCCGTCCTCCGCGCTGGTGGGAGCAGGGACCGTGCTGACGACAGAAAACGTGGACCGCCTGCACGATGTCGGCGGGCAGCTTCTGGTCAGCCCCAATGTCGATGGCGGGGTGCTCGACCGTGCAGGGGAGCATGGCATGGTGACCATGCCCGGCGTGTTCACGCCTACCGAGGCTTTCCAGGCTCTGCGCCATGGCGCGTCAGCTCTGAAATTCTTTCCCGCAAGCGTTCTCGGTGCAAACGGCATTGCGGCCATTCGCGCTGTTTTGCCCAAGGATGCTGTGATCGGCGCCGTCGGCGGTGTGTCGGAAAAGGATTTCGGCGATTACGGCAAGATCGGCGTGGAGACCTTCGGTCTGGGTTCCAGTCTCTTCAAGCCCGACTGGACCGCTCACGAAATCGGCCAGCGCGCCAAGGCGAGCGTCGAGGCTTGGGACGCCGTTTTCGGAAAGAGCGCAGCATGACCGATAGCGTAAAGGTTTCGGTTCTCTCCGACTACCCATGCGAGCTTGGCGAGGGGCCGAGCTACGACCATCGCTCGGACGCGCTGTTCTGGTTCGACATCGTCAACCGCAAGCTGCTCGAACACAAATTCGCGTCGGGCGAAACGCTGGTTCACGACCTGCCTTGGATGGCGAGTGCCATCGCCAGCGTCGATGACGAGCGGCAACTGATCGTTTCGGAAAACGGCTTCCATCTGCGCGACCGCAAGAGCGGCAAGCTTTCGCTTTATCTCGCGCTCGACGAGGAGCGTGAGAACACCCGCTCCAACGATGCGCGTGTTCACCCCTCCGGCGCGTTCTGGGTCTCGATCATGGGCAAGGAAGACGGTGCCGTGAAGGGCTCTATCCACTGGATGCGTGAGGGGGAGTTGCGCCCGCTCTTCGACGGCATCCTGATCCCCAACTCGATCTGCTTCTCGCCGGACGGTTCGACCGCCTATTTCGCCGACACGCAGGCGCAGAAACTCTGGCGGGTGCCTTGCGACTCCCAAACCGGCCTGCCGCGCGCGGAACCGCAGGTCTTCGTGGACGGCAAGGAGGCCGATGGCGGCATCGACGGCGCGGTGGTCGGCAGCGATGGCACCTTGTGGAACGCGCGCTGGGGTGGCTCGCGCATCGATGCCTACAGCGCTGACGGCGCTCTGATCCGCTCGATCGCGATGCCGGCCGCCCAGATTTCCTGTCCGGCTTTCATCGGCCGCGATGCGGGAAAGCTCGCGGCGACCTCGGCTTGGAAGGGTCTGGATGAGGAGGGCCGCGCGAAGGACAGGCTCGCCGGCCAGACATTCCTGCTCGACTTGCCCGTGAAGGGACGGCTCGAGCCGGATGTATTGATCTAGAAGCCGGTCCCGGCGGGAGAGTTCACGCCCGCCTGGGACATGCTTTGGCGGTCAGGCCTTCTGCGTGCAAACGCTGGTATGGCCTGCGCCCACGAAGCCGAGCGAACGCGCCGCAGCCTTGGACAGGTCCAGCACGCGGCCCTTGATGAACGGTCCACGATCGTTGATGCGGACCACGACGGTCTTGCCGTTATCGCGGTTGGTGACTTTGAGCTTGGTGCCGAAGGGCAGTGAGCGGTGGGCGGCGGTCATGGCAGCGGGGTTCATCCGCTCGCCGGAAGCCGTCTTCGAGGTGAGTGCGTACCAGGAGGCACGCCCGCACTGGGCGAAAGCCGCGCTATTCATGGCTCCGAGGATCGTTGCCGTCGCCAGCGCGGCGACCGTCAGGTGCTTTTTCGTCATGCAAGGAAAGTTCCATTGGTCGGATAACCAAGCCAACTAACCGGTAAGCGAGACGAAACGGGGCGCTCATGTGGCCATTATGGGGCGTTCCATCACGGTTGGTTTATTCTTGTAATTGTTCGTGATGGATCGAGCGCGACCTCTCGTTGTTAAGAAAGGTTTTACGATAGGTGTCTGAAACTGCTCGGTTCGCTTCCCCTCATTGTCACTTTGAAGCTCGATAAGGCTAGCGCCGAACGGTTTACGGCGGAGCGAAAACGCTACTTTCCGCCCGAGCGGAACTACCTCGACGCCCATGTGACCCTTTTCCATCAACTTCCGGCCGAACACCGGAAGCAACTGGAAATCGACTTGGCAAACGAGGCCGGAATGCTCTCCGCATTCACGATCGATGTTCCCGGATTGCGGTTTCTCGGACGCGGTATGGCCTATGATCTGAGTTCCCCGGACACTGAGACGCTCCGCGCGAGGCTTGCGACCCGGTGGCGGGAGCTTCTCGGCCCGCAGGACAGCCAACATATCCGGCCACACGTGACGATCCAGAACAAGGTTGAGCCGGCTGAGGCACGACAGCTTCGCGATGAGCTTGAGGCGCGCTTCATTCCCTTCATTGTTCGCGGGGAAGGGCTGGACCTTTGGGAGTACCGCGGCGGGCCGTGGGCCCATCTCCGCACCTTCCTCTTTGCGGCAAACGGGGAAGCCGTCGAAGGAACCCAAACGGCGCTGAAGTGTTAGAGATGCCAGCATGGTTAACAGGCGCGATAAGCGCGCGAACCCTGCCAAACAAACCAAGCGAGATGCTCCCGATTATCCTATGAGGTTGAAAGAAGAGCCTTTTTCTTTCTAGTCTGGGTTGCTAGGGTGTCTTGTTGGGGGAACAGGAATGCCGAAATCCCTTTATGAGCGCGGACTGCTGCGTCCCGTTGAGATCGAACGGCTGAAACGTGTGTTCGACCGCGCCTGTGCTGCGCGTGAGGTGATGCCGGAATCGGAAGCGGGCAAGGAACTCGCCCTGACGATCCTTGCGCTCCACAATGCCGGCATGGCCGATGAGGAGTCGCTGACGTCGGCTCTCGCCTATCAGCGACCCGAGGCGCGTTCGGCTTAGCCTGAACTCAGTCGAGTTTCGTCCACGCGCCGTCAGCCTTGGATGAGCGTACGCAAGCGTCAACAAAAGCCACGCCTTCCACGCCGTCATCGACGGTGGGGTAAAGCACGTCCGCCGAAAGCGTTTCCCCGTTTCGTGCCGCACGAATGGCACGCGCGGCTTCGGCATAGATGTTGGCGAAGCCTTCCAGATAGCCTTCCGGATGCCCACCGGGCACGCGGCTGACCCGTGCGGCCACCGGCCCGGCGCCGGCACCATTGCGCGTGATCAGCTGCTTGGGCTGGCCGAGCGCCGTGAACCACAAATAGTTCGGATCGGCCTGCACCCATTCGAGCCCACCCTTGGTTCCGTAGACACGAAGCTTCAGCCCGTTTTCGTGGCCGGGCGCAACCTGGCTCGCCCAGATCATGCCCTTGGGCTGGTGCTCCGAGCCCTTCGGCTTGAAGCGGAGGAGGATGTTGGCGTTGTCGTCCAGGCGCCGCCCTTCCACGAAGCTGTCGAGATCGGCGGCGAGGCTGTCGAGTTCGAGCTGGGTCACGAAGCGGGCGAGGTTGAAGGCATGCGTGCCGATATCACCTGTCGCGCCGCCTGCCCCCGACTGGGCCGGATCGACACGCCATGTCGCCTGCTTCGAGCCCGTCTGCTCGACGGGTTCGGAGAGCCAATCCTGCGGATATTCGGCCTGCACCAGCCTGAGTGTGCCGAGCAGACCTTCCTCGACCATCGCACGCGCCTGCCGCACCATCGGGTAGCCGGTATAATTATGCGTCAGCACGAAGATCCTGCCGGATTTCCTAGCGATCGCGGCGAGCGCCTTGGCGTCTTCGAGGTTCGATGTCAGCGGCTTGTCGCAGATCACGTGGATACCGGCTTCCAAGAACGCCTTCGCGGCCGGGAAGTGCATGTGATTGGGCGTGACGATAGCGACCGCTTCGATGCCGTCCGGCCGCTGGCTTTCGCGCTCCGCCATCTCGTCGAAGGACGTGTAGGTGCGATCCGGGTCGAGGTTGAGCTCCGCGCCCGATGCGCGCGCGCGCTCGGGGTTGGAAGAGAGCGCACCCGCGACGAGCTGGAACTCGCCGTCGAGCCGTGCTGCGATGCGGTGCACCCCACCGATGAAGGCGCCTTGGCCGCCGCCCACCATGCCGAGCCGGATGGGTCCAGAAGTCTTTTCGATCGCTTTGCCGCTAACCATAACCAATAACTCCCCTTAGCCTTCGATACCCATCATCTTGCGCAAAGCAGCCTTGTCGGTGCTGCCGCCCGCGAAGTCGTCGAAGGCTTTCTCCGTCACGCGAATGATATGGCTGGAAATGAACGGCGCGCCTTCAGCCGCTCCGTCTTCGGGGTGCTTGAGGCAGCATTCCCATTCAAGCACTGCCCAGCTGTCATAGTTATATTGCGCGAGCTTGGAAAAGATGCCCGAGAAATCGACCTGCCCGTCGCCCAGCGAGCGGAAGCGGCCGGCGCGGTTGATCCAGCTCTGATAGCCCGAATAGACGCCCTGCCGCCCGTCCGGATTGAACTCGGCGTCCTTCACATGGAACGCCTTGATGCGCTCGTGGTAGATGTCGATGAAGGCGAGATAGTCGAGCTGTTGCAGGAGAAAGTGCGACGGGTCGTAGTTGATGGCGGCGCGGCTGTGGCCGTCCACCGCGTCCACGAACATTTCGAAGGTCGCCCCATCGAACAGGTCTTCGCCGGGATGGATTTCGTAGGCCACGTCCACGCCTTCGGCATCATAGGCGTCGAGGATCGGCTTCCAGCGGCGAGCCAATTCGGCAAAAGCTTCCTCGATCAAGCCCGCCGGCCGTTGCGGCCATGGGTAGAGATAGGGGAAGGCGAGCGAGCCGGAGAAGGTGACGGAGACATCAAGCCCGAGATTGCGCGAGGCCTTGGCGCCCCACAGGAGCTGCTGCACCGCCCATTCCTGCCGCGCCTTCGGATTGTTGTGCACGGATGAGGGGGCGAAGGCGTCGAACTGGCTGTCATAGGCCGGGTTCACCGCGACGAGCTGCCCCTGAAGATGCGTCGAGAGTTCGGTGATCTGCACGCCCGCTTCGCGCGCGATGCCCTGCACTTCGTCGCAATAGGTCTTGGAGGTCGCAGCCTTTTCGAGGTCGAACAGCCGGCTGTCCCATGAAGGGACTTGGATGCCCTTGTAGCCGAGCCCGCCCGCCCATTTGGCGATCGAAGGCAGAGAGTTGAACGGCTCCGCATCGCCTGCGAACTGCGCCAGGAAGATGCCCGGTCCCTTCATGGTGGCTGGCATGGGTTCGTCCTCCTCCGAAATTCATGCGAGGCGCGAGGTGTCGCAAACAGGGGACGGCGCCGCAAGGTGTTTTTGGAAACGTTTCAAACGTGGTTGCGGAAGCGGTCGAGTGGCTTACATCAGCCCGACTCACCGGAGCTTCTCATGTCGTCGCAGCTTTTTTCGCCGATCACTCTCGGCAATCTTTCGTTCCCCAACCGCATCGCCATCGCCCCCATGTGCCAATATTCGGCCGATGACGGCTCGGCGACCGATTGGCATCTCCAGCTCTGGATGAACTATGCGATGTCGGGTGCCGGCATGGTCACCGTCGAGATGACCGATGTCGAGCGGCGCGGCCGCATCAGTCATGGCTGCATGGGTCTCTATTCCGATCACAACGAGGCCGCTGCCAAGCGTGCGCTCGATGCCGCGCGGCGCGTGGCTGTGCCCGGCACCAAGTTCGGCATCCAGCTGGCTCATGCGGGCCGCAAGGCATCGTGCCAACGCCCCTGGGAAGGAGGCGGGCCTCTCAAAGACGGTCAGGACCCTTGGCAGACGGTTTCAGCCTCGGCCCTTCCTTACGATGACGGCTGGCATACGCCCCATGCGCTTTCTGAGGACGAGATCGCCGAAATCGTTCAGCATTTCGCGGATGCGGCCGCGCGCTCGGCCCGGGCTGGTTTCGACTTCATCGAAATTCACGGCGCGCATGGCTATCTGCTGTTCCAGTTCCTGTCCCCGCTCTCCAACCAGCGCACCGACCGTTACGGCGGCAGCTTGGACAACCGCATGCGGCTGATCGTGGAGGTCACCCGCGCGGTAAAGGCAGCGGCACCCGACCTGATGATCGGCGCGCGCTTGTCCGTCACCGAATGGGTCGAAGGCGGCTTTGCAGAAGAAGACGCGGTTGAAGTGGCAAAGGCGCTCAAGGCCGAAGGCGTGAGCTATATCTGCTGCTCGAGTGGCGGCAACTCGCCTTTGCAGAAGGTGCCGACCGGTCCGGGCTATCAGGTCCATCTCGCGCGCACCATCCGTGAGCAGGCCGGTATTCCGGTGCGCGCCGTCGGCATGATCGACGAGCCCCAGCAGGCCGAAGCCATTTTGGAAAACGGCGATGCCGATATGGTCGCGCTGGCACGGCCCTTCCTCGCCGACCCACGCTGGCCTTGGCGCGCGGCAGCCGCGCTCGGCGGCAAGATCGAGCCGGCACCGCAACTCGCGCGAGGCGCGCACCTCATCAGGAAATGGACGGAAGAAGCCGCCTGACAAAGTCCACGAGGCGGCACGAGTCCGATACGAAAGCCGGGTAGGGCAGGGGGCATCACCTCAAGGATGTCCCGATGCCCATCGCCCGGCGCTTCGCGTTTCTCGCGCTGCCCCTTCTGCTCGCCGCATGTCAGTCGAGCCAGCCGCAACCACCCTCCATGGCGAGCGGTATGACCCGCGATGGCTTTTTCACGGCCAAGCCGCTGACGCCCGCGGAAGAGGAAAAGGCCTTGGCAGCGGCCGACCGTGTGCAGGCGATGGCGCCGGCGCAAATGGCGGCCAGCACCTTGGGCGGTCTCGACCCGACAGGCCTCTCACAGAACGCGGTGCAGGCCGAAACCATGCGCCGTTATGGAGAACTAGAGAAATACCTGCCGGGCATGATGGCGTCGAACCTGGAACGCGCCGCCGGATACTGCCGCGCCAATCCGGCGACGCAGGATTGCGATATGGTGATGGAGCACTATCGCAAGACGAAGGCTGCGCAGGGCAAGGCCGCGCCCTGAACGATAGCGACGCAAAGAGGCGTCAGCCAGCCTTGTCGCTCGCGGACTGTTCGATTTCGGCCGGCGGGACGCGATAATCGATCAGGTAGTTCCATGCGCCGTAGACGGCCATGAAACCCACCATCATCCCCCAGCCGCTCGACCCGGTCGCGAACTCGAAGGCCGACCAGAAGGCGCAGAAGGCGACGAGCGCGGCCCGCCGCCAAAGCGGCCGCAGGAATGGATGCTCGGCGCCGTTGCTCATCGGTTCAGGTACTCCAAGAAATGACTTGGCCCCCGATGTAGGCATTGGGCGGCGCGCTGTCGACCGCCACCGTCGCCTCGCTCAGCCTTCAGCCGGCACCTCGTCGGTGACAACATCGAACTGCGCCAGCCTAGCAGGGCCGAAGGAGGTGGAGAGTGCCACATCCGTTGCGTCGCGGCCTGTCGCCATCAGGATGCGGCCGATGCGGGGCGTGTTGTGGCGCGCGTCGAACGTGTACCAGTGTCCGCCCAAATAGACCTCGAACCACGCCGAGAAATCCATCGGATAATCGACCGGCGGAATGCCGATATCGCCGAGATAGCCGGTGCAGTAGCGCGCAGGGATGTTCATGCAGCGGCAAAGCGTGATCGCGAGATGCGCGAAGTCGCGGCACACGCCCACCTTGTCGTTGTAGCCGCCATGCGCCGAGCGCAGGCTGTCGGCCTTCTGGTAGTCGAAGGTGATGTGGTTGTGGACGAAATCGACGATCGCCTGAACGCGCGCCCAGCCCGGCGGCGTGTTGGCGAATTCCTTCCACGCGAAATCGGCCAGCCTGTCCGTGTCGCAATAGCGCGAGCCGAGCAGGTAAACGAGCACGTCGTCGGGCAGATCCCTGATCTCATGCTGAACGGCGTGCTCGGCGACGATGTCGGGACGGCCGTGGTCGAACATGTCGAACTCGGTGGCGATCGTGGTGACGCCTGCCGGCGCGATGATCCGCGTGCAGGCGTTCTCGAAGCCGTCCACATAGTCCCACGCCTCGATCGGCGTGCCGTTCGAATTCTCGAACCGCAGAACATGGTCGGTCAGCAGATCGACGCGCCGCGAAGGGTGGATGTTGAGCACGAGTAGCATCGGGGTCGGTGCTGGGCAGTCATAGGCGATCGTGAAGCCGGCGCGTATCCGCATCTCATGTCCTGCTGGCCTCTCTGAGAGGCGAGGGAGGGTGGGTAGAGCGAGCGGGTTCCCGATCCCGCGAGCGCTCGGTGAATCCCTCACGAGGTGCTTCGTTCCCTTGGACGGGCGGCTTTTCGGTGCCGCCTTCGCTGTTCTGATCTGTTGTGACGTTGACCTGGACACTGATGCCCAGATCGTCCTCGGCGGCCCCGTAATAGCTGCCGGAAAGGGGAATGGCTTGCGCGGGGTCCCGCGCGACCGCCACGCGGATCAGGTCACGGTTTCCCACGATGCCGTTGGTCGGATCGAACTCGACCCAGCCGGCGCCCGGCAGGTAGACCTGCGCCCAGGCATGCGTGGCACCCCCGCCGCGTGTGTCGGACCCGTCGCGCGAGGGCACATAGATGTAGCCCGATACGAAGCGTGCCGCGAGCCCCAGCGAGCGAACGGCCTCCATCATCAGAAGCGCGAAGTCGCGGCAGGTGCCGCGCCCCAGCGCCAGCGTCTCGGCGGGCCTCTGGATGCCGGGCTCCGTGCGGCGTGAATAGCGAAAGCTCTCGCGGATGGCATAGCACATGGTCATCAGGAGCTTGCCGGTCGCCGTTTCCTGCTTGCCACTCAGAAACCGCCGTGCCCAGCGCTCGACCTCGTCGCCGGGTTGGCCGAAGGCGCGGGTAATGGTGGGCGAGAGGTCGGGTAATTCCTCGCCGTCATATTGGAACGGATAGTGAAGCACCTTGTCGCGGATGCGGAACTCCGGAATGCCCGAACTCGCATGTTCGACCTGCATCCGCGTCTCGAAGCGCAGCGTTTCCGCCTTCTCCTCAAAGCGCAGCAGAGCCACGCAGTTGCCGAACACATCATGGATCCATTGGGTCGAGACAGGCTCGGGTGTCACGAGAAGCTGGGCATCGATGAGACGCTGGTCGAAACTGTCGCGCGGGCGGAACATGATCCGGTGCTCGCCGAAGCCGACGGGCCGGCGATAGCGGTACTCCGTGACGTGTCGAACGGAAAAAATGCTCACTGTGAGAGTTGCTCCACGCGAAAGCCGGCGTCACGGGTAGAAAAGGCGTGTCGCGCGAAAAAGATGGCCAGTGCTCCGGATTCGAATGGACGCCTGCGAGACTAGAACGTCCCGCTCTTTCTGCCAAACGCCCTGCGCGGCTTTTCGTTCGCTCTTGCCCCATCTCTACAAAGGCGTCAGTGGTGCTCTTCCGCGACGCCTGAAGCCCTATGCAAGCCGATACAAGCGAACCGACTGAAAATCCGATCCGCCGGCAGCTGCGGTTGCTCTATCATGGACATGACGCCTACGCCGTGCGTTTCCAGATCGGCGTGGTCGCGATCGACTTCCTGATCCTGGCCTTCTTCATCGCCACCCCTTTGTTGCGCGAGACGCCAGCCTTCATCTGGCTCGATTATAGCGTCGCCGTGCTTCTTGCGCTCGACATGGCGGGGCGCCTGTTCGGCTCTACGGATATTCCCCGCCATTTCCTTCAACTGACATTCTGGCTCGATCTCTTCATCCTGCTCACGCTGCTTTTCCCCGAAGAGCTCGGCAATCTCGGCTTCCTGCGCATCATGCGGCTCTGGTCACTGTCAAAAAGCGGCTTCTTCTGGCGCTTGATGGGCGAATACGGCCGCGGCGCATGGCGCGAGACAGGGCATTCGGTCGTCAACCTCATCACCTTTCTCTTCGTGGCGACGGGCTTCATCTACACCTTCTTCTTCCGCAACGGCGCGGGCTTCGCGGGCTATGTCGATGCGCTCTATTTCACGGTCGCGACCGTTACGACCACCGGCTTCGGCGACATCACGCTCGAAGGCACGGGCGGCAAGCTGGTGTCGATCGTCACCATGTTCGTCGGCATCACGCTGTTCGTGCGGCTGGCCCAGGCGCTGTTCCGTCCGCACAAAGTCTTCTTCCAGTGTCCGCGCTGCGCATTGCAGCGACACGATCCGGACGCCGTGCACTGCAAGGCCTGCGGCCACGTGTTGAAGATCCCGGACGAAGGTGGGTAAGGGGCCGTTCCGCTGACCCGACGATCAGCCCTCGAACCGCATCAAAACCCGAGGAATCTCCGGCAGGATCTCCCTCGCGAGGAACCCCAGCGTCCCAACCGTCTCGCTCAGGATTGCGCCCGCTTCGCCATGCAGGAACACCCCCCACAGCGTTGCATCGAGCGGTGACGCGCCGCGCGCGGCCAGCCCAGCGATCACGCCGGCCAGCACATCGCCCGAACCGGACGTCCCAAGTCCTACGCCGCCTCCTTCATACAGAAACGCCTCGCCATCGGGTGCGACCACATGCGTCTTGGCGCCTTTCATGGCGACCACCGTGTTCAGTTTCTCCGCCACGTCGCGCGCAGCCCTCAGCGGTTCGGCTTCGATCTCTGCACGTTCAACACCGAGGAGGTTCGCCATTTCACCCGCATGGGGTGTCAACACGCTCGGCTTCTCGCGTTTCAGGAGCGCCTGACGGTGGTCGGCCAGCCCACAAAGCGCACCGGCATCCACGATCAGCGCGGCGTCCGTCCGATGCGCAGCAAGCTGGCCCATCAGCTTATGCGTATCGTCGCACTGACTCATGCCCGGCCCGAACAGAATGGCATTCGCATAAGTGAGTCGCGACTCGAGAATATCCCAGCAGTCTGACGCAAGATCCCCGTCTTCCGTCTCGGGCAGTTCCATCACCAGCGCTTCCGGCAGGGCCACGGCAAGGGCCGCCGCCCGCGCGGTGGTGGTCGCGACCCTGAGCTTGCCGGCACCGGCGCGCAACGCGCCGAGCCCCGCCAGAAACGCCGCGCCCGGCAATTCGCGGCTACCGCCGATCACGACGATCGCGCCGCGTTCATCCTTGCCGCCATCACCCGGCTGCGGCAGCGGACGCTTGCGCAAAAGCGCGTCGTCGAGCGCGGAAACCGGGCTCATCGTACAGCCACCGCAGCATCCGGCTCATCGGTGACGGGCGCGCCCGCGCGTTCCAGCGGCGCGACGAAATTGTAGCGCTGGAGCTTCATCGCACCGTCCGGCCCTTCGGTAGGGTCGAAGGCATATTCCGTGATGGCGCAGTTCGCGACATCGCCCTCGCGGTCGATGGCCAGAATCTGCTCCTCGTCGAGGTTTTCCAGAAGATAGCGCATGCAGAGCACCACCACCTGATGCGCCACGATCACCACGCGCTTTCCCGAATAATGCAGGCTGATCGTGTCGACCGCGCTGCGCAGGCGCAGGATCACGTCGCACCAGCTCTCGCCCGCCGGCGGCCGATGGTAGAACTTGCCGAGGATACGGCGGAACTCGAATTGTTCTGGATGGAGTTCGCGAATGCCTGCGGTGGTCAGCCGGTCAAGAATGCCGAACTCCTTTTCGCGCAGCCGCTCGTCCAGATAAGCCGCAGGCGCATCCTGCGTCAGACCCCCCGATTGGCGGATGATGTCGGAGGTCTGCCGGGCCCGGACATAAGGCGAGGACACCAGCACTTCTGGCCGTTCATTCTCGGGTTTTGCCGCGAACCACGCGCCCAGCGCTTCCGCCTGCTCATGGCCCAGATCGGAAAGGGGGACATCCACGTCGCGCTCGGCGATGTCGATGCGGGCGAGCCCGGCTTTGTCAGCCGCCACGCGGGCGACATTACCCGCGCTTTCCCCGTGACGAACGATCCAGATGCGGTCCGGCCAGCGCTGCGCCATGCATGTCCCCTCATATTCGCTCCGGAACTAGGAAGAAGGGACGCGGCAACAAGTTCCGAGCGGCGACGTTCAGGTGCCGCAGAAGGTGCGCAAGACACGCTCGTCCAGCGCAGGCGGATTGGCATAGGCGTCGAGCCCGACCTGCGCCTCGAACGGTCTGGCGAGAACCTTGAGAAGCGTCTCGAAGGGTGCGAGATCGCCCTGCTGCGCTGCCTGGATCACTTCCTCCACGCGATGATTGCGCGGGATCACGAACGGATTCACCATACGCATGGCGGCGGGGCGCGTCTCGTCCGGTTCGAGCGCAAGCCGCTCGCGCCAGCGCTGGAGCCAGCCTTCAAGGGGTTCGGGATCCGCGAAGAGTGAGCGCAACGGTGCCTCGTCGCCATCCGCAGCATCCGCGAGCGCGCGGAATGAGAGCGTGAAGTCAGCACCCGCATGGGCCATCAGGTCGAGCAGGCCCTGCACCAGAAGGCGATCCTCCTCGCGCTCCGTGTTGAGGCCGATCTTTCGGCGGAAGCGTGCGATCAGCGCGTCTTCGAAGGCGGACTTGAACGCGCCGAGCAAGGCTTCCGCCTCCTTTACCGCTTCATCGAGATCGTCCGAAAACAGCGGCAGCAGTGTTTCGGCAAGCCGGGTGAGGTTCCACTGCGCGATGGGAGCCTGGTTGGCATAGGAATAGCGGCCCTGCGCATCGATCGACGAGAACACAGTGGATGGATGGTAGGCATCCATGAAGGCACAAGGGCCGTAATCGATGGTTTCGCCTGCGATCGAGCAGTTGTCGGTGTTCATCACGCCATGAATGAAGCCGAGGCTCATCCACTGCGCCACAAGCTTCGCCTGTGCCGCGATGACCGCCGAAAGAAAGGCCGGATAAGGCCGCACCTCTTGTGCCGCTTCCGGGTAATGGCGCGCGATAGCATGGTCGGCCAGCGCGCGGATGCCGTCCGTGTCACCGCGTGCGGCAAAGAACTGGAAGGTGCCGACGCGGATATGGCTCGCCGCCACGCGCGTCAAGACGGCACCAGGCAGGGCCGTCTCGCGATACACATGCTCGCCTGTCGCGACGGCTGCCAGTGCGCGTGTGGTGGGTACGCCGAGTACGGCCATGGCTTCGCTGACGATGTACTCACGCAAAACCGGACCGATCGCCGCGCGCCCGTCGCCCCGCCGCGAGAACGGGGTCGGCCCCGCGCCCTTCAACTGGATGTCGCGCCGCTGCCCATGGACGTCGACCACTTCGCCGAGCAGGATCGCACGCCCATCGCCCAGTTGCGGCACGAACTGTCCGAACTGGTGTCCGGCATAGGCCGCCGCCAGCGGAAAGGCATCTTCCGGCACACGGTTACCGGCGAGCACCTCGACCCCCTCGGGCGAAGCGAGTGCGTCCGGGTCGAGCCCGAGCTCCTGCGCCAGCGCCGTGTTGAGCTTCAACAGCAGTGGTGCCGCTACGCGTGTGGGTTCCGTACGGCGGAAGAAGCGCTCGGGCAGGGCGGAATAGGTGTTGTCGAAGGGAAAATGAACAGTCATGGCGCGGCTCCACGCGAGGGGCGGTGGCTTGAGGCCTTAGATAAGCACTGTGCCCCGCTCTGCCAGCGGGACCCTACGGATGCTGCTCGAAAGAACTAAAACTTAACCCCTGACTTCATGAAAGCTCGCCCTATCTGGCTGCGCACGGGATTGGGAGCATGGCATGGTCGTCCTGACGGAACAGCAAAAGATCGAAAAGGCTACGCGCACTTCGGAGATCGCGTTCAACACACTCGCAGAAGAGCGCCGCAAGAGCGATGCGAAGATCGCCCGCCTACGCGCGATGCGGCTTGAACGCGAAGCGCAGGAAAGTGCGGAAGCCGCGCCGAAAAAGAAAACCGCTTCCGCGCGCGGTCGCAAATCTTAGCCGGCGACAGGCCGGCTGATTTCCGGGTGCCGCAGGCGTAAGGCCTGCAGCAGCGCCCAGGTTTTCATGTCCGTGATCTGGCCGGTATCCGCTGCGCTGAACACGTCTTCGAAGCTCACTTCGGCGAGTTCGATCTGTTCGTTCTCATCGGCCAGTCCGCCGCCCGCCGCGACCTTGTCGGTTTCATTGTAGGGTGCCAGGAACAGGTGGATGCGCTCGGCCGACACGCCGGGCATCGACCAGAATGCGCCGAGGGCCTCGACCTCGCCGATACGCAGGCCAGTTTCTTCCAGCGCCTCGCGTCGGGCGCAAGCCGCCGGGTCTGCCTCGTCCAGAATGCCGGCGGGCGCCTCCCAGATATGATCCGGCTCGTTTCGCATCAGCAAAGGCGCGCGTGGCTGCTTCACCAGCATCACGCAACGACGGACGGAATCGTAGGGCAGCACGCAGGCCGCGTCGCCATGATCCTCGACTTCGCGTGTGAACCGCGTCCCGTCCGCCGATTTCAGATGAAGCGTCAGAAACCGCCCCCATCCGTCATGGATGGTTTCGATGCGCTCGATGGAAGTGCCGCTCATACCAGCCCTGCATTGTCTTGACTGAACGAAGAAACGGGTCGCGCGTTTGGGCTCACCCTGTCAATCGCTACCCGAAAGGACCGCCCTTTGGACGTGATCCGCATCCTGCTCGCCATCATACTCCCACCAGTCGGCGTTTTCCTTCAAGTCGGCCTCGGGCTTCACTTCTGGCTCAACATCCTTCTGACCCTGTGTGGCTATATCCCCGGCATCATCCACGCCATCTGGGTGATCCAGCGTAAGTAGCCGGATCTGTCGTCGGCAAAACAAAATCGTTGTCGGGCTGTCATAATCCGTCGATACTGGCTTCTGGGAGGAAGCGGCTGGTTTGGCATGGAGGTGCCAAGGCGGCCGGTTCCCGCTTTCACAAAGAAACGGGAGAAATCCATGAAGTTTTCAGCCATCGCGGGCGGCCTCGCCGGCGGCATCACCCTCACGCTTCTGACGACCACATCGTCCTTCGCCGTTACCGAGATCCAGTGGTGGCACGCCATGACGGGTGCGAACAACGAAGTGGTGGAAACGCTTTCCAAGGAATTCAACGAGAGCCAGAGCGACTACAAGGTCGTGCCCGTGTTCAAGGGCACATATCCGGAGACGCTGAATGCCGGCATCGCCGCTTTTCGCGCAGGCCAGGCCCCGCATATCATGCAGGTCTTCGATGCCGGCACGGGCGTGATGATGGGCGCGGAAGCTGCCATCAAGCCGGTGGCCGACGTTCTCTCCATGGGCGCCAAGCCCTTCGACAAGAGCCAGTATCTGCCGGGCATCGTGGCCTATTATTCCAAGCCCGACGGCACCATGCTGTCCTTCCCCTATAACTCGTCCTCGCCGATTCTGTATTACAACAAGGACATCTTCCAGAAGGCCGGTCTCGACGTGAACACGCCGCCCAAGACTTGGAAAGAGGTCTGGGATGCGGCGAAGAAGATCAAGACATCTGGTGCTGCTCCCTGCGGCTTCACCTCGACCTGGCTCACCTGGATCCAGACCGAGAATTTCGCCGCCTGGAACAACGTTTCCTACGGCACCAACGAGAACGGCATCGCAGGCACGGATGTCGAGTTGAAGATCAACGCACCGCTCTTCGTGAAGCATTTTCAGGAGCTCGCCGACCTCGCCAAGGACGGCACCTTCAAGTATGGCGGCCGCACTTCCGAGGCCAAGCAGCTTTTCCTCGCGGGCGAATGCGGGATCATGACGGAATCTTCCGGCGGTCTCGGCGATGTCGTGAAGTCGGGCATGAATTTCGGCAACGGCATGCTGCCTTATGACGAGACGGCGCAGGGCGCCCCGCAGAACACCACGCCGGGCGGCGCTTCGCTTTGGGTTTTCGCCAATAAATCCGACGAGGAATACAAGGGCGTCGCTGCCTTCTTCGATTTCCTTTCGCAGACCCCGATCCAGGCCCGCCTGCATCAGGTCTCGGGTTACCTGCCCGTCACGCTGGCGGCCTATGAGGAAACCAAGAAGTCGGGCTTCTACGACAAGAACCCCGCGCGCGAACTGCCGATCAAGCAGATGCTCGAAAAGGCGCCGACCGAAAACTCCAAGGGAGTGCGCCTCGTGAACCTGCCGCAGGTGCGCGATATCGAGAACGAAGAGTTCGAGAAGCTGCTCGCCGGTCAGCAGACCGCCCAGCAGGCGCTCGACAATGCGGTCAGCCGCGGCAATGCCGCGATCCAGCAGGCGCTGGGGAACTGAACTATCGGAGTATCGTGACGGCCGAGGCGGCGATGTGTTCGTCTCGGCTCATCCCTTTCGACGCCGGCACCTCTGACCGCGCCGGCGTACATACTTTTGAGGCTCCGTGACCCCCCGCGTCGTCTTTCCCAACAAGCTCCTGCCATATCTGCTGGTCGCGCCCCAACTGGCGATCACGCTCATTTTCTTTTACTGGCCCGCATCCCAGGCGCTCCAGCAGTCACTCCAGCGTGAGGATCCGTTCGGGCTCAAATCGCAGTTCGTCGGCCTCGCCAATTTCCGCAAGGTTCTGGCCGACCCGAACTACATCAACGCGCTGCAGGTGACGGTGATCTTCTCCGTCGCCACCGCCTTCGTCGCGATGGCCGTGGCCTTGCTGCTTGCGGTTCAGGCCGACAAGGTTGTCCGGGGCAAAGGCTTCTATCGTACGCTGATGATCTGGCCCTATGCGGTGGCGCCGGCGATCGCCGGCATGTTGTGGCTGTTCCTGTTCAGCCCCTCGATCGGCACCTTTGCCGTGCTGATGCGCAATCTGGGCATTGCATGGGATCCGCTGCTCAACGGCAATCAAGCGATGGCGCTGGTGGTCGCGGCCGCTTCATGGAAGCAGATTTCCTACAACTTCCTCTTCTTTGTCGCCGGCCTTCAGGCCATCCCGAAATCCCTGATCGAGGCGGCCGCCATCGACGGCGCGCGCGAAACCAAGCGCTTCTGGACCATCGTCTTTCCGCTTCTCGCGCCGACGACCTTCTTCCTGCTCGTCATCAACACGACCTATGCCTTCTTCGACACGTTCGGCATCATCCACGCGGTCACCGGCGGCGGGCCGGGCAAGGCCACGGAAACGTTGGTCTACAAGGTTTATAATGACGGCTTCGTCAATCTGGTGCTGGGTGACTCAGCCGCGCAGTCGGTGATCCTGATGGTGATCGTGATCGCGCTGACGGCGGTTCAGTTCCGCTATGTCGAGCGGAAAGTGCATTATGGCTGAGCGTGACCTGTCCGTATCCGAGGAAGCGCTGAAGCGATGATCGGCCAGTCCCCTATCCGCACCTTCATCGCTCACGCCGTCCTCATCCTCGGCGTGCTCGTCGTCGCGTTCCCGATCTATTACGTGCTGGTCGCCTCGACGCATTCGCTGCAGACCATTCTGCGTCCGCCGCTGCCGCTCGTTCCTGGCGATCAGGGGTGGGCGAACTACTCCACCGCGCTCTTCGGCGGTGTCGGCCGTATCGGCGGCGTGGCGGTCGGCACACTTCTGTTCAACTCGACGGTGGTGGCGCTCGGCATCGCGATCGGCAAGATCATCATCTCGCTTCTGTCGGCCTATGCCATCGTCTTCTTCCGCTTTCCCGGCCGGATGGTCTTCTTCTGGCTGATCTTCATCACCCTGATGCTGCCCGTGGAGGTCCGCATCCTGCCGACCTACAAGGTGATGGTCGATCTCAACCTGATCGATACTTATACCGGCCTGATCCTGCCCCTCATCGCTTCTGCCACCGCGACGCTTCTGTTCCGCCAGTTCTTCATGACGATTCCCGGCGAGCTGGTGGAGGCCGCGCGTGTCGATGGGGCGGGTCCCTGGCGGTTCTTCAGGGATATCCTCCTGCCGCTCTCGCGCACCAATATCGCGGCGCTGTTCGTGATCCTCTTCATCTATGGCTGGACGCAGTATCTCTGGCCGCTGCTCGTCACCAACCGCTCGGACATGAACACGATCGTCATCGCGCTGCGCAAGATGATCTCGTTTGCCGACGCCGACACGCAGTGGCATCTGGTGATGGTTACCTGCGTTCTCGCCATCCTGCCGCCCGTTCTCGTGGTGGTTCTCATGCAGCGCTGGTTCGTGCGCGGCCTTGTCGAAACGGAGAAGTAATTGGCTTCGGTTGAACTGAAGGACGTCCGCAAGAGCTACGGCTCGACGGAAGCCGTGAAGGGCGTTTCCATCGCCATTCCCGACAAGGAACTCTGCGTGCTGGTCGGCCCCTCAGGCTGCGGCAAGTCCACGCTTCTGCGCATGATCGCAGGTCTCGAAGAGATCACGGCAGGCGAGGTGCGCTTCGACGGGCAGGTGGTGAACGCGATCGGTCCCACCGAGCGCGACATCGCGATGGTGTTCCAGAACTACGCGCTCTACCCACACATGAACGTTTTCGACAACATGGCCTATGGCTTGCGCAACCGTGGCACGCCCAAGGACGAGATCAAGCGCCGCGTGGATGAGGCGGCGAAGCGGCTCGAACTGTCGCACCTGCTCGACCGCACCCCGCGCCAGCTCTCGGGCGGCCAGCGCCAGCGTGTCGCCATGGGCCGCGCCATCGTGCGCGAGCCGAAAGTGTTCCTGTTCGACGAGCCGCTATCCAACCTCGACGCCAAGCTGCGCGGCCAGATGCGCGTCGAGATCAAGAGCCTCCAGCGCGCTCTGGGCGTCACGTCCGTGTATGTCACCCACGACCAGCTTGAGGCGATGACGCTGGCCGACATCCTCGTGGTGATGAATGGCGGCTTGGTCGAACAAGCCGGCCGTCCGCTCGACATCTATGAGAAGCCTGCCTCAACCTTCGTTGCGAGCTTCATCGGCGCGCCGCCGATGAACCTTTTGAAGCTGTCGGATCTATCGGTGACGGCCCCGGCCGGCGCCGAAACACTCGGCTTCCGTCCCGAGGATGCGGTGATCGCTTCAGCCACGTCCGGCTTGCGGCTCGAAGCCCGGATCGAGGCCGTCGAGCCCGTCGGCGCCGAAAGCTTTCTGCATGGCACCACCCCTGGCGGCCGCGTCATCCTGCGCGCGCCGGGCCGGTCGCAGGTCGAAGTGGGCGAGCGGGTCGCAGTCAACGTGCCTGCCGACAAGCTGCACTTCTTCGATGCACAGGGAAAGCGTGTCGAAGGGCAGGGCGTTTCAGTGCAAATTTAGCGATCGGACACAGCGGGCTTTAAGCGCACCGCACGATCCCGCTCGACATAGGTGATAGCCCATGTTCCCTTGCGTCATGGGTCGATACCGCTCCACCAAACTTCGCTTCGCCTATCAGGCCAAGCCCGCCTCTCAGCGGAGCGAGCGGCTGTGGTTTGCTGGCTGGGTCGTGTTGACCTGTGCGGTTTCGCTCGGGGTGTTTCTGTTCGTGAGTGGAATGACGCCGAGAGTGCTGGGGATGATCTGACGATTTCGCGAAGCGGAGATTTCCCTCAGCCAGACAACTTAAATGCAAAACGGGCGAGGCTCATCCGAACCCCGCCCGCTCGATCCGATCTTTGATGAAACTCAGTTCTTCATCGGCGCATATTTGCCGTCGTGCCAGACATTGATCTCGTAGGCGGCGTTGGCGATGTCGCCCTTCTCGTCGAAGGTGATCGGGCCGATCACGGTTTCGATCGGCTTGCCATCCTTCAGGGCAGCGGCAACCGCCGACGGATCTTCCGACTGCGCCCGCTCGATGCCCTGTGCGAAGGCCTGGATCACGGCGTAGGAGAACAGCGTGAAGCCATCGGGCGTGAAGCCCTTGGCCTTGATCGTCTCGACCGCTTCCTTGGCCTGCGGGCGGCTCTGCGGGTCGGCAGGGAAGGTGAACATCACGCCTTCACCGGCGGGACCTGCGACCGCCCAGAACTCGGGCGAGGCGATGGAGTCGCCCATCATCAGCTGCGGCTTGAAGTTCTGCTCGGCCGCCTGACGCAGGATCAAGCCGGCTTCCGGATGGTAGCCGCCGAAGAACACGAAATCGGCCTTCAAGCCTTTCAGCTTGGTGACGAGTGCCGAATAGTCCTTCTCGCCCGCATTCAGGCCTTCATAGAGCACTTCGGTCAGGCCGGCCTCGTTCATCTTGGCCTTCACCGCATCGGCCAGACCCTGTCCGTAGGCCGACTTGTCGTGCAGGATCACGACATTCTTGCCCTTGTACTTTTCAGCGATCCATGGGCCGACGAAAGCGCCCTGACCGTCGTCGCGCACGTAAAGGCGCATGATGGTGGGCCAGCCCTTCTTGGCGGCATCGTCGGTGAGAAGCGGGTTGGACGAAGCGGGCGTCATCATCAGCGCGCCGGATTCGGCATAAACGGCGGCGGCCGGGATGCTCGCACCCGAGCAGGCATGGCCATCGATGAACATGATGCCTTCGCCGACGATGCGGTTGGCGATGGACACGGCCTGCTTGGGATCGCAGACATCGTCTTCCATCACGAGCTTGATTGATTTGCCCATCACGCCGCCCTTGGCGTTGATGGCGTCGGCCGCGGCCTGCGCGCCCTGCTTGAACTGGTCGCCGATATTGGCGAGCTGGCCGGTCATCGGGCCTGCCACCGCGAACGAGATGTCGTCGGCCAATGCGGACGTGATAAGCGCCGGCGTGCCGGTCAGCATCGCGGCGAGCACGGCCGTGCTCAGAAGCGTCTTCATGGGTATTTCCTCTCCTGTTTTCCAAGCGCCGCGTTTTGAAGCCGACGGCTGCTTACGGTCTCATGCGATGCTACAGGATCAGGCCGCCATAGCCAGTGCGAACACCGCGCCGAAATGCAGCCCTGCGCCTGCGAGCACGAAACCGTGCCAGACCGCATTGTGAAAGCGCATGCGGTCGGCGATGTGGAACACCACACCGAACGAATAAGCAAGCCCGCCACCCAGGATCAGCCATAAGACCAGCGCGGGCAACTCGGCACCGAGCGTCTGGTAGGCGAAAACGCCCGTCCAGCCGAGCGCCAGATAGAACAGGACCGACAGCCGGGGAAAGCGGCCGGGCGCGGAAAGCTTGAAGGCCACGCCGAGACCCGCCGCGAGCCAGACGAAGCCGAGCATCCACCACATTTCGAGCCGCGCCATGAAGGGCGAGTAGGTGCCGGCGATCAACAGAAAGATTGCCGAATGGTCGAAGCGGCGCAGGATCCATTTGGCACGGCTCACCGGCCAGAGATTGTAGACCGCCGAAATGCCGAGAGAGGCAAGGAGCGTAGCGAGATAGGTTCCCACCGCCGCGATCTCGAGCCCCGGCAGGTCCCAGCCGCCGAGCTTGAGCAGAAGAACGAGCGACGCGCCGAAGGCCAGAACCAGCCCCAGCACATGCACCACGCCGTCAGCCCAGATTTCGGCCGCGCTGTAGTGCCAGCGAATGGCGTGGGGATGAAGGGGCTCGGGCGTCGTCATCGGTGAATAGTCCTTGCTGACGCCTTTGCCTGCAAGAAGGCAAAATGCCCGTGGTGATTGCGACTTTGGCCTAAGCCACTCTTCGACTGCCCCTCGTATCCACTCTGTCTGACAGGAATCTGTCAGCGCGCGATATGTCCGAACGCGTCCTGCGCGAGCTGTTCGAGGCGCGGATAAAGCTTCGGCCCGCCGCAGATCGCCATGCAGCCGCTTTTGATCATGGTATCTGGATCCGGGCGCAGGATCGTGCCACCCGCTTCCTCGATCATCAGAAAGGCCGCGAGGCAGTCCCATGAATTCATGTGCTCCTCGACATAGCCGATGAGTCGGCCTGCGGCGACGTAAGCGAGCATCAGCGCGCCCGAGGCGTTGCGGAAGAAGAAGCCGCCTTCGCCGATGATGTCGCCTATGAGCTTGAGCGTCTTCTTGGCTTCCGAGCGGTTGGAAAAGCCCACGCCGACCGTGCCTTCGCCGAGTGAGGATACGTCGGCAACCTTCATCGGACGGCCGTTCACGCTTGCGCCGCCGCCACGGCTCGCGGCAAATGTCTCGCCGCTCGATGGCTCACGGATCACGCCGACCACGACGCCCTGGGCGTCCGCGCAGGCGATCGACACGCACCATGCCGGAATGCCACGCACGAAATTGGCTGTGCCGTCGATCGGGTCGATGGCCCAGGTGAAGCCCGACGTGCCCGGCCTGTCGGCATGCTCCTCACCGGTGATCCCATCTTCGGGAAAGGCTTCGGCCAAGCGCTCGCGCACGAGGATTTCCAGCTCGCGGTCGGCATTGGACACGAGATCCTGGTGACCCTTCTTCTCGATGGTCAAGGTCTCGATTTCGCGGAAATGCTTGAGCCCCAGCTCGCCCGCCTCATGCGCGATGCGGATGGCGGCCTCGCGGCGCTGTTCGATGGGTGAGGTCATGAGAGGGCTCGCATGGGACAGGAAATGCCGTCCGATGCCATGCGAAGCGGAAGACTGGCAAGCCGGAACTGTTCATCGCACCCGGCTCGCCTATGTTGAAGACGCACATCAAAGGAGCATCACGCATGGAAAAGCGCAGACTGGGCGGAACCGACATCGAAATCGCGCCGCTGGTTCTCGGCACCAATGTGATGGGCTGGACAGCCGACGAGGCGACTTCGTTCGCTGTTCTGGACGCGCTGGTCGATCAGGGCTTCACGGCCATCGACACGGCCGACGTTTATTCCCGTTGGGTGCCGGGCAATGACAGCGAGAGCGAGAAGATCATCGGCCGCTGGGTAAAAGCGCGCGGCAACCGTGACAAGGTTCATATCTTCACCAAGGTCGGGTCCGACATGGGGCAGGGGCACAAGGACCTGTCGGCCAAATGGATCGCGCAGGCCGTGGAAGACTCGCTCTCGCGCCTCCAGACCGATTACATCGACCTCTACCAGAGCCATTGGCCTGACGATCGGGTGCAGCAGGAGGAAACGCTCGGTGCTTACCAGAAGCTGATCGATGCCGGTAAAGTGCGCTTTGTCGGCGCATCGAACTACGACGAAAAGCTTTTGTCGGAAGCTCTGAAGCTTTCCGATGAAAAAGGTCTGCCGCGCTACCAGACGCTGCAGAACGAGTTCAACCTCTACGACCGCGATGCCTATGAAGGTGCCGTTCAGGACCTCGTGGTGCGCGAGGGCCTGAGCCTGATCTCCTACTATTCGCTCGCTTCGGGCTTTCTGTCGGGCAAGTACCGTTCGGAAGCCGACCTCGGCAAAAGCCAGCGCGGCGGTGGTATCAAGAAATATCTCGATAGCAAAGGCCAACGCATTCTGGCTACTCTCGATCAGGTGGCGGAGAAGACCGGCGCGAAGCATGCCGAAATCGCGCTCGCCTGGGTTGCCGCCCAGCCGGGCGTCGCAGCGCCCATCGCCTCGGCAACTTCGGTGGAGCAGTTGCAAAGCCTGACGCGCGGCGCCCAGCTGAAGCTCGATGCCGAGGACCTCGAAGCGCTGACGAGAGCCGGGCAAGCTTAAGGAGCAAAACCCGCCCTCGCGCGTTGGAGCGGATCACTATGCAATCGGACATGCGACCATGCGTATCCTGCTCGTCGAGGATCACGAAGAAATCTGGGATTTCCTGTCGCGCCGCCTCAAGCGGCGCGGTTATGACGTGGTGGTCGCAACCGACGGTCAACAGGCCGTCGACAAGGCCCGCGCCGAACTGCCCGACATCATCCTGCTCGACATGAACCTGCCCGTGCTCGACGGCTGGTCTGCTGCCAAGATCATCAAGTCCACACCGGAGACTGCCCGTACGCCGATCATCGCGCTGACGGCGCATGCCATGGCTGGCGACAAGGAAAAGACGCTCGCAGCAGGCTGCGACGACTACCATCCCAAGCCAGTCGATTTCGCAAAACTCTTGACCCAGATCGAGGCCAAGGTGCCAAATGCAGGGACTGCGGCATAACGCGATCGGCGGACCGGCTTGAACAGGGTCGCAGGCCATCGAAGTGACAACGCGTGCTTGCAGCGTCGAGGTGGCGCATGCGTCTTCACCACCTCGTCCCCTCTCGATATGGAGGAGAAAGACATGAGCGCTGCCGTTCATCCGTGTAATGAGGGCTAAGCTCCGACTCGAAGCTTGAGGATGAGGTTTGCCTTATCCTCATGGCCAAGGGTGGCGCGTGCGAGTTATCTCCTCAACCCCTGAACGCTCGCGAGCGCTCGGACGCTCATTCCAGTGATGACACTGGATGCCATACTCTGGGGCAGGATCACTCAGCCGCTACCCGTAAACCCACGACCTCTTTCACCTCCTGCTCCGTCGCTGCGGCCATCGCAGCTGCCAGCACCATCCCGATCGTCGGCGCAACGCCATCTGCGCGTGCGGCACGGCCCAGCGTCCTTGCCATTCCGCGATCGCGCTCGCGCCAGATGCCGATCCATACTTTCACATGGTCGAAATAGCGGCGCGTCAGCCGAACCGCGTGCCGCAGGTGAAGGGTGCTGAGCGGCTCCATATAGGACAGGCACACCATCTGCACGTCGCCGGCGCGCTCGGCCGTGGAGGCCTCGCATTTGCCCGATGTCGACAGCGCCACATACTGGGCGGGTAATCCGTGCTTGTTCAGCACCTGCACCAGCATATGGGCCACAATCTCGTCCAGGCTGTTCGGTTTGGCGAGGCAGAGCACGCCGCGTCCGGTGCGCCAGTCGGGCCGAAGGTCGCTCGTGGAAAGCAGGCGCATCGCCGCTTCGGTGTCGGGCCCGACCGCGCGCACGGCGGCCGCTGCTTCCGAACCAACCTGTCCGCCCTTGGGACGCGGGTCACCTACGATATGTTCGAGTGTGGCAACCAGTTCGCCGGTCGAGCGTCGCATGACCTCCTGCCGCTCGGGCGAGAGACGGCCGCGTGCGACATCTTCATGCGCAAGCCGGATCGCCTCGAGGGCGATCTCGTCATAGTAGGTGGCGAGCGAGCGTTCGCGCAGGAAATCGCGCGCCTTGGCGACCGCCTCCGACGGGTCGCCCGCAAGCATGCGTTGGTAGAAGATCTGCGCTGGCGACAGGGCCGGACTGTCGCCCAGCATCACCTCGATGAATTCAAGCTTGGCCACATGCCGCCCGATCACCACGAGGCAAACGGTGAGCGGCGTCGAAAGAACGAGCCCGATCGGCCCCCAAAGCAGCGTCCATACGGCGGCCGCCACCACCACCGCGACCGGCGACAGGCCAGTCGAATGGCCGAACACAAGCGGCTCGATCACATGACCCACGATGGGCTCGATGATCAGAAACAGCAGCAAGACCATGATCAGCATCGACCAGCCCGGATCGATCGCAAAGGCCAGAGCCAGCGGTGGGATCGCGCCGAGGAACGCGCCCACATAAGGAATGAACCGCGTGATACCCGCCAGAATCCCCCAGAGCGGCGCGCTCGGCACGCCGATCAGCCAAAGCGCGATGGCGACCACCACGCCGTAGGCCATGTTGAGTGCCAGCTGCATCAGATAGAGCCGGCTCAAGCGCCGCGCGGCATCGTCGATAAGAGCGGTGGTGTGCTGGATGTCGTCCGTGCCCATCAGGCGGATCATACGGTTGCGCAAGTCCTCCCGCGCGGACAGCACGAACAGGACGAAGACCAAGACCAGAACCGTGGTCGCCAAAGGGTGAAGCAGTGGCGACACCACGACGCCGAGCGTGCCGAGTACGCTGTGATCTTCCTGAACCACCACCGGCATCGGGCGCGGCGCGGCGTTGGTCGCGGCAGGGGAGCCATCGGCGGCGTCCTCCGCCTCACCGGGAGAGATTTCGGACGCGAAACGCGTGAACACCTCGACCGCGCGGGTAATGGAGCCACCAGGCCCCTCGCGGCTCGACAGACCTTCCACCTTTTCCTTGATCGTGGTCTGGTAGCGCGGCAGGTCGGTCGCGAGGGCGGCGAGCTGGCTACCGATGATGAAGAACAAAAGCGCGATCGCCCCGAACGCGCTTGCGACCGTCAACGCCACGGCGACGCCGCGCGGCAGCTTGAGCTTTTCCAGAAACCGCACCACGGGCGCGAGGATGAAGCTCAAGAGCATCGCGAGCGTCAGCGCCACGAAGAACTCCGCGCCGAGATAAAGCAGCAGCGCAAGCGTCAGCACCAGAAGGGCCGAGCCCAGCACGATCCAGAGCGGGACCGCGCGTTTGACGAGGCGGGCGAGTTCGAGATCCATGGCTCAGCTCACCTTCTCTGGTGCTTTTGCGTCCGCACCATCGCGCGGGCTCGCATAGGTGCGCAGCTGCGCTGCGAGTTCGCCCAAGCCTAACGTTCCCTTTTCGATCACCCTTGCCGCGTTGCCCTTGAGCTCGGCACGTTCGGCGGCGGAAAGGTCGCGGGCAGTCATCACGACCACGGGCACATTGGCCGCGTCGGGCTTCGAGCGGAACTCGCGCAGAAAGGTGAAGCCGTCCATTTCGGGCATGTTCAGATCGAGAAGCACCAGGCTCGGCGTATGAAGCGCCACCTTGGCCAAGGCATCGCGGCCATGCTCGGCTTCCGTTACCGTCCAACCCTCGCGCGACATGATCTTTTCGAGACGCGCGCGGGTATCGGTATCGTCTTCCACGATAAGCACATCGCCGACCGGTGTCTGAGGGCCGATACGCTCCATCACTTCCTTGAGGTGGTCCCAATCGACGGGCTTCACGAGGTAGTCTGCGGCGCCGAGCGAGAAGCCCAGATGCTTCTCGTCGATCACCGTGCACATGACGACCGGAATGGCGGAAAGATGCGGATCGCTCTTGAGGTTTCGCAGAACCTCCCACCCATCCATGCGCGGCATGGTCACGTCGAGCAGGATGACCTTTGGCTTGAGCGCTTCAGCGAGCGCCAGTCCCGTTTTGCCATCCCCCGCTTCGCGCACGGTGAAACCCTCGCGGCCGAGGAAGCGGGAAAGAAGATCGCGTGTGGAAGCGTCGTCGTCGATCACGAGAACCAGATCCTCCTCGCTTTCAACCGGCTTGATCTCCGTTTCGCTATCCACCACGCGCGGCTTTCCAAGCTCGGGAGGGATGGAAACCGTGAAGGTCGAGCCGAGATCGGGCTGGCTTTCCACGCTCACCTCGCCGCCCAGCATGTCGGTGAAGGCCTTGGTGATGGCGAGCCCCAAGCCCGTTCCGCCGAAGCGCCGCGTGGTCGAGGCATCGGCCTGCGTGAAGCGCTGGAAGAGGCGCGCCAACTGCTCTTCGCTCATGCCGAGGCCGGTATCCTTCACACGGAAGGTGATGCGGTCGCCCTGGTCGGAAGCTTTCCGCTCGACGGTCAGTGTGATCAGCCCGTTCTCCGTGAACTTCGCGGCGTTGCTCAGGAGGTTGATCAGGACCTGCCTGATCTTGACGACATCGGTGTGGGCGCGACCGAGGTTCGCTCCCAGTGAAAGCTCGAGCCGATTGCTTTTGTGCGACACCAGCGCATCGACGGTCGCCGCCACTTCGCGCACCATCTCGGCCACGTCGAACTCTTCCGCGTAGATCTCGACCTTGTTGGCCTCGATCTTGGAAATATCGAGCACGTCGTTGATGAGGCTGAGAAGGTGGCGCGCGTTGGATTTAATCTTGCCGAGGTCGCCCAGCAGGTGCTTCTCGCCCATTTCCTCGACTTCTTCTTCTAGCATCTCGCTGTAGCCGATCACGGCGGAAAGCGGCGTTCGCAGTTCGTGGCTCATATTGGCGAGAAACTGGCTCTTGGCGCGGTTGGCGTCCTCGGCCGCGTCGCGCGCAGCTGCCAGTTCCAGCTCCTGCTCGCGCTGTTCGGTCACGTCGGTGTTCGTGCCGAACCACCGCAGAATGCGGCCCTGATCGTCGCGGATAGGCTGCGCCATGGACAGGAACCAGCGATACGAGCCGTCCTTGCCGCGCAAGGGAAACGTATCCTGCCACGGATCGCCGTTCGCAATGGCATCGGCGAAACGTTGAGCGGCTGCTTCGAGATATTCCGGATCGTGCACCTTCTTCCAGCCGTCGTTTTCCATGTCGGCGGGCGTGGTGCCGGTATAGTCGTACCAGCGCTTGTTATACCAGTAGAGCGTGCCCTTGGTGTCCGCCATCCAGGCGAGTTGCGGGATGTTGTCGGCAAGCGTGCGGAAGCGGTCGCCCACAGCACTCAGTTCGCGCTCTGAGCGCTGCACGAGACGACGGCGGTGCCAGGCCAGCCAGGCAAAGGTTGCGCAGGCAAGCAGGGCTGAGGCGAGGGAGAGGGCGGTGAGAACGCCGGAACGCAGGCGGTCGCGGGCTGCAATGTGAACGCGGCGCTCCTCAGACTCGGCTTGCAGTGCCCCCACCTGCTCGCGCAGGCCATCCATCAAGGCCTTGCCTTCACCCGTCTGCGCGACCGCGATCGCGGCGTCGAGCCCACCATCGCGCCGCGCCGTGATCAGGCGTTCGGTATAGGCACGCTTCTGGGCAAATTGACTGAAGATCGGCTGAAGTTCGCTCTCGTCGCCCCCGCTCTGCAGCCAGAGATTGGTCACGTCGGTTTCCAGCCGCTCGACCCCTGCGACCGAATTTCGATACGGTTCGAGGTAACTGTCAGAGCCCACCAGCGCGAAGCCGCGCCCGCCCGTCTCGATATCGCGTGCAAGTGAAAGCAAGCGTTCGAGGCTGAGCGCGGCATTCGTCTGAGCCGAGATGCGGACGCGGTCCGCGCCCGTCGCGGCGAAGTTCCAGATGGTCATCGCCGCAGCCAGCAGGAACAACACGACAGCAACCGCTGAACCGTTGCGAAGCCACCAGGCACTCGAACGGAACCGCGTCAGAAAATTTCCAGTCATGTGAAGTCGGCGTGCCCCCGCGCGGTCGATTGCGCGTAACGCGCGATGAGGCATTGGGTTGCGTGGTGTTGGATTGAGCTCGCATCGTAAGCGCCTCCAAAAAAAGGAAGGCGCCTCTCGGCGCCCCCCTTACTTCAACCCAATCCCCGATCAGGCCTCCGACAACCAAACCTTCTGGAAGTCCAGTTCCTGCGTCGGATGGGCACGCAAGCCTTTCACACTGGCCTGCGAGTGCTGGTAGAGCTTGCGCCAGTAGGGCTGGATGAGGATGCCCGAGCCCTGAAGGATGGTTTCGACGTCCTTCATGATCACCTTGCGCTTCTCGACATCCGGCTCGGCGAGCGCGGCATTGAGCTTGGCGTCGAAATCCGGGTTCGACCATGCCGCCTCGTTCCAGGCCTCGCCGGTACGATAGGCGAGGGCCAGGACCTGAACGCCGAGCGGTCGCATGTTCCAGTTGGTCATGGAGAAGGGGTACTTCGTCCAGTCGTTCCAGAAGGTCGAGCCCGGCAGAACCGTGCGCTTGATCTTGATGCCGGCGTCGCGAATCTGGGCGGCGATGGCGTCGCCCGTGTTCTTGTGCCAGTCCTCGTCCACGGTGATCAGTTCGTGCTCGAAGTCGGCCTGGCCGGCATCCGCCATCAGTTTCTTGGCGCCCGCCGCGTCACGGGTTTGCTTCGGAAGCTCCACATATTCTGGGTGGATCGGCGCCACATGGTGGTTCTCGCCGACAGTGCCGGCATTGCCGTAGCCGAGCTGGAGCACGGTCGCGTTGTCGACCGCCATCTGGAGCGCCTTGCGCACTTTCTCGTCGTCGTAAGGCTTGTTGCCGAGATTGGTGCGCGCGACGATGGTTGCCGCCGTCACCACCTCGCCCTTGACCATGCCGATGCCGTCCATGATCGAGACGTAGTCGGCGGTCGTCTCGTAATTGGTATGCACCTCACCGGACTCGAAGGCCGAAACCATCGCGGACGGATCGGCGCCGTAGTCGATGAACTCGATGCCGTCGAGATTGGGCTCGCCGCGCCAGAACTTGCCATCGGCGCGCTTCTTCAGCACCACTTTCTGACCGACATCGTAGGAGACGAGCTCGTAGGCACCCGTGCCGACCGGCCACGCGGCGAATGTCGAACCCTTCTCGTCGAACTGGCGGTGGACGATGAGTGCGGGATAGTCGGTGAGGTTCGGGATGATGCCGATATCGGGCTTGGTCAGGCTGAGCTTGACGGTGAGGTCGTCGACCTTGGTCACCGCGCCCTCGCGCAGTTTGCCGGTCTTGTCATCCACGAGGCTGCCCAGGCGGCCGGGCATGGAATTGCCTTCCACGGACTTGTCGCACCAGCGGGCAAAATTGAACACCACGTCATCGGCCGTGAACTTGTCGCCATTGTTCCACGTCACGTCCGGCTTGAGCTTCAGCGTGTATTCGGTGGCGTCGTCGTTGACGTCCCAGGATTCCAGCAGACGGCCCTCGAACGTATAGTCCTCGGTGTATTTCACCAGCTGGTCGAAGGTCTGGCGCTGGGCGTTGGCGATCTCGGCCCAGTCGGCTGTCCGCGGGTCCTTGGCGTCCTTGATGAACATGGCGACCTTGATCGTGCCGCCCTTGACCGGTTCTTCCTGCGCATGGGCCTTGGAAGGTGCTGCCATTCCGATCATGCCATAGGCCATGGCCGTGGAGGCGCCGAACACGCTTGCCATGGCGAGGAACTCGCGGCGGTCGAGCTTGCCTGATTTCACGCCTTCGGCGGCGTTCCGGATGTGCTCGGGCACCCGGTCGCTGTTGCTACGATAGATCATCTGTCGCTTCCCCTTTTATCTCTTGGGAGCCGGATGATGCACGCGTCGGACGTGCCAAGGTTCGGGCTCCGCTTGCGGAAAGCAGTGCAACCTAAAGCTGGCTCTCTGGCAAGAGAAAAACGGGAAACAGGAGATCAGTCCATGCCTGCGTCGCTGTCGCGCAAGAAAGCGTCGCGCTTGTTCCAAGTATGCGTCTCGTCACAGGCCGGACACTGAAAGGTCTGCATGCCGAGATCGGTGGTTTCGAAATTTTCCGGCTCGATGGTCTGGCCGGTCGCGACCGTTTCACCGGTGCTCGGGCACTTGATGCAGATATCGGCCATGGGTTTCCCTTGCTTTTCACGATGTGGAGCGCGCTCAACGCTTGAACCGGCAAGGAGGTTCTCCATCTGCGCGAAGGCTGCGCTCCATATCGTGAGGCAACCGCCCAGGCGGCGCCGCTTTAAGACACGTTAAGGCGCGTGGTTCAGGGTATCCGCCGATGCGAGTGACAATAGACGAAATGCCGGGCGGCAGAGCGAACGAAGAAGCGGACAGCGACGAGGCGCTGATCGACCGCTTCCAGCGTGCGGCATTCCAGTATTTTCTTGACCACGCCTACCCCAAGACGGGCCTCGTGCCCGACACGACACGCAAGGACATCCCGGCGAGCATCGCGGTGATCGGCTTTGCGCTCTCGTCCTACCCGGTCGGGGTCGAGCGCGGCTGGATGAGCCGAACGGACGCCGTGGCGCTGACGCTCGCCACCCTGCGTTTCCTGACGGATGCCGAGCAATCACGCGACGAACACGCCTCCGGCTATCGCGGCTTCTTCTACCATTTCCTCGATATGAAGACCGGCCGCCGGGCCTGGAACTGCGAACTGTCCATGCTCGACACGGCATTCCTTGTTGCCGGTGGGCTGGCCGCCGCTGCCTATTTCGACAGCGAAGACGAGAGCGAAGCGGAAATCCGCACACGCGCGCAGGCGCTTTACGATCGCGTGGACTGGCGCTGGGCCATGTCCAACAAGAAGACCATCCGTCACGGCTGGCGGCCGCGCTCCGGCTTTCTGCGCTATGGCTGGGACGGCTACAATGAAGCCGCGATCCTCTACATTCTGGCGCTGGGCTCCGAAACGCACCCGATCGAAGCCAAGGCCTATGAAGCCTGGGCCAGCACCTATCGCTGGGAGCGCATTTATGGCCGTTGCCAGCTCTATGGCGGTCCGCTCTTTCTCGATCAGTTCTCGCATGCCTGGATCGACTTCGGCGGCATTCGCGACAGTTACATGCGGAAGCAGGATTCCGACTATTTCACCAACAGCCGCCTCGCCACCGAAACCCATCGGGAATATGCGAAAACGAACCCCTACGGCTTCAAGGGATACGGCGAGGATTTCTGGGGCTTGTCGGCCACCGACGGGCCCGGCAATTTCCGGCGCTCCGTGAATGGCAGGAAGCATCGCTTCTGGGGCTACAAGGCGCGCGGCGCCCCGCATGGTCCCGATGATGGCACGGTCGCGCCCTGGTCCTATCTCGCCTCGCTGCCTTTCGCGCCGGAAATCTGTCTGTCGGCCTTGCGCCATCTGGTCGAGCATTATCCGCATGCGGTGAAGGGAGACCGCATCCCGAGCGGCATCAACCCGACGCTCGCCAACACACGCGGCTTCGGGGCCGAGGGCTGGGTATCGGATGCGCTTTACGGGCTCGACCAAGGCATCATGGTGATGATGGCCGAGAACCACCGTTCGGGCCTTTTATGGAAACTGATGCGTGACGTGGCGCCCATTCGGCGCGGGCTGGAAGTGGCAGGCTTCGCAGGTGGCTGGCTGGAGAACAAGGACGCCCGCTGACCCGTGATGGAACCGCTCTCCGGTCGCCCCGGTTGCTGCCGCATCGAGCGAAACCAGCAGTCCGGAGCATTCATGAACCAGAGCAGCCTTTCCCACCCCTCGCGGCGCAAGTTCGTCGGTGGCCTGACGGTCGGTCTCAGCGGTCTGATGGCTGCATCCTCCGTGGCGTCCGCGCAAGGCAATGCGGCTATTCCTGCGACGCCCACCGGTCGCCCCGAACCCAAGCTGGAAAAGAAACCCACAGGCCCCGAGGCCGAAAAACTCGGCTGGGCCGTGGTTGGTCTGGGCGATTTCGCCCAAGGCTATGCGCTCCCCGCACTCGCCCGCGCGAGCCTTTCCAAGCCGGTGGCGCTCGTTTCGGGCAGCCAGGACAAGTTGCAGACGGTGGGCGCCCGCTATGCCATCCCGGAAAGCAGTTTCTATGCCTACGACACCATGGCCAAGATGCGCGACAATGCCGAGGTGGCGGCCGTTTATATCATCACGCCCAACTCGACGCATGCCGAACTGACGATCAAGGCGCTGGAAGCCGGCAAGCATGTGTTGTGCGAAAAACCGATGGCGAACTCGCCCGCCGAGTGCCAGCGCATGATCGACGCGGCCAAGGCTGCGAACCGCAAGCTGATGGTCGCCTATCGCGTCCACTGGGAGCCGCACAACATCCGGGCCAAGGAGATGGTCGATAAGGGCGAGCTCGGCGACGTCTGGTTCGCAGCTTCGGACCACCATCGCCCGCTGGACCCCTCGCTGCCGCGCGATGAGTGGCGTATGAAGAAGGCCATCGCGGGTGGCGGCTCGCTGGTCGATATCGGCGTCTATTCGCTGAACGGGCTGATCTGGCTGTTGGGCGAAGCGCCCAGTCGGGTCGCTGCGACAATGTTCTCGCCACCCAACGATCCGCGTTTCGCCGAGGTCGAATGCACCTTCAGCGCCCAACTCGTCTTCCCCTCGGGCCGCCGCGCCAACATTTCCTCGGGCTACGATGCTACCAAGAAGCGCGCCGACCTGTTCGGCTCCAAGGCCACGGTGGTTCTCGATCCCGCCACCGAATATGAAGGCAACAAGCTGTCGGTCTTCAGCGACAAGGGCGTCCAGGAGGTCAAGACCAAAGACGGCTCCGAAGTCCAGTTCACCGGCGAGATCGACCATTTCTCGCAAGTGATCCGCGAGAACATCCCCATCAAGACGCCTGGCGAAATGGGCCTGCGCGACGTGCGGCTGATCGAGGCTCTCTACAAGGCTGCCGATGCGGGGCAGTGGGTCGATCTGAACCCGGACATGACGGTCAAAGGCGCCTGACGCGCGATCCTGCCAAAAAAGACGCCGGGCTCAGGAAGCCCGGCGAGATCAGAGGTTTGCTGAAACCTCCAGAGGGGAACATCGGCCGGGAAAACGGGAGGAGAACCCGCACCGACCGGACCCATATGTGCAACGCCGGCGAAAAAGGCAAAACGACATTTGTCGGTTTGCGCGCGCAAATTGCGTGGGCTCGTGCTGCCATCCTCGAGGTCCAGCTTCTCCAAACAAGTTGATTCAATTGCAATTGCCGGCTTCCCGGCGACTGCCTCTCATTCATGCATCTGCTGAGACGACGGGCACAAAATGCTTCGGCTTGCGCCACCGGTGGCAGGAATGTCCCACCAGCGATGTGTGGAACAAGGCGCCGGATATGTGGCACGCTCCATGCTTGAGCGTCTGCCAAGAGGTGGGAAACGTTTGGACGGCATTCATTCAGAGCAGATTACGGCGGCTGAAGTGCCTGTGGTGAGAAGGCCCGCCACGGACGACTCCATGGCAGCGCGGGCAAGGGTGCGCCTTCAGCGCGCCGAAGGCGTTGCGCGCGTGTCGTTCCGTCGCGCGGGTCGCGGCACCGGCTTGGCGCGGCTCTATCAGGAAGGGTGCGCCAAGCTGCGCATGCCGGCCGGTCTGCCCGGTGAACCCGCGCAAGCCGTGCTCATCAACACCGCCGGCGGGCTGACGGGCGGCGACCGCTTTCGTACGCAAGTCGAGGTCGAGGCGGGCGCATCCGCCATCATCACCACCCAGGCCTGCGAACGCATCTATCGCTCCACGGGCGATGACACATTAATTGCCTCGCAACTGCATGTCGGAAAGCGTGCTGCGCTCGCCTGGCTGCCGCAGGAAACGATCCTGTTCGACCAGAGCCGCCTGCGCCGCACGCTCGATGTTGATCTCGCAAGCGACGCACGCTTCACGGCCGTCGAAGCCGTCATCTTCGGCCGCACCGCCATGGGCGAGCGCGTGCATCAAGGCCATTTCCAGGACCGATGGCGCATCCGCCGCGAGGGCCGCCTGCTCTTCGCCGACGATCTGCGCTTTTCCGGCGCCATCGACCGGGCGCTCCAGAACGCCACCGTGCTCGCCGGTAACGTCGCCATGGCCACGCTCTTTCACGCCGGTCCCGAACCCGAACGTCTTCTCGATTCAATCCGCGACGCGCTCGGCGATAATGGTGGCGCCAGCGTCTGGGGCGGCAAGCTCGTAGCCCGCGTGGTGGCGAAGGATGGCCTTCATTTGCGCCGCGCGGTCGAACCCGCCTTGCGAATCCTGATGGGCGGAAGCACCCTGCCCACCGTCTGGAAACTCTGAGATTTTTGCATGAACCTGACACCTCGCGAGAAAGACAAGCTCCTCGTCGCCATGGCGGCCGTCGTGGCACGCAAGCGGCTTGAGCGCGGCGTGAAGCTCAACCATCCGGAGGCCATCGCACTGATCAGCGATTTCGTGGTGGAGGGTGCGCGCGACGGCCGTTCGGTGGCCGATCTCATGGAAGCGGGCGCGCATGTGATCACCCGCGATCAGGTCATGGAAGGGATCCCCGAGATGATCCACGACGTGCAGGTCGAAGCCACCTTTCCCGACGGCGTCAAGCTCGTCACCGTGCACCAGCCCATCCGCTAAGCGAGTTTTCCATGAAGCGTCTCCTGCTCGTCCCTCTCTTCCTCGCGACTGCCGCGACGCCCGCCTTCGCGAATCTCGACCCGCTCGCGCACGGCTCTCTTGCGGCCGGCTTCTCGCATCCCTTTTTCGGGGGCGACCATATTCTCGCGATGGTCGCCGTTGGCCTTTGGGCGGCATTGCTGGGCGGCCGTGCGGTCTGGATCGTGCCCACTGCTTTCGTCTTGACCATGCTTGTCGGCTTTGGGGTCGCTATCGGTGGTCTGCCCGTGCCACTCGTCGAACCGGTCGTGCTGGCCTCCGTGATTGTCCTCGGCCTTCTGGCAGCTACTGCACTGCAGGCACCCGTCGCACTCGCCGCTGCCATGGTGGGCTTCCTTGCCTTCTTCCACGGCCATGCCCATGGCGGTGAACTCGGGGCTGCGGGCGCATGGCCCTTCGCCATTGGTTTCGCTGCCGCGACCGCGATCCTGCACGCGATCGGCATTGGGTTGGGCCTGGGCGCTGGCGGCCTGATGGGCCGCAACCTCGCGCGTGGCGCGGGCGCGCTGACCGCCATCGCTGGCCTTTGGCTCGCACTCGGAGCTTGAAGATGATTCCCGGCGAAATCATCACCCAAGACGGCGAGGTCACCCTCAACGAGGGCCGCGAAAGCACGGTGCTGACCGTCACCAATCGCGGCGACCGTCCCGTGCAGGTCGGCTCGCACTACCACTTCTTCGAAACCAACAGCGCGCTCGATTTCGACCGCGAACAGGCACGCGGCCGCCGGCTCGACATTGCGGCCGGCACCGCGATCCGCTTCGAGCCCGGCCAGAGCCGCGAGGTGCGGCTGGTGGATTACGCGGGCACCCGCGCCGTCTTCGGCTTCCAGGCCAAGATCATGGGAGCGCTGTGATGGCGACGACGATTTCCCGCGCCTCCTATGCGCAGATGTACGGGCCGACTGTCGGCGACAAGGTGCGCCTCGCCGACACCGATCTCGTGATCGAGGTCGAGAAGGACTTCACGACTTACGGCGAGGAGGTGAAGTTCGGCGGCGGCAAGGTGATCCGCGACGGCATGGGGCAGTCCCAGGTTTCCCGCGCGGGCGGGGCGGTCGATACTGTGATTACCAACGCGCTGATCGTCGATCACTGGGGAATCGTCAAAGCCGATATCGGCCTGCGCGACGGGCTGATCGTGGCGATCGGCAAGGCCGGCAACCCGGACGTGCAGCCCAACGTCGATATCATCATTGGCCCCGGCACCGAGGCCATCGCGGGCGAGGGGCGCATTCTGACGGCCGGCGGGGTGGATGCGCATATCCATTTCATCTGCCCCCAGCAGATCAACGAGGCTTTGACTTCCGGCGTCACCACCATGCTCGGCGGCGGCACGGGCCCCGCGCATGGCACGCTTGCCACCACCTGCACACCCGGCCCCTGGCATCTTGCCCGCATGATCCAAAGCTTCGACGCTTTCCCGATCAATCTCGGCCTGTCGGGCAAAGGCAACGCCTCGCAACCCCACGCCCTGATCGAGATGATCGAGGGCGGTGCCTGCGCGCTGAAACTCCATGAGGATTGGGGCACGACGCCCGCTGCCATCGACACCTGCCTCTCGGTCGCCGACGACTACGATGTTCAGGTGATGATCCACACGGATACGCTGAACGAGAGCGGCTTCGTTGAGGATACGATCAAGGCCTTCAAGAACCGTACGATCCACGCGTTCCACACGGAAGGGGCGGGCGGAGGGCATGCGCCCGACATCATCAAGGTCTGCGGGCTCCAGAACGTCATTCCCTCCTCGACCAACCCGACGCGGCCCTACACCCGCAACACCATCGCCGAGCATCTCGACATGCTGATGGTGTGCCACCACCTCGACCCGCGCGTGTCCGAAGACATCGCCTTTGCCGAAAGCCGCATCCGCAAGGAAACCATCGCGGCCGAAGACATCCTCCACGACATGGGCGCGTTCTCGATCATTTCGTCCGACAGCCAGGCCATGGGCCGCGTGGGCGAAGTGCTGATCCGAACTTGGCAGACCGCGCACAAGATGAAGGTACAGCGCGGCCGGTTGCTGGAAGAAACCGGCAACAACGACAATATGCGTGTGCGCCGCTATGTGGCGAAATACACGATCAACCCGGCCATCGCCCAAGGCCTGTCCAGACATGTCGGCTCGGTCGAGGTCGGCAAGCGCGCCGATCTCGTGCTCTGGAACCCGGCATTCTTCGGCGTGAAGCCCGACATGGTTCTGGTCGGCGGCACCATTGCTGTCGCGCCCATGGGCGATCCCAACGCCTCGATCCCCACGCCCCAGCCCGTGCATTACCGCCCGATGTTCGGCGCCTTCGGGCGCGGGCCGGCGATCTCATCCGTCACCTTCGTCAGCCAGGCCACGCTTGCGAATGGTCTGCAAGAACGGCTCGGCGTATCCAAGGCCATGGTCGCGGTCGAAAACACGCGCGGCGGCATCTCCAAGGCGTCGATGCGCCTGAACGACCGCACACCGGAGATCGACGTCGACCCCGAAACCTACGAGGTTCGGGCCGATGGCGAACTCCTCACCTGCGAACCCGCCGACGTCCTGCCCATGGCGCAACGCTACTTCCTGTTCTGAGAAGTTGAGTTGCGCACAAACCGCCGAAGCGCGATGATCAACGCATGAACAAGATCGAGCGCATCGTCCAAGCGTCGCTCTTTACCCGCGACTACGCCGCCTGGGCTTTGCAGCAGGCGGCCGACTTGCGTGCGGGCGCGTGGGGAAATCTCGACCGTGACAATCTCGCCGAAGAGGTGGAAAGCTTGGGGCGCAGCGAACGCAATGAGATCGAAAGCCGCCTCGTCGTGCTCCTCGCCCATCTTCTCAAGTGGAAATTCCAGCCCGAAAAGCGAAGCGGCAGCTGGGAAGGAACGATCCTCGAACAACGCACCCGGATATCGCGCCGCCTTGCCGAGAGCCCAAGCCTGAAGAACTTTCCATCGGAAATCCTCGCCGAGGAATACGAGATCGCGCGACTGAACGCAGCAGGCGAAACGAGCCTCGACCGCGCCACCTTTCCCTCAACCTGCCCCTTCACGCTGGCGCAGATTCTCGACAAGAGCTTTCTGCCCTGACTTCTCCGCTCCGGCAGCACATTGCACTGGCAAACCCATGAAACTCTCCGTCAACACCGATTTCACCAAGTTCCCGCGCGCGGGCTCGTTTCGCCGCGCGGCCGACGCGGCAGGCGCTCCCGCGCCCTTCGACCACGCCGTGCTCGAACATGACGAACGCCATTTGCGCCGTCGCGTTCTGACGCTGAAGAACGGCGAGCGGATCCTGGTGGACCTCATCGCTCCCGTGGCGTTGACTGACGGCGATCTGCTCGAACTGGAAGACGGCCGCACGGTCGGCATCGTGGCGCCCGACGAGGAGGTCTATGTGGTCGAGGCGCGAGACCCCGTACATTTGACAGCACTCGCCTGGCATATCGGCAACCGGCATCTGCCGGCAGCCATCGAAGCCACCCGCATCGTGATCCTGCGGGACCATGTGATCCGCGACATGCTCCAAGGCCTCGGCGCGCGGGTGACGGAGGCCGTCGAGCCTTTCAACCCCTTGCGTGGCGCCTATTCCGGCCACGGCCATGAGCATGGCGGGCACCATCACCATGACCATGATCATGGACACCAACAAAAGCATGAGCGCCATGCCCACGATCACCATGACCACCATGGGCATGAACACCATCACGAGCATGGTCATCGCCACGACCACAACCCGCCGCACGGTGCGCCGGGGCATGTGCATGGGCCGAACTGCCGGCATGGCTGATCCGCAGCTTCTGCGGCTTCTGACATGGCTGTCGCCCGCTTTCCCGGTGGGCGCCTTCGCCTATAGCCATGGCGTCGAGCGCGCGATCCACGACAACACGATCCGCGACCGTGCGACGCTCGTCGCCTGGCTGTCGGACCTGCTCACCCAAGGCTCCGGCTGGAACGACGCCGTGCTCTGCGCCGCGAGCTGGCGCGGCGAGGACGTGGCGGAACTTGCTGAAGCCATGGCCGGTTCGCGCGAGCGCCACATGGAAACCACGCTGCAGGGCGAGGCGTTCGTGCAAGCCGCCGAACCATGGACGGGCGAGGGCCGCCCGGCGCCCTATCCCGTCGCCGTCGGCCATGCCGCACGAAACCAGGGCATCGCACTCGATGCGGTTCTCACCGCCTATCTCCACGCTTTCTCTTCCAACATCGTCCAGGCCGCCGTCCGTCTCGTGCCGCTCGGGCAGCGTGACGGGGTAGCGACACTTGCCGCCCTCGAACCCGTCATTCTCGACACCGCCGCCCGCGCGAGTCAGTCAACGCTCGACGATCTCGGGGCGGCTACGGTCCTTTCCGATATCGCCGCCATGCGGCACGAAACACAGTATTCGAGGGTATTCCGCTCATGACATCGCCCAACGGCCCCTTGCGCGTCGGCATCGGTGGCCCTGTCGGCGTCGGCAAGACGACGCTGACCGAAATGCTCTGCAAGGCCATGCGCGATCGCTATTCGGTCGCCGTCGTCACCAACGACATCTTCACCAAGGAAGACGAGCTGATCCTGAACCGCGTCCAGGCACTGCCTGAAGAGCGCATCATGGGCGTCGAAACCGGCGGCTGCCCGCACACCGCGATCCGCGAGGACGCCTCGATCAATCTCGCGGCCATCGCCGAGATGCGCCGCCGCTTTCCCGATCTCGACGTGGTGTTCATCGAATCGGGCGGCGACAACCTCGCAGCCACCTTCTCGCCCGACCTCGCCGACATCACGCTCTATCTGATCGATGTGGCCGGCGGCGAGAAAGTGCCGCGCAAGGGCGGTCCCGGCATCACGCGCTCGGATCTGCTCATCATCAACAAGATGGACCTCGCTCCTTATGTCGGTGCCGATCTCGACGTGATGCGTTCGGACACCGAGCGCATGCGGGGGTCGCGCCCCTTCGTCTTCACCGATATGCGCCGCCGCCAGGGGCTCGAAACGATCATCGAGTTTCTGGAAGAAGAGGGTGGCTTGAGGCACTGAAGCCGAGGCCTGCCGTGGCCGTATTCATGCCTTGCTTTCATGATGATGCGTGCGCGGGGGCGGACCGTGGGTTCCGCGAAACCTTGTCTTAACCACGCCGCCGCATTGTCCGGGGACCATGCCAGCTTCTTCGACGCCCAGTTTCCGCAGCCTTCTTCGCAACGCGCTCCGCAAAGCGCGCACGCCTTTGATCATCGCCGCAACCAGCCTTTCACTCTCAGGCTGTGTCTCGAGCGTGCTCGACGTGGATACGAAAGCCATCCAGCCGATCCCGGCGAAGCTCGTAAGCCAGATGCGCGCGAAAGGCATGACGCCGTCCTCGCCCATCCTCGTGCGCATCTTCAAGCAGGAAAGCGAGCTGGAAGTCTGGAAGCAGAACGCCCAGGGCCGCTACGCGCTTCTCAAGACCTATCCGATGTGCCGCTGGTCGGGCAAACTCGGGCCGAAGACCAAGATCGGCGACCGTCAGGCGCCCGAAGGCTTCTATCATGTGTCCAACAGCATGATGAACCCGAAGTCGCAATATTATCTGTCGTTCAATCTCGGCTACCCGAACAAGCTCGAATCCGCGCTCGGCTACTCCGGTGAGGCGCTGATGATCCACGGCGCCTGCTCGTCGTCCGGCTGCTATGCGCTGACCGATGAAGGCGTGGCCGAAATCTATGCGCTTGCCCGCGACGCGCTGAAGGGCGGCCAGCAATCCTTCCAGGTGCAGGCCTTTCCCTTCCGCATGTCGCCCGAAAACATGGCGCGCAACCGCAGCGACGAAAACTTCGTCTTCTGGCAGGACCTCAAGAAGGGCTATGACAGCTTCGAGGTCACCAGGCGCCAGCCCAAGGTTTCCTATTGCTCGCGCAAATACGTCTTCGACACGCAGTGGTCGAACGGCGAGCCCACCGACCCGCTCGCCGCCTGCCCGCCGGCCGCTGGCGGCCCCGATCCGCTCGTGGCTGCGCGCGAGCAGAAGGACCGGGTCGCCTTCGAGCGCTTCGCCACGACCACCACGGCCGCTCCCGTCGCCTACAGCTATTCCGACGGCGGCATGCACGAAAGCTTCCGCAAACTCCTCAAGCGTGACGGCGAAAAGAAACTCTCGACCCGCACCTCGCTGACCGCGGTGCCGATCAGCCGGCCATCTGCGGCGCTGGCCGACCCATACGCGGGCGATTGACCGGCCCCTCCCACCTATAACGCCTCGGAGTAGCCTTGCCGCCGGATGAACCAATCCGGCGAGCGGTCGTTGGCGCCGCATGCTCGTTATGCGGGACACCCGAGACATGTCGATCAGAGCCCTTGGCTATGTCGCCAGGCAGACCTTCTCGCGCCTGACGCTGCTCGATTTCGAGTGTGAGGAAGCGCGCTCGCGCGAAGTCGAGATCGGCATCCTTTATGACGGTGTTTGCCGCCCCGACACATGACGCATCACCAGTGCCGCTGGCGGGTGACAACCAAGTTCTGAGGAGAAAATCATGTCGCTTGAAAAGATGATTCAGCTTCATCCGGATGTGGGAAGTGATTTCAATGCGCTTCTTGCTACCGCTGCGCGCCATTCAATGCTGTGCTCGCTGTTCTGCACGTCATGCGCGGATGCCTGTTCGGGCGAGGCGATGGACATGCGCCAGTGCATTCGCACCTGTTCCGACTGCGCCGACATCTGCGTCGCTACCGCGCGCGTCGCCGTGCGCCGTACCGGCCAGAACATCGCCATGCTCCGCACCCAACTCGAAACCTGCATCCGCGCCTGCGAACTCTGCGCCGAGGAATGCGAGAAGCATGACCACGACCACTGCAAGCTCTGCGCCACGATGTGCCGTGAGTGCGCGGACGACTGCCGCAAGGCCCTGCCGACCGTCAATTGAAGCCGCCGTTAAGCCGAAAATTTCAGTGAGAATGGCGGACAGAGAGTCCGCCATAGTAGGGTTTGTCACTATCTATAGCTGTCTAGAGAAATGGCGTAGTATCAAGCTTTTGGTGGAGGAATGCGTCTTTCATTGATCCTGATTGTCTGCCATTATTGCGGTATTGTGTTAGGGACAATGTTAGGGACGCACGCATGGTTAGGGCGCTTAATAAGCTTACCGATGCGGCCTGTAGGGCAGCCTCGTCAGCCGGACTTCTGAGCGACGGGGGAGGCCTTTACCTTAGCGTTAAAGTCTCAGGTTCGAAGTCGTGGAGCTTCGTTTGGCGCGATGGCAGCAGGCGGCGCGAGATGGGCTTGGGCAGCTATCCGGCCGTCAGGCTTAGTCGTGCACGGGGGCTGGCAGGCGAGATCCGCACAGCAGTGGCTGAGGGGCGTGATCCAATTGCCGAGCGCAAACAAGAAGAGGAGCTCACGTTTGGTGAGTGCTCGACACGCTTCCTATCGATGATGGAAGGGCAGTGGCGCAATGATAAGCATCGCGCCCAGTGGCGCATGACGCTCGAAGTCTATGCAGCCAAAATCGCTAATCGCAAAATTTCGGAAGTAACAACGGCCGACGTGCTTTCTGTGCTGACGCCTATTTGGGGAGCAAAGCCAGAGACCGCCTCCCGTCTGCGTGGTCGCATTGAGCGTGTGCTTGACTTTGCCAAGGCACAAGGATGGCGCTCGGGCGAGAATCCAGCCCTTTGGCGAGGACACTTAAAGAACGTGCTTCCGGCTCGCCAAAGACTCAGTCGTGGCCACCATGCCGCCATGCCTTACGGTGAGCTGCCGCTCTTCATGAAGGAGCTACGTACTCATGAAGCACTTGCTGCACGAGCGCTGGAATTCTTAATTCTGACGGCTGCACGATCAGGCGAGGTGCTGGGTGCGAAGTGGGAGGAGATAGATTTCGACGCTGCCCTCTGGATCGTGCCTGCTTACCGCATGAAGGCAGGACGAGAGCACCGGGTGCCGCTTCCAGCGAAAGCCGTCCGCATCCTTGCCGACCTTCATGAGGTGCGCTCATCAAGTTTCGTGTTCCCTGGGCAAAGGATAGGGCGGCGCAGGGCTGATGAAAAGCGCGGACAGGGTAGAGCTGAAACCAATCGATTAGTCGCACGTAGATCCACTTCCGCCAGACCCGGCGACTCCATAATCGGAGCAGTATCAGACTGCGATCGTCCGCTTTCCTCCATGTCCATGGAGATGCTGCTCAGGCGCATGAAGAAGAACCATTGCACGGTCCATGGCTTCCGCTCATCTTTTCGCGACTGGGTGGGGGACGAGACGCATTTCCCGCGCGATGTCGCCGAGCAGGCACTCGCACATGCTGTGGGTGATGCCACGGAGCGCGCCTATAGGAGGGCAGACGCGCTGGAGAAGCGCAGGCAGCTAATGCAGGAGTGGGAGAGGTGGTGCGAGGGTGAGCTAAAGGAAGTAGTAGAACTGAATTGATGCTACGCGCACTGGCAATATCAAAATCAGAGGGACTGCGCACTAGTGGCTCGTCAAACAAGAAAACTTACCGAAGAGCAATGCAAATCCGCTTGGATTGATCGTAAGAAAGCCATCCTTGGTGATGGTGGTGGATTATACTTAAGGCGATTTCCAACAAGCTATTCTTGGGTCTTCATATGGAGGGAAGATGGCAAGCGACGTGAAATCGGTCTCGGTGGATACGGGAATAAAGTATCGTTAGCGGAAGCTAGAAAACGCGCTGACCGGGCAACGCGTCACATAGCTGCAGGGCGCGATCCAGCAGATGCGATGTTTAAAGTGCGTCAGCTATTTTATCGTACCACATTTGAGCAACTCGTTCGTATATTTGTGAGAAAAGCGAACCGTGGCACATTTAGTCATAAGCTCCGCACGGATTATTGCAACATGTTGTTGCGCTGCTGCAAAACTATAAGAAATATGAAATTATCGGCTATCAAGGATAGTCACATACTCCACGATCTTAAAAATATTAAGCAGAATGAAAAACTAGTAAAATTCATCAAGTTCCGTATTGGAAATGTTTTTCGATGGGGTAAATGGAATGGATTCCAGACAAGTCCTGACATGGCATCGATTGTGGCCTGATATGTAGCGTAACGGGGGTGGTTTGACTTGCGATGTGGGGAGACGCTTAAGGGCGCTAAGCTTCTTTAACTGATCAAATGTTATGTTCTTAATGATGGACGGATCTCGTCCGCGGCGGCATAAAAGCGAAGGCATTTCATATGCTCGTACGACGTCGCTCATGTTAACGACAGGCGTGCGCTTCAAGCATGATTTTGCGGTCCACCAATATCGGAGCTGACGAAGTCCACCTTCTGGAGGCGGTGCGCAAATAATCACCAGGATGGGTTCGACCTCGGCAAAAAGTTCGCTGTAGTCGTGCACTCTCTTTGGCATCCGGAGACACCATCGACGTCATCATCGCGACCGGGTTGACCAAAGCGTAAGCGGTAGGCGATCCACACAGTGAGACGCCACAGCGGTACAAAATTAGGTCGACAAAGCTAATCTGAGAGTCAGCGACCTTATCGTAGCGGGTCGTATTCTTTCATCCGTTCTCAGATTTGCCGACTGAGTGCTCAATGCGCCTGTGCAAGCGAACCTTTACATCGTGGTGTAGCGTCCCGTCCCCCGGTTGCTCCCAACGGGAATGCCGTCTCGACCTTGGAGCTCGTCGGTTCGTCTCGGGCCGCCGCGGCACCAATATCATCAGCGTTTCAGCTGGACATAAAACCGGGCGAACTGGTGCAGGGCAAGCAACTCAGGGTGTTCACTGTAATGCATCAAACTCCCAGCCGGAGAAGAGTGCTGGTCATCCTTCTAGTGTCCTCGCTCGGTGACCATCACCCAACGCCTGTGTGCAGTTGCAGGATGAGAAAGTGTGGCATGGCGCTCTTCATTTGGCCTGCGATCTGATTTTATGAGAAACTAGATCGCGCAGGATTTGCTGAAGCAATTTCATCAGCTTACGCAATGCGAATCTTTTTTTGGTACGTGCAAATTGGCTATCCCGCTTGTAGCCACTGCAAGCACCATGTGCATAATCGCACACCATCTCAACGAACCAGAGATGGTCCAATGCAACTAAAACTCGCAGTAACTCTCCGGGAAGCCTCAGCTCTCTCAGGTCTGAGCCGTTCTACCTTCTACAAGCTCTTCCGATCAGGGGTGCTCAAGCCCCGCAAAGTTGGCAAGCGCGTATTGATCCTGATGCCAGAACTTGAGGCCTTCATTCGCACACTTCCAACGGGGAGTGATCAACATGAGCGTTGAAATGAAAAGCCCGGGAGCGCTGGCAGGCGCTCACCGGGCTAGATCAGTCAAGAAATCTGGCGGAAAACTCGACGCAGCAAGATTTAGCAGTACGGACAGCAGGTTTGAAGCCAATAATTCCGCGTCATTGTTGCGGCAACATCTCTATCCCTCTGCTTCCCGGCCAGCAGGGACTCTAAGTATTTTCGCTCTCCGAAATGCAGCACGTATTCTCGGAGGCGTGGTGCTCGATCGCGGTCGATTGCTTGTGCCTGGTCCTGGGCATTCATCTTCTGACCGCTCGCTGCTGGTAGATTTGTTCGCTGACGGCAATTGTCGAGTGCATAGCTTCGCCGGCGACGCATGGCCTATGTGCAAGGATTATGTTCAACGCCGACTGAGGCTGCGATCTCGAGATCCGCTGATTTCTATGCACGATACGCGCGCTGTGACGAAGAGTGCAGCAACTGGCGCCAGCGCTTGGCAAAGCATCTGGAATGCGTCTCAATCGATCCTCAAAAGCCCTGCGGAAGCCTATCTCGCTAGTCGCGGCCTGCAATGCGCGAGCGGAGAGCTGCGATGGCATCCTTCCTGTCCATTCGGGCGAGAGCGCGCAGGGTGTATGGTTGCGCTAGTCCGTAACATTGTGACCAATGAACCACAGGCCATTCATCGAACAAGGATCCCTAGCAGCGGAGAGAGGGTAGTTCGCAAGGCGCTTGGCCGTCTTACTGGCGGCGCAGTCAAGCTGTTCGAGAATGCAGATGTGACCCTCGTTCTCGGTATCGGTGAAGGGATCGAAACAACACTGAGCATGTGTCATCTGCCAGGTCTAAATCAACTACCTGTTTGGGCATGTCTCAGTGCGACGGGCCTGAAAAACTTCCCTTTACTAGCTGGACTTGAGGCCGTCTGGATTGCTGCTGATCATGACAAAAGTAAACAAGGAGTAACTGCCGCAAGGCACGTGGCCCATCGTTATCAGGATGCTGGACAGGAGGCACTGGTTCTAGTGCCAACGGTTGAAGAAAGCGACTTAAACGACTGGATCTCGATCCATGTTTAAGCCTGACACCGATATCACGCGCCTTTCGATTGCAGACGAAGTAGAGCTCTATCATTTCCATCCGAAAGGACGTAAGCGGGATCGTAAGTTCTCCGCACTCCCCGGTCACATATCTCTACAAACCTTTACTGCCGGCGAATTATTAGCGCGCAAATTTGAGCCTATCAAATACGTTGTACCAGGTTACGTCGCAGAAGGCTTGACTATCCTTGCTGGCCCACCCAAGCTCGGAAAGTCATGGTTTGCGTTGCACATGGCCGCAGCTGTGACTTCTGGTTTCTCGTTCCTGAACCGGATTGCCGAACCACGTGTGGAAGCCCTTTATCTTGCCCTTGAGGACAACGAGCGCCGCCTGCAGTCACGCATTAACAAGCTCTATGAAGGAAAAGCGGCGGGAACTCAGCCAGCGCTGACTGGTCTGCACTTTGCGATAGACTGGCCAAGGGCAGATAATGGAGGCATCACGAAGCTGAAGGAGTGGATTGAATGTCACCCTAAAGTGGGCTTGGTCATTGTGGACGTGCTCGCAATGTTCAAAGGCCTCGGCGGAAATCGCAGACAAACGCAGTACGATGCTGAATATCTTGCTGTGAAAGAATTGCAGACACTTGCTTTGGAAGCAAAGGTTGCAATCGTTGTCATTCACCACACGCGTAAGATGCGTTCGGAAGGCAGCCCGTACGAGGAAATCTCAGGCACTTATGGACTACAAGGGGCTGCAGATAGCTGCCTGATCCTTAGGCGGGAAAGTGGCGGTGTTGTATTGCGTGGGCATGGGCGAGACATTGAAGAGATCGAAACTGCCGTCAGGTTCAACGAGGTAACCTGCACTTGGGAGGTGATAGGCAGCGCTAACGAGGTCGGGCTGAGCTCAGAGCGGCAGCGCATCCTAGAAGTCTTAAAGACTGCAGGCGAGCCACTTCGTCCCAATGAGATTCTGCAGCGAGCAGGAATGTCCAGCGAAGCATCACTCAACGTGATGCTACATCGCATGTACAGAGTGGGCGAACTCGTGAGGGCCTCACGCGGCGTCTATGGGCTCCCGGGCAGAGTCTACGAAGCGAGTAAAATCGGTAAGAAAGTAACAAGGTAAGGTTGGGCGCCGTTGGCAGTGCGTGGTTGGAGTTGGCAGCAGCGGAAAAATCCAATCGGCACCTGCTTCAAGCTTTCAATCTTACTAGTCTTACCGACCTTACCAAGCGTGCAGGGTGAATGCGAACGCCGTACATGGCGGCAACAAAGCTTGCTGCGCGCTCAGGGTTCGCGTGCTCTCCGAAAAGTTGGGTGATCATGTACGGTCCCAATAGAGTGAATTCGTCATGGGGTCTTAGATGATGGCCTGTCAAAGCCGTACATCCTTTTGCGTGTTTGATCGGTGACGGCAGTGAGGCTTCGATGAAAAACCCCACATCACAAAGCCTGCCAGATGGCCGCCCCGATCCGCGGATAGATCCGTTCTGGTGGCGCTATTATCAGGACTATGGCTGGTTTCCATGTCCCGGCGCGAAGCGCAAAAGCCCGGACTATCGATGTGGCAAGTGGGAGTGTTACTGCGGCCTCAAGTGCGAGCACATGGCTGCAAGGGGGCTTGATGGCGATGGGAAGCCGTTGCCAAAGAGTGAGAGACCTCGGTGTGGCGCAAAGATCCGACAGGGTGGGTTATGCGCCGTGCGTGTTGTGCCTGGGAAGATGCGTTGTCGTCTCCATGGTGGCCTATCGACGGGACCGCGAACTCAAGAGGGACGAGCCAAGCTGAGCGCATCGCTGGCAGATCGATGGAAGGTGTTCAAGCAGCGTCTGACCGATCTCGAGGCGCAACAGGCTGCCGAGCAGCCTGAGCAGCGGAGTTCGCGGTGCAGCGAGCTTCGTCGGTATCGACGGCAGAACAAAACTTCGTTTTAGCCTCGAGTGATTAGCACACGTGAGGTAATGACGGATCGCGAAGTCGGCATTCTGCATGTGCGGTGTGCCCATCACCATAGACTGTCTGGCTGACGTTATCGCTGCGCCAAGCGCGAATTTTTCTCACCCCCGCCTGTCTATAGCGCCGATAGTTATTGCTGAGTTGGCAGATAATCCTGTCGCCTGCGCGCGTCTTAGAAGGTGATGCGCGACGGCAAAAACAGGCGGGCGCAAGGCGGAAGCCAATTTTTGGTATCATGAGCGGTTCGCCTAGCGGTCTGCCCGCTTGCACCAGCTACCGTGGCTTCCGGCCGCGCTTCAGTGTTTCAGGAGGCTGATCTCCAGCCCGCGGTTTCTCAAACAGGTCAGTTACCGTCACAGCCAGCACGCCAGCAATGCGATCGAGCAGGTCAACAGTCGGGTTCTCAGTTTGGCGCTCAAGGCCACCCAGATAAGCACGATCGACTTCAGCGTCCGCTGCAAGGCGTTCTTGCGAGATGCCGCGTGCCACGCGCAGGCGGCGCAGGTTCCATGCAACAAGTGCCCGCCCATTCATATGGCCAAGCCACCATTGGGATGGCTACTTAACCACTGGCTATAGCCATCATTATTGGATAGCTTTCTCGCTCAAGGCTGATGCAGAGATGCGGGGAGGCAACGGGTGGTTTGGGGCGGCACTATTGGCAGCAACACCCCACCCATCAGGCCTCTCCGGTTCTGCTTTGGTTGCGGAGCAGAAAGACATGCCAGCCATCGTTTCTGCGGCAGCTGCGGCACGAGTTTAGGCGAGCGGGTTGAAGAACCAATCGCAGCCGCTCGGCCGCTAGATGATGAGCAAATCTCCGAAGAGCTTGAGGCCAGCTTGCAGGTGGAACTCGGCAAAGGCCCACGGGCCCGGCCAGTACAGACTACAACCCAAATTAGTCGCGTTCCGCACGGGCGCCTCATCAGGCCATGGCACAGGATCTGGATCTGGGCTGCCTGGTTGGCACTGCTTGGGTTCGCTGCAGCTACGCCGCCATATGGCGCAGCACCAAGTTCGCTTAGGGATGCCTTCGTAGCGGCAACGCTTTGGGTGCTTACAGCGGCAATCGCTTGCGCGGTCATTGCAATTCGGAAACCTAAACCAGCGTTATCGCTATACATCGCCCGATGGCATGATGACGCCGCTCGAACGGGTACTGTTCGGAATGCCTGTCTATTTGTGGCAGTCCTGTTTTGTGCTGGGGCAGTTCTCTCTTCAGCGGTCCATTCCAGCCAAGTCGTTTTGTTTAGCTTTGCCGAGGGCATCGCTTGGCTGATCCCTGCATATTTTGCAGCGATGGCATTACGTTATGTCGGCGTGCTTGCCATCGTCGCTTTTGCCGGATGCCTCGCCGTCAAGTACTTTGGCAATGGCAACACAGGTGCTCTTGTCTATGCAGCGCTGTTTGGGGTGCTCTTCCGCATATGGATGGAGGGGCGTTTCGCGAAAAGGCAACTCAAGCCGCAAGGTTTGACGGAAGCCTCTCGCAAGGCTCCACGCCTCGAACCGCAGCTCCTTTGAGCCTGTGCGTTTGAGTTTCGGACGTTAAGTTGTCAGACAGCTGGAGACCTTAAATTACCGAACCAAGCATCGGCTGTGAATTTTATCCTATGCCCGTCTAGACGCCTCTCGCGTTCCGGGTATGTTCACTGTCCATGCATTTGATTCATTCCTCTGTCCGCATGGATTATCTCGGCCCAGTTGCCGAGGGCTCGATCATCCTCCCCCGTGTGGCAACGACCATCTGTGCGGGCTTTCCCTCGCCTGCTGATGACTGGATCGAAGACGACATCGATCTGCAGAAGATCCTCGTCACCAACCGTGCCGCAACCTTCATGTGGCGGGTGCAGGGCCACTCCATGCGCGACGCCGGCATCTTCGACGGCGATGTCGTTCTGATCGATCGTAGCCTCTCGCCCAAGGATGGTGACGTGGTGGCCGTCTCGGTCAATGGCGAAGTCAGTTTGAAGGTGTTCCGCCGCAACGGCCAGCTCGAGTTCGCCAACAAGGACATGCCAGCCTGGCCCATGCATGAGAATGCCGATATCCAGGTCTGGGGCGTTGTCACCTACTGTCTGCACATCCCACGCGCATGAGCGCGTTTCCCCGCTCCTATGCACTGTCTGACGGCAACAGCTTCTACTGCTCCTGCGAGCGGGTGTTCGATCACAAGCTGAACCATGTGCCCGTCATCGTGCTCTCCAACAATGACGGCTGCGCCATTGCCCGCACGGCAGAGGCCAAGGCGCTGGGCATCAAGATGGGCGAGCCCTGGTTCATGATGCGCGACCTCTGCCGCGCCAACGGGGTGCGGGTCTTCTCATCGAACTACGCGCTCTATGGCTCGATGTCGAACCGGGTGAACGAGGTCTACCGCCTGTTTGCCCCACGCGTGGAGATCTACTCGATTGATGAGAGCTTTCTCGATCTGACGGACGTGGCACCGAAGACAAGGGCTGAGCTTGCCCGCGACATGCGCTCAACCGTCGGCCGATGGACCGGCATCCCGACCTGTGTCGGCATTGGACCCACAAAGACCTTGGCCAAGCTTGCCAACCATATCGCGAAGAAGAACCCCGAGCTTGGCGGCGTCTGCGACCTCACCGACGAAGCAGAGCGCGACCGCTGGATGCGCAAGGTGAAGCTTGAGGAAGTCTGGGGCATCGGCGCGCTGTGAACGCACTCAGGTGATGCCACGGTCGCGAGAGGGGTCGCAGGAGGATCGATCTCCGCAAGCGAGATCTTCTTTCGGACTACCGGTGTCTACTTCCGTGCGATCGACTTAGAGCCGATCATATCCAGAAGCGCTCTCGCGGCCCTGCTCACCGCGCGGTCTTCATGCATGATTAGTCGAAACTCGCGGCCGCCAATGTCGAGCGACATGGCAACCAGCGCTCCGCTTTCGATCCCGCTGCGTGCCACCGATATTGACACGATGGTGGCCAGAGTGCTCTCCGCGACGGCTGCGCATAGCGCCTCATTCGACGGCAGTTCGAAGGCGATGTCGAGATCGTGCGGATCGCGGCCCATGGTGCGCAGCGCTGCCTCGAAAGTGGATCTTGTGCCAGATCCCGCCTCACGCATTGCCCAACGCGTCTTGTGCAACTCCTTCGGCAGTTTCGGCGGGTTCGCGGCCCAAGGATGCCGCTTGCCGACCACCACGATCATATCGTCGCGGTCGATGACCTGCTGGTGAAGGCCAGGCTCGTGCGCGTTGCCTTCGATCAGGCCGATGTCGACCTTGCCACTGAGCACTGCATGCACGCTCTCCGCGGTGTTGCCGGTCTGCAAGTCGAGCTTCACGGACGGATAAGCCTCGTTGTACGCGACTATCCGGCTTGGCAGCCAGAAGCTGGCGATGGTTTGGCTGGCGAATATGGAAAGACATCCAGCGCGCAGGCCGCTCAAGTCGGCCAGCGTCGCCTCGGCATTGCGGCTTGCGGCCAGCACCGCGCGGGCTGACGCCACGAATGCAACGCCTTCGGGGCTCAGCTCGATGCGCCGCCCGACGCGATTGAACAAAGTGACGGCATGGCGCGCTTCGAGGGCCGATATCGCGCTCGAAACCGATGACTGCGTCAGATTCAGTTCGGCAGCGGCGTTTGTAACATGCTGGTGCTCGGCAACCGCGACAAAGATCCTGAGTTGCTCGAGCGTCATCTGCCTTCTGTTTTATCCGAGCGCCTGACTGGACAGTAGGCCCACCACAGCAATAAACAACGTTGCGGATCCTGCAAGCACTAGCGGTCGCAGTCCACGTGCGCGGATCGACTGGAAAGTCGTGCAGAGACCCAGCGCGCCGAGCGATGCGGTCAGCAGGATCGGCGTGACCTGTACCAACAGCGTGTGAATACCATCCGGTACAATGTCGAGGCTGGAGGCCAGCATCGCCGCGATGAATGCGATGACGAAGACGGGGAATATTTGCGTGAAGGACAATGATTTGGCGCTCTGACCCGAACCACCCTTCGACAGAGCGGCCATTCCAATCAACAGCGGCGCAAGAAGCAACACGCGCGACAGCTTGACGACGACACTGGTCTCGCCTGCTTCTGCTCCGTACTGGAACCCGGTTGCGACGACCTGCGCGACCTCATGTATCGACGAACCCGCCCAGAAGCCGAACTGACCCGGCTCGAGCCGCAGAGAAGCCCCGGTGACCGGATAGAGTAGCATCGATATGGTTCCGAACAGCGTGACGCAGCCGATCGCGTAGGCGACGTCTTCGTCTGGCCCGGAGCGGATCGAATCGGCCGCCGCGACCGCGGAAGCGCCGCAGATTGCCGTTCCCGCGCCTATAAGGCGGGCGAGAGACATGTCCACCCCAAGCAGCCGCGCGCCGAGAAGTGTGAAGAAGTAAGTGCTGGCGACGATTGCCGCGAGGACCAGCATTCCCGAGAGACCGACCGCGAACACTTGCGCCAGCGTCAGCTGGAAGCCGAGCAGAGCGACGGCGAGGCGCAGCATTCCCTTGCCCATCAGCTTCACGCCTGGCATCGCATTGAGCGGGACCGCGACGAAGTTCGCAAACAACATTCCGAGGAAGATCGCCGTGATCATCGGGCTGAAATTGCTCATGCCCGGTACCTGTCGTAGCCCGAACGCTGCTGCTGCCACGATCGCCACCAGCGTCACGCCCGAGACGTAGCGTAAAAAACCAATCTTGGGGCTGGAGGACGGTTGGTATTCGATAGAGCTCAACGTCGAAATCCAAGTTACACCTTTCGCGTAGCCCGAGGTGAAAACTTCCGTCCAATTAAAAAATCCGGACAAATCATTCGCGGATTTCGAACAATCGTCAAATTAGATGCCAAGTACGAAGGGAGGATTAGACGTGCCTCTCTTATGCAATAATCATATCCAGACGGCCGACCGTCAGAGCTGGGAGTGGCGTCTAATCGATTGTTAGGGGGGGGCTTCGGTCGGTCCTCCTATTTAACATTCCGAAGTAACAAGAACGAAATTTAGGAGACTGAAGACAGACTTGTTAGAAATCCTTCGAGGAGCGCGCCGGTGACGATCTGGCTCAACTAACTAGTCGCTCTTAACGTTGAGGCGGCTAGTCCGACCAGCGTCGCGAATAGAGATTTCCCGTGGGCGTACCAGAAATCCAAATTCGCAGTAGCTTTGGGTTCGTTGTCCTGCCTAGAGGCAGTGGCTGGGTGATAGTCGCTCCCATCTCGTGCTTGTTGCATTGCCGACGGGCGACGAGATAGCCACATCATGTGTCCTAGCCAAATAAGTTACAAAGCGCGCGTGCACCGGGGGAGAAGGAAATCAGACTAGCCTGGTCCTTGAGGGCGCGCCCCCATTCCTCAATTTTCTCTTCGTTGAACTCCCTGCTCGATCCCGCGAGCATGATGCAGCCGATCAATTGTCCCGGCTGGCATACTAACGCCGCGCCGATGGCGGACAATCCGACGAAATTTTCGTCCAAGTTTGTCGAGAAACCGCGCACCCTGATCTGCTCCAATTCGCTGTCAAAGTTTGCTGGGTTCGTGATCGTATTGGGCGTTAGCGCTTCGTATGGGCCTTCCCCCAAAAGGTTGTGGCGCCTCGCAGGGGCCATGTGCAGCAGCATGATCTTGCCTGAAACGGCAACGTGCAGCGGGTTGGTCAGGCAAGTTCCATAGTAGGGGGTCAGCACTCCGGATACGCCAGACACTTCCAGTACGAGACGCTCGTTGCTGACGAAAACCACCAGGGACGAGGTGAGATCGGTCTTGGCCCTCAACTGCCTAAGCGGTTCCATGGCATCACGGCGCAGAATCTGGAGCGGATGATACATTGTCAAAGGGCTCAGCGTCTTTGCCGAGGCATGGTAGCGCTTGCCGCTAGCGTCCCGCTGCGCGTGGTTCGTATCGCAGAGGGTCTGCAGGATCCGGTGCACCGTGCTGGCGGTGAGATGCACGGCTTCTGCAATCTCGTGCAGCGTCATCGGCTGCATCGCTGCCGCCAGCACCTCTAGTATCGCCAGTCCCCTACCCAGCGCACTGTCGTCGGATCGGCCTTCAGGCGACCGTCCTGCCTTCTTCCTCTCAATTCTTGTCATGGCGTCCCGGAAAAAAATGAAAGATTTATTCCACAAAATACAAATTATAACGCAAAAAACAATAAAAGTATTGCTCAGTTTGTGCTCCCGTGTTTCGTTACGGTTAGCAAGATACGGGCGCCAGGAGTTGTCCCGACCCTGATCAAACGCAGCTTGGAGGAGAGACGTATGATCACTATCAAGCGATGCCGTGCGCTTGCCGGCATTCTCGGGGCTATGGTTGCCGCGGGCCTTTTCACAGCTTCTGCAGCGCAAGCACAGGACAAGATCGTCGCGAATGGCGAGACGGTCCGCATCCAAGAATATCCAGGAGCGGTTATTCATTTCACCCAGTGGGTCGCCGCGGACAAAGGCTTCTGCGAAGCGCATGGCCTGAAGTGCGAAATGGTGAAGATCCCGAGCGGACCGGTAGGCCTGCAGGCGCTCGTCGCCGGCAGCCTAGACGTCACCTTCGCTTCCACCGAAGTGACGATGCAGGCCGCGTCGCGCGGCAACGACGTGCAGCTGATCGTCGGTCACTCGCCGGATAACATCTACACGCTCAGCGTGAAGAAGGGCGTCCCGCTTCCGAACAAGGAAAAGGGCTTCCCGACGTCCGTTCAGGACCTCAAGGGCCTCAAGGTCGGGGTCACGGCTCGCGGTTCGGGCACCGAACTCCAGACCCGCGCAGTGCTGACGGGTGCGAAGATGTCGGCTGACGACGTGACCTATGTCGCCGTAGGCGGTCCGGGCACCGCCTACGGTTCGATGCTGTCGGGCCAGATCGACGCCGGGATGATGTTCGAACCCTTCCGCACGATCTGCCTGGTGCAGGATACGTGTGTTGACCTCCTAGACTTCGCGAGAGGGGAGGGCCCGGCTGAGATCAGCGCGCTCAACGGCGCATTCGAGACCTATGCCGCGCGGCGTAACTTCATCGAGAAAAACCCCGTCGTCATCGATGCCTTCATTCAGGCAATGACGGAAGCGACGGCGTGGGTGAACGATCCGGCGAACCAAGTCGAACTGCTCGAACTCGTGAAGAAGCGGTTCCAGCTCGGCGCCGACATCGCCGATGCCGACAAGATCCTCGAGGAACTGGTCAGGAGGGGGGCGCCTCTTTACGGCGTCTCGATCGACCGCGGCGCGGTCAAGGCCTTCTCGGACTATCTCATAAACGCCGGCCTGATCACGGATCCCGTCGATCCGGAATCCTTCGTCTACAGGAAGGCTCCGACTCCGTGAGCGTCAACGCGCAAGCTGTCGCCAGAAGCACGATGAGCATCGTTTCCGAAACTCTAAACTCAGCGAATGCGGCGGCCACTTCGTCCGACCGCATCGTGATCGACGGTCTCGATCATCGCTTCGGCGAGAGCGTCCATGCCGCGTCGAATGTCTCGTTGACATTTGCTCCCGGTGAGTTCGTGTCGATCGTCGGGCCGTCCGGTTGCGGTAAGACGACGGTGCTCAATCTTCTCGCCGGCCTAATCAAGGTGCAGACCGGCACGCTCTCGATCTTCGGCAAGCCGCCGAAAGCGGGCAGGCACGACGTCGCCTACATGCTGGCGCGAGACTGCCTGTTTCCTTGGCTGACGGCCGAGCGGAACGCTGAGTTCGGCGCGGAGATCAGGGGCATGGATCGCGCCAAGCGGAAGAGCCGCGCGCGCGAACTGCTGGAGGCCGTGGGGCTGAAGGGGTTCGAGGAGAGCTATCCGAAAGCGCTTTCGCATGGCATGCGCCAGCGCGTCGCGCTCGCCCGCACCTTCTGCCTGGAATCGCCGCTGCTGTTGATGGACGAGCCGTTCGGCGCGCTCGACGCCCAGACCAAGCTGCAGCTCGAGGAAGTGCTGTTGTCGTTGTGGATGAAGGAGCGGCGCAACGTCGTCTTCATCACGCATGACCTAGCCGAAGCCATCACGCTGTCGGACCGCGTCATAGTCATGAGCAGCCGGCCCGGACGCGTCATCGCCGACATACCTATCGACCTGCCGCGCCCGCGCTCCGTGTCCGCGCTGCAAAAGGACCCTGCCTACCACAGACTCTATGCCCAGGTGTGGGAGCAACTGGAAATGGGGTTGAAGTCGTGAGCAATCCGTCGACCGTCCCGAACTTCGAACGCTTTGAAACGATCGCGCTGGTGGTCGCCCGGATCGTGTTCCTAGCCTTCTTCTTCCTCGGCTGGGAGTATGTCGCGCGTAACAGGATCGTGGATCCGCTGTTCATCGGTGTTCCGTCCCAGATCGCGAAGTTCCTCTGGAACGGCCTGTTCGTCGACTACAGCATCATCAGGGATCTCGTCTGGACGCTGGGCAGCACGTTCTTGGCGTTTGCCATCGGCAGCGTCGCGGGCATCGCCACCGCCCTAATCTTCATCACCTGGCCGCTGTTCGAGCGGTTTAGCGGGCCGTTCTTTTCCGCGCTGAACGCGCTTCCGCGCATCGCGCTTGCTCCGCTGTTCCTGTTGTGGTTCGGCCTCGGCATCTGGTCGAAGGTCGCGCTCGGCGCCAGCCTCACATATTTCATAGTGCTAAGCAGCGCGGTCGCCGGCATACGAAGCACGAGCGCCGACCATCTGACGCTGTCGCGCACCATGGGTGCTAGCAAGCGTCAGATATTCATGCGCGTGACGCTGCCGAGTGCGGTGCCTACCATCTTCTCCGGCCTGAGGCTCGGCTTGATTTACGCGCTGCTAGGCGTGATCGGCGGCGAGATTATCGCGGCTGAACACGGGCTAGGCCAGCTCCTGTCGTTCCTTGCCGGAAGCTTCCAGATCAGCGGCATGTTCAGCGTGCTCCTGATCCTGGCGATCCTCGGAACGGTTCTAATCGAAGTCATGAACATCGTCGAAAAGCGCCTCCTGCGTTGGCAGTGAGCGGATACATACAAGGAAGGCAATCGATATGAGCGACGCTGCCACAAGCTGGGACGGATTGAGCGAGGCTGTCGCCGTGCAGGCGGGTGACGGCAACAAGATCAGCTACGAGTTTAGCTACGCGGATGTGCTGGAAATATTGCGGCTGGTCGACAGCACACCGAACGTGCGCAAGCTGTCGCTGGCGATCGGCGACCTGAAGGTCGAAGTCGAACGCGATGGCGCTTCCGACGGCGAGGTGCAGTCGGTTGCGCTACAGCCAAAAGCCGCAGCACCCGTCGCATCGCCGGTCCCGGAACCGTGGCCCTCGCGCAAGCCCGCCGCCAAGCCGGCGCAGGACAACGCCGTTAACGCCGTCTCCGTGCGGTCGCCAATCGCGGGCATCTTCTACCGGGCGCCTGCGCCCGGCGAGCCGTCCTTCGTGGAAGTCGGGACGGAAGTCGAGGCGGATACCGTCGTCGGCATCATCGAAGTGATGAAGGTCATGAACAACATCCGTGCCGGTAGCCGCGGCGTGATCAGCGAGATCTGCGTGGATAACGAAGATCTGGTCCAGTTCGACCAGACGCTGTTCCATCTTGACGCACCAGCAGGGGACAATGCGTGATGAACGCCCCAGCTGCACGGCCCCGCATCCGGTTCACAGACGAGACCTTCCGTGACGGTCCGCAATCGGTCTGGGCAAACCGCATGCGCACAGCTTCGATGCTTGACGCCGCGCCGATCCTAGACGATTGCGGCTTCGACCGCATAAACCTGATCAGCGGTTCGGCGTTCGAGACCGCGGTGGTCTATCTCTTCGAAGACCCCTGGGAGCGTCTCCACCTTCTGCGCAAGCGCATCAAGAAGACTGACACGATCGTTTTGGTGCGCGGCCGCAATCTCTTCGGGTGGAAACGGTATTCGGACGACGTCGTCGAACTCTTTATGCGCACGCTGAAGAACATCGGCGTCGACTGGGTGCTCATCTTCGACGCGCTGAACGACACAAGCAACGTCGAGTTCCACGTCCGCTGCGCCAAGAAGCTCGGCATGGGCGTGCTTGGATACGTCACCTATTCGCTGAGCCCCGCGCACACGCCCGAACATTTCGTCGAGAAGAGCCGTGAGTTCATCGCGGCCGGCGCCGACGGGATCGTCTTCGGAGATGCGAGCGGCCTGCTCACCGGAAAGACCGCGCGGGAGAATTTTTCGGCGCTGCGCGGCGCATTGCCCAACACGCTTTTGGAGTTCTCCGGCCACGATGCGACGGGACTTTCTCTCGACTGCTATTCCGCCGCGCTCGGTACCGGCGTCGACGGCTTCTTTAGCGCGTCTCGTCCGGTCTCCTACGGGGAATCGCTGCCGGCGACCCGCGACTTGGTGCCGATGGTGTCGGAACGCGGTTTCGACACCAGTCTCGACGACCGGCTGCTGCGCCGCGTCGACGACCATTTCCTCTGGGTGGCCTACCAGGAGGGGCGTCCGTTCAGCCGGTCGGTGACGCCGGATGCCGAGAACTTCCGGATCTTCGCGCACCATCAGGTGCCAGGCGGAATGATGTCACACCTCGTCAGCCAGCTGAAGGGGCTAAACCTCATCGACCGGTTGCCGGAAGTTCTAGAGGAGACCGGCCGCGTCCGCGAGGAGATGGGCTTTCCCGTCATGGTAACGCCGTTCTCCCAGCTGGTGACTGTTCAGGCAACCTTCAACGTCCTCGAAGGCAAGCGTTACCACACCGTTCCTGAAGAACTTCGCCTCTATATGCGCGGCCACTACGGAAGGTCGCCCGGCACCATCGACCAGAACATCCTCGACCGGGTCGTCGGCAACGACACGCCTATCGACGCGACGGCGGTTTTCGGCCGCGAGATGGTGGCCGACTTCAAAGCGGAGCAGGGCCCATTCGCATCAGACGAGGATTTCCTACTGGAACTCTTCAACAGCAAGACGGTGATCCAGAAATACCGCGCCCAGCGCAAGGCCACGCGGCAGGGCGACGTTCCGCCGCCGCTGATGGGGCTCATGCAGGAGATGGCGAAGCGGACTGATGTGAGCAGGCTGTCCATGCAGAGCGGCACGATTAGCTACAGCCAGCACATGTGAAAAGGTAAATGGCTATGAAGAAGTACCCGTTGAGCGGGGTGCGCGTCGTCGCGCTCGAGCAATACATAGCTGCGCCATTCTGCACGATGTGGCTGGCCGATTGCGGTGCCGAGGTCATCAAGATCGAGCGTCCTGGCAGCGGCGATCCCCGACGCGACTACCAGCCTGCCCTGAAGGGCAAGGATGGCGAGACCGTGTATGGTGGCTTCGTCACCTACAACCGCAACAAGAAGAGCCTGACGCTCGATATCCAGACGCCGGAAGGCCGGGAGGTCTATCGCGACCTCATCCGCGGCGCTGACGTTGTCGTGGAAAACCTGAAGCCCGGCTCGGTCGAAAAGCTCGGGCTCGGCTACGAGGATCTGCGCAGGATCAACCCGCGGCTGATCTATGCCGCGATCAGCGGTTATGGACGCACAAAGGAACTCGAAGGCGCGTTTTCAGGACTGCCGGCGTTCGATCCCGTGATTCAGGCCATGTCCGGCATCACCAATCTCTTCGGCGAAGAGGACGGTCCACCCGCCGTCAGCCCGGTGGCGCTGGGCGACCTGTTTACCGGCGTCATGGCCGGATACCAGGTCCTGCTTGCGCTCTACATGCGCGAGAAGACCGGCACCGGCCAGTTCATCGACGCGGCGATGTACGACAGCCTCGTCGGCCTAAACGAGAAGAGCGTCATGCTCTACACGTTCGCGGGCGAGATTCTGACGCGCGGCCGCGACAGGTACCAGGCGCCCTATCGCACCTTCGCGGTCAGCGACGGCTTCGTCGCGCTCATTACACCCAACGAATTTATCTGGGCGCGTTTCTGCAAGGCGCTCGGGCGCGAGGACTGGATAACGAACCCGTCGACGGCGACGGGCCGCATGCGCGCCGCCAACACCGCGGAGTGGGAGCCCTGGGTCGAGGAGTGGATGGCCGCGCGAACCGCCGACGACGTGGTGACCACGCTCGACGGTTTCGGCGTGCCGGCAGGCAAGGTCCAGACTGGACGCGACCTCGTGAAGTGCGAGCACCTCAAGGCCCGCCACGCACTGGTCGAGGTCGAGGATCCGCATGTCGGTAAGCTGACACTCGCGCGCGCTCCGGTCCGGCTGTCCGATATGCCAGAGGTGCCGACGGCGTCCGCGCCGATGCTCGGCGAACACACGGACGAAATCCTCGAGCGGACGCTCGGCTACTCCGCCGAGCGCATCTCGACCTTAAAATCGTCCAAGGCAGTGGCGTAGGAGGCAACGATGCAAACCAGTCAGTTGAAGGCTTCGAGCATCGACGCCGAACCGGCAACAACACTGTCGGGCTGCGAATGCCTCGAATGCGGGCGCCGTTTCGTGCCCAAGCGGACGTTCTGCACCGAATGCGGCAGCGACAACCGGATGAAGGACGTCCGCGTCGCCGGGCCCGGCAAACTCTATTCCTATTCGGTCGTCCACATCGCTCCAAAGGGTTTCAAGGTGCCTTACGCAGTCGGCTACGTCGATCTCCCCGGCGACGTTCGAGTGCTAGGGCAGATTATGGGTTGGGAAGCGACAGAGCTACAGTCGGGTATGGCGATGGACATCGGCCACGCGGCCATTGCGACTGAAGCCGACGGCTCGGTCAGGGAGAGCTTCGTCTTCCTGCCTGCCGCCAATGCCACCGGGAAGGAGAATTGAGCGTGTACGGGCAACAGAATGTCTTCCTCCTCGGCGGCGCCATGACGCCTTTCGGGAAGTTTCCTGAACGGTCGTCCGAAGCGATGGCGCAGAGCGCCGTGATCGGGGCGCTGAATGACGCCGCCCTGAAGCGCAACGCAATCGAGGCCGCTTACGTAGGCAGCGTGTTCCAAGGCAGCCTAGGCGGCCAGCGCGTGCTCAAGGACCTCGGCATGACCGGCATGCCGATCTACAACGTCGAGAACGCCTGTTCGAGCGGTGGCACCGCGCTGTCGCAGGCATGCCTCGCCGTTGCCGCGGGCCAGGTCGAAACAGCGCTGGTGGTCGGCGTGGAACAGTTGAGCGCGCGCGGTAAGGGGCCTCTCGCCCTCGACACGGGTGATCCTGAAATCGCGCAGGGCCTGACCATGCCGGCACTCTACGCCATGCGGACCCGCGCCTATCTCCACAAGCACGGCGGCAGCATTGAGCAGGTCGCGGAAGTCACCGTCAAGAACCGCAGGCACGCTGTGACGAATCCGTTCGCGCAGTTCCGCGATCCCTGCACGGCCGCCGAAGTGCTGGCCTCCAGGCCCGTCTCCGACCCGATCACTCTCTTGCAGATGTGCCCCAATGCCGACGGGGCGGCGGCAGTTATCGTTTCGGCCAAGCCAGGGGCGAGCAGCGACAGGAAAGCCGTCCAGGTCTCGGGTTCGGTTGTGCGCAGCGGAAAGTTCGCGCAGGGCTATCGCGACCTGACGGTGCCCGACATTTCCATCGGCGCGGCGCAGGCGGCCTATGAGATGGCAGGTATAGGTCCGGAAGACGTCGATCTCGCCGAAGTCCATGACGCGGCGGCGATCGCCGAAGTGATCTATTACGAGGCCCTCGGCTTCTGCCAGCCAGGCGAGGGATTGGAGCTCCTGATGTCGGGCGCAACAAGCATCGGCGGCCGCATTCCGGTAAATCCAAGCGGCGGACTTTTGTGTCGCGGCCATCCGCTGGGCGCGACGGGCGTCGCCCAGATCGTCGAAATCATGTGGCATCTCCAAGGTCGCGTGGGCGAGCGTCAGGTCGAGGGCGCCAAGGTGGGCTTCGCTCACTGCACCGGCGGCGGCATCTGGGGCGTCGACAACGGCGCCTGCACCGTTCACGTCCTGTCGGCGTAGCGTACAGCGATGACGGACGCGCTGAAATCCAGTAGGGTTGTCGTCACTGGCGCCGGAGGCGCCATCGGTGGCCGGCTCGTTCGGTCGCTGCTTGAAGCCGGCGCACACGTGACGGCCGTGGATCTGCACCTCGCGCACATGGCTGCCGACCCGACGAAGCTGCGGTGCGTGGAAGCCGATATTGCCGACGCTGGTGCGGTCCGCGCTGCGGTCGACGGCGCCGACATCGTCTATCACCTCGCCTATCTCATGGGCGAGGAAGCAAACCGCGAACCCGTCGCTGCTGCGCGCATCAATGCGGTGGGCGGCACCGGCCTCCTGCAGGCCTGCAGCGAGGTGGGCATCGGTCGTGTGATCCTCGCGAGCTCGGTCACCGTCTTCGGCAGCCGCTCGGACTACAAAGCAGATGACCTGCCGCTCGGCGACGACGCCGCGCTGCTGGGCGCCAAGGGCGTCGCCGTCTACGGCGCTGGCAAGGTCTACATGGAGCTTCTGGCCGGCTTCTATGCGCGTGAGCACGGCATAACGATCACGGGATTGCGGCCGGGAGCGGTCGTTGGCGCCAGCCGGAAAAACGGCCGCGCCAAGGCACTGGCGAATGTCGTGGCCACCGCGGCGAGCGGGCAGATTGTTTCGATCCCGAACGGCAGGGCAGCCTTCCAAGCAATCCATATCGACGATGTCGTCGGCGCGTTCGTCGCGCTGGCTTCCGTCGAGACGAATGTGCTTGCCGGCGGACGGTTCTTCAACCTGGCGGGCGACTACGCGACGATGCGGTCCTTCTGCGACGAAGTCGCTGCCCAGCTTCCGGGCTCCCGCTTCGAGATCGAGGACGGCAACGCGGACGAGTTGTTCGGTTCGGTGCCGCAGGTCCTCGACGAGGGAGTTAGCAAGGTCGTCGGCTATGCGAGACACCATCGCTCGCTGCGAGAGGCGATCTCAGCGGAGATCGAGGAAATCGGTGGGTCCGGAAATCTGTCCGCAGCCTGACGACAATTGTGGCGCGAACGCGCCCTGGATCAACATGCAGTGGCTTCGCCTGTGGGCGACGTGGGAGTTTCCATGAAAAGAGTTCTGATTGCCAATCGCGGAGAGATCGCCCTGCGTGCCGTGCGCGCGTGTCGAAAGGCCGGGCTCGAAAGCGTCGCCGTCTATTCGCGGGCGGACGCTGCTTCGCCGCATGTGTGGGCCGCCGATCACGCCGTTTGCATCGGCGCGGCATCTCCGTCCGGCAGCTACCTGCTCGCCGACCTCTTGATCGAGGTCGCGCGATCGACCGGCTGCGACGCGGTTTATCCGGGCTACGGATTCCTTTCCGAGCGCGAGAGCTTCGCCAAGGCATGCATCGAGGCCGGCCTGATATTCGTCGGGCCATCGCCTGAAGTGATCGCGACGATGGGCGACAAGGCCTCGGCGAGGCGAACCGCGCAGGCGCTCGGCGTGCCGGTCGTGCCCGGCAGCAAGGACGGTTTCGTGTCGGCCGAGGCCGCGTTGCCATATGCGAAGGAAATGGATTTCCCGCTGCTGCTGAAGGCCAGCGCGGGCGGCGGCGGGCGAGGCATGCGGGTCGTCCGCGACATCACGGACTTCAAGTCGATGTTCGAGCAGGCGTCTGCCGAGGCCCTGTCGGCCTTCGGTAACGGCGAGATCTACATTGAGCGCTTCTTCGAGAATGTCAGGCACATCGAGGTGCAGGTCTTCGGCGACAGCCACGGCAACTATAGGCATCTCTGGGAGCGCGATTGCAGCGTTCAGCGCCGCCACCAGAAGCTGGTCGAGGAAGCTCCGTCACCGCTGATGAGCGACAAGGTCCGCCGCGAGATGACCGATGCGGCGCTCGCGATGATCGAGAAGATCGAATACCGCAACGCCGGCACGATCGAGTTCATCTTCGACGTAGCGACCCAGAAATTCTTTTTCATCGAAATGAACACGCGCATCCAGGTCGAGCACCCGGTCACCGAACTGCTGACCGGCCTCGACCTCGTGGTGGAACAGTTGCGCGTCGCCGCCGGCGAGCAAATCTCCTTCGACCAGATGAAGACGCTTCCCGACCGCGCCGCGATCGAGTGGCGCATCTGCGCCGAGGATCCGGTGCGCGGCTTCGCGCCCGGTCCGGGCCGAATCATCCGCTGGCGCGCGCCAGGAGGCAAGAATGTCCGGCTCGATAGTCACGTCTACGAGGGATACGAAGTCCCGCCGCACTACGATTCCATGATCGCCAAGTTGCTGGTCGGCGGTCGCGACCGCAAGGAAGTGCTTGAAAGGTCGCGCCGGGCGTTGGATGATTTTCAGGTCGCTGGCATTCCGACGACGCTGTCGTTCCATCGCGAGCTGCTGAAGAACCCGGCATTCCAGGAAGCGTCCATCCACACCCGCTGGCTGGACGAACGGAACGCGGCGCATTGACTGGGACCGGAGGCACGCAAGGCGCAGCTCCGAGTTCCACGGGAACGATGCGCAGGGTGGCGGCCACTGGTCCGGGTGGCCCGGAAGTCCTACAACTGGAATCTGCGGCGATACCTGAGCCTCGGCCGGGCGAGGTGTTGATCCGCCTGCATGCCGTAGGCGTCAACCGCCCCGATGTGTTGCAGCGCGCAGGTTCCTATCCGCCACCGCCGGGCTCGACGTCGATCCTAGGGCTGGAGGGCGCAGGCGAGATCACCGCGGTCGGCGAGGGCGTCGATAACTGGAAGGTGGGCGACCTCGTGTGTGCGCTGCTCCCGGGCGGTGGCTACGCGGAATATTGCGTGACGCCTGCAGCGCATTGTCTGCCCATCCCCGACGGCTTCGACATGCTGACGGCTGCCGCTGTGCCGGAAACGGTTCTGACCGTGTGGGCGAACGTGATCGAGGCCGGAGCGCTGAAGCAAGGAGAGAGCCTCCTCGTCCATGGAGGGTCGAGCGGCATCGGAACTATGGCGATCCAGATCGCCAGGTCGCAAAACACGCGCGTCTTCGCGACCGCCGGCTCCGACGAGAAGTGCATGGCCTGCGCGATGCTCGGCGCAGAGCGAGCGATAAACTACAGGCGCGAGGATTTCGTCGAGGTTGTGAAGTCGCTGACCGACGGGCGCGGCGCCGACGTCATTCTCGATATGGTCGGCGGCGACTATGTCATGCGCAACCTGCGTGCGCTGGCGGTCGAAGGCCGGCACGTGTCGATCGCCTTCCTGCAGGGGAGCACCGTCACGTTGAACCTCACGCATATGATGATGCGCCGCCAGGTCCTGACCGGCTCGACGCTGCGCGCCCGCTCCGACAAGGAGAAGGCGCGTCTCGTCTCGAAGGTTCGCGAGGCCGTCTGGCCTAGGCTTGCGGCGGGCGAAATCCGTCCGCTAGTACATAGCGTCTTCGATCTGGGCGAGGTGGCCAAGGCGCATGAGCTCATGGAGACCAGCCGGCACATCGGGAAGATCATGCTGAAGGTCCACGATTGACCGGCCCCGGTCTGGTCAGCTCAGGGTGACTTCTGCGAGAAGGACCGTCGAGGTCGAAGCCGGAGGTCAGCTTGCGCAACTCCTCCAGCAGCGTTTCCGCCAGCGTGACCCGCTCGTTGTCGGGCAGGTGGACCAGCCCGACCGTTCGGTATGTCGCCGTGCCCGAAAAGGCGAGCTGCCTCACCGCGAGCGCGTTGGGATCGATCAGCCGGCGCTGCGGGATGATGGACACGCCGAGGCCGTGATGGACCATCGTGGTGACCGCTTCCAGCGTATCCAGGACCATCATTTCGGAGACCTGCAAGCGTCTGCGCTTCAGGAAGGCGTCGATCAGTTCACCGACCCAAGCATGCCGGGTGTAGCGGATGAACGGCATCGTCGTGATGAGTTCCTCCGCCTTGCGAAGCGGTGCATCGGGGGGCGCGATGCAGATGAGCGGCTCGCGCAGGAACGGGTGCCACTCGACGCCCGCGCTTCCTTCCACCAGATCGCTAACAATCGCCGCGTCGAGGCTGCCTTGCCTGACTCGAGTCACCAGCTCAGCGGAATGACCCATCGAGAGCTGGACATGGAGATGCGGATAGTTCGCCCGCATGGCCACCAGCGCCTTCGGCATCATACCGGTTATCACGCTCGGTACGACGCCAAGCGCGAGGTTGCCTTCGACCGGCACCTCGTCGTTGCCGTAGAACAGCCGGTCATAAGCCTGCACGGCCTCGGTCGCCTTGCTCATGAAGCGTCGTCCGGCCTCGTTCAGCACCGGCGGTCGCTTGCTGCGGTCGAACAGTTCTATGCCCAGTTCCGCCTCGAGAGACCTGATCTGGACGGTTACCGCCGACTGCGTCCTGCGGACCGCGGTCGCGCCACCGGCAAAAGATCCGGCTTCGACGACAGCCAGCAGAGTCTTCACATCTCGTATCGACATAAACGCCACGTAGTATGAATATTGATAAATCATACCTTTGATATTTTTCGTTTCTTTTCAAGATAAATCTGGCCTAGTTTCCAACTGCACTCCGACCAAGCATTGCGCACACGGAAGCGGCTGTGCGTTCGTAGCCAGCCGAGGAATTGAAGTTGCAGCCTGAATCGTCCAGCCGAATCGCAGTCCTTACGGGAGCCGGAGGGGGTATCGGAAGTGCGGCCGTCCGCCGTTTTCTCGAGGCAGGATATTCGGTTGCTATGGTCGACAAACAGGCGCCGGCGCTCGACGGCCTGGAGCAATATGCCGACCGCCTGATGTCGCTGCCTGCGGACATCTGCAACCCGTCCGAGATCGCCGCCGCAGCAGGTGAAGTGAAGAAGCGCTTTGGGGGCCTGCACGCGCTGATCGTCAACGCGGGTATCGGCCCCGGCGGGACGATCTTGGAGACTTCGGAAGAACTGTGGAAATCCGTCATCGATGTAAACCTGACCGGCAGCTTCAACACGATCAAGGCGTTCGTGCCTCTCATGCTTGAAACGCAGGGCGCGCGTTCGATCGTTCTCACGTCGTCCGTCCTGGCGACGCGCGGCGCGCGCAACATGGCAGCCTATGGCGCCTCTAAGGCCGGGTTGATCGGCCTGATGCAATCCGCCGCTCAGGAATTCGCCGGAGCGGGCATCACGGCCAACGGCATTGCACCAGGACCTATCCATACGCCGCTTCTCGACAGCATGGCTGGCGACACCCTCGGCGAACTGGCGCGCATGGTCCCGGTCGGCCGCCTGGGAACCCCTCGGGACGTGGCCGACGCCGTCGTGTTCCTCGCGGGCGAGGGCGCCATGTACATCACTGGACAATTGCTGGTCATCGACGGCGGCCTGAACGGGCGCGCCTACTGGCGCGACAAGTGAGCGTCGCAGGTCAAGCGCAGAAAATCGAAGCGTCGCCTGTGCTGCGCAGGAAGTGGAGGATCTATATGACGGCCCTATTCGAAGCACATCAATCGCGGTCGAGTAGCAAAACCATTGCGACCGACGTTCTCCTGGTTGCGGGCGGCTCGCTTCTCATGGCCGCCGCGACTCACGTGACGGTGCCCTTCGATCCCGTTCCCCTCACGCTGCAGACGCTCGTGGCCATCGGCCTTGGCTTCGCGCTCGGTCCGAAGCGCGGCGGTGCGGCAATCCTCGCCTATATCGTCCAAGGGCTGGCAGGCTGGCCTGTGTTCGCCGGCACGCCCATGCAGGGCGCCGGCATCGCCTATTTGCTTGGGCCGACCGGCGGATTTATCATCGGCTTCCTGGTCCAGGCCGTAGTTGCCGGCCTGCTTGCGCAGCGCGGATGGGGGCGCAGCATGTTGACGGCGATGGGCGCCGGCCTGCTGTCTACTGCCAGCATCTATCCCACGGGCTTGCTCTGGTTGGGCTCGGTCATCGGCTTCGACAAGACGCTGCTGGCGCTCGGTTTGTATCCGTTCGTGCTCGGCGACCTAGTCAAGGCGCTGCTGGCGGGTAGCCTTCTCTATGTGAGCTGGTCCGTGATGCGCGGGAAGAGAAAGTAACATGGCTCGGCCAGCACCTAGCCAGCGCCTTCGGTTGCCATCCGTCTCATGCGAAGGCAGGAGGAGTGCGTCGTGACCGAAGCTCGTGCCAATATGATGATATCGGTCTGGCGCGGCATGGGCTCGACGGGCAAGTTCGAGACGTTCGAGGTTCCCGCGCAGGACAACCAGACCGTCCTCGACGTCGTAACTTGGATCCAGCAGGCGGCCGACCCGTCGCTGTCCTATCGCTACGCCTGCCGTGTCGGCATGTGCGGTTCCTGCGCCATGATGGTCAACGGGCAACCCCGCTGGACGTGTCGAACACATGTGAAGCGGGTGTTGCGCGACAACCAGATCGAGATCGCACCGCTCCGCAACCTGCCGGTCATCAAGGACCTCGCGACCGACATGGATCCGTTCTTCGACAAATGGGTGAAGGCGGGTGGCGTACATCGGGCCAGCCGATCGCGTGACATGCCCATCCAAGAGGTCAAGCCGGACACGGCCCAACGACAGGCGGCCGACAATGGCATCGAGTGCATCAACTGCGCGGTGTGCTACGCAGCCTGCGATACGGTTTCCAGCAACCGGGACTATCTCGGCCCTGCCGCGCTGCAGCGCGCCTGGACCCTATTCAACGACGAGAAGGTCGTCGACAAGCAGGCCGTCCTCGACGCGGTGTCGGGTTCGGGTGGCTGCCACAACTGCCACACGCAGGGCAGCTGCACGAAGTTCTGCCCAAACGACCTCGATCCGCTCGGCTCCATCGCAGGCCTGAAGCGGGAGACCGCGAAGTCGTTCTTCAGGCGCGGAAGCAAGCAATGTTGAACGCGCGGCTCTACATGGCCCAGCGCCTGAGCGCGATGATCATGATCCCGCTCGTCTTCGGACATCTCGCCGTCATGATCTACGCAATCCAGGGCGGCCTGACGACGGCAGAGATACTCGGACGCACGAAGGGCAGCGTCACGTGGTTCCTGTTCTACGGAACCTTCGTCGCCGCGGTCTCCGTGCATGCGGCGATCGGCGTGCGCGTTATCATCCACGAGACGTTCTCGCTGAAAGGGAAATGGCTCGAGGCGACGACATGGCTCATCGGAGCGCTGCTGCTTATCATGGGCGCGCGCGCCGTTCTGGAGGTGACGTTCGCATGATACGGCCGCATCGCTCTCATCCACTCTGGCTGGCCTATTTCCTGCATCGGGTCTCAGGCCTCGCGCTGGCGCTCTTCCTGCCGTTCCATTTCCTACTGCTGTCGATGGTGATTAGCCAGCCGCAGACCGCCGATGCGCTGCTGCGGTTCACGGATCATCTGACCGTCAAGCTCGCCGAGGGCGGGCTAGTCTTCCTGCTGGCGGTGCATTTCTTCGGCGGCGTGCGGCTCCTCGCGCTTGAATTTCTGCCTTGGTCGGGCAAGCGCAAGACGATAACCGCGGCGGCAATCGCTTTCGCCTTCTTCGTTTCCGGATCCTTCGTCCTGCGCGCGGTGTAGACATGAAAGTCCAGATCGAACGTCTCGATACAGATATACTCATCCTCGGCTCGGGCGGGGCAGGGCTCTTCGCCGCGCTTCACGCGCAGGAGAGTGCGCCTCCCGGAACCCGCATCACGCTCGCCGTGAAGGGCCTGATCGGCAAATGCGGATGCACCCGCATGGTGCAGGGCGGGTACAATGTCGCGCTGGGTGGCGGCGACACGGTCGAGCGCCACTTCATGGACACGATCAATGGCGGCAAGTGGCTGCCCAACCAGGACATGGCGTGGCGCCTGTGCGAGCAGGCCGTGGTGCGCATCCGCGAACTCGAAAATGAAATTGGCTGTTATTTCGACCGCAATCCCGACGGCACCCTGCATCAGAAGGCGTTCGCCGGGCAGACGGCGGACCGCACGGTGCACAAGGGCGACCTTACCGGCATCGAGATCATCAACCGGCTGATGGAGCAGGTGCTCTCGCGTCCGATTGAAAAGCTTCAGGAACATCGCGCCATAGGCCTGATCCCGACCAAGGACGGCGCCGCGCTGGCTGGCGTGCTCTTCATCGACATGCGCACCGGCGGGTTCCGCTTCGTGCGCGCCAAATGCGTAATGATGGGAACCGGCGGCGGCCCCACCATGTACAAGTACCACACGCCGTCCGGCGACAAGACGATGGACGGGCTGGCGATGGCCCTTCGCGTCGGCCTTCCGCTTCGCGACATGGAGATGGTGCAGTTCCATCCGACCGGACTGCTGGCAGGCGACCATACGCGCATGACGGGGACGGTGCTTGAAGAGGGCCTGCGCGGCGCGGGCGGCCAGTTGCTCAACGCCAGGGGTAATCGGTTCATGTTCGAATACGATTCCCGCGGAGAACGCGCGACGCGTGACGTCGTCAGCCGCGGAATCTATTCCGAGATGCGCAAGAACAACGATCCCGCCCAGATCGGCATGTTCATCTCGATGAGCCATCTCGGCCCGGACAACGTGCGCAAGAAGTTCCCGGGCATGGTCAAGCGCTGCGCCGATTCCGGCTTCGACCTGGCGGCTGGCAAGGTCGAGGTGGTTCCCACCGCGCATTACTTCATGGGCGGCGTCATCGTCGATCCTGATACGCGCACGGCGCTGCATGGACTGTATGTTGCCGGCGAGGACGCGGGCGGTGCGCACGGTTCCAACCGGCTTGGCGGCAACGGCGTCGCCAATTCGACCGTCTTCGGCGGCGTCGCCGGCGACACAATGGGCGTCGATATCCGCACTATGAAGGCCCTTCGCGATCCCGACGAGAGCGTGCTGGCGGCCGAGGTCGGGCGCGCCATCCACCCGCTCGCCGTGAAGCCTGGAAACGTGCAGGCGCTGCGGCACAATCTGCAGGAAGCGATGTGGGAAGACGCCGGCGTGACGCGAACCGGCTTCGGCATGAAGCGCGCGCTGAACCGTATCGCCGAAATCCGAAACAAGCTGGCGGCGACCGGCGTCGACGGTGGGAACCTTGCCTTCAACCTCACTTGGCACGACTGGCTAAACATGGCGTCGCTGACCGAGATTTCGGAGGTGATCGCCGCGGCTGGCATCGCTCGCGAAAACTCTCGCGGCGCACATTTCCGCGAGGATTTTCCGGAACCCGGCGACCTGGACACATCCTATTTTACGGTGGCGCGCCGGGTTCACGGCGAACTGGAAGTATCTCGCGAACCCGTTCTCTTCACGATCGTACGGCCCGGCGAGACGATACTTCCGGCGGGCGAGCCGGAAACACTTGTGGCGGCACATTGAATTGGATTGCGCGTTCCGGCCGGGACGTATCCGGCCGCGACACGCAGACGGAGGTATCATGATTTCCATCGATCTTATCGAGGCGACGGCCAAGGAGTTGATGGCCAAAGCCGCGATCGAAATTCCTGACGACTATCTAGACGGCTTGAAGCAGGCCGCCAGCACCGAGGATGGCGACCTCAGTTCCTACGTCCTGCAGGCAATGCTGGAGAACTACGAGGCGGCCAAACAGGATCGTCGAGCCATGTGCGGCGACACCGGAACGCCGCGCTGGTACGTCAAGATGGGTAACGGAACCATGATCGAAGGCGGGCCGATCGCGCTCGAGGCGGCGCTGCGGCGTGCGACGGCGCAATCGACCTACGAACTGCCGCTGCGTCCGAACCGCGTCCATCCCCTTTGGCGCACCGACCATAACAACAACATCGGCATTGGCGCCCCCGAAATCGAATACGGCTATGAGCCGGGAGGCGAGTGGATCGACCTGATCACGGTCCACAAGGGCGGCCTGTTCGGGACGGATTACCGCATGCTATTCCCGTCCGACGGGATCGAAGGCATCAAGCGTTTCTACCTTGACTGCCTCGTCGCCTTCGGCAAGCGCGGGCTTGCCTGCCAGCCAGCTATCATCGGCATTGGGATTGGCGGCTGCAAGGACACTTGCATGGTGCTCGGCAAGCGCGCCGCCTGCCTGCGCATAGTCGGCAGCCGCAACAGTGATCCGAAGATCGCATCACTCGAAGACGAGCTGAAAGAGCTCGGCAACTCGATTGGCATGGGCGCCATGGGTTTCGTCGGGAAAAACATGGTCATCGATGCCAATATCGAAGTGGGGTACTGCCACACCGGCGGCATGCAGATGTCAGTGCATGCCTTCTGTCTGTCGTCGCGCCGCGCGGTGGCACGCGTGTTCCCCGACGGACGTGTCGAATATCGCACCGATCCCGAGTGGTTCACAGACTACCAGCGTCGGGAAACGGTCGAATGGGAGCCGATGCTGGAGGCCGCGGAATGAAACTGCGCCAAATCGAATTGAGCACGACGCCCAGCGCGGAAGATATCGCGTCGCTGCGGCTTGGGGACGTGGTCTACCTGAACGGCCTTGTGTACACGGCGCGCGAGGGCGTCTACATGCGTGCGCTGGAGCAGCGGGCGAACATTCCCTTGGAACTGCCGGCCGAAAGTGCGGCCAATTTTCATTGCTCTCCGGCGGCAACTATCCGCAAGGACGGTTCGTTCGACCTCGGCGCTGTGACGGCTACCGCGAGCTTCCGTTTCGCCAAGTGGCTGCCCGAATGGATGGCCAAAACCGGCGCCAAGCTGATCATCGGCAAGGGCGGCATGTCGTCGAAGGACTACAAGAGCTACTTTGTGCCGAACGGCGCCGTGTATCTCTCGACCGTCGGCTATGGCACCGGCGCGCTGCTGGGGCGCGGCGTGGAGAATGTCGAAGCCGTGCATTGGCACGAGGAACTCGGCATCGCCCAGGCTATGTGGGTCATACGCTGCAGCCGCATGGGTCCGTTCCTGGTCGCGTCCGACCTCAACGGCGAGTGTCTGTTCGAACGCGAGAACGCCAAGATTGCCGGCAACCTGGAGCGCCTTTACGCCGGGACGAAGCCGGCCACTCTGAAGCGCTTCGGAGAGACGGACGATCGAACCGACGAGGTCATCGGATGACCGCCAACATGCAACCGCTTTTTCGCAACTAGGATTGAGACGGTCCAGAATGTTCATCGACATGCGCACCTACACGCTGAAGAACGGAAACGTCCCGAAGTTCCTGAAGCTTTACGAGGAAGAGGGAATGGAAGTGCAGAAGCGCATCCTCGGCAACATGGTCGGATACTATTACACCGACATCGGAAACCTCAATCAGGTAGTTCACATGTGGGGCTACGACAGCATGGACGACCGTTGGGAACGCCGCAAAAATCTTCAAGCATCAAAGGAGTGGCAGGACTATGCCGTTCAGATGCGCCCGCTGGTAGACAACATCGAAAACAAGATACTCGTACCAGCGCCATTCTTCACGCCTTCGAGACCTTAAAGGACTTAATTGATATAAACGAAATATGTCATATAAAATAATGAATATTTGACACTGCTCCGAAAGATATCTCTTCATGTTAAATTTGTATCGCAAATAAATCTGTCTCGGGAGGAGGCGGTTGTGGTAAAATCTATAACATTGTACCCGCTCGGTGTTGGCGACGCGTTCACGGAGAAATTCTGGTACAGCAACATGATCCTAAACATGGACGGTCGTGAGATTTTCATCGACTGCCCCGCTTACATACCGAAGATGCTCGCCGACAATAACAAGAACGGGGAAGGCAAGGTCACCATCGACCGGTACAAGGAGCTCATCATAACCCATATGCACGCCGACCATGTCGGAGGCGTCGAGGAGCTTGCATACTGGCAGTATTTCAAAACCGAAAATCCGATCAAGCTTTACGCGCCCAAATGGCTGCTTCAGGACCTTTGGACGCATCTGCGCACGGCGATGGAGGAATCGGCGCGCGGCGACGGCGGACTGGCATCGATGGACTGGTTCTTCGAGCCGATCCCCTTGCAGGACAAGCACGATTTCGGCGGCTTCACCGTCGAGACCCATGTGACGAAGCACTTCCCGCGCACCGTCGCCTACATGTTCGACTTCGGCAACTTCAAGTTCGGCTACAGCTCGGACACCGGCTTCGACCGCAATCTCATCGAATGGCTCGACCGTGCCGACGTTATCCTGCACGAGTGCCGTTTCGGGCCGACCAACGTGCTGGGCGGCGACCTGAACACGCTGCATTCCTCGATCGCTGACATGCTCACATTGCCGGAATCCTTCCAGCGCAAGACACATCTGTATCACTATGCGGACGACACTTTCGACGACGATCCGCTGAAGCCTAACTACGAGATTGGACACTACCGGCTTCTGGTGCAGAACAAGACGCTGAAGCTGCTCTGACCAGAGCTGCGGAAGAGGGGGCCGGGGTTCGCCCGGCTGCCGGCTCGGCAGGGCGATAGGGCCACGGATGGCCAGAAGTCCGAATCCCTTCCCTGACCCGCCACATGGCAGGACTACCGAGGATGGGATGTTCTCGGAGGCGGAGGTTCGCCTTGCCAACCGAAATTCAGGCATACTGCTCGAGGCCCTTGCGCTCGACGTCACGCCCACCGGTCTGCACTACCTGCTCAACCACTTCGACGTCCCTCCAACGGGAGCGATTGTTTTTAGGTTCTACCTCACGATCATCCAATCAAAGAAAATCGAATTTTTTAAAGCTAGTCTTCGGTATTTTTCGTTTTTTTTTAGGTTGATCGTCAATAGGATGAGACATTGGTCCGAGCGAGTGGGCTTTCGCTAGATCGTGGAGGAAAGTCAGTGATTGTGAAATCACTTCCGCTCGATGCGGTTCGTAGTGTCGTTAAACCGCAGTCGTCCGGCTCCTCATAGCGAGATCGCCGCGGCGTGACCAAGCGTGCGGAAATGGAAGTGTCGGTATGGCGAGATTTCGCTCAGACCGAGCTTCCAGAACTTCCGTGGTTATTCTCCAAGGCAGTCAGATGGCTTTAGATGCGCGATAGCGCATCGCATCTGCTGCAATGAAAGCAGTCGCTTTTGGGAGCGGGATACTGGTTCCATCCGCGCTTCCTCACACTTCCTGAGCCACCCGCATCCTACATCCGGCAGGTTACTCCACGTTTCGAGTGAAGAGTTGCGGAAAGGACGACATACAAGGGAGAGCAGAGTTGTTGAGGGCAGTCGAGAAGGAGGTGTCGCCGGACACCGAGAAGGCATGCAGCGTCGTTCTAGAGGACGTGTCCGTATCCTTCAGCGGAAACCCTGGTACTAAGGTTCTCGACAATATCAGTCTGCAGATACGGGAGGGCGAATTTGTTGCTCTCGTCGGCAAGAGCGGATGTGGCAAGACGACGATCCTCAACCTGCTTGCCGGGTTGATCGAGCCCAAGCAAGGCAACATCAGGATACACGGCAAGGAGGCTGCCGAAGGGCGTGAACATATTGGCTACATGTTCGCGCGCGACTGCCTGTTCCCTTGGAGGCGGGCACAGAAGAACGTCGAGATGCCGCTCGAAGCGAAGGGCGTGCCGGCTGAGGAGCGTCGCGCCCGCGCGCGTCGCGAACTGAAACGCGTCGGGCTGGGCAACTTCGCGGATTATTATCCCAAGTCTCTCTCCCATGGGATGCGGCAGCGTGTTGCGATCGCCCGCACCTGGGTTCTCGACCCCGACATCCTTCTGATGGACGAGCCCTTCGCGGCGCTGGATGCCCAGACGCGGCTCACCCTCGAGCGGGACTTCCTCAAGCAGTGGGCCGAAAGAGCGTCGACGGTCATCTTCGTCACCCACGACCTGCCTGAAGCCATCGCACTGGCAGACCGGGTGATCGTACTCGGCAAGGGCAAGATCATCTACGACGACAAGATGCCCTTCGGATGGCCGCGCGATCCGGAGACGGTTCTCGCCGACCCGCGCTTTGGCAAGGTGTTCGCCGAAATCCGCGACCTGCTGGGCTAGAGGACAAGCATCGTGACGATGATTTCGCAAAAACAGTCCATGGTTTCAGAAGCCGATTCCGCGCGCGCCGGATGGCGCCGGGAAGACTGGACGCAAGTGATCGAGAGATTCATCCCCGGGATCGTCTTCGTCACCCTGTGGTGGATCGCCATACGCTTCAACCCAAGCCTGAGTTTCTACCTCAGTACGCCGGGAGACGTGGCGACATTCCTGGGCGAAAGCGTTTCCGACTCCGAATTCTGGCGCAATGTCAGTTCGACGATGCAGGCGACGTTCATCAGCTTCTTCATCGGGAGCGTTCTGGGGATCGCGGCAGGCATCTCGGTCTCGCTGTCGCCGCGCGTCGAAGCCGCCATCGAGCCCTATGCCTCGGCGTTGAACAGCCTGCCGCGCATCGCGCTGGCTCCCGTCTTCATCGCGTTCCTCGGACTGGGCACCGCGGGCAAAGTCGCCGTCGGCGTCTCGCTAGTGTTCTTCGTTCTTTATTACAATTGCCGCGCCGGCGTTAAGTCGGTCGATCCCGACTGGAGCATGCTGGCGCGAACCCTGAATTTCAGCAAGCGCAAGACCTTCTTCAGCCTGCTGCTGCCGGTTACCTGGCCATCCATTTTTTCTGGATTGCGCCTCGCCTTTACCTACGCGTTGCTCGGTGTGGTCAGTTCGGAGATCGTCGCGGCGCGCGCCGGCATGGGCCAGCTCATCATGCTCTATTCCGCGCAATTCAGGATGGATGCCGTTTATGGAACGCTCATCTGGATGGGTGTCATTTCGGGTGGCGTCTACTGGATCGCCGGCAGGGTCGAGAAGCGCATCATGTCCTGGAAATAAAGGAAAGCAGACAAAGTAATGGAGGATCAAATGCGTTGTCGTATGTACAGCAGCCGTGGGTTTCGCCGTGGCCTCGCCATCGGCCTGGTCGGTGCAGCGATCTCGTCGGTCGCAGCGGCCCAGGAGCAGAAGACCATATCGATGATCTATTTCAACGGATCGTCGGAAGCGTTGGAAGTCGGCATCCTGATGGATGAGGGCATCTTCGAGAAGAATGGGCTCAAGCCGGAATTTGCGCAGGCGACCAGCGGGCCGGCCATCACCTCGGCGCTCGCCAGCGGATCTGTGCAGTTCGGCCCCGGCTATCCGGCGCTCTATCTGCCGGCGCTCAAGCAGAACCGCGCTCTGCGGGTCGCCGGGCCTTTCGCGGAATCCGGCTTCTACAATATCATCGCCCAGAAGGAGATCGAACTTGCCGATCCCGGCGTCGGGGTGAACGAGAACTCGCTCGAAAACGTCAAGAGCATGATGGGCAAGACCGTCGGCGTGACCGCGCTCGGCGCGCAGACTCAGGTCTTCGTGCAGCTGCTCGCGCAACAGGGTGGCCTGGACTATAAGGAGATCACCTTTGTCCCCACCGGCGGTGCCGCAAGTGCGCTCGCTGCCTTCAAGAACAAGCAGGTCGATTTCCTCGTCACGTGGATTCCCGAAGACGGCCTCCTCGCCGAACAGGGCATCGAGTACCAAACCGCTGTCAATGCCAACTCCGGGCCCGACAACAGCTTTGGACTGATCAACGGTCTCTGGCTCGTGAACTCCGACTTCGCCGATGAGAATCCCGACATCGCGCACGCCTTCTGCAAGGCGACCATCGAGTTGCGCCAGTTCGTCCAGGATCCCCAGAATAAGGAGCGGGTCCTCGAGATCATGCAGAAGCATCAGGGGCTCGACAGGAAGGGCGCTGAGATCGTCTACGAGAACTGGCGGTACGTCTACGAACCCATCGAGGTGAACTACGTCTCTGAAAACCTTTGGAGGGAACAGAGCCGATACCTCACCGGGACGAAGGATGAGGGCTACGTGCCCGAGTACGGCAACTACATCAGCAACGATTGCATGAAGCTCGGCCAGCAGGCCATGAAGCAGTAACGATGGTCGGCGAGGCAGGGAACAGCTGCTGCCTCACCGGTTCCTCCTCATTCCTCGGGTGCGCAATGTTTCGCGCGGCCGGTGCCTACTGGTCTATTGAACGGCATGACAGACAGAAAGACTATCCTAATAACCGGCGCCGCGGGCGGCTTGGGGCGCGAGTTTGCCAAACTCACACTGGCGGACGGAGCGCACCTCGTGCTCGTCGACAGGGATGCGGCAGCGCTTTCGAGGTTCGAAAGCGAGTTGGGAAAGGATGCCGCCGTGCAACTCGCGGCGGTGGATCTGACCTCCTTCGACGCGTGTCGACACCTCATGGAGAGACTCGAAAGGCTGGACGCGCTCGTTCATCTGGCCGGCGTCTACATCGACGATGACGCTTCAGAGGAGTTCAAGGGAGTCTGGGACACCACGATGGCGGTGAACTTGACCTCCGTGTTCAATCTGGCCAGCGTCTTTGCGCCGCTCCTGTCCAAGGCGGCGCCGGGGCGGCTCATTCTCACGAGTTCCATCGCGTTCAGGCGCGGTTCGCCGGATCATCTGGCGTATTCGGCATCCAAAGGCGGCGTCGTTGGGATGACGCGTGCTCTCGCCCGCCGCTTCGCTCCCCACATTCTGGTCAACGCCGTGTCTCCTGGCATCATCCAGACGCAGATGACGGAAGACATCCGCCACACCCGCGCCGACAGACTGCTGGCAGAAATCCCTCTGAAACGGTGGGGACAACCGCCTGAGGTCGCGGGCGTCCTCCGGTTCCTCTGCGGCGATGACAGCAGCTATATCACGGGTCAGGTCATCAATGTCGATGGCGGCATGAACAATGCCTAGCGAGAGCGCATCGGCTGCCAGCCCAACCCACCGGGCTTCGCTAGCGGACCTCATCAAAAAGCCACATCACACCGCCTTCTGCGTCACCGACTTCGATGCGGCGCTGTCATTTTTCGTGGATCTGCTCGGCTTCGTCGTCGAGGCGGACAGTGAGCGGACGGAGCCGGAGCTGGCGACCGTAACGGCCGTGCCCGGCGCGCGGATACGTCTGGCGATGCTGCGGCTGGGCGATTATCGAATCGAGCTCTTCCGGTACAACGGCTCCAAGCACCTGCCGCGGGTGCATCCCCAGGACAAGAACGGGCTTACCCACGTCGGCTTTGAAGTTTCCGACGTCGATGCCGTCTACGAGCGCATCCTGGCAGCGGGTTACCGGGCGACATCCGTTCCCGTCGAACTGCGCAACGGCCGGTCGAAACTGATCTACGTCTACGGCCCCGAGGAACTCGTCGTCGAATTTATCGAGCTTCGCGATATCGCCGACGACAAACCTGCCGCCAACTCTGAATACGGGGCTGACGATGCCTGAATTTATTGATCTCACCCCGCTCACGCCGTGGCGCGAAATTAGGGCGTCGCGCGAGGACTGGACCGCGCTCGATCCTTCGCTCGGCGGCACGATGCTGGCGCAGATGCATCTCATCAGGGCTTTCGAGGAGAAGGTTCTCGAACTCGCCTCACAAGGGCTTGTGCATGGCCCGGCCCATTCCGCGGTCGGCCAGGAGGCCGGTGCCGTCGCTTCGGCGCTCGCCATGCGAACGAGCGATCAGATCAACGGCTCGCATCGCGCGCATCACCAGTTTCTGGCAAAGGCGCTGTCCTACGTGAAGGCGGACGGGATCGACCCACAGACGGCGTTCGGCGATGACGTTCGTGGCCTTTCCAAGAAGACGCTGGCTGAAATCCTCGGGCTGGCCCAGGGCTTCTGCCGCGGGCGTGGCGGCTCGATGCATCTGCGCTGGTCGGAAGCCGGAAATCTTGGAACCAATGCCATCGTCGGCGGCGGGGTTCCGATGGCGGCAGGCGCCGCCTTCACCCACAAGAAGGCAGGGACCGGAGATGTCGTCTACAGCTATTTCGGCGACGGCGCGACTAACATCGGCTCCGTGCTCGAAACCATGAACCTGGCTGCGGCGTGGAAGCTGCCGGTGGCGTTCTTCATCGAGAACAACCGCTACGCGGTTGCCACGAGCGTAGAAGAATCGACGGCGGAACCTCGCCTCTCTTCGCGAGGGTTGGCCTTCGGCATTCCGTCGCTGAAGGTCGATGGAATGGATCCGCTTGCCGTATACCTGGCATGCGTCGAGGCGAACCGCATCATGCGGTCGGGTCAGGGTCCGGTGATCATCGAGGCTGACGTCTATCGCTATTTCCACCAGAACGGCGCGCTTCCCGGCAGCGCTTTCGGCTATCGCAGCAAGGAGGAAGAGGCAGCCTGGTGGGGCAGGGACCCGCTGGACAGAATGGCCCGCGAGTTGATGGAGCGGCAAATCCTGGGCGAGGATGCGATCAAGCGGCTGCGCGCCAATTGCCAGGCACTCATGAACGACATCGCCGGTGAGCTGATCGAACAGGTCGACGGCAGGGGACGCATTATCCAAGCGCTGTGGCCGGAAGAGGATTTCAAAGATTTCGGTCTGCGCGGCGACCTGAGTGAGTTCGACGGTGTTCGCTACGAGGAGGCGGAGAGTTTTTCCGGCAAGCTTGTAGAAGACGCAAAGTTCATCGATCTCGTGGCGGACGTGATGGGTCGAAGGATGGACAAAGACGACCGGATCGTCGTCATGGGCGAGGATATCCATAGGCTCCGGGGCGGCACCAATGGTGCTACTCGAGGCTTGTCCCAGAAGTATCCCGACCGCTGCCTAGGCACTCCGATCAGCGAGAATGCATTCACCGGCCTTGCCGCCGGAATGGCAGCGGATGGTCGCGTCCGCCCGGTCATCGAATTCATGTATCCCGATTTTATGTGGGTCGCCGCCGATCAGGTGTTCAACCAGATAGGCAAGGCCCGCCACATGTTCGGCGGTGACGGCGGAATGCCCCTCGTTTTGCGGACCAAGGTGGCGATAGGAACCGGATACGGGTCGCAGCATTCGATGGACCCGGCGGGAATATTCGCCACGGCGCCGGGCTGGCGCATCGTCGCCCCGTCGACGCCGTTCGACTATGTCGGCTTAATGAATTCGGCCCTTCGCTGCAATGATCCGGTGCTCGTGCTGGAACATGTCGATCTCTACAATTCCAAGGGAACGGCACCGGTGGACGATCTTGATTATTTCATCCCGCTTGGCAAGGCGAAGGTCGTTCGGCAGGGCATGCGCGTCACGGTCCTCACCTACCTGTCGATGGTCGAGAAAACACGGCAGGTCGCCGAAGAAATGGGCGTCGATGCCGAGATTATTGACCTCAGGAGCCTCGATCGCGCGAGCTTTGACTGGAAGACGGTAGAGGCGTCCATTCGCAAAACCAACAACGTCCTCATCGTCGAGCAGGGTGCCGCCGGCACTTCTTATGGCGGCTGGCTCGCAGACGAATTGCAGCGTCGTGTCTTCGACTGGCTCGACCAGCCAGTTGCGCGGGTCCATGGCGGTGAAGCATCACCGAGCATCTCCAAGGTACTTGAGGCGGCTGCCTGCGCAGGTCCCCGCGAAGTCACAGCTGCGCTGCACTCTGTTATGGCAGCTCAAGGTCGGCCCCTTACGGCCTGAGGAGCGCGTGACAGGCGACGTAGCGATCCTTCCGAGAAATCCGACGCCAAACCGGTTCTTCCTCAGTTTGTGTAGTTCACCTGCCTTTGGGTGTTCAGTCCCGGCATCTGGTGGAGTGGATGGACGATGAAGCGGTCTGGCTCTGAGGTCCAGATTTTGGCGATGGATTCGTAGGGTGTGAGCCCGCTGAGCGTCTTAAGTCGCCGGCCGAGGTTGTAGGCCGCCATGAAGTCGGCGAGGTGCGCTAGAAGCTGGTTGTGGCTCTCGTAATGAAAGCGTTTGACGGTTGCGTCCTTGATGGTCCGATTTATCCGCTCGCGCCTCGCCATTGGTCCAAGGATGGTTCGGCTTCGTGAGGCGGTGCTCGATGCCGTTTGCCTTGCAGATCATGTCGAAGCGTATCTGCCTGGACCAGGCAGCGTTACGGTTGCGCGGCTGCTCAGCGAACTGGATGCCTCTCGCCATAGGCCTCCAACCGGTGGCGGCTCGATGGCTCGATCGGTTTGGATCGGGTGGATGCGGTAGCGCACAGCTTTCAGCAGGTGCTTGAGAAACTCCCATGCCGTTCGTCTGTCAGCCTTGTGGACGAGCTGGGTGACGGCAAACCTGCTAGTCTGATCAATGGCCACGAACAGGTATAACTTGCCTTCGGCGGTCTGCACCTTGGCAATATCGATGTGGATCGAAGCAAGTGCCCGCCATTGGTTCGAGGGCCATGCCGAGGGCCGATCGCGTAACGTTGGAAGCACTGTCGCTTTGGCTTGTCGCCTTCGATTTCCGGTAAGCGGGAAATGCCATGCCGCTGGACGCAGCGGTGCAGCGCTGACCGTGTCGAATGCGGGATCGTCGGCTTCAACGCGTAGAGCCAATCGTCGAGCGGCAGCAACGTATGCCGGCGAAACGCGACGGACATGGCCTCCTCGGCCTCACTCAGTGTCGTTGAGCGCGGCTCGTTCGGCCCGGTCTCCAGGTCCTCCAAAGTCTGACGCTTACGCCACTTGGCCACCGTCTTCGGGTTGATGCCGAGCTCCCGGCCCAGCGTCGCGAGCGAAGCGTGCGATCGCTGCTCGGATGGCGTGCGTGGTCGTGGCGCTCCTATGGCGAACCTGTCCCATAGTGCCGCCTTCCATTTCATTGCAAGGATCACACCATCAAACCCTGGGATCAAACACCTGGATATAGAATTCGTCGAGGTCACACCATCCGTCCCAAGCGATGGAAAAGGTTCGCAAGCTTTCTTCGCTCGTTCTGGTCCTCTGCTTGCTGCATGTACTCGCTGATGGCCATGCGGATGAGTGTGAAGTCCTCAGTCGAGAAGAGCGCGCGGGCGCGTGCCGGTTCGCTCGGTTGGACAAATTCTGGTTGTAGCTTCATGGCTTCAATTCCTAGACCTGGAGAATGGGATGCCTGAAACGGCATTCCCGGAACGACTTAAGCGAGCGGCTCAGGCCGCAAATTGGTTCATGGTATTGTGTATGCCGCCGGCCTTCAGCGCGGCCTCACCGGCGAAATATTCCTTGTGATCGTCGCCGATATCCGATCCCGACATGTTCTGGTGTTTCACACAGGCGATGCCCTGCCGAATTTCCTGGCGCTGCACGTTCAACACGTAGCCGAGCATGCCCTGATCTCCGAAGTAGTCCTTCGCCAGATTGTCGGTCGACAGTGCCGCCGTGTGGTAGGTCGGAAGAGTGATCAGGTGATGGAAGATGCCGGCGCGCTTCGCGGCGTCGGACTGGAAGGTCCGGATCCTGTTGTCGGCCTCCTCGGCCAGATCGGTTCCGTCATAGTCCACGCTCATGAGTTTCGCGCGGTCGTAAGCCGACACGTCGCGGCCCTCCGCCTGCCAGGCATCGAAGACCTGTTGGCGGAAATTGAGCGTCCAGTTGAAGGACGGCGAATTGTTGTAGACCAGCTTTGCGTTCGGAACGACCGCGCGAATGCGGTCCATCATTCCCGCGATCTGCTCGACATGCGGCTTCTCGGTCTCGATCCAGAGAAGGTCGGCGCCGTTCTGCAGTGAGGTGATGCTGTCAAGTACGCACCTGTCTTCCCCGGTGCCCGCGCGGAACTGGAAGAGGTTGGAGGAAAGCCGCTTGGGACGAAGCAGCTTGCCGTCGCGGTTGATGACGACATCACCGTTTTGTAACTCGTCGGCGGCAATTTCCTCGCAGTCGAGAAAGCCGTTATACTGATCGCCGAGGTCACCGCGCTCCTTCGAAACGGCAATCTGCTTGGTCAGGCCTGAGCCGAGTGAATCGGTGCGCGTGACGATGATACCGTCTTCAACGCCGAGTTCGAGGAAGGCATACCGGCAGGCGCGCACCTTCTGCAGGAAGTCTTCATGCGGCACCGTGACCTTGCCGTCCTGATGGCCGCATTGCTTCTCGTCGGAAACCTGGTTCTCGATCTGAAGCGCGCAGGCTCCCGCTTCGATCATCTTCTTGGCCAAGAGATAGGTGGCCTCCGCATTCCCAAAGCCGGCGTCGATATCGGCGATGACGGGCACGACATGGGTCTGGAAATTCTCGACCTGATGGATGAGCTGCTTTTCCTTGACCTGATCGCCGGCCTTTCGGGCTGCATCGATATCGCGGAAAAGCAGGTTGAGTTCGCGGGAGTCCGCCTGTCGCAGGAAGGTGTAGAGTTCCTCGATCAGGGCCGGAACGCTCGTCTTCTCATGCATGGACTGGTCGGGCAGCGGACCGAATTCCGAGCGAAGCGCGGCGACCATCCATCCCGACAGATAAAGGTAGCGTCGGTCGGTCGTGCCGAAATGCTTCTTGATTGAAATGAGCTTCTGCTGACCGATGAAACCGTGCCAGCAGCCGAGCGACTGCGTGTATTTGGAGGGGTCCGCGTCGTAGGCTTTCATGTCGCGGCGCATGATCGCGGAATTGTAGCGCGCGATGTCGAGGCCGGTCTTGAAGCGGTTCTGCAGCCGCATGCGTGCCACGGCTTCAGCGGAAATCCCCGACCAGCTCATATTGGCCGCAACTAGATCGCCGACTTCGTTGATGGTCGCCTGATACGACATGTGAGCCTCCTGCTCGTTCGCATTGTTCATGCAAGAAACCTACTGGGAGAGATTTCAGCAGAGAATTGCTCATGGAGTCAGATTGTAACACTTTACAAAATAATCTTGTAAAGCTGTAATATGAGTATGGAAAAGCCCGGTGTGTTTCTTGGTCCGCGGTTGAGGCGCCTGCGGCGCGATCTCGGACTTACCCAAGCCGCGATGGCGATCGATCTCGACATTTCGCCGTCCTACATAGCGCTGATGGAGCGCAACCAGCGGCCGGTCACGGCTGAAACACTGCTGCGCTTGGCACGTGCCTACAAAGTCGATTTCTCCGATCTGGACGACGAAAGCGGCCCCGATATCATCGCCCGACTCAAAATGGTGATGAGTGACCCCATTTTTTCTGACATCGATTTCGCGCCATTGGAGGTGTCGGACATGGTGCACAGCTTTCCCGGCTTCGCCGAGGCTATGCTGCGTCTTCACACCGCCTACAAGGAAGAGCAGTTCGCACTCGCCGACCGGCGGCAAGAGGGGGTCCTCGTCGATGGGAGTGTGGCAGGCGATCCGATCGCGGAACTGCGTGGCTTTCTTTCTGCAAGGCGGAACTGCTTTCCTGTTCTCGATTCCGCCGCCGAACGGGTTTCGATCCAGGTCGCGGATGCCGGCGGATTGGCGGCCTACCTGAGGGCGCGTCACAATCTTCGCATGCGTCGGCTGCCTTCTGAGGTTATGACAGGCTCGCTTCGGCGCCTCGACTGGCATCGCAAGGAGCTTCTGCTCGATGAAGCGCTGGACACGGCAAGCCTGAACTTCCAGCTCGCGCAGCAATTGGCCTATCTCGAATTCGATGGCTCTATCCGCGATGTCCTGACTGAGGGAAAATTCGGTTCCGAAAATGCCCGACGCCTCGCGCACCGTGCCTTAGCGGCCTACTGTGCGGCGGCGATCGTCATGCCCTACGCGGCATTCGTCCGCGCGGTGGATTTCCGGTGTTACGATATCGAAGCCCTGTCCAGGCAGTTCGGAACGAGTTTCGAACAAACGGCCCATCGCCTGACGACCCTGCAAAAGCCGGGACAGGAGCGCGTGCCGTTCTTCTTTATTCGCGTCGATGTCGCCGGAAACGTTTCCAAGCGCCTGAACAGCGGCACGTTTCCGTTCGCGCGCCATGGGGGAGGATGCCCCCTTTGGAGCGTCCACCAGATTTTCGCCACGCCTGGCAAGATCGCCACCCAATGGCTCGAACTGCCGGATGGCCAGCGCTTCCTTTCGATCGCGCGAACGGTCAGTTCCGGAGGAGGTGCCTATGGCGTCGCGCGCGTGGAGCGTTCCGTGGCGCTTGTCTGCGAAGCACACCACGCCGAGCGGCTCATCTACGGACGGCATCCTGCGCCGGCGCAAGGCGCGACGCCGATCGGTATCGCGTGCCGGCTCTGCCATCGTACGGCCTGCACCGCCCGCTCGGAGCCACCCATAGGCCGGCAGATCCTTCCAGATGACTACCGACGCCCGGATGCACCATTCGGCTTTTCGGATACCTGACGTCTAGCACTACTTTGGCAGAATAATTCTGGAACGCAGCACCGCTTGCGGGTAACATCATCAAACGCGCCGGATCATTCCTGGGCGTCACTCCACGCTTCAATGACGATGCAATGCTCACTGCGAGCAGCTTTCAGTAGAATTACCAACGCACCAACTTCATTTATTCTATAGCGGAGGCTTCGTGATCAGAGGTGGAGTCTGCTTGTGGGCATCGCCAGCGAATACGCCGACGTCCAGCACAAGGTCGGAAGCGAAAGGTCTGCTTCTTAATGACTGTGTCTGCAACCGGATAGGCCGCTCTCGGCCCAGAAGTTGCCATTCCGCTTTGCGCCTCATTCCGGCCGTTCCAAATATCCCGAAGCTGACCCGAAAGCTGCCGATGAGAAGCGGAAGTTTGGACGTTGGGACTGGAGCGGGTAGCGGAATGGCATCTCTTGGATAGCACTGGCAAGAAGCAGACTATGGAAGTCACAAGTATCAGCGGGATTTTTCTAGGATCGCCTGATACTCGGCTGATGTGCCGACTGTTGTAGCTGCGGCGCTGATGCAGTCGCCAAAGCCACCAGCTCCTTCTGGTAGCCCTTCTCGATCACTTGCCCCACAAAAACGAGGCGGTAAATCACAGGCGCCACGAGGAGGTCCATCAGGCGGTCGGGATCGGGCGCCGGCTCACCACGTTCGACAGCTCGCCAGACAAGCGTTTCGAGGTTGGCGAATGCGTAGCCTGCCGCAATCCGTGCCAGCGCAACGTTTTCAACACGCTCGCGGATCATGGCGCGACCGACACCTGTCGAGATCTCATCGACAAACTGGTCGAGCCAAACGAGAAGATCGCCTTCCAGGCTTCCGGTGCTGACGGGCTGCGCGTCGGGACGCATATGCTGTGTGGCAACGTCTCCTAGTAGCTCGGCCAGCGAGCCCCAGCGGCGGTAGATGGTAGAAGGCGTCACGGCGGCGCGATCGGCAATCAGCGCAACAGTGATCTCGGCATTCTCGGCCTGTAGGGCCCGCACAGCCTCGTGGACCGCTTTTTGAATGCGCTCGCTGCGCCCACCGGGGCGGATCAGAACGGGACGGCTCATGGTAAAATTGCGTTAACCTGCTAACGCTAGAAAGTTGCATTAAGGCGCAGGGGCGGTTGTCTGGATGTGCTGATTCCTCCCCAGCTCGCCGTACCAGATGCTCAGCAGACTTTCCAAGACGTTCGCTTCACTTCGCTCCTCACACCAAGACACTGCCTCGGTCATAGAGGGACGCGCCAGCTTGGGGCAGCGCAGCAGATCGCGTGTAAAGATGACCATGATCGTCTTCGGTGCGGTCTACTGCGTGATCGGTGCACGGCTTGTCATCTACGGCTTCAGCGATTTGCCATCACGCGATGGGCTGACGCGCCCTATCGGAACATCGCGACCCGACATCATCGATCGCAATGGCGCGCTCCTGGCAACCGATCTGCGTGTCGCTTCTCTCTATGCAGAACCCCGCCGCATTCCGGATGTCGATGAGGTGGTCGAGAAGCTGTCCACGGTGCTGCCCGAGCTTCACCATGAGGACACTTATCGCAAGCTTAAGGGAAAGGCCGGTTTTGTCTGGCTCAAACGGCAGCTGACGCCCCGCCAGCAACATGACATCCTCGCACTCGGGCTGCCCGGCATTGGCTTTCGTCCTGAGATCAAGCGCTTCTATCCGGGCGGCAGCCAGATGGCGCATGTGCTGGGACTGACCAACATCGACAATCAGGGCCTGTCGGGCATGGAGAAGTGGATCGACCAGCAGGGCCTGGTCGACTTGCGCATGAGTGGGCTTGGCGTGAAGGGGGCGTTTGAACCCGTCCAGCTTTCGCTCGATGCCCGCGTCCAGCACATCGTGCATGACGAACTCACCAAGGCCATGGAGCTGTACAAGGCGACAGCCGCCGGTGGCGTCATCCTGAACGCAAAGACCGGCGAGGTGCTCGCCATGGCCTCGATGCCGGACTACGACCCCAATAACCCGTTCAACGCGCTCGAGAAGGACCGCCTCAACCGCATGTCGGCGGGCACCTCGGAGATGGGCTCGACCATCAAGACCTTTACCACCGCGATGGCGATGGAACTGGGGGGTGCGAACCTTTCCACCATGTTCGATGCGAGCCGCCCGATCGTGGTGGGTCGCCAGCGCGTGCACGACGCGCATGGCAAGGGCCGTCCTCTTACTCTCACCGAAGTGTTCCGCTACTCATCGAATATCGGCTCGGCCAAGGAAGCGTTGATGGTGGGCATTGAGGGCCACAAGGGCTTTCTCGAGCGTGCCGGCCTGCTCACGCGCATGCAGACTGAACTGCCTGAGGTGGCGCGCCCCATGCAGCCGCGAGTCTGGACCCAACCGACCTCGATCACCGCCTCGTTCGGGCACGGCTTTGCAACGACACCCCTGCAAACGGCAGCCGGCATCGCGGGCATCCTCAATCATGGACAGCTTTTGTCACCGACATTCCTCAAGCGCACAGAAGAAGAGGCCAAGGCGGTGGCGCGACCCATCGTCAGCGAGAAGACAAGCCAGGCCATGCGCTATCTCTATCGCCTGAACGGCGTGGAGGGATCGGGCCGCTTGGCGAATATCGAGGGCTATCGGGTGGGCGGTAAGACGGGCACGGCCGAAAAGGTCATCAACGGGCGCTATGCCAAGAACCACAACTTCAACGTTTTTGCCGCAGCCCTGCCCATGGAAGATCCGCAGTTCGTGGTACTCGTCATTGTGGACGATCCACGCCCGGAAAAGCCGGGTATGGGCATCACCGCCTATTCCAATGCAGCCCCGCTTGCCGGCAACATCATCAAACGCGCCGGATCATTCCTAGGCGTCCAACCGCGCTTCAGTGACGATGCGATGCTCGCGGTGAGCAGCGCCCAAGCCCATTAGGGCTGTTAGCGTCTGACCCGATCGAGCCCTCTGCTCTCGGGGGGGCACGACTAGGGCGACGTTGCTATCGGTGGCGGGAAGGAGTTCGGCAGCCTGGACGGTCACGCTGCCTTGGCGAGATTAGGAGCGGTCCTGGCATGGAGCTTCCGAACGTCGCGCGTGGGTGGAATGCCGAACAGACGCGTGTATTCGCGGGTGAACTGCGAGGCGCTCTCATAGCCCACACTGAATGCCACCATCGCCACGGCACCCGACCCCACAAACAGCATCCGGCGCGCCGCGTAGAGCCGCAGGTGCTTTTGGTACCGAAGGGGCGATAGACCGGTAACGGCCTTAAAGCTGCGGTGGAACGCTGAGACGCTCATGCCTGCCTGGCGGGCCAGATCCTCTACCCTGAAGGGTTCGGCATAGTTCGCGCGAATGACGGACACAGCCTTACCGATCCGACTGATGCGCCCGTTGAGGTCGGCAGCTTGCCGCAGCACCGATCCATGCCGACCGCGCAGAAGGCGGAACAGGATCTCGCGCTCCAGAAGAGGCGCCAGCACGTTCACCTCCTCGGGTTCCTCCGAAAGGCGCAAGAAGCGCAGCCATGCGTCGATCAGCCTATCATCGACCGGGGCGGCGCCGAAGGCTGGGATGTCCGGGAGCGGGGCGGCATCGAGCGAACTCACAAGGTCGGCGACGATCGAGCAATCGAAGACGAGGCGGAGCGCGAGATAAGGGGCGGCAGGACTCGCGGCAACAACCTCGCCGGCCACGGGCAGGTCGACAGCCGAGACGAATGCGTCGCCTGCGCCATAGCACACGACCTGATCGCCGATCACCAGTCGCTTTTCGCCGTGCAGAATCAGGCTAACCAGGGGCTGATAGACCTCGGGGAACAGCTTGGTCGGCGCAGCGACGCGTAGAATGTCCAGGCGCGGAACAGGCGTGCGGGTCAGCACGCCTGTCGCGCGGGACAGCGCGTAATCCCTCAGCACCTTGAAGGCGTCGCCCATCTGCGTATCGGCCTCTTCGTTTGCGCCCAACATATGCTGCATCAAGCAGGAATAGGCAAATGTTCGATTGGAACGGGCACGCGGCGGAAACACGGGCAGCGTATCGCTCCCCCTCCATACGATGGCGATGATCGGCGTCAGGTAGACAGACGGCGGCAGAGAAGGAGGAAAGAGCCATGGAGATCAAGGATGCAGTTGTAGTTGTGACCGGGGCGTCCTCGGGCATCGGCGCTGCAACGGCACGCGCCGCAGCAAGACGCGGCGCCAACGTGGTGCTCCTAGCCCGGCGCGAAGACCGCATCGAAACGCTTGCGACTGAGATTAGGAACGCGCTGGCGGTCGCTTGCGATGTGACGCTTCCCGGACAGGTACGCGAAGCGGTGGACCGGACGCTTGCGAGGTTCGGGCGGATCGACGTGTTAGTGAACAACGCCGGCCAAGGACTGCATGCCGGGATCGAAGAGATCGGGGTTGCAGACTTCCGTGGCTTGCTCGACCTCAACCTCGTCGCACCCCTTGTCGTCATGCAGGCCGTTATCCCGGTTATGCGCAGTCAGGGTGGCGGGAGCATCGTCAACGTCAGTTCGGGCGCCACACTCGCGACCTATCCGGGTGCGGCAGCCTACACAAGTTCCAAGGCTGGGCTGAACATGCTGTCCGCCGTCGCGCGCCTGGAGCTTGCACAGGCGGGCATCGTTGTATCGGTTATGCACCCCTCCATTACGGCAACCGAGTTCTATGGTTCTGTGCGATCGGGTCGCGACACGGCGAAGGCCCAAGAAGCCGAGACAGCCTCCTTCGCACAGCCGCCCGAGCTGGTTGCGGACACGATCCTGGACTTGATCCGAAGCGGCGACGCGCAGGCTGACCTCGTGCCGGAAGCGTATGGAGGAAGCTTCAAGGGTTGGCCCCATTTTGCATCTGGGTCCAACTCTATGTCGCTGGCTTTCCGGTAAGGGAGAGTGGTGATGCTGGGTGATCAACAGTGGTCTGATCTGGAGCCGCTGATTGAGGCCTGCCGCCCGCATGCGTGAGTGCCGAGCCCGCACGTTCGGCGGACTGTCGAGGAAGTCCGTTGGCGCCAACAGAATGGGGCGAAGTGGTAGTCTCTGCCGGCCAAGTTCGGCCCATGGTGCACGGCAACGCAAACCTTCACGCGGTGGGCGCGGCTCGGCGTCTGAGAGAGGATCCTGGTGCTTGTTCAAGAGCGAGACGTCGGGCTCGGCATAGGGTTCGGGAACGGCAGCAATATCCGGCCACACCTGAAGGCAGCGGGCGCCTGACGAAAGGGAATTGCATCAGGCCTAAACTGCCATGAAGCGCTAGACCGCTCTTGGGGCGGCTATGGCACCAAGGCCTGCGTGATAGCCGATGGCGCCGGGCTTGCCATCGCCTTCCGACTCGCAGGCGGCAGGCCCACGAACTGCCGCACGCCGTCTCGCTCCTCGATCGCCTTCCGAGGTAGCGAAGTGGATCGTGGCCGTTCGCGGCTACACTAGCCATGCGTTCCGCGAACCTATCTGGGACATCGGCGCCAGACCAGCGAACCCGACGTTTCCGCACGACGCCGCCGTTTCCTGCCCGGATTGGATCTACAACAACTGCAACCGGGTCGAGCGCCTATGGGCTCGGCTTAAGGAGTGGAGAACGGTCGCCACCCGCTACGAGAAGACCTCCGCCAGCTTCCTATGCGTCCTCTGTCTCGCCGCCCTCGACTGGCTCAAGCGCTAACAGGCTCTAGTAAAGCATCCAACGGCTGAACATTTCCGGCACGGTTAGGAGAGAAACGTGATTATTACCTTCAGATCGTTGTGATCGGCGACCCACGTCCTCCTCGTTTTTCGCAAGCTCACAGCAGGTTGCTTCAACTATCTCGCCGGTTTCCAGCGCAGCAGTCGCATCGCATTGGCCGTCACCAGAACAGTGGCACCCGTGTCGGCGAGAATGGCTGGCCAGAGGCCCGTGAGGCCGATGACCGTGGTGACGAGAAACACCGCCTTCAGTCCCAGCGCGATGGCGATGTTTTGGTGAATGTTGCGCATCACGCTCTTCGACAGCACGATCATGTTCGGCACGTCGCGGACCCGCCCGTGCAGCACTGCCGCATCCGCGGTTTCAAGCGCGACATCAGTGCCGCCACCCATGGCGATGCCGATGTCGGCGGCGGCCAAGGCGGGCGCGTCATTGATGCCATCGCCGACTTTCGCCACCCTCAGGCCTTGCGCCTGCAATTCGCGCACGATCCGCTGTTTGTCCTGGGGCAGAAGCTCCGCGCGAGCCTCGATCCCGAGCTTCGCTGCGATCGCCTCGGCCGTGACGCGATTGTCGCCTGTCAGCATGAGCGGGCGCACGCCGGCCCGTTTCAGCTCGTCCAGGGCTTGCAATGCGTCCGGTCGCGCCTCGTCGCGCATCGCGATGAAGCCGGCGAGGGCGCCGCGTGACAGTAGAACCGACACCGTCTTGCCTTCGGCATTGAGCGCGGCGATGGCGGCCTTGTACTCCGGCTGTAGCGAAACGCGCTGCTCGGCGGCGCGGGGGGAACCGAGAAACACCGGATCGCCGCCGACCGTGCCCTCGACGCCTTCGCCGGCGACGGCCTGCGCGTCGAAGGCGGGCGGAACGGGCGCCTTGTCGTTCTTGGCACGATCGAGAATGGCAATCGCCAAAGGATGGCTCGATCCCTTCTCCAGGGCTGCCGCAAGCGACAGCACGTCTCGCTCCGACCGTCCGGCACTGACCACATCCGTTACCACAGGCCTGCCGGCCGTCAGGGTGCCCGTCTTGTCGAAGGCGACGGTTGTGATCTTGCCGAGCTTTTCGAGCACTACACCGCCCTTCATCAGAAGGCCGCGCCGGGCGCCTGCCGAAAGGCCTGCCGCAATCGCCGCAGGCGTCGAGATCACCAGTGCGCAGGGGCAACCGATCAGAAGAATGGCGAGCCCTTTATAGATCCACTCGCTCCAGTTCGCGCCTGCCACGAGTGGCGGCAAGATGGCGATCACTGCGCCGACCACCAGGACGCCTGGGGTGTAATATTTTGAGAAGCGGTCGATGAAGCGTTCGGTGGGCGACTTCGATTCCTGCGCTTCCTCGACCAGCCGCACCACGCGCGCGATGGTGTTATCCTGCGCCGTGGCAGTCACGCGTATCCGCAGGACCGCTGCCGCGTTCACCGTTCCAGCGAAGGCCGGATCGCCCACCCCCTTGCGCTTGGGAACGCTTTCGCCGGTGACGGGTGCCTCGTCGATCTCGCCTGAGCCGTCCGCGACCGTGCCATCGGCCGGCACGCGGTCACCGGGGCGCACCAAGATGACTGATCCGACTATGAGGCTGTCGGCCGGCACCTCTGTTGCCTGGCCGTCTTGTTCCAGCAAGGCCGTTTTTGGAACGAGTGCGGTGAGCCCCTGAATGCTGGCGCGCGCCCGGCCTGCTGCGATGCCTTCGAGCATCTCGCCCACCAGAAACAGCAGCACCACGGTCGCGGCTTCCTCTTCCGCACCGATGAAGACCGCACCGATTGCGGCAACCGTCATTAGGGTCTCGATAGAAAAGGGCGTGCCGAAGCGCGCCGCGGTGACCGCGCGCCACGCGACAGGAACGAGACCGACTGCAAGTGCCATGAGAAAGGCAGGTCGCTCGACCGATGGTGCGAGGTGCCCCACCACATAAGCCGCAAGCAAAGCCACGGCGCAGGCCGCCGTCAGGCGAACTTTCTTGGTGCGCCACCAGGGAAGACCAGCCTCGCGCAAATCGTCATGCGTGTGGCTTGCATGCGAGTGACTATGATCGTGGGCATGACCTTGTTCGTGATCGTGATCCGCATGGGCATGCGTCCTGGACGCGCCTGCGTTTCCGGTCGCGAGTTCCGCGCCGTAGCCGAGATTGCGGATCTGCCTGACAACATCGGCCCTGTCGAAATCGTCCTTGTGCCCAACCTTCACCGTTCCTGCGGAAACGGAAACATTGACATCCTCGACCCCATCGAGCCGCCGGACCGCCGTGTCGATCTTGCTCGCGCAGGACGCGCAGTCCATCCCGGTGACACGATAACGGCTTTCGCTCGATGCAGCGCTCATCCCGGCCTCCTTGCTTCTCAGGTGAGAGACGCCTACGTCCTCTAGTGACTAGAGGAGCAAGTGGAAAATTGCTGAAGGCAGTCCCGATTGGAGAAGCGTCGCGGGCCAGCGGCATTAAAGTGCCGACCATCCGTTATTACGAGCAGATTGGCCTTCTACCCTCTCCGCCGCGCACGGAAGGCAATCGTCGCCTTTACGATGGTGCGGACCTCAAGCGTCTGCGCTTCATCCGCCATGCGCGCGAACTGGGCTTCGAAATCGAGCCGATCCGTGAACTCTTGGCACTAGCCGGCGAGCCTGACCGCCCCTGCGAGGGGGCTGACAGGATCGCCAGGGCGCATCTGGCCGACATCGACCACAAGATCGCGCGCTTGACCGCGCTTCGGCTGGAAGTCGCGCGTATGACCGAATGCACGCATGACTCCGTTTCCGATTGCCGTGTCATCGAAGTGCTCGGCGATCACGGGGAATGCCTGGCCGACAAACATTAAGGATCAAATCCAGTCGGCAGAGCTAATGAAGCTGAGGTGTATGACACCGCGATCACGATCCCAGAGACGGTCCCGCCCAGCAAGGCCTGATACTACATCCGCCTGCGCTACGGCTGCAATTTTCTGAACTTCTGGGGCTGGCCCATCGTGGTCGAAAGTCCGCGCGTGCGGCTCACGGTTTGGCCGAAGGTGAATAAGGGGCTGGGTCTGCCGGCGAAGGTGGAGGCGGAACCGTCGAGCTATGACGGGCGAGCACGCTTTGTTCAATATGCGTTCAGCCTTTGTGCTCCGCTCGGCCATCATTTGTTGGTTGATGTGATGGGCGGCTGTTGGGCTAGGACGCCAGCGAGATCCAGAGGTCGAGCCCCGCAAGCGGCAGGTAGACAAGGGTGATTGCGACGTAGCACCTTCGCTCTTTGAGGAAAAACGCAAGCGTAGGAAGGACGATCATCGGCAGATCTATGAGCGCCCATATCGACTCCATGGGAGACCTGAAGAAGAAGATGTTGATCAGAAAGCCGAGTAGGAGGAAGGCTGTGAGTGCGAGCAGGGCATAGCGGCCATCGGCTTCGAAGTATTCGCGCAAGGCGATCTTCTCGTCCTCCCCTCGGCTGGGCAGGATCAATGCCGCAGACACGTAAAGCGTCAGCGGTAGGGCCACGAGGAAGAGAAAGTCGCCAAACCCATAGGTCGGTTGCAGTACAGGAAGCTGGTTGACCGCCCACCAGAACTGCAACTGGATTTCGAACAGCACCCCGCTCCATGCGAGCGGAACCCAGTCGGCCTGGGACGATCGTCGAATGCGAAAGACCGTCACCAAGCCAAGCAAGAGCCTCGTGATCGAGAGGCCCAAAATCATCGAGATAACGGTTGCGACGATCGGGAAGCTATTCATCGCCGCAAGCTACTTCTGCCGTATCAAAAAGACAGCCCCAAGCTCGGCTTCGGTCGGGTGTGGGGCGTTTGGTAGAAGGGCAGGGCTTGGTTTGCCCGCCACACACTCGACACATCGCGCGCCTGCACCGCGCCTCGCATTCGAGTGCCGTCACTGGTCCCTGTCGGTACGCAGCTGGCAGGCCCGCGCCAGTGCCTTCTCCATCGACGCCAAGTGCTCAGGCCGATCCTTGCCGATGATTATGGCGATGTATTCGTCGGCGAACGCCTGCGCCCTCTCTTCGTCCATCATTGAGAGCATGCGAACCAACGTCTCATCGACCAGCTTCGCGCGCCGCTCGATCTCTTTCTGAGCAGCAGTGGGGTTGGATGGTCTGTTCGATGAGAAGGGCATGGTAAGCCTATCAAATGATAAGCTCCCAATCTGCCTCAGCCCTTTGCTTCTTCAAGGCCTAGTTTGGTCGCCCGGTTCAGCTTCGGCTGGCCGGGGCCTTTTTGTCATTTTTGGAGAGAACTCGCTGAACCTCACTTGGTCACGGTCAGCGTGTTGTGCATCCCGGCCTTGTAGTGGCCCTTGATGTTGCAGAACAACATATATGTCCCTGGCTTCAGCGTGGCTGTCAGCATGCCGCTGGCGCCCGGCTTGATGTCTTCGACCTCTCCCAAGGTCTTAAGCTGAGACTCGTCCACGCGGTTCTTCTTGGCGTTGAAGGGAAGCTTTTGATCGGCCGACTTCAGCCGCATCAGGACCATTTCGTGCTCATCGGTCGGATCGGCGTTCTTGACCATGAATGTGACTTCGCCTGCTTTCACGGAAGCTGGCTCAAGCGTAAGCGTCATGGCGTCTTCGGTTTTCCCATCTTCCGTGACATTGACAGTGGTCGCAGCGAGGGAGGGACCTGCTGCAAGTGTGAGCGCCAAAGCGAGGAGAACGCTGCGGCTGGTGGTGAGATGCGTCGACATAAATGAATGCCTTCTGCGGGTTGGAACACCGGAACAATCCCGGCACGCATTTATCTGCGCGCGCCTCAGGGCGGGATTGTGGCTGCCGTCGTTTGCATCAAACGAATGGACAGCTACTGGTCACGCTGCTGTACCCTCCAATCGTCAGCTTCGACCGGCGGTGGGACAATGCAACTCCCTGAAACTCGCTACCGTACCTTTCACTGTCGGGATCATACCTCCCTGCAGAGTTGCGTTCCCGAGCATACTGCCCGCTTGGCTTTGGTCAGGCGGGCTTTTCTTTCACCGAGACGAACGTAAGATTGACCCGCACCCCTGAGCGGTGGGTATGCGAATGGGGTGCCGTATAGCGGTCCGTCCGGTCGCCAAAGGCCGGACGGGCTCGTCTTGCAAGCCTAGTGCTGGGCGAGCATCGCCATCTCACGGTAACCAGCGATCAGGCCGGCCGCCAATCGCAGTGACCGAGCCACCTCCGCGTTGGAGCCGGCGAATGGTGTCTCGGCAGCGGCCATGAGCATACCCACACTCGGCAGTTGCTTGCGCTCGTTCTCGCCCAGCTTCGCTTCGTGATACTTGCGGATCGTGGAGGCTGCGCGACGGAGCAGAGTGCTCCGTTCGCGGCCGCTCAACGTGTCGATATTGTCCGCGCCTTGCATAAGTTCAGCGATGAGGTCTGGGCCACTTTCCGTCACGCCTGGTTCTTGCTTTCAGGACGCACGTACATCTTCTTCATCTGATCGAGATAGATGCCCCACTCGGCCCAGCTTCTGCCGGTGGTGATCAGGATGGTGGCGATCGTCTCGCTGCTCGACCAGCGCGGGAGACCGTTCACGCTGACGCGCTTCGACGGATTGAACGTGGTCGGGTCGAGCCCGCAATGCTGCGCCAAGCTCCATCGCGACATGTCGACCTGTCCCGCGATCTCGTCGATGGCGGTCCAGACGGCATAGTGATGGGCGAGCAGCTCGCGATCCATGCCGGCAGGATGGCAGTCAACGCTTTACGTTGAGTGAGCGATCACGATTTGGGTGCGGACCGGAACGCATCCACTTCCGCTGCGCTGTCCTCCCATCAGCAATGCGAGCCCGCAGCCATGCGGTACTTCTTCCACATTCACGATGGCATCTCGAAACCAGACGAGATCGGCACCGAATGCTCCAATGAGCGCGAGGTGTGGGCACATGCGCTTGTGGCTTGTGGCGAGTTCTTGACAGACCATGGCGCGCTAATGGCGATCGGCAGTGGGCTGCAGATGCAGGTGGTCGATGAGAAAGGTCGAGAGCTTTATGCACTGACTCTCCGCGCATGACCATTTGTGCTATCGTTTCAACCGATCAAGCTACGCTCGAACCTTGTAAATCCGGTCTCGCACTCCCTGCAGCCCCTCACCGGCTTAGAAGTAGCGGGAGCCATCGAGCCAGTATTTGTGGAATACATTGGTTTTGCTCTAGCTCCAGTCACCCCGCTATTCGAGCGAACGCCGTGACATTGAGTCACTTGAGAACATACTCACTGTTACGTTCCTGCAGCCACGCGGCTGCGTCGTAAAGCGAGGTGAACAGAGGCGAATTGGCCAAAACAAAGCGGAAGTCCACTTCAACACTCCACAGGCCCCGGCTGCTGCCATGGACGTCGTCAGCAAGCAGAACTAGAACGGCCGCGAGCTCGCCATCAATGAAGACAAGCCTGCCGTCGCTATCCGTGGAACCTGTTCTCAACCGAACGGCTTGAAACTCGTACCGCGCCATCGTTTGCTCCCGCCTGTTTGTCAGGCGCAAGATGGATACGTTTGTCGAGAGACTTGGTTCGTCGGCGCTGTGGGTTTTTCCGGCTCAGTCCCGAGGCCGCTCGGCGAGCAGATAATCGGGGTTGAAGTCGGCAAACGCAGCCAGCTTTGGTAGATCACTGATGGTGAACCAATGTCGGGACTGCTCGATCATTCCGCTGTTGCGCAAGGTGCGCATCGAGCGGTTGATATGCACCGAAGACAGACCCGTCGCTTCGCCGAGCTGGATTTGCGTCAGAGGCAATTCAAAACGCAATGCGCTTCCGCTGCGGGTGGCCCTCCCGAACCATTCAAGACGCGTTGCCATCTCACAAAAAAGGTGCGCGGTGCGCTCGACGGCCGAGCGAGCGCCAAGGTTGACCTCCCACTCCCGGGCAATGGCGAGTTCGAGCAAGGTATCCTTCCAGAAGGCCTCCTTGAGAACGGGAAAGCGTTCCATCAGAGAGCGCATGTGAAAGTGCGGAATGAAACCAACCTCGGTATTGGTCAAGGTCGTAATGTTATGGTCCATCACGGGATGGAGTAAGCTTTGGATGTCCGGGGTGGCACCGGAAAAGTGGAGTGAAGTGATCTGCCGTTTCCCTGCTGCGCCCACCTTGTTGCGCGAGACCCAGCCTTCGAGGATGACGCAGCATTGGGATGGCTGGTCGCCCTGAAGCACGATGTCGTGGTTGGCCCCTAGGCTCCGGGAGGTGGCGACGAGGTCATGAATTGCGCTGCTGAGATCAGCTGGCAGGTCTGCGAGGACGTTCAAACGCTGGAGGAATGTTCCAGCCGGGCCGTTGAAGTGAGGTGCCACGCGTCATCCCTCTATTCTGGGCTGGAAGCGTGACCGTCATTCCCGCCAAGATTGAGTACCCCAGCCTCAACTGGTGCCTGCAATATGCAACAATTGATAAGAGCGCTCATTATCATTTGCAGGGCTTGTTTCCAATTTGACGAGAAACGCGGAAACCTGAAACTGGAAAAAGAGTGAGATGAGTAGTGTGCTCTGTCAGCTACCCGCGTTGAAGCATAACTCTCAGTGTTGGGTTCGGCATCAGCGCTCGGCCGGTCGATGAAGTCTGCAATGGAAGCCGCCAGCAAGCTGATCAAGGCTTGTCCGAGATCGTCTGTCACGGCACGATCACGCACCAGACGCAGCCTGAGGCGGCAATCACTGGCGTCACCATCAGAACCCAGAACGCAGTCCAGAACCGAAGATCATCGGATATGCGTGGCACACCTTCCCCCAAGCGGCACGATCCCCGCACGAAGAGCTAGCACCAGGTGCCGTTGCGGTAAGTAGCGAAGACGCAACACCAGTGATCTGACAAGTAGGCTAGCACGCAGCTTGGTGAAGTGAGTAGTCTGTTCAGCAGCAGAAATGGCGTCGAGAGCTGAAGGCAGCTTTTCAATATTCCTGCGTGAAACCGGACGGTCTGCTGTCGGCCCAATTCCTGCCATTCCGCTTCGCACCTCCTTCGGGCACTTCAGTAAAGCTTTGCTTCTGCCCCTAGGGTGGACGCAGGGTGACACAGACTGGAGATCGCATTGCGCCACCTCCGCGCGACGCTTCACCAAGCACATTCGCTGCTGTAAACCGCAGTTCCCTAGCTGCCGTATGGGACGTAAGGGAGACCGGTGAAGTATTTCGGCTCAGGCATACGGTAAAGCGTCACGAGTCGACAAATCGAATTTCTGTCCGGATAGTCCAAATAGGCAAGGGTGGAGGGATTTGGGATGAGCAATTCCATCGACGATGCTTTCAGTCGGCTTCAAGGCATCGAAGCAGAAATCTTAGTAGCCCTGCAGTCCGGTCCGAACGAAGCCGACACGCGCTTCAAGGCGCTAGACCGGATCCTTCTCGAGGTTATGGGATGGGAACGTGGGTCTATCTTTACCGAACCTCCGACCGAGAGCGGGTTCATAGATTACCTATTCAAGACGGGCTCAGAGAGAAACCTATTTGTCTTGGAGGCGAAAAGGTCTGGTTTGCTCGCTCCCGAGACAAAGTCCAACGAGAAAATGACGATCGCGTTGGATGGGCCCGTCGCAAAGCCTATGAAAGATGGGATCAGACAAGCTCTGGCATACGCGAACGAACAGGGTGTCCCGACAGCCGTCCTAACTGACGGGGTGACATGGTTGTTCTTTAGAGCATCGAGGACAGATGGACGTCCACCCATGAAGGGCAAAGGGATCCTCTTCCCGTCTTGGAAGACCGTGAAGGATTACTTCGTCCCGTTCATGGAGTTGATCTCGCCCCGGGCGGTTCTGGATAAACGCCACATTGCGCATCTTAACGATGCAGAGGGTTATACTGTCTCCGAAGCCGAACAGCAGTATACCGTCTACCCACCGAACGAGGCGAAGATGCGCGCCCGTGATGCCATGGCCAGTGACGCGGCGGAACTGTTCGCGCAATTCTTTTCTAGACTGTCTAATGACCAAGACAAGGAGATGCTTCGGGATTGTTTTGTCGAGACGGCGGAGAGCCATAAGGCTGATCTTGAACTCGAAAAAATCATTCAGAACGTGCTCAACAACGTGGCGTCGATCGCAACCGATCGGGGTGGCGTGCTCCAGGATCAAATCGAGCGGACGATGGCTACGCAGCGAGCCGAGACAGTCCTCCTGATCGGCAATAAAGGTTCTGGTAAATCGACGTTCATCGACAGATTTTTCGGCGACATACTGCCCCAGCAATTGCGGAAAAAGTGCCTGCTCGCCCGCGTGGATCTCGCCGAAAGCACCGGTTCAGCCTCGACGGCAGTTGAGTGGTGCATCCTGCAGCTACGCAACGCTTTGGAGGACGGCATCACCTCGGGAGAGGCACCGTCATACGAAGAGCTTCAGGGTATATTTTTCAGCGAGTACCAGCGAATGTCCAAGGGGCCGCTCAAACATCTCTACGAGTCAGACAAGAACGCCTTTAAGATCGAGTTCGGCCGACACATTGAAGTGCGGCGCGAAACGCACGTCGACGAGTACGTTCGTCTCTTGCTTGCGCGCGCTGCGAAAGGTCACGGGCTACTACCGTGCTTAGTGTTTGATAACACCGATCAGTTTCCGTTGGAAACCCAAGATAAGGTCTATCAGCTGGCGCATTCTCTCGAGAGTGCCGCGCCGATCTTCAACATTGTACCAATCACCGACCGCTCTGTCTGGCGTCTTTCCAAGGCTGGTGCGCTGCAGAGCTATACCTCTCGAAGCTTTTACCTGCCAGTACCAGACGCGAAGCAGATCATTTCAAGACGGGTCGCCTTCATCAAGAAGAAGTTGAAGGGCGAGAAGCCGACGACCGAGGCTTACTTCTCGAAGCGCAGATTTAGGGTTCAGATAAACGATATTCGGGTGATGGCTGATACTGTTGAAAAGGTGTTCGTAGACAATGATTACGTTACGGGCCTGATCGGTCGGCTCGGGAATTTTGACATCCGAAGAATGCTGAAGCTCGCCGAACGCATCTTCGTCTCGCCGGAGCTTAAGGTCGATGACATTATCAAGTCGTCATTCGGCGGCCCTAGCGTCACGGCAGATCGCCTGCGGACACACCGTGCGTTGATCAAAGGCGAGTATGATCGGCTTAGCGAGGTGGAGAACGACTTCGTGACCAACATGTTTGTGACGGAGCAGACTAAACCAGGATCCCCGCTGCTATCATTCTACTGTCTGTGGGTGCTCCGCCAGAAGCTCAGTGCGTCGAAAGCGGGGGAATCAGACGATCGGCACTGGCTTGCCGATGACCTCTGCTCATATTTCGATCACTGCGGCGTGCCCGAGGAAATCACACTCCGGACACTTCGCCGTATCTACAAACGCGGTCTCATCGAGACGCTTGATCCAAACTCGGAGGACGTCGAGCTCTCCGATCGAGTTGCTATCAAGGAAAGCGGTATCGCACATCTCGAACTCGTGTTGGGATCTTCTGTCTATCTCGAACAGACCGCTTTAGTCACTGGCTTCGCAGAACAGCCTGTTCGAGACGAGATCAAGAAGCTCACCATCCAACCCAACGCCCAGAAGTTCACTGAAATCAGAGACGTATTCTTGCGCTATCTATTGAAGCCTGATGCTGCGCGACTCGAAATCCCCGCAGGGAGTTCCTTCGCCTCTTTAATGGAAGCTAGACGAAGCGTGAGAGGACGTATTGGTGACGACCGCCCTCAGTCGCGTCAGCAGCCACGTGACCTGAGGCGACAATCAAGCGGAAACCAGGGGCGGCGCTGACGTGTGTCCCTTCCGACGCGACGCCCAGCAACTGTCGGGCAACCCGCGTTTAGTTGAACGCGGCGGCATTCACGCGGATGAAAGTAAACATCTCCTTTTCCGACTTAGCGCGATTATCTGACTTCAAAATCAGGCTAGGTGGGTAGGGGGCAACGGGAATGATCACGACTTAGGTGGTGAGCAAAGCCAAGAGGATACTTACCCAACCGACTGGCTTCAGCCTACCACTGCTAAACCCCTAAACAGAGTTAGGGTAAGCGTTAGGGTCAGCAAATAGGAGCGCTGGCAAAACTATTATAGTTCAAGGAGTTATGGGGAGAGCTTGGCGGACAGAGAGGGATTCGAACCCTCGATACGCTTTCACGTATACACGCGTTCCAGGCGTGCGCCTTAAACCACTCGGCCATCTGTCCGCAGGCAGCCTGAAAGCGCTGAGCGTTTCGGGTGCGGGGGCTCTCTAGCCTATCGAACGGACGCTGCCAAGCCGGCTTTGGCACTCAATTCCACTCAAATCCAAATGCGCGTGTCACGCACAACTCATCGTGTGCGGTGATTGCAGCGCGAGCCTCCAATCGCCATATTCCGCCGCAGACGGGGATAGGAAACGAGACTGGCGTGATCCGCTTTCTTTTAAGGTTGTTGGGTGCGGTTCTACTCGCGGGTGCTGTGATTCTCGCCGTACTTGATGCGACCCGTTCGCTTGCCGCGCAAGGCTTGGTCGTCACGCCACTGGCGCAGGCCTGGGCGGATGGCTGGCCGACGGGCTACGAGGCTGCGCGGGGTTGGGTCGCAAGCCATGCGGGCGAGGGGCTGTGGAATGGCGTTGTCTTGCCGCTTCTGAGCCTGCCGGGCGTCGCGATCCTCGGTCTGCTGGCGCTTCTGTTCTTCGCGCTTGGCCGCAAGCCAGCGGAGCGCTCGGGCTGGGGGGGCGATCCGCTGTTCCCTGCGCGCCGCCGGCGTATCTGAGTTTTTCACTATTGGCCGGACAGCTCTGGAATTGAGCGAGATTCGGCACCAAAACCAAGGGAGTTCGATTGATGTCCTTTCTCGATGGACTGCTGAACAAGAAGACCCGTATGCCTTCGGCCGCCGATGCGCTGCCGGGTCGCGACCAACCGCTGCCGACCGCGACCAGCCATTTCGTATCCGGACGCCCGCTCAAGGGTCCTTATCCGGAAGGCCTTGAGACCGCCTATTTCGGCATGGGCTGCTTCTGGGGTGCCGAGCGCCTGTTCTGGCAGACGCCGGGCGTGTGGGTGACGGCGGTCGGCTATGCCGGTGGCCTGACGCCCAACCCGACCTACCCCGAGACCTGCACGGGCCTCACCGGGCATGCCGAGGTGGTGAAGGTGGTGTTCGACCCCACGGTTGTGTCTTATGCCGACCTCCTCAAGATCTTCTGGGAAGCCCATGACCCGACGCAAGGCATGCGCCAGGGCAACGATGTCGGCACGACCTATCGTTCGGTGATCTACACGGTCGGCGACGAGCAGCTGGCGGAAGCCACGGCTTCGCGTGATGCTTATGCGTCGGCGCTGAGGGCTGCCAATCGCGGTGCCATCACCACCGAGATCGAGCCCGCGCCTGCCTTCTACTATGCGGAGGCCGAGCATCAGCAATATCTTGGCAAGAACCCCTACGGCTATTGCGGCCTGCGCGGCACTGGCGTCGCGTGCGCCGTTCCGCAAACTGCCCCCGTCGCTGCCAATGCGTGATTAAGCCTGTCCTGTGCCCTCTTCGGTACACGAGAAATTTCCAGGTGAAATCCGCCCCGCACCATGCAACAAAGCCTGCATGGGCGGGGCTTTTTCTTGATTGGACACCCCGCACCGTAAGCTCTGAAAACAAGAACCGACAGGGTGTGGATCACATGAAGCGTTTCATCTTCGGCCTGCTCGCCGCGACCGTGGTCGCAGCACCGGCCTTCGCGGCCGATATCGAGCCGGCACTGCTGTTCGATCTCGGCGGCAAGTTCGACAAGTCCTTCAACGAGGCATCCTACGAAGGTGCCGAGAAGTTCAAGAAGGAGACCGGCACGAGCTATCGCGAGTTCGAGATCTCCAACGACGCCCAGCGCGAACAGGCGCTGCGCAAATTCGCCGAGGATGGCAACAACCCGATCGTCATGGCGGGCTTCAACTGGGCCGCGACGCTCGAAAAGATCGCGCCCGAGTTCCCCGACACCAAGTTCACGCTGATCGATGCGGTCGTCGAGGCGCCGAATGTGCGCTCGGTCGTGTTCAAGGAAGGCGAGGGCTCCTATCTCGTCGGCGTGCTGGCGGGCCAGGCGTCCAAAAGCAAGAAGGTCGGCTTCGTCGGCGGCATGGATATTCCGCTGATCCGTAAATTCGCCTGCGGTTATGTGGGCGGCGCGAAGGCGGCCGGTGCCACCGAGGTCATCCAGAACTACACCGGCGACACGCCCGCTGCCTGGAACGACCCCACCAAGGGCGGTGAGATCGCGAAGTCACAGATCGACCAGGGCGCGGACGTGGTCTACGCGGCGGCCGGTGGCACGGGCGTAGGCGTGATGCAGGCGGCGGCGGATGCGGGCAAGCTCGGCATCGGCGTCGATTCCAATCAGAACGGCTTGCAGCCCGGCAAGATCCTGACCTCCATGGTCAAGCGCGTCGATGTCGCGGTCTACAACGCCTTCAAGGATGCGGCGGACGACAAGTTCACGGCTGGCGTCAACAATCTCGGCCTCAAGGAAGACGGCGTGGCCTATGCCATGGACGACAACAACAAGGCGCTCGTGACGCCCGAGATGCAGGCAGCCGTGGACAAGGCCAAGGCCGACATCATCGCGGGCACGATTTCGGTGCACGACTACATGTCGGACAACGCCTGCCCTTATTGATGGGTGGATAGAATCGGAGCCTACGGGCTCCGGCGTTTTTTCCCAGAAGCCGGGTTCCTATAGGAGCCCGGCTTTTTAAGCGCTAGCGGGATGGACGCAGAAGCGCCCGCAACGTCCTGACCGTCTCGTGCACCGCGCGGGCCATGCGGGCCATGCGGGAAAGCGGGGAGCCGGTTTCTTCCAACTTTTGAACCATGCGCGTTTCGGCATGGGGCGTCCGCTGGTCTTCGAGCCCCGATCGCGGCCGCATATGGGGAAGCGTCGTCAGATGCGCCGCGATCGCCTCCCAGCCAGCCGGCGTGCTGCCATCGCCATGGGCATCCGGCACTTGCCCCAGCCGGTGCGCGGCGGCGAGCACCTCGTCGCGAAAACTCTGATCGGTTTCGAGATCGGCTTCCGCCTGCTCGCGTTCCACGGGGCGCAGGCGGCCCAGCACATAGGCGTCGGCGCGCTGGCGTTGCGCATCTCTATCCGTGCCTGGCCGTCCGGCACTCCCGCTCATCATGCTCCTCACCAGTGCGGCGGCTTCGTCAAAGGCGCCGGCGGAATCGCCTCTTCCAGCGACATGAAGCGTCCGGCGAGCCCCTCCAGCCTGCGCTCCAGCCGCTCGATCACGCCCCACTGGCGCGCGATCTCGCCCGAAAGCTCCTCGATCACGCGTTCTTGCTCGGCATGGCGCATCTCGAGCTCGGAAAGCCGTTCGCTGGTCTCGCTCAAGCCCCGCTCCTCTTCTTGGGGATTGTGATGCCGTGGGGCATAGGCCGCAAGGCTTGAAATTGACAAGCGCACCGTGCTTTGTCGAGAGTGACAGGGCGGCAAAAAATCACAACCGAACCGCCTCCAGGGGACGATCTCGATCCATGGCTGACGCCGCAATCCAACTTTCCGGCATCTCGAAAAGCTTCGGCCCCGTGCGCGCCAACCGCGACATCGACCTCCTCGTCGAAAAGGGCACGATCCACGGCATCATCGGCGAGAATGGCGCGGGAAAGTCCACGCTGATGTCGATCCTTTACGGCTTCTATCAGGCCGACAGCGGCGAGATCCGCGTCAACGGCAAACCCATCGCGATCCTTTCGCCCAACGACGCCATCGCGGCGGGCATCGGCATGGTCCACCAGCACTTCATGCTGGTGCAGAATTTCACGGTGCTCGAAAACGTCATCCTTGGGGCCGAAGGCGAGGCGTTGCTGGGCAAGGGCATCGCCAAGGCGCGCAGCGAGCTCAAGCGGCTCGAGCGTGAATATGGTCTCGATGTCGGTCCGGATGCCGTGGTCGAAGACCTCTCCGTCGGCCTCCAGCAGCGCGTGGAAATCCTGAAGGCACTTTATCGCGGCGCCGATATCCTGATCCTCGATGAGCCCACCGGCGTACTCACCCCGGCCGAGGCCGATCACCTTTTCCGCATCCTCGGCCAGCTGAAGGCACAAGGTAAGACGGTGGTGCTGATCACCCACAAGCTGCGCGAGATCATGGCCATCACCGACAATGTCTCGGTCATGCGCCAAGGCACGATGGTCGCGAGCCGCAAGACGAATGCCACCACCGTCGAGGAACTGGCGGAACTGATGGTCGGCCGCCGCGTGCTGCTCCGTGTCGAGAAGGAAGAGGCCCAGGCCGCCGCGCCAAAGCTCGTGGTGAAAAACCTCACCGTTCGCGACAGCCGCGGCGTCACCGTCGTCGATGACGTCTCCTTCGAGGTTCGCGCGGGCGAGATCGTCGGCATCGCGGGCGTCGCCGGCAATGGCCAGAGCGAACTTTTGGAAGCCATTTCCGGCATCCGCCGCGCGGTGAACGGCACCGTTCTGCTCGATGGTGAGCCGATCGACGTCACCGGCACGGTCGATCCCGGCGCGCTTCGCGATCGCGGCCTCGCCCATGTGCCGGAAGACCGTCATCATGTGGGCTTGGTGCTCGCCTTCGATGAGGCCGAGAACTCGATCCTCGGCTATCACGACAAGCCGCAATATCTGAAAGGCCCGTTTCTCGACATTCCGGCGATCCGTGCCGACGCGCGGGAAAAAATCCAGAAATACGACATCCGCCCCGCCAATGAGCGCCTGCGCACCGCGAATTTTTCCGGCGGCAACCAGCAGAAGGTGGTGCTCGCGCGCGAGATCGAGCAGGACCCCGGCGTGTTGCTCGTCGGCCAGCCCACCCGCGGTGTCGATGTCGGTGCCATTGAATTCATCCACCGCCGTCTCGTCGCCATGCGCGACGCGAACAAGGCCGTCCTCCTCGTTTCCGTCGAGCTGGACGAAATCCGCTCTTTGTCCGACCGCATCCTCGTGATGTTCGCCGGCCGCATCGTCGGCGAACGCGACGGCAACGCCACCGAAGGCGAGCTTGGGCTCTTGATGGCGGGTGTGGAGAAGCAGGAAGCCGCCGAATGAGCACCCCTTATGCCAAGCTGCCGGCTTGGGCTGATTATGGCCTGATCCCGCTGATCAACCTGCTCGTGGCGTTTCTGGTCGCAGGCCTCGTCGTGCTGATCGTGGGCGAGAACCCGTTGCGCGCGGCGGCGATCCTCGTCGATGGCGCGTTCGGGCGGGGGCAGTATGTGGCCTATACGCTTTACTACGCGACGAACTTCATCTTCACGGGGCTGGCCGTCGCTGTCGCCTTCCATGGCGGGCTGTTCAATATCGGGGGCGAGGGACAGGCTTATATCGCGGGCTTGGGCGTCGCCCTCGTGGCGCTCGCCTTCGACGCTTATCTGCCCTGGTGGCTGATCTTTCCGCTGGCGATCCTGGGAGCGGCCGCCGTCGGCGGGCTCTGGGCGCTTATCCCGGCCTATCTGCAGGCCAAACGCGGCTCGCACATCGTGATCACCACGATCATGTTCAATTTCATCGCGGCTTCCGCCATGGTTTATCTCCTGGTGGATGTGCTGAAGCCCGCCGCCTCGATGGGGCCTGAAACCCGCGCCTTCGCGCAAGCCGCTTGGCTGCCGAAGCTCAACTGGGTGATTGAGCTTTTCGGCGCCAAGATTCGCTCGGCCCCGCTCAACCTTTCCTTTCTTCTGGCACTCGTGATGGCCGTCGTCGTTTGGGCGCTGATCTGGCGCACCAAGCTCGGCTATGAAATCCGCACTTTCGGTTTTTCGCCCAAGGCCGCACGCTATGCCGGCATCAACGAGACGCGCATCATCGTCGTCACCATGATGATCTCCGGCGCGCTCGCTGGCATGATGGCGCTGAACCCGATCCTCGGCAGCGAGCATCGTGTGCAACTCGATTTCGTCACCGGTGCCGGCTTCGTCGGCATTGCAGTGGCCTTGATGGGCCGCTCGCATCCGCTCGGCATCGTGCTGGCCGCTATCCTGTTCGGCGCGCTCTACCAGGGCGGGGCCGAACTCGCCTTCGAGATGCCCGCTATCTCGCGCGATATGATCGTTATCATCCAAGGCCTCGTGATCCTGTTCGCGGGCGCGCTCGAACACATGTTCCGTCCTTGGGTGCAGACGGTGTTCGCGAGTCTCGCGCCCCGAACCGCCGGGCTCGAACCCGCCAAGGCGGAGGCGCGCTGACCATGGATGTCGTCGTTCAGCTTATCGACGCGACGGTTCGCGTTTCCGTGCCGCTGCTGCTCGCCTGCCTGGCCGGGCTTTACTCCGAGCGAGCCGGCATCTTCGATATCGGTCTCGAAGGCAAGATGCTGGCAGGCGCCTTCGCGGCCGGCACGGTTGCCGCCCTCACGGGCTCTGCCTGGATAGCGCTTTTCGCAGCCGTCGGCATCGCGGTGGCACTCGCCCTCGTGCACGGCTTTGCCTCGATCACCAATCGCGGCAACCAGATCGTCTCCGGCGTTGCCATCAACTTCATCGCGGCGGGCTCGACCATCATTCTGGGGCAAGCCTGGTTCTCACAGGGCGGGCGCACGCCTTCCGTCGGCGGCGACGCCCGCTTCGGGGCGATCGAGCTGCCGGGTGCCGCGGCTTTGCGCGACGTGCCGGTACTCGGCCCGATCTATTCCGAGATCATCTCGGGCCAGACGCTGCTCGCTTATTTCGCCTTCGCCATGGTGCCCTTCACATGGTGGGTGCTCTACCGCACCCGCTTCGGCCTGCGCCTGCGCGCGGTGGGTGAGAATCCGGCTGCAGTGGACACCGCCGGCATTTCCGTGCCCTGGCTGCGCTATCGGGCGGTGATCTGCACCGGCATCCTCACCGGCTTCGCTGGCACCTATCTCGCACTGTCGCAGAATGCGGGCTTCGTGAAGGACATGACGGCGGGGCGGGGCTATATCGCGCTTGCGGCCCTCATCTTCGCCAAATGGAAGCCGGTGCCTGCCATGTGGGCCTGCCTGTTGTTCGGCTTTCTCGATGCGATCTCGATCCGCTATCAGGGCGTAGCCTTCCCCGGCATCGGTCGCGTGCCGGTGCAGCTGATGCAGGCGCTGCCCTATATCCTCACCGTGATCCTGCTCGCAGGCTTCATTGGCAAGGCCATTCCGCCGCGCGCTGGCGGCGTGCCTTATGTGAAGGAACGCTAACGGCGAGGGAATGGTGAGAACGCATCATTCCGCGTGGCATCGGGCGGGCAAATCAGTTTAGCATCGCCCGATGTCGCACGATCTTTTCACTCGCGCCCGCGAGGCCATGGCCAAGTGCCATGCGCCCTATTCGAAATTTCCTGTCGGCGCTGCCCTGCGCACCGTGGATGGCCGCGTCTATGCGGGCGCGAACATGGAAGTCGCTTCCTTTCCCGAAGGATGGTGCGCCGAAACGACCATGCTCTCGCACTATCTGATGGATGGCGGCGGCGAGATCGCGGAAGTGGCTGTCGTCGCCGAACGCATGGACCGCATCACGCCCTGCGGCGGCTGCCGCCAGCGGCTGGCGGAGTTCGCGAAAGCCGACACAAGGCTCTATCTATGCGACCAGAGCGGCGTCGTCGAAACCGTTCGCATGGCCGACATGCTGCCCTATGGCTTTCAAGGCGAGACGCTGAGATGAGTGCCGCCGACACGATCCTCGAACGTCTGGGTGGCCTTGAGCCCCGCGTCGCCATGGTGCTCGGTTCCGGCTTGGGCGATCTGGCGAATGAGGTCGAGGATGCGATCCGCATTCCCTATAGCGACCTTGAAGGCTTCCCATCGAGCGGCGTTTCCGGCCATGCGGGGCTGCTGGTGGCAGGTCTCTTTGCAGGCCGCCCGGTCGTCATGCTGTCTGGTCGCGCGCATTATTACGAACACGGCAACCCGGCCGCCATGCGCCCTGTCCTTGAAGCGCTCAAGGCCATCGGCATCACGCATCTGATGCTTTCCAATGCCGCCGGCTCACTTCGTCCCGAGATGGGCCCCGGCTCCGTGATGCTGATCACCGACCACATCAATTTCTCCGGCACCAACCCGCTTTTCGGCGAGCCGTCCGATGCCCGCTTCGTCGGCCTCACCGAGGCCTATGACGGCGAGATGCGCGACGGCCTCAAGACGGCCGCCGAGCGCGAAGGCATCGTGCTTTTCGAGGGCGTCTATATGTGGTTCTCAGGCCCGTCCTTCGAAACGCCGGCCGAGATCCGCATGGCGCGGACCTTCGGGGCGGATGCGGTGGGCATGTCCACCGTGCCCGAGGTCATCCTCGCGCGGTTCCTGGGGCTTCGCGTCGCCGCCTGTTCGGTGGTCACCAATCTCGCGGCCGGCATGACGGGGCAGGAACTGAGCCATCAGGAAACCAAGGACATGGCGCCGGAAGGGGGACGCAAGCTCGCGCGGATCCTGCGCCAGGCGCTCGGTGAAGGTTGGCTCGGGGGAACGCCGGGGACCGAATAACCCGGTGCAACAGGAGGAGGGGCGGAACATGCTTCCACAGGAGATCATCCGCACCAAGCGAACGGGCAATAAATTGTCCGAAGAGGAAATCCGCGCCTTCGTGCGTGGGTTGACCGACAACAGCTTCACCGAAGGCCAGGTGGCGGCCTTTGCCATGGCTGTCATGCTCAATGGCATGGAGCCGGCCGAGACGGTGGAACTGACGCTTGCCATGCGCGACTCCGGGCGCGTGCTCGAATGGCACGAACTGCCGGGACCGGTTTCCGACAAGCATTCCACGGGCGGCGTCGGCGACAATGTCTCGCTGATGCTCGCCCCGATTGCCGCCGCCTGCGGCCTGTTCGTGCCCATGATCTCGGGGCGGGGCTTGGGTCATACCGGCGGCACGCTCGACAAGATGGACACGGTGCCCGGATACAAGAGCCAGCCGGAAGAGGCCGTCTTTCGCGCGGCCGTGCGCGGCGCAGGCTGCGCCATCATCGGTCAGACGGGCGATCTCGCGCCCGCCGACAAGCGCTTCTACGCCATCCGCGACATCACCGGCACGGTCGAGTCAGTGCCGCTCATCACCGCCTCGATCCTGTCCAAGAAACTCGCGGCAGGGCTGAAAGGCCTTGTGCTCGACGTCAAGAGCGGCAGCGGCGCCTTCATGCCCACCATGCGCGAAGCCTATGTGCTCGCCCAAAGCCTGGTCGAGGTCGCCAACGGAGCCGGTCTGCCCACCACGGCGCTGATCACCGACATGGACCAGCCTCTAGCCTCCGCCGCCGGCAACGCGGTGGAAGTGCTCAACGCCATCGATTTCCTGACAGGCAAGCACCGCGACGCCCGTTTGGAGGAAGTCACCTTGGCGCTCGCCGCCGAAATGATCGCCGGTGCAGGCTTGGGCTCCCGCCGCGAAGCCGCCACCAAGGCCCGCGACGCGCTCGAAAGCGGCCGCGCCGCCGACACCTTCGGCCGCATGGTCCACCTCCTCGGCGGCCCCACCGACATCATCGAACACCCCCGCCACCATCTGGCTCAGGCCCCGGTCGAGCTCCCGGTTCTTGCCGCTCGCGACGGCTATGTGCGGGCCATCGACACGCGCGGGGTCGGACTGGCTGTGGTCGAGCTCGGCGGTGGTCGCCGCAAGGCGGAGGATACGGTGGATGGGGCCGTCGGGTTCACGGCGCTGTTGCCGCTCGGTGCGGAGGTGCGGGCAGGGGAGCCGTTGGGCCTCGTCCATGCTCGTTCGGAAGATCAGGCGCGCGCAGGGATCGCCTCCTTGCGCGCAGCCTATCGCATCGACGGCGAAAAGCCCGCTTTGGGCAAGCCGGTGCAGAGACTGGTGGCACGCGGGGCTTAGTTTTTTACGTGCTCCGCTCTGGATTTAACGACCCGCAGATGGAGAGGCTACCCTCACTGCACCAGCACCAACGCCCCGTCCTTCACTTCAAAACTCCTGAGCTGCTTCAAAAAGCTCATCCCCACCAGCATGCCGTCCAGCGCGCGGTCTTCCAGCACCATCGCTTCCACATCCTGCGCTTCCACGCGTCCGATGCTCAGCGTCTTGATGGTGGCGCGAGCGGCCTTGATGGTCCCATTCGCCGTTTGAGCGGAGCCGCTGAACTCCCCCACATCGAGCCCCAGTCGGCGCGCGGTCGAAAGGTTGAGTGCCACCGCACTCGCGCCCGTGTCCACGAGCCCCATCACCCGCCTGCCGTTGAGCTTGAATTCGCTGACGAAATGCCCGCGCGCATCCGCCTGCAGCCGGACCTTGCTTCCGGTCAGCGCAACCGGCTCGACCGGCGCGGCTGTTTTCCCCACGGCCGGTGTGGCCGAGGGCCGCGCGGTCAAGCGATCAAGATTGAGGAGCGAGGGCAGCGCCGCCGAGGATGAGGCGCAGATGCCGAAGATGATGAGTTTGCGCAGCATGGCTGTAGGGCACGAAGAGGTTTGTTCGTGCCCAGCTTTACGCCACCACAGTCACTGATCCGGTTAAGCCGCGTGACGACTTGGAGGACTGGTTAAAAATCGCTGATGTTCCCAACGGATCGCAACTGAGGATCGAAAATTACTTCGTCCCATACATCCGGTCGCCCGCGTCACCCAGGCCTGGAATGATGTAACCCAGCTCGTTCAACTGCCGGTCGATCGCCGCCGTGAACACCGGCACGTCCGGATGCGCCTCGGTGAAGCGCTTGATGCCTTCGGGTGCCGCCAGCAGGCACAGGAAACGCAAATTGGTGGCGCCGCGCTCCTTGAGCTTGTCGATCGCCATGATCGCGGAATTGGCGGTCGCCAGCATCGGGTCGACCACGATCACGAGGCGGTCGTGCAGATCGGTCGGCGCCTTGAAGAAATATTCCACCGCCTGCAGCGTGTCGTGGTCGCGATAAAGCCCGACATGCGCCACGCGCGCGGCCGGCACGAGGTCGAGAAGGCCCTCGAGCAAACCGTTGCCGGCGCGCAGGACCGAGGCGAAGACCAGCTTCTTGCCCTCCAGGGTTGGCGCATCCATCGGCTCGATCGGCGTCTCGATGCGCATGGTGGTGAGTTCGAGATCGCGCGTCACCTCATAGCCCAGAAGCAGCGAGATTTCGCGCAGGAGCCGCCGGAACCCGCCTGTCGAAGTCTCGCGATTGCGCATGATCGAAAGCTTGTGCTGCACGAGCGGGTGATCGACGACGGTGACGTTCGCCATGGACTGAGGCTCCGGGGGATTGACTGCGTTGCCTCAGTCAGTAGCGAAGAGGGGCGGTGAGGGAAACCCCGGCGCGAGCGCTGCCCACCGCTCGCTATTTCTTCGGCAGCCGATCCAGTAAGCCTGCCTTGGTCTTGCGATCCACGAACGCCGCCTCGAGTGCTGTCCGCGTCACGCCAAGCAGGGCCTTCTGATCGAGCCCCCAATGATCCAGCGCATGCCCGTACTCGCGCCCGAGCGTCGTATGAAAGAATGGTGGATCGTCCGAAGACAAGGTAACCTTGCAGCCTGCGGCCCTGAGCTTGCCGAAGGGGTGGCTCGCGAGATCCGGATAAAGCCCCAGCGCCACATTCGAGCCGGGGCAGCATTCCAGCACAATGCCTTCGTCGGCGATGCGCTTCACGAGGTCCGGGTCCTCGATGGCCCGCACTCCGTGGCCGATGCGTGCCGGCTTGATATGATCGAGGGCCGCGCGCACGCTGTCCGGCCCGCCGAACTCACCGGCATGGATGGTGATGCCCAGTGCCGCCTCGCGCGCGATCTCGAAGGCGCGCTGGAAATCCTCGACCTCGCCCACCCGCTCGTCGCCCGCGACGCCGAAGCCCGCGATCAGCGGATGCCCGGAGCGCGCCGCGAAGCGTGCGGCGGCCTCGATGGCTTCCACGCCGAAATGCCGCACACCCGTCACGATCATGCGCGACTCGATGCCCGTTTTCGCTTTCGCCCGCTCCATGCCGTCAGCCAGCCCGGCCGTATAGGCCTCCGGGGAGAGCCCCGCACGCCGCGCATGGTCGGGCGAGGTGAAGAACTCCGCATAGATCGCGCCTTCGCGCGCAAGGCTCGACAGGTAGGTGTCCGCCAGCCGCGAATAGTCTTCCTCAGTGCGGAAAAGGTCGGCGGCTACGTCATAGGCTTTCAGGAAGGACGTGAAATCGTGCCACTGGTAGCGGCCGTCACGGATGATGCCCGACACGTCAACGCCATATTTCGCCGCCTGCTTCTCCACCAGCGCGGGGCTCGCAGCCCCCTCGATATGGCAGTGCAGCTCTGCTTTCGGCGTCATTCTCATCCCGGGCATTCTGTCTAGGTTCCGAACGTAGCGCCACCCATATTGATCCGCTATGGTCCGGCGCAAATCGAACAGGTCACGATGATGTCAGAGCAGAGAGCAACGGGAGCCGGCGGCATGGAAACCGCCTACGGCTTCCGCGAGGTGGAGAGCGCGGCCACAAAGCAGGGTCTGGTGGACGGCGTGTTCCACAAGGTCGCGTCCCGCTACGACCTCATGAACGACCTGATGTCGGGCGGCCTGCACCGCGCCTGGAAGAACGCGATGGTGGCGTGGTTGAACCCTTCGCCGAAACCCGGCTGGCGCTCGCTCGATGTGGCCGGCGGCACTGGCGACATCGCCTTCCGTATCGTCGATGCCTCACGCGGTGAAGCCCACGTCACGGTGCTCGACATCAACGGCTCGATGCTCGGCGTCGGCCGCGAGCGCGCCGAAAAGCGCGGCCTTTCTGCCAATGTCGATTTCGTGGAAGCGAACGCCGAGGAGCTACCGTTCCCCGACAATCATTTCGACGCCTACACGGTCGCCTTCGGTATCCGCAACGTGCCGCGCATCGACGTGGCGCTGAGCGAGGCCTATCGTGTTCTGAAGCCAGGCGGCCGCTTCCTCTGCCTGGAATTCTCGGAAGTGGATGTCGCCGGTCTCGACAAGATCTATGAGGCTTGGTCGTTCAACGCCATTCCGCGCATCGGCCAGATGGTGACGGGTGATGGCGAACCCTATTCCTATCTCGTGGAATCGATCCGCAAATTCCCGAACCAGCCGCGTTTCGCGGAAATGGTGAAGCGCGCCGGCTTCGAGCGCGTGTCGTGGCGCGATTATTCGGGCGGCATCGCCGCCTGCCATTCGGGCTGGAAGCTTTGAGCACACCCACGGCTGCCTTCCGGCTCGCACGGGCCGGCTGGATCCTGGCGCGCGAAGGCGTGGTGGCGGCGATCCCCGGCGATGAGCTGCGCGGCATGCCGCTGCTCGGCTGGCGTCTGGCGAAGCTCCTCACACGGCCCTCAGCCAAACGCCGCGCGCGTGCCGACCGCATGTCTGACGCCGTGGCGCGTCTCGGGCCGTCTTACGTCAAGCTCGGCCAGTTCCTCGCGACCCGTCCCGATGTGGTCGGCAACGAGGTCGCGGTGGACCTTGCCAAGCTGCAGGACCGCATGCCGTTCTTCTCGAACGAGGAGGCCAAGAAGGAAATCGAGCTTTCGCTCGGCCGACCGCTTTTCGACCTCTACGTGGCGTTCGACGCGCCGATTGCCGCCGCCTCCATCGCGCAGGTCCACCCGGCCGAAGTGATGGTTGATGGCGAGCCGCGCAAGGTCGCGGTCAAGGTTGTGCGCCCCGGCGTGCGCGTGGCGTTCGCGCGCGATCTCGAAAGCTTCTTTCTCGCCGCCCGCATGCAGGCGCGTTTCCTGCGCGCCACCCGTCGCCTGCGCCCGATCGAGGTCACCGAGCTCCTCGCGCAGACCACGCGCATCGAGATGGACCTGCGCCTCGAGGCGGCTGCCTTGTCCGAGATTGCCGAGAACACGCGAGATGATCCCGGCTTCCGCGTGCCGCGCGTCGATTGGGAGCGCACGGGCCGCGACGTCATCACCATGGAATGGATCGACGGCATCAAGATGTCGAACGTCCAGGCCCTGCGCGATGCCGGCCACGACCTGCCGCTGCTCGCCGCGAGCCTGATCCAGAGTTTCCTGCGCCATACGCTGCGCGACGGTTTCTTCCACGCCGACATGCATCCCGGCAATTTGTTCGTGGAAGCCGATGGCGGCATCGTCGCGGTTGACATGGGCATCGCCGGACGTTTGGGCCGCAAGGAGCGGCGCTTCCTCGCTGAAATCCTCTTCGGCTTCATCACCCGCGACTATCGCCGCGTCGCCGAAGTCCATTTCGAGGCGGGCTACGTGCCCCATCGCCACGATGTCGATGCCTTCGCGCAGGCCATCCGCGCCATCGGCGAGCCGATCCACGGCCAGTCGGCGGAAACCATCTCCATGGCTCGCCTCTTGACGCTGCTCTTCGAGGTGACCGAGCTCTTCGACATGGAAACGCGCCCCGAACTGGTGCTGCTTCAAAAGACCATGGTCGTGGTCGAAGGCGTGTCCCGCTCGCTCGATCCGGCCTTCAACATGTGGAGGGCCGCCGAACCCGTGGTCGGTGACTGGATTCGCGGTAATCTCGGCTCCCGCGGCATGCTCGCCGACGCTCGCGACGGCGCCCGCGCACTGGTCTCGATTACCCGCCAACTCCCCGAATACGCTGCGCGCGCCGAACGTTTGAGCCTCGCCCTCGACGGCATGGCCGAAAACGGCCTCCGCTTCGACCCGCTGACGGCCGAAGCGATCGGCAAAGCCGAAGCCCGCCACACCCGCTCGGGCCGCGTGGCGCTGTGGGTCATCGCCGCGCTGTTGGCGGTGATCGCGTGGCAGGTGAGCTGATTGAAAGCATTCTCGCTTCTGAATATCCTCTTCGCATGGGCAAGCTAACCGACCACAACCTTGATGTAGTTCAGAGCGAGTCCTCGCCGACTCGTTCGGTACAACATGGCCGAAAGAAGCGAGGGCAAGGAGGGTGGCATCTCAGCATGACTGCTGAGGAGATTCTGGCAAAGTTTGGCAAGCGAGGGCACGACTTCGATCAGAAAGCGGCTTTCAACGAGCTCAATTCCTTTTTGGATGAAGTGTGACGGTGTTCTCGCTCTCACCGACATCGAACCCGCATTGAAGCAGGCATGACGACGCTTTCCCAAAAACGCATCCTGCTCGTCATCGGCGGCGGTATCGCGGCTTACAAGAGCCTCGACCTGATCCGCCGGCTGCAGGATCGCGGCGCGTCCGTTCGTGTGGTGATGACGAAGGCCGCGCAGGAATTCGTGACGCCGCTCGCCGCCGGTGCACTGGCGGGCGGTCATGTCTTCACCGATCTCTTCGACCGTGCGGACGAGCACGATGTCGGCCACATCCGCCTCTCGCGCGAAGCCGATGCCATCGTGGTCGCGCCCGCCACCGCGAACCTCATGGCGAAGCTTGCTCACGGCCACGCTGACGACCTCGCTTCCGCCGTGCTGCTGGCCGCTCGGATTCCCGTGCTCATGGCGCCGGCTATGAACCCGGCCATGTGGTATCATCCGGCCACCCGTCGCAACCGCGAAACGCTGGAGCAGGATCTGATCCGCTTCGTCGGTCCCAACAGCGGCGAGATGGCCGAGAAGGGCGAAAAGGGCGAGGGGCGCATGGCCGAGCCCAACGAGATCGCGGATGCCGTCGAAGCGCTTTTTGCGCGTGGGCAACAGCCTTTGAAAGGCAAGCGCGTGGTCGTTACCGCAGGCCCCACCCATGAGCCCATCGACCCTGTGCGCTACATCGCCAACCGTTCGTCCGGCCGCCAGGGCTATGCCATCGCCGCGATGCTCGAAACGCTCGGCGCCGAGGTTCACCTCGTTTCCGGCCCCACCGCACTACCGGATCTGGTCGGCGTCCACATGACCCGCGTCGAAACCGCCCGCGAAATGCAGGCAGCGGTCGCAGCCGCGCTCCCTGCGGATGCCGCGATCATGGTCGCGGCCGTCGCCGACTGGCGGGTGGAGGCCATGGGCCAGAAGATCAAGAAGGGCTCCACCGGCGCGCCCGCTCTGACGCTCGTTGAGAACCCCGACATTCTCGCAGGCATCGGCCATCACCCCAGCCGCCCGCGCCTTGTGATCGGCTTCGCCGCCGAAACCGAGAACCTGCTAGTCAACGCACAATCCAAGCTCGCGCGCAAAGGTGCCGACCTGATCGTCGCCAACGACGTGTCCGGCGATGTCATGGGCGGCGCCAACAACCGCGTGCGGCTGGTTTCGAAGGATGGCGTCGAGGACTGGCCTGAAATGACCAAGCGCGAGGTCGCATGGCGCCTGGCGCACCTCGTCGCTGAAAAGCTCGCTGGTTCGGAGAAGCCCCTATGAGGGACGTCGATCTCAACTCCGACATGGGCGAAAGCTTCGGCGCATGGCGATCGGGCGATGATGAAGCGATGCTCGGCATCGTGTCGTCCGCCAACATCGCCTGCGGCTTTCATGGCGGCGACCCGGAGGTGATGGCCGAAAGCTTCAAGATCGCCAGGCAAAAGCGCGTCGCGGTTGGTGCGCATCCCGGCTATGCCGATCTCTGGGGCTTCGGCCGCCGCGTCATCCCGCATTCGGCCGGCGAGATCGAACGTCTCGTCGCCTACCAGATCGGCGCGGCACAGGCGCTTTCGGCTTGTGCCGGCCACCCGATCACCTACGTGAAGGCCCATGGTGCACTCGGTAACCAGACCCAGACAGACCCGGATGTGGCCCTTGCGGTCTGCCGCGCGGTCAAGGCTGTCGATCCCAAACTCGGCTGTCTGACCATCGCGCTCGGCCATCAGGAACGGATCGCACAGGAGATGGGCCTCAGCACTTTCTCCGAAATCTTCGCCGACCGCGCCTACACCGAAGAAGGCCACCTCGTATCTCGCAAACTGCCGGGTGCGGTGATCCACGATGAGGCGGAGGCTGCCACTCGCGCCGTGCGCATGGTGCGCGATGGCGCCATCGAAACAGTTTCGGGCAAACGCATCGAAACGCCGATCCACTCGATCTGCGTCCATTCGGACACGCCCCAATCGATCCGCATCGCCGCCGCCGTGCGCGCCGCACTTGAAGAGGCGGGCATGTCTGTGCGGAGCTTCATCCGATGAACCTCGATTTCATCGCCAAGCTGATCGATCTGGTCGAACGCTCCAAGGTCAGCGAACTGGAACTGTCCGAAGGCGAAAACCGCGTGCGGATCGTGAAACGCGCCAACGGGTCCGCCGCCCTCCAAGGCGCGCCCGTGACGCAAGCAGCGCCTGCGCTGATCGCTCCACGGTTGGACACTTCACCCGTCGCAGGCTCGATCACGCGCCATGAAATCCGCGCCGGCTTTCCCGGCACCTTCTACCGTGCGCCCGCACCCGACCAGCCACCTTATGCCGTGGTCGGCGCTTCAGTTGAGGAAGGCCGGCAACTTGCCATCCTCGAAGCCATGAAGACCATGAACCCGGTGGAAGCCGACCTTGCCGGCATTATTCGCGAGATCGCAGTGGACGACGCCACGGCCGTCGAGGCCGGCACCCTGCTTTTCGTGATCGAGCCCAGCGCATGACGTTGGAAGACATCGAAGCCCTGCTGCACCTTGCCCAAACCCGCGATATGGCGAGCTTCGCGGTCACGCTGAACGGCACGAGCCTGCGCCTCGAATTCGATGCGAACGCCGAAGAAAAGCAGGCGTCGGCTCAGGAGCCCGAACTCCAGCCGAACGCGCAAACGATCACCGCGCCTGTCGTCGGCCTGTTCCGCGCCCGGCATCCCTTGGCCACTTCGGAGCCCACTAACACGGTGGAAGCGGGCACCCCTGCCGCGTTCATCCAGTCCGGCCCGCTGCTCTTCGTCGCCCGCGCGTCAAGCAAAGGCCAAACGGGAAATGCACTCGTCGAGGAAGGTGAGGGCGTCGGCTTCGGCACGAAACTGTTCGAAGTCGTCTGAGCCGACTGGGCACGCCCGGAAAACCTCACCGCCGCGCCAGCGTCACCGCCTCCCGCAACCGCACCAGTCCATCCCGCTGCGCCCTCAGCGCCGCGATACCCTCAGCGCGCGTTACTTCCTGAAACCTGAGCTTGGCCCCCACCGGTGCCTGCGCGAGCTTCCACAAATCCGCTTCGATCACGGTTGCGATCTTCGGATACCCCCCGCACGTGTTCGCATCGGCCAACTGGATGATCGGCATGCCGGAGGCGGGAACCTGAACGGTACCCGGCACGATGCCATGCGAGAACAGTTCACGCGGCGTGGTGCGCACCAGCCGCCCGCCATCCAGCCGATAGCCCTGCCGGTTGGCGTCCGCCGAAACCGTCCATTCCTCGCCGAAGAACCGGTCCAATGAGTCCGCGTCGAACGCATCGAATTCGGCCGCCGGCAGCACGCGCAGTACCTGCCAATCCTCGTGCAGCCAATCCGGCACCGTGCCGAATTCCCTGGCGCGCATTGCTGGTGCGTCGCCCACTGCGAGCCTGTCTCCCCTTTTAAGTCCTCGCCCGTTCAATCCACCGAAGCCGCCCTTTGCATCCGTCGCCCGCGAGCCGAGCACGAGCGGCACATCGATCCCGCCCGCAAACGCCACCACCACCCGCGCGCCGCGCGCGGGTGGGTCGATCCGCAACTCCTGTCCCGCTTTCGCGTGACCCGTCCACCATGGCGGGAGGGGCACGCCGTCGAGCGTAGCGGGCGCCACGGCTCCCGTCACCGCAAAGCTCATCTCGGCCTGAAAGCGCAGCCGAAACGGAAACAGCGCCACCTCGATCACAGCCGAGCTTGGCTTGTTGTTCAGAAGCGCATTGGCAGCCAGGAGGGCAGGGCGGTCCATCGCGCCGCACAGGCTCACGCCTGCGTCGAGATAGCCCGGCCGCCCCTCATCCTGCACCGTGTTGGGCAGGCCCGTCGAAAGGATCTCGATCACGCCTGCACGCTCTCGGTCACGAAGCGGATACGATCGCCGGGCCGGAACGTGGCTGGGGGCTCACGCTTCGGGTCGAACAGTTTCAGATCCGTCATTCCCAGAATATGCCACCCCGATGGCGCCGTGACCGGCATGATGCCGGCCTGCGCCCCGCCGATCATCACAGCCCCTTGCGGCACGGTGCCGCGCGGGTTCGCCCGGCGCGGCCGGGCCAGGAGAGGGTCGAGCCCGGATAGATAGACGAAGCCCGGCATCGCCCCCACCGCCGCGACGCGATAGGTTGCCGCCGTGTGCCGCTCGATCACCTCCGCGACACTCATTCCGGCATGGGCCGCGAGCTCTTCCAGATCGGGCCCATCCGCGCCGCCGTAGCGCACGGCGACGTCCACCGTCTGCCCGGCGAGCGGATCGGGCTCGATGCAAGGCCATTTTTCCAGAAGCGCATCCTCGACGCGTTCCGGCTCTACGAGAAGCGGATCGAACACCACGAGGAGATTGTTCATCCCTGGCACGGCTTCGCTCACGCCCTCTACGCCGAGCATCGCGCGCGCCAGCCCATGCACGCGATCCTGCAAGTCTTCGCTGAACGTCTCACCCGCCACGTCGAGCAACAACGCGCCGGGGCCGCTCATGCTGAGGCGAAAGCTCGCGACAGGGGTCATCGGAGAAGTTGCGTCTGAAATCATGCGGCGCACCATTCCTGTTTCACCGAGGCGAAGCAAGTGGACCAGAGGCGCCACCCCGCTTGTCTGGAAAAACCTTGCTGCTAAGTGTTCGGGATCCGAATTCCTTTTCAAGGCGCATTTCTCATGAAGAAAACCCTTCTCCTCGCATCCATGATGCTTCTTGCGGCATCGGGCGCGGCCTTCTCGCAGGAAGGTGCGGAAATCCGCATCGCCTCGGAAGGCGCCTACCCGCCCTTCAACTTCATGGGCTCGGACGGCACGCTGCAGGGCCTCGACATCGATATCGCCAACGCGCTCTGCGCCGAGATGAAGGCCAAGTGCACCATCGTCACGCAGGACTGGGACGGCATGATCCCCGGCCTCATCGCCAAGAAGTTCGACGCCATCGTCGCGTCCATGAGCATCACCGAAGAGCGCAAGAAGCAGATCGACTTCACGAACAAATACTATGTCACGCCGCTGGCAGTGGTCGTGCCCAAGGACAGCGACCTCAAGGGCGTCAGCCCCGAAGAGCTTTCCGGCAAGACGGTCGGCGCACAATCCGGCACCACGCAGGCTGAATATGCCGACGGTCACTATGCGCCGGCCGGCGTCGAGGTGAAATCCTATCCGACCGACGATGAAGCTCGCGCGGATCTCGTCAACGGTCGCCTTGACGCCCTCGTGTCCGACAAGTTCGTGTTGACCGACTGGCTCGAAAAGGACGGCAAGGAGTGCTGCAAGATGCTCGGCGACATCGCCGGCACGGAAACCGAGGCCGGCATCGGCATCCGTCAGGGCGACACCGAATTGAAGGAACGCTTCAACAAGGCCATCGACGCCATCGTCGCCAACGGCACCTATGCCGAGATCACCCAGAAATATTTCCCCTTCGATATCTACGCCTCGAAGTGAAATCCGACGTTCTGGTTCTGGGCGCCGGCATTGTCGGCGTCTCGGCCGCACTTCACCTTCTGGAGCGCGGCCGCTCCGTCACGCTGATCGATCGCCAGGGACCGGGTGAGGGGACGTCCTATGGCAATGCCGGGTTGATCGAGCGTGCCTCTGTCATCCCCTACGCCTTCCCGCGCGATTGGCGCGCGCTCGCGAAATATGCGCTCAACCGGTCCTCGGATGTGCGCTACAGCCCGCTTCACATCTTACGCATTGCGCCCTGGCTTTTCCGTTATTGGCTGAACTCTGCGCCGACCAGGCTTGAGCAGGCTGCGCAGGATATCCTGCCGCTCATCGAAGCGAGCGTGGCCGAGCATGACCGGCTGGTCGCCCGCGCGGGCGCCGGCAACCTCGTCAGCGCCAACGGCTTCATCACCGCTTTCCGGTCCGAAGAACACTTTTCGCAAGCTCAGGCCGAGCTCGAAGAACTCAGCCGCTTCAATCTCGACACGCGCATCCTGAGCCGAGCCGAACTGTTCGCGCTGGAACCGGCCCTTGCGCACGGCACTGCCTCGATTGCCGGTGGTCTGCACTGGCTCGATCCCAAGACGGTCTATGATCCGGAAGGGCTGGTCAAAGCCTACCACGCGCTTTTTCTGAAGGAAGGCGGCCGCTTCGTCCAGGGCGATGCCGCCACGCTGCGTCAGGAAGGCGAAACGTGGGTGCTCGATGCTTCTGATGGCGACAGACTTTCAGCTTCCCAAGCTGTTGTCGCACTCGGCCCGCAATCGGGCCTGGTTTTCCGCAAATTCGGCTACCGCCTGCCGCTCGAAGTGAAGCGCGGCCATCATCGCCATTACCGTCAGCCGGACGGTGCGCCGCTCGGCCACTCGATCCTCGACGAGCAGGCCGGCTTCGTGCTCGCCCCCATGCGCCAGGGCATCCGTCTCACAACCGGCGTCGAGTTCGCTTCGCCCGACGCGCCCGCCAACAGCATCCAGCTCGCGCGGGCCGAAGCGGTCGCCCGTCAGCTTCTGCCGCTCGGCGCTCCTTTGGAGCAGACGCCATGGCTCGGCTTGCGCCCCGCGCTTCCCGATATGAAACCCGTGATCGGCGAGGCGCCCCGCCACAAAGGCCTCTGGTTCGACTTCGGCCATGCCCATCACGGCCTGACCTTGGGCCCGGCAAGTGGCCGGCTGCTGGCCGAAATGATGACCGGCGCAGTACCCTTCGCTGATCCCAAACCTTTCAGGCCCGAACGGTTCAACTAGGAGGCCGACAGGCAATGCCTCACGGCATTTCAGTCCTTCACAATCCAAAGGGCGGGCTGCAAATGCGGCCCGCCCTTTGTTTGTCTCGGTGATACGCAGAGATAACGCGTACGCAGTCTATGTGCAGTCTATGTTCAGCGGCTCTGGGCGCCGAAGGTGTCGCCTTGG
>NZ_JAMXQS010000023.1 GCF_024053505.1 Mesorhizobium liriopis | reverse complement strand
GCTTACTCGACGATGGCTGCGACGATGCCCGCACCCACCGTGCGGCCACCCTCACGAATAGCGAAGCGCAGCTTCTCTTCCATCGCCACCGGCACGATCAGTTCCACGTCCACCGTCACATTGTCGCCCGGCATCACCATCTCCGTGCCTTCCGGCAGCTGGACGATGCCCGTCACGTCCGTCGTGCGGAAGTAGAACTGCGGACGGTAGTTGGTGAAGAACGGCGTGTGACGGCCACCCTCTTCCTTGGTCAGGATGTAGGCTTCCGCCTTGAACTTCTTGTGCGGCTTCACCGTGCCCGGCTTGGCCAGAACCTGGCCGCGCTCCACACCCTCACGGTCCACGCCACGCAGAAGCGCACCGATGTTGTCGCCCGCCTGGCCCTGGTCGAGCAGCTTGCGGAACATCTCGACACCCGTGCAGGTGGTCTTGGACGTCGCACGGATGCCCACGATCTCGAGTTCCTCGCCGACCTTGACGATGCCGCGCTCGACGCGACCCGTCACCACCGTGCCGCGGCCCGAGATCGAGAACACGTCCTCGATCGGCATCAGGAACGGACGGTCGATCGGACGCTCCGGCGTCGGAATATAGGCGTCAACCTCTTCCATCAGCTTGCGAACGGCTTCCTCGCCGATCGTCTTGTCCGAATCCTCGAGCGCCGCCAGAGCCGAGCCCTTGACGATCGGAATGTCGTCGCCGGGGAAATCGTACTTGGAGAGAAGCTCGCGCACTTCGAGCTCGACCAGCTCGAGAAGCTCGGCGTCGTCCACCTGGTCGACCTTGTTCAAGAACACCACGATCGCCGGCACGCCGACCTGACGGGCCAGCAAGATGTGCTCGCGCGTCTGCGGCATCGGGCCGTCAGCGGCCGACACCACCAGGATCGCGCCGTCCATCTGCGCAGCACCCGTGATCATGTTCTTCACATAGTCGGCGTGGCCGGGGCAATCGACGTGGGCATAGTGACGGGCCGCCGTCTCGTATTCCACATGCGCCGTCGAGATCGTGATGCCACGCGCCTTCTCCTCAGGCGCCGCATCGATCTGGTCATACGCCTTGAACTCACCGAAATACTTCGTGATCGCAGCCGTCAACGACGTCTTGCCATGGTCAACATGGCCAATCGTGCCAATGTTCACATGCGGCTTCGTCCGCTCGAATTTACCCTTTGCCAT
>NZ_JAMXQS010000022.1 GCF_024053505.1 Mesorhizobium liriopis | reverse complement strand
AGCCATTCCTGTTTGCCTGATTTGGGCTGGGGGTCGATGCCTTCGCGCTCGACGCGGGCGGCGATCTCTTCGAGGCTTCGCTCGCCCTTCAGCATGGCCTGGGCTTCGGGCTGGTCCCAGCCCTTGTAGCGCTCGGCAAGCGGGGTGGACAGCGCCTTGTCCTCGATCATGCGCGCGGCCGCTTTGAGCCCCCGCGCGCAGCAGTCGATGCCCCCGATATGGCCGATCAGCAGATCCTCTGGGTCGAGCGACTGACGGCGCAGCTTGGCATCGAAGTTGGTGCCCCCTGTGGTGAAGCCACCCGCTTGGAGGACCTGATAGTAGGCGAGCGCCATCTCGGGCACATTGTTGGGGAACTGGTCGGTGTCCCAGCCCGACTGGTAGTCGTTGCGGTTCATGTCGATCGAGCCCAGAAGCCCCAGCGAAGCGGCGAGTGCGAGCTCGTGCTCGAACGAGTGGCCGGCCAGGATCGCATGGCCCTGCTCGATGTTGAGCTTCACTTCCGTTTCAAGACCATGCTTCTTGAGGAAGCCATAAACGGTGGCGACATCATAGTCGTACTGGTGCTTGGTCGGCTCCTGCGGCTTGGGCTCGATCAGGATGGTGCCCTCAAAGCCGATCTTGTGCTTGTACTCGACGACCAGGTTCAGGAAGCGGCCCATCTGGTCGAGCTCGCGGCCGATGTCGGTGTTGAGAAGCGTTTCATAGCCTTCGCGCCCGCCCCAAAGCACGTAGTTGGCCCCACCCAACCGCTTTGTCACGTCCATGCACGCCTTCACGCTCGCCGCCGCATAGGCAAACACGTCCGGGTCGGGATTGGTGGAAGCGCCCGCCATCCAGCGGCGGTGCGAGAACATGTTGGCGGTGCCCCACAAAAGCTTCACGCCGGTCTTTTCCTGCTGGCTTTCGAAGCGCTCGGCGATCTGGTCCAGACGCTTCGCACTTTCCCTGAAGGTCGCACCTTCGGGCCGCACATCGGCGTCATGAAAGCAGTAGAAGGGCACGCCCAGAAGCGTGAAGAGCTCGAACGCGGTATCCGCCTTGAGCAAAGCCAGATCCATCGTGTCACCCGACGCCCCCCCGAACCAGGGGCGTTCGAAGGTCTGGCCGCCAAACGGATCACCCCCCGGCCAGGCGAACGAATGCCAGTAGGCCACCGCAAAGCGCAAGTGGTCCTCCATCCGCTTGCCCAACACCACCTCGTCCTTGTTGTAGAAGCGGTAAGCCAAAGGATTGACGCTGTCTGGACCCTCATACCGGATGGGAGAGAGGTCGGTGAA
>NZ_JAMXQS010000021.1 GCF_024053505.1 Mesorhizobium liriopis | reverse complement strand
GTGATCAGCCCTTCATTGATGCCGACCATGCCGTATTTGAGACCCTCCGATACGCGGAAAGCGCGGCCGAGATCGCTCGTGTAGAAGTAGGCCGCCAGACCGAACTCGGTGTCGTTGGCGAGCCTGATTGCTTCCTCTTCGGTTTCGAACCGGAACACCGGTGCGACCGGGCCGAAGATTTCCTCCTTCATGAACATCATGTCGGGCTTGGCATTACCGATCACGGTCGGCTCGAAGAACGAACCGCCCAGGGCATGGCGTTTGCCGCCCGACAACACCGTGGCGCCCTTCTGCAAGGCATCGGCCACGAACTCTTCGACCTTCGACACGGCCTTCTCGTCGATCAGCGGTCCTTGCTGCACGCCCTCCTCGGTGCCGTTGCCGACCTTGAGCCCTTTGGTCGCTGCCGCGAACTTTTCCATGAAACGGTCATAGATACCGCTCTGGACGAAGAAGCGGTTGGTGCACACGCAGGTCTGGCCCGAATTGCGGAACTTGGCGAGCATCGCCCCTTCCACCGCCCGCTCCAAATCCGCGTCGTCGAAGACGATGAACGGCGCGTTGCCGCCAAGCTCCATCGACACCTTCTTGACCGTTGCCGCCGACTTCTCGATCAGCATCTTCCCGACGCCTGTCGAGCCCGTGAACGTGATCTTCTTGACCAACGGGTTGGCGCACAGTTCGTCGCCGATCGGGCCGGGGGCGCCCGTCACGATGTTGACGGCACCCTTCGGAAAACCCGCCTCCTCGCAGAGCACGCCCCAGGCGAGCGCCGAATAGGGCGTCTGGGTCGCCGGCTTCACGACCACCGTGCAGCCCGCAGCCAAAGCCGGGCCGATCTTGCGCGCGAGCATGGAGGACGGGAAGTTCCACGGCGTGATTGCCGCCACCACGCCCGTAGGTTCTTTGGTGACCATGATGCGGCGGTCGGCCCATGGGCTCGGGATCGTGTCACCATAGGTGCGGCGCGCTTCCTCGGCGAACCAGAGCACATAGGCGGCCGACATGCCGATCTCGCCCTTGGCCTCGAACAGCGACTTTCCCTGCTCCATGGTGAGGAGCTCTGCCAGCGTCTGCTGGTTGTCGATGATCAGGTCGTGCAGCTTGCGCAGCATCTTGTGCCGCTCGAGCACAGAGGTCTTCTTGTATGTCTGAAACGCTCGCTCTGCTGCCTCGATCGCCCGGCGCGTCTCAGCCTGGCCGGCCTTCGGTACCGTGCCTATCTTCAAGCCCGTGGCGGGATTGGTGACGTCGATCGTCTCGCCGCCATCCGCTTGAACCCATTCGCCGTCAATCAGGTTGGCTTCGCGAAGGTAGGGACTCGCTTTCTGCAGCATGGG
>NZ_JAMXQS010000020.1 GCF_024053505.1 Mesorhizobium liriopis | reverse complement strand
CCATTCATGAACAGCTCGACGGTTCCGTTGGCGATACGGTTGATGTCGTCCTTGCTGAATGTTTTCTCGACCATGAAGAGGCCTTTATAGAAGCCGTCGGCCTTGCAGAGCACGACGAACTGGTGGGCGGCAAGATCGAGGTCAGGGACGGCGAGCAGCCCATGTTCGGTGGCGCGCTCGAGAATGAGCTTGATGCGCTGCTTGGTGGCTTCGCCTGCCTTGAAGTAGGCACGGCCCAGATCGGGAAAGCGTGCGGCTTCGGCGACCGCCGAGCGGAACATGCGCTGGGTGTCGGGGGCGACAAAGAAGGTGACGAGCTCGTGGGCGAGACTGCGCAGCTTGGTTTCCACGCAGGTCATGGTGTCGGCCACGTCGTCGTGGAAGGCGGTTTCGGCATAGTCCTGGCATTCGCGCGCAAACGTCGCGGCAAACAGCGCCTGCTTGTCGCCGAAGTGGGTGTAAAGCGTGGGTTTGGAGACCCCTGCCCGGCGCGCGATCTCATCGACGCTTGTGCCCTCATAGCCGAGTTCGTGGAAGGCCGAGCGGGCGCCGTCGAGGATCTGCTTGGCCTTCTTGGACAAAGCGGGCGTGTCGCAGGGCTTGGTGCCAGCCTCTTGGCCCTTGGCATCTGCGGGACAAGCCTGAGCGTCCGTGACAGCGCCGGCCTCGACCTTTCCAGACTGAGCCTTCCCAGCCTCGGTCTTGCCGGCCTCGGTCTTGGCTTTGCGTGTGATGTCGTTGGTGTGGGCTCGTTCCTTGAGCGTTTCCATATCAGCCTCCTGAGCACCCTCCGGAATTATTTTTACCAAACGGTTTAGTGTGGCTTGACTATAGCGATCGGCCGCCTTAAGTTCAAGCCACTGAACCAAACGGTTTAGTCAAAATGCACCGGCCGTTAGCGCCGGAGACCGGACCTCTCGAGTGCAAAAACAAGGGCTTGCCGTTTTGGTTTCGCCACCGCGCTCGAAGGCTCCGCTCAGATGTATGTAGGAGAGATCATTATGACCAAGACCCTTATCGCTTTCGCCGCCCTCGCAGCCCTCGCAGCCCCCGCTGCCGCTCAGGTCGTTTCCCCGCAGGAAAGCTCGCAGATCGTGTCGCCCTTCTATCAGGGCAATGCCTCGACCGGCCTTTCGGCCTCGCGTGGCCTGCAGGATGCGACCCGCACCAACGAGCCCGCTTCCGCGCCGGTCAACCAGGACCTGCAGCGCGGCAACCAGGGCGACACGTTCGGTGCCCAGAGCCACTAAGGCGGTGCCCAGAGCCACTAAGGCTTGACCCTCACATTTCCCCGCATGGGGCGGATCCTGATCCGTCCCACGCATCCTCCCACCCATTTCGAAAGACTCGTATTATGACCAAGACCCTTATCGCGCTCAGCGCCCTTGTCACCCTCGCCGCCCCTGCTGCCGCCCAGACGGTCAGCCCCCGCGTGTCTTCCCAGATCGTGTCGGACAGCTATCAGGGCAACACCGGCGTGGACGGCTCGGCTGCCCGCGGCTTCAGCCATGACGGCAACAAGACTGCAGACCAGAACGACCTGCAGCGGGGCAACCAAGGCGACACCTTCGGCGCCCAGAGCCGCTGAACATAGACTGCACATAGACTGCGTACGCGTTATCTCTGCGTATCACCGAGACAAACAAAGGGCGGGCCGCATTTGCAGCCCGCCCTTTG
>NZ_JAMXQS010000002.1 GCF_024053505.1 Mesorhizobium liriopis | reverse complement strand
CTATGCTGGCATCACCATCCAGTCGGCAGTTATTTATGCGCTCAACCCCATCCCGCTTCAGGATCTCTGGATCCTTCCCGTTCTCATCATCGTCTACGGAATGATCAGCGTCCCGTTCGTGGCCGCCGGGCTTGCAGTGTTTGGTCTCCCCTTGACCCAACCCTTGCAGCGCTATGCTGACCATTGGTGGGTGGCAATCATTGCCGCTCTGTGGGGCGCAGTATCGGGTGAGATCGTCTACACCTTTATCGACAACATCATCTTTGGCGCCAACTGGCAGTTCGGCACAGTCAGCCCCCAAAGCCTTGGGCCCATTTATGGCGTGCCCACCGCCCTTGCATGGTGGGTATTCCGACGACGCGGCTGGCGGCGTGAAGAACAGCTCGCTGAGATTAATCCACCATCGTGCAAAGCCTGATGGTCAGCTTAACGCCACGCTCCGGTTGTTCAGCTCAGCGAAAAAGGTGTCCTCACTTTGTGAGCAAACGTCCGCTTTTTGGATCCCATCGTCGCAACTTGGATGACCGCAATGAGGCGGGAAGCGGAACGGCAGGACCTGGGCTCAGGAGCCATCTGCTCACTCTTGTGCGGCATGCGAGGAAGGTCATCCTCTAATCTACTCGGGTTGCGTCAGGGTCTTGGGTTGCAGCCACCTTTTAGCTACTGTCACCGGCAACGGACGATTGATATTTCGAAGGCCTAAAATTGATTTGCGTAACCACGCTACGCAGGTTCGCTCTCGATTAGTCCGGTAATCATCCCGATTATCTCGTTTTTGTCGGTGTCATTAGTCCGCCTTACACCAATCTGTCTGCCGCGACGCAGCACGCAGATGCGATCTGAAAGCCGAAATACCTGATCGAGACTATGGCTGATGATGAGGACGGCGATGTTCCTAGCGCGCAACGAGGCCACCAACTCCTCAACCTTCGCAGTCTCAGCCACACCGAGGGCCGCCGTGGGCTCATCGAGCAAGATCAATTTGGTCGCCCAGTGCGTAGCGCGCGCAATGGCTACCCCCTGACGCTGACCACCAGAAAGATTCCGGATTGTCGCGCGCACAGACGGAATGCGGACGTCAAGCTCGCGTACGAGCTTTTCGGTAGCTTCGATCATACCGCGACGATCAAGTACACGTAGCGGACCTCGCACAGGTTCGCGGCCGAGGAACATGTTCATATAAACGGGCTGCTGATCAGCAAGCGCCAGATCCTGATAGACCACCTCGATGCCACGTTCGCGCGCGACGCTTGCATCGGCAAAGCGCACTGCTTCGCCACTCAACTCCATCACACCTTCGCTTGGTGGATGAACACCCGAAATAATTTTCACCAGCGTCGACTTGCCGGCGCCATTGTCGCCGACGAGCGCAACGATCTCACCTGCGTGGAGATCGAGAGAAAAGTTCTCGATGGCAGTGACGCCGCCAAAGTTCTTCTGAATGCCTCTCAAGCTTAGGACGGGCGAGCTGTCAGCCTGAGTATTTGCCGGCTTCAGCGCAGGTTCGGCCATGACTCAGGCTCTCCGAAGATATTCTCGATGGTTTCGACTTTGGGTTCACCACGTGAGATGCCAGACACACCGACAGAGTAGGCGCGCGTTACAAAGGCTTGGCCACGAAAGCCGAACACGACGCTGTCGCCAGGTCGCGGAGCCTGTTGGCTCACCGCGTCGATCATGGCGTAATAGTCGATGGCCAAAGGTGGCGGAATTTCTACACTCCGTAGAGCGGCTTCTGCGGTTGTTGGCTCGCGCGAGACAATCGCTTTCACGTCGTAGTCAGGAAAGACAGGATCGATGTAGAGGCCGCCTCCGAAGGCGAAGGCGTTCTTGCCATGAAGATGCGAGACTTCGGTTAGGTAAAGAACAGCTGGCAACTCCGGCAGATCCTCGAGCGCATGCAGCGGCGTTGTTCCATGCAGACCGTTGCCTGGCTCTACCTGGGTCGCTCCAGCCTCAGCGAGCGCTGCAAGCGTCACCGTTGAAGTCGTCCCAGGAGCATTGATCGCGATGTCATTCCTGCCCGCTCGTGCGAGCATCTCTGCAGCTTTGCCAAGAGTGGCGAGGTTGGGCGTCGGCTTTATCTTGCGGGTTTCGCGATCGAAGAGCAGCGCTGGAAAACTCGTGATACCTGCAAAACTCGCCCCATCGAGGCCATCGAGCATATCGGCGACAGCCACGATGTCTTGGGCTTCGAAGCCACCTTCATGGCCGCGGTAGAAAATATCGCCCTCCGACTGAATTCGAGCGAGTAGCTGCTGCGTGCGTCCGACATCCTTGCTCGCACGCGCTGCTTCCTCAGCTTTCTCGTGACTGAAAACAGTCCAATAGTCTGGCTTGAGATCACGTGCAGCCATCGCAGCCTCGAAACGAGGGATTTGCACGAGATGACCGAGGTGTCCAACAGGCAGCCCGGCGCGATCGCAGGCTACCGCGCAGGCTAGGTCGACTGCGACAGCGCGATCAATTCCGCCACGCTTCACAGCTTGGCAAAACCCGCTGTTGCGACCTACCTGCTTTGTCATCGCGAAAGTTTGGAGGCCGAGGCGCTTGGCTTCTGTGGCGATGACACGCGCATTGGCCTCCGTTGCATCAAGGTCCAAAACGTAGGAGTTCGCGGGGATTTTCCCGGCTTGGTGAAGTGCGATAGCGGCCTCCACGAAGCGAGGGTTGCGACGCCTTAAAACATCGAGAAACATCGATACTCGCCTCTACCGATTGGGTTCGCGCAGCGAAACAGCGACCGCACCCAGAATGATCAAGCCACGAACGATCATCTGATCAGAAACAGATAGACCCATCAGAATGAGCCCATTGTTGAGCATGCCCATCAGGAGGGAACCCACAAGCGCGCCAATGATCGATCCCTTGCCCCCGTTGAGGGCTGTGCCACCAACAATCACGGCGGCGATCACAGTCATTAGGTCAGTTTCACCGAGCGTATAACGTGCGGCCTGAAGACGTCCGGCGTAGAGCAACCCGGCCAAGCCCGCCATTAAGCCCGAAATTGCCAGAACCGTTAGACGAATGCGTGCGACTTTGATCCCTGAAACAAGTGCTGCGCGCGGGTTGTCGCCTGTAGCAATCACATGTGCACCGAAGCGGGTCTGGCGGTAAACGAGGTGACCAATCAGGATTACGCCTGCCGTCCACAACACGAGCGAAGGAATGGAAAGCAGCGCGCCTGAACCGAAGATGCCGGTGAAAAGGTCGTTTTGAACCGGCACCGACCGCAAATTGGTCATCGAGCGCGCTATGCCGGCAAACAACCCCATGGTCGCGAGTGTAACCAGGAATGATGGCAGCCGGAGATAGGCGACCAACGCGCCATTGATCAGTCCAATCAGAAGACCTGCACCCAACCCAGCGAGGATGCCCAACGGCATTGGCCAGCTTTGCATGACAACAGCTGCCGCGAGCGCAGCGACGGCAACAGTTGAGCCAAACGATAGGTCGATCTCGCCCGCTGAGAGCACGAAAACGAGGCCGACAGCCATAACTGTTGCTGGAGCCGTCTGAAGGACGATGTTGGAGAGATTGCGGACGGTGAGAAAGCCGCTGTCGCCAAGCGTTATCGCGAAGAACAGGAAGATCGCCAGAAAGCCGAGATAGACGACCCACTGCTGCAGATCAAAGCGTCTGGTGAGGTTACCCATAGTCGAGGTGTTCATGGCCATCACACACTCCCGCGCGGTGGCACGCTTAGAGAGCCACCGCGGTTTCTGCTGACGCGTGTCACTGCGCTACTTTCAGGAGGTCAGCTGGCGCATCTCGTCCGAGTGACTGCTTCCAGCCTTCACCAAGCGTCGCCTTTGTTACCGCAATCGAGTCGACCACGAGAAACGGTGGAGCGTCTTTACCCAGTAGCGCGGCCGCACCCGCACGTGCTGCCGTCACACCAATCATGTGAGCTTCATCTGCTATCAATGCTGCGACATTACCGCTCTTGCCCATGTCGAGTGCCGCGGGCTCATTGAGGTCAAGCGTGACGATTTTAGTGTGGGTGTTGCCAGCTGTACGCAAAGCAGAAAGAACGCTCAAAGCTGGTTCGGCCCATGTCACATAGATCCCGTCAAGGTCTGGAGCCTGAGTGAGCAAGCCTTGCGCGACATCTTCCGCACGCGCGGGATCAGCAAGCCCAGCTTCTGCAGCAATTGTTATGCCGGGGTAATCTCTCGCGATAACGGTCTTGAATGCCTGATCGCGTTGATTGGTGACGTAGAAGTCAGCATCGTGAAAGATGTAGCCAACCTTACCCTTACCGCCGAGTGCAGCTCCCATCGCCTGAGCCGCTTTTTCTCCCATTTGGAAGAGATCGTCAGATACAATCGCGGCGTAATCCTTGCCGTGCTCATAGCCGGCTGGAGAGTTGTCTACGAACACAAGCTTGACCCCGGACGACCGCGCCGGGTCGTAGACGGTTGAGGCCGTAGCAGGGTCAACGGGCAGCGAAACAATCACTGAGGGTTTCTTCGCAAGAACTGTTTCGACGTCAGCCTGCTGGCGAGCAGCATCGAAGCCAGCGTCAGTTTGAGCAACCACGTTGATACCGAGGCGCTGGAACTCTTCCTTTGCCCCGCGGTCTACAGCGCTCGTGTATTCGCTTGTCTCATGCCACACGAGCGCTGCCGTAAAGTTGCCAGCCTTGATCTTCGCCTCTTCATCCGCTGAGAGCACAAATTCCTTGGCTGGCGCGGGCTTCTCTCCGTGCGGACCAACGGTGGTGTTTTCCGCTGAGTTTGCCGCGTTACTTGACAGCATGGCCGCTGCCACGAGGGCCGTTGCGAGAACTGATTTCAACATATCACGTTCCTTGGGATCAATGTTGGTGCGACTGCCTACTTGGCGGCGTCCAGTACCGATTGCGGCGCATCGCGATGAAGCGAACGCTGCCAAGCTTCTGCGATGTTCGCCTTCGTGACGGTTACAGCCGGCGCGACCACAAAGGGTGGTGTCCCCTCGCCTACGATAGCCCGCGCTCCGGCAGCTGCCATGGCGCGTCCTAGTTCGTAAGCCTCGTCAGCAACGATAGCGGCTACGTTCCCACCTTTCGCCATATCGAGTGCTATAGGCTCGGAAAGGTCGAGTGTGACGAGCTTAGTCGTCGTGTTGCCGTTCGCGCGAAGTGCTGACAGGACGCCCTCCGCCGGGCCGGCCCAAGTCACATAGATGCCGCCAAGGTCTGGGTTCTGAAGAAGCATGGCATTGGCAATCTCTTCGGCACGTGCCGGATCGCTGATGCCCGCCTCAGCAACAATCTTGATGTTCGGATGATTTGTCTCAATGGTCTTTTTGAAAGCTTGGTCACGCTGGTTGGTGACGTAGTAGTCAGCGTCATGAAAGATGAAACCAACCGTGCCCTTGTCACCCATTGCTGAGGCTAACGCATCCGCTGCCTGACTGCCCATCTGAAAAAGATCGTCCGTGACGATCGCAGCGTAGTCCGAGCCATGCTTGTAGTTTTGCGGCAGATTGGACAGGAACACGAGCTTGGTGCCCTGTTCCTTGGCAGCTTGGAAGGCTGCAGCGGAAGTCGCAGGATCGAGCGGAAGCGCCAGGATGGCATCCGGCTTCTGCGCCATTACGGTTTCGATGTCTGAGCGCTGTTTGGCGGCGTCGAAGTTTGCACTCGTGGTTGCCACGACCTCCATGCCAAACTTCTTGAACTCATCGGTGGCACCAGCCGTCACAGCGTTCACAAAGTCTGACTGCTCGTGCCAGACAAGAGCAGCTTTCTTTCCCTTGAGTTCAGCAGCCTTGGCGTCTGGAACAGTGACGGTCGCAGATGGTGTCGCGCTTTCACCTTGGGGCCCAACGGTCTGCGCAAAGGCAGAAGTTCCCGTAGTAAGAATTGCGACCAGCAGAGAGGTCGCGAAAGCTGTTTTCATACGCATGTGATCATTCCCCTTTTTTGTTCAGTTGCTGGAAGCAATGCCGCAATAGGCGGCGATAAATGCGGCGAAGGCGACGATCCCGTTTAGGAACTCAGACAGCTCCACGCGCTCCTCGAATGTGTGGCAGTTGCTGATGTCGCCTGGTGCGCAATAGACAGCGGGACACCCCAAGCGGTCGACGAGAAATGGTGCTTCTGACCAGTACGGGGCGCCTTCGATCTGGCCCCGATCGTTCATGGCTGCTGCCATTGTGCTTGAAAGCATGGCGATTGCCGGATGCGACTTATCGATGTCCGTTCCAGTCCCGCCATAGCGATGGTCGCGGCCAGCAGGATAGTCGATTGATACCGTGACGTCCGGGCCCGCGGCACTGCGTATCACATCGTCAAGATCAGCCACGGCTTGACCAAGGTCATCATGAGGCAACAGCTTCGCGATCAAGCTGAATGAACATTCGCCTGGAACGGCAATCAGACCGCCCCCTTTTATCTCTGTGACGAGAACGAAGCGTGCCCCCACCAAGTCATGAGATCCTTTGGCGGCCTGTTCGTCCGAATGTGCCCACAGCGCCGAAAGCACACGGTGAGTCGCCTTGAGGGCGTCTACCCCCTGCTCTGGGACGCCAAAGTAAGCCGATCGCCCGGTAACCGTAATCTCTGCAATGAAGAAGCCCATCTGGGCGGGAAAGACATTAAGCTGAGTTGGCTCGACGTAGATCGCGAAATCTGGCTCGGCGACCACATCTCTCTGGACACGCTGGACATAATCCTCGATGCCCGCGCTCCGCCCGCTGCCTGGCTCACCACTTTCCTCATCGCCCACGAAGGCGAACTGGACATCACCCTTCAGTGTGATGCCGGCACGGTCCAAAAGATCGAGTGCCAGCAGGCTTGCGCAAATGCCAGCTTTCAAATCACCGGAACCGCGACCCCAGACGGCGCCATCGACCACTGCACCACTGAACGGGTTCTCACGTTCGGTACCCCGCCAGTGATCAGCCCAACCACGGACGTGCACAGTGTCAGTATGACCAACAAATAACAGTCGTGGACCGCCGCCCATTCCTTTGCGTTCGCCCCAAATATTTGGACGGCCAGGAGCGAAAGCAGAGACTGAAGGCGCGAGACTAAGCGCTGTCATGCGCTGCTCAAGCCACCCAACAAAATTTGCCTCGTTGCCGGTGATGCTCTCGCAAGCAATTGCATCGCGGAAGAATGAAATAGCTTCGGACCGGTTGAGAAGCGGATCGAGCGTTGGGATGAGTTCTATCGAGATGCTCAAGCTGCAACCCCGCGTTCACGCATGATTGCGGCGGACGGCAAAGCGATCGTCGCGCCTTGCATTCCCGCAGTCCAAAGTGCTGCATGCAGACTCGCCAACCCAACAGCTGCCGCACCGATCAACGCACCTTTTGACCCAAGGGCTGATGCCTCAACGGACACAGGACGCGGGAAGCAAAGCGGCAAGAGCGCATGCACACGCTCCACCAGCTCCGAGCGCACGCCGATCGATCCACTCAAGATAACCTTTGCCGGATTTGTAATGGCTGCAACGGAGGCTACCGCCCGAGCGAGAAGACGAGCCGTCTCATCCAATGTTTTGGTCGCTTCTTTGTCTCCGTCAGCTGCAGCATCGAAGATGGCTTTCACATCTGCCGTCCGTCCTGAGAGCTCTTTGTAGCGCTCGGCGATTCCTTCAGATCCCAACGAGCGCTCCAACGCACCCATGTGTAGCGACTGCGGCTCAAAGGGATCGGATCCAAAAGGCAGGAACCCGAGCTCGCCGGCTGCATTGCTGACGCCGCGGACAAGTTCGCCGCCAACCATGACGCCGCCGCCGATACCTGTACCGAGAGCAATCAGCACCAAGTCGTCACAGTCTGCGCCAGCACCAATCCAGTGCTCTCCGCGCGCTGCCAAGTTGACATCATTTTCTACGATGCTTTCGACGCCGAGCTCCTGAGAAAGAGCGGCAGTGACGTCGATGCTGTCCCATCCAGGAATATTGGGAGCCATCAGGACACGACCCGTGGCACTTTCAGGTGCTCCAGGAACCCCTATGACAGCAAGCCTGACTTTGGAGAAATCCAACCCCTCTTGAGCCGCAGCTTGCCTGCAAAGCCTTGCGATCTGAGCAACGACGTGGTGCCCGCCCCGTTTATCGGTGGGCTCTTCTACATCGCTTAAGACTTGACATGAAAGATCGGCGATCGCAGCGCGAACCTTGGTGCCACCGAGATCTACAGCTGCAATCACCGCCCGATCTGGTACGATGTCGTAGGTAACGGCTGTGCGCCCGACATGACCACTTGTGCGACCCGTCTCACGGATCCAGCCTTCCTCTTCAAGCTGGCGAGCGATTTCGGAGATCGTCTGTTTGGAAAGACCGGTCTGCTTAGCGATGCTTGCACGCGAGATGGGCGCACAATGGACTATTGTTTCCATCACACTGCACAGCGCGATACGTCGGGAGATGCGAGAGACGTCGTTCATCACCAGCCGATTTAATTCGTTCCGTGGACGAACAAATCAGGATGACGTCGTTTCGTCAAGGTGTTTGCTTTCTAGCCCGCTCGACACGCACGTCGGTGGCTTAAGCCTGCACAGTCGGCAGCTCGTCCATACGCGTTGTATAGAGCGGACTGCGCATCTCAAACTTGGTTGCCCTCTTGCGCTTGTCCTGGATGCCAGCTGTAGCGGCCCGACGGTGCCCGCACTCGAACCGCTGGTTGCAAGCATCAATTGTCGTCACCAGCGCCTCCGATCTTGCAGCTTGAGATGCAAAGCCCGGTTCCGCACGCTCTTCATCGGACGAGTACACGCCTCCCAGCCATCTACGGGTGGCACGCGAAGTGAAGTTCGAACATCTGTTCGATGACAGCAGTCTTGCACCAAGCGAAGCCCTCGATGCGAATGCGAACAGGTCATGACCCTGCGCTAAGACTTGTCGTCATGCGCCAAGAGAATAATCCGGACTTGCGAAACCCCATGGTTCTGCCAGTCAATCGCTCCACGCTAAACCAGAGGCTAGCGTTGATTCGTCGAAGTTCAGATCCTTGTTCGTCGCGTCCAAGCGTGGAGCACCACCCTCAATTCCGACCTGACTGTTCTCGACCGATTTCGCCTTTCTCGCACAAGATCACACGGATGCCCCGCTTTGCGAGCCAAAATGCGTCGAAACGCCCGCGATGCCGCCGCCAAACACAACTACATCCGCAGATAGACGCTCACCGTCTGGGGCCGATCGCGGCTGAACCTCAAGTTGCACACGGGCTTGCATCGCTTGGCCTTTGCGAGATCTACTGCAGTCTAGGTTCAGACGACGGGGAGTTCATTCGCGCAATTTGCGCTGGCTCAAGCGGCAGCCGACCCAGGATGATATCCGCCGCTTTCTCAGCGATCATGATCGTAGGCGCGTTGAGATTAGAACTTACGATGTCGGGCATAACGGAAGCGTCTACAACTCTCAGCCTGTCGATACCTCTCACCAGCAACTCGGGATCGACAACGCTGTCGGCAGCAGTCCCCATTCTACATGTGCAGCTTGGATGAAATTCGGTTTCTATGCTTGACCGGATGATGGCATCGATCGCCTCATTTGATTGCAAGCTTGCTCCTGGAAAAACTTCGCTTGCACCGAGCATCTCAAACGCTGGATTCCTCACGATCTCGCGGGTCACGCGCAATGCGTCTCGAAGCTCTGTTCTGTCATCTTCTGCAGCGAGATAATCGAAGGCAATAAGGGGAGTGTCGTTCGGATCGCTGGAGCGGATCTGAACGCTTCCTCTGCTCCGTTGCCGTAGTTGTGCCAAATGCAGCATGAAGCCGTGAGCTAGACCAAAGCCATTTGCACGCTTCTCAATTTTCATTGGGCCTAAATGATACTGTATATTCGGATATGAGACGGCTGATGAGCTGCGGATTGTGCCGCCGACCTCCCAGATATTCGATGCAGCTGGTCCCGATCGGGTCGCAAGCCAACGGGCTCCAGCGTAGGCTTTGCCCACTGGGTGCCCGAGCCAGGCAAGCGAAACAGGCTTGGTGCAGCGGAAGGACAAACCAAGATTTAAGTGGTCTTGGAGATTACGGCCAACTTCACGATTTTCGATCATCGGCAGGATGCCATGCCGCGCGAGCGCATCGGGGTCGCCGATGCCTGACAGCATGAGGATTTGTGGGGTGTTGATCGCACCTGCGCTGAGGATAACCTCTCGATCGGCAGTGCAAGAAAGTTCATACCCATTACGCTTGAACTCAACGCCAATAGCGCGCCCTCGGTCGATGACGACGCGATTTACATGCGCACCGGAAACGACAACCAAATTCTTCCGATGCATAATAGGCTTCAAATAGGCATCATATGCGCTGCAGCGCTGCCCATCGCGTTTGGTGGCATCCATGCGGCCTAGCCCTTCGGGCTGCGCGCCGTTCAGGTCCTCTGAGATCGAATGCCCGTTGTTCTTGCCGGCTTCAAGAAAGGCGTCAAAAATCGGCGACTGCATCGTTCCGCGGCTGACGCGGAGGGGACCATCGGAGCCATGGTAGGGACTTGGCGCTCTGTCGCTCGTCTCAGATTTCCTGAAATAAGGCAGACAATGAGCGTAGGACCAGTCGGTCAGGCCCGCCTCCGCCCACCTATTGTAGTCACGCGGGTGGCCTCGAAGATAAACCATGGCGTTGATTGCCGACGACCCGCCAAGCACCTTACCGCGTGGCACAGGTATTCGGCGACCATTGAGATTGGGTTCGCTCTCACTCTCGTAGTTCCAGTTAATTCGCCGGTCGCCGAAAACCTTATAGACCCCAGCGGGCATACGCATCATCAGCCCACGCGGCTTTTCGCCAGCCTCAAGCAGAAGCACCCGGTTCGAAGGATCTTCAGAAAGTCTGTTCGCAAGAACACAGCCAGCCGATCCACCACCGACGATGATGAAGTCGAACCCCGTCGAAACTAAATGTGCCATTTTCACAGCTCTAGTTTCAATCGTTTGACTTCACGCTGCTGCTAATTTCCTTCGATCGCTGATCACCTTATCAAGCCAGCCGGACGTCATTTCTGGCACCGAACTTAGTAGAAGCTGAGTGTATTCAGGGTGAGGCGGAGACAGTACGTCGGCTTTTGGTCCTTGCTCAACAATCTGTCCGCGGTGCATGACCACAACGTGGTTGGCGATTGCTTTCACGGTGGCAATATCGTGCGTGATGAACAGGTACGAGATGCCCAATTTCTCCTGCAGGGAAACAAGCATCTTCAGGATGTCTGCCTGGACGATTTGGTCGAGAGCCGATGTGATCTCGTCGCAGACAATGAGCTCGGGGTTCGCCGCAAGGGCTCTCGCGATTGCAACACGCTGACGCTGACCACCCGACAACTGACCAGGGAGACGGTCAGCGAAAGCGGGGTCGAGTTCAACTAGCTTCAGAAGCTCCCCTATCCTTGCTTCCCGGTTTTCACCCGTGGCGCCATGGTAGAATGACAGAGGGCGTCCAATGATTTTCCGTACGGTATGGCGAGGATTAAGCGCAGTGTCAGCTGATTGATAGATGATCTGGATCCGTCGCAATAGTTCCTTGGAACGAGTTGAGACCGATGGTGGGCAAGAGACACCGTCGAAAGTGACAGAACCCGACTCCGGCTCTTTCAATCCAGCGATAAGACGCCCGAGCGTAGATTTGCCAGAGCCGGACTCTCCAACAAGTGCAACCGTCTCAGCACGTCCAATTTCAAGCGATACATCGTCCAGAACCTGTAATAGGCCGTAGAATGCGCTAACCCTATCGACCCTGAGCAGCGTCCTCGTTTTCTGGCTTGGCTCCGTTAAAATTTCCCGGACCGCCCAAAGCGAACGGGTATATGAGTGGCGAGGATTTTCGAGGATCTGGTTGGTTGGACCTTGCTCGACGATCTCGCCGTAACGCAAGACGGCGATGCGGTCGGCCATCTGGGCTACAATTGCAAGGTCATGGGTGATGTAAATTGCGGCAACGCCGAAGGTCTCTATGGCATTTCGCACCGCCATGAGAACTTCTACCTGCGTCGTTACGTCAAGCGCCGTGGTTGGTTCGTCAAAGACAATCAGGTCGGGTTCGCAGATCAGTGCCATGGCCGCCATCGCGCGCTGCAATTGACCTCCTGAGACCTGATGCGGATAGCGATCACCGAAAATCTCAGGATCTGGCAACTGCAATGCACGAAACAACCGGCACGCATTGCGCTTGGCCTCTGCCTTGGATTGACCACCTCTCTTCACAGCTGCCTCGGTGACTTGGTCCATCAGCCGCTTTGCGGGGTTAAAGGACGCTGCCGCACTCTGCGCAACATAAGCGATGCGCGTGCCGCGCAACTTTCGCCTGATGTTTTCAGGTGAGGCGAACAAGTCTTGTCCGCGAAAGGAAACTCGACCGCCAGCAATGCGACAGCCCTGCTTCACATTACCCAGTGCCGCCAACCCTATTGTCGATTTGCCTGCCCCCGACTCTCCGACCAACCCAAGCACTTCGCCACGTTTGAGCTGAAAGCTTATACCTTTGACGATCTCAGCCCAGCGCCCACCGATCTGCGCTTCGATTCTTAGGTCCTCAACCGAAAAGATGTCCGGCCCGGCTTCAACCTTGGCATCCTCAACCTTCATCATGTGAGAGGCCACCCGTTTCGTTGAGATACCAATCAGCGACGAAATTGACGCCGACCGTCAGCAGCGCGATGGCAGCAGCAGGAATTAGAGGTGTGATGTCTCCACTGCTGATAAGGGCAGCGTTGTCACGCACCATAGAGCCCCATTCGGCCATCGGCGGCTGCAGCCCGACACCCAAGAAAGACAAGGCTGCGATCGAAAGAAACACAAAGCAGAACCGCAGACCAAACTCAGAAACTAGAACGGGAAGGATGTTGGGCAGTATCTCCTGCCGGACGAGCCAAGGAAGCTTTTCACCACGCGCCTCCGCTGCCTCGACGAACTCGAGTGTCACGACGTTGAACGCCGATGCTCGGGCGAGCCTGAACACGCGGGTGGCGTCGATGACTGCGATGATCACGATCAGGTTGAATACAGACGATCCAAAAATCGCCAACAGCATCAGTGTGAAGATCAGGTCAGGAATGGACATCAGAGAGTCGACGAGACGACTCAAAATTTGGTCGGTCCATCCTCGCATAGTGGCTGCGACGATGCCGAGAGTTCCACCAATTAGAAACGCCAATATCGTGGTGACCAGCGCGATGCCAATCGAGTTGCGAGCACCGAAAATGATACGGCTCAGGAAATCTCGACCGAGTTGGTCCGTTCCGAGCCAAAACTCCGCTCCCCAGGGAGCGAACGGAGTTTGTGAAACAACTTCATTTTCCCCGTATGGCGCGACCCACGGCGCGAGAAGCGCGGCACCGCCGTACAACAGGATTACCGCGAAGCCGAACCACGCCGTTGGAGGTATACGGCGTATAGTTGCCAGCAGACCGGGGCGGGTCGCGTCGGCGGCTCGTTGCCGCCACATGCTCGACAGGGCCATCGGTAATCTCAACGCGCGTGAAGGAGCCTAGGATTGCTGACGATGGAAACGATGTCAGCAATCATGTTTAAGAGAATGTAGGTGACGGAAAAAATTAGTGCGCAGGCTTGAATGACAGGAATATCGCGATTGCGCACAGCATCAACCATCGTCTGTCCAATACCAGGATAAACGAACACGACCTCGATCACGACGACACCAGCAACGAGGTAAGCCAGATTGATCGCCACGACGCTTGCAATCGGACCGATGGCATTGGGCAATGCGTGGTGCACTACAATGCTGAACGGTGACTCGCCCTTCAGCTTTGCCATCTCGATGAACGGCCGTGACATAATCGAAATGATGGCCGCCCGAGTGTTGCGCATCATATGCGCCAAAATCACCAGTGTCAGTGTCAGAACGGGCAGCGCCATCCTGTAGAGCTTGTCATCCCATCCCATGCTTGGGCGTATGCTGGCCAAAGTGGGAAACAGTCCGAGATTGATAGCAAGAAGAAGCATCAAGACGTAGGCAAAGAAAAAATCCGGGACGGAAATTGAAGCAAGGCTTGCCGCGCTGAGCATTCGGTCAGGCAAACGGTTGCGGTAAAGGGCGGCGACGATGCCCAAGCCAACCGCCAACGGAACCGCGACAAGCGCGGTCAGGGCCGCGAGATAAAGCGTGTTCAGCAGGCGCGGGCCGATGATCTGACCCACAGGCCGGCCGGAAAAGGATTGACCGAAGTCGCCGGCAATCGCGTGGCCGAGCCATGCGAAGTACCGAAGATACCAAGGCAGATCGAGGCCCAAACGCTCTCGAAAAGCAGCAACGGTTTCTGGTGTCGCCGACCGTCCGAGAGTTGCTGTCGCAAAATCCCCCGGCAGCATGCTAACAGCCAGAAATATCACCAGAGACACGATCACAAGACTGAGGATGCCCAATGCGAGGCGCCCTGCAATCAGACGGAAGATCGGGCTATACGCGGATTTCATCGAATGGCATCTTTCTTCTGCCATGCCGGGTACCAAGCCGGCATCATTTCGAGTGTTTAAGCTCGCTGTCGCCTACCGCAACTCTTACGAAGAAAGCGTGCGGCAGGCACAGACCTATCGAACGAACTGCGCTTTCAAGCCTCGTTCATCCACCACCGCTCGGTCATGCGAAGATTATCGCACGGGAAAATCCCGCCAATCTCGTTATGCCCGACCTTCTTCGATATACCGTAAGTCCAATTCACGAAGGAAACCGTGAGCATGCCACCGTCGTCGTGAATTATCTGCTGCATCTCGGCGTACATCTCACCGCGCTTCTGCTCGTCGGTTTCGGGACGGGCCGCAAGCAGAAGCTCGTTGAAGCGGGGATTCTTCCAGTGCGTGCTGTTCCAAGGCGCGTCCTCGGCCAGTACCGTGGAAAACAGCCAGTCGCATGTTGCCCGGCCGTACCAGTCAACACCGCTGAAAGGCTTCTTAAGCCAAACATTCTCCCAATAGCCGTCATCAGCCTCACGCACGACATTGATGTTGATGCCAGCCTTCGCCGCCTGTTCCTTGAAGAGAACCGCCGCATCGATTGCACCGGGGAAAGCGGCCTCAGCGACTGAAAGATCGATGTTGAGGCTGGTCATCCCCGCCTTGGCCAAATGCTCCTTCGCTTTATCGATATTATAGTCATGTTGTGGCGTCGGATTCTTGTAGTACGGCATGGCAGACGCTACTGGCGTGTCATTCCCCTTAGTGCCCTCACCCAAGAAGATTTTGCGGATCATCTCGTCTCGATCGATAGCATATTTGAGCGCCGTGCGTACGTCAGGGTTGTTGAACGGCTCAACCGAGGTGTCCATATCGAATGTAAAGTGGCGCAGGCTCGGGATTCGGAGCACCGCAAGGTTCGCGTTTCGCTCAATCAGTGGAATTGTCTTGAGGTCGAGGTCGTTGATAAACTCCACCTCACCTGTCGTGAACGCATTACCTCGGGCCATGGCGTCCATGATCGCAACGAGTTCGATCTCGTCGAAGTAGGGCTTGTTATCCTTGTGATAGTTCGGGTTTCGGGTCATCTTCACCGATACGCCGGGCTGGAAATCCTCAAGGATGAAGCTTCCCGTTCCCACTCCCTTTTGCCAATCAATACCTCCTTCCGGTTTGGCCTGCATGATTGACAGGTGATAGTCGGCAACGAGGTATGGGAAATCGGCGCTGCCGCCCTTCAGGGTAAAGACTACCTTGTCTTTCCCATCTACCTCCACGTTTTCGACCTGACCGAGGATAGCCTTTGCGCCTGAAGTGGACTTCTCGCCCATGTGGTAGCGGAAGGATTCGCGAACGTCCTCTGGCGTCAGGCTCTTGCCATCGTGAAAAGTCACACCGTTTCGCAAGGTGAAGACCCACTTCTTAGCACCATCAGTGGGCTCGAAGCTTTCCGCAAGATCACCCTGAATGCTGCCGTCCGACGCCATCTCGGTCAGATTGTTGCAAAGCGAGCCGTTGAACGCGACCTGTGCGAAGCTCGCCGGCCAAGTTCCTGGATCGAGCGTATCGTTCTGAGATGCATCCGACATCCCGAACCGGGCGAACCCACCCTTCTTGGGTTGTTGAGCTTGAGCCATCAGCACGGAGGGCACGGCAATGTTGCCTAATCCCGCCGCAGCAGCCAGCGCTGCCGACCTTCCCAAAAATTCACGCCTTGAAATGAGGTTCTTGCGGTACCGCTCTGCCCAGTAGCCAAATTCAGACATGATGAACTCCCGATGCCTGTTCCCCTTTTTGCGCATGAACTGGACAGGCATTCCAGGCCAACGCCTTCTTGGGGCCGCATGCGAGGTGCATGCGGCGCCCTCTTGTATTTGAAAGTTAGACGCTCGTGGAACGCACTGTCAAGAATTTCTGATTGATCGATCAATCATTTGTGGCGATAGTCGGTTTGGTGATCGTGCATGCAGGAGGGACGACAGCCAATGGATCTTGAACTTTGCTACTTGAGCGCGTCCGAAGCTCTTCGGAGATTCAAGGAGCGGTCGTTGTCTCCTGTCGAACTCCTTTCCGCTCAGATTGAGCGAGTTTCGTGCGACGGTGGGCCAGTCAACGCATTTGGCTTCTTATACGAGGAAGAAGCGCTCTCTGCGGCAAGCGAGGCCGAAAGTCGCTATGCCCGTTCGGACGGCCGACCTCGTGCGCTCGAGGGACTGCCGACCGCGATCAAGGATGAGAACAAAATTGCCGGCAAGGTCACGACCTATGGTTCTTTGCTATACAAGGATAGCGTAGCCGATACCACGACGGTCGTCGTAGAGCGGCTGATCGAAGCTGGCGCCGTCGTCCACGGTCGCACTCTAACCCCGGAATTTTCCTGTGAGGGTTTCACCCACTCACGTCTTTGGGGTGTAACCCGCAATCCTTGGAACCTAGAATACACACCCGGCGGTTCGTCGGGCGGTGCAGGTGCCGCTCTTGCTGGTGGCTTCACGACGTTGGCCACGGGCTCCGATATCGGTGGGTCAATCAGGATTCCAGCGTCTGCTTCCGGAGTTGTCGGGTTCAAGCCCCCTTACGGGAGAAACCCTGCTTCGGCACCTTTCAATCTCGACTTCTTCAACCACCCGGGACCGATGGCCAGAACGGTCGAAGATTGCCTGCTTATGCAGAACGTCATGTCTGGCCCCCACCCGCTCGACATCGCCTCGCTGAAACCAAAACTGACGCTCGCACCTGATCGCGGCGGCATCAAAGGCTGGAAAATCGCCTATTCTCTTGACCTCGGCTACTTCGAAATCGACGAGGACGTACGCCGCAACACGCTAGAGGCATTGGATGTTCTGCGCTCACTCGGCGCCACCGTGGAGGAAGTCGACCTCGGATGGACCGCTCAAAGCGAAACTGCGGCGCTGAATTATCTCCGGACGATTTTCGGATCCTGGCTCGCGGAATACCTCGATGAGCGTTCCGACTCGCTTACCGATTACGCGCGGCATTTCGCGCGCACCTCTCTTGAAACTACGGGACGTGACTACCTTTCCGCCTTGGATACCTGCGCATCAATGTACGCGTCTCTCGGGCCCGTTCTCGAGGATCACCAGTTATTTGTCTGCCCTACGCTAGCGTTGCCTGCCGTACGCGCGGACCACGAGCCGACGCGGGACGTGCTGACGATCAACGGCAAGATCGTCCATCCGTCCTACGGCTGGGTCATGACCTATCCCTTCAACATGCTAAGCCGTTGTCCAGTTCTCAGCGTCCCGTCTGGGCGAGCGTCCAATGGCGTGCCAACCGGCATCCAGTTGGTTGGTCCTACATACGACGACAATGCAGTCTTCAAAGCAGGGCTAGCTTACGAGGACGCCGTGGGAGGTTGGTACGCGACGCCTTCCAACCGTCCTATGTGGCGTTCCGCGAATTGATAACGGGCGAAACAGCATGAAAACCGTTTACAGCGATCTTCATGGACTTCAGGACGCGGAAGCAGAATTCATCCGCGGAAAGCGTGTGCCAAGCTTCGAGGGACCACGCCGAGCCGAGCTGGTGCTCGCACGTGTCAAGGAAGCGTTTGGGCTAGAGTCGGTCTTGGAACGGAGAGAGTTCGGTCTTCAGCCCTTACTCGAAGTGCACGACGAGCGGATGGTCTCGTTCCTTTCAGACTTCTGGCCGCGTTGGTCGGAAGAGAATGGTGCTGTCGATGCATTCCCGAACGCCTGGCCTCCGCCCCGCGCGCACCGCCGGCAGACGCAGCGCATCGGAGCAGAACTTGGCCGTTTCTGCGTCGACATGAGCAGTCCCCTCATGGAAGGAACCTGGAGAGCCGTTTCAGCAGGAGCAGATGTCGCTTTAACGGCACAGGCTCTCGTTTCCGCAGGCGACCGTGCGGCCTTTGCACTGTGCCGCCCTCCAGGTCACCATGCGGGGCGAGATTATTTCGGCGGCTACTGCTTCCTCAACAATGCGGCCATCGCCGCTCAGTCGTTTATCGACCAAGGCGCCTCACGCGTAGCCGTTCTCGACGTCGACTACCATCATGGCAATGGAACCCAAGACATCTTCTATGATCGCGGTGACGTGCTGTGCGTCTCCATCCATGCCGACCCAACCAAAGAGTATCCCTACTATCTTGGTTATGCTGACGAGACAGGAGAAGGCCCAGGCGCCGACGCCAATTGCAACCTGCCTTTGCCATGGGGAAGTGACTACGCGACATATGGCGAAGCGTTGGTGGCTGGCGTTTCGCGTATCAAGCAATTCGGAGCAGAAGCCGTGGTGATCTCGCTTGGCGTCGACACCTTCGAGAGCGATCCCATCTCCCGCTTCAAGCTCAGGAGCGACGACTTCCTCTACTTGGGCAAAACGATCGCAAAGCTCAATCTGCCAACCGTTTTCGTCATGGAAGGGGGATATGCCGTCGAGGCTATTGGTTTGAACGTCGTCAATGTTCTAAGCGGTTTCGAGAACGCGTGATCGCGTGTTCAGAAGTCCTGTGGGAAGATCGACTTCAGGTAAAATAGGCAGGCATTCTTTGCAAGCTGCAGCCCTTCGCTGCCAACTGTGTCATGGACCTGATTAGATATCCAAAGGCCATCAATCATCGCGTTGAAGCTTCTTGCGACTAAGGCGGGGTCGAGATCGATCCCGCGCTGCCGCGCAAGCGCTGCGACATCGGCTTCGACAACTGCATCGTAACGACCTTTCAGCTCCGCGCATCGGCGGCGGTACTCAGGATTCCTCACTGACTCGGCCCAGAAGGCGCTGAAAACAGCGATGCTATCCGCACCTGAGATTTGAGCGTTAAAGTCGAGCTCAAGCATGGCGCGTAATCGACCAGCAGGGTTGTCGTCACTGGGCGAAGGCACGTTAAGCGTCCTGTCGTATCTCTCCACGATATGGTCAAGTGCGGCGAGAACGATGCCGTCCTTGGACTTGAAGTGGAACGAGACCACACCGAAACTGCATTGTGCTTCGCTGGCAATGTCGCTGATAGTGACGCCAGTCAGGCCTTTGCGCGCAATAACGGCCAAGGTAGCGTCGAGCAGCGTTCGGCGACGCTCCGCCACCTGATCCTCGCGCTTCGATGGACCAGGGCGCGGAGAGCTTTCAGCAGGCACCGCCTTCCGCGTCGCAGCGACTGCTTTCATGCGCGGCTCCCATCGCCAAATTGAGTTCGGGCGAGCTTTGGCAAAGATCGGCCTCAGCCGCAACTTCGCTGCAACTCACACGCCGCTATTGAGGCCTAGAAAGCTTGCGGCGTTGCCATGTAGCCATTTCGAGCGGATGGCATCGTCCATCGATAGCGATTGCATTTCATCTAAAGCTTTTTCAATCGGCATCATCGGAAAGGATGTGCCGAAGATCATTTTGTCCTGCAGAACGGTTCGCCCATATTGCAGAAGGGGCTCGTAACCGGAATGACTCTTTTCCAAGAGCCGGGGACGGACAGCAAGCACGCCGATCCAGAGGTTGGGGTGCCGCCAGGCAACGCCGATCAATTCGTTGACCCAAGGCCATCCCGGCGGCGACGCGCAGACCCGCATTGCGGGAAAATCCACCATCATCTCATCGAGATACTCTGGCCTGCCATAGTGCATCGGCGTCGAGTTAGAAAAGTTGATGCCGCAGTGAATATTGACGGGAACGCCGAGTTCCACAGCCTTCTCATAGAGCGGGTAGAGCAGGCGATCATTGGGACACAGCTTCAATTCGAAGCACTGTAGGTTGAGCCCTTTCAGCCCTAACTCCCGCACGGCCCGCTCAAACTCTTCCACGGCCTGCTTTCCCTTGTGCGGGTCAACGCCGGCGAAGCCGATGAAGCGAGGTCCGTGCTCGCGGCAGAAGCCCGCAACGGTTTCGTTCGATATCTTGAAACCGAACGTCGTCTCAACATCCCGCGCCTTCAAGACGACGTGCTGGGCCCCCAAACGTTCGTAGGTATCGAGATAGCCTTGAAGATCCTGCGAAGCTTCCGACTGTGCTGAGCGTGCCTCGCTGCTCTGATACACCCGTCGATAGTTCTGCAAGTGTGCGGCAGCTCCGGAGAACCCAAGTGCGGGCGGACGGCTCGAGAAGTCGATCCACATCGGCAAATCAGCTCCATTGCCGCCGTTCGGAAAGGATGACCCGCGCCGCGTTGTGACCCGGCACACCCGTGACGCCCCCGCCCGGATGGGTAGAAGCGCCGCATTGGTAGAGCCGCTTCACCGGCGTGCGGTAATCCGCGTAATGCGGCGCAGGTCGGCGGAAGAAGATCTGGTCCGCGCTGATCTCGCCATGGTGGACATGCCCGTTAGGCAGGTCGAAAATGCGTTCGAGGTCGAGTGGCGTCAGAATCTGGCGGTGAAGGATATGGCGGTCGATGTCGGGCGCATGCGCGCGCAAGACGTTCATCGCTGTTTCGTAGAGTTCCTCTCGCCGAGTGTCCCAGTCGCCGTCCCTTAACTCATAGGGCGCATGGCCCCCGAAGATGTTCATGACGTGGTGGCCCGTTGGCGCAAGGGTGGGATCGACCACGCTCGGCGTCTTGACGATCAGAAACGGCTTGTCGGCGATGCGGCCGTAGCGCGCTTGGTCATGTGCACGGTCCATGTAATCAACGCTGTCGCCGATCGTGACCTGCGCCGGATAGGCGTTGCGTCCCTCAGCCTGGATCGCAGGAAAGGACGGCAAACCATCAAGGGCGAGATTGATGCGAAAGACAGTCGATTGGGAACGGAAGCTCTCGATCTGCCGGACGAACGGCGCAGGCAACGCGTGGGCAGGGAGAAGCCTCAGAAAGGTTGTCTTGGCGTTGGCGTTCGCAATCACGATCTTGGCTCGGATCGTTTCTCCGCCCTGAAGCCTAACGCCGGTGGCCGCATGGTTCTCGACGAGAATCTCATCCACGGTCGCGTCGGTGCGAACCACCATGCCGTGAGCCTCGCCAGAGCGCCGTATCGCGTCTGAGATCGCTCCCATGCCGCCTCTCACGAAACCGGAGGGGCCTGCCGGCGTGTCCTGATCCCGCACCACCGATCGTACCAGCATATACGCCGAGCCGGGCGTACGGAGGGAAGAGTTTCCACCGCCGCCTCCGGCAAAGAAGCCTAAAACAAGCTTTACCTCGTCCGACTCGAACCATCGGCTGAGATAGTCATATGCACTCAGCGTGAGCAAATCGTAGATGTCGAAGAACTTCGATCCGATCTTGCGGAAGCGCCAGACGAACCCGCTCAGCCGCGCCAAGTCGCGAGGCGATTTGCTCCCCGGATCGACCGGTGTTTCGAACATCAACTGCTTGAGGAATGGCGCCAATCCCATGAGATGAGCGCGATAATGTGGATAGGCCTCCGCATCCTTCATCGAGCATTTTGCAATTTCGGCAAGGAATTTGTCCGCGCTCCCCCACGCAGTGAAAATTTTTCCGCTTGCTAGGGGGAATACGGCAGGCGGCGTATCCATCACCTCGAAACCATGCTTCTGAAGTTCCAGATCCAAGATGATCTTAGGCTGCAGAAGACCCATGATGTAGGAAGCGGTCGAAACCTTGTATCCTGGCCAAACTTCCTCGGTGACGGCAGCACCGCCTGTCAGGGAGCGCCGTTCAAGAACACAGACCCGGGCGCCCGCACGTGCCAGATAAGCTCCGCAGACGAGACCATTGTGCCCGCCTCCCACGACGACGGCATCCCATGTTTCAGCCATCACACAGACCCCTTACAGCCATCGGCTTTCCACACGGTCGAAACTGCCGGCGCGAAGATCGTCGGTTTCTTGTGCCAGGAGCTGCTTGGCAATCTTAAGCGAAACCGTGCGAGGAAACTCGTCCCGGAAGGCATAGAAGCGGGGGACCTTGAAAGGCGCCAGCCCGCGCTGGGCCGCTTCGATAATGCGGGGCAGCACGTCTTCCGCCACGGCGTCCCCGACGAGCTTGATGTAGACTTTGACTTCTTCGCCCCGCAGGGGGTCCGGCACGCCGATGACAGCAGATTCGGCAACCGCGGGCACGGCATTCAGGACGGATTCCACTTCGCGTGCGGCGATGTTCTCCGCACTGCGCCGAATCATATCCTTTTTTCGGCCCACAATCGTATGAAAGCCATCGGCATCCTTTCGAAACAGATCGCCAGTGTGAAACCAGCCATCCGTGAACGCGGCAGCTGTGGCTTCGGCGTTGCGGTAGTAACCTTTCATGATGCCCGGTCCGCGGACCAGAAGCTCACCGACCTCGCCCGGGGGTAGTTCCTCGCCGGCCTCGCCCACCACCTTTGTTTCGCGGAATGGACAGGGAACGCCGCACGAGCCTGACCCAACCATGTCCTCACGCTCGAGCGGCATGAACAGAGTTGGGCCAATCTCCGTCATGCCGAAAGCTTCGCGCGCGTTCAGATCGTAGCGTATTTCGAGCTTAGCATGGATATCCTTGGGGGCGCCGTAGATGTTGGCGCGCACGATCTCGTTCTGGTTTTCGTGTTCATGTCCGGGCTGCGAATGAAGCACCCAAGGCAGAAGGCAGAAATTAATCCGGTGCTCACGCACCCATTGCATGAAGCGGCTGGTGCTCTGGCGCGCGGCGACAAACAGTGTGGCCCGCTGATAGAGCGTCATCAGGAGAAGCCACTGCGGGTCCATGTAGAAGAACGGCGTAGAAGCGAGAATGCGCTCGAAGCGGCGGCCGTCACGAAATGCGTTCACCTTGCCACTGGAAATCCAGTAGCGCTGCGTGAGCATGCAGCCCTTGGGAAAGCCCGTAGTACCCGATGTGTATTGGATGTTGAGGAGATCGTCGTGCGAAACAGGTTCGGACACGTCGAACCGTTCCAGCGGCTCGCTTGCGATATCGCTCCACATATGCGTTTCGCTTTTGGATGACACGTTGTCTTTGCCGACGAGCACCACTCGAGAAGGCAGAAGTTCGACCAGTCCCTGATCCAGGCATGCTTCGACCACTGACATGCAATCGGCATGGGCGACGATCAGAGTTGCCTGCGCATCATTCACCACATGCGCGAGCTCGCGCTCGCGATAGCTCACATTGACAGGAACCATGACGGCTCCTATCCGCCCAAGCGCCAGCCAGCAAAGCGGAAACTCGGGAATGTTGGGCAGCATCACGGCCACGTGCGTGCCTTTGCCGACACCTAGTTCCGTCAGCCGAGCGGCTATCCCGTTGACCGCCCGCCGCATCTCTTTGTAGGTGATCGTCGACCCAGCTTCAAAGAAGTTCCAGAGAACCTTGTCACCGGCTTCGACGGCCGCCTCGTCGATCAGCGCGCCGATATTTGCCGGCAACGGTTCCGCTTCGATCCGCCGCCGCCGCTCGGCGACATCCGGAACAGCTTCCGAAAGGACCGGTAAGCGGCTCATCCGTGATTGATCCAGATGGCCTTGAGGTCGGAGTACTTGTCCATGGCATGCAGTGACTTGTCACGACCAAAGCCGGATTGCTTAAAGCCGCCAAAGGGAACCGACATCGATCCACGGTCAAAGCAGTTCACCCAGACCACGCCGGCCTTGATGGCTTTCGCCGCCCTGTGCGCCTTTTTCAGATCACCAGTCCACACACCTGCAGCGAGCCCGTAGATCGTGTCGTTGGCGACGCTCATGGCCTCATCGAAATCACGCACAGTGATAGCTGAAAGGACCGGGCCAAAAATTTCTTCCTGCGCAATCTTCATGTTGTTCGCGACCCCGTCGAACACCGTTGGCTCGACAAAGAAACCGCCGGTTTCCTGAGCGACGCGGTTCCCACCAGCGATGATCCGCGCACCGCCGGAAAGGCCCTGCTCGATATAAGACATGACCCGGTTCAGCTGCTCTTCTGAAACGATCGAGCCGAGTTTGGTCGACGGGTCGAGCGGGTCGGCGGGCTTGAGGTCGTTGGCGTGCGCCAAGACCTTTTCGAGAAATTTGTCCTTGATCTTGTCTTCAACGATTAGGCGGGATCCCGCATTGCAAACCTGCCCCGTGTTGCTGAAGATACCGGCAGCCACGGTACGTGCCGCCACATCGAGATCGGGACAGTCGGCAAGCACTACCTGCGGGGACTTGCCGCCAAGTTCCAAGCCGATGCGCTTGATGTTGGACTGACCGGAGTACTGCATGAAATAGCGGCCGACTTCTGTGGAGCCGGTGAAGCCCACGCAGTCCACATCCATGTGGAGGCCGAGGGCCTTACCAGTGACATGCCCAAGACCGGGAAGCACATTGAGAACGCCCGCCGGAAGGCCGGCATCGATCGCAAGTTGCGCGATGCGTAGGGCCGTAAACGGTGACTGCTCCGCTGGCTTGAGGATAACCGAGTTGCCGGTTGCAAGCGCAGGCCCAAGCTTCCACGCCGCCATGGAAAGCGGATAGTTCCAAGGTACGACCGCGGCAACGATGCCGACCGGTTCGCGAACAACCAGCGTGGTCATGTCATCGCTCGTCGCCGCAACCTCGCCATACACCTTGTCGATGGCTTCGGCATACCAAGCGATACAATTCGCGGCACTAGGGATATCGCCATTTGTACTGTTGGTGATCGGCTTGCCAACATTCAGCGTTTCGAGCAGGCCAAGTTCCTCGCGGTTCTCGAGCAGTAGTTCTGAAAAGCGTAGGAGCACCTTCTTGCGCTCGGTAGGCGCTGTGCGAGACCAAGCCCCGCTTTCGAAAGCTTTGCGCGCTGAGCGCACTGCGCGATCGACGTCAGCCGGGCCGCATGCAGCTACCGAAGCGATGACCTTACCGGAACCCGGATAGACGCAGTCGAACGTCTCGCCGGACAAGGCATCGACGTAAGCGCCATCAATGAAGGCCTTGCTTGGCAGTTTCAATGCCTCTGCACGACGGTGCCAATCTGACTTAAGTTCAACATTCATGAGTGTGCCTCCGAGATCGACTTCGAGTACCCAAAATCAAAGATGTTCTAGTAAGCCGGAACACGCTGGGTGCGTGATCAGCCGCTGGTTCGCATGTCTTCTGTTGCCAAGACGATGCCTTGCCGGAGGATATCGACCATGGTGTCGACTTCTTCCCTAGTGATCACCAATGGAGGCGACATCACGCACATGTTGCCAAGCGGACGCACGATTAGGCCGAGTTCGAAGCAGTGCTTGTCGATCAGCGAGCCAAGGCGCTTGTCGAGCGCAGTCGGCTCGTCCGCGTCCGGATCCAGCATGCACTCGACGCAGCCAACCAAACCACTCGCGCGCACGTCGACCACGCAGGGCAAGGTTTTGAGCTCAATGAGGCGCTCGGCGAAGTATGGAGCGAGCTCCCTTACATGATCGAGAATCCCGTCCTTTTCGATTACGTCCATATTTGCGATAGCCGCCGCGCAGCTGACGGGATGGCCCGAATAGGTGTAGCCGTTAGTGAAGAAGCCACCTTTGGCATTGGCGCCGCTAACGCGAGCAAGAAGTTGCTCCGAGATTGCCAGGCCTCCCAAGGGAACATAGCCGGACGTTACTCCCTTCGCGAAGGTGATGATGTCGGGAACGACGCCAAAAACCGCTTCGGATGCAAACCATTCACCACAACGTCCGAAGCCGGTTACCACTTCGTCCGACACGTAGATGATGTCGTGGCGCTCACAGACTTCTTTCATCCGGGCATGATAGCCTTTGGGCGGAATGATAACGCCGCCCGAAGCGAGAAGCGGCTCGGCTAGAAACACCGCGACTTTTTCAGGACCGATCCGCTCAATCGTCTGCTCGAATTCCTGAACGAGTTCATCGAGAAATTCGGCTTCCGACAAGCCCTTCGCGGGACGAAACCTCGGGCTCGATATGAACGTGATACGCTCTGAGGCTATATCGAAATTCGGCCAGTTGCCCGCGCGACCAGAACAGGCTGCCGTTAGGCTCGTGCTTCCATGATAACCTTCGCGGCGGACGATGATCTGCTTTTTTTCCGGCCGACCCAGCACATTGTTATAATATTCCGAAAAGCGCAGGGCCGTATCGACCGCTGTCGACCCGCCCGTCGTGAAGAAGACGCGGTTGAGATCACCCGGTGTTTCCTTGGCGACGCGTTCAGCGAGTTCCGATGCGGGCGAATTGATCGTATACCACGGCGAATTGTAAGACAGCCGCAGAGCCTGCTCAGCCAGCGCGTCGGCGATTTCACGACGATTGTAGCCAATCTGCGTGCACCACATGCCCCCAGGACCGTCAATGAGCCGACGCCCCTCGGAATCCACGACATAGATCCCATCGCCATAGGCGAGCAAAGGCTTCTGGCTTTGCCCAAGCTTCGCCATTTCCTCGGCAGGCACCAGCAAATGCTCGCGCGCCGAAGCTTGCGTTTCCGTAGCGCCCCACTGTGAGCCTGGCATCTTATTCAAGGAACGTCCCCCCTGTTCTCAGTCTGAGTCAGTCACAGCGCAATATGTCCGTATCGGAACAGAGCGCGCTGCGGTCTGAACGCTGGATGTCTCGAGATTTACCGTCCGAGCAACGGCGCTGTCAAGAAAACTGATTGCTCAATCAATCAATATTTTTTAGTCTAGTCGCGTGGAGTTTTCCTGATGCCTGACGCTTTCATTTGTTCTTATGTTCGCACCCCGATCGGTCGCTTTGGCGGGGCACTGTCTTCAGTGCGTGCGGACGATCTGGGCGCGGTGCCCTTGCGCGCGCTGATGGAAAGACATCCGACCATCGATTGGGACGCCGTGGATGACGTGGTCTTTGGCTGTGCCAACCAGGCGGGCGAGGACAACCGCAATGTTGCGCGCATGGCCCTGCTGCTTGCTGGGCTGCCCGAGACGGTGACGGGCACCACGATCAACCGCCTTTGCGGCTCAGGCATGGATGCGGTGATGGTTGCGGCACGCGCCATCAAGGCGGGCGAAGCCGAGTTGATGATTGCAGGCGGCGTGGAGTCGATGTCGCGCGCGCCCTTTGTGATGCCCAAAGCCGAGAGCGCTTTCTCGCGTCATGCCGAGATCCACGACACCACCATTGGCTGGCGCTTCGTGAACCCCCTGATGAAGGCGCAGTACGGTGTCGATTCCATGCCCGAGACAGGTGAGAACGTGGCTGCGGACTTTCAGATCAGCCGCGAAGATCAGGACGTCTTTGCCCTGCGCTCGCAGGAGAAGGCCGCTGAAGCCCAAGGAAACGGCCGCCTGGCTCGCGAGATCGTGGCGGTCACCATCGCGCAAAGGAAAGGCGATCCAAAGGTGGTGGATCGCGACGAGCACCCCCGTGCAACCACGCTTGAAGCGTTGGCCAAGCTTCCAACGCCTTTCCGCGAGAGCGGCACGGTGACGGCGGGCAATGCATCGGGTGTGAATGATGGGGCTGCCGCTCTGATCATCGCATCCGAAGCAGCCGCCAAGCGGCATGGCCTGACACCGATCGCGCGCCTTCTGGGTGGGGCCACAGCGGGTGTTGCTCCCCGCATCATGGGCTTCGGGCCCGCCCCTGCTTCCAAGAAACTGATGGCTCGGCTGAACCTGAAGCAGTCGGACTTCGACGTGATCGAACTCAACGAAGCCTTTGCCAGCCAAGGCCTCGCCACGTTGCGCGATCTGGGCATCGCTGACAACGATCCACGTGTGAACCCCAACGGTGGGGCCATTGCACTCGGTCATCCGCTCGGCATGTCAGGCGCCCGCATCACCGGTACCGCTGCCCTCGAACTGAGCCTGACCGCCAAACAACGTGCACTTGCCACCATGTGCATCGGCGTCGGCCAAGGCATCGCAGTCAGCTTGGAACGGGTGTGACGGGTGTGACGGACGGTTCGGCAAACAAGCCGACAGCCAAGTTCAGACAGGATGAATTTCATGGATGAAGTGAGCGCAGAAGTCGTTTCAAGGCGCATGGATGGCACTGCTGCCATTCTCACGATCAGCAACCCACCTGTGAACGCCCTCAGCCATGCGGTTCGTGATGGTTTGATGATCGAACTTCGAGACCTGCGAGATGATACCTCTGTCGATGCAGTGATCTTAACCTGTGCAGGGCGGACATTTTGCGCTGGCGCCGATATCTCGGAGTTCGACAAGCCAACGCGGCAGCCGGATTTGAGTACCTTGATCGCCGAGCTTGCATCGTTCGCGAAACCGACGCTGGCGGCCTTGCATGGCACGACGCTCGGCGGAGGTCTCGAACTCGCGCTCGCATGCCGGTTTCGCGTGGCGCACCGCACCACCAGGCTCGGTTTTCCAGAAGTTAAACTTGGCCTGATTCCTGGCGCAGGAGGGACCGTCCGCCTGCCGCGCCTGATCGACCCAGGCGCGGCTTTAGAAATGATTACAACGGGCCGCTTGATCAACGCAGACGAGGCGGAATTCATGGGTCTCGTCGACGCAGTCACCGATGACGGCGTGGTATCTGCTGCGATCGAATTCACGCATGAAGCGCTGGCAGAAGGCAAGCGCTCGAAGTCAACGCGAGATAGTGGTCGGTTCCAAGAAGCCGGCATCGACTGGGACTGGCTCGAACAGGAAAAGATCAGCGTCCAGCAGAAGGCTCGAGGATTACTGGCCCCTGTAAAGGCTGCAGAGACACTGATTGCTGGCCTCCATCTTCCTTTCGAGGAAGCGCTTGCGAACGAGCGGTCGACGTTCGAACTTCTCAAGGAGGGGGAACAGTCGCGTGCGCAGCGCTACTTGTTTTTCGCCGAAAAAGAGGCAGCCAAGGTCTCAACCCTTCCTGCATCCACCCTGCCACGCTCGATCGAAACAGTGGGCGTGATTGGTGCGGGTACAATGGGCCGGGGGATCGCCATGGCTTTGGCCAATGGCGGCATCTCAGTCCTTCTTCATGACGCTGATCGCGACGCCCTCGAACGCGGCCTAGCCGGAATCCGCGACGTTTACGCATCGTCCGTCAAGCGAGGATCTCTTAACGAAGATGTCGCCAAACAGCGGGTCGCGCTTATCACCTCTTCTCCGAACGTTGAGGGACTAGCCCAGTGTGACTTGTTGATTGAAGCTGCCTTCGAGGACAAAGCAGTCAAGCGGCAGATTTTCGAGACACTGAATGCTGTCGCAAAGTCCGGTGCGATTTTTGCGACCAACACGTCCTATCTAGATCCCAGCGAACTCGGACTCCTTTCGGGAAGGCCGGCCGATATGATCGGTCTGCACTTTTTTTCGCCGGCCCATGTTATGAAGCTTCTGGAAGTCGTGCGCACACCTAGTACAGCACCCGACGTTGTCGCGACCGCTCTGTCACTCGCCAGGACGATCGGAAAAATCCCCGTTGTCGTTGGTATCTGCCACGGCTTCGTCGGCAATAGAATGCTGGCCGCACGCACTGCGGAACTTGAACAGCTTCTCTTGGAAGGCGCGACGCCCCAAGGTGTCGATCGGGCCTTTACCGAATTCGGATGGCCGATGGGACCGTTTCAAATGGCGGACCTCGCGGGCTTAGATATCAGCTGGAGAAACCGGAGATCCCTCGGCAAGAAGGCTGATATCGCCGACACGCTCTGTGAACGTGGCCAGTTTGGGCAAAAGGCCGGCATGGGTTACTATGACTACAGAGCTGGCCCGCGGGAGCCCCAGCCCAATGCTGAACTCGTTGAACTGACAGCGCGCCTCGCAAGTGAGAAGGGCGTTGATCGTCGTCGTATTGAAACACAGGAGATTTGTGAACGAACACTTTTCCCGATGGTCAACGAGGGTCTACGGATACTGGATGAGGGTATCGTGGCAAGAGAATCCGACATCGATGTTGTCTGGGCGAACGGCTATGGCTTTCCTCGAGGCAAGGGTGGACCGATGTTCTGGGCACGAACGCTCGGATACAAGAAAGTAGCCGAAGCTCTGCAGGAGTGGCACTCGAGGACAGGAAGGGAGGTTTTTAGACCATCGTCCGCTCTAAGCGCACTGAAATGACATTTAGGCTTTCCGCTTGTTTGGAGGCGGGCAGGCCAAGCAATCTAGAGTTTATCACGGCAATTACTTCCTCAACTAGAAAAATATAATATTTCTTTTCATCAATCAATTACCATAACCCTTCATCATTTAACTTTTTTACTTTATATTTTGCTTCGATACACCAACTCAGAAACTTATAATTAGCTTTGTCATAGCATTTTTTCAGGCCAGCAGCACCAATATACACCAAGTTTTTTATTCAGCTCTCCTTCCACATTTGCGAATATAAAGATAATTTTTGATTTGATGCGCCTGCAAAGAATTTATGTTCGCCTAGATAAACGGCTCGCACTCTCTTTAAGTGCCGCGCTAATGAAGGATTTATGATCTCCATCGACATCAATAGGCAAAACGCAACAAAGTGTCGCTTCAATCAGACCAGATGACCCCTTAAGAGGGGCTGCAAGACACTGAGTGAACGTATTAATGAGGCCTTGAGTAACTACGATTTCAGCCCCTAACGCGTCTCGGCACTCGTTTTTGAACTTACCGCTGTCGACCACCGAGCCGTTGGGAAGGATGTAATCTTCCGGCAGAACGAGAGAGTCGATAGCCTCTTCATCCATATGCGACAGCAGCAAGCGACCTGACGCCGTCCAAGGCAAGGGAAATTGCGAACCGATTTCTGAACCGATCCGCATGGGCCGCGGACCCAAACGCGTATACAAAATAGCTTGGCGATTTTGGTTCAAGGTACACAGCTCAAATGTTTCGTGGGTTTCGAGTGCTAGTCGATCAACTTCTAATTGCCCCTCACGCAATATAGAGTTTTGACTAAGGAAGTTTGCGCCATACACATACATGAGCTTTCCAAAAAACACTTTATTGCCTTCGCCGCAAAACTCCAAAAGTCCTTCTTTTGATAGCACGCTTACAAGTTCGTAGATCGACGAGCGCGGTGCACTGAGCGCCTTGGCTAAATCAGCAACACGCACTGGCTGGTTGTGGTTGTTCAAGTAGGCGAAGAGCTTAGCCATACGGTCGAGGCTCCTTTCCCTGCTTTGGCGATTTGTTCGCGGTCGCAAAGAACCACCCCTCTCAGCTTTTGCACTTTCGCCCATTGCCAACCCGAATCACCTAACGTAACGTCTCATATGCTAGACACAAGTCCAGTATACTGGACGACTATGAGGGTGCAACATCGGGCGAACCTACGCCCTGCAATGGAGGTGAACATGACAGAATCAAAGCAGCGCCGGGAATTTCTTAAGTTTAGTGCAACAGGCCTCGCGCTGGCCGGCGCGGCTGGCCTCACAACATTGAATGCTCAACAGGCGGCAGCTCAAGCGGCAAGCGGCAGCCTTTTGCCAACCGTATTGGAGCGCGGAACGCTTCGTGTCGGAACTGGCAGCACGAACGCACCTTGGCATTTCGAGAATGATGCAGGTGAACTCGTTGGGATGGATGTCACCATGGGCCGCATCTTGGCGAAAGCGCTTTTTGACGACGAAACCAAAGTCGAGTTCATTAAGCAGGACGCGGCGCAACGCATCCCGAATGTGACAACAGGTCAGGTGGATATAACGATCCAATTCATGACGATGTCGTCGGCGCGCGCCCAAGTTATTGCTTTCTCGCGACCCTATTATGTTGAGGGAGTGGCCCTGCTTACGCGACCTGACGCGCAGGAAAAGACATTCGACCAGCTTCTTGCCAAAGGAAGCGGTACACGTGTTTCGATTCTGCAGAACGTTGACGCTGACACAGCGATCCACGAGGTCTTGCCTGACGCACAAGTCTTGCAGATTGATACTCAAGCAAACGTCATCCAAGCTTTGGAGGCGGGACGCGCAGACGCAGCGGCTGTCGATCTTTCAACAGTTCGCTGGTTAGTCGCTCGGACGCCAGATCGCTACTTCGATTCAGGCAAGTCTTGGAGATCCATGCTCTATGGTGCGGCAATGCGCCAAGGAGACCCTGACTGGTTGCAGTTCGTCAATACGGCGTTCACGATTGGCATCTTCGGCCACGAAACAGCCCTGTATGACGCGGCGTTCAAGGAATACTTCGGCGCACAAGTGCCAGAACGCAAACCGGGCTTTCCCTCCGTCTGATCCATGAACCGGAGGATGCGCTCCACGCTCCTCCGGCTCCTCCTACATGTCACGACGGTCTGATGGGCTATCACCTCAACTTCAATCTTGTTTGGCGACATTTCGACAAGCTCTTGAACGGGCTAGTCCTCAGCCTCGAGCTCGCGCTGCTTTCCATCCTGATCGGCGCCGTGATTGGCCTAACACTGGCCGTCTGGTACGTTTCGGCAGGTCGGTTCGCGCGCGGTTTGATTTCTGGCTACGTCGAAGTCATTCGCAACGTTCCGCTGCTCCTGCTGGTATATCTAGTGTTCTATGGTCTGCCGACCGTCGTGAACATCGCATACGATGCCACCACTTCATTCGTGCTGACGCTATCGCTCTACTCAGGGGCCTACCTAGTCGAAGTTTTCCGATCGGGACTGGATGCAGTGCCAAGGGGGCAAATCGACGCCGGGCGCGCAATTGGCCTTACACCGATTCAGCGGCTCGCCTACGTCCGGTTGCCGATCATGACCCGAATTAGCCTTCCCGCGCTGTCAAACACATTCATATCGCTATTCAAAGACACTTCGATTGCTTCAGTTATAGCGGTACCGGAGCTCACTTTTGGAGCTCAGTGGATCAACAATACGACTTTTCGGATCGTTGAAGTATATCTTGTTGTGACCACGATCTATCTGATCGCAGGCTATATGATTCTCTTGTTGCTTCGACTGGTGGAACGGCGCTTTCGGGTGGAGCGGTAGGATGGACCAGATTGTCTATGCCTTTCCATTTCTCTTACAGGGACTTTGGACAACGATTCTGGTCTCTGCGATCGTGGTGGCGCTTTCCCTTGTGATTGGCGCTGCGCTTGGTGTGGGGCTTGTTTATGGGCCGTTGCCGGTACGGCTTGCCGTGCGCATCCTAAGCGATTGTGTCCGCGGCATTCCTATCCTTGTCCTGATATTTATGGTGTACTATGGCCTACCACCCTTAGGTCTCAGGCTTGATCCGTTTTGGGCTGCGGTCGCCGCTCTTACTCTGTTCAAAGCTGCCCAAGTCGTTGAGTACGTTCGTGGCGCTATCGGCTCTATCCCACGCGGTCAGATGGAAGCGGGTAAAGCCATAGGGTTGATTTTCTCAGATCGACTTCGGTTTGTGATATTTCCTCAAGCTGTGCGCCGGTTTCTACCGCCATGGATCAATGGCGTAACTGATGCAGTGAAAGGAAGCGCTCTAGTTTCGCTTCTTGGAGTTGTTGATCTCATGCACGCCATCAATCAGGTGATTGGGCGGACTTACGAGCCACTCCCTCTCTACCTGCTTGGAGCCGCACTCTACTTCGCAATCAACTACAGTCTTTCGAGCTTCAGCCGCGTCTTGGAGCGTCGATATGCCTTCGTGCGGGAGTAATCGCAATGGAAGTGGTACCTCTGCTTGCTATCGAGCAGTTGTCGAAATCTTTCGGTTCGAATGAAGTCCTGAAGTCCGTCGATCTCTCTGTGTCCGCCGGCGAAGTGGTCACCATCATTGGACCATCTGGCAGTGGTAAAACGACGTTGCTGAGATGCGTGAACTTTCTCGAATTCTATGATGGTGGGTCAATACGCATCGATGGCAGCGAAGTCGGTTTCCGCGATGGAAGCCAACGAAGGAGGCGTACAGAGCGTGATCTGGCGCGCATGCGCGCTGAAACGGGAATGGTATTCCAGAGCTTCAACCTATTCCCACACCTGACAGCCGAACAAAACGTCACGCTTGGCTTGCAGCAGGTGCGAGGAAAAAGCAGAAAAGACGCCCGCGATACAGCTCGCCATTGGTTGGCTCGAGTTGGTTTAGAACACAAAGCTGGAAGCCTGCCGTCTGAGCTGTCAGGTGGACAGCAGCAGCGTGTCGGCATTGCTCGCGCCGTTGCGATGGAGCCGAAGGTTCTCTTGCTTGATGAAATAACTTCTGCACTCGATCCAGAACTGGTTGGAGAGGTTTTGGACGTCGTAACGCAGTTGGCCGCAGACGGCATGACGATGCTCATGGTGACCCATGAGATTGCATTCGCCAGAGATGCAAGCCATCGGATCGTTTTTATGGCGGATGGACGTGTCTCAGCCGAGGGCAGCCCCGATCACATCATGTCCGGCGCTGATGGCAATGACCGCCTCGAAGCTTTTCTCTCTCGTTTCCGTGGATCGCGCATATGAGCGTTCAAGTGCTCTCCGAACATTCTCCGTTAGAGCGCCTTAACGCTCTAGGTCTTACACTTCCCTCACCTGCTCGCCCCATCGGACATTTTCGAAATTTCAAACGCTCTGGGAATTTTCTCTACGTTTCTGGTCAAGGCCCCCGGGAATCTAATGGCGAGCTCCATAAGGGTAAGGTCGGCAGTGACGTCACTGTCGAGGACGGCTACCGTCATGCCCAACTAACAGGCTTGAACATTTTAGCTGTACTGCTCGAGGCCATAGGCGACCTCGGCAGAACCGTGCAGGTGGTTAAGGTGCTCGGACTGGTCAATGCATCGTCTGACTTTACGCGGCATCCAGAAGTGATCAACGGGTGCTCTGACTTGTTCGTACAAGTCTTTGGCGAAGCAGGTGAACACGCCCGCTCCGCGATTGGTGTAGGCTCGCTACCTAACAACATTTCGGTTGAGATTGAGGCAATATTCGAAGTTCTCGCTTAAAACTAAAGACTAGAACCAGCCTACGGGCCCTATAAGGATCTCTACCATGATTGATGATATCAGACCAGAATTAGGACTGCGTCAGATTATCAATGTCTCAGGTACAATGACAGCGTTAGGGGCCTCGATTGTCGTTCCCGATGCTATCAACGCAATGCAGCGAAGCTTGCCGCAGTTTATGGAGATTAGTGATTTACATAAGCGGGCTTCGGCGCTCATTGCCGAACTGACTGGAGGAGAAGCAGGGTTCGTCACGGCGTCATGTGCGGCTGGGATCACATTATCAGTCGCAGCATGCATGACAGGCGATAACCTGGCCGCAATCGAGCAGCTTCCAGAAACAGGTACCTTGAAAAACGAAGTAGTAGCCCTTTCCGGCCACCTGGTTAGCTTCGGGGCACCTATCGATCAAATGATCAGGCTTTCTGGGGCAAAGGTTGTCTCCGTCGGACAGGCGACAGCTTCCCACGCGTATCAACTTGCAGCCGCCATCACTGAACGGACTGCTGCAGCCCTTTATGTCGTTTCACATCACGTAGTAGACTACGCGCAAGTTCCGCTTTCGACATTCATCCATGTTTGTCACGAACGCGGCGTGCCCGTAATAATAGACGCCGCATCCGAGTACGACCTTCGTTACTTTCTGGACCATGGCGCCGACCTCGTTATCTACTCAGGCCATAAGTTCCTGGGCGGACCTACCAGTGGAATCGTAGCTGGGTCAAAAAATCTCGTGCGCAGCACTTACCTTCAGAACCGAGGTATTGGTCGCGGCATGAAGGTAGGCAAGGAAAGCATCGTCGGGGTGATGGCAGCCCTTGCTGCCTGGAAGACGCGCGACCACAATGCAATTCGCAAACGCGAACAGGATTCACTCGATTTATGGGTGAATACACTCAAGGATCGGCCTGGCGTGAGAACGGAGGTCGTGCCTGACCCAACTTGTAACCCTCTGGATCGCCTCAAAGTCAGCATTGACCCAATTCTCGCGCACATTAGCGCATGGGATCTTGCCCGGAAGCTAGCTAGCGGTGACATGCCCGTCATTGTTCGTGACCATGAAATTGAACATGGTCATTTCTTTCTCGATCCGTGCAATCTTCACCCTGGTCAAGACGAAGTAGTTGCTGAACGCCTAACCGAGGAGTTAGAGCGAGCCCGAAAGTCAAACGAAGTGGTGGCAACGCCTATAGCTGATTGGTGGATGGAGCGCGAAGCTGCAATTCGTCACTGGCCTGACTGATGCCAAATATAAAATATTGCTTGGCTTTGGTTGCCGCTCTCCCGGCGTTGAGCAACTTGGATTGGACCTCATAACCTGATGAGCAAGAGCCTTGCAGACTGGCTCAACTGACTGAATTCGTCTCTATTTCGCGTTGTGCGAGCACCTGCGCGACTTCTGCCATGTTTTCCGTCCCCCATATGCAAAGCGGGGTCAGGGCCTCAGCTAAGCCACGGCCCAGTGGCGTCAGTGCGTAATCCACGCGCGGAGGCACTTCCTTGTAGTCGTGCCGCACGATGATCCCATCGCCTTCGAGTTCCTTTAATTGCTGGATCAGCACTTTGTCGCTGACGCCGCGAACCGCACGCTTCAGCTCTCCATAGCGGTTGGGTCCCTGCCCGAGGAAATATAGGATCAAGGGCTTCCATTTGCCGGAGATGACGCGGAGCGTGGCATCCAGTCCGCAACTGAAACCCCGCGGCGGTGAAACGATCTGATCCATAATTCTGATACTTACCAAAAGGTGCATACTTGTCCATAGGTGTGTGCCATACCAGCTCTATGCAACCTCAACGCAGGAGACGTGTGATGAATAGGTTGCAAGGCAAAACGGCGGTTGTCACCGGAGGCGGAAGCGGTATCGGCTTGGGCGCCGCCAAACGCTTCGTCGAGGAAGGCGCGTTCGTTTATATCTTCGGGCGGCGGCAGGATGCACTTGATGGAGCACTCGGTCAACTTGGCGAGAATGCTCGGGCGGTTCGAGGCTCGGTCACCGACTTGGCCGATCTCGACCGGCTTTATGAGACAGTCCGACAAGACCGCGGACAACTCGACATCCTGTTCGCCAACGCCGGAACCGGCGAGTTTGCCGGGCTCGGCGAAATCAGTCTCGAGCACTATGAGAAGACTTTCGACGTCAACGTGAAAGGATTGCTCTTCACCGTGCAGAAGGCCCTACCGCTGATGAAGGCCGGATCATCCGTTATCCTGACCGGTTCGAGCACCGGATCGATGGGCACCCCGAAGTTCAGTGTTTACAGCGCGACAAAGGCTGCGGTTCGCAACTTTGCACGCAGCTGGGCGGAGGACCTCCGTGGAACAGGTATCCGCGTGAACGTGCTGTCGCCCGGACCGATCCTGACTGAACTCGCGATGGAAGTCGTAGGAGAAGAGGACTTCCGCAAACTCGGCAGTATCACGCCGCTCGGTCGCATTGGCGATCCTACCGAGACGGCAGCAACCGCTGCGTTTCTCGCCTCGGACGACAGCAGCTTCATGACCGGCAGCGAAGTCGCCGTCGACGGTGGGCTCGCACAAATCTAGGCACCCCTTCTCGGTCTTCGCCTCCGCAGATTTCATGCTCCGGCGCATGGTGCCGGAGCAAAACGAGGGCCGGCAGCATCTGAATAAAAGCTCGTAGCGACAAGACGTTCGACAAAAACACTTCGAAGCAATCTTCTAGCGAAATTTTCAGACAAAGGACAAGGCCATGCAGCCCCCCCCCCAACGGGCAAGCGAACTCAACGATACACCGGCCCTCCCGAAACATAATCTTTCGATACAACGCAGCCGTGCGATTATTTCACCTTTCTCCGGCATTTGTTTATACTTTGGCACCACGATCTTGGAGCAGATAAAGGCGAACATCACCCATCCTACTTCTTTATGGCAGGACAAACAACTTAGGCCTTCGACTCTGGCATGATGGTACGGTAGCTGAGATCGACGCAATAAGGTGCAGAGCTGAGGAGGTATTAATTGCCAATCTTGCACACCCCTGCTGAAAGCTTGCCTATCGCTGTTAAGATAACTGACTAATTTAAACTCAGCCTCGTCACTTGACCGCCAAGATGGATTTTGCCGTATTTTCGTCGGTTATCAGCATGTTGGCCAGCTTTCCCGTCAAAGCGGCATAAATTGCAGGGACTCGAATCTGACCAGAACTGACGAGCAGCGTTGGCTGGCGGCTGTTCGGCGCTCGCATCAGGGAGGTCAAACGTTCGATATAGCTGACCTCGACAAACCTCCCAGCCTTGTCGATCACGCCGCCCAGCACCTCGCCAACCGCCCCAGCGTCCATGGCTTCGGCTAACTCCGGATCGGTGATGAAGCCGTCGGCATGGATGCCTGCCTGCCAGCCGACATTGCCGCTGCCCATAACCAGCAGGTTCGCGTCGTCGACAAGCCCACGCAAGGTCTTATAACCCAGTTGAGCCTGCAGGATTTCTCGCTCGGAAACTGTCGCCGCAACAAGCGGCATCGGTAGTGGGTAACTCTGCGCATTGATGCGCTCGGCAAGCTTCGTAACTACATCGTGGCGGCTTGCCCTGCCGTTAGGGGTAAGGTTACCCATAAGCGAAACGCAGCGATGTTGGGGCCGGTCTGCTGAACTGATACGCATGACTGTTTCGCGCATAGCAGTGCCGTTGCCGACTGCAATAGTGACCGGCGCCTTCTGCATCAGAACGTTGTCGAGGTAGTGTGCCGCTACAGTTGCCACGGCTGGAATGTCTTCAGTATTGCCGGCTTCGTTTAGGGCTACCTCGCAAAACTGCAGCCCAAATTTTTCTTTCAGCCGGTCCGCCAGCGCGATGCATTCTGAAAGAGGATGCCTGACTTGGAAGCTGATCAGGTTCTCACTGAGCGCCAGCGCGATCAAGCGCTGAACGACCTGACGAGAGATACCGAGCTCCTGCGCAATGTCGTCCTGGCGCTTGCTCTTTACGTAATAAAGCCAAGCCGCGCGTGCCGCCTGATCGAGCCGCCTATCAGCTTCGCCTCGTTCGGATATCGCCATACGCGTATGCGCCCCGGTCAGCCTGGGATGTTCAGGATCTTGGCGATATTGCCACCGACGATGGCTCGGTAGCCGTCCGGATCGGAGGTGGCTCGCTCCATCTTTTTGAATTCCCACTCATAATCGACGAAAGGTGAGTCGGTCCCCCAAATTACCTTCTCGGCCCCCAGTGCTTTGACAGCGGTCTGAATTTCAAAGATCGGTGCGCGCGAGGTTTCCAAGTATAGATTTGGACACTCCTGCGCGTATTCGATCGCTTGTTCTACTGACCAGAAGAAGCCCATGTGTGCCATGAGCAGCACCACATTTGGAAAGCGCTTGGCCATGATGCGGAATTCGGGCGGGCTGTTCAGCAGGTCGCTCGCACCATGGACGATGACGGGAATACCGTACTCATCAGCGATCTTGAATAGTGGGTCGACGAGGCCAGCATCCGACAAGTGGAAACCGTTGATTGTCGGGTGCAGCTTTAGCCCTTTGAAACCCCAGTCGCGGACGCAGCGACGCACTTCGTCTGCAGCGTCTGGCTGCCAAGGGTTGATAGCACAATATGGGATGAGTCGGTCAGGAAACTGGTCGTAGGCCTCCTTAATTGGATCGTTGGTGAAGTTGCCCTCTACAAAAGGAAACATCACCGCCTTGTCGACCCCCACGGCATCGATCTTGGCCACAAGATCTGCTCCAGTCTGGCTCGCGCCATGGCGGGTGCCGAGATGGTTGTGCGCGTCGATAATAAGCGTCATGAAAAGTCCTCCGTCAGTTTCTGCGCTTGAGTGCACCGATGGCCATCGCAAGCAAGATGAAGCCGCCGTTCAGGGCGTAGCGATACGGCGCGCCAAGGCCCAAAAGGGTCAAACCGTTGCCAAGAAAGCCGATAAACAAGGCACCCATGAGCGTTCCGGGAATGCTCATCTCACCCCGACGTGAAGCGAGTGTGCCGAGATAAGCGGCAGCGAAAGAGTCGAGGAGAAACGGCTCTGCACCACGCGGCATCGCGATGCCGGTGCGTGAAACGAGCGCCACGCCCGCCAAGGCTGCAAGGACACCTGCGATGACGAAACCCAAACCAAACGTCATGCGAATGTCGATGCCGGCCAAGAATGCGGCGCGGACATTGCTGCCAACCGCTTTGGCGTAACGGGCAAAGCGCGTGTAGCGCATGACCACGAAAGAAATCAGAAAGACCGCTATCGCAAGCACGATCAACGCCGCAATCGGACCGAAGTCGCGTTGACCCAGCCACAGGAAGTTGCGCGTGACGCCGCGTGGCAGTGTGAACAATATTTGCGGCTCGGCGCCGTTCGTAGCCATCAGTTCACCCGAGCGTATGACAAACATCATACCAAGCGTTCCAATGATGGCAGGCACGCCGATATAGGCCATCAGCACAGCGTTCACGAGGCCGACCACAAGTCCGAAAAGCAGGGGGATCGCAAAGGCCATCCAGACGGGATAGCCAGCGATAATAAGCATCGCTGCTATTAGACCTGCGGCATCTGCCGTCTGCGCGATTGAGAGGTCCACGCCGCGCATTTTCATGACGACGGTTAGCCCCAGCGCCATGATCATTACGATTGCACTCTGCCGAAAGACGTTCTCAATGTTACCAGTCGTCAGGAATGCAGGCTTCAGATACCAGAAGATAGAAAGCACGGCGATCATGCCGAGGATTGCGCCATAGTCGCGCAACAAGCCAATCACTGCGGCAGACGATGGGTGTGGCTTCGAAGTCATGGAGACCGACATCGCAGAGCTCCTTAGAAGATCAGGACCTGGCCGATGCCACGCTTGTGGATCACGCCGAGTGCGATGGAGAGGATGAGGACTATGCCCTGGATGCCAGGCAAAGCTTGGCTCGAAATGCCGATCAGAATCAGACCGTTTGAGAGTGACGCGAGGAAGAGCGCTGCAATGAGCGTGCCGACAACGTTGAGTTCGCCGGCGCGGTTGAAGGTGCTGCCCAGGAATGCGGCCGCCAATGCGCTGATGAGAAAGTCGATACCGGTCGCCAGTGCCGATGCGCCATAGGCATAGGAAGCCAAGATTACACCGGCCAAGCCAAGCACTAGCCCGCCGATCATGAAGGAGGCCGTCGCGTAGCGAGCGCGGCCAACGCCGCGGAGTTCAGCGGCGACGAGGTTCTGGCCGACGGCATACATGCGCAAACCAAGTCGGGTGTGCTTTAGCACGAAATGCAAAATGGCGGTGGCCAAAAGCAGGAGGATGAGCACGAAGGGCACCGGGCCGATATAGCCCTGCCCGATGAAGAAGAAGCTTGGCTGGTTGGAAAGCGTCAACGCCTGGCCGCCATTGTAGAGTAGCGTTGCCCCCATCGCGACGAACATCGCCCCGAGGGTCGCCACAAAGGCCGGCATGCCGAAGACAAGCACCAGTGCGGCGTTGATTGCGCCAGCGAGCAGCCCGATAAGCGCGCCAAGCCCGATGGCAGCGGCCGAGCCCATGCCTGCAATCATCGTTCCAGCTGCCAAGTTAGTAGTAAACTGGCTGACGGCACCGGCCGACATGTCGAAGCCGCCGGCAATCAGCACAACGGTCAAGCCAAGTGCGATGAATGCAAGGACGCTGCCCTGCTTCAGGACGTCGAAGATGTTGTTGAGGGAAAGGAACTGCGGGGCGAGGATCGCGATCAGTGTCAGAACGACGACCATCCCGCCGATTGTGCCCCAGCGGGCCCAGAAACTTTGCGACGCTGCCATCTCAGCGCCGGATGCGATCGCCGTCGCCGACGGCATCTGGGTGGCGGCGTCATCAGCCGGAGAGGCGTCGGCGTCCGCATTCGGCATCACCTCGTCTGCGGACCCCGATGCCCAGTAAAGCAGTGTTTCGGGCGTCGCCTCGCCGGGCTGAAACAGTTTATTGATACGCCCCTTGTGCATGACGGCGATTCTGTCGCTCATGCCGGCGATTTCCTCGAAGTCTGACGAAATGAATATGACGGCCGCACCACGGCGTGCCAGCTCAATCATCTGCTTGTAGATCTCAACCTTGGAGCCGACATCGACGCCGGTTGTCGGCTCATCGAAAAGGAACACCTCTGCATCGCCTGCAAGCCAACGGCCAATGACTATCTTCTGCTGGTTGCCGCCGGATAGGTTCCGTGTCAGCTGGCTCAGGTTCGGCGGCTGGATCCGCAGCCGCTCAACAAGTGAGGTAGCGGTTGCTCGCTCACTTCGAAATCCGATGATGCCGAAGCGCGAGAACCGCGACAGTTCAGGCAATGTCAGGTTCTCACGCACAGTCATGTCGGTGACAAGACCCTCGTGCCGCCTGTCTTCCGGGATGAGCGCAAAACCTTCGCGCTTGGCCGCGCGCGGGCTGGCTGGACTGGATGGCTCACCGCGGAGCATTACCGAGCCGGCCGACCGCGGCAGAGCGCCGATTAGTGAAAGCGCAAGCTCGGTTCGTCCCGCGCCCATCAGTCCGGCAATGCCGAAAATTTCGCCGCGCCGGACGTCCAGATCGACGCCGCGCAGCATATTTCCCTGGGCGAGCCCGCGAACTTCAAGAAGCGGCTCACCAATCGCGATAGTCTCTTTGGGGTAGAGCTGTTCGATGTCGCGACCAACCATCATCTGAACGATACCAGCGCGTGACGTTTCGCCAACATCCATGGTCGCAACCAGCTTGCCGTCGCGCAGCACAGTGACGCGGTCGACGAGGTCGAGCACTTCGTCGAGATAATGCGAGATATAGATAATCGTCACGCCAGCATCTCGTAGGCTGCGCACGATGCCGAAGAGGAGTTCAGCCTCGTTGTCGCTCAGCGAAGCTGTGGGCTCATCGAGAATAAGAATACGAGGTTTGCGCACCAACGCTGCGGCAATCGCAGCAAGTTCTCGTTGGGCGACGCTGAGTTCGGCAACCAACGTATCCGCATCGAAGGTGGCGCCAACCTGCCTCAGTGCATCGGCTGTCCGCGCACGCATCGTGCTAAGGTCCAGCACACCACCGGTGCGCGTGATTTCACGGCCCAAGAACACGTTGCGGGTGACGTCGAGCTGCGCCACGAGCGGCTGATCCTGATGGACGATCGCTATAGCATTGGCCTCAGCGTCTCGCGGGTCACGAAACCGCAGCGGCTCGCCGTCAACAAGCACGTCACCATGGTCGGCACGATAGACACCGGTCAAAATTTTCACCAGGGTCGACTTGCCAGCGCCGTTTTGGCCGAGAAAGGCATGAATCTCGCCGGATCGGATGGTGAGCGAAACGCCGCTTAAAGCGACCACCCCCGGAAACTCCTTGCCGATGTTGCGGCATTCCAAGACAGGGGTTGCGAGCCTGACCTCAGGACGCGCGACTGCGATGGTGCTTGTCATGGGACAGACCCTCGGTAGGCAAACTATAAGAAAAGGCGGCGGCCCTTACCGCCACCCTGCACAAAGGCTATCAGGGAAGGATTGGGTGCACGACGATTAGGTCGCCGTTCTGCGCCCAACGGCCTTCTACATCGGCCCGCGGAATGGACATCTCGTCCCAAATCCCTGCACCCCAGCGCTTCTCGGCAGAGGCTACCCCATTGGCGTGCGTGGCCAGCCAAGCGTCGGTAAACAGTGTGCTCGGGAACTCTTTCTCGCCACCGATGCCCTTCAGTAGGATTTCAGCGGCCAGCGAGCCGATGCGTGGAACGTCTTGAACAACGGTCGCCACGAAGGGGCTTTCCTCGTCCAGCAGCATTTGAAAGCCGACGCGGTCGCCGTCGATCGAAGCGATTTTAATTTCATTGCGGTCGTTGCGGCGGACAGCCTCAACAGCACCCGATACGAGCAGGTCGTATGCGCCCCAGACTGCGGCGACACTGCCTGGCTCGGGATTGGCAGTCAGAATGTCCTCCATCTGCGCCTGCACTCGTGCTGCGCTGTGCTCGGTCGGCACTTCATGCAGCTTGACCTGCGGATAGTCGGAGACCATTGCCTGCAGAATACGCTTGCGGGTCTCAAGGATTGGCGCGCCTGGCACCCAAAACACGTACACATCGCCTTTGTAGTCAATGCTGGACAGCAGCGCACGGCTCACCATCGCTGACATCAACGCGTCGTCGCCGCCGACATCTGCCAGCACACCTTCGGTCTTTGAGCCGATCGAGGTAGTCACGACCGGGATACCTGCCGCCGTCGCCTTGGCAACTACTGGCGCAAGCTGCTGCGCGTCGCCGAGCTGCACTACAATTCCGGCCACCCCGGAATTGATCAAGCTCTCGATATTTTCGTTGTGCTTGCGCGGATCAGCTCCCCCATCGGTCACAACAACCTCTGCGCCAGCTGCCTTTAGTACCTTCTCAGCGCCAGCGATAATGTCACGATTATAGTCGTTGGTAATTTCTCGGGCAGCGATACCGATCTTTTTGCCCGCAGCATCTTGCGCTGCGGCTGCGCCAGTAGAAACCGCCAATCCGAGTGCGATCGGCAGTGCAAGTCGTTTCAAGGTAGCCGAAATCATTATGTCTCCTCCCTAACGCAACCGCCAAGCGGCGCCACCCCTTATAGCCGAGCAATTGATCGGGGATCAATCAAAAACTCGCTGCAATACCGTTCGATAGCAGCAAAATTGGATAAATACGCCTCAGATTGCCTGGGTATCGATCAAAAGCTCGGATGGGCTTAGGTTAAACTTGGCCTCCGCTTGGTGGGAGACGCAGCGCCAGATCATGCTCGTCACCAAAGTCTGGGGTAGAGAATGAGAACCCCACCTCAGGTCTTTATGAATCAATATTTTACAACGATCGATTACGGCGGGATCTCAAAAGCAGGATCCCATATGATACGCGAAGCAAATCCAACGCCCTCCGTCCCCATCGACTTTGCGTTCTGGCCTGACATCATGTGGTAGATAGGGTTTAATCTTAATGCATCGTTGGCCGCGCAACTTACGGCTGAAGTGGCTGACGAAGCTTGTCCGGTTGGCGCGGACGGCCACAAGGCGCGGCGACCGGCGCAGGTGTCTTGTAGCCGAGCGGTGAGTGCGGACTGACGGCATTCCAGTCCTCGTGCCGTCCTTCGATAACGATCCCAGCCTTGGCCAGGCTGTAGAACCCCTCACCGTTATGACATCCAATACGAAGCGCTGATGTCGAGAGCACTCCAAGCTGATGGTGCCTAGCAACAACCTTCAGATCAAGGCATCGTGGCTTCAATCGCATGAAGTCAACGAAGGACGGCAGTGCTGCAGGCATCCTCGTCCGGCTTGAGCAATAAAGGTAGAAACCCGGAAAAGGTCGGCACCAATGGATCAAAGCCAAGTGCGGATTGGCTTACAAGTAGGGTTGCTAGTACACCTTCAAATACACCGACGTAATACCGTCAGCATTTCACCAAGGCTCAAACACTAATAAGAATTGCTTGGACCTTTCAGCGCGCAGTGAAGCCCCCATCAACGGGGAGAAGCGCGCCGGTTATGTAGCTTGCTTCATCGCTGGCCAGAAACAGAATAGCCTTCGCCACCTCATCCGCTGTCCCGATGCGGTTCATTGGTGTATTGCTTATCGTCTCCGCACGCATGGCGGGGTCTTGATCGCGCACCATTTCCGTGTCGATCAGGCCAGGTAGGACCGCGTTGGCGCGGATGCCGCGAGCGGCATAGGTGACAGCCGCGTTGAGTGTCATCAACGTCACAGCACCTTTGCTTGCATGGTAGGATAGCTGTCCTGAGCCGGCCACCAGCCCCCAGATCGACGAAACATTGATGATGGAGAGGGGCCCGCGCCCCAGCATCAATGCACAGACGGCGCGCATGCCAAGCATTACGCCAGTTTGATTGACGGCCACGACCTTTTCCCAAGCGGCAAGGTCAGTGCCGTGAACTTCTGAACGCTCTTCAGTGACGCCGGCTGCGTTCACTAAGATGTCGATGCAGCCATGCTCTGCAGCAATCGCGTCGACCAAGATCTGCCATGCAGCAGGTGAGGACACATCAAGCTTGCGGTAGGTTATGCCTTTCTCGGCATCTGCAGGAGCGCCTTCGATGATGTCGGCCGAGATCACGGTTGCGCCCTCTCGCGCCATGCCCTTGGCGGCTGCGCCGCCCATACCTCGATATCCTCCGGTGACCAGCGCAACCTTTCCCTTGAACCGCATGGGACATCCTCTCTAATCGCGTTGATTACGTATTGCCATTCCATACGCCGTATCGTATTGCAATACTTAATATTGGAGATGGAATGGCACTCGAAGGTGACAGCTCTCAAACGAAGCCCACTCGGAGCCGAACGGGAAACGAGCGCTCACCACTATTCATTCAGTCGCTAGAAAAGGCGTTGTTCGTCCTAGAAGCTTTTGCATCAGCGGAGCACCTTCTCGGACTCTCTGAAATTTCCAGGATCAGCGGGCTCGATAAGCCAGCAACTCAACGATGCGTTCACACGTTGGTCAAAACTGGCTATCTTGAAAAAGACCTACAGTCGGGCCGCTTTTCACTTGGAAAGAAGGTCCTCGACCTGTCCTTCCATTATCTCCGGGCGCACCCGCTAGTTCTGAAAGCTACACCTGTGCTGCTGCAACTGCGGCGCGACTGCGGCGAACGTACCAATCTAAGCCTCTTCGATGGAACAAGCGTGGTCTATGCGCTGCGGCTGCATGGCAAACGGGAATACCCACAGTATTCAACGCTGATTGGCCGTCGCATGCCAACCTTCTGCTCAGCTGGTGGGCGCGCAACTCTCGCTCGCCTGCCCGAAGATGAAGTACGCGAAATCCTAGAACAGTCCGACTTGCGCCCGCTAACTGCTGTGACACTGACCGATCCTGATGAGATCCTCGCTAAAGTCAGGCATGCAGCGCAACTAGGCTACGGCTTTGTGAACGGCGAGAGCTCTCCGGGAGAGCTTGTAGTTGCAGCCCCAGTGATTGACGCTGCGGGCCGCCCCATTGGAGCCGTTCACATCGCTGGTAGCGGTTCGAAATGGCAGGCGGAAGAGTTCGAGCGCCGCTTCGCGCCGCAGGCAATGGAAGCAGCGAACTACTTGAGCCATAGCAATGGTACGGCCTTGCCGAGCTTTGGCGGACGCTCAGCTGACGGGCAGTCCGATGGTTGATAGGGGCAATCCAGAAGCCGAGGTGCTTGGATGGCTCGCAGCTCAGGGACCTGCGATGGAGCGGTTGCTCGGTGTGCTGGTTGATGTTGACAGTCCCAGTGGGGACGCGATTGGCATTCAAACCGTTGCGGACCGGGTTGAAGCCTTCCTTCGTAGCCATGGCATTGTGGTCACGCGGCCAGGCGCTGACTCTACCTCAGCGATGCTACATGCTTCGGTCGGTCCAGAACACGGGCAAGCACCACTCTTGCTCGGCCATATGGATACTGTTTTCCCTGCCGGTACTGTTGCGCATCGGCCGTTCCACATCGAGGGCGAGCGGCTGCTTGGACCTGGCGTGGCTGACATGAAAGCCGGGCTCGTGATGAACAGCTTCGTGCTGGCCGCCTTCAGTCGCCTTGGTGCAGATGCGCCCAGTGTTCGCAGTCTTTACACAGTGGACGAGGAGGTGGCTTCGCCCTCTTCCCGCAGCACCATCGAGGCTGCGTCCTTAGATGCATCTTGCGTGCTCAACGCCGAACCAGCGCGTGCAAACGGCAATGTAGTGGTGAAGCGCAAGGGCGGGCTGTTTCTACAACTAACCATAGAGGGGCAATCTGCGCATTCAGGAGTTAACTTCACTGAAGGCGCCAGCGCTATTGAGGCGATCGCCCACAAGATCGTAGCTATCACTGCTTTGACTGACAACGCAGTGGGCATCACTGCAAATGTCGGTCTCGTGTCGGGCGGCCAGTCTGTTAACACGGTGGCACCCTATGCCGAAGCGGGTATCGACATCCGCTATCCAGTCCGCGAGCAGCGGGAGGGCTTACTCGCGCACATCAGGGCAATCTGCACAGCTACTGAAGTCGCAGGCACGCGCACCACGATCCAAGTCACTGGCGAGTTTCTGCCGATGGAGCCAAGTGAACAGTCCCTGAGACTGTTCGAGGCTTACCGCCAGGGCGCGGCCGAGATCGGCTTCACAGTCGATGGAGAAAGCACCGGAGGATGCTCGGATGCGGGCCTATCCGCATCTCTAGGCGTACCCACGCTCTGCGGCCTCGGACCGATCGGAGGAAACGCCCACACCACGAACGAATATGTCGAGCGCGCATCTCTGGTGCCTCGTGCCCAGGCGCTCGCCCTACTCGTTCTCCGCCACGGCACGACCCGGCTTGAAGACCGAGCGTTGCTATCAACTAAACCCACGCGGCCGAAGGGGGCCGCCAACCAACAATGGGAACCAACATGACAAGGACTCAACCCGCGCGCTTACGGCTCAAGTCTCTGGCGCTCACCTCTACTATACTCTTCTGCTCATTCGGTGCAGCACATGCCGAAATGCTGCCCGCACCCACAGTTGAGAGCCTGACCACCTGCGATGCAACTGAAACCGAACCCGTCCGCATTGGAATTCTTGCCCCGCTGACTGGACCGACCGCGGCAGATGCGAGCGACTATTCCAGGGCGGCCGGGATTGCGGCCGAGGAGCTGAACGCAGCGGGAGGCGTTTGCGGCAAAGGAAAGCGTTACAAGTTCGAGCTCGTCGAAGCCGACGCGACCAGCATGCGCAACGACGCCGTGGTCACGGCCTTCCGTCGCCTCAACGATACCGAAAACCTCAACGTTATCCTATCGCCCTATGCCAGCACCTCGAACTTCGAGATAGACTTGATGGCGCGGGAGAACATGCCCTACTTGATCTCGGGCGGCGCGGAATCCACCAAAGCCATTATCCAAAAAAATCCTTCCGCATATCCGACTGTATGGTCGCGCGTGCCGGACTATGGCGGCTACTTCACCGATCTGCCGCCGCTGCTTAACCAGTATCTAGAGTCCGGCAAGCTCAGTTTGCCGGCGAAAACCGTCTACATCATCGGTTCCGATGATCCTTATGGATCGACCATCGCCAACGGACTTGCCAAGGTGTTCCGCGAAACTGGCTGGGACGTCGTCGGCGAGGATACTGTGCCCTTTCAGTCCGTCACCGACTGGCGCACCCAGCTTGCCAAAATCCGTGAAGTTGATCCAGCGGTGATCGTCAACACGGAATGGTCTGCATCGGGCTCAGCCACCTTTTTCAACCAATTCTTTGAACAGCCGACCAAATCGCTCGTTTTCCTCCAGTATGCGCCGTCGATTCCTGAATTCCAGACCGTCACGCGCAACCAGGCAGCAGGCGTCATGTACTCTATGTTGGGTGGTGCAATCGACAGCCGCGAGGATACCAAAACGATATCGGCAAAGTTTGCTGAGAAGTTCGGTCCAGGAGGCTACTTCTCGGTTGCCGGCTACAATGCGGTTCAGCTCTACGCGCTCTGCCTCAGTCAAGGGAACGATCCGACTGATCGGCTAGCCGTCGGGACCTGCATTGGCAAACTCGATGTAGACACTCCTTCCGGCCGCCTCGCATTCGACGCTGAAACGCATCTTGCGCGCCAAGGCAACGACTACATGCCGACACTTTTCTACCAGCTTCAGTCTGATGGAAAGCCGGCTATCGTCGCACCTGAAGCGGTGTCACAAGCGCCCTTCGCTACTTCGCCCTGGATGAAGTGAGGCAACGGCTCCCCGCTTGCGCATACAAGCGGGGAGCGCATGCCCCTCCCGGATACTCCGATGACCAATTCCGATACAATTCTGGCCGTTAAAGGCCTGGGAAAGTCGTTTGGCTCGCTTGTGGCAGTAGACGATGTCTCCTTCACAATTAGACGCGGCGAAATCCTGGGCATTGCAGGGCCGAACGGCGCCGGTAAGACAACACTATTCAATCTGCTTTCCCGCAACCCCATCGTGGCCGATCGCGGCCACGTGATATTCGACGGACAGCGCATTGATCGCCTCTCCCCGCATCGTATCTTTCGAGCCGGGCTCGCTCGCACGTTCCAGAAAGAAACCGCCTTCTTCAAGCTCACGGTGGCAGAGAACGTAAGGCTTGGAGCGGTCTATGGCGCGGGCCTGCGCGGGGCTGCCGCAAACGCTGCGGTGAATGCAGCCCTCGAGATGCTGGAACTGACTCCCCTAAAACATCAAGAAGCCGGCGCACTGACTGTCTACGGCACCAAGCGCCTGATGATTGCATCCGCCATGGTGGCTTCACCCAAGCTTCTCCTTATGGACGAGCCAGCGTCTGGTCTCAACACAATCGAACAGGCAGAATTAAAGACGCTGATCCTGCGCCTGCGTGACCAGGGCACTTCGATCCTGCTCATCGAGCACATTCTGCCACTTTTGTTCGGGGTGTCCGAGCGCGTGATGGTGATGGACTTTGGTCGTAAGCTAACTGAAGGCTCCCCCGCCGAAATCGCACGCGATCCTCGCGTGATCGACGCCTATCTCGGCGGCGTGAACTCGGAGAGCGCCCATGCAGCTTGAGGTCGAGAGCTTGCGTACCGGCTATGGTCGGATCGAGGTCCTGCACGGCGTGTCGCTGTTCGTGAATGCCGGTGAAGCAGTGGGCCTGTTCGGACCCAACGGCCACGGTAAGACCACGCTCCTGCGCGCCATATCCGGTCTTCTGCCCGCAGCGCAAGGCACCATCCGCTTCGACGGACGCAACATTGCGAATGGTTCGGCCGATGCGATCGTAGAAGCCGGCATCATACATGTGGCACAAGCAAGTGCGCTGTTCCCTCGCATGACGGTGTTTGAAGCGCTGACGCTGGGTGCCTACCGCAAAGCGGCCTGGCCTCACCGTAAAGCGACGCTGGAGAAGGTCTTCGCCATCTTTCCACGCCTTGCGGAGCGGCGTTCGCAGAACTGTCGCACGCTGTCAGGGGGCGAGCGCCAGATGGCGGCCATCGGTGTCGGCTTGATGGCCATGCCTCGTCTCCTGATGCTGGACGAGCCCACGCTGGGCCTGGCGCCGAAGATCCGGCAGGAACTGGCTCGCCAGATCGGTCTCGTTGCCCAAACCGGCACCAGCCTCGTCGTGGTCGACCAAGACGTCGATCTTCTGCTCGGCCTTTGCGAGCGCCTCTACCTTATCGAGAACGGCATGGTGGCATTGGAGATCAACGACCGCAGCGAACTGCAGCACCAAGACATCGTTCAACGCTATTTTGGGACGGCCGCCTGATGAGTTCTGTGATCGTCGCCGGCCTCGTGTCCGGCTCCATCTACGCGCTAATCGCAAGCGGCCTGTCGCTCGTTTGGGGCGCGCTTGGCGTATTCAACTTCGCCCATGGCGCCCTGCTGATGGCGGGCGCCTTCGTCGCGTGGTTTGTGTCAGACCCCGCAGGCCTTGACTTGGGCCTCACGGCCGGCGTCCTCACGTCCATGATCTTCATGATCGCGGCAGGCGGCGTCCTCTACGTGCTGCTCGTTCGCCCCTGGCTCGGCAAGCCGGCGGCGGAACTCACAGTGATCATGACCACGGTGGCCGGCGCGATGTTCCTTGAGAACTTAGCACTGTATACTTTCGGGGCCCGCCTAAAAGCGCTCGATCAAGTGGTAACAGGCACCGTTTCCGTTGCGGGCACCGCCATGCAGGCGCAGAATCTGCTAGTGATCGTGCTGGCACCTGTCTTGCTCGGCGGTCTTGCGCTGTTTCTAAAGCTTTCCAAGCATGGACTTGCCATCCGCGCTATCGCGCAGAACGACGAGGCTGCGCGCCTGCTCGGCATCCGGATCGAGCGAACTTATTTTCTCACCTTCGCTGTCAGCGCGCTGCTCGCGGGCGTAGCCGGCGTGATGATCGGCGGCCTTTTCAACATCACGCCTTCCATGGGCAGTGACCCCCTGCTCCGCGCCTTTCTCGTGGTAGTGTTCGGAGGGCTAGGCAGCCTGCCTGGCACCGTGATTGCGGCCTACCTTATCGGCCTGATCGAAGCCGCAAGCTCCTACTACATCGGCATCTACTGGACCCCTGTCGTGTTGTTCAGCGTGCTGATCCTGGTTCTCCTAGTGCGGCCCAACGGTCTCTTGGGGAGAGCGCCATGAGCCTGCCTTCCACCCCTCTCCGGCTCGCCGCGGCCGTTGTCGTACTCCTGCTCGCCATCCTCCTGCCGTTCGTTGTGACAGGCGGCGCCGCAAAGAACCTCGTGGTTCTGGCGCTGCTATTCGCGGTGGTCGCTTCGAACTGGGACCTGACGCTTGGTTATGCCGGAATCTTCAACTTCGCGCATGTCGCCTTTTTCGGCATCGCCGGCTATGTGAGCGCCATCGCCACCATCTATTTCGGCCTGCCCGTTTGGCTGGACATCGCACTCGCGGTAGCCGTGGTGGCGGTGCTTGCAGGGGTCACCGCAGCCCTCGCATTGCGGCTGCGCGGCATCTATGTCGCGCTCGTCACATTTGCCTTCGTGCAGCTATGCGTAGCCCTCATCATCAGCCAGAAATGGCTGACGGGTGGAGCAGTGGGCCTGGTCGGCGTGCCCGATCTCGCCCTTTTCGGCCACCGCTTGTCCCCATCCGGCCCCGATTACCTGATTCTGGCCGAGTTACTCTTGATAGCCTCCACGGTCTTTCTGCGCTTTCTCGTGCGGTCCGATTTTGGTCTCAGCATCGTTGCCTTGCGCGACAACGAGGCCTATGCGGTCGCCCGTGGCATCTCGGCCACGCGCCAGCGCGTACTGGCCATGGTGGCGAGCTCGCTCTTCACGGCCGCCGCGGGTGCGGTTTATGCCCACTATCTCATTGTTGCCTCGCCGGATGTCTTCTCCTTCTCACTGACCACGCTCATTCTTTCCATGGTGCTGCTGGGCGGTGGAGCCACGATCTATGGGCCGATCATGGCAGCAATCGCACTGACCGTCGTCACTGAGCAATTGGCTGGATTCGGCGTGGTGCGCTTCATGATCATAGCCGTCTTGATCGTGCTCACCCTGCGCTTCCTACCGGGCGGGCTGTGGTCGCTCGGGGAACGGCTGACGGTGCTGCGCAGAAACAGCAAGCAGGGAATTGGGGCATGACAAGCTTGATATGGCCGGACGGACACAAGGCGGCGGCGAGCCTTTCCTTCGACTTCGATGCCGAAACCGTATGGATCGCCTTCGACCCCGAGAACGCCAAGCGTCCAGGTGTCCTTTCAGTCGGTCACTACGGTGCCCGTGTGGGCCTTCCGCTGATCCTCGACACATTGAAACGACATGACGTGCGGGCCACCTTCTTCGTGGTCGGTCAGAACGTCGAGCGCTATCCCGATCGCGTGCGCCGCATTGTGGACGAAGGCCATGAGGTTGCCGTCCATGGCTACACCCACACCCCGCCCCAGCGCCTGACACCTGCCGAGGAAGAGGCCGAACTTGTCAAGGCGCGCAATCTTCTTAGCAACTTGGGTGCCAATGTAAGAGGCTACCGATCCCCTTCTTGGGATGTCAGCCCGGCGACGCTGGATCTCTTGGACAAGCACGGCTTTCTTTATTCCAGCCAGATGATGGCCGACATCCGGCCCTACCGTCATGCTGCGAACAAGGTGATTGAGCTGCCGATCCAGTGGCTGCTCGACGACTGGCCGTTCTTTGCCTTTGCGTCCGGCGACATGGCACGGCCGATCCAGAGTGCGGCCACGGTAGAAGCCACATGGCTGGAAGAGCTGGACGCCGTTCACGCACTCGGCGGTCATTTCATTCTTACCATGCACCCGCAGGTAATCGGTCGTCCTGGGCGCATCGCCATGCTCGACCGCCTAATCGGACGTATCAAGGAGCGCGAAAACATCTGGTTCGCCACATGCGGCGAAGTCGCGGAATACGCGGCAACGGCACTTGCACGCGACGACACTGTGGCGATGTTCGGAGCTTAATCCATGACGCGTTTCACAGGCAAGCGAGCGTTCGTTTCTGGAGCCTCCGGCGGCATCGGTCGTGCGGTGGTCGCGCAGATGGTCGCGGAGGGCGCCACTGTCGCGGGCCTCGACCGCGATGTGGCCGGCATGAAAATGATTGAAGCTGCGCATCCACGCCGCTTCTTTGGCATCATGGCGGACCTCGCGGACGTGGAAGCCGCACGTGAAGGCGTCCATTCTGCCGTCATCGCTCTGGGCGGCGCACCCGATATGGTCGTCAATGCAGCCGGCGTTTATGCGCTGGCGCCCGCGCTCGATGTTGAGCTGCCCGATTGGGAGTTCAACCAAAGCATCAACCTGCGTGCTTCCTTCTTCGTCTCGCAGGCTGCGGTGCAGGCACGGCGCGACGCTGGCACAAACGCTCCGATGAGCATCGTCCACGTCTCCTCCACGGGTGCCGTCCGCATGGGAACAGGTGACGCAGCCCTTTCCTACGGCGCTAGCAAAGCCGGCCTGATCGGACTGACGGTGGGCATGGCGGCCGACTGGGCGAAGATAGGCGTCCGCGTCAACGTGGTGGTGCCTGGGGTGATCGACACAAGCATGGTGCGTCTTATGGACGATCCTGACGTGGGCCGCGCCTGGCTGCAGGCACGCGTCCCGTTGAACCGACTGGGGCGCCCGGAAGAGGTGGCAAAGGCCATCTGCTTCCTCGCTTCGGAGGATGCCTCCTATATCACGGGCACCCAGCTTGTGGTCGATGGGGGTTATCTCTGTGTCTGAGCTTTCGCCGATCGAACTCTTGGAACAACGCCTCCGGCAGCTGAGCGCGAGCGTCGATGCGGAGTGGAGCATCTACGCTCATTTCACAGGCGGCTCAGAGGAGATCGACATCGACGCGGATCGGCAGCAGGACACAATGAGCCTGATCAAGGTTCCGCTGCTTGTCGCGCTCATGCGCGCGGTGGAACGCGGCGAAGCAGATCTCAACGAACGCATCGTGCTCGAAGACGACCACAAGCGCCTAGGCACTGGCGTACTCTTTCTGTTCGAGAGAGGAGCATCTTTTACGCTTCTCGACGCGGCATGGCTGATGATTGTGGTTTCCGACAACACGGCGACCGATCTTTGCCTGCGCAGTGTTGGCGGTCCTGAAGCCGTCAACCGGGAGATGCGCGCGCTGGGTCTCGACAACATCGTCATGACAGGCGACGCGCTTTCCTGGTTTCGCGCGCTGGCCGGCAGCATGGACCCCAACCTCGCATCTGTCTCGCCTAGCGAGCTCGTCATGCGCGGCTACCCTTTCAAGACCCCCGCAAGTTTCTCAGCAGCCAGAGAGCGATTTCACTTTGGCGATGCGAACCGGCCATTCAGCTTGGCTAGCGCCCGCGCGCTTGGCCAGCTAATGCTTCAAGTAAGGGACAACCGCTGTGCCTCGCCAGAGTCCTGCGGCTTGATGCTGCGCATGCTTGGAGGCCAGCAGCTCCAGACTATGTTGCCCAAGTATCTCTGGGGCGTCTCCTGCGCTCATAAGACAGGCAACTTTCCCCCTTTCATCTCGTCAGATCTTGGGCTTTTCACCCCACCATGCGGCAGGGCTGTGGTCATCTCAATCATGACCCAGCGCCATCGCGGCCAGCGTGCCTTGGTCGAAGATACGGTTGCTCGTATGGGCGAGCTAATCGTGCACACCGCAGAAGGTATGTCCGGGAGCCCGTAGTTCTTCAAATCATCTAACGGCTGGCCGCTCAGACTGCCGGGGAGGACGAATGATTTTGCTGAGTTCCTATGTGGGTGAGAGCCAAACGTTCGGTCTCCCGTTTGTTTACTGCTACTATCTTCAGTAAGCATTGGGCGATCAGCTTAGACGACTGAAGGGATAGACTTCCAACTGCTAGTGGAGTGGTGGGCCTGATCGTTGTCGACTATTTCTTGCTGGGCTGGGCCCTCTCCTGGGGTCGCACGGCAGAGCGATAGTTTAACAGAGGATGCCAACTCGCGAAGCAATGCTGGTTCCCTACAAACTCGTCTCCTCGACCCAGATCGCTCCCTGTTCACCAAACAGAATTCCCTGTTATCTTCGACAGGGAATTTCCTCATAAACCACTGATACGCATCTGAATTCCATTGCATCAACACGCGTGGAGACGTGAGTTCGTTGGATTTCCCTGTTTTTGGCGCTTTATGAGGGAATGCGGCAGTAGAGACGCGTTCGCCTATGACTGCCTGCTCCACCAAATTTTCCCTAAGTGCTTGGTTTTCATAAAACGCCTACGATAACAGGGCTTCAGACGTTCCTCGTGTTACACAAGGGGTATGGACGAGTTGCCTGACTGCAAATGCCTGAAGCTACGTAATGGCTTCTAGTATTGTCGCAGACGCGTTCCACCTGAGCTTGCTGAAGCATTCGGTCAGAAAATCGTCCAACGGTCCCTCAAGACTGGGGTGATTAAGGAGGCCTCCGACGTCGAAGCATTCTCGATGTCGAGCACGATGCGCGGTTCGTAGCGCTTATTCCCAATCTCTAAGCGACCCCCTCCAGCCGCGAGTTCAAGCTCGAGACAATAAGGCTGGTAAAGGATCGAGGCGTTGCCGCGGCACAGGCAGCTTGTGATCCGTATCTCCATGAGAACGTGCTGCGCAAATGGGTCCGTGAGACGAGTGCTGACCCGCACCATGCCATTCCCGACCACGGCCAGGCGAGGCCGGAGCAGTTGGAGATCGACCGGTTGCACAAGGAGTGGCGAGGCTGAAGGCGGAACGCGACGTCAAAAAGGCCTCAGCCTACTTTGCGAGGAAAGTGACATGAGGTTCGCTTTCATCGCGAAGCACCGGAGCATCTGGCCGGTGGCATGGCTGTGCAGTGCGTTGGATGTATCCGCTCAGGCTTTCATACCGGCCTCAGCCGAGTTCGAGAACAAAGCTATGCTAGTTTGACCCATTGTCCGAAAAGCCGACAGCAGGCCTCTATCGGTCGGACTATGCGGCTGTGCTCGCGTGGTCCATGCATTAGGCACGATCGTCGCTTTTCTGAAGAAGAGCTTGTGCGATCTGCGATGCGTTGGCGACGTGAATGGCAGCAGCCTGGGCAGCCTCGGCTCGATTGCCCAAGCGGATTGCCTCAACGATCCTTCCCATCTGTGTCGGGCCTTCGATGTCGCGGCGCTTGGTGTTGATCGTCATCGAGCGCAGATGATTGATCCGGGCCGTCAGCGAGGAAACGATATTCCAAGCGACATCGCATTCGGCGGCGGCAAACATCGTCCGGTAGAATTCGATGGTTTCGGCCAGCACCTGCCGCATGTCGGACACGGCATAAGCCTCACGAATGCGCGCGAGGACTGCATCGAGTTCGTCGGCCGCAGCAGCGCCCTTGCGCTCGGCGCAAATGCCGGCGGCCATGCCTTCGAGCGCGCCGCGGATTTCGTAGATCTGGCGCGCTTCTTCAAGGGATGTCTCAGCGACTGCCGGCCCGCGCAGGCCCGTGGAGGATACGAGCCCTTCCGACTCCAGATGCCGCAGCACTTCGCGCACGATGGTCCGGCTGACACCAAGCTGCTCGCAAAGGTCGCGCTCGACGAGACGCTCGCCCGGCTTGAAGTAGCGCTCAAGGATCGATTCCCGCATCTTTTCGAGCGCCAGCTCTCGCAGCGTCCTCTGGGGACGCTCGACCCTGATATGAGTCGAACGTTTGTTCGGTGCCGTTTCCGCTGTCACCGCCATGCCGTTTCCACCATGTTGTTATTCGTTATGATTTCAGCTCACGTCTCGTCAGCAAAAGACATGAGCGGTTCTCGGGTCGAAACCGAGCCAGACCGTATCTCCCCGCGACAGGCCGTCAATAGCGTCATGGCCGAAAGGCAGGCGGATGGCGACAGGCTCGCCCCAGCCGGTAGTCGTCGCGACATGGACATTGCTGCCGAGAAAAGTCAGGTCGTCGACGCGCACCGGCAGCGCACCGGTGGCGGCCGGCTGGTTGCGATGCAGCTGGACGCGCTCGGGGCGCAACAAAAGCGCGCCCTCATTCCGGCCGCCGCCCCTGGCGTGAAGCGGGACGCCCTCCACCAACCAATCATCGCCCAAGCGTATGTCCGCAGATTGGCCGTTGGAGGCCACCACCGCGCAGGACAGAAAATCGCTGTCGCCAATGAACTCCGCGACAAAGCGCGTGGCGGGCTCGGCATAGAGTTCCGAGCCGGTGCCGACTTGATCGATCACGCCCTTGGAAAAGACCGCGATACGGTCCGACATGCGCAAGGCCTCCTCCTGGTCGTGCGTGACGTAGAGAATGGTGACTTCCGTTTCCTGGTGGATGCGCCGGATCTCGTGCTGAATTTCCTCGCGCAGCTTCTTGTCGAGTGCGGAAAGCGGCTCGTCCATCAGAAGCACCGGCGGATCATAGGAGAGCGCGCGGGCGAGCGCCACGCGCTGCTGCTGGCCGCCCGACATCTCGGACGGCCGGCGGTCCTCGAAACCTTCGAGGCGAACCAGCTCCAGCATCTGCTTCACCTTGGCGTCGATCTCGGCTCTGGATTTGCGCCGGACCTTGAGCGGAAAGCCGATATTCTCAGCCACCGTCAGGTGCGGAAACAGCGTGTAGCGTTGAAACACCATGCCGATCTGGCGCAGGTGCGAGGGTGTCGAAAGAAGCGAGCGGCCTTCGAGAAGGATGTCGCCTGCCGTCGGGTCTTGGAAGCCCGCGAGAATGTAGAGCGTGGTCGACTTACCCGAGCCGGAAGGCCCGAGAAAAGTGAGGAACTCGCCCCGGCGTATCTCGAGGCTGACATCCTGTACGGCGGTGACCTTGCCGTAGTCCTTTCGGATGCCGCGGATCTGAAGAAAGGGTGCGGTCACGATTTGAATCCTTTGCGCACAAGAGCGACGAGCATCATCAGCAGAATCGTGAAGAGAACGAGCAGCGTCGACGCACTGGCGATCACCGGGGTCAGGTCCTGACGCAGGGTGGTCCAGATGCGGACGGGAAGTGTCTGCAGCGTCGGGCTCGCCATGAAGATCGCCAGAACCACTTCGTCCCACGAAGTCAGAAACGAGAAAATCGCAGCCGAGAACAGGCCGTGCCCGATGGCCGGAAGCGTCACGCGGAACTTGGCTTCGAGCGGGCTCGCCCCGCAAAGCACAGCGGCATCCTCGATCGATTTGTCGAAGCCTTCCAGCGCATTGGTGATGGCAAGAATGGAGAAGGGGAGCGCCACCACGAGATGGGCGATCACGAAGCCCGTCACGGTGCCGTTGAGCCCTAGTCGCAGGAAAAAGGCATAAAGCGCGACCGCCAGCACCACGACCGGCAGGATCATCGGCGTCAGGAACAGCGCCTTCAGCGCTTCACGCCCCTTGAACCGGCCGCGAACAAGCGCGAACGAAGCGCAGAGCCCGATGCCGACCGAAAACACGGTGACGAGTGCCGCGATCTTGAAGCTCGTCCAAGCGGCCTCGATCCAACGCGGGTCGGCGAAGAATTCGCGATACCAGCGCAGCGTCCACGAGGGTGGCGGAAAGATCAGCCATTGCGAGGAGCCGAACGACAGGGCCGCGATGAAGAGGATGGGCAAGAGCAGGAAGGCGGTGGTCAGCGCCGTGATGCCGACCAGGACCCATTTCCACGAGCCAAGGCGCTCGAAGTGCAGCAGCATGGTCAGCGCCCCCCCATCTGCGAAGTGCCGAACAGTTTCAGTTGAAGCGCGTAGAGCGCGAGCGTCACGACAAGAAGCACAAAGGCCGCGGCACTGCCCATGCCCCAATTCACGAGAGACTGCACGAACTGCGCGATGAGTTCGGCCAGCATCATGTTGGATGTGCCCCCCAGAAGCGCTGGCGTCACGAAATAGCCGAGCGACATCACGAAGACCATCAAAGCGCCTGCGGCCATGCCGGGGGCCGCAAGCGGCACGAGAACACGCCAGAGCGACTGCCAGCGCGTGGCTCCGCACAGCGAAGCGGCCTGAAGGATGGCCGGATCGATACGCCGGATCACGCCATAGAGCGGCAGGATGATGAAGGGCAGCATGATATAGACCATGCCGATCGTGACGCCGACGAGGTTGTTGACCAAGGTCAGCGGCTGGTCGATGAGGCCGAGATTCATCAGCGTCTTGTTGACGATGCCGGTGCGCTGCAAGAGCACCATCCAGGCATAGGTCCGCGCGAGAAGGTTGGTCCACATCGACAGAAGCAGGATCGCGAACACGATCCGCGACCAGTGGGCGGGCATGATAGCGAGCGTCCAAGCAACCGGAAAGCCGATCAGGAGCGACAGCACGGTGACCAGGGCCGACACCAGGAAGGTGTTCAGGAAAATGCGCAGGTAGGTCTCAGAGCCCAGAAGCGTCGCATAGTTGCTCAGACCCGGCTCCGGTTCGAGAACGCTGCGCAAAAGCAGCGACACCACGGGCAAGACGAAGAACAGGAAAAGCAGGATAAGCGCGGGCATCGCCGGCCCAAGAGTCTTGGGCAAGAGATTTCGTCGCGGCGCGCGAACGACCAAAGCGGAGGTGCTCGATGCATTGGACATGGTGTCTCGCCATCCTTCCGGTGATGAGATGCCGTGTTCGAGGTTTTGGCTCCCCGAACCTCTGTGGATATTCTGGGCCGTCACCGCGGCCCAGAACAAGCCAAACAAGCCGGCTGACGTTTACTTTGCCTGCCAGGCGTACCAGCGGGTCCCGATCTCGTCGCGATGCTGAGCCCAATAGTTCATGTCCGCGTTCACCTGCGAAGCTGTCTGCTTGTCGGGCAGCGTACCGGCGATCTTGGCGTCCATCAGCGCCGGCGAGTCGGTGTTGGTGGGCGCATAGCCCGTCGCAGTCGCCATGTCGGCCTGCGCCTGTGCCGAAGAGGCGAGCGCTATGAATTTCATCGCCGCTTCCTTGTTCTTCGCTCCTTTGGGAACGACGAGGCTGTCGGCTGCCGTGATGTTCTGCTCCCACGAGGTCTCGACGGTCATGCCATCGGCGGCCAGTGCGGTCAGGCGGCCATTCCAGAACGAACCGAAGGGCGCTTCGGCGGACGCCAGAAGCTGCTGCGACTGCGCACCGCCCGACCACCAGATGATGTCGGACTTGATCGTGTCGAGCTTCTTGAAGGCGCGATCGAGATCGAGCGGGTAGAGCTTGTCAGGTGTCACGCCATCCGCCAGCAGTGCCGCTTCGATCACGCCCGGCGCCGACCACTTGTAGAAGGTGCGCTTGCCCGGGAACTTCGCGGTGTCGAAAAGGTCGGCCCAGGTCTTCGGGCACTCGGCGACGGCATCCTTGTTGCAGCCGATCACGAAGGAATAATAGAACGAGCCGACCGAGTAATCGGTGACGAAGCGCGGATCGAGCTTGGTCTTGTCGATCACCTTGAAGTCGAGCGGCTCCAGAAGCCCCTGAGCGCCGGCCTGCACGGCATAATCGCCCTCCACATCGACCACGTCCCAAGTGACGCCCTTGGCTTCCACCATGGCCTTGAGCTTGCCGTAGTCGGTCGGCCCGTCCATCAGCACGTTGACGCCGCTTTCAGCCGCGAACTTGTCGGCCCAAGCGGCCTTCTGCGCGTCCTGGGTGGTGCCACCCCAGGACGTGAAGACCATGTCTTCGGCCTTCGCCATGCTTGTGATGGCGAGGGTTGCGGCGAGTGCCGCGAGGATTGCTGTTTTCTTCATCTGGTATTCCCCTTTATTTTGATTGGTGGTTCCTGATGCTTCCATCGCCCCTTCAGCGCATGACGAAGGGGTCGGGAATCGGATCGTCCGAGGTGCGCAGCCACACGGTCTTGGTGCGCGTGTAGTCGAGGGCCGCGGCAAGCCCGCCCTCGCGGCCATGGCCGGACAGTTTGAAGCCGCCGAAGGGCGCTATCGGCGAAACGGCGCGATAGGTGTTGACCCAGACGACGCCCGCCCGGATCGCGCGGATCATGCGATGCGCGCGCGTCAGGCTGGTGGTGAAGACGCCCGAGGCCAGCCCGTAATTCGTGTCGTTGGCGAGCCTGACCGCCTCGGCCTCGGTTTCGAACGACACCACCGAGAGGACAGGCCCGAAGAACTCTTCTGCAAGCGCGGGCGAGGCCGTGCCATCGCAATCGATGATCGTTGGCGGATAGAACCAGCCGGGCCCCTCCGGCGTCTGCCCGCCCGTGACGAGCCGGGCACCGGCTTGCGTGGTGCGGTCGACCAAGGCCTGGATATGGTCGCGCTGACGCCGGGTGCAGAGCGGGCCGACTTCCGTCGCCCGGTCGAGCGGCGCGCCGATCGCAACGCCTTCGGCCTTTGTCTTCAGGATTTCGAGCAGGCGATCCTTGGCGCTGCGCTCCACCAGCAGCCGCGAGCCCGCGACGCAGGATTGGCCCGTCGCGGCAAAGATGGCGGCGACCTGCGCGTTGGCCGCACTTTCGAGATCCGCATCGGCGAACACGATGAAGGGCGACTTGCCGCCGAGTTCGAGCGAGGTGGAAGCAAGATTCTCCGCCGAGTTGCGCACGATATGGCGCGCCGTTCCCGGGCCACCCGTAAACGCCACATGGGCAACCAGCGGATGGCGCGTGAGCGCCGTGCCACAGGACGGGCCGAAGCCCGTGACGATATTGACCACGCCAGCCGGGAAGCCGGCCTCATGCACGAGGCGTGCGAATCCGAGAAGCGGCGCGGGACCGTCTTCCGAGGCCTTCACCACCAGCGTACAGCCCGCCGCCAAAGCGGGACCGATCTTGACGGCCGCGAGAAAGAGCTGGCTGTTCCAGGGCACGATGGCCGCCACCACGCCCACCGGCTCGCGCCGTGTCCACACTTCCATGTCGGGCTTGTCGATAGGCAACACCGCACCTTCGATCTTGTCGGCGAGCCCTGCATAATAGCGATAGTAGTCGGCGACATAGGCGATCTGCGCTGAGGTCTCGCGAATGATCTTGCCGGTGTCGCGCGTTTCGAGCTCGGCCAGTGTCTGCACGTTCTCGGCAACGAGATCGGCCAGGCGACCGAGCAGCTTTCCCCGCGCGGATGCCGTCAGCCGCGCCCATTCGCCTTCAAGGAGCGCACGGTCCGCGGCACGCACGGCCCGATCGACATCGGCCTCACGCGCCTCGGGCATCTCGGCCCAGGCTTCGCCGGTCGCCGGATCAAGGCTTTCGAAGCGCGCTTCGCCATCCGAGAACGCGCCGTCGATATAGCTTTGGAAGCGCCGCATCGCGTCAGGCCCCGAATGCCGGCATGACTTCGGCGATGAAGCGCTCGAGCGACGCCTTCTTGCGCTCGAAGGTCATGCCGGTGTCGATCCAGAAGGAGTATTCATCGTAACCCATCGCCTCATAGGCCTTGATGCGGTCGATCACGGTGGCGGCATCGCCGACCACATTGTTGGCGCGCATCGCCTCGGCAGAGATCATCGCGTTGGCTTTGAGCTCCTCTTCCGACAGGCGCTCGATCAAGCCCTGGCTGACAGGCCGCTCATTCTTGAACCAGGCGAAGAAGTAATTGTAGTAGACCGACAATTCGCGTGCAGCCTCCGCCACATCGGCCTCGTCCGAGCCCACATAAGTGTGGCGCAGGAGCATGATCTTCGGTCGTGCCTGCTGCGTATTCGCTGCACAGGCCGCCTCGAAGCGCTCCATCAGGGTGCGCACTTCGCTGTCGTCCTGCCAAAGCGGCGTGACCTGCACGTTGCAGCCATTGGCGACCGCGAATTCATGGCTGTTGGGGTCGCGCGCGGCGACCCAGATCGGCGGCCCCGGCTGCTGGACGGGCTTGGGCGCGGATGTCGTGGACGGGAAGTTCCAGAACTCGCCCTGATGCGTGTAATCGCCCTGCCATAGCGCCTTCACCGCGGGAATGAGTTCGCGCATCCGCTGCCCGGCACCCCAGGCGTCGAGGCCGGGAAGCAAGCGCTCATATTCATAGGAGTAGGCGCCGCGCGCGATGCCGATGTCGAGACGGCCACCGGTAATCAAGTCGGTCATCGCCGCTTCGCCGGCAAGCTTAATCGGATGCCAGAAGGGCGCGATCACGGTGCCGGTGCCCAGACGCACATTGCGCGTGCGGTTGGCGAGATCGGCGATCGTCACGAACGGGTTCGGCGCAATCGTGAAGTCCATGCCATGATGCTCGCCCGTCCAGATCGCATGCATGCCGCCACGGTCCGCGATCTCGCAGAGCTTGAGGAACTCCTCGTAGAGATCCTCCTGGCGCTGATCGGCGTCGAGGCGTTCCATGTGGACGAAGAGCGAGAACTTCATGGCGGTCAAGCCTTTCTAGCGATCGGATGCACGTGGCCCTCCGTCTCGTTGCCAAAATAGACACCGAAATTGCCGAGACTGCGCTCTGCCACGAAGCGCTTGAGGATGTCGGCGGTCTGCGGTGTCGCAAGCTGCTCCATCGGCAATGCATCGAGGGCGAAGAAGCGGCCTTCGAGCGGCGCGCCACCTTCGGCGCTCGCGCGGTAAACAATGTTCTGCTGCTTGCTGGCGCGATCTTCGAAGACCGAGAACAGGTAGCCGCCCGTCATCTCGATGCCCCACTGCCTCTGAAGGTCGGTCTCCATCGCCTCCAAAGGGTCGCGGTCGCCGAGGATCGTGCTCGGCAGCGCAAAGCCCCCTCCCTCGACCGGCAGCAGCAGGATTTCATCGTCGCGTTCGAGCACGACCGAAATGCGCGCCTCCGCGTCATTTGCAGCGCGGATCGCCTTGGCTTCGAGTGACGGGGTGAAGTAGCCGCCGCGCACATAGCCCAGTCCGTTGCGGCCGAAATTCTCGAAGCCGGCGACGCGACCGATCAGAATGGCATGATCGCCCGCATCCACGATCTTGTCGGTGGTGCAGTCGAACCATGCGGCGGCACCCGGAAAGACCGGCGAGCCTGCCGGCCCATCCTGCCACAGGACGGCAGCGAAGCGGTCCTCCACCGGCTTGGCGAAGGTGTTGGACACGTCCTTCTGGTCTTCGGCCAGAATGTTGACCGCAAAACCTTGCGCGCCCGTCATGTTGGCATAATTGCGCGACGTCTTGGCGAGGCAGATCAAGAGCAGCGGCGGGTCGAGCGAGACGGACGCGAAGGAGTTCGCGGTGAAGCCGATCCGGCTTCCGTCGGCGAGCCTGCTTGTCACCACGGTCACGCCGGTCGCGAAGGCGCCGAAGGCATCGCGCAGGGCGCGGGGGTCGAATGCTGTCATGTCGCTCCTCCCAAAGCTTTCGGTCAGCGCCGCAGCCAATGCGCCAGCAGACGATTGACCTGCTCCGGCGCCGTCAGGTTGACCATGTGGCGGTGGCCTTCGATGATCGCGCATTCACCTTTGGGCGCGGCCTTTGCCATCGCCGCAGCCATGGCCGGGGTCGAATTCGGGTCGCCGTCGCCGGTCACAAACAAAGCCGGGCAATCGACGCGCCCCCAGGCATCGGCATAGGTCTCATCGCCTTGAGCAAAAGCCGCGTAAGCCGTCGCGTAGCCGAACGGATCAACATTCGACAGCCAGCTTCGCGTCAGCCGATAGGCGGTCTCGTTTTCCGCCCCTTCGCTGAACCAGCGCCGCAGCGGACCGTCGAAATCGACCTGACCGCCTTCTGCGATTTCCCTCGCCCGCGCGGAAACGGCAGCACGAGCCTCCGGAGAACGACGATAAACACCGTTGAGGAGAGCCACGCGGCTAACACGCGAACCGAAACTTGCAGCCGCGCCGCCCGCAATCAGCGCTCCCATGGAATGGCCCGCGACATTGACCGCATCGAGTTCAAGATCGTCGAGCACACCGCCCAGCCACCCGACGAACTCCGGGAGAAGCGAGCCTCGATCCAAGGCCACGCTTCCGCCGTGTCCCGGCATGTCGACAGCGATCACGCGGTGTGTTTCCGACAGTGAAGCCATCTGAGGCTCCCAGGCCTCCAGACGCATGCCCACGCCGTGAATCAGAACGAGCGGCTCGCCCTGCCCGACCTCGCGATAGGACGCGCCCCGGCGCGTCTTAGACCGCTGCAGGGTTGCCAACATCGCGGCCGAGATCCTTGAGGTCCTGATAGCGATCGCCGATGCGGTGATGCGGACGCCCGCCGACGGAAGCACCCAGCGCGACCAGGATTTCATCCGCCGCCGGTGCATCCGGGATCGAGGTCTGGATGGTCAGGTAGTGGGAGCGACGCCCCTCATCGTTCTTGTCCATCAACGGGATCATCACCGGCGCGTTGGCGGGCCCGCGCGTATTCGTGAAGGCGAGATAGGACTTCGCGCCGACCGCCTCGCGATAGTGATTGCCGAAGCGCAGCGTATGGATCAGCGCCGAGGCGTGCTCGACCTCGCCGTCCAGCCCCACCACAGCGGCCTTGCCATAGGCTTCCACCGCCTCGCCCGATCCGACCGCATCGAGGATCATGCGGGTAAGAAGCTCGCCAAGAACCGGAGCGCCGGCATGAATCGCCGGCTTCAGATCCTCCACGAAGCCTTGGCCCGCCCAAGGATTCCGAACCACCGCAATGGCGGAAAAAAGCTTCAGCGGCACCGGGGCAACCTTGCTCCCCTCGATCAGGGTTGTCTCGACCTGCAGAAGGGTTTTTCGGATTTCCATGAGCCGTTCCCGCCAGCTGACTTGATATCCCGTATCATGGTATGCCAAAACTGCTGATGTCAACTCCCATTCGCTCGGAATGAGCGAACTCGCCCCGGAGGCACCGATGAACCCTGTTTCGAGCAGCCCGCTTTTCAAACAGGCGGCTTTGGTCGCAGGCGAATGGCTCGCGCGCTCGGCATCGGGTGCGACATTCCAGGTTTGCGACCCCTTCGACGGGAAGACGATCGCCACGCTTCCCGATCTTGGACTGGAAGAAACCAGCCGGGCGATCGATGCCGCGGCAAGGGTTCAACCCGAATGGGCCAAGCGCACGGCCAAGGAGCGAGCGGGCGTGCTGAAGCGCTGGTTCGATCTCGTGATTGCGAATGCCGACGATCTGGCGACGATCCTCACTGCGGAGCAAGGCAAACCGCTCGGCGAAGCAAAGAGTGAGATCATTTCGAACGCCGCCTATCTCGAATGGTTCGCCGAGGAAGCCAAGCGCATCGAGGGCGAGATCATTCCTGGCGCTCATCCATCGCAGAGGATTCTGGTTCTCAAGCAGCCCATCGGCGTGTGTGCGGCGATCACGCCATGGAATTTTCCGAACGGCATGATCACGCGCAAGGTCGGTCCCGCCCTCGCCGCCGGCTGCACGGTGGTGCTCAAGCCGTCCGAACTCACACCGCTGTCGGCTCTGGCCCTTGCCGCACTCGCCGAAGAAGCAGGCGTACCGAAGTGCGCATTTTCCGTCATCACCACGACGGATGCCAAGAGCTTCGGCCTGGAAGTCACCAAGAACCCCACCGTTGCCAAGATCACGTTTACCGGCTCGACGCCCGTGGGGCGCTGGCTGATGCGCGAGGGCGCGGACACGATCAAGCGCTTCTCGCTCGAACTCGGCGGCAACGCGCCCTTTATCGTCTTCGACGACGCCGATCTGGATGCAGCCTCCGATGGCGCGCTCGTCTCGAAGTTCCGCAATGCCGGCCAGACCTGCGTCTGCGCGAACCGGATCTATGTGCAACAAGGCGTGGTCGAGGCCTTTACGGAAAAGCTGCTCAGCCGCGTTTCAACGCTCAAGCTCGGACGTGGCACGGAGGCCGGCGTGACGATGGGCCCGCTGATCGACGGGCGCGCAGTCGCCAAGATGGAAGCGCATCTGGCGGACGCGACCGCGAAAGGCGCGAAGATCCTGTCGGGTGGCAGGCGCTCATCGCTCGGGCCCACGCTGTTCGAACCGACCGTTCTTTCGGGCGTCACGCAGGACATGATCGTCACGCGGGAAGAAACCTTCGCGCCGCTTGCTCCGATCATCGCATTCCGTGATGAGGCGGATGTGATCGCCATGGCGAATGCGTCGGAGTTCGGCTTGGCGGCATACTTCTATGCGCGCGACATGAGGCGCATCTTCAACGTTGCCGAAGCCCTGCAATCAGGAATGGTGGGCGTCAACAACGGCGCACTCGCCAACGAGATGGCACCGTTCGGTGGCATCAAGCAATCAGGCCTCGGTCGCGAAGGCTCCCATCACGGCATCGAAGGTTATCTCGAACTCAAATATGTGGCGCTCGGCGGGCTGTGATCGCAAGATACCCATCAATAACCGAGCGCCACCGTCACAGTATCTAAGCCAATATCCAGCCGGCTTCGGTCACCTGTCGCAACGCCCCAGCCTGCACTGCCGCGCCCTTTGAGTACACTGCGATCCTGCCGAGCATTGCTTACGACTGGTTCTTCTGGACGGAGTGGCCGGAGGTCCTGCTTCCGCAAAGCGCTCTAGGCGCGCGATGTCTCAAGAGACTAATTCTTCAAGTGCCTCTGTGCGGTCGCGGCCATTGCGCTCGGTAAGGAGCGCTGCCACTGCTGTCTGACATAGGTCCGAAAGTCAAAGCAAGGAAGCCCGGGACAAACCTCAAACTCCAAGAGTGTCACCGCACCGTCTGGACCGACCCGGAAATCCAGAGAGAAGACGTCCTTGAGACCCAACCCACGCATGAGAACCGCAGCCACCTCTTTGATGCGATCGGCCGCCCGCGGGTTTTCAACGGATAGATCAACGAGTGACGGTTCGGAGTAGAGGCCCGCTTCCTTCGCTGCCTCACCGGTATCTCCATACAATGCCATGCTGTCAGCCATCGTCTGGAAGTCGCTTTGGCTGTCGACGCGCACAATGCCGAGCCGATCCAGATCCTCACTGCCATCAAGGTCGAGCCAGCTGGCTCGAACATTCACGCCGGGCACATAGCCTTGGATGACAACCGCATCACCGAACTCTGCAAAGACGCGCCGGGACAAGTTCAGGGCTTCGCTGAACGACGAGCAGTGCGATGTGTTGTAGATGCCGATCTTGGCTCCCAGCCTGTTCGGCTTGACGAAGTAGCTCTCAGCATCGAGGCGTTGCGGAGAAAGCAGCACGCCATCACGTGCCAGGACCGTGGTCGGGGTTTGGATGCCAAGAGCATGAAGGACCGCGCCACTTCTGAACTTGTCCTGACAAAGTGCAAACAGGGCATCTTCCGCGCCGATCCGTTTGAACCCCTCGAGGCGTGCAAGGCTTGGCGCCAAGCTCCCGGCAAAATAGGCGATCCCATCCGTCAGCGTCCAGACGAGACTGCGCGCGGGATCGAAACGCCGACGGTCCACGGCGAACTTATCAAGTGTTACCGGTTCGAACCGTATATCAACCTTGGAACACTCGGCTTCGATCTCGGAAAACTCAGCCGCAAGGTCGGTCGATTGCGCAAGATAGGAAGCGATCTCCTCGGCGCGGGCCGGAGCTATACCTTCGGCCAACAGGCGGGCCAGACAATCCTGCTCTCGCTCGTAAACGAGCACCAAGGCATTCTGCGTCAAATACTCCAGCCCTTCTCTCGCCTGTAGCGCTCGATGCGCATCCTGAAAGCTGGTCGCGACATTATCGCGCCGTGGCCAGGCAGCGCTAAGCGGAAATCGACATCGAGAAGGCGAGAATGTGAGAGGCCCAGCGCTTCGGCGTCGGCACCCGGGATATCGTCGTGGATACGCCCATCATGCACGGTATCGGCGCAGAACAGCCAGCCTTCGCGCTCAGCGTAGATGCAGATCGACCCGGGCGAATGGCCGGGCGTGTGGAGGATGTGAAGAGGGCCACCGCCGAAATCGAGAACATCGCCGTCCCGAACGACCTGCGTGAGTGGGCAGGGTTCGATCAGAAAGGTATGGGGATCGATCGGCGTTCCGTCCGCTGTGAAGTCCAGGTCGTCGATCCAAGGTCGAGCTTGTGTCGCATATGGACTGGGATCCGCGAAAATCTTTGCCTCTGCCTCATGGCCGTATCTTCGAGCGACAAGATGGAGGGCACCGATGTGGTCCGAATGACTGTGCGTGGCAATTGCTGCGATGACGGGACGCCCGTTGATTGCGAGATCGAGCGCGTCATGCGCCAAGCCCCACCCTGCATCGATGAGGACGATGCCATCGGGGCACTCAAGAGCGTAGAAGTGGCCTCGGCAATCCGGCTTCAACGCAGGTTCACTCAGCAGCCAAAGACCATTCTCGATGCAGTCTGAGGCTATCGCGCCCTGAATCGACCTGAAACTCAGCCAGTCCATTCGCCCCACCATATCATCTTGGAAGAATAGCTTTTCTCAGCAAGCAAGGAGACGACCATTGATATGAGGGGTACGCTCTGTTTCAGGCTCCGCGAGGAAACTGGATATGCGCGACCTGTTTTGGCTCGCGCACAGGCAGATGGCCCGCTCATTTGAAGGGAACGGTGGCCCCGCAAAGCGGCACCATCGGCGAAAACGCTGGAGCAAGCGCCACGACAAAGGCCGCAACCGCATCGAGATCATGGTCAACCGCCGCAAGGACTGGCATCGGATCATTACCTCGATCGGTTATCATCAACCCGATCCACCAGCGCGGGGCTGATCACCTGAACCCGGTTGTGCGACCAAGCTTCACAGCCGTGATGCCGACCGAACCAGTCTGGCGATCTCATCGGCAGTTGCAGCCCCTTCCATCGGTCCGCGTTTCCGCACGGCGAGCGCGCCGCTGGCATTGGCAAGGGCAAGGGCCTCGGCAGGTGCCATTCCGCGCAGCCAGCAGCAAACGAAAGTGGCCCCAAAGCAGTCGCCCGCACCAGTCGGGTCGATCTCCTCGACCCTGTAGGCCGGAACGGAGACATGACCATCCCGGCTGAACCAGCTCGCGCCTTCGAGCCCGCGCTTGATGACCACGGCCTTCGTTCCGCCATCGAGGATTTCGCGGATCGCCGCCTCTTCCGTTTGCGCCTTGGTGAAAAGAAAAAGCTCGTTGCCGCTCGGCATGAAGAGATCGGCCATCGCGAAGACGGTTTCGAGCGCTTCGCGCAGGCCGCTCAGGTGCAGGAGTTCGGATCGGATATTGGGGTCGAACGAGATCGTACCACCCCGCGCGCGGATGCGGCGCGCGGCGTCCAGCACGAGATCGATCACGGCTTGCGAGAAGAGTGCGGTTCCCATGACATGGAGATGATCGCACCCCGCGATTAAGCGCTCGGTTTCTTCTGTCGCGGCAATGGACGCATTGGCGCTGTGGCGGATATTGAACACGAAATCGCGCTGGCCATCGGGGCGATAGCGCACGAAGGCGCTGCCTGTGGGCCGCTCGGGGTCTTGCGAAACAGCTGAAACATCCACGCCATCGCCGCGCAGCCGGTCGAGGCAGAGCGTGCCGAAATCGTCCTTGCCGACCGCACTGATGATGGCGCAGGGCTGGCCGAAACGAGCGACCTGATCGATGAAGATGGCAGGCGCGCCCGACGCGAATGGGCCGACCAGTGTGATCGGCTCGCGGAAGCCGAACCCCTGCTCGGTCGCCATGATCTCAACCAGGATCTCGCCGACGGTCAAAAGCTTCTTCATGCTCCCCCTTCTCCATGGCGGCCGCAGGGAACGCAATGCAGCCCTGCTCCGTATCAGCGCACTCGCGCTACCCGATGTGTCCCTCTGTCACCAGCAGGTGAAGCCGGCATCGGCAACGACGGTCGTGCCGGTCATCAGGCTCGAAGCATCGGACGCGAGGAAGTGGACCACGGACGCAATCTCGTCGGGCTGGCCCATGCGGTGCATGGGCGTGTCGCGCAGCCAGACGTCGATCATGCCGTCATTGTCGTTGCGGTAGCTCGTCATCTCGGTTTCGATATAGGTCGGCGCCACCGCGTTCACGCGCACGCCGCGATCCGCCCATTCGGCCGCCAGCGAGGAAGTCAGCTGGTGTACGGCGGCCTTGGACGCGTTGTAGTAGGTCTGCTTCTGAGGCCGGTTCGAGATGATGCCCGACATCGAGCCGATATTGACGATTGCGCCGCCGCCGTTCGCCAGCATGTGGCGGCCGAAAGCGCGGTTGCACCAGAACACGCCGTTGTAGTTCACATCGTTCACATGAAGCCAATGCTCGTCTGTGACATCCTCGGCAGCGGTCCCCGAGCGCGCGATGCCGGCATTGGCGACGAGGATGTCCACGCGCCCATGCCTGCCGATCACGGTTTGGGCGAAGCGTTCGACATCGTCCGGCTTGGTAACGTCGACCTCGTGGTCGGTGGCCTTGTATCCCTTGGCTTCGAGCTTTTGCCGGCCAGCGCGGCCCACCGCCGGATCGATGTCGCCGATCACGATCTCCGCGCCGAATTCGGCCAAGGCTTCGCAGATGGCGAGCCCGATCCCGCGCCCGCCGCCGGTGACCACGGCCACGCGGTTGTCGAGCCTGAACTTATTTGCGTACATTGAGCCGGTTCTCCCGATACGTTTCAGCGGTCGATGAAAGGATGCCGGCCGGGTGCGTCGAAGCGCTCGCGACGCAGGGCGATCAGTTTGTCGATCTGGTTCTGGTCGAACTCGCGCGCGCCGCCGTAATTGGCGGCGAGGTAGACGACCTTGGCATAGTAATCGAGCGCTTCCATCTTGAACCACGCAGATTGCAGGTCGTGGCCGCAAGACAGCGCGCCGTGGTTTTCGAGCAGGATCGCATCGTGGCGCGCGAAATAAGGGCGGATCGCATCGGCCAAGGCTTCGGAGGACGGCAGCGCATAGGGGCTCAGCGGCACTTCGCCCAGGAACATCGTCGATTCCGGCATAATCTGCTGGACCAGAGGCTTGCCGCATATGGCGTGCACCGTGGCGTAAAGCGGGTGCGCATGAACCACCGCGCGCACGTCCTCGCGGCTCTGGTAGACGCACAGATGCATGCGCGTCTCGGTCGAGGGCCTCGTGCTGTTGCCGGGCAGCGGCTCGCCTCTACGGTCGATGCGGCAGATCATGTCGGGCGTCATGAACCCCTTGGACACGCCGGTGGGAGTGCAAAGCAGCGTGTCGTCATCGAGCAGGACGGAAATGTTGCCGTCATTGGCGGCACCCATGCCCTTGTCCCAGGCCCGGCGCCCGATATCGCAGATCGCCTGACGCAGTTCGGCTGTATCCTTCATGAGAAGCCCTTCTCGTACGGCATGGAAGGTTCGGCGGTCGGCCGGAATGTGCTCGGCGGGTAGGAGCGGATGTCGCAGCCCGCAGAACCGCGAGCCTGCGCGGCTCGCATCGATGCAAAGGCGCCAAGCGCGGTGAATTGCGCCATGGCATTGCCCATCGCGCTCGCCTCGACAGGACCCGCCAGCACTTCGCGGCCGCTCGCGTTCGCAATCGTCCGGCAAAGCACCGGATCATCCGCACCGCCGCCGCCCAGCCTGATGCGGCGGATGGGTCGCCCGGTGAGCTCTTCGAGACGGTCGAGCGATATGGTCACCTCGGCGGCAAGCCCGACATAGACGGCACGGGCCAACTCTCCCAGATCGTCATGGTTCAGCTTGGGGCAATGCGCTCGAAGAGCCTCGATCATGTCGACGGCATCGACGAAAAGAGGGTCTGACGGATTGATGGCGGGGGCCGCAGGGTTCGCCCTATCGGCTGCTTCGGCGATATCAGGAAAGCTCGGCTCGGTGCCCGTGCGGCGTGCCCATGCGTCACGCAGGCCGCGAAGAAGATGCATGCCCTGCAGTGATCGCACCAGCAGGCCTCGCCCCTCGACACCGCCCTCGAGACCGAAGCCCTGCTGCTGTGCGTCCAGCGGCATCGAGCCGTCGGCGATTTCGGCGCCGACGAGGATCCACGACCCGCAAACAAGAAACGCTTCGTCCTCGGCAGGTGCCAGGCAAAGGGCGGCACTCGCGGTGTCGTGGGCTGCGACCGCGACGACGCGCGCGGCGGACAATTCTGTTCGAGACTGAAGCGCCGGGCTGAGTTGTCCCAGCACCGTGCCGGGAGCGACAAGAGGGCCGAAAGCCTGTTCCGGCAGTCCCGTAAAAGCAAGCATCGCCCTGTCCCAGCCACCGGTCTTGGCGGACAAGAGGCCCGATGTGCGGGCCAGTGTCCATTCGCAAGCCGCAACACCTGATAAGTGTAATGCCACGAGATCGGCGATCATCAGAAAGCGTGCAGCCTTGCGGGCAAGCTCTGGATGGGTTTTCGCCCAGTCGCACAGGTGGAACAGCGAAACGATCGGCAGAAGCTGGATCCCGGTGCTCTCTGCGATGCGTTCGAGTTCGGACGCCGTCAGCGCTGCCAAGCCATGCTGTCCACGCGGATGCCGATGCGTGCGCGGCTGATCGAGGAGCATGCCGCGCTCATCCAGCAGAACAAAATCCACGCCCCAGCCATCGGCCCCGATCGAATCCACGCCACCTGCCGCCGCCGCAGCTTCGAGCCCCGCATCGATGCCGCGCAGCAGTGCCGAGACGTCCAGAGCCGGGCCGTCGGCGAGCCGCGTCTGGTAGCCTGTGAAACGGTGAAGCTCCGTCAGGCGGATCGTTCCGCCCTCCAGTTGCGCAAGCATGGCCCGTGCCGAGCCGCCGCCAAGGTCGAAAACCAAGCAGCGTGGCGAAGCCTGCGTGGAGGCTATCTCAGCCGAGTGTGACATCGGCGGATGTGGTTTCGGCAACAGCGGCAAGCCAGATCGCGACGGCACGGGCGCCCCCGTCCTCGATGCCGAGCGCGCGTTCACCGAGATAGCTGGCGCGGCCGAGCCGAGGGCGCATGGAGGCTGTCGCGGCGGCGCCGTCCTCCGCAGCCCGCGCCGCGTTTTCCCACGCAACAGTCAGGCTTGATCCGCTTTCAACAGTAGCACTGAAAGCATCTGCTGCGGGCTGGAGCGCGTCGAGCATGGTGCGGTCGCCGACACGTGCGCCGCCGAGCGTGGCGATTGCACCCACCGCCTCGCTGAACGCCGTTGCGACATCGCGTGGCGAGGGGTCGCTTGCGCCTTCGAGCGCACGCGCGGCACGCAGGAGGGCAGTGGCATAGAAAGGCCCCGAACTGCCACCGATCGCCCGACGCAAGGCCTGTCCCATTGCCGAAAGGGCAGCAGAAGGCGTGGTCCAGCTGGAAGCAGGAAGAGCAAGCACGGCTTGCGAACCGCGTGCGAGACTGCTGCCGAGATCGCCATCACCTGCCTTGGCGTCGAGATCGGCAAGCAGGGCTTCCGCTTCGATCAGCGCGTGGGCGGCGGCGATTGCCGCCTGTCGCACAGCCTCGCCGCTTGCCGTACCAACTGCCGGGGTCGGTTCGGCTAAAGCCTCCCCAGAATGCCGGGGTGTTTCGAGGTTGATCCCGCCATACGGTGCGGTTGCACCGCCGCGCGGCCAAGCGGGGGCTTCGGTCGGAGCATCGAGAAGCGGCAACAATTCGGGATCGAGCGCGAGCACCGAAAGGGAACAGCCCGGCATGTCGAGTGCAGACAGAAAGGTCCCGGTCCAAACGCGCTCGACACCGATGCCACGCCGGCGAAGCGCGCCGAGCGCCTCACCGGCCATGATCGCGAGCTCCATCGGCGGGGTGGCACCAAGCCCGTTGACCAGAAGTGCGACCCGGCTTGCCGGTGCGAGGGCAAGGTCGTCGGCGATCGTGCCGATCATGAGTTCCGCAAGTTCCGCTGCCGTGCGCAGGGAAGCGCGCGACACGCCTGCCTCGCCGTGAATGCCAAGCCCCAATTCGATCTCGTTTTCACCGAGCGCGAAGCCGGGATGGCCGACCGCAGGAAGCGTACAGGCGCCCAGTGCGACGCCCATGGAGCCTATGCGCGAGGCCGCGAGGCTGGCCAAGCGCGCCACTTCACTGAGCGAGGCTCCTTTTTCCGCCGCGGCACCTGCGATCTTGTGGACGAGAACCGTGCCCGCGATGCCGCGCCGTCGTGCGGGCTCCACCGTGTCGCGCAAGGCCACGTCGTCGGCGACCACCACGATCTCGGTCGGAATGCCTTCATTGCGCGCAAGCTCGGCGGCGAGGCCGAAATTGAGCCGGTCACCCGTGTAGTTCTTGACGATTAGAAGCGCGCCGGCCGGTCCGGCACAGGCACGCAGCGCGCTGAGAACGGCATCCGTGCTGGGCGAGGTAAAGACGTCGCCCGCGACCGCCGCCGTCAGCATGCCTGCGCCGACATAGCCCGCATGCGCCGGTTCATGCCCGCTGCCGCCGCCTGAAACGAGCGCGACCGATCGCCGTTCCGGTTCGGGCAGCGGGTGGCGCAGAACGACATTGTCTGCGGCGATCAGGGCAAGGTCTGGCGATTGTGCCACGAGCCCTGCCAGCATGTCGGGCACGACGCTATGCGGCGCGTTGATCAGCTTCTTCACAGGCTCGGCTCCTCCCTCGCCATTTCCCTATGCGCGGCGGAGTCAGGCAATCATGTAGCCGCCATCCACCGGCATGGAGAGGCCGTTGACCATGGCCGCCTCGTCGGACAGGAGAAACAGGATCACTTCGGCGATGTCGTCCGGCTCGGCGAAGCGGCCGACGGGAATGCGTGCCATCATGCCCGCCGCCTTGTCGGGATCGCTCCAGGCTTTCACCGCCATGGGCGTCAACGTGACGGTGGGATGCACACCGTTCACCCGGATACCCTTGGGCGCCAGTTCCTTCGCCATCACACGAGTCAGCCCGTCGAGGCCGGCCTTGGACGCGCAATAGGCGGCGTGGTCGGGGATGCCGACAAATGCCGCGACGCTCGACACGTTGACGATGGCCCCGCCGAGCCCCTGCTCCACCCGCTCGCGCGCATATTCCTGCGCCACGATCATCGGAGCACGGGTGTTGACGGCATAAAGAAGGTCGAAGTTCTCGACCGAAACGTCGAGAAAGGATTCCAGCTCGGTGGTGCCCGCACAGTTGACGAGAAGATCGGCGGGCAGTGCCTTTCGCGCCGCCTCGCGAGTGGCGTCAGCGTCAGCCAGATCGACCGCAATCGTCTCGCAAGCGATCTCGCCGGCCAGCGTTTCGAGATCAGTGGCCGACCGCGTGACGGCGATAACCGTGGCGCCGCGCCGTGCCAGCATGAGTGCGGTCGCGCGGCCGATTCCCTTGCCGGCACCCGTCACGATCACGCGCTTGCCCGAGAAATCCATGATCGCCCCTCAGAGCCGCGTCGTCGTTTCACGGTCGAAGATATGCGCGCGGCGCGGATCGATGCGGAACAGCACCTCCTCGCCGGGCCGAACTTCGATGCGGTCCTTGACCACCGCATCGAGCGCGTCCTCGCCGACCCGCGCGAAGATCTGCGTTTCCGAGCCTGTCGGTTCCAGCACCGCGACACGCGCCGGCACGCCGCCCTCGCCGATATCGATATGCTCCGGCCTGATCCCGTAGATCACCGGTTGCCCGTTCTGAGCCCTCCCGCCACTGACGGGCAGCACGGCACCGGTGTCGGACATGAAGACCTGCCGGTCGTTTCGCGTGTCGATCCGTCCTTTGACGAAATTCATAGAGGGCGAGCCGATAAAGCCTGCGACGAAGACGTTGCCGGGATTGTCGTAGAGATCGAGCGGGCGTCCGATCTGCTCGACGCGGCCATCCTTCATCACCACGATCTTGTCGGCCATGGTCATGGCCTCGATCTGGTCGTGGGTCACGTAAACGATGGTCGTGCCCAGCCGCTGATGCAGCTGCTTGATCTCGACGCGCATGGCGACACGCAGCTTGGCGTCGAGGTTGGACAAGGGCTCGTCGAACAGAAACACCTTCGGCTCGCGCACGATCGCGCGGCCCATGGCGACACGTTGGCGCTGGCCGCCCGACAACTGTTTGGGGTAGCGGTCGAGAAGCTTGCCGAGGTCGAGAATGTCGGCCGCCTGGCGCACCTTGGCCTCGATCTCGGCCTTGGGTCGGTTCTTGATCTTGAGCGCGAAGCCCATGTTCTCGGCCACCGTCTTGTGCGGATAAAGCGCGTAGGACTGGAACACCATGGCGATGTCCCGCTCTTTGGGCGGCACATCGTTGACCACGCGCCCGCCGATGCTGATCGTGCCGTCCGAGATGGCTTCGAGCCCCGCGATCATGCGAAGAAGTGTGCTCTTGCCGCAGCCCGATGGGCCGACCAGCACCACGAACTCGCCATCGGCGATATCCACGCTGACGCCGTGGATCACCTGCGCGGTGCCATAGCGCTTCACTACGTTCCGGACCGTCACTTCCGCCATGGCCTGTCTCCTCCCCCTCTTTGCCTATTCTTATTGCGGCATCAGAATCTGCATCTTCACCTCGCCCTTGGGCGCGGAGGCCGCCACCTCGAAGGCGTGCACGCTGTCCTCGAAGGCGAACTCGCGGGTGATCAGCGGCTTCACGTCGATGGCGCCCGACGACAGCATGGCGACGCAGCGCGGGAAGACATGGGCGTAGCGGAAGACGTGCTCGACGCGCGCCTCGCGCACCATGGCTTTGCCGACATTGTACTGGATGTCGTGAACCTGCGAGCCGATGAAGACCACGCGCCCGCCGGGGCAGAGCGGGTCGAATACGCCTTCGGCACCCTTGGAGTGGCCCGAGCATTCGAACACGATCTCGACGCCCCAACCGTCTGTCGCCTTCATGATGGCTGCCGAAAGGTCTTCCTTCGCGACATTGACCGGCGTGATGGGCCCGAGCTTGGCTGCCAGTTCGAGCTTGGCGTCGTCCACATCGCTGACGAAGACCCGTGCGCAGCCCGCTGCGAGTGCCGACAGAGCCGTGACGAGGCCGATGGGTCCGGCACCGATCACCAGCGCCAGATCGCCGGGCTTCACCTGCGCCTTGGTCGCCGCATGAACGCCGACCGCGAGCGGTTCGACCATGGCGGCTTCGGCAAAGGAGACGTTGTCGGGCAGCTTGAAGGTGAAGGCTTCCGGGTGCACGACCGTGGGGCGCAGCACGCCATGGATCGGCGGCGTGGCCCAGAAGCGCACGGCGGGATCGACATTGTATAGGCCTATGCGTGTCGCGCGGCTGTTGGGGTCGGGAATGCCCGGCTCCATGCAGACGCGGTCGCCGACTTTCAGCGTCGAAACCTCGGCGCCCGTCTCGACCACCGTTCCGGAAGCCTCGTGGCCGAGGATCATCGGCGCCTTCACCTGGAACACGCCCGTGCCGCCATGCGTGTAGTAGTGCACGTCCGAGCCGCAGATGCCGACCGTGTGCAGCTTGATGCGCACGTCGCGCGGGCCGACCGCCTCATCGTTTTCGATGGGGAAGTCGCGCAGGGCGAGCTTCATCCTTTCTTCGAGCACCAGTGCCTTCACGTTTCCTGCTCCATTCCGAAAGATCTCAATTCAGCCCTTCCACACGATCAGCGCGCCGAGCAGCACGGCGACCACGTGGCAGACCGTCAGCGGGATCGATTGTTCGAGAAAGCGCATCCAGAAGAGTTCGAGTGCCACGAACAGGTAGATGCCGATGAAGAGCCGGTCGAACCAGTTGGTGACGATGGGCAGGAAGCCGCGCCGCTGTGGCTTGGCAGCCTTCAGCGCCGCCTCCTCGTCCACCGCATCGAGATCGACGGGCACGTCGAGATTGGGTGACTGCTCCATCCGCCCTACTCCTTCACCGCGCCGAAGGTGAGGCCTGCCACGATGTGGCGCTGCACCACCGCGAAGACGATGAGTGCCGGGATCAGCGTGATGATGGCGACGGAGGCCATCATGCCCCATTCGGTGCCGGTCGTGGTGACATATTCGGACAGGCCGGTGGTGATCGTGCGCGCATTGAAGCTCGTCAGCGTCGCGGCCAGAAGGAATTCGTTCCAGGCGAAGACCCAGGTCAGGATCAGCGTCACCGCGAGCCCCGGCCTTGCGAGCGGGAACACCACTTCGCGGATCACCTGCCATGTGGACGCGCCATCCACGGTCGCGGCTTCGTCCAGTTCCTTCGGGATGCCGTCGATGGTGGGCCTAAGCGTCCAGATGGCGAAAGGCAGGTTGAAGGTGCAGTAGAGCAGGATCATGCCGATCCGCGAGTCGTAGAGCCGGAACTCACCGATCACGAAAACCTGCGTGAAAAGCAGGAAGAAGGGCAGAAGGAAAACCGCCGCCGGCGCCATGCGGTTGGTGATGGTCCAGAAGAAGATGTTCTCCTTGCCCGCGAGATCATAGCGCGAGAGCGCGTAGCAGGCCATGAAGGCGAGCACGGTCACGAGCAGCGCGTTGCCCGATGAGATGATCACCGAATTGATCATGTAGCGACGGAGCGTGTCGTCGGTCAGCACCTTGGCATAGTTGCCCCAGAAGGCCTGATCGAGGATCAGGCTCGGCGTTGAAAAGAGATCGACCGCCGGCTTCACCGAGATCACGAACAACCAGTAGATGGGAAACAGCGTGGCGAGGCTTAGAAGCAGCCACAGCACGACGGTGAGAACAGGCCGGTCCTTACGCATCAGGCCACCTTCCGCGCGTCGCGCCGGGGTGCGACGAGCGCCACATAGAGAAGCCAGCACATCACGAGGGTCAGATAAAGTACGATCAGCGAGATGGCCGAGCCGTAGCCGTAATCGGTCTTGGGGAAGACGACCTTCCAGATATGAAGACCGATATAGCGGGTCGCCGCACCCGGACCGCCGCCGGTCAGCATCCAGACCTCGTCCACCGTGCGAAGCGCATCCATCAGCCGAATGAAGACGGTGGCGAGGATGGCAGGCCGGATCATCGGCAGCGTGATGTGCCAGAAGATCTGCGAGCGGCTCGCGCCGTCGATCTCGGCCTGCTCGAAAGGCTCCTTGGGCAAGGAAACGAGGGCCGCGAGCAGCGTCAGCGTGACCAGCGGTGTCCAGTGCCAGATGTCCATGATGACGGTCAGGATGAAGGCGGCGTTCGGATCGCGGCCGATATTGAGATCGAAGCCGAACCATGTGCGCAGGTAATACGGGATGACGCCGATCGAAGGCGTGGTCATCAGCCGCCACACCGAGCCGACCACGATGGGGGCGACGATTAGCGGCAGCGTGTGGATGGTGCGGAAGAAGCCCTTGCCGGGGAACTCGCGCATGAAGAGCTGCGCCAGGAAATAGCCGATCACGACCTCGCTCAGCACGGCGAAGAGCGCGAATTTCAGCGTATACCAGATCGCCGTCAGGAACTCGGCGTCGAACACCAGGCGGCGGAAATTGTTGGCGCCGTTGTAGATCATGGAGGGGTTCGCGCCGAACGGGTTCCATTGGTGGAAGCCGACATAAAGCACGTAGATGAAGGGCACGATCCCGAACAGGGCCAGCACCACGATCGTCGGGGCAAGCAGGAGCCAGCCGACCTTGTTTGAACGCATCAGTCCACTCTCCCCGAGGGCATGTGTCGCGATGTGGCGAAGGTTCGGGCCGCCGAGGGAGTCAGGCGGCGGCCCGGCATGGCTCGGCGTTTACTTGCGGTAGCCGAGATTGGTCAGTTCAGCCTCTGCCGCCGCCGCCATCTGGTCGACACCCTCGTCGGGGCCGACTTCGCCGGTCAGGATGCGGTAGAAGATCGGGGCCACTGCTTCGCGAACCTGCGCGTGGAACGGATATTTCGGCGCGCCTGCGAAGAGCTTCCCGTCATTCTTCAGCATGGTGTAGTAGCCGCCGAGCTTGCCATCCATCTCCTTGACCTGCGGGTCGTCATAGGTCGCGGTGTTGGTGATGCGAGGCGCCGCCACCGCCCAGCCGGGCTGAACCGAGTTCTGGCCGATATATTCAAGGAAAAGGAGGGCGGCCTCCTGATTCTTCGACGTGACGGGAATGCCGAAGGCGCCGCCGTCATAATAGCCGATATAGCCTTTGCCGGACTCAGCATCGGCCATCACGCCCTCGGACAGCGGCGGCAGCGCCACGCCGACCTTGCCGACCACCTTGGATTTCGACGCGTCGGATGCGATCCAGGCGGCGTTCTCGCCATAGACCAGGCCTTGCGCGGCACGGCCGGCGGCGAAGGTGGTGGCCACTTCGGTCCAGGTGCTCGACGCCGATTCCGGCGGGGCGATGTCGCGCAGGTGAAGCAGGTACTTCATCGCGGCCTTGGCTTTGTCGCTGTTCATCGTGCCGCCATTGGCGACGCTGGCCGCGTAGTTCTTGCTGGCGTCGATGCCCCAGTTGTAGACGCCGAAGGTCGGCAGGATGGACTCGACATATTCGTACCACGAGGCGGGGTGTCCGGTATGGGCCTGCGAGGTCGTGCCCCAGAGTTCCTCTCCCTTGTCCTTGCCGTACTGGGTGAAGAACTCCGCAATCTGCGTGTAGTCCTCATGCGTCTTGGCGGGCGCGAGATCCTTGCCCGTCTTCTGCTTGAAAGCCTCCTTGATCGCACTGTCGCCGAAAAGATCGGTTCGGTAGAGATAGATCTTGATGAAGGCTTCCATCGGCACGCCGTAAAGCCCGCCATCGTCGCCCTTGAAGTAGTCGGCGAAGGTGGTGAAGTTCTTTTCGTCGTATTCGGGGGCCTTCAGAGCCGGATTGTCGGCCAGCATCTTGGAGGTGTTGACCAGGAAATTGCGGGCCAGATAGGCGTAGATGATGTCCTGCTCGATATAGACCATGTCATAGATGCCGGTCTTGGCTTCCATGTCCTTGATGGCCTTGTCGTACATCTGGTCCCAGGAGGTGGTCTCCATCTCGACCTTGATGCCGGTCTTTTCCTCGAATTCCTTGGCGAGCACGTCCTTGACATAGTTGGACGGCGGCGTGCTCTCGGTCACGCCATGCAGCGTGACGCCCTTGTATTTCGCGCCCGCGTCCGACCAGAAGTCGGCCCTCGCCGCGCCGAGCCCGGCCATCAGGCCGAGACCGAGCGCGAGCAGGCTGGTTCCCACTCTGTGCTTCATGTCCAGTCTCCTCCATGAGGCGGAGCGCCGGTCGGGCTTCGCGCCTCGTTCCTCCTTGTGCCCGCGCCCGGCCTTCAAAGCGTCGCGCGGATTCTCCCACTGAAGACCTTTGCTGCGGGCTCTCCTCAAAGCGGTCGCGGCGCGTCTTCCCTTCAAGGCGTAACGCAAAGTTTTCAACCGCGCAATGTTTGTTGCATTTCACATCAAATTTCCTTTCTGGCGAGCAACGACTTCGACCTTTGGGAAGCAGTCGGTGCTTGTTCATATGGCGTGGAGGCCCTCGAGACCGTCGCTTCGGGACAACTCGGACGGCACTTGACATCATTCACCGCAGACGTATTCGTTGTTGAACACAACAAAAAACGCTTGGGAGGGCGAGTGCTATGGGTCGGCTGGGTATCCACTCATTCGTGTGGACGGGTGGCGCCACGCAGGAGGATCTCGAAACCGCGCTCGAAAAGACCGCCGAATGCGGTTATCGCCTGATCGAATTCGCCTATCTCCGCCCCGAAAAGTTCGACCTCGACCGGCTGGCGAAGAAGGCCCAGGGGCTCGACGTGGCCATCGCGGTGACCATGGGCCTGCCGCTCCATGCCGATGTTTCCAGCGAAGACCCGAGCGCCGTGAAGGCCGGCGAAGAAATGCTCGCCAACGCGGTCAAGGCGGTGCGCGATATCGGCGGCACCAAGCTCGGCGGCATTCTTTATTCGGCCCACACGAAATACGCGTCGGTTCCCACCGACCGGGGCCGCAAAAACAGCATCGCGGCTATCGCCAAAACGGCAGAGCATGCGGAAAGTGCCGGGATCGACATCGTGCTCGAAGTCGTCAACCGCTTCGAGACCAACCTGTTGAACACCACGGCGCAGGCCCTCAGCTTCGCGGAAGCGACCGGCTCGGATCGCGTGCTACTGCATCTCGACACGTTCCATATGAACATCGAGGAAGCGAACCCGGCCGCCGCCATCCGCCTCGCGGGCGACAGGATCGGCTATTTCCATATCGGTGAAAGCAATCGCGGCTATCTGGGCGATGGCGTGATCGACTTCGATCGCATCTTCGATGCCCTGCTCGACGTGGGTTACCAGCGCGACATCACCTTCGAATCCTTTTCGAGCGCCGTGGTAGACGAAGGGCTGACGCTCGCCTGCGCCATCTGGCGCGACACCTGGACCGAGAACATGCCGCTCGCCCGCCACGCCAAGCGCTTCATCGAACTCAAGCAGGAGGAAGCCCGTCGGCGACGCGAAACCAATGCGCGCCCTTGAGGCACAGGCGCCTCGCGGAAACGCGTTCGCCGGAATGCGAAGCGGCGTGATAGAGGCGGCGCAACTTCATCTTTCAAGCAACAGGACCACGTGCCCGACCCGGTTTCCCTCGCAAGCTCCCCCCGGCGCATCCGGCAGGCCAATGAGGTGGCAGCACTCAGCGCGCTGCATCGCTTCGGTCCCATGAGCCGCGCCGAGCTCGCACGCCGGCTCAAGCTCAACCGGTCATCTTCGGGTCACATCATCGCCGGGTTGACCACAAGCGGCCTCGTGCGCGAAGTGAATGCAAGCATCCCACCACGCGGCAGCGTTCTCCAATCGGGCCAGCCGCGCGCGGGCCGTCCCGGCATCATGCTCGAACTCGCGCCCGAAGCCGGCACCTTTCTGGGCATCGAGGTGGGCGTCGAACATCTGAGCTTCGTCGAGCTCGATCTGGCCGGAAACGTCGTTGCGAGTACGATCGAAGCCTATGACTGCTCGGTCGTACCGCGCGAAGAAGCTTTCGCGCGCGCCGTGACGCTTGCGATCGAGGCCCTGCCATCCGAGAAATGGGCCCGCTGCGAAGGAGTGGGAGTTTCACTGCCCGCGCAAATGGGACGCAGCGGCTTCGTGCGACTGGCGCCCTTGCTCGGCTGGCGCGACTTCTATCCGGCCGACATCATCCGTCCCCTGCTGCCGGCCGCCGTGCCGATCTGGGTGGAAAACGACGCCAATGCGTTCGCGATCGGCGCCACTTATGCGCGCGAAACGGCGCGGCGCGGCGTGACGCTGTTTCTGGTGATGGAAACGGGTGTCGGTGGCGGCATCACGGTGGATGGCGCGCTGTTTCGCGGCGGCAACGGGCTCGCGGGCGAGATCGGCCACCTGCGCATGGCGGGAGACGGGCGCGACCTCGAGCAGTTAATCGGTCTGGAAGCGCTTTTATCGGGCTATCGCCATGTCACCGGCAAGATAACGGCCTTGAGTCAGTTTCTGGCCGATGTGCAGGACCGGGTACCTGAAGCCGTGACGGTGGCGGAAGGTTGGAGCAAGGCGCTTGCCTTCGGCATCACACAGGCCTGCCGCCTGATCGACCCGGAACAGATCGTGCTCGGCGGCTCGGTGGCAGCTCTTTATCCGCTCGTCTCCGCCCGGGTGGCCGCCCATCTCGCTGCGTGCCAGGATTCGAGCTTTCCTCTGCCCACGATCGTGCTCAACGAGGGCGCCAGCCTTGGCTCCGCCTTCGGTGCCGCCTGCATGATGCACCAGCGCTATCTTTCGCTCGACAACCGTCGCTTCGCCGATGAGGGAGCCCAGGAGGAAAAATCCGCTTCGGGCCACCGCTCAAGCAGAGCATCCAGAACCAACGGCGCTTCGGCCGGGGCGGGAGGATAGTGGTCGAAATCCGCTTTGCCGACTGAGGAGACGGCTGAGCGGACTGGAACTTCGAGAAGAGCGCGGCCGGACGGCTGCGAAGCGAAAAGGGAGGAACCATGTCGCTCAGCCAATTCAGACTGGACGGAAAAGTCGCACTCATCACTGGCGGCAATCGCGGGATCGGGCTCGCGGTGGCCCAAATATTCGGCGAAGCGGGTGCGAAATCAGTGCTCACCGCACGCCGCAGCAATCCGGAAGGCGACGCGCTTCTGCGTGATGCCGGCTACGAGTTCGATTTCGTTTCGGCTGACGCCACCGATCCGGAAACGCCCGAGCGCATCGTCCAGCACACGCTCGACCGGTTCGGGCGTATCGACATCCTCGTCAACAATGCGGGCGTGGCCGTGCATGGCGACACACCCGACTTCGATGACGAGAGGCTGGAAAAGATCATTTCCACTAATGTGGTGCAGGTCTTCCGCTTCTCACGCGCGGCGCTACCCGCAATGCGAAACCAAGGTGAAGGCGTGATCCTGAATGTCGGCTCGATGTCGGGCATGGCGACCAACATCCCGCAGAACCAGGTCGCCTATAACGGCTCCAAGGCGGCGGTCCACATGATGACCAAGAGCCTGGCATCCGAATTCGCCGCCGAGAACATCCGGGTGAACGCGGTTGCACCCGGCTATATCGACACGGACATGTCACGCGGCGGCTTTTCCAATCCGGACTGGGATCCGGTCTGGCGCAGGCAGACGCCGATGGGCCGTTATGGCACGGCCGAGGAAGTGGCGAACTGCGTGCTGTTCCTGTGCTCGCCTGCCGCCAGCTATGTGACCGGATCCGTGCTTCTGATCGACGGCGGCTATCTCACACGCTGAAACCCGAGTTCTTGAGGAGGGAAACCATGGGACATGAACTGGACGGCAAGGTGGTGGCAATCACGGGCGCCGCTTCGGGCATCGGCCTTGCATGCGCGAAGCGGGAGGCCGAGGCCGGCGCGCGCGTGGTGCTGGTCGATTTCAACGACGAGAAGCTCGATGCGGCGGTCCACGAAATCGGCGACAATGCCATTCCGCTGAAAATCAACCTGACCGACCCTGCGAGCGTCGCGACCATGATGCCGCAGATCCTGGAAAAGGCCGGACAGCTCGACGTCTTTCACGCCAATGCCGGCTCCTATATCGGCGGCGACCTTGTGGACGGCGACCCGGACGCTTTCGACCGGATGCTCAACCTCAACGTCAATGCCGTGTTTCGCGGCGTCCATGCCGTGCTTCCACACATGATCGAGCGCAAGACGGGTGATGTGATCATCACCAGTTCGGTCGCCGGCTTCATTCCAGTCGTTTGGGAGCCGGTCTACACAGCCTCCAAGCATGCGGTGCAGGCTTTCGTGCATACCGTGCGGCGGCAGGTGGCGAAGCAGGGCATTCGCGTCGGCGCCGTGGCGCCCGGCCCGGTGGTGACGCCCCTACTCGACGATTGGCCCAAGGAGAACCTGAAAAAAGCGCTCGAGGCCGGCAACCTGATCGAGCCGAAAGAAGTGGCGGAAGCCGTGCTCTTCATGCTGACGCGGCCGCGCAATGTCACGATCCGCGACCTCGTCATCCTGCCCCAGAGCTTCGATCTCTGAGACGAGAGCTGGTCAGGCCGCATCGCAGCGGGGAGGCCGTGATGCCAGCTCCAACGTTCCGTCGAGCCATGCCTTCACGGCGTGGAGATCGACAATGCTCTCCGTGCTGACCGTCAGAAGCGGACCCGCCCTGAACGGCTCGGCGCGTCTGGCGAGCGCTTCGAGCTCACCGGCATAGTCCGGGCCGGGATGGCCGGGCAGCCGGGAGGCGGCCCGGGCGCGATAGCGCGCGCCGACCGTTTCCGGCGCAGCTTCGCACCAGATCTCGTGGATCGCGGTCACCCCTGAAGCGGCCAACAGCGGGAGAACAAACTCGCGCGGCTGAAAGCCGAACCAGGCATCCATGATCACACTCGAACCCGCTGGCGCGTCGCGGAGCAGCGCGAACATTGCTACCATGCTCGCACGGCCGAGCTTGCGATTGAACGGGCGATCGACACCCTCAATCTCTTCGAGAAACGGGTTCTTGACCGCATCGAGCGAGAAGACCGGCCAGCCCGTCAGCGCGGACAGGCCCTGCGCCACCGAACTTTTGCCGCTGGCCGGGACGCCGTTGACCATGACGAGGCGCTTGGGTGCATTGTGCGGCAAGGCGGCCAGCGCCGCGCCCACCACGCCGGCATCGTCGCCGAGCTGCGCTGCCAGAACCCGCGTCGGATACCAGGACGGGATCTCAGCCAATCTCGCCAAGGCGCTGACCGCCGCCTCGCCCAGGCCACCGCCGAGCACCACGAGTTCTGGATCGAGAACCGCTTGAAGGCTGTCGATGGCCGCGCGCAAGGGCGCAGCCCAAGCCTGAAGAACGTGAGCCGCAATTGCGTCGCCATTTCGCTCGGCTTCGAAAAGGTCTGCAACCGTTGTGTGCGGCGACAAGCCTGCTTCCAAGATGTGACGACCGAGTGCGGTGCCCGAGCTTTCGGTTTCGACACAACCGCTTCGACCACAGGCGCAGCGGCGCCCATCGGGCACGACCACGAGATGGCCGAGCTGGCCGGCCGTGCCCCGGCTTCGCAGCATTCGGCCGCCCTCGAGAATGGCTCCGCCGATGCCGGTGCCGACTGTCAGCATCACCACATCGCGCGCCCTCTTCACGGCGCCACAGGCCTGCTCGGCGACCAGCGCCATCGCACAGTCATTGTCGATGAGGACGGGACGCCCGAAACGCCGTTCGATGGCCTGCGCAAGCGGGACTGCGGAGAGATCCACATAGCCGCCGGACAGAACGATGCGCCGTTCGAAATCGACGCGGCCCGGCACGCCGATGCCGATGCCTTCCACCGAGGGGTCATCGACTTGGCCGATCAGTGACTCGATGCGCTCGAGTACCGTTTGCGGGTCGGGTGAACTCGCCGTTTTGGCGAGTGCCAGAATCGCACCGTCCTCCGCCACGCGCGCGGCCCGCAGGCGGGTGCCGCCGATATCGACGCCGATCGCGGTGCGTGGCATAGGCGTTCAGGCGACTTTCGCTGCCGGCTGGCGGTAGCGCGCGACAACCGCCTGGATCTCGCGCAAACGCGGCACAGCGGTGCCTTGCAGCTTTTCGCGGGTGACATTGCGATCGAGCGAGATGCAATCCTTCCAAAGCGAGCGGCCCGCGATCACACCGGACGCACCATTCGCCATGGCATGTTCGACCTGGCCGAGAAACGTCTTGTGGTCGACGCCGGCGGACAGAACCGCCCATGGGACATCGCCCGCAAGACGGGTGACTTCCGCGCAGGATTCGGGCGAGCCCGGGTAAGGCAGCTTCAACAGCTTGGAACCGAGTTCGAGGCAGATTTTGGTGCCGCCCTGGATCAGCTCCGGAATCTTCGCCGCGTAATCCTCCTCACTCTCGCCTTCGAGGGCGTAGGTCAGGAACTCGACCACGAGCAGCAGGTCTTCCTTGGCGAAATCCGCGATCACGTCACGCAGGATCTCGATATTGTGCGTGTTGGCCGCGGGCACGTCCGAACGCAGATAGACCATGATCTTTCCGCCCGTGCCGCCGAGCGCACGCACACGCCGCGCATCGATGCCCTCCACCAGTTTGGACAGGCGGTAACCTTCGGGCGAGGTGTCCCAGCCCGATGCATCGAGCCCGATCAGAAGGGCCGTGTTGCGGTCGATCACGCCGTCATCCACAAGCTGAGGCACGGCGCAGATCGGATCGACCAGAACACAGCTTGCCTGGCTGGCGAGATATCGCGTGATGTCGGCCTTGGTCTGGCCCAGCACATCATTACCAATCTTCGCCTGCTCGCCAGGATCGCTGGCCAGAAGCGTGCGCATGCCGCCGCGCTGGTCGCAGGCGATCACCATCATCGCTCCGTCGGCTCCGCAGATTTGGTGATAGCCGCGCAGTTCGGCCGTGGTCATGCGGGACATGGGAAACCTCCAGATGGATGCAGGGAATGCAAACATGGTAGGCGGACGCATTGTGTCCTGCCTTCATCGCAGGCTATGTAACATCTTCCAGAAAGGAATTTCAATAGAGCCGTGTCCAGCAGCGATCAATCTGCGTCCCGCGCACTTCTCCACACGGTGGCGAAGCTCCATTACGAGAACGATATGACGCAAGCCGACGTCGCCAAACGGCTCGGGCTTTCCGCCGCGACCGTTTCCCGGCTACTCCAGCGCGCCCGTGCCGAAGGCATCGTGCGGATCGAGGTGCGCGACCTGGCCTCGCCGCAAATGTTGGTCGAAGGGCTCGTCGAGAAGCTCGGGCTCAAGAAAGCGGCGGTCGTCGAGACGCCGGGCACGGTCGGCGCGCTGGCAAGCCTCGCCAAGCCGGTCGGCGACATGCTGCGCGAGCAGAATATACAGTCCGGCTCGGTTCTCGCCATCGGCTGGGGCCGTGCGGTTCGCGCGGTGATCGAAGCCGGGCTGCCGCCTTTGGGTTCGGTCACCACCGTGTCGGCCAATGGCGGCATGCAGCAGCACGCGCTGCACTTTCAGGTCAACGAATTCGTCCGTCAGGCGGCCGAACAAACCGGCGGCATGCCGCGTTTCATTCACGCCCCCTATCTGCCATCGCGCGAAAGCCGCGCGGCATTCCTGGCCGACCCCGAGATCGCCCGCAACGTGGCACTTTGGAACAAGGTGGATGCAGCCATCGTCGGCATCGGCGTATCGCCATCGATCACCGCACCGGAAGCGCGTGTCGCGACGCCGGACGAACAGGCCATCACCGAGGCCGCAGGCGACGTGATCCGGCACTATTTCCGCTCCGACGGCTCACTGATCGACTGGGAAGGCGAAAGTCGCATGATCGCCATGAGGCCTGAACAGTTGCGCCAGACGCCGCTCGTCATCGGCGTTGCCGTCGGCCCGTCCAAAAGCGCTGGCATATGCGGCGCGGCACGTGCCGGCCTGATTTCAGCGCTGGTGACGGATACCCAAACTGCGGAAGCCATTCTTGAAGAGGCCTGAGAAGCTTGGCCCACTCATACCCTCCCATCTGAAATTCATTTCAGCAAAAAATTGCGCTTGACGAGTGAAGGTGCCGCAACAATCATGTGTTCCGTGAGCAGCCTCATCAGCCGCTCATGAGCGTGTTGAGGAACTGCTCATCCAGGGAGGAACTGATGAAGCGCCGTTCACTGTTGAAAACTGCGGCCGCGCTGGCGATTCTTGCCAGCACCGGCGTCGCATCGCTGCCTGCGCACGCGCAGGACAAGAAATACACCGTGGCCCTCATTCCGGGCCTGACCACCGATGCCTTCTACATCACCATGCGCAAGGGCGCGCAGGCCGCGGCCGACGCGCTCGGCGTGGAACTGGTGTTCCAGGGAGGGCCCGAGTTCAATCCGGTCGTCCAGGTGCCGGTGCTTGATGCCATCATCGCCCGCAAGCCGGACGCCATCCTGATCGCACCGACCGACACGACGCAGTTGGTCGAACCCCTGCGCAAGGCCCAGGACGCCGGCATTCCGGTGATCACCGTCGACACCTTCATCGGTGAGGGCAAATATCAGACCGGCTCGGGCGATGCCGATTTCCCGCTTTCCTATATCGCGTCGGACAATGTCATGGGCGGCCGCATGGCGGCACGCGCGCTTGCCAAGGCCATCGGCGAGGAAGGCAAGGTCTACGTCTCGAACGTGAAGCCCGGCATTTCCACCACCGACCAGCGTGAAGAAGGCTTCAAGGCCGCCATGGCCGAGGAGTTCCCGAAGATCACCGTGCTCGACACGCAGTTCAACGAGAACGACGCCAACAAGGCGGCAAGCCAGTTGCAGGCCGTCTATGCCCGCAACTCGGATCTCAAGGGCGTGTTCGGCGCCAACCTGTTCTCGGCACTCGGTGCGGGCAACGGCGTGCAGCAGGCGGGCCAGACCGGCAACATCAAGGTCATCGCTTTCGATGCGCCGACTTCGATCGTTGCCAACATCAAGGACGGGCTGGTCGATGCGGCCATCGCACAGCACCCTGCCGAGATCGGTTATTACGGTGTCGTGTCGGCCTTTGCGCATTTGAGCGGACAGTCGATCCCCGTTTCGATCGGCACGGGCTTCACCATCATCGACAAAAGCAATGTCGATGACCCGAACGTCGCGAAGTACGTCTACTCCGACTGAGAACCGGTGCCGGCCTCGCCGATCACAGAGGCCGGCTCCCTCTCCCATCCGTGATGAAATCCGGATGCCGGCCATGCGATGCCGCACCGTTTCGCGGCACCCACCAATGATTGGCCTCACGCAGGTGACCCGATGAGCGTTTCTTCCCCGCCAACCGTCGCAGACGCGCCGACGCCGCACGTCAAACCGCAGGCCGACCATTCGGACACGGCCAAGACAGTCGTCCAGCGCATCGCCGATCTGCGCGCATGGCTGTTTCTCCTGGCGCTGATCCTCGGCTTCGAAATCTGGGCACGCACCGCCTTCAGCGGCACCTTCATCCTCAACCCGTTCAACCTGCAATCCATCGCGATCTTCGCTGTGGCCCCGCTCCTGCTCGCGATTGGCCAGACCTACGTGATCATCTCCGGTGGCATCGATCTGTCCATGGGCTTCATCATGGGCCTCGCGGCGGTCGTCGCGGCGCATGTGATCAACGGCCTGACACCTGGCATCGGCATGCCGGCCGCGGTGATGGCAGGCTTTGTCGCGGCCGTTCTGGTCGCGAGCGTTCCGGGCATCATCAATGGGCTTCTGGTGTCGCGCCTGCGCGTGCCGCCCTTTATCGGCACGCTCGGCATGTTCGGCGTGGCGCGCGGCGTGGCGTTCCTGCTTGCGGGCGGCACCACCGTGCCGATCAGCAATTCCTTCTTCGCTTATCTCGGCAATGGGCGCTTCCTGAACGTCCCGATCATCGTCTGGATCACCGCCGCTTTCGTGCTCATCATGCATTATGTCTTGAGCCAGACCCGCTTCGGACAGCACAATTACGCCATCGGCGCGAATGTTCAGGCCGCGCGCCGCGCCGGGATCGACATCAAGAGGCATCTCCTGCGCCTCTATATTCTTTCCGCCTGCTGCGCAGGGCTGGCAGGAGTTCTCTATTCGGCACGATTCAATGCCGGCGCGGCACAGGCGGGCGAGCCACTGCTGCTCGATTGTGTGGCCGCCGTGGTGATCGGGGGCGCGAGCCTGTTCGGCGGTTCGGGCACGATCCTCGGCACGGTCGCCGGCGCGTTCGTGATCGCCGTCATCCAGTACGGGCTGGTTTTCGTGAATGTGGAGCCGTTCTGGCAGTTCATCAGCGTGGGTGTCGTCATCATCATCTCGGTGCTGATCGATCAGGCCCAGCGCCGGTTCAGCGGAGGTCGCGTCGATGAGTGAAGCCGTGCAGCCGCTTCTCGAAGTCCAGAACCTGTCCAAGCATTTCGGCGCGGTGCGTGCGCTGAGCGATTTCTCGATGCAGATCCGCCCCGGCGAAGTGGTGGCGCTGGCCGGTGACAACGGTGCGGGCAAGACCACGCTGATCAAGGCGATCTCGGGCGTCTACAAGCCGACCGCCGGCGAGATCAGGCTGAAAGGCGAGCCGGTCTCGTTTTCTACGCCGCAGGAGGCGCGCGACAAGGGCATCGAGACGATCTATCAGGACCTGGCTCTGGCCGATAATCTGACCATCGGTGGCAACATCTTCCTTGGCCGCGAGCCGATGCGAAGAATTTTGGGCGTTCTGCCCGTGCTCGACCGCCCGAAGATGGCGCAGGCCGCGCGCGAAACCATGGCGCTGCTCGACTTCCACGTGTCACGCATGGAAGCGCCGGTCAGCAATTTCTCGGGTGGCCAGAGGCAGGCGGTCGCCATCGGCCGCGCCGTTTATTGGAATGCGCAGATCCTCATCATGGACGAGCCGACGGCCGCCCTCGGCGTGCCCGAACAGCGCAAGGTCATTTCGCTGATCCATCAGCTCAAGGCGCAGGGACGCGGCGTGATCTTCATCTCGCACAACCTGCAGGATATCTTCGCCGTGTCCGACCGCATCGTCGTGCTGCGCCGCGGGGTGACGGCGGGCGAGCGCAAGATCAGCGAAACCACGCATGACGAAGTGGTCAAGCTGATGGTGGGCGGCTGACCTTCAAGGAGAAACTCGATTGCCGAAGAAGGAAGAGCGGCGACTGCGTGTGGGCGTGCTTGGTTGCGGTCCCATCGCACAGGCCGCGCATTTCGAAAGCTGCACCAAGGCGCGCAATGCCGACCTCTACGCCATCTGCGACGTGGCTGACGATCTGCGCGAGCGCATGGCCTGGACCCATGCGCCAGAGAAAAGCTTCGCGGACTATGACGCGATGCTGGCCGATCCCAATCTCGATGCGGTAGTCGTCGCCACCTCCGACGCCTTCCACGTTCCCGCCAGCATCCGGGCGCTGGAAGCAGGCAAGCACGTCCTTTGCGAGAAGCCGGCGGCGACCAGCGTGGAAGAGGCCGAAAAACTCGCCGAAGCCGTCCGGCAAAGCGGCAGGGTCCTGCAGGTCGGACATATGAAGCGCTTCGATGCCGGGCTCGAAGCGGCGCATGATTTCATCACCCGTGAAATGGGCGAGCTGGCCGCCCTGAAAGCCTGGTACTGCGATTCGACCCATCGCTACCCGATGACGGATGCCGTGCAGCCGCTGATGGTATCCAGCAAGCACGCCAAGAAACCTTCCGGCGACCCCAAGGCCGATCTCGACCGCTACTACATGCTCGCCCATGGCAGTCATCTGGTGGACACGGCGCGTTTCTTCGCGGGTCCTATCAAGGCGGTCGAGGCGCGGCAGTCGCGGCGTGGCGGCATGCGGTGCTGGTTCGTGGATGTGGAGTTCGAAAGCGGCGCACTCGGCCATCTCGATCTGACGGTCGCCGTCCGCATGGACTGGCACGAGGGCTTCCATATCTATGGCGAGAACGGCTCGGTTCTCGGCAGGACCTATAACCCCTGGTACTATAAGACGAGCGAGGTCGATATCTTCCGCGAGGCGGATGGCGCGACGCACCGTGTGCTAGGCGCGGATGGACACTTCTATCGCCGGCAACTGGAAGGCTTCGCCGATGTGATCCTCCATGGCGCGCCGATGAAAGGGGCGTCGATCGAGGACGGTGTTGCCTCCGTGCGTGCCATGGTGGCGATTGCCCGCTCAGTGGAAACGGGCAAGCCGGTGCGCCTCGACCAGGTTTCAGGCGAAGTCTGATGCGGCTCGGTATCTTCGCCAAGACATTTCCGGGCCAGGACCCCGATGCCGTGCTCAGAGCGGTGCGCGAAGCCGGCTTTGCGGCGGCTCAATACAACATGGCCTGTTCCGGCCTGCCCGCGATGCCCGACGCCATTTCGCCCGACACCGCCCGAGCGGTAGCCGATGCCGCGCAGGCGCACGAAGTTCGGATCGCAGCCGTTTCCGGCACCTACAACATGGTGCATCCCGACCCAGCCGTGCGGGCGGAGGGCCTGCGCCGGCTCGAAGTCATAGCCGGCGCCTGCAAGAGGATCGGCACCGATCTCGTGACACTTTGCACCGGCACGCGTGATCCGGACGACCAATGGCGCCATCACCCCGACAACGCCACGCCGGAAGCCTGGAGCGACATGCGCGGGGAGATGGAAAAGGCTCTGGCGATTGCCGAGGCGCACGACATCCGCCTCGGCATCGAGCCCGAACTCGCCAATGTGGTGGACAGCGCACGACGTGCGCGACAGCTGATCGATGAACTCGCCTCCCCCCGCCTCGTCGTGGTGCTCGACCCGGCGAACCTGTTCGAGCAGGCGACGCTCGAAGAACAGCGGCAGACGGTGGCGAAGGCCATCGACCTGCTTGCCGACCGCATCGCGATGGGCCACGCCAAGGACCGCACCGCGGATGGCAGCTTCGTGGCGGCCGGACGAGGCGTGCTGAATTATCCGCATTACATCGGTTGCTTGAAACGTGCCGGTTTCGACGGCGATCTCGTCACGCATGGACTTTCAGCGGATGAGGCGCCGCGCGCCGCGCGCTTTCTTCGCGAGTTGCTGGCGTGAACCTCGAAGCGCTCGAAGCCTTCACGTTCCAACGCGACGGCCTCGCGCTCGCGGCATATGATGCAGGCGGCGACGGGCTGCCTGTCGTCTTCCAGCACGGCCTTTGCGGCGACGCGCGGCAGGTGGCGGAAGCCTTTCCCGACAATAGAACCTTCCGCCTCGTCACGCTGGAGTGCCGGGGGCACGGTCGGTCAGAAACGGATGGCACACATTCCATCGCCACCTTTGCCGATGACGTGGCTGCGCTGATCACCTTTCTCGGGCTCGGACCGGTGATGATCGGAGGCATATCGATGGGCGCGGCAATCGCCAGCCGACTGGCCGTCAAACGACCCGAACTGGTGCGCGGGCTGATCTTTGCCCGGCCGGCCTGGATAACCGAAACAGGCCCGAAGAACATGCAACCGAATGCCGAAGTCGGCGTGCTTCTCGCACGGCTATCGCCCGACGAAGCGCAGGCGGTGTTCGAACGGGGTGAAACCTTCAGCCGCTTGTCCGCTCGTTCGCCGGATAATCTCCAATCGCTGCAAGGCTTCTTTTCGCGTGAGCCCTTGGCCGTAACGGCGAACCTCCTTTCAGCAATCGCGGCCGACGGACCCGGCATCACGGAAGCGGAACTCGCGGCGCTGCCCATCCCGACCCTCGTTCTCGGCACGGAAGAGGACTTCATCCATCCTCTCGACCACGCCGAAAAGCTTGCGGCACTCATCCCCGGCGCGCAGCTCGAAATGCTGACGCCCAAGGCCCGCGACCGCGCAGCCTATATCGCCGATTTCCACCGTGCGCTGCGAACCTTTCTGCAGGATTTCTGACCATGGCCGCCCCATCCGACTGGCTTGCGCAGCTTCCCGCCCACCGGCTTCTCGCCGAATATTCCCTGTGGTCGGCCGACCTCTTGCGCCTCGCCGACGATCTCGCCCGCATCGCACCCCACGCCGACCTGCTCCATATCGACGTCGCCGACGGTCATTTTGCGCCGGCTCTCCTGTTCTTTCCCGATCTTGTCGCCGCTATCGCCAAAGTCACCGATGTCCCGATCCACGTGCACCTGATGTGCGCGGACGATATTCTTCTTGAACAGATCGGGCAGTTCGCGGATGCCGGCGCGCATCTCATCAGCATCCATGCCGAGAATGCCAATGCCGGCGAGGCGCTTGAGCTGATCCGAACGCGCGGGTGCACCACCGGCATGGTCTTGCGCGTCGAGACGCCGGTTCCGCAGGTCGAGCCTTTCCTGTCCCGGCTCGATTTTTTGACGCTTCTCGGCACCGCCATCGGCGTGAAGGGCCAAGGCCTCGATCCCAGTGCGACGGATCGGCTGGAACAAGCGGGACGGTTGATCGAGCCGAGCGGTCGTCGCATCGTGCTGGCAGCGGATGGCGGCATCCGCGAGCATACGGTGCCTCTGCTGCGCCAGGCAGGTGCCGAAACCGTGGTGATGGGTTCGCTCGCCTTCGGAGCGGACGACCTGCTCGCCCGCATGCGCTGGCTCCACGCGCTTTAGAATGAGCGAGCCGCTCGCCATCGGGGTCGACATCGGCGGCACGCGCCTGCGGGCAGCACTCGTGGACCGGACGGGGCGGCTCCATGCGCGACAGGAAGTGCGAACGGCCGCCAAGGACGGGCCGGAAGCCGTGGTCTCGCAGATCCGCGAGCTCGTGGCGATCGTTTCCGCCCATGCACCGCGCGGGCAGGTTGCCGGCATCGGCGTCTGCTCGCCCGGTCCCATCGACACGGAAGAAGGCATCGCTCTCGGCGTGCCGACGCTTGCCGGCTGGGATGGTGCGCCGATCGCGCGGATGATCGGCGATGCGCTCAACCTGCCTGTCCGGCTCGAAAATGACGGCATCGCCGCAGCCCACGGCGAATGGCGTTTCGGTGCCGGACGCGGCCTGCGCCATCTCGTCTATGTCACGGTCAGCACCGGCATCGGTGGCGGTGTAGTGCTGGACGGCAGGCTCCTGCACGGGCGGCAGGGACTGGCTGGCCATATCGGCCATATGGGGATCGAACGCGACGGCGCGCTCTGCTCATGCGGAACGCGGGGATGCTGGGAAGCTTATGCCTCGGGCACGGCGTTTGCCCGCAACATTCGCCAAAGGGTCGCCATGGAAAGCCGTTCCGCCCTTGCCGCCGATGCCGGCCCGGCGGAAGTCTTCGCCGAAGCCCGCGCGGGGGATCATCTCGCCGCCGCACTGGTCGCCGAGGAGGGCGACGTCCTTGGGCTGGGCATTGCGAGCCTCGTCCACCTCTTCAGCCCGGAAGCCGTCATTCTCGGCGGCGGTGTGTCGAACGGTTTCGACCTGCTCGAACCGTTCATCCGCCAGCGTCTGCAAACCAACGCCATGCCGGCATTCCGCGACACCATCCTTTGCCGGGCCGGACTGGGAGAGGATAGCGGACTGGTGGGTGCCGCCGCACTGCACTTCACGGAAGAGGCGGCAACGGAACAGGACTGGAGGAGAAGACCATGAAGCAGGATCTGAGCGGCAAGGTCGCACTGGTGACGGGCGCCAGTTCCGGCATCGGCCGCGCACTCGCGCATGGGCTCGGCGCGGAAGGCGTCAAACTCGCGCTGGTCGGTCGGTCGCAGGAGCGCCTCGAAGCCGTCGCAGGCACGATCGAAACCGAAACGCTCGTTCTCGCTTCCGATCAGACCCGAGCCGGCGAGGTTGAACGCGTGGTGGAGGCAACGCTCGGTCATTTCGGTTCGATCGATATCCTCCTGCCCAATGCAGGCCTCTACATCCCCGGCGATGTGGCGGAAGGCGATCCGGCCACCTGGGACGCGTTGATGGCCATCAACGTCAACAGCGTCTTCCGCCTCGTTCGCGCCGCGCTGCCCGGCATGATCGAACGTGAAAGCGGCCATGTGGTCGTCACCTCTTCCATCTCGGGCCATCAGGCGATCCAGTGGGAGCCGATCTACTCGGCCTCCAAGCACGCGATCCAGTCCTTCGTGCACGGTCTCCGGCGGCAGGTCATGAAGCACAATATCCGAGTGGGTGCCGTGGCGCCCGGCGTGGTGCTCAACGAATTGTGGGGCTATTCGAGCGAGGAGAAGATTGCCGGGAAGGTTGCTACGCGCGAGGGCCTGCGTTCCGAGGATGTGGCCGATGCCGTCATCTACATGCTTTCGCGGCCTGCCAATGTCACCATCCGCGATCTGGTGATCCTGCCCCAAAATCAGGACATCTGACCCCGTGGGCCCGTTCGACTTTCTGATCGTCGGCGCAGGAGCCGCCGGCTGCGTTCTGGCGAACCGGCTGAGCGAAGACCCGACCGTGCGGGTCGCCTTGGTCGAGTCCGGACAGGATCGAAACGCTCAGCGCGCCATCGTGCGCGTGCCTCTCGCCATGGTCAGCTTCATGGCACCCGCACTCGCTTTTCTCGGCGGCCCGAAATTCATGTCGTGGTACGAGACCGAGCCCGAACCTGGCTTGCAAGGCCGCACCATCGCTTTGCCGCGCGGACGGGGAACGGGCGGCAGCACCAATGTGAACGGCCAGATCTTCATGCGCGGCCAGCGCGAGGATTTCGACGACTGGCAGGCGCGTGGCGCAGCTGGCTGGGGCTATGACGACGTGCTGCCTTTTTTCCGCAAGCTCGAACGTTTCGAGCTTTTGGCCGAACCCGGTTCGGGCAGGCATTTGCGGCTCGGCAAGACGCGCCTCGATCAGAACATCGATCCCGGTCTGCACGGCATTGATGGCCCGCTCAACGTCGCGCCGTTGCGAAGCGTGAATCCGATGGCGCGTGCCTATCTCGAGGCCGCGCAACTCGCCGGCCATGACCTCAACCCGGATTTCAACGGCGCGCGCCAGAACGGCGTGGGCCTCTATACCTTCACCCAGAAGAACGGCCAGCGCGTCACGGCCGAGGGTGCCTATCTCGATCCGGTCAGGAACCGACCCAACCTGACCGTCATCCCCGACACCCAGGTGGAGCGCATTCTGTTCAGAGGCCGCAAGGCAGTCGGGGTCGCGTGGCGCCGTGAGGGCGAAAGCGGCCAAGCGCTCGCGCGCGAAACGATCCTCGCAGCCGGCGCCTTCGCCTCGCCGCACCTCCTGATGGTGTCCGGGATCGGTCCCGCGCAGCAATTGTCCCGGCATGGCATCGCCGTGGTCAACGATCTTCCCGGCGTGAGCGAGAACCTGCAGGACCATCTTGACGTCACGCTCGAATACCGCGCCAAATCCGTTGCGCCTTACGGCATTTCATGGAAGGCGCTGCCGCGCAACATGCTCCATGTCGCCGACTGGCTGATTCGCAAGCGCGGGCTTTTCTCGTCCACCACCGGCGAAGGCGGCGGGTTCATGTCGTCCGATCCGGCCACCAAGCGGCCCGATCTTCAGGTCTTTTTCTGCACCGGCCGCGCGAACACACAGAACGCCTCGGGCTTCACCGGCCATGGCTTTCTGATGCATGTCTGCGAACTGCGGCCAGGCAGCCTGGGGCGCGTGTCACTCAAAAGTGCGGACCCCGGCGAGAAGCCTTCGGTCATCTATAATTTCTTTCGCGGCGAAAGCACGATGGCGCCTTTGCGCCGCGGCATCCGGCTCGCGCGCGAGATCATGAGGCAGAAGCCCTTCGAGCCGCATCTCGATGCCGAGATCGACCCTGGACCGGAGGTCCAGAGCGATGGTGCGCTCGATGCCTTTATCCGCGAACGTGTGGGCACGCTGTTCCATCCGGTCGGCACCTGCGCAATGGGAGGTGACGAGCGCGCGGTGGTCGACCCTCGAACGCTGCGCGTTCACGGCTTGGAGGGCCTGCGGGTGATCGATGCCTCGATCATGCCGACAATCGTGTCCGCCAACACGGTCGCGGCCACCTATATGATCGCCGAAAAGGGTGCGGACCTCATCAGGAACGAGCGGCAGCTGGTCTGATCCGGCAGGAGCCTTTTCGTGCTGTGCCGAGCCCTCTCATTTTTGGGTCGCATGGCCGAACGATACATCAACAGAGGATCGAACTCGCGATGCAGGTTGGATGTCTCGTTCGAAGGTGCGAAAGCCAAATCGACATCAGAGCTCGCTCCAGTTGCCGGACCAAGATGTCACGAACGGTCTCTGACGAGGTGGCCAGCCCTTGAACTCACCTCCCTCGCCGCGCCTTCGAGGAGGTCCAAATCTTTCAGACACTGGCGTGAAATTCCGGTTTCGGTCCCGGCATGATCGATGATCGCGCAGCTTCGTCACCGACGCTGACAATCGACGAACCGCCACGGAAAGCGCCCCACGAGAAGACGCGCTTGACCGTTCAAAGCGCCTGCACGGTCAGGCCCTTGTAGAGCACCGGTCCCGTTGGCCGTCCGATTGGTGAGCCGGAAGCGGGCTCCAGCGTGATCTCGAAGAGCTGGTCGGAATGGGTCGGCGGAACGGCTGTGAGCGAAAGCCCCCTGCTCTGGGCGCGCGGCATGAGACCGATCGAGACCGGCCCGCGCTCAACACTCGGCAGCGTCCAGACTTCGAGTGCCCTTCCTTCCGGCACGGGGATGTCCTTGAGCGTGATAAGACGCGCGGCGCCTTGGGCATCGATCTCCACGATCGCACCCGGCGCGGTGCTGTCGGCCGGCACCAGCACCGCAACGAATTGCGGCGCGGGCGCGGGCCGCGCCACGAAGGCGACCAGCGCGGCAGCCAGGGCAGCACTTGTTGCCAGACCACCGAAACCCGTCCAGCGCCAGAACCGGAGGCTCTGCCATATCGCTGCCCACTCCGGCCGCACGACTGCGACCGGTGGCCGTTGCGTGCCCAACCGGCTTTCGATCCCGCGCCAGATCTCGTCTCTTGGCGGACGCGGCTCAGCGGTTGCATCGAGTTCGTGGAATTGGGCCGCACTCTCTGCGACGATCCGAGCGAGATCGGCATCCTGTGCGAGCTCGCGCTCGAAAGCCTCCGCCTCCGCGGCTTCCATCAGCCCCAGCACGTAGTCGGCGACACGGTCATCCCGCGAGGCGCTCATTGCATGCACTCCCGCACCTGGAGAAAGGCCCGCCTGATCCACGATTTCGCTGTGCCCAGCGGCACCTTCAGTTCGGACGCCACCTCGCCATGGCTCAAGCCTCGCGTATAGGCCAGCACCAGCCCGTTACGTCGCAGCGGTTCGAGCTGTTCGAGGCAGCGCCTCAACCGGCTCGTTTCATCGAGCAGGACCACGATGGATTCAGGGCTCGGCCGGTCGTCGGGTTCGTCCGCCAGGAGGTCGGCGCCGGTCGTCTCCTCACGCGAGCCGTCGCGCAGGATGTTCAGCGCCCGATTGCGCAGAATGGTGAAAAGCCATGCCCGGCCCGCCCCACGCGTGGCATCGAAGCTTGCTGCCCGTCGCCACACCTGCACGAAGCAATCCTGCACCGCTTCTTCCGCCAGCTCGCGCCGCCTCAGGATCCGCATCGCGACACCCAGCATGGCGCCGGCCTCCTGCTCATAAAGCTGCCGCAGCGCGCCCTTGTCGCCCCTGGCACAGCGGCGGATCGCGTCCGCATGGTCAAAAGCGCTCGCGCGGTCGCGTGGCTGCATGAGGTGGTGGGTCTCCGTCCCGTTCAAGCTGCTAAGCATCTCCTCAACCTGCCGTCCATCACGATGTGAAGACACGCGAGAAAGCCGGCCGGATGCAGGGCCTCAAGAAAATCGCATCCGGGCCGCATCCGTTCGCCAACCTGCCGTGTATCCGCTTCAGGTCCAAGCCGGGCCTGTCCGACAAACGGAAGGATGCATTCCATGAAGACCATCGCACTCGCTGCCACAGGCTCACTGCTCGCTCTCTGGGCCTCCACCGCCAACGCCGCCACCGTCGTGGCCCTGACTGGCGACAACACGCTCGTGACGGTCGATACCGAAACCAAGGCCGCGACGGGCACGCAAACCGTCAGCGGTGTGGAAGGCAAGCTGCTCGGCATCGATGTACGCCCCTCGGACAAGAAGCTCTACGGGCTCTTCGCCGATGGCACGGTGGCCACCATCGACCCTGCGACGGGTGCTGCCACCAAGGTCGATACGCTGAAGAAGGTGCCGCCTACCGATGCGACGGTCACGGTCGATTTCAACCCGGCGGCGGATGCGCTGCGCATCATGGGTTCGGATGGCACGTCGCTGCGCACCAAGTTCGCCCAAGGTGCGGTCACCGAGGACGGCCGTCATACCTTTGGCGACGGTGACATGAACAAGGGTGCGACACCCGACATCGTCGCCGGCGCCTACACCAATTCCTATGCGGGCACCGAGAAGACCGCGCTTTACAACATCGACGGCACCGCGGGCGCGCTGGTCCAGCAGGATCCGCCGAACGACGGCACCCTCAAGTCGGTCGGCAAGCTCAATGTCGCTCTCGACGGTCCTGTCGCCTTCGACATCCTGTCCGACGGCAAGGGCGGCAACGAAGCCTGGCTGATGAATGGCGCCAAACTTTACAGCGTCGATCTCACATCGGGTGCCGCCACCGAAGCCGCCACCATCACCGGCGTCGAGGGCGCGGTGCGCGACATCGCGATCCTCCCCGCGCTGTAACATGATCGGTCGGGCCGGCACCGCAGGACACGCGTCCTGCGGTGCCGGCCAACTGCCGGAACGTCTCGCGATCACGAAACATGATCGCCATCCTATGACTGGATAATGGCCGAGCGTGCGTCAGATATGTGGGAACGCGTGACGCCTTCAAAGACTCGCGTCGCCTCTTCCCCTCTTCCCCATTGAGTTCCCTGCCATGAACCGCCGCGTCGCCGTCGTCCTGTTTCTCTTGTTCATCGCGGCGGGAATCGCAGCCATCTCCATTTTCGCCAGCGGTCGCGTCGCGGACGGCCCGACGGGAGTCGGCGCTGAAACCTCGTCGCAGTCATCGGAATAGGCCGCTTCCCTTTCACGGCATGACGCCTTGTCGGTGCAGCTCCAAGCCCCATATCGCAGCCGTCGCTTCCTGGGGCTGGACCGATACCCTTTCCGCCGAAGTCGACGCCTCATCCTCCATAAACTTCAGAGAAACACCATGCCGACCGGAACAGTGAAGTGGTTCAACGCAACCAAGGGCTTCGGCTTCATCCAGCCCGATGATGGCGGCCAGGACGCCTTCGTGCATATCTCTGCGGTCGAGCGCTCGGGCCTGCAGGGCCTGACCGAGAACCAGAAACTGTCCTACGAACTCATTCAAGACAAGCGCTCGGGCAAGATGTCCGCTGGCAATCTGCGGGTCCTCTGAAGAGACCTGCCAAGGAACACGGACATATGGCATCGCTCCGCATTCTGGTCGTCGAGAACGAGACCTTCGTGGCCGAGGACATCAGAAACATCCTTGAAGAGGCCAGCCACACGGTGGTGGGCATCGCGAAGACAGTCGGCGATGCCTTGAAGCTTGCGAGGAAAAGCAAACCGCAACTGGCCTTTCTCGATGTCGATCTGGGGAATGGCGAGAGCGGTCTGGATGCCGCCGACCAGCTTTCAAAGGATTTCGGCGTGCCCGGGGTCTTTCTGACCGACCGCACCGACTTTCGGGTGCGCGCCATGGCACTCGATATCCAACCGATCGGCTTCGTGACCAAGCCGTACCGGCCCGAGGATATCGTCGAAGCCGCAAGCCTGATCGGCTAGTCCGGTCGGGAAGCCATTCGCAGCCGATCCCCCACCACGCCTGGAGACGCGAAATGCCAAAGGAACCCGTTCCGAACATTCCGACCGAGGAAGAGCCCAATCCGGCGCCGGCATGGACCCCGGTCATCGAGGAGCCGGAGCCGGATGAACTGCCTGACGAGCAGCCCAACCCCAATCCGGACGAGAACGACGAGCCTCCGCTTTATGCTCTCTCGAAGCGCTCGGACCTCATCCGACGCCTAAAAAAGCCCGCCTATTCATGGAGGCGGGCTCACTAAATCTCAGATCAGAGTGAGTAACGAACCGGCTGGCATCACACCTTTGCCAGTTCGACCCGATCACATCGCGCTGTTCTTGTCGTACTGGTCGCAGAAGCTGGTGTTCATGGTGTTGCGATTGGCGCACTCGTTCTTGATGGCCTCGCGATCCTCGGATTTGAGGTTCTTCATGGCGGCGGTGAAGCCAGCCTCGTCGCGCATCGTCTTCATCGAGCTGTCCGTGTAGAATGGTGCCACCGCAGCGCGCGATGCTTGGGGCCACTGGGAATCGGTGGGTGTCGATTGCTGATCGGTCTGAGCCATCGCGCCGGTCGCGGCAAATGCCAGAGCGGCGGCAGCAATAATCCGAAATTTCATGGTGATTTCTCCCGTTTGGATCAGTCCGATCGGACGATCGCAGCAAGAAGCGTCCCACCCCTCTTTTGGTTGCTCGTTCCGGGGATCACGGAAGGCATCAAATGATCACTCTTCCGGCATCTACCCGCAGCGTGAAGCTGTGCATGGGAGAGGCGTCGATCCCGTTCAATATCGGATTGCCGCTCACAGCATGAGGTGGCGGCGCACGTCGGGATCGTCCAGCCCTGCCGTGTCGCCCGCATAGACCACTTCGCCGCGATCCATGATGGCCACATGGTCGGCAAGCTCGCGGGCGAAGTCGAGATATTGTTCAACGAGGAGAATGGTCAGCCCCATCCGATCGCGCAGAAACTGGATCGCGCGGCCGATCTCCTTGATGATGGAGGGCTGGATGCCCTCGGTCGGCTCGTCGAGGATCAGGAGCTTGGGGCGCATGGTCAGCGCGCGGCCGATGGCGAGCTGCTGCTGCTGACCGCCCGACAGATCGCCGCCGCGCCGGTTGAGCATCTGTTTGAGCACCGGGAAAAGCTCGAAGACATAATCCGGCACGGTGCGGTCCCCGCGCTTGAGTGGGGCGAAGCCGGTTTCGAGATTTTCGCGCACGGAGAGAAGCGGAAAGATTTCGCGCCCCTGCGGCACGAAGCCGATGCCCGAACGCGCACGATCGTAGGGCGCGCGATTGCCCAGCGGCTTGCCCTCGAACGCCATGGTGCCGCCCGAGAGGCGCTGATGGCCGACGATGGCGCGCATCAGGCTGGTCTTGCCCACACCGTTGCGGCCGAGCACGCAGGTGATCTTGGCCGAGGGAACATCGAGAGATACCCCGCGCAAGGCGCGCGCGGCACCGTAGTGAAGCGTGGCGTCGGAAACAGTCAGCATGGCAAAAGGCCCGCCGGGCGAGTGATCTCAAGCCTGGGATGGAGAAGCTGCTCCTGGGCTCGCGCTTCCCAGCGCGCGAGCTCGAACCGGCCCGCCGGGGGTCGAGAGCGCATCGACCCATTCCCCTTCGCCGTCTTTTGCGGCAACCGCTCAAGCGCCACGCGATCCCAGCAAACCCGCCACATCGTCTTCACCGTCCCAGATAGACTTCGACCACACGCTGGTCCGCCGCGACATGGTCCAGCGGTCCCTCGGCCAGCACCGAGCCCTCGTGCAGGCAGGTGACCTTCACGTCGAGCTCGCGCACGAAATGCATGTCGTGCTCGACCACGATCACCGAATGCTCGCGGGCGATGTCTTTCAGAAGCCGCGCGGTTTCGGCCGTTTCCGCATCCGTCATGCCGGCCACCGGCTCGTCCACGAGCAGAAGCTTGGGATCCTGAGCGAGCAGCATGCCGATCTCGAGCCATTGCTTCTGGCCATGGCTCAGGTTCGCCGCGAGTGCATCGCGACGGCCATCGAGGCGGACGGTTTCGAGGATTTCGGTGATGCGCCGATCATCCGCCACGCTGTTCTTGGCGAAAAGCGCCGCAAAGACCGAGCGCTCGCCCTTCAGGGACAGGCGGATATTGTCTTCCACCGTGTGGCTTTCGAACACGGTCGGCTTCTGGAATTTGCGGCCGATGCCCAGATTCGCGATGCCGGGCTCGTCATGGCGGGTGAGGTCGATATTGCCGTCGAAGAAGACCTCGCCCTTGTCGGGCCGGGTCTTGCCGGTGATGATGTCCATCATCGTCGTCTTGCCCGCCCCGTTGGGACCGATGATCGCACGCATCTCGCCCTTGTCGAGCACGAGCGAGAGGTCGTTGATGGCGCGGAAGCCGTCAAAAGAAACGGAGACGCCGTTGAGATAAAGGATGGTGCCGGCTTTGGTGGTCATGGCGCTCACTCAGCCGGCTGCGGCAGCGGTGCCGTGCTAGGCTCTATAGGATCATCAGCGGGCTTTTTCCGCATCGTCCTGTTCTGCCACTGGTCCCAGAGGCCCAGGATGCCTTTGGGCATGAAAAGCGTGACGAACACGAACAGCCCGCCCAGCGCGAAGAGCCAGAAATCGGGTAGCGCACCGGTGAACCAGCTTTTCGCGGAATTGACCAGAAGCGCGCCGATGATGGGGCCCACGATGGTCCCGCGCCCGCCGACCGCCGTCCAAACCACGACCTCGATAGAATTCGCCGGCGCGAACTCGCCCGGATTGATGATGCCGACCTGCGGCACGTAGAGCGCACCCGCGATGCCGGCCATCACGGCCGACACCGTGAAGGCAAAGAGCTTCACGTTTTCGGGCCGCCAGCCCAGAAAGCGCGTGCGGCTTTCCGCGTCGCGCACCGCGATCATCAGCTTGCCATACTGCGAGCCGACGATCGCCGCACAGACCGCGACGCCGACTGCCAGCGCCAGCGCACTTGCCGCGAAAAGTGCCCCGCGCGTGCCCGCCGCCTGAACGGGAAAGCCGAGGATATCCTTGAAATCGGTCAACCCATTATTGCCACCAAAGCCCATGTCATTGCGGAAAAAGGCGAGCAGCAGCGCATAGGTCATGGCCTGCGTGATGATGGAGAGATAGACGCCCGTCACGCGGGAGCGGAAGGCAAACCAGCCGAACACGAAGGCGAGCAGGCCGGGCACGAGCAGCACCATCAGGCACGCGAACCAGAACCGGTCGAAGCCCAGCCAGAACCAGGGCAGTTCGCTCCAGTTCAGAAACACCATGAAATCAGGCAGTTCCGGGTTGGCATAGACGCCGCGCGCGCCGATCTGGCGCATCAGATACATGCCCATCGCATAGCCGCCGAGCGCGAAGAACGCGCCGTGTCCGAGGCTCAGGATGCCGACATAGCCCCAGACCAGATCGAGCGAGAGAGCGAGCAGGGCATAGCAGAGATATTTGCCGAACAACGCCAGGGCATAAGACGGCACATGCAGCGGATTGCTGGGCGCAAGCAGGAGGTTCGACAACGGCACGAGCACGCCGCCCAAAAGAATCAGCGCCAGAGCCAGTTGCACGCGGGGCGTAAAACCCGCACCGAAGACGCGTTGCGTGATCATGCTTCCACCGCCCGGCCCTTGAGCGCGAAAAGTCCGCGCGGCCGCTTCTGGATGAAGAGGATGATGAGCACGAGCACGATGATCTTGCCGAGCACCGCCCCCGCGTAAGGTTCAAGGAACTTGTTGAGCACACCCAGCGACAAGGCACCCACCAGCGTGCCCCAAAGGTTGCCCACGCCGCCGAACACCACCACCATGAAACTGTCGATGATGTAGCTCTGGCCGAGATTGGGCGAGACATTGCCGATCTGGCTGAGCGCCACGCCCGCAATCCCGGCAATGCCTGAGCCGAGCGCGAAGGTGAAGGCATCCACCCAAGGCGTACGGATGCCCATGGAGGCAGCCATGCGGCGGTTCTGGGTGACCGCGCGCATCTGCAATCCCCAAGGCGTGCGCTTCATGACGTAAAGCAGGCCCAGAAAAACCGCGCCGGCGAAAAGCACGATCCAGAGCCGGTTCCAGGTGATGGCCATCTGGCCGATCTCGAAGGAGCCCGACATCCAGGTCGGATTGCCGACCTCGCGATTGTTGGGCCCGAAGATCACGCGCACGGCCTGCTGAAGGATCAGCGAGACGCCCCAAGTGGCCAGCAGCGTCTCGAGCGGGCGGCCGTAGAGAAAGCGGATGATGCCGCGCTCCATGGCAAAACCTACCGCGCCCGCGACGAGGAAGGCGGCCGGCAATGCGATCGCAAGCGACCAGTCGAACAGGCCGGGGGCCGAAGCGCGGATCGCCTCCTGCACGGCAAATGTCGTGTAGGCGCCGAGCATCACCATCTCGCCATGGGCCATGTTGATGACGCCCATCACGCCGAAGGTGATAGCCAAGCCGATGGCCGCAAGAAGCAGCACGGAGCCGAGCGACAGGCCGAACCAGACATTCTGCGCGACATCCCAGCCGGCGAGCACGGTGCGGATACGATCAGCGGCACTTGCCGCCGCATCGCGCAGCGAGCCCTGAGCACTTTGCGCGTAATTCGAAAGCAGCGTGAGTGCGGCGCGGTCGCCGCGGGCGCCGAGCGTTTCGATGGCAGCGCGCTTCTGGTCTTCGGGTAGGTCGGAAGCGAGCACGGCCGCCGCGCGCGCTTCCTCCATCCTTGCCTTCACGGTGGCGTCGGTTTCCTTGGCAAGTACCGCATCGAGCGCAGGTATCGCTTCCGGATCGGGACGGTTGAAGATGGTTGCGACCGCGCTCAACCGCACGGCCGGATCGGGCGCGGAAAGCGTGAGCGAGCCCAGAACGTCACGGATCGCGCCGCGCAAGCCGTTGTTGACGCGGATCTTGGTGAACGCACTCGTGGCGCCCTCTCTCGTCTTTGCGCCGCTCAGCGGGTCGAGAATCGCGCCGTCGCGTAGGATCGCGATGCTCTTGTCGGCCTTGGCGAAGTAAAGATCGCCGGCGGAAAGTGCTTCGAGCGGACCTGAAACGGCGGGATCACCGGTCGCACCGAGCTCGCGAACCACCGCTTCGACGGCGGGAAAGCCTTTGGCATCCGCGAGTTTGGCCAGGATCGTGCGCAATTGCGCTTCGGCGGCCTGGGCGGGAGAAAGAAAGAGGAAGAAAAGGGAAAGGAAGGCGAGGATGACCGAAATACCCTTCCTCTCGTCCGCCTCGCGAAAGGAAAGCGGCTTTGCGCAAGCCGGAAGGAGGTTCGGGTCAGCCAAGATCGTTGACGTCCAGAGAGAAGTGAAAGCAGCCTCCGGGCGGAAGGGAGGAGGTATTCCACCCGGAGGCCATTGACACGGGCGCGGCTCGGTCGCGCGACGCCCGGTTCAGATCAGTTGGTGGTCTTGCCGCCGCACTTGCCGGTCTTCACGTTGAAGTTGCCGCAGGACATCGGGGCGCGCCAATCGGCGATGAGATCCTTGGAGTCGGCGAGGTAGTCCGACCACTCGTCGCCGACCACGAGGCCGGGTGTCTGCCACACCGTTTCCATCTGGCCATCGGCCTGGATCTCACCGATCATCACCGGCTTGGTGATGTGGTGGTTCGGCATCATGGTCGAGAAGCCGCCCGACAGGTTCGGCACGGATACCCCGACGATTCCGTCGATCACCTTGTCCGGCTCCGTGGTGCCTGCCTTTTCGACCGCCTTCACCCACATGTTGAAGCCGATATAGTGGGCTTCCATCGGGTCGTTGGTGACGCGCTTGTCGTTCTTGATAAACTTCTTCCAGCCATCGATGAAGGCTGCGTTCTCAGGCGTATCGACGGACTGGAAGTAGTTCCAGGCGGTCAGGTGGCCGACGAGCGGCGCGGTGTCGATGCCGGCAAGCTCTTCCTCGCCCACCGAGAAGGCGACGACCGGGATATCCTCGGCCTTGATGCCCTGGTTGGCGAGTTCCTTGTAGAAGGGAACGTTGGCGTCGCCGTTGACGGTGGACACGACCGCCGTCTTCTTGCCGGCCGAGCCGAACTTCTTGATGGCCGCGACTTCGGTCTGCCAGTCGGAGAAGCCGAACGGCGTGTAGTTGACCATGATGTCTTCCTTGGCCACGCCCCTGCTCTCGAGATAGGCCTGAAGAATCTTGTTGGTGGTCTGCGGGTAAACGTAGTCGGTGCCTTCGAGCACCCAGCGCTTCACTTCGCCGCCGTCCTCGCTCATCAGGTAATCGACGGCCGGAATGGCCTGCTGGTTGGGCGCGGCGCCCGTATAGAACACGTTGCGCTGGCTTTCCTCACCCTCATACTGGACGGGATAGAAGAGGATGTTGTCGAGTTCCTCGAAGACAGGCAGCACCGACTTGCGCGACACCGAGGTCCAGCAGCCGAACACGGCGGCGACCTTGTCCTTGGAGATCAGCTCACGCGCCTTTTCGGCGAAGAGCGGCCAGTCGGAAGCCGGATCGACCACGACCGCCTCGAGCTTCTTGCCGAGCACGCCGCCCTTCTTGTTCTGCTCGTCGATGAGCATCAGCATGGCGTCTTTCAGCGTGGTCTCGGAGATCGCCATCGTACCCGACAGCGAATGGAGAATGCCGATCTTGATCGTGTCTTCCTGCGCCAGCGCGCCATAGGCGCTGCCGAAGCTCAGCCCGGCGGCAAGCGCGAGCGCCGTGAGCGATTTCGAAATACGGTGCATGGGGTCCCACCCTCCTTGTCGATACAGGAGGGGCGCTGCAAGAGCTGTGCCAGACAAGCAAGAAGGCCATATGGCCGCAAAATCCCGGCAGGACGAAGTTGAGCGCCAAAGGTGAGTGCACGCATGTGCCCGTCAGAATAGAACTCTTGCACACTTTTTAGGCGATCGGCCAAACGCATATTTTTTATTCAGCATCGAGAGTAGAACGTCTCCACGCAACGCTTGGCCGAGCCGCTGGTTATGGAGCTCAACGCCCGCCTGATCCGGACTTCTGTATGGCCGATTTTCCTTATCGCTTTGGCATCGAGGAAGAGCTGTTTCTTGCCGATGCCCGAACGCGAGGCACGCCGGGGAACAAGGCGGTGGCCTTTCACAAGGCGGCGGCGCGGAAGCTGGAACGGGTCGAACCCGAGCTCCTGCAGCTGCAGGTGGAGATTTCGTCGCCTCCTTCGACCAGTTTTGCCGAGGCGCGCGACACGCTCGGGAATTTGAGGGCATCGCTTGCCGAGATCGGTGCACAACACGGCATCAGCGTCTTTGCCGCAGGCACGCATCCGGTGGCACGCTGGCGCCGGCAGACGGCGACCAAGGCCGAGCGCTACCAGCAGCTGATGCAGGAGCTCGGCATGCTGGGCCACCGCAATGTGGTGTGCGGCATGCACGTGCATGTGGAGGTTCCTGAGCCCGAACGCCGCGTCGAGATGATGAACCGGCTTTTGCCCTTCATGCCGGTGCTTCTGGCACTCTCCACCTCCTCCCCCTTCTGGCAGGGGCGGCTGACGGGACTGAAGGGCTATCGCCTTTCGGCCTTCGGCGAGTTGCCGCGCACCGGCCTGCCGGACCTGTTCGCCGATGCCGACGACTATGCCCGCTATGTGCGGATCATGACGCAGGCCGGGGCGGTCAAGGACGCGTCCTATCTCTGGTGGACGATCCGGCCCTCACTCAAATATCCGACGCTCGAACTGCGCGTGGCCGACAGCTGCACGAACCTCGACGATGCGATCACGATCGCAGCACTCTACCGCTGCCTCGTGCGTCTCGTCGGCCGTCGGCCCGAGATCAATCGCGCGCTATCGGGCGCTTCACGCGGCGTGGTGGCCGAGAACCTTTTTCGCGCACAGGCCGATGGTGCGAAGGCGGAACTCATCAACGAGAAACAGGAACGCGCTCTGCCGTTTTCCGAAACGCTTGCAGCCCTGCTTGCCCTCGTCGCCGAGGACGTCCAAGCCCTTGGCTGCGTGAGAGAAGTGGAAGGCGCACGGTCGATCGCGGAACGGGGAACAAGCGCAGACATGCAGATCGCGACCTTCCAGCGTCATGCCGCCGGAAATGGCGAGCCCGGCTCGGATCGGGACGCGCTTTATGCGGTGGTGGATCAGCTCAGCCGTGAAACCGCAAATCGGGACGAGCGATAAGGGGAGCTCCTTTCGCCCGGATTGCGGCCCCTTCGCTCAGGACCGCTTTCCGGCCATCGGTATCGTCGCTTCACACAATCAAGTAGAGATGGCATCTGCGCTCTGGCGCAATGAGGCATGTGTGAGGAAAAAAGCGGATGCAGCTTCAGGCTGTCGCCCCGCGCGACGAAAAAGAACGCAGCGTGCCGGCCCATGGCGGCAACGCACCGCGCAATGAAGGCATGCCGCTCGATCTCGGCTGGCTGGGCGGCGTACGCGTCAACTTGTCAGCTGCCGAGCGCCGGGTGGCGGGCCTGCCCGGACGACGCACTGTCAAGAAGGATGCGCAGGCCGCCTGGCTGCTCAAGGCCATCACTTGCATCGATCTTACCACGCTATCGGGCGACGACACGGAAGGCCGCGTGCGCCGGCTCTGCGCCAAGGCGGTGACCCCGGTGCGGCACGACCTGCTCGAAGCGCTCGGCATGAGCGAGCGCGGCATAACGACGGGCGCGGTCTGCGTGTATCACCGTTTCGTCGCAGCGGCCGTCGATGCGCTCCAGGGCAGCGGCGTGCCGGTCGCAGCCGTGTCCACCGCCTTTCCGGCGGGTTTGGCACCCCATGACGTGAAGCTGCGCGAGATCGAGGCTTCGGTGGCCGACGGCGCTTCCGAGATCGATATCGTCATCACCCGCGAGCATGTGCTGACGGGCAACTGGCAGGCGCTTTACGACGAGATGCGCGATTTCCGCGCGGCCTGCGGGGCGGCGCATGTGAAGGCGATCCTTGCGACGGGCGACCTCAAGACCCTGCGCAACGTGGCGCGCGCGTCACTCGTCTGCATGATGGCGGGCGCCGATTTCATCAAGACCTCGACCGGCAAGGAAGGCGTGAATGCCACGCCGCTCGTGACGCTCGTGATGCTGCGCGCCATTCGCGACTACCACGAGCGCACGGGATCCAAGGTGGGCTACAAGCCGGCGGGCGGCATTTCGACGGCCAAGGACGTGCTCAACTACCAGATCCTGATGAAGGAGGAGCTGGGCCGCCCCTGGCTGGAGCCGGACCTGTTTCGCGTCGGCGCGTCGAGCCTCCTGTCCGACATCGAGCGCCAGCTCGAGCACCATGTGACCGGCCGCTATTCGGCCTTCAACCGGCATGCGGCGGGGTGATCCCATGAACGTGCAGCAGTTTTTCGACTCCATGGATTACGGCCCTGCCCCCGAAGCCGACAGTGCCGCGCGCGAATGGCTGGCGCGCCACGACAACCGCTTCGGCCATTTCATCGACGGCAAATTCAAACCGCTGAAAGAGGGTGAGGGCTTCGACACGTTCGAGCCGGCGACCGGCAAGATTCTGGCGCGGATCGCCAACGGCACGGCAACGGATGTGGACGAGGCCGTAGCTGCCGCGCGTGCCGCGCAGGAGCCTTGGGCCAAGCTCAGCGGGCATGGCCGCGCGCGGCATCTCTATGCCTTGGCCCGCATGGTGCAACGGCACGGAAGGCTGCTGGCGGTTCTGGAAGCCATCGACAATGGCAAGCCGGTTCGCGAAACGCGCGACATCGACGTGCCGCTCGTCGCCCGCCATTTTTATCATCACGCCGGCTGGGCGCAGCTTCAGGACGCCGAGTTCGCCGGCTATTCGCCGCTCGGCGTGGTCGGCCAGATCATCCCGTGGAACTTTCCGCTTCTGATGCTGGCTTGGAAGATCGCCCCGGCCTTGGCGCTCGGTAACACGGTGGTGCTGAAGCCGGCGGAATATACCTCGCTGACCGCCTTGCTCTTTGCCGAACTCGCGACGGAGGCCGGCCTGCCGGCGGGCGTCTTGAATGTGGTGACGGGCGGCGGCGAAACCGGCGAGGCCATCGTCGATCACCCGGGCATCGACAAGATCGCCTTTACCGGCTCGACAGAGGTCGGCCGCCGCATTCGCGAACGCACCGCCGGATCGGGCAAGCGCCTGACGCTGGAACTCGGCGGCAAGTCGCCCTTCATCGTCTTCGAGGATGCGGATCTCGACGCGGCGGTGGAAGGCGTGGTGGATGCGATCTGGTTCAATCAGGGCCAAGTCTGCTGTGCGGGCTCGCGCATCCTGGTGCAGGAAGGCATCGCGCCCATTTTCCTTTCCCGCCTTAAGAAGCGCATGGAAACCTTGCGCGTCGGCCAGCCGCTCGACAAGGCGATCGACATGGGGGCGATCGTCGATCCCGTGCAACTTGCGCGCATTCGCGAACTGGTCGAGCTCGGCGTCAAGGAAGGCGCGACATTGTTCCAGACGGAAGCGGGCGTGCCCGAGACAGGCTCTTTCTTTCCGCCCACGCTTCTGACCGATGTGCACCCGGCGGCGACCGTCGCGCGCGAGGAAATCTTCGGCCCCGTCGCGGTCGCCATGACCTTCCGCACGCCCGACGAGGCGGTGATGCTCGCCAACAATTCGCGCTACGGCTTGGCGGCGAGCATCTGGAGCGAGACGATCGGGCTCGCACTCGACATCGCGCCCAAGCTGGCGGCTGGCGTCGTCTGGGTCAACGCCACCAACCTATTCGATGCGGGCGTCGGCTTCGGAGGCTATCGCGAAAGCGGCTTCGGGCGTGAGGGCGGGCGCGAAGGGGCTTACGAATATCTGAAAGCCGATGCCTGGGCCAAGCGCAAGCCGCGTGAAGAGCTGCCGGCCCAACCCGAGCCCAAATCTTCCGCCTCCGGCTTCGGCCTGCCCGTGCTCGACCGCACGGCCAAGCTCTTCATCGGCGGCAAGCAGGCGCGGCCCGATGGAAACGGCTCACGCGTTGTCGTGGGTGCCGACGGCACGGTTCTGGGCGAGGTCGGCGAAGGCAATCGCAAGGACATCCGCAACGCCGTGGAAGCCGCGCGCAAGGCGGAAGGCTGGAGCCGCGCCTCCACGCATAACCGGGCGCAGATCCTTTATTATCTCGCAGAAAACCTGTCCGCGCGCGGGCCCGAATTCGCCGCGCGCATCGCCAGGCTTACGGGCGTCGGTTCGAGCGAGGCGGAGCGCGAGGTGGAAGCTGTGATCAGCCGCCTTTTCACCTATGGCGCCTATGCCGACAAGTTCGACGGCGCGGTGCACTCCCCGCCTTTGCGCGGGCTGGCGCTGGCGATCAACGAGCCGCTCGGCACGGTGGGCGTGATCGCACCCGACGAGATGCCGCTTCTGTCGCTGGTCAGCCTTGTCGCTCCCTTGATCGCGATGGGCAACCGCACGGTGGTGGTGCCGAGCGCGCGATATCCGCTGATCGCGACCGATCTTTATCAGCTATTCGAAACCTCCGACCTGCCGGCTGGTGTCGTCAACATCGTGACGGGCGAGCCGAAGGCGTTGGTCAAGGACCTCGCGTCGCACGACGACCTCGACGGGCTCTGGGTGTTCGGCGGCAAGGACCTGTCGGCCACTGCCGAGCGCTTGTCCGTCGGCAATCTCAAGCGCATGCTGGTGGACCACGGGCTCCAAACCGACTGGCTCGATCCGGCGTCCGGTGAGGGCCGGCTGTTCCTGCACCACGCGGTGCAGGTGAAGAATATCTGGATTCCCTACGGCGACTGAACGGCCTTCAGGCAAAGCAGGGCTGGTGGGAAGCGCCGATAAGGGGTATGCGGCGCTTCCTGAAAGATTTCCGCTCCAAACGTGAAACGGTTTCGCGTGGGCTTGCGGCAAACAAAAAGAGATGGGGCGGTTCCGGTGAGCGGGTTCACCACAAACGGCTCCGATTGAGACCCCGACCATGACCACCGAAACAGACATCTCGCCGGCAACCCTGCCGGACACGATCCACTCTGCGCTTGCCGCGGCACTCGAAGCGCAGGGCTATTCGCAGCTGACGCCTGTGCAGACCATGATGCTCGAAGACGCGCATCAGGATGCCGATCTCCTGGTTTCCGCCCAGACCGGCTCGGGCAAGACGGTCGCCTTCGGCATCGCGATCGCCAAGACGCTTCTGGGCGACGCCGAGCGCTTCGGCCCATCCGACAAGCCGCTGGCGCTGGTAATCGCGCCGACGCGCGAGCTCGCCCTTCAGGTCCAGCGCGAGCTGAACTGGCTTTACGCCAAGGCCGGCATCCACACCGCGACCTGCGTGGGCGGCATGGACATTCGCAACGAGCGCCGGGCGCTCGAGCGCGGCGCGCATCTCGTGGTCGGCACGCCGGGCCGCCTGCGCGACCACATCACGCGCGGCGCGCTCGACTTGAGCGATCTGCGCGCGGTCGTGCTCGACGAAGCCGACGAAATGCTCGATCTGGGCTTTCGCGAGGACCTCGAATTCATTCTGGCCTCCGCGCCTGAGGACCGCCGCACGCTGATGTTCTCGGCAACCGTGCCGCGTGCCATCGCCGAACTCGCCAAGACCTATCAGCGCGACGCGGTGCGGGTCGCAGCCGGTGCGGTACGCGAGCAGCATGCGGACATCGAATACCGCCTGATGCTGGTGCGCCGCGACGAGCGCGAACCGGCCGTGATCAACACGCTTCTGAACTCCGACAGTCAGAGCGCCATCGTGTTCTGCCACACCCGCGAAGCGGTGCGACATCTGACGGCACGCCTTGCCAATCGCGGCTTTGCGGTGGTTTCGCTTTCCGGTGAAATGGCGCAGGGCGAGCGCACCAATGCGCTGCAATCGATGCGCGACGGCCGTGCCCGCGTCTGTGTCGCGACCGACGTCGCCGCTCGCGGCATCGACCTGCCCAACCTCGACCTCGTGATTCACGCCGACGTGCCGAGCAATCCGGCAACGCTTCTGCACCGCTCGGGCCGCACCGGCCGCGCTGGCCGCAAGGGCGTCTGCGTGCTCGTGGTGCCTGAAAACCGCCGCCGTGCAGCCGACCGCGTGCTTTCCATCGCAAATCTCAACGCCGTGGTTTGCGCGGCACCCGATATCGGCGAGATCGAAGCGCGCTACCGCACGCAGATCCTGGAAGCGGCACAGACCACGCCTGAGCCGGAAGACGCGGAAAAGGATTTCGTGGCCGCGCTGCTGGCCGAGGCCTCGCCCGAGCGGATCGCCGCCGCCTTCCTGCGCGCGCAGCTTGCTGCGCGGCCCGTGCCAGAAGAAGTCTCACCCGTTTCGATCGACACGACCCGCCCCCGCCGCGAGAAGCGCGCGGGCGACAAGTGGGAGGAGCGGGAACCCCGCGAACCGCGCGAGCCACGCGGGCCAGACATGGAAGGCGGCGTTGCCTTCACCCTGTCATTGGGGCGCAAGCAGCGTGCGGATCCGAAATGGCTCTTGCCGATGATCTGCAAGGCTGGCGGCGTCGGGCGTCGCGATGTGGGCGCCATCCGCATCCACGACACAGAAACGGTGTTCGAGATCGCAGCCGACAAGGCTCAAGGCTTCGCCGAGCAGGTGAAGAGCGGCGAAGGCTTGGAAAAGGGTGTGCGCATCACACAAGGGGGCGACACCTCCTCGCGCACCTCCAAGCCGGCATTCAAGGGCAAGCCGAAGCAGGACTGGAAGCCCAAGGAGTGGAAGAAGGACGGCCCGAAGGAGCGCTTCAAGGACCGCCCGAGGGGCGGCAAGGGCTCATTCGAGGGTGCCGCATCGAAAAAGCCCCGCCATAAGCCGCGCGGTCCCAAGCCGAGCTAACCGCGTGCGTTGAACCGCACATGATCCACCAGCGCGCGCAGCTTGGGAGCGAGGTTGCGGCGCTGGGGGAAGTAGAGAAAAAAGCCCGGAAAAGGCGGACAGAACTCTTCCAGGAGCGCCACCAGCGCACCGCTGTCGAGATAAGGCTGGAAGGTTTCCCTCACGCCGAAGGTCAACCCGCCCCCGGCAAGAGCCGTGCGCAGCATCAGCCACATATCGTTGGTGGTGATCGTGGGCGCGACCGCCACATCGAAATCGCGTCCCTCTTCGGTGAACTCCCAGCGATAGGGCACGACTTCCGGAGCCGGCCGCCAGCCGATGCAGCGATGGTTTACCAGATCGCGCGGATGCGCAGGCCTTCCATGGCGCGCGAGATAGGCGGGAGCTGCGACCACCAGCTGCTGCTGGTCGCCTGACACCGGCACCGCGATCACATCCTGTTCCAGCACTTCGCCCAAGCGCACGCCGGCATCGAAGCCGCGCGCGACGATGTCGAACGCCTCATCCGTTACCGTCACGTCGATCCGAATGGCAGGGTATGCTTCCGCGAAGCCGGCGAGCAGCGGCCCCGAGACGAAGCGCTCGGCAATCGATGACACGGCGAGGCGCAAGGTGCCGCTCGGCCGCTTCGGCTTGTCGCTCGCGGCTTCGAGCGCCGTCGTCACTTCCGCGATGGCGGGTGCGACCCGCTCGTAAAGCTCGCGCCCCGCTTCCGTCAGGCTGACGCTGCGTGTCGTGCGCCGCACGAGCGCCAAGCCCAAGCGGTCTTCCAGCCGCCGCAGGGCCAGGCTGACCGCCGGGCGCGACACGCCAAGCCGTTCGGCGGCCGCACGGAAACTTCCGGCCTCGGCCAGTGCGAGAAAACTTTCGATGCCTGAAAGATCGGTGCTCATTGGTAATTTCCGGTTACCACTGAAGTCACCAGTCGACAAATTGTCCGTCTCAACTCTTGGGCCTACCTCCTGCCCATCGAATCAAAGGAGATTTTCATGGCACTCGATAAAACAGTTCTGATCACCGGCGCTTCAAGCGGTATTGGCTTGGGTATCGCTCGCGAGCTCGCCGCAGCTGGCGCACGGCTGGTGCTGGGCGCGCGACGCACCGACCGTCTGGACGCTCTCGCCAGTGAGTTGCGCTTCAACGGCGCGCAGGTCGCAACACAAAGGCTCGACGTGACGAGCCGCGCGGATGTGGAAGCCTTCGCACAAGCGGGCCGCGACACGTTCGGCCCCATCCACGCCATCGTCAACAATGCGGGCGTCATGCCGCTTTCGCTCATAGCCTCGCTCAAGGTCGATGAATGGGACCGCATGATCGACGTGAACATCAAGGGCGTGCTCTATGGCGTGGCCGCCGTTCTGCCCGAGATGACGGCGCGGCGCGCGGGCCACATCGTCAACATCGCCTCGATCGGCGCGCTTTCCGTGTCGCCCACAGCTGCCGTCTACTGCGCCACCAAATATGCGGTGCGTGCGATCTCGGACGGGTTGCGGCAGGAAAACCAGGACATCCGCGTGACCTGCATCCATCCCGGCGTGGTGGAAAGCGAACTGGCGGACACCATCACCGACCGGGCCGCGGCAGACCTCATGAAGACCTATCGCTCGATCGCGCTCAAGCCCGACGCCATCGGCCGTGCCGTGCGCTTCGCGCTCGAACAGCCCGACGACGTCGATGTGAACGAGATGGTCGTGCGTCCGACCAGGGCGGCTCACTGATGCGCGCCCTCGTGCCTGCCGCCCTTTGCGCGGCCGTTCTCATCAATCCTGCCAGCGGAGACCAGACCATGGCTGAAGCGAACCATCCTTATGTCGGCATGTGGGTCACGAAAGACGGCCATGTCCGGCACGAACTCTTGCCCGACAACCGCTACGACGAAGCGCGCGGCTCGCGCCAGAGCGCTTATCAGGGGCGTTACGAAGTGACGGGCAACCACATCGAATATTGGGACGACACCGGCTTCACCGCCGATGGCGATTTTGTCGACGTCGATACCCTGCATCATGGCGGCATGATCCTTTACCGCCAGCCACAGCGCTGATCTTCCTTCACCATTCTTGAACACGATCGAAGCGCCCGGCGAGAGACCTCGCTGCGCGCTTCGGTTGGTCAGCGCTTGGACGCGGCTTCGTCGAGCTGCTTGAACTCGTCGTCCGTCAGCGAAACATCGGCCGCTCCGACATTCTCCTCCAAGTGCTTCACGCTGCTGGTGCCGGGGATCGGCAGCATCACTGGAGAGCGCTGGAGGATCCAGGCCAGCGCCACCTGGCCTGCGGTCGCCCGATGCGCCTTGGCGACCGCGTCCACCGCACCGCCGGGCTTGGCGAGGTCACCGGAGGCGAGCGGGAACCACGGGATGAAGCCGATGCCGTTCGCCTGGCAATAATCGAGCACGTCTTCATCGGCGCGGTCGGCGAGGTTGTAGCGGTTCTGGACGGTTGCGACCGGAAACACCTGTCGCGCCGCTTCGATCTCCTCGACCGAAACCTGGCTCAGCCCTGCATGGAGGATGAGGCCCTGGTCGATGAACGCCTTGATCGCTCCGAACTGCTCGTCGCGCGGTACCTTGGTATCGATGCGGTGGAGCTGCCAGAGCGGAATCTGCTCTAGCTTCAAGCGGCGCAGACTCATATGGACGCATTGGCGCAGATATTCGGGGCGGCCGACAGGCTCCCATATATTTGGCCCCGAGCGCGTCAGCCCGCCCTTGGTGGCGACGACGACATTGTCGTAAGGATGAAGCGCTTCGGCAATCAGGTCTTCGGAGATGAAGGGGCCGTAGCTGTCGGCGGTGTCGATAAAATCGACGCCGAGTTCGGGCAGCCGCTGCAACACGCGGATGGCCTCTGCGCGGTCGCGGGGCTCGCCCCAGATGCCCTGGCCGGTGACGCGCATCGCGCCATAGCCGAGACGGTTGACGGTAACGTCGCCGCCGATCGTGAAGCTGCCGGATGCTTTGGCATTGGGTTGAGACATGTTGGGCACTCCCTGATGGTCGTGGTGGAACTGGTCAGGGCCTGACTTGGGGCACGGGCGGAGCTTGACCAGCCGCGAACAAGAAAACGCCTCATGCGTTGGAGGCGCATGGACTCGATCCCGAGAAGCAAAGCGGGCGAACGCGCGCCGATACGGGTCGGCGTGGCAGGCTGGTCGCTGCCGCCTGCTCATCAGGACAGGTTTCCGGACACCGGCACGCATCTCGAACGCTATGCCGCGCGGTTGAATGCCGTCGAGATCAACAGCAGCTTCTACCGGCCGCATCAGCAGAAGACCTATCGGCGCTGGGCGGAAAGCGTACCGGACGATTTCCGCTTCGCGGTGAAGCTGCCGAAAGCCATCACGCATGAACGGCGCTTCGAGGATTGCGAGGAGGTTGTGGCACGGTTCCTCGATGAAACGGCTGGGCTTGAGCGCAAGCGCGGGCCGGTGCTGGTGCAATTGCCGCCGAGCTTCCGCTTTCCAGGCATGCAGGCCATTCGGTTCCTGCGCGGCTTGGCTGAAAGCATCGAATCCTCGGTTGTCCTCGAACCGCGCCATGCGAGCTGGTTCACGGCCGAAATCGACGCGCAACTCGAAGCCATTCGAGTAGCGCGGGTGTCGGCCGACCCGGCCATGGTGCCGGAGGCGCGCGCGCCTGGCGGCTGGCGGGGGTTCGTTTATTTCCGGCTCCATGGCTCGCCGGACATCTACAAATCCACCTACACCGACGAAGCGATTACCCGGCAGGCGAAGGCCGTTTCCGCGCTTGCGGCGCAAGGCGTGGAAAGCTGGACGGTGTTCGACAACACGACATTCGGTGCCGCGACCTTCAACGCGATGGAGCTGCGCGAGCGCGTGACCTGATGCCTTGCCGCGAGTAGGATCGGCAGGAGCCGGCGGCGAAGGGAGCGTTCGCCGGTTCGGGAGCCGACAGCGATGACGAGCCTGCCCCCACGCACGCATCTCGACACGCATGAGGTCTTCAACCAGCCCGCGCCGCTGGAAGACGTGAACCTTTATGACGGGGACCCATTGCTTCGCCGCGCCGTGTGTGAAGCGGGTGGCGCAGACCACCAGACAGGTCTTTCGGCGTTGGGTGCGCAGGCAGGCAGCGCCGAGGCCATCGCGCTCGGCGTCGAGGCCAACCGCAACCCGCCGCAGCTTAAGGTTTTCGACCGGTTCGGACAGCGGCTGGATGAAGTCGCATTCCATCCCGCCTATCACCGCCTGATGCGGATGGGGCTGGAAGCCGGCGTCTCGTCGCGCGCCTGGACGCATCCGCAAGGCGGGCATGTGACGCATGCGGCACTTCTTTTCCTGATGTCGCAGGCCGAGAGCGGCGTTACCTGTCCGATGTCGATGACTTACGCTGCGGTGCCGACCCTGCGCCGCGCCGGTTCCACACTCGGACATCCATGGCTCGAACGGATCATGGCGGGCGTCTACGATCCGGCCATCGCGCCAATCGAGGCCAAGCGCGGGGTGACGCTCGGCATGGCGATCACCGAAAAGCAGGGCGGCTCGGATGTGCGGGCAGGCACCACGCGCGCGGCGCGGCAGGCGGACGGCTCATACGCGCTCGTCGGCCACAAATGGTTTTGCTCCGCGCCGATGTCGGACGGGTTCCTGAGCCTCGCCCAGACGGAGAATGGCCTTTCCTGCTTTCTCGTGCCACGCTGGCTGCCGAACCGTACGCGCAACGGAATCGCGATCCAGCGGCTGAAGGACAAGCTCGGCGACCGCGCCAATGCCTCGTCCGAGATCGAGTACAGGAACGCACAGGCCTTTCTCATCGGCGAGGAGGGACGCGGGGTCAGCACGATCGTTGCGATGATCAGTCACACGCGGCTCGACTGCGCGGTGGCGTCCGCCAGCCTGATGCGCCAGAGCCTGTCGCTCGCCATTCATCATGCGGACGGGCGCAGCGCCTTCGGGCGGAAACTGATCGACCAGCCACTGATGCGCGCGGTGCTCGCCGATCTCGCCTTGGAGGTGGAAGCCGCCATCGCCCTCGCCTTCCGCACGGCCCAAAGCATCGATGGCACGATTGCGGGTGACACACGTGAAACAACCCTTTCACGCCTCCTGACACCGGTCGCTAAATTCTGGGTATGCAAGCGTTGCCCCACCGTGGTCGCGGAAGCGATGGAGGTGCATGGCGGTGCGGGTTATGTCGAGGAGAGCCTGTTGCCGCGCCTGTTCCGGGCCTCGCCCCTCAACGCCATCTGGGAGGGCTCCGGCAATGTGATTGCGCTCGACATCCTCCGCGCCTTCTCGCGCGAGCCGGCTTTGGCTGACGCTTTGCGCAAAGAACTGCGCGATCTCGCCCGGCTCGGCCCTACGGCGACGGAAGGGCTCTTGCAGCTCGAAACGGGGCTCGCAGCGGCCGATAACCAGCGCCGCGCCCGTCGGCTCGCCGAAATTCTCGCCGTGCTTCTGGCATCGGCCACGCTTCAGCGTTGGGGGCGCGAAGCCTCGGCGAAGGCATTTCTCGAAACGCGCCTTGAGGGCCACACGCTCTTCGGCGCCGCGGTGGACCGTGTGCCGGATGCTCTCGTGGATGAGGCGCGGATCGGCTTTTAGCAGGCCGAGCGGGCTCTTTCCCTGCAACCCCACTTCCTTCCGCCCGTTGCAACCCCAGCAGGACAGGGGAGCGGCCATGGCGAGCGCGAGCACATTCGGACACGAAAATAACGCGCGGGGGCGCCAGGCGGACTCGCCCAGCCAGATGCCTCCGGCAGGCTGGAAGGACATCCTTCTTCGGACCTACAAGGAAATCAGCGATGACCGGGTCACGCTGATCGCTGCGGCGGTCACCTACTATCTTCTGCTCGCGATCTTCCCGGCGCTCACCGCCTTCGTCTCGCTCTACGGCCTCTTCACCGATCCGGCGACGGTGGGCGAGCATATCAGCGCCCTTTCCCAGGTCGTGCCCGAAGGCGGCATGCGGATCATCAACGAGCAGTTGACGCGGCTGACTTCGAGCGGCAGCTCCAAGCTCGGCTTCGCGCTGATCCTCTCGCTCGGCATCGCGATCTGGAGCACGAGCTCGGGCGTGAAGACGCTCTTCGAGGCGATGAACATCGCTTATGGCGAGCGGGAGGAACGTTCCTTCATCAAGCTCAACGCGACGGCCCTCCTCTTCACCCTGGCGGGCCTCGTCGGCGCGCTGCTGATGATCGGGGCCACCGTGGTCGTGCCGGTGGTGCTCGACTTCATCGGTCTGGGGGCCGCGCTCGAGACCATCGTGCGCATCGGTTCCTTCGTGGTAATGGCCCTGGTGATCCTTTCCGGCATCGCCGTGCTCTACCGCTTCGGCCCGAGCCGGCAGGAAGCGAAATGGCGCTGGATCACGCCGGGTGCGGTTCTGGCGCTCGTGATCATCATCGTGATCTCGTCGCTGTTTTCCTGGTATGCGGCCAACTTCGCGCAGTTCGACAAGACCTACGGCTCGCTCGGCGGGCTGATCGGCATGCTGTTCTGGATGTGGCTCTCCGTGACGGCCGTGATCGTGGGCGCCGAACTCAACGCCGAAAGCGAGAAGCAGACGGCGCAGGATTCCACGAAGGGTTCCGACGATCCGATGGGCCGGCGCGATGCCAACGCCGCCGATACGCTCGCGCCTTCAGGCGGCGCACAGGCTCCGTCTTCAGAGCGCTCGTCGCCCTTCGAAGGCAAGAGCGATGACTGGCAGGCGGGCTACCACGCAGCGATCCAAGAGATACGGGATCGCCGACGCCCATCGGCAGGTGCGATGGCCTTGGCACTGCCGCTATCGCTTGCGATCAACGCAATGGAAAAACGACGGCGGCGCCGGGCTTGAGGGGCTGACCGAGGCGATCATCCCTTCCTACCCTCGCGAGAGGTACGGGGCGGGATGACATGCCGCCCCTCCACGAACACCCGCTCCTAATTCTCCGCCACCGGCGTCCCCGCATCCGCGTTCGTGTCGATGCTCGCCACGACCGACATGCCCGGTGCGAGACGTGCCGCCAGTTCCTGCCCCGGATCGATGCTGATGCGAACGGGCACGCGCTGGGCGACCTTGGTGAAGTTGCCGGTCGCATTGTCCGGGCGGATCACCGAGAATTCTGAGCCGGTGGCCGGCGAAAAGCGCTCGATATGGCCAGACAGGCGGGCATGGCGCAGCGCATCGACCGTGAAAGTCACGGGCTGACCGGGCCGCATACCGGCGAGCTGGGTTTCCTTGAAATTGGCGACCACCCAGATGCGGTCGGGCACGAGCGTCAGCAGTTGCGTGCCGATCGCCACATACTGGCCGGGGCGTGCCGCGACCTCGCCCAGGCGCCCGTCGCGGGGCGCCACGATGCGGGTGTTCTCGACGTCGATCTCAGCGAGATGCACGGCCGCTTCGGCGCCCGACACGGCAGCTTCCAGTGAACCGCGCGCGACGATCGTGGAGCGAAGGTCTTCACGCGCGACCTCGCGGGCGGCTTCGGCCTGCTGCACGGCGGCGCGCGCCTGTTGCAGCGTGGCCTGGGCCTGATCGGCATCGCTCTGCGTGATCACGCCGCGCACGAGCAGGGGCTCGACCCGCTTCCAGCCGGCCTCGGCCTGCGTCAGCGCGGCCTGTGCGCTCGTGATCGCCGCCTCGCTCGAGCGGATCTTCGCTTCATTGCTGGTTTTCGCCTGGTCGGAATTCGCGAGCGCCGCCTTCTGGCCTGCTAGCGTCGCACGTGCCTGAGCAAGCTTCTGGATAAAGATGCGGTCGTCGAGCCGCACCAGAAGCTGGCCGGCCTTCACCGTCTCGTAATCCTGCACCCGAACCTCTGCGACCGTGCCCGCGAGCTGCGGCGCCATCACCGTCACCTGGCCTCGGACATAAGCGTTGTCCGTCATCTCGACCGACGAGGTGAAAGGCGGCAGGCGCCAGGCATAGAGTGCGATGAGCACGCCGGCGAAGCCGAGAACGAGCGCCACGATTGTGGCGAAGCGGGATGATCGGGACATGGCGACAACAATAACAATGAATGAAACTAAGCGGGCTGGTCGGAAAAATGGGAACCGATCCGGTCGCGCAAGGCCCTCCAAGCCATCTGCAACAGGAGCAGGCAGAGAGCGGTGGCGCTCAGCGCGGAGACCAGAAGGAAAAGATCGTTGTAAGCGAGCACATTGGCTTCGCGCGTCACCTGCTGGCCAAGCAGCGCGACACCTTCGGCATTCAGAAGCGTCCGGTCGGTCAGTGCCCGCGAGTAGGCCGCACCAAGCTGCGAAATGCGCTGCGCCACGAGAGGGTCGGACAGCGTCAGATGCTCGGCCAGGATGTTGGAGTGAAACTTCTCCCGCACGGTCACGAAGGTGCCGAAAATGGCTGAGCCGAGCAGGCTGCCGAGCAGCTGCGTGGTCAGGAAGGTGATCACGAAACTCAAGAGATAATTGGTTCCCTTGGCGAGTGCCGCCCGAAAACCGGCAGCCATCGCGGGCGGCAGGAACAATGCGGCGCCAAAGGCGATCATCGCCTGGCTGGCAAACATCTGCTCGGGCCGCGTGAGGTTCGTCGCGTGCCCATCGAGGAATGCGCCGACCGCGATCAGGCCGAGCGCCACGATGTGGATCTGTGGTTCCCTTCCCGGCTGAAGCACGGCGGCACAGACGAGGCCGCCAGTGATGGTGGCAAGAAGAATGATGCCATAAAGCACGGTCATCTGGTCGTTCAGAAAGCCAAGCGCCTGGAAGAAACCCGGTGCGCCGGTCGCCTGCTCGGTCAGCACCACGCGGAAAAGCAGCAGCACGCCGGCGAAATGCAGCACGGCAGGGCTCAAGAGCCAACGAATGTCGAGAAGCGGATTCGCGCGGTTGAGTTCGATCACCACGCACACCATCACGCAGAAGATGCCAAGGGCCGAAAGCATGCCGAGCCAAGGGGCCTCGAACCACCAATAGAAGCGGCCTAGCGCCAGCACCACGGCAAAGGAACCGAGGCCGAGCGCGATAAAGGCGTAGGAAACGAAATCCATCGGCTCGAGCACCTTGACGCGCGGCGCTGAGGTGAGAGGCAAGAGATAGACCCCACAGAATGCGACGAGCGCCAGCCCCAGTTCGAAGGCGGTCAGGCCGTGCCGGCCGTTCAGGTCGAGCAGTTCAGGAGAAATCAGCCGCGCCAACGGCGCGCCGATGGCCGTGTTGGTGAGCGCAAGCGACATGCCGACCGTCAACTTCCGCTCGGGCGGAAAGGCTTCGAGCATGTAGAGAAGAGCCAGCGTCGAAAGAGGCGCGGCAGCGACGCCGCTCACGAAGCGCACCAGAAGCGCGGAAGAAAAGTCGCTGACCTGAAAGTTCAAAAGCGCAACCACCGCGAAGACGACGATCGAGATCTCCGCGAAGTTTCGCAGGCCGAACTGCGCACGGACCTTCACGAGCAGCAGGCCGAGCGAGACATTGGGCGCCATATAGGCGGCTACGAGCCAGGCAGCCTCGTTGGTGGTGGCGCCGAGCGAGCCCTGGATCTGGGGGAGGTTCGCCGTCACCATGTTCATGCCGAAGCCTTGCGTGACGGCAAGCAGAACCGAGGTGAGCATGTAGAGGCCAGCATGTGCCGGGTGGCGCGGCGTGTAAGGCGGTGGCGGAGGCAACGCGGCATAGACGCGTTTCGCTGGTCCTTGCTTCATCGGCTCGGCGGCGGCCAATGCAGAAGACGATGCAGGCTCGGGCGAGGGCGACAGCGGGAGCCGTTGCCGTTCTTCTTCCCCATCCGACGAAGTCCGCGCGTCCATTATGCCGGCACACCCATGTTGCGGCTGATGCGCTTGAGAACGCGGGTGGCAGTGAGAAGGTCCGCTTCGTCCACGCCTTCAAGCACCTGTTCGCGCAGTTCGGACACGAAATCGAGGATGTTGCTGGCGCCCTCCTGCGCGGCATCGGTCAGTTCGATGCGCTTGGCGCGGCGGTCGCCTTCCACGGTGCAGCGCTTCACGAGGCCCTTGGCTTCGAGACCATCCACCAGCTTGACCATGGTCGGTTGCTCGATCTCGAGCGCCTGAGCCAGTTCGGACTGGGTCGCGGCTCCATGGCGCGCGAGATGCAGAAGAAGCCGCGCGCGGGGAAGGGTCAGGCCCTGGGCACGGGCGCGGTCGTCGAACATGTTGCGCATCTTGCGATTGATGCGGACGAGCTCGTCCACAAACGCCGCACTGGTCGGAACAGCATCCATCACATCACCAAATGGTTCGTGTGCTAATTATCTGCAGGCGATATAATCTTCCGCCGTGCCTGTGACAAGCATGCGAGCGCTGCGCGGCGCGCGTTTTCGCCATGCTGAAACAACCGCTCTTCTCGTCACGGAGGCTTCTCCATCCTCCGCTCGTGGGAAGCATCGTGCAAAACCGCTTCCCCCTTTTGCCGGAATTGCTCTAGGAGGTTTCTGGGAGGGTTCGGCCCTTCGGGATTTTCTCCGCCCAATGCTTCGCAAACTGATCAGCCGGCTTTTCCGCCCCTCGCGCGCCCGTTCAGGCAGCGCGAACTGGCGGCGGCTGCGGCTCGACTCCCGCGCGACCGTCTATGCGGTGGGCGACGTCCATGGCTGCCTCACGCTCTTGCGCGACCTCGAAGCCGCGATCGTGGCCGATGCCCGCGACAGGCCGGGCCCGAAGACCATCGTGATGCTGGGCGACTATGTGGACAAGGGCCCCGAAAGCGCGCAGGTGCTCGACCATCTCTGCGGACGGCCGCCACGCGGGTTTCAACGCCTGTGCCTCGGGGGAAATCACGAGGCGGCGATGCTCGATTTCCTCGAAGGCCGTGAGCCGCTCGCAGCATGGCTCGGCATCGGCGGCCTCCAGGCGCTCTATTCCTACGGCATCGACCCGAACTATCTTTCCACGCTGCATAAAAGCGATGCGGCGATGGAAAAGGCCGTGCGCAAGGCGATCCCCGAAGCGCACAAGCGCTTCCTGCGTGAATTGGGCCTGATGGCGGTCAGCGACGAGGCCGTGCTCGTCCATGCGGGCCTGCGCCCCGGTGTTTCCCTCAAGAAGCAGAATGTCGAGGACTGCACGACGATCCGCATGGAGCGCATCGCGGACGACCCCAGCCGCAGGCGCTGGCTGATCCACGGTCATTCGCCGGTGGAGCATCCCACGCTTGTCGGGCGGCGGCTCAACATCGATACCGGCGCGGTCAAGACGGGACTTCTGACCGCGGTCCGGCTTTCGGGCACAAAGGCGAAGCTGATCTTCGCCCGGCAATTGCGGTAGCTCAAGCGGCGCGGCGGGGCGCTTCCTGCTCCTCGGAATCGAGATAGTAGCTCGAATATTTCTCGAAGAGATGCTCCGAGCTGCCGAGCGCCCCGTAGCGCGGCAGCTTTTTTAGATCGACCTTGTTGAGGATCACGCCCAACAGTTTCTCGGCGATCTGCGGCTCCTGCTGGAAGAAGGAACGCACCATCGCGCGAGGCGTCGCGCCCCATTCGGTGACGAGAATGAACCCGTCGGCCAACGGCGCGAAGGCCTTGCCGTCCACCACGGGGCCGAGCGGCGGCAGATCCACGATGATGTAATCGAGGTTCGGCTTGGCGTTGTCGAGGAAACGGCGGAAGGCCGGGCCTGACAGAAGCTCGCTCGTGTGGGTCAGCTGCCCGCGCATCACGGCGGGGATCACCGACAGATGCGTCTCGTTGTCGGTGGCCGCCACCGACTGCCAGGGCTGCTCGTTCATCACCGCTTCCACGATGCCGGCCTGCGCGCCGCCCAAGCCCAGACGGTGCGTCAGAGCGGGTTTGCGAAGATCGCCGTCGATCAGAAGCGTGCGGGCGCCGCGCGAGGCCAGAAGCCCAGCATAATTCGCGGCAACCGTCGACTTGCCCTCGCCCGGCAAGAGCGAGACCACACCGATCACGCGGCACTGACCGATGCCCAGCATGACGTCGCTGGCGAATTTGGTGTTGCGCAAGGTTTCGGCGAAGAGCGAGGACGGCGCGTTGATGCCGATGCGCAAATTCTTCTCGCCTGTGCCGTGGCTCGACCGCCTGCCCTTGAACAGGCCGAACCTGCCTTTCTTGGCACGGCTGTTCGCGCCCACCAATGGCAAGTAGCCCAAGAATTTGAGGCCCAGCCGGTCACGCACATCGTCGCTGGTGCGGAAGAAGCGCTCGTTGAACTCGTTGAGCATGGCGAGCGCGCCGCCCAGCATCAGGCCGAGCACCACCGACAAGCCCAGTGCGATGATCGTGCGCGGGCCCGACGGGCGGCGCGGCGTCACGGCTTCCGAGATGGCGCGAACCTTGGCGATCGGGAAGCTCTGCTGCTGCGCCGCTTCCTCATAGCGCGACAGGAAGGTCTGGTAGAGCGTGTTGAGCGTGGTCGCCTGCTGTTCCAGTTCGCGCAGCTTCACCTGCGCCTCGCTTGCCTGCGAGCTTTGGCCAGCCGCGTTCGCAACACTTTCGCGCAGCGAGTTCTGGCGCGCCTGGGCAACGGAGAACTCGTTCTTGAAGGTCTGCGCCTGACGCTGCAGCTCGGCATAGATCTGGGGCTCGAGGTTCTTCAACTCGTCGCGCAGAAGTGCGGCCTGCGGGTGGTCCTCGCCATAAGCGTTGACCACCTCCTGCAAACGGCGCGACACGGCGACGTAGCGCTGGCGCAGCGTGGTGTTCTGCATCTCCGCGCCCGGCGTGGTCTGCGCCTGCTGTTCGGCGAGCACGACGCCTTCCTTGACGGCGGCCGACTGCCCCTTGGCGAGGATCGCGTCCATCTGGTCGGAGCGTGCCTTGGCGCGCGCCGTGTCGGCCTGGGCGATAATGAGCTGGCTGTTGAGGTCGGAGAGCTGCTGCTCGCTGATCAGCTCGCCCCGCGCGGCCGTCAGGCCATTTTCGGCACGGAACTTCTCCACCGCCATGGAGGCGTTCTGCGAGTTCTTCCTGAGCTCCGCGATGCGGCCTTCGAGCCAGACGGTGGCCTGGCTCGTCGCATCGTAATTCGCGTCGAGCTGGTCGGCGAGATAGGCCTTGGTGTAGGCGCGCGTGATCTGGGCCGCGAGCTGCGGGCTCTGCGCCGTATAGGCGAGTGCGATCACATTGGAGCGGCCGATGCGGCCGACATCGAGGTTCTTTTGCAGGATGCCGATGGCCGTTTCCCGGTTTGCCGCCTTGATCGCTGCCGCCCGCTCGCTTTCGCTCAGGCCTTCGAGACCGTCCGGCCGGCTGGAAAAGAAGCCGAGCACGCCGCGCGCGCTCGCGATGATGTTGCCGAGAAGCGACGGCTCGGGCTCCATGAAGGCCGGATTTTCGGTGAGGTTCTCGGCATCGGCCACGACCGCCGCGAGGCGCGCCGACTTCACGATCTCGATCTGGGAAAGGATCGCGGTGTCGGTTTCGACGGTGAAGGTCGTCGCCGTCGTGCCGTCCACCAGCTTGTTCAGCCCCTCGTCGATCAGCACGGAAGCGTTGGCCGTATAGGTCGAGGGCGTGGTGCGCAGATAGACGATGCCGAGCAACACGCAGAGCGCGACCGCCGCCGCCACCACCCAGATCTGGCGGCGCGCCATGGCGAACAGGCGTTCGAAATCGATGAAGTCGCCGGCGGAAGCGGATTTCTCCGGAACATGCGGCTGGGTGTTGGCCCAGCTGGCGATCGGCATTCTCGTGGTGTTGTTCATAACGTGTCCGATCCTGCTCGTGTCAGGAATTCCGCTCCGCCGGCAGCGGAGCCGGCTGGGCGTAGAGGCGCAGTTCCTTGACGCCCAGAAGGCCGCCGATCGTGCCGGCATGCATCACTGCGCGCAGCATGTTGCGATTGCGCTTGGCCGCCACAGGCGCGGTCAAGCCGGCGGAAAGCAAACTGTACCCGACTTTGGCAGCAGCAAGGCAGAGCTGCACGCCGCGCCGGGCGCCACCCGCCTTGGTCTTCAACAAACGCCCATGCGTCTGCCCCATGCGGAAACGGCGCTTGGCGAGCCATTCGAAGCGTGCGCGCGTGGCCGGCACATCCTCGGAAACCCAGGCATTCTCGGCGTAGGCGATACGTCCGCCGCTTTCAGTCACGCCGTCGAAATAGTCGGTGTCCTCGCCGCCCGTCTGGCCGAGTTCGAGGCGAAAACGCCGGCTTTTCACATGCGGGCTTTCGCGACGCAAAAGCACGTTGCAGGTATAGCCCGTGCGGATCACACCGCCCACGAAAACCGGAAAAGTCGAATGCGAATCGGCATGGCGCATCCAGCCTGGGGCATCCTCAGCATAGATCGCACGCACCGGACCAAGCACCACATCCGCATTCCCGGCGTGGCGCAGAAGCTCCGACGCCCATTGCGGCGTGGCGATCTCGTCATCATCGATGAAGGCGAGGAAGTCGGCATCGCTCTCGTCGAGACAGGCATTGCGCGCAATGCAGATATTGCGCGCGGGCGCGTGGACATAAACGATGGCAAGCCCGCTCTCGGCCCGGAAGCCATCCACCAGCGCTTTGGCGCTCGGCGTCTCGTCATTGTCGGCGACCACGATGCGCAGGCTCACATCGTCACGCAGATCGAGGCGAGCGAGCGAGCGCAGCGTGTCGATCAGCTGCGGGCGGCGGAAGGTGCAGACGGCGATGTCGAGGCGCGTAAGGCTCATGCGGGCTGCACCTTTCGCGTAGGGCTCATGGGCAGGTGCAGGAGCTGGAGCCAGAAGCCCAGCGACCATGCGAAATGCATCACCATGGCCGAGACGCCGGACAGAAGCAGCCGCGCATCCCGCGCCTTGAAGGCCATGGCCGCGCCATAGGCCAGACAGATGCCGGCCCAGGCAAGGAACGGCACCACGGCCAGCCAATGCAGCGGCGCGAGAAGCGCCAGAAGCACCACCGGAAACACGCCCAGCGGCAAAGCCTGACGCACCTTGGGCACCACCCGGTGCTTGAGGATGTTGCGTGCGCGGCCCTTGCCGTAGCCGAGATATTGCTTGAACAGGCCGGACAGCGACGTGCGGGGGAAATAGTCCATCTGCGTCGCGCCCGTCAGCCAGATGCGCTTGCCGGCAAGCCCCAACCGCCAGTCGAGCTCGGCATCCTCATTGTGGGAGAAGCTCTCGTCATAGCCGCCGACCGCGCGGAAGGCGGCAATGCGCATCAGAGCATGGTGGCCGTGATCGACCCACTCGCCGCCAGAGGTGTGGCGATGGCGCGACCCGCCGGTGCCGAGCTTGGAATTCTGGGCAGCCGCCGTCGCGAATTGCAGCGCGCCCTCGCCCAGCGTGCGCATGGACACGACCACCGAGTCCGCGTCCGTCTTTTCGGCTTCCGCGACGAGCCTGTCGCAATAATCGTCCGGATAGCCGCCATGGGCATCGATGCGGATGAGATAAGCGAGGTCGCCGCCGAAGCGTTCGACGGCCAAATTGATGGCGGCACTCTGGATGCGCTTGGAATTGTGGACGAGCTTGATCAGCGGATCCTTGCGCGCGGCTTCCACCACGATCTCCACCGTGCCGTCCCTGGAGCCGCCATCGGCGACCACGATCAAGCCGTTCAGCCGCTCGGCGGAGCTACGGAACTGCTTGAGCAGCCCACCGATATGCGCGGCCTCGTTGAGGCAGGGAATGACGATCAAGCAGGATGCAACAGGAGAAGCAGAGCTCTCGAAAGGCTCGGGCTGGTCCATGGATAACTCCGGTCGGTGGCCGCTCAGGCGGCCGCTTGCAGGGTAACAGGTGAAGTGGAGGCACGGCCCGTGATGCGCGAGACGAGGTCCTCGCATTCGGCTCGGGTGCAGGCCCAGATGCTTGGGTCGGTCGCTTCGATGCGGCCGCGCAGGGCGGCATGGCGTTCAGCGGTCATTCCGCCCAGAAGCGCGTCAAGGGCTTTGGGCGTCGCTTCGGGCAGGATCAGGCCGATGCCACGGGTTTCGAGCACGCGCGAAATCTCGGTGCCGGCCATTGCGATCGGCACCGCACCGAAGCGGCAGCCCTCGTAAAGGCGGTTGGGAAGCAACCAGCGCGAATTGCCGCCTTCCTCGAAGAAGTCGATGGCCCACGAGAAATGCACCGCGCCGTAGATGTCGCTCATCTCCTCCGGGTTTCGGTAAGGCCCCTTGAACTGAAGATAGGGCTCGCCTTCGACGCGGGCCTGAAAGTCCGGCAGTTCGCGCAAGGCGGGCTTGCCGCGCAAGGTGACGGTGAACGCGCCGTTTTGCGCACGGGTGAAGCGCGACAGAAGCTCGAGCGAACGCGCGCAGCGCAGCGCGCCGAACCAGCCGATCATCCAAGGCAGCGAGGCAGGCACCGCCGCGATCGGCGGGGCGGGCTCAAGCTCCAGAAACTTGTTCTCGACCAGCATCACCGGCCCATTCGTCTGCTTAAACGGCTCGAAATATTCGCGCAGGAAGGCGGGCGACGAGGTGATCAGGAGATGTGCATCGCGCGCGAGCCGCCGCTCGGTCCAGCGAAGCGCCTGGCCGACATGGTCGGAACGCAGCATCAGGCGGTGGATATCGAGGCACTCATAGACCACCGGCACATCAGCGCCGAACAGGCGCCGCGCCCGGTTGCCGAGCGCCAGCATTTCGAGATTGCGCGCGAGGATCACGTCGGGCTTCTCGACGCCTGCCAGATGCTTCGCGAGCGACATGCCCGATTTCAGAACCGCGCCGATGCGCTGGGCGAAGCGGCCGTCAGCAGTCGCGCCCAGCGAGACGGTCGGCACCGATTCCACGCTTTCGGGCACGAAGGCACCGCGGTGGAAGCCGGCCAGCGTCACGCGCGCGCCGCCCGCCTTCAGCATCGCCACGCGGCGGCGGACGGCCGGGTCGTTCAAATCGTGCACGAGATACAGCACATGCAGCATCGTTGGTGATCCGCCTTGTGTTCGAATCGAAGGGTAGCCAGCCTCTTGCTGCATCGCAACATGACAAAGGTTGTGCTTTGCGCGGATTTGGTTCGGTTGAAGCGGTATCTGTGACAAGCCATGAGCCGGAACCCGCGCAAATCCTGCCTTGTTGCTTGCCCACCGTCCCGGCTTTCGCCATGTTTCAGGTGTTCAAGACAGGCGATTTTCCTTCGCAGATGCGAGCAGAAAGCATGGAAAAAGAGACCAAACCGTGGCGAAAGAGGCCGGCGCATTGAGCCGATCCGCGCCTTTCACGCCGTCCGGAATCGTCGCCGACCGGCCGCTGGTCGCGCTGCCCGTGGGCCCGCTTGCGGGGCTCGTGGTGCTGTTCGCGCTGATCATGACGCCGCTGCTCGGGCCGCTCGCCGTGCTGCTCTTTCTGGCCGCAGGCGGGCTGATGATCGCAACCAGGCTCGAGCACAGCGCGCAGGCGGCGGCACGCTACTGGCCGCTCTTCCTGCTTCCCCTCTTCTGCCTCTTGTCCACGCTCTGGTCGCAGTATCCGGGTGTGACGCTACGCTATGCGATCCAGCTTGGCATCACGGTTCTGGTGGCCGTCGTCATGGCAGTGCGCGTTTCGCCGAAGCTGCTGCTGCGCTACCTGTTCGGCATCTATGCGTTCGGCATCGTGGCGAGTGCGCTGTTCGGGCGGGTGCGCGACGATATCGGCGCCTGGGTCGGCATTTTCGGCTCCAAGAATGCTTTTGCCGCCGTGGCCTCGGGGCTCGCGCTCACCTCGCTCGCCGTCCTGTTCGACCGCTCTGCGCCGAAGCTTTTGCGCCTTGCGGCACTCGGGGGCCTCGGTGCAGCCTTCCCCTTCCTGCTTCTCGCGCAATCGACGGGTCACCTGATCGCAACCGTCGTCGCGCTCGGCATCTCGTTTCTGGTGCTCGCGACACGGCGCGTGGGACCGAAACAGAAGATGACGCTGCTTGCAGCCGCCTTCATGCTGGCGCTGCTGCTCGCAGGCTTCGTTTACTTCTACGGCGAAATGCTGCTCGCCGACCTGCTGCGGGCGTCGGGCAAGGACCCCACCATCACCGGCCGCACCGATCTTTGGGCCGTGGGCCTCGATTCGATCCGCCAGCACCCGCTGCTCGGCATCGGCTATCAGGCCTTCTGGGTGCAGGGCTCGGGCCCGGCGGAAATGCTCTGGGCGATGTTCGGCATCAAGGCGCGCGCGGGCTTCCACTTCCACAACATGTATATCTCCAACACGGTGGAGATCGGCCTGATCGGGATGGCCATCGAGCTTGCCATCATCTTCGGCGCGCTGTTCGCGCTCTTGCGCTGGATCGTGCGAAGCTCGGCACCCGAGAACGCCTATCTCCTGTCCTTCCTCACCGCACTCCTCTGCACCTCGTTCGCCGAAGTACCGGTCTTCTTCCAGTTCAACATCTCGACCGTGATCGTCGTCATCGCCTTCGTGCATGCGACGCAGATGAACGAGGTGTGGCGGGCCAAGGACGGGGCATTGCCGCACGAGTGACAAAAGAAAAGCCGGATGCGAACACCCGGCTTTCTTCTTTATTCTCCTGAAGCGCTATCAGGCTGCGGCAGCCCGGCCCCGCACGAAATCGTTGACCGCCTGCATGGCGCGTTCGGTCGCTTCGCCGATCTTCGCATCGCGGCTGAGCTGCGGCTCGAACTTTTCCAAGCTTTTGAGATGCGCCGCCGCGCGGTGGATCATCGCCTTGTTGAGCGGCAGCGCGAGGGGCGAACGGCCCCATCGGCCGGCACGGCCCTCGACCTTGCCGCGGCCGCCCGTCATCTGCACGTAAAGCTCCATCGAGCTCGACGGCTTCAGAACCTGCGGCTTGAGATCGATGTCGAGCGCTTCCGCCCAATCGTGCCACTTCTGATGATGAATGGCATGCAGCGGGCGAACGCCGAGCCAGGGCGTGCGCAGCGCATCGGCCACGATGGCGCCATGCATGGCCTCGGTGATCAGCATCTTCGTGCCCTTGATCTCGCCGATGACCTTTTCGATGTCGTCGGTCGGGTCGATCATCGGAATGCCGGCCACCTTGCAAGCTTCGGCCCAGAAGCCGCGCTCGAGGCTTTCATAATGCGGCATGAAGGCGAGCGGCACGGGGTTCTTCGGTCCGGGCAGGTCGAGCGTGCGGAGCAGGATCGCGGAGTCGGCGATAGCCTTGCGCTCGGAAATGTTGAGCTGCTTGGCCGTGCGCGGCCCACGCACGAAGGACACGTCCCACGTGCCGTCATGGACGTTGGGCGGCGGCGTATAGCCGGCATAGCCCGAGCCCATCACATATTTGCGGGCCTTTTTCGGGTAATCGTCGAACAGGATCGAGCCGATGCCGATGAACAGCTCGCTCTCGTCTTCGTCGAGGAAATTGTGCGGCAGGATCTTCGGCCAGATATAGGTGTTCAACTCGTCGCCGAAATTGGGGACTTTGCCCTTGAAATAAATGAGCTTCATGAGGAGAGGGGCCTCCGTTTGGTGATCATAAGAAGGATCTCGCGCAGCCGCCTGAAGCCCAGCACCGAAAGCGCCAAAGCATAGACGGCCGCCCCCGCCGCGATGGATGCGGCAAGGTGCAAGAGGGGTGAAAGGTTGGGCAGGGCGTGATCCACCGCGATCACGGCCGCCGCCATCAGCGCGGAGGCCAGAGCCGGGACCGCGAAGGGCTTGAGATAGGCGCCCAAGGGAATATCGAGCAGCTGCGCGACTTTCCGTGCCGAGAACGGCCACATCACGAGGTTCTGTGCTGCCATGCCGACCACGAGTGCGGTCACGCCGTAGCGATAGAGCGCGAGGATGACGACGAGCGTCCCGGCCTGCTTCACCGTCATATAGCCCAGCCACCAGTCGGCCTTGCCCTGCGCGTTGATGAGCGAGGCCTGGATCGTGCCGATGCTGGACAAGAGGCCGATCACGCAGAAGGCCTGAAGCGCGGGAACAGCCTCGCTCCATTGCGCGCCGAAGAGTGTTGGCACGAGTTCGGGCGCGATTGTCGCGAGCCCGAGAAAGACCGGAAAGGCCAAGGCCGACGAGGCGAAGGTGGTGATGACCAGCGCGCGCGAGAGCTTTTCTTTCTCGGCCTGAAGCGAGGACAGCGCCGAATAGGAAACGTTGCCGAGCGCGCCGGCGATCAAATCGTTGAGGATCTGGAAGATGCGACGCGCGAAACCGAACAGGCCGAGGGCCGCGGTGCCCAGAAGCGTGCCGACGAGCAACTGGTCGAGGCTGACCGTCTGCAGGATGCGGTGGCCCGAAGCAAAGATGCCGAAGCGGGAAATCTGACGCAGCGCCTTGAGGCTGAATGAAAAGCGCGGACACCAGCCTGACGAAACGAGGGCGGCTACGCTCGCAGCCATACTTGCGGCGAGTTGCGACAGCGCCAAGGCCCAGATGGTTTCCCCGAGCGCCAACAGAAGAAGGCAGATCGCGGCGGACACCAGCGAGGCGACCGTGGTGCGCATGGCGAGCTTGCGGAACGCCATGGTGCGCGCCAGCAGCGCATTGGGCACGATGGCACCCAGATCGAACAGCACGCGCAGGCTCAACACAGGCAGCAGAACCGCCAGGCCCGGCTCGCCCAGCCATTGCCCAAGCGGCACGCCGAGCAAAACGATCAGCGCATAGGCCAGAATGCCGAAGCCCATGCAGAGCCAGAACACGGCGTCGCAATGGGCGGCATTCATATCCTTGCGCTGGATGAGCGCCTGGCCGAAGCCGCCGGGCCCGAGCGCGCTTCCGAGAGCTGCAATGGCAGCCGCCAGCGCCACCAGGCCGAACTCGGCGGGCGTGAGGAAACGGGACGTGACGGTGAAGACAGCAGCACCGACGATGGCCGGCGCAAACGAACCGAGCGCGGCCCAGATCGCGCCGCCGACCGCAGCCTTGGCGCGACCGGTCGAAAGGTACGCGTAAGCACGCGCACCCTCCTTTTGATTGCTGAGCACCTCGACGCTCATTGGTTCACCCTTGTCATGGGTTCTTGCACACCAGGGATTCGGGGAACTGGCACTTGTCGCCGAGCTTGGTGTAGGCGACGCGCTCGATTTCGAACGTGACGGGCTTTGTGGGCGACGTGAACGGGCCCATCCAGTGCGTGAGCTTTTCCGTGCCCCAGAGCGAGAAGAAGATTTTCTGCGCGTTTATCGGCAGCGGTGTGTCGGGCTTGGTCTCATGCAGGAGCTTGCCGTTGACGAACCAGCGGATACGGTTGGGCTCCCAGATGAAAGCGTAGTCGTTGAAGCCGCCATCCGTGCCGCCTGCAACCGGCACCTTCGAGCCGTTGTTGGGCTTGCCGCTTACATAAGTATTGACGTCGATCTTGCTCGTGTCACGGGTGATCGCCTCGAAATCGATCTCGTCATGCGGCTGGCCGTTGGCTGGGCCGATATAGGTAAAGAAGGCAGCGTTCAGCCCCGAAGCGGGCGTAGTGCGCGTGCGTGCTTCATAGGTGCCATAGGAGAAGCGCTGCTTGGTCTGGACTTCCGCGCAAGCGTGGTCACGGTCGCCCGTCTTGCGTGCCTCATAGGACAGCGTCAGCTTGCCATCGGCGAGTTTCAGGTTGCGCTTGGACCATGTGCAGTTCTGGAAGTCGCCATTCGCCCAGCCATCGGACACGTACCAACGATTGAGGTCGAAGCGGTCGAACTCATCCACGAAGCTGTCATCGGCGGCGAATGCCGGTGCCGCGCTCAAACAGGCGAGTGCGGCCGCGGCCCAGAGGCCGGGTTGGCGAAAGAAAGAAGTCATCAGGCTTGTCCTTCGGATTCCTTGGCAGGCACGTCGCCCCCCTGCCCTGTCAGCTCCGCGGCCTGACCGCGGAGCCGATCCATGAAGACGATCTGGCGGGCGAGCGTTGCCATACGGCGCTCCGCGTGGAGCAGCGCTTCCGTCAACGCATCGAGGCGACCCGCCATGCGAGCGGATGCGCTGTCTTCCATGCTTTCGGAAAGATAGGCCGCATCCGAGGCGACAGATTCCTTGCGCCGCGCGAGCCCATCGCGCTCGCTTGCCATTTCCTTGCGCAACGCATCGATCATGTCGAGCAAACGGCGCTTGCGCGCATCGTCCGTCATCTGATCACGTTGCGGGTTACGGCTGCGGAAAGAGAATCGTGTCACCATCGCTCTATGCTGAACCGCTGATCGAGTGGGGTGGATGAAATGCCCGGACGTCGCGAGCCGATTCCCGGCCCAAGCCCTTGAAATGGTTTATTCGACGGCTCTTTGAGCCGCACGTCACCGGTTCATTCGCTCACGCTTGTCGTGCTGCAATGCAGCATAAACATGGCATCACGGAGCCGAGAGGGCAACCGCCGAGGAAAAAGCGCGGAGCGGTTTAGCGCGACTTGGAGAAAAATTGGCGCGCCGATCGAGCATCAAAGCCGGCTCGGCAACCTCGGGGCGAAACTTCGGAGGCACCGCCCATATATAAAGAGAGCTACGCCGCGACTCGCTTCATCGAATCGAGCGGTTGGGCTCGATCGAAGGGGTCTTCGCTGCCTCATTCTCGCCACGAGCAGCGCTGTTTTTCTCGGTTTCGGTCTCGGGTTCGCGACCCACGAGCACTAAAATGCAGAGAAAATAGCCGAGCTGAATTAGGGCAGCGCATATGATGACGCGCAAAACGACCGTGCCTAACGATGCGTCATCGAGCACCGACCAGAGCGCCACCACGCCGCACACCGCTGCCATACCAATCAAGAACTTTGGCAGCGACATCGCCTGACTTACCCTCTCTCAGAATTCCGAAGAGAGGCCATAACAGGTTTAGCCTTCTTCAAGTCTCTCTACACGTGCACCGAATTCTCACGGAAAGACGTGAAGAGAGCGTTCAGCACAAAATGCAGCTTATTTTAAGCATTAACTTTGAGTATATCGGCGACCGATTTTCTCCACAAGTTAGCCAAAGGGTCGATAACCAAAATCATATCGATTTATGTTGCACCGCAGCATCAAAAGACGCCAAGCAATCATTCGGATAGGAGTCAGCTTAAATAGCCTTTTTCAGACTATAGTCCGAAACAAGACCACGTAACGAGGATTTTGTTTTTTGCTTACCCTTGGTCTTCCGGCTTAATTTTTGTGCATAGGCACAGCCGACGAGCACAAAATTGCATAACTGCATTGCAGTGAAATCACACCAAATTCCGACATTGTTTCGTCACATTCGCTTAACGCGGAATTTTTAGCTAATTTAGCGCAAGTCTATTCTCCGTTAAAATGCAGCCTATGTGTTGCACCGCACCAGAAGCGTGCTACCTTTCTCTCACCGACAGTTTACCACTCGGAGTTGCGACATGAGCGACTTTGCCAAGCTCGGCAGCCTCACCATGCCCGCCACACATGCTGACCTTCCTCCCATCGGAGGGGTCATGAAGCGCGGATTCGATATCTTTGGTGCTCTTTGCGGCCTTGTTGCGCTGAGCCCCCTGTTTCTTCTCGTCGCGGCCCTCGTGAAGCTCCACGATGGCGGCAGCATTTTCTACGGCCATCGCCGCATCGGGCGCGGCGGGACGCCTTTCCATTGCCTGAAGTTCCGCACCATGGTGCCCGATGGCGACACGGTGCTGACCCTTTTCCTCCACGCGAACCCCGAGGCGCGCGCGGAATGGGAAGAAACCCGCAAGCTCAAGAACGATCCGCGCGTGACCCGCGTCGGTCAGGTTCTGCGCAAGCTTTCGCTCGACGAGCTGCCGCAGCTGATCAACATCCTGCGTGGCGAGATGAGCATCGTGGGGCCCCGCCCCGTGGTGCGCGACGAGCTCGACATGTATGGCAATTCGGCCATCTACTACTTCAAGTCCCGTCCGGGCCTTACCGGCCTGTGGCAGGTCAGCGGGCGCAACGACGTGTCCTATGATGCGCGTATCGCCTTCGATCAGCGTTACGTCGAGAACTGGTCGATCGGCCAGGACCTGCGGATCATCATGAAGACGATCCCAGCCGTCTATGCCGCGCGCGGCTCGTACTGATCTTTCCGGCGCGATCCCAGCGAGGCGGGACCATTCCCGCCTCCTTTTTGTTTCAAACGATGCTGCATGGAGGCTTGCTCCGCATGCTGACTTCTCGTTTCCTTCTCACAGCCCTTGCGGCTTCCACTCTTTTCGCCGGCATGAGCCCCCTTGCCGCCGAGCCCTATCGCCTCGGCGTGCGCGACAAGCTCTCGATCCGCGTGGTCGAATGGCGCGCGGTGGAGGGCGAGTTCCGCGACTGGGCAGGCGTGGCCGGCGATTATTCGGTGGATGCGGCGGGCAACATCTACCTGCCTTTCGTTGGCGAAGTGGCGGCGACGGGGAAGACTACCACCGAGATCGCCAAGACGATCGGCGAAACGCTTCAGCAGAAATTCGCCCTGCCGGACCGGCCGGATGCGGCAGTTCAAGTGGCCGAATACCGCCCCTTCTTCATCGATGGCGACGTGAAGAGCCCCGGTGAATATCCCTACGCACCCGAGCTCACTGTGCTGAAAGCCGTATCCGTCGCGGGCGGCATGCGACGCTCGTCCGATTCGGGCTCGCGGCCCGAAAAAGATCTGATCACCGCACGCGGCAATTTCGATGTCGCCTCCGACCAGAGTGTGCGGCTTCTGGTGCAGCGCGCCCGGCTCGACGCTGAAATGGCAAACAAGACCGAGTTCGAAGCGCCCGAAGAGGTGCGGAAGAACCCCAACCTGCCCGCCATCATGGCCGACGAGCGCGCGCTGCTCGACACGCGCCGCAAGAAGCTCGAAGTCGGGCTCAAATCGCTCGCCGATCTCAAGGTCGTGCTCGAAAATCAGGTTTCCTCGCTCGAAGAAAAGATCAAGAGCCAGACGCGTCAGGTGGAGCTTGCTCGTGAAGAGCTGAAAAGCGTCGGTGGCCTGCAGCAGAAGGGCCTCGTCGCCAACACCCGTGTGCTTTCGTCCGAGCAGTCGGTGGCCGAAATGGAAGGCAAGATCCTCGACTACGAAATGGCCATCCTCCAGGCGCGCCAGAGCATCAGCGAGGCCGACAAGGATGCGAGTGATTTGCAGAACACGCGCAATTCGGATGTCGCGACCGAACGTCAGGAAGTGCAGCGCGCCTTGAGCGAAGCGGTGATGAAGACCGGCACACAGCGCCAGCTGATCGTCGAGGCCGCCGATTTCGCCTCGCTCGCCGCGACCGAAGGCGAAAGCAGCCTGCCGCCCTTGCGCTACACGCTCACTCGCACGGTGGACGGCAAGACGACCAAGCTCGACGCCGACGAGAACACACCGGTTCTGCCCGGCGACGTGCTCAAAGTCGTGCAGCCCCTGCCGCCGGTTGCGATCCAGTAAGAGAGCGGGCCGATGACCGCTTCCCTGCCGCTCGCACTCACCCGCGAGGCCAAAGTCTCGGACCGCCCCCTCGTTTCCGTGGTGATGGCCAACCATTGCGGCGCACCCCACCTGCCGGCGGCCATCGCCTCGGTGCTCGCGCAGACGGTTTCGGACATCGAACTGATCGTCGCCGATGACGCTTCGAGCGATGCGAGCGCTGTCCTCGTCCGCCATGCGGCGGCACATGATTCACGTGTGACATTGATCGAGATGGTGGAAAATGGCGGGCCATCGGCCGCGCGCAACGCCGCCCTTCGTGCGGCACGCGGCACCTGGATCGCGGTGGTCGATTCGGACGACATCATTCATCCCGAACGCTTCGAGCGCATTCTGGAACGCGCGGAAGCGCTTCAGGCCGATGGCGTGGCCGATGACATGGTGTTCTTTTCCGAGGACGGCCCGATCGAGCCCAAGACGCTTCTGGGCGCTTCGCTCGACGACGCGCCGCAAGAGGTATCGCCCGCCTATTTCATCCGTGCCAACGGCCTGAACTCCGGCCTACCGGCGCTCGGCTATCTCAAGCCGATGCTCAAGCGCGAGAAGCTCGCAGCCCTGTCTTACGACGAGGCCATCCGCGTCGGCGAAGACTACGACTTCCTTTTACGCTTCCTGCTCGACGGCAATCGCTTCTTCCTTCTGCCCGAGCCGACCTATCTCTACCGCCGCCATAGCGGTTCGATCTCGCACCGGCTTTCGGAAGAGAAAGTCGAAGCCATGATCACCAATCAGAAGGCGCTGCAAGTCGCCTACCCGACGATTGCGAGCGAGGCGGCAGAGGCGCTGAACAAGCGCATGAAGGGCCTCGAAGGCGCGCTCGCCTATGAGCAGCTGGTGTCGAGCCTGAAACGCAAGGCCGTTGCGCGCTCTGCCACATTGGTGGCCAAGCGTCCGACGCTGGTGGCGCCCCTCATCCGTTCGGTGCGCGAGCACTTCTCGCATCCGGCCAAAACTGCCGAAAGCACGGCGCCCACCGGACAAGTCCTTCTCCTGCGAGAGAAACTGCCTGACGCCAATTTGCAGTCAACGGTCATGCGAACACTCGGCATCGTCGGTGACGGCGTTGCGGTTGCCGTTCCGCCCTTCCGTGAGAAAGGCGGTATGGATGCGGGTGAGCGCCAAAGCATGGCCGAACTGACGCAGAGTGCGGCTCTCAACGAAAGCCGCGTCATTGCGTTCGGCCTTGCCGGACTGCGTGCTGCCTCGCTCTGCTCCCGCGGCACCTTGCGCGCGGTGGTGGTCGAAGACGCGAACGAGACGCCGGCCATTCTCCAACGCCTGGACGGTTTGGACGTCGAGATGCTGGTGCGCGATCCGGCGAATGGCGACCTCACACCCTTGATCACAGAATCATCGGCGTCGCCTGAACGCAAAAGGGCCTGAGAATGGAAACATCCGGTTTTCTCGTCCATGCGCGCACGCCGACCTACAAGCGCCCCGACATGCTGCGACGTGCGCTCCAGTCACTGCAAGCACAGACGCACACAAACTGGATCTGCGACGTCTATGACGACGACCGCAATGGTGCCGGGCGCGCCGTGGTGGAGGCACTCGCCGATCCGCGCATCTGTTACACGCTGAACCCCAAGCAGAACTTCGCTTCGCGCAACATCGACCAGTGCTTCACCGCTCAGAACCCGCACGAGGCCGACTATTTCTGCGTGGTCGAGGACGACAACTTCCTGCTTCCGCGCTTCATGGAAGACAATCTCCGCATCGCCCGCGAACAGGGCGTCGAACTGATCCTGCGCAACCAGCTGATCGAACTCGGCTCCGGCACACCCGAAGCGCGGTTGAGCGAGACGGGCATTCTCGATGAGATGTTCGCGGAAGGCCGCTACGAGCCCAGCCAGTTCAGGCTCTCGCTCATTCCCGGCATCGGCGTGTCGAATGGCGGACTGTTCTGGTCGCGCGATGCCAGGAGCCGGCTCGAGATCGGCTATGCCTGCACCGCGACATTGCAGGAATATCTGCGCACCTTCTCGGTCTGGGAAGACATCTATGTGGCGATGGAGCCGCTCGCCGTCTGGGCCGAGAACGGCGCGCAGACCACGCGCGATCTCGGCGGCACGGCCGGCTATCTCAAACGCGAACTGGACCTCAAACGCGCGGTGCAGATCCTGCAGCGCGAGGCCTGGGCCTTGGCGGGCCGCGACAAGCAGCGTGAGTTCCTGGAAAGTGCAAGCTTCCGCTACCCAGTCGCGCTCCGCGCACGCGGGCTGGTTAAGGCGCTCATCACCGCGCGAACCGGTGCTCATCTGGGTTTGAAGGAAAAGCTCGAACTTGCCGCGCGCGGCCTGCTGATCCGCACCGCCGGTCGGCCCGAACCCGAACTGCCGGACTTTATCGCCTCGCGGAAGGCGGTGGCCTGATTTCCGAGACAACTGGGCTGGCATCCGACCTCGCAAGAAAGTTGTGCCGATATAATAATCTCAACCGCTTTTGCACCTCACCAAAGGTGCTATGGATAGACACGATAAAACGCCTTATCTAAACAATATTATTGATATTCCCAACATCGCGAGCGGGAAATCGCTCGAATACCACTGATGCCGGGGATTTGATTGAATTAATGCAAAAGTCTTAGGGCATATTCTTTCGATAAAATGTCTCCAGCCATTAGGCTATCTGCGCGACTGATTCCCAACCTGATACGCAATGTTCTCAACGCTTGAACTTTCGCGATGCAGGGAACGGTCATGACAAAGCCTCGGTCACTTCTTCTGGGCGCTGCCTGCGCTCTCACTCTCGCCGCTTCGCCGGCCCTCGCTCTGGGCGGTTGGCCCGGTGGCCCCGGCGGTCCTGGCAAAGGCGGCCCAAAGGGCCCGCCCACCTCGCATGCGGTCCCTGGACCGGTCGCCGGCCTGGGCATTCCCGTGGTTCTCGCGGCAGGCAGCTATGCCTGGTTCGTCCGCCGCCGCCGTCGCAACGTCGAGCAGCACCGCAAGTCGTCGCCGGATCGCCGCTGATCCGGCGCAGCAGCGATGCTGCAGGCAAACACGACTCTGTCCAACCCGCATGGCGTGATGCCACGTGAGGCCGCCCGATCTGCTGCTTGGCGTGTGCCGCTTGCTGAAGCACAGGCTTTGTCGCGCCAGGCTATTTTCTCGGGCTTGGTCGTACTGGCATTTCTGAACGGTTCAGCTGAAAAAATCTATAAATCCGTCCTTCGCGACGGCTGGGTCGATGCCGCGCTAAACACTTTCGACGTCAGCGCCATTCTGTGGTTCGCCGGCGCCGTCGCCGCTCTGCAGCTTTGGAATGCCGTGCCGGCAGAGCCCCGCAGCCGAACCGATCTTGCGGTCGCGGTTGCCGCAGTGGTGCTGATCCTGCTCCCTGTTCCTGTGCTGGGCTGGCTGGCTATCGCCCTCATGGGAGCATATCTGATCCGCTCTTCACCTGCGGAAAGTTCGCTTCGTCGGGCCGGTGTGCTGGCATTCGCGCTTTCCGTCCCGCTTTTCTGGGCGCGACTTCTTTTCGCGACGTTCAGCGATCTCATCCTGCGGCTCGACGCGAAGCTGGTCGGATGGGTCATCGGAACGAGCGTCAACGACAATGTGGTGCCCTTCGCGGACGGGTCGGGCGTGATGTTCATCGCGCCCAGTTGTTCTTCGATGAGCAACCTGTCGTTGGCGTTTCTCTGCGCCGCTACTTTCGTCAACCTCCAGACCGGCGATTGGTCGCGCAAGGCTATGCTCTGGACTTTGCTTGCCTGTCTCGCGGTGATCGCACTCAACGTGACGCGGATCAGCCTGATCGGCCTTTTTCCCGCTTCCTACGATCTCCTCCATGGTCCGATCGGCGCAGGCGTATTCGGCTGGCTGACGGTTGCAACCATCTTCCTCATCTGCCTGCATGGGATCAGAAACGATGCCACGCGCCTTGCCTAGCCTGATTGCGGCCTTCGTACTGGCCGTGAGCCTGTCAGCGAAAGTTCATGCATTTCGCAGCGCGGAAAAGGCGCCGGATACCAATGGCGGCCCTGATATCGCAGCGTTTCTTTCCGAGCGAGGCTTCAGCGTCGCTCACGCCGCACCGAACACGGCCCCAGAATGGGTGACCGGCACGATGGGATCATGCAAAGTCCGCATCGCGGATGTCTCACCGCAAGGATGGTATCGTTCGATCATCAGCGAAGAGAGGGCAAAGCAGCGCGTCGCCTACTCGTTCGAAGGGACACTCTACGAAGATCAACCTGTCTTACGCACGCGGCTGGCCGATTACCGCGCCCGGCTGCTCAATTACCTCTCCATGATGGCAACGCCTGCACTCGTAAGGGCCATTCTTGTCAACCCGGACTGTAGCACTCAGCAGTTTAGGCTGGAGGATGCGAGCAGCCTCTCGCTTTAAAACGAGAGGCATATGATCTTCGTCATAGCTGCCATTATAGACGACCGACCATGACTCCATCGCGGAGTGAACGTGCGGCGGGCCAAGCAGCGAAAGCGGCTCTCCTGCCTGTTCAGGCTTCCTGAATAGCCGACAGCTTCCATTCCCCGCCATTGGTGCGGCGGAAGGTCCAGAGTTCGGTGGTTTCGCTCGCTGTCTCGTCGGAGCCAAGCGTCATCTGCCCCGTTGCGCGGTCGCGCAAAGTATCGCGCGAGGTGTAGCGCAGGGCGGCGGTGGCATAATCATCCGCGCCCTCGTTCCAGGCTTCGGCGATGTCGGCCTGAAGCAGGCGCACATCCGACACCTCGTTGCGCACGCCCTTCTGCGCGTTGTCGGCCAGTTCTTCGGACAGATACGAAACCATCTCGGGCGTCGTGAGACGGCGTAGCGCGCCGTGATCCTCGCGGCTGAACGCGTCCTGCACCGCACTCAGCATACGCTCGAAGCGGTCGAGATCGGTCTGGTTCAGTTCGATATCGCGGCTGACCGGCGCGCTTGGGGCGGCACCGGATCCCATGCGCGGCACGTTGAACGTATTCGGTGCAGGCTGGCGCGGCGCCTCATATCGGTTCGCGCGTGGACCGCCTGCCATCGCAGGCTCCTGACGGCGGAACATGCGCAACGCAAGCCAGATCAGACCGCCGATCAAAAGAAACTGGAAAAGCATGCTCATCATGCCACCGATGCCACCGAAACCATGACCGAGCAGCATGCCGAACAGGCCGCCGATCAGAAGCCCGCGCATCAATCCGCCGCTGAAGAGACCACCGCCAAAACCCGGGCGGGGCTGTGCGCCGGGCAGAGCCTGATTCTGCCGCGTGGTCGGCCCTTGATTGGGCGTCATGGAGCGATTGATCGGTGCCGTCTGCTGCGGTGCCGTGCGGGTCGCCGGCGCGCTCTGGAAAGTGCGCGTGCCCCGGCTCCCGAAGCTGCCACCCCGCCGTGCCTCGGCATGGTCGACAGCAATCATGGAAAACACCATGAACAGGCTGGCAAGAAGGGCTGTGATGCGAAAGCGCGACCGGGCCAAGAACGGGTCCTCGTGGTTGATTTCCCCGCATATAGGAATGGTCAGGAGCCGTTTGCACCCTTTGGAGTGGGATGAGGAACGGAAATTGCGAGGTATCTTGAGGTGGAGAGGTTACCCCCACCCCGTACCCCTCCCCACAGGGAGGAAGGGGGGACGTGAAAGTCGAGCCTCTTGTTTTAGGCTAGGCGACGAGCTTCAGAGTGAGACGCAGCGATGACGTCTCCCCTCCTCCCTGTGGGGAGGGGTAAGGGGCGGTGGTGACGTCTCCGCTAGACTCACCATAAAAAACCTCACACCCCGATCGGCATATGCTGCGCTGACCGCGTCACTGCCCGTGGTGCCGTGATCTCCTTCCACACCGACAAGGCCTTGGACGCCGCCGCGAACGGCTTGCGCGCCACATGCTTGCCGCGTCCCGGCCGCGGCGCGTCGTTCTTGCCGTGTTGCCAGACCAGTTCGCCGCGCGACAGCGTGTAGCGCGGCAGGCCCCGCACCTCGACGCCTTCGAACACGTTGTAGTCGATGATCGACTTCTGCGTGGCGGCCGCGATGGTCTTGCCGAGCTTGGGGTCCCATACCACGAGATCGGCATCGGAACCCGGCAGGATGGCACCCTTCTGCGGGTAGATGTTGAGGATCTGCGCAATGTTGGTGGAGGTCACCGCCACGAACTCGTTGGGCGTGAGCCGCCCCGTTTCGACGCCGCGCGTCCAGAGCACCGGCATGCGGTCCTCGAGCCCGCCGGTGCCGTTGGGGATGCGGGTGAAGTCGTTGAGCCCGGTGCGCTTCTGGTCGGTCGTGAACGCGCAGTGGTCGGTGGCGACGACCTGCAGCGAGCCGGCCGAGAGACCGGCCCACAGGCTGTCCTGATGCGCCTTGTTGCGGAAAGGCGGGCTCATCACGCGGCGCGCGGCATAGTCCCAGTCCTGGTTGAAATATTCGCTTTCATCCAGCGTCAGATGCTGGATCAAGGGCTCGCCATAGACGCGCATGCCCTTCTGGCGCGCGCGACGGATCGCTTCATGCGCCTGCTCAGTCGAGGTGTGGACGATATAAACCGGCGTGCCTGCCGCATCCGCGATCATGATCGCGCGGTTGGTGGCCTCGCCCTCGACTTCCGGCGGGCGGGAATAGGCATGACCCTCGGGGCCTGTCAGGCCCTCGCTCAGGTATTTCTGCTGGAGTGCGGCGACGATATCGCCGTTCTCGGCATGCACCAGCGGCAAGGCGCCGAGGCTCGCGCAACGCTGGAACGAGGCGAACATCTCGTCGTCGTTCACCATCAGCGCGCCCTTGTAGGCCATGAAATGCTTGAAGGTGTTGATGCCCTTACCCACCACCTTCTCCATTTCGTCGAAATGGTTCTTCGACCAGCCCGTCACGCACATATGGAACGAGTAATCGGACGAAGCCTGCCGCGACGCCTTCGCCTCCCAATCATCGAGAGCCGCCAGCATGCCCGCCTCACCAGGGATTACGAAGTCTACCACCAAGGTCGTGCCGCCCGAAAGGGCTGCGGCCGTGCCGCTTTCCCAGGTTTCGGCGGCGGTCGTTCCCATGAAGGGCATTTCCAGATGCGTATGCGGGTCGATACCGCCCGGCATCACATAAGCCCCCTCGGCATCCACCACCGTGTCGCCTTTCAGATCCACCCCGATGGCCGCGATCGTTTCGCCTTCGATCAGGATGTCGGCCTCATAAGAGCGGTCGGCCGCCACGATCGTGCCGTTCTTGATCACCGTCGACATGGGCTCTCCTCTGCTGCTGTTCTGTTCCCGAAGAACAGCCTAGCAGAGGTTTGCCGGGAGGCCAGCGCTGGATCAATGGTTGCGGAGAAGTGTCTTAGAACCGAACAAGGATCACCCGAGCAGACCCATACCGTCTTCCAGATAGCCACGGTCGAAATCCGCCATTTCGATCAGTTTTTCGACATCGAGAAAGGTCACGATACCTTCCCGAAAAATCATCAGCTGCGCCTCGCGCAGCTGGCGCAAAACGCGGTTGAGATGGATGGCGGTCATGCCGAGCGCATCCGCGAGCGTAGCCTGCGAGATCGGGCACTCGAACCGGTTGGCCGAGCCGCGCCCGACGAGCCGCATGCGCGCGCCCAGTTCCAGAAGAAAGTGCAGCGTGCGCGCGGTGGCATCGCGCTTGCCGATGCTGACCAGATGCTCGACCAGCATGGCTTCCTCACGCGAGGCGGCCTTGAGTAGCAGGCGGGCAAGGTTCGGACTGGTGCCGAGAGCATCGAGAAGGCGCTCGGTATCGAGTTGCGTCACCTCAACCTTGGTAAGCGCCGTGTAGGTTCGATCCGAAGCACTGAGGAGAATGCCGGAAAGGCCGAGATGGTCGCCGGGAATCTGGATATCGATGACCTGCCGGCTCCCGTCGCGCAGTTGCTTGGACGACGAGGTCCAGCCTTCGCGCAGGATATAGGCGGTCCGCAGCGGCTGCCCTTCGGCCACGATTTCCGTGCCGGCCGAAATACGCCGGACTGGCCCCTGAACGGTATTCAAGGCGGCCTGGTCCCCCAAGCTCAGCGCACCGAAGGCCTCAAGCTTGATCGCGAATGCATCCACACCCCTCAGCATCGACCCCACCAAAACTGAAACTGGTTTCAGCACCTTCCCCAAAGTCACATACGATCAGCTCTAGCATTTACTCTCTTAATAAGTTCTCCGCCTTTACCAATGTGGTGATTGTTGCTTCCAATTTACCGCGAGAGCTACACCATTTGGCTTAGCCTACCACTTATGGACGATGATGCGGCATACGAATTGGGTACGCCTGCGAGCCAGGGCGAGAAACGGGATCAGGGCTCGCGCAGGCTCTCGTCCAACCCCCGCAGGAGCGGATAAAGGAAGTAGGAGATCACGCGGCGCTGACCGACTTTGATCTCGGCGCTCACCGTCATGCCCGGCAGCAGCTGGAGCGTGGTGTGAGGTGCGCCGACTGCCGCATCGGCGAGTGTGACACGACCACGGAAGACGGATGCCTCGGCGGGGTCTCCCTGCGCTTTCGCAGGGTCGGCCGCGAACGCGTCTCGGCTGACGGTGCGCACCGTGCCCGGCCATGTACCGAACTTCTGGAACGGATAGGCATCGAACTTCACCCGAACCGCTTCACCATTCGAAACGCGCGCGATGTCGCGGGAATGGATGGCGACTTCCGCTTCCAGCGGCACGTCGAGCGGGACGAGCGTAATCATCGGCTCGGCTTCGCGCACCACGGAGCCGATCGAGCGCTGGGCAAGTTCCAGCACCACCGCATCCGCCGGCGCTTCCAGCGTCACCATCTTCTGGCGCAGCTCGATCCGCTTGATCTCTTCGGACACAGCTGCGCGCTGGGAGCGCAGATCCACGAGCTGATCGACGGCCGCGCGGCGAAAATCCTCGATAAAGGCTTGCCGGTCGGCACGAAGCTTGGCGAGCGCATGGAAGGCTTCCGAGCCCTGTCCCTTGGTCTGGGCAAGCGAGGCTTCCATGCTGAAGCGGGTGTCACGGGCGGACAGCATGTTGAGGAGCGAGCCGACTTCCTTCTTGTAGAGCGTTTCCTGCACGCTCTCGATCTGGCCGAGCGTGTCGACACGCGCCTGCAGGATCTTGCCCTGCTCGGCGGCCGTCTGGATCGTCGCAGCCTGCCCCGCGATCTGCTGATCGAAATTCTGCAGCTGAGCGACGTAGAAGGCGCGGCGCTGGCCGAATTGGCGAAGCTGCAACTGCTCCTCCTCGGTCGGCAACACGCTCGGGCGATAGTCGCGATTGTCGAGTTCCGCCTCGATCCGCCTGATCTGCGCGTCGAGCGCTGCGAACTTGGCATTCTGCTGATCGGCGGCGGAGGTCGTGAAGGTCGGGTCGAGCGTGGCGAGCTTGTCACCGCGATGCACGATGTCACCGGGCGCCACATGAATGTCGCGCACGATCGAGGTTTCGAGCGGCTGGAGCACGATGGTCGGCTTCGTGGTCACCAGCTTGCCTTGCGCCACCACCACCTCATCGAGCGAGGAAAACGAGGCCCAGGCAACCGCCGCCCCGATGAAGAGCGTGATCGCATAAAGCATCACCCGCGCCACCCGCGAGGGCAACCGCTCTTCGAGTTCCACCGCGTCGGACTGGAATTCCGAGATCACCGCAGGGGGCGTGCGTTTCACGACGATTTCGGGCGGCAGGACTTCACCTTCGATGACGGCGGGCGCGGGCGCATTGCCCTCATTGCCACTCTTGTTCCCATTGTTCGCTGGCGTGCTCATGCTGCCACCCGGTTCTGACGGTTCCAAAGCTGGTAATAAGGCATGCAGCGCGTCACGAGCTGGTCGTGGCGGCCAAGGTCGGCGATCTTGCCGCGATCCACGACAAGGATCGCATCGGCATCCGTCAGCGTGGACAAGCGGTGCGAAACCACGATGACGGTGCGGCCTTCGGCGATCAGCTTCAGGTTCTGACGGATGATCGCCTCGCTCTCGGGATCGAGCGCGCTGGTGGCCTCATCGAAGATCAGGATGCGCGGGTCGGTGATCAGAGCGCGCGCAATCGCCAGTCGTTGCTTCTGCCCGCCGGAAAGGTTCGAGGCGTTCTCCTCGAGCATGGTTTCGAGCCCACGTGGCAGCTTCTCGATGAACTCGTCGGCGCCTGCGAGGCGCGCGGCCTCGGCTACTTGCTCGACGGTCGCATCGGGTTTCGCCGCGCAGATATTCTCGCGTACCGTGCCACGGAACAGGAAACTGTCCTGCAACACCACGCCGATGCTCTGGCGCAGGTGCACGAGATCGATCTCGCGCATGTCGGTGCCGTCCATGCGCAAGAGACCCTGCTGGATCGGGTAGAGCCCCTGGATCATGCGGGTGACGGTGGTCTTGCCCGAGCCGCTCTTGCCGACAATGCCGAAGAGTGAGCCGGCCGGGATCTTGAACGACACGTCGTCGAGTGCCGGCGCGCCATCGGGCCCGTAGCGGAAGGACACGTGGTCGAACTCGATATCGCCCTTGAGTTCGGGGCGCACACCGCGCGAACGGCCGAAATTCTCGGGCCGCCGGTTCATCACCTCCCCCAGCATGCGGGCGGAGAGCGCTACATCCTGATACTCGTGCACCATGGTCACGATCTGCACGAGCGGTCCCGACACGCGGCCCGCGAGCATGTTGAAAGCGACGAGCGCGCCGACCGACAAGGAGCCCGCGAAGACATCGAGCGCGCCGATGCCGATGATGGCGACGCCCATCAGCCTTTCGAGCAGCCCCGTCATGCTCTGGGCCAGCGTCGAGATCTTCTCGACCTGGAAACGGACGGAGATCGAGCGTGCCGATTGGTCGTCCCAGACCTGGCGCTGGCGCGGCTCGAGTGCCAGGCACTTCACCGTGCGCATGCCGTGCACGGTTTCGACCAGCGAGCCCTGGCGGTCGGCTTCGACCTCGTAGAGGGTCTGGAGACGGCGACGGAACGGCCCCATCAGCATCAGCACGACGAGCGCCACGAGCAGCGTGAAGCCGACCACGACCGCCGTCAGCTTGACGCTGTAAAGAAGCAGGATCGGCAGAAAAACGAACAGCGACATCGCGTCGAGCAGCGTCAGGAAGAGACGGCCCGTGAGGAACTCGCGGATGCGCGCCGTCTGCTGCATGTGCTTGACGAGCACACCCGCCGAGACCTGCTCGAAGAGCGCGATGGGCAGGCTGAGCAGATGGCCGAAGGTGCGTGTCGCCACGCGGATATCGATGCGGTTCGTCGCGTAAAGCAGCAGATAGCGCCGGATAAAGGTGAAGAGCGCGTCGAAGCCGAGCGCCACCGCGACGCCGATGGTGAGCACCGTCAGCGTGCCATAGCTCTCATGGACCAGCACCTTGTCGATCACGAGCTGGAAGAAGATCGGGGTGGCGAGGCCGATCGCATAAAGCATGAGAGCGGCGATCGTCACGTCCACGAAGAGCTTGCGCTGGCGCAAAAGTTCCGGAACGAACCAGAGAAAGCCGAAGGGCCGGTCGGGATCGGACATGCGATAGGCGCGCTTGACGAGAACCGCGCGACCCTTCCAGCGGGAACAGAACTGCTCCTCGTTCAGAAGCAGAAGCTCGGGCCGCTCGGCGAGCGGGTCGAGCACCTTGATCACAGGCGCGCCGCCACTCAACCCCTCGCCGGCGCTGGCGCCCACCACCACGACCCAATTGCCGTTGCTGAGCTCGACGAGCGCCGGAAAAGCCTTTTCGAGCTTCAGCAATCCTGCCCAGGAAAGGCTGACGGCGCGGGCTTTCAGGCCTGCGTCGCTTGCCATGCGCAAAAGGCGCCGGGTCGGCACCATGGCTTCGCCCACCGAATAATCGTGAGCGAGGCGTTCGGGCGACAAATCCACCCCATGGCTGCGGGCAACCACAGCCAGACACAAAAGATTGGTATGCGTTGCCATCGGCCGTACCGCCCCCGCGGCTCTCTACTCTGGCCTCACAAGGCGGTGCACCGCGCACCACCGGTTGCTGCGCTCGGTCCCCGATCGTCTCTCATCGAGCGGGGATCTTCGCCTCAGTTGAAGTTGGGCGAAGCGTTGGTGCCGCGCTCAGGCGCGGGCACAGGCGGCACGGAACCCATCTGGCCGTCGTTGACGCGGCGGATGGCGCCGCTTTCGACCAGGCTCGCAAAGGCCTTCTGCATCAGCTCGACGGCGTTCGCGAAGGCGTCCACCGGCATGACCACGCGCTGGCGGAACACCGCCTTGGCGTTGCCGTGCTCGTCGATTTCGGTGGGCGACAGGCTCATCAGGTTGATGCGCACGATGGAGCCGGTGATGGTGATCTCGCCGACGCCGTCGGCGTAAGTTTCGTTATGCATGTTCTGTCTCCTCAAGTCAGACGGTTGCTCGGTCGTTCCACGCCCCTGCCCCTCAGGCGGCGTGCTGGTGTTCCCAGGACGGGAATGGGTCTTGAAGCGCGCTCCAGCGCTCCGGTGCGAAGGTGTCGGTGTCGCCCACCAGGCAGGTATCGAGTGCTCCTCGCATCGCCGCTTGGTCGAGGCCTGTGCCGATGAAGACGAGTTCCTGCCGGCGGTCCCCCCAGGGTTCCTGCCAGTGCCTGTCGAGCAGTTCGCGAAATTGCGGGTAACGTGGCCAGAGGACTTTCGGAACCGCCGCCCACCACATGCCCTTGGGCTCGATCCGCGTCTGCTTGCCTGCAATCGACAGCGTGCCGGCCCAGTCGGGCCGCGTCGCCAGCCAGAAATGCCCCTTGGCGCGGATCAGGCCCGGCCACCTCTCGGCAAGAAACGCGTCGAGCTTGCGAGGATCGAATGGCCGGCGAGCGCGGTAGACGAATGAGCCGATGCCGTATTCCTCGGTCTCGGGCACGTGGGCGGTCGCACCGTAGAGTTCCTTGTGCCAGAGCGGATGGGTCGCGGCCTTCTTTTCGTCGAAGAGCCCGGTGCCGAGCACGGAACCCAGCGGCACGCGACCCCAATCGGCTTCCACCACCCGCGCGTCCGGGTTGAGGGTCGCGACCAGCTGGCGCACGGCGAGACGCGTCTCGGCGTCCACCTCGGAGACACGGTTGACGACCACCACATCGGCGAACTCGATCTGCTCCACCACGAGATCCGTCAGCGTGCGCTCGTCGGCGTCGTCGCGGGCGGCATTTCGATCCCTGAGCTTGGACAAGTCACCGAACTGGTCGAGCACGCTGGTCGCATCGACAACGCTTGCCAGCGTGTCGAGGCGCGCGATGTCGGCCAGCGCCCTCCCCCCCTCGTCACGAAACGAGAAGGTCGCAGCAATCGGAAGAGGCTCGGCGATGCCGGTCGCCTCGATCAGCAGATAGTCGAAGCGCCCCTCCTCGGCGAGCCGCCGGACCTCGGCCAGAAGATCGTCGCGCAGCGTGCAGCAGATGCAGCCGTTGGACAGTTCCACCAGCGTCTCGTCGGTGCGCGACAGTTCGGCACCGCCATCGCGCACGAGGTCGGCGTCGATGTTGACCTCCGACATGTCGTTGACGATCACCGCGACCCGCAGGCCTTCGCGGTTCGACAGCACATGGTTCAGAAGCGTCGTCTTGCCCGCGCCCAGGAAACCGGCGAGCACCGAAACGGGCAGACGGCGGTCGACAGCTTTTTTCTCCACGACGGCCACCTCACGCCGCGAGTTGCGGCTTGAAGACGACATCCACGTAGTAGTTCGTCTTGTTGTAGCTCTGATCGGGGAGCACGCCCGACGCACCGTATTTGTAGACACCGTTGCCGCCCGCGACCGAGCCGACCAGCGCCTCCAGATTGCCGTTCACCTTGTTCGTGGCGAAGCCGTTGGAGGTCGCCGAGTAGAAGCCGTTGGTGTGATAGGAAACGGTGTAGGTCTCGCCCGCCGCGATGTTGACCGGCGTATTCAGGGCAGCCTCCTGCCACCCGCTCGCCGTTTCGTTGGTGAAAGTCGCGGTGCCGACGAGCTGGTTCGAGGCATTCCACAGGTGCCCCTCATGAGGGCCGGTATTGTCCGAACCCTTGTAGAAACGGATCGCGGTGATCGTGCCCGCCACGTCGGCCTTGAACTTCATGCCGAGTTCGACAGGCTTGGTGTCGTTGACACTCAAGATCGTGGGCGTGTCGGTTGCGGCGAAGATCGACTGGGTTGCAGCGGGATCCATCACGTTGAGCGCGACAGTTGCGCTTGCCGTGCCACCCTTGCCGTCCGAGATGGCGTAGGAGAAGCCCGCCGCACCGGTGTAACCGGCGGTCGGCGTGAACGTGACCGTCTTGTTCTGCGCGTCGAAGGAAACGCTGCCGTTGGTGGCGCCGCTGACGCCGGTGACCGCGACGGTGTCACCATCCGGATCGCTGTCATTGGCGAGAAGCGCGGAAGCGTTGAAGGTGAGCGCCGTGTTCCTGGCAACCGAAAAACCGGCATCGGCCGTCGCGACGGGGTTGCGATTGGGCGCGGTACCGCCCGGGTTGAAGAGCACGTCCACCCAGTAGTTGGTGTTGTTATAGCTCTGCGCCGGCGCAACATTGCCTGTGCCGTAGCTGAAAACACCTGCCCCCACCGGCGCGGCGAGCGAACCGTTGCTGACGGCCGAGGAGAAGCCGTTCGACGTGTAGGAATAGCCGGACGAGGTATAATAGGAGACCGTGTAGCTCGTGCCTGCCGTGATCGCGACAGGTGCCGAGAAGGTGGCCGTCTGCCAGCCGCTTGCCGTCTCGTTGGTGAACGTCACCGTGCCCATGCGCTGGCCGCTGGCACTCCACAGCGTGCCCGTATGCGTACCCGTGTTAGCGGAGCCCTTGAAGAAGCGCACACCGGTGACGGTGCCGTCCACCGAGGCGGTGAACTTCATGCCGAGTTCCACTGCGCCATTGTCGCCGCTGTTTTGCACGGCCGGCGTGGCGGTGCCTGCGAAAAGACTTTGGGTCGCAGCCGGGTCCGACACGTTGAGTGCAACGTTCGCACTTGCCGTGCCGCCCTTGCCGTCGGCGATGGCATAGGAGAAGCCGGCAGCACCCGCATAGCCGGCTGTCGGCGTGAACGTGATCTGCTTCGTCTGGCTGTCATAGGACACGGTGCCGTTGATGGCACCGCTGACACCGGTGATCGTGAGCGGATCGCCGTCGGCATCCGTGTCGTTGGCAAGCAGCGCCGAGGCGGCAAGCGTCAGCGCGGTGTTCTTGGTGGTCGAGAAGCCTGAATCGTTGGTCGCGACGGGCGCCCTGTTCGTCGGCGCCGGACTGGTGACGGTGAGCGCAACGCTGGCTGTCGCCACTCCGCCCTTTCCATCCGAAACGGAGTAGGTGAAACCCGCCGAGCCCGTGTAGCCAGCGGTCGGCGTAAAGGTGACGGTCTTGTTCTGGGAATCATACGACACAGTGCCGTTGGTGGCCCCGCTCACACCTGTGATGGCGAGCGCGTCGCCGTCCGGATCGCTGTCGTTTGCCAGAAGAGCTGCGGCGGCGAGCGACAATGCCGTGTCGCGGTTCGTCGAGAAGCCGGCATCGTTGGCTGCGACCGGCACGCGATTGGCGACGGTCGCGCCTGGATTGAAGACGACGTCCACCCAGTAATTGGTGTTGCCGTAGCTCTGGGTCGGCGCCACGCCGCCGGAGCCGTAGCGGAACACGCCATTGCCTCCGCTCGAGGAACTGGATGGCGCTGTGAGCTGGCCATTCACGATCGAACTCGCGAACTGGTTCTGCGTGTAGGAATAGCCGGAGGACGTATAATAGGAGACCGTGTAGGTCGAACCGGCGGTGATGGCGATCGGTGAGGCAAGGGTCGCCACCTGCCAGCCGCTGGCGGTCTCGTTGGTGAATGTCACATTGCCTAGCCGCTCGCCGGTGCTCGACCAGAGCGATCCCGTGTGTGCACCGGTACTCGCCGAGCCCTTGTAGAAGCGGATCGCGGAAACCGTGCCGTTGCTCGCGGCCACGAATTTCATGCCCAGTTCGACGCTGGCATTGTCGCCACTGTTCTGGACTGTCGGCATGCTACTCGAGGAGAAAAGGCTTTGCGGCGCCGGGGCGCCGACCTGCAGAGAAACCTTGGCAGTGGAGGTACCACCAAGCCCGTCGGATATCGTGTAGGAAAAGCTCGCGGTTCCGCTGAAATTATTCGTCGGCGTGAAGGTGACAGCATTTGTTCGGCTGTCGAATGCGACCGTTCCGTTCACGGCGCCGGCAACGTTTACAATACTCAGTGGATCGCCGTCCGGGTCGTTGTCGTTGGCAAGAAGCTGTGCGGCCGCGATCGAGAGCGGTGTATTACCTGAGGTCGAAAAGCCTGAATCGTCGAGCGCATTCGGGGTACCGTTGACGGGCGCCGCCCCTGGCTTGAACACGACATCGACCCAGTAGTTCTCGTTCAGATAGCGTTGGTCGGGGACCGCAGTGCCTGCATCACCGTATTTGTAGACGCCGCCACCTGCCTCGGCGGTCAGCGGACCGCTGGTGTAACCGGAGTTGAAATAGCCAGTGCTGGCCGAATAGAATCCGTTGGTGTGATAGGAGGCGACGTAGGTGACACCCGCCTGAATACGGATCGGCTGAGCCAGTTTCACCGTCTGCCAGCCCGTCGCTGTTTCGCTTACCGAAGCATTGCTTGCGATCAGTTGCCCATCGGCCGTCCACAGGTTTACCGTGTGCTCGCCGATATTGTACTGCCCCTTGTAGAATCGGATCGCCGAGACATAGCCGGTGGAAGAGGAGGAAAAGCGCACGCCAAGCTCGACCGGCTTGCGCTCGACCGTCGTTTCCTGAGCAGGCTTCGCCGCATAGGTCCACAGGCTGTTGGTGTCGGGCAGCGAGACCGTGATGGTGGTACCCGCCGAAGGCGTTTCCATGTTCAGGCTGTCATCGGTGGCGCGCGCCTTGATCACGTAGGTGCCTGCCGCCTGCGCGTTCCAGGCGTAGGTCCAGGATGTCGTGCCCGTTGCCTTGCGCCAGGTCAGGCCGCCATCGACCGAAACCTCGATACCGGCGATGCGCCCGCCGCCGCCATCGGTTGCCGTGCCGGTGATGACGATTCGCTGGCCCTCCGTGTGCGCCTCGCCCATTGCCGGCGAGGTGATGGTCGAGGTCGGCTTGACGAAGTCTTCGGTCGAACTCGCAGCGATCAGGCTTGCGACCAGCGTGGTCGGTTGGACGCCCATATCCGCGAACATGTTGACCATGGCCTGCTGGACGTTAGGGTCGGTTGGGGTCGCGGCACCCGTATGGTTCGAGTCGAGACCCCAGGACCAGAACACGGTGCCCGCGCTGAAGACCAGCGCACCGCTCTTTGCGTCGCGATACATGGTCAGGCTGTGCTGCGCATCTGCGGCACCCACCGTCGAGCCATAGTCGAACACATATTGCTGCACCGACACATTGGTCAGCGAGAGATTGATCAGACCGTCAGGCCGAAAGCCGTTGTCGACATCCGAGTTCCACTCATAGCCAAGCAGGTTCTTGGCGAGCGTGCCGGTTTCACCCGGCTGAAGCTGTGAGATATCGGTGTTGCGCCAGAAGCGGAGCTGCGAATAATCGTAAGGAACGGTGATCTGGTCTTCCCGATAGCTGTCGACCTGGAACATCGTGCCGATAAGGGCATTTTCGGGCTTCTGGCCGGGATCGGCATAACGCGGGTCACGCCACGTGCCGGTTGCCCCACCTTCGTCGATGTCGGCATTGGCCCAAGTCTCCTTGTAGCAGACCATGGTGCGGTAGGGTGTGCCATTGCCGTCGATGCTGTCTTCCCACCGGATTTTCCAGTAACAGTCGTTGCCACCCCAGAAAGCGAGATTGACGCCGGCATCCCGTGCAGCCTCCACCGCCTGGCGCTGCTCGCCCGACCAGTATTCGTCATGGCCGACCGACAGAAATGCCTTGTGGTCGAGCAACGACGAACCGTTTCGCGAGGTGTCCACGCCAGAAATATACGAAACGTCGTAGCCGTTCTGCTCGAGCCAGCGGATGGCCGAATACTCGGCGCCAAAGATGAAATCGTGCGGCCCGCCCTTGGTGCTGGTGTTGGTCACGAGCGGGCGGTTGTAGCTGATCTCGTAGGCACGCCCGATCGCTTTGATGCCGCAGGAGCAGTTGGGCGGCATATAGGCGATCATGTCGTTGGGATCGGTCGGCACCTCGCCAAAGTAGAGGCTCGCGCCGCCCCATTCGTTGTAGGCCTGCCAGGTGGTGTCCGAGGTCTGGAAGACGATGTCGCTCTTGGAGCCGTCCTCGCGGACCACGAAGGGAATGATGCTTTCGCCCTTGGTGCCGTCTTCGCGCACCAGCTTGGCGAAGTAGAGGCCCGACACGGCATCGCTCGGGACCGCCCAGCTCGCCGAGACCGCCCAGTTGCCGCAGTCGATCAGGCCCTTGTCCATGTCGACGATGGGATGCGGCTGGATCTGGGCACTCGTCAACGATTTGTCGATCGAGCCGACTTTGCGCGCGCCATCGCCGCCGTAATAGCCCATGCGATAGATATCGATGCGGTAATGGGTGGAATCGGTGGCAATCTTGAAATCGACCGTGCCGCCGATATTGGTGCTTATGTTGGTGGCGAAGCCTTGGATATTGGCATCGCCATCGCCCGTGATACCCCACTCGCTCTCGGGATTGCCCTCTTTCAGGTTCTCAAGTGCGATCTTGTTCATCGCCGGCCCGGCGGCGAGCGAGGCCGGTTGCGGTTCGGTCGTTTGCGTCGTTGCGCTCGACGTCGTGAAACGCGCCACCGGTGCAGTGGTCATCGTCGATGGAACAGCATTGTTGCCCGAGCTTTCGACGCCCGCCATGCCGGGCGCGCCACCCATCAGGCTTGAGGCTGCTGTCTGGGAAGCGCTTTCCAATGTGGCTGGCGTCTCAAGCTTCACAGGCGTCCGTTCGCCCGATCCTGCTCCCGCATCGCCACCCGAAGCGGCCGTATCGGGCGAACGGACGACGCGGAAGCTCGTCGCCGGCCTGGCAGGGGATGAGACGAGTCGCACGGAGGAATTGGGCTGGCCGTCTTCGTGACGGTCGGCAGAGGCACCGTCGGACCCAGCGCCTTGTGCAGCCGCCGAGGGCGCCCAGACGGGGGAGGACTTGAACGTCGAGACGAAGCGCAACGAGGCTCCCGACGATGTTGCGGCACCGCTTCCATTCGAACTGGAACTTTGGGATACGTTACCAACATGGCCCGTGATGGCGTCAAGCGAGACCACAGCCGGATCGGAAGCCCCTTTGAACGTCACGGGCGCCGCAACAAGGTTGGAGGAGCCCGCGAGAGCAGGCTTCCGCGGTTTTGCACCAAACATGACTTCATTCCCCAAAGAGGTCGCTGAACCGAAACCCTGCAGCCCCACATGATGTGCGATCGCGGCAAGAGCTGAAGCTCGTCATTGGAGGTGGCGCGATAAGCTTTATGGGTGAGATCGGTGGAAAAGGGATGCTCGCCTGCTCACCAAGATCGACATCCGGCTCATGCTCCTCGTTCGAGGGTCTTCCCACCCGCATCGAACCATCTTCCGAATAGGACGGTCCAATATTGGCCGACCGGAAGGTGTTGATCCGCTCGAAGAAATGAAATCTCCCGGCACTGCGCCGAGATGTTCGGTCAGCCCGCTTGGGGTCGGGCAGCTTAGGCGAGTGGTGGAACCGACTTGAGCGTGAGCCGCTTCACAGTTCTCCTTTCGTTATGCTGCAATCATGGCCTCATCCTTCAGGCGAGGGCGCACCGCATTCGATACGACCACATGATTAGACGATTACTTACTTCCGCCCTCACCTGCGAGTTTGCGCGAAGGAAACCACAAGCCCGCATCCATCCAAATAGTCGAATACGTCAAATTGATACTAAACCAAGGCGCGCTTGGGTTCATCAAAACTGAATTAACCACTTGATTGAGAGTCGTCGTCTTTTCGACACAAGAATAAATCAATCAATTATTAACCTAGATCAATAGACGGTGGGTTAAAAACAGGTAAACAGGACGGTGCAGGGAGTGCTCATCGGGGGAAGGTGGGGGCACATTCGTTCGTAGGCTGGAGGATGACTCCGGCATGCGACATCGCTTCTCGGTTTCCCATAATCTTTCAACTTTCGGGCGGACGAACCGCCTTTTGGAATTGGGGGTTACATGGAACAGATCGTAGCATCGAACGGGAGCAGCATGGCTGCAGCGCGGCACGCAGCTCCCATTCATCTCTTCTCTTCGGATATGGCATCCAAGGAGAGTGGGGGACGGGACATGGCGGTCAGACTCGACCGCTCGCTGGTCATCATCGACCCGCGCGCCCTCGACCGTGAATGTCTCGCACAAAGCATGGTATCGCGCGGCTTCAAGATGAAGATCCTCCATTTCAGCTCCATGGAGGAGTGGAAGCTGGAGAAGGACTTCAACCCGCCGCTTTCGGCCATCCTGCTCAATATCGGCGGCCGCAAGGTTTCCGATGCAGCAACCGAAAGCGAGATCCGCAAACTTTCAAGCGAGTTCGCACCGGTGCCGGTGATCCTGCTCGCCGACTCGGACGACCTCGCCCAGATCCTGAGCGCACTCGATTGCGGCGCACGGGGCTATATTCCGAGCTCGGTGGGCGTGGAGGTCTGCATCGAAGCGATCGGGCTCGCCATGGCAGGTGGGACCTTCGTGCCGGCATCCAGCGTTTTTGCCATGCGCAAGCTGATCCCAAACGGCAACGAAACGGCACGTCCGCTTTCGGGCATGTTCACCCTGCGCCAGACGGAGGTGGTGGAAGCGCTTCGGCGCGGCAAGGCGAACAAGATCATCGCCTATGAGTTGAATCTGCGGGAAAGCACCGTCAAGGTTCACATCCGCAACATCATGAAAAAGCTGAAGGCGACGAACCGCACGGAAGTGGCTTTCAAGATCAATGATCTCTTTCCTATGAACTAAAGGGTGGGGTGACAGCGGCTCTCCTGCAGGTCCCCAGGAAAGAGATTGAAAAAAGCGGGCATATCGCAGCTGATATGCCCGCTTTTTCTTTGGCCGCTACTCTCCCAAGGCAAAGCCCTGATGTTCTCCAATCAAATCCCCGTGCCGCGGACCACTACCAGGGGCGTCATCACAAGGATGCGAAGGTCTGTCGCGAAAGACATGGCGGCGGCATAGCGATTGTCGTGGCGTGCCCGTTCGGCAAACGAGCAGTCGTTGCGGTCGCTGACCTGCCAGGACCCCGTGAGCCCGGGCCTCAGCGCGAAATAGGCCGTGCCGGGATAGTGCCTGCGCTGATCCAAGAGCATGGGACGAGGCCCGACGAGGCTCATTTCGCCGCGCAACACGTTGAGAAACTGTGGCAGTTCGTCGAGCGAGTACTTGCGGATCAACCGGCCGAGCGGCGTGATGCGTGGATCCTCGCGGAGTTTCTGGTTGCGCTCCCATTCGAGCCGTGCCTCCACGTTGGTTTCCAGATAATGCCGAAGGCAGGCTTCCGCGTCGACCTGCATGGAGCGTAGCTTCCATAGACGGAACGGCCGCCCGTTCATGCCGATACGCGGCTGCGCGAAGAAGGCCGGCCCCCCGTCGAGGCGGATCAGAATGGCGAGAACAAGGATAAGGCAAAGGAGAAACGGGGCTGCCAGAAGCGTCGCCCCCACATCGATGCAGCGTTTCACCTTCGGATAAAGCTTCAAGGGACGCGAGCCGGGAAGAATCCAAGCGCTATCGAGCATCAGGCCGCGCTCATGCAGCCTGGCAACGGACTCCGTCATGGAGGCCTCCAGATATGAAGACTATGTTGGGCGCTGCTGCCATGGCCGCGCGCTCTGTGCGCGGCGCGACAACCCCTCGAAATCCTTCAAGGCAGCAGTCGATTCGGCTACCCGCAAGATTTAACGAATCTTAATCGCCCCGTCCCGAGGCTATCAATCGTCTAGACCTAGCAACATTGCTCTAGATCGGATGGTTCAACCACGCTCTCGATCGATTCCTTCCGCAATATATCCCGGATCGGGCAGAATTTTTCTGCTTTTCCATTCTTCACACGGCGCAATTCGCTCAGCCGTATGGAGGAAGATGGGCACCCCGCAACATCCGATCGTGGCATTGGTTTGAGAAAGGAAATCGATCCAATTGGCGAGGCTTGCGCATCCTGACGGCAAGCCTGGGATCGAGTGCGCCATGGGCAGGCATATTTCAGGATGCGCCGGAACCCCCTTGGCCATGTCCGCAGGCGAAACCCGCGCAATGAAGTTGAAATCGGATCAGGACGCTTCGCGGTTCCAAAGACCGACCATTGCACCCGCGTCGTTGCGCCAAAGCAGGCGCGCCATCAGTTGGGCCCGGTAAAAGCGCACCCTCGCCAGGCAAACGAAGGCTCGCCAGCGTGGCGCCAAGCCTTGAAGACGGTCGGATCGCAGAATACGCGGCACGGATGCGAGCGGTGAGACAACGGCCGCGGCAGCCTTTGCCGCCCAGACCGCCCGGCGGCCCGGCTTCATGCCGACATGGCGGAACTCATGCGCCACATGACGGTCCCAGCGGCGCGCCAGCTCGGCAAAGGACTTGCAGGACGGCGTCGTCACGCGCGCTTCAGGCAGGAACGCCACCTTGAAGCCCATCGCGGTCGCGCGCTGCCCCCATTCCGTGTCCTCCATGGTGGCGATGCCGCCGAAGGGACCGACACGCCGGAACACGTCGGCGCGCACCGCCATGTTTCCTGTGGCCGCAAAGCCGAGCTTTTCGGTATAACGCCGCACCTGGTAGCTGAAGACGCTTTCGTAGGCCTCGACTGCGCTCAACCGATCGGGGTCCTGCGGCTCGATACCGATCTCGCCCCCCAGAAAATCGATCTCCGGATGCCTGTTCATGAAGTCGAGGATAGCCGAAACCCAGCGAGGATCGGCCAAGCAGTCCGCGTCGATGAAGGCAAGAAGCGGCGCGCGCGCAACGCTTGCGCCGCGATTGCGTGCGGGGCCCGGACCGGGAACGGTCTCGATCTCGAGCCGCACATCGGCAAATCCGTCGCAAACCGTGCGCGGCGGCTCGCGCGAGCCGTTATCCACCACGATCACCTCGACGCTTCCTTTTTCCACCTCCTGGTTTGCTAGCGCCGCGAGACAGCGCCGCAGTTCACCTGGCTCGTTGAGGTGTGGAATGATCACGCTCAGCTGCGGAACGGCTTGCATGGCTCGAACCTCGTCTGTCTGGCGGAAGCACAAAGCACGGCTCAAGCGGACAACTACTTAATCCGCGTGGTGCATGCCGTCACGAGAGACCACGATTATTGGCGAGAGGCAATATTGGTCAAAAGGAGGATTGGCCATGACTTCATACCCCTGCCTCCATTTCATTATCATTTGAGAATGAAATCACATCGCTTGGGTCAGAAGGTTCGAGCCGCATGTCTCTGTTTCGTCTCTCCGAAATCGGCGCGGAAGCTGAGCGGGTCGTTGCACCGATCTGCATAGTCGGTGCGGGCATTGCGGGCCTGCTCATGGCGCGCCGCATCGCGGCGGCCGGCCGGCGCGTCGTTCTTCTCGAAAGCGGTGACGCGGATCACGGCGAGGAATGGCAGTCGCTCAACGAGATCGAGGACCCGAACGGATATTACAGCCGTTCACTGAGCGGTCGGCACCGCGGTCTCGGCGGCACCTCCTTCCGCTGGGGTGGACGGATGATTCCCATAACCGATTATGAAACCGGCCCGCGCCGCAATCTGGGCCAATCGGGGTGGCCTGTCTCGATGACGCGGTTCACGCCTTACCAGCAAGAGATCGAGACACTTTTCGGTCTGGCCGATGGGTCGTTCGACACAATGGGGGATGAGAGCGGCGGGCTGGAAGAAGGCCGCTTTCCGGCGGACGCTGAAACCTTCTATCCGCGATGGGCCAAGTGTCCGAGTTTCCGCAAGTGCAATCTGGGCGCCCAGCTTCGGCGAGAATGCGCCCGCAATGCCAATCTCGAAGTCTGGCTCGACGCCACGGTGTACGACTTCCGACTCGACAGGCTCAGCGGCCGGCTCGAAGCGCTGACGGCGCGCAGCCTGAACGGACGCGAGATCACCATCCATGCTGACCGCTTCGTGCTCGCGGCCGGCACGATCGAAAGCACACGCCTTTTGCTGCTTCTTGACAAGGTATCTGAACAGCGCGCGTTCGAGCGCTGCCGCGTGTTGGGTCGCTTCTTCCAGGACCATCTCAAGGCCGAAATTGCTACGGTCGACCGCACCGATCCCAAGCTGACGGGACAGCTCTTCGGCTATCTGTTCATGAAGGGGACGCGGCGCGACATCCATCTCGACCTGTCGGCGGGCGCCCAGGTCAAGCATGACGTGTCGGGGGCTTTTGCCTATGTATCGATGGATCTGTCGACCAGCGTGCTAGGCAATCTTCGAGCCGCTGCACACGGATTGCAGGAAAGGCGGCTCGACGTTGCAGGGCTCGGACACATCGCGGCGCATGCAGGAACAGTCGTCCGCTCGGCCTACTGGCGCTTCGCCAGAAAGCGTCTTTACGTCCCCCCCGATGTCACGCAGCGCATCTTCCTGTGCGTCGAGCAACTGCCGCATCACGCGAACCGCATCTCGCTCGGTGAAACGCGTGACAGGCTCGGCACCTGCAATGCTCGCCTCGAGTGGAAGCCGACTGCTGCCGACGAGCGAACTTTCCGCACGGCCGTCGCCTGCCTGACCGATTACTGGAAGAAGTCCGGCTTGGAAGCTCGCTGCCCGCTTCGGCTTTCCTCCGCGGCGCGCGATCCGCAAGCGCTCATCACCGCCAGCGCGGAAGCCTGTGCGCACCCTTCCGGCTCGGCGCGAATGGGAACGAATCCCGCCTCCTCGGTCACACGGCCGGACCTGTTCTGCCACGCCGTGCCCAACCTTGCCGTGGTGAGTGCGGCAGTGTTTCCAACGGCAGGCAGCGCGAATCCCACTCTGACCATCATGCAACTCGCCTATTGGGCTGCCGATCTCTACCTCCGCGCGACGGCGTCCAGCGCCGAGCAGATTCTACAGCCGGCCGATGCGGGCGCCATGGCCGCAGCGGCCATGGGCGCCTTATAGGCCGAAATGTCGAGCCCGGCGCCGGTCTAATCCTTAAGGTGCATAGGCTCGGTCATCGGAGCGAGGAGGTCGGGATGGGCCTCCCTACCCAAGCCCTCCTAAGGTCTGTCTAGGCTTTCAAGCCCTAGCCGGCCGAAGATCGGGAACCAATCCGGCAAGGGAGCTTGCGCTTCGCGATGGGTGATTTCGATATTCGCCATCTGTTTTCGGTCTTTCTGAAGCGGCTCCCGCTTTTTCTGGGCATCGTTGCGCTCGGCGCGACCCTCGGGATCGCAACCGCCCTTCTTCTGCCCCCGGTTTATCGCGCCAGCACCAAGCTTCTGGCGGAAGCACCACAGATTCCCTCCGACCTTGCCAAATCCACGGTTCCCACGAGCGCGCTTGAGCAGATTCAGATCATCGAGCAGGAAATCACGACGAGCGAGATCATGCTCGACCTCGCCGACCGGCTGAACATCTTCGGTGAGCGACGTGCGCAGCTTTCGGACGACACGCTTGTCGACAACATGCGCGCACGCATCCTTTTCGAACAGGTGCCGCTTACCGTGACACCCGGCGAGCAGAGCGCGAATGTCTTCAACGTGTCCTTCGATGCGCGCGATCCGGTACTCGCGGCACGCGTCGCCAACGAGCTTGCCGATATCGTGCTCGACCGCAACATGCGAGTGCGCACGGGCCGCGCCGGCGACACGCAGGCCTTTTTCAACGGTGAGGTGTCGCGGCTGGGCAACGAGTTGACCGGACTCGAATCCCAGATCCTGCGATTCAAGAACGCCAACAAGGACGCACTGCCCGACAGCATCGACTTCCGTCGCACCCGCCAGTCGAACGGCCAGGAAAAACTTGCACTGCTCGACCGCGAGGAAGCTGGCCTTCGCCTGCGGCGCGACAATCTCGTGCGGCTCTTCGAGAACACCGGCCAAATCGGCGGTGCGGGCCCGCTGACACCCGACCAGCAGATGCTGCAGGACCTCAATCGCGCGCTGTCCGACCAACTTTCGATCTATTCGGAGGCAAGCCCGAACATCGTGACTCTCAAGGGCCGCATCGCCGCGGTGCAAAGGCGCGTGCAGGACAACCAGACGGCCAATACGACCAGTCGCAAGACCGAGCCTTCCAGCCTCGATATCCAGCTCTCCGAGATCGACGAGCGACTTTCCCAGATCGGCCGCGAGCGGAGCAGCATCGAGGACGATCTTTCGACGCTCGGCAAGACCATCGCGGCCACGCCCACCAACCAGACCACGCTCAATGCGCTCGAACGCAGCCGGGACAATGTGCAGGCCCAGTACAACACGGCGGTGGCCAAGCTCGCCGAGGCATCCACCGGTGAACAGATCGAAATGCGCTCCAAGGGCGGGCGCATCTCGGTGATCGAGCAAGCCCAGCCGCCGGCCAAGCCGGAAAGCCCCAAGAAGAGCAAGATCGTGGCCATGGGCTTGGGGATGGGCATCGTGATGGGGCTGGGCCTCGTCGTTTTGCTCGAGCTCCTGGACAAATCGATCCGCCGCCCGACCGAGCTCGCGCAGATGCTCGAAATCCAGCCGCTCGCGACCATTCCCTATATCTGGATCGAAGGCGAGAAGCGCACGCAGCAGGCCAGGCTCGCCTTCGGCACCCTCACGATGGCCTGTGCGCTGCCGCTGTTTCTTCTTGTCGTCCAGCACTACCGCCAGCCGATCACTGGACTGATCGAGCATGTCGCCGTGAGCCTCGGCTCCAATCGGGTGATGTGAGAGATGTCGATGCGCTCCGAAGAATTCTCCGCCGCCTACCCGCTGACTGACATGCATGAGGATGGCCGCATGAGCAGCAGCGCCTCACCCGTGATTCCGATGCGGGATCCCCTGATCAGCCTCAAGCCTGAACTGCTCCAAGGGGGTCCGCAGGCGGCCGAGGGTGCCGCCTGGGATGCGCTGCACTCCATCGACATCGATCCGAGCGTCGCCGCCAACAGCCGCATTCTTGCCTTCGAGCGCAGGGATCCGGCGTCCTCGGCCTTCGATGTAGTTCGCACGAAACTCTTGCAGACACTGCGTGAGAACAACTGGCGTTCGGTCGCCATCACCTCGCCGACCGCCGGCTGCGGCAAGACCGTGGTGGGGCTCAACCTCGCCTTCAGCCTTGCACACCAGAAGGACTGCCGGACGGTTCTCGTGGATTTCGATCTGCGGCGACCGCAGGTCGCCAACGCGCTGGGCCTGCGTGAAGCGCCATCCATGCGCGCCTTTCTGGAAGGTCGCGCAGGCGTCGAGCGCACCTTTCTGCGATTCGGCGCCAACCTTGCCTTTGCTCCCAACGATGCGCCCGTACCGATGCCTGCCGAGCTTCTGCAAGGTGCGGAAACCACGCGCGCCATCGAGACGGTCAGAGAAAGCCTCGCACCCGATGTGATGATCTTCGACCTGCCGCCCATGCTCGCCAGCGACGATGTGATGGCGTTTCTGCCCCATGTCGACTGCGTGATGCTGGTGGCGGCCGCCGGACAGACCACGCTTGCCGAGATCGAGCAGTGCGAACGTGAGTTCGAGGGACGGGCCAACTTCTTCGGCGTCGTGCTCAACCGCTGCCACACGACCATGCAGAAATACGGATATTAATAGCCGGCTAAATTCAATCGTCCGGCACGGCATTCGTTTCAGACGGGGGACCGGAACATGCGCAAGATTCTCGTCGTCTACGGCACGCGGCCCGAAGCCATCAAGGTCGCACCGATCATCGCGGCACTGGAACGTTCGACGACCTGCATGCCGATCGTGGCGGTCACGGGCCAGCACCGTGCGATGCTCGACCAGGTCAACGGGCTCTTCGGCATCGTGCCCAGACACGACCTCAACGTCATCACCGAACGGCAACGTCTGGAAGACGTCACCTGCCGCGTGCTCGCCGGCGTGGCCGACCTGATCGCGCAGGAACAGCCCGACGCGGTGATGGTACAGGGCGACACCACGACCTGCTTCGCCGCGAGCCTCGCGGCATTTTATGCCAAGTGCCCGGTGATCCACCTCGAAGCAGGATTGCGCACGGGCGACCGCTACAATCCGTTTCCCGAAGAGATGAACCGCCGGATCACCTCGCAGGTCTCGGTCCTGCATCTGGCCCCCACCCATGAGGCGAAAGCCAATCTCCTGCGCGACAACATCGCCCCGGAAAATATCCTCGTCACCGGCAATTCGGTGATCGATGCGCTGCTCGACGTCGCAAGCCGCGAAATCCCGATCGAGAACCCGGACCTCGTCTCGCTTGCCGGCAAGCCTTATGTGCTCGTCACCGCGCATCGCCGCGAATCCTGGGGCGAACCGATGGAGCGCACGGCACGCGCCATCGCACGTCTCGCGCGGCTTTTCCCGGACCACACGTTCCTTTTGCCCGCGCATCTCAATCCGCGCGTGCGCGAAACGCTTCTGCCACCGCTCGAAGGGCTGGCCAATGTGCTGATCACGGCACCGCTCGGCTACAGCGATTTCGTGCTTGCCCTTCACGGCTGCCGCATGGTGCTGACCGATAGCGGCGGCGTGCAGGAAGAAGCGCCGAGCTTCGGCAAGCCGGTTCTGGTTTTGCGCGAGACCACAGAACGGCCCGAAGCGGTCGCAGCCGGCACGGTGAAGCTGGTCGGAACCGACGAAGAGCGCATCGTGCGGGAAACGGTGGCGCTGCTGACGGATGCGGCCGCCTATGACGCCATGGCGCGAGCGGTCAATCCTTACGGCGATGGCCTCGCGGCGGAGCGCACCGTCAAGGCCATCGAGCGTTATTTCGGCCTCGCTGTTGCCGTGGACGAGTTCGACGCCGCGCCGCTGCCGGCAGTCACCGAGAACGTCGCCGCCTGATCTACCGGATTGGCGGGTGCCGCTCGGCGGGTCCCGTCGCGTGCTTCAACCACTTCCTTCGAAAACCTTCGGCCCACAGCGCCTGTTCGCGCTGCGGGCCGAACTGTCGCAGGAATGGTGCCAGCGCGTCAGCGCCAGGCGCCGCGCGTGTCGTAGAGGACCTTGCCGCTGAGCCGCGTGTGCCGCATCGCCTTGAACGGCTCGTGCTCGACGAGCAGCACCACGATATCGGCACTTTCCACCGCCTGATGCGCGCCGACGAGCTTGATGTTGTCACGGCCAGCGAGCTGGCGCGGGAGTGCATCGACGTAAGGATCGGCCACCACGATCTCGACATCGGGCAGACCTTCGGCGATCAGTCCCACCACCTCGACGGCCGGGCTTTCGCGGATATCGTCCACATTGGCCTTGAAGGTGAGGCCGAGGCACGCCACCGTCGGCGTGCGGAAGCGGCGGGCCTTGCCGATGACCTGTTCGGCCACATGGTGCGGGCGACGGTCGTTCACTTCGCGCGCGGTGCGGATCAGCGGGGAAATCTGGGGCGCAGCCGCCACGATGAACCACGGATCGACCGGAATGCAGTGGCCGCCCACACCCGGCCCCGGATTGAGGATCGAAACGCGCGGGTGACGGTTGGCGAGCTTGATCACTTCCCAGACGTCGATGTGAAGATGCTCGGCGATCGCCGAGAGCTCATTGGCGAACGCGATATTCACGTCGCGATAGGCGTTCTCGACGAGCTTCGCCATCTCGGCACTCGCGGCATCGGTCAGCAGGATCTCGCCTTGCGCGAAGATGCGATAGATCGAGGCCGCAGCTTCCGCACAGCGCTTGGTCAGCCCGCCCACGATCCGGTCATTGGTGATCATCTCGATCATGATGCGCCCGGGCAGAACGCGCTCGGGGCAGTGGGCGACGAAGATGTCGGCATTGGGCTCGGTGTCGTGCGGCATCTTGAGGTCGGGCCGCTCTTCCGCGATCCAGCCCGCGATCTTCTCCGTGGTGCCGGGCGGCGAGGTCGATTCCAGCACAACGATGTTGCCCTGCCGCAGATGCGGCGCGATCTGGCGCGTAGCGGTCTCGACGTAAGACAAGTCGGCCGAATGGTCCTCGTTGAAGGGTGTGGGCACGGCGATGATGAAGGCGTCTGCCTCCGGCGTTTCCGATGTCGCCTTCAGTTGGCCCATGGCCACCGCACCGCTGACGGCCACCGCCAGGTCCGGCTCCACGAAGGGCACCTCGCCGCGCGACACAGCACAGACCGTCTGCGGATTGACGTCGACGCCGATCACCTCGATGCCGCGCGTGGCGAGCACCACGGCCGTCGGCAAGCCGATATAGCCCAGGCCGATGATGGCGACCCGGCCTTTGAACAGGTTATGCATTCTCTCGTCCCCCCGGACTCGGAATCTCAGGCACTGAATGACGGTATCGAACCAACGGCCTTATTCCGCCGGCTGCATCACGGCGGAAGCGCGGCTGCGCTTGAAGGCGCGGGCCGGGCGCAGGAGCTCGGCCAGTGTCAACGCCAGAAAGATCGTGTTGGTGCGCGCATAGCGCCACCAGAGCCGGCGCGGCTCCTGCATCACGCGATAGGCCCATTCGAATCCGGAGCGCTGCCAATGATCGGGAGCACGCTGGGTGAGGCCGGCCAGGATGTCGAAGGAACCGCCGACGCCATGAAGGATCGGCACATCGAGCGAAGCCCCGTGCGCACCGAGGAAGATCTCCTTTTTCGGCGAGGTCATGCCGAGAAACAGCATGTCGGCGCCCGACTGTCGGATGTCCTCGGCGACCTCGGCGCTTTCAGCAGCCTTGAAGTAACCATGATGACTGCCCGCTATGCGCAATCCGGGATAGGCCTGAGCGAGGCGCAGTTGAAGCGCGGCCAGCACCTCCGGCTTTGCGCCAAGCAGATAGATCGAGCGGTTCTCGCGATGGGCCAGGCCCAGCAAGCGCTCGAAGATGTCGATGCCGGCCACTCGCTCGGGCAGCGGCCGTCCGAGCAGCCGGCTCGCCCAAACCACCGACTGTCCGTCGGCGAGCAGGAGGTCGCATTCCATCAGCGAGTTGCGCAGCGCCTCGTCGCCGCGCAGATTGACGATCTTGGCCGCGTTGAGCACGCCGAGCAGCACCCGGCTGCGCGTGACCAGCGCGTTGCGGCACTGCTCGATCACCTCGTCCATGGAGAGCGGATCGAAATAGAGGCCGAAAAGAAGCTGGCGTCGATGGCGCATGATCATGCCCTCCCGTTCTCCTCATCCCTTGGGGATCCATCCCGAGCAGCCAGCACGGCGCCTCCGCCGAGCCAGGCATAGAGCATCCAACCGAACTCATAGGGCCGGCACTCATGGTCGATGCGGGCAGGCGGGAAGAGGATGTCGAGGCCCGGCAGCTTCAGTCCCGGCTTGAAACGCGTGGTGAGAGCGGACACTGCACGCACCATCTTTCTGGGCTCGCGCCGCGCGGCCTTGCGCCAGATCACGGAATGCTTCTCGGACACCATCGGCTCGCGCACTTCGGGATGATGGTCGAGCCAGCCGAGCCCCTTCACCACGGACGCCATGTGATCGGTGCCGCCCGCCTCGCGCAGGTCGAGCAACGCCATCGGTCCCATGGCGTGCTGATGGACGCTGTAGACTGGGTAGCCTTCGACCACAGACCCATCGCGCGTATCGTAGTGCCACCACCATTGGCCGGCCGGGCCCTGGAGCGCGCAGATGCGGGCGGCTGCGGCTTCCGCGCCTTGCAAGGCACGCTTGTCGCCGTTGAGCGCATAAAGGCGCGACAGCGCCTCGATCGGATAAACCTGATCGGCGAAGGAGCCGACATGGGCGCGCATGCGGCCATTGGCCGTTGCTGGAAGCGTATGGGGAAAGAGGCCCGACGGGCTCTGCGCCGCGAGGAGTCTGTCGCGCGCGGCAACAAGAAGCTGCGCCGTATCGCCCAGCCGGTGACCCGAAACCGCCGCCATCAGCGCCCAGGCTGTGTCCACGGTGTTGATCGGCGCGTCGGTCAGGAAGAGTTCGGTGAGCCGGCGGAACAGGGCTTCCGCGAATATTTCGCTTGCCTCGGCCGACGTCCAGGCGGCAAGAGCCACCGCGCCCGGGTCGTTGGAGTATTCCGCCCTGCCCGTGGTGCGCACGATGACGTCCTGCGCCGTGTCGCCCTTGAGAATCTGCTTTTGTTCGGTTTCGTCGAGCAGGCTGACGCCGAGGCCCACATTCACCGCATAGCGCAGGCTGTCGCCTTCGGCCGCCACCGCGTCACGCGCAGGCGTCAGCCTGACGGTATGCGCGAAGGCACCATCCGCATACATCTGCGGCAGACCGCGCTTGGCCAGTTCGAGAAACTCGCCGACCCGCCGCGCAAGCGTGGGAGACATGCGGCGAAGCGCTTCGAGACGGTCCAGCGGCTGTGTGGCCGGAAGCGTCGCATTGTCGGCTACCACGACGAAGGGCCGGACCGGCGGCTCGGGCCGTTCCCCGAAATCGCGCTCGCTGCGGAAACTCATATTTTTCATCGCGTCGCACCCTGGATGAAACGGATCGGGGACGGACCAGCAGGCAAGCCGGATACCGAACCACCGATTTCGACAACGATGTTCCGAAATTCGAACGCTACTTGGCTATTCGCATGAAAGACTTAGCTGCAGCGGACAGAGCGCGGACACGCGCCCCGCCCTTACGCCCATCGGACGAAGCGTCACTCCATCCGAACACCCCCAACCGCTGAATTGCCAGTCGCCATAAGCCGTCTTTCTCCCTGTCCCCGTACGCCTGACGCTCTTTAGAGTTGGGCCGGCACAAGAAACTCGGAAACCGGACCATCGCGAGGAATCATGACGACGCTCGGCGTTTCAACGGAAGCGGAATATCCCCTCGCCGCGCAGCCGGCGCCGCTGGCGGTGATCATCGTCACCTATAACAGCGGGGAAGTGCTCCCCGGCCTGCTCGACTCCCTTCCTCTGGGCATCAACGGCGTCGAGAATGTGCGGGTGATCGTGGCGGACAACGATTCCCGCGATGCCTCCCCGGAACTCGCGGCTTTCCATTTCACCAAGCCGGAACTCGTGCGCATGGGGCGCAATGCCGGCTACGCCACCGCGATCAACGCCGCTGCGGAACTTGCTGGCCCGGAAAGCGATCTGCTCGTGCTCAATCCCGATATCCGCCTCATGCCGGGCTGCGCAAGGCTACTCCGAGAGGCACTGGGTGATGAGGGAGTGGGTGTCACGGTTCCTCGCATCATGCATGGGGACGGGACGCTCGCGCCCTCGCTCAGGCGTGAGCCATCCATCCTGACGGCTTGGTCGGAAGCCTTGATCGGGGGGAAGCTGGCACGCAGGCTCGGGGTCGGAGAGGTGATCGCGGACAGCCGGCTCTACCAGCGGCGCGCTGCCGTGAAATGGGCAACGGGAGCCGCGCTGATGATCAGTGCCGAGGCGCGCGCCCGTGTCGGAGACTGGGACGAAAGTTTCTTTCTCTACAGCGAGGAGGTCGATTTCATGCGCCGGGTTCGCCAGAGCGGCTTGCGCATCGACTTCATTCCTTCTGCACAGGCCACCCATATCGGTGGTGAAGCCAAAACGAACCCGTTTCTGTCGAGCATGCTGACGGCAAACCGGATACGGGATTACGGCCGCCGGCATGGCCGCTTCGCGACTGAATTCTTTCGCCTGGGCGTCGCGCTCGGCGCTGCCCTGCGCGCACCGCTGGGGCGTGTGCATCGCGCGTCTCTCCGCGCGGCCCTGACAGGATCGCTTCACGGAAGCCCGAACGCCTGAAAACTGCCCGCAGGAACGGATGCCAGTTCTCTACACCAGGCTTTGTGCCGCCGAATTGCCTCAAATGGAGGCCCCTTGCAGCACTCCTTTCGGTGTTTCCATGTGCGACCGGATGATAAATCGCCGCTTGAACGCGTTCATGCGTGGCAGACGGTCGCACATTTCGACACGCATCAGACCAACCGTCCGTCGACGCTAATCGTGTCGGTCGTCGCTTCGGATGACGCAGCGTCGTGCAACCTCCCTTTTGAATGCTAAGTCACTCTGATCGCATTACGTTTCATAAAGATATGCAAAAATCAGCATACCCTCACTTTACTTATAGTTGTAAGCCGTTTTTACGCCCTACCTATCCTTTATAAGTAACAATGTTATAGTCCTAAAGAGCTATATTCATCTTTTAGCCGTAAATTTGCATAAAATTCGCCACCTTTAAGCCATAGCGTGGCCACGCTGCTTAAGTCTGGTCTAAGGCGCGATTCGAGGGGGGGTTTTCTCGAACGCCCCGATTTCATCGGGCTTCGTTTCCAGCTTTCCTTCGCTGGGCTTTCTGGCTCCTGGTTCTCTGACCGGGATCGTCGCGGCGTGCGCGCTGCGAAAATTTGGAGAATTCCTGATGCCTCTCAGTTCAACCGCCACGTTGGCAGGCTTTCCTGAAGCGTCGACCACCGGGGTCCGTCCCGGCACGACACTCAAGACGGTCGACGATCTCGTGGTCACGACACCGGGTGCAGTGATCAGTGGTTTGGAGATCCACGGCACGCTCCGCATCGAGGCCGATAATGTCACGATTCGAGACTGCAAGATCGTCGGCGACAGCTACAATTCGGTTCAGGTCGTGGACGGTCACTCAGGCGCCACGGTCGAATATTGCGATATCGTCGGCGGTACCAATGGCATCATGGGCGGCGGCACTTTCCGATACAACGACATCTCGAAGAACGAAAACGGGATCGTGACGGGCGGACCGAGCCTGATCGAGGGCAATTACATTCACGACATGTCTGGCGGCCCCGAAGCCCATTTCGACGGCATCGAAATCAATGGCGGCCACGACATCACGATCCGGCACAACACTGTCATCAACGATTACGGCCAGACTTCCGCCATCATGATCGACAATTATTTCGGTCCGGTCGACAATGTCGTGGTGTCCGACAACTATCTGGCTGGTGGCGGCTACACGATCTATTCCGACGGACAGTTCAGCAGCAGCAACAAGATCACGAACGTCCAGATCACCGACAACCAGCTCGGCTCGGGATCGTGGGGATACTATTCGGTGAACGGCAACAGCCCCGCGATGTCGGGGAATGTCGAAATCGGCAAGTCATGGCCCACGCCCGTCGCCGATGCTCACCCAACCAGCCCGGCAGCCCCGGATCCGACACCTGCCCCCACCAAACCGACGCCGGCACCACCGGCAGCAGACGACACAACCCATCATGGAACGAGCGGCGCCGACGTGCTGAAGGGCGGAACGGGAGACGATACATTTATCGTCAATCATGCCGGCGACAAGGTGGTGGAACTGTCTGGCCAGGGCAATGACACGGTTGAAAGCTCCGTGTCCTACTCGCTTGGGCGGAGCTCCATCGAAAACCTGCACCTCACCGGAAGCGATGCCATCAATGGCCGAGGCAATTCCCTGGACAATTCCATCACCGGGAACGATGCCAACAACAGCCTCTTCGGAGGCAGCGGCAACGATGTGCTGAATGGTTGGGGCGGCAAGGACACGCTTTACGGCGGCACCGGCAACGACACCTTCGTTTTCAGCTCGAAGTTCAGCGTCGATGGCGACCGCGTGGCCGACTTCGCCAAGGGCGACAAGCTCGACTTCAGCATGATCGACCCTGGTGTCGCACGCGGCGGCGCTCAAGCCTTCCTGTTCGACGGTTATGGCGAGGGCAAGGGTGACGGCCATATCTGGGTCACGGAAGACAGCGACACGACGCATGTTCACGGGCAGGTGGACGGCTTCGAGTTCAACGTGGCCCTTGATGGAACGCATCTGGCACTGACTGCGGCCGACATCATCGTCTGAGGCGCCCTCCGCCTTCCTGAAGAAGCCGGCGGCTCTGATGACGCCGCCGGTCGATCGACTCAACTCCAAAGAACAGGCCGCGCAATCATTCAGGCGTGGCCTGTTCCACCGAGCACATTCCGTTTTCGGAAGTGTTTCGCCTGCCGTGTCCTGAGCCGGCCCTGAAGAGCGTCCGCCAGCAATTGATCGGAACCCCCATGAAGGAAGCAGCCAGCGCCGAGTTGCGCGATGCCTTGAAGCGCTGCAAAACCGGCTTCTTCGGCGTCGGCCTGTTTTCAGCGATGCTCAACCTGCTTGCCCTGACGGGCTCGCTTTACATGCTTCAGGTCTACGACCGCGTCATTCCCTCCCATAGCGTGCCCACGCTGGTCGGCCTGACGCTCGTCATGCTCCTGCTTTTCACGGCCTATGGCCTGCTCGATTTCGTGCGACTCCGCCTCATGGTGCGCATCGCCAATCGCCTGGACCGTCTCTTGCACAAACGCATTTTCGCGATATCGCTCGCCCTGCCCCTGCGTGCGGGTCCCGAAGGGGCATCCGTGCAGCCCATTCGCGATCTCGATACCATCAAGGGCTTCCTGTCGAGCACGGGGCCGACCGCCTTTTTCGACCTGCCCTGGATACCTTTCTACATCGCCTTGATTTATCTGCTTCATCCCGATCTCGGCCTGCTCGCGACCGGAGGTGCCATTCTCATCGTTACGCTGACGGTTCTGGCCGAGCGACTGGGGCGCGCTTCCGCCAAGCGGGCGATCGAATCGGGCAACAGGCGGCGCGGGATCGCAGAGGCTGGCCGGCGCAACGCCGAAGTGATCCATGCCCTGGGACTTGGCGATCGGCTGACCCGCCGGTGGGAAACGATGAGCGCCGATCATCTCCGGAACCAGCAGAAGCTTTCGGACGTGGTAGGATCCATGGGGTCGCTTTCACGCTCGCTGCGCATGATGCTGCAGTCGCTGATGCTGGGCCTGGGCGCCTATCTGGTGATCAACGGCGAAGCGTCGTCGGGCGTCATCATCGCATCCTCCATCATGCTCGGGCGCGCACTGGCACCGGTGGATATCGCCATCGCCAACTGGAAGGGAATCGTCGCTGCCAGGCAGAGCTGGACAAAGCTCAACCGTCTCCTCAACCGTTTCACCGCAACCCATCAGACCATGGTGCTGCCGCGGCCGGAGGAATGCCTCACGGTTGAGAGCCTCGCCGTCGGCCCTCCCGGAGAAGCTCAACCACTTATCGCCAATGTCGGATTCAGGGTCGAGGCCGGCACGCGCCTGGGAATCATCGGGCCGAGCGGCTCGGGCAAGTCGACGCTCGTCCGTGCGCTGGTCGGCGCCTGGTTGCCCATGCGCGGCACGGTCAGGCTCGATGGGGCGTCGCTCGACCAGTGGGATGCCGCAGCGCTCGGCCGCCATGTCGGCTATCTGCCACAGGATATCGAGCTGTTCGACGGAACGATCGCCGAAAACATCGCGCGCTTCGACGAGGATCCCGATCCCGCCGCCATTCTCGCGGCCAGCCAGGCGGCAGGCGTGCACAAGATGATCCTGCGCCTGCCTCAGGGTTTCCAGACGCGTGTCGGCGATGCGGGCAAGGCGCTCTCGGCCGGGCAGCGCCAGCTGGTGGGCCTGGCGCGCGCGCTCTACGGCAATCCGTTTCTCGTGGTGCTCGACGAGCCCAACTCCAACCTCGATGCCGATGGGGACGCGGCACTGTCTTTCGCGATCGACAGCGTGCGCGAGCGCGGCGGCATCGTGATCGTGGTTGCGCACCGGCCGGCGGCCCTCGCCAACGTGGACCAGCTTCTGATCATGGCGGGAGGCGCGCTTCAGGCCTTCGGCTCGCGCGACGAGGTGCTGGCGCGGCTGCGTCGTCCGGCCCCGACCGAGCCGCGACCGTTCGGCCTGGTTCGCAGCGGAGACAAGCGGCCATGATCACCATGCCGGCATTGCGCGCCGATGTTCCGACCATGGCGCCGCGCGACGGCCGCGCGCCGAGGAAAGCGGGACGCTTTTCCGCCTTTGGAGCCGCCCTCCTCGCATTCTTGACCGGCTCTCTCACCCGTGCGCGCCTGTGGGCCGAAAAGGGCGACCGCGATGGCATTCGCGCCGCCATGATCCTCGGGCTGACGACGAGCGTGCTGCTTCTTCTGTGTATCGGCGTCTGGGGCTTCACCACCAGACTCGCCGGCGCCGTCATCGCGCCCGGCACGGTGGTGGTGGAAAGTGCCGTCAAGAAGGTGCAGCATCCCACAGGCGGCACGGTGGGCGAAATCCTCGTTCATGACGGCGAACAGGTGAAAGCCGGACAGATCCTGCTGCGCCTCGACGATACCATGACGCGCTCTAACCTGCAGATCGTCAACAAGCAGTACGACCGTACGCTTGCGCGGCGTGCAAGGCTCGAAGCGGAGCGGATCGGGCGCGACACGATCGAATTTCCTTCTGACCTCTTGTCCCGCAGTGCGGAGCCCGAGATCGGGAATCTGCTGGCCGGCGAGCAGGCGCTGTTCGGCAGCCGCCAAAAGGCGCTTGAGGCACAGAAGGCACAGCTCACCGCGCGCGTCGAACAGCTCGGTCGCCAGATCGAAGGCCTGAACGCGCAAAAGCGCGCCACCGACGAGGCACTGACAACCCTCGACGGCGACCTGGCCAATGTTCAGACGCTTTTCTCCAAGAAACTCGTCTCGATGGAGCGCGTCAGCAATCTCCAGCTCGAAGCGTCCAAGCAGCGCGGCGAAGCTGGCCGCCTAACTTCGGCCATCGCAGAAACCGAGAACCAGATCAGCGAGGTGAAGCTGCAAGTCATCCAGATCGACCAGCAGATGCGTTCGGAGGCCAACAAGGATCTTCGCGACACCGAGGGCCAGGAAGCCGAGCTGGTAGAAAAGAAACTGGTTGCACAGGACGCGCTCGCAAAGATCGATATCCGTGCTCCACAGGATGGCACCGTTCAGGAACTCGCCGTCCATACGGTGGGTGGCGTGATCGACGCGGGCGAAACGGCAATGCTGATCGTTCCCAATGAGGACGGTCTGGTGATCGATGCCTCCGTGCAGCCTGCAAGCATCGACGATGTCCGCCAGGATCAGAAGGTTCTGGTTCGATTCTCGGCTTTCGACACGACCACGACACCGGTCTGCGAAGGCAGGATCGAACGCGTCTCCGCCGATCTGGTGCGCGATCCGAAAACCCAGGTGGCCTTTTACTCCGCCCGGATCGATCTTGCCGACGAAAACGCATGCCTTCACGGCCAGCGCAAGCTCTTGCCCGGCATGCCTGCGGAAGTGCAGATCCAGACGGGCGAGCGCAGTGCCTGGTCCTATATCCTCAAGCCCCTCATGGACCAGATGGCCCGCGCATTCCGGGAATGAACCGCACATGTCGACTCGTCGAGACGCGTTCGAAGTGGCAGGCTGGGCGATGTTGCTCTCAATAAACATAGGGGAACTACGCCCAACGGTCTAATCGTTGCCCAAACCCCGCTTCGCTAGATTAGCGACACTGTCTGCTGTGGACCCAAACCCTGCCGGCGACCACCAAGTCGACATGGTTCCCGGTCCGGACAAGACACGGCGCCGTCCGCCAGTTCAAGGCGCTCCTCGCACAGTCTCGTCCGGCGCGGGACTTATCATGTGGCGCGTTAGGGAATGCGTGATGAGCATTGTTTCAGCGGATGCGCAAGCAGCTCATGCTATGGAACTCAGGCGTGCAGCAGGCGCTCCACGCTCCGCGTTCCGATCTCGTTTGGGAAAAGAAGCCGGCACCCGCGACGCTCAGGTCAAAGCAGGCCTGAAGCCCTTGATCGTGGCATTTCTGGTCAGCCTCATCATTCCCTGGGTCATCTATGTCGGCCCTGTGCGGATGTCCCCTTATCGCTTCGTTCTGCTCGCCGCTCTCCTGCCCATTCTCGCCATGTGGCTGAACGGCGCAGCAGGACGCATCAAAGCGGCCGATCTCGCTCTTTTCGGCTATTGCCTGTGGTCGACGCTCAGCCTAGCCGTCGTTCATGGCATCGGCACGGCCGTTCAGTCGGGTGCCATTCTGATGATCGAAACGATGGTCCCTTATTTGATCGCGCGCTGCCTGATCCGCGATGCGGATGATTTCAAGCGCATGGTCGGGCTGCTGTTCACGCTTGTCGTAGCTTTGCTGCCCTTTGCACTCATCGAGCTCCTTGCCGGCCGCAAACTCCTGCTGATCTTGTTCGGCACGATCTTGCCGACCATCGAGGTCAACTGGATGGATCTGCGCTGGGGCCTTTTCCGTGTCCAGGGACCATTCGAGCATCCGATCCTGTTCGGTGTCTCGTGCGGCGGCGCATTTGCGCTGACACATCTGGTACTCGGATACGGAGTCTCGCTTCCGAAACGGTGGCTGAAGTCAGGGCTTGTCCTTTTCACCGCCCTTCTGAGCCTTTCCTCCGGTCCGATCAGCGCATTGGTTGTGCAGGGGCTGCTTCTGACCTGGAACGGGGTTCTTCGTTCGGTCGAAGGCAGATGGAAAATTCTCTGGGGCTTGCTGACCGCCATGTATGGCACGATCTCGCTCGTCTCATCCCAGTCAGTGCCGGCCTTCTACATTACCCATGCGCCTTTGTTTGATCCGATGTCGGCCTATTACCGGCTTCTGATCTGGCAGTATGGATCGCAGACAGCCCTGAATCATCCGCTTTTCGGCATCGGAATGAACGAGTATGAACGGCCGGCTTGGATGGTTCCCAGCGTCGACATGTTCTGGCTTGTCCATGCGATCATGTATGGACTGCCCGCAGCCACCTTTTTCATGTTCTCCTTTCTGTGGACCGTTTTCACGGTCGGCCGCAAGAAGGGATTGGGCGAGCGTGAGACCGCTTACCGCACCGCCTATCTGATTTCGATGGCTGGCTTCTTCATCGTGGGATGGACAGTGCACTTCTGGAACGGAACCTACGTGCTGTTTCTGTTCCTCTTGGGCAGCGGCGCATGGATCCTCGATGCACCATCGCTGACCCCTGCGCCCCGTCGAAAGCTCTCGAAAACATCGGGTACGGCACGCGCCATGAGTTCGACAAAACAGTCGTGCGGTCGTGCGAAGCCAGTTCGAGGGTAGATTTCTTCTGAAAACAGGCGATCCAACTTCAGCGGGGCTGGATCGCGACGCCGCGCGCCAGGATGTCTTCCATCGCACCCTCTCGGATCGCGATGATGTGGCGCGCCGGCCAAGGCCGATGGTTCAGCACCGAGGCCTCATCGAAGGCCACGATCTCGTGCAGGGTGCCGCGACGCGGCTGATAGAAGAAGAAGCGATAGCCGAAACGGGCGATGCGCGCGTAATGGGGCAACGAAGGCAGCCCCAGCAACATGATCAGGATATCGGCGCGCCCCGCCTTGAGCAGAGCCTCCGCTCCCATCAGCACGGTCGGTTCGTAGCCGGCAACGTTGATCTTCAAAACGGAAACGCGGGCGAGACCGAGCCGGTCGATCTCGTCGTCGACCCTGCGCACTGAAACGCGCTCGCCACTGACATCCTGCGACAAGGCAAGCCGGCTGTTCCACGTCTCCTGGGTGGTCTCGAAAACCGCCTCCGCGGGCGCATCGCCGAGCGCCAACTTGTGGATGGTGATCCTGTCGGCGACGCCGTTTCGCGCGGCATTGCGCGCGAGCATTCTGACATTCGCCGCGCTGGGTTCGAAAGCATGGACATGGCCGACCGGAAGGCAAAGGCAGAACAGGCTGAACGGGCCTATGGATGCCCCAACATCGATCACCACCCAGTCGGAACGGAAGACCTTTCGTAGAAACGCGAATTCGGGATCGACCAGATCGCCGAACGTCACGGGCATGGTGGGAAACTGACTGGGATAATCGAATTCGAGCGAGAAGCCCGAGCGAAGCCTGACTTCGGCTCGGGCCGGCTTTTTCCACCCCAAACCGGCGAGCCTGCCCGCACCCACCAGCGTTTCGCGTGGACCAACCGTTCGCAGGCCCCAGCATAGCTTGTGAAAGCCGGATTTCCATTGTCGGACGGATCGTCCAAGACGGCGAAGCATGGCCGATGATCCGAAAGCATGACTCGCGGCTTCCATCGCTGTCCCCCTTTTCCCGGCTTCGCGCGTTCCGTCTGACCTAGAACAAAGGCAACGAGCGCGCGATTAGACTTTTCGCATGACCGCCCCATCCAGGTGTCCACCGCCGGTAGAGACGGATGTCTTTCTTTCAGGAAACAGAAGGCTTCTCCGTCCCCATCCTCATCCGATAGCATGAGCGCAGAAGTCATCGGGCTCGGGCCCTTGGGCTCGAGCCCGGTCCGATCCGACCTTTGGCTTAGGCTCGCTCGGATTGCGATCGGACGCCTTGACGGGCAATCTCGGGGTCTAAGGTTTCCTCACGGCGGCAATGCCGTCGACGGCGAGCTCAAAAACGATCTAGCGGGCGAAAGCGACGCACTCGACCAGTCCAACCCAACGGTCAATCCAATTCAGGCACGAAATGAGCTTGGTCTCGGTCATACTGCCCACCTACAACCGAAGCGACAGTCTGTGCCGGGCGGCAAAGAGTGTTCTGGATCAATCCTATGCCGATCTGGAACTCATCGTCGTCGATGATGCCTCTACGGAGAACATTGAGGCAGTTGTCAGACAATGGAACGACGAACGTGTCCGCCTCGTCAGGCGGGCGGCGAATGGCGGTGCGGCCGCAGCCCGCAATACCGGTCTCGCTCATGCAAAAGGCCGGTTCATAGCTTTCCAGGATAGCGACGACATCTGGCTGCCCGGCAAGCTGGACAGGCAGATGAAGCTTCTCGCGACTTTGCCGCCAAGCGTGGGAGCGGTGACCGGATCGAAGCTTCTTTACCGAAGCGGCAATCGTCAAAGACGTGTCTTACCACAGGTGTCGGTCGAGCCGGCGCCTGAAAACGCCATCAGCCTGGAATGCGATCAACTCGAACACCTCCTGTGGGAAAACCGGCTCAGTGTTCAGAACGCCTTGTTTCGACGGGACTGCTATCCCTGCGACGAGTGGTTCGATCCCAGAGCCAAGGCCAACGAGGATTGGGATTTCGCCGTTCGGCTGGCAAGGCGGACCAAGATCTTTGAGCATCTCGAACCGGTCGTGCTGGCCTTTGCATCCGCCGACAGTGTTTCCAGCAGCAATCGACGCCAACATATCGGCGCAGTTCGGCTCATGAAGAAGAACAAGGACCTGAAACCGCGCTTTCCGCAGCATTTCAGCTACAACGAATTCTATCTTGGACGCTTTCTTGCGGCGACAGGAAAACCTCGGCTGGGTTTCCGCTTCGTCGCGGCAGCGCTCGTGGCATATCCATCACTTTTGAAGCTCATCATACGTCGCAAACTCGAACGCGCTTTCGGGCGGATCAGCCTCCGTGGAATGGAAGCGGGCACGAGGCCCTCGACCCGCTCAGAGAACGGGGATGCCGGAGGCATAGCCGTGGCATGCCTCCAGAAGGCAACGATGCAAGGGTTCTGTGAGCCTACCGATTGCCCGGCTCGATCAGACTAGCTTGGTCAGACGGGTCTGGGAGGCGGCCACAATCCCGCACAAGCTGCTCTCAGAAGAGACTCCGTCTGTGCCTTCTGGCCGCGTTTCCTGCCGGGCCTGTAGTAGTCGAGCTGGATCTGCAATGCATGCAATGCACTGCTCGCAGCATCGGAGATGTTGCGCGAGGGGCGCTCGACGGAAACACGGTGATAGATGCCGAGCTGGATTTCCGCAGCTCTTTCGAGGCTGAAGCGCTCCTCGACGGTTTTGCGGCCGAAACTCCCGAGTGTTTCGCGCAAGGACGCGCAAGACAACAAGCGCTCCATCTGGCGGGCAAGTCTTGCCGTGCCCGGTTCGCTGTCCGCATTGCCGTAGAAGCCCTGGAAAAGAAAAGTCTCGAGTGTCGCGGGTTCGAATACTTCTGAAAACGCCGTCTCGCCCTGCACGATGACCGGCTTGCCGATGGCCATCGCGCGAAGGGCGGAGCTGCCCATGCCTACCACGAGATCCGCGGCCGCATAGGCTGTGCGCGGATCGAGCGCGGCACCATGAAACACGATCACCTCGCGGCCATGCCGCCCGTTCACGGCGCGCACGCGCATCTCGATGGCCTCGCGCGCAGGCCCATCGCCTACCAGCACAAGTTTGAGGGGGAAACGGCCGGCCAGCATGTCGGCAGCGTCCACCGCGCGCACCAATGCGTCGAGCTTCAAATCGAGTGCCAGACGCGACACCGAAACCACCAGCAAGTCTACGTCGTCGACGCCATGCGCCTGCCGAAAGGCGCTGCCGTCGATGCCAGGATGGTCTTCAACCACGTCGATCGGCGGCTCCAGAACCCAGACCGGTGCCGTCTGCCGCTTTCGGGCCTTGCGACCCAGTTCTTCCGTCCCCATGATCAGGGGCACGGAAGCCGGCACGGCCGGCATCACGGACATGCTGAGCACGGTGCAGAGAAGCGGCACGCCCATCAGGAGGCTGGCGCCATAATAGGCGTCGAGACAAGGCGGCCATTCATAGGCGTGGATGAGGTCGAGCTTCTCGCGTCCTGCGATCCGCGCGAGTTCCATGATGCGCGTCGGTGCCGGCCGATATTTCAGCGGGTGCGCTGGAATGAAACGAAGACCGCGCTTCTCGATATGAGAATTCAGCGGACCAGGAACACCGTAAACCATTACTTCGTGGCCACGGGCGGCCACGCTCGCGGCGAGATCAATGGCGTTGATCTGGCTGCCGCCGATCCCGAGATCGTGAGGGTAGACAAGTATCCGCACCGGCGCTGGTCCCTTGAGGTCTAAGAAGGCGGCAGCCCGGCCGCCCATATCCAGAGGAGAGTGCCCTCGATCATGATGTGATGGCAGAGCGACGTCGACTCAAACAGTGGTGGACGGTCGGAGCAGTCCTCTTGATTGAGCGCAGTCTAAATAGCTTGCCGCTCCTACCGCTTTAGGATGCTCGAATACCGAGTTTTCTTTCGTTTACTCGACAAGGCGTTTTCCTTTTCTCTTGAACCCGAAAGCGGCGCGTTTCCGGATGCAGCCGCGTGAGGTCCAAGCTTCAATTCAAGACGTTTGGCCATCGGGTTCTGGACAGGGGTTCTGGATGCGCCGACCGGTTTCCCGGTTCCGCGCTGCCATCGAGTTCGGGGGATAGGCACGGCATGATCGCGCAAAGCGCAGTTCTGGACGAGGGCGTGGTCGTCCACCATCCCGATCTGGTCAATCTCTACGGCTGCCGGGTGGGTTCGGGCACGCGGATCGGGACCTTCGTCGAGATCCAGAAGAACGCCGTGATTGGGCGCAACTGCAAGATCTCGTCCCATTCCTTCATCTGCGAGGGCGTGACGCTGGAAGACGGCGTGTTCGTCGGTCATGGGGTGATGTTCACCAATGACCTCTTTCCCCGCGCGGTGACGGCCGAAGGCACGCTTCAGACCGACAGCGACTGGACGGTGGTCCCAACCCTTGTCGGCGCTCGTGCCTCGCTCGGCTCCAACGCCACGATCCTCGCCGGCGTCACGATCGGCGAAGGCGCCATCGTGGGTGCCGGTGCCGTGGTTACCCGCGATGTGGCCCCCTTCGCAGTCGTCGCCGGCGTGCCGGCCGCGGTGATCGGGCGCGCCAGTGACGCGCCTCAGACATCTTCCCATCAGGAGACATTGCAATGAGTGGCGCAATGAGTGGGGCAACGATCGGCGTCGCCGTCGTCGGCTATGGCTACTGGGGACCGAACCTCGTCCGGAACTTCGCCGATACGCCCGGCGCGAAGCTGGTCGCGGTCTGCGACCTGCGGAAAGAGCGCCTCGCACCGCTTGCCACACGCTATCCCGGCGTGAAGCTTACCGATGATTTCGACGAGATCCTGCGCGATCCCGAGATCCAGGCGATCGCCATCGCGACCCCCGTTCACGCGCATTTCCGGCTCGCCATGAGTGCCTTGATGGCCGGCAAGCACGTGTTCGTGGAAAAGCCCATCGCCTCATCGGCCGAGGAAGCCCAGCGGCTGGTCGACGAGGCTGCACGGCGCAAGCTGACGCTCGCGGTGGACCACACCTTCATTCATACGGGCGCGGTCAAGAAGATGCGCGAACTGGTCGAGACCAGGCTCGGCGACATGTATTACTACGACTCGGTGCGGGTGAATCTCGGGCTTTTCCAGCACGATGTCAGCGTGATCTGGGATCTCGCCGTCCACGACCTTTCGATCATGGATCATGTGCTGCCCTTCCAGCCCGTGGCGGTGTCGGCCACCGGCGTCAGCCATGTGCCGGGCGAGCCCGAGAACATCGCCTATCTCAACCTCTTCTTCGAAAACAGCCTGATCGCCCATATCCACGTGAACTGGCTGGCGCCCGTGAAGGTGCGCCGCACGCTGATCGGCGGCTCGCAGAGCATGATCGTCTACGATGACCTCGAGCCCAGCGAGAAGATCAAGGTCTACGACAAGGGCATCACGCTCAACGGCAACCCGCAGAAGAACGGCGAGAAGATCTATCAGGCGCTGGTGGGCTACCGCACGGGGGATATGTGGGCGCCTCGCCTCGACGTCACCGAAGCGCTCGGCACCGAGCTCAAGGAATTCATCGGCTGCATCGAAACCGGCACAAACCCGCAGGCCGACGGCCGCGCGGGCCTGCGCGTCGTGCGCATCCTCGAAGCCGCCACCCAATCGCTGGCCCTGCGCGGCCGGCCCGTCGAGCTCGAACCCGTAAGGCGCGTCGCATGATCCCGTTTCTCGATTTGAAGGCGCAGTATCAGAGCATCAAGCCCGAGATCGACGCGGCGGTGCTCGGCGTGCTGGCTTCTGCTCAATATGTCTTGGGCGACGAAGTGGCCGCGTTCGAGCGGGACTTCGCCAACTATTGTGGGACCGCACACGCAATTGCCGTCAACACCGGCACCAGTGCCCTGCACCTCGCTCTCCTCGCGGCAGGTGTCGGTCCCGGTGACGAGGTGATCACGGTGCCCTTCACCTTCGTCGCGAGCGTTTCGGCAATCACATACACGGGCGCCACGCCCGTGCTGATCGACATCGATCCCGCGACGCTCACCATGGACCCGAAGCTGATCGAGGCGGCGATCACGCCGCGCACCAAGGCCATCCTGCCCGTCCATCTCTATGGCCAGATGGCCGACATGGACGCCATCAACGTCATTGCCGAAAAACACGGGCTCGTCGTCGTCGAGGACGCAGCCCAAGCCCACGGCGCGGAGTATTTCGGCTCGCGCGCGGGCAGCCTCGGTCTGTCCGGCTGTTTCTCTTTCTATCCGGGCAAGAATCTCGGCGCCTGTGGCGAAGGCGGCATGGTCGTCACCAATGACGACGCGCAGGCGAAGACGATCCGCATGCTGCGCGATTGGGGCCAGTCCAAGCGCTATCACCATGTGCTGAAGGGCTTCAACTATCGCATGGAAGGCATCCAGGGCGCGGTCCTGAAGGTCAAGCTGCGCTATCTGGAGGAGTGGACCGAGAAGCGCCGCGCCCATGCCAGGAACTATCGCGCGCTGTTGGCTGAGGCGCCGCACATCACGCTCCCGGCGGAAGCCGAGGGACGCCGCCATGTCTGGCACGTCTTCGCCCTGCGCTCAGCCGAGCGCGACGCGCTGGCCCGTGACCTGAACGCCCAAGGCATCCAGACCGGCCTGCATTACCCGATCCCCGTGCACCTGCAGGAAGCGCATGCCGATCTGGGCTACAGCGAGGGCGACTTCCCCCATTCCGAACAAGCCGCGCGCGAAGTGCTGTCCTTGCCGCTTTATCCCGAGCTCACGCTGTCTCAAGTCGAAGAGGTGGCGCAGGCCGTGAAGGAGTTCGCCTATGTCGCGTGATCCCCGAGCAGGCACGGCACGCATCGTTCAGGCGGTTCATGGCCGCGCCGCCCCACCTGAGCCGGCTTATGAACCCACCCTCGCCGCCAGCCTGCGCGAAAGCTACAGCCGCGAAGGTCTGATCGAACTCTACGACCGCTTCTCGACCGGAGCCGGTTTTCTCGACGCGACCATGCGCGCGACGATCCTTCGCGCGCTGTCCAAGCGCTGCGGTGCCGGGCTTCAGGTTGGCGGCGGCGCCGTGTTCCGTCATCCCGAAACCTTCGAGATCGGGCAGAACGTCTTTATCGGTGCGCAGGCCAACATCCAGGGCCGCTTCGACGGCACTTGCGTGATCGGCGACAATAGCTGGATCGGCCCGCAAGCCTTTCTCGACGCGCGCGACCTCGTGATCGGTGCCTTCGTCGGCTGGGGTCCAGGGGCGAAGATCTTGGGCTCGGCGCACACCGGCGATCCGGTCGACGTACCGGTGATCCGCACCGATCTCGCGATCAAGCCGGTCCGCATCGAGGACTGGGCCGATATCGGCACAAATGCCACGATCCTGCCGGGCGTCACCGTCGGCAAGGGTGCGATCGTGGGTGCCGGTGCCGTGGTTACAGAAGACGTGCCGCCTTTCGCCATCGTCGCAGGCGTGCCCGCGCGCTTTTTGCGCTGGCGCGAACAGGCGGATGTCACGGCCGGGGCCGCATTCGACAGGGAAAACGGGACATGAAAAACAAACGCATCCTGATCACAGGCGGCGCCGGTCTGATCGGCTCGCACATCGCCGATCTCGCGGTGAAAGAAGGCGTGCGCGAGATCGTCGTGCTCGACAATTTCGTGCGCGGCCGGCGCGAAAACCTGCGCGAAGCCCTGCCGAGCGGCCTGGTGACGGTCATCGAGGGCGACATCCGCGACCGCGACCTGCTCGCCCGCAGCTTCGAAGGCATCGACATCGTCTTCCATCAGGCCGCGATCCGCATCACGCAATGCGCTGAAGAACCCCGCCTCGCCATGGAAGTGCTGGCCGATGGCACCTTCAACGTGATCGAGGCGGCGGTCCACGCCAAGGTCGGCAAGCTCGTGGCGGCATCCTCCGCTTCCGTGCTGGGCCTCGCCGAAAGCTTTCCGACGCGCGAGGATCACCACCCCTACAACAACCGCACGATCTATGGCGCGGCCAAGGCCTTCAACGAGGGATTGTTGCGCTCCTTCGCCGAGATGTCGGGTCTCGACTACATCGCACTGCGCTACTTCAACGTCTTCGGCCCGCGCATGGACGCGCACGGAGCCTACACGGAAGTGCTCATCCGCTGGATGGAGCGCATCGCGGACGGCAAAGCGCCACTCATCTTCGGCGATGGGTTGCAGACCATGGATTTCGTGGACGCGCGCGACATCGCCCGCGTCAACATCCTGGCCGCGAAATCGGATGTGACGGATGAAGTCTTCAACGTGGCGAGCGGGCGCGAAACGAGCCTGACTGAACTCGCTGAAACGCTGGCTCGTGCCATGGGGTCGGATGCCAGACCCGAACACGGGCCCGCACGCAAGGTGAACGCGGTGACGCGCCGGCTGGCCGACATTTCCAAGGCGCGCGACATGCTGGGCTTCGAGGCCGAGATTTCACTCGAGCAGGGCTTGGTCGATCTCGTGGAATGGTGGCAGGAGGAGCGCGCCGCAATGGCCGTTGCCGCCGAATGAGCTCCGCCCAGATGCCTATCGCCCGCCCCGTGCTCGACGAGCGCGAGGTGGAGGCCGTGCGCCGCGTGGTCCTGTCCGGCTGGGTCACGCAAGGCCCCGAGATCAAGGCGTTCGAAGAAGAGTTCGCGGCCTACACGGGTGCTGCGCATGCCTGCGCCGTGTCGAACTGTACCACGGCACTTCACCTCGCACTGATGGCCGTCGGGGTCGGACCCGGCGATGAGGTGGTCACCGTCAGCCACTCGTTCATCGCCACCGCCAATGCCGTCCGCTACTGCGGCGCGGTGCCGGTCTTCGTGGATGTCGAGGCAGGCTCCTTCAACATGGACCCGGATCTGGTCGAGAAGGCCATCACACCGCGCACCAAGGCCATCCTCTGCGTGCACCAGCTCGGCATGCCGGCCGACCTCGCGCGGCTCGTCACGCTCGCGCGCTGCCGGGCCATCCCACTCATCGAGGACGCGGCCTGCGCCATCGGCAGCGAAATCCTGTGGGACGGCAATTGGGGAAAGATCGGCCGTCCGCATGGCGACGTGGCCTGCTTCTCGTTCCATCCGCGGAAAGTGATCACCACCGGCGACGGCGGCATGATCACCACCGACGATCCCAAGCTCGATGCCAAGTTCCGCCTGTGGCGGCAGCATTCGATGTCAGTGTCGGACGCGGTCCGACACGGTTCGCGGCAGGTGATCTTCGAAAGCTACCCGGAACTCGGCTTCAATTACCGGATGACCGACCTGCAGGCCGCGATCGGCCGGGAGCAGTTGAAGCGCCTTCCGGAGATCGTGGCGGAGCGCCGGAAGCTCGCAGCACTCTACACGAAGCACCTCGCATCCCTTTCCGGGGTCTCGACGCCCCGCGAGCCGCGCTGGGCTCGCTCCAACTGGCAAAGCTATGCCGTGATGCTCGAGAACGGCATCGACCAGCAAAGCGTGATGCAGGCGATGCTCGATGAAGGGATTTCGACGCGACGCGGCATCATGAACAGCCATCTCGAACCGGCCTACAAGGGCAGCACGGCGTTTCGTGCAGGTTCGGCGCTCGGCTACTCGGAAATTGCCCAGAACCGCGCGGTGATCCTGCCGCTCTTTCCCGGCATGACCGAGAACCAGATCGCAATCGTTGCCGACAGTTTCGACCGCGCCATCAAACAGGTCCGGGAGTTGACGACACAGGCCGCCTGACCGACGCCCCCACTGAAGCGAAAGCCCCGGCAGTCACGAGATTGCCGGGGCTTTCGCTTTTTCCTTTGCCGGATTCAGATCAGCTTCGCGACCAGGTTTCGCAGTGGCACCGGGAGAGCCGTATCGGGCAACTGTCGCAGCAATTGTCGCAATGCATGGAGCGTGGCGGCGAACGTCACCAGAAGCCCCAGCACGGTCGCCATCGGCAGGGAAAGCAGATGGAAGGCTGAGAAGATCAGGCTCGCTGCCGGCAGGAAGATGAGCCCGAGCCTGATATTCTCGCCGCTCATGCGGTAGCCCGTCAGCCGGCGCACCAAAAGGTAGATCAGAATGCCGTGCCAGACATAAAGGCCGAAAAAGGCGATGCCGGCACCGACCGGGCCAAGCCAGGGAACAAGCAGCCAGGCAAGCCCGACCTGCACCAGCGTCGCCGCAACTTCTGTCCAGAAAAAGATGCGCCCGGCGCCCTTGGCTAGCACGATGTAGCCCATGGGCCATGCAACGATGCGAAGCATCATGCCGAGACAGATCCAGCGCAGGAGATCGGCAGCGGCGACGAAGGACGGAGAATAGAACAGCAGCATGATAAGCGGCGCCAATGTCAGGGTGCCGAGAAGTCCCGGACCGGCCAGCAGCATCGAAACATGGGCCTGCTCATTGACCAGCCGGTTGCATTCCTCGTTGTCGTGGGCCGCCGCCGTCAGGCGTGGATAGAAATCCGTACCCATGGCCTGCAGGATGAAGCCGGCATAAAGTCCGCCGAGCGCCCACGCCGACTGGAATAGGCCCGCCGCCTCGATGCCACCGTTCTGAAGCACGATGAGGCGAATGGCATAGGCCGCACCTGTCGTCAGCAACCCACTCGCCATGAAGACGATGCCGAGCCTGAAGAGGGCGACCGTTTCCGCGCTGGTCTCGGACCACCTCATGCGGACAGGCGAAATCGAAACCTTTCGTGCGAACCACCATGAGGCGAGAAGCGAGACGATGCTCATGGCGAGGATCGAGAGTGCCACACCGTTTTCGCCGAGAACATAAACCAGCGGCACGCCGACGACGGTGCTCGCAAGTCCCCCCAGCACGCTGATGCGTGCCAGATCGCCGATCCGCCGCAAACCCTGGATGAGGGCCGCCTGACCGGCCGAAACCACACGGCAGAACAATGCCAGCGACAAGAGCGCCACGCCGGCCGCATGGCCGGGCGTGTCGAAGGAGAATGAGGCGATCGGCGCTGACAGGGCCAACAGCACGAGCGCGCCTGTAACCCCGAGCACCAGCGAGACGCGGCGCAGCACGAGAGCGGTGCGGGCGATACGCGTTTCGTTTCCCGAGCCGACCGCTTCGGCGATCTGGCGCACGCCGCTCTGCTGCACGCCGAACTCCGTCGCCGTATGGGCGAGATCGAGGATCGCACCAAAAAGGCCCATCAGGCCGACGCCGCTCGGCCCCAGCAGCACGGCCATCGCTTTGGTCCGGACGATCGACAGGAGGATGTTGATGAGCGAGGAGCCGCCGATCACCGCCGTGGATTTCAGGATATGGAGATGCGATCGCGACCGCTCAGGCGTTGGCGCCGCCTCCAGGGCCCCGGTGCTCACGCTCATGCGGCGATTCCCGACGAGCCGCCCTCGCGCAGGATGCGCGAAACGACCCGGGCGACACTTTCCTGCCAGGGCCTCGCCTCGATGCCGAATTCCGCCGCGATATGGCGCGAAGAGAGGCGTGAATTGGTCGGGCGCGGTGCCTTGGCAGGGAAGTCTGCCGTGCCGATGTCTTCCACGGCGGCAAAGGGACCACCGTTCTGGCGGCTCTCGGCGAAGATCTGGCGCGCAAAACCTGCCCAGTTCGTCGTTCCCAAGCCGGCCAGATGAAAGATGCCGAAAGGCCCTTCTCCCAGGCGCAGCGCGAGCGCGAGGATCGCATCCGCCAGATCGAGCGCGGAAGTCGGATTGCCCCATTGGTCCGCGACCACGCGGATCGTGTCGCGCGTTTGCGCGAGCCGCAGCATGGTGCGCACGAAGTTCTGCCCGAAGGGCGAATAGACCCATGCCGTTCGCAAGATGAGGTGGCGTGAGTTGCTCGCCGTCACCGCCTCCTCGCCGTCCCGCTTGGTCAGCCCATAGATGGTGTTGGGGCCGGTCGGATCGCGCTCCTGATATTCATCCTGCTTGTCGCCTGAAAAGACATAGTCGGTGGAAATCTGGATAATCGGCACGCCGATGGATCCGGCAGCTTCGGCGACGGCACGCGCGCCATTCGTGTTGATCGCGTGAGCACGCGCCGGCTCGTCCTCCGCGCGGTCCACCGCCGTGTAGGCGGCGGCGTTGACCACCAGATCGGGCTTGAGCGCCAATATCTTGGCGCGAACGGAGGACGGTCTCGCGAGATCGAGTTCGGGACGCCCCGCCGTGATGAGTTCCAGATCCGGGCGCGCGCCGGCCGCTTCCCTGAGGCTCGAAACGAGCTGGCCGCTCTTGCCCGTCACGAGGATCCTCATGCGCCCGGTTCCATCACGCGACACGTCTCGAATGGGTCGGCAGGAATGCAGTCCGCCCGATCATTGGGACGCTTCCATGGCAAGAGCCGCGCTTGAGGGGGAGGCGGCCGAAACCGCTTCCGCACCGGTCGAGAGTTCGACTCCCACCTTCAGCACATCGCCCGGCTCAAGGCTTTCGGTTTCCGAAACGTCCCGCGTTTTCGCTTCTCCGTTCTCGCGCCGCACGAGTTCGTAGCGCAAGGTCGCGTTCTGCACGGAGGCCGAGACGCGGCCCGAGGCGATGGCTTCGAGGATGAGCTTCTGGGCCGTGTCGCGTCGGAGAATGGCCTGCTCGAGCTTCGCCTGTTCGCTTTGAAGCTCGCTCGCCACATCGGTCCGGCGCTTGTCGGCCAGCCCGTCGAGACTGCGATTGGTTTCGGTAAGGCTCTGCTGCGCGCGCATCACGGCGGTGATCTGGTCGAGCCGGTCGGCACGACGATCGGCCACGAGGCGTTCCAGTTCCGACTGGCGCGATGCGGTCGCCACCCCCTTCTGCACCAGGGTCGTCACATTCTTCAATTCGCGCTCGGCCGAGGCAATCGTATCGTCCGACGCGCCGATTTTCTTCCTCAGAACGCCGATTTCGGCATTGAGCAGGTCGCGCAGATCGGCGAGCCGCTTGCCCTGCCGTTCCACCTCATTGCGCCGCGCGTCGAAAATGATCTTTTCCTGGGCGACGATCTGCTGGGCCAGCACCTTGTCCGCCTGGGCCGCCCAGCCCTCGGGAGGGCTGAAGCTCCGAGCGTCGGCCATTTCGGCTTCGAGCCGCACGATGCGGGCGCGGCTGCGCAGGATTTCGTTTTCGGTGGCGCGCAGACCGCCCACCAGTTCCGTCTGATCATTGAGCCCGGCCGGCGGAGCGGTTATCTCGCCACCGCCGAGGGCCAGGGCCTGCAGAACCGTGAGGCCGGGACGAAACTCATACTCGCCGGGCTTGTTGACCTTGCCGACCACATAAACAGGCGGGTAACGCACGACCTCGACGGTGGTGTTCGGCTTTTCCGCAAGCCCCGTCCTGGTCTGGATGAGTGTTGCGAGCTCGTCCGCGAGCGCCGTCAGGGTCTTGTCGCCCACCGCGACATCACCCACGACCGGCAAGGTGATGGTGTTCTTGTCGGACACGACGAATTCACCGCCCAGAGCATTCCAGGTCTGGTACTCGCCTTTCAATGGCATCCACTGCACAACGGAAACGCGAAGCCGCGTCTGCGGTGCCAGCTGCGCCGTTTCGGCGGACGCCACGCCCATTGGGGCGGCAAGCAGCAGGAAAGAGCCGAAACCCGACAGGAAACCCAGCCGGCTTCTTTTCCAACCTGCCCGGAACGATCGCAAGGCGTTCGAAATCATGATGTCCGCGTCCCGATACTCAAAGCGCCGGTCTCCATGCGTTCGAGCGGCCTGCGCCGCGACGCCCATTATTCCGGCATTGCAACCGGCACTGTGCCGTTTGAGGGTCGCCGTTCACAGTCAGGCGGTGGGCGCGGGTGCGTCATTCATTGTGGGGAGGCGGGGTCTCAGACCTCGTTCCAATGGTGGGTCCGAGACGGTTCGAGCCGCATCCGGCCTTCCGAGCACGCCCTTCGGGCCATCCGCGTCGCTGGGCGGATGGTGGGTGGAGCCCTGTCCTCCCCTTTCGGAGGATCGCCCGCACGGACCATGCGCCATATCGTCCATGACCGCCGCCCCGGACTTCCACCTTTATCCGTCGTTCAAGCGCCTGGGTGCGAGGCTATGGTCGGTCGACAACAAAGCTGCGGCGGACCGATGAGCAATGTCACCGGAGAAATACAGGAAGCGAGCGGCATCGTTTCCGTTGGTGCTGGCCCCGAGCCGGCGCTTTCCGTGCATCGGCGCGTCGATGTCAGTGGCGCGCGGCGAACGCTTCTCGTGATCGGTCCCATCGGGACGCTGCCCGAGAGCCTGGTTCACGCACTCGAACGCGAATTTCCATGGCTTCGCATCGAGGCGGTCGAGGACGTCAATGCCGCGTGGCGCGCTTTCGACCAGCCGGTCTCGCTGATCATGCTCGACATGCCGATCTTCCAGAAGGAACGTGAGTTCGCGGCTCTCCTGCCGGAATGGCATCCCAACTCGATCACCGTGCTCATCGAGCATGGCGACCGCCGCTCCGCCTCGCTTCAGCAACTGCTCGACCTCGAGGTCGTGCGGGGTGTGCTGCCGATGAACCTGCGCCTCGACATCTGGCTATCCGTGGTGCGGCTGATGCTGCGAGGCGGCGAGTATTTTCCCTTGAGCCTGCTTCAGCCCGCACTTCTGGCCCAATCGGCTTCAATGCGGCACGGCCCTGCGCCCTTCCGGCGCCCGCCCGCGACCGGGCCTGACACCAAGCTCTTCGATCTCACACGGCGCGAGATGCAGGTGCTGGAAATGGTTTCGCAAGGCGCACAGAACAAGACCATCGCGGCTGCCTTCGACCTCTCCGAGCATACCGTGAAGATCCACGTGCACAACATCATCAACAAGATGGGCACCAACAACCGCACAGAAGCCGCGGCGCGCTTTCGCGACCATTGCCAGTTGCCCACGAGGCTAGATGCGGAGTAGCTGACGGCAGGATTCTGCCGGAAACGCCCGCTCCTCATGCCATTGTTCAACTCTTCGACGCGTGCCCGTCTGGGCTTCGGGCTGCAGCTCGCGGCATGGTGCCTGCTGGCGCTGGTTGCCGCGGTCACCATCGGCCCGATCGGCCTGCGCCCCCATGTGGGACCCGTCGGCATCGAGCGCAGCCTGGCTTTCCTTCTGCTCGGCATCGCATTCGCGCTGGCTTACCCTCGGCGCCCCTGGCTTGCTGTTCTGGTGGTCGCAGCCGGCGCGGGTATCCTTGAAGGGCTGCAAACGCTGGTGCCCGAACGGCATGGGCAGTGGAGTGACCTGGGCGTCAAGATCGCAGGCGGCCTTGTCGGCGTGATGCTCGCCCAAGGGCTGATCCGCCTGATACGCGCCAGTCAGTGCGGAAAGCCGTAGCGGCGCACGATCTCCCAGATGGCGCGGTTGGTTTCCGCGATCTCGCCGATCGAGGCCCGGATGCGGGCCATCTCGCTATCGTCCACGGCCTCCACCTTGCCGTAGCGGACATCGCGCGTGGTATCGACGATGCGCATCAGCTGGGTATGCGAGAGTTTGCCGGTTTCGTCGAACGAGTAGACGCAATGATTGTATTTGTTGCGCAGCTTTTGTTGCCGCGACAGATTGGCAGTGACGTCAAGCACGTCCTTCCGGCATGCGGGCTTCGTCTTGGCCAGCTTTGCGAGGCGCTCGACGAGGTCGAGCCGCGCGCGCGTGGTGTTCAGCGTCAGGAAGATGACGATCGCCGTTTCCTTGTCCACGCCGGCGAGCCCTGCGATCAGGTAGATGAGCAGGCTTTCCGTGTTGGTCCAGGTGTAGTTCAGCTGCCCGACCAGCAGCAGGATGTGCTGCATGGCCGGATCGGGCACGCTCGGATCGGCGATGGTCTGTCCGCCCTTGGGCGATGCGCCGGCCATCGGCAGTTCAGCTCTCGCCATCGTGCCGACGCCTTTCTTGCGACACTGCCTGAAGGTAGAGGGCGGCCGCTTCCGTGCGGTTGTGGACCTTGAGCTTGCGTATGATGTTGTGAATGTGAATCTTGACCGTGTGCTCGGACAGGCCGAGCTCAGTGGCCACGAGCTTGTTCGGCGTGCCGCGGGCGACCGAGGCGAGCACCTGCTGCTCGCGCTCGGTCAGATTGTTCCATTGCCGCGCCTTCGTCTTCTCGCCTTCGGTTCCGTTCGGAACCGTGATGGGCAGCAGCGGCGCCGGACTGTCGGGGCGACCGATGATCGCCTTGAGCAGAGCCGGCGGGTAGTAGTCGCCGCCATGCAGCATCAGCCCGACCACGGACAGCCAGAGGTCGAGCTTCATGTTCATCGGCAAGAGGCCCCGCATCAATTCCGAAGGCATGAAGTCGCCGACCGAAAAGGCGATGTCGCGAATATCGTCGCAGACGATCGCGTAGGGAAGGTTGGGCTGGCTTTCGCGCAGCGGTGCCAATCCCATCTCCACGTCGGCCGCAAGCCGGCTGTCCACGAGAACCAGCGCCACGGGGTCCTTGAACGCCGCCGGAACGCCGCGCCAGCCGATCACCGTTTCCACCGACAGCCAAGGATATTCCTGTTCGAGAGCGTGGATGAAGCAATCCGCCACGGTGTCGAAGGGGTGAATGAACAACAGGGTCTTGCGCGCGGGCAACCCCCAATAGGTGCGCAGGGCACGGCGCCTTTCTTCCATGATCATCTCTTCGCTGGCATCCATGCCATGCCTCACTGCATCCATGCGTGATCGAGCGAACAGCATCGTTCCCGATGCAAGATGATTAATATTTTTCAGGCCGATCCACTATCGACGCCTTCTACCTCTTTGGTCGATTAGTTTCGCCAGCACAGAAGAAAACGCACCGCTCGTCCCGCCCAACAAATCCGATGATTTAGATCAACTGGGAGAACCTTTGCATTGCCGAAGAAAATTCCGCCATTCTCTTGGACTTGCGCCAGAACGCTTCTTGTCCTGAATTTTCTGAAATGAAATCTGTTCGCACATGCGAGATACGGGCAGGACCATAAAGCATGTCTCCGCCTCGGTGGCACCCTGCAAATGCCGCACAGACCTACTCTTACCCTTAGCCGAAGTCGTTGATACGCCCTCCGGGCTAGCTCCAATTCCGGACTATCTCGTCTGCACTGAATCAAACACGGTCGGAGCGTTCCTTCCCTGCGAGCCGTGTTTGTCTTGCTCGCGTTTCCGGTCTCTAGTTCCGCGTCGCGCCGGTGAGGGCTCGTCTCTTTCAGGCAAGTCCTTGAGCGGGAAGGACAACAGGGAGCGGGGGCAGTCCTCCTTTCAGTGCAGCGTAGGGACATGGTGCAGGCAGTCATCCATTGCCGCCATGCGCCGCCTCCGAAACACGCAACGGCCCATGGGCGAAACGCACCTTAAAAGATGAATGGTGCGGCCTCGGGGCATTTTCGAGGAAACGACGATGTCTTCACGCAACGGCTTCAGCCTGTTCGGGCTTGGTCACGATCAGGACCAGGATCAGACGCAGGACCAGTCTTCGGATCAGGATCAGACCCAGTCTTCGACGCAGGGGCAGACCCAGGATTCCACGCAGGATCAGGGGCAGGGCCAAGGTCAGGGCCAGGATCAGTACCAGTCGAGCACCAATGAGAACCTGAACGGAAACGGCAATCTCAACGGCAACCTGAACGGTAATCTCAGCCTCAACGGAAACGGCAACTTCAACGCCAATTCCAGCGACAACACCAATACGAGCACCAACACCAACGAAAACACATCGACCACCAATGTCGATGTGGGCGTGGATGTCGGTTTCGACATGAGCGGCTATCTGCCGACCGACAATGACGGCAACGACATCGACCTGTCGGGCGGGGCGCGTGTCGATACGCTGCTCGTCAACCATGATGGCGAGATCTCGTACAATCCTGGGGACGACGTTTCCTTCAGCGACTTCCTGAACGGTTCGCTGAATGGCGATGGCAACAATGCCTTCAACATCGCCCAGACCGCGCATCTCGCCGACAACGACATCCTGACCGGCGCGACCGTTTCCAACAATGCCGAGTTCAACCAGAACGGCAGCGCTTATGGCGGCACGGCGACGGCTGGCCCCGGCATCAGCGCGGGCGGCGCGGGCGGTGCAGGCGGCTGGGGCGGTGAAGCCAATGGCGGCCTCGGTGGCGCAGGTGCGGCGACGGCGGGCGGTGCGACCGGGGGCGCAGCACTCGGCTTCGGGCTTGGCAGCCAGAACACTGCCGGCAATGGCGCCGAAGGCGGCGACGGCACGGGCACCGGCACCGGCACGGGCTTCGGCCTCGGACTGGGCTTTGCCGGCAGCACGGGCGGCACCGGCGGCAATGCCGATGGCGGCGACAACAATGGCCAGGGGGGCGCGGGCTTCGGCCTCGGCCTTTCCGGTGCGCTGGGCGGCACGAGCGGCAACGCGGATAGCGGCGACGCCACCGGCGGCGCAGGCAGCGGCAGCAGCTCGGCGAACAGCACCAGCAACGGCTCGGCCACGGGCGGCGAAGGCGGCGATGCGGGCTCACTCGGTCTGGGCGTCGGCCTTGGTCTCGGTGCAGGCGGCGCCGGCGGTGCCGGCGGCGAAGGCACCGGTGGCGACGGCGGCACGGGTGGAGCGGGTGGCGCCGGTGGCGCTGGCGGTGAAGGTGGCTCCGGCGGGCTCTTCACCGGCGGCGGTGCTGGCGGAGCCGGCGGCTTCGGCGGTGTGGGTGGCGGTGTCGGCGAAAGCGGCGACGGCACGGGCGGTCTCGGCGGCACCGGCGGCACGGGCACCGGCAGCGGTTCGGGTGGTGCTGGCAGCACGGCCGGCGGCGGCGCCGGTGGCGCTGGCGACAACACCAGCACTTCGGGTGACGCGGCCTCCAACGGCTTCGGCACCGGCGGGGTCGGTGCCAGCGGCGCTGCGGATAGCGGCAATGTCGGTGCGGCAACCTCGTCCGCAGGCGGCACGGGCATCGGCGGCGCAGTCGGCGATGCCGGCTTCGGGGGCACCGGTGGTGCCGGCGGCGCGAGCGACGCGACGGCGGATGTGGGTGCCGGCGGCACCGGGACCGGCTCCGGCTCGGGCTTCGGCGGCGCGGGCGGCTTCGGCGGCTCGGCCTTCGGCGGCGACACGATCGTCCTGCCGACTGCCGGTGACGCCTTCGGTGGCGACGCCTCCGGCGGCAATGGCGGCTTCGGTGGCCTCGCTTCCATCACCCACGGCGATGGCGGCCTGGGTGGCGATGCCGGCAGCTGGGGCGCGGGCAACACCGGCGACATGAGCATCGCCGGCACGTCCTCGGCCGCGGCCTCCGCGCTGGTCGAGACCTCGGCCTTCAACCAGAGCATCGTGATGGGCGCCAACCTGATGGGCAACACGGTCGACCTGACCGTGGTGGGCGGCGACTACAACCACACCGCGATCGGCGACGACGCCTAAGCTCGGCCTGGCCGCAGCACTGACAGGAAGCCGCGCGGGGCACCCCTCGCGCGGCTTCACCTCCCCAACGGGCCCCATCAAGTGGCCCGGGAGTGACACGGAGGAGCGCCCCATGATCCTGGACAAGTTTTCCGAGCAGATCGCCCACTTCGTCGGGCTCTTCCACCTTGCCGACGAAAGCGCACGCCACCGAAAGGATTACCAGGAGTTCCGTCTGGCCAAGGCCAAGGCCGAACATGATCCCAAAGACGGGGTCGACCAGCTTCACTTCCGCAGTCCATACGATCTCGACGACCCTGAACCCGGCCTGCATTACGTGCCGGGACGGTTCGATGTCCTCAAGGAGGGGGTGGGGTCCGGTGTCTCGCCTGTCGCGATTCCCGTTCACGACATTGGCCTGCGGGGTTATCACCCGCACGGTGCACGCCCGCATCCGTTTCTCGACGCGGAGCTGCATCTGGTGCGCCATGGTGAAGTGCCGGAGATCACGCCGCCAGGCTCGACGGTTCTCCAGCTCGTTCAGGAAAATTTCCTCGCCGACAACGATTATGCGAGCGTCGGTGGCCATGGCCTGGGCCTGCGCAACATGATCGACAGCGGCGCGCAGCTCGCTTCTCTTGCCAAGGCGGCACTGGCCGCCGACCCATTCCTGTCATTCGACGAGCACGGCATGCCTGCGGGGGGCGCCTCGATCGGTGACTTCATCGAAAGCATGGCCGACACGGCCCGCCTCTTCGCCGCGGGCCACATGGATGACGGCCAGACCAGCAGCTCCACGAGCTTCACCGACGGCAACACCACGACCACGGTTTTCGTGGCAACCGGCGAAGCCGCGCAAGGCTTCCATCTCAATGGTGTGGAGGCCGGAACGCTTCCGACCCTCAAGGACCATATGCCGCTGGCCCTGCGCGATGCGCCGGACCACAGCGACCCTGCTGCATCCGGTGTGAGCGGCGGCATCAACGGACCCTTGCAGTCGGCGCATGGCGAGGCGGCATCGGGCGGCGCGCCTCTTCCGCAGGCTTCCGTCGAGATTTCCGCCGGCGGCAACATGCTGGTCAACGAGGCCTTCGACACGAACAAGAGCCTGTTCGGCACGGTGACGGCCGTGAAAGGCGATCATTTCGAGCTCAACCTGATCGCTCAAGTGAACGTTTATTCCGACACGGATGCGGTGGGTGAAACGCTTTCCAGCTGGAACAGCGCGCCTCAGGCGAGCGCCACCTTCAACCTCGCGAGCTTCAACCGCATCGATGCGTCCAGTCCGGCCAAGCCGGTGACAGACACGACCGCGTTCCCGAAATTCTGGGCGGTCACCGAGATCTCCGGCGATCTTACCGTGATGAACTGGACCAAGCAGCTCAACCTCATCACCGATCAGGACCGCATGATCGTTTCGTCGTCGGGCGTCACGACCACGCTTTCGACCGGCGACAACAAACTCTTCAACACGCTCGACTTCACGAATCTCGGCAAGTATTTCGACCTGATCCTGGTCGGCGGCAGCCTGATCGAGGCGTCCGTCATCAAGCAGATCAACGTGCTGCTCGATGACGACATCGTCGGCGCGGTGAAGAGCTTCTCCACGAGCGGCGCGGGGCAACTTTCTACCCACGACAACCTCCTGTGGAACCAGGCCGCGATCACCACTATCGGCGGTGCCGACCGCTTCGGCGCGCTGTCGGACGGATACAGGTCGACCCTCGACGACTTCGCATCCGGCAAGAAGACGCTTTCGGCCGACGTGCTTCAGGATTCGGCCTTTGCCGGGCTCGTCGGCCTGCGCGTGCTCTACATTTCCGGCAATCTCTACGATCTGCACTATGTCTCGCAAACCAACGTGCTGGGCGATTCCGATCAGGTCGCGCTTGCCATGAACAAGGGGCTGGCGGGTGCCGGAGCCGACTGGTCGGTTTCCACCGGCTCCAACGCGCTCGTCAACATCGCCGGCATCTTCGATGTCGATTCCACCGGCAAGACCTATGTGGGCGGCGAGAAATACACGGACGAAATCCTCATTCAAACCGACATCATCGCAACCAATCCGGTGCTCGGCGCGCAGAACGCGGACCACCTCGTCAACGAGGCGGTGGTATTTCTGGGCGACGGGCTGCTCGGTCCCGATCATGGCGCGGACACGACCGGCCATTCGGGCGCGGCCGGCGCCAATGCCGGGGCGCATGCAGGCCACAACGACATCATGCAGAGCGTGCTCTCATGACCCATTCAGCGAAAGAACGCGCAGTCATGGCAGCAACCAATTCAGCCATCCGCGACGTTCAATCCGCGATCCAGGCACTCCGCAGCGCCTCGATTGCCGCAAGACCCAGGCTCAGCGGCGACGTGGTCGTCGAAACGCTGGAGAACCCACGTCCTCTGCCGGCTCAACCCTTGGAAGCGCAGCCTGCCGAGGCGAAGGTCATCGAGATCGCTGCCGTTCCGGCCCAAGCCTCCGAGCCGGCCAGAGTGGCCGAGGAGGAAGCGGATCCGGTTCCCGAAACGTCGACCGAAACGCCAGGCACGGCATCGGCCGGCAAGCCGGATGTCGCGGAGGAGACCAGAGCCGCCGGACCCGCCTTCGCACCCGGTGCAGTGAAGACCATCGACGCCGACACCGGCCCCATCAAGGCCGAGGCCAACCGCCCCGTGCGCATGGTGGCGCCCGCCAACGAGAACAAGGTGGACAGCGTGTTCCACCGCCGGCTCGGGCCGGTGAACCTCGCCGACAATCTTCAGAGCGGCATCCGCGCGGTGAAGCGCAACCTCATGGTGGTGATGGGCTTCACGCTCGCCACCAACGCACTGGTGCTGGCCATTCCCGTCTATCTCTTCCAGATTTCCGACCGCGTGCTCACCAGCCGTTCGCTCGACACGCTTGCCATGCTGACGCTCGTGATCGTGGGCGCGGTGCTGCTCAACGCGGCCCTCGATGCCGTGCGCCGCTTCATCCTGATGCGCACGGCCGTGGAGATCGCGGTCCAGCTCGGCGCGCCCATTCTCGGCGCGGCGGCCCGCGCGTCGCTGCACTCCAATGGCAAAGAGTACCAGACGCTGGGCGACCTCCAGCAGCTGCGTGGCTTTCTCGTCTCGGGCACGCTGCTCTCGTTTCTCGATGCGCCTTTGGCGCCGCTCTTCCTGATCGTGGTCTTCCTGGTGCATCCGCATCTGGGCGCGATCGTCCTGGTCGGTGCCATCCTTCTGCTCATCATCGCCTGGTTCAACCAGAAATGGACACACAAGCCCTTTGCCGAGGCCAATGCGCATCAGAGCCGGGCGAACCTGCATCTCGATGCCATGTCGCGCAACGCGCAGATCATCAACGCGCTCGCCATGATCCCCGAAGCCGTGCGCATCTGGGGCAAGGACACGGCGGGTTCGCTGAAAGCCCAGGTGATCGCGCAGGATCGCAACGTGATCTCGTCCTCGATCTCCAAGGCCGTGCGCCTGCTCGTGCAGATCGCCATGCTCGGCTGGGGCGCCACGCTCTCCCTCGAAGGCCAGCTGACGGGCGGCATGGTGATCGCCGCCTCCATCATCGCCGGCCGTGCGCTTGCCCCCGTCGAGGGCGCCATCGAAGGCTGGAATGCCTTCATCCATGCCCGTTCGGCCTACAGCCGCATCTCTCAGCTGCTGCAGGCCTCGCCGCTCAACCTCGAGCGCCTCAAGCTCCCTCGCCCCCAAGGGAGGCTCGATGTTGAGCGGCTTCTTTTTGTTCCCCAAGGCACCAAGAAAGTGGTGCTCAACGGGATTTCGTTTTCCCTAGCACCCGGCGACTCGCTCGCGGTGATCGGGGATTCGGGTGCCGGCAAGACAACGCTCGGCAAGATGCTGGTGGGCTCGATCCTGCCGACCTCGGGTGCCGTGCGCCTCGACCTGATGGACCTGCGCAACTGGGATCCGCGCCAGTTCGGCGAAAATATCGGCTATCTGCCCCAGGACGTGCAGCTCTTTCCCGGCACGATCAAGGCCAACATCGCCCGCATGCGCGACGATGCGAAAGACGAGGAGGTGTTTCGCGCCGCCGTCCTGGCCGACGTGCACGAGCTGATCTCCACCTTCCCGCAAGGCTACGAGACGGTGATTGCGGCTGACGGCTCGCCGCTCTCGGGCGGACAGAAGCAGCGCATCGCGCTCGCCCGAACATTCTTCGGAAATCCCCGCCTGATCGTGCTCGACGAGCCGAACTCCAATCTGGATGGCGCGGGCGACACGGCCCTTCTGAAGGCGCTGGCGCATGCCAAGCAGAACAAGACCACGGTGATCACCATCACCCAGCGGCCCTCGCTCCTGCGCGTCGTAGACAAGATCCTGTTCATGCAGAACGGCACCATCGCCATGTTCGGCACGCGACAGGACGTGCTCAACGCCATCGCCCAGAAGACGGGCCAGGCCATTCCCACCCAGCATTCGGGCTGATCCGCCATGTCTTCCGCTGACGCCGTTCACGACATCGACTGGTATTCCGATGTGCCACGCTCGATCCGGCCGCATCTCGTGCTGGGCCTGATCCTCGGCGTGGTCTGTTTGGGCGGGTTCGGCACCTGGGCCTCGATCGCGCCGCTGAAGGCCGCCGTGATTTCGCCCGGCAGCTTCGTGGCGACCGGCGAGAACAAGGTCGTGCAGCACCTTGAGGGCGGCATCATCGAGGACCTGCTCGTCAACGAAGGCGACCGCGTGAAGGCGGGCGAGCCCATCATCAAGCTCGACGGCACGGCGGCCCAAGTGAAGCAGCGCCAGCTATTCCTTCGCCAGGCCCGCCTCGAAGCCAATGTCGCGCGGCTCCAGGCGCAGGCGCAGGGGCGGCCCCATGTCGCTTTCCCGGAGATCGTCACAGAGAACGAGGGCGATCCGGAGGTGCAAGCCATCGTGGAAAGCACCAAGGCCAGCTTCGAATCCGCCAAGACGCGGCTCCAGACAGAGATTGGCCTGCTTCAGCAGAATGTCGCCGCCCTCGACTTCCGCACCGAAGGCTTCGGCCGCCAGCGTTCCTCGATGCAGACCCAACTCGGGCTTCTCAAGGAGGAATATGCCGGCAAGCTGACGCTGCTTTCGCAAGGCCTGATCCGCGCCACGGAAGTGAAAGCCATCCAGCGCGCCATGGCCGATGCGGACGGCCAGATCGGTCGCCTGGATTCGGAGATGTCGGAAACCAAGGCGCAGTCCGACAAATACACCCAGCAGGCCGAACAGACCACGACCGAACTGCGCCAGCAGGCGCTGGCCGAACTCCAGACCGCCGAGTCCGAGCTCGACGCGGTGCGCGAGCAGGCGCGCGAAGCGAAGAATGTGGTGAAGCGCTCGACCATCAACGCACCGGTCGATGGCGTCGTGGTGCGTATGTACTATCACACCGCCGGCGGCGTCATCGAAAGCGGCAAGAAGATCGCCGAGATCCTGCCCTCGGACGCACCGCTCATCATCGAGACCTTGGTGCAGCGCAAGGATATCGATGTCGTCAAGCTCGGCCAGCACGCCACCGTGCGACTATCCGCGCTCAACCAGCGCACCACGCCGGTGCTGAATGGCGAGGTCTATTACGTTTCTGCCGATGCGCTGACGGACGCCACGCCCGACCGGATGCAGGAAGTCTATCTCGCCCGCATCAAGCTTTCGCCTGAAGAGCTGCACCGCGTGCGCAACTTCTCGCCCACGCCCGGCATGCCCGTGGAGGTGATGATCCAGACCGCCGAGCGCACTTTCCTCGACTATCTGACCCGCCCCATCCGCGACAGCATGAACCGCGCCTTCATGGAGCAGTGAGACGCGCGCTCCCGCGCGGCACGTGGGTTTTTTCTCTTGCGCGATGTCCTACGCGAAGCCGCTGCGCATTTCTGCTGAAATTGCTTTTGCTCAGGCGCGGTCGCAAGACTGCCACGGTGACGTGATCAACGAGACCCCTCGCACGGTTCGGTCGGCGCGCTAGCTTCGACCTTGGTCACCCGGAGGTCTCGAATGACGGCAGCTCTCGCGAAACGAAATTTGCTCGGCTTGGGCCTGAGCCTTTTTGCGGGTCTCTCTGCATTTCCTGCCTTCGCAGGCTCGATCACGGTGGCCGTCGAGGACCTGCCCTCGGGGGCGGGAACCGTAGGCTGCGCGCTGTTCGACAATCCTGCGGGCTTCCCCGGCAACCAAGGAGCCGTCGAAACGCAGACGATCGCCGCCGACGCCTCGCCCGTTTCCTGCTTCTTCAAGAACCTTCCCGCCGGCCGCTACGCGGTCGCCGTTTCGCATGACGAGAACGCCAACGGCCAGCAGGATACCAATCTCCTCGGCATTCCGAAGGAGGCCTGGGGCGTCAGCAACAATGCCCGTCCCCGCTTCCGCGCGCCCCGCTTCGATGAAGCCGCCTTCGACTTGAAGCGCAACGAGAAAGTGCAAATCGACATTTCGGTGGCGCGCTGATGCGGCGTGCCGTTCTTCTCTTGGGCACGGCACTCCTCTTGTCCGGCTGCGGCGGCATGGTTCGCGCGACGAGCGTGGTGCCGAACGGGCTCGACAAGCTGAAGGCAGATACCGAGCCGTTCCGTCAGGGTCGCGACAAGCCCTCCTCCCCTTCCACCGCGACCGATTGAGAGCGGATTTTTCGATGCCCGCACGCCACTTCATCGGGGCCTTTGGCCTTGCTCTCCTCGTTTCCGCGAACCCGGTGCTCGCCGCCGAGCGCCCTGCGCCCACCGGCGGCGTGCTCTCGCTTCTGCCGCAGCCCTCCACCACCGAGCACTCGATCACCACACCGGCGGGCACGCTCGACTACAAGGCCGAAACCGGCACGCTTTCCCTGCTCGGCGGCGATGGCGCGGTGACGGCGGAAATCTTCTATACGGCCTATTCCCGCAAGCCCAAGGGCGACGCCAAACGTCCGATCACCTTCGTCTTCAATGGGGGCCCCGGCGCGGCCTCGGCCTATCTCCATATCGGGGCGCTCGGGCCGCGCGTGGTCAGAACTGCGCCAGACGGCTCGTTCCTGTCGCCGCCGCAAAGCCTCGAAGACAATCCCGATACCTGGCTCGACATGACCGATCTCGTCTTCGTCGATCCTGTCGGGACCGGCTACAGCCGCGAGGCACCGGGCAACGACACCAAGAACTTCTGGGGCGTCGATCAGGATGCCTCGTCGATGGGCGCCTTCATCCGGCTCTTTCTTTCGCAATCGAGCCGCACCGGCTCGCCCTTCTATCTCGCGGGCGAAAGCTATGGCGGGTTCCGGGCAGCCCTTTTGGCGCGTACGCTTCAGGAGGATGTCGGCCTTTCGCCATCGGGCATCGTCCTGATCTCGCCCGCGCTCGAATTCGCGCTTTTGCGCGGCGATGATTTCCTGCTCTGGCAATATGCGTTCGAACTGCCGGCCATGGCCGCCACCAAGCTCGAAGGCGAAGGCGTGCATGGTGACGAACTCAAGCGTCGGCTCGACGAGGTCGAGCGCTATGCGAGAGGCGATTACGTCACGGCACTCGCTTCGGGTCTCGAAGCCGGACGCGACAAGGCCTCCGAGCGGGTCGCCGAAATCACCGGCCTCCCCCTCGACCTCGTGCGGCGCAACTATGCGCGCATCCCGGCATCCGTTTTCGCCCGCGAGTTCCAGCGGCAAACCGGCAAGGTGCTGAGCCTCTATGACGGCACGATCACCACGCCCGATATCGCGCCCGACAGTTTGCGCAGCGAGACGCCGGACCCGGTGCTCGACCGCAGCGTTCCGGTGCTGACCTCGCTCTTCGTCGATTATGTGCAGAAGGATCTGAACTGGCGCACGCCGGTTTCCTACCGTCTGCTCAATGGCGAGATCAGCGGCAAATGGGACTATGGCACGAGCAGCACCCGCCAAGGCTTCGCCGGCGTGCTCGCCGATATCCAGAAAGCGCGCTCGCTCAACCCCGATCTCGGTGTGCTGATCGCCCATGGCTTTGCCGACCTCGTGACGCCTTACACGTCCTCGCGCTTTCTCATCGACCAATTGCCGAGCCTTGAAGGCGCGGCGCCGATCCGGCTGACCACTTACGAGGGCGGGCATATGATGTATTTCCGCAAGGACTCGCGCGCCGCCCTGAAGCGCGATGCCGCAACGTTGTTTGGTGTGGCTGACTAGGGAAAAGCAGCCGCCCGCGCCCTATATTCGAGGCATGGAGCGCGAGCACCTTCTCGACCCGAAAACCATCTATCTCGAGCCCGCCGTGCGCGAGTTTCCGCGCGGGCGCGACGTGCTCGCGCGCTTTCCGGACGCGGCCCGGATCGAGGTCGAAAGCCACTGGAAGATCCCGACCCTCTTCGAGGATGCCACCCGGGCCGAGGACTGGCTGCGCATCAAGCGCGAGGTTCTGGTGCTGGGCGTCAAGAAGAGCCTTGCCATGCGGCCCAACGGACGAAGTGCCGATTTCATCGCGCCGTCCTCGTCGAACGGCTGCGCGATGGCGTGTTCCTATTGCTACGTGCCGCGCCGCAAAGGCTATGCGAACCCCGTCAGCGTTTTCGTCAATATCGACGGCATCACCCGCGCCATCGCCCGCCACACGGAGAAGCTCGGCCCCAAGCTGGAGCCCAACAGCGTCGATCCGACCCACTGGGTTTATGATCTCGGCGAGAACGGCGATCTTTCGGTCGATGCCTTGGTGTCGGACAATGTGCGCGATCTCGTGGCCGCCTTCCGTACCATCCCTCACGGCAAGGGCTCGTTCGCGACCAAGCATGTCAACATGGATCTCCTCGATTACGACCCGCAGAACAAGACGCGCGTACGCTTCTCGCTGATGCCCCAGCGCATGGCGAAGCTGGTCGATGTGCGCACCACGCCGATTGCCGAGCGGATCGCCGCCATCAACCCCTTCGTGGAAGCCGGCTACGAGGTGCATCTCAATTTCTCGCCGGTGATCGTCCACGAGGCGTGGGAACAGGAATGGCGCGAGCTGTTCCAGGCGATCGACGACCAGCTTTCGCCCAAGGCCAAGGCACAGCTCAAATGCGAGGTGATCATGCTCACCCACAATGAGGACCTGCATGTTGTCAACATGGACTGGCACCCGCGCGCCGAAGAGTTCTTGTGGCGGCCCGACATCCAGGAACAGAAGCGGAGCGAAAGCGGCATGGTGAACCTGCGCTATCGTCACGGCTGGAAAGGCCGTTGGCTCAACCAATTGCTCTCATGGATGAAGGAAACGATGCCCTATTGCGGCGTCCGCTACGCGTTCTGACCGCGCATGGAACCGTTGGCGGGGTTCCAGCTTCTCAGCGACCCGTCACGAGGAGCAAGCAATGACCGAGAAAAAGGGCAAGGGCAGCGAAACCGCGCAGAAAGCCAATGCCAAGGCCGCCAAGGAAGGCAAATCCAACGCGCGCAAGTCCTCTGCCGCGCAGAGCGAATTGGGCAAGAAGGGCGGCAAGTCGAAATAGGCAGCGTGGTGGTCGGCTCTGTCGGATGAGCCGAGCAGCGTTTAAGCCGGGTACCAAGTTTCGAGGTCGAACACGACGCTCACGTCCTCCCTTCCCCTTGTGGGGAGGGGCAAAAGGGTGAGGGGGACGTGGCCGACTTCAGCAGCGTTACCGGCAGGCCCCGCCTTCCTACTCGTCCTCGAAATGCCCGACGGCACAAAAGCTCCCGCCCTGGAACCGCACGGCGGGATCGTTCGGATGCCCCTGGTCCGTCGCCGCGAACACCTTCTCGCGATAGTCATCTGCCGAATCCTGCGGCCGATACCCCAGCACGCTCGCCGCCTCGTTGTTCCAGAAGCGCTCGCGGTTGTCCGATGTGGCAAAGCTGATCATATGGCCGACGCGCGGGGCGGACAGGCTCAGTTCCACGATCTGGCGAAAATCACCGTAGGATAGCCATGTGATCAGCATCCGCCGATCGACGGGCTCCGGAAAGCACGAGCCGATGCGCAGGCAAACGCTTTCGATGCCGAACTGGTCAAAGCAATAGCGCGACAGGTCCTCGCCGAAGCATTTTGAGACGCCATAGAGACTGTCCGGACGCTGCGGCGCCTTGGCATCGATCGTCTCGTTGCGCTCGTAATAGCCGGTGGCATGGACCGAACTCGCATAGACGATCCGCTCAACCCCGTGCTGCCGTGCCGCTTCATAGATGTTGTAGGTGCCCTTGATGTTGGAATCGAGCACAGCTTCCCATGTGCCCTCGCGCGACTGGCCGCCCAGATGCACGATCGCATCGCAGCCTTCGACCACCTGCATCACCCCATCGAAATCGGCCAGATCGACCGGCATGTCCTCCTCGTGATCGGCCAGATCTTCGGACGCGATCCGATCCGTCAGCCGCACAGAGCCGCCGAGCCTCAAAGCCGAGTGCCGCAGTTCCTTGCCGAGCGCGCCAGCGGCACCGGTGATGAGGACCTTGGTAAAATGGGACATAAGAAGTTTCCAGCGGAGGGGAACATGCCTACGACCATGCAAGCGTCCGGCGCGCAAGTCCACGGTGGGCTCGGCAACGCTTTGCTGTCAGGCCATCCCAACCCACTCTTTCAATGAGAACTCGTCCGTCCCCCGCGTTTCGGCATTCATGCTGTTCAGCATGATTTCGAGCGCCCATTTCGTGCGGCGCTCGCTTTCACCGGCGACGGCGTCGCGGGGTACCCATAGCTCGTATTCGCGCATATGGGCGTCGGCCGCGGTGAAGAGGACGCAGATGTCGGCGGCGATGCCGGTCAAGACGAGGCGGCTGGCGCCGAGCTTGGGCAGCAGCACGGGCAGGTTCGTGGCGTAGAAGCCCGAGAATTGCGGCTTGATGACGAAGAAATCGTTGTCGCGCGGCGCGATGCGCCTGACCATTTCACGGCCGGGCCGCCCCTCGCCTGTGGCATGCGCCACGAGCTTCGAGCGTTCGGAGTGCCACTGGCCAAAATTGTCGTTCACATAGACAGTGGGCACGCCGAGCCGGTCGGCCTCGTCGCGCAGCAAAAGGATGCGTTCGGCCGCCTTCTTGGCAGCGGCTTCCATGTCGGACGCGCCCTCGAAATCGAGATGATTGACCATGTCGATGAGGATCAGTGCCGTCTTGCCTGCTGCCGGTTCCTTGATCTCTGCTTTCGCCACCACTTCCTCCTTAGCCGGCTCGATCTAAAGACGGCTTGGAGGAAGTGTTCCGCTTATTCCTGCTCGGGCACTTTCTTGAGTTCTTCGAGCCAGGGACCGGCAGCGGAATCGGAAGGCGCACGCCAGTCGCCGCGGGGCGAGAGGGAGCCGCCCGACGAAATCTTTGGGCCATTGGGCATGGCCGAGCGCTTGAACTGCGAGATCGTGAAGAAGCGGAACAGGAAGAGCTCCAGCCATTTGCGGACTTCCGCCAGACTGTAGGCGCCATGCTCGGCCTGGAGGTTCCCCAGGCTCCGCTGGTTGGCCGTCCCCGTTTCGCTCCACGCGTTCCATGAGAGGTAAGCCGTCTTGGACGGACGGAACCCGAAGCGCGACGTGTAATAAAGGTTGAAGTCCTGCAACGGATAGGGACCGATCGCGGCTTCCGTGGACTGGATCGGCTCACCCTCGCGCGCCGGCACGAGTTCGGGCGAGATGGTCGCGCCCAGAACCTCGCGCAGAAGCTGTGCCGTCTCGTGTGAAACATCGCCCGAATCCGCCACGAACCGGATCAGATGCTGGATCAGCGTCTTGGGCACGGACGCGTTGACGTTGTAGTGGGACATGTGATCGCCCACGCCATAGGTGGACCAGCCCAGGCCGATCTCCGAGAGGTCGCCCGTGCCGACGACCAGACCCTTGTGATGGTTGGCAAGGCGGAAGAGGTAATCGGTGCGCAGGCCCGCCTGCACATTCTCGAACGTCACGTCATGCACCGGCTCGCCCCTCGCGAAGGGGTGCTTCATATCGGCAAGCAACTGCTTCGCAGCGGGGCGGATGTCGATCTCCTCGGCCGTCGCACCCACCGCCTTCATCAGCCCCCAGGCATAGGATTTGGAGGTGTCGCCAGTGGCAAAGCCGGGCATGGTGAAGGCAAGGATGTTCTCGCGCGGCAGCTTGAGCCGGTCGAAGGCGCGCGCGATGACCATCAAGGCATGCGTGGAATCGAGCCCACCGGAAACGCCGATCACGACCTTCTCCGTGCGCGTGGCCTCCAAGCGCTTGGCCAAGCCCTGTACCTGAATGTTGAAGGCCTCGTAGCAGTTCTCGGCGAGCTTGGCCGGGTTCGAGGGCACGTAAGGGAAGCGCTCGACGTCGCGGCAAAGCGGCAGTGCCTCTTTTGGTGCGTCCAGCGTGAACTCGACCGTGCGCCAGACCGGCGCACTGGCCCGGTTGGCACGCGCGCAATCGCCGAAGGAGCCGGTTCGCATCCGCTCCTGGCGAAGACGGCCGAGATCCACATCGCTGACCGTCAAGGTCGATTCGGGCGCGAAACGGTCGCTTTCGCCCAGCAGGCCGCCATTTTCGTAGATCATCGCCTGCCCGTCCCAGGCGAGATCGGTGGTGGATTCGCCAGGACCCGCCGCCGCATAGACATAGGCCGCGACAGCCGTCATCGACTGCGCACCGCACAACAGGTGCCGCGATTCGGACTTGCCGATGGTGATATTGGAAGCCGACAGGTTGAGCAGAACTTCCGCGCCTGCCATGGCCGCGAAAGTGGAAGGCGGCAAAGGCGCCCAGACATCCTCACAGATCTCGATATGGACCGTGAAGGCGCAGGTGCCCACCGAGCAGAAGAGAAGATCGACACCGAAAGGCACGTCCATGCCGCACAGCCGCACGGTTTCACCACGCGTATGAGCACCCGGCGCGAAATGCCGCTTCTCGTAGAATTCACGGTAATTCGGCAGATAGGATTTGGGCACGAGGCCCAGAATGCGGCCGCGATGGACGAGGGCTGCGCAGTTGAAGAGCTGGCCGCGCACGCGCAAGGGCAGGCCGACGGCGAAGGCCGGAAACAGGTCACGGCTCGCTTCCACCAGGCGCCGGAGCTCTTCCTCCACCGCATCGAGCAGCGCATCCTGCTGAAGAAGGTCGTCGATGGCGTAGGACGACAGGCCAAGCTCGGGAAACACCATCAGCGCGACGCGTTCCGCATGCGCCCGCTCGATCAGTTTGAGCGTTTCCGCTCCATTGAATGCAGGGTCGGCCACGTTCACGCGCGGCACGGCGGCTGCCACGCGGACGAAATCGTGGGCGTAGGGCGAGAAGAACGAGACCATGTTCCTTCTAAACCCCAAGCCCGCTCTCTGTTCCAGCCCCTTCCCCACTCTTTCGATCTCGTTTGAAGCGCCGAGGAAACTCGAAGCGCAGCAAGCTCGTATCAACCACTGACCGTGTATTGTTTTTCGTCTCCAACCCCTACGGCGCGGGAGACGCCCTGCTTTTCTTTGGAACCGATGATGAAGCTCCTTGCGCCCACCGGCTGGCCGCGCGTGTTCGCGGTAACGATCGTCGGCACATTGTTCTGTATCGACGCAGCCCTTTACGTGGACAGCTTCAATTTCCCGCATCTGTCGCCCGAAGCCCTTCAATGGGCGATCCTGACCGATATCTTCCTGCCGCTGGTGCTGGCAGGCACGATGCTGTTCGCGCTGATGTTCCAGATGCGCCGGCTCGCCATCGTGCAGGAGGAGTTGCAGAAGCTCGCCTGCACCGACAGCCTCACCACGGTTCTCAACCGCGGCGCCTTCACCATGCTGGTGGAAGCCTATCTCGAGAAGGCCGCCAAGCAGGCCGACTTGCGTTCCGGCGCGATGCTCGTGATCGACGCCGACCACTTCAAGGCCGTCAACGACCAGCTCGGCCATGACAGCGGCGACAAGGCGCTGAAGCTGATCGCGCATTCGATCAGGGATTGTCTGCGCGAAGGCGACATCGTGGGCCGGCTCGGCGGCGAGGAGTTCGGCGTGTTTCTGCCTGGCGCCCATCCGAGCCAGTGCGAAAGCGTCGCCGAGCGCATCCGTCAGGCCATCGCCGGGCTTCAGTTTTCGCCCAAGAACGGGCACTGGCCGCTTTCGGTCAGCGTCGGTGGCCTGACATTCGCCGACCGTTCGAATTTCGAGAAGCTTTATTCGGAAGCGGATGCCTGCCTTTACGAGGCCAAGCGCGCGGGCCGCAACCGGGTGCTGATCCGCAGCCTGCTCGGCGCAAAACTCGAAATCGGCCTGCCCCCGGGCTTGAGCGGCGCCGCCGCCTGACCAGCCTCTTTTTCATCGGCTGCCATTGCCGCCATCGCATCCAGCAGGCATTTTCTCCGCCAAGCGATGCATGAGAAGGGCCAGCCATTGTCTGGAATCGAGAAGAACGGTTTGACGGTCGACCCTGTGCTGGTCGATTTTCTGGAAACCGAGGCATTGCCCGGCACGGGCATCGAGGCAGAAGCGTTCTGGTCGGGCTTTGCGGCTCTCGTGAACGATCTGGCGCCCGAGAACCGCGCGCTTCTGGCGCGTCGCGACGCGTTGCAGGATCAACTCGACCACTGGCATCGCGAAAACGGCGCGGCCGTCGATCTTGCCGCCTATGAGAGTTTCCTGCGCGCCATCGGCTACCTCGTGCCGGAGGGCGAGCCTTTCAGTGTTTCGACCGAAAACGTCGATCCTGAGATCGCCAGCCTCGCCGGCCCGCAGCTGGTCGTGCCGGTGATGAATGCGCGCTATGCGCTCAACGCGGCGAACGCCCGCTGGGGCTCGCTCTATGATGCACTCTACGGCACGGATGCGATACCGGAAGAGGACGGCGCGGAGCGGGGCCGGGGCTACAACCCCAAGCGAGGTGCCAAGGTCGTCGCCTGGGCGCGCCAGTTTATCGATGAGAGCGTGCCGCTCGACTCGGGCAGCTGGTCGGACGCCACGGGGCTCAGCGTGCGCGATGGCGGGTTGGTGGTCGCGACCACAAACGGCGAAGCGACGCTGGCTGATCCGGCACTGTTTGTTGGCTATCGGGGCGACGCCTCCGCGCCCACGCATCTGCTTTTGCGCCAACACGGGCTCGGCATCGAGCTCGTGATCGACAAGGCATCCCCGATCGGCAGCGAGGACCGCGCGGGCTTGGCCGACGTGGTGCTCGAAGCCGCACTTACCACCATCATGGATTGCGAGGACTCCGTGGCGGCCGTCGATGCGCAGGACAAGGTCGCCGTTTATCGCAACTGGCTCGGCCTGATGAAAGGTAACCTCACCGAAGACGTATCCAAGGGCGGCACGACATTCACGCGCCGCCTAGCGGAAGACCGCCACTACACGGCACCCGACGGCTCCGCACTCACCGCCAAGGGGCGCGCGGTGATGCTGGTCAGGAATGTCGGGCATCTGATGACCAATCCTGCGATCCGGCTTTCCGACGGCTCGGACGTGCCCGAAGGCATCATGGATGCGGCCATCACCGCCTTGATCGCGCTGCATGATCTGAAGAAGACATCGGGTCCGCGCAATTCCGAAACCGGCTCGGTCTATGTCGTGAAGCCCAAGATGCACGGGCCCGACGAGGTGGCGTTCGCGGTCAAGCTGTTTGCGCGTGTGGAAGAGCTCTTGGGGCTAACGCCCGACACGCTCAAGATCGGCATCATGGACGAGGAGCGGCGCACCACCGTCAATCTCAGGGAATGCATCCGCCAGGCCCGCTCCCGCGTGTTCTTCATCAACACCGGTTTCCTCGACCGCACCGGCGACGAGATCCATTCGGCCATGGAAGCGGGGCCGATGATCCGCAAGGGCGACATGAAGGCCGCACCCTGGATCAAGGCCTATGAGGCATGGAACGTGGATGCAGGGCTCGCCTGTGGCCTGAAAGGCCGCGCGCAGATCGGCAAGGGCATGTGGGCCATGCCCGACCTGATGAAGGCGATGCTCGAACAAAAGGGCGCGCAGCTGGAAGCCGGTGCCTCGACCGCCTGGGTGCCCTCGCCGACCGCCGCCACGCTTCATGCGGTGCACTATCACCGAACCGATGTCGGGGCGGTGCAGGACAGGCTGAAGACCCGCGAGAAGGCCAAGCTCGCCGATGTCCTGTCCGTGCCTGTCGCTGTGCGCCCCAACTGGAGCGCGGAAGAAGTCCAGAGCGAGCTCGACAACAATGCGCAAGGCATTCTCGGCTATGTGGTGCGCTGGATCGACGGGGGCGTGGGTTGCTCCAAGGTGCCTGATATCAACGATGTCGGCCTGATGGAGGACCGCGCCACGCTGCGCATCTCATCCCAGGCCATCGCGAATTGGCTGGAGCATGGGGTCTGCACCCAAACCCAGGTGATCGAGACGCTCAAGCGCATGGCGGCCATTGTCGACCGGCAGAACGAGGGCGACGCCAACTACCGGCCCATGGCACCCGACTTCGACAACTCGATCGCCTTCCAGGCAGCCTGCGATCTCGTGCTTCAGGGCCGCGCCCAACCCAACGGTTACACCGAACCCGTTCTGCACAAGCGGCGGCTGGAACTGAAGGCCAAGCAGGCGGCTTAAGTTCAAGGAAAAGGGCGGCGCGGCGCACGGCAAGACCCGCTCGCCCTCGGCCACTTCACGCTCGAGCTTGCAGCAATGCGAGCTTTTCCGGCTTTGGGCCGCCATAGGCCCAGTCGAGAAGTTCCACCGTATGCAGGATCGGCGTAGCGGTGCCACTCGCGATCTGGGTGATGCAGCCGATATTGCCGGTCGCGATCAGGTCGGCCTTCGTTCGCTCGATGTTGCGAACCTTACGCGCCTTCAGTTCCGCCGATATCTCCGGCTGGAGAATATTGTATGTGCCCGCCGAGCCGCAGCAGAGATGGCCTTCCGCCGGATCGCGCACGACAAAGCCCGCAGCTTTCAGCAGCGCCTTGGGCGCCATCGTGATCTTCTGCCCATGCTGCATCGAGCAGGCCGAATGGTAGGCGACGCTGAGCCCTTGCGGTTCGAGGCGGGCCAAGTCGAGGGTCGCAAGATATTCGGTGATGTCCTTTGCCAGGGCCGACACGCGCGCGGCCTTTTCGGCATAAGCGGGATCGAGGCGCAGCATATGGCCGTAGTCCTTGATCGTGGTGCCGCAGCCTGATGTCGTCACGATGATGGCGTCGAGCCCACCTTGCTCGATCTCGGCGGTCCAGACATCGACATTGGCCCGCGCGAAGCGAAGCGCCTCGCTTTCGCGGCCCATATGGTGGACGAGCGCCCCGCAGCAGGTCTCGCGCTCGGTAAACACGACTTCGACCCCGAGCCGGTTGAGTAGCCGCAGGGTGGCCGCGTTGATGGCCGGATCGAGCACCGGCTGCGCGCAGCCGCCGAGGATCGCGACGCGCCCGCGCCGCTGGCCGTTCGGGCGATGAGAACCGGTTCGCGCCGGATCGGTTTGTGCCGGCAAGGTACGGGGTGCCAGCTTCAGCATCGCGGCGAGCGGCCTGAGCGCATCCACGCGTTCGAAGAGTGGCGCAAACGGCTTGCCGAGCTTCGCGAAGGCGAGTGCCGCGCGGAAGCGCGCCGGATAGGGCAGAACCTTGGCCAGCAGAGCGCGGATCGTACGGTCGATGAAGGGCCGCCGATAGGTCGCCTCGATATGCGCCCGCGCGTGATCGACCAGATGCATGTAGTTCACGCCAGAGGGGCAGGTCGTCATGCAGGACAGGCAGGACAGGCAGCGGTCGATATGTTTGACCGTCTTTTCGTCCGCCGCACGCCCCGCTTCCAGCATGTCCTTGATGAGGTAGATGCGCCCGCGCGGGCTATCGAGCTCGTTGCCGAGCGTCACGTAAGTGGGGCAGGTCGCGGTGCAGAAGCCGCAATGGACGCAGGCGCGCAGGATCTTTTCCGATTCCGCCACATGCGGATCGGCCAGCTGCGCGAGGCTGAAGGACGTCTGCATCGCCTCAAAACCCTCCCATCTTGCCGGGGCTGAAGATGTTCGCCGGGTCGAGCATGGCTTTCACCCGCGCAGAAAGGGCCGCGAGCGCCGGGGCTTCGGGCTCGAAGGCGGACGTCGTGGCGCGTGCCTGTGCCGAGGCACGCAGCAGCGTCGCATGCCCGCCGCCTGTCGCGCGGATGGCGCGGCGCAGGAGCTCGCCCTCGGGCTCCGCCTCCATGCGCATCCAGACGAGACCGCCCTGCCAGTCATAAAAGGTATCGATGCCGGCTTCGAGGCGTAGGGCCGCGACCAGTTGGTGGCCGGCGGAAGGTGCAACCGAGACGCGCCAGAGCGGACGCGTCGTGCTGTCGGCGTAAGGGTGAACGTCGCGGATTTCGCGCCAGAGCGTGGCCGTTTCCTGAGCCCCGAGCCGCGTGACCGGACCATAATCTTCGAGGGCTGCCACAAGCCTTTCGGCGCGCAGGGATACCGCCTCCGCCGGGCCTTCGATCCGCAGCGCGGTCGCGGCATATCCCGGCAGCCCGCCCGCCAGAAAGCGGGTCTTCACGCTCGGTGGCAGATGGGCCGAGCCCGAGACCTCGACGGAAAGCGCCATGGCAGCCGCCATGGCCTGCGCCGCTTCGGCGTCTTCGAGATCGGACAGAACCACTGTTGCCGCCGTTTGCGGAACAGGCAAGACGCGGAACGTCACCTCGGTGATGAAGCCCAGCGTGCCGTGCGAGCCGGCGAGCAGCTTCACGAGATCGAGCCCGGTCACGTTCTTCATCACGCGCCCACCCGCACGCAGCACCTCGCCCTCGCCATTGACGAAGCGCAGGCCCAACAGGCTGTCGCGCGCGGCCCCGCTCACGAAGCGGCGAGGGCCCGCAACGTTGGCCGCGAACACGCCGCCGATCGTCGGCTCGCCCTGCGTGCCCATCACCGGACGATGGTCCATCGGCTCGAAGGCCAGCATCTGGCGGTTCTGCGCAAGGGCGGCCTCGATGGCGGCCAGTGGCGTGCCGGCCTGCGCGCTCATCACCATCTCGGCGGGATCGTAGTCGACGATGCCGGAAAGCTGCGTGCTTCGCAGTATAGCGTCTGCAAGGAAGGCGTTGCCGAAGCCTGCGCGCGTGCCATTGCCACCCAGCGCCAGCCGCGTGTTCTTGGCTGCCGCATCGCGGATCATCGCCGCGGCTTCCGCTTCCGTTTCAGGCAGCAGGATCATGCCGCGGTTGTGTCCCGCATGGGCTGGCCTTCCAGCGGAAAGACCTTGGACGGGTTGAGCAGCCAGTCCGCGTCGAACGCTTCGCGCACCCGCATCTGCTGGCGCAGTTCGGCATCCGTATATTGATGACGCATCAGGTCGCGCTTTTCGATGCCGACCCCATGCTCGCCCGTCAGGCAGCCGCCCGCATCGACGCAGAGCTTCAGGATTTCGTTGCCCGCCTCCTCGGCCTTGCGCGCCTCGTCAGGGTCGTTGGCGTTGAACAGGATCAGCGGATGCATGTTGCCATCGCCCGCATGGAAGACATTGGCCACCCGCAGGCCGAAGCCCGCCACGATCTCGCCTGTCCGCTTCAGCACGTAAGACAGTTGCCCAAGCGGCACCGTGCCATCCATGCAGATATAATCGGCGATGCGCCCCGTGGCCCCGAAAGCCGATTTGCGGCCTTTCCAGATCAGCGCTGCCTCGGTGGCCGACTGACATTCGCGCACGGTCTTCACGCCGTGCTTTCGTGCAATCGCCACAATGCTTTTGAGCATCGCCTCCATCTCGGGTTCCGAGCCCTCGACCTCGACGATCAGCAACGCGCCGACATCGAGCGGATAGCCGGCCTTGGCAAAGGCTTCGCAGATTTCGATGGCGGGCTTGTCCATGAACTCGATGGCGACCGGGATGATGCCCGATGCGATGATATCGGCCACGCAGGCCCCCGCTTCTTCCGATGTGTCGAACCCGAACAGCACCGGTTGCGCGCCTTCGGGCTTGGCGATCAGCCGCACGGTGGCTTCGGAGACGATGCCCAGCTGCCCTTCCGAGCCGCAGACGAGGCCGAGCAGATCGTAGCCGCCGGCATCGAGATGCTTGCCGCCGAGTTCCACCACGGTGCCATCCACAAGCACCAGCTTGACGCCCAGCAGGTTGTTGGTGGTGACCCCATATTTGAGGCAGTGCGCGCCGCCCGAATTCATGCCGATATTGCCGCCGATGGTGCAGGCGAGCTGCGAAGAGGGATCGGGCGCATAGAAGAAGCCTTCCGCGCCCGCCCGCTCCGAGATGGCGAGATTGGTGACGCCTGCCTGCACGGTCGCCGTGCGGTTGGCCGTGTCGATCTCAAGAACGCGCGCCATGCGTGAGAGGCCGATCACCACCGCGTCTTCCTGGGGAATGGCGCCACCCGACAGCGATGTCCCCGCCCCGCGCGGCACCACCGGTATGCCGTGGCGGTGGCAATATCGAAGCACCGCCGAAACCTCGGCCGTGTTGTTGGGAAGCGCGACGGCGAGCGGCAAACGGCGATAGGAGACGAAGGCATCCGTTTCGAACGGGACCAGTTCGCGCGGGTCATGCACCAGGCATTCGGCGGGCAGGAGATCGCTCAAATCGGCGATGATCGCCGCACGGCGCGAAAGCACCGCGGCCCGTGGCGGCAGGAATGCAATCGCTTGCGACATCGGCCCTCCCAAGCCTCCCACGCACCGAAGCTGACCAACTACACCGCCCGTTCATGATCGCAAAGAACGTGGGGGATATCGGGCGAACCAAGGCTTTCAAGACAAACGCATAGCCGATGCGCCGCCCAGGCGGCACACGACGCGGATCACAGTCTCACAGCCGAGCCGCCATCCTGCCAGTCGGCAATGCGCCGCACCTTGCTAGCGAGCTGGCACCCTTGAGCGAAAGCTCAGGTTTCCGACACCTGAACCAAAGGCTGTTCGACGGGATGGAAGGTCGTTGCCGCCTGTATCACGGCGCGTTCGAGAACGGACGGGGCGCAGGGCTTCGAAAAGAAGCGCGCGCCTTCATAGCGTTCGGTCAGGGCGCGGCCATCCGCATGGCCGGAATGAAAGATGATCGGAACGCCGAGCGCATCGAGGCGGTCGGCCACGGCGAACACTTCGCCGTCGCGCAGCTTCACATCGAGAACGGCGCAATCTGGCAAAGCGACCTCGATGGTCGCGAGCGCTTCGGTCACGGTGTCGCAAGGCCCGATCGTCTCGAAGCCGGCCGCTTCCAGCATGTCCTGGATGTCCATCGCGACGAACAACTCGTCTTCGACGATCAGCACGCTTTTAGCCATTGCCATCGAACCCCTCGGACAGCGTCAGCTTCATTTCGAGATGCGTGCTTCCCAATGAGCGGTCGAGCGACGCGCGCAATTGCCGGGTCGACGTCTCGACGAGCCGGGTTCCGAACCCCGCAGGCCCCGGTTGGTTCCCGCGCCCGGCAAAGGATTCCCGCCATGTGATGACGATGCCCGCGCCCTGTGGCTGCCATGACACATCGAGGCTGCCGGGCGGGCTCGCGAGCGCACCATATTTGGTCGCGTTGGTCGCCCATTCGTGGAAGATCATGGCGAGCGGCGACAGCGCTTCGCGCGCGACATGGACCGAAGGGCCAGTAATGGCGATCCGGGCGTGGTCGCGATAGGGCTCGATCGCCGCCCTGATCACATCGCCCAGTTCGATGGCTTCCTGGTGGCCGGCAGGCGAGGCCAGCGAATGGGCACGGCCCAGGGCTGCGATGCGCTCGCGCATGCCGCGCGCGAAGTCGCCCACATCCGAATGCTGCCGTGCGCCGGCGCCGATCATGCCGCTGATGATGGCGAACAGGTTCTTCACCCGGTGGTTCATCTCGCGGATCATCAGCTCGCGCGTTTCGGCGAGCGAATATTCCGCGCTGACATCGAGCGATACGCCGACCATGCGTCGCGGCTCGCTGCCGGGCACCATGCGGCCCAAACCTTTAAGCCATCGGATATCGCCGTCGCGCATGCGAATGCGGAAGCTTGCCTCGAAATCCGAACCGTTTTCGACGGCCTGCGTGATGCGGTCGATCACGGTTTGCCGGTCCTCGGGCAGGATACGTTCCATGACCTCGTCGAAAGGCGTGTCGGGCCCGGCAGCCAGCAGTTCCTGCTCGGTTTCGTCCAGAACGGCACGACCACTATCGGGGAAGTACTCCCACACGCCGATGCGACCTGCCTTGACAGCGAGGTTCAGGCGTTCGCGCTCGCTGGCCAGTGCACGTTCCATGGAAAGCTCGTCGGTGATGTCCGACAAGATCAAGGTCACGCCGTCGATCTCGCCGCCCGCCAAGCGGTAAGGGCGCGTGCGCAGCGAGTAGGTCCGCCCTTCCCTGCCCTCGCCGATGCGGCGCGGCGGCACGGTTTCGCCGGCCAGAACCGCGCGCGCATCGTCGAGATAGGTGCGGTCGTCGAGCCGGCTCGCCACATCCGCCAGCGGCCGCCCCCGGTCGCCGGGCTGGAACGGAAACACCGCGCGCGCCGCTTCCGTGTAGGAGCGCACGGCGAGCTTCTCGTCGAGCACGATCACCGCGAGACTGGTGGATTCGAAGAAGTTGCGCAGATCCGAATTGGCCGCACCCAGCTGGTCCACCTTGCCTTTCAGCTCGTCATTGACGGTGGACAGCTCCTCATTGGTCGATTGAAGCTCCTCGTTCATCGACATCATTTCTTCATTGGAGCTGCGCAGCTCCTCGTTCGCCGTTTCGAGCTCTTCCACGGCGGAGCGCAAACGGTGGCGGGTCAGGCGAAGTTCTTCTTCCAGCTCCTCCACGCCGTCGCCGGAAGCCTCGAGTTCGACGCTGTCGTCCTCTTCCATGCGCCGGAAGGCGGCCGCACCCGAGACGACGAGGAGTGCCGTGCCGTCCGCGAGCGGATCGCAGAAGACGTCCACGGCCTGACGGCCGAACTCGCTGACAACCTCCACATCGCGTGCGACCGCCCGCTTCCTGGCATCGCGCGCTTTGCGCAGGAGCGGGCCGATCACATCGCGAAGCCCCGGCCGCGCGAGGTTCATCGCGCTCACGCCGCCCGCGCGGGTGACGGGAAAATCGAAATAAAGGCCCAGCCGCCCATAGGCCGCAACTATCCCACCATCGGCATCGAGCACCATGCTCGGCGGCAGATAGCGGTCCACGAGCTTGCGCACGGCGACCGTGTCATCGGCCAGCGCGTTCTTGAATCCGGCATCCTCGTTCTTGTCGCGGCGCGGCGGCGAGGCCCGGCGCCCGCCGGGCAGGTCGATCGGATAGCGCGGGGCGCCGGGCGCGCGCTCGAACAGGCGCGCGGGCTGGTCGATCAGGTGGAAGAAGTTGTCGAAGCGTCCGATGGTTTCAGACGGCCCCAGGAACAGGAAACCGCCGGGCTTCAGCGAATAGTGGAAGATCGGCATCACCGACTGCTGCAGCCGGTCGTCGAAATAGATCAGGAGGTTGCGGCATGAGATGAGGTCGAGCTGCGAGAAAGGCGGGTCCTTGACCACACTGTGGCTCGAAAAGCGGACTGCGTCGCGGATCTGGCCGCTGACGGAAAAGCGGTCGGCATGGGGAACCGTGTAGCGCTCGCGCAAAGGTTCGGGAATGTCGCCCAGCATGGAGACGGGGTAGCTGCCGTCGCGCGCCACCTGCAGCATCTGCTCGTCGATATCGGTCGCAAAGACCTGCACGTGGAACGGGCGCTCGGCCTCGCGGCAGGCTTCCGCGAACAGCATGGCGATGGTGTAGGCTTCCTCGCCGCTCGAACAGCCCGGCACCCAGACACGGATGTCTTCGTCATCCTTGCGGTTGCGCACGATCGGCTCGATGGCGCGGATGCGCAGGACCTCGAAGAAATCGGGATCGCGGAAGAAGCGAGTGACGTTGATCAAAAGATCGCGAAAGAGCGCCTCGCACTCACTTGCGTCGGTTCTGATGCGGTTGAGATAGGAGCGCCCGGTGTCGATGCCGAGCACATGCATGCGCCGCTCGACGCGCCGGACCAGCGTGGAGCGCTTGTAGCCCGAAAAGTCATGACCGATTGCGTTACGCAGGACGCGGCACATCTCGTCCACATGGTCGGCGACGACCTCTGCCTCCTCGTGGGCGTCCTGGCCCCGCCGGCTGAAGAAGGCGCGCAAACAGTCCATGATCGCGACGGGCGGCTTGACGAAATCGACCAGCCCCGTGCCGACCGCCGAAAGCGGCATGCCGTCATAGCGCGCGGTGTTGGGCTCCTGCACGACGCAGATGCCGCCGCCTTCCTTGACCGCGCGCAGGCCCGTCGTGCCATCCGCGCCCGTTCCCGAAAGGATGACACAGGCCGCGTTCTGCTGCTGGTCGAGTGCAAGCGAGACGAAGAAGTCGTCGATCGGGCGGCGCAAGCCGCGTGGCTGAGCGAAATCCGTCAGTTCCAGCAGTCCATCCCGGATCACGAGACCGCGGCCGGGCGGAATGATGAAGACCTTGTCGGGCTCGATCTTCTCGCCGCCCACGCTTTGCAGAACGTCGAGTTCGGTATGGCGGTCGAGCAACTGCGCCAGCATGCTTTCATGGTTCGGATCGAGATGCTGGACGATCACGAAGCACATATTGGTGGGCGTGGAGGCCGAAGCCAGCATCTCGCGCAGCGCTTCGAGCCCCCCGGCGGAGGCGCCGATGCCGACGACGACCGGACCGGTCTGCACGGCAGCCCGGTTCACGGTTTCCGTTCCCTGTGCAGCGCCGTCACGCAAGCGGGGCCGTGTCGTCGAGCGTGGACAAGAGAAGCTTGGCCTGCGCGATGGTCGACGCGCTGTTGGCAATGGTCATCAGCGAGCCTTCCATGATGATGCCGCTTTCCGAGAGGATCGGCGCCATGTTCCTCAGGGTCTGCGCCAGCTTCTCGTCATAGTCGGCCAGCATTTCGGGCCGCGAGCGACTGATATCGAACTGCGAAGCGAAAAGCATCCTGGGCGCGCCGTTGCGGGTCTTCAGCTTGGACATGAAAAGCAGGTTCACGAAGGGCGTGCCGTCCTTGCGGAAGTTGACGATCTCGGTGCGCACGCTCGGATCGCGCTCTTCCTCCAGAAAGCGATGGATACGCGCCCGTGCTTCCGGGTTGTCGGCATCGCGCTGGAGGAAGCGGCAATTGCGCCCGATCACCTCGTCGCTGACAAAGCCCGTCAGTGCGCAGAAGCGGTCATTGACGAGCAGGAGCTCATTGTCGTGCTCCGGCGAGGCCAGCGCCAAGGCGACGCGCGAGGACCGAAGATAATCGGTCAAATGTGGAGGAACATCGGGCAATCGGGCGAACTCGGAGGAATGGAAACGACCGAGCTGTCGGCCACGGCTGGCTAACATATCGCCCGCGCAGGGGATGTCCACACGCCTCTATCGACAAGAGCGTGATCGGTCGGCGGGCCCTGAACAGGAGGCCATCTTGTCCGTGCGAAGGATCACCATAGTTCGCATGCAATGCCGAAGATGCGCGCAAAATCCGACCTGCCGAGCAAGCCCTGCCGCCATTGCGGCCGGCCTATGGCATGGCGCAAGGCGTGGGCGCGGAACTGGAACGAGGTCCTTTATTGTTCCGACCGCTGCCGCGCGGAAGCCGCCCGCCTTCGACGCGACACCAGCACCTCTCATTCGTCCAAGGATCATGCATGACAGTCGAGCCGGGGCGCATCCGTGTGCTCAACGATGCGCCGCCCGACGAGAAGGGCCGCTATGTCCTCTACCTCCTGCAGCAGGCCAACCGGGCGCACTTTAACCCGGCACTCGAACTCGCGGTCAGGGAAGCCAACCGGCTCGGCCTGCCGGTCGTTGCCTGTTTCGGCCTGCTCGACGGCTCGAACGGTTTTCCCGAGGCCAATGCGCGGCACTACGCCTTTCTCTTGCAGGGACTGAGCGATGCCGCGAATGGATTGAAGACGCGCGGCATCGGCTTCGTCATGCGCAAATGCTCGCCGGCCGAGATCGCCATCGATCTTGCGAAACAGGCTGCCCTGCTCGTTCTCGACCGTGGCTATCTCGCGATCCAGAAAGGCTGGTACGAGGAGATCGGCAAGAGGGTGAAGACGCGCATCGTGCAGGTCGAGGGCGACGTGGTCGTGCCGCTCGAAATCGCCTCCTCGCGCCATGAATTCGCCGCACGTACGCTGCGCCCCAAGATCAACAAGCAGCTGGACGGTTTTCTCAACCCGCTTCGCGTGGTTCACGTGAAACACTCGGCGGACAAGCTCGGCCTTTCAAGCACCATCGACATCTCCGACCCCGACGCCGTGCTCGCCTCCATGACGCTCGACCGCTCGGTGCCGCCGGTCAAGCGCTTCAAGGGCGGGGAAACGGAAGCGCGGCGGCGGTTGAAGGCTTTTCTGTCGGGTCCGTTCGCCCATTACGGCGACACGCGCGGCAAACCGGAAGCGGGGGCTGCCTCCCATATGAGCCCCTATCTGCATTTCGGGCAGATCTCGCCCGTCGAGATCGTGCTCGCGGCACGCGCGGCCAAAGCGAGCGACGATGACAAGCAAGCCTTCGTGGAAGAAGTCGTGGTGCGTCGCGAGCTTGCCATGAACCATGTCTTCTTCACGGCCCATTACGATTCATACGATCACGCGATCCCCCAATGGGCACGCGACACGCTGGCCGAGAAAGCTAAGGATGAGCGTCCGCACCTTTACACCGATGAACAACTCGCCAACGGCGAAACGCATGATGCGGGCTGGAACACGGCCATGAAGGAAATGCGCGAAACGGGCTTCATGCACAATCATCTTCGCATGTATTGGGGCAAGAAGGTCCTCGAATGGTCGAACTCACCAAAGGACGGTTTCGAGCGTACGCTACGCCTCAACAACCGCTTTTTTCTCGATGGCCGCGACCCCAATTCCTTTACCAATGTCGGCTGGGTCTACGGTCTGCACGACCGTCCCTGGGCCCGTCGCCCGATCTTCGGCACCGTGCGCTACCAGAGCGAGAACTCGCTTCGGAAATTCGACCTCAACGCCTATACGAGAGACGTCGAACGCCTCTGCCGCGAGGAAGCAAAGGCCTGACCGAGCCTTTGACTCCACGCCACAGGCATCATCTCGCCCAAGGCCCGGCTTTTGACGACCGGGCTCGGAACAGATTTCAGATCACTCCCACTCGATCGTGCCGGGCGGCTTCGATGTGACGTCGTAGACGACGCGGTTGATGCCGCGGACTTCGTTGATGATGCGGGTGGCGGCGCGGCCGAGGAAGTTCATGTCGTAGGGGTAGAAATCCGCCGTCATGCCATCGACGGACGTGACGGCGCGCAGGGCGCAGACGAAATCGTAGGTGCGGTAGTCGCCCATGACACCCACCGTCTGCACGGGCAGCAGAACGGCGAAGGCCTGCCAGATCGTGTCGTAGAGGCCGGCCTTGCGGATTTCGTCGAGATAGATGGCGTCGGCTTTACGCAGGATGTCGAGCTTTTCGCGGGTCACGCCGCCGGGGCAGCGGATGGCGAGGCCGGGGCCGGGGAACGGGTGACGACCGATGAAGCTGTCGGGCAGGCCAAGCTCGCGGCCGAGCGCGCGGACCTCGTCCTTGAACAGCTCACGAAGCGGCTCCACCAGCTTCATGTTCATGCGCTCGGGCAGACCGCCCACATTGTGATGGCTCTTGATGGTGACGGAAGGCCCGCCGGAGAACGACACGCTCTCGATCACGTCCGGATAGAGCGTGCCCTGCGCGAGGAACGCCGGGGCGCCCTTGCCGTCGGCGGCGATCTTGGCGGCTTCCGCTTCGAACACTTCGATGAACAGGCGGCCGATCGTCTTGCGCTTGGCTTCCGGGTCGGACACGCCTTCGAGTTGGCCCAGAAACAGGTCGGATGCGTCCACATGGACGAGCGGGATGTTGTAGTGGTCGCGGAACATGCCGACCACCTGCTCGCTCTCGCCCATGCGCATCAGGCCGTGATCGACATAGATGCAGGTCAGCTGGTCGCCGATGGCCTCATGGATCAGCACGGCGGCGACGGAAGAATCCACGCCGCCAGAAAGACCGCAGATCACGCGCTCGGAGCCGACCTGCTCGCGGATCTTGCGGATCATCTCGGCGCGATAGGCGGACATGGTCCAGTCGGATTTCAGGCCGACGATCTTGTGGACGAAGTTCGACAGGAGCTTCGCGCCGTCGGGCGTGTGCACGACTTCCGGGTGGAACATAGTGGTGTAGTAGCGACGCCCTTCATGCGCTGCGATGGCGAAAGGCGCGTTCTCGGATGTGGCGATCACCTCGAAGCCCTCGGGCAGCTTGGTCACGCGGTCGCCGTGGCTCATCCAGACGGGATAGCGGTTGCCGACTTCCCAGATGCCGTCGAAGAGCGGGCTCTTCTGCTTGATCTCGACATCGGCGCGCCCGAACTCGGCCGCATGCCCGCCCTCGACCGACCCGCCGAGCTGGTGGGCGAGCGTCTGCTGGCCATAGCAGATGCCAAGGATCGGAATGCCGGAATCGAACACGGCCTGCGGCGCGCGCGGGCTGCCCTCAGCCGTGACGGAAGCGGGGCCGCCCGAGAAGATCACGCCTTTGGGCTGAAGCCGGGCGAAAGCCTCTTCCGCGCTCTGGAAGGGGTGAATCTCGCAATAAACGCCGGCCTCGCGCACGCGCCGCGCGATCAGCTGCGTCACTTGGGAGCCGAAATCGATGATGAGGATGGTGTCATGAAGCGCGGGATCGGCATGAACGCCGCTATCGCCGGTGCCCGCTGTTGCCACCTGCGCCTGGGGAGAAGCTGAACGATCGGTCATCGGGAGCCGATAGCGTGGCAGCGGGATTTCGGCAATGGGGGTGGGAAGCCATGTTGCCGATTGAAGCTGGATTGGCGAACGCTTTCAACTCTTGCGAAACGCGCCAACCAGACCATCCATCCCCTCGATGATCCCGGCCAGCTTCTCGTCGAGCACATGGAGGAACGCGCGCCAGTCATCGACGTGGCGCAGTTCCTTTGCTCCATCAGAGATGCCACGCAGGCCGATGAGCGGCACGTCGAACTCTTGCGCGGCGCGAAGCAGGCCATAGGTCTCCATGTCCACCATGTCGGCCGGTATGCCGTCATAGGCGGCACCCGAGACGACGCTGGCGCCTGTGGCGAGCGTGGCGGCGGGCAGGTCGGGGAACGGACAAGGCAGCTCGACCACCGGCGGCAGGTCGAGGAATGGCGTCTGGCCCTTGGGGAAACCAAGCGCGCTGGCATCCATGTCGCGATAGAGCACGTGGGAGACCTGGTAGATGCCGGTCTGCTCCAAGGTGCGGCTGCCGGCGGAGCCGAGCGAAAGAACCAAATCGGGGAGACGGCCATGCGCTTCCAATCCGGAGAGCTTGGCAGCAAGCGAAACGGCGGCCTCCACGGGGCCGACACCGCAGATCAGCGGCGCAAAGAGCTTCCGGAGATGCGGGCCGTATTCGGCCTCGGCTGCCATCACGAAGAGCACGCTCACGCCCTCGATCAGAACCGGCTCGCTCATCCTTCGATGCCCTCGCGGCCGCGCACCACCATATGCGTGCCGGTCATGGTGGCGATGAGCTTGGTGCCGCCTTCGGCGTCGAGGGCATAGGCTTGGCCATCGGCCACCACGATGGTGCGGCCGGGCTTGGTGACGGAGCCACGGAACAGGAAGCGTTCGCCACGGCCGGGCGCAAGCAGGTTCACCTTGAACTCGATGGTCAGCACCCCCGCATCATGGGGCATCATGGAAAAGGCAGCGGAACCACAGGCGGCATCCAGCAGCGCCGAAATGATGCCGGCATGAAGAAAGCCATGCTGTTGCGTGAGCGCGCGGGAAAAAGGCAGCTCGATCTCGATCGTTCCGGGCGCGACGAGAGTCAGTTCGGCGCCCACGGTGGTCATCGCTTCCGTGCGCGCGAATGAGGCGCGCACACGTGCCTCGATTTCCGGTCCCGACTCGATCCGATCCGTCATGCGGTTGCCGCTCCACAAGCTCTTTTCCGGCTTAGAGGCTGATCCCTCCCGATGAAAGCGGGATGGGCCTCCAGCTTAATGTTTTAGCCGCGCTTTCACGGACGCCGGATGGGTCATCTGGCTGTGAAACGCTCTAGGGAAAAGGCGTGGAGGAGGCAATCGGTACGGCTCAGTTCAGGCGCCAGATGGTGAATGTCAGCAGCGTCGCAAAGGCGACCCAGACCGCATAGGGCACGAAAAGCCATGCAGCGATGCGATCCCGCGAGAAAGCCTGTGCGATGAAGGCGAGAACGGCGATGAGGAGCAGAACGATCACGCCGAGCGCCAGCGCAATGTTGTGGAGCAGGAAGAAGCTCGGCGTCCACGCGAAGTTCAGAGCCATCTGCACGAACCAGATGCGCAGAAGTGTCCGTTCAGGCAGACGCCATGCGCGCCAGCCGGCTACACCGACCATCAGGTAAAGCGCTGTCCAGACCGGCGGGAAGACCCAGGGCGGCGGGTTGAAAGCAGGCTTGGCGAGCGCCTGATACCATTGGTCGGGCGCCGACACGCTGCCGATCAGAAGGCCGATGCCCAGCGTGGCGACAGTGAAAAGCACGAGCGCCATGCGGTGGGACACTGGCGAAACTCCGAACGGGATGATGACGCCCGCGAGATGGCGCGAGCGCCGCCGAAATCAACCGCGCCGTTCGAGAAGCGCGAAGAAGAAGCCGTCCGTTCCGCTCTTGAGAGGCGAGAGCATGAGGCCGGCGGTCTCGTGGAACCGCGCTTTGTCCGACCGGCCGGGGAAATGCTCCTCCCACAAAGCCCGATGATCGACGGGTGCGAAACCCGGATTGCGCTCCAGAAAGGCAGCGACTTGTGCGCCGTTCTCCGCCTCGAAGACCGAACAGGTGATATAGGCCAGCCGTCCATTCACCCGCACGAAGCTCGCGGCCTGATCGAGGATCGCGCGCTGCTCGCCAAGCCGTACATCGAGCTGGCGCTGGGACAGCCGCCATTTGGCATCGGGCCGCCGCCGCCACGTGCCCGAGCCGGTGCAGGGCGCATCGACCAGAACGAGGTCGCAGGCACCCTTCAGGTCGTCCAGCTCGCGCAGGCGGGCGACGACCTCGACATTGGTGGCTTCGGCGCGGCGCAGGCGGTCGAAGATGGGTGCGAGCCGCGGCTTCTCGGCATCATGCGCGACGATGCGGCCACTGTTCTGCGTGGCAACCGAGAGCGCCAGCGTCTTGCCGCCCGCGCCCGCGCAGAAGTCGAGCACGGTCTCGCCTGGCCTGGCACCGGCCAGTTCGGCCGCGATCTGCGAGCCCTCGTCCTGCACCTCGAAGAAGCCCTGCTGGAAAGCGGGCTCGGCCTGGACGTTCGGATGGCGCCCCTCGCCCGCGATCGGCGGAATGCGGATGCCGTGGGGCGCGAGATTGGCCGAAGCGGCGCTGAACTCTTCCAGCGTGCGCAGCATGCGCTCGCGGGTGGCCCGAACGACATTCACGCGCAGGTCGAGCGGTGGGCGCAGGGCCATGGCTTGCGCTTCCGCGACCCAGTCATCGCCAAAGCTTGTCGTGAAGGGGGCAACGCACCAGTCCGGCAGGTCGGCACGGACTTCCGGCGCGGCGTCTTCGAGCCGGTTGTCGGCGACAGCGGCACGCTCGGCCTCGGTCGGCGGGGGTGGTGCGAAACGGTCGCCTTCGAGCGCTTCCGCCAGCCGGTCGAGCGTCCAACCGCTTTCGAGCAGCATGGCGCCGAAGGCACGGGCGCGCGCGGTTTCCTCGCCCATGAGAAAGGCGGCCGAGCGGCGATGGCGCAGGGCGTCGTAGACGATATTGCCGATGGCAGCCCGGTCGCCCGAGCCCGCGAAACGGTGCGACACGCCCCAATCCTTGAGCGCGTCGGCCACCGGGCGGTGGCGCTTGTCGATGTCTTCCAGAACCTCGATCGCCGCCTGGATGCGTCCGCCGATCCTCAACGGCCCAGCCTTGCAGGCGCGTAGGGGCCTTCCGACAAATAGGGATTGAGCAGTTTCACGCCGGTCGGCTCGAAATGGCGGGAGTTGCGGGTGACCACGGTCAGGTCATGCTCCAAGGCTGTTGCGGCGATGAGGAGGTCGGGATTGGTGTTGCCCAAGCGAAAGGAGAGGTCACCCCAGCGGCGGGCGATAGGCACGGTGATGGGCAACACGCGATCGCCATAATGGCCGATCGTCTCCGCCGCCCATTTAATGAAGCGCTCAGGCCGCCGCTTTTCCAAGGCTTCCAGCTTTTGAATGCCACGTTGCAACTCGCCAGCGGTGACGACGCTGATGAAAACATGGGCAGAAGGTACGCTTCGAAGCCAGGCGAGGACTTGGGTGTTGGGTTGCGTCTTGAAGCTCTCGGAAACGACTACGGTATCAAAAAGAAACATCAATCGAATTCGATCTCGCGCGGCGTCGAGGGATACTGGTCGCGGTCATCGAACAGATCGTCCAACCCTTCAGGCAGCTTGGGTGCGCTCAAAAGGTGCTCGATGAAGGTCTTATCAGGCCCTGGATCCAGTTGCGACAGCCGCTCATATTCCTCCGCGGATAAAACCACGACAGCCTCTACGCCACGCTTGGTGACATGCTGAGGGATACCCTGTTGGGCTGCATCAACGACGGCGGAAAACTTATTTTTGGCGTCCTGCAAGGTCCAGTGATTTCCCATGACCCACTCCATTCAGCTAGATATTAGGCTAGCTACGGGCGGCGTTCAACCACAGTTCAAAGCAAAAGGCCGGGATCGCTCCCGGCCTCCGCATTTTCAATCAGGCGAAGAGACTTACTCAGCCGCCACCGAATGGCTCGTGGTCAGGCTCGCTTGGGCATCGTCGCGAGTCTGCTTCGCCAAAGCCTCACGCACGCCCGCGCCATAGGCCGGATCGACCTTGTCGAAATGGGCCAGCTGACGGTCCACGATGAATTGCGGCACGCCCTGCATGGCGCCGGCGAGCGTGTCGAACAGGCGGCTCTTCTGGCCTTCGTCGAAGAGATTGAACAGCGCGCGCGGCTGCGAGTAGTGGTCGGCCTGGCCACGATGGTCGTAGCGGCCCACTTGGCCCGCATAGCGGTGCGGCGGCTCTTCCACGCTCGGATCCTCGACCGGGCCGCCGAACGAGTTCGGCTCGTAATAAGCATCCGGATTGGTGAGGAGCCCGAAGGGCATCGTGCCGTCGCGGTTGTAGTGGTTCACCGGCGAACGCGGCTTGTTGACCGGCAGCGACTCGTAATGCGTGCCGATGCGGTAGCGGTGCGCGTCGGGGTACGAGAACAGGCGGCCCTGCAGCATCTTGTCCGGCGAAAAGCCGATGCCCGGCACCACGTTGGACGGATTGAAGGCGGACTGCTCGATCTCGGCGAAGTAGTTGTCCGGGTTCTTGTTGAGCTCGAACTCGCCGACCTTGATCAGCGGGTAATCGCCATGCGGCCAGACCTTGGTGAGATCGAACGCGCTCCAGCCGGTCTTCTTTTCCCACTCTTCCGCTTCGAGCTCGGGCATGACCTGGATGAAGAAGTCCCATTTGGGGAAGCGGCCTTCCTCGATCATCGAGTAGAGTGCTTCCTGATAGCTCTCGCGCGACTTCGCGATGACCTTCTCGGCCTCTTCATTGGTGAAGGTCTTGTGGCCCTGCTGGGTCTTGAAGTGGAACTTCACCCAGAAGCGCTCACCATTCGCGTTCCACAGCGAGAAGGTGTGCGAGCCGTAGCCGTTCATGCGGCTCGGGTCCACGGGGATGCCGCGATCCGACATCAGAATCGTCACCTGGTGCAGCGACTCGGGGCAGAGCGACCAGAAATCCCACATGGCGGTGGCCGAACGCAGATTGGTGCGCGGATGGCGCTTCTGCGTGTGGATGAAGTCCGGGAACTTGTAAGGATCGGCGACGAAGAAGACCGGCGTGTTGTTGCCGACGACGTCCCAGTTGCCTTCCTCGGTGTAGAACTTCAGCGAGAAGCCGCGCACGTCGCGCTCGGCGTCCGCCGCGCCCTGCTCGCCGGCGACGGTGGAGAAACGCGCCAGCATCTCGGTCTTCTTGCCGACCTCGGAAAAGACCTTGGCGCGGGAATAGCGGGTGATGTCCTCGGTCACCGTCAGCGTGCCGTATGCACCCCAGCCCTTGGCGTGGACGACGCGTTCGGGCACGCGCTCGCGGTTCTGGTGCGCAAGCTTTTCGATCAGCTGATAGTCTTCGAGCAGCACCGGCCCGCGCGGGCCGACGGTCTTCGCGTTCTGGTTGGAAGACAACGGCGCGCCGGCCGTCGTGGTGAGCGTTTTTGGCTTGCGTTCCTCGGCCATCCGGTGTCTCCTTTGAACGTGACTGGAAACTTCCAGGCGAGAACCATGACTCGCCCCATCCAGTTTGGAATCGTTCTAAATTGAGGCCTTTGTCGGGCGCAAGCCCCTATCGGTCGGTGCTCGGGAAATTTCTTGCCCGTCTCCTCACACAACGCGCAACAAATGCAGCGCGAGCCATATCCAGAGCAGCGCATTGGCGACGAAGCCCACCGTGAAGGCCGGCTGACGGTAGCGGATGCGGTTCGACGTCACGTGGATCGCAGCATGGACGTAGCGTGAGGCGACGAAGATCCAGGCGAAGATGACAGTGAACAGGTTGACGCCCGAGGTCGCATAAAGCGCCAGGCATGCGATGTGGAAAAGCGGCGGCAGTTCGAACTGGTTATGCAGCGAGTTGCGCACGAAGAGGCTTTCCGCCGGTTCGTTGCGGTTCTCGCGAAAATCCGAAATGCGCGCGCTGCCGCCCTGCACGGCCGATTTCCTGCGCAAAAACATCAGCACATAAAGCACATAGACCAGCGCCACATGGGCGATCATCGGCCAGAAAATGGCAGCGGGATTCATGGGTGCGCTCCTCAGGCCGGAGAGTATCGGCCTGCCTGTTTTGCGCCACAAAGGTTAAGCGAGACCGCAAGACTCTTTTCATCGCATTTAGCTAAAAGCCACCTCATGCGCAGTGTCTCGTATCTCGTCCTGCTTGTGCCTTTGCTTCTCCTGAGCGCCTGCGCCACAGCGCCGAGCCGCATCAACGATGTGTGCGCCGTGTTCGACCAGAATGACGGCTTTCTCAACGACTGGCATCGCGACGCCAAGCGCGCCGAGGCCAAGCATGGCGTGCCGGTGCATATCCTGATGGCGACGATCCGCAAGGAGTCGGGCTTCAAAGGCAATGCTCGCCCGCCGCGCAAATATATCCTGGGCTTCATCCCCTGGGGCCGCGTGTCGAGCGCGCATGGTTACTCGCAGGCGCTCGACGGCACATGGGCGCAGTACCAGCGCGAGACCGGACGCTTCATGGCGCGCCGCACCAAGTTCGCCGATGCGGTCGATTTCGTCGGCTGGTATCACAAGAAATCGGCGGACGCGCTCGGCATCGCCCGCAACGACGCCTACAGTCTCTACCTCGCCTATTATTTCGGCTGGAAGGGCTATGCCAATGGCGAGTGGAAGCGCAATGCCGGCATCCAGCGCTATGCCCGCGACACGGCCAAGATGGCGGCGAACTACCAAGCCCAGATGCAGCGCTGCGGACGCCGCTGAGGCGCCCGCAGACAAGACAAGGATTTATCCGACGCTCGGATAGTTCGGGCTTTCGCGCGTGATCGTCACGTCATGCGTGTGGCTTTCACGCAGACCCGCATTCGAGATGCGCACGAAGGTGGCGCGTGAGCGGAAATCCTCGAGCGAGGGCGCACCGACATAGCCCATGGCAGCGCGCAGGCCGCCGGCCAACTGGTGGAGCACCGCGCCCACGGGGCCCTTATAGGGCACCTGGCCTTCGATGCCTTCGGGGACGAGCTTCAGCGTGTCGCGTACTTCGGCCTGGAAGTAGCGGTCGGCCGAGCCCCGCGCCATGGCGCCCACCGAGCCCATGCCGCGATAGGCTTTGAATGAGCGGCCGCCGTGGAGATAGACTTCGCCGGGGCTTTCATCCGTGCCGGCGAGCAGCGAGCCGACCATGGCTGCGCCCGCGCCGGCCGCGAGAGCCTTGGCGAGATCGCCCGAATATTTGATGCCGCCATCGGCAATGACGGTGACGCCGGCCTTCTGCGCCACGCCCACCGCATCCATGATGGCGGACAATTGCGGCACGCCGACGCCTGCCACGATGCGCGTGGTGCAGATCGAGCCTGGTCCGATGCCGACCTTGACCGCATCCGCGCCCGCATCGATCAGCGCCTGCGTGCCGTCGGCGGTGGCCACATTGCCGGCCATGATGCGCACCGAGTTGGAAAGCTTCTTGGCACGCGCCACCGCATCCAGCACGCGCTGCGAGTGGCCGTGTGCCGTGTCGATCACGAGCAGGTCCACACCCGCATCGATCAGACGCTCAGCACGCTCGAAGCCGTCTTCGCCGACCGAGGTGGCGGCAGCAGCCCGGAGGCGCCCCTGCGCGTCCTTGGTGGCATGCGGGTTGAGCTGGGCCTTCTCGATGTCCTTGACGGTGATCAGGCCGACGCAGTTGCCGCTGGCATCCACCACCAGAAGCTTTTCGATGCGGTGGGTGTGCAGGAGCCGCTTGGCCTCGTCTTGGGCCACGTTTTCCGTCACGGTGACGAGGTTCTCATGCGTCATCAATTCGCTCACCTTCTGCGAAGGATTCGATGCGAAACGCACGTCGCGATTGGTGAGGATGCCGACGAGCCGGCCCGTGACCTGACCGCCGGCACCGCCATTCGAGACCACCGGAATGCCCGAGATATTGAAGCGCTTCATCAGGTCGAGCGCGTCCTGCAGCGTGGCATCGGGGCCGATCACCACCGGGTTCACCACCATGCCGGATTCGAACTTCTTCACCTGCCGCACCTGCTCGGCCTGTTCGACCGGGGACAAGTTGCGGTGGATGACGCCCAAGCCCCCCGCCTGCGCCATGGCAATCGCCAGCCGCGCTTCGGTGACGGTGTCCATGGCAGCCGACAGGATCGGCAGGTTGAGGTCGATGTCGCCCGCGATGCGCGTGCGGATATCGACGGTGCCGGGCATCACTTCCGAATGGCCCGGCTGGAGCAGCACATCGTCGAAGGTGAGCGCCAAGGCGCCGGTCGCGGTTTCGATCAGTCGTGCCATATGCCAGCCTTTCGGAATAGGGAGACGCCGGCGCTTGCGGAAAAGTCGCGGGCGCCGGGAAACGTCTCATCCCCTTGGAAGATTGGCAGCGGCTCCTAACACGGGCGTGACGGGTTGGAAAGGTGGGCGAGCCTCGTGATTGTGCCAATGCACAGGCGGGCGCCAGCCTCTTCCCACCGCACCAGCCGAAGCGCAGGATGCGGCGGCTTTCGGCGAACAGGGAAACAGGCGCATGGCGGGACGGCTCGAAAACAAGGTCGCGATCATTTCAGGCGGGGCGACGGGCATGGGCGCTGCCGCATCTCGGCTTTTCGCGGCCGAGGGAGCCAAGGTCGCCATCGTGGACCGCAACAGGGAAGCGGGACAGGAAACGGTGGAAGCCATCCGTGCGGCGGGCGGCAAAGCGGCGTTCTGGAGCGCGGATGTCTCCGACGAAGCTCAGGTGAATGCAGCGGTTCAAGCCGCCGCCGAACAGTTCGGACCGACGACCGTGCTGTTCAACCATGCGGGCACCATCGTCATCAAGCCGTTCCTCGAAACATCCGTCGAGGAGTGGGATTGGCTCCATGGCGTCAATGTGCGCTCGATGTTTCTGATGACCAAAGCGGTCCTGCCCGGCATGATCGCGGCCGGCGGCGGCTCGATCGTCTGCACCTCGTCGATCTCGGCGGTGGCCGCGACGCCCATGGAAGTGCTTTACGACACGACCAAGGGCGCCTGCCACATGTTCGCGCGGGCCATCGCCGTCGAGTTCCGCGACCGCAATATCCGCTGCAATGCCGTCTGCCCCGGCTTCATCCGCACCCCGCACGGCATGCGCGAAGTGTCCGATCTCGGCCGGCTCGGCGTGGACGTGTCGGATGCCGCGATCACCGCCCAGCAGGGCCGGATCGGCGAGCCGGAAGAAGTGGCGCGTGCCGCCCTCTTTCTCGCCAGCGACGAGGCCAGCTTCGTCAATGGCACGCATCTCTTCGTGGATAACGGCTTTACGGCGATGTGAGACGGATCAGAGCAGCGCGTTCAGCCCGTTGCGCAGGCTTTGCGCCCTCTCATCCCCGAGTGCCGCATCGATGGCTCCATGGGCTTCAATCCAGATCGGCAGGGCCGCGGCGAGGCGCGCGAGACCTTTGTCGGTAAGCACCAGCCGCCGCGCGCGGCGATCCTTCGGGTCGGGCTCGACGGTGAGCAGGCCCTCGCGCTCCAGCGGCTTGAGGTTGGCCGTCAGCGTGGTGCGGTCCATGGCGAGCAGCTGTGCGACCGAGCCGATGGAAGGCGGCTCAGGGCGGTTGAGCGACATCAGAAGCGAGAACTGGCCGCTGGTCAGGCCGGCCGAGCGCAGGACCTCATCGAAGCGGCGCGCGAGCGCACGCGCCGCACGCTGCGTGTGCAGGCAGAGACAGGTGTCGCGAACGTGAAGCGTGGCCGCGAATGGCACCGGGCGGTTTGACATGGGCTATTTACGTTGATATCAACTTAATTCGCAATCACATGTGTTATCGCACCACTCTTTGTGCACAGCGCATTGTGTTCGGCCGAGGCGGGAGGAAAGCTTGGCAGACAGCAGCGAAACCATCGACAAGGCCGCAACCGCGCAGCCGCTGAAAGGCGGGGTGGTGCCCTATCTGATGCTGGACGGCGCGGACAAGGCCATCGCCTTCTACAGCAAAGCGTTCGGCGCAGTGCCGGTCGGAACGGTCGCCCGGATGGATGACGGGCGCGTCATGAATGCGCGCGTCGACATCAATGGCAGCTCCGTGATGCTGATGGACCCGATGCCCGAGCATGGCTACCCGGCGACCACCCATGACGGTTTCAACCTTCATTTGCACGTGGACGATGCCGATCGCTGGTTCGGCCGCGCGGTAGAGGCCGGCTGCACAGCCGAAATGCCTGTCGAACTCCAGTTCTGGGGCGACCGCTACGGCATGGTGCGCGATCCGTTCGGCGTCAAATGGGGCATCGGCTCGACGCCGGCCGCCTGACTGAAATCCGCCACCCATCGGACAAGGAGGATGTCCCCATGGCAGCACGGAATGGGCCTGCAACCGCAGAACTCAAACCCGCAACCGAGCTCGCGCGCATCAATGGCGTGCGCTTTCCCAATGAAAGCCCCGAATATCGCGCCGCGCGCGATGCGCTTCTGGCCGAGGAGATCGAACTGCGCCGCCACATCGAGCGCGTCGCCGAGCAGCGCCGGCAATTACCGCCTGGCGGCGAGGTGAAAGGCGACTACCGCTTCGAGGGCGAGAGTGGCCCTGCGAGCTTCGCCGACCTTTTCGGGCGGCACGACACGCTCGTGGTCTATTCCTATATGTTCGGCCCCGAGCGCGAGCGTCCCTGCCCGATGTGTACCTCGCTGCTTTCGGCCTGGGACGGCGAAGTGCCCGACATCACGCAGCGCGTGGCGCTCGCCATCGTCGCCCGCTCGCCGCTCCCCAAGCTGCTCCAGTTCAAGAAGGAACGCGGCTGGCACCATCTGCCGCTCTTCTCCGACCTGAACGGCAATTACAGCCGCGACTATCACGGCTTGCAGGACGGCCAGGACGAGCCCGCCTTCAACGTCTTTTCGCGCCGCGACGGCACGATCCACCACTTCTGGGCGGGCGAGATGGGCGGAGCAACGGCCGATCCCGGCCAGGACCCGCGCGGCGCGCCGGACCTCATGCCACTCTGGACCATCCTCGACTCCACGCCGGAAGGCCGCGCACCGGACTGGTATCCGAAGCTGAGCTATTAGGCCCGATCCGAGAACGCCAGGAGACCAGCCGATGGGACTCGTGCTCTACGGACATCCGTTCGCGTCCTATGTCTGGAAAGTGCTGATAGCACTTTACGCGAACGAGACGCCTTTCTCGTTCCGTCTGGTCGACCACGACGACCCGGTCTCGTGGCAAGAGTTGGAAAGACTTTGGCCGATGAAGCGCTTTCCCGTTCTGGTGGACGGGGACCGCGTCGTGATCGAGGCAGCGATCATCATCGAATATTGCGATCTCCACTATCCGGGAGCGCGACCGCTTCTGCCGTCGGATCCGGATGAAGCGCTCGACGCACGCTTCATGGGCCGCTTCTTCGACAACTATGTCGCGACACCGCAGGGGGCTATCGTCTTCGACGCGTTGCGCGACGAAAAAGACCGCAGTGCCAAGACCGTCTTGGACGCCCGCGCGACGCTGGACACCGCCTATGCCTGGCTCGACAGACGAATGCGGAACCGCGAATGGGCAGCAGGCGATCACTTCGGCTTTGCCGACTGCGCGGGCGCGCCCGACCTCTTCTACGCCGACTGGACGCACCCGATTCCCGCGCGCTTCACAGCGCTCAAGAGTTACCGCGCGCGACTCCTTGCACACCCTTCCGTCGCCCGCGTGGTGGATGAGGCACGGCCCTACCGCGCGCTCTTTCCGCTCGGTGCACCCGACCGCGACTAGAAACCGATCAGTCCTAAAGTTCCATCTGATAGGTTTCGGGCATGAAGCGGAAGCCGTCTTCGAAGCGCTCGACATAGCCGAGCGCGGGGAACGGCATGTGGTAGCCGATGAATGGCAGGCGCTCGTCGGCAATCTGCCCGAACACCTTTTTTCGCGTGGCCGCCGCCTGCGCCTTGTCCATGTCGAAGCGCACTTCCCAGTCGGGCTTCTGCAGCGAAGCGACATAGTGGTTGGCGGTGTCGGCGGTGAGCATCAAGGTCTTGCCGCCGGATTCGAGGCGGAAGATCAGGTGGCCGGGCGTGTGGCCGAAGGCTTCGATGGCCGTGATGCCGGGTGCGACCCCGTTGCCCTCGCTCACGAACACCGCGCGCTCGCGCAAGGGCATGACGTTCTTGCGCACCGCCTGCGCATTGCCCTGCGTCGGGCCTTCGAGCCGCTCGTCGGCGGTCCAGAAATCCCATTCCTTCTGGCCGAACACGTAGGAGGCGTTCGGGAAGGCCGGCGCCTCACCCTCCATCAATCCGCCGATATGGTCGCCATGCATATGGGTGATGACCACGAGCGTCACGGATTCCGGCGAAAAGCCCGCCTGCCCCATACGCGCGCGCAATAGGCCCAGATTGTTTTCGCGCCCGCCGGGCCCCATGCCGGTGTCGAACAGGATCATCTCGCTGCCGGTGCGGATGAGAACCGGCGTGAAACCGTTGACCATCTGCCTGGGCGGCAAAAAGTTCTTTTCCATCAGGGCTTCGACGACTTCCGCCGGCTGGTTCGCACCGAAGGTCGGGTGCGGCCCTTCGCCCGGACGCAGACCATCGAGCACGGCGGTGATTTCCCACTCACCGAACTTGAACTGGTGAAAGCCCGGCGAGCCGGGAAGGATCGGTTGGGTCACGCTGTTCTCGCCTGAGGCTGCCGGGATCTGGGTCGTTTGAGCTTGGGTCGTTTGGGCTTGGGCGGAAACGGACGAGAGTCCTGCCACGGCAACCGCACCGGCTCCCATCTTCATGGCGGTACGGCGGTCAACGGGCGGGGTCATCAGCGTCTCCTCGTTTGAAACTGTTCAGGCGCATAAAGTGTCACGCGGGCGCGAGAGGGCAACCCTCTCACATCAACGTGACGCTCTGGCATAAAGGCTCGGGCGACCTATAACCACCCAAAGACGGCGATCGCTGTTAAGCCGCCTTCCGATCTGTTTGCTTTCAGGCCCAAGCTTTTGAACCGTACCACACCGCTCATTCTCGCGGTCGCCCTTTTCATGGAAAACATGGACTCAACCGTGATCGCGACGGCGCTGCCCGCCATCGCGAAGGATCTCGGCACGAGCCCGATCGCACTCAAACTCGCGCTGACCGCCTATCTGGTCGCCCTCGCGGTGTTCATCCCGATCAGCGGCTGGATGGCCGACCGTTTCGGCGCCAAGAAAGTGTTTCGCATCGCCATCGGCGTGTTCGTGGTGGGCTCCATACTCTGTGCCCTCGCCAATTCGCTCGGCTTCATCGTGGTGGCACGCGTGATCCAGGGCGCGGGCGGGGCGATGATGACGCCTGTCGCGCGCCTTCTGCTCGTACGCTCCACCGACAAGCGCGAACTGGTGTCCGCCATGGCCTGGCTCACCATTCCCGGCCTGATCGGCCCGATGCTCGGGCCTCCGGTCGGCGGCTTCATCACCACCTTCGTGTCATGGCACTGGATCTTCCTGATCAACGTGCCGATCGGAATCCTGGGCATCGCGCTGTCGGGTCGTTTCCTGCCCGACACGCCGCCGGTCAGCAATGGCAGCGTGGACTGGACCGGCTTCGTGCTTTCGGCGCTTGCGGCGTCCGGCATCGTTTTCGGCCTGTCGGTGGTGAGCCTGCCTGCCCTGCCACCCGCGATCGGCCTCCTCACGCTTGCCGTCGGTGTCGTGTCGGCTTGGGCCTATATCCGCCATGCGAGGGGCCGTGCGAACCCGCTTCTCGACCTGTCGCTTTTCCGCAACCAGACCTTCCGCGCCGCAATCAATGGCGGCGTGCTTTTCCGCATCGGCAATGGCGCGACGCCCTTCCTTTTGCCGCTGCTGCTTCAGCTCGGCTTCGGACTCACACCCTTCCAATCGGGCTCGATCACCTTCGTGTCGGCGATGGGTGCCATCACCATGAAGTTCGTGGCGCGCCGCGCGCTTCGCACGTTCGGCTTCCGAACGGTGCTGGTCTTGGCCTCAGTGATCGGTGCAGCCTTCGTCGCAGCCTGCGGCTTCTTCTCGCCCGAAACCCCAATCTACCTGATGATGGGCGTGCTGTTCTTTTCGGGCTTCTTCCGCTCGCTCTTCTTCACTTCGGCCAATGCCCTCGTCTTCGCCGATATCGGCGAGCGCGACGCGAGCCAGGCAACAGCGCTTTCGGCCTCGTTCCAGCAGGTCTCGATCGCGCTCGGCGTGGCGGTCGCAGGCGGCATTCTCGAGGGCATGACGCTGTTGACGGGGGAGCCCATCAACCTTCATTCGTTCTTCGTGGCGTTTCTTCTGGTGTCAGCCATCACCGCGACCGCAGCCCTGCCGTTCTTCTTCATGCCGCCCGATGCCGGGCAGAACGTGTCCGGGCACAAGGGTCGCATCGCAGATGGCAATGCGCGGGTGCAGGCGGCGGTTTAAACCGGCTTGCCCTTGAAGGAGCGCGCCAGAAGGTAAAGCTCGGCCGACTCGTCGCGCGAGGCCGGCGGCTTCACATGATGCACGGACGTGAAGGCCCGCTTGAGCTGTGCCAGAAGCTCGTTTTCCGTGCCGCCCTGAAACGTCTTCGCCAGAAAATGCCCACCGGGCCGCAGGACTTCCATCGCGAAATCCGCTGCGACCTCGCACAGATGCATGGTGCGGATATGATCCGTCTGGCGGTGGCCCGTGGTGGGAGCCGCCATGTCCGACAGCACCAGGTCAGGCGCCTCGCCGCCGAGTGCTTCCAGCAGCTTCGCCGGCGCGTCGTCGTCGAGGAAATCCATCATGAGCACCTGCGCGCCCGGCACCGCATCCATGCCGAGATAGTCGATGCCGACGACGCGCGGGGCGTCCTCCGGCGATTTCGTGCGCGCCACCGCGACCTGGCACCAGCCGCCGGGCGCGCAGCCCAGATCGATCACCCGCTGGCCGGGCTTCAGGAGCTTGTAGCGATCATCGATCTCGATCAGCTTGAAGGCTGCGCGCGAGCGGAAGCCTTCGGCTTTTGAGCGCTGCACGTAAGGGTCGTTCAGGTGCCGCTCGAGCCAGCGGCGCGAGGATTCCTTCAAGCCGCTCTTCTTGGTGACCTTGGTGCGCAGGACACGCGTCTGGCCGGGCATTGTCTTGCTGGCGCTAGACTTGTTGGCCCCGGGGCGCTTCGCAGGAGGCTTGGCCATCAGGCGTGCGCCCGCGGGCGACGATGGTGGTTCCGCCACACGCCCGCTTCCGACATCAGTTCGCTCAACATGCCCTCACGCAACCCCCGGTCGGCGACCCGCAGCCGCTTGGTCGGCCATTCCGCGCGGATGGCTTCGAGGATGGCACAACCCGCCAGCACCAGATCGGCACGGTCGGGCCCGATGCAGGGGTTGGCCACGCGCCTGTCGAAATCCCAGCCGAGCAGTTTTGCCGTCATGCGATCCACTTCGTCCGACTCCATCCAGAGCCCATCCACGCGACGGCGGTCATAGCGCGGCAGGTCGAGATGGATGCCGGCCAGCGTGGTGACGGTGCCCGATGTCCCCAGGAGCGTCAGCCGATCATCGCCCGCGAGCTTGGCCAAGCGGTCGCGCCCTTCGAATCGCTCGATCATGGCGGCCACATGGGCGGTCATCGCCTTGAAGCTTTCAGGCGTCACGTCGCGGCCGCCGAATTTTTCGGCAAGCGTCACGACGCCGATCGGCAACGAAGTCCAGGCGCTGATCGAATCGGCCAGACGCGGGGCGCGCGAACGCGACAGATCGACCAGCGCAATTTCGGTCGAACCGCCGCCGATGTCGAACAGGACCACGCCCTTGGCATCCTGCTCCACCAGCGAGCCGCAGCCCGAAACCGCCAGCCGCGCCTCGGTCTCGCGCGAGATGATCTCGAGCCGGATGCCCGCCTCGCGCTCGACGCGATCGAGGAATGCTTCGCCGTTCGACGCCGCCCGGCAGGCCTCGGTCGCGATCAGCCGCGTGCGCAAGATTGGCCGCGCGCGCAGTTTCTCGCCGCACACGATAAGCGCTTCCACCGCGCGGTCCATGGCCCGCTCGCCGAGCGCACCGGTTGCGCCCAGACCTTCGCCCAGCCGAACGATGCGCGAGAACGCATCCACTACCCGGAACTGACCGGGCCGGGCAGGCACCGCCACCAGCAAGCGGCAATTGTTGGTGCCGAGATCAAGCGCCGCGAAAACCGGCAGGTCGTGCCGACGTCGCGCAAAGCCGGATACGTCCGGATGGGGCGGTAGCGTCGGCTCAGCGGCAAGAACGGCGGCGAGAGGTGCTGCACCCGTCACGGCCGGCGGCACGACGAAAAGCGGCGCCGCACCTTTCGCCAAGGCCTCTTCGGCACTGATGGCGATGATGGTCTCAAGTCCCGGCACGCGCACGAAGGCTTTGCGCCCCCGCCGCCTTTTGCGGCGCTTGCGCGTGGGCGTGGAACCCGGCGCTCCATCGGGCGCAGGCTCATGGGCTTGCGCAAGCCGCTGTGCGGCTTGCTTGGGCTTGGCGCGTCTGTGTTTCCGGCCCGGCCTAAACCCGCCTCGGCTCAGAGGCGGGTCGGACTCCAGACCCTCGGCTGCCGGCCTGAAGCGGCCGGGCTCGCGGTCTCCCACGTCGTTTTCCTTCCGGCGCCGCGCGAGCCTTGTGCTCGACTTTTCGAGCAAGAAGGACGCTGCAGGCGCTGCAACATCATCAGTTGGCGACACCTTAGCAGGCGAGCCGCCTTGCACCAAGAGGCACGGCGAGCGCTCTCGCCCGAACCCGACGCCGGAACCTGCTCATGCCCTTCACGTTGACGCTTGCACTTGGCCGCGAATATGCTAGGTAGCCGCCCGGAAGCGCCACAGCCTACAAGGTTTGGCGGCTCCGCCTTAGGCACCAAGCACGTCGAGCTTCATGCCTCGTTGGGGAATAGGTTAACGGTAGACCCACGGACTCTGACTCCGTTAGTCCTGGTTCGAATCCAGGTTCCCCAGCCAACTGATTCTAGAGCGATTTTCATCTGCCTGATCGGAACAAAACAGTCAGTTTGACGACTGGTTTGCAGATTTCGTTCTTGCTTAGAACTCCCTGATGGCTCCCGGCTTGCTGCAAGATCGCGATGCGGATCACCGGAAGCGGGGTTGTGCAGCCGGTCCATTGGTCACGAGCGCCCGAGGCCTTGCCCCGGTCCTGCAATTAACATTTGTGGCCGACCCGCTCCCTCTCGCTCCTTCTCATGCGTCCATGCTAAGCGGCGTTGGAGCCATTAAGGGACTCAAAGAAGCACCGGTGGCCGAGGGCGCTGCATGATCATGACCAATGAGCTGGAAACGGCGCGGATCGAGGCGTTGCGCGCGGCCGGCATCATGCATGGAGAAGGGAAGACCGAGTTCGAGCATCAGATCGAGCTGGTGCGCGACGTTCTCGATGTGCCGGTGGCGCTCGTCTCGTTGATCGATACCGACCGCCAGGTCTTTGCCGCGCATCTCGGGCTCCCCGAGCCCTGGGCGACGCAGGGCGAAACCCCTCTTACCCATTCCTTCTGCCAGCACGTGGTCGCACAGCGTTGTCCGCTGGTGGTGACGGACTCTCGCCAAAACGAGTTGGTCCGCAGCAATCTTGCCGTGGCCGACCTCAATGTGCAGGCCTATCTCGGCGTGCCCTTGGCGCTCCCCAGCGGCGAGGTGGTCGGCGCGCTGGCCGCAATCGACGGGCGGCCACGCAACTGGTCCGACCGCGACCTGGCGCGCCTGCAGAAGATCGCGCATGTCGTGGCCGACGAGATCGCGACACGGGTGACCGCCACCGAGTGGCAGCATCTGTTCGACAAGATGAGCGAAGGCTTCATCCAGGGCGAAGTGATCCGCGACGAAACGGGAAAGGCAATCGACTGGCGCTACAAGCGCGTGAACCGCGCATGGAGCGATCTGACCGGCGTGGCGGCCGAGGATGTCGTTGGCCGCACCATACGCGAAACCTTTCCCGGCATCGAGGACGAGTGGGTGTCGGAATTCGGCGATGTGGTGACAACGGGGCAGCCGGTCCGTTTCACCCGGCAGGTCGGCTCGCTGGGCCGCTGGTATGACGGCATCGCGCAGCCTATCGGCCCGAACACGTTCACAGTCCTGTTTCTCGAAGTCACCGCCCGCATCGAGGCGCAAAGAAAGCGCGACGCGCTGATCGAGCTCGGCGACCGCCTGCGCGATGCCGAGACCATCGAGGCGGCGGGCGTGGCGGCTTCCGAAGCGATGGCACGGGCCCTTCACAGCACCAGGGCCGGCTTTGGCCTCGTCGACGCTGAAGTCGAGACGGTTCGCGTTCTGCCCGATCTGTGCGCGCCGGGCGTGGCCAGCGTCGCGGGCTTCCACTCGTTTCGAGACTTCGGCTCCTACATCGACGACCTGAAGGCCGGCCGCAACGTCATCATTCCCGACATCGAGAACGACCCCCGCACCATGCCGGGTGCCGCCGCACTCAGGCAGCTCGACATCCGCAGTCTCGTCAATCTTCCGATCACCGAGCGCGGCCGGATCGTGGGCTTGGTTCTCGTCCATGACCGTGCCGTGCGGGAGTTCACGCGAGAGGAACTGGCCTTTATCGAGGCAGTCGGCGACCGCACGCAAGCTGCGATCTCGAAACTCCAGATGCAGGCGCAACAGCACGTCCTCAACAGCGAGATCAGCCATCGCCTGAAGAACAGCCTGGCTCTGGTTCAGGCGGTCGCGAACCAGACCCTTCGCGGAATCGCCGAGCGCGAACCGGTCGAGGCATTCGAAAGGCGGCTGCATGCGCTGAGTTCCGCCCATGACATCCTGCTTCAACGCAACTGGTCTGCGGCGTCCATGGCGACCGTGGTCAGAAATGCCATCAGCGCGCTTGGTCAGGAGAGCCGGGTAACAATTGATGGCCCGATCGTGGAACTCGGTTCGCGGGCTGCGCTTTCACTGGCTCTGCTTGTTCATGAACTGGCGACGAATGCCATGAAGTACGGCGCCTTGAGTAACGATGATGGTCGCGTCACGGCCTATTGGTCAGTTGCCGACAGCACTCTGAACTTCCACTGGGTCGAGCGTGGCGGGCCCGAGGTGCGCCAGCCGAACGGACGGGGTTTCGGCTCGCGCATGATCCGGTCCGGACTGATCGGCGGGGGTGATGTCGATCTCCGTTTCGATCCGGCCGGATTCGAAGCTCACATGACAGCCCCGCTGTCACAGATGCAGTCGGCTTGAGCGCGTCATGGCTCAGAGCGCTCCCCCGGCCCGCAAGGCGGTTCTTGTTGTGGAAGACGAACCCATCCAGCGCATGATGGCCGTCGACATGGTCGAAGATGCAGGCTTCGAGGCTGTCGAGGCGTACAGCGCGGCAGAAGCCATCCAAGTCTTGGAGACGCGCCTCGATATCCGTGTGGTGTTCACCGACATCGACATGCCCCATGGGATCGACGGCATGAGGCTTGCCGCGACCATCCGTGACCGCTGGCCCCCGATCGAGATCATCATCACATCGGGGAAAATGTGGGGCCGAAGCCTCAAGCTTCCCGACCGCGCCGTGTTCTTCCCCAAGCCCTATCGACGTGACAAGGTGATCGCCGAGATGGAACGCATGGTGGCAGACGTCACGAGCTGAGGTGCGGTCCGGGCAAGAGCGAGCACGACACTCCCAGCGCAAACGCACCAAGCCCATCGGTTGCTGAAGCGGAGCGTCGGAAGCCAGCGCCGGCTTCCACGTTTGTCTATCCTCGGTCTCGCTGCCGGTCGGGCGGCAAGCGCTCATGATGCGCCTAATCATCTGAATTTCATTGTGTTCGGCGATGGCAGCAGCTTAGACGCCTGCCCGCCGAGAATGAACAGCGCGAGAACGCGGTGGTCCAGAACACCATGACCAGAGACGAATTGCTGGCGGAGAACGCGCGTCTGCGCGCAGCGCTGGAGGAAGCCGGGATCGACGCGCGCCGCATCGGCAATCAGCATCGCTCCGATCTGGCAGCCAGCCGCGTCGAAACGCGCGAGGCCAATCAGCGGACCGACAAGGCCTATGCCGATGCCAGGGAAGCAGGTCGCGCTTACGAAAGACAGACGGCCGGCGCGGTAGCCGACCTGACATCCTCGCAGGATCTGGTTGCTCAACTCCGGCGCAGCCAGGCGGCCCTCGCCAGCAGCGAAGCCCGCCAGCGGGCGATCTTCGAAAGCGTGGGCGAATTCGCCATCATCGTCACCGATCGCGCGGGAACGTCACCGACTGGAATTCCGGCGCGGAGCACGTGCTGGAATGGACGGCTGCGGAAATGCTTGGCCAAGGAAGGGAGCGCTTTCTCACGCCCGAAGACCGGGCCGACGGCCGCATCGAACAGGAAATGCGGCAAGCGGTTGCCGAAGGGCGCGCGTCGGACGAGCGGTGGCATCTTCGCAAAGGGGGCCAGCGCTTCTGGGCCTCGGGCGAGTTGATGCCGCTCTTCGACGGCGGCGACACGCATATCGGCTTCGTCAAGATCCTACGGAACCGTACGGAGGAACACCTCGCGGGCAGCGCCCTGCGGGAAGCGCAAGAACGCTTTCAAACCATTCTGGACACGATCGAGGCGGCATTCGCAGAAGATGGAGGCGGTGGGCCAGCTCACGGGTGGCCTCGCCCACGACTTCAACAACCTGCTGGCGGGCATTTCGGGGTCGCTGGAACTGATGGGTTTGCGGATAGCGCAGGGCCGCCTGACCGATATCGACAAATATATCGCCGCCGCACAAGATGCTGCGAAGCGGGCCGCCTCCCTCACCCACCGGCTGCTTGCCTTTTCGCGACGCCAGACACTCGACCCGCGGCCGACAAAGGTCGAAACGCTGGTGGAAGGAATGGTGGATCTCATTCAGCGCACCGTCGGCCCCGGCATCGCGGTGGAAACGGCGGCGGCTGCCGATCTATGGTCGGCACGCGTCGATCCGAGCCAGCTCGAAAACGCGCTTCTCAACCTTTGCATCAACGCGCGCGATGCGATGCCGGAAGGTGGACGCATCACGATCAAGGCAACGAACCGTTCGCTCGATCTCCAGGCCGCGCAAGCCTATGACATGCCTCAAGGCCACTACCTTTCGCTGAGCATTTCCGACACCGGCACCGGCATGCCGCCCGAGGTGATCGCGCGTCTTCGAACCCTTCTACACGACCAAGCCGATCGGACAGGGAACCGGCCTCGGCCTTTCGATGATCTACGGGTTTGCCCAGCAGTCGGGCGGTCAGGTGCGCATCCACTCGCAGGTCGGGCTCGGCACGACGGTGACGCTTTATCTTCCCCGCTTCGAAGGCGATGTCGCCCTGGAAGAGGATGTGGCGAGCGAAAATTCTTCGTCAGCCGGCAGGCCGGAGAGACGGTGCTCGTCGTCGATGACGAGCCGACCGTGCGCATGCTCGTGACGGATGTTCTCAAAGACCTCGGCTATCTCGTGATCGAGGCCGGCAATGGTGCGGCCGGTCTCAAGGTGCTGGGATCGGACGCAAGGGTCGACCTTCTCGGCACGGATGTCGGCCTGCCAGGCGGCATGAACGGCCGCCAGATGGCGGATGCCGGGCGGGAGATGCGGCCAAGCCTGAAGACACTGTTCATCACCGGCTATGCCGAGAGCGCGGCGATCGGCGACGGCGATCTTCAGCCGGGCATGCAGGTGCTCACCAAGCCGTTCGCAGTCGATGCGCTCACGGCGCGCATTCGCGAATTGATGGTGCATCCGGCATAGAGCCGACGTGACGAGAGCGACGACGAAGACTGCTGCCCGTTCGGCGGCCCGACATTCGGCGCCAACTTCACGCTGGATGTCTGCCGACAGGCGATCGCTTACTCGGTGATGTTCGAGCACTGCCTTTTACGCGCAGAACTCGGGCCGGATCGCGCCCCATCCGGCCGGCCGATCAAGAAGCCAGATAGCCGAGGCTTCCTACGATCACGACAACCAAGATGATGAAAGCGATGATGATCTCGGAGCCGGCCGGCAGTTGCATGATGCTGTCCTCGGATTGTCGCTGGCGCCCAAGCCGCACACCGATCCCCGCTGCGCCGCAACAACATTTGTCAAATATTTGAATAAGAAAAATTTCTACAGTCTAAGTCCATGAAGTGAATTATAGAATTTTTCATTCCCGTCCTTTGTTTGATTAATTGTTGGGAACAACCGTAACAAGCCCTCTTTTTCCTCGCGCGACAGCAAGGTCGCGGTAACCGAGAAAGGGCTCACCATGGCCAACAATCAAGGAACGTCCAATCGTGGCTTCGCCTCCATGGACGAGGACAAACAGCGCGAGATCGCGTCCAAGGGCGGCCAGGCTTCAGGCGGCAACTTCGCTAACGATCCGCAACGCGCATCCGAGGCTGGTCACAAAGGCGGACAGCAGTCGGGTGGAAATTTCGCCAACGATCCTGAACGCGCTGCGGAAGCCGGACGCAAGGGTGGCCAGCAGTCGGGCGGCAACTTCGCCAATGACCCTGAACGCGCCTCGGAGGCCGGCCGAAAAGGCGGACAGTCCTGAGCAGGCCGGCCGTCCTCCCTTTAAAGCACCTTTGCCCCTTCTCCAGCTCTCATGCCCGAGAAGGGGCATTTCCACCCAACCGGAAGTCTGTTCCATGGAAACGAGCAGAACAGTTCACCATTCAAGACACCGATACGAGATCGCAAGGCTGAGAGCCGACCTTGATCGTCTCCAGATGGGCGAGCGAGCGGCGCGCCACTACGATCTCGGTGAACCGCCGCTGCAAAGCTACAGCTCGCTTGTCGCACGGACGAGAGAGACGATCGCCGCGCTCGAACTGCTGATCGCCTACTCCCATGATGGCTCCGACGATCCCGAATGAAGCGCGCTCCGCAAGCCTGAACGGCCTTGGCCTCCCAGCGCGGAATGCGTCGGGCTGCCCTTTCATGCGTGGCTTCGAATCCCATCACGAAAAGGATCAACCCTATGTTCTTTCGCACCGCCAAATATCAGTACAACGCCCGCCCTGAACGGCCCGACCCGATTTTCGCCCGGCAGTTGCAGGAGGCGCTGGGCGGGCAATGGGGTGAGATCAGCGTCATGATGACCTACCTCTTCCAGGGCTGGAACTGCCGTGCCCCGCAGAAATACCGCGACATGATCCTCGACATCGGCACCGAGGAGATCGCCCATGTCGAGATGCTCGCCACCATGATCGCGCGCTTGCTCGAAACCTCGCCTGTCGAAGCGCAGGAGGATGCCGCCAAGGACTCGATCGTGGGCTCTGTGATGGGCGGCTCGCGCATCGAGGACGTGCTGCTGGCAGGCATGAACCCGCAGCACGCGATCGTTTCGGGCTCCGGCGCGATGCCCATCGATAGCATGGGTGTGCCGTGGAACTCGAAATACACCATCGCCAGCGGCAATCTCCTGGCCGACTTCCGCTTCAACGTCGCGGCCGAAAGCCAGGGCCGGCTGCAGGTTGCGCGGCTCTACAACCTGACGAGCGACAGCGGCGTGCGCGACATGCTGGGCTTCATGCTGGCGCGAGACACCATGCACCAGAACCAGTGGCTGGCGGCTATCGAGGAAGTGGAAGCCGACGGGCTGGACGGCACGCCCGTGCCCGCGAACTTCCCGCTCGAGCGCGAGGACAGACGTGTCGCCTACCAGTTCTGGAACTGTTCGGAAGGCGAGGAAAGCCGACAGGGCCGCTGGGCGCAGGGGCCGACGCCGGACGGCATGGGCGAGTTCGAGTACCTCGCCAACCCGCAGCCGCTCAGCGACGAGGAGGGCGAACTCGGCCCGGTCGATCCGCGCACCTATGGCACGCCGAAAATGCCGACGCCACCGAGCGTGTCGGAGTAATCCCGCGATCATTGGTTCCGCGACGCAGTCTCCTCCCTTGTTGCGTCGCGCACCTGGCCCGTCCGATCATTGCGATCGGACGGGCTTCTTTTTGGCGCGCCTTACGGCTGCGTGCCCGCCGCAGCACTTCCCTTCGGCAGGGCATAAGCGATCACGTGGTCGCCGAGATCGGTGCCGAGCGAGCCATGGCCGCCGGCGACCGCCACCACGAATTGCCGGTTCGACGCGTCCGACCAGTAGGTCATCGGTGTCGCCTGCGCGCCGGCCGGCAGGCGGGCCTCCCAAAGCTGCTCGCCCGTCGAAAGGTTGTAGCCGCGAATGTAGTAGTCGAGGGTCGCGGTGAGGAAGCCGAGATTGCCGGCCGTCACCATAGGTCCGCCCAGCGATGGCACGCCCATCTTGAAGGGAAGCGGGATCACCGGCGTCTCGTCGCGCGTGGTGCCGTTCTTGCGCTTGTAGACGACCTTGCCCGAAACCAGATCGACGCCCGCCACATAGCCCCAGGGCGGCGACTGACACGGCAGGCCGACGGGCGACAGGAACGGGTTGAGCGCCACCGCATAGGGCGCGCCGGCATTGGGATTGAGCCCATGCTCGTCCGATCCCTGCACGTCGGAGCCACCCGCCGGCCCCTTGCCTTCGGGCTGCGCTGTGGCCTGGGCACCATTTCCCTGCGGCTTGACCTCCTGCGGCACCAACTGATCGACAAAGGCCATGTAGTCCGGATTGACGAAGGCGACCTGACGCACGGGGTCCACCGCCAGCCCGCCCCAGTCGGTCACGCCGAAATTGCCGGGATAAACGATGGTGCCTTGCGTGGACGGGGGCGTGAACGGTCCTTCATAACGCAGGCTCTTGAACTTGATGCGGCAGGCGAGCTGGTCGAACATGGTGGCGCCCCACATGTCGGCCTCCATGATCGGCGGCTCGGGCATCAGGCTGACCGACGAGAAGGGCTGGGTCGGAGCCGTCCAGTCCCCTTCCACCGCGCCGCCCGGCACGGGCTTTTCCGTCACGGGATGGATTGGCGCGCCGGTGCGGCGGTCGAGCACGAAGATGTTGCCCGTCTTGGTGGATTGCACGAGCGCCGGCACCGGGCCGCTCGGCATGGAAAGGTCTACCAGTACCGGCTGCGATGGCACGTCCATGTCCCACAGATCGTGGTGCACGGTCTGGTAGACCCAGCGTACGCGGCCTGTCGCCACTTCGAGAGCCAGAATGGACGTCGCGAAGCGCTCGGTGGTTTCAGGGCGGTTCGCACCCCACTGGTCGATGGCCCCCATGCCCATCGGCACATAGATGAGGCCAAGCTCCTCATCGACGCTGGACGTGCTCCAGCTGTTGGGCGAGGACCAGGAATAATGCTGGTCGGGGCCGATCGGCGCGGTGTTTTCAGGATTGCCGGGGTCGAAGTTCCAGACCAGCTGACCGGTTGCCGCATCGAAGGCGCGGATCACGCCCGACGGCATGCTCACCGCCGCATTGTCATAGACGGCGCCTGCCAGCACCACGAGTCCCCGCGTGACGAGCGGGGCCGAGGTGAACTGGTACCAACCCTCCTGCTGCGCCGGCATGCCACGCCACATATTGACCTGGCCGTTCTCGCCGAAACCGGGGCAAGGCTGGCCGGTGTGCGCGTCGAGCGCGAAAAGGCGCGTGTCGTTGGTGGCCATGAAGATGCGCTGCGGGCACTCGTTGTTCGCTGCCCGCACAGCCCCTTGCGCATTCGCGTCGTGATAGGAAACGCCCCGGCAGGTCAGGTGCTGCAGACGGGGCGAGACGGTGATCTTGGGGTCGAAGCGCCAGCGCTCCTTGCCCGTTTCGGCGTCGAGCGCGAGTACGATGTTGTGCGGTGTGCAGAGATAGAGGGTGTCGCCTACTTTCAGCGGGGTGACTTCATAGGTCGTCTCGTTGGGATCGCCCTCGCGTTTCACGTCGCCGGTCTGGATCTGCCATGCGACGTCCAGCTGCGAGACGTTGCCGGCATTGATCTGCTTCAACGGCGACCACTTGTCGCCACGCCCCGAGCGGCCATAAGCCGTCCAGTCCTTGTCCGGCACGCCGGCATAAGCCTGCGGAACTTGCGCTCGCGCCTCTTCGGGGAGGCTACCGTGCTGATCGTGATCGCGGGTGATCGAAAACACCCCGACCACGGCCGCAATCACCAGCGAAAGCGCGAGTGGGAGCGCTGCCCCACGCCAGAAGAGCAGTGGACGCTCCGTCCGGTCGCGTCCGAGGCGGGTGGTGACCCAAGGCAGAAGCAGCAGGATGCCGAGAATGAAGACGATGTCGCCCCGTGGCACGAGCTTCCACCAGTCAAAGCCGATCTCGACCACCGCCCAGATCAGCGTGCCGAGAATGATCGCTGCATAGAGAATGAGCGCGAACGGGGAGCGGCGGAAAAGAAGGAATGCGGTCGCCACCATGCCGATGCCGGTGATCGCATAATACCAGGAGCCGCCCAGCGAAACGAGATAGAAGCCGGCGCCGATCAGGCCCAGCCCGATGATGCCGATGATCGCCGCGACGGTGAAAAGGAACCAGGTAGACCTTTCTCGCAAATGAGGTTCGCGAGGGCGGGTTTCCGAAATGGGATCGGTTCGAGACATGGGCTTCGGCCTTTCAACCCTTCAACAGTCAACCATAGCGTGCGCCTGGGCTGCCGGCCCTCGCAAAGGTTAGTTTGATGGTTCCCGGAAACAGGTCAGCCGCATCCGCCTTGCCTCGAAGACGTCGGGTCGGGCAGCGGCGAGTCTTATCTGGCGCGGTCATCACCCAAGGAAACCCCCAAGATGGGAATGGCCGTCTTGTCGCTTTACAGCGAAGCGGACAGAAACGTCGCGTCCTCGCAAAGTTAAATGCATCGCTTCCCGATCGGCGCTAGCGACGATGCATGGCAATGTATTTCTTCGACACATTCGAAAACGGCGTGCACGTCGAGGACGATCGAGGCCTCGAATGCGGTACGCCCGAACAGGTGCGAGCTGAAGCGATGAAGGCGCTGCCGGCGATCGCCAAGGATGAGATTCCCAATGACGGCGACCGGCAGGCGTTTACCGTTCTGGTGAAGGACGAGGCGGGAAGGCCGGTTTATTCCGCCACGCTGACCTATGCGGGCCTTTGGTTGAAAAAAAAGGAAAACGAGTAAGCAAGCCAGGCTCGGCGTGAGACCTCGTTTCTTCTTTTCGAGGTCACCCCCAACCGTTTGGCTACCCGGCGTCACTATGCCGAGCTGGCTTTTTCTTCCGGAGCCATGGCCGAAGCCGCGCTTCGAACGCAACAAATGTCAATGACAGTGCCGGAGCGAGCGCCTGTAAGACGTTTTTGAGCGAGTAGGCGGGAGCTTTCGGTGGTTCGCCGCCTGGCGACAGGAACTCATAGCACGAAAGCCGCCGACCATGCCGAGTTACAATGTCTGGCACCGCTATGCCTATGCATGGCTGACCATCTTGTTCTTCGCCGTCAGTCTCGGTCTGCACTGGCTTTTCGGCTGGTATGCTTATGTGAACGAGGCAGCTGAACACGCGCAAACGCCGCAAGTGTCGGATTATCTCGTCATCATGGGGCGGGATACATTCGAGAACTGGCAGTCCGAGTTCCTCCAACTGCTCTGGCAGGTGGTGGGTCTTGCCTATTTTCTTTATGTCGGCTCACCGTCTTCCAAGGAAAACGACGATCGCATGGAAGCGAAGATCGATGCGTTGATCCGGCTTCAGGCGGGAGAAAAGGGCGAAGCGCTTCTTGCGGCCATCGATCGCGAGTTTCTCCGCAAGGGAGGACATGCGACGCCGCATAACGAGTGACGAGGCGGCGCAGAAATCAAGCCCGACCCGTCAACCCTTCTGACCAGATCCAAGCTCTCCAGCGTTTTGGCTTGTGCGGAGGTGAGTCGCCTAGCGATTGCCCGACTGCGCAAGCAGTTCCGCCTGCACGACGCTGGTCCAAGCGCGCTCCTGCGCCCCGTAGAGCGCGAGAAGCTTCTTTTCGTCGCCATAGGCTTCGACCACGGCATCGAGACATTGAACCAGATCACGATGGATCACCGCCGATGCCTCGATGTCCGGCATGCCGGCCGTCATCCGTACCGCCATGCGGCGTGCCTGTGCGATCCGGTCTGGATCGGGCCGATCGATGAAATCGAGCAGATGTGTCAGGGGCGTCATGCTCACCAATCCATTTCTCGGGGTTCGACAGTGATGGGACTTGCAATCATGGCCGGCCGAATGCCGGCAGTCGGCAGAGCGAGAGTACCCCAACCGACGAGCGCAACCTCTCGGCGACTTGCGTTACGCAAGCGTCTGGCGAATTCCCTTGAGGATGGTGAGATGCGCGTCAGTGGGCGGCACGCCGACAATCGAAGCACTGGCGCGGCTCGTTGCAGCAAAGGTGGTGGCGGCAAGACCGCCGAGCAGCAATCCTCTTCGTTGCATCAATTCCTCCTCCGATCATCGACCGGACGATTTCATTTCTGAAACAGAGAATTCCGACACAACATTTATCAGTATTCGGTATTTATTTATTCTCTAACAATTGCTGTTTCGCATCTGGATACATTCAATGCAGCTTGGCATGGGCGACTTTTGTCCTCATGCAGGAGCCGTAAAGGTGAATGCCTCCACAGCACCGGCTGACTGCATCGCGCATCATCGATCGACAATTCTCGTTTCCTCCCGTCTCCGCTGGAACTTCGTTTATCGACGCCCGCAACACCCGCTCGCCCGCGCCCGGCGCAGCCATGAGGTGATCTTCCGGGACGAGCCGGCCTTCATGGAGAACGGGGTTTTCCATCCGTCGGCGAAGGTGTCGAAGGAAGGCGTGCCGGTCATCGTGCCGATGTTGCCTTCCAGGCTTTCGGCTATCTGGTTCGTCGGTCGTCTGGCGACCTACCGCTACGACAACAGGGATCAGGTGGTGGCCCAGGCGCTGAGCACGTTCGCGAAGATCGACGCGTCCCTGTCGCCATCGGTGAAAGCACCGGTCACGATGGTGCTGACGCGCGCCGAGGCTTGATCCTGTGTTCGACAGTTTCTTTCTGGGCGGGTTCGAGTGTTCGACGCAGCGTCGGCACGACAACAAGCGCCTCGATCTCACGCGCTCGTCGGGCCACGAGCAACATGCCGCGCAGGACTACGCTGCCTTGTCCGGCTTGGGGCTCAAGGGCGCGCGTGACGGATTGCGCTGGTATCTGATCGAACAGCGGCCGGGCGTCTATGATTGGTCGAGCTTTCTGCCGCTTCTGCGTGCCGCGCATCAGAGCGGGGTGCGGGTCGCCTGGGATCTTTGCCATTATGGCTGGCCCGACGATATCGACATCTGGCGTCCCGAATTCGTGCAGCGCTTCGCGCGCTTCGCAGGGCAAGCCGCGCGTCTCGTCGAGCAGGAAACCGGCGAGCCGCCGATTTTCTGTCCCGTGAACGAGATCTCCTTCTGGTCATGGGCGGGCGGAAACCAGGCTGCGATGAACCCCAACGCGCGTGGCCGCGGGCAGGAACTCAAGCGCCAGCTGGTGCGCGCCTCGCTGGCGGCAATCGATGCCGTCCGGCAGGAGACGCCCCGTGCGCGGATCCTTCATGCGGAGCCCGCGATCCATGTGGATGGGGGCGCAGGCTCGCGAAAGGTCCGCAAGTCGGCCGAGGCCTACCGCGTTTCGCAATTCGAGGCCCTGGACATGATCGCCGGCACCCAGGCACCCGAACTGGGCGGGCGGCCGGATTGCCTGGATGTGGTCGGCGTCAATTTTTATCCGCACAACCAGTGGTATCTCGGCGGCAGCACGATCCCGATGGGTCATCACGCCTACCGGCCGCTGGCGGCGATCCTGGCCGAAGTCTTCGCGCGTTACGGGCGGCCGATCCTGATCACCGAAACCGGCGCGGAAGGCTCGGCCCGTCCCGCCTGGCTGCATTACGTGGTGGGCGAAGTGATCGCGGCCCGTTCCGCGGGCGTGCCCGTCGAAGGCATCTGTCTTTATCCGGTTCTCGACACCGAAGGCTGGGTGGATCACCGCATTTGCCCCGTCGGCCTCTTCTCGTCATGCGATGCCCAAGGCGCGCGCACCGTCTATATGCCGCTTCTGGAGGAAATCGAGTATGCGCGAAGCAAGATCATCACCCGCGCCTTGATGAAGCCACCGTTCTCCGTCGCAGGACCGATAGCCGGACTCTAGCCGCTCCAATGAGCCGCGCGATTTCCGTCTCCATTATCTCCGGCTCGCACGACCTTGCAGTGTCGTCGGAAATGAGCCAGCACCTCACTCATCTCGCAGCAACGGGATCGACGCTTTCGCCTCCCTTCATAATCGAGCCTGAACTTGCTATGCGCGCGTCGTTCCGCGATCCGAGGCGTGAGACATCTTCAACGTGTTGCCGATGCCGGCCCGTCAGGGTGCGCCTCCGCCACCGAGGCCCGGCTTCGGAGCTTCCCGGATCGGTGGGTTCAGTTCCCTTTTTGCCCTGCCTTCATAGGCAGGCTTGCTCGGATCGCCGCTGGCTGGCACCTTGCTCGCGCCGCTGTCGGGTCTGGGTGAGGCAGTGGAGGTTTCAGCCTCCCGGTTACCGACCAGCCGCTTGATCATGCCGAGAATGCTCATGGTGTTCGTTTCCCGCTAGAGTGGCCGTCTGGATTGCTGCGGCGTGGCCTCGGTCGGATCGCCTTCCACCACTTCGGGCTTGGGGTTGCTCTCGGTCGCGAAGCTGCCGGAAGGGTTCACGCCATCATACTGGTGGGTCTCGTTCTTGATCACGGGCTCCATCAGGTGATTGACGCTGTCGCGCTCATCCGAGGACGTGCCGTCGAACCAGCTCGTCGTGTGCAGGGGCTCACCGGGCCGCGCCACCAGCTTTCTGGTTCCGCTGTTGCGCAGGTTCTCGCTTTCGGGAGCAAGATGGGTCCGGCCCTGCTTGTCGCTGATAGTGGTCGCCATGGTTCATCGTCCTTGTGGTCTCGATGAGAAGGCAACCAGTGTCGTGAGGCTTGGTTCAGCGGCAACGGCCATGTCGCTTCACGATTTGTGTCTGAACATGCCCGCGAGCAGCCAAAGTCGCGCGCACCTGTTTCACCCGTCCAGCCAGCCCTTCAATGAGACAAAGGCAGAGGACTGCTGGACAAAGCCGCGCCCAGCCAAAGCGAGCGGATAGGTTCGGCGGCCTTGTCGGGCTTGGAGTCGCCGATGAAGATCACGATCGGGCCCTGATCCTGCTTTCCGGAATCGTAGAAATCGAGCAGGCCGGGCGAAACCTCCTGAAGGAAACGCGGCATGCGACCGGCCCGGCGCAGCAAATGGTCGATCACGACCTGATCGCCATGGACCGAGTTGGGAACAGTGCCGCATGAGCCTGGAGCCATCCAGCGCTCAGGATCGGCGGCAAAGGTCTCGTAGAGAAAGGCGAGCTCATCACCGCTCCAGCGCATCAGCGCGCTGGAAAGCCTGCCATGAAGGAAATAATCCTCCATGGCGGCGAGGCCCGGCTCGGCGAGAGCGGACGCATCGCCGGTGAACACAGTGTCGAGATCACACAGCACGACGGTGCCGGAAAAGAGGCCGGCCCGAAAGGCTTCCATCTTCGCCCACCAGGCGGGCCAATCGTGGCAGAGCGGGATGCGCTCCACACCATCCACCTGAAGATCGCAGTCGGACAAACAGACGACGCGTGCGAGCTCAGGCACGAAACGACGCGCGCCATAGGCAAGGCGTGAGACCCAGGCAGCATCGTAGCGGCCGCCGCTCTTCAGAACGCAGACGAGCGTGAGCACTGGCGTGCCGGTCAGCCCACAGCTCAGCCCACAGCTTTCAGAAGCTGTATGTTGCTCGCACCCGCCCAGAGTTCATCCGTCAGCGTTTCGAGCCATTCGGCCCCGCGCGCGGCAGCTTCCGGCGCATAGATCGCGCGGATGGCCTTGGTGTCGAGTGCGCGGGCCTGGGTTAGAACCTGCTGCCAGGATGCGAGATCGCTCGGCCAGTTCGGCGCGCTGACGGCGGCACCCAGACGCACCAGTGCCTGCGCCTTGCGAACCTGTTCCCCGAAATAGCGCCATTCGGGCATGATCACGAGCTTCTGGCCGATGCGCGCGATCTCGTGCACCGTGTTGTCGCCGGCCGACGCCACCACGATATCGGCGGCGGCGAGATAGTCGGTGACATTATCGACCCAGCCCAGCTCACGCAGATTGGCGAAATCCGTTTCGTGGCCCTCGCGGTGCGTCGGACCGATGGCGAGCCAAAGCGCTTCGGGCGCCGCGCGCGCCGCCACCGTCAGGGGTGCATAGGGCGTGCCGGCGCCACCGCCGCCGGTGACGACGACCACCACCTCGCGCAGCGGGTCGAGACCCAGCCGGCGGCGCGCCTCGTCCTTGGGCGGCACGTCGGACCGCGTGGTGCAGAGGCCGCCGGTATAGAAGGTCTTGGCACGCAGGTAAGCGGGATAGTCGTCCTGCTCCATGCGCTCGTCGAAGGGCGCGAGCATGCCGACAGCCGCTTCATAGGCACCGACATGGCCGATATCGGCCCGATCGCCATGCATGCGGATCTGGATCGATGGCACGCTCGCAACGCGCGACAGAAGGCCGATCTCGGCCGACACATCGACCACGAACATGCCGCTTTGCCGATCGTCGAGGTGATCGAGGATCAGACGCATCGTGCGGCGCATTTCGCTCAGGCCCAGCGGCACGCAATGCATGACTTGGGGGGTCGGTTCAGCGTAAAGGCGTTCGGTGGGTACGCCCGCGCCGATCATGTTGGGAAGCGGTACGATCTCGATGTCGCGGTTGAAACCCTCGAAGAGCTGAGGGCCGGCCGTCAAAACGGACACAGGCCGATCCTTCGCGAATTCGGCAATCAGCGCCATGGTGCGGTTGGCATGGCCGCGGCCCTGATGATGGACGAAAAACGAAATCGGCTTCTTCAAGCGCGTGCCTTCCTGCAAGAACGCATGGTATCAGGCGAAGATGAAGCGGGGCACGAAAGAGTCTAGCCGCAGGAATGCAAAATATTTTCCTCGATTCCGAGGGAACGAAAGCACGCTCCCGGGACTCAAGAAGCAGAAAACATCATATGTTAATCGCGGCTTTATAAATTAAGTTTTCAGCAAGATTTGGCTTGAGCAAGTTGAGACTCGAACATCCGCTTTCCGTTGCGATCATCGGCAATGCGCCGGGCTTGCAACATCCTGTCGAGCAAATCGACCGAGCCGACTGGGTCGTGCGATTCAACAATGCGCCCGGCTTCGGCGCATGGTCAGGCAAGCGGGTCACGCATCTGGCCCTGGTCAACCATGGCGGCCAGATGGAAGAATGGCTGGGGGATCCAGGCTTCATCGAGCGTCCAGTGGTGCGGCAGGCGCAGGCGATCATCTTCCCCTTCGCGCCCAAGACCGAACCGGTGGAAAGCCAGGGCAGGGACGGACGGGATTGGACGCATGAAGCGCGAGCAAAACTCGCGCCGCTCGGTGTGGCAGTGACAGTGCTGCCCGATGCGCTTCACCGTGAGGCCAAGCGGCTTCTGGCGACCGACGCGCGGCCCGATCCCGTTCCGAGCACCGGATATCTCGTAACGCTCTCTCTGCTCAGCCAACTACCGATGGACACCACTATCGACATTCACGGCTTCGGTTTCGAAGGCTGGGATGGGCATTCATGGGCGGAGGAACGGCGCTGGTTCGAGGCACGCGAAGCAGAGGGACGACTGGTGGTTCACCCTCTGGTTTCGGTGGTAAAGGCGTGAGTACGCGCTGTTTTGTCTGTTCTGCCCTGATGTGGCAAGAAACGGACCGACACCTGAGTTTTTCATCCGGCCGCAAGCGCAGCTTTCGCCTCGCCTGCGCTTCATGCGGCACGCTGGTGGACGACCCTGCGCAAGGCGACGCCTACCGGCAGGCTCTGCAGGAACGGCTGGAAAAGCGGGAATTCACCTCCGACGACGAGGCCGGATACGGGCTCGACATTTACAGCCTGCGCAGCGCGGCGACGCTATTCGGCAAGGTGGTCGAGCCCTTGGACGCACTGCAACGGAATGCGCTGAGTGGACCTCACGCCTCGATTGCCGCAAGGGCACGGATATCCGACCTCGCGGGCAAGGAACCGGCCGCTGTCTCGCTCGGCGTGATCTGCCGCGCAGGCGAAGTGCCACAAGTTCTTCGGCAAAGCTTTGTGCATCAGATCTGGGCTCGCGAACTGATCGTGCTGGTGGATAGCGATGCGCCGCCCACCCTGCCCGACGACAGGCTGGATTTCGGTGCCATGACGGTTCGCATTGCAGCCCGTCCGTTGGCAGGCGATTTCGCCGGTCAGCGCAACACGCTTCAGGATCTGAGCAGTGCCTCTTGGATGCTCCAGCTCGATGCCGACGAAACGCTGTCGGCGGAGACCGGCCGAAGCCTTTCACAGCTCGTGGCACTGGCCGAGCGGCAGGGCGTGGTCTCGGTCGGCCTGCCTCGGCGCAACCTTGTCGATGGCGTGCTTTCGGCCGTTTATCCGGACACGCAATACCGGCTGAACCGGCGCGACATCCGCTTCGGTGGTGTCGTCCACGAGCGGCCCGAACGCCCGTGGCAGCAAAGCCTGCTTGCGCTCAACGGGGCCATCCTCCACCATCTCGAACGCGCCCATGTTCTGGCGCGCTCCAAGCGCTACGAGGCCCTGTCGCCGGGACAAGGCCGGTTGGAGGAGGAACAGGCGCTGCTCGAGCCCTACCGCGACTGAGCCGCTTTCAGGGCCTCCTCGTAGAGCGCCAGGGTTTCCTGCCCAAGCGTTGCGCGGTTGAAGCGCCCGGCCGCTTCGAGAGCTTTGGCACGCAAAGCTTCCCGCATGCCCGCATCCTGCAGGATCGGACGAATGGCCTCCGCAAGTGCTGCACCGGTGTTGCTTGCGGCCATGCGCCCGGCACCCGTCTTGCCCACGAATTCACGTGCGCTGGCATCCTCGTTCGAGGCGATCATCGGTCGCCCATAGGCGATGCCTTCCTGGTAAACGAGGCCGAAGCTTTCATAGCGCGAAGGCGCAAGGATCGCATGCGCTGCCGCATAGGCATGCGCCAAGGCCTCGTCACTGATGCGGCCGAGCGGGTTGAGATGCTGACGCGCGGCATCGGACAGGCCCTGCGGCAAATCCTGCGCCGGAACGCCGGCCAGATCGATCGCGAAATTGGGCACGCCCCCCTGCGCATGCTCCGCCGCGAGGATCGCCACGGCTTCCATGATCGTGTCGAAGCCCTTGCGGTGCTCCGCACGGCCCACGAAAAGCAGGCGCACGGGTGCGGTGTCTTGTGCCGGATAGGTGGCGCCAGAGGCTCGCGCCAGCATTTCGGGCGACAGGCTCAAGCCGATCACCGCATGGGGCTTCGCGCCATCCTTCAACCCATATTCCTCGGTGATGCGCCGCCCGTGATCTTCCGTGTTGGAGATCAGCGCGGCACTGCGCCTTGCCTGTTGCCGCTCGAGACGGTCGGCCGCCCAGGCATCGAACCGGTCGCGCGCGGTCTTTGCCGGATCGCGCGAGAAGGCGGCGGGCGTCGAATTGCGGGTCACGGTGGGAAACGGCGCGCGGCCTGCCAACAGACTTGCCGGGGCATACCAGTTGGTGGCCTCCAGCACATCGAAGGAATTTCTCCCGTGCTCGAGGAGAACCGCGCGGCGAAAGGCGATGGGCGCTGCCCAATGGCCGATGCCGCCATAAAGCCGCAGCCTGGCTAGGCTCGATCCATCGGGAATGGCGCAGCCGATGATCGTCACACCGTTGCGGGTTTCCCGACCCGTGCGGTCGAGCGTGAAGACGGTGGCGTCCGCCCCGGCCTCAACCAGACTTTCCGCGATCTCGCGCGCGGCGGTCGAAAGGCCGCTGGGGGCCGGCGGGTAGTCCCATGTCAGCAAGGCGGTGCGCATCAGCGGCCCAGCAATTTGCGGTAAAGCGCGATGTAGTCCTGCGCCATCCGATCCGAGGTGAAGCGCTCCTCGAAGCGGGCGCGGATGCGCGCACGGTCGAGCGTGTGAAGGCGCCCGATGGCGGCGACCGCTTCCTCTTCGGTGTCCACGATGAACCCCGTCAGCCCCTCCTCGACCACTTCGGGCACGCTGCCCTTGCGCCACGCGATCACCGGTGTGCCGCAGGCCATGGCCTCGATCATCACGAGGCCGAAGGGCTCAGGCCAGTCGATCGGGAAAAGCAGGGCGTCGGCGCCCGACAGGAGGCTGGCCTTGTCGCGGTCGCCCAGGGGTCCGACGTAAACCGCCGTGTCCGACAGATGGGGCCGCACTTCACTGTCGAAATAGCGCGGATTGCCGACATCGACCGTGCCTGCCAGCCGGATCGGCCTGTTCGCCGCCTTTGCCACGCGGATCGCCTTGTCGGGCCGCTTCTGGTCGGTCATGCGGCCGACGAATGCGAGATAACCGCCGGTCTCGCCTGAAAACCTATAGCGGTCGCGCTCGATGCCGTGATGGACGATGCCGGCCCGGTTGGATTGCGGAATGCCGCCCTCCTGAGAAGCCGAGATTGCGGCCACCGGCAGGTCGGGGAAACGCGCGAAGAAAAGTTCGCGGTCGAGCTCGTCCACGCGCCAGTGGATCGTCGTCAGGCTGTGCTTGCGGCGCTCGCCCAGAAGGGTCGCGTGAAAAAATTCTCCGTGACAGTGCACGATATCGAACCGGTCCAGCCGAATCCGCAGATCTTCAAGCCTTGCAGCCTCCAGCACGGCCGGAATCGAGGGGGGAACCGTGCCATATTTGGCCTCCAGAAAGGAGAGACTCGGCAGGTCGCCGACAGATTCCACATCCGCTGCACTGTCCGAAGGCGCAAGCAGCGTTACGTTGACTCCCTGTCGCTTGAGCGCAACCGACAGATCGTGAATGACCCGCTCGGTGCCGCCATGGTCGGCAGGAGGGACAGGAAAGATGGTGGGCGCGACCTGGGCGACGCGGATCATTTCTGGGCTGTCAGACATTATGGCCCGGTTCTCCGTCCCGAATTGTTCTGAGTTGGAGTGCCTGCCAAAATCCCTCGCTGGTTCTCAGCCTCGAGGTTTTGTGGAGCACTCAGGGGAGGTTGGTAATGTTCATCTTGCATGTCGCACTTCAAGGGTGCCTGCGCGGCCATGATGTCGAATATGGCCTGACGGCCGATACCGGCGGCCATATCCGCTATCTCCTGGACCTCGTCGATGCGTCGGCTAAAGATCGGGACGTCAGCCGCATCGTGATCGCCACGCGGCGCTTCGAAAGCGACTACGGCACCTGCTATTCCAAAGCCCACGAGCAGGTCGACGACAAGATCGAGATCGTCAGGCTCGCGACCACGCTCCCGCATTATCTCATCAAGGAAGACCTCCACACCGAGACGAGATCATTTGCCGGCGAATTGATTGCCTTTATCGAGCGGCAGAATGTGCGCCCCGACATGCTCCATGCGCATTATGCGGATGCGGCGATCATCGCCTCGCTTGTCGAAGAGCAACTCGGCATTCCCTTTGTCTTCACCGGCCACTCGCTCGGCCGCGTGAAGGAGCGTGCGATCAGTCTCGACGCGGAAGGTCGGCGCGGGTTGCCCGAACGGATCGCGGCGGAAGAAACAGCGGCTGCGAGAGCCAGCGCCATCATCGCGTCCTCGCGCGACGAGGCTGAAGTGCAATACGCGTTCTACGATCATTACGCGCCGGGCCGCATCCGCATCCTGCCGCCGGGCAGCGACCTCGCACGCTTCTCGGGCGCCTCTTCGACCAAGGCGGTGCGCGCCTCCATCGACCGCTTTCTGGCGGACCCTTCCAAGCCGCAGATCCTCGCGCTCGCGCGCCCCGTTCGCAAGAAGAACCTCGGCGCGCTGGTGAAAGCCTTCGGCGAAAACAAGGCCCTTCGCCGCAAGGCCAATCTCGTGCTGATCGCCGGCACGCGCGACGACTATGCCGACCTCGACGGCGACATGGCGGAAACCGTGCGCGACCTGCTGCATCTCATCGACCGCTACGATCTTTACGGCTCCGTCGCCTACCCCAAGACCCACCGCCCCGACGATGTGCCTGCCCTTTACGCCTATGCCCGCGAGCGGCGCGGCGTGTTCGTCAATCCGGCGCTCAACGAGCCTTTCGGGCTGACGCTGCTCGAAGCCTCGGCGGTCGGACTGCCGCTGGTTGCGACGGACTCCGGCGGGCCCAACGATATCGTGGAAATGTGCCGGAACGGCGTGCTGGTCGATCCGCGCTCGCCGGATGCCATCGCGAAAGCTTGCCTGAGCGTGCTGGGCGATGCCGAACTTTGGGACAGCTATTCGGCGCAAGGTGCCGTCGCCGTTCGCGCCTATGACTGGGACCGCCATGCCAGCCGCTATCACGGATTGGTTCGCTCGCTGCTTAACCCCAAGCCAGGTCTGAGCAATCCCGAGCAGCTCCTGATCTGCGACATCGACAACACGCTGGTCGGCTGCGCCGATTCCATGCGCTCCTTCGGCGAGTGGCGTTCGGGCGAGGACCGTCTCGCCTTCGGCATCGCCACGGGCCGCTCCTTCCACAGCGCCATGGCGATCCTCGAACAGCAGGATGCGCCGCGCCCGCAGGTGATGATCACCTCGGTGGGCTCGGAAATCTATCATCTCGATCCGAACGGCACGACCTACAGCCTCGATCCGAAATGGCGCACCATCGTGTCCAGGGGCTGGGACCGCGCGGCGGCCCATGCAGCGCTCGGAGGGCTTGCGGGCATTCATCCGCAGGCACCCCTCGAACAGCGGGCGCACAAGCTGAGCTACTTCACGGATGGCAGCCCCGGCATCGTCAAGCGTGTGCAGGCGCGGTTGGAAGCGGCCGGGCTGCGCTGCTCGGTGATCCACAGCCATGCGCGCTACCTCGACATCCTGCCGATCCGCGCTTCCAAGGGCACGGCGGTGGATTTCGTCCGCAAGCACTACGGCCTCACGCAGGATGCCGTGTTCGTGGCGGGCGATTCCGGCAACGATATCGAAATGCTGCGAACCATCCCGCAGGCCATCATCGTCGCGAACTTCTCCGACGATCTCGCCAGCGTGGAGGGCTTGGGCCATTCCTATGTGGCGCGCCAGAAATATGCGCGCGGCATCATCGAAGGCGTGCTCCATTTCCGCAACCAGTCGAGAATGGCCGCATGCGCACAAGCGTCCTGACCCTCGTTCGCGGACGCGAAGCGCATCTCGGCAATCTTCTCAAAAGCATCGCGGCGCAGACAACGGCGCCGGACGAGTTGGTGATCGCCTGGATGCAGGATGCGCCTTTCGAGGGCCTGCCCGATCCCGGCTGTCCGGTCCGTCATGTGATGGTGACAGGCGAGCCGATGCCGCTGGCGAAAGCACGCAACCGCGCGGCGGACGCGGCGAGCGGAGACCTTCTGATCTTTCTCGACGTGGACTGCATCGCAAGCCCCCGCACCGTCGAAGCCTATCGCGCGGCAGCGAGCGAACGGGATGGCCTGTTTCTGGGCGAGGTGTTCTACCTGCCGGCTGGTGCCGTCGGCGACACCCTCGATTTCGCAAGCCTAGACAGGCTCGGCCAAACCCATCCTGCAAAGCCTGTTACTCCTAGCCATGGCGTGCGCGAGGAGCCGAATGCGGGGGAGCTCTGGGGACTATCCTTTGCGCTGCTCCGCCAGCTTTATCTCACGATCGGCGGCATGGACGAGGCATTCGTGGGTTATGGCGGCGAGGAAACCGACTTCGCCGCACGCATCGCCGCTTCAGGCCTGCGCTTCTTCTGGACCGGCGGCGCACGCTGCTACCACCAGCACCACGCGATCTCCGTGCCGCCCCTGCAGCATTTCGAACACATCCTGCGCAATGCCGAACTGTTTCACGGACGCCATGGCCGCTGGTGCATGGATTACTGGCTGGGTCAGTTCAACGATCAGGGCCTGATCAGCTGGTCGAGCGAGAGCCGCGGCATCGAAGTCTTGCGCCAACCCACACCGGCCGAGATTGCCGCCGCGCGACAAGGGGAAGACAGGCTGTTCAGTTGACGGTATCCAGAGGCGGCAAGCCGGCTCGGCGATCTGCCGAGGCTCACTGCGCCGCTTCCGGTGTTCGGCAATGTTTGAGTGTTCACGCAGCCCTATCTGAGAACGGCAACAAAGGCAGAAGCCGAAGCATCGAGCCTGTTCGAGAGGTGAGGAAAGTCGCCTGCCTTCACCGCGGCGACAGCTTGCAGAATCGCTGCGAAACGTCATCCTCATGCAGCACCCTGATTCCAGGAAATCGGCAACTTGACCAAGAGGTTCGGCTTCGTTCTGGCGCGCGACTTCACGCTGTCGCCGCTTGCCATGTTCGTAGACACGCTGCGGCTTGCCGGCGACGAGGGCGACCGCAGCCGGCGGGTGATGTTCGATTGGCAGATCGTGGGCGACCGCGGCCTGCCAGTCCGCTCGAGCGCGGGTTTCGAGATGATGCCGACCGCGAAGCTGGGCGACCCGGCCGATTATGACCACATCGTCCTGGTCGGCGGACTGCTGACGCCTGCCAAGACCTTGGGCTCGGACAAGGAGCGCTTCGTGCTCGAGGCGGCGCGTAAAGCCATCCCACTCACCGCACTCTGCACCGCCTCCTTCCACCTTGCCAGGCTTGGGCTTCTCGACGGCTACAGGGTCTGCGTCAGCCAGTTCCATCTGCAGCAGTTCCAGGACGAGTTTCCGGGCGTCGCGGCGGAAGCCGTGTCGCTGTTTTCCATCGATCGCGACCGCGCGACATGCGCGGGCGGTGCGGGTGCCGCCGATCTGGCCAGCCACTATGTGCGCGAGCTGGCCGGCGACGAGCCGGTCGAGAAAGCGGCCAAGATCCTGCTTCTCGATCGCGTCCGGGGCTTGGCCGACCTGCAGCCGAAGGGCGAGCTTTTGGCCAGCGCCTCCAACCACCTCGTCCGCCGGGCCCTGCTTTTGATGCAAAGCCTGATCGAAGACGACGTGGACGTGGCGCTGATCGCCGAGCGGCTTTCCGTGTCCCGCCGGCAGTTGGAACGCGCGTTCCAAGCGGACATCCATCTCGGGCCGAAAGCGGCACTCCAGGCCATGCGCGTCGAACTCGCCAAGCGGCTCCTGCAGCAAACCAGCCTTTCGGTTCTGGAAATCAGCGCCCGCTGCGGCTTTCCCAACCCCCAGCGCTTCGCGAAGGTCTTTCAGGACAAGACGGGGCAGACGCCACGTCAGGCAAGACAGAACCGATAATCGGAAACCTCCGGCGATCGCGTGAGATACCAGGCTCCATCCATCAACCGTGCTGCTGCCCTTCAGACACAGCTTGAGAGCGGCACGGAAGGGGACACGTGGCCTCGATTGGCGGGAATTCAGGCCGTCTTCGTCTAAGCCTGCAACCGCTGCGCAACGCCCTCGCGGATGAAGGTGAAACTGTTCTCCAGTTCCGCCGGGAGGTTCTCGCTGCCATGGACCTCTGGCGAGAACGGTTCGAAGGAAAAGGCCCCTTCATAACCTTGGGCCCGGAGCGCAGCGATCTGCTCGATATTGCCGAGCCTGTCCTGCCTATCCACCAGAATGCGATGGCCGTCCTGCATCTCGTCGGCGCTTAAGGCCGGATCGACCACGCCCGAAATATGGACGATGCCTGTCTGCTCGGGAAAGAAATCGGTTTCGCCGGCAAGATGGTGATGGAACGTGTCATGGACGAGCTTGAAGTGATCCCGTCCACCCACCGCCTCGATCGCAGCCAGCGCATCCGCCTTGTGGCGCAGGGAGGAGGTGGTGAAACCGAGCGGCTCGATCAGGCCGATCAGTTGCGCTTTATCGAGCATCGGCAGGATCTTGCCAAGCGCCTCCTCCAGCGCCCGGTCGCGCTCGCCCGCACCATAGTCCGGTGCATCGTTGCGCGGGATCAGGCTGATCGACTCCGCACCGGCCTCCTTGGCCTGGTCGATCAGGCGCTGCACCTTTCGTTCGACCTCTTCCGACCACGCATTGAACCCATAGACCTCCGAAAGCCCGAGCAGCCGCAGCCCTTTTTCGCGCGCATATCCGCCGATGGCGGCCGGTGTCTCGCCATCGAAGAAAGCCGCGTCGGTCAGTTTCTTGTCCGCCAGATCGTTGCGGAGCTCGACGCCGACGCAGCCGAGCGATGCCGCCAGATCGATGAAGGCACGGCTGTTCAGCCTTGGCGCGGTCATATGGTTGAGGGCGAATTTCAGGTCCATGATCCTGCGATCTCCGAAAGCGCTAGGCGCCGTATGTTTGCTGTTCGCGGGCATTTTCGAGATGTGCTCGCACGGCATGTGCCATCAGTCGGCCGCGCCCACCACGGTCTGGTCGTAGTCCACGAGCGCGCCGGTCATCACGCCGGATTGGGGTGAGATCATATAGGCCACGAGCATTGCGAGCTGGTCCGGCTTCACGAGCTGGCCCATCGGCTGACCAGCCTCGGCCTCGGCCAGCCAGTTCTCGCCTGCATCGTGGAAGGTCTGCTGGACGACCGTCTCGCCAGGGGTGTCCATCCATCCCGGCAACACGGCATTCACACGGATGCGGCTGCCGCGATAGGCATGGGCCGCATTGCGCGTCAGCGTCGCCAAGGCGCCTTTCGATGCCGCATAAGGCGAGAGATAGGATGCGCCCCCATGCGCGGCCATGGAAAGGACGTTGACGATCGATCCCGTGCTCCCGCTGTTGAGGAGATGCGCGACCACCGCTTGCATCAGAAAGAAAGGTGCGCGGACATTGGTCGCGAAAATGCGGTCGAACAGTGCGGGCGTGGTGTCGACGAGGGTGCCCCGCGCGGATGTCGCCGCAGCGTTCACCAGCGCGTTGACCGTGCCGAGCCGCTCCAGGGCTTGCGCACCTGCACGCTGGCAGGCGTCGATGTCGGACAGTTCCGCGCTGATGAAGTGCGCTTCCGCGCCCAGCGCCTCGATCGCGGCGACCGCCGCGCGGCCTTTTTCCTCCGAGCGGCCGATCAGGACAAGCGCCTGAGCGCCCTCCTCGGCGAGCTGGTGGGCTATCGCGAGCCCGAGGCCTTGCGCGCCACCCGTGATGATGGCGCGCGTGTTTCCGTTGCGCGTATTACTGTCCATGGCCGGGATCTCAGCTTTCGACCTTTACGGCCCGCCCCTCTTTCGCCGATTGCACGGCGGCATCGGCGAGCTTGAGCGCCATTAGCCCGTCCTTGCCGCTGGGGCTCGCCGGCTGCTTGGTCTTCAGGCTCTGAATGAAGCCGGCGATCTCGTTGGCATAGGCCTGCGTGTAGCGCGTCATGAAGAAGTCGTGCAGCGGCGGGCGGGTATAGCCCTTGGCGTTGGCCAGTTCGATCGAGACCGGGCGCTGGTTCTCGGCGGCGACCATGCCTTCCGAGCCATGCACCTCGATGCGCTGGTCATAGCCGTAGGTGGCGCGGCGCGAGTTCGAGATCACGCATTGCTTGCCCGTTCCGGTCACGAGGATCACGCTCGCGCTGTCGTAGTCGCCCGCCTCGCCGATGGCCTTGTCCACCAGCACCGCGCCATGGGCCGAGACCTGCACGGGCTCTTCGCCGAGCAGAAAGCGCGCCATGTCGAAGTCGTGGATGGTCATGTCGCGGAAGATGCCGCCCGAGCGGCCGATATAGTCGAGCGGCGGCGGGCCCGGATCGCGCGAGGTGATCGAGACCATCTCGACCGTGCCTACGGCGCCGTCGTCGATGGCCTGCTTGACGGCCATGAAATGCGGATCGAAGCGACGGTTGAAGCCGACCATCAAGGTGGCATCGGTTTCCTCCACCACCTTCAGGCAGGACTCCACGCGGGCCGCATCGAGATCGATCGGCTTTTCGCAGAACACCGCCTTGCCGGCGCGAGCGAAGCGCTCGATCAGGTCGGCATGGGTATCGGTCGGCGTGCAGATGACCACCGCGTCGATGTCGTCGGCCGCCTCGATCTCCTCGATGGTCCGCACCTCCGCGCCATAGGCTCGCGCGATGTCGTCGGCGGCCTGCGTGAATGCGTCGGCCACCGCCGTCAATTCGGCATCGGGGTTCGATCCCACCGCCTTGGCGTGAACCTTGCCGATGCGGCCCGCGCCGAGCAGGCCAAAGCGAACTGTCATGAATGCACCTTTCAAGTCTTGGGAATGCGAAAATTCGGAGTGTGCGAGAGATTTCGCCAAAAGGAGGCGGCCGGACCGCGCCTCGGGGAAAAGGCGCGGCCCAGCCTCGGGAGGTTCTATTTGCGCCGCTTGTTGTGGCGGTAAACGTCCACCACCACGGCGGCCACGATGATCATGCCCTTGACGATCTCCTGATAGAAGGCATCGACCCGGAGGAACGTGAAGCCGGAGGTCATGATACCGAGAATGATCGTGCCGATCACCGTGCCGGTGATGCGGCCGATACCGCCAGCAAGGCTCACGCCGCCAATCACGGCGGCCGCGATGGCGTCGAGTTCGTATGTCACGCCCATGCCGGCCTGCGCCGTCTGGGCACGTGCGGCGGTGACGATGCCGGCAAGGCCAGAGAGAAGGCCGGCGATGGCATAGACCTTCACCAAATGGCGTTCGACATTGATGCCCGACACCCGCGCGGCCTGAACGTTGGCGCCGATCGCATAGGTGAACTTGCCGTAGCGCGTGTAGCGCAGCGCCACATGGAAGATCGCGGCCACTACCAGGAACACCACCACGGGCCAGATGCCCGAGCCGATGAAGTTGAACTGTTCTGTCAGACCCGAAACGGGTTGCCCCTTGGTGTACCACTTGGACACGCCGCGCGCGGACACCATCATGCCGAGCGTGGCGATGAAAGGCGGAATCTTGGTGTAGGCGATCAACGCGCCGTTGATCACGCCCGCGGCAAGGCCGATCAAAAGCCCGATCAGGATCGGCACGATGGCCGGCAGGTCGGTGAGCGCAGGGTAGAGCGCGCGGCTCCAGGCGGATGACTGTGCGAAACTCGCCGCGATCATCGCCGTCATGCCCACCACCGAGCCCGATGACAGGTCGATGCCGCCGGTGATGATCACCTGCGTGACGCCCACCGCGATGATGCCGATCACCGACACCTGCAGGATCATGATAGTCAGACGCTGCGGGTTGGCAAGGAAGCTCTGGCCGACGAGGAGCCAGCCCAGCACCTCATAGATCAGCGCGATGCCCAAGAGCACGAGCAGGATGTTGATCTCGGATGGCAGCCGCCTGCGCCGCGGCCGGGCGGTGGTCGCCAGCGGATGTGTGGTATCCGTGGAATGGGGTGTTGCTGCAGTCATCGTCTTGTCCTCCGCAGGCCGCCTCTCAGCGCGCCGCAAGCTCCATGACCTTCACCTGGCTCGCCTCCTCGCGATCCAGGAAACCGGTGACGCGCCCGCCATGCATGACCATGATGCGGTCGCTCATGCCGAGCACCTCGGGCATTTCCGACGAGATCATGATGATCGCCACACCCTGGCGCGCAAGCTGCGTGACGAGGCGATGGATCTCCGCCTTGGCACCGACATCGATGCCGCGCGTCGGCTCGTCCAGGATCAGGATCTTCGGGTCGGTCAGAAGCCAGCGCCCAATGAGCACCTTCTGCTGGTTGCCGCCCGACAGGTTCTCGACCTTCTCGCTCAGGCTCGGCGTCTTCACGCGAAGCTTTTCGCTCATTTCCGCGCAAACCCGCTGCAGCGCGCCTTCCGCGACGAAGCCCGCTTTGGTGAAGCGTTCCTGGAGAACGGCCACCTGCATGTTCTCGAGCACGTCGAGGGAAAGAAGGCAGCCGGTATCCTTGCGATCCTCGGTGAGAAACGCCATGCCGTGGCGGATCGCCGTGTTGGGGGTGTCGATGCGTACCTCCTTGCCCCGGATGCGGATCGTGCCGGACGAGGCGGGGGTCACGCCGAAGATGGTCTCGGCGACATTCGAGCGGCCTGAGCCGACAAGGCCGGCGATCCCCAGGATCTCGCCCGCGCGGACTTCGAAGGACACGTCATCGAAAACCCGGTCGAGCGAGAGCTTCTCGATCGACAGGACAACCTCGCCGATCGGCACCTCTTCCTTGGGAAACATCTGGGTGATCTCGCGGCCCACCATCATGCGGATGATGTCGTCGCGCGTCACATCGGTGGAAGCATGCGTGCCGATGAACTTGCCGTCGCGAAAGACCGAGAACTCGTCGGCGATCTCGAACAGCTCGTTCATCTTGTGGGTGATGTAGACGATGCCGATCCCTTCCGCGCGCAGCGCGCGGATGATGGTGAAGAGATGCTCCACCTCGCGCTCGGTCAGCGCGGAGGTCGGCTCGTCCATGATCAGCACGTCGGATTCATAGGAAACGGCCTTGGCGATCTCGACCATCTGGCGGCTGGCGACGGACAAGTCGCGCACTTCCGCATCGGGATCGATGTCGATCCGCAGACGCTCGAAGAGCTTCGCCGTCATCGCGCGCATCCTGGCGTGATCCACGAGGCCCAGCCGGCTCATCGGCTCCCGCCTGATCCAGATATTCTCGGCCACCGTCATGAAAGGCATCAGGTTCAGTTCCTGATGGATCATGGCGATGCCGTTTTCGAGCGCATCGAGCGGTGATTTCAGCCGGATCGGCTGCTTCTTGAGCAGGAATGATCCCGCATCGGGTGTGTAGATGCCCGCGAGGATTTTCATCAGCGTGGACTTGCCCGCGCCGTTCTCGCCCATCAGCGCGTGCACGGTGCCGCGCCGGAGCTTGAACTGCACGTCGTCGAGCGCCAGCACGCCGGGAAACTCCTTGCGGACGTTCTCGACTTCCAGCAGGTAATCGGCAGCAGGCACCGCGCCGCTCTTGCGCACGGCAGCCATGGTCGTGGGGCTGAGCATGACGTCACTCCTTGCGGAAAGAAAAGAGCCCGGCGCGTGGCTCTCGCCGCGGCCGGGCCCTGTCGTCAGTTCTTGCTCTGATAATCCTTCAGGTTGGCGGGCGTCACCAACTCGAAGGGAATATAGACCTTGCGCTCCACCTTCTCGCCCTTGGCGAGCTTGAGCGCGGCATCGAGCGAACCCTTGCCCTGGCCCGCCGCGTTCTGGAACACGGTGACGTCGAGATCGCCCGCTTCCATGGAAGCCAGCGCATCCTGCGTGGCATCGACACCGCCGATGATCACGCTCTTCATGTCGGTTCCAGCAGCCTTGAGGGCCTGAATGGCGCCGATGGCCATTTCGTCGTTGTTGGCGACGACCGCATCGAACTGCAGGCCGGCGGACAACCAGTTGGTCACCAGATCGGCACCCTGCTGGCGGGACCAGTTGGCGGTCTGCTCCTCGGCAATCTTCATGAAGGAGCACTCGGGCGTGGCGATCACGTCATGGATGTCCTGCGTGCGCTGGCGCGCCGCCTGGTTGGAAAGCTCGCCCATCATCACCACGATGTTGGCCTCGGTCTTGCCGGCTTCCTTCAGCAAACGACAGACTTCCTTGGTTTCCAGCGTGCCGGATTCCTTCTCGTCGGACGCCACGAAAGCCTGGTTGTCCGGCAGGTCTTCCACGTTCACCGGCTGGCGGTTGACATAGACCAGCGGAATCTTGGCATCCGCTGCGATCTTCGACATGGCGGCCGTCGCGTCGGTATCCACGGGGTTGACGATGATGGCGTCCACGCCGGCTGCGATGAAATTCTGGATCTGGCTCTGTTGCTTAGCGACGTCGTTCTGCGCGTCTTCGATCTGCAGCGTCACGCCGTCGAGCGTCTTGGCATAGTCCTGCATGCCGTTGCGCAGCACGGTCAGGAAGTTGTCGTCAAACAGCGCCATCGACACGCCGACCGTTTCCGCGCGGGCAGCACCCGTCATGAGCACGGCGAGTGCGGTTCCCAAAAGCAATTTCTTCATTGTCGTTCTCCTCCAAAGGGTCCTCGACCCAGCCGTTCCACCAAGGACGTCTTCCGACCTCGACATGCCTGCACCGCTGCAGGCGCATCCAAGACCGCGAGCAGGCCTCCACTCCCGCTCGACAGGCCGGCTTCGAACCAATCCGCTATTCGCCGACCTGATGAAACATTTACTCTATCAACCGTATCATTGCGTCAAGCAGTTTGCTCACATGCAGGCTGTCGCGGCAGTGAAAGCTGCCAAACGGTATCCTTATTCCTGAGCATCATCTAAGCCGCTCCAAACGCACCGCGCCTTTCGAAAACCGTTTCCGATCATAGGTTTATCTTTTCTTTCGACGAGCGCCCAATGTCGAGGCCTGTTCCAGAAAGACCAATGAGCGCCACCTCGTTCAGCCATCAGACGCGCCGACGCGTTGGAGGAAACGTTCCATTTCGGTCCGATCCAGGCCTACGAGGTGGCGCTGTTCGGGATAGGCGCCGCTCCGGACATCCGACACGAATTCAGCGAATGCGGCCACGCGTTCGTTTTGCAGACGGTCGAACTCGGTGGCGAAATCACGATAGCGCTTGGCATGACGGGGCACGTGGCCACGGTTCTGTCCCAGCACGTCGTCGGCGAAGAGATACTGGCAGTCACAGCCCGTGCCCGCACCCATGCTCACCAGAAAGAGCGAGGTGCGCTCGCTGATGGCGCTGGCGACCTCGGCGGGCACGACCTCGATCTCCGCCCCGAAGGCGCCCGCCTTCTCATAGGCCTTGACCGCCTCGAAGATCTGCATGGCGCTGTCGGCCGTCTTGCCGACCGCCTTGAAGCCGCCCGTCCAGGTGGCACGAGAAGGGATCAGCCCGACATGGCCGATCACCGGAACATTGTCGTCGGCGAGCCGCCTGACGGTCGCAAAACCGGCCGAGCAATAAACCGCATCGGCACCGGCTTTCAGCATGCGAAAAGCCCAGCGCACGAAATCGTCGGCCGTGCCGATCTCATAGAAGTTCTCGCCCGGAACCGCGAACAGGCTCGGCGCGATCTCGCGAAAATGCGGCAGGACCATCATCGTGGGCGGCACCGACACCATTTCGACGCCGGCCTTCTCGGCCGCCGCGAGCTCGTCCAGCGTTTCCACACGCAGCATCGTGTATTGATGCCGCCCCTTCATCGCGCGGATATCGGCAACCGTCGGCCTCTGCCCCATCAACTCTCCCCTTCGGTTTCAGGCCGCCAACAGCGCCTTCAATTTGCTCTCGGCATTCGCCAGCTTCAGCGGATCGGGGCGCGCCCCGCGTGCGATCATCATTTCGGCCAGGCGAATATCTCTGGCGATGCTCGTGCCCGGCCCGATCCCGCTCGCGGCCACCAACCGGCCCTCGGCATCGAGATGGAAAAGCAGGAAACTCTCGGAGCCGAGGTCGCGGCGGACCACTTGCGTCGCGCGGTCCGCCAGCCCGGCCATCTGCAGGCCGAGATCATACTGGTCCGACCAGAACCATGGCACGGCGACGTGGGCTTGCCTGCCGCCCAGCATGTTGCGGGCCGCGAGCGTTCCCTGCTCCTGCGCGTTGCGCCAAGCCTCGAGGCGCACGCGCCGGCCATCCTGATAGGCAAGCGGAAAGGAACAGCAGTCGCCGGCAGCAAAGATATCGGGATCTGAGGTACGCAGGTGAGCGTCGACCGCGATCCCGTTCTCCACAGTGAGCCCTGCCGCTTCAGCGAGCGCCGTGTTGGGCTGCGCGCCGATGCCAACCACGACCAGATCGGCTTGCACTGCGGATGGACCCGCCTCGTCCTTTAAAGCAGGCTGCAGCTTAATCAGGATGCCGCCGTTCTGCTCCTTCATATCCGCGATGGCAGCGCCGACCAGAATGCGCACGCCTTCGCGCGCATGACGGGCATGGATCACTTGCGCGATCTCAGTGGGCACGGCGCGCCCCAGAATGCGCGGCGCGGCCTCGATCACCGTCACATCGGCACGCCGCGTCCGGGCAGCGGCAGCCAGTTCGAGCCCGATGAAGCCACCACCGATGATGGCCAGACGACACCCCGGCCCGAGCCGCGAGCGGATGGCGAGCGCGTCGTCGAAGGTGCGCAAGGTGAAGACGTGGGAAAGGCCTTCGGCAAGCGCGTAAGGGCGCGGGTCGGCTCCCGTGGCCAAGAGCAGCTTGCTGTAGTGAAGGCCTCTGCCGTTGCTCAGCGAAACGCTCTTGGCTTCACGGTCGATGCCCGTTGCGGTGACCGAACTGAGATGCAGCACCGCCGCCTCGAAAAGCCGCGCCTCGTTCGCGATGGTCTTTGGCGATGGCGCGTCGTCACCTAGGAGCACCGCCTTGGACAGCGGCGGGCGCTCATAGGGCAAATGGGGTTCGGCGCCGATCAGCGTGACCGGCCCGCCATAACCTTCCTCGCGCAGCGCCATGGCGGCACGAATGCCGCATTCGCCCGCACCCACGATCACCATGCCCTGCGGGCCGGACGCGCTCTTGTCGGATGCCATCAACGCCCTCCTCCCGGACGATCGACCCATCTCCTGGCCAGACCCTCTCATGGGCCAGCCAAGGCATGCTCAGGGTTCAGTCAATCTGCACGAAAACCTGCCCGCCCTCGACCTTGACCGGATAGGTCTTGAGGTTGACGCAGACCGGCGCGCCCTTGGCTTGGCCCGTCTTGTAGTTGAAGCGGCCATTGTGCTTGGGGCATTCGATGATGTCGTCCATCACAAGCCCATCGGCCAGATGGATCTTCTCATGCGTGCAAAGCCCGTCGGTCGCGAAATACTCGTCATCGGGCGAGCGATAGATGGCGAAGGTGCGGCCTTCATGGTCGAAGCGGATCACATCCTCCTCGTCCACATCGTCCGCCCCGCAGGCTTCGATCCAGCCGGCCATTCTTTTCCTCCCTGGCTCGCACCGGCACCTCCCGTGCCCGTCTGCCTTATCGACTTTTATTCCGCGGCGATCGGAACGGAATCCTCGCGGTGGAACTCCTCGCGGTAGGGCTTGGCGGTCGCGGGCAGTTCGCGCTTGAGGAAGTAATCCTCGTTGCGGAGCTGGCGCAGAAAGGCCGGCAGCATCTCGCGGTAACCGTCGAGGATCGAGGTGTTGGGCGCAGGCAGGTCATGCTTGATCATTTCATGCAGCCTGGGCAGCGCATGGAACGGCACCATCGGGAACATGTGGTGCTCCACATGATAGTTCATGTTCATGTAGAGAAAGCGGCTGACCGGGTTCATGTAGACGGTGCGCGAGTTGAGGCGATGGTCGTTTACATTGTCGGCCAAACCGCCATGCTGAAGCAGGCCGACCATCACCATGTGCCAGCAACCGTAAAGGCGCGGACCGCCGATCAGAACCAGAGGCAGCCACGAGCCGAAGCCGAGGGCGGCCAGCACGGCTGCGGCATAGATCGCCACATGAACGCGCGCCGCATTGATCGCCTTCCGGCGCTCCATCTCGGGGATGAAATCCTTCTCGTCCGCCGAGAGCACGCCGAAAGCGTTGGCGATCAATGCCTTCATGCCATACCAGACATCGAAGATGCCGAAGAAGTTGGCTGCGAGGCGAAAAAGGTCCGGCGGACGCATCACGGCGATCTCGGCATCGCGGCCGACGATGATCGTATCCGTGTGATGGCGCGCATGGCTCCAGCGCCACGTCACCGGGTTGCGCATCACCATGAAGGACGCGATCTGATAAACGGCATCGTTCATCCAGCGCGTCTTGAAGGCCGTGCCGTGGCCGCATTCGTGCCAGCGCGCATCGGACGCCGAGCCATAAAGCGCGCCATAGGCGAAAAAGAAGGGGACGGCCCACCAGCTGCCCCAGAAGAAAATCCCGGCGGCGGCGGTCACAACCAGAAGCGACAACCAAAGCACAGTGTCGCGAATGGCCGGGCCATCCGAACGCTGCATCAGTTCCTTCATCGCCTTGCGCGGGATTTCGGTGTGATACCACTCGGCCGATGCCAGGCCGGTCTCAACCGCCGAACGCGCAGAAGGGCCAGTGAGGCTGTAGTCGCGCTTCACAAAATCCGAAGAAAAAGAAACGGCAGACATCCCAACCTCCCAGGGAGAAAGACTGCATTCCGAAGCCCGCTTCCTACAGAGAAATGAGACAAATCTCAAGACATGACACAAATTTAGTGTCATAATGTATCATCAAATTAGGAATGTGTGGAGAACGGGATTGGTGCAGCGTCCGACGATCGCCGACCTTGCGGCAGCGGCAGGGGTCAGCGTGGCAACCGTCAACCGTGTGCTGAGCGGTTCGACGCCGGTGCGCAGCGAGACGGTGGAACGCGTCAGCACGGCGGCCAACCTCATCAGCTTCCACGCCTCGGGCCTGATCCAGTCGCGCCAAAGAAACAGCTTGAAGGCGGTGTCGATCGGGATCCTGCTTCAGGCGCCGCAAGACCCTTTCTACCAGCTCTTCACCGATGAATTGCGCATTGCTCTCGTCAACACGCCGCTGTTTCGCGCATCCGTCAATTTCGACTACTGGCTGACGCACGACCCCGACGAGATCGCTTCACGCCTTCAGCGCCTTGCTAAAAAGGCGGATGCGGTGGCGATGGTGAGCCCGGACCATCCCCTGATCGCGAGCGCGGTGTCGCAGATCGAGGCCGATGGCACACCGGTCTTCACCCTGCTTTCCGACTGCGCCCCGGCCCATCGCACGGCCTATATCGGGGTCGATAATCGTCGTGCGGGCCGGATGGCGGGATGGACGCTCAGTCATTGTGCCCGTGAGCCTGGCAAGATCGCGATCCTTGTGGGCAGCCACCGCTTCCATGGCCACGAATTGCGCGAGATCGGCCTGCGCTCCTTTCTGCGCGAGCATGCGCCCGACTTCGCTGTGCTGGAAACGCTGGTGAACGACGAGTCCATGGAGAAGACTGAAACGCTGCTGCGCGACCTTCTTGCCGAAACGGATGATCTGGTCGGCGTCTTTCTGGCAGGCGGGGGAACGGCGGGGGCTGCGCGGATCACGGCAAGCCTGCCGCCCGAGCGCCGCCTCGCGCTCGTTTCCAACGACGCGCCCACGATTGCACGGCCGATGCTGATGGACGGCTCGCTGACCATGACAATCGCCGAGCGGGTGTCGGCGATTGGCGCCGAACTCGTTCAAGCCGTCGATGAGGCGACGGCAAAGCACAAGCGCAGCGGGCCGGGCCAACGCTTCGTGCCGTTCGATCTCATGACGAGCGAGAACGTCTGAAACGGCTTCCGTTGGATTTCACGGCGGAACCGCTTCGCCTAGCAACCCCTCGGCCTAACGCACATCCACCCAGCGCCGTTCGTCATGCGAGCGCGCCATGGCATGAACCGTCCGCTCGATCTCGAGCCCTTCCGCGAAGTCGATGAGCCTTGCCGTCTCGCCACCGATACGGCGGATCAGCTCATGCGCCTCGATGATCTTGAGATCGTTGAAGCCCAGCCCATGGCCGGGCGCCGGAATGAAGTCGCCATAGGGTTCATGCGCCGGCCCGGCGAGGATCGTGCGGAAACCCTGCTCCGCCGGATCGTCGCCGGCAAGATAGAGCTGCACCTCGTTGAAGCGCTCCTGATCGAACACGATCGTGCCATGCGCGCCGAAGATCTGGATCTGGATGCGTCCCTTGCGCCCCCAGGCGGCGCGGTTGACGCACAGCGTGCCGGTCGCGCCGTTTTCGAGCCTCAGGAGACAGGAGGCAACGTCAAAGGTTTCCACCGCGCGCAAGGCACCTGATGCGTCACGACGTTCGGCAACGGGCCGGCTCATGTCGCAGAGCACGGTGGCCACACGGCCGAAAAGCTGGCTGACCAACGAAAGCGGATGCACGGCGAAATCGTCCAGCGCCCCATAACCCGACGCCTTGCCGTGCTTGAGCCCGAACGGGGCGGACGGATCGGCCATGAAATCCTCGTCCATCTCGATGCGCAGATGATTGACGGATCCGATCCTGCCCGCCTCGAGCAACCGGCCGATCAGGCGGATCGCGGGGCTCTGAATGTAGTTGTAGCCCAGTGCCGCCACTCTGCCCGAGGCCTGAGCGGCGTCTTTCATGCGCGCGGCATTCGCCAAGCTCGTCGCCATCGGCTTTTCGCACCACACGTGCTTGCCCGCTTCGAGTGCGGCAACTGCCATCTCGGCATGGAACTGATTGGGCGTGGTGATCGAGACCACCGTCACCTCGGGGTCCTCGATCACGCGGCGCCAATCGCCCGATGCACGGCCGAAACCGAACTCGCCCGCACGCCTGTCGGCAAGCGCTTGGTCCGCTTCGCCCAGATGCACCAGTCTGATCTCGGGCACGTCGCCGAAAACCGTGCGCACGCCATTCCACGCTATCGCATGGCACTTGCCCATATAGCCCGTGCCGATCAAACCGACGCCGATCATGTTTCCCCCCCCTCGCATCATGCAGGGTCGAATCGTGAGCCGACCTTCACACTGCGAAACAAATGGTTCATTCTCGTATAGTTGAACCGCGATTTTCGTCAAACCGCGAAACGAGAGAACCAGTTGAACGAGATTTCGGCCCAACCGCAGACATATGAGTCGCTTCGCGAAGCGGTTCTCGAAGAGCATCGCAAACTGCCCAAGCGCATCGCCCAAGTGGCGACCTATGCCATCGACAACCCCGATGAGATCGCCTTCGGCACTGTCGCCTCGATCGCCGCATCCTCTGGCGTGCCGCCCTCCACGCTGGTTCGCTTCGCCCAGCATCTCGGCTTCGATGGCTTCACGAGCCTGCAGGCCGTGTTTCGCACCCGCCTGCGCGAGCGCACGGTTTCCTATGACGAAAGATTGGTGGCGCTTCGGGCTGGTCCGGACGACGATGGGTCCCGCCACATTCTCGACGGCTATGTCGCGGCTTCCGTCCAGTCGCTCGAAAATCTCCTGGTGAGGGCGGATGGCGCGCGGCTTTCGCGTGCCGTCGATATCCTGGCGAATGCCGAAACCATCTATATCATCGCACGCAGACGGTCATATCCGGTGGCAAGCTCCGTCGCCTATGCGTTGGGAAAGCTGCGGATCCCCTATCGATTGATCGATTCGGCCGCAGGGCTCGATGCGGATGTGCTCGAGCTCGCGACGCCACGCGATGCCGCTCTCACCGTCAGCTTCTCGCCCTATGCGGCAGCCACAGTCGATGATGTTCGGCTGCTCGCACGCGCGAAGACGCCCATCATCGCAATCACAGACAGCGTCTTCTCGCCGCTGACGGAGTTTGCGTCGGAATGGTTCGAGGTTCCCGAAGCCGACCATGCCGGCTTCCGCTCGCTGGCCGCGACGATGGCGCTCGCCATGACCTTGGTGATTTCCGTCGGCAAGGCCCGCCAGGGCTGACGAGCCTGCCGTTCTGACCGAGCTCGCCTCTCCCCTCGCCGCGCTTATTTGAGGCCGACGACGCCCGCTGCCACATCCGGCCGTGCCGGAATGATGCCGCTTTCCGCATACCAGTCGGCGATCTTGCCGATCTGGGCCGTGTCGGCATCCGAAACGGCAGTGGTCGGCACCGCATTGTTTGCGCCGATCTTTTCGCCGAGTTCCGCCGGCACGTTCATTTCCTTGGCCCAGATGGCACCGGCTTCGGCCTTGTGCTCGAGGGCCCAGGCGTTTTCGCTTTTCAGGACATCGAACACCGCCTGCAGCGTGTCGCGCTTCTCGTCGGTGAATTTGCGGCTGGCGACCAGGACCACCGCATTGTCGGAACCGATGGCGTCGCCATCCGCGAGAACCTTGCCATCATAGGCGCTTTCCGCGATCGACAGGAACGGGTCCCAGGTCGCCCAGGCATCGACGTGGCTCTGCTGGAAGCTCGGGCCGCTGTCGCTGGGGCTCAAATAGACGCGCTCGACGCTTTTCGGATCGACGCCGTTCTTGGCGAGTGCCTGCATCAGGAGATATTCGCCCGTGCCGCCCCGGTTGACCGCGACCTTCTTGCCGGCCAGATCCTTGACCGAAGCGATGCCGGAATCCTTCTTCACCACGATCCCTTCGGACGCCGCCGCCATCTTCTGGTAGCCGAAGACGACCACGGGAATGCGCGCGGCAAGGGCTGCGATAGCGGAAGTCGAGCTACCCGCCGTGATGTCGATGCTGCCCGCGTTCAGCGCTTCGAAGGCAGGAGCGGCGGCCGGGAATGGCCCTGCCCATTCCACCGTGATGCCCTTTTCACCCAGCGCCTTTTCGAGCGTGCCGCGTGATTTGGCGAGCGTGATGTCGTTGGGCCCGCGCAGCCAGCCGATGCGGACGGTTTCGGCGGCCTGTGCCGCCACGCTACCGAGGCCGAAAAGGGTCGCAGCGGCAAGGGCGAGAAGATGGCGTTTGTTGATCATCAGTGGGTCCGTTCGGGCTCAGGAATGGAATGGTGGTCCGAGAGTTCGACGCCGAGTTCACGCAGAAGCTCGGTCTCGAGCGCTGCGGCACACGGGTCGCCATGTCTACGCGGATGCGGAAGTTCGACCGCGACCTCACGGCGGAAGCGGCCGCGATCGAGCACGAGGATACGGTCGGCCAGGGCCACCGCTTCGCCGACATCGTGGGTGACGAGCAGCACGGCCGGTCGATGCTTGCGCCAGAGTTCCCGCACGAGACCCTGCATGCGCAGCCGCGTCAGCGCGTCGAGGGCCGCGAAAGGCTCGTCGAGCAGCAAGAGCTCCGGCTCGCGCACCAAGGCCCGGGCAAGGGCCGCGCGCTGCGCCTCGCCGCCCGACAGCGTGAGCGGCCAGGCATCCCTGCGATGCGTCAGTTCGACATCGGCGAGCGCGCGCGATACCGCTCCGCTCGCATGCGCGTTGGACACGCCCAGCGCGACATTGTCGGCCACGCTCTTCCACGGCATCAGGCGTGGTTCCTGGAACACGATGCTGCGTCGCTTGGGCAGCACCACCCGCGCGGCGGGGGCTTCGTCGAGCCCTGCCAAAACGCGCAGCAGCGTAGACTTGCCCGAGCCGCTCCGGCCGAGCAGCGCCACGAACTCGCCCGGCTGAATCGCCAGACTGATCCGGTCGAGAACCGGTGCCGCGCCGAAATCGCGCGACAGGCCCTGAATATCGACCAGCACACTCATGCCGTCACCGCCGGGCGCCAACGCAGCGCATAGGCCTCGAGCAGGCGCACGAGCCCATCGGTGAGCAAGCCCATCAGTGCGTAAACGAGCAGGCAGACCACGATCACATCGGTCTGCAGGAAATCGCGCGCATAGGTGATGATCGAACCGATGCCGCTCGACGCGTTGATCTGCTCGGCCACCACGAGGCTCAGCCAAGCGATGCTCAACCCGTAGCGCACGCCGACCAGAAGCGAGGGCAGCGCGCCGGGAATGACGACATGGCGGATGATACCAGCCGTGCCCAGGCCGAGCGTCCGGCCCGCTTCGATCAGCTTGCGGTCGACACCGCGAATGCCGCCATGGAGCGTGAGATAGATCGGAAACACCGAACCGAAAGCGACCATGCCGATCTTGGGCGTCTCACCGATGCCGAACCAGAGAATGAACAGCGGCAGAAGGCCCAGGAACGGCATGGCTTTGAGCATCTGCACAGGCGGATCGACCAGTGTTTCGCCAAGGCGCGAAAGGCCGGCGAACAGCGCCAGCGCCACGCCGACCACGAGCGCGATCATAAAGCCTGCCACCACGCGCAGAAACGACACGCCGAGGCCCGTCAGCAGTTCGCCGGACGCGACGAGCCGCGCGGCCGTGGCCGCGATGGCAACTGGCGAGGTGAGGATCTGTGGCGAGAGCAGGCCCGATACGCTCGCCAGCTGCCAGAGCACGAGAATGGCCAGCGGCGACACGAGCCGCAGCAGGCTGCCGCCCAGCCGCGTTTCACGCAGGCGCCGGACAGGCTTGGCCTCGGCCGCCGGCATGCGCTCGAGAAGCCGCGCGTCAGCCATTCGCCGCTTTTCCGCTCAGGTCGCGGTCGAACAGGGTGGACCATGTATATTGCTTGGCGGCAGGCAGCTGACGTTCGACGGGCAGGCGCGGCAGAACCAGTTCGCCGAAGCGATAGGCCTCTTCCAGAAGCGGCATGCCTGACAGGATGAAGGTCTCGACGCCCACCGCCCGGTAGGCTTCGAGCGTGCGGATCACCGTATCGGGAGAGCCGACGATGGCCGTGCCAGGGCCGGGGCGCACCAAGCCGATGCCGGCCCAGAGATTGGGTGAGATTTCCAGATCGCGCAGATTGGCGGGCTTGATGCCGCCATGCATCGCGCTCATCCGCTGCTGGCCGACCGAATCCGTGTTCGACACGAAGCGCTGGTTGGCGGCGAGCGCGGCATCGTCCATCTGATCATAGAGGTCGGCGGCGGCCTCCCAGGCCTTTTCGTCGGTCTGGCGCACGATCACGTAAAGGCGGATGCCATAGTTCAGTTCGCGCCCATGCGCGGCCGCGCGGCGCTTCACCTGCTCGACCTTGAGGCCCATCTGCTCGGGCGTTTCGCCCCAGGACAGATAGGTGTCCACATGCTTGGCCGCGACCTCGATGGCGCTGTCGGACGAGCCGCCGAACCAGAGCGGCGGGGGGGCGATGGTGGAGCCCGCAGGCAAAGCGAGCTTGGCGCCCTCGGTCTGGAAATATTTGCCCTTGTGCGAAACGCTTTCGCCCGCCATCAGCCGGTGAAAGAGTGCGAGATACTCGTCCGCCATGGCATAGCGTTCGTCATGCGGCAGTGTCATGCCATAGGCGCCGAGCATCTTGGCATCGCCCGAGACGACGTTCAGCATCAGCCGCCCGTTCGAGAATTCCTGGAACGTCGCAGCCATCTTGGCGAGCAGCGTCGGTGCGACGAGGCCCGGATGGAAGGCGAGCAGGAACTTCATGCGCTCGGTGTAGGGCAGCAGCGCCCCGGCGAGCGGCCAGACATCATGCGCCCCGGTCGCGAACAGCGCACCGGAGTAGCCCAGATGGTCGTAGGCCTGGGCGAGCTGCCTGTAATAACCATAATCGACCGTGCGCGAGCCTTCCGGCTTCCACGGATAGGCGCCGTCGGGCGCGCACATGTACCAGAGCACGTTCATGCGAGCGCGGCCTTTCTGTCTTCGCTGGCGATGCGCACGCTGCGCTCCAGCGCGCCGTGGCGGAACAGCGTGTCCGCTTCCCGCTGCTGCTCGGCAAGCAGGGTCTCGTCGGCCGGGTCGATGCGCCAGTTGCGCTCGGCGACGATGCGCGTCCAAGCGCGGCGCTGGCGTTCGTCGCCTTTGGGCACAAGCAGGGCTGCCGCCTTCTCGGGATCGGCCGTGATCGCTTCGCCGAGTTCCGCGAGTTCGCCTCGGAATGTCGCAAGCGCATCACGCGAAAGCCCACGCTCCGCACTCGTCCAGAACAGCGAGCGGTTGGGAATGGTCGTGCCGCAATGGGCGAGCACGTGGAACTCGGGCTCGCCGAGCGCCTGTTCCAAGTGCGGGGCCATGGCGAGCCACGCCGCCACGTCGCCGGTCAAAAGCTGCTCGCGTGAGGCGGATGGCGGCAGGTCGCGCCGCTCGACGTCGCCCAACTTCAAGCCCGCATCTTCCAAGCTGCGAGCGAGGAAATAGGTCAGAAACGACCCGTCCACGAGCGCGACCGGCCTGTTCGCCAGATCGGCGACGCGTTGGACGCCAGCACCTTTCTTGATGAGGATCGCCCCATTGGCCGGGCGGGGTGCCGAGGCCGCAGCATAGACCACCCGCAGTCCGTCGACCGCCGCAATGATGGGCGGCGTCGAGCCCGTTCCGCCGAGATCGATCTCGCCTTCCGCCAGCTTTTGCGCGGTGTCCCGTCCTTCCTCGTAGCGCACGAATTCAGGGCGCAATGTCCTGAACGCACCGGGCCACTCTGCGGCCAGCGTCAGATGCAGGTTGTTGGGGTGAAAGCCGATCTTCAACGTCACAAGCAGCGTGCCATAGCCAAATTCAATATACTTTTTTATATAATAATGGCGGTCCTGGCCGTGAGGAAAGGTTCTCTAAAATCCGGCCGGACACTGGAAAATTCTTCCTGTCCATTCGTGGATCGCTGGGACAGGAGACGACGCAAACCGGGAGCGAGGCGATGCCGGACAAAAGCCGCGAGCCGAAAGTCAAATGCCAGGCCATCGGCACGGCCTCCGATTTCCTGAAGGCCCTTGGCAATCCCGTCAGGCTGTCCATCCTTTGCGTGCTTTCCGAAGGCGCGCGCACGGTGGGCGAACTCGAAACCATTCTCGACGTCCATCAGCCCACGCTGTCGCAGCAGATCGGCGCGTTGCGCGAAGCCGGCATCATCGAAGGCAGGCGCGAGGCGCGCGCGGTGTCCTATCGCCTTGCCGATCCGCGTGCCTCCCAGCTCATCGGCCATCTGCGCCTCTTGTTTCCCGACCCCAACGCATCCGCCATCTGGCGCGGCGCGCGGTTGGGCGCGCATGACGGCGAGATGATGTAGGCGCCTCAGGCCAGCCACCAACGGTGAAAGTGGTGTACCGGGCCTCGGCCCGATCCGATGGGAAGACGGTCTGCCGCCTGGAGTGCGGCATGCAGATAGCGCTTCGCCTCGGCCACCGCCTCTTCGAGCGGCCGCCCAGAGGCGAGACCGGCCGTGATGGCGGCTGAAAGTGTGCAGCCGGTTCCGTGGTCGCGCGTGGTTTGAAGCCTCGGCGCCTCGAAACGCCGGACGCTCGTGCCGTCGAAAAGCAGGTCGGTGCTGGTTTTGCCGGTGCCATGGCCCCCTTTGATCAGGACGGCCTTGGCGCCTAGCGCCAGAATGCGCTCGGCTTGGGCTGCCATCGCGGCCTCATCTTCAGCCACCGGACTGTCGGCTAAGATCGCCGCTTCGGGCAGGTTCGGCGTGACGCAGTCGGCGAGCGGCAGAAGCTCGAAGCGCAGGGCTTCCACCGCGTCGGACTGCAACAACCGGTCGCCGGAGGTCGCGACCATCACCGGATCGAGCACCGCGCGCCGTCCGTGCCGGCGCAACGCCTCGGCAATCGCACGAGCGGTTTCGGCACGCGAAACCATGCCGATCTTGATCGCACCCACCGCGAGGTCCGCGAGCACCGCATCGATCTGCGCGGAGACCATGGCTGGCGACAGGTCTTCGACCAGAAACACGCCGCGCGTGTTCTGTGCCGTGATGGCGGTCAGTGCGCTCGCGCCATAAACGCCGAGAGCGGAAAACGTCTTGAGGTCGGCCTGAATGCCGGCACCGCCGCCGGAATCCGAGCCGGCGATCGTCAGGGCAATCGGCGGCTTCATGCGTTTCGCCTTTCCAGCGCCGCACCCACCGCCTGTCTCAGCGCGAGAGTCGCCGCGCGCGGATCAGCGGCACGGAAGATCGCGGAAATCACCGAAACGCCATCCGCGCCCGCCGCGATGGCCTCCGGCGTGCGCTGAAGTTCGATGCCGGCGATGGCCCCCACCGGCAGGGTCGGGTTGAGGTCGCGCAGCTGCCGTCGCAGACGCGACAGCCCGTCGAGCCCCACCGGCGCATCGGGGTTGTGCTTGGAAAGTGTTTCGAACACGCCGCCGATACAGGCATAATCCACGGGTGCCGCGCCTGCGACTGCCGCATCCTCTTCATTTTTCACCGTCAATCCAATGATGGCGTCAGGCCCGAGAATGGCGCGGGCCTGATCCGCACTCATGTCCTCGCGCCCCAGATGCACGCCGCCCGCGCCGCTGGCGAGCACCACATCCACTCGATCGTTGACGAGAAGCGGCACGCCGCTGCCCTTAAGACTCGCGCGGATGGCTTCGGCGCATTCGATCATTTGCCGCGTGCTGCCCGTCTTGTCGCGATACTGGATCAGCGTCGCGCCGCCCGATGCCGCCAGACGCGCGAGTCCGGGCAGTTTCTCGCGGCCGAGCGACGCGTCGACCAGGGCGTAGAGCCGGATATCAACCATGGGAAAGCCTCAACCGCGCGCGGACATCGCCCGCCTCGATAGCCGCCAGCGCATCGAGCAATTCGGGCGCGAAGGTGCCGGGCCCCCGGCTGCGTGTCGCTGCCATTTCGGCCGCGATGCCCAGAAGCGCCATCGCGCCCGTGCCCGCATGAAGCGGATCCTCTTCCACCGTCGCGGCGGCCGCGATCAGCGCGCCGGCGAGGCAACCCGTCGCGGTCACTATCGCGAGCCAGGGGTGGCCGTTTTCGACCAACGCGGTCGTCGCGCCATCAGCGATGCGGTCGGTTTCCCCGGTCTCGACCACCAGCGTCCGCGTACTCGGCTGGGGGCGCAGATCGGCGCGCTCCGCCGCGTTGAGCTTTACGGCATAGGGCCCGCGCGCCATCAACTGCAACGCGAAGTCGCGGCGGACCGGCGAGGCGTAAGCCTTTACCGGATCGAGCACGAAGGGCCTGTTCGCGTCTGTGGCCGCATCCACGGCGAGCGTGATGGCCTCGCGCATGTCGGGCGTCGAGGTGCCGAGATTGACCAGCAGCGCATCCGCACGGCGGGTGAAATCCGCCACCTCATCCACGCTTGCCGTCATGGACGGCACGCAGCTCAGGGCGGAAAGACCATCCGCCACCAGCTTCTGCGCCACCGTGTTCAGAAGGCAGTGCACGCGCGGGCCCTTTTCCCGCAGCCGCGCGGGGAGTGCCGCGAGGCGCTCGGTATCGAGGCTCACTGGCCGAGCTCGACGGCGATATCGGCCACGGCCGGTGCCTGTTTGATCAGCCCCGAATCCTGCATGAACTTTCCGAAGCGGGCATAGCGCGCCGCGTCGAGGGCTGCCGGGCGCTTGGCGAAGCGCGGCAGCGTGTCGATCCAGGCCTGACGGTTGAGCGCGTCGTCGAGATCGGGATAGGCTTTGGTGAAGAGCTTCCAGCTCTCGTCCGGGTAATTGGTGATATAAATGGCGGCGTCCTCCACCGCAGCCAGGAAGCGGGGCAGGCGCGGATCGTTCACGAGGTCCTTGCGCGTCGCGAAGATCAGCTCGTCATAGGCCGGCACCCCATATTCCTCGGGGAAGTAAGCGCGGCCCTCATGGCCTTCGAGCCGCATCTGAGCCAGTTCGAAATTGCGGTAGCTTCCAACCGTCGCGTCGACGCTGCCGCTGATCAGCGAGGGCGTCAGCGAGAAGTTGACGTTGACCAGCGTGACATCGTTCGCCGTCAGCCCCGCGCTTTTCAGAAAGCTGTTCAGCATGGCGGTCTCGAAGCCCGAGACCGAAAAGCCGATGCGCTTCCCCTTGAGGTCGGCCAGCGTCTTGATCGGACCGTTGGCGAGAACCGTGAGCGTGTTCAGCGGCGTTTCCATGAGCGTCCCGAAACGCACCAGCGGCAGGCCGTTTTCATGGTCGAGATAAAGGTTCGGCTGGTAGTGAACCGTGACATCCGCTTGACCAGCCGCAACTAGGCGCGGCGGCGCGGACGGGTCGGAGGGCGGGGTCATGTCCACGTCCAGGCCATGGGCTGCAAAGAAGCCCTTCTCCTGCGCGATCACCAAAGGCGCATGCACCGGGTTCACGTACCATTCGAGCAGAAGGGACAGCTTGTCCGCGGCGGAGGCCGGCGCGAGACCGCCGAGAAGCAAGCCAGTGGCGAGGCATAAGGATCTGAGCATCAGGATTGGTCCGGTTTTGAGTGGAATTAGCGGGTTTCAGGCGCCCAGGGGGCGAGCCGGCGAGTCAGCGCATCGGCGAGAAAGCGAAGAAAAAGCGTGGCGGCAGCCAACACGGCCAGTGCCGCGAACATCGTGTCGGTCTGCATCCGCGCATTGGCCTGCAGCATCACGAAGCCCAGGCCACCGGATGCGCCGACCCATTCGCCGATCACGGCACCCAGCGGCGCGAAAGGAGCCGCGACCCGGATGCCGGTGGCAAGTGCTGGCAAAGCCAGCGGCACGCGAACATGCCAGAGCGACTGCCAATGCGAGGCCTGGGTCATCGCGGTCGCGTCCAGAAGATCGGGATCGGTGCGCCGCAAGCCATCGGCGAATGCGGACGCGACAGGAAAAAAGATGACGAGCGCCGCCATCACGACCTTCGAGGTGAGCCCGAAGCCGAACCAGAGCACCAGAAGCGGTGCGAGTGCGAAGACCGGCATCGCCTGAAGCACGAGCAGAACCGGCCAGAGCAGGCGGCCGAAGCGAGGAAAAGCTTCCACCGAAAGGCCCAGCAGCGCACCAGCCGCGATGCCGAAAAACAGCCCGAAGACGATCTCGATCCCCGTCACGGCACTTTCGCGCAACAGAAAGGGCGCGCGCGAAACCAGCGTTTCGGCGACGCGCAAGGGTGCCGGCAACATGAAGGGAGGCGGATCGAGAACCCAGACCGCTGCCTGCCAGACCAAAACGACGACGAGGATCGCACCCAAGGTCGCGCCGATCACGCGGAAAGCCGCAGAAAAGCGCGGCCGGGGCAATGCCCCCGACTTCCTGTCAGCCTTGCCGAAACCTCGTGTCACTCTGGCCCGCCGCACTCAACGACCGGGCACGAAACAGCGGGAAACAAAGCGGGCGCGTGGCACCCATTCCGTTCCTACGCCGGCATGACCCGGATCAGGTTCAAGGGTGCTGGCTCAACGCCATCTCAGCACGGTTACGTGCGCCCCTCGGAATGGGCGAAGATTTGAAGCCGTTTAAGGTTCAAGTCAATGGACGATCTTCGCGCAGGCGCCTGGCGCCCGGCCCTCAAGCCGGGCAAGAAAAAAGCCGGGCTGCGAGACAGCCCGGCAAAGTCTTGAAGGTTGAAACCTCCAGAGGGGAACACCGGCAGAAAAAACGGGAGGAAAATTCCACCGGCTTCCCTCTTATGGGCGCCGCCACCGCCTCCCGCAAAAGACAATATTCCAAAGATCGAGGTCAACGCGGAACGTCTTTCCAGCCCATTCCCCGCCTTGCTCCTCTCAGAAGAAAATCATCTCCAGAATGGCGTCAAAACAGGCTGCGTACGATCTGGCATCGCAGAAGCCGGAGCGATCTCAATGGGAAGGTCCAAGGCATCTCCCATGACCGCTCTCATGTCTTGATGGGGGAGCATGCGATATGCGTGTGTTGATTCGACACAAAAGGGTTTCACCGCGCGACGAAAACACTACATGAAAAGATGAGACCTCAACGCGTTCGGGCAGGCCTTCGAGATGGTGCGATGAGATAAACGACCTCGAAAGGACCCGCACGCGTTTGACCGACACTCTTGCCCGGCCCGACCTGCTTCTTCTTTCGATGATCCTCGCACCATGGGTCGGGGCGGTTCTCGCCGGGCTCCTGCCGCGCTATGCGCGCAATGGCGCGGCGGCGCTGTCCTGGGTCGTGGCACTGGTCGGTCTCGTTTCCGCGATCCTGCTTTATCCGAACATCACCGACGGCCCCGTCCGCCACGAAATCCGCTGGATGCCCTCGCTCGGCATCGATTTCGTGCTGAGGCTCGACGGGCTTTCCTGGCTGTTCTCGGTGCTGGTGCTGGGCATCGGCGCGCTGGTCGTGCTTTACGCGCGCTACTACATGTCGCCCAAGGACCCGGTGCCGCGCTTCTTCGCCTATCTGCTCGCTTTCATGGGCGCGATGCAGGGCGTGGTGATGGCCGGAAACCTCGTGCAGCTCGCCATCTTCTGGGAGCTGACCAGCCTCTTCTCGTTCCTTCTGATCGGCTACTGGTACAACAACCAGCTCGCCCGCGACGGCGCGCGCATGGCGCTGACGGTGACGGCCGCCGGCGGGCTCTGTCTGTTGATCGGCGTGCTGCTTCTCGGCCATATCGCCGGTTCCTACGATCTCGACGTGGTGCTCGGCGCGGGCGACCAGATCAAGAGGAGCCCGCTTTATCTGCCGATGCTGGTCTTCGTGCTTCTCGGCGCCTTCACCAAGAGCGCGCAATTTCCATTTCATTTCTGGCTGCCGCGCGCGATGGCGGCTCCCACCCCCGTCAGCGCCTATCTCCATTCCGCCACCATGGTGAAGGCCGGCATCTTCCTGATGATGCGGCTCTGGCCGGTGCTGGCGGGAACCGAGGAATGGTATGCGATCGTCGGCACGGCCGGCATCCTGACCCTTCTGATCGGGGCCTATGCGGCGATCTTCCAGCACGACCTGAAAGGCCTGCTCGCTTATTCCACGATCAGCCATCTCGGGCTCATCACGCTGCTTTTGGGGCTCGGCACGCCGCTGGGCTTCGTCGCGGCGCTCTTCCACACGCTCAACCACGCGACCTTCAAGGCCTCGCTCTTCATGGCGGCAGGCATCATCGACCATGAAACCGGCACGCGCGACCTGCGCCGGTTGAGCGGATTGCGAAAAGCCATGCCCATCACCGCGACGCTCGCCATCGTGGCGGCGGCTGCGATGGCCGGCGTGCCGCTTCTCAATGGGTTCTTATCCAAGGAGATGTTCCTGGCCGAAGCCGTCAGCAATCCGCGCGACTACGACCGCAACCTTCTTCTGCCCGTGCTCGCAACGCTCGCCTCGACCTTCGCCGTGCTCTACTCGCTGCGCTTCATCCACCAGACCTTTTTCGGGCCGCCCGCCCAAGACCTGCCCAGCACCCCACACGAGCCGCCACACTGGATGCGCTTTCCGATCGAACTCCTGGTGCTGATCTGCGTGGTGGTCGGCATCATCCCCGGTCTGACGATCGGCCCGTTCCTCGCCACCGGCGTGCAATCCGTGCTGGGCGAGGCGACGCCTTATTATAGCCTCGCCGTCTGGCACGGGTTCAACCTGCCGCTTCTGATGAGCCTCGTCGCGCTGGCGGGCGGCACTGTGCTCTATGTGCTGTTTCGCCGTCCCATCAACACCAACCCGCATGGCGGCCCGCGCCTGTTCCGGCCCTTCGACGGCGTGCGCATCTTCGATGGGGTGATGAACGGCTTGACGGCGGCGTCCGAGCGCGGCGCCTCGGTGTTCGGCACGAACCGCCTCCAGCCGCAGTTGCGCAACATCATTCTCGTGATGCTTCTGGCTGCCGTGCTTGCCGCGCTGCCCTTCTGGTCGGGCCTTGGTGCGAACGGTTTCACGCTCACGCCGCCCGACCCGGGTTTCGTGGTTCTCTGGCTGCTGGGCATCGGCTGCGCGCTCATAGCTGCCTGGCAGGCCAAATATCACCGGCTCGCGGCCGTAGTGATGCTGGGCGGTGCCGGGCTCGCAAGCTGCATCTCCTTTGTTTGGCTCTCCGCGCCCGACCTCGCCACGACCCAGTTGCTGGTCGAGGTCGTGACCACCGTCCTGCTGCTGCTCGGCCTGCGCTGGCTGCCCAAGCGCCAGGACGCGATCCATATCCCGCCCTCGGAACAGCGCCGCGCCAAGGCGCGCCGCGTATCCGACCTCCTCGTGGCCATTGCGTTCGGTGCGTTTACCGCGGCCATCGCGTTCCGCGTGATGACCATGCCGGCCGCCCCCGACGGCATCGGCAGGTTCTTCCTCGAACACGCCTATGAGCAGGGCGGCGGACGCAATGTGGTCAATGTGCTGCTGGTCGATTTCCGCGCGCTCGACACGCTGGGCGAGATTTCCGTGCTGGGTCTCGTCGGCCTCACCGTCTTCGCGCTTCTCTTGCGCTTCCGTCCCGGAGCGGACTCGCTGTCCGCGCCCGAGCAGCAGCGCGTGCAGCGGGCCTCCGACGAGCGCCACGAAACGCGCCAGCCCGGCGACACGCTGCAGGATACGATGCTCGTGCCGCGCGTGGTCATGCAGTGGCTCTTTCCGGTGATCGTGCTCTTCGCCGTCCACCTCTTCCTGCGCGGGCATGACGAGCCGGGCGGCGGCTTTGCAGCGGGCATCGCCATGTCGATCGCCTTTATCCTGCAATATATGGCGTCCGGCACGCGCTGGGTGGAAGATCGCCTGCGCATCCGCCCACTCAAATGGGTGGCGTTGGGCTTAGGCATCGCCACGCTGACGGGCATGGGATCGTGGATATTCGGCTATCCCTTCCTGACCTCCTGGTTCCGCTATGCAGAGCTTCCCGTTCTCGGGCGCGTACCGCTCCCTTCGGCCATCCTGTTCGATATCGGCGTGTTCGGCCTCGTGGTGGGCTCCACGGTGCTCGTGCTGATTGCGCTCGCCCACCAGTCGCTGCGCAAGCCGCGCGACCGGGCGCCCGCCCATCCGCCCGCTCCGCCGCTCGAGGAGGTGGTGTGATGGAACTCATGCTCGCCATCGGCATCGGTGTGTTTGCAGGCTCGGCGGTCTGGCTAACCTTACGCCCGCGCACCTTCCAGGTCATCGCCGGCTTCTCGCTGTTCGGCTATGCCGTGAACCTCTTTATCTTCTCCATGGGCCGGTTGAAAACCGACGCGCCGCCGCTGCTCGAAGGCGGTGGGCCGGTCGACCCGTCGACTTATGCCGATCCGGTGCCGCAGGCGCTGGTTCTTACCGCCATCGTCATCGGCTTCGCGCTGACCGCGCTTTTTCTCGTGATCCTGCTCGCGCTTCGCGGCTTCTCGGGCTCCGACCATGTGGACGGCAGGGAGCCCGGCGAATGACCGGCTGGAGCGCCCATCTCGCGGTGATGCCCGTGGCCCTGCCCATGCTGGCAGCGGCCTTTCTTCTGCTGTTCAACGAAGATCGGCGGCGGCTCAAGGCCATCGTCACCATCGCGACGGTAGCGGCCCTCGTCGTGGTATCCGCCCTTCTCCTGCAATCGGTGAGTGCGGGGAGTGCCGTGCCGGCCTGGGTCTATGTGCCCGGCAACTGGCCCACACCTTTCGCGATCACGCTGGTGGTGGACCGCCTGTCCGCCATGATGCTGGTTCTTTCAAGCATCCTGAGCCTCGGCACGCTGCTCTTTTCGCTGGCGCGCTGGGCGTGGGCGGGACCGCGCTTTCTGGCCTTCTTCCTGCTGCTCGTCGCAGGCGTCAACGGCGCGCTGCTCACAGGCGATCTCTTCAACCTGTTCGTCTTCTTCGAGGTGATGCTGGCCGCCTCCTATGGCCTCCTGCTCCACGGCTCGGGCGAGAAGCGGGTGCGGATGGGCCTGGCCTATGTCGCGGTCAACCTCACAGCCTCCATGCTGTTCCTGATCGGCGTCAGCCTCGTTTATGGCGCGACAGGCACCCTCAACATGGCCGACCTCGCGCGTCGCCTGTCCGATCTGCCGCCAGAGAACCAGACGCTTTTCGCAGTGGCCAGCGCGGTGCTCGGCACGGCATTCCTGGTGAAAGCCTCGATGTGGCCGTTGGGCTTCTGGTTGCCGCGCACCTATGCGGCGGCGAGCGCGCCCGCTGCCGCCGTTTTCGCGATCCTGAGCAAGGTCGGCGTTTATGTCGTGCTTCGCCTGTCGCTTCTCCTGTTCGGCACCGACGCCGGTGCCTTCGCCGGCTTCGGTGCCGACTGGCTGTTCGTGGGCGGCATTCTCACCGTTCTGTTCGGCACGGCGGGTGCGATGGCCGCGCGCAACCTGCCTTATGCCGCCGGCTGTTGCGTGATGATTTCCTCGGGCACGGTGCTTGCGGCGCTGGGCTTCGGCACCGATGCCGCCCTTGGCGGCGCGCTTTTCTACATGGCGGGCTCGATCCTCGCCGGAGGCGCGCTTTTCCTGCTTGCCGAAATCCTCGAACGCGAAGCGCCCGAAGCGGCGCTCGCGGCGGACGCCCGTGTCTTCGCCGACGAATATGAAGACCCCTTCGGCAGCACAACGGTCGAGGAGAACGGTCCGGTCATTCCGGCTGCCATCGCGCTCGCCTCCGCCGGCTTCCTGATCTGCGGCCTGCTGCTGGCGGGCATTCCCCCCTTCGCTGGCTTCATCGGCAAGCTCACCATCTTTCTCGGCGCCCTGCCGCGCGAGGGCTCGCTGTCGGGTGCCGCCTGGACGCTGATCGCCGTGCTGACGCTGTCGAGCTTCGGCGTGCTGATGACGCTCTTGCGCTTCGGCGTTGCCTATCTCTGGACGCCGGGCGACGGCACGAAGCTGCCCGTGGTCCGCATCGTCGAGTTTTCCGGCATCGCCACCCTGCTTCTCGCCTGCATCCTGCTCACGCTCTGGAGCGAGAAAGGGCTGGCCTATGCGGATGGCGCCGTGTCCTGGCTGCGCGATCCGGGTGCCTATGTGCGCGCGGTGATGGAACATCAGCCCTGGCACGGCGACGCATCACCGGGCAATGCGCCGCAAGGGGATACGCCATGAGCCGGCTTCTCCCTTATCCGCTGCTTTCGCTGTTTCTCCTCAGCATGTGGCTGGTGCTGAACGGCTCGGTGGCGCCAGCCACGCTGCTCAATGGTGCGCTGCTCGGGCTTCTCCTGCCATTCGCCATGCGCACGCTCGAGCCGCCAAAGGCGCGCATCCGGGCGCCGGGCGCCATTCTGCGGCTCGCCGGGCTCGTTTTCGTCGATATCCTGCGCTCGAATTATGCGGTGGCGCGCATCATCCTTTCTCCCCGAGGCCGCGAGCGGGTGTCGGGCTTCATCACGGTGCAGCTTTCGCTTCAGAGCCCCTATGCCATCGCCATGCTCGCGGTGATCATCACCTCCACGCCGGGCACGCTCTGGGTGCAGTATGATGCGCGCAGCGGACAGCTTCTGATGCACGTCCTCGACCTCGTGGACGAGAACGAATGGCAGGACCTGATCGCCAACCGCTATGAGCGACTGTTGAAGGAGATTTTCCCATGACGGCGGACGCGGTTCTGTTCTGGAGCCTGAGCATCGCCCTCGTCATGCTGGGGCTCGCCATGGGTATCGCCGCGTGGCGCATCGTGTGGGGCCCACGCGCGCAGGATCGCGTGCTGGGCATGGACACGCTCTACCTCAACGGCATGCTCCTGATCCTGGTCTTCAACATCCGCGCCGGCAGCCAGAGTTACTTCGAAGCCGCGCTCATCATCGGCCTTCTGGGCTTCGCCGCCACCGTGGCGCTCGCGAAGTTCCTGATGCGTGGCGAGGTGATCGAATGACGGACGCCGCGCAACTGCCGCTCTGGGCGGCTTGGGTCGTCACCGCGCTGGCCTTGGCCGGTGCCGGCCTTTCGCTGGTGGGTGCCATCGGCCTTCTGCGCCTGAGGCGTTTTTATGAGCGCGTCCATGCGCCTACCCTGGGTGCCACGCTCGGCATGGGCCTCGTGGTTGGCGCGTCGATCCTGTTCTTCTCGCTGCTCGAAGGCGAACTGGTTCTGCGCGACGGGCTGATCGCGCTGTTTCTCACACTCACCACACCCGTGACCCTGATCCTGCTCGCGCGCGCCGCCGTGTTCCGCGACCGCACCGAAGGCAGCGAGGACGTGCCGGCCGACCTGCACCACTGAGCCGGGTGCAGCCATACGCACTCACGGATGGAACCCGGCCAGACAGCAGAAGTTGAGCCGTGAACGGGCGGAGCCGGAGCAATCCGGCCCTTGGACGACAGTGACGCGTCTCCGCCCCCGCTCACATGAGAGGCGAGTTTCCGCAATGTCCATTTCACTAAAGCCCATCGCCGAACAGGTGATGGTGATCACCGGCGCGTCGAGCGGCATCGGACTCGCGACGGCCCTTCACGCCGCGCGGCTCGGCGCGCGTGTCGTGCTGGCGTCGCGCAACGAGCCTGAGCTCGAAAAGATCGCCGAACGCATCCGGCGCGAGGGCGGCGAGGCGCTTGCAGTCGTCACCGATGTGTCCCGCCGCGAGGACATGCAGCGTCTTGCCGACAGGACTGCGGAAGCCTTCGGCGGCTTCGACACCTGGGTCAACAATGCCGGCATCGGCATCTATGGTCGCCTGGAAGAGGTGTCCGACGAGGACCACCACCGGCTGTTCGAGATCAACTTCTGGGGTCTCGTCTATGGCACGCAGATCGCGGCAGCACACCTCAAGCCCAAGGGCGGGGCGATCATCAATCTCGGCAGCGTCGTGTCCGACATCGCCCTGCCGATCCAGGGCATGTATGCCGCCTCCAAGCATGCCATCAAGGGCTTCACCGACGCGTTCCGCATGGAGCTGATGGCCGAGAAGGCGCCGATCTCGGTGACGCTCATCAAGCCCTCCGCCATCAACACGCCCTTTCCGCAGCATGCGCGCAACTATCTCGACGAGGAGCCGACCTTGCCGCCGCCGGTCTATCAGCCGGAAGACGTGGCCTCGGCCATCGTGCACGCGGCGCAGCATGGCGGGCGCGACTATTATATCGGCAGCGGCGGCAAGCTGATGAGCTCGCTCAACAAGCGGATTCCGAGCCTCATGGATTGGGGCGCGTCACGTTCGGGAAAACTGGAATCGTCGGGACCGGTTCGCCGGCCGCGCGAGGGCTCGCTCTACGGGCCCGCGACCGACGGCTCGGCCCGCGGCGACCTTTCGCTTCAAGCGCGCCGCAGTCTTTATACGGGCGCGCAGACGCATCCCATGACGACTGCCGCCGTTCTCGCCACCGCGGGCGTCGCGGTTTTCGCGCTGTTTGCAGCCGGCAAGCGACGCTGATGGCCCAAGGCCGGCAGTGGGTATCAGCATGAAAGCAGCGGAACCCGAGCACGAGGGGGAGCAAGGCCCGGGTTCCGCAGCAGCATTCCTGTTGGAATGCTGCATCCGAAATCAGAAGCCCGGTGCCCGGTCGTGAACATGCAGGGATCGACCGGGCACCGGGCTACCCGGCTGGGTTGGGTTCACGGCCGAGCGTCCCGATCCTGTGCGAGAATTGCACCTCCCGCACTCACATTTGATGGAACCTGTGATGTCGCTACGAAGCGTTGGCAACTGACGATCGACTGACGGGATGCAGAACGGGAAGAACGATCCGATGGCATCGAATCCCACGGAATCGGCCGGGGGTGGGAAATTCAGATCGGCTGCGGGGTGCGGGTTGTCGTGATCTCCGCCGGGCTTGGCAGTCTCGCGGCCTGATTTGCGCAGTTACCGGCTTTCCTGGAGTTCCCGCTTGAGCTTGAAGGACCGTGCCTGGATGATCTGAAGGCGGTTGCGGATTTCGTGCAGGTCGCCATTCTGCGAGGCGGTCTCCTCACCTTGGGTCCGAACCGTTTCGGCCCACCGGGTTTCGGCCAGCTTGAGCTTTTCCGTCAGCTCATTGGCTTCTGCCTCGAGCGCGTCGAGCTCGGCCTTGGCGTCCATCGCTCACCTCTTCGATTTGGCCCCGCTCACCTTGGCAAGACGATACTGCAGCAGTTGAATCCTGTCACGCAATTGCTGGAGCCCCTCGCCCCTGGGCTGGCTCGTCAGGCAGGCATTGCCTTCCCGCCACTTCGCCCACTGCGCTTCTTGCTGGTTGAGCTGGCTCTGGAGAGCTTCGAGTTCGGCTGTGATCCGACCGGTGTCAACGATCTGGCTCATACGGTCCTCCATGCAAGGCGACATGGCTTACGTGCCGGACCGGCGAGACACATTAACAATTGAGCGTCGGCGCACCGTTCTTTTCGGTTCGCGTGCGCTTGAATTTAATAAAAACCGCCGCCGACCTTTCCATTGGAAATATCCGCGCTAGCTCATTGAGGCTGATTGCTCCGGGGAGGGGGCGAACGGGCATATCATTTGTTAATATTCGCTTCCCCGGAGCATGGAATGCTGCGAGATACGTGCCTGCGCCCTGCCAACATTTCTTCCATAGAGGAAGAAGCGGAGGCGAAGGCAGACTATACTTTGATATGTTTTTCCCATCTGCGATGGGATTTCGTGCTGCAACGGCCCCAGCATCTGATGCAGCGCTTCTCGAAGGGCCGGCGGGTCTTCTTTTTCGAAGAGCCTATCCCCTGCGATCACCCACTCGCTTACCTTGAATATCACCCTTTCGAAGGCACGGATGTTGTGGCGGTGCGCCCGCGCGTGCCGCATTGGTGGAACGAGGCGCAACGCGAGGAAGCGCTCGCGCGCCTGCTCGATCTTCTGATCAAGCTCGACGGCGGCAAACGCCCCGTCCTCTGGTTCTACACGCCGATGATGTATGGCTTCGCCAAGCATGTCGATGCGGCGGCGATCGTTTACGACTGCATGGACGAACTCGCCAATTTCCGCTTCGCGCCCGAACGCTTGAAGCTGCTCGAGCAGGAGTTGATCACGGCGGCCGACGCAGTGTTCACCGGCGGCGTTTCCCTGTTCGAAGCCAAGCGCCACGCGCATGACAACATCCATGCCTTTCCTTCCAGCGTGGATGTCGCCCATTTCAGGCAGGCGCGGGTCGAACAGTCTGACCCGGCCGACCAATCCGCGATTCCCCATCCGCGTCTGGGTTTCTATGGCGTCATCGACGAGCGCCTCGATCTCGGCCTGATCGCCGATCTCGCCGAGCGTCGCCCGGACTGGTCGCTCGTGATGGTGGGCCCCGTGGTCAAGATCGATCCCGCCCATTTGCCACAACGGCCCAACATCTTCTGGCTGGGCCAAAAGCATTACAACGAATTGCCAGCCTATCTCGCAGGCTGGGACTGCGCCATCATGCCGTTCGCCATCAACGAGGCGACGCGCTTCATCTCGCCGACCAAGACGCCGGAATTCCTGGCGGCAGGCCGCCCAGTCGTCTCGACCCCGATCACCGATGTGGTGCGCACCTACGGGCATCTGGATGCGGTGGCGATCGCATCGGATGCCGCAGGCTTCGTTTCCGCCGTGAAAACGATGCTGGCTCGCACGGTTCAAACCGCGTGGCGCGACGAGGCGGACGCGCTCCTCGCCCGGCAATCCTGGGATGAGACCTTCGCCCGCATGGAGCGCTACGTCTCGGAAGCCGTTGCACGCAACAGCAAGCGCGCCGTGCCCATGCCCCGTCCGTCCTTGCGCCGGCCGAACGGCCGCAAGCCCTATGACGTGCTGGTGGTGGGCGCCGGTTTTGCCGGTTCGGTCATGGCCGAGCGGCTGGCACGCGAGGCGGGCAAGCGCGTGCTGGTCGCGGACAAGCGTTCGCACATCGCGGGCAACGCGTTCGACCATCAGGACGCGGCGGGCATTCTCGTGCACCGCTATGGGCCGCACATCTTCCACACCAACAGCGACGAGGTGTTCCGCTACCTCTCGCGCTTCACCGAATGGCGCAATTACGAGCACCGTGTTCTGGCTGTCGCCAACGGCAAGCGCGTGCCCATGCCCATCAACCGCACCACGCTCAACGCGCTCTACGATGCGGGCCTCGACGACGACGAGGCGGCGGCCCGCTTCCTCGCTGCGCGTGCCGAAACCGTGCCCGAGATCCGCTCCTCGCGCGATGTGGTGATAGCCCAGGTCGGCACCGAACTTTATCGCACCTTCTTCGAAGGCTACACGCGCAAGCAGTGGGGGCTCGATCCGTCAGAACTCGACAAGTCGGTCACTGCGCGCGTGCCGACGCGGGTCAACACCGACGACCGCTATTTCCTCGACAGCCATCAGGCCATGCCGCTCCATGGCTATACCCATATGTTCGAGAACATGCTCGATCACGAGAACATCGATATCAGCCTCGATACCGACTTCGCAGAGCTCCGCGACGAGGCCCTCGCGAGCCATACGGTCTATACCGGCCCTATCGACGAGTTCTTCGGCCACCGCTTCGGCGCGCTGCCTTATCGCAGCCTCGAATTCCGCCATGAAACGCTAGACCGCCGCCGTTTCCAGGAGGCAGCCGTGGTCAACTATCCCGACCCGTCGGTGGCCTATACGCGCATCACCGAATACAAATACCTGACCGGTCAGGTGCACCCGAAAACCAGCATTTCCTACGAGTTCTCGCGCGCCGAGGGCGACCCGTATTACCCGATCCCGCGCCCCGAGAACCAGGCGCTCTTCAAGCGTTACGAGGCGCTGGCCAACGAGACACCCGATGTATCCTTCCTCGGGCGGCTGGGCACCTATCGCTATTACAACATGGATCAGGTGGTCGGGCAGGCGCTGGCAACGTTCCGGCGCATGGCCCTGCCGGGCACGACAGCCGCGCATCCTCGTGCCATGGTCGGTGCCTGACTTTCGTGCAGTTAGTCGGAAGACAAGGCCCGCTCAGGGTCGCATTGGCGACCGACAGCGGCGAGCCTTCGGGGATGGGCGAGCATATGCTCCTGCTCGCCCGGCATCTCGGCGCAGGAATCGCGCCGACGCTTGTCCTGCCATGGGGCGAGGCGAGCGACGATCTGAGCCGCCGCGCCGCGCGCCGGGGCCTCGCCGTCAAACGCTTCAGTGCCGAAGGCGACGATTTTGGCTTTTGGCTTCGTGCCGCGCGCCCCGATCTCCTCCATGTCCATGCCGGCATCGGCTGGGAAGGGCAGGAACTGGCGGGGGCGGCGGCCGATACGGGCATTCCCGTGTTGCGCACCGAGCACCTGCCTTTTCTTCTGACCGACCTCGACCAAATCGAAGCGCATCAGGCGTCTCTTGCAAACATCGCCAAGCTGATCGCGGTTTCCGATGCCGCCGGCCGGAGCTTCGCCCAAGCGGGCATTCCACCTGAAAAACTGGTGGTGATCCGTAACGGCATTGCCCCGGCCGTTCCGCTTCAAGACCGCAATGCCGCGCGGCAAACACTCGGGCTTTCGGAAAACCTCCCGGTCTTTCTTTCGGTTGGGCGTTTGACCCCGCAAAAGGGACACAGCACGCTTCTGGATGCGTTCAGCCGGCTTGACGACAGCCGCGCCATTCTCCTTTTGGCCGGTGAAGGCACCGAACACGACGCCCTGGTGGATTTCGCGCGCGCCAGTGGCATTGCCGCCCGCGTACATTTCCTCGGCCATCGCACGGATGTGCCCGAATTGATGGTGGCGGCAGACTTCCTTGTGCTTCCCTCGCTCTTCGAAGGCCTGCCGCTGGTGCTGCTCGAAGCCATGGCCGCGAAGCTGCCGGTGATCGCCACCCGCGCGACAGGCAGCTTGGAAGCCGTGGGAGAAGACCACCCGTTCCTCGCAGAAACGGGCGACCCGGACAGCCTCGCCGCCGCCATGCGCGCGGCCCTCCATGATCCGGCGCTCGTCGAACAGGCGACAAAGGCGCTTCACAAGCGCTTCGAGAACCATTTCCATGCCGAGCGCATGGGCCGGGAAACCACGCAACTCTATCGCGACGTCCTTTCGGGCCGTACCCCTATTTCCATAAGGCAGACCTCCATGACGAAAACACGGATCGGCTTCATCGGGGCGGGTGGCATCGCCCACCGGCATCTGGGTGTGCTCGAACAGTTCGAGGATGTGGAGCTCGCCGCGTTTTCCGATACCGATTTCGAGCGCGCGCGCGGCACCGCCGAGCGCTTCGGCGCGCAGGCCTTCGCCTCGCATCAGGAGATGCTGGCGCAGGCAAACCTCGACGCCGTCTATATCTGTGTGCCGCCCTTCGCGCATGGTGCTATCGAGGAAGCGGTGATCGCGGCCAAGCTTCCCTTTTTCGTGGAAAAGCCCGTGTCGCTCGACATCGAAACCGCGCGGCAGATCGAGCGGCAGGTTGCCCAGGCAGGCCTCATCACCGCTGTCGGCTATCACTGGCGCTATCTCGACACGGTGGACGAGGCCCGTGCGCTCTTCGCCCAGAATCCGCCCCGCCTCGTTTCCGGCTACTGGCTCGACGCCACCCCGCCGCCGCAATGGTGGTGGCGCAAGGACGCTTCGGGCGGGCAGATGGTCGAACAGACCACGCATATCCTCGATCTCGTGCGCGTTCTCGTGGGCGAAGTCGAGACGGTGTTCGGCCAGGCCGAGCACACGGCGCGCGACGATTTCCCCGGCCTCGATGTGGCCACCGCCAGCACCGCCAGCCTGCGTTTCAAAAGCGGAGCGGTCGGCAACATCGCGTCCACCTGCCTGCTGCGCTGGGGCCACCGCGTTGGCCTGCACCTTTTCGCCGACGGTCTCGCCGTCGAGATGACCGACCATGACATCATGATCGACACTGGCCGGGGCCGCCCGGTGCGCCATGCCGAGGGCGACCCGGTCTGGCGGGAGGACCGCGATTTCATCGATGCCGTGCAGGGCAAGGAAAACCGCATCCGCTGCCCCTATAGCGAGGCGTTGAAGACCCACGAACTGGCGCTCGCCGTCAACCAGTCGGCGGCATCCGGCGCGCGGATCCGTCTTTCCCATTCCCAGAACGCGCTGCGCGAGGTGGCCCATGGTTGATCATCGTCACATCCGCTCGCTCGGCGTGGAACGCGAGGGCGAGGGCTTCTTCTTCGGCTATGACGAGGGCCCGGAAGGGCATGGGCAGGTGCGGCTCGAAACGCTCTATACGGGGCTCTCAGCCGGCACCGAACTGACCTTCTTCAAGGGCACCAACCCCTATCTCCATTCGCGCTGGGACGAGGGCCGTGGCCTGTTCCACTCAGGCGAGGCGAGCGCGCACTTTCCCGTGCCATTTCTGGGCTACATGGAAGTGGGCCGCGTGATCGCGAGCCAGGCACCCGGCTTTGCCGTGGGCGATGTGGTCGCCGGCACCTTCGGCCACAAGAGCGGGCACACGGCCGACCCGTTCCACGAGGTTCTGGTCAAGCTGCCCGAAAACCTCGACCCGATTCTCGGCATCTTCGTCGCCCAGATGGGACCGATCGCGGCCAACGGCATCCTCCACGCCGATGCCGAACTTCTCGGCCCCCATGTGACGAAGCTCGGACAGGGCATTGCGGGCCGCCCCGTCGCGGTGGTCGGCGGGGGCACGGTCGGGCTCTTCACCGCACTTTTCGCGAAACAGGCGGGCGCGGCGGAAGTCGTGCTCTGCGATCCCTCACCCTTCCGCCGCGCGGTGGCGCAGAAGTTCGGGCTCGTGGCGCTCAGCGAAGACGACGCCATCGACTACGCCAAGACCAACTGGCATGGCGGCTCGGGCGGGGGACGCGGCGCGGACATCGTTTTCCAGACCCGCGCCCACGGCAACAGCCTCCACAACGCCTTGCGCATGCTGCGCCCGCAAGGAACCGTCATCGATCTCGCCTTCTACCAGGGCGGTGCAGAGGCCCTGCGGCTCGGTGAGGAGTTCCACCACAATGGCTTGAGCATCCGCTGCGCCCAGATCGGCCGCGTGCCGCGCGGGCTCGGGGCTCTTTGGGACCGTCGCCGACTCGCATCCGAAACGATCCAACTGCTCCAGAGTGAAGGCGAGCGGATCAAGGAGCATGTCATCACGCATGTTCTGCCATTCGACGAGGGGCCGGCTTTTCTCAAGACGCTGGTCGCCGAGCGGCCGGACTTCCTGCAGGTCGTGTTCAAGGCCGCGGCATGATCGAGCACAAGCCGAAGCGCATTCTCTTTGTTTTTGCGTGGTTGGTGGTGGGAGGCGAGGAGACCGAGGTCCGGCTCCTCGCCAAAGCGCTCGATCCCAGGGAGTATCGCATCGACGTCGTCGCCTGCTTCCGCAAGGAAGGTATGCCCGACCAGACGCACCAGCAGCTGGAAGCGCTGGGCGTCCATGTCGACCGCACGCCCTATACGCTCTCATTCGAAGACACGGTTTCCTATCTCGCGCGCAAGATCCCGCGCTATGACGTGGTGGTGTCCTGCCAGAACGTGGCCGACATCTACCCCGCGCTCGAGCGCCTCCATGCCCGCCCGCCGCTCATCGAGCATGGCGGCTTGGTCTCCGAAGCGCTGGCCGGGCCGAAGCATTTCACCACGCGTTATGTCGGCGTGTGCCGCTCGATCCGGGACGCTGCGGCGAGCCGGATGGAAGGCCGCGAAACCGACGCGCTCGAAATCCCCTCCACCGTCGATCTTTCCGAATTCGACCCGGCAACCCGCAGCGCCACCCGCCGCGCACTGGGTATCCCCGACGACGTTCCGCTGATCGGCTGGGTCGGCCGCCTCGACCGCAAGAAGCGCGTGGAAGATTTCATCGAGGCAGCCGCCCTCGTCCACCGGTCGCACCCCCAGGCACGCTTTCTCGTGATCGGCGGTCCCGACGCCTTCATGCCGGACTATGCCGGGCACCTGCAGGCGCTCGCCAAGGAACGCGGCCTGAACCAAGTGCTGCAATTCCTCGGCGACCGCCCGGACGTGCCTGATCTTTTGACCGCGCTCGATATCCTCGCCTGGCTCGCGCGCGGCGAAGGTATGCCGCATGTGATCGCGGAAGCGGGGGCCGCGTCCCTGCCCGTGATCGCCACACAGGACAACGGCACGCTTGAGCAGATCGAGGATGGCGTGTCTGGCCTCTTCGTGCCTCATGAAGACCCGGCTGCGGTCGCCCGCGCCATGGTTCGCCTGATCGAGGACAAACCTTTCCGCCGGTCGCTCGGCCAGGCTTTGCGCCATCATGTGGAGACGCATTACGCGGTCGAAGCGGTCGTGCCGCAGTGGCAGAAGCTCTTCGATGACGTGATCCGGGAAAACACACGTCCGGCCCCCGAGCCCAGGCTGTTCCGCTCATTCCTTCAGGGCGGTTTCGAGTGCTCGACGCATATGCGTCGCGACCCCAGGCGCGAAGGCCAATTTGAACGCCTCGACGTGATCGCCTCGATCGGCCACGACACGAATGCCGCGAACGACTACCGCCAGCTCGCCGAGCACGGCATCCGCACCATGCGCGACGGCGTGCGCTGGCACCTAGTCGAGCAGTCGCCCGGCCAGTATGACTGGTCGAGCCTCGTGCCCATGCTTCAGGCGGCGCGCAAAACCGGCACACAGGTGATCTGGGACCTGCTCCATTATGGCTGGCCCGCCGACATCATCATCTGGTCGCCGGAGTTCGCGTCCCGCTTCGCCCGCTTCGCGCGCGAAGCCGCCCGCGTCATCCGCGCCGAAACCGATGGCCCGGTCTTTCTCTGCCCCGTCAACGAGATTTCGTTCTTCTCATGGGGCGGCGGCGATGTGGGCTATCTCAACCCCTTCGCGCATGGCCGCGGCTTCGAGCTCAAAACGCAACTCGCGCGCGCCTCGATCATGGCCATGGAAGCCATTCTGGCGGACGATCCCACGACGCGCTTCGTTCATTGCGACCCGATGATCTCCATCGTCAACGACCCGGCACGCCCGGCGGATGCAGCACATGCAGGCGGGCATCACGAGTCGCAGTTCCAAGCCTGGGATATGCTGTCGGGCCGCATCTGGCCACAGCTCGGCGGACGGCCGGAACTGCTCGACGTGATCGGGGTCAACTACTACTTCAACAATCAGTGGATCCACGGGGGCCCACCCATCGACACCGACCACTCGCTCTACATCCCCCTTCACCAGCTGCTCGCCGAAATTCATGCCCGCTACGGTCGCCCGATCCTGATCGCCGAAACCGGCATCGAGGGCGACCGGCGCGCCAACTGGTTCCGCTATGTGGCTCAGGAAGTGGCGACGGCGCGCGCCCGAGGCGTGCCGGTCGAAGGCATCTGCCTTTATCCCGTCGCCAACCATCCCGGCTGGGACGACGACCGCGACTGTCCCAACGGACTTTTGTCGGCGCAGGTCGTGGGTGGGCGGCGCAGCGTCCACGCGCCGCTGGCCGAGGCGCTCGCGGCAAGCGCGCATCATGGGTCTCCGAAACCGCAAGAAGCCTTGTCCGCCATGGCTTAGCGGCCGGTTCATGCTGGACGCGGGCAGAATCTCTCAGGCCGGGTGGCTTGCGCGGCCACCGCGATAAAAAGCCCAGCCTCCCACGAGCATCGCGGCGCCCCAGACGAGGAACCCGATATCCCAATAGACCCACTGCTCGCGCGGCACCGTCTCGTTCACATGGTGCAGTCCGAGCAGATGGTGGTCGACCACGCCCTCGACGAGGTTGAAAAGACCGAAGCCCATCAGCATCGCGGCAAAGAGCAGCCTCGCCGACCAGCGGAAATGCTCCTTGCGCGCATCGCGCCAGAGAAGGAAAAGACCGGCCGCCGTGAACAGATAGGTGGCGGCATGAAAAAAGCCGTCGAGCATCACATTGAGCCGGAGATTGCTCAGCGTGTCGGCGGGCAACCCCGCGCTTGTCGCCATATGATGCCATTGCAGGATCTGGTGCAGCACGATCCCGTCGAAGAAGCCGCCCAGCCCGAGACCCAGCAGAATGCCGGCCCCGACGGGAAAGCGCCGGTCTTGCATGTCGTCCATCCGGTTCTCCTTCGATTGGAAGGGTAGGCGGCACAGCTTCGTCTCGCGCTGTCAAAGATCAATATTGGGCCTTTGACACCCTGAACTTGTCGAAGGGTCAGCCGCGTAGACCCGGCGCCTCCTGCCCCGTGCGCTCCACATATTCGGTGTAGCCGCCGCCATAGGCGTGGATGCCGTCTTGCGTGAGTTCCAGCACACGGTTCGACAGGGCCGCGAGGAAGTGGCGGTCGTGGCTCACGAACAGCATCGCGCCCTCGTAGCGCGAAAGCGCTTCGATCAGCATCTGCTTGGTGGCGATGTCGAGGTGGTTGGTGGGCTCGTCGAGAACCAGAAAGTTCGGTGGATCGAACAGCATCTTGGCCATCACCAGCCGCGCCTTCTCACCGCCCGAGAGCACGCGGCACTTCTTCTCGATCTCGTCGCCCGAAAAGCCGAAGCAGCCGGCGAGCGCGCGCAAGGGCGCCTGGCCCGCCTGAGGAAACGAGTCTTCCAGCGATTGCAGGACGGTGCGCTCGCCGTCGAGCAGCTCCATCGCGTGCTGCGCGAAATAGGCCATCTTGACGCTGGGCCCCCGCGACACCGCGCCCTGGTCGGGGTCGGAGGCGCCCGCGACGAGCTTCAAGAGCGTGGACTTGCCCGCCCCGTTCACGCCCATCACGCACCAGCGCTCGCGGCGGCGGATCTGGAAGTCGAGCCCGTCGTAGATCGTGCGGCTGCCATAGCTCTTGTGCACGTTCTTGAGCGTCGCGACATCCTCGCCCGAGCGTGGTGCGGGCTGGAACTCGAAGCGCACGGTCTGCTGGCGCTTCGGCGGCTCGACCTTTTCGATCTTTTCGAGCTTCTTCACCCGGCTCTGCACCTGGGCCGCGTGAGAGGCCCGCGCCTTGAAGCGCTCGATAAAGGCGATCTCCTTGGCAAGCATCGCCTGCTGGCGCTCGAACTGCGCCTGCTGCTGGGCTTCGTTCAACAGGCGCTGACCCTGGTAGAACTCGTAGTCGCCGGAATAGGTGGTGAGCGCGCCGGCATCGATCTCGACGATCTTGTTGACGATGCGGTTCATGAAGGCGCGGTCGTGCGAGGTCATCAGGATCGCGCCGTCGAAGCCCTGCAGGAAGTTCTCGAGCCAGATCAGGCTTTCGATGTCCAGGTGGTTGCTCGGCTCGTCGAGCAGCATCATGTCGGGGCGCATCAAGAGGATCTTGGCGAGCGCCACGCGCATCTTCCAGCCGCCCGAAAGCGCGCCCACATCGCCGTTCATCATCTCCTGGGAAAAGCCCAGACCGTCCAGCACCTCACGCGCGCGGCCGTCGAGCGCATAGCCATCGAGCTCGTCGAAGCGGCCCTGCACCTCGCCGTAGCGGGAAATGATCTCGTCCATCTCGTCCGCGCGGTCGGGATCGCCCATCGCGGCCTCGAGCTCGGCCATCTCGGCGGCGAGCTGGCTGACGGGCCCGACGCCGTCCATCACCTCGGCCACAGCCGAGCGGCCGCCCATATCACCCACATCCTGAGAGAAATAGCCGATGCGCACGCCGCGATCGGTCGAGACCTGTCCTTCGTCGGGCTGCTCCTCGCCGGTGATCATGCGGAAGAGCGTGGTCTTGCCGGCACCGTTCGGACCCACCAGCCCGACCTTCTCGCCGCGCTGGATCGCGGCGGACGCCTCGATGAACACGATCTGCTTGCCGTTCTGCTTGCCGATGCTTTCGAGACGGATCATGGAATTCTCAGGACTTTGGAAATGGGCAGGCCCTTTCCTTTCGGGCCGCGCGTCCTAGACCATTGCCTTCGCAGTTGCACAAGGCCCGAGAGGCTTTCGCGGTCGGCCCGAAGGCTTTCGCATTCGAATTGTGTCTTGTTCACCTCGCCCCGATGGCGCAAGCAAAGCGCGACAAAGGTTCAGGAGCCAAAGCCATGACCATCCAATCCCCCGGCGGCATTCAAAGCATCGATCCGGTGAAGCTCGACCGGCTGGCGCAGGTGGCGGTGAAAGTGGGCCTGCGGCTCGAACCGGGCCAGGACCTGCTTCTGACCGGCCCTATCGCCGCGCTCCCGCTGGTGCGGCGCATCGCTCATCACGCCTATGCGGCGGGTGCGGGCATCGTCACGCCCTTCTTCGCCGATGAGGAGATCACGCTGTCCCGCTACCGCGAGGCGCCCGATGCGAGCTTCGACCATGCTGCCGACTGGCTCTATGAGGGCATGGCGAAGGCGTTCAGCAAGAACACCGCGCGCCTTGCCATCACCGGCGACAATCCGATGCTTCTCGCGAACGAAGACCCCGCCAAGGTCGCACGCGCCAACAAGGCGAACTCGGCCGCCTATCGCCCGGCGCTCGAAAAGATCACCGGCTTCGACGTCAATTGGAACATCGTCGCCTTTCCGGGCACCGCCTGGGCGAAGCTCGTCCTTCCCCATGACGAGGAAAGCGTCGCCGTGTCGAAACTTGCGGAAGCCATCTTCGCCGCCTCGCGCGTGGACAATGACGACCCCGTTTCGGCTTGGGACGCGCACAACAGGGCGCTCGCCACCCGCACCGAATGGCTCAACGGCCAGCGCTTCGAGAGCCTGCATTTCTCCGGCCCCGGCACGGATCTCACGATCGGCCTCGCCGACAACCACCTTTGGCAGGGCGGCGCGTCCTCGGCCAAGAACGGCATCACCTGCAACCCGAATATCCCGACCGAAGAGGTCTTCACCACGCCGCACGCCCTGCGCGTCGAAGGCCATGTGCGCTCGACCAAGCCACTGTCCTATCAAGGCACGCTGATCGACGACATCGCGGTGCGCTTCGAGGGCGGCCGCATCGTGGAGGCCAAGGCGTCGAAGGGCGAAGCCGTTCTCAACAAGGTGCTCGACACCGACGACGGCGCGCGCCGCCTGGGCGAAGTGGCGCTCGTGCCGCATTCCTCGCCGATCTCGAAAAGCGGCATCCTGTTCTACAACACGCTGTTCGACGAAAACGCGTCGTGCCACATCGCGCTCGGCCAGTGCTATTCGAAGTGCTTCGTGGACGGCGACACGATCACGCCCGACCAGATCGCTGCCCAGGGCGGCAACAAGAGTCTGATCCATATCGACTGGATGATCGGCTCGGGCGACACCGACATCGACGGCATCAAGCCGGACGGCAGCCGCGTGCCGGTGTTCCGCAAGGGTGAGTGGGCCTGACGAGCTTTACGCCGAGCGCCATTCCAGCGCGCCTGGCTCTTCGCGGAAGGCGAAGCGCAGCAGGTGGCTCTCGATCACGTGCTGCATCTGCTTGAGCCTCTCCTCGTCTTCCGCCTCCAAGCGGATGGCCAGGGCCGAAGCATCGGCGTCGAGCTGGGCCGTGCCGATCTCGAAACGGCAGGTGCCGGTGTTGTCGCCCACCGTGGTCTCGACCCGGTGTCCGAAATGCTTGCAGAGCTGCTTGATATATTTGTCGGCACTCGGCGTTTCGAAGCGGGTTGTCGATTCAGGCATTGTTCTTTTCCTTTCCTGCTTGGCGGGGCTCGCAAATGGCATGTTGCATCGGCGCAACGCACGCTTTTCGAGCTCCTCGCGCTATGCAATAGAATAGTTGACTCATGAAGTCATAATATCGAGAAGACCTCTCGGGGGCAGCGCCATGCTGCAATCTTGAGGGACATTACATGCATTCCAGATCGGTCGCCGATCGCACCCGAGCACGCTCACGCAAGGCCAGCCTGCTCGTCTCGACTGCGCTTCTCCTCTTGCCCGGCATCGCTTTCGCACAGGACACGGTTGAGCTCGAAACCGTGACGGTGGAAGGGGCCGGCACGGATAATGCCGGCAACGGCGTGGGCGGTGGCGTGGCCCAGGATGGCTATGTGGCGACACGTGCGAAAGTCGCGACCAAGACCGACACGCCGCTCGTGAAGGTGCCGCAGGCCGTCAACGTCGTCACCCGCAAGCAGCTCGACGACCGCCGCGTGCAGACGCTGAAGGAAGCGCTCACCTATACGCCCGGCGTGCGCATCGGCGCCTTCGGCTTCGACAACCGCTTCGACGCCTTCACCATTCGTGGCTTCGACGTGACTTATAACGGCGTCTACCGCGACGGTTTGCGCGAGCTGACCGGCAATTTCTCGATCTTCAAGACCGAGCCTTACGGGCTCGACTCCATCTCGATCCTCAAGGGACCGAGCTCCGTGCTTTACGGCGGCGGCTCGCCCGGCGGCGTGGTCAACCTCGTGTCCAAGCGCCCGACTGAAACGCCCTTCCGCGAGGTCGAGGTGCAGGCGGGCAGCCACAACCGCTATCAGGGCCAGTTCGACTTTTCCGGTCCGCTCGCCAACAGCGACAACGCGCTGTTCCGCCTGACCGGCATGGTCCGCCAGTCCGATACCGAGCTGCGCTCCGTGCCCGACGACAAGATCACCATCGCGCCCGCGCTTACCTTCCGCTCGGACGACCGCGACACGCAGCTGACGATCCTCGGCGAGTATTCCCACGTCGAGACCGGGGGCAACTCGTCCTACTTCAACGAGAATGGTCGGATCACCAATCTCGAATCCGGCGATCCCGCATTCGGGACCTTCGTGCAGGATCAGGGCCGGATCGGCTACGAATTCGAGCACCGCTTCAACGAAACCTGGAGCGTGCGTCAGAACCTGCGCTACGTTCATATCTATGCCGATGTGCCCTATACCGGCATCGACGCCATCACGCCCGACCGGCTTTTCGCGAACCGTTCGACGGGCCTGATCACCGACAAGCTCGATTCATTCGCTGTCGACAACCAGGCCGAAGCCAAGTTCCAGACAGGTGCCGTCGGCCATACGGTGCTGATGGGGCTCGACTACAATTATGTCGATGTGAACGACAAGATCGGCTTCGGCACCGCCCCCGATCTGGACCTTTCAGACCTGAACTATGGCGAGCAGGACATCGATCGGCCAGACTATAATTTCCGCGATGTCACCACCAAGCAGCGCCAGACAGGCATCTACCTGCAGGACCAGCTGGAATGGAACAGGTTCATCCTGACGCTGGGCGGCCGCTACGACTGGCTCAACAGCCAGGACATCGCCCATGACGGGTTGGGCACGGATTCCGAGCAGGACGACGAGCATTTCTCGGGCCGCGTGGGCCTGGGCTATCTCTTCGACAACGGCATCGCGCCCTATGTGAGCTATTCCACGTCGTTCGCGCCGACCATCGGCGCGAGCTTCGGCGGTGGCTCCTTCCAGCCGACCGAGGGCGAGCAGATCGAAGCCGGCGTGAAATACCAGCCGACCGACCTCAACCTGTCGGCGAGTGCCGCCGTCTTCCAGATCATCCAGTCCAATGTTCTGGCCACCGACCCCGACAATGTCGGCTTCCAGGTCCAGCGTGGCGAGGTGCGCTCGCAGGGCCTGGAACTCGAAGCCTCCACCAGCCTGCCCAACGGCATCAACCTGACGGCCGCCTATACCTATCTCGACCTCGAGATCACCGAAGGCGATAATGCGGGAAACGTGCCGTCGGGCATTCCAGCGCATGAATTCTCGATCTGGGGCGATTACCTGTTCGGCGGCGGCCCGGCGGAAGGCCTGGGGCTGGGGTTGGGCTTGCGCTATTCCAGCAAGAGCTTCGGCGACGATGCCAACACGACCGAAAACGACGCGCGCTTTCTGGTGGACACAAAGGTCTCCTTCGACCTCGGCAAGCTCAATGAAAGCATGAAGGGCGCGGAAGCGCAGCTCAACGTCAAGAACGTCTTCGACGAGCGCGCGGTGACCTATTCGAGCGCTTATGGCTATCGCGACGAGGGCCGCCAGATCATCGGCAGCCTGCGCTACCGGTTCTGAGATGAGCCGAGCCTACACGCTTCAAGGCGCGAGCGTTCACGACATCGAAGACGAGACGGGGGCGGTCCGCCGCCTCCTCCTCTTCGTGCCGCCCGGAGAGGCGCCAGCGGAGGGCTGGCCGCTGCTCGCCATGACGGACGGCAACGCCTGCTTCGGCACGGCGGTCGATGCGCTGCGTGCCCAGGCCCACTACCCGAAAGGCACGAATGTCGGCTGGGGCGTGATCGCGGCCCTCGGCTATCCGACGGACGAAGCCTATGATCCGCTTCGCCGCTCCTGGGACCTGAGCCCGCCGCCCGGCACCACCTACCCGCCCTTCACGCCAAACGGCCCGGACGTGCGCACTGGCGGGGCGGACGATTTTCGTGATTTCATCGAGAGCCGGGTTCTGCCCTTCATCGCGACGCAGGTGCCGATTGACCCGACACGGCGCGCGCTGTTCGGCCATTCCTTCGGTGGCCTCTTCGCGCTCCACACGCTGTTCACGCGGCCCTCGCTGTTCCAGACGATCATCGCGGCCAGCCCGACCATCTATTGGGAAGATTGCGGGCTGCTCGCAACCGAAGCCCGCGCCGATTTCGATATGGCCATCCGCCCCAGCGTCCACCTCTCGGCGGGCGAACATGAAGGCGACAGGCTCGCACCCTTTCAGGAAACGCAGGACGACGCGATGGAGCGGCTCGAAAAGCTGCGGAAAGCGCGCACGATCCTTTACGCGCAGGAAATGGCCGCACGCCTCGCCCGACCCGAGGGTGCCAACCTCCACACTTCCTTCGAGTTGTTTGCGGGCGAAACCCATATGGGCGTGCCGACCCCGGCGCTCGGCCGCGCAATCCAGATTGCCTTCAAGCTGAAGTAAAGGCGCTTAGTCCCGCACCAGCACATGGTCGGGCCTCAGCCAGAACGGCGGCAGATAAAGCGGCGTCGAGGACAGCGGCAGGATGCTGTCCTTGAGCGGCACGCCGAGCTGGTCCGCCATGAAACGACGCCGCGCTTCGATCCGGGCCCAGGCTTCCGGATATTTCTGCGCCAGCTCGGCGCGCAATGTGCCGTCCGCGAAGACCACAGCGTCCTCGTTGTTGAGCGCCTGGCCTGCCGGCATCGGCACGGGGATCACATCCACCTGAAACACCATGCCGGAACGCAGGCGATCGTCCGAACCGGGACGTACCGGCGAATGAAGCCATTCCTCATGGCTACCGAGATGGCCGGGATTGAGCGCCGATTGCAGCCCGCCTTGCGCCAGCTTTTCGGTCACCGCCGAAAAGAGTTCGCCGCCCGGCAAGCCGATCTCGGCCGTGTGGTACCAGGCGATCAGCGCCTCGAAATAGCTCTTCGCCTTCAGGAGAAACGCATCATTGCCGTCATCCAGCAGCCCCGCGCGCGACGACAAGGCGCCCCACAAGCCGAGCGCCGTGGTCACGCCATCGCCCTTGCTCAATCGCCGCGCGGAAGGGCTGCGCAGGCCGATCACCGCTCCGCCGGGTCCGGCGGAGGCGAACATCGTGTGCACGTTGAGCGGATCGCCTTCGTAAGGCAAACGGCCGAGCGCCGAGAACTCCGTGTCGCCGACCTTCACGTTCGACACCACCTGCCAGAGCGCCGATGAGCAGCGGGCGGCAGCCCACTCGAACGCGGCGATCTGATCCACATCCACCACGGAACGCAGCCCTGTTTCGGGATGCATCAGGATGGGCGTCACGTCACGCAATTCGCCGGCCAGACGCCGCAGCATGCCGGCCAAGGAATCGGGCACGAAGAACAGGCCTGCGATTTCCTCGTCTTCTTCGGGCTCGAAATATTTCCAGCCGACCAGGCCCACCGTGTCGCCGGGCCGGATACCCGCATCGCGCAGGCGGATCGCGAGCTTGGGCTCCACCGATCGGTCCTGCCCCATTAGGCTCAGACTTTGCGCGCGCATCACGTCGAGACCGGGCAATTGCGCGAGTGCGGCATAGCTTTCCGACTCGTTGCCGGTGATCAGCACCCGTCTCTCACCAGGACCCAGCAACAGCAGCGCCTCCTCGAAGCGCGGCTCGAAGCCGGACAGGAACATCACATTCCCGAAATGCTCGCGATCGGCATAGACCACGACCCAGTCAAGACCGGCACGCCGATAAAGCTCATCCGCACGCGCCGCGTAAGTCGCAGGCGGCACGGTGGGTTGGCGACCCAGCGGGCCGAAATCGGGCAATGCGACGGGCTTGAGGGCAATGGGCATCAGAGTTCCTCCAAAATCCTGGTTCGAGCGCACCGAGTGAAACCGGGATCACCCTGTCGCGCGTCTGTTTTCGAGGCGTCAGCCCCGGTCTTGATGATTATCGCGCGATGGCCGCCTTCATGCGCCGCACTTCATTGACGCTGGTGCGCTTGGCGGCACCGGGGCTTGCAAAACCCAGTTCGACCGCGCGGGCTGACGGCGTGCCGACGGGTGCGGAACAGGAGCCGTGCCATTCGTCGAGCGGAACCTTCTGCCGAAGCGCACCCACATTGCCGGCGTTCACCCCCGAGCCGGCCATGATCGCAATCCGGCCCCGCGCCGCTTCATGCGCACGGCGCAGATCGTCCGCGCCATCCACGGCCGTTCGCGCCCGGCCCGAAGACAGGATGCGCTCGAAGCCGAGTTCCACGGCTGTCTCAACCGCCGGTTCGATCTCGGGCACGAGATCGAAGGCGCGGTGCAAGGTCGTTCCCAGGCCGTGTGCGGCCTCGAGCAACGCCTGAAGCGTGTCGCGGTCGAGACGACCATCCGGACGCGAACACCCCAGCACAACACCGGCCAGCCCCACCGCACGGATCGCCGTGATATCGGCCAGCATCGCCGCCACCTCGCTTTTGCTGAATACGAAATCGCCCCCGCGCGGGCGCACCATGGCATAGACGGGCACCGCGACACGCGCGGCAAGCGCGATCAGCCCCGGCCCCGGCGTCAGTCCGCCGAGTTCCAGCGCCGAGCACAGCTCGATCCGGTCCGCCCCGCCTTCGACGGCAGCACTCAGGCTTTCGGGATCCCCGACACAGACCTCAAGCAGCGGCATGATCCGCGTCTTCCCTGAAGCCCAGAATGGCTGCCCCGATCAGCCCCGGTTCGATGCGGCACTGCGCCTGCACCACGAGCGGCACGGTCGTCTTCCGCAGAATGCGCGCACGCACGGCTCTGTCCAGCCTTTCGATCAGAAGGCGCGAGTTCGACAGCCCACCGCCCACCGGCACGATATCGGCACCCACCACATTGACCACCAGCGCCAGCGGGCTCGCCAGCACGTCGATCAAGACATCGACCGTGCGCGACGCCTTTTCCTCGCCACTCTCGAACCCTTCGACGATCTCCTTGCTCGACTGCTCCAACCCGTGCAGGTGGCGATGAAGCTTTTCCAGCCCGCGCGCGCCGCCCACGGCATCCACGCAGCCCTTCAGCCCGCAGCCGCATGAAAAACGCGGGATCTCCACCGGCGGATCGCCCGCAAGGGTCGCCGCCACCGGTCCATGCCCCCATTCGCCGGCATAGCCGCCTGCCCCCTGCAAAGGCTTGCCCTCGATCACGAGACCGCCGCCCACGCCCGTACCCAGGATCACGCCGAACACGATGCGATGCCCGCGCCCCGCGCCTTCGATGGCTTCCGCCAGCGCGAAACAGTCGGCATCGTTGGCCACCGTCACGGCGCGGCCGAGCTTTTGCGACAGATCATGCGCGAGAGGCCGCCCGTCGAGGCAGGGGATATTCGCGATCTTGATGCGCCCGTCGGCCGGATCGACCACGCCCGCGATCGACACCGAGACAGGGCTTCGCGCCGGCACGCCGCCTTCTGCCATCAACGCTTCCAGCACGCCCGCGAAGGCGTCGAAATCATGGAGCGGGGTCGGCCGCGAGCCGATCATCGCGATGTCTGAAACGGAGCGGGCGGCGGCGCCCTTGATGGCGGAACCGCCAATATCGAAACACGCGATCACATTGCACCTTGGAGGGTCTGTGTGGAATGGAGTAGAATTGTCATACTGATTTTTTGCCGGACCGGAAATTGAACGACAAACCCAAGGGAGAAAGTCCGAAATCCGCCACCGGCGCGACCATGGCCGATGTGGCGGCTCTGGCCCGCGTTTCGCGCGCCGTGGTGTCGCGCGCCTTTTCGGTGGATCCGCGTCCGATCTCGCCTGAAAAGCGCGAGCGCGTGCTGAAAGCCGCAGCCCAGCTCGGCTATCAGCCCAATCTTCTTGCCCAGAGCCTCACCACCAAGCGCACCAATCTGGTGGCGGTGGTGGTCAACCATATTCATGACCTGTCCGACCTCGACCTGTTCGATTGCCTGCTGAATGCCATGCAGAGCCTGGGCAAGCAGGTGCTGTTCATCCGCGTCAATTCCGTGGACCGGGTGGAGCAGTTTTTGCGCAACGGCGTCGCCCACCATGTCGATGCAGCCCTGGTCTGGTCCGATTTCGCGGATGCCGCGACCGTGCGGCAGATGTTCCGCTCGGACTTCGCGGTGATGCTGAACGGCCGCCCCGACCCGCTCTCGCCCGCCGTCGTGCCCGACTCCACCATCGGCATCCGCGCCGCCGTGCGCGATGCAACCGAGAAAGGCGTGAGGACGGCAGCCCTCGTGACGGGCCGTGAATCCTCGCCCGTCGAGCAGGCGCGCATCCAGATCTATCTCCACGCTCTTTCTGAACACGGCGTCACGCTGGTTCAGACGGTGCGGGCCGGCGATTATACCTACCAGAGCGGCTATCAGGCCGGTGCGTCGTTTCTGTCGGACAAGGTGCCCGATGCGGTGTTCTGCACCTCCGACGCGTCCGCCATGGGCGTGCTCGATGCCTGCCGGGCTCATTTCCCGGAGAGCCGGCCGACGCGCTTCCGCCTTTACGGCTACGACAACCTGTCGCTGACGGATTTCGCCGCCTATCCGATCTCTTCCGTGGGCTACGACCAGGAAGAATTCGTCGAGCATATCGCCCGCTTCGTCGCGGAGCCGAACAGCTTCACGCCAGGCGATCCGCCCGTTTCGGTGCCAACGCGCTTCATTTCCCGCCTGACGGGCTGATCCCGAGGGACCAGCCCGGCGAGGCGTGCGTCTTACCAGAGCGGGTTCAGCTTGGGCGGGTTGGCGTTCGCACCCCACCACTTCTTGTAGTTCGCTTCATAGGCGCCCGACTGGATATAGTCGGATACGAACATGTCGAGCCAGCGCACGAAATCCGGATCGCCCTTGGCGACCGCGATGCCGATCGGGTCGTTGGAGTAGAGTTCAGGCAGGGTCACGAGCGTGTCGTTCTTGGTGGCGAGATAGTCGACCAGCGAGGAATCCTCGATCGCCGCATCGACGCGCCTCTGCTGGAGCTGCAGCACGCCGTCGGGCGCGAAATTATCGACATAGACGAGGTTGGCGTCCGGCACTTCGCGCTTGAGGAAGGCTTCGCCGGTCGTGCCGCGGCCGACCACGACATTCTTGCCGGCCAGATCCTTGAGCGTCGAAATCCCTACATCCTTCTGCACGATCACGCGCATGCCAGCACGGTTGTAGGGGATCGAGAAGGATACCGTCTTTGCGCGCTCGAGCGTCGCCGAGGTGTTCGCCACCACGATGTCGAGCTGACCCGACACCAGCATCGAAACACGCGCATCGCCCGAGACATCGGTGAATTCCACCGGCACGCCGATCTTCTGGGCGAGCATGTTCGCCACATCGACGTCATAGCCGGTCGGGTTGTTCTGGTCGTCACGGAAGCCGATCGGCTCGCCGCCGAGCGAGACGCCGATGCGCACCGTGCCGCGCGAGCGGATATCGTCCAGCATGCCCGCCGCCGCCGGCCATGCCGTGCCCGCCACCACCGCAAGGGCAGCCAGGGCTCCAATCAAACGCTTCATGCACTTTCCCCTTTTCATGATTCAGAAACGACGCGTCAGAGTTCTCGGGCGGGCCGAAGCTCGGGCTCGGCCATGCCGTCTTCCCAGAACCAGAAGCGGATTTCGCCCTCGCACCGGAAATTCACCACCTCGTGGCCGCCCTTCGCATCCACCGCGTGGATCACGACGCCGGCGAGGAAACCATCGGTCAGATCGGCCAGTTCGTCCACGGCCAATTGCACGGCGTCACGCAACGAATAGCCGAGCTTGAGCGCCAGCACGATCGTACGCGCGGTGCCGCAGCGCATAGTCATCTCGCCCGTATGCGTGCAGGCGGCCGCGCCATAGCGGCTGTCGGCATAAAAGCCCGCGCCAGGAATGGGCGAGTCGCCCAGCCGCCCTGGATATTTCCAGGCCCAGCCGGAGGTCGAGGTCGCCGCGTGAATACCGCGTGCCGGGTCGGCGCAAAGAAACACCGTGGTGTCGCGCACGCGCTCGGGGTCGGTGATGGTCCGGCTCAAGGGAGCCAGCGGAATGTCGGGAAACCGCCTGATGTCTTCCGGCGAGAGTTCCTTTTCGAGCCGCTCCCACCAGACGCGGCGGCTGTCGTCCAGAAGCGTCTCGTCATGCGGCATGCCGATCTCGGTCGCAAAGCGGCGCGCGCCGTCACCCGTCAGCATCACATGCGGCAGGCGGCGCATCACTTCGAGGGCCAATCGGGCCACGGGGATCGTGTCGGGCACGGCACCCACCGCGCCCACCTCGCGCGTCGTGCCATCCATCACGCCCGCGTCGAACTCCATGCGGCCGAGCATGTTGGGCCAGCCGCCATAGCCGACGCTGCGGACCTTTTCCTCCTGCTCGACCTTGGCGATGCCCGCGACCATCGCGTCGAGGCTCGTGTCACCTTTCTTCAAGAGATCGACGCTTGTGGCGAAACCCGCCCAGGCTTCGGCATTGGCCAGAAGAAGCATGAATGTCAGTCTTTTCTCATCTTGGACAGGAACTGTGCGATGCGCGGCACGGCCATGCCGCCCTTGGCGCTGAAGAAGGCCGCCGTGGGCAGGTCCACCACGAGCTTGCCCTTGTCGAGGAACACGATGCGGTTCGAGATCTGGCGGGCGAACTCGATCTCGTGGGTGACGAAGACCATGGTGGTGCCGCCTCGCGCGAGGTCGGCGAGAATGCCCAGCACATCCGCGGTCATTTCGGGGTCGAGCGCGCTCGTCACCTCGTCGAGAAGCAGATAGCGCGGCTCCATCGCGAGCGCCCGGCAGATGCCGACGCGCTGGCGCTGGCCGCCGGAAAGCTGGGCAGGATAGGCGTCGCCGCGATCGCCCAGCCCCACCTGCGCCAAGAGCGCGCGCGCTTTCCGCTCGGCCTCAGCCTTCGGCTGCTGCAGCACCTGGATCGGGGCCAGCGTGATGTTCTGAAGCGCGGTCATATGCGGGTAGAGATTGAAGAGCTGGAACACGGTGCCGGAGCGCTTGCGCGCTTCCGCCAGTTCACGCGGCTTCGACACGTCGAACTCGTCCACCGTGATGCGCCCGCCATCAAGCTTTTCGAGCCCGTTGATGCAGCGGATCAGCGTGGACTTCCCCGAGCCCGACGAGCCCAGGATCGACACGACCTCGCCGGGTTGAACCGAAAGGTTCACGCCATCGAGCACCACCGTCGACCCGAAGACCTTCCGCACATTTTCCGCTTTGAGCATGCTAGAGGCCTTTCCAAGCGCTGTGGGCGCGCAGGCGGTTTTCGAGACGCGTGCCAAGCATCGCGATCAGCTTCGCAGCCGCGTAATAAAGGAGCCCGACCACGGTCCAGACGATGAAGGGCTTGAGCGTGCGCAAGTTCAGGATGTTGCCGACCTTGGTGAGATCGACCACGCCGATCACCGAGATCAGCGAGGTGACCTGCAACTGGTTGACGAGAAGCGCCACCAGCGGACCGACCGCGAAAGCGGAGGCCTGCGGGCCGATCACATGGCGCAAGACCTGCCAGCGGGAGAGGCCGAATACACGCGCGGCCTCGATCTGGTCTCGGCCGACCGATTCCACGGCCGACACCGCGATCACATAAACAAAGGCCGCTGTGTTGAGTGAAAGCGTCAAGGTCGCGGCCTCGACCGGCGTCATGTTGACCCGGAAAAAGGCCGGAAAGCCGAAAAACACCAGAAAGAGCTGCACCAGCACCGGCGAGTTCTTCAAGAGCTCGGCCAAGAAGGACATCAGCTGCCACAGGCCCGGCACGCGATAGTAGCGGATCACGGCCCAGACCGTGCCAAGGAGCAGGCCGATCAGCGAGGTCGCGAGAAACAGCCCGACGCTGACGCCCAAGCCCTGAAGCAAAAGAACGATGTCGTAAGGGGTGAAGGACGAATAGCGCATCAGGCCACGTCCTGCGAAATGCCGCGATTGAGCCGCACATGCAAAAGGTTCACCGCGATCGACACGGCGTAAGTGAGGGCCGCGTAGAAGACGAGAAGCACCGCATAGACCTCGAAGGGGCGGAACGTGTCGGATGCCACGATGCGCCCGCTGCCCGTCAGCTCGTTGAGCGTGATGGCCGACAGGATCGAGGAGGTCAGGATCATGTTGACCAGAACCGCGCCGAGGGGCCTGATCGCCGTGCGCAACGCGATGGGCAGTACGATCCTGGTGAAGATCACGCGGCGAGACAGGCCGCTGACTTCAGCCGCTTCAATGATGCCGGGCTCGATGGCGAGGATGCCGGAGCGGATCGCATCGGACGCGAACGCGCCACCTGCGATCGAGAGTGCGATCACGCCCGTGGTGAAGGCGTCGATATAGATGCCGAGCTCGGGCAGGCCGTAATAAAAGAAGAAAAGCTGCACCAGAAACGGCACGTTGCGGAAGAGATCGACATAGGCCAGCGCCAGCCAGCGCAGGGGTTTGGCCGAGGATGTCCGCGCAATCGCCACAAGCGCGCCGAGCACCACGCTGCCGATAATGGCGAGCAGGCAGACTTCCGCCGACAGCACCGCGCCCTTCCACAGGAAGGGAAGATGGGGCCAAAGAATGGAAAGGTCGAACCGCAAGCGCCCTCACCGATTGAAACCGATTTCACACATCGCCTTTTCCGCTTGCCGTCTCAAGGCGGCTGGATCGGCTTTGCGAAACCGGAAGCGAATGGGCTTGGACTCCTCCTCCCATCCGCTACCATGGTGTTCGGCATAACCGGGAGGAACGCCACATGCAAGGGATCAGCGGGATCGGCCATGTTGCCATCAAGGTTCGCGATGTCGAGCGAACACTTCGCTTCTATCGGGATTCACTTGGTTTTCTAGAAATGATGCGTCTGTTTCACGATGATGGGAGCCTGTTCCTGATCTATCTCCGGATCACCGACACGCAGTATCTGGAGATTTTTCCGGAAGCCGAAACCGAGCGTACTTCGGGGCCGAAGGCCAATGGCATCCACCACATCTGCCTGACTGTGGACAGGCTGGAACCGGTTCTCGACCAGATCCGCCTAACTGGTGAAACCGTGTTCATCTGGCAGGATGGCGAGTTGCGCCCGACGCATGGCAACGCCATCAACACAGGCCTCGACCGCAACCGCCAGGCCTGGATCGAAGACCCCGACGGCAACCGCATCGAATTCATGGAGATGGCGCCCAATTCGTTGCAGGCCGAGGCGATCGGGCGGCTGAAGGCGCAAAACACGTGATCCACCCTTGAAGCGCGCGCCGGCTTTGGCGATAGGCTCCAAGCGTTCAACAAGCGAGGCACGTGCGATGGAGAGCAGCGAAGCGGAAGCGATGGCGGAACTCGCCGCACGCATCTTCCAGGCCGCGCGCGCCGGTGACACGGACACGCTCGCCCGCTTCCTCGACCAGGGCCTGCCGCCCAACCTGTCCAACGAAAAAGGCGACAGCCTCGTGATGCTCGCGAGCTATAACGGGCACGCCGAGACGGTGCGCATGCTGCTCGAGCGCCAGGCCGATCCCGACCGCACCAATGATCGCGGCCAGACGCCGCTGGCGGGCGCTGCCTTCAAAGGCGAGGTGGCGGTGATCGAAGCGCTCCTGGACGGCGGTGCTGCCGTCGATGGGGCGGGGCCGGACGGCCGCACGCCCTTGATGATGGCCGCGATGTTCAACCGCGTCGAGGCCATGCGCCTCTTGCTCGACCGTGGCGCGGAGGCTGACGCCAGCACGCCCGAAGGCGCCACCGCGCTTTCCATGGCCCGTACCATGGGCGCCGGCGAGGCGGTGACGTTTCTCGAAGCGCTTGATGGGCAACCCGGCTCCGCGTGAGCCGCGCCGCCTTTCCGATCCTTACAGCCGGCCCAGCCGCAGGAACTGCGTTTCGCCGGATGCGTCGTCCACGCCGTCATTATCGGTGACCGCGAAGCCATTGCCGTCCTTGTCCAGCGCGAAGCCTTCGATCTTGTCGAGCACATAGCCCTTCGGCGCCTGAAGCTCCGGCAGGAAGTCGTGCGCTATCGCCTTCGACACGAGCGGCAACTCGCCACCCAGCGGTGCGGGCTTCATCTCGCTCATCGGCACCGCATACAAGCGCTTGAGCTTGGCCTTGCTCCCGATCTGATTGTCGCGCTCGATCAGGATGACGCGGTCATTGTCGGCGGTGATCTCGGACAGGCCCACCCAGCCCTCGCCCTTGGGCTCGAGCTTGTAGCGCACCGCGCCCCATTCCTTTGAAGCCGGCTTGAAGGCGAAAAGCTTCACCTCGTCCTCGGCGTCCCCCTTCCACGGCCGCTGCTGGGCGAGCCAGACGGTGGTGGCGTCGCCCTCGCCGGTCACCGTCACGCCCTCATAACCGGACGCGGTCGCAGTCGCCTCGACTTCGGCAGGCAGCGCGATCTCGTCCTGCACCGCGCCCTTCGCATCGACTTTCAGGAGCAGATTCTTGCGCCCTTTGGCATTGCCTTCCGAGGCTAGCCAGAAGCCGCCATCGGCCGCCACCGCGATGCCTTCGAGGTCGAGGTCTTCCGCCGTCTTGCCATCCTTGGTCACCGTCATCTCGGCCGTGATCGCGGCGGGTGTGCGGGTGGCGTCGATGGTCAAAATGCGCGGTGCCTTGCCATAGGCGCTGTCGGTCACCGCATAAAGGCGGCCGGGCGTCGCCTTGTCGGCGGCCAGGCCGGACAGCGCGCCCCAGGGGATGGGCAGGCCGGTCTCGCCCAGTTCCGATGCAATCGTCGGATAGGCCGGCGCCGCGCGCTCGGCACGTTGATAGATCACCACCTGCCCCCCGATGCCGCCATCTTCCGTGAGGTCGGTTTCGGTCGCCGTCACGAACAGGTTGCGGCTCGGGATCGCCAACAGGCCTTCCGGTCCGATGCCGCCGGGCAGGACCTGCAACAAGTCCGGATCGGCCCCTTCGCGATCGCGGTAAACGGCCACCACGGACGCGCGCTCGGAGCCGACGAAGATCAGCTGTTCGTCGCCGTAAGTGCCGGTCGCCACGCCCTCGATCTCGATGCCCTTCTTGTTGCGCTTCTCAGGGTAATGGCCAAGCGCCACCACCGCATGCTCCAGGCTGTTGCCCGGATCGAACTGCACGGTGCCGTCGCGCAAAAAAATCGTGAAGCCGCGCGTGCCGCCCTTCCAATCGCCCTCGTTCGCCGTCACCACACGGTCATTGCCGAGCCATGCCACGCCATCGGGCTCGCGCGCGACGTTCTCCATCTTGCCGTCCAGACGGATGACGCCGTCCTTTTCCGTGTCGATCCTGTCGAGATCGACACGGCCCGCATCCCAGTTGCCGGTGACCTTGCCGGTCTTGCCGTCCACGAGAACGACCGCATTGTTTTCCTGCAGCGTGACGACGATCTCGCCCCGCTCGTTGATATCCACGAATTCCGGCTCGGGGTCTTCGCCCGCGACCGATGCGAGACCGGTCAGTGCGATCTCGTTGATCCTGGCGCAGTCGAGCGCAGCACCATCCAGCGCCACCGTCACCAACGAGCCGGCGGGCAGCTGCGGCAGGTTGCCGTCGTTCGTCTCCTCGTCGCGCTGGTTTTCCATCGCAATCGCCAGGAACGCGCCGTCCTTGGCAGCCGCCACCGAGTCCGGCTGGCCGGGCAGTTCGCACTCCTTGGCGACACTCTTCGCGCTTGTGTCGACCGCCAAGAGCTTGCCGGTGGGCTTCGTGAAGCTTTCGGACGTGTCCACCGCCACATAGGCCGTGGTGCCCACGATCTTCACGGAAGTCGGCTCCCCGCCCACCGCCACCGTGCCGAGGGGCTTGGGGTTCGCCGGATCGTTGATGTCGATCATGCCGACGCGTTTTCCGGCGGCGTCGGTGTAAACGAGCAGCGTGCCGTCCGCATTCGCCGAGATGATCTCGGCCACCGCCGGCTTATCCGCCTCGCCCTCGACATTGCTGTGCGCCATGAAAGTCGCCACCCGGTCGAAGAACGGGTCAGCCGAAGCCGGGAGGGCGGAAGCGGCGAGCAGTGCGGTGGCGAGCGGCGGGAGAACGCGATGGCGCATGAACAGAGACCCCTTGGAAAGAAGGTTCTGCCTATCCGTTCCGCCCATGACAGGAGCGTGACAGAACGGTGCGCTGTCTCCGTGCGCTGGCCTGGTTTGCAACCTTTTCGCAGGCTGATCCCTTAGGCGTTCCGCGAGAAGGAGTTTCCCGTGGCATTCAAATTCATGGCGGACGACAGACATGTCCAAAGCGCTGTCCGCCGCATCGCGCTCGACCAGATCGACACGGCGCTCGCCGAACTCGGCGGATTGATCGCGCATGAAAAAGCCATTCACAGCGTCCGCAAGCGTTCCAAGCGCCTGCGCGCCCTGTTACGCCTCGTGCGCCCGTCCTTCGACGCTTACGCCCACGAGAACGCCGCCATTCGCGACGCGGCACAGGGCCTGTCCCTCCTGCGCGATGCCGAGGTGATGGGCGAGACATTCGGAGCCATCGAGGACGAACTGAAGGCGCGCCTGAGTCAGCGCAAGCTCGACCGCTTCCAGAGTGCCATCAAGGCCCGCGCCGAAAAGATGACAGCCGAAGTCGATCGCGAGGAAGCCCTCGAAAGCTTCCGCACGGCTTTCACGGCTCTCCGCAGCCGCGCCGAGGGCTGGAAGCTGAGCACCAAGAATTTCGGCGCGCTGCGCGAAGGGTTCCAGATCATCTACAAGCGCGGCCGCGACGACATGCGCGCGCTTTCGCACAGCGACGACGCCGAAACATTCCACGACTGGCGCAAGGCCGTGAAGGCGCATTTCTACCATCTCTGCCTAATGCGCGACGGGGCCCCGCATCTGCTCGGCGGCCAGCGCGATCTCGCCAACGAGCTGGGCGAGCTCCTGGGCCAGCAGCACGACATGTCGGTGTTCCGCCTGGGCCTCGAAACCGAAAGCGAGCTGTTCGGCAATCTGGAGGGTCGCGACGTGCTGCACGACGTTCTCCTGACGCGCGAACAGGCGCTCGGTCGGCAGGCGCTTGCCATGGGCGGCGAGCTCTTCGTGGAAAAGCCCAAGGCATTGGTTTCACGCATCGAGAGCTATTGGACCGACTGGCGCAAACGGAGCGAGAAAGCGGATGGCGCAGGAGATCGAACGCAAGTTTCTCGTGCGGCATGAAGGCTGGCGCGAAAACGTTTCCCGCCTCTCGCATATCGTCCAGGCCTATCTCGGCGCCGCCCCGGGCCTCTCGATCCGCCTGCGCATCCGCGACAGCCAGACGGCGTTCCTGACAGTCAAGAGCGCGGAGAAAGGCCTGAGCCGTTCGGAGTTCGAATATCCGATCCCCGTATCGGACGCCGAGGCGATGATCGCGCTTTCCGGAGGCCCGCGCCTGCAGAAGACGCGCCACGACGTGGTGCTGGGCGACCTCAAATGGGAAGTGGATGTCTTTGAAGGGGTGAATGCCGGGCTTGTGCTGGCCGAGGTCGAGCTACCCTCTGAAACCCACGCCGTTTCGCTGCCCGACTGGATCGGCGAGGAAGTGACGGGCGACCCGCGCTTCTACAACGAACACCTCGCGCAAAAGCCGGCGGACACTTAAGGCTGTCTCCCCAATCAGGAGGGATCATATGAGCGAAAAGGTTGCCATCATCACCGCAGGCGGTTCGGGCATGGGCGCGGCCTCCGCGCGGCGGCTCGCCGAAGACGGATTCAAGGTTGCGATCCTGTCCTCATCCGGCAAGGGCGAGGCCCTGGCCCTCGAACTCGGCGGTGTCGGCGTCACCGGCTCCAACCAGTCGAATGATGACCTCAAGCGCCTGCTCGACGTCGCGCTCGAAAAATGGGGCCGCGTCGATGTCCTGGTGAACAGCGCGGGCCATGGTCCCCGCGCGCCGATCCTCGACATCACCGACGAACAGTGGCATCAGGCGTTCGACGTCTATTTTCTCAACGTGGTCCGCGCCACGCGGCTCGTCACCCCCGTGATGATCGCGCAGAAGGCGGGTGCGATCGTCAATATTTCGACTGCCTGGGTGTCCGAACCAAGCGCGATGTTTCCCACATCGGCGGTCGCGCGCGCGGGCCTTGCCGCCTATTCCAAGCTCTTCGCCGATGCTCATGCCAGGGACAATGTGCGCATGAACAATGTGCTGCCCGGCTGGATCGACAGCCTCCCCGGCACCGAAGAACGCCGCGAAAGCGTGCCGATGCAGCGCTACGGCAAGGCGGAAGAGATCGCCGCCACCGTTTCCTTTCTGGTCTCCGAAGGTGCCGGCTACATCACCGGCCAGAGCCTGCGCGTCGATGGCGGGCTGATGCGATCCGTTTGAGCCTATTCGAGGCTCGGCAACGAAGCGGGCAACGAAAACTCCTCGCCAGCCCTCAGCCGATGAATCACCAAACAGTCTCTATGAACCCGCCGGGGCCGAAACTTCCGGCGCCGGCTTCTCCTGGCGCGGCAAGAGCTTGCCGAGCCAGCGGCCGAGCCAGCGCTCGAGGTCGTCCACCACGGTGTACACCACCGGCACATAGACGAGGCTGAGCAGCGTCGAGGACAGGAGCCCGCCGATCACGGCCAATGCCATCGGTGCACGGCTTTCGGCGTCGGCACCGATGCCGAGCGCGATCGGCGCCATGCCGGCACCCATGGCGATCGAGGTCATCACGATCGGCCGCGCGCGTTTGGTGGCGGCGTCGAGAAGCGCGCCCAGCCGGTCCTGCCCGTTGCGCCGCGCGACGATGGCGTATTCCACGAGCAGGATCGAGTTCTTCGCGGCGATCCCCATCAGAAGCAGCACGCCGATCAGAACGGATACGGCGACCGAAGCGCCCGTCACCCACAGAAAGCCGAAGGCGCCGCCGATGGAAAGCGGGAGCGCGGTCAGGATCGTCACCGGCTGCAGGAACGAGTTGAACAGAAGTGCGAGCGTCGCGAACATCAGGAGCACGCCCGCGATCATCGCCATGATGAAGCCGTTGAAGAGTTCGGCCAGCCGCTTGGAATCGCCCTGCGGTTCTTCCGTGATGCCGGCCGGCAAATTCTTCATGGCGGGCAGCTGCATGATGGCGTTTCGCGCCTCGCCCAGCGTCAGGCCCGACAGTTCGGCCTCGACCTGCACGCGGCGGTCATTGTCCACATGCCGGATCGTGGTCGGGCCCGCCGCGAACTCGAAGCGCGCAATCGCTCCCAGCGGCACGGTGGCGTTCGTGCCCTTCACCTGAAGGGTCGCGATGCGGTCGAGATCGCCGCGCGCCTCGTCGGTCAGCGTCGGCACCACATAGACTTGCCGGTCACCGAGATTGAACTTGGCGAGGGCCGCATCATTGTCGCCCAGCGTCGAGACCGACAACAGACGCGCGACCTGGGCTGCCGTCACGCCCGCGCTCGCCATGCGCGCCTTGTCGGGCACCACGACAAGCTCCGGTTTGGCGGCCGCCGCGTCCGAAACCGGGTTGAGCAGGCCCGGCACGGTGCGCATCTCGGTCGCGAGCTGGGCAGCGGTTTGAGCCAACCTGTCGCTGTCGGCCCCCACCAGCGTGATCGAGACCTTGGCGCCCGATTGGCCGTCCGCACCGAACTGGATGCGTGCGCCGGGGATGTCGCGCAAAAGCGGACTCATCCGCGCCTCGAACTCTTGTTGCGTGATGTCGCGCTCGGCGCGCGGCTTGAGGTTCGCCGTCACGGTGGCAGTCGTCACCGCGGCACTCGTCGAGCGGCCGGGCCCGCCACGGCCTTCCGTCGCCGTGCCGATCTCGGCGAATACGCTCTTCACTTCCGGCTGTTTCCTGAGGCGCTCGCTGACCGCCATCACCGCGCGGTCGGTCTCGGCCAGCGTCGAGCCGGGCTGCAACTCCACGCTCGCCACCGCGCGGCCCTGGTCGGTCGCGGGCATGAACTCGGTCGGCAGGCGTGTCGCAACGAAGATCGAGCCGGCAAAGAATAAAAGCCCGAGCAGGATCGTCAGCCAGCGAAAGCGCAGCGCACCTTTCAGCACGGCGAGATAGGCGCGTACCCACCCCGCCACCCTGGTCTCGTCATGCCCGCCGCCCGCCTTCACGAGGTAGGCGCCCATCAAGGGCGTCAGCGTGCGCGCGACGAGCAGCGAAAACAGGACGGACACGCAGACCGCCACCGCAAAGCTCGCGAAAAGCTTGCCTGGAATGCCCGGCATGAAGGCCACCGGCACGAACACGGCCACGATGGTCATGGTGGTCGCCACCACCGCGAGCCCGATCTCGTCGGCCGCTTCCATTGCCGCCTGATAGGCCGAAATGCCGGTCTGGCGCATGTGGCGGACGATGTTCTCGATCTCGACGATGGCGTCGTCCACGAGGATACCGACCACGAGCGAAAGGGCGAGCAGCGTGATGCCGTTGAGCGACAGGTCCAGCCACGCCATCACGGCGAAGGTCGGGATCAGCGACAGCGGCAAGGCGGTGGCGGACACGAGCGTCGCGCGAAAGTCGCGCAAAAACACGAACACCACGGCCACCGCCAACAGCGCGCCCACCCACAGCGCTTCCACGGCCGCGTCGTAGCTTTCCTCGACGAAGTCCGAGGTCGATGTGACTTCCGTCAGCTTCGCCCCGCTGTTCTGCGCGTTCAACCCGGCGACCGCGTCGCGCACCGCATGGGTCACGCCGACCTGGCTCGATCCCTTGGCGCTGAACACGGAAAAGGACACGACCTCACGCCCGTCGAAGCGGGCACGGCTGCGCGGCTCCTCCCAATTGTCCTCAATGGCGCCGATATCGCCCAGCCGCATGATTTCGCCCGAACCGAGCGTCACCGGCAGATCGGCCAGATCGGCCACGGAGGCGACGCGGCCCAGTGTGCGCACGGACTGCTCCGCCTCCCCCACCACCGTGCGCCCGCCCGAACTGTCGGTGGTCTGCGCTGCCAGCGCCTGGCTGATGTCCTGCACGGTAACGCCGAGTGCGGTGAGCCGGTCGGGATCGAGCTTGACGAGGACGGCGCGCGACACGCCGCCCGAGCGCGTCACCTTGGACACGCCATCGACCTTCAACAGCGCCTTGGAAATATCGTTGTCCACGAACCAGGACAACTCGCCCGGGTCCATCTTCGGGGCATCGACCACATAGGTCAGGATCGCGAAATCACCCGCATTCACGCGTGCGACGACCGGTGCTTCGGCCGTGGTCGGCAACTGGTTCTCGATCGAGGACACGGCCGTGCGCACTTCGTCGGTGGCCTGCGTCAGGTCGGTGTCGAGCTCGAACTCGATCATCGTGACCGAAGAGCCTTCACTGATCGTGGAGGACACGCTTTCCACGCCCGAAATCGTGGAAACGGCACTTTCCACCAGATCGGTCACCTGGGTCTCGATCTCGGTCGGCGCCGCGCCCGTCTGCGCCACCACCACCGTCACCATCGGAAAATCGATGTCGGGCATGATGTTCACGCGCAACTGGGTGAAGCCCCAGATGCCCGCGACGAGAAGCGCCAGAAAGAGAACGACGGTCGGGATGGGATTGCGGATCGACCAGGCGGAGATGTTGTTCACCGCGTGGTGTCTCCCGTCACGGTCTCATCGTTTTGCGCCTGGCTCTCGACCACCAGCACGCGGTTGCCGTCGGCAAGAAAGCCCGCGCCCTCGGCCACCACCATCTCGTCGGGCTTCAAATCGCCCGACACCGTGATGCGTCCTTCCGCCCGCGCGCCGGCCTGAACGGTGCGGCGCGAAACGGTGCTGTCGTCGTTGACCACGAACACGGCCGGCTTGTTGTCGACCCAGGTCAGCGCCCCCTGCGCCACGGTGAGTGCCCTGCCGCCCGCTGCGTTCACCGTGCCGCGCACGAACATGCCGGCGCGAAAGCCCGAGCCTTCGGGCAAGCGAACGGCAACCGTCGCGAGATGCGACGTGGCATCGACCGTCTGGCCAAGCGATGTGACCTTTGCCGTCACCGGCTTGCCGTTCGAACCGTCGAGCGTGACGGCATCGCCGACCGAGACGAGGCCGAGCCGCTGTTCGGGTATCTTGATGCGTGCTTCGAGCGCGCCGTCGCGCTGGATACGGGCAATCTCGGTGCCGGCCTGCACCATGCCGCCCTCCACCGCCGGTTTCGCCGAAATCACGCCGGCGAAAGGCGCACGGATTTCGAGGCGGTCGAGCTGCACGGCGAGCGTGTCGCGCACGGCCTTGGCCTGTTCCACGGCCGCATTCGCGGTTTCGAGCGTGGTCTGGCGCGTTTCCACCGTTTCGCTCGCGAGCGTGCCTGACCGTGACAAGCGCAATGCGCGCTCGCTCGCCGCCACCGCATTGCGGGCGGAGGCTTCCGCACTACGCACCGCCGCGTCCTGCTGCGCGATCTGGGCTTTCAGAAGCGCCGCGTCGAGGCGGGCCAGAACCTGGCCCTTTTCCACATGGTCGCCTTCGGACACGAGCACTTCCCTGAGTGCCACGCCGCCACTCTCGGCACCGACCACCACTTCCTGCCAGGCCTCGACCAGCCCCGTGCCGGAAATGGGAACCGACACCGCCTGCTCGCGCACGCGGTCGGTGGTGACCGAGAGACTTACGGGCGCGTCCGGCGATTTCGCTTCGGTTGCCGCGCGTGCTTCCTCCGCCTCGGCATTCCCGAGCGAAAGGCCGAGCAGAAGCGATGCTGCGAGCGGAAGCGTGCGAAAAGGAAAGGTCATCTCGTTTCAAGTCATAGCAGAGAGAGGGCCGGAAAACCCTTGCTGGTCTTCCGGCCCCTTTGCGGTTTTACTGCGGCTGCGCGGGCGCAGGCGCTTCACCGGCAGGCGGCGGAGGCGGCGGAGGGGTTTCACCGCCGCGATTGTCCGGTCCTCGTCCGGGTCCACGACCTTCCGGACCACGGGGACCCTTCGGGCCGCCCCAGCCGTCGCGCCCCGGGCCGTGGCGCGGTCCATGACGGGGGCCGAGTTCGGCGAGAAGACGATCGGCGGTTCTGGCCTGCTCGGGCGTCAGCACGGCCGACAAGCCGTCGAGCGCCGTCTTCACGCGTTCCGCTGCCTGACCGCGTGCAATCGAACGGTCGAGGAAGCGCTCCATGCGCTGCACGCCACGCAGATCGTCGAGCACGCCCGCATCGGCCTGATCGACTGTCTCATCGGCAGCGTCGGGCGCAGGGGGTGCGCCGGCCTCGTCAGCTGGGCCTGCATCGGGTGCGGCCGCTTCGGGGCCGTCATCCTCGTCGCCGGGAGGCTGCGCCATCGGTCCGCCGCGACCGGCCTGGACGAAGGCCACCACGGCGCCTGTGAAGTTGCGCCATGCCGGCTCCTGCTCGGCCGTGATGCCAAGGGCGACCTCGGCGGCCGAAAGCTTTTCGGCCACGTTCCACAGCATGCCGGGGCCGCGCCGCTCGCCATGGCGCGGGCCGTGATGACGCCAGCCACCCGGACCACCGCGACCGTCACGGTCGCGCCAGTCCTTGTCGCCGCGCTCCTGGCGCGGACCGCCCCGGTTGCCATCGTCGAAGCCGCCCTGCTGCGCATAGGCGCCGACAGGAAGGGCGATGCCTGCGGCAAGGGCTGCCGCGAGGATGTTTCTTTTCGTGCTCATGAACCAAGTCCTTTGTTCGGGTTGGTGACAGGAGCAAACATAGAAAGCGATTGTGGCGGCCCCCATGGCGGGTGCGTTTCCGAATGTATCGATTTGTAACGAGGGCGGCTCGGGCGCTGGCGCAGAAGGCCGATCGGTGCATTTTAAGAGAATGACCGAAGCCCGACCGACAAGCCGATGACCGACAAGACCCGCGTGCTCGTGGTGGACGACGACAGCGAAATTCGCCAGCTCCTTGGCCGCTATCTCGAGGGCCAGGGCTTCGCCACGGCACTCGCCGGCGACCGGCGCGAATGCGAGGCGAAGATCGCGCAGTTCGCGCCCGATCTCGTGGTGCTCGACGTCATGCTGCCCGACGGGTCCGGCCTCGACATCTGCCGCGACATCAAGAACCGCACGCCGGGCCTCGCCGTGATCCTGCTCACCGCGCTCAAGGAAGATGTGGACCGCATCATCGGGCTGGAACTGGGTGCCGACGACTATCTCGGCAAACCGTTCAACCCGCGCGAACTCTCTGCCCGCATCAAGGCCGTGTTGCGGCGCGGCGGGCCGACACCGGAAACTGCGGAGCAGCCCCTGTCGGTTTCAGGCGCGATCTTCCGCTTCGAGACCTACCGGATGGACACGGTGACGAGGGCCGTGACGGATGCGCAAGGCGCGGAGATCGAGCTGACCGGCACCGAATTCGACCTCTTGCGCATCTTCCTCGAACGGCCCGGCCGCGTGCTTTCACGTGAAACATTGCTCGACCTGCTCCACGGCCGCGCCTCGGTCGATCCGTTCGACCGCACCATCGACGTGTCCATGAGCCGCCTGCGGCGCCGCTTCGGCGATGGCGGTGTGTTCCGCCTGTTCAAGACCGTGCGCAATGGCGGCTACCAGTTCGCCGCGCATGTGGAGCGGGAAGAGCGGACGCCATGATCCCGCTTCGCCTGCGGCTTGCTTTGCTGCTTTTCGTGGCGATCGTCACCGTCGTGGTGCTGGCCGCCGTGATCACCGCGCAGATCGTGGAACGGGGGCGTGACGGCAGCTTCAATCGCGCCTTCGCCGAAGAGGTCAGCGTCGTCACCAGGCTCGTCGGAGGCTCGGCCGAGCGGGCGCGGGAAGCCGGCATCACGCTGGGGCCCAAGCCCGACGGGCGACTGATGCGCCGCCTCAACGAGGAGCTGATGGCATTCGACCTGCCGCCCAGCGCGATGATCGTGGCGGCCGACGACAACAAGCGCCAGCTCGCTTTTCCGGTCACCGACAGCGAATGGGCCTATCTCAGCTATCCCAGCCGTCCGCCCTCGCCGTTTCGAGCGTTGGTGTCCTATCTTTCGCTCGTGGTGCTCGGGGCCATCGTGGTTTCCTTCTTTGTCGCCTCGCGCATCCTGGGCCCGATGCGGATGATCGAGAACGCGCTCGCCGCCGTCGGGCCCGAAGGCGTGCCGCCGCCGATCCCCGAAAAGGGGCCGCCCGAAACACGCGCCACGGCACATGCCCTCAACCGTCTTTCCGCCCGGCTCAAAAGTGCCATGGAAAGCCGCATGCGCCTCGTGGCTGCCGCCGGGCACGATCTGCGCACGCCGATGACGCGGCTGCGCCTGCGCGCCGAATTTCTGCCCGACGATGACCGCGCCATCTGGCTGCGCGACCTCGACGAGCTCGACCAGATCGCCGACAGCGCCATCCGCCTCGTCCGCGAGGAAGCCGAGCCGGGTGCCTTCGAGCCGATCTCCCTGCGCAGGCTGGCGCAGGACGTGGTGAAGGAGGTGAGCGAGATCGGGCTGCCGGCCTCGATCGTCCCCGGCGACGCGCCTGCGCTGGTGCGCGGCCAGCCGCTTGCTCTCAAGCGTGCCTTGCGCAACCTCGTGGAGAACGCCGCCCGCCATGGCGGGGGTGCCAGGGTTCAGGTCACCCAAGCCGATAGGCGCGCGGTTTTTCGCGTGGAAGACGACGGCCCCGGCATTCCGGACGATCTTCTGGCCCAGGCCTTCGAACCCTTCTTCCGCGTCGATGCTGCCCGGCGCAAGGTCCACAAGGGCGCAGGCCTGGGGCTGGCGATCGCGCGCGAGATCGTGGAGCGGAATGGCGGCACGATCACCATCCGCAACCGGCAACCGCACGGATTGCTGCAGGAGGTGACTTTGCCTCTGGGTCAGTGAACGGAGGGTTCTCTCGTCTGATTTGAAGCGTCGAAGAGGTGGGGGTGACGCGGCCGCGAAACACACCTCACCGCGAAACCTGCCGGTCGTTAAACCGCGAACACCGCTTCGCGCGTCAAGGTGCCCACCTTCGTGCCCTCGTCCACCACATCCACCCGATCCGCATCCGCCGCGATCATCGCGGCCAGCGCGTCGCGCAAGTCCGTGTCGCCCGAGACCTGAGCCTTGGCCACTGCCTCGTCCGGTGCGCTCATCACGTTGCGCGCCTCGAACAGGCTCAGCCGCTTCAGCGCCCGATCCGCGCCGACGAAGTTTTCCACGAACCCATCGACGGGCCGCGACAGGATCGTATCCGGCGTGTCGTATTGCACGATCTTGCCCGCGCGCATGATGGCGATGCGGTCGCCCAACCGCACGGCCTCGTCGATGTCGTGGGTGACCATCACCACCGTCTTCTTCACGCGGCGCAGGATGGCGCGGAACTCGTTCTGGAGGCGGGTGCGGGCGATGGGGTCGATGGCGCCGAAGGGCTCGTCCATGAGAAGCACCGGCGGGTCGGCCGCGAGCGCACGCGCCACGCCCACGCGCTGGCGCTGGCCGCCCGAAAGCTGGCGCGGATAGCGCGAGAGCATGGAGGTGTCCAAGCCCACCAGCTCGATGAGCTCCTCGTTGCGACGCTTGATTTTGGACGCGTCCCAGCCGAGCAGCTTGGGCACCGCGCCGATATTCTGCGCGATCGTCATATGCGAGAACAGGCCCACCTGCTGGATCACATAGCCGATGCGGCGGCGGAACTGCACGGGATCGACCTTGCGCACGTCTTCGCCCGCCACCATGATCCTGCCCTCCGTGGGCTCGATCAAACGGTTGATCATGCGCATGGTGGTGGTCTTGCCGCAGCCCGAGGGGCCGACCAGTGCGACGGTCTCGCCATCGGGCACCACCATGGAAAGATCGTCCACGGCGGCAGCCGACCCGTCCCCGAAGCGCTTGGAAACATGGTTCATGGTGATCATGCGCCCGTCCTTTCGGCAAAGAGCAGCTTTTCGGTGAGCGCGAGAATGAACTCGGCGAGAAGGGCGAGAACGGCAATCGTCAGCGCCCCGACGAGCAGACGCGACATATCCATGATGCCAAGGCCCGCGACGATGAAATCGCCCAGGCCTCCGCCGCCGATGAAGGGCGCGAGGGTCGCGCCCGCCAACACCTGTACGGCCGCGGTACGAAGCCCTGCGAACATCGCTGGAGCGGCCAGCGGCACGCGGATCTTCCACAGGATCTGCGAGCGGCTCATGCCCATGCCGGTCGCGGCCTCCACCGCATCGGGATCGACGTCGCGCAGGCCCACATAGGCGTTGATCAGGATCGGCGGCAGCGCGAGGATCGTCAGCGCGACGATGGACGGTGCCAAGCCGATGCCCATGAAGGGCATCATGATGGCGAGGATCACGAGGCTCGGCAGCGTGCGCAAGGCATTGACCACGTTGATGGAGACGGTTGCCAGGGTCTGGCGGCTGATGATCAGAACCGCGAGCGGCAGGCCGACCGCAAGCGCGATCAGAAGCGAGGCACCCGACATCACCAGATGCTGGATCAGGGCGCGGTTGAAGGGAGCGGGATTGTTCCAGATCCAGGTCAACGCATCGAGAACGAGGCTCATGCCGCCCTCCAGCGCAGGAGCGAGCGCTCGAAGCGCGTGAGGCCATAGTCGAACAGGATCGCCATGAGTGCCGTGACCAGGCCGCCGACGATGATCTTCTCGGGATAGTTCTGGTCGAGCCCGGCCAGGATGATGGTGCCCAAACCGCCGCCGTCGATAAAGGCCGCAATAGTGGCGATGCCGATCACGGTGACGAGCGCGATGCGGATGCCCGACACGATCAAAGGTAGCGCCATCGGTAGTTCGATGCGGAAAAGCCGCTGCCAGCGGCTGAACCCCATGCCGTCCGCCGCATCCAGCACATCTTCGGGCACCGAGCGCAGGCCGGTGACGACGTTGCGGAGCAGGATCAGCAGGCAATAGGAAGAAAGGCCGGTCAGCGCGGGCTTGAAGCCCAGCCCCATGAAGGGGATCAGAAAGGCAAAGAGTGCGAGGCTCGGGATCACGAAGATGATTCCGGTGAGCGTCAGCACGACCGAATACAAACGCGGACGCCGCGCGCAGACGATGCCGAGCACGAGCGCAATCGCACAGCCGATCAAGACGGAGGAGAAGGACAGCACGAGGTGCTGCCACGCCGCTTCCGCGATGGTGTCGAGGTTCTTGGGCGTCCACTTCAGCAGAGGGCAATCCTCATCACGAAAGGCTCAAACAATAAAGCAAACCCGCGAAGGCGTTTCAAAACCTTCGCGGGCTCAGTTCTCGGGTGGAAATAGGTCAGATCTTGTTGTCGGCCAGGAACTTTTCCGCCACGTCGGCCGGCTCCTCGCGGTCGCGCTCGACGGCGGCGTTCAGCTCGCGCATCTTCTCATTGGTGAGAAGGGGCGCCACCTTGTCGAGCACTTCGGCGATCTTCGGGTTGGCCTTCAGCGCGTCCTGACGCACCACGGGCGCGAGATAGTAGGGCGGGAAGAGGTTCTTGTCGTCTTCGAGCACCACGAGCTTGCTGTCGGCGATCTGCCAGTCGGTCGAGAAGCCATAGGACAGGTCCACCTGCTTGTCGGTGACGGCCGAGAAGCGGATGCCGAGCTTGGCGAAGATGATGAAGTCCTTGAACTGGATATCATAGACCTTCTTCATGCCCGGCAGGCCGTCCGAGCGATCGGCGAAACCGGCTTCGGCACCGAAGGTCAGGTCCTTGGACACGGGGCCGAGGTCCGACAGGGTCTTGAGCTTGTACTTCTCGGCCGTTTCGGGAAGCGTGATGATGGCATAACCGTTGTTGATGCCGGTCGGCTTCAGCCATGTGACCTGGAAGTTCTTCTCGTAATAGCTCTTCACCTCGTCATAGATCTTGTCGGCGCCGATCGTCAGGTCGCCCTTGACCACGGAGGCCTGTGCCGTGCCCGTATATTCGGGGTAGAGGTCGATCTCACCATTGACGAGCGCGGTCTGCGCGATCTGCGTGGTGCCGAGGTTCAAGCGGCGCTGCACCTCGATGCCGGCCTTTTCGAGCGCTTGGGCGTAAATCTCGGCGACGACGAACTGCTCGGTGAAATTCTTGCTGCCGATCTTGACCGGCTCGGCCTGGACGGCGGTGGCCGCGACGATTGCGGCAAGGCTGAGGCCGGCAGCCTTGAGGAAAGACGAGACCATGGAATTCTCCAAAGGGAAGGACGGCGGATAATGGCCTGAATTGGCAGCGACTGTGAGAACGTCCCTGCCAAAGCAAGGCACTTTCGCGAAACAAAATTCTAGGGCAGGCGGGTTTTCCGTCAACAGCCGACCGCTTCGCGTTTCGCCATCGGGCAGGCGGGCTGGACGCGACTGGCGCCAGGGATTAGGCGAAAGCCCATGAGCGCATCCCATTCCCCCCATTCTCCCATCTATATCACCTATCTCAACCGCTTCGACATCGAGGCGGCGGCCTTGAGCGATGCCGAGATTCTTGCGGCCATCGAGGCGAGCCTCGCCATGCAGGGGCGGGCCGAGACGGTGATCGAGCCGCGCGTGCATCTCGAGCCGCGCGCGGGCGTCGAGGGCCATTTCAACGTGCTGCGCGGCTGGATCGGCGGCGCCATCGACGCGGCGGGCGTCAAGGTCGTCGGCGACTTCGTGGACAATTACAAGCAGGGCCTGCCCTCCGAATTCGGCGTGCTCAACCTTTTCGACCCGCGCACCGGCGCGCCGAAAGCGATCCTCGACGCATCCGGCATCACCGATATGCGCACGGGCGCGGTGACGGCCATCGGCGCGAAATATCTGGCGCGCAAAGGCTCCAAGGTTCTCGGCCATATCGGGGCGCGCGGCACGGCCTACTGGAACGTGCGACTGCTCGACCACCTCTTCGATTTCGACGCGATCCGCGTCCACTCGCGCCGGCCGGAAAGCCGCAACGGTTTCGCCGAGCGCCTGTCGCGCGATCTCGGCAAGGAAGTGATCGCGACGGATGACTGGCAGGCTTGCGTGGAAGGGGCGGATATCGTGGTGGAGGCCTCGCGCCTGAGCGCGCCCACGCCGCTTCTCAAGACCGAATGGATCAAACCCGGCGCGCTGGTGGTGCCTTACGGCACGATGAGTGCGGTGGAACTCTCACTCACCGATATCATGAGCAAACTGGTGGTGGACGATTGGGGCCAGTGCAAGGGCGGCAAGTTCGGCTCGCTGCGCGCGCATGTGGAAGCGGGCAAATTGTCGGAACAAACGCTTCACGCCGAACTCGGGCAGATCGTGGCTGGCCTGAAACCGGGCCGCGAGAACGAGGACGAGACGATCCTGTTCTGGCATCGCGGCCTGTCGCTGTCCGATATCGCGCTGGGCCACGCTTTTCTCCGGAAGGCGGAAAGCATCGGCGCCGGACACCGCCTGCGCTACGCATGAGCGGACGGGTCCATGAGATCGGAGCAAAGCCGCTGACCGTCGAGGACGTGGTCGCGGCCGGCAGCGCTCCGACGCGGCTGGTGGTGGACGAGACGGTGCAGGCGAGGATGCAAGCGGCGCGGGCCGTGGTCGAGCGCTATCTGGACGAGAATATCCCGGCCTATGGGCTCAACACCGGACTCGGCGGCAATGTCGGCCACCGGGTGACGATCGCCGAGACGGCAGGCTTTCAGGAGCGCTTGGTGCTCGGGCGCATGGCGGGCATCGGTGCACCGCTGCCCGTGGAGATCGCACGCGCGGCACTCTTTGCCCGTGTCGAGGCTTTGAGCCGGGGCGGCGCGGGCCTGTCGCCGCATGTGTTCGAGCTGCTGGTCCGGATGGTCGAGCGCGACGTGGTGCCGGTTCTCCCCTCGCGCGGCTCGCTCGGCACGGGCGATCTGTTGCAATCCATGCCGATGGCGGGTGCCGCGATGGGTCAGGGCGAGGCGTTCTATACGGGCGAGGTCTTGCCGGCGAAAGAAGCGTTGCGACGGGCCGGTCTGGAACCTGTGGCACTCGGCTCCAAGGACGGGCTGGCGATCGCCAATGCATCGCCCGTGACGGCGGCACTCGCCTGTTTCGCGTTTCAAGACCTGGCGCGCATCGTGACGCTGCATGTCGCGGTGGCGGCACTGGCTTGTGAGGCGTTTGGCGCCAATCCCGGCATTTTCGACGCGCGGCTGGTCGGTGCGCGCCCCGCAGCCCGGCAGGTGGAAGCCGCTGCTCGCTTTCGTCATGCTCTCGAGGACAGCGACTTCCTCGGCACCAAACCGGCCCGCGTGCAGGACGCGTTGTCATTCCGCACCCTGCCGCAGGTGACGGGCGTGGTGCTCGCCGCTGTCAAGAGCGCGCGGCGCGAGGTGGAGATCGAGTTGAACGGCGAGCCGGACAATCCGCTGGTGCTGGTGGAAAGCGGCGAAATCCACTCCACCGCCAATTTCCACACGCCCGCGCTCGCGCTCGCCTTCGACACGCTGGCGATTGCGCTTTCGCATCTCGCGACTGCTTCCGCGCAACGCGCGATCAAGCTGATGACGGGCCGGCTTTCTGGCCTGCCGAATTATCTGTCGCCGCTCGGCGGCGCTTCCGCCGGCTTCGTGCCGCTGCAGAAGAACCTCGCGGCCCTTCAGGCCGAGATACGCCTGAAAGCCACACCCGCCAGCTTGGATGCGCTGGTCGTGTCCGACATGGCCGAAGACGTCGCGCCGATGACGGTGCTGAGCATCGGGAAGCTTTCCGAACAGCTCGACCCCTTGCGCTGGACCCTGACTTTGGAAGCGCTGGTGGCGGCGCAAGCGTGGGATTTACGCGCGAGAGGGGCGCGGCTCGGACAGGGATCGGCTGTGGTTTACGAGGCCGTGCGCGCGGTGGTGCCGGTGTTGGAAGCGGATCGTGCGCTGACAGCGGAACTGAGCCGATTGCATGATGAGTTGTGGCACGGGGCGCTGATTGAGCGGTTGCAGCCGCTTTGCTCTGCATAAGAGCCACGCGCACAAGACAGCGTTGTGCAGGTGGAGAGGTTACCCCCACCCCTTGCCCCTCCCCACAGGTGGGAGGGGAGACACCAGCCTCACGCCATTAATGCAAGCTGGGCGCCAAGCTTAAAAGGTGAGATGCGGAGATGACGCCTTCCCCTCCCACCTGTGGGGAGGGGTAAGGGGTGGGGGTGGCGTTTCCGCTTGTACCGCGCTGGCCGCAATCTTCAGCTGAGTTCACAAAAACCGCCCGCCCCGTGCCAGCACCTCGATCTTGTAGCCATCCGGGTCCTCGATGAAAAAGAACCGTGCGGAAAACCCGCTCGGGTGCTTCAACTCCTTGATGTCGCGCGGGCTCAAGCCTTCGCTTGCCATGCGCGCGTGTTCCCTATCGAGGTCATCCACCGAGACGGCCAGGTGCCCATAGCCGTTGCCGAGCGCGTAAGGTTCGCTCTGGTCGGCATTCACCGTAAGTTCCAGCTCGAAACCGGTCTCGGCGTTGGAAAGATAGATCAGCGTGAACCCGTCGAAAGCGAAGCGATCGGCCACGGCGAGACCGAAGGCCCTACGGTAGAAATCGACCGAGCGCGCCTCGTCGCGCACGCGGATCATGGAATGGATGAGCTTCGCCAATCGTTTCTCCCGCCTGAAATGAGAAAGGGACGCGTGGCACGATAACATGCGCCACACGTCCCGCGAGGGATCATCATCCAGCCTGCAGGGACGGCTGATGATCCCCCTCAAGAACCGTTCAGATAGGCCTGGACCGGGGGTTGGCCAAGCCGCACCGGACGGTCAAGCCGCAGAGATGTCCACTGCCACGCCGTTGTGGGCGAGGTGGGAATAAGGGCAGACCACATCGGCCTTGGCGATCAGGTCCTGGGCGACGGCCGGATCGACGTTCGGGATGTTGACCTTCAGCGCGGCGGTGAGCCCGAAGCCCTGGCCGTCATCGCGCGGGCCGATGCCGATGGTGGCCGTCACGGTCACGTCGTCGCCGAGCTTCACCTTCTCCTTGGAGGCCACATGCTTGAGGGCCCCGAGAAAGCAGGCGGAATAACCGAGCGCGAAGAGCTGCTCGGGGTTGGTGCCCTCGCCGCCCGCGCCGCCCAGCTCCTTGGGCGTCACCAGCGTGACATCGACATTGCCTTCCGCGGTCTTGGCCTGGCCGGTGCGGCCCCCGCCGGTCGCGGTGGCATGGGCATGGTAAAGAGCTTTCATGATCCGGATTCCTCGATTGTCGCGCCAATTTTTACTGCGGTAAATAATTCCGTAGCGCTCCATCACGTCCTTGTCCATCAGAAAATTATCGCGATATGGTTTTTTGTGATAATGGGTCTTGGCTGTTCTCCCCGGTCCCAGCAGGAACCACCGCCATGAGCAAACCGCTCACGCTCGACCAGCATCTGTGCTTTTCGCTCTACAGCGCCTCGATCGCCATCAACCGCGCCTACAAGCCTCTGCTCGACGGGCTGGGCATCACCTATCCCCAATACTTGGTGCTTTCGACCTTGTGGGAGGAGGATGGCCGCACGATCTCGGCCATCGCCGAGCGACTGGCGCTCGAGCCTTCCACCGTCACACCCTTGGTGAAGCGCCTCGAAAGCGCCGGCTTCGTTTCGCGCCAGCGCAACAAGAACGACGAGCGGCAGGTGCTGGTGACGCTGACGGCGAAGGGACAGGCCATGCAGGAGCAAAGCCAGTGCCTGGGCGAAACGCTGATCGCATCCTCCGGCATGACGGTGGCCGATCTCGGCGCCCTCAACGAGGCGGTCAAGGCCCTGCGCGACACGGTGACGGACCGAAAGCCGACCGCCTGACCTTTTCGTGAAGAGCTGTCTTCCCTAAGTCTTGCCTCGACACCTCACAGGACAAAGGGAGCCGCCTTCATGGCCACCAAGCTGCAGAAGAACCACAACAGTGTCGACACCAACGCCAAGCGCGTGGTGGTCGATCTCCTGAACGCACGTCTTGCGGACGCCATCGACTTGGCACTCATCACCAAGCAGGCGCACTGGAACCTCAAGGGCCCGCAATTCATCGCCATCCACGAGATGCTGGACACGTTCCGCAACGATCTCGACACCCATGTCGACACCATCGCCGAACGCGCCGTGCAGCTGGGCGGGGTCGCGCTCGGCACCAGCCAGACGGTGGCGGCGGAAAGCACGCTGCCGGCCTATCCGACCGATATCCAAAGCACCAAGGATCACCTTTCCGCGCTGATCGACCGCTATGGCGCAACCGCCAAGCTCGTGCGTGAGGCGATCGACCAGTCGGAAGAAGCCGGTGACGCCGATGCGGCGGACATCTTCACGGCCTACTCGCGCGCGCTCGACAAATCGCTGTGGTTTCTCGAAGCGCATACCCAGACGCCCGATTGAGGGGCGGACCTTCTGAAAGACTGATCTGCCCGGCTTCCAGCGGCCCTGAGAAAGGGTTTTAGGTGTTTGCTGGAGGGCAAAGGGGTGGGGGTAGCGCCTCCACCCGCACAGCGCCTTCGCAACAACCTGCCAACCCTCCCAACCAGACAAGCGAGCCCGTCATGCCCGCAGCCCTCGCTTTATCCGGTCCCTTCGCCACCGAGCCCGACAGCTGGCATCCCGCCACGCTTCTCGAAACCGTTCGCGCTGCCGAACAAGCCGGCCTGCCGTTCGTGATCCTTCCCGATCGTATCGCCGCCGCTGACGGCACCGGCGCGTGGCCCGATGCCACGCTTCTCGCTGCCTGGCTCGCAGCCTCCACGCAGACGATCGGCTTTCTCGCAGCCACGTCCGCGGTTGGCCATCAGCCCTACAATCTCGCCCGCCGCATCGCCTCGCTCGACATCATCAGCGGCGGGCGCACCGGCTGGTTCGTCCGCAACGACGATGAGGCCAACGAAAGGGCGGCCTTCAGCGGGGCGACACGCCTGCCCGAAGGCAACAGCGCTGAGCGGATCGCCGAGTTCGTCTCGGTCGTGCGCGGTCTCTGGCAGAGCTGGGATGCCGACGCGCTCCTGCTCGACCGTGAGAGTGGCCGCTTTCTCGATCCATCCAAGATGCATGTTCTCAACCACCAGGGGCCGCATTTCTCGGTGCAGGGGCCGCTCAATGTGATGCGCTCGCCGCAAGACCTGCCGGTGCTGGCAGTGGATGGCGGCACCCGCGACGCCGAGGCCGACCTCGTGATCACGCCCAACACCTTCACCATTCGAGGGTCGGACTCCGAGCCTCATACTTTGCTTGTTGTCGAAAACCCGGCGGAAGCGGCACGACTACTGGCAAGCGGGCCAAACGATTCACCTCCGAAACAAGCCACGCTCCGCAGCCGTCTTGGGCTCATCAAGGAGACCCGCTCGTGAGACCTGCCGGCGCAAAGCTTTCCCTCGGTGCCTTTCTGATGGCGACCGGGCACCATATCGCTGCCTGGCGCCACCCGGAGGCAGCGGCCGATGCCGGCATCCGCTTCGAACATTATGTCCGCCTCGCCCGGGCCGCCGAACAGGCCGGTTTCGACCTTCTTTTCCTCGAAGACGCAGCCGGCCTACGCGAAGCCAACGCGAACATCGCCAGCCAGACCTCGCGCTCAGTCGGTTTCGAACCCTTGAGCCTGCTTGCCGGCCTTGCCGCGCATACGAGCACGATCGGCCTCGTCGCCACCGCTTCCACCTCCTATAACGAGCCTTACGCGCTCGCCCGCGCCTTCGCCTCGCTCGATCTTTTGTCGGGAGGTCGCGCCGGCTGGAACCTCGTCACCTCGGCCAGCACCATCGAAGCCGCCAATTTCGGCGCGGAGGGCCTGTGCCGTCATGGCGACCGCTACGGGCGCGCCAACGAGTTCGCCGATATCGTGAAGCGCCTTTGGGACCCGGCCGATCGCGCGAGACCCATCGCGCATGAGGGCGAGAATTTTTCGGTCTTCCAGGGCCTCGGCCTGCCGCCTTCGCCGCAAGGCGCGCCGGTGCTGGTGCAGGCGGGCGCGTCCGATGTCGGCCGCGACCTCGCCGCGCGCACGGCGGATGTGGTGTTCACCGCGGCGCAAACCTTCGAGGTCGCGAAGAGCTTCTACGACGACGTGAAGCACCGCGTCCGCGAGGCGGGACGCAACCCCGATCACCTCAGGATCATGCCCGGCGTTTCGCCGGTGGTCGCCGAAACGCGCGCGGCGGCGCAAGAAAAGTTCGAGCAGCTTCAGGCCCTGATCCCCGACGAGGTCGCCCTGGCCCTTCTGGCCTCCTATCTCGACACGGATGCGCTGAAAGGCCTGCCGCTCGACGGACCGCTGCCCGAACTGCCCGCGACGCAAGGCATGCAGAGCCGGCAGGCGCTGGTGATCGAGCAGTCGCGCCGCGACGGGCTGTCGATCCGCGATGTCGCCCGCCATTTCGCCGGCGCGCGCGGCCACTGGCGGGTCGTGGGCACGGCATCGGATATCGCCGACCAGCTGGAAGAATGGTTCACCGGCGAAGCCGCGGACGGCTTCAACATCTTGCCGGCCGTGTTCCCCGGCGAGCTCGACAGCTTCGTGTCGCTGGTGATCCCCGAACTGCAACGGCGCGGTCTGTTCCGCGAGGCTTATGATGGCCGGACGCTGCGTGCCAATCTCGGTCTCGTCTGATCGAGCCGCGTCCAGGTTCCTCAGATGTGCGCCTCCGCTCTACTTCGCCGTCAGCGGCTTCATCCACTTTATTAAGAACGAAACTTGTTTAGGGTAGAACGTTAAATCACTCTGCACACGACCTGTGCAGAAGAACCAGTAGTGACAACCCGCAACCGGGGCTTGCCCTTGGCCCGACAGCCGAAAGCATTTCGCGACGGAAAGTTCTGGGAGCAGGCGCTCGACCGGGCGCAGCTCGGGCTTTGGGATTGGGACCTTCAAAGCGGCACCTGCTTTTATTCCGCCACCTGGGCGCGGATGCTGGGCTATAGCCAGGAGGAGCTCGCGCAAGGCAGCGATCTCTGGCTCAAGCTTGCTCACCCGGAAGACCGCGACCAGGCCGTGGAAAGCGGCGACCGGCATCTGGCGGGCGCCACCGACATCATCGAAACCGAGATGCGCCTGCGCCACAAGGACGGGCACTGGGTCTGGGTACTCGACCGGGGCGGCGTGGTGGAGCGCGATTCCGAGGGCAACCCCACACGCATGGTCGGCGTGCAGACCGACATCTCCAAGCAGAAGGAAGCCGAGCACGACCTGGGTCAGGTCAATGCCCGCTTCCGCCTGGCACTGACCGCCAGCGGCACCGGCATCTGGCACCATGATTTCGAAACCCAGAAGAGCTACTGGGACGCCCGCTCACGCGCGATCTACGGCTTCGTCGGCGAGGAGGGCGCGGTGCCGGACGGTTTGTGGGAGACCTTCCTGCACCCCGAAGACCGCGAGATGGCCGAGATCACGCACCAGATTCCGCGACAGGCGCATGACGTGGTGGCGGTGCGCTATCGCATCATCCGTGCCGACGGCGTGGTGCGCCATGTGGAATCGCTCCTGCAGTTCATGCCGGTCTCGAACGAAGCCGGGCAGATGATCGGCACGGTCCGCGACGTGACGCTCGAGGAAGAACGGCAGCAGGAACTGGCCTTTGCCGCGCGCCATGACGGGCTGACCGGACTTCTGAACCGCACCGCCTTCGATGCGATGCTCGCGGAAGCCATCACCAAGCCCGCCAACCTGCCGCTCGCGGTGTTTTATATCGATCTGGACTACTTCAAGGCCCTGAACGACTTCGCAGGGCACGCGGCGGGCGATGCGGCCTTGCGCGCCATTGCCGCCTCGATCCGGGGCGTACTGCCTAAGGGCGCACAGGCCGCGCGGCTCGGCGGCGACGAATTCGCGGTTCTCGCCACGCATTGCGAAAACGGCGAGTTCCTGGCCCAGCTGATCCTCGATGCCATCCGCCACACGGAGCTTCGCCAGAATGCCGGTCCGCGCAAGCTCGGCGCCTCGATCGGTGCGGCGATCGTCCACGACCCGAAAATGGCGGCGGCCGACGCCCTCGCCTGTGCCGACGATGCCTGCTACGCCGCCAAGGCCTCGGGCCGCAACACGGTGTCCGTGTTCGCCTCGCAGGACCCCAACTACACGTCCGGCCTGAACGCCGCGCGCATCGCCTCGGATACGATGGACGCGCTGGACGAAGGGCGGCTGAAGCTGTTCGGACAGGAAATCCACCATCTCGGCCGGCCCTGGACCGATGCGCCCCACGCGGAAGTGCTGGCCCGGCTCGAAGGCCGCGACGGGCAGATGATCATGCCCGGCACCTTTATTCCGGCCGCCGAACGGTTCGGCATGGCGCCCAAGCTCGACCGCTGGATCTTCCGCACGGCCCTGTCGCGCCACAGTGCCGCCATGCGCGAGAACGGCCTCGTTCTGTCCTTCAACCTGTCGGCGCAGACGCTCAGCGATCCGGGTCTCTGGGACTTCGCGGACACGACCATCACCGAAACCGGCGCGCCTTACGAGAATGTGGTGTTCGAGATCACCGAAACCGCGAGCGTCACCAATTTCGAGGCCGCCGAGCGCTTCGTCATCCAGGCACGCGAGCGGCGCTGCAAGATCAGCCTCGACGATTTCGGCGCCGGGCTTTCCTCGTTCGACTATCTGCGCCGCTTTCCCGTGGACAGCATCAAGATCAACGGCTCCTTCGTGGAACACATGGCCGAGAACAAGTTCGACCGCGAGATCGTCTCGGCCATCAACGGCGTGGCGAAAAGCCTTGGCTATCGCGTGATCGCCGAGCGCATCGAAAAGCCGGAAGGCTTGGCGCTCCTGCAGGGGATGGGCGTCGATTGCGGCCAGGGCTTCCTGCTGCACCGCCCCGAACCGCTCGATGCGCTGGTCGCGCGTGCGGCGGGCCGCACGGCCACAGCGAAAGACCCGCTGGCCGTGCAACCCGCCTAAGCTTCGCCTATTAGGCTGACGCGTTTCAGGCCGGAACCGAAACTTCGCCTTCGTCCTCGCCATCCCAATAATGGATCCGGGTCGCGTGGACCTTGATCAGCGTGAGGCCCGGCGTGTCGATGCCTTCGGGGAAGTAGCGCTCCACATCCTTGGCCCAATGCTCCTTGAACTGCGCCTTGTCGCGGATGATCTCGCCTCGACCTTCGATGGCGATGAAGATGCCCGGCTTGCCGAGCAGGCTTTTCGCGCCCGCATAATTCAGCGTCACCTTGGGATTGCTTTCGATCTGCGACACGGAATGCGTGCTTTGGTGGGCGAAGAAGTAGCTGTCGCCCTTGTATTCCACGTCGCCATTGTTGCTCATCGGGCGCGAGGCGATCTCGCCGCCGGGCGTGTGGGTGGACAGCATGGCGAAATCGATCTCGGCGATCTTCTTGGACAGGTCGGCAAGCGTCAGCTGGCCCATGAATGTGCTCCTTGTGGGTTTGCAGCCTTAGGAAGCGCGGGGGCATTGATCAGTTCCCCTTTTAACTGTTCCCCTCCTGGCAGTCCCGCCCCGTCCGTTCTCGGCTCGTCAGCCCCAAGAAAGCCAATCTTTCTAGGTTGCACCGCCCTGTATCTTGGAGTCCGCTGCCGTGCCTCGAGGCTTTTCGCCCTTTAAACGCCGCCTCGCCCGCCGCCGGGAACGCCTGACCTCGCGCCGGGGCGGGCTGATCATCGCAGCGCTCGTGGCGCTGCTCGTCGGTGGCGGCTTCGTCTACTGGCAGTGGCAGGTGCACGAGGCGCTCGAAGCCGCGTCCCCCACCGAGACCATGGGCGAGGAATGCGCGGATCTGGCCGAAGCCAATGAAAGTGCCGAGGACGGCTCGGTCAATGCCGCGCAGGACGATGCCGAACTTGCGGCGGCACTCAAGGCCTGCGAGGATCAGGGCTTGGAGCCGGGTGGCGAGGACGGCGAGTAGGCGGCTCACGAACGGGCTTGTCTCGCCCACGGCAATGCTTATTTTTCAGGAAGACGCCCGCCTTCGCGCGATGCGTCCTGCGAAAGCCTTGAGACGCCTGTCTCGGCTTCGCCCTGTTATCCAAGACTGTTCGACCGAGAAAGACGTCCGATGAGCCTCGACCAAGCGCTGCAATCCGTTGTTTCCGTTCGCGCCACCGTGCCGAGCGATGCCTTCACCGCCGACACGCTCGGCACCGAGCGCGCGGGCTCGGGCGTCGTGATCCGCGAGAACGGCCTCGTGCTGACGATCGGCTATCTGATCACGGAAGCCGAGGAAGTCTGGCTGACCAAGCCCGATGGCAATGTGGTCGCGGGCCATGCGCTCGCCTTCGACCAGGAAACCGGCTTCGGTCTCGTACAGGCGCTCGGCCCCCTCGGTCTGCCCGCGATACCGCTCGGAAGCGGACGGAAAGCGCGCGTCGGCGATCCGGTTCTGCTGGTGGACGGCACCGGCCACTCCGTCGATGCCGAGATCGTCGCGCGGCAGGAATTCGCCGGCTACTGGGAATATCTGCTCGACGAGGCGATGTTCACCGCGCCCGCGCATCCTTCCTGGGGCGGGGCGGCCCTCGTGGATGCCGACGGCAACCTGCTCGGCATCGGCTCGCTCCGGCTCCAGATGAGCCGAGGCGACGAGATCGAGGACATCAACATGATCGTGCCGATCGACCTTTTGACGCCGATCCTCGACGATCTGCTCAAGCGCGGCCAGGTCAACAAACCGCCGCGTCCCTGGCTCGGCGTGTTCTCGGCAGAAAGCAATGGCGAGGTGATCGTCATGAGCGTCGCCGAGGACGGTCCCGCCGAAAAGGCCGGGCTTCAGCGCGGCGACATCATCTCGGATGTGCGCGACAGGGAAGTGGAAGGCCTGGCCGATTTCTATCGCCGTGTCTGGGAAAGCGGGCCGGCGGGCACCGAACTGCCGATCCGCGTGGTGCGTGACGGACGCGAGACCTGGCTGCGCGTGAAGAGTGCCGACCGCAACAGCTTCCTGCGCAAGCCGCAGATGCAGTGAATACCGAGAAAACCGCTGGAAATTGCGAATGCCCGGACCTGGTTCCGAGCATTTCTGTTTTGAGCTGCTCACGCACCGCGCACGTGTTTGTGAAGCAAACGCCGAGTTAAAGAAATTGGTTACCCGTTCCCTTCATATTCAGGCCTCAAAGTTGGTTTGAGAGCCTGACAACTCTCACTGAGTGGCGCGGGCGGATCCGTTTTGAGTAACGGCCCGCTCAATGAGAGCATTCCGGGTAAACAATGAGACACGGCTTGGTTGCGCATAACAGCATGCGAGCAATGGGCTTGCACACCCGCAAAACATCGTCCCGGCTGCGCCCGCTTCTGGCGGCAACGCTCTGTGCCGGGCTCGCTCTCGGCGCCTGGGCCGGCGGCGCGCGGCTTGCGGAACGCTGGGAAGCCCCGGCACCCGATGCGCAGAAGACGAGTGCGCTGAAAGTGCCGCCGGTTCAGGCGAGCCTCGGCTGGCAGGTGAAGTCGGTCGCGCCCGAAACGCTCGCCGCCAATGCCGCGATCCTCGAAAAGGTCCGCAAGGCCTGGGCCGCGTCACGCGCCGAAAAGGAGGCCGTTCTCGAAGCCCAAAGCTTCGACAACCGCTTCGGCTCGTCCACGGCAACCGTCCGCACCGCCCATGTCGAGCCCGATGGCCGTCTCGCGCTGAACGCCCCGCGCCCTGCGACGTTCGAGGAGGCCAAGCCGGCCGAGCAGAAAATCGCGGATGCCGCCGCCAGCGCCATTCTGATGGTGTCGGCGCATGCCGCCGCCCGCTCCAGCGGTGTCGAGATGAAGGATGCGCGCCCGGCAGCCGTGGCCGATGCCTCCCTCGACAAAGGTGAGGTGCAGGTCGCCTCGCTCGAAACCAATGCCATGCCCGACATCGGCACCACCGACGACGAGAAACCCCAGCTCTGGCAATTGCCCGACCGCGCGCTGGCTCCCGTATTCCGCCCGCAGGCGAAGATCGCGCCCGAACCGGCCGATCATGGCGACGAGACCGATGCCGAGCCGGCGAAGCCCGCGCCGGCACAGCGCAAGGCACCGGCCGTGCTGGCCTATGCCAAGCCCGACGATCCGCTCGAAGAATCGCGTGGCCGGGCATCCTCGATCCCATGGCCGACGCGCGGCAACCGCACGGCCGTCTATGACATTTCGGCCGCCACCGTTTACATGCCCAACGGCGAGAAGCTCGAAGCCCATTCGGGCCGCGGCGAGATGCGCGACAACCCGAAATTTACCCATGTGACGATGCGCGGGCCCACGCCGCCCGCGACCTACAATCTCAAGATGCGCGAGTCACGTTTCCACGGCGTCGAGGCCATCCGCCTCAACCCGGTCGACGGCAAGGCGCCGCAAGGCCGCGTGGGATTGCTCGCCCACACCTATCTCCTGCGCGTGCGCGGCGACTCGTCCGGCTGCGTGGTCTTCAAGGACTACAACCGCTTCCTCGCCGCCTTCAAGCGCGGCGAGGTGGACCGCATGGTCGTGGTCGCCTCCATGGACGGCAAGGGCCCGAGCCTCGCGTCGCGCGTCGCATCGATCTTCACGCCCTCGCGCAGCCGCTGAAGCTGAACGGGTGGGCAGCCTTGAGAGGCTGTCCGGTTTTTGTTGAACCGGACAGACTCTCGATTCCCTGATTATCGGCTGTCCGGGCGGGCAAACCGGTTTCCGCTTTGCCCTGGCAGCCTTTACAGGCTGTCCACCTTCGCATTGTCGCCCATGTGAAGCTCCGCGCCCGTGGTCAGCTTCGCGGCCATGGCGAGCCCCGCGCGCACCTTGCCCACGCCGTCCCAGATTTCCGCATCGTCCGGCTTCACCGTGATCAGCCGGATCGAGGGGTCCTCGGGGCTTTCCCAGAAGATCTTGTCGAACACCGACCACAGTTCCTTGATCTTGGCGCGGTCGTTGGACATCGTCGCATGGCCGGTGATGCTCAGATAGGTGTTGTCCGAATTGTCGGCGAAGGCGAGGGTCACGATCGGAAAGCGCTCGATCTGATCGTCCTTCTGCCCATGCAGATCGGTCAGCACGTAGAGCGCGCCCTCCTCGCGATGCGGACGCGCGGCGACTGGCCTTGCCCGCTGGCGCTCGCCGTCCCAGGTCACGAACATGCAGATGCCGATCTTCTCGGCACTTTCCCAGATCTTGGTCTTGGCTTCCTCTTCGGGCAGCTCGCCATATTTCGACATCGCGCATCCTCATGGGGTTCGAACACTCATGCCCGTGCAGGGCCTCATCACGCGAATGCGAGCAGGCGCTTTCGGGTTCCACATGGCCTGCCGGAACCTGTCACGGCGCATGTCGGTTCAGCGCCCTGATGATCTTCTTTTCCAGCGACACCCATTTTTCCGACCCGCGCGTCCTGCGCATCGACCGCCGCCCCTTTTCCACGCTTTCCGAGCACGACGACGCGCTGATCGACAACTGGAACGGAACTGTCGGCGCGGAAGACGAGGTGTGGCATCTCGGCGATTTCTGCCGCTCCGTTCGCCCAGGCCATGCGGAAACGCTGCTTTCACGCCTGAACGGCCGCAAGCATCTGATGATCGGCAACAATGACGACTTGGCCACCGTCAACGCACCGCAATGGGAATCCGTCCAGCACTATCGCGAACTCGTCGTGGACGGCACGGTGCTCGTGCTTTGCCACTACCCCTTTCGCACCTGGAACGGCATGGGTCGCAAATCGGTCAATTTGCACGGCCACTCGCACGGCCGGCTGAAGCCGCAGACGCGCCAATACGATGTGGGCGTCGATCCGATGGGCCTGAAGCCCGTCTCGCTTCACGAAATCCTGCAGTCGCGAACCCGCCGCGCAAGCTGAAGCGGAACGGGCGGCACCCTATATTCGCGCCATGGCAAGACGCTCCGAAAAAGCCGAAGGCGAACTCCAACCCTGCTGGCTCTGTGCGCGGCCCCTGGGCTCGCGCGTCGAGTGGCACCACCCCAAGCCCAAAAGCCGCGGCGGCCGCGAAACCGTGCCCGTCCACCCCATCTGCCACCGCGCTTTGCACGCAACCTTCACCAACCACGAACTCGCGCGGCTGGCCGACGACGACAAGCTCCCCTCCGCCGAGCCGCTAATGCAGAAATTCCTCGGCTGGATCGCCAGGAAGCCCCCGGATTTCCATGCACCGACGAGGGGGCGGCGCTAGGCTTCAACTGGCGTCGAATGCCTCGTGGAACGTCACAGTGCCCTGCGGTGCGGGACCCTTCAGCGAAAGCCGCATGAAGTATTCCGGCGGCGCGCCCTCATAGCGCAGTGCGGCATCCGTTTCGAAACCGAACCGCCCGTAATAGCCTGGGTCACCCAGCAGGACGCACCCCTTCGCGCCAAGCGCTCTCAACCGGTCGAGACCTTCTTGGATGAGACGGCCACCGATGCCTTGGCCTTGCCGATCGGGGCGAACGGAAACGGGGCCAAGCCCGAACCAGCCGAAATCCGCGCCATCGATGGCGACAGGTGAAAAGGCAACATGGCCCACCAGTTCGCCATCCTCGACGGCGACAAGAGAGACCGTCAACGCATTCGCGGCGCGCAGGCCATCGACGATCAGGCCTTCGGTGCCGGCGCTATACGCCACCCCTTTAAAGGCGGCCTCGGTGATCGCCCGAATACTGCTCTCGTCCTGGAGCTCTTCAGATCGAATGATGATGGTCATGAGAGGCGCGCTCCATCATCGATCGATAAACAAGCAGGGCGTCCTTGCCTATCACCCTTTCATCGCTTCGGGCAGCGGCAAACGCTTCAGTTGCTTGAGCACGCCGAACGCCACGCAGAACAGCACGGCGTTGAGCGCGAAGGCCGCCGGATAGGAGATGCGTTCGGCCAGATCTCCGAACGCCAGGGGCGCGGGGATGCGGGGGAGCGCGGTGATCAGCGCCAATAGACCAAGCGCCTGGGCGGCTGCCACGCGCGAATAAGCGGGTGCAAGCGAGAAGCCGCAAGGCACGAGGCAGGCCGAGCCCAGACCCACCAGCGCGAAGCCCAGGGCGCTCTGGGTGAACGAGCCGCTGAAGGAAACCACGAGAAAGCCCAGCGTCGCCACCACCAGCGAGAGTTCCATGATCCGCAGATCGCCGAAGCGGCGGCGCAACGTGTCGGCAAACGCGCGCACCAGCGCCTGGCAGAGCGCGAAGGCGGTGGCACCGAAGCCGGCATAGGCCGCGAGATCGGGCGCCTGCGCCACGAGGGCCGGAGCCGAAAACATCGCCGTCACCGTTTCGCCCGCGATCACGATGCCGACCACGATGCCCAGCAGCAGGATCGGGCGCTGGAACCGGCGCGGCTGGTTCTTCTGTTCGGCATCGCGAATGGCGACCACCCGTGCGGGTGTGCCGCGCCACACGCCGAGCGCGCCCAGCGCGTAGCCGCAAACGACGATACCCGCGGTCGCTTCCGTTCCGACATTGACCGCCACATAGGAGCCGACGATCGCGGCCAGCCCGGCCGCGCAGGATGCGGCGGCATGAAAGCCGAGCAGGATCGGCCGGCCGCAATCGACTTCCACCGTCGTGCCTTCCGCATTCATCGCACCATCATAGATGCCGTTGATCACGCCGTAGACGATCAGGCCGAAAAGAAAGGAAAACGGCTCGTCGGCCTGCATCAGGAGCGACAGGCTGACGGCACAAGCCGCGATGGCGCCGAGCAGGATCGTCTTCACCGTGAAATGTCGCGAAAGCATGCCGCCCAGCGCCGTGCCGGAAAGCGCCGCTGCGATGAAACCGGTGATGGCGAAGCCCAGCATCTGCGCCGAGATGTCCGAGCGCGCCGCGACACGCGCGATCGTGCCGGCCCACATGCCGAAGCCGATGCCGAAGGGCACGAAGGCGGCGAAAACGGCGTGGCGCGGGGTCATGCCCTGCGGCTCCTGCAAAGATATGAAAGACTGGTGCGGATGGCCTTAAAGCCCGATGCTCGCGCCGGGCTTGCTTCCAGGCCGCGCCATACGCACGTTTTGCCTTATGCGTCAGTCCGAAACCCGAACTTTCACTCCCCCGACAGCCGCTGAAGAAAAATCGCGGACGCGCGGGAATAAATCGCGGGCCCGCTCCGTATACGCAGCATGAACCCCAAACGGTCCCCTTTCGACGTGATCGGACAGCTCGGCGCGCTTCGGCGCTACGCGCGTTCGCTGACGCGCGACGGGACGGACGCCGAGGATCTGGTGCAGGACGCGCTGGTGCGGGCCTATGAAAAGCGCGGCACGTTTCGTGCGAGCGGCTCGCTTCGTCCCTGGCTCCTGTCGATCCTGCACAACACCTTCATCGACCGCGCCCGCAGCCGCAAGGCAGAAACGGTGCGCGAGGACGCCGCGCGCGAGTTGAGCCACACGCATCTCGACGCCCCGCAGGAACACGCCGTGCGCCTCTCCCAGGTTCGCGACGCGTTTCTTTCATTGCCGGAAGAGCAGCGCGCGGCCCTTCATCTCGTGGCGATCGAAGGCTTGTCCTACGAGGAAGCGGCACACGCTCTCAACATTGCGCAGGGCACGCTGATGTCGCGTATCGCCCGCGCCCGCTCGGCCCTTCGCGACATGGAAAGCGAAGGCCGCGTGCGGCCCGCCCATCTGCGCGTCGTCGGCGGCAGCAACCAGCCTGGAGACCTTTCATGACGGACAGTGCCGATCCGGTCGTCCAGGCCGATCTCGACGCTTATGTGGACGACCAGCTGGATGCCGCTCGCCGCATCGCGGTGGAAGCCCATCTCGCGGCAAGGCCGGAAGAGGCCGCACGCGTGATGTCGGACCTGCGCAACCGCGACGAGCTGCGCTTGGCCCTTGCGGTGCCCCAGCCCGGCGCGCGGCCCTCCACCACGGAAGCCGCGCGGCGCCTCGAACGCGGCCTTCGTCGCGGCCGGGTGCTCTCCCTGTTCCAACGCGCGGCGGCAGTCGCGGTTCTGGTCGGTGCCGGCTGGATGCTCAACGATGCGGCGGGCCCCTTGGTCGGCCCCGTGGTCGCGTCAGTGCCGCCGCCGGCCTATGTCGAGGACGCGGTGCAGGCGCATGGCACCTCGGTGCTGCGCGCGTCCATGCATTCGCAGCCGGTTTCCCAGGGCTACGATCCGGCGGAGATCCGCTCGGCGACCGCGATCACCATGCCGACCCTGCCGGCCGATTGGCGCGTGCGCGACGTGCAGGTCTATCCGTCGCGCTTCGGGCCGAGCGTCGAGCTGCAGGCCCAATCCAAGAGTTTCGGGCAGCTTTCGCTGTTTGCGGTGCGGCCCGGCACATTCGATGTGGTGAAGCCCACGCTCGTGCCCGGCGAGGGCGCGTCCGCCGCCTATTTCCAGGTCGGCGAGGTCGCCTATGCGCTGGTTTCCCATGGCGACGCCCAAGCCCTCGACCGCGCCGCGGCCGAGCTGGCGCGAAGCCTCTATTAGGAGGCAGTCATGAGCAGGAAGCACGCCTTGTGTCGGATCAGAGCAGCACAGGCTGCCGGCGATGCGCTCGGCTTCCCTGATCCGACCCTCCGGGCCACCCGTTCCGGACTGCCGGAGGGCATCGCCGGGCTTGTCCGGTGCACCGCTACGGCCGGCGCCCGGCTCCTACCCGGCAATTCGAGACGGGCGGCACAAGGCATGCCTCCCGCCCATGACTGCCTCTGATCCGCAAAAATCCACTGATCCCTGAAGGAGTTTAAGGATGTCCAACCCCCAATTCGGCCAGCATGCCGGCTTCGGCCAGCGCTCGGCCGCCATCTTCGACGAGGGCCTGCGCCAGCATATGCTGCGCGTCTACAACTACATGGCGCTCGGCCTCGTGGTTACCGGCCTGGTCGCCTTCGCCGTGTCGTCGGTGCCGGCCCTTTACGTGCCGCTCTTCCAGTCGCCGCTGCGCTATGTGGTGATGCTCGCGCCGCTCGCCTTCGTGTTCTTCTTCTCGTTCCGCCTGCAGTCCATGTCGGCATCGGGCGCGCAGGGCATGTTCTGGGCGTTCTGCGCGGTGATGGGCCTGTCGCTCGCTTCCGTGTTCCTGGTCTTCACCGGAACCTCGATCGCGCGCACCTTCTTCATCGCCGCCTCCATGTTCGGCGCGATGAGCCTCTACGGCTACACGACCAAGACCGACCTGACCCGCTTCTCGTCGTTCCTGATCATGGGCCTGATCGGCGTGGTGATCGCATCAATCGTCAACATCTTCCTCGGCTCGTCCGCCCTGCAGTTCGCGATTTCCGTGATCGGCATCGTGGTGTTCCTCGGCCTCACCGCCTGGGACACGCAGACCATCAAGGAACAGTATGCCGAGAACTTCGACGCCGAGTCGCAGCAGAAGATGGCCGTGTGGGGCGCGCTTTCGCTCTACCTGAACTTCATCAACATCTTCACGTTGCTGCTGAACTTCACGGGCGAGCGCGAGTAAGCGCGAGCCCCGGCGAGACGAAAAGGAGCCAACCCATGGACCGCAACGACGCTCAGGCGATCGAGGGCCTGTTCGGCAAGCTTTCCCAGGTCGAGCGGCAGTCCCCGCCGCGCGACAAGGAATCGGAAGACTTCATCGCGCAGCAGATCGCGCAACAGCCCGGCGCGCCCTATTACATGGCGCAAACCATCATCGTGCAGGAACAGGCTCTGGAAGCCGCCCAGCGCCGCATCGAGGAGCTGGAAGCACAAGAAGCGCAGCAGCCGCAGCCTTCGGGCGGCGGCGGGCTCTTCGGTAGCCTGTTCGGTGGCGGCAGCCGCTCGGCTTCCCCACGCTCCGGCTCCGTGCCGCGCGTGGGCGGCGTAAGCTCTGCCGCCGGTGGCGGTGTATGGGGCCAGCAGGGTGCCGCAGCCCAGCAGGGTTACGCCCCGCAGGGCGGCGGTGCTTTCGGCCAGCGTGCCGGGGGCGGCGGCTTCCTCGCGGGTGCGGCGCAGACCGCGATGGGCGTGGCCGGCGGCGTGCTGCTCGGCAACGCGATTGCCGGCATGTTCGACGGCAACGAAGCGCAAGCCGCGGAAACGCCTGCTGAAACCCCGGCCGAAACGCCCGCCGAACAGCCCGAAGCGCAGGACGCTTCCTATGATCAGGGCGGCTTCGACGATGGCGGCGGTTTCGACGACATGGAAATCTGATCCCCGTGCTCGTCGGGCTGCGGGTTGCGTCTCGCACCCGCAGCCTCAATCAGGAAAGCGCCCCGTGCCGAACGGGGCGCTTTTCGTTTGAGCCTGCTTCATGGCACCCAAAGCCCCCTCTCCGCGTTGCCGCTTCCCGAAGGAGACTTTTGTCATGAACGAGAAAGCCAAGATCACCACCGGCCTCAACGACCGCCCCCGCAACGAAACCATCGCCCAAACGGGTGGTGGGATTCCCGACGACACCAGTCAGCCGGTCGAGGTGAGCGACGAGGAAGTGGAACGCGTGCGGCGGAAGCTGATGGAGGATCGGCCAGAGAAGAAGTGAGGGTTTTCAGTCCGGAAAACCGAGAACCGACTGGCTTTGAGCGTTGGCATATATCTGAACCGACAGAGGTCTGAGCATGCCTCGTACGCCGAGTTCTGAGGCCCCACCCCTTAGCCGCGCCGCCTTTCCTGTGGCTCAAGGCGTTCAAAGCTCGAAAAGCCATCTCCATGGCTGTTCGCAGGCCCGAAACCGGTCGCTTCTCACCCCACGAGGAGGAGAACATAAGCGCCGCGTTTAAGCTTTCGCGCTAGGCGCCGAGCCTCGAAGTCGAATGCAACGTGGACGCCTTCCCTCCCTTTTATGGGGAGGGATACAAAGTGGGGATGACGTTTCCACCCGCGCCACTCTCTGCTCTCAGCCGCCATTCACCTCCTCAAATTTCAAACTGCTGCTTGCCCCCGTCGCCCCACCCCTGCTTCATCATCCCATGAACCTGTCCCGCGCCGTTCTCCTCCCCATCGACATGCAGCAAGCGTTCGACAACCCCGCATGGCCCGCGCGCTGGAACGCCGAGGTCGATCGCAACGGCCTTGCTCTCCTTGCGGCATGGCGCGAGACCGGACGCCCGCTCATCCACGTCCGCCACGATTCCGTCGAGCCCGGCTCGACCCTGCGCCCCGATCACCCCGGCAACGCGTTCCGTCCCGGCTTCGGCCCGCAGGGCGAGGAGGCGGTGGTCGGCAAGAGCGTCAATGCCGCCTTTATCGGCACCGACCTGGAACTGCGCCTGCGCCGGCTCGACATCGACACGGTAGTCGTATTCGGCATCACCACCGACCAGTGCGTTTCGACCACCGTGCGCGTGGGGAGCAATCTCGGCTTCCGCATGGTTCTCGTGGAAGACGCCTGCGACTGCTTCGCGTTGTCGGATGGAAATGGCGGCACGATCGCCGCGCAGGACATCCACCGCGCCCATGTCGCGACGCTGCGCGCCGAGTTCGCGCAAGTGGTGACCACAACCGCAATGCTGGACGCGATCAGCCTTTCCCGCTCGGCTTAGACTCAGGGGCCTCCGGAGGGCTGGCGTAGAAAAGGACCGCCAGTCCCATCCGAAGGCCGAATGGCGGAAATTTCAGCCCTGCTTCGCCAGCGTCGGCCCCAACAGCGACAGGTCGGCCGGCGAAAGCCGGTCGCTCGCGGTCTGCGCCTGGTGCCAGTAGGGGTAAAGCACCGGCGGCGCGCTGACCGCATCGAGCTGCGTCCGCTCCTCGTCCGACAGCGCAAGCTCGGCCGCGCCCAGATTGTCCTCGATCTGTTCGAACGTCCGCCCGCCGATGATGACCGATGTCACCGCCTCACGCCCGATCAGCCAGGCAAGCGCCACGCGGGCGGCAGACACACCGCGCGCCTCGGCGATGGCGACCAGCACATCCACGATGTTCCAGAGCCGGTTCTCGTCGCGGATCGGCGGCTCGGTCCAGCCCGCCAGCTGCCGCGAGCCTTCCGCCTGGCTGTTTCTCCGATGCTTGCCCGAGAGCAGCCCGCCGGCGAGCGGGCTCCACACCAGAACGCCCAAGCCCTGGTCGAGACTGATCGGCAGAAGCTCGTATTCCGCCTCGCGCGCTTCCAGCGTGTAGTGGATCTGCTGGCTGACGAAGCGATGCCGATGCTCGCGCACCGAGACGCCCAGCGCCTTCATGATGTGCCAGCCGGAATAGTTCGAGCAGCCGATGTAGCGAACCTTGCCGTGGTTCACGAGCGTGTCGAGCGCCGCCATGGTTTCTTCGAGCGGCGTCTGCCCGTCCCATTGATGGACCTGATAAAGGTCGATCACATCGGTGCGCAGCCGCTTCAAGCTGTCTTCGCAGGCACGGATCAGATGGTGGCGCGACAGGCCCCGGTCGTTCACGTCGTCCGACATCGGAAACCGCGCCTTGGTGGCGAGGAGCACGTTCTTGGGCCGCTTGCCGTTCAGCGCCTCGCCGATGATCTCCTCGGACACACCCGTCGAATAGACATCCGCCGTGTCGATCAGGTTCACGCCATGATCGAGACAGAGATCGATCTGCCGCCGTGCCTCGTCGAGCCCGGTCGAGCCGACCTGCGAAAACTTGCCCCCGCCGCCAAAGGTCATCGTGCCGAGCGTGAGCGTGGAGATCTTCAGGCCCGAGCGGCCGAGCAGGCGGTATTCCATGGGATTTTCCTCAAGCGTCTGGCGCAAGGAGTTAGGGCGCGTGGCGCGGAGAGAAAGCGTGGGTTTCGCTTGCGAGCGAGCGATCCGGCGGTCACACTCGCTCGCGGGAACAGCGGAGAACAAGAACCATGAGCCTCACGCAGTTGAAGCCGGACATGCGAAGCAACCTGCCCTTCACCGAGGAGCGCACGGACCTCGCCTGCGCCTTTCGCTGGACGGCACGGCTCAACATGCACGAGGCGGTCGCGAACCACTTCTCGCTCGCCGTGGACGAGAGCGGCCGGCGTTTCCTGATGAACCCCAATCAGAGCCATTTCAGCCGCATCAAGGCGAGCGACCTGTTGCTGATCGACGCCGACGATCCCGCCACCATGGACCGTCCCGATGCGCCCGACCCGACCGCCTGGGGGCTTCATGGCGCGATCCATCGCGCCGTGCCCCATGCGCGCTGCGTGATGCATGTGCATTCGATCCACGCGACCGTGCTCGCCTCGCTGGCCGATTCCTCGCTACCGCCCATCGACCAGAACACCGCGACCTTCTTCGAGCGCACGGTGGTGGACGACCATTATGGCGGCATGGCCTTCGAGGAAGAAGGCGCGCGCTGTGCCCAACTCTTCGCGGACCCGAAGCACAAGGTGATGATCATGGGCAATCACGGGGTGCTGGTGATCGGCGACACGGTCGCGGACACCTTCAACCGCATGTATTACTTCGAGCGCGCGGCGGAGACCTACATCAAGGCCCTGTGGACCGGCCGCCCCTTGCGGACGCTATCGGATGCGGTGGCACGCAAGGTCGCCGACGAAGCCGATAACTATCCGGGACAGGCCGACAGGCATCTGGACGAACTCAAGGCCATTCTCGATGGCGAGGGATCGGATTATCGGCATTAGGCCTTTCGCAGCGGGACAACCGTTCCGCGGCATGATCCCGCAATGGGCTTGTCGAGGGCATCAGAGCCTTTCGCGGATCAGTCTGCGGGCGAATTCCAGCGTGACGCCGTAGATCAGATGCGAGGCGAGCCCATAGGCATGGCTGCTCAGCGGCGTTTCGGTCGCCTTCGGCCCCCAGCCGAGCGCGGGCACGGCACCTTCGTCGAGTGCGGCCCAAGTCGCCACCGCATATCCCGCGCCGGCCCCGGCCGTGGTGACAGGCGCCAGCTCGGCCAGCCCGCCATAGAGAACCCCGAGCCCCGCGCCCGTCGCATAATGCACCACCTCGCCCGCCGCCGGCTTGGCGGAACGCGGCACGGAACGGCCGGTGGCCTGTCGCGCCACCGCATTCGCGGCCTTCACCGTCGCCGGATCCTCGTCGGAGCCGCCCTCGTCCGATTGCAGGCTGCTCGCCGCACGCTGGAAAAGATCCATGGCGAGCGAGGCGACCAAGCCCGCGGCGAAACCTGCGACCACGCCTTTGGCGAGGTTGGCGTTGTGAGACATAGGGCCAATCCTGGGTTCCGCTTAGGTTCGCAGGGGAATGGCGGAGAAGCGGAAAGGTTCAGGGGGATGCGACCTCTTTCAGATCGAGAAGAGGCAACGAACGGCAGGTTCAGTCCGAGCCCACCATCATTCAACCATCCCGCCCCTCATACGCGAACCACCCGAACCGCGCTTCCCGTCCCGCCCCACTCGTATCGAACGCCGCCATTCCGACGAATGCGCCCGTGAACGAGCCGTGCTCGTTGCGCGTGCCCGCCTCGTCCGAGATCAGGCTCGCATCGAGCACCGGGCCGACCGCCCGCCATGCGCCGTCGCGCTCGACGAAGAACTGCAACTCGGCCCCATCCACCTCCATCCGCAGCCGCACAGGGCCGTCGCCCGGCAAGGGCAAGGGCGGATCGAGCGGAAAGCGCAGGCGGCAGTCGGGCCAGTCGGCGGGACAGGACATGATCTGGAGGACACGGCCGAGCGTCTCGTCGTAGGCTACCGCGATAAAATGCAGCTTGGCGCGGTTGTAGTAGTGGATGAGGCCCGCCGCCTGCTGGATGGTGTCGGGCGCGAAATGCACCTCCGTTTCGGCACGAAACGCAAAATGCTCCTGCCGCCGCGCCACCAGCGCCTGCTCGAACCACGAACCGAGCGACTCGCGGCCAATCAGCGTCAGGCCACCCTCGCCGAGACGGAAGATACGCTCGGGATATGGCGTGCGCAGCCACTGGAATTCTTCCGGCAGCGTGCCGGATTGGAATGTTTGCCGCGAAAGCTTAGCCGGATTCGGACTGTCGGGAACCGGACTCTTCTCCAGCCCCGGCACCGTTTCGCGCGGAACCGGCCCATTGCCGACCAGCCGGAGCCAGCCATCGGCACCCCATTCGCATTTCTGGATCGCCGTTTCGCGTCCCAATGGCGAGCGCCGCATGCCGGGCAGCGGGCGCGAGCAGAGATGTGTGTGATAGACCGCGCCATCCGGCGTTTCCACGATCTGCCCATGGCCGGCGCGCTGCAGGGCGGCCTCGGGCGCGTCCTTCGACGTGATCAGGTGCGTGTCGGGATGCAGCTCATAGGGCCCGGCGATCTCACGCGAGCGCGCCATGGTCACCGCATGGTCGTAGCCCGTGCCACCCTCGGCAGTGGTCAGGTAATACCAGCCTTCGCGCTTGAACAAATGGGGCCCTTCCACCAGCCCGTGCGCGCTGCCGCGAAAGATGTTGCGGATCGGCCCGACGAGCTTTCGTGCTGTCGGATCGTATTCCTGAAGCAGGATGCCGGCGAAGGAGGGGTGCTTCGGCTGGCCGCCGACGCCCGTCGAGACGTGGTTCCAGAGCATGTTCACGAACCACTTGCGCCCGTCATCGTCATGAAAGAGCGAAGGGTCGAAGCCGCTCGAATTGGCGTAGATCGGGTCCGACCACGGGCCGGAAATGTTGGGGGCCGTGACGATGTAGTTGTGGCCGTCCTTGAACGAGCCGTCGAGCCGCTTCACATCCGTGTAGACCAGCCAGAACAGCCCATCGGCGTGAGACAGGCAAGGCGCCCAGATGCCGCCCGAATCCGGATTGCCGCGCATGTCGAGCTGGGCCGCGCGGGAAAGCGGGCGGCAGAGGAGCGTCCAGTTCGCCAGATCGCGCGAGTGGTGGATCTGCACGCCCGGATACCACTCGAAGGTGGAGGTCGCGATGAAGTAGTCTTCGCCGACCCGGCAGATCGAGGGGTCGGGATTGAAGCCGCGCAGGATCGGGTTGCGGATCGTGGTCATGGCTCCTCCTCCATGAACCGCGAGGCCTTTTCTCCCGAAAGGCCTCGCGTCCAAACCTGTTGTGGTCAGCTTTCCAGTTCGGCCGACTTGGTCCAGAGATTGATGCTGGCCTCGCGTGCAAAGGTGTCGATCCGGCTCAATTCGTCGTCGGAAAAGGCGAGATTGTTCACCGCGCCCGCCACGTCGCGCAGCTGTTCCGCATGGCTCGCACCCACGAGCGCGCTCGTCACACGGCCGCCGCGCAACACCCAGGCGATGGCCATCTGCGCCAAAGTCTGGCCGCGCCCCTGCGCGATGGCGTTCAGGCCCCGCACCTTTTCGAGCGTTTCGGGGCTCAGGAAGGAGCGCCTGAAGAAGTGGTTTTCCGTGGCGCGGCTGCCTTCCGGCACGCCGGTCAGGTATTTGTCGGTCAAGAGCCCTTGCGCGAGCGGCGAGAACACGATCGAGCCCGCGCCCACTTCGTCGAGCGTGTCGAGCAGCCCGTCTTCCTCGATCCAGCGATTGACCAGCGAATAGGACGGCTGGTGGATCAGAAGCGGCGTGCCGAGCGCCTTCAGGATCTTTGCCGCCTCGCGCGTGCGCTGCGAGTTGTAGGACGAGATGCCGACATAAAGCGCGCGGCCCGAGCGCACCGCATAATCCAGCGCGCCGCAGGTTTCCTCGAGCGGCGTGTCGGGGTCGAAGCGGTGGGAATAGAAGATGTCGACATAAGGGATACCCATCCGCTTCAGGCTCTGGTCGAGCGAGGCGATCAGATATTTCCGGCTACCCCACTCGCCATAAGGCCCCGGCCACATGTCGTAGCCGGCCTTGGAAGAGATGATCAGTTCGTCGCGCAGCCCCGCGAAATCGGTGCGCAGGATTTCGCCGAACGCCTCCTCGGCCGTGCCCGGAGGCGGCCCGTAATTGTTGGCGAGATCGAAATGGGTGATGCCCAGATCGAAGGCCGTGCGGCACAGGTCGCGCTTGGTCTCGTGCGGGGTGGTGTGGCCGAAATTGTGCCACAGACCGAAGGAGATGGCGGGAAGCTTGAGGCCGGACCGCCCGCAGCGGTTGTAAGGCATGCGGGCGTAGCGGTTTTCAGCGGGGGTGTAGGGCATGACGAGGCTCGGTGGTTGGAGAGGTGTGAGCGGGGGTTAGCAGGATTCGAGGCGCGTGCGCGAGGCCTCCCTCCCCCTTGAGGGGAGGGTCCGGCCAAAGGCCGGGGGTGGGGTCATCACGGCAGCGTGGGACGCAGCTTCATGCGGTGCCTTCTGAGACAACCCCCTCTGTCACCTTCGGTGACATCTCCCCCTCAAGGGGGGAGAGGACTTGCCCTCACGCCGCCTTTCGCTTCCCCTCCTTCTGCACCATCATCGCCTCCGCCTCCTTCACGCCCAGCGCCGCCGGCCGTTCGCAGGTGGTCTGCAGCTCCACGAACTGTCCCGTCTCGCCCGATTTCAACAGCCCCGTCATCACCTCCACCGCATGAAGTGCCGATTCCAGCGAGCAGCGGTGCGGCCGCCCTTCAAGGATCGCCAGCGCCATGTCGGCCAGACCCGCCGTGCGGTAATTGGCGTAGAAGCCCTCCTTGTGCCGGTCGTTCTGGACCGAGAACGGGTGCTCCCATTTAGGCAGCTTCTTGACCCGCTTGTCGCCCTTGGTGATCGACACCTCGCCGCCGAAGAAGTTCGGGTCGGGCACGAACACCGTGCCGTCTTCACCGTAAAGCTCGATCGGCGCGTGGCCATGGCTCCACACGTCCCACGAGGCGTTGAGCGCGATCACGGCACCCGAATGAAATTCGAGAATGCCTGAGATCGTGGTCGGCGTGCCGACCGGAATCTTCTCGCCCGCGCGCGGCTGCGACAGGATCGTGCGCTCCGTCTTGGGCGTCGTGGCGAAGGCCGCGAGCCGCTTCACCGGGCCGATCAGCTGGATGAGGTTCGCCACATAGTAAGGCCCGACATCGAGCACGGGGCCTGCGCCCGGCTGGAAGAAGAAGTCGGGGTTTGGATGCCAGTGCTCCATGCCGTGGCTCATCACGAAGGCCGTGCCGCTGGTGATCTTGCCGACCGCGCCGCTATCGATCAGCGCGCGGACCTGCTGGTGCGCGCCGCCGAGATAGGTGTCGGGCGCGGAGCCCACGCGCAGATTGCCGGCTTCCGCGCGCTTCTTGAGGTCCAGCCCTTCTTCGACCGAAAGCACGAAGGGCTTTTCGGAATAGACATGCTTGCCCGCATCCAGGATTTTCTTGGACACCTCGTAGTGCACGGCGGGGATGGTCAGGTTGACCACGATGTCGATATCCGGGTCGGCGAGAAGCTCGTCCACGGAAAGCGCGCGAAGGCCGAACGTCTCCGCCTGCGCTTGCGCCGCCGCCATGTTGATATCCGCACAGGCGCGCATCTCGACCCCGCGAAAGAGCGGCGCGAGCCTGAAATAGGCCGTGGAGATATTGCCCGCGCCGATCACGCCGACGCCGAGCACCTTGCCGTTCCGGGCACCGGGCTTCGCCGCCTTCGGTGCCTTCTGCTTGTCTGCCATTGTCTTGATACCCTGAAATGCTTGTCAGAATGCCTGGACGGTTTCGATGGAGCGGCGCGCGAAGCGCTCGAAATCGTTCGGGTTGTCCTGCTCCATGATGAAATATTGAGCCGGCGTCTTTTCCCTGAACTTCCTCACCAGCGCCTTCCAATCCACCGTGCCATGCCCGACATCGGACCAGCCGTCCTCGTCCAGTCCCTCGCCGTTTTTCGCGATGTCCTTCACATGGACGGCCACGATGCGGTCGGCGTATTTGTCGATCCACATATCGACACTGCCGCCACCCTTGATGACCCAGGCGACATCCATCTCCCAGCCCAGATCGGGCGCGGCGTCGAGAAGGTGCGTCTGCGGGAGCGAGCCGTCGGCAAGCGCCTGGAACTCGAAATCGTGGTTATGCCAGGCGAAGCGGTAGCCCTCGGCCTCGACGCGTTTCCCGATGGCACCCAGCTGCTCGCCGAAACGCTTCCAGCCCTCCACATCCGTCGGCCGGCTGGCGACGTCGATATGGGGGCAGGCGACGAGCTTCATGCCGAGTGTCTTGGCGATGCTCAGCGCCCCGTCGAGATCGTCGTTCAACTGCGCGAAGCCGAAATGGCCCGACGGCATCGCGATCCCGTTGCGGTCGAGCAGCGCGCGGAAGCCCTCGGGGTCTTCATACACGCCACCGAAGCCCTCGACTTGGCTGTAGCCGAGTTTCCCAAGCGTTTCGACGACCTGGCTCCAAGGCTTGAAGTTGCGCGCGCTGTAGAGCTGAAAAGACCAGTCCATCATGATTACCTTCTGCTATGAATTCACAGACGCTCGCCCGAAGCGGCGTCGAAGATCGAGGCGTTGATCGGATCGAAGCCGACCGACACGATGTCGCCCAGCTGAGGTGCGCGCTCGGACGTGACGCGCACCGAAAAGCTCTGGCCGCCGATCTGCGTCCAGATCAGCGAATCCGAGCCCATCGGCTCCACGATCTCGCAAGGGCCCTGCGCTGAAAACGGCCAGTCCGCGCCGGCATTGAGCGCGACATGCTCGGGGCGCATGCCGAACACGGCCGGGCCGGGCTGCAGGGTGCCCTTGCTTGCGCGATATTTGTGGAGCGGCACCGCCATGCCGGGCGCGGTGAAGAAAGCGGCGCCATCGCGCAGCGCGATTTCGCCATCGGTGAAATTCATGCCCGGCGAGCCGAGAAAGCCCGCGACATAACGGTTGACCGGGCGGTTATAGATCACCTGCGGCGCATCGAGCTGCTGGATCACGCCGTTCTTCATCACAGCGATGCGGTCGGCGAGCGTCAGGGCTTCGATCTGGTCATGCGTCACATAGATCATGGTGTTGGCGAGCCGCTGGTGCAGGCGCTTGATCTCGACGCGCAGTTCCGAGCGCAGCTTGGCGTCGAGGTTCGACAGCGGTTCGTCGAACAGAAACACGTCCACGTCGCGCACCAGCGCCCGGCCGATCGCGACGCGCTGGCGCTGGCCGCCCGAAAGCTGGGCCGGGCGACGCTCCAGAAGCGGGCCGATCTGCAAAATCTCGGCGGCTTGCGCGATGCGCCGCTCGATCTCGTCCCTGGGCAGCCCGGCATTCTTCAACCCGAAGGACAGGTTTCCCTTCACCGTCATCTGCGGATAGAGCGCATAGGACTGGAACACCATGCCGATGCCGCGATCCTTGGGCTCCTCCCAGGTGACGTTCTTTCCCTTGATGAAGATCTGCCCGTCGGAAATGTCGAGAAGACCCGCGATGCAGTTGAGCAGCGTGGACTTGCCGCAGCCGGAAGGCCCGAGCAGCACCAGGAACTCGCCCTCGCGGATTTCGAGGTTGAGATCGCTCAACACGGAGACCGAGCCGAAACTGAGCCTCAGGTCACGCACGCTGACGCTGGAGGGCTCGGTGATTGCGGCGACAGGGGCGGAACGGGTTTGCGTCATGAGCATGGGATCTCTCAGCCTTTCACCGCGCCGGCGGCGATGCCGCGCACGAAGAGCTTGCCGGAAACGAAGTAGATGACGAGCGGCACCAGCCCCGTGAGGATGGTCGCGGCCATGTTGACGTTGTATTCCTTCACGCCCTGCACCGAGTTGACGATGTTGTTGAGCTGGACCGTCATCGGATAGGTGTCGGGGCGCGTGTAGACGACGCCGAACAGGAAGTCGTTCCAGATGCCCGTCACCTGCAGGATCAGCGCCACCACGAAGATCGGCAGGCTCATCGGCAGCATGATCTTCCAGTAGATGCCCCAGAACCCCGCGCCATCGACGCGTGCGGCCTTGAAGAGTTCTTCCGGCACGGAGGCGAAATAGTTGCGGAAGAGAAGGGTGAGGATCGGCATGCCGAAGATGGTGTGCACGATGGTCAGCCCCGTGAGCGTGCCATAGATGCCCATCTCGCGCAGGATGATCACGATCGGATAGATCATCACCTGATAGGGAATGAAGGCGCCCACGATCAGGATCGTGAAGAACAGCTCGCCGCCCTTGAAGCGCCAGTTGGCGAGTGCATAACCGTTGATCGAGGCGATCAGGATCGACAGGATCGTCGACGGCACGGTGATGCGCACCGAGTTCCAGAAGCCGCGCGAAAGCCCGTCGCAGTTGAGGCCCGTGCAGGCCGACGCCCAGGCCTTGGCCCAGGGCTCGAAAGTGATCTCCATGGGGGGAGCGAAGATGTTGCCGAGCCTGATCTCGGGCATGCCCTTCAGCGAGGTCACCACCATCACGTAAAGCGGGATCAGATAGTAGATCGCCACCACCGAAAGCACACCGTAGATCACGACGTTGCGCGTTGAAAGCGCCGAGCGGCGGCGGCTCCCGCGCGGGCCCGCTTCGACGCCGGGGCGCACACGATCGGCGACCGCATCCATGCCGGCCACGGTCGTGGCAAGGGTCGCGGGGTTAGAGCTTATTTGAGGATTCATTGGCGGAGGGCTAGCGAGGAATTTTTGTTGCTTCGCGAGGCGCCGAACGCAGACGATGCTGTGGCATCGGCGAGGCTCGGCAACGAAGCGAGCAGCGAAAAGGACCGTTGGACCGACCCAAGGATATCCTCAAACAAGCTCTCAAACACGCTTGCGCCTCCCGAATTCGAGATAGGCCCAGGGTACGACGACGATGGCGACCGTCAGAAGCATCACCGTCGAGGCCGCGAAGCCCTGACCCAGATTCTGCGCCTGGAACATGTAGTCGTAGACGTATTTCGCGGGCACTTCGGACGCCGTGCCCGGCCCACCCGAGGTTTGGGCGACGACGAGGTCGTAGACACGCACGATGCCGCTCGCGACGATCACCAGCGTGGTGATGAAGACGGGCCGCATCATCGGAATGACGATGAAAAGGTAGGTCTTCCACATCGGAATGCCGTCCACGCGCGCAGCCTTCCAGATGTCCTCGTCGATGCCGCGCAGGCCCGCCAGCATCAAGCACATCACGAGCCCCGTGCCCTGCCACAGCGAGGCGATCAGGATGCCATAGATGACGATGCTCTGGTCGTAGAGCGGATCGAAGGTGAAACTCGTCCAGCCCATTTCGCGCACGATGTTCTGCACGCCGAATTCCGGATTGAGCAGCCACTGCCAGACGAGGCCGGTTACCACGAAGGACAGCGCGAAGGGGTAGAGAAAGATCGTCCGAAACGCGCTTTCGAAGCGGATCTTCTGGTCCATGAGCGCTGCCAGCACGAAGCCGATCACGAAGGAGAAGATCAGCGACAGTACGCCGTAGACGAGGAGGTTCTCGATCGAAACCAGCCAGCGCGGCGTGGCCCACAACCGCTCATACTGCTCGAGCCCCGCCCAGCGCAGGCGCGGCAGGAGGCGCGAGGAGGTGAAGGAATAGACGACCGTCCAGACCGTGCCGCCGAGAAAGATCACCAGCGCCGTGAGGATCATCGGGATCGACGCCAGCTTCGCACTGAGATTGCGGAAAAGCTGGGAGGGGCGTTTGGGTCGGGTGGTTGAGAGGGTCGTTGAGGTCATCAGACTTCCTCTTCGAGAGGGAGCAGCTCTCGGCGGCGTTCCCCTCCCCCTTGTGGGGGTGAGGAGCGACGGCACTCGGGCCGGCGAAAAGCCATGGAGATGGCTTTTCGAGCTTCGAACGCCTTGAGCCATGCGAAAGGCAGGTTAGGGGTGGGGGTAAGGTCTCCGCCAGGCTGATCCACCCCGATTTCGCGCAGGATCTCCTCGATGCAGCCATCAAAGGAGGCCGATAATTCACCGGTGTTGAAGCGAAGCACGCGGTAGCCTTGCGCATTCAGCCAACCGTCCCGTTCGGCATCACGAGCTTGGCGCTCCGGCAACTGATGGTGCTGACCGTCCACTTCGATCACCAGCTTCAGATCGTGGATCGCAAAATCCACCACGTAACTGCCAATCGGCACCTGCTTGCGAACGTGAATCCCATAAAGCCTGCGGAAGCCTTTGAGCTCATGCCAAAGGCGCGTCTCGCCCTCGGTCATGTCGCCACGCAACTTCCGTGCTCGCTTAATCGCTGTAGGCCAGATCCTAGTGGGCACCGTCACCCCCACCCCATACCCCTCCCCACAAGGGGGAGGGGAGCGGAGACGCCGTGCCTGACCTTGGAGATGTCGTGCTCGACACCGGCAGGCTCACTCAATCCGCCGAGGAAATGATCTCCGCGAACCGCTTCTGCGCATCTTCCGCCGTGAGCGATTCGTTGGCGAAGAATTCCGTGAACAGGTCCTCCTTCTGCTTCTGCGTGTCGGCGGAGGCGAGTTCGTCGGTGCTCTTCACCACGCTGTCGGGCTTGGCGAGGATGTCGAGGCCCTTTCTGGTGCAGTCGTTGACGGAGCCGACATCGACGTCGCCGCGCACGGGGAGCGAGCCCTTCTTGGCGTTGAAGGCGACCTGGACTTCAGGCTTCAGCATGGTCGAGGCCAGCACCTCCTGTGCGGCCGACTTGGCTTCGTCCTTCAGCACGGGGAAATAGAAGGCGTCGCCGCCCGTCGCCAGTGTCGGGTTGGAAACGCCCAAGCCCGGCAGGCAGGAATAGTCGGTGCCGGCTTTCAGGCCCGCGACCGCGAACTCGCCCTGCGCCCAGTCGCCCATGATCTGGCCGCCGGCCTTGCCGGTGATCACGAGGTTCGTCGCCTGGTTCCAGTCCTGGACATTGGAGCCCTTGGCCAGCTTGCGGGCATCATCCGCCGCCTTGAAGATCTTCGCGGCTTCAGGCCCCCCGGCGGCTTCCGAGTCCTTGTCCTGATAGATCTTGAGATAGAGGTCCTTGCCGCCCAGCTCCAGAAGCATCGTGTCGAACGCGCCGGTCGCCTGCCAGCCCTGACCGCCGACAGCCAGCGGAATGATGTTCTTTTCGCGCAGCTTGGGGGCTGCGGCGACGAACTCGTCCCAGTTGGTCGGCACGGCGACGCCGGCATCCGTGAAAGCCTTGTTGGACAGCCACAGCCATTGCCAGGAATGGATGTTGACCGGCGCGCAGTAGATCTTGCCCTCGATGGTGCAGTTGTCGAGCAGGCTCTTGGGGCGGATCACCTCGGCCCATTTTTCCTTGGTGGCCAGGTCGGTCAGGTCGCGCATCAGGCCTTCCTGCACCAGTTCCTCCGCCTGACGGCCATGGTTGAACTGGGTCGCGCCCATCGGGTCGCCGCCGGTGATGCGGCTGACCATGATCGGCCGCGCCGTGCCGCCGGAACCGGCGATGGCGCCGTCGATCCACTTGTTGCCGGTGGCGTCGAACGCCTTGGCGAATTCGGCGACGGCTGCGGCCTCGCCGCCGGATGTCCACCAGTGGGTGACTTCGAGGTCGGTGGCGAAAGCCGGTGAAAGGGAAAAGGCAACCGAGCCCGCGAGCGCGGCCATGCCCAACCGATAACGCATCCTGTTCCTCCCAGATCTGAAACGTTACAGATGGCGAAGCTAGCTGTGGATTTTTGCGCGCGCAAGCGACTTCTGACACCCGAATGGTATTTTCTTCGCCAGCCGAATGATTTCGCAGCGCAGCAAAAGTACCGTTGCACCGCACTATCTCGAACCGGGTGACGTTGAGAACCTGGGGAAGCGAGAAGCTTCCAGCGCTCGGTTCAATGAGCCATGCAACAAAATCTGAAACGTTTCAGGCGACTTGCTGTGCCGCGAAGACTCTGCGAAAAGCAGGCGTGAGCGCGCTTTCAAGGGAGAAAGCCGTCAGGGGACGAAGACGCGATCAAGACCATGGATGCGCAGACCCAAGCGGAAAACGAACGTCCGACACTCAAGACCATCGCCTTCATGACGGGCCTGGGCGTCACAACCGTTTCGCGTGCGCTGAAGGATGCGCCCGAGATCGGCGAGGAAACGCGACGCCGCGTGCAGCTCGTCGCGCGCGAAGTGGGCTACCGTCCCAACCGCGCGGGCGTCCGCCTGCGCACGGGCAAGACCAATGTCATCAGCCTCGTGCTCAACACCGACGAATATATCGGCGGCTTCGTGTCCGACGTGATCTACGGCATTTCGGAAGTGCTCGCGAAGACGCCCTATCACCTGATCGTCACGCCCTATTCCGGCACCAACGACCCGATGGAACCGGTGCGCTACGTGCTTGAGACCGGGTCTGCGGACGGCATCATCATCTCGCGCACCGAACCCGACGACCCGCGCGTGCGCTTCATGGCCGAGCGCCGCTTTCCGTTCGCCACCCACGGCCGCACCACGAGCGGGATCGAGCACCCCTTCCACGACTACGACAATGCCGCCTTCGCACGCCAGGCCGTGCAGAAACTCGCAGGGCTGGGCCGCAAGCGGCTCGCGCTGCTCGCGCCACGACGCAACCTGTCCTACCACCACCATACGCGGGACGGCTTTCTCGAGGGCCTGAGCGAAACAGGCTGCGTGGAAGTGCCCTTCTCGCATGTGTCGCTCGACAGCCCGGTGTCAGGCATCCGCGAGGAAGCCAGAAAGCTCATGGAACGGCCCAACCGGCCCGACGGGCTGGTGAGTTCGGCGGGGGCCGCGACGCTGGCGCTCGTCGCCGGCATCGAGGATGCGGGGCTGGTGGTCGGCCGCGACATCGATCTCGTGTCCAAGGAATCGACCGCGATCCTGAAACTGTTCCGCTCGGCCATCCATGTGGTGCCCGAGGATTTCCGCCATGCGGGGCGCGAACTCGCCCGTGCGCTTCTGGGTGCCATCAATGGCGCGCCGGTCGCCACCCTGCAGAGCCTGGCTACGCCGAAAGCGGACTGAGCCTCCCTCCTCACGGAACCGATACCATTCTGAAAGGTATATTGAGGCCAGATGGGATTGTGCCGGACACTCTTCGGCACGATGTCCCAAGGACCGAGGAAAGGTCGGGCCATGAACATGAAGCCTGTGGTGCCGCCGGCATCCAAGGAGCAGACATTCGGCGGACAGCTGCGCATGATGCGCGCTGCCTTCATGGCTTCGCCCGCGCGCAACGCGATCTTCCTGCTTTGTGCTGGTCTGCTCGGCATCATCCTCGCGACAGCCTACGGGCAGGTGCTGCTCAACAGCTGGAACAAACCGTTCTATGATGCCATCGAGCGCCGCAACCTGGCGGGCTTCTTCCAGCAATTGCTCGTCTTCGTGCAGATCGCAGCCTTTCTCCTCGTCCTCAACACCGTGCAGGCCTGGTTCAACCAGATGCTGCACATCAAGCTGCGCGAAGGGCTGACGCACGATCTTCTCAAGGAATGGATGGCGCCGGGGCGCGGCGCGCGGCTGGCGGCAGCGGGTGCCGTCAGCGTCAACCCCGACCAGCGCGTGCATCAGGATGCCATGCAGCTGGCCGATCTCAGCGCCGATCTCGGCATCGGCCTCATGCAGTCGGGCATCCTGCTCGTCTCGTTCATCGGCGTCCTCTGGTCGATCTCGGCCGGCTTCTCCTTCATGTTCAACGGCACGGCCATCGCCATTCCCGGCTACATGGTCTGGGCCGCGTTTCTTTATGCGGGCGTGGCTTCGGCGCTTTCATGGCTGGTCGGCCGACCGCTGATCAAGCTCAACAGCGAGCGCTACGAGCGCGAGGCGGCGATGCGCTTCGCGCTGGTGCGGGTCAACGAGAACCGCGAGGCGATCGCGCTCGAGGGCGCGGAAGCAGGCGAAGAGCGGCGGCTCGAGGAGAACCTGTCCTCGGTGCTCAAAGCCGTGCGCAACATCATGAATGCGGTGGTGCGGCTCACTTTCGTCACCTCCGGCTATGGCTGGATCACAGTGGTGGCACCGATCGTCATCGCCTCGCCGGTCTATTTCTCGGGCCATCTTTCCTTTGGCGGGCTGATGATGGCGGCTGCCGCCTTCACGCAGGTTCACACCGCGCTGCGCTGGTTCGTGGACCATATCGGCGCCATCGCCGACTGGCGTGCTACGCTGCTCCGCGTCGGCAATTTCCGCGCCGCCCTTACCGAACTGCCCTCGCCCATCATCCATCCGACGCTCGGCATCAGGCTGGATGCGAGCGAAGAGAACCGCGTAGTGTTCGATAAGGTCGCGATCATCTCGCCGGTGGGCCGTGCGCGGTTGAGCGAACCGCAACTGGTCGTCGCCCCCGGCGAGCGCATCGCCATCACCGGCGAGGCGGGCGTCGGCAAGACGCTTCTGTTCAAGGCGATGGCCGGGCTCTGGCGCGAAGGCGAGGGGCGCATCGGCCTGCCCAAGGGTGCTTCCGTCGCCTTCGTCCCGGCCGCCCCCTATATGCCGCCCGGCACCCTGCGCGAGGCGCTCTCCTATCCGATGGCCGCCAGCGACGTCGCGGCGAATGCCGCTCCCGACCTGCTCGACCGCCTCGGCCTTCGCCATCTGTCCGATCGCCTCGACCGCGTGGGCCGTTGGGACCGCGAGCTTTCCGAAGACGACCAGCGCCTCGTCGCCTTCGCCCGCCTCGCCATGCACCGGCCGGACTGGATCGTGGTCAACCAGGCGCTGGATTCGTTCCACGGGCCGGCGCGGGAACGAGTGTTCAAGCTGTTCGAAACGGAGCTGAAGGATTCCGCGCTCCTGAATATCGGCCAAGTTGAAAAGGCGGACGGCACGTTCTTCTCACGCGTGGTGGAACTGAAGCGCGAACCCATGCGCGGCAAGGCGAAGGTGGCGGAACGGGTATAAGCCCCTCGGCGAGACCCGAACTCCAAGTGAAAGGCGGCGGATTGCAAGAAGCAGGAGAGATGAGGACGTTCTGAAACGTCGAGTCTAGCGGACGCGTCACCCCCACCTCGTACCCCTCCCCATAAGGGGGCGGGGAGACCCCAGCCTCTTACTTGTTCCTTCGCGCCAGACGCCAAGCGTCGCAGGCGGGCTCGGCGATGACGTCCTCCCCTCCCACCTGTGGGGAGGGGTAAGGGGTGGGAGTGACTTGGCCGCCTGCACCGGCATCTCAACAAGCAGCACTGAAAACAAAAAGGCCCGCCGAAGCGGGCCCTTTGTTTCTGTCCTCAAGCCTTCTCGCCCGGCGTCGGCGTGGCCGGCATCTCGCTGATGCCCCAGATGCCGTGATGCGCGCCGGGCTGGTCGATGCGCTCGAAGCCGTGCGCGCCGAAGAAGTCGCGCTGGGCCTGGATCAGATCGGTGGTGCCACGCCCCTGCCGGTAGCTGTCGAAATAAGCCAGCGCCGAAGACAAAGCCGGCATCGGCAGTCCGGCCTGCGCCGCGCGCGCCACCACCTCGCGCAAGGCGCCGTGGGAGCGCTTCATGATGTCGATGAAGGCGGGCGTCATCAGAAGGTTGTCCACCTTTGGCCCTTCGAAGGCGGCCGCGATGGTGCCCAGGAACTGGGACCGGATGATGCAGCCGGCGCGCCAGATGCGGGCAACGGTCGGCAGCGGCAGGTTCCAGTCGAACATGCGCGAGGCCATGGCGAGCACGGCGAAACCCTGCGCATAGGCCACGACCTTGCCGGCGAGCAGCGCGTGTTCGAGCAGTTGCGCATCGTTCTTCGTGAAAGCGCCCGCTTCCGGCTTGCCCAGGCCATAGGCCTTTTCCGCCGCCTCGCGCTCGTCCTTGAGCGAAGACAGAACGCGCGCGCCGACGGCGGCCTCGATCACGCTGGCCGGGCGGCCCAGCCGCTCGGCTTCCACCGCCGACCACAGGCCGGTGCCCTTCTGGCCCGCGCGGTCGAGGATGATATCGACGATCGGTTTCTCCGTTTCCTTGTCGACGGCCGACAACACGCGCGCCGTGATCTCGATCAGGTAGGAATCGAGCTCGCGCGTGTTCCAGTCCTTGAAGATTTCGGCGGTCTCGGCAGGCTTCAACCCCGCGCCGTCGCGGAACGCGCCGTAAATCTCGGCGATCATCTGCATGTCGGCATATTCGATGCCGTTGTGGATCGTCTTCACGAAATGGCCTGCGCCGTCCGGCCCGAGCCATGCGGCACAGGGCTCGCCGTCCTTGGTGCGCGCGGCGATATCCATGATGATCCGTTCGATGCGGGCAAAGGCCGAACGCTCGCCGCCCGCCATCATCGAAGGCCCATGGCGCGCGCCCTCTTCGCCGCCCGACACGCCCATGCCGACCAGCGTCACGCCCGAACCTTCCAGTTCCTTGACCCGGCGCACCGTGTCGCGGAAGTCGCTGTTTCCGGCATCGATGATGAGCCCGCCCTCGCCCAGAAGCGGCTTGAGGATGCCGATCTGCTCGTCCACGGCGGCACCCGCCGGGATCATCAGGATCACCGCGCGCGGCGGCTTGATGGCGGCGATCAGCTGCTCGATCGTCTCGGTCGGGATGATGTGCTGGGCCAGATCGCCCGCGTCGCGGATGAATTCGGGCAAGCGGGGCAGTTCGCGGTTCCACACCGCGATGCGGTGGCCGTGCTCGGCGATGTTGAGCGCGAGGTTCGATCCCATCACGCCGAGGCCGACAAGGCCGATTTCCGCCAGTTCCATGGGCACCCTCTCCGCTTGCGAATCGTTGAGACGAGCCCATAGCATGGCCCGCATCGATCAGGTCAGCCCCCGATGGAGCGGCCCCGGCACGGCCAATGTGGAGCGGGACGACAGGGCGTCAATCTTTGCCTTGGTCGGCTTGGCCCTAACCCTTGCTTTTGTCGGCTTGGGCCTAATCCTTGCTCTTGTCGGCTTGGGCCTAATCCTTGCTCTTGTCGGCTTGGGCCTCCGGTTGCCGCTTGCGCCCATAAAGCTCCAGCCGATGATGGACGATGTCGTAGCCGAGGCTGTCGGCGATGGCCTGCTGCAATTCCTCGATCTTGGGTGACGCGAACTCGATCACGTCGCCGGTCTCGATGTCGATCAGGTGATCATGATGCTCGCCATGCGCGCCTTCGAAACGGGCGGGGCCGTCGCCGAAGGCATGACGATGGAGGGCGCCCTGGTCTTCGAGCAGCTTCACGGTGCGATAAACGGTGGACAGCGAGATGCTCGGATCGACCGCGGCGGCGCGCGCATGGATGCCCGGCGCATCGAGATGGTCGGCGTCTTCCAGAACCTGGAGGATCACCTTGCGCTGCCGCGTGATGCGCACGCCGGCACGGCGCAGGGCTTTTTCCGAAGCGGGTTTGGGAGCGCGAACCATGGGCCGCTTATGGGCCAGTTGACAGCCAGTTGCAAAGGCTCTGCGCGGGTTCTAGCCGCTCCCAGGCGTCCGACCCCAAATTTTCGTGAAGGGAACCCATCGCCGAGTTCGGCCTTCTCCTCCCTGTATCAATCAGATGGCCACGCCCGCACTGATCCATTTACCGGGTGTTCGAGGCCAGAACTTCAAAGGAGCATTTGTCATGAAAGCACTTCTTGCAGCTTCCGCGATTGTCCTCACCGTCGCCGGCTCGGCAATGGCGCAGACCACCAACAACATGCCCAACAATCCGGCCGCTTCCGATCAGCCCGCCGCGCGCGGCCTGGGCTCGGATCAGGTCCAGAACGGCAGCAACGCACCGGCCAACAATGGCTCCATCGATTACGGCAACACCGGCACGATCCTGCCGGAAGGGTCGGTGGGCGGCGCGCCCGCACCTTCGGCCAACAACAATGTCGGCGGCGACAATCAGGGCACGCCTACGGACACGCTTCCCGGCAACGGCTCCTCGGGCTCGTCGATCGGCTCAGGGACGATCGGTTCGGGTGGGGCGAGCGGAACCGGCGGTGGCAGCAGCGCGTACTGAGCGCTTCGCATCGGCAAACAGTTGGACGGCGGCCAGTGGCCGCCGTTTTTCTTTGCTTTTCGGTTTTGCTCAGGCCGCGACGGGCAGCTGCCGCCTGCGCAGCGAGGAGCCATCCTCGGCAAAGAGGTGCAGGTCTTCGGCCGAGGCCGTCAGGCGCAGGGGCGCGCCACGCTCGACCGGCGCGCCGCCCGGCAGCTTGACCACCAGCGGCTCGTCCGCGCGGCCGATATCCAGATAAACCAGCTGCACCTCGCCCAGCTGCTCGACATAATCGACCTTGCCTTCGAGGAAGACCGATTCGCCCTCGCGCGCCACGCGCAGATCCTCGGGCCGCACGCCGAAATGCACCTTGGCACCCGCCGCACTCGCCGGCGTTTCCACCGGCACCTCGACAGTGTGGCCCTCCGGCAGCTTCACTTCCGTCCGCGCGCCTGCGCGTGAAACGGTGGCGGGCAGGATGTTCATGGAAGGCGAGCCGATGAAGCGGGCGACGAACAGGTTGCCGGGGTTCTTGTAGAGCTCCATCGGCGAGCCGACCTGTTCGATATAGCCGTCCTTCAAGACCACGATGCGGTCGGCCAGCGTCATCGCCTCCACCTGATCATGCGTCACATAGATCATGGTGGTGGCGGGCATCGATTCCTTGAGCTTGGCGATCTCGATGCGCGTCGCGACGCGGAGCGCGGCGTCGAGGTTCGACAGCGGCTCGTCGAACAGGAACACCTTGGGATTGCGCACGATGGCCCGGCCGATGGCCACGCGCTGGCGCTGGCCGCCCGAGAGCGCACGCGGCAGGCGCGCGAGATAGGGCGTCAGCTGCAGGATGTCGGCCGCCGCCTTCACGCGCCGGTCGATCTCCTCCTTCGGAGCCCGCGCGATCCTCATGCCGAAGGCCATGTTGTCGTAAACGGTCATGTGCGGGTAGAGCGCGTAGGACTGGAACACCATGGCGATCCCGCGCTTGGACGGCGGCACGTCGTTCACCGTCTCGCCATCGATCTGCAGCGTGCCCGAGGAAATGTCCTCGAGCCCCGCAATCGTGCGCAACAGCGTAGACTTGCCGCAGCCGGAAGGCCCCACGAACACGATGAACTCGCCGGATTTGATGTCGAGGTCGATTCCGTGCAGGATTTCCACCGACCCATAGGCCTTGCGCACCTGCCGAAGCGTCAGATCTGCCATTCTGCTCCTCCCTGTTCTTCCGGTTCGCTCATTCGTGCCGGCCGAACCATGCGCCAAGCGGCGGCAACGTGATCGTATCGCCCGAAACCGTGCCCGAGTGTCCACTGTCGGGGAGCGTCGCGCAACCGTCCGCATCCTCTAACGCGATCTCGGCCGGCACCTCTCCCAGATTGAAGGCACAGACCAGGGTCTCGCCCTCCCATTCGCGCCGGAAAGCCAGCACATCGCCTTCGGCCTTCAGAAACAGGATCGACCCGCGCTGCAGCGAGGGGTGCGTTTTACGGAAGCGGAGAAAGCGCCGGTAATGCGCGAGCACGGACGCGTCGTCGTCTTCCTCGGCGCTCACGGCCATCAGAAGGTGTTCGGGGGGAACGGGAAGCCAGGGCTTGCCGCTCGAAAAGCCGCCCGCTTTGTCGCCCGCGTCCCACACCATCGGCGTGCGGCAGCCGTCGCGGCCCTTGAAATCGGGCCAGAAGCGGATGCCATAAGGGTCCTGCAGATCCTCGAAGCGCAGTTGCGCCTCGGTCAGCCCCAGTTCCTCGCCCTGATACAAACAGACCGAGCCGCGCAAGGAGAGCAGCAGGCTCGCGACGAGCTTGGTGAAGGCCGTGCGGTTGTCGGGCGCAACATTGTCGCCCCAGCGCGAGGCGGTGCGCTCCACGTCGTGGTTCGAGGTGGCCCAGCAGGCCCAGCCATCGGGCGCCTTCCCGTCGAACTCTTCCAGAGTTTCCTTGAGCTGGCCGGGGCTCAAAGGGGCGGAAGTGAGCAGTTCGAAGCTGTAGCACATCTGCAGCCGCTTCGTGCCGCTGGTGTATTCCGCCATCAGCTCCGTGCCGCGCTGACCCTCGCCCACCTCGCCCACCGCCGCGCGGGCCTGATACTCGTCGAGCAGCGCGCGGAAGCGTTCGAGAAAACCGACATTCTCCGGCCGGTTCTTGTCATAGACGTGGTCCTGATACCCGTAAGGGTTGACCGCCGGCGCCGACTTGTCGTTGCGCTTCTCGATCGGCAAAGCCGGATTGTTTTCCAGCCCCTCCGAGTGGAAATAGAAGTTCACGGTATCCAGCCGAAACCCGTCCACGCCGCGCTCGAGCCAGAAGCGCACCGCGCCCAGCACCGCATCCTGCACATGCGGATTGTGGAAGTTGAGATCGGGTTGGGTGGTGAGGAAGTTGTGCAGGTAATATTGCCGGCGCCCCGTATCCCACTCCCATGAGGAGCCGCCGAAGACGGACAACCAGTTGTTGGGCGGCGTGCCGTCTGGCTTCGCATCAGTCCAGACATACCAGTCCGATTTCGGATTATCGCGGCTCTTGCGGCTTTCCCTGAACCACGGATGCAGGTCCGAGGTGTGGCTGATCACCTGGTCGATCATCACCTTCAGCCCCAGCCGGTGCGCTTCGGCGATCAGCGCATCGAAATCGTCGAGCGTGCCGAACATCGGATCGACGCCGCAATAATCCGACACGTCGTAGCCGAAATCCTTCATCGGCGAGGGGAAGAAGGGCGAGATCCAGATCGCATCGACGCCGAGCGAGGCGACATAAGGCAGACGCTTTGTGATGCCCGCGAGATCGCCGATGCCGTCGCCATTCGTGTCCTGAAACGAGCGCGGATAGATCTGGTAGATCACGGCACCCCGCCACCAGTCGGCGTCGCCCACCCCTGCCGTCCCTGCCGCTCGTTCCACCCGTGCGTCCATGCTCTGCTCTTTGTCTTGCCCGTTCCTACCCGCCCTTCACCGAGCCGGCGAGAAGCCCGCGCACGAAATAGCGCTGGAGAGCAAAGAACACAGCGATCGGCACAAGAATGGTGATGAAGGCGGAGGTGGTGAGGATTTCCCAATCGCCGCCCTTGGACCCCAAGAGCGCGTTGAGCTTGCCGGTGAGCACCAGCTGTTCCGTGCCCGTGCCGAGGAAGACCATCGCGACGAGCAGGTCGTTCCAGACCCAGAGGAACTGGAAGATGGCGAAAGAGGCCAGAACGGGGAAGGACAGCGGCAGCACGATCTTCACGAAGATCTCGAAATCGCTCGCGCCGTCGATGCGCGCCGATTCCATGATCTCGCGCGGCAGTCCGGCGATATAAGCGCGAAGCAGATAGATCGCGAAAGGCAGGCCGAAGCCGGTATGGGCCAGCCAGATGCCGAGATAGGTCTTGGCCGGCACGCCGAAAAACGCACCGACGCCGTTATAAAGCTTGAGCAAGGGGATCAGCGACATCTGCAAGGGCACGACGAGCAGGCCGATCACGGTCGCGATCAGAAGCGCACGCCCCGGAAAGCGCATCCAGGCCAGCGCATAAGCGGCAAAGGCTGCGATCAGGATCGGGATGATGGTGGCGGGGATCGTCACCGTCAGCGAATTGATGAAGGAGCGCCCGATGCCTTCGGAAAAAAGCACCGTCTCGTAGTTCTTCACGGTGAATTCGGGCGGCGTGGAGGCCTGATAATAAACACGCTGGCCACGCGAGCCTTCGAGGCGGGTCGGCGAGGAAAGCGTGAACCCGCCGTCCTCGTTGACCTGAAGCGTGGCGCCATCGCGGATATCGGCCGTGGCGCCCGCCGCGAACTCGGTCGGATTCTGCGCGCGGGTGCCAAAGGCGAGCACCGTGCCGCTTTGGCCTTCGCCAAAGATGTTGCCCTCGAGCAGGAACCGCCCGTCGCGCTCCACCTGCGTTTCAGGCGTCGGCAAACGCCCCGCTTCGGTGCGGGCGGAGGAGGAAAGGGCCGTCCACCAGCCCGACGCCACGATCTGGCCGGCTTCGCGGAAGGACGTGACGAGAATGCCCAGGGTCGGGACGGTCCAAAGGACCACGAAGAACAGAACCGCCAGATGAACGCCCCAGCGCCCGGCAACGGAACCACGTGCTGCCATGGTTTAGTGCCCCCCATCCGCTTCGCGCGTGGCCTGCCGGATGTTCCAGATCATGATCGGCACCACGGCCAGCATGATCACCACCGCGATCGCCGCCCCGCGCCCGAAATCCCCGCCGCCGCGAAACATCCAGTCGAACATCAGATTGGCCAGAACCTGCGTGTTCCACTGGCCGTTGGTCATGGTGAGGACGATGTCGAACACTTTCAGCACGAGGATCGTGATCGTCGTCCACACCACGGCGATCGTGCCCCAGATCTGTGGCACCATGATCTTCCAGAAGATCTGGAACGGGTTGGCCCCATCGATCACTGCCGCCTCGATGGTTTCCTCCGGAATGCCGCGAAGGGCAGCGGAGAGAATGACCATCGCAAAGCCCGTCTGGATCCAGATCAGGATCGCCATCAGGAAGAAGTTGTTCCAGAAGGGCAGCGAGATCCAGACCTGCGGCTCGAGCCCGAGCGACTGCACGATGGCGTTGAGAATGCCGATCTGCGTCTGCCCGCCCCCGCGATATTCGTAGATGAACTTCCAGATCACGCTCGCACCCACGAACGAGATGGCGAGCGGCATGAAGATCAGGCTTTTGGCGATCGTGCCCCACCAGATGCGGTCGGTGAGCACCGCGATGATCAGCCCCAGAAAGGTACAGGCGGCCGGCACGACCAAAAGCCAGAGGAAATTGTTGAAGATCGAGTTGCGGAATTCGCGGTCGCCGAAGGCCCACTCGTAATTCGCAAGCCCCACGAAGTTCGTGCCGCCGCGGTCGAAGAGGGATAGGCGCAGCGTCTCGACCACCGGGTAAACGAGATAGACGCCGAGCAGGATCAGTGCGGGGCCGACGAAGAGCCAAGGCCGGATCAGCCCTTGGCGGCGCAGATTATCGACCGCCCGCATGCCCGACACGCCATGCGCGGGATAGGCGAGGTCGAGCAGCCGGTTCGCGCCCCAGAAATAGGCGACGCAGCCGAAAACGCCGACAAGAACGGTGAGGATCGCCGAAACGATCTGGCTTGCCATGATGCCCTCCCACTCTCCACGTGGGTCAGGTCCCCGCGTGGAATCAAACGCTCGAGACGAAAAGGCCGGCGCGAAGCCGGCCCGTTCTTCTTACTTGATGGCGTCCCAGCTCTTCTGGATGTCGGTCGCGACCGCTTCCGGCGACTTGCCGCCGACGAGGTCGATCATGCCTGTCCAGAAGGCGCCCGCGCCGATCTTGCCGGGCATCAGGTCCGAGCCGTCGAAGCGGAAAGTGGTGGCATTCGTCAGGATTTCGCCCTGCTTGCGCAGCGCGTCGTTGGCATAAGCCTCCTGCTTCACCGTCTTGAGGGGCGTCAGCAGGCCCGACTGCGCCATCCAGATCTCATGCGCGAGCGGCATTTCGAGGAACTTGATGAAAGCGCGCGCGGCCTTCGAGTCCTTGGTGATCATGGCCAGCGTGCCGGCACCCAGCACAGGCGTGCCGAGTTCGGGCTTGGAGGCATAAGGGGGCAGGTAGAAGAAGTCCGCATCCTCGCCGAGCTTCGTGCCTTCGGGGAAGAAGGACGAGATGAACGACGCATTGTGGTGCAGGTAGCATTTCGGCGGCACCGAGAAGAGACCCTTGGGGCTGTCGCGGAAATCGGTCGCCGCAACCGCTGCCTTGCCGCCATCGACATATTTGTCGTTGGTCGCGATCTTGGCGAAGATGTCGAGCGCCTGAACAACCTTCGGGTCGTTGAACGGAATCGCGTTCGTGGTCCACTGGTCGTAGGTTTCGGGCGACTGGGTGCGCAGCATGATGTCTTCGATCCAGTCGGTCGCCGGCCAGCCGGTGGCGCCGCCCGAGCCCAGACCGATGCACCACGGCACGCCGCCGTCCGCCACGATCTTGTCGGTCAGGGCCTGAAGCTCTTCCCAGGTCTTGGGCACTTCATAGCCTGCCTCCTCGAAGTTTTCCGGCACATACCAGACGAGCGATTTGAGGTCGGCCTTGTAGGGGAAGCCGTAGAACGCTTCCTTCCCGTCCTTGCCCTTGTAGGTGCCGAGCTTCACCCAACTGTCGCCCGCGCCGTAATTGTTCTTTACGAAATCGGCGTCGGCCTGGTCGAGCGGGGTGAGCAGGCCCTTGGAGGCCAGATCCTGGATCAGGCCGGGCTGAGGCAGGATCGCGATGTTGGGCGGGCTGCCGGCCTGCGTGTCGATGACGATCTGCTGTTCGTAGTTCTCGGAAGAGGAATACTGGACATTGGCGCCCGTCGCTTCCTGGAAATAGGCCAGAACCGAGCGCACCAGCGCCTCATCCTCGCCGCGCCACGGACCGAAGATGGTCAGCGTCTCGCCCTTGAGGTCGGTCTTCTTCAGCTCCTCGTAGTTCTCCCAGGTGAAGCGGTTTTCCTCGCCGGGCGCGAATTTGAGTTCCTGGGCGTGAGCGGTCGCGCTCACCGCCAGCGCCGCAATCGCCGCGCCGAGCAGCAGAAACTTCCTCATCGATGTGCCTCCCTATGCATTGGGCCGTGTTGTGCCGTGCCCGAGCCTTGCAGCCTGCCGAACCGGGGCAGTTCTCCTCCGCCCGATCACAGGACTGTGCCGCAACATAGGGTTTGCTGCAACCGGGGAAAGAAGTCGCCGCCGCGTGAACTGTCACAGGTTGCAGATGCAGAGCGAGGCCCTGCCCTACCCGACGCAACGAGGCGGATGGCCGTTCGTTGGAAGCCGTGCCGGCGTCGTTTCCCCGATGCCGCCCGAACGCGATCCCGACCCACAGGCTTTCCCGATGCCCCGATCCGACACCGCCCCGTTCACGCTCGACCCTGCGCCTTCGGTCATCACCTTTGACTGCTATGGAACCCTCGTGCAGTGGTACGAGGTGCTTTTGCGCGAGATCGAGAGGGTGCTGGACGCCCATCGCGCGAGCGACCGCAGCGCTTCGGCCATCCTCGACGGCTTCTCGGCCCAGAGCCGCCGGTTGACGGCTGAGAAGCCGCATCGCCTCTACAGGGACGTGCTGCGCACCGGCTTCAGGGCAGCGTTCAGCGAAGAGGGCCTGAGCCCAAGCGCAGAGGAGATCGAGCGCATCGCTTCCGCGCCCGCCACGATGGGGCCGCATGCGGACGTGCCGGATGCCCTGCTGCGGCTACGCGAGCGCTACCGACTCGCGATCTTCACCAATTCCGACGACGACCTGATCGCCCCCACCGTGGAGCGCATCGGCGTGCCGTTCGATTTCGTCATCACCGCCGAGCAGGCGCAGGCCTACAAGCCGTCGCGGCAGTTCTTCGAACACGCCCACCGCGCGATCGGCGTCGCAAGGGAAGAGACGGTGCATGTGGCGATGGGCATGTATTGGGACATGAAGGCATGTCACGAATTGGGCCTTCGCGGCATCTGGGTGAACCGGCTGAACGAGGCAGGCAACCCGGACTGGCTGCCTTACGCGCGGGTGCGCGACCTCGATGAAGCCGCAGCCCTGCTCCTGCCCGCCTGACGCCCTTCTTCCCGCTCGCCCGTTTCACATGAAACAGGGCGCGAGAGCAGAGCCTCCACGCGGCTCGGGGAGCGGCGCCTAGGGCCGCTCGCCATCGATCCAGGTGCCCTGCGCATGGCCGTCTTCGCTCAGATGGACGAAGTCGGCCCGCGCGCCGCTCGCGAGCCGTCCGCGCGTGGCCGCCTCGCCTACGGCTTGTGCCGGATAAAGCCCCGCCATGCGCAAAGCCTCGCTTTGTTCCAGCCCGATCACCTCATGCATGAAGCGGATGGCCGCCGCCATGTCGAGATCGGCGCCCGCCAGCGTGCCGTCGGCCAGCGTCAGCCGCCCATGCTCGCGCTTGATGGTGCGGCCGTTGAGCGTGAAGCTCGTTTGATCCGTGCCGATAGTGGACATCGCATCGGTCACGAGAAAGATCCGCCCCGGCCCACGCTTGGCGCGAAGAGCCGTGCCGATCGATTCGGAAGCGACATGGATACCGTCGGCGATCAGCCCGGCATAGACATGACCGTGATCGAGCACAGCCCCTACCAGCCCCGGCTCACGATTGCCGAGCTGGCTCATCGCGTTGAAGAGATGCGTGGCGATCGTCGCGCCCGCCATGAAGGAGCGATGCGCCTGCGCAATGCCGGTGTCGGAATGGCCAAGGCTGACATAGACGCCGCCTTGCGCCAGCCGTCCGATCTGCTCGGGTGTGACGGATTCAGGGGCGACTGTAGTCAGCAGCACCGGCAGCTGCTTCCTGGCCTCCAGCAAGGCTTCGAGGTCGTCGTCCTCCATCGGCCGGATCAGCGCCGGATCATGCGCGCCTTTGCGCGCAATCGACAGATGCGGGCCTTCGAGATGGAGCCCCATGAAGCCCGGCACGTTCGCTTTCGCCGCTTGGATGCCGGCAGCAATCGCGGCACGAGTAATCTCGCGCGTGTCGGTGATCAACGTCGGCAGAAGCGCGGTCGTTCCGAAGGGGCGGTGCGCTTCGCAGATCGTGCGGATGGCATCGACCGACGGGCTGTCGTTGAACATCACCCCGCCGCCGCCATTCACCTGAAGGTCGAGAAAGCCCGGTGCCAATACGCCGCCATCGAGCTCGGTGCGGCGCACGGAATTCTCCAGCGCGGTTTCCGGCACGATGCCGGCGACCCTGTCGCCATCGAGCAGAAGGGCCGCCCCATCGATCCAGATTTCGCCGTCGAAGATGCGGGCAGCGCCCGTGATTGCGTGTTGCGAGCTCATCGGGTTTCGGTGACCTTTCTGAGATGCGGCGGCTGGTCGGGATCGAGCCCGCGCGCCCGCGCGAAATTCTCCGCGAACGAATAGAAGCTCGTCACCAGGGACAGCGTGTCGGTCAGCGGATGGCCGGTCCGGGCGACAGGCAGGCTTTGGGCCGTCTTCACCTTCCCGCTTGCCGCGAATACCGCAGCGCCCTTGTCGGCCAGCGCATCGGCCGCATCCACCACGAAGGGCTCGGCCTGATCCGGCGTGGAAAGGGCAAGCACGGGGAAGCCTTTGGTGACGATCGCCATCGGCCCATGCATCACTTCCGCCGCCGAGTAGCTTTCCGCGTGGACGCCGCAGGTTTCCTTGAACTTGAGCGCCGTTTCGCCCGAAATCGCGAAGGACGGCCCACGCCCGAGCACGAAGAGCGAGGACTGATCGCCGATGGCGTCCCCGAAGGCCTGCCAGTCGCAGGTCAGGGCCTTTTCGAGCGCCTGGGGCAGATCGTAGAGGGCGCGCAACAGCGCCTCGTCCTTTCGCCAATGCGCCAGGAGGCCGAGAGCGGCGGCCGCCGAAGACACGAAAGTCTTGGTCGCCGCCACGCTCTTTTCAGGCCCCGCCGCGATATCGATCGCATGCGCGACGCCCTGCGCGAGCGGCGAGTGGGGATCGTTGGTCATGGCCACCGTCAGCGCACCACCCTCGCCCGCCACCTTCATCGCGGCCAGGATGTCCGGGCTCTGGCCCGACTGCGACACGGCTATCGCCGCGCCCCCGTCGATCTTCAGTTTCGCGCCGTAGACGGAGGCGATCGATGGCCCGACAGAAGCCACCGGAATGCCCGTCTCGATCTCGACCGCATATTTGAACAGCGTCGCGACCTGGTCGGAGGAGCCGCGCGCAATCGTCACGATCAGGCGCGGATCGGCCTGGCGCAAAGCCTCGCCCGCCGCCTTCAGGGCCGCGTCCGACTGTTCGAACAGCCGCGCCACGGCCTGCGGAATTTCGGCCACTTCGCGGCGCATGAAAGTCGTCTGGTCGGTCATTTGATTCCTTCGCGGGGCGCACCCCAGGAGAGTTCGGCGACGAAGTCATAGGCGTCGCCGCGATAGATGGAGCGCGTCAGTTCGATGGCACGGCCGCTGGCGAGATAGGAGATGCGCTCGATGGACAGGCTCGCCGAGCCGGTGACGACGCCGAGCAGCCGCGCATCCTCTTCGCCGAGGTTGACGGCCGCGATCCTTTGCACCGCGCGCACCGGGCGGTGGCCGGTCTGGTCGAGCACGGCATAGAGCGAGGACAGCACGTCGCGCGGGGCTGGCAGGATCGTCGCCGAGATCACCGCGCGCTCGATGGCGAGCGGCGTGTCGCCCGCGATGCGCAGACGCGAAAGCCGCGCGACCTTCTCGTCGCCCCGCAGGCCCAGCGCCATGACTTCGCTCGGAAGTGCGGGATAGACGCCACGGTCCAGCCACACCGAGCGCGAGGTCAGGCCGCGCCGCGCCATGTCTTCCGAAAACGAGGTCAGCCGCGAAAGCTGCTGTTCGACCCGCTCCACGCGTGGCGCGACGAAGGTGCCCGAGCCCTGACGCTGCACCAGCACCCCGCGCTCGACGAGATCGCGCACGGCCTTGCGCACTGTTACACGTGAAACATCGGTCAAATTCGCCAGATCACGCTCGGAGGGAAGTGCCTCGCCGGGCGCCATGGAGCCGCTCGCCAAGGCTTCCTCGATGGCGCGCTGCAGTCGCATGTAGAGCGGCGCGTGCAGGTGATCGTCACCGCGCATCCGGTCCAGAATTGCGGCAACCCCGCTCATGGCCTGAAGCCTCATCTCCCGAAGATTTCAATCGTGAGGGTACCATTGAAATACCACTTGCCAAGCTGAAATCGCCAAAATCGCAAATTTTCGTCCCTTCTATCCTTGGCCACTAGACAGGTGGTCTTTTTTGGTATCGTCTGCACCGCATGCGTTCGCCGCCGACACTCGAAAAGAGGCGGCGGGCGATCCGGGCCTCCAGGAACAGCCCGGCCGGGAACACAGGGAGATATCATGAAACAGTTTATGCTGGCCGCGCTTGCGGCCTCCACAATCCTGAGCGGCGCCACTCTGGCCTTCGCGCAGGATAAGTCGCTGACCATCGAAAGCTGGCGCAACGACGACCTGACCATCTGGCAGGAAAAGCTCATTCCCGCCTTCGAGAAGGCCCATCCGGGCATCAAGGTGACCTTCGCACCCTCCGCCCCCACCGAATACAATGCCGCCCTCAACGCCAAGCTCGACGCGGGCTCGGCCGGCGACCTCATCACCTGCCGCCCCTTCGACGCCTCGCTCGATCTCTTCAACAAGGGCCAGCTCGCCGATCTGACGAGCCTGCCCGGCATGGAGAACTTCTCCCCCGTCGCGAAGTCGGCATGGTCCACCGATGACGGCTCCAAGACCTTCTGCGTGCCGATGGCATCCGTGATCCACGGCTTCATCTACAACAAGGACGCGTTCGACCAGCTCGGCATCGCGGTCCCGAAGACCGAGGCCGAGTTCTTCGCCGCCCTCGACAAGATCAAGGCCGACGGCAACTATATCCCGCTGGCGATGGGCACCAAGGATCTCTGGGAAGCCGCGACCATGGGCTACCAGAATATCGGCCCGAACTACTGGAAGGGCGAAGACGGCCGCAAGGCGCTGATCGAGGGCAAGCAGAAGCTGACCGACGCCGACTGGGTCGAGCCCCTCAAGACGCTCGCCAAGTGGAAGCCTTATCTCGGCGACGGCTTCGAGGCGCAGGCCTATCCAGACAGCCAGAACCTCTTCACGCTCGGCCGTGCCGCTATTTACCCCGCTGGTTCGTGGGAAATCTCGCAGTTCAACAGCCAGGCGCAGTTCAAGATGGGCGCCTTCCCGCCGCCGGTGAAGAACGCGGGCGACACCTGCTATATCTCGGACCACAACGATATCGGCATCGGCCTGAACGCCAAGAGCCCCAACCAGGACGCGGCCAAGACCTTCCTGTCCTGGGTCGCTTCGCCGGAATTCGCCACCATCTACGCCAACGCCCTGCCGGGCTTCTTCTCGCTGTCCAACACGCCGGTGAAGATGGAAGACCCGCTCGCCCAGGAATTCGTGTCCTGGCGCGAACAGTGCAAGCCCACCATCCGCTCGACCTACCAGGTGCTTTCGCGCGGCACGCCCAATCTCGAAAACGAGACCTGGGTGGAGTCGGCCAACGTGATCAACGGTACCGAAACAGCGGAACAGGCTGCGGACAAGCTGCAGAAGGGCCTGGACGGCTGGTACAAGCCGGGTGCTGCGAAGTAAGCGGGGTTGGCTTTTCGCCGCGCGGCTGATGCTTGAAGCGCCGGTTGCGCGGCGAGGTCGCCCCCACCCCTTACCCCTCCCCACAAGGGGGAGGGGTACGGCCACGCTGAGATGCAACCTCGACGCTTGTCGCTTGAGTTGAAAGTCTGATCCCAACGCCGACGTCTTCCCCTCCCCCTTGTGGGGAGGGGTAAGGGGTGGGGGTGACGTTCGCGACGAACGCGAACACCTCCGCAACGAGCCACCCCAAACCCGACGGTCCCGCAACCAGCCCGTCCGAAAATCCAAAAACCCGCCCATGACCCAAGCGCCCGCCCCCGCTCGACGCCCGTTCCGCTGGCACATTCCCGTGCTGCTCGCGCCGGCGGTGCTCGTCTATTCGGCGATCATGATCCTGCCGCTCTTCGGCACGCTGCAGCTCTCGCTCTTCCGCAATGTCGAAGGCGTGCGCACATTTGTCGGCCTTGCCAATTTCCAGACGCTGTTCGGCGACGCGCGCTGGTCGGCCTCGTTCTGGAACGCGCTGTGGAACAATACCTGGTTCTTCATCATCCATATGGTGGTGCAGAACCCGATCGGCGTGGCGCTCGCAGCACTTCTGTCGAGCCCGCGCCTGCGCTTCGCCGCCTTCTACCGCACCGCGATCTTCATCCCCACCATTCTGTCCTTCGTGATCGTCGGCTTCGTGTGGAAGCTGATCCTGTCGCCGCTCTGGGGGGTGGCCCCCAACCTCCTCGACCTCGTCGGTCTGAAAAGCCTGTTCACGCCCTGGTTGGGCAAGGAAGAGTATGCGCTGACCACGCTCGGCCTGATCTCGGTCTGGCAGTTCGTCGGCATTCCGATGATGCTGATCTATGCCGCCCTGCTCTCCATCCCCGACGAGGTGATCGAAGCGGCCGAACTCGACGGGGTGACCGGCTGGAGCCAGTTCTGGAAGATCAAGCTGCCGCTGATCCTGCCCTCCATCGGCATCATCTCGATCCTGACATTCGTCGGTAATTTCAACGCCTTCGACCTGATCTATTCCGCCCAAGGCGCGCTCGCCGGACCGAACTATTCCACCGACATCCTCGGCACCTTCCTTTACCGCACCTTCTTCGGCTTCCAGCTGCAATCGGGCGATCCGTATATGGGCTCGACGATCGCCTCGATGATGTTCGTGATCATCCTGGCCGGCGTATGCGTGTACCTGTTCGCGGTGCAGACGCGGCTGCGGAGGTATCAGTTTTGAGCGGGGTGGGTTTGGCCCCAAACTCGGATGGGCTGGTGAAGCGGCAACGTCACCCCCACCCCTTACCCCTCCCCACAAGGGGGAGGGGAGCGCCGATCTTGGCGCCTCATCCTTCAGCCTTGTTGCTCCTTCCCCGTGTTGAACGCGGCGATGACGCCTCCCCTCCCCCTTGTGGGGAGGGGTACGGGGTGGGGGTGATCTCTCCGCGCGCTCGACATTCGAACCGTCAAGCCACCCGCGCCCTCACCACGAGACCCGCCCCATGAGCCGCGCCACCTCGTCCCTCCCCCGCTCGGCCGCGGCTCATGCGATCCTGATCCTTTACACGATCATCGCCCTCTTCCCCGTGCTTGTCGTCGTCATGAACTCCTTCAAGGCGCGCAACGCGATCTTTCGGGCGCCGCTCATGCCGCCGACCACGACCACCTTCGATACGGTCGGCTACACCACCGTGATGGCGCAGGGCGACTTCCTGCTTTATTTCGGCAACAGCCTGACCGTCACCGTGGTCTCGCTGTTTCTCGTGCTCTTGTTCGGCGCGATGGCGGCATTCGCGCTGTCCGAATATCGCTTTCGCGGCAATACGCTGACCGGCCTCTACCTCGCGCTCGGCATCATGATCCCGATCCGGCTCGGCACGGTGGCCATCCTGCAGCTGATGGTGGCGAGCGGACTGGTGAACACGCTGACCGCGCTCATCCTCGTCTACACCGCGCAGGGCCTGCCGCTCGCGATCTTCATCCTGTCCGAGTTCATGCGCACGGTGTCCGACGATCTCAAGAATGCCGGCCGCATCGACGGGCTGTCCGAATACCGCATCTTCTTCCGCCTCGTGCTGCCTCTGGTGCGGCCCGCGATGGCGACGGTGGCGGTCTTCACCATGATTCCGATCTGGAACGATCTCTGGTTTCCCCTGATCCTCGCCCCATCCGAATCCACCAAGACGGTGACGCTGGGCGCACAGATCTTTCTCGGGCAGTTCGTCACCAACTGGAACGCGGTTCTTGCAGCCCTTTCGCTCGCGATCCTGCCCGTGCTCGTCCTTTATTTCATCTTCTCGCGGCAGCTGATCCGCGGCATCACCTCGGGAGCCGTCAAATGACCGCCGCACCAATCCCCACCTCCCCCTTACGGGTCATGGTCGCGGGCCTCGGCAATATGGGCCGCAGCCATGCGCTGGCCTATGCCACCAATCCGGGCTTCGAGATCGTCGGCCTCGTCAATCGTTCCGGGGTGCCGCTGCCCGGCCTCCTCGCCGGCTTGTCCATCCGCCAGTCCTTCGAGGACACGCTCCAATCGGAAAAGCCCGACCTCGTGGCAATCGCCACCTATTCCGACAGCCATGCCGACTATGCCGTGCAGGCCATGGAAGCCGGCGCGCATGTGTTCGTGGAAAAGCCGCTCGCGACGACAGTGGCGGACGCGCAGCGCGTGGTCGATGCGGCGAAAGCCAACAACCGCAAGCTCGTGGTCGGCTATATCCTGCGCCACCATCCCTCATGGGAGCGGCTGATCGCGGAAGCGCGTGCGCTGGGCGGGCCCTTCGTGTTCCGCATGAACCTCAACCAGCAATCTTCGGGCCCCACCTGGGCCACCCACAAGCAGCTGATGCAGACCACAAGCCCGATCGTCGATTGCGGCGTGCATTATCTCGACGTGATGTGCCAGATCACCGACGCCCCACCCGTCGAGGTGCGCGGCATGGGCGTGCGCCTTTCCCAGGAGATCGCGCCTGACATGTACAATTACGGCCATCTCCAGGTGCTCTTCGCCGATGGCTCGGTCGGCTGGTACGAGGCGGGCTGGGGGCCGATGATGTCGGAAACCGCGTTTTTCGTGAAGGATGTGATCTCGCCCAACGGCTGCGTCTCGATCGTGGTCGCCGAGGGCACTAGGTCCGACGACATCGACGCCCACACCAAGACGTCCGTGATCCGCCGCCACCGCGCGGAAATGGACGCGAACGGCCGCTTCGTTTCGCCCGACGAGAACATCTCCATGGCAGGCGAGCCCGGCCATCAGGACCTTTGCGACCGCGAGCAGGCCTTCGTGCTCAAGGCCATCCGCGAGGACCTCGACCTGTCGCGGCACATGGACGATGCGGTGCGCTCGCTCGCCGTGTGCCTCGCGGCCGACGAAAGCGTGCGTTCGGGCAAACCGGTGAGGCTCTGATGGGTTCGCTTTCGCTTCAACAAATCCGCAAGAGCTTCGGCGCGACCGATGTTCTGAAGGGCATCGACCTCGAAGTGGGCGACGGCGAGTTCTGCGTCTTCGTCGGGCCTTCGGGCTGCGGCAAGTCCACGCTTCTGCGCATCATCGCGGGCCTAGAAGACACCAGCTCGGGCGCGGTGATGATCGATGGCACACGCGTGGAGAACACAGCACCCGCCCAGCGCGGCATCGCCATGGTGTTCCAGTCCTACGCGCTCTACCCGCACCTCAACGTGCGCGACAACATGGCGCTGGGCTTGAAACAGGCGAAGACGCCGAGTGCCGTGATCGACAGCCAGATCGCAAAAGCGTCGGCGATGCTGTCGCTCGAACCCTATCTAAAACGCCGTCCGGCTGAACTCTCCGGCGGCCAGCGCCAGCGCGTCGCCATCGGCCGCGCCGTGGTGCGCGACCCCAAGCTCTTTTTGTTCGACGAGCCGCTGTCGAACCTCGACGCGGCGCTCCGCGTCAACACGCGCCTCGAGATCGCGCGCCTTCACCGCGAGCTCTCCGCCACCATGATCTATGTGACGCATGACCAGGTGGAAGCGATGACGCTCGCCGACCGGATCGTCGTCATGAATGGCGGGGTGATCGAGCAGGTCGGCGCGCCGATGGAGCTCTACAACGCGCCCGCCAACCTCTTCGTCGCCGGCTTCATCGGCAGCCCGAAGATGAATTTCATCGACGGCGCAAGACTGGGCGAGAGTGCCAAGACGATCGGCGTCCGCCCCGAACATATCGCCGTGAACGGAACGGAAGGCACATGGCGCGGCACGGTGGTGCATGCCGAGCATCTGGGCGCGGACACGAACCTTTATCTCGATACCGAGAAAGCCGGGCTCATCACGGTGCGCCTGTTCGGCGAATATGCGGCCGCGCCGGGCGAGGAACTGTTCGCGACGCCCGACCCGGCGCGGGTCTACCGGTTCGGGGAGGATGGGAAGAGGGTTGGCTGAGGGCTGGGTAGTCCAGCGTTTCTCGCCACCCTCATGGCATGGATTCTCGGCTCAAGGCCGAGAATGACGAAGTGACGGTGGAAATCCCAAGGTGACATTCGTGACGTTGGCAAAGTCAGGGCTGGCAGTCGCCACAGCCGAAGGTTAGCGCCCTGCCTCCTATCCATTCGTCATTCTCGGCCTTGAGCCGAGAATCCATGCCGTGTCCTTTCCGGTTCTACTGACGCTTCAAATTCTACTGACGCTTCGAAAGAGCGCAGGCTTTGCGGGGCGTTGAGCTTGGTGGCTACGTCACCCCCACCCCTTACCCCTCCCCACAGGTGGGAGGGGGACGTCAGCGCCGCACTTCTACTTTCAAGCTAGGCGACAAGCTCGGGGTGAAACGCGACGCTAGCGCCCTCCCTCCCCCTTGTGGGGAGGGATATAGGGTGGGGATAAACCGTCCACCTGCACAACGTCTTTCCAGAAACGAGAACTACCCCGCAAAGAACCCCGAGCGGCGCTCCTCAATCCACGAAGGCGCGTTCCACCACGAAGGTGCCCGGCTTGTTCAGGGAACCTTCCTCGAAGCCGCGCGATTCCAGCAATGCCTTGATGTCCTTCAGCATATGCATGGACCCGCAGATCATGCCGCGGTCGTGCTCGGGATCGAGCGGGGCGATATCGAGATCGGTGAACAGCGTGCCGGATTCGATCAGCGCGGTGATGCGGCCCGTACGGGGCGAGATCTCGCGCGTGGTGGTCATATAGGTGTGCACGCGGCCTGCGGTCAGTTCGCCGATCAGCGGGTCTTCGGCCAGCTGGTGCGCCAGTTCCTCGCCGTAAGCCAGTTCGGCGCGCTCGCGCACGGTCTGGGTCAGGATGATCTGGTCGAACTTCTCGTAGGTGTCGGGATCGCGCAGGATGGAAGCGAAGGGCGCGATGCCGGTGCCGGTGGAGAACAGAAACAGACGGCGGCCCGGCAGAAGCGCGTCGGTGACCAGCGTGCCGGTCGAGCGCGGGCGCAGCAGGATCGTGTCGCCGGGCTGGATCTTCTGCAGCTTGGAGGTCAGCGGACCGTCCGGCACCTTGATCGAATAGAATTCCAGCTCCTCGTCCCAGGCCGGGCTTGCCACCGAATAGGCGCGGAACAACGGCTTGCCCTCGCCGCCGGGCAGGCCGATCATCACGAACTCGCCCGAGCGGAAGCGCAACGACTGCGGCCGCGTGATGCGGAACGAGAAAAGACGGTCGGTGTAATGCTTCACCGACACCACGGTTTCGGCATGGACACCGGCGGGAATCGCAGGCGCAGTTTCGGGCTGGCTGACGGCCGCGGCGGATGACTGCATAATGGGAAACCTCGAAGTGGATGCTTGCCGGGCGGCCCGCGCAAAACGCGGGGCTGGGCGCAAGAGGGCTGGTTAGCGCAAGAAGGGTTGCGCGATCAAGACGGTTTGGCGAAATGCAATGCCAAACAAATCGTTAGCGGGAGAATAGCCGTTCGGCTTTGTGCCTTTCAGAAGAAACGGCGCGGATATCGCTATTCTCTGCCACGTTCCCGACCAGCAGCAAGCCGGTTGATCCCATCCCTTTCGCGTTGCACACAGAGCCTATCCCTTCTTTGAAGAGCAGGAGCCCCTCATGAGCCGCGAAGCGCTGATCGTCATCGACATGCAGAACGATTTCTGCCCCGGCGGCGCGCTGGCCGTGTCGGAGGGCGACGCGATCGTGCCCCTCGTCAACGCGCTGATCGAGGTCTTCCCCCATGTGATCCTGACGCAGGACTGGCATCCCGCCGGCCACCAGAGCTTCGCCTCCTCCCATCCGGGCAAGGCCCGGTTCGAAAGCGTCACGATGGCTTACGGCGAGCAGACGCTCTGGCCCGACCACTGCGTGATCGGCACGGAGGGCGCTGCGTTTCATCCAGCACTTCGCTGGGACAAAGCCGAACTCGTGGTCCGCAAGGGCTTCCGTCCCCGGATCGACAGCTATTCGGCCTTTTTCGAAAACGACCGCACGACGCCCACAGGTCTGGGCGGCTACCTGCGCGAACGGGGCCTGGACAAGCTCACGCTGGTCGGCCTCGCAACCGACTATTGCGTCGCCTATTCGGCACTCGATGCGCGCAAGCTCGGTTTCAGCGTGACCGTCAAGCTCGACGCCTGCCGGGGGATCGACCTGAACGGGTCGGTGGAGACGATGATGGGTGAAATGCGGGGGGCGGGCGTCAAGGTGGATTGAGGGGCGTCGATCTGGACGGTCAGCGGTGCGCGGCCCTCACGGCATGGATTCTCGGCTCAAGGCCGAGAATGACGATTGGAAAAGGGTAAAGCGCCAACCTCCCACCTTGGCGATTGCAACCAACACCTCCACTTCCGCTTCGTCATTCTCGGCCTTGAGCCGAGAATCCATGCCGTTCCCTCTCCGCATCGCCGCCGATGAAGGTAAGCAAGCGCCGAAGCGTCGAGTCTGATGGAGATGTCACCCCCACCCCTTACCCCTCCCCACAAGGAGGAGGGGTAGACATGAGCGCTGCACTCTATCCTTCACGCTAGGCGCCACGCTTCAGAGGCTGAACGCAACGATGACGTCTCCCCTCCCACCTGTGGGGAGGGGTAAGGGGTGGGGGTGAGCAAGCGGCAAGCCACGACGCTCAAAACCAAGCAAAAAAAGCCCGGCACATCGGCCGGGCTCTTCCTTCAAATCTTCGCAACCCTCAGGCCGCGCCGTTGATCCAGTGCGAGAGGGCCGTCTTGGGCAGCGCGCCGACCTTCATGTCGGCCACTTCGCCGTTCTTGAACATCATCAAGGTCGGGATCGAGCGCACGCCGAACTGGGCGGCGAGTTCCTGGTTTTCGTCGATGTTGAGCTTGGCGATCTTCACCTTGCCGGCGAGTTCCGAGGAGATTTCCTCGAGTGCCGGGGCGATCATCTTGCAGGGGCCGCACCATTCGGCCCAGAAATCCACCACGACCGGCTCCGAGGACTGGAGAACGCTCTGTTCGAAATTGCTCTTGTCGACCTTCACGGTTGCCATGGGATTTCCCTTACTGTTGTGCCTCACACCGAGACGGACACTCCATATGGTGTGAGGGTTAAGAACTGTCATGCTTCAATGTGGGATGGCGACAGACGCTTTCAAGCGGGTTCGTTGCCTGTCCCCAGTTCGGTCGTCGCCAGTTCGGCCAGCATCGCGTCCATCCGCTCCTCGGGCACCGCGATCACACGGGCGGCTTCGGTGAAGACCAGCGTGGCCGAAAGCCGGCGGCCCGGATAAAGCGGCTGCAACAGCGCGCGGTAGAGCGCGAGTTGCGCGATATAGGCAGGCGGCAGTTCGTTGATGCCGAGGGGTGCCGGGCGGCTCGTCTTGAAATCGACGATCAGCACCTCATCCACCCCCACCGCGAGACGATCGATCTTGCCCGACACCGCGCGGGGCGCGCCCTTCACATCGACCGTGCCGGTGATCGCCACTTCCGCGCGCGAATTCTCGCCCCACAGCGCCTTCAACTCGGGCGCGTCGAGCACGGCCTCAATGGCTTTGAGCATCTTCGCCCGCTCGACCGGATGCCAGTTCGCGCCCACGCGCTCGAGATAGCGCTCGGCGGCGGGGCGGCGCTCGGAAGGGGACAGGTCGGGCAGGACCTCGATCAGCCGGTGAAAGGCGAGGCCCCGCGCAATCGCGAGACTCGGGCCCGGATCGGCGTCGAGCACCGGCGAGCGGCCCGCGATTACCTCGCCACCCTCGTCCACCTCGACGCTCGCCACCGCTCCCGATGGGGCGAGCGGTCGCGGCAGAGGCGGGGGTGGCGGCAGATCGGCGAATAGATTCGGAGGCAGAACGATCCTCTGCCGCTGCGGCCTTGCGGGCTCCGCCACCGAAGGGGCACGGCTTTCCGCTGGCTTGTCGGCGCTCACACGGAAGCGCTGCAGGGTTTCGCCCGTCACGCCGCACTGGCGTTCCTCTAACTGCCCCGAACTCGCCAAGCCATTCGACACCAGCGTGTGCCAGCCATCCGCATGGGGGCCGCGCTTGCCGTGATAGCCGCATACGATCAGCCGGTCCTCGGCGCGCGTCATGCCGACATAGAGCAGGCGGCGATATTCGTCGTCGGCGCGCTCCTTGAAGCCCGCGCCGATGGTCCGCGTCACCTCGTTGCCGACATCCTTGCTGAAGCGCCAGAGATAGCCCTTGCCCGCCCAGTCGCCTTTGCGCGGCGGGTCGAGCGGCATCAGGCGCGGCATGTGGCCGTCGGAAAAGGGCGCGCTGCCACCATCCACCAGAAACACGACCGGGGCCTCCAAGCCCTTGGCGGCGTGCACGGTCATGATCCGCACTTCGGGCCGGCTCTGGTCCATCTCGCGCTTGATGTCGGGCGCCGACTGGTCGAGCGCTGCCAGAAACGCCTGCAACCCGCTTTGCCCGGCCTTTTCGGAATCGAGGCAGAAGGACATGAACTCGTCGAGGATCTCGCCCGCCTCGTGGCCCAGCCGCGCGATCATCTTGCGGCGCACGCCGTCGCGGCCGAGCACGCCGGCATAGAACTCGAACACCGGCTTGAACGCCGCCTCGTTGGTCCAGAGCGCCAGTTGCGCCGCGACCGTCATCAGATGCGGGTTTCCCGCCGCGCCCTGCCGCAGGGCCTGACCGAGCGACTGACCCTCGGGGCGGTGCGCGGCGAGCGCGAAAAGCTGGTCCTCGCTAAGCGCGAAGACCGGCGAGCGCAGAAGGGACGCGAGCGACAGGTCGTCCTCGGGCTGGAGGATGAAGCGGCCGAGCGCGAGCAGGTCCTTCACCGCGATATGGGCGGGCAGCGAAATGCGGTCGGCACCGGCCACTGCGATGCCGCGCTCTTTCAGCGAGCGCGACAGCGCATGGACGAAGCTGTCGCGCTTGCGCACCAGCACCATCACATCGCCCGCCGTGAAGGGGCGGTCGCGGCCCTCGATGCGGTCACCGCTTTCGATCCACGCCTTCACGGTCTTGGCGATGTTCTCGGCCAGCCGCGCGGCAGGCGCCTTGGCGTGGTCGATGCTCGCTGCCCAATCGTCGGGCTCCTCGACATCCTCGGGCCCGAGCGAGGGCCAAAGCTCGACATAGCCCGCCTGCCCCTCGCGCACCGCCTTGTGGTCGATGGGCTCGGGGTAGCGCGTCAGGCCGCGCTTGGCGGTTTCGGCCTTGAAGACGTGATCGACGGCCTTGAGCACATCCGCTGTCGAGCGGAACGACCATTGCAGCTCCACGCGCGCGAAGCGCTTGTCGGCCTCTTTCGCGCGGGTCTCGAAGATGTCGCGCGTGTCGGTGAAGGATTGCGGCTCGGCACCCTGGAACGAATAGATCGACTGCTTTTCGTCGCCCACCGCGAACAGCGTGCGCTGCGCCGAACCCCGCGCGCCTTCGCCCGCGAAGAACTCGTCGGCCAGATGCCTCACCACCGCCCACTGGTCGGGGCTCGTGTCCTGCGCTTCGTCGAGCAGGATGTGGTCGATGCCCTGGTCGAGCTTGAACTGCACCCACGGCCCCGCATCGGGTCGCGCCAGAAGCCGTGCCGTACGGGTGATGAGGTCGTTGAAGTCGAGGAAGCCGCGCCCGCTTTTCAGCCGCTCATAGCGATGGAGCAGCCGGTCGGCCAAATGGAGTGCGGCGCGCGTGCCGTGCAGCATGCGCAACAGCGCCAAACGGTCGGTGAGGCGCAGGATGCCGTCTGCGATGCGCGCGAACTCGTCGGCAAAGCTTGCGAAGAACTCGCCGACGCCCTTGGAGGCGATGCCTTCGGGCTTCTTGGGCTGCCAGCGCCCGTCGCTGCCCCTGGTGAGGAAGGCGCGGCGCAAGCAGTCGAGGCGCTTCTCGGTGTCGGGCTGGTCGCAGGCCTCGATCAGGCTTTCGGCGAATTTCTTGGCGTTGGCCTTGCCGGCGGCATGGGCGCGGGCGAGGAAATCGTCGGCCATGCGGCGATGGAAATATGGATCGGGCCAGATCGCCCCCGCGACCGCCGCGCAGTCGTCGTTCGCGCCGAACTCGAAGGCCGAATAAAGCGGGTTGCCACCCTGGTCGATGAAGCGGCGCAAGCCGTCGCGGCGGCTCATGATTTCGGTAAGCAGCGCTTCGAGACCGGCTTCGCCCGCGCAGTCCATGGCGTGGCCGAAGGCATCGGCGAGTGCTGCATCGGCAGCAGTCGGCAGCGAGCCGGTGATCAGGTGCCGCCGCGCCTCGGCGAAAAGGGCGGCTTCCATGTTGCCGTCGAGCATGGAGAAGTGCGCGGCGATGTTGGCTTCCAGCGGAAACTGGTGAAGCACGGATTCGCAGAAGGCGTGGATCGTCTGGATCTTGAGCCCGCCCGGCGTTTCGAGGGCGCTCGCGAAAAGCTGGCGGGCCTTCCGCAGCGTTTCAGGCGAGGGCGCGCGGCCTTCAAGTTCCTTGATGCGGCTCCCGAGCTTTTCGTCATCCAGCATCGCCCATTCGGCGAGATGGCCGAAAACGCGGTTCGACATGTTGGCGGCGGCCGCCCGCGTATAGGTCAGGCACAGGATCTTCGAGGGCAGCGTGCCGCCGAGCAGCAGGCGCGTGACGCGAAGCGAGAGCACATGCGTCTTGCCCGAACCGGCATTGGCCGACACCCAGACCGAATTGCGCGGGTCGGCAGCCAGCGTCTGGCGCTCGACCGTATCGGAAGGGACGGAAACGCGGGCGTTCATGCCTCGGCCCCTTCCCCGTCATTCTCGCCGCCGGCCGACCATTCGAGCACACGTGCGAGGTGATCGTAAGCCCCATCCGTGTCGTTCTCGCGGAAGGGCAGCGCGCGAGACAGATAGCCGGTCTCGGGATCGTTGTAATGCGCGAGCAGCTTTTCGAGCCGCTCCCAGGCTTCCTCGGAAAGTGCCGTCGCATCCTTGCGCTGGCGGTTGTGTTCGAGGATCGATTCCGGCTCGACATCGCCATTCGCCTTGAGCCGCACGAAGGTGAGGTCGCTCGGCTCGCGCTTGCCCAGAGCCTCGAACGCACCGCGCCGCAACAGCGCGCCTTCGAGCGCCATCTGCGGGCTGAGCAGCGTATGCGCCTGCTTCTTGGAGGGCGAGGTGCCGGTCTTGAAGTCGAGGATTTCGGCGGTGCCATCGCGCATCAGGTCGATGCGATCCGCACGGCCGCTCAAGGTCACGCCGGTCTGGCCCACGGAAACGGACGCCGCGCGGATTTCGGAATGACGCTCGGCGATCCCGTCCGTCCGCTCGCGCTCCCAGGCGACCGTTTCGCCGGCCATGCGCTCGAAGCGCGGCCACCAGAGCGCATAGACGTCTTCCGGCAGGGCGGCCTCGGCAAAGGCCTGGGCGCCGATCGCGAGGAGCTGTGCCTCGGCGTCCGGCGCGCCCGCATCGATTTCGCTGCGCGTGAAGCGGTCCATGATCGTGTGGAACAGCGTGCCGCGCTCGGCCGGGCCCGGTTCGCTGATGAGCTTGTCCATGGTTTCGAGCTTGAGGATGCGCTTGGCATAGACCGCGTAAGGGTCGCGGCGCAGCGTTTCGATCTCGGTCACCGAAAAGCGCTTGGGACGCATGTCGACAGGCGGCCTGGGGCTCGGGCGCTTCTCGAAGTCGATGCGCTCGCTCTCGTCGATCTCCTGCGCCCAGGACAGCAGCTGTTCGCCACGTGCCTTCATCGCCGCCTTGGTGTCGGGGCCGACAAAGGTGAGAAGCCGCTGGAGCCAGCGCGAGGCCACGGCCGGCGCACCGCCAGAGCGCGCCGAACGCGTCAGCACGACATGTGAAGCACCTGCCGCCATCACGAAATCATGCGCGGCCAGGCCGATGCGGCGCTCGGGAGGCTCCAGTTCGATGCCGCTCTTCATGAAGCGCGACATGAAGCGGTCGGCCTGCGCCTTGGCCGGCCACGAGCCCTCGTTGAGCCCGCCCACCACCAGCGTGTCCACCGTCTGGAGGCGCGCTTCGAGCAGGCCCCAGATATGCACGCGGCGGTCCACGGCGGCGGGGGCGGGGCGCACCACGGCTTCGGCCAGCATCGCGGCCATCACATCGGGCCATTCGCGCGAGGGCACGGCAAAGGTCGGGTCGGCTTCGACGAGTTCGCGTAAGGAGGCCGCCAGCGCGCGGCCGGCATCGTTGCCGTAAAGCGCGTCCACCCCGCCGTCGGACCCGCGGCCTAAACATTCCAGCGCTTCCACCGAGGCGCGCAGCGTGGCGTGGAACTCGGCGAAATCACCGGCACGGATGTCGCCGAGCGGTTCCAAGGCTTCGCCAAGCCGCGCGATCACCTTGCGCGCCCCCTCGATGCGGTTGGCATCCAGACGGCGCAGCCAGAAAGGCTGGCGGTCGGCAGCGGCAATGGCTTGGAGGCGCGTGTCGAACAGCTCGCGCAGCGTAAGAATGTCGGGCCGCCCTGCCCCGCCGCGAAAGGCGATCAGCTCGATCGTTTCGCTCGCGCGGCGCACCGACACACGGTCGAGGCCGAGCAGCAGGAGCGGATGCTTGAGCAGAGACAGGATCGAGACCGGGTCGCCGGGACGAAACGCGGTTTCGAGCATCAGCTGCAACAGCGTGCCGGGCGGCGTGCGGCACAGTGGCGTGCCGCCGGAATCGTCGGCACGAATGCCGAACCGGCCGAGTTCGGCCGCCACGCGCCGCGCCAGATCACGGTCGCCGGTGGCAAGCGCCGCCGTGTGCTCAGGCTCGCTGACGGCCTGACGCAACGCGATCGCGATGGCCAGGGCCTCGTCGCGCTCGGTGGCGGCTTCCACCAGACACACGTCGGCGAAGGCGTCTTCGAGGTTCTCGGGCCGCAGGGCCGCGTGTCGCACCGGCCACTGGTCGGTGGTCGCCGCCGGGCGCAAGGCCTCCCCGATGGCCTTCACGCGCAACCGCGAGGGGGCCGACGGCGCGCCGAGCTCTTCCACATCGCCGCGCTTCACGCCCATGCGGGCCAGAACCTTCGACAGGCCGAATTGCGGGTGGCCGAGCACGGAGGCGTCCGGACGCTCCTCGTTCAACACGCGCTCGGAAGCCTCGTCCAGCTCGCCGTCGAGACCGGGCAGCACGACCGCCCCTTGCGGCAGGCGCGCGACCGTGGCGAGAAGAGCGGCCGCCGCCGGGTTCGAGCCGGTGGAGCCCGCCGCGATCACCGGGCCCTTCGCCCCGCCATTGGCCAGCCGCAGCGCTTCGAGGCGGATCAGCCGGTTGCGGTGGCGCGCGGGGTTTTCCTGGCCGCGCTCGTGCAGGATTTCAGGCCAGGATTCGGAAACGATACGCAGAAAGTCGAGCGTGACCTTCCACCAGCCGCCGAGATCGTCGCTGACGAGATCGGCAAGCTTCGCCCAGCTCGTTTCCTCGGACTCGATCTCGTCCATGAGCGAAGCGAGGTCGCGCGCGAGCCAGACGGCGTCGGCCGTCGAGACCGGCACCTCGACATCTTCGGAAAACATCGTCCGCACGGCGTCGGGCAAAAAGTCCTTCCAGCGCTGCACCAGGGGCGCCAACAAAAGCAGGCGCTCGACATGAGGAATCGGCGGAGCGGCATCCAGAATGGCGGGCACGGACAGATCGAGCCCCTCGCCTTCGAACTCGCCCAGCGCGCGCACGGTCGGCAGGATCGCGGACTTGCCCGGCGAGAGGCTGGCGAATGCGTTGCGCAACTCGCGCGCGGCACGGCGCGTCGGCACATAGATCGTGGCATCGGCGAGTGCGAGCGGGTCGTCCGACGCCGTGAAGCCCGGCACCAGCCGGCCCTCGACCAGAGCGCGCGCCAGGGTGCCCAGAAACGGAACGCCCGGCGGGATGGAAAAGACGCGTGGGGCGCCCGTGGCGTTCAAGCCTCGAGACCTCGCACGCGCCGGATCGCTTCTTCCGCGAGCGGAATGGCGTCGGGCGTCCCGACCGTGATCCAATGGCCGTCCATCGCCTGACCGTAGAGCCTTTCGCCAGCGATGGCACGGTCGAAATAAAGGTTCAGCGAATGCGGCGTGGGCGCGGCACTCTCGAAGATGCGCGGATGGATCACGGCGGCGCCCGCATAGATCATGCCGGCGGGATCGTTATTGGCGCGCGAAAGCCTCCCCGCATCGTCCACGAGGAAATCGGTCGACCCGGAATGGCCGGTGGCGGCGTTCGGGTCGGCGAGAAGGAGCAGAATGTCCATGCGCGCGGGGTCCCAGGCACCAAACAAAAGCTGAAGGCTGGAACTGGGCCCATCGATCCAGAAAGTGTCCGCATTGAGGAGAGCGAAGGGCTTATCCCCAAGAACCGGCAGTGCCTTGACGATGCCACCGGCCGAATCCAGCAATTGCTCGCTCTCGTCCGACACCAGAATGCGCGGGCTCTCACGTCTCGCGAGATGCGCCACGAGCTTCGGCGCGAGATGATGGACGTTGACCACCGCCAGTTCGATGCCCGCTTCTTCCAGCGCGTCGAGGCCCCAGTCGAGCAGCGTCTTGCCGGCCACTTCCACGAGCGGCTTGGGCGTATGCTCGGTGATCGGCCGCATCCGCGTGCCCAGGCCCGCCGCGAGCACCATCGCATTCTGGATGGGCTGCTTCGTCATGACAGGATACCTTCCCGCTGGTAGAGCGCGCGCAGATCGGTGAGGGCCGGATGCCTCAGCGCGCGGCGGAGATAGTCGCGAATGCGCGGCAGATGAGCGATGTAGCCGTCCTTGCCGTCCCGCAGCTTGAGGCGCACGAAGATGCCGAGGATCTTCGTGTGCCGCTGCGCCGCGCAGATGGCGCAGGCCTCGCGAAACGATTCGGGATCGAAACGAGGCGAGCCGTTGCGTGCCTTCTCGTAAGCCGCGACGACTTGCGCTTCCAGTTCCTCGGAAATCGTCACGCGCGGGTCGGTCGCAATGGAAGCCACGTCATAGGCGGCTGGCCCGATCAGGGCGTCCTGAAAATCGATCAGCGCGATGCGGTCGGAGCCTTGGCGGTCCGCCAGCCAGAACGTGTTGGGCGACTGGTGATCGCGCAGCACCAGGCTCTGCTCGGTGGCTTCGAGCCGCGTGATGAGACGGTTCCACTCGGCCTTGAACGCTGCGCGCAGTTCAGCCGAGGCCGGCTTGCCGTCGCGCCAGGGGATGAACCAGTCGAGCAACAATTCCGTCTCGATCAGCAGCGCGTCCCGGTCATAAGGTGGGATCGTGTAGGTGAAACCGGCCTTCGCATGGATTTCCGGCGACCAGTCGCGCTCATGGATTTTCGCCAAAAGCGCGCCTGCTGCCTCGTAGCGCTCTGGGATCGGCTGGCCGTCAGCATCGAGGATGCCTTCCGAGCCGAGGATCTCGAGCAGAAGGAAGCCGTTCGCCACATCCTGCGCGACGATCTCGGGTACGCGAATGCCGGCTTGCGCCAGCGCCTCATCGACGGCCACGAAAGCATGCACCGTGCGCGAGGAGTGCGCGATCTCCGCATAGGCCTTGCCGTCGCGGATCACGGGACCGAGCACCAGCGGCAGCGAGTTCATCAGCAGCACCGGCTCCCGGCCCGCCTTGCGCACCACATCATAGGTGCGCGCAGAAGCATCCGCCGTCAGCCTCCGCCGCGTGGCGCGCTCCCAGCCCGACGCATCGAGAAAGCGGCGCGCCAACAGCGAGCGTTCGATTCGGTCGCGGAACGAGCCCTCGCCCGATAGCGCGGCTATTCGCCCTTCGCCATACTCGGACAGCGACAGCGTCACCGTGCCGGGCGGCAGGGTGCCTTCAGCGCGTTCGGGCCACTCGACGAGTGCTGCCCCCTCCTGCGCGTCCTCCCCCAGTCCCAGCTCTCCCAGTTCCTCCGGGTGGCCGAGGCGGTAAAGGTCGAAATGGGCGATTGCCGGTGTCGTCCCGTAGGTCTGCACCAGCGTGAAGGTCGGGCTCGGCACGTCGAGATCGGGCTCGTCGGCCAGTGCCCGGATCAGCGCGCGGGCGAGCGTGGACTTGCCGCTGCCCAAGTCCCCTTGCAGCGCCAGCACGTCGCCTGCGCGGATCACGGCCGCGATGTCCTCGCCCAGACGCTGGGTGGCCGCCTCGTCGGGAAGCTCGATGGTCACTTCGGGTTTTACTCGGCGGCTTCCGAATGGCCGCTCGCGCGCGGCACGGAGGGAAAGAAGCAGGTGACGGTGGTGCCGCGCGTCTCGCTGGAATCGATGCGCACCGTGCCGCCATGCAGCTCGACGAAGCTCTTCACCACGGAAAGCCCCAGGCCAGCCCCGCGCCGGCGGCCCCCATTGGCATGGCTTTCGAAGCGGCGGAACACGGTGTCGAGCACGTCTGGCGCCATGCCGGGGCCGTTGTCGTGCACGGCAAAGGCCACGCCGTCGCGCGTTTCCTGCACGGCGATCACCACCGCGCTGTTTTCCGGCGCATAGTTCGCGGCGTTGGACAGGAGGTTGTAGAGAATCTGGCGGATGCGCGTTTCGTCGCCGAGGAAGCTTTGCGGCGCCTGCGACAGGTCGAGCTTGAGCACGATACCATGCTCGGCCAGCCGCTCCGCCACCAGATCGCTCGCGGCCTTCACGGTTTCGGCCACGCGCACCGGCGCGATCTCCAGCTCCATGATGCCGGCATCGACGGTCGCGAGATCGAGAATGTCGTTGACGATCGTGATCAGCTGCGTGGACGAGGTGCCGATATGGCCGACATATTCGCGCTGGCGCTCCGTCAGCGGGCCGGTGGTCGGCAGCGAGAGCAGATCGGTGAAGCCGATGATGTTGGTCAGCGGCGAGCGCAGCTCGTAGGACACGTGCTGCACGAAATCGTTCTTGAGCTGGTCGGCGCGCTCCAGCGCATCGTTCTTGTCCTTCAGCGCACGTTCCACGTTCACGCTGTCGGTGACATCGACGAAGGTCATCATCACCTGCCCGTTGGGCAGGTGAATGACCGCAAAGCGAAGGGCGGTGCCGTCGCGCAGCTCGCACTGGCCGTTGCGGTCGCGGCGCTCCTCGTCATAGCCGGTGACGGAGGCGACGAAGCCGCTCCACGGGCTCGTGCCTGCCACCAACGCGTCGCAGTGGGCGCGCAAGGTGGCGACGTGCGTGCCGGGCTCGAGCGCGTCGAGCTTCCAGAGCGTGGCGAAAGCCGGATTGAACAGCTTGCCGCGCCCATCGGGGCCGAACACGGCCACACCTTCGGCCAGGTTGTCCAGCGTCTCGCCCTGCACGCGAAGGGCCGTGTTGTAGCGGCTTTCGAGATCCATGCGCTCGGTGACGTTCTCGAACACCCAGGTCACGCCGCCCTTGGCCTGCGGGTTGGCGACCACGCGCAAGGTCCGGTTGTCTGGCAGGTGCCACCAGTGCTCCTGCGGCTCCACGGCGCGATAGGAGGCCAGCAGATTGTCCTTCCAGCGCCGCCATTCGGGCTGCTCGGGAATGCGGCCTTCGGTGCGCAGCCGATCGAGGAAAAGCGCATTGTCGGGCGCGCTTTCGAGATAGCCCGCGTCGAGATCCCAGAGCTTGGCGAAAGCCTGGTTGAAGAAGCGCAGGCGCATGTTTTCGTCGAAGGTGGCGACCGCCGTGGTCAGCTGGTCGAGCGTGTCGGTGTGCGAGCGCAGGGTGCGCTCATATTCGACCCGGATCGCTTCCGTGCCGCTCATGTCGGTGGCGATGCCGGCCGAGCCGTTCGTTCCGGCGTAATCCGTCACCGCGAACTGGCGGCGGTCGCCGTCCACGACGGTCGAGAGCTTGCCGACATAGACCGGCGACTTGCGGTGTTCCTCTGCAATGGTTTCGCGCGCCTGCGTGCCGAGGAACTCCTTGGCTTCGGCCAGAACACCTTGCGTGCTCGGCGCTTCCACGGCCTTGGCATAGGCCTGGTTGACCCAGCGCAGACGGTTATCGCCTTCGCGCACCCAGAACGGCATGTCGAGCGCATCGAGCAGGCCCAGCATGTTTTCGAGATCGGCATTGAGCCGCTGGTTCTCGGCGCGCAGGCGCGCTTCGCTCAGCCGCGCTTCGCCGAGTGCCGTCACGCGCAGGATCGAATAGGCCGCGTTGCGGCGTCCATTCACCTCGAAGGGTGCGCCGAGCTGGCTTTCCGCCACGAAATCGAAGGGCGTGCCGCGCTCGCGCAGGAGGCTCACCGCCTGGTCGAGCTGGGCCGCCGAGCGCGGGCTCAGCCAGCGGCCGAAGGCGAGGAAGGTCGCGCGGTCGTCCGGCGCGCCGGAGGAAAGGGCCAGATTGCCGACCACTTCCGGCTTGCGGTTCTTGTGCTCGTTCGCCCAGACGACGATGCGCTGGTCGCGCAGGTTGAGAAGCGCTTCCGCGCGCGACAGGTTGGCGTGCATGTCGGCGAGCCGCCCGCGCATCGCGGTGTTTTCGGCAGCGAGAACGCCGCGCTCGCGAATGAGCCAGACGGCGAGGATGAGTGCCGCGCCCATCGCGCCGACCAGCATCGCGAGCTGGATCACATCGACGGTGGTCATCGAAATGCCGCCGATGGTGGTTGCGCCCTGCGCATGGGCATGCGGCATGTGGCCAAGGGCTGCGAGCGCGGTGGAACCCAGGAGCAGGCTCGGCAAGGGCAGAACGCGGCGGCCCCAGGCTTTCAGCCGCGTGCGGATGCTCCGTTCAGGCGTCGTGCCGTCGGCATCCATCCATCTGCCCGACGGTTGCCCCGGCATCCCCGCTCCTTTTTTCCGTTGCCCAACAGTTTTCCGAAAAGTCGGAAAACATGACGATTCCGCTTGCGCGGACCTGTCCAACCCCCTGAACAGGCTATCCCCAAGAATCAGATAACAAGGTTAATATTCGGAGAAGATGACGCCTAGGCCAAATGGGCAACACCTCAGCCAAAAGGCCGGGGCCCATGGAGCCCCGGCCTTTTGCCGGCGATCAATCCCTAGATTTCTGAGCGGGCAGTCCGGACCGCCCGTTTAGTACCGATAATGTTCCGCCTTGAACGGGCCCTGCGGCGTCACGCCGATATAGGCGGCCTGTTCGTCGGACAGATTGGTGAGCTTCGCGCCCAGCTTGTCGAGGTGCAAACGCGCGACCTTCTCGTCGAGGTGCTTGGGCAGCACATAGACCTTGTTCTCGTAGTCGCCCTGCTTGGTCCAGAGCTCGATCTGCGCCAGAACCTGGTTGGTGAAGGAGGCCGACATCACGAAGGACGGATGCCCCGTCGCATTGCCGAGATTGAGCAGGCGGCCTTCCGACAGGAGGATCATGCGCTTGCCATCAGCGAAGGTGATCATATCCACCTGCGGCTTGACGTTGGTCCATTTCAGATTGCGCAGACCCGCCACCTGAATCTCGTTGTCGAAGTGGCCGATATTGCCGACGATCGCCATGTCCTTGAGCGAGCGCATATGGTCGAGCGTCACCACGTCCTTGTTGCCGGTGGTGGTGATCACGATGTCGGCGGTGGGCGCCGCGTCTTCCAGCGTCACGACTTCGAAACCGTCCATCGCCGCCTGCAGCGCGCAGATCGGATCGACTTCCGTCACCTTCACGCGAGCACCTGCCCCCGAAAGCGAGGCGGCAGAACCCTTGCCCACATCGCCATAGCCGCAAACGACGGCGACCTTGCCGGCCATCATCACGTCGGTGCCGCGGCGGATGCCGTCGACGAGTGATTCCTTGCAGCCATACTTGTTGTCGAACTTCGACTTGGTGACCGAGTCGTTGACGTTGATCGCCGGAAACGGCAGCAGGCCGCGCTTCTGGAGCTGGTAGAGGCGGTTGACGCCGGTGGTGGTTTCTTCCGTCACGCCGCGGATCGCCTCGCGCTGCTTCGTGAAGAAGCCGGGCGTTTGGCTCATGCGGGTCTTGATCTGGGCGAACAGGATCTCTTCCTCTTCCGAACCCGGATTGGACAGCACATCCTCGCCGGCTTCAGCGCGCGCGCCGATCAGGATATACATCGTGGCGTCGCCGCCATCGTCGAGGATCATGTTGGTGGGACCGCCATCGGTCCACTGGAAGATCTGGTCGGTGTAGCGCCAATATTCCTCGAGCGTCTCGCCCTTGACGGCGAAGACCGGCGTGCCGCCGGCCGCAATCGCCGCCGCCGCATGGTCCTGCGTCGAGAAGATGTTGCAGGACGCCCAGCGCACATCCGCGCCCAGCACTTTCAGCGTCTCGATCAGCACCGCTGTCTGGATCGTCATGTGGAGCGAGCCCGAAATGCGCGCGCCCTTCAAGGGCTGCGAGGGCCCGAACTCCTCGCGCGCGGCCATCAGGCCGGGCATCTCGGTTTCGGCGATCTCGATTTCCTTGCGGCCCCAATCGGCCAGCTTGATATCGGCAACGTGGAAGTCTGGCTCAGCCATGGAAGCTCCGTTTCGCTGAATTCTTCGCGCCAGCCGGCCGAATGCGGCACGCTTCGTGAGCGGTGGGCGGGCGACGTCGCCCGCGACATAGCAGAGAGGACGCACCGACACAAGAAGATATAAAGATGCCTTTATATGACGGCTCGAGCCCGAGCCCGAAAGGTTCGGGTTGAAAAGCTGTACATCACGCGCCAGTTTGCCCGTCGCCATCCAATGCAAAGGTCTCGAATGCGCCCAACTGTCCGTCGCGTGGCTGTCCCTGCCTTGCTCGCCTTGAGCACCTGTTTGCCGCAAGCGGCGTGGGCGCAGGACCCCGCGCCCCGCTTCGATGGTGAGAAAGGCCTGCGCGCGATGCTGTTGCCTTACGCGCCGGCGGCCTTCGACTTCGGCATCCTGATCGCCCGCTCCTTTGCCGAGATCACCTATGAAGGGCGGCACTACGATCCGGTGACGGAAAGCTTCGTGGTGGAAGACCTGCGCATCAGCCGAGACCAATTCAATGCCAGTGTGGAACGCCTGCGCGCCGACGAAAACGTCACGCAATTGCAAGGGTTGGTGGTCGATACCAAGAACCTGTCCCTGCCGCCGCCCTTGCGCGCCGGTCTCGACCGGCTCGGGCTGCAAACCGTGGAAGGCGACGTGACCGTCGATTACCGCACCGACAATGCGCGCGCGGCCTATGCGGTCGCCGTCCAGATGGATTTCCCCAAGCTCGGCAGCATCGAAGCCGAGGGCATGCTCGACGGCTTCCATGTGCTGGTGCCGCTCGGCGAGCCGGGCGAAGCGGCGATCGACAGTCTCGAAACCCTGCCCGAGACCGGCGTGTCCAGCCAGCCGCCGAAGATCCTCGGCACCCTGCGCGCTTCCTCGGTCACCTATCGCGATGCCGGCCTGCTCGATGCGGTGATCGATGTTTCGGCGCAATCGCAAGGGGTGACGCCCGACGAGATGCGCGCGGGCTTCGGTGCGATGGTGGCGATGGGCTTGGCGCCGAGCGTGGACGGGTTGCCCGGCGGCGAGGATCCCGCCCTGCGCGCCAAAGCGCAGGAATGGTCGAAGGCCATCCAAAGCTTTCTCGACAACAAGGATTCGATCCGCATCACGCTCGACCCGTCCAAGCCCGTTCCGCTGGAGCGCTTTCAGGCCGGCATGATCAGCAAGGCAACCGTGGCCGAGCTGAACCCGTCGGTCGTCAGTCCCGCGCCGGCACGCGTCGAAACCGTCTCGCTCGATGGCTCGGGCGATCCGCTCGCCGCCGCACGCGCGCTTCTGAGCGGGCAGGGCGCGATCCAGGACGAGGCGGCGGGCGTTCGCGGGCTGCTCACGCTGGCAAACAACGGCAATCTCGATGCGGTGCGCGCGCTGGGCAGCCATTCGGGCAATCGCCCGCTGCCCGCGCTCGGTGAGAGCGAGCGCGTTTCGCTTCTGCAATTCCTGCTCGTCGCCCGCGCGCTCGGCGCGGATGTGTCGGATGCCACGCTCGCTTCAGCCGACAAGGACCTGAGCGCGAACGAACGCCAGACGGCGGAACGGGAAGCCGGCCGCTATTTCCGCGAGCGCACCGATCAGGGCAAGGCGCTCGCGCCACTCACGCCCGAAACGGTTTCGACCTTCAGCCCGAGTCGCCTGCGCGCGCTCGCCTTCGACGCCTATGAAGGCCGCAGCGCCCCGCGCGACATGACGGAAGCCTATGCGGTCGCGCTGATCGCATCCGCCGCTGGCGACAAGCCCGCCGCCCGTTTGCGCGACGATCTCGCGCGCGCTGGGCAAGAAGGCCGCATCACGCTCGAAACGGATGCTGCCCGCGCCCGCGCCTCCGCGCTCTGGGATGCCTACAAGGCGCAGAGCGGCGAGCAGGCGAAACCGTGAAGCCGAGACCGGTTTCGGTCCGTTCGGGCGGTCACCCGCCCAAGCGAAACCTCAAGCCTCTTCGCCGAACTTGGACAGGATGAGATCGCCGATGGCGCGGATGGCATCGTCCGCGTCCGGGCCGCTCGCGGAAACGACGACGGACGTGCCCTGCGCCGCGGCCAGCATCATCAGGCCCATGATCGAGGTGCCGCCCACTTTCATGCCGTCGCGCTCGACGCTGATCTCGGACTGAAAGGCTCCTGCCACCTGAATGAACTTGGCGGAGGCGCGGGCATGCAGGCCGCGCTGGTTGATGATCGGGAATTCGCGGGTGATCGGGTCGGAACCGGTCATCGTCGGGTCAGCACTTCATCTGGGCGTTGAGCACCTGGCTCGCGACATTGATGTATTTACGGCCGGCGAGCTGCGCATATTCCAGCGCCTGGGCCATGTCGTCGCCTTTGCGCACGCTGGTCAGCTTGATCAGCATGGGCAGGTTGACGCCCGCGATCACCTCCACGCGCCCGGCATCCATCACCGAGATCGCGAGGTTGGAGGGCGTGCCGCCGAACATGTCGGTCAGGATCACCACGCCCGTGCCGCTGTCGGCACGCGCAACGGCGTCCACGATGTCGGCGCGACGCGACTCCATGTCGTCATCCGCTCCGATGCACACTGTTTCGAACTGGGTTTGGGCGCCGACCACATGTTCCACCGCGAGGCGGAATTCTTCGGCTAGCCGACCGTGCGTTACGAGCACGAGTCCGATCATTCTCTTTGCCTAGGCTCCGTTGGGCAATCGTTTGTCCGGGCTCCCATCCGCCTCGGCCTTGGTTTCCTGTCCGTTTTCTCGGGCCTTGGTGGCCTTCTCGTGGGCAAGAGCTGCGCACTCTTGTCGAGCTCCATGTCATTGACAAGCCCAAAACAGTCACACTCATAGCCATTTTGCCGCATCTGCGAACAGGATGTGCTCAAAAAAGCGCGCCGAACAGGAATGCGCGGATCGCAAGCACTGCGCCCTCCGCATCACGCTCGGGCAGACGCAGGCGCGGAATGATTATGCCTTCCAGCGTTTCGTGCTCGCTTTCGGCACGAAAGCGCGGGCTTTCGGGGCCGGGCACGAGTTGCACGAAAAGGCCGACGGTGGCTTCGGGAATGGCCGGGATTGCGACCGGACCAAGCCCCCGCACCTCCACCATCCCGAATATGGTGTGCGGCGCACGCGCCACAAGACGCCCCTCCACCGCCTCCAGCATCACCTGATCGTCCGACACGAATTGCGCGTCGAGCTCGCGCAGACCGCCAAGCTTCAGCGCCAGCCGCGTCTTGCCCGAGCCGGATGCGCCTGCGATCAGCACGCCTTGCCCGCGCAGTGACACGGCGCAGGCGTGAAAATTCGGCATGGGAAAGCGCTACTCTTCGGCCGGCAGCATGAAGGTGAACCGCGCGCCGCGCGGCTCGCCGGGCCGGTCGCCCGGAATGTTCTCGGCCGTCAGCGTGCCGCCATGCGCTTCGGCGATCTGCCGGCTGATCGACAGGCCCAGACCCGAATTCTGCCCGAACATCTCGCTCGAGGGACGGTCCGTATAGAAGCGCTCGAAGATGCGGTCGATGTTCTCGGCGCCGATGCCCGGCCCGTTGTCCTCCACCGTCAGGACGATCCACTTGTTGCGCCGCTCGAGAGCCAGCGAAATGCGGCCGTTCGTGTCGGGCACGAAGGAGCGGGCGTTCTCGATGAGATTGGTGATCACCTGCCCGATGCGCAGATCGTGGCCCTGAACGAAGAACTCCTTCGGCCCCGTTTGCGGGCGAAGCACCTTGAACTCGATGGAAACGGGCTTCTTGGAGCGCCCCGTTTCGCGCGAAACGGTGACGAGATCTCCGACGAACTTTTCCAGATCGACCCGGTTCGCGTCCTCGCGCGCGAGTTCCGCGTCGAGCCGCGAGGCATCGGAAATGTCGGTGATCAGGCGGTCGAGCCGCTTCACATCGTGCTGGATGATCTCCATCAGCCGCGCCCGCGAGGTTTCGCTCTTGGCAAGCGGCAGCGTTTCCACAGCACTACGCAGCGAGGTCAGCGGGTTCTTCAGCTCATGGCTCACATCGGCGGCAAAGCTTTCGATGGCGTCGAGGCGCGCGTAGAGCGAGCGCGTCATGTCGCGGACCGCGACCGACAGGTTGCCGATCTCGTCCTGGCGGTCGGAATAATCGGGGATTTCCTCGCGATGCTTCACACCGCGCCGCACGCGCACGGCGGCTGCCGCCAGCCGCCGCAAGGGGTTCGCGATGGTGGAGGCGAGAAGCAGCGAGAGCACCACATTGACGAGTGCCGCCACGCCGAACACGCGCAGGATCGCCTGGCGCTCGGCCGCCACGATCTTGTCGATGTCGCCGCCCTGCGTGGACAGCATCAACACGCCCATCACCGCACGGAAGCGCTGCACGGGCACGGCGACCGAGACGATCTGCTCGCCCTGTTCGCCGACGCGCACCACGGTGGATGGCACGCCGGTGAGCGCGTTCATCACTTCGGGGAAGCCTGTGCCGTTGCCCCCCGGCTGCTCCTTGTAGACGGGGAGGTCGGAAAAGCGGAACAGGTCGAAGAAGCGCTTTTCGAGCCTTTCGAAGGCCGAGGGCTCGTCGCCTTCCGCCACCGGCAGATCGTAGCGCAGGATCTGGCCGCGCGAATAAAGGTGGCGCGAGTCGAGCAGGAGATTCGCGTCGCGGTCGAAGATGCGCGCCCGGGTGCGGGTCGGCGAGATCAGGCGGCGCAGAACCGGCGCCACGCGCTCCGGATTGATCGGAAAATCGAGACTGTCGAGGCTGTCCGCGCCCGGCGCGATGCTTTCGCCCGCCTGCAACTCCAGAAGCTTTTCCGGATCGATTCGAATCGCATCCGTTTCGACAGTGGCGGAAGCTGCGATGGCGCCGGCGATGATTTCGCCCTGCGTGCGCAGGCTTTCCACCCGCGCCTCGATCAGCCCATCGCGGAACTGGTTGAGGTAGAGGATGCCCGATACCAGCACGCAAAGAGCTGCGAGGTTCAGAACCAGAATGCGGCGGGTGAGGCTCGAAAAGACATGGTGGCCGAGAAAGCGGCGCACCGGCGTGGTCAGCCGGCTCCAGTAAAGGCTCGGACGGACATAGCGCCAAAGCGAACGGCGGACGCGACGGGCCGCCGTCGCCCCGAGCGGCGCGAGTGCGCGATTATCCGTTTCCACCGCCATGGGTATTCAGCGGTCAGGCTTCGCGGAAGCGGTAGCCGACACCATAGAGCGTTTCGATCATCTCGAAGTCGTCGTCCACGGACTTGAACTTCTTGCGCAACCGCTTGATGTGGCTGTCGATGGTGCGGTCATCGACATAGACCTGCTCGTCATAGGCCGAGTCCATCAGCGCGTCGCGGCTCTTCACCACGCCGGGGCGCTGGGCGAGCGAATGGAGGATCAGGAATTCGGTGACGGTGAGCGTTACCGGCTCGCCCTTCCAGGTGCAGGTGTGGCGCTCCTGGTCCATCACCAGCTGGCCGCGCTCCAGCGAGCGCGAGGCCTGGGTCGGCGCCTTGACGCCGTTGGTCGCCGCATCGCGCGCGGAAGCCCGACGCAGCACCGCGCGCACGCGCTCCACAAGCAGCCGTTGCGAGAAGGGCTTACGGATGAAATCGTCGGCGCCCATCTTGAGGCCGAACAGTTCGTCGATCTCGTCATCCTTGGAGGTGAGGAAGATCACCGGCAGGTCGCTTTTCTGGCGCAGGCGGCGCAACAGCTCCATGCCGTCCATGCGCGGCATCTTGATGTCGAAGATGGCGAGGTTCGGCGGACGCGCGCCCAAACCTTCCAGAGCCGACGCCCCGTCCGTATAGGTTTCGACGCGGTAGCCTTCGGACTCGAGCGCGATCGAGACCGAGGTCAGGATGTTGCGGTCGTCGTCCACAAGCGCGATTGTGGCCATATCAAGCGGCTCCCTCATGGTCCGGGCCCCTTTCCTGATGGTTAAGGGCACAGACCGCGTTTTGTTCAACCGGCCCGGCCCCGTTCTTTCGAGACTGGGCGGGCTTGTGGCGGACGAATTGGGCGCAAAGTGTGGCATAAGCGCCAACGCCATGAGGGCCGGTTGCCACTCGCATCGCAACCTGCCGCCCGCCGCCGATGTTCCGGTGGCTTATAACCGATCGTTTGCCGGATGGGAAATCCGGAGCATTTCGAGAGAGATTTCCACCCGTGCCGCCAAGACTCGACGACCCGCTTCAAGCCAATGGTGAAACCATCTTTCCCGACGAGTGGGAGGAAAGCTTCATCCGCGCGTCGGGGCCGGGGGGTCAGAACGTCAACAAGGTTTCCACCGCCGTCCAGCTCCGCTTCGACGTGCTGCGCGCCAAGGGCCTGTCCGGCCGCGTCCAGAGCCGGATGCTAATCCTGGCCGGCAGCCGCGCCTCCAAGGACGGCGTGATCACGGTGGAAGCCAATCGCTTCCGCACCCAGGAACGCAACCGTCTGGACGCCCGCGAGCGCTTGGGCGACATGCTCACCCAGGCCGCCGAACCGCCCCCCAAACCCCGCCGCAAGACCAAGCCGACCAAGGGCTCGGTGGAAGAGCGGCTGAAAAAGAAGGCCGGACGCAGCGTGGTGAAGAAGATGCGCGGACGGGTAGGGGACGATTGAGAGGTGGGCGGTGGCGCATGAGCGCGCTCCGTGCATCACGTCCGGCCACAAAACCTTTCCAGCAAAAAAGCGGCCCTGCTCAGCGCTCCGCCATCCTTTCTTTCCGCCCGCCCGACGGGTTGAGCCTGCCCAGGATTCCACGAAAGAGCCCGCGTGCGGCAAGCGGCTCGAACATTTCCGCAGGACCTTCCGGATCGAGCACTTCGTTGTCGGCCAGCCATTCCTCGACGCTCGAAAGGTCGGGCATTTCGTAAGCCCGCAGTGATCGGCCGTCTCCACGCAGCGCTTCCACCGTTTCGATCAGCGAGCCCGTGCGGGCGATCTCGGCCGCCACGATTTCAGCCGGGACGCCCAGATGCTCGGCCAGAAGATCGTTGCGGATCGCCGCGACCGTCTCGGCCGCTGCGACGCCTCCACCACAATCGAGATCGATGGTGACATCGCATTCGGTATCGAGCCGCATCGAACGGTTGTTCATGTTGGAGGAACCGACGCGCAGGATCCGGTCGTCGACGATCAGGATCTTGGCGTGAACATAGATCGCCTCGCCCCCGTCATTATAGGGATGATAAATGCGAAAGCGGTTTTCCCGGTCGCGTCGGCGCAGCGCTTCCACAAGGCGCGCCCGTGCCGAGTCCATCGCGACCGGTTCCAGCCAGCCGCGCGCCGTTTCCGGGTTGACGACCACGATCTCCGGTCCGCCCGGTTCATCCAGCCGCCGGGCGATGGCCTCCGCGATGCGGCGCGAAGCGAAATACTGGCTCTCGGCATAGATGAAGCGTTTCGCGCGGGCGATCTGATCGACATAAAGCGCTTCGATTTCGCGGACGGGTGGACGGTTGTCCCATTCGGGCGCCGAACGCGACACGGCGACGGGCACATATTGGAAATGCGTGGGCAATCCTTCCGGCCAGCAGCTTTTCACGCCCTCGATCGGCGCGAGACCGGGACGACCGCCGGCCACTTTCCAGCGCTCACGGCAGATTTCGGCAATCGCGTCCACAATGGGTCCGGTGATCGCCGTCGTCGCATCGTGCCAGGGCATATAGGCGCGATGCGTCGTCGGACGCCGCCGACGCTTGTCCCTGAACCGGTGCTCACGCGTGTCCCAGCGGTCGGCGGTCATGTCGATGCCACCGCAAAAGGCGAGGCAATCGTCGATCACGACGATCTTCTGATGGTGCGACGAGCCCACCGGATGGGCCCCGTCGAGCTTGGTATGGATGCGCGGGTGGCGCATCCATTTCAGAAGCGTCAGAAACGTCGTGCCGCGCGTCAGCGTCGCCAGGGCGCCAACATCCCAGCGCAGCAGAAAGATCTCCAGTTCCGGATTCTGTTCGACGAGCCAGTAGATGAACGCGCCAAGCTTTTCCGGCGCCTCGTCGTCGCTGTTCCGCCCGAACGCGATGCGTGCGTCGAAATCCCACCCGACCAAGGTTATCCGCCGCTTGGCATTCAGCATCGCGGAACGCGCAATCCGGAAATAATCGTCTGCATCCACGATCACCGAAAGCCGCTCGGCAGTTTCAATGCGGAAGCAATTGCGCCCCGGCTCAGGCAGATGTTGCGGCGCAGCGTCGTTCATGCGCTCCTCGTTCTTCAGACAAAAATACTCGATTGGTCATTCGCGGGAGCCATGTGCGGGAGGGCATTCGGTCTCGATTTCGATCAGACGTTTTGCTTTGAAAAGGGTTCCCGGCGGGATGATGCTCGCCGAGCCTATGGTTGCTTTCAGGGAAGCGCCCAAACCAATGGCGATGAGAAAGATCGACCCTGGAACATGGGCCCCGTGCCGGAAAACGAGCAACCCGCTGCGACAGCCTGCGTTGGGCCGGAAACCAAGGACGTTTCCATGCCCGACACCCAAAACCCCGTATGGTTCATCTCAGGCTGCTCGACCGGCTTCGGACGCGCGCTGGCCGAGGCCGTCATCGCGCGAGGCTGGCCGGTGGTGGCGACCGCGCGGGATGCGGAACGGGTCGCTGATCTCGCGCAGGGGCACGAAGCGTCGGTGCTGGCCCTGGCGCTCGATGTGACGAAGCCCAGCGAAATCGAGGCGGCGACAAAGGCCGCGCTCGAAAAATTCGGGCGGATCGACGTTCTAGTGAACAATGCGGGCTATGGCTACCAGAGCACGGTGGAGGAGGGCGTGGAGAGCGAAATCCGAGACCAATTCGATGCCAATGTGTTCGGTCTCTTCGCACTGACCCGCGCAGTGCTGCCCGGCATGCGCGAGAACAGGCGCGGGCACGTCATCAACCTCACCTCGGTCGCCGGGCTCGTCGGCTTTCCGGGCTCGGGCTACTACGCGGCGTCCAAGCATGCGGTGGAAGGCTGGTCGGATTCGCTGCGCGCCGAGGTGTCGCCCTTGGGTATCGCCGTCACCTGCATCGAGCCGGGACCGTTCCGCACCGACTGGGCCGGGCGCTCCTTGAAGCAGACCGCGACACAGATCGAGGCCTATCAGGACACGGCCGGCAAGCGCCTGCAATCCACACGCGACATTAGCGGCAAGCAGCAGGGCGACCCGAAGCGCGCCGCGGATGCGATGATCGCGATTGCGCTCGACCCAGACGCGCCGCGCCATCTGGTTCTGGGCCGCTTCGGCTATGATGCGGTGCTGAAAGCCCAGCGCGAACGCGTGGCGACCATCGAAGGCACACGCGACCTCAGCCTGTCGGCGGATTTTCCCGACGGCGCGTGAGCAGCCGCTTCGGATCGGCCCGCTACAACTTCCGCAGCGCCACTTCCGCCACGCGGTGGCTTTCGCCCTTGCGCAGGATCAGGTCGGCGCGGGGGCGGGTGGGAAGGATGTTTTCGCGCAGGTTCTTGAGGTTGATGTTCGCCCAGAGATTCTCGGCGATCGTCAGCGCCGTCTCGTCGGACAGGCTTGCATAACGGTGGAAGAAGCTCTTCTCGTCGCGAAACGCGGTCTCGCGCAGGCGCATGAAGCGGGCGATGTACCAGTCGTGGATCAGGTCCTCATCAGCATCGATATAGATCGAGAAGTCGAAGAAGTCCGACACGAAGGGCACGAAGGTGCCGTCGCGCGGCAGCTCGCGCGGCTGCAAGACGTTGATGCCTTCGAAGATCAGGATATCCGGACGGTCCACGGTCACATAGGCACCCGGCATCACATCGTAAGTCAGGTGCGAGTAGAGGGGGGCGGGCACGTCAGGCTGGCCCGATTTGATGGCCGACAAGAAGCGCAGCAGGGCACCGACATCGTAGGAGTCGGGAAAACCCTTGCGCTCCATCAGGTTCTCGCGGCGCAGGATTTCGTTGGAATAAAGGAAGCCGTCGGTGGTGATGAGATCGACCTTGGGGCTCGACGACCAGCGGGCGAGCAGTTCCTTCAACACGCGCGCGGTGGTGGACTTGCCCACCGCGACCGAGCCGGCAATGCCGATGATGAAGGGCGTCTTGTAGGCTTCCGGGGCGCCGAAAAAGGCTTGGCGCTGGCGAAACAGAAGCTGGCTCGACTCCACATGAGCCGAAAGCAGGCGCGAGAGCGAAAGGTAGATGCGCTCGACCTCGCGCAGGTCGATCGGGTCGTAGAGCGAACCCAGCCGCTTCACCTCGTCTTCGGTCAAGGTCAGCGGCGTATCGGCACGGAACTCGGCCCACTCGGCGGCGGAAAAGAAGCGGTAGGGCGAATAGCGTTCGCGCGGCGCGAGCTGGTCCAAGGTCGTGCTCAGTTTTCTTTCGGGCGACCGGCCTTTTCAGCAAGGCCGGATTGGCCGGTGCGGCTTTCGAGTTCGGCCATTACCTCACTCAACGGAATGTCCGCAAGCTTGAGCACCACCAGCCAATGGTAGAGAAGGTCCGCACTTTCCTTGACGAGGTTCGCCCGATCGCCGCCGACCGCTGCGATCACGGCTTCCACCGCCTCTTCGCCGAGCTTCTGCGCAGCCTTCGGCGTGCCCGCCGCGATCAGCTTCGCCGTCCATGACGAGGCGTCGCCCGACGCGGCACGCGCGGCAATGGTGGCTTCGAGGTCGGACAGCGTGAAGCTCATCGGTGGACTCAGAGTGATCGCCTAGAGGTCGGCGGGATCGAGGCGCATCGGCAATCCGGCCTGGGCCATGTGCCGTTTGGCTTCACCCACCGAATAGGTGCCGAAATGGAAGATGGAGGCGGCGAGCACGGCGGTCGCGCCGCCATCGCGCACGCCTTCCACGAGATGGTCGAGCGTGCCGACACCGCCGGACGCGATCACCGGGCAGCGCACGGCATCCGCCACCGCACGCGTCAGCGCGATGTCGTAGCCGCTCTTGGTGCCGTCGCGGTCCATGGAGGTGAGCAGGATTTCGCCAGCCCCCCGCTCGGCCATGTCGGCGGCGAATTCCACCGCATCGATGCCCGTCGCCTGGCGCCCGCCATGGGTGAAGATTTCCCAGCGCGGCGTCTCGCCGTCAACGCGCCGCGCATCGATGGCGACCACGATGCACTGGTTGCCGAACTTGTCGGCCGCGCGGTTGATGAAGTCCGGGTCCTTCACGGCGGTCGTGTTGATCGACACCTTGTCGGCGCCCGCCAGAAGCAGGTTGCGGATATCCGCCAGCTGGCGCACCCCGCCGCCCACGGTGACGGGCATGAAGCACTTTTCCGCCGTGCGGCCGACCACGTCGAGGATCGTTTCGCGATTGTCCGACGAGGCGGTGATGTCGAGAAAGCAGAGCTCGTCCGCGCCCGCCGCGTCGTAAGCCGCAGCCGCCTCCACCGGATCCCCGGCATCGATCAGATCGACGAAGTTGACGCCCTTCACCACGCGCCCGTTATGGACGTCGAGGCAGGGAATGATGCGGGCCTTGAGTGTCATCGGCGCGGCTCGATTCCCGCATAGAGTTCGGCAAGGGGGAGGGTGGCGTCGAGGTCGGAAAGGGAAACCACAGGCTCGGTGCCTTCAGTCTCCTGTGGCTCCTGCCATGCATCCTGAGCGTCGCGTGCCCAGAGCCAGACGCGCGGCTCGTCCTGCGAGGCCACGAGATAAAAGCGAAGCGACGGTATGGCCGTATATTCGGCGGCCTTCTCGAGAAAATCCCGACCGACCGACGACGAGGACAAGACTTCCGCAAGCAGCACCGGATGTTCGGCGACGAGGCCGAGATCGCCATGCTCGGGCGAGCCGCGATCCACGAAAACATCCGGGTAGCGGATGCCGGCATGGGTGCGCACGGCGACATCGGCCGAACCGACGAAGAATTCCGGATAGGGGAACTGCCGCAACAGAATAGCCGTCAAGCGCGAAGCGATCACCGCGTGACGGATCGTCGTGTTGATCATCATCTCGACAACGGTTCCACGGACGAATTCGCGCCTGCCTTCGCGGTTCTCGTTCCAGCGCACGAACTCATCGGGCGTCGTCGGATATCGGGCGTGCACATTCATGGCTCACCTTTAGCATAGCGACCCGAACACCGTCACGCCGCCTCACGCAGGATGGCGAGCGCTTCGCCTGGGTCGATGCGCCCATCATAAAGCGCGCGGCCCGAGATGGCGCCTTCCAGCTTCTGGGCGTCAGGTAAGGTCAGACGCCGGATGTCGTTGAGCGAGGCGAGCCCCCCGCTGGCGATCACGGGGATCGAGACCGCATCGGCCAACCGGATCGTGGCATCCCAGTTGATGCCCGACAACACGCCGTCGCGGTCGATGTCGGTGAAGATGATGGCCGAAACGCCCGCGCCTTCGAACTGCCGTGCGAGGTCTTCCGTCTTGAGGGTCGAAGTCTCGCCCCAGCCTTCCACCGCCACATGGCCGCCGCGCGCGTCGATGCCGACCGCGATGCGACCGGGAAACAGGCGGCAGGCTTCCTTCACGAGTTCCGGCTCGCGCACCGCGACCGTGCCGAGGATCACGCGGCGAATGCCTTTCGTGAGCCATGCCTCGATCTGGGCCAGATTGCGGATGCCGCCGCCCAGCTGTACCGGGTTTCTGGTCGCGCCTAGAATGGCCTCGACCGCTTCGCCATTGCGGCTGTCGCCCGCGAAGGCCCCGTCGAGGTCGACCACATGAAGCCATTCAAAACCCTGGGCTTCGAAGGCGCGAGCCTGATCGGCGGGGTCGGGATTATAAACGGTGGCCGAATCCATTTCGCCCAGCTTGAGCCGGACGCATTCGCCGTTCTTGAGGTCGATGGCGGGAAAAAGGATCACGGATTCCACCTCAGGAAATTGCCGAGCAGGCGCAAACCGAGCGTCTGGCTCTTTTCGGGGTGGAACTGCATGCCCGCCCAATTGTCGCTGCCGACTGCCGCCGTGACCGCCCCGCCATAGTCGGTTTCGGCCAGCACCTCGTCCGGGTTGCGCGCGGCCAGATGATAGGAGTGGACGAAATAGGCGTGCAGTCCTTCAGGCCCGGTGGGGATGCCGGCGAAGAGTGGATGGGAATGTTTCACGTGAATCGTGTTCCATCCGACCTGCGGGATTTTGAGGTTCGGGTCAGCCGGCTTGATCTCCGTCACATCACCGCCGATCCAGCCGAGGCCCGGCGAGACGGTCTTTTCAAGCCCGCGCTCGCTCATCAGCTGCATGCCGACACAGATGCCGAGGAAGGGACGGCCTTGCCCGCGAACGGTTTCGTTCAGCACCTCGACCATGCCGGGAACAGCGTCGAGACCAGCGCGGCAATCGGCATAGGCGCCAACGCCGGGCAGCACGATACGGTCGGCCCGACGCACCAGCTCCGCATCGCTTGTCAGGATGATCCGCGCATCGGTTTCCGTTTCACGCGCGGCCCGCTCGAACGCTTTCTGCGCCGAATGGAGGTTGCCCGAGCCGTAGTCGATGATCGTGACGGTCTGGCTCATCGCGCGGTCTCCTCGGCGGGTGTCGCGAACCACGGCAAACGCTCGCGCCAGCTCGAGTCGGTTCCAGTCGGCACGGCACCGGTGAAATAACGCAGCTCGGCGTCGCGGAACGACCGCGCATCGATCGTCCCAGCCTCATGCCAGCCTTTGCCGCGCAGCGAGCGGATCTTCAGCACAGGCGCTTCGAGGCCGAACCCGAACAGCACCAGAAGCAGGATCAACAGGCCCACCAGCCCAAAGTCGGGCAGGGTCATCAGCATGAACAGACCGAACACCACGAGGAGCGACATCACCGCCATGAACGGCATCCGATTGAGCAGGAACCAGACGAAGGGAAGCAGGAATGCCCAGAAGGTGAAGCGGTCGCGGACGAAGATCGTGCGGTCGCTCGGCCCTCCTTCGGGCGGCTCCATTGCGACGAAGCTTGCCATGAGTCAGCCGTTCAGCGTGCCTTTGGTGGAGGGAATCGCATCGGGCTGGCGCGGGTCGGGCTCGAGCGCCGCACGCAACACCCGGGCCACCGCCTTGAAGCAGCTCTCGGCGATGTGGTGGCTGTTCGCGCCATAGCGGTTGGAAATGTGCAGCGTGATCCGCGCGCTTTGCGCCAGCGCCTGGAAGAACTCGCGCACCAGTTCGGTGTCGAACGTGCCGATCTTTTCCGCTGTGAACTGGACGTTCCAGACCAGAAAAGCGCGCCCCGACACATCCACTGCCGCCGTGCTCAGCGTTTCGTCCATCGGCAGCTCGATCGAGGCATAGCGCATGATGCCGCGCCGCTCACCGAGCGCCTGCGCGATCGCCTGACCGATGGCGATGCCGGTATCCTCCACCGTGTGGTGGTCATCGATGTGAAGATCGCCGTTCGCCTCGATCTGCATATCGATCAGCGAGTGGCGCGAGAGCTGTTCCAGCATGTGGTCGAAGAAGCCGACACGGGTCTTCACCTGGTGCTTGCCCGTACCGTCGAGCGCGACGGAAACTTTGATCTCCGTCTCGTTGGTCTTGCGGCTGACTGTAGCTTGCCGGGCGCTCATGCTTGAATGTTCCACGTGAAACGCGGCGCTTCTATCAGCGCATGAGGCGGATGACCAGTTTACCGGAACAGTCTCGACGCTGTTTGCAAAGCGCAAGGCAACGCCTAAGTGTGGCGATATTCCTCGTACCGTGTCGATGCCTCGAATGGGTCGGCGCGACATCGGAGCCATAATGTCGAACGAAATCATCATGCACGGCACGACCATCGTGACCGTGCGCAAGAACAACAAGGTCGTCATCGCCGGCGACGGGCAGGTCAGCCTCGGGCAGACCATCATGAAGGGCAATGCGCGCAAGGTTCGCCGCATCGGCAAGGAGGGGCAGGTGATCGCGGGCTTCGCGGGTGCCACCGCCGACGCCTTCACGCTGCTGGAGCGCCTCGAAGCCAAGCTCGAGCAATATCCCGACCAGCTCACCCGCGCCTGCGTCGAGCTCGCCAAGGACTGGCGCACCGACCGCTATCTGCGCCGCCTCGAAGCGATGATGCTGGTGGCCGACAAGAACGTGTCGCTGGCGCTGACCGGCACGGGCGACGTGCTTGAGCCCGAGCATGGGGTGATGGCGATCGGCTCGGGCGGCAATTATGCGCTGGCCGCGGCCCGCGCACTTCTCGAAACCGACAAGGACCCGGAAGAGATCGCACGCACGGCGATGCGGATTGCAGCGGAAATCTGCGTCTACACCAATGCGAGCGTGATCGTCGAAACCATCGACAACGCGGCCTGACCGCTTCCCATGCCGCGCTATGGCATCAGGCCGCTCGAACGGAGCGACCTTTCCCTTCTCGCCCGCTGGCTCGAACAACCCCACTGGAAAGCCTGGTGGGGCGAGCCGGCGGATGAGCTTGCCCAGATCGAAGATCATATCGACAGCGTGTCCGTCGAGCCCCTGATCCTGGAGCTCGACGGCAAGCCGGTCGGCTATGCGCAGGTCTATGACCCGCATCTCGAAGACGACCATCCTTATGCCGATCAACCCTACGGCACGCTCGGCATCGATCTTTCGGTCGGCGAAGAGAGCCTGACGGGCACAGGCCATGGTTCGGCCTTTCTCCGCCAGCTCACGGAAGAGCTGTTCGACGAGGGCGCGCCGCGCGTCGTGATCGATCCGCATCCCGACAATCTTCGTGCCATCAGTGCCTATGCCAAAGCCGGCTTCCAGCCGCTCGACCGCCGCGAAAGCGTATACGGTCCCGCCCTTCTGATGTTCATCGACAACCCCGACTTCGAGGGCGAGACGCCGTGACGGCCATTTCACAACGATCCATCGTGTCACAGGACCGGTGGAAAACGGGCCTGGCCCTGGTGTTGGGCATTCTCGCCCTTCAGGCGCTGATCCTTTCCCTCATGGGTCATGTCACGATCTGCGAATGCGGATATGTGAAGCTCTGGCACGGCGTGGTGCAGAGCTCGGAAAACTCGCAGCACATTTCCGACTGGTACACCTTCTCCCACATCATCCACGGCTTCATCTTCTACGCGCTCTTCACATGGGCTTTTCCGAAGACCCACTGGATGACGCGGCTGGCGTTTGCCGTCGGGCTCGAAGCGGCGTGGGAGGTGGTCGAGAACACGCCGATGGTGATCAACCGCTATCGCGAAGGCACGATCTCGCTCGACTATTTCGGCGACTCGGTCTTGAATTCGGTCTGCGACAACCTCGCCATGATCGTCGGCTTCCTTCTGGCACGAAAGCTTCCGGTCGTGGTTACGGTCCTGTTGGCAGTCGCCATGGAGATCGGCGTGGGCTGGGTCATTCGCGACAACCTCACACTCAACGTGATCATGCTGCTTTACCCGCTGGATGCGATCCGCGAATGGCAGGGAGCGGCCGGATGACGATTTCCGACAAAACCCTGCGCACCGCCGTCGAGCGCGGCGTGATCAGCGCCGATCAGTTCACCTCACTGCTCGCCATCGAGGACGCGCGCGCCCTTCAGGAACCGCGCGACGACGAAAAACTGCGCTTCATTTCGGGCTTCGGCGATATCTTCGTCACCATCGGCATCGGCCTGTTCCTGAGTGCCATCGGGTGGTTCACCGAAACACCGCTGGGTCTCGGCGGCATGGCGCTGGTGATCGCGGTGGTCTCCTGGGCGCTCGCCGAGTTCTTCACGCGCCCGCGCCGCATGGCGCTGCCCTCGATCGTGCTTCTGCTGACCTTTGCCACCGGCATCTTCACGGCAGCTCTCGCATTCGGCTCGGGCCAGGGCGTGATCTCGTTCTGGCAGTTCAATCTCGTTCCCGGCAACCAGACGCTGCCGCCCTGGATCGTGCTCGGCGCCGCACTCGTCACCGTGCTCGCGGCCGGGCTGCATTATTGGCGCTTCCGCGTGCCGATCACGGTCGCGGCCGGTGTCGCGGCACTCGGTACGGCGGCGCTCGCTTTCATCAGCGCGCTGGCGCCGGACTTCGTGGCAGCCTGGCTACGGCCGATCCTGTTCCTGCTGGGCATTCTCGTCTTCGCGCTCGCCATGCGCTTCGATCTGTCCGATCCGGCTCGCGCCACGCGACGCACCGATATCGCCTTCTGGCTCCACATGATCGCGGCCCCCCTGATCGTGCATCCGCTGGTGCAGAGCATCACGATCGACGGCACGCAGGATGCGGCTTCGGCTTGGGCGGTGCTCGCGATCTTCGCGGTGCTCGCACTGATAGCCCTTCTGGTGGATCGCCGCGCGGTGCTGGTGGCGGGCCTGTCCTATGCCGGCATTGCGCTCGGCGCGCTTTTGTCGGGCACGGTGCTGGCCGACAATATCTTTCCGCTTTCGATGCTGGTGCTCGGCGCGCTGGTGTTGCTCCTGTCCGCCGGTTGGCATGCGCTTCGCCGCATCTTGCTCGGCCGCTTGCCGGAGGGTCTTGCAGCGCGCCTGCCCCGCACCCCACATTCCGGCTTTCATTCAGAGTCCTGAGAGTATGACCAACTTCTCCCCCCGCGAGATCGTTTCCGAACTCGACCGTTTCATTATCGGCCAGAAGGACGCCAAGCGCGCCGTGGCCGTGGCCTTGCGCAATCGCTGGCGGCGCCAGCAGCTCGAAAGGCAGATGCGCGAAGAAGTGATGCCCAAGAACATCCTGATGATCGGGCCGACCGGCGTCGGCAAGACCGAGATTTCGCGCCGCTTGGCCAAGCTGGCCGGCGCGCCCTTCATCAAGGTGGAAGCCACCAAGTTCACCGAAGTCGGCTATGTCGGCCGCGACGTGGAACAGATCGTGCGCGATCTCGTGGAAACGGCCATCGGCCTCACCCGCGAAAAGATGCGCGAGGACGTGAAAGCCCGCGCCCATGTGAATGCCGAGGAGCGCGTGCTCGACGCCCTTGTCGGCAAGACCGCCTCGCCCGCGACCCGCGACAGTTTCCGCAAGCGCCTGCGCGAGGGCGAACTGGACGAGAAGGAGATCGAGGTCGAGGTGGCCGATACCGGCAATGGCGGCATGCCGAGCTTCGAAATCCCCGGCATGCCCGGTGCCAATATCGGCGTGATGAACATCAACGACATGCTGTCCAAGGCGATGGGCGGCAAGCGCACCAAGATGAAGAAGACCACCGTCAAGGACTCCTACGAGTCGCTGATCGACGACGAGTCCGACAAGCTGCTCGACCAGGACGAGGTGGTGCGTCGCGCACTGGAATCGGCCGAAAACGACGGCATCGTCTTTCTCGATGAGATCGACAAGATCGCCGCGCGCTCGGACGTCTCGGGCGGTCCCTCGCGTGAAGGCGTGCAGCGTGACCTGCTGCCGCTCGTCGAGGGCACCACGGTCGCCACCAAATACGGGCCGATCAAGACGGACCACATCCTCTTCATCGCATCGGGTGCGTTCCATGTCGCCAAGCCTTCGGACCTCCTCCCCGAGCTTCAGGGCCGTTTGCCGATCCGTGTCGAACTGCGCGCGCTCGAAAAGGATGACTTCCGCCGCATCCTGACGGAAACCGAAGCCAGCCTCATCAAGCAATATGTGGCGCTGATGCAGACCGAAGGGGTGACGCTCGATTTCACGGAAGACGCCATCGACAGCCTTGCGGGCATCGCGGTCGATCTCAATGCGTCGGTCGAGAATATCGGCGCGCGCCGCCTGCAGACAGTGATGGAGCGCGTGCTCGACGACATCTCCTTCCATGCGCCCGACCGCGACGGCGAATCCGTCACGATCGACGCGGCCTATGTGCAGGCACAGGTCGGCGATCTCGCCAAGAACACAGATTTGTCGCGATTCATCCTTTAAGGCAAAAGCCCGCCGGTTAACGCTTGGTTTCTTTTCAAGCGTCGGGCCGGCGGGCTTTTCCTTGCAAGGTGGCGGCCGTGGTGAAACGTGGACTTTTCGGTGCTGTGCTCGGCCTGAGCCTCGGCTTCTCGTCCTTGGCGCATGCCGTGACCGTTGTGCCGCCGGGCAACCAGTCGGCCGAGCAGCCGGACGTGCCCGGCGCCTCCTCGCGTCGGACATCCGCCGGCAACACCACCTTCGAGCGCAAATACAAGCGCGTCTATGCGCTGTTGGCGAACGACAAGAAGCTGCGCGCCAAGATCAAGGAAGCCTCCGCCCAGTTCGGCATCGACCCGATGCATATGGTGGGCGCCATCGTGGGCGAGCACACCTATAATGTGGATGCCTATGACCGGCTCCAGACCTACTACGTCAAAGCCATCTCCTATATGCGCTCGGGGCTGAACTTCGAATACAAGGGCGAGAGCATCGGCGAATTCGTGCGTCGCCCGCAATTCGCCGAATGCAACGGCAGAAGCGGCAGCGAAGCGCTCTGGACCTGCCGCGAGCGCGTGTGGAACCGTGAGTTTTCCGGCCAGACGGTGGACGGCACGAGCTTTCCCAAGAACCGCTTCAGCGCTGTCTTCTTCCAGCCCTTCTATGCCGGGCAGACCTTCGGCATCGGCCAGCTGAACCCGCTCACCGCGCTCAAGATGAGCGATGCCGTGCATCGCCGCACCGGCCTGCCCGAGCTTTCGGCAGACGACCCCCAGGAAGTCTATCGCACCATCATGGACCCGGACCTGACGCTGCCTTACGTGGCCGCGACGCTCGCCGATGCGATTGCCGCCTATCGCGACGTCGCCGGTTTCGACATCTCGAAGAACCCCGGCATCACGGCGACGCTCTACAATGTCGGCAACCCGGAAGAGCGCGCCTCAGCACTCAAAAAGGAAAACGCCGAGCGCGCGGCCAAGGGCGAAGCCCCGCGCATGCCGGAAGAGAACTATTACGGCTGGCTCGTGAACGACAAGCTGCCAGAGCTTCAGGCGCTGTTCTAGAGCGCGGTCCGAAGGGAAGGGATGGGTAGCGGTCGTTCGGAGATTTAGGCGGCTTTCGGCACCGTCGGAAAAGCGGAAACGTCACGACATGGATTCTCAGCTCAAGGCCGAGAATGACGAAGTGATGGGGGATCGCCTGCTGGTAATCGCCAACGTTGAAGGTTGGTGATCAACCCCTTTTCCATTCGTCATTCTCGGGCTCGACCCGAGAATCCATACCGTACCCTCTCCAATAGCGTTCCCCTGTCAGGCACCATCTATGATGGCGTTCGGCTCCAAGAGCCCGTAAGCTTTCTCCACCAAACCCTCGACCAGTGCCCGATCAGCCTCCGTCGCGGGGTTGTAGACGATCAGGCTCAAATCCGGCCGGCCATCCACCGCGAAGGCCGAATATTCCAGCGTGATGGTGCCGGCCTGCGGGTGGCGCAGGCGCTTGATGCCGTCGCCATGGGTCTGCACATCGCTTTCGCGCCACATGGACGCGAATTCGGGGCTCGCGGCACTCAGTTCCTCGACCAGCTGCTCGACTTCGCTGTCGGCCCCTGCGCGCGCCGAATCGGCACGGAAGGTGGCGACGACGAAGCGGGCGACGGATTCCCATTTCTCTTGTGCTGCGCGCACGCGCGGGTTCACGAAAATCATGCGCAACACGTTTCGCTCGCTGCGCGGCAGAGCGGCATAATCGGTCAGAACGGCCCTCGCCGCGCGATTCCAGGCGATCACGTCCCAGGTCGCGGTGCGCACGATGGCCGGGCTGTGCGTCAGCACATCGAGCAGGCGCTGCAGGCGCGGGGTGATGCCGTCGCTGTTGCGGTAGCGCACTTCCGGCGGGCGGCCGAGACCGATCAGGAAAAGATGCTCGCGTTCGGCTTCGGTCAGCGTCAAGGCGCGCGCGATGCGGTCGAGCACATCGGCCGAGGGTGCGCCGCCGCGTCCCTGTTCGAGCCATGTGTACCATGTGGCGCTGATATTCGCCCTCTGCGCCACCTCCTCGCGGCGCAGGCCCGCCGTGCGGCGGCGCCCGCCATTGAGCCCGAACGTGGCGGGGTCGAGCTTGGTCCGCCGGTTCTTGAGATAGGTGCCGAGCGCCGTGGTTTCGGACATGGGCGGCCCCCGCCTGTTAGGGATTATACCGGGATAATGTCCCGTCTTTAACAGCATAGAAAAGAGGAGCAGAGGCGTCACGCTGAATCTTGGAGACCAGAGAGATGCGTGTATTCGTGACAGGTGCCACCGGCTGGGTGGGGTCCATGGTGGTGGATGAGTTGCTGGGCGCAGGCCACCAGGTCAGCGGCCTCGTGCGTTCAAAGGAGAAGGCCGCGCCGCTCGCGGCCAAGGGAGCCAAAGTGGTCGAGGCGACGCTGGACGACCTCGACACGCTTCGCGCGGAAGCCGACCGCGCCGAGGCCGTGATCCATACGGCGTTCAACCATGACTTCTCGAACTTCGCGGCCAGCGCGCAGCAGGACAAGCGCGCCATCGAGACTTTCGGCGAGGCGCTGGCAGGGACAGACAAGCCCTTGCTCGTGACCTCGGGCGTGGCTCTGCTGGCACCGGGCCGGCTCGCGACCGAAGAGGACCGCCTGCCCAAGGACGCGCCCTTTCCGCGCCGCTCGGAAGTGACCGCGCAGGACCTCGCGCAACGCGGCGTGCGGGCGGGGACCGTGCGGCTCTCGCCCTCGACCCATGGCCTTGGCGGCGATCAGGGCTTCATCGCCATCCTCGCCAGGCTCGCGCGAGAAACGGGGGTGTCGGCCTATGTCGGCGAGGGCACCAATCGCTGGGCGGGCGTGCACCGTTCGGATGCGGCAAGGCTCTACCGGCTGGCGCTGGAAGAGGGCGTTTCGCATGAGGTCTATCACGCGATTGCCGACGAAGGCGTGCCGTTCAGACAAATCGCCGAAGCGATCGGCCGCACCCTGGGTCTCCCGGTGGAATCGCGCGAGCCGGAGCATTTCGGGTGGTTCGCGAACTTCGCGGGCACCGATCTTGCCGGATCGAGCACGCTGACGCGGGAATGGCTCGGCTGGGAGCCGACCGGCCCGAGCCTTCTCAACGATATCAGCCAGCCAGGTTACTACCGGCTTTGAACATCCGCACGGGCCGGTTTATCTCGAGCCGGCCCGTCCACGCTCAGAGCGCGGCTTTCGAAAGGGTGCCGGTCTCGAAGAAGCTCTCGACGGCTTTTTCGGCCTCGCATATGTCGATGCCGCGCGCGCAAAGCCAGTCGCCGTCGAGGATCGTGGAGCGGTAGCGCTCGCCGGAATCGCAGAGCAGCGTGACGATCGATCCGCTCTCGCCACGCGCCGCCATCTCGCTGACGATCTGCATGACGGCCCACAGATTGGTGCCCGTCGAGCCGCCGCAGGAACGCCCGATGCGGCGCGAGAGAACGCGCGCCGCCGCGATGCTGGCGACATCGGGCACCGCGTAGAAACGGTCGATCAGTTCTGGCACGAAGGACGGCTCGCAGCGCGGCCGCCCGATGCCTTCCACCAGCGAGGGCGGTTCGGTCGAGGTGCAGATGCTGCGATCTTCCAGATGGCGGTGAAACACCGAGGCCTGCGGGTCGGCGAGGCACAGTTCGGTCGGCAAACGGCGGTAGCGGATGAAGCGCCCGAGCGTGGCCGAGGTGCCGCCTGTACCCGCACCCACCACGATCCAGCGCGGCACCGGATGCTCCTCATGCGCCATCTGCGCGAAGATCGACTCTGCGATGTTGTTGTTGCCCCGCCAGTCCGTGGCGCGCTCGGCATAGGTGAACTGGTCCATGTAATGGCCGCCGAGTTCATCGGCCAACCGCGCGCTTTGCGCGTACATTTCCGCGGCACTGTCCACGAAATGGCAGGTGCCGCCGTAGAACTCGATCTGTGCCACTTTTTCCCGCGCGGTCGAACGCGGCATCACGGCAATGAAGCGCAATCCCAGCATCCGCGCGAAATAGGCTTCGGACACGGCGGTCGAGCCGCTCGATGCTTCGACCACCGTGGTCTGCGGCCCGATCCAGCCATTGCAGAGGCCGTAGAGAAACAGCGACCGCGCCAGCCGGTGCTTCAGACTGCCGGAGGGATGGGTGGACTCGTCCTTGAGATAAAGCGCGATGCCGGGCGTGGCGGGCAATGGCACGCGCAGAAGATGCGTGTCGGCGGAGCGGTTGAAATCTGCTTCGATGATCCGAATGGCATCGGCGGTCCAGGCGCGGGCGGAAGGGTTGGGCAAGGGATGGGCCTCGGTTTTCGAGGCGGGTTTAACGGCAGATGGACCGGGGCGCTACCGTATGGGCGAATACCACTTCAATGCCATTTCACGTGCGCCGCTTGACCCTCACATATAGCGCGCCCGTTCCGCCGTGCCCGCGCGAGGCGTGGTCGAAGCTCGAGACCACTTCGCGGAAGGGTGCCGTCATCAGCCAGTTCGGCACCGAGCGCCGCAACACGCCGTCCCCGCCCGGCCCCTTACCCGTAATTACCAGCACATGCCGCGCCCCGCGCGCATGGGCGCTGCGGAGGAAGCCGAGGAGCAGCGTGTAGGCCTGGTCCTGATAAAGGCCGTGAAGATCGACGCGGGCTTCGATGGCAAGGCGGCCCTTGGCGATCTTGGTGTGGGTCGGCTTGTCGAGCATGACCGGCGCGGGGACTTTGCGCACGGTCGGGGTCGGCGCGGGTGCTGCGGGCTTCGGCGCTTCGCCCAGCAATTCGGCCATGGAAGGCAGCTCGTCCGAAATGACTCGCGTCGATGGTCTGAGCGGCTTAACCGTCTTCGCGATCAAGTTCCATAATACCCGATCTTCATCGGAAATGGTTGGTGCGCTCGTCATCTTGCCCTCGGCACCAGAGCGATGAAATCGGCCGGGTGGTTGACCACCCCGGCGATAACGCCCGCCGCATCGCCCGAGCCTGCGAAGAGATCGGCGCGGGCAGAGCCGGTGATGGCCGAACCGGTATCCTGCGCGATCATCAGCCGGGCGAAGGGTGCATGATCGAATGCTTGGAGCGTCGGGCTCGAAACGAAAAACGGCGTGCCGAATGTGTGGAGCAGGCGATCGACCGCAATCGAGCGGCCCGGCGTCAGCGGCACCTTGGCGGCGGCGACGGGGCCGAGCGCGGGGTCGGACACCGGGGCCTCACGGAAGAAGATATAGGAGCGGTTCTGCCAGAGGATCTCCTGCACTCGATTCGGATGCGTTTCGAGCCAGGCACGGATGGACTGCATGGAAACAGTGTCAGCCTGAAGCTCGCCGCGGTCGAGCAGGACCCGGCCCGGCCCGGTGAAGCGCTGGCCGCTTTTCGCCGCATAGGTCACGCGTTTCTCGGTGCCGTCAGTCAGCATGAGCCGTGCCGCACCCTGCACATGAATGAAGAAGGCATCGACTGGATCACGGAGCCAGGCGAGTGCCAGTTCATCGAATGGAAGAGCGCCTGACTCGATGGCCCGGCGATCGTGATACTCGACCAGCCCATCCGGCGTCTGCCGCGCCCAGGCGAGATAAGGGTCCATGCCGGCCGGGCGGTTGGCGTCATCCACCGGCACCAGATCGGCGGGTGGCTTGAGAAGTGGCGTGCCGAAATGTTGCTTGCGAACCGGTGAGGCTTCCACGATCGGCTCGTAGAAGCCGGTGACGAGGCCATGGGGTTGGCCATTGTCGGGACGGACGCGCAGCGGGCAGAAGAAGGTTTCGAAAAACGCTTGGGCTTCGACGTCGGTCAGCGCGGGCCGGTTTCTCGCAGCGTCGTATGCTTCGCCGAAACTCTCGAAGCGGATGCCGAGGCTGCCTGAGCGATAGGGCTTTTCGAGCGCATGGACGGCCGAGCGGCGGAAGGCCTCGAAGGCGCCGAGTTTGGGATCAGCGTCCCAGCCCGCGATGGCCGTGAACGCCGTTGGCTCGAACATTCCCAAGACAAAGTACTCCGCCGCGCGCGCAGCGATCAATCCTCGGCTTCGGTGGCGACCAGCTTCCAGTTCGGGTCACGCGAGCGGGTGTCGCGCGAAAAGGTCCAGACATCCTTGACCTCGGACACGTTTTCCGGGTCGCCGTCGATCACCTCGCCCGCGCGGTCGCGCGTGGCGGAGATCAGTTCGCTGACCACGCGCAGCGTTACCTGGGCTTCCGAGCCCTTGAGGTCGGCCCCGACGATCTCGGCCTTGTTGATGCCGACAAAGGACGACTGCACCTTTTCGCCGCGCGCCTCGCGGTCGTCGATGGCGGCCACGAAGCCGTCATAGACTTCGCGCGAGAGCAGGTTCTTGAGCGTTTTCTTGTCGCCATCGGCATAGGCCATGACGATCATCTCATAGGCCATCTTTGCGCCCTCGACGAAGCTCTTGGGCTCGAAAGTGGGATCGGCGTCGTGAATGCGGCGCAAGCCGTTGTTCAGTTCGGAACCGGCCGGGGCGGCTGCATCGATGGCAGCATAGGAGACTTCCGCCTCAGTCGCGCCCGCCGCGCGCTTGCGCGGCAGCGACACGACATTCTCGGCCTTGGACTCACCCGATGCCTCACGGGTGCGGGCGGCGGTATAGGGGTCGAAGGGCGGGCGCTCATTGCCGGTGCGACGGCCGAGCACGTTGCGCAGCTGGTAAAAGATCACCACCGCGACGATAAGAAAGAAGATCGTGCCGAAGTCGAGGAACCCCATCAGTCGCGAACCGCTTCCTTGAATCCTGTTTTGGGCCCACGGAACAGCCCGCGCCCTTTGAAAACCCGCCCGAAGGCATTCGGCTGCATATAGAACGCACATGCCCATCATTCAAACGGCACGATGCAGTTCCTATCTTTTGGGCAGTTCCTATCTTCTGGAATGCCGGGTTTTGCCGGCTGCACGAAACCGAACCGCACAAACAAGGAATCCACATCCGCCGATGGCCTCCATTTTCCGCTTTCTCCTGCTCCTTTTCCCGCTTCTGGAAATCGCAGGCTTCGTGATCGTCGGACGCGAGATCGGCGTGTTGGCAACGCTGGGCCTGGTGCTCGGCGGCGTGGTGCTGGGCGCGCTGTTGCTGCGAAAGGGTGGCATCTCGGCCTTCAGCCGCGTGCGCACCGAATTGCAAGCGGGCCGCGACCCGTCATTCTCGCTGGTCAACGGCTTCATGACCATGGTCGCCGGCGTGCTTCTGATGGTGCCGGGCTTCGTGTCCGACCTCGTGGGCCTCGCTCTCCTGTTGCCGCCGGTTCAGCACCGCGCATGGCGCGCGGTAAAGGGCCGGATCAATTTCGCGGGAGGGTTCGGCGGCCGGGCGCGACCGACGCAGCCCACCAATGTGGTCGATCTCGATCCCAGCGACTATTCCAACGGGCCCAATCCGAACTCGCCCTGGATCGCGCCGTTAAAGGACCGGTGAGTTCGGCGCAGCGAGCGAACTTGTTCTTTCCCCTCGGCCCATGTTAGGCCCGCGCCCGTCTTGATAACAGTCGGGTGCCTTCTTGTTCGCGCACCCCAAGCGGAGGTCGCAGGCCCATGGCCGAAAACGAAACCAACGGCAATGGCAGCGCCAACGGGAGCACGACAGGTGCCAGCCCTGAGCAGCAGCCCGCGCTCAACGTGCTGGCGCAATATGTGAAGGACCTGTCCTTCGAAAGCCCCGGCGCGCCGCGCTCGCTTCGCGCCCGTGACAAGGCGCCGGCGATTGCCATCAACGTCAATGTCGGCGCAAACCCGCTTTCCGAAAAGGAATATGACGTGGTGCTGACACTCAACGCCAAGGCCAGCGTCGAGCAGGAAGTGCTGTTCAATGTCGAGCTGACCTATGGCGGCGTGTTCCGCATCGAGGGCTTCCCGCAGGAGCATATGCTGCCTCTGCTCTTCATCGAGTGCCCGCGCCTGCTCTTCCCCTTCGCGCGTGAGATCATCGCGAATGCCAGCCGCAATGGCGGCTTCCCGCCGCTCCTGCTCGACCCGATCGATTTCGGCCAGATGTTCCAGCGCCGCATCGCCGAAGAACAGGCCGCGGCCAAGGTTCAGGTTTCTTGAGAAACTAGAGGCTGTCAGGGCAAAGTGGAAACAGGTTTGCCCGCCCGGACAGCCGATAAACAGGGAATCGAGAGCCTGTTCGGTTCAAAAAGAACCGGATAGACTCTAAGATAAGGCGTCAGCCTTCCGCAGTCTGGGCGGATGCGAATTTCGCCCAGATCGCCTTTTCGCCCAAGCCCGCCACGAGCTTGTCGTGGGCTGCGAGCGTTTCGGCATCCAGCCGTGACGGCAAGGGCACGGCGCGCGGCTGGACCGCGCTGATCCCGCCCGTCTGGCGGTTGTCGCCCGCCTCGGACCCGCGCCCGCCCGAAGACGCTTCGAGCACGAGTGCCGTCTGCTTGCCCCCGATCAGTTCGATATAGACTTCGGCCAGAAGCTCGGAGTCGAGCAGGGCGCCGTGCTTGGTGCGGCGGCTGTTGTCGATGCCGTAGCGCCGGCACAAGGCATCGAGCGAGTTCGGCCCCATCGGATGCTTGCGCTTGGCAAGCTGCAGCGTGTCCACCACGCGGTCGTCGCCGATGGGCGCGAGTTTCAGTCGCTTGAACTCGGCATTGATAAAGGAAATGTCGAAGCGCGCATTATGCGCGACGAGGTTCGCACCCTCGATGAAGGCCGCGAACTCTTCCACGATTTCACCGAAGTGTGGCTTGCCCTTGAGCTGGTCCTCGCCGATGCCGTGGACAGCCAAGGCATCGGGATGGATCGCGCGGCCCTGCGGGTTGATGTAGTGGTGGAAGACACGGCCGGTGACGAACCGGTTGTCCATTTCGATGGCGCCGATTTCGATCACGCGGTCGTCGGAAAAGTCGAGGCCGGTGGTTTCGGTGTCGAACACGATCTCGCGCATGGTTTTCCTTTCAGCGTCCACCCGAAGATGGGCGTCCGAGCCTTACGCCGCAATGCTTAACCGGCCCCTGTCCCCTGCGCTTTGAGAAGTGCCACGATGCGTGCGACTTCCGCCTGTGCTGCCTCCATCCCTGCCCCCGTATCGATCACGAAATCCGCCAGCCTGCGCTTTTCGAGATCCGGCACCTGGCGCGCGAGGATGGCCTCGAACTTTTCCGCCGTCATGCCGGGCCGCGACAGCACGCGCGCCCGCTGGGTCTCGGCCGGGGCCGTCACGACCACCACCTGATCGACACGCTCGCGCCCGCCTGTTTCGAACAGAAGCGGAATGTCGAGAACAGCGAGCGGTTCGCCTTTTTCCCGGCACTCATTGAGGAAGCGGTCGGCGTCAGCACGCACCAGCGGGTGAACGATGCGCTCGAGCCGCTTCAAGGCATCCGCATCGCCCAGCACGCGGGAGGCGAGGCGGTCGCGGTCGATGCGGCCCGCAACCGTCACACCGGGGAACTCGGCCTCGACCTGTGCCACGGCTTCGCCCGCATAGAGCCGGTGCACCGCTTCGTCCGCGTCATGCACCGGCACGCCCGCCTCGCGGAACATCGTCGCCGTAGTGCTCTTGCCCATGCCGATGGAGCCGGTGAGGCCGAGAACGATCATGGATGCGCCTTCAGGATATCGTCCACGATCAGGGCGCGGAGTTCGGGCGTCACCTCGGGGCGCACGCCGAACCAGCGCTCGAAGCCGGGCACGGCCTGGTGCAGCAGCATGCCGAGCCCATCCACCACCTGCAGGTCGCTGCGCGCCTTCGCGGCCTTGATCAGCGGGGTTTCGAGCGGCACATAGACGATATCGGTGACGACCGCGTAGGACGGGAGCGCGGCAAGATCGAGGTCGAGCGCATCCTTGCCGGTCATGCCGAGCGAGGTGGTGTTCACGAGGAGCTTGGCGTGTTGCAAAAGATGCTGGCGCTCCTCCCAAGGCGCGACATGCACGCGCGGGCCGAAATGCGCTGCGAGACCTTCCGCGCGTTCCTCCGTTCGATTCGTGAGCGAAACGTCGAAGCCGCGCTCGACCAGGGCATGGAGCACGGCGCGTGAAGCGCCGCCCGCGCCCAACACGACCGCCGTGCCGCCGCCCGTCGCCCAGCCCGGCGCTTCCGCATCGAGATTGGCGGCGAAGCCATAGGCGTCCGTGTTGCCGCCCCAGAGCGTGACGCCATCGCGCCACAGCGTGTTGACCGCACCGATGGTGTCGGCCGCCTCGTCGCGGCGGTCCACCTCGGTAAAGGCTTCTTCCTTGAGCGGGATCGTGACATTGCCCCCTGCGAACTCGCCCGCGCGAATGCGGGAAACGAGCGCATGCAACTCGTCGGGCGGCACGGAGAGCGGGTCATAGGCACCGTCGAGGCCGTATTTCCGCAGCCAGAAACGGTGGATCAGCGGCGAGCGGGAATGGCTGATCGGATAGCCGCAAACGAAAGCTTTAGACATCGAGCATCCCCCGCTCGCGAAGCGCGCCGAGCACCGGCAGGAGCGGCAGGCCGACCACTGTCCAGTAGTCGCCCTCGATGCGCTCGAAGAGCTGCGCGCCGAGGCCTTCGATCTGGTAGGCGCCCACACTTTGCAGGATCGTCTCACCGGCACGACCGCAATAGCGGCCGATCTCGGCGGGTGAAAGCGCACGCATGGTCATCCGCGCCACCGCCACATGGTGCCAGACGGCTTGCCCGTCGAGCGCCAGAACGGCCGCACTGTTGAGCTGGTGCGTCTGGCCCGACAGCGCAAAGATGGTCTCCTGCGCTTCATCCATCGTGGCGGGCTTGTGGAACACGCGGTCGCCCAGCGAAAGCGTCTGATCGCAGCCGAGCACGAGACGGCCGGGCGCGGTCTCGCTCACCGCCACGGCCTTGGCTTCCGCCAAGACCCGCGCCACGTCTTCAGGCGTCGCCCCGCTTTGTTGCAGGGGTGCTTCCAGCGCGCGCTCGTCGAGATCGGGCAGGATGACGTCGAAAGCAAGGCCGGCATCTCCGAGCATCTTCTGACGGAAGCGGCTGCCGGAAGCGAGGATCAAAGGCTCGGTCATGGGGTGGGGGGCCTATCTCGGCTTCGAGCGCAAGGCAAGGATGGCGGCGGCGGTTTCCTCGATGGAGCGGCGGGTGACGTCGATGGTCGGCCAGCCATGGCGGGTGCAAAGGCTGCGCGCGTAAGCGAGCTCTTCGCTGATCGCCGCGCGATCCACGTAGAAATCCTGGTCGAGCCCCGAACTGCCCGCCACCATGCGGCTTTGGCGCACCTGTGAGATGCGCTCGGCGGTGGCGATCAGGCCCACCACCAGCGGGCGCTTGGCGGCGAACAGAACGGGGGGCAGGGGCACGCCCACGACGATCGGAATATTGACGGTCTTGATGCCGCGATTGGCGAGATAGATCGAGGTCGGTGTCTTCGAAGTGCGCGAAATGCCGACCAGCACGATATCGGCCTCCTCCATGTCGGGCGGCAGCGCGCCGTCATCGTGCTCCATGGTGAAGGTGAGCGCGTCGATGCGGCGGAAGTAATCGGCGTCGAGCACGTGCTGCGCGCCGACACGCCGGCCCGCCTGCATGCCGAGATAGGACTGGAAAACGCTCAGCACGGGTTCCAGCACCGACACGCAAGGCAGCCCCAACAGCTTCACCTTCTCGTCGATACGCCCCGAAAGTTCCTGATCGACCATGGTGTAGAGAATGATGCCCGGCTGTTCCTCGATCTCCTCGAAGACCTTTTCGAGCTGCTTCTCGTTCCGGATCAGCGGATAGATGTGCTCGATGGCGCGTGCGTCGCGATATTGCGCGGCGGCCGCGCGGCCTGCGGCGAGCAGCGTTTCGCCCGTCGCGTCCGAGATCATGTGCAGGTGGAAGAAGCTCTGCGGCTTCGAAACAGGCGGCTTATTCACGGCACATATCCCCAGGCGGCTCTGCCGGGAATCCCGGCGGAAACAATGAGTTGGCGAAAGAGTCCCGGGGCTTTTTCGGCTGGCCGCGCCCCTGTTTGGGTCTGCCCCTGTGGAGGGCTGTGGAAAAGCGGGACGGTTCGGGGGCCTGTGGAAAAGCCCCCTGTATAGGCCACCCCTTTATCCACAAATCCGCCCACAGACAGGGCGGATCGAGGGGTGTGGATGGTGATGGGGATAAACACGCGACCCGTCACACCTCATCCACAAACGCCCGCCTGCGGCACGGCGTCTTAGAGCCCTGATTCCGCATGGACTTCTCCGCTCCTCCCCGTTTATGTCCACAGCCCGAGGCCGGAGACTTCCCGTTTTCGGTTTCGGTCCCATTTCAAGCCCCGCACTGTGGATGCTTCAGCATTCCCGATTCCAACAGAGTCTAAGAATCAAAAGACTCCTCTTTATGGATTCTCTTTGAATATGGGAGAACAGCCGGCACAGGCAGCACCCCGCCGAAAGGCTCTGGAGGTGATGAAGGGCGAACGCTTCGAGGTTCCCCCGATCTGGATGATGCGACAGGCGGGACGCTACCTTCCCGAATACCGGGCGACACGCCAACAGGCGGGAAGCTTTCTCGATCTCTGCTACAATCCCGACCTTGCCGTCGAAGTGACGCTTCAGCCGATCCGCCGCTTCGGCTTCGATGCCTCGATCCTGTTCTCCGACATTCTGGTGATCCCTCATGCGCTGGGACGCGATCTGCGCTTCGAGGAAGGCCGTGGGCCGCTGATGACGCCCATGGAGGCATCCGACATCCCCCGGCTCGATCCGTCGCGCCTGCACGAGCATCTGGCGCCCGTTTACGAGACCGTGCGGCGCCTGCGCGAGGAGTTGCCGCCCGAGACCACGTTGATCGGCTTCTCTGGCGCGCCCTGGACGCTGGCGACCTATATGATCGCGGGCCACGGCACACCCGACCAAGCGCCCGCGCGGATCTTCTCCTACCTTGAGCCGCAGCTTTTCCGCCAGCTTCTGACGCTTCTGGCCGATGCCTGCGCCGATTATCTCATCCGCCAGATCGAGATGGGCGCGGATGCGGTGCAGATCTTCGATTCATGGGCTGGCATTCTCGACGGCGAAAGCTTTCAGGCCTTTGCCGTGGAGCCCGTCGAGCGCATCACCGCCCGTGTTCACGCCGCCTACCCGAACGTGCCGGTGATCGGCTTTCCGAAAGGGGCCGGCACACGGCTCGAAACCTATCGCGCGGAAACGGGCGTCGATGTGCTCGGCCTCGACTGGACCGTGCCGCTCGCGCAGGCCAAGCGCCTGCAGGCGCGCGGGGCCGTGCAGGGCAATCTCGATCCCTTACGGCTTCTGGCCGGTGGGCGGGCGCTCGACGAGGGCGTGGATGCCATCCTGCGCGAACTGGGCGATGGGCCGCTGGTGTTCAATCTCGGCCACGGCATCACGCCGCCGACGCCAATCGCCCATGTGGAACGCATGATCGAACGGGTGAGAGCCAAGGCATGAGTGCGACGGAGAGCACGAGAGGACGCGTGGCGCTGACGCGCGGGATCGTGGCGCTGCTGATCTTCGCGGGCTTCTCGGCGCTTCTGATCCTGTTCGTGCCCGAGGATTTCTATCCCTGGATCAAGGCGCTGCACATCATCGCGGTGATCGCCTGGATGGCCGGGCTTCTCTACCTGCCGCGGCTCTTCGTCTACCATTCGGAAGCGGCCGTCGGCTCGGAAAAGAGCGAAACCTTCAAGATCATGGAACGCCGCCTGCTGCGCGCCATCATCAACCCGGCCATGATCGCCACCTGGAGCTTCGGCCTCTGGCTCGCCTGGAAAGTGTTCGCCTTCCAGGGCAGCTGGCTGCACGCCAAGATCACGCTCGTGCTGCTTTTGTCGGGTCTGCACGGCTACCTGTCCAAGGGCGTGCGCACCTTCGCGCAGGATCGGAACACCAAGAGCACGAAGCACTGGCGCATCGTCAACGAAGTGCCGACGGTGCTGATGATCCTGATCGTGATCCTCGTGGTGGTGAAGCCGTTCTGACAGCCGGCCTCACTTGAAAAATCGGTGCTGGCCCGCCTTGCTCTTGGGCGCGGCAGCGTTTAGATAAAGGCTCTTCCTCTCGTCACGCGCCCTTTGCCTCGTCTTTGTCCGGTTGCGTTCGACGCCTTCCCAGATAGTCAGTGCCTCGCCGATCCCTTCGCCGCAGGTCTACCGCGCCAAAATCCCATTCAGTCCAAGGCCCGAGAAGTATCCTTCATGCAGGAAATGAAGCTCCAGGAGTTCAAGAACAAGAAGCCCACCGACCTGATCGCGTTCGCTGAATCGCTCGAGGTCGAGAACGCCTCGGTGATGCGCAAGCAGGAGCTGATGTTCGCCATCCTCAAGAAGCTCGCGGCGCAGGATGTCGAGATCATCGGCGACGGCGTGGTGGAAGTGCTTCAGGACGGGTTCGGCTTTCTCCGCTCGGCCAATGCCAACTACCTGCCGGGCCCGGACGACATCTACATCTCGCCCTCGCAGATCCGCCGCTTCTCGCTGAAGACCGGCGACACGGTGGAAGGCCCGATCCGCTCACCGAAGGAAGGCGAGCGCTATTTCGCGCTTCTCAAGGTCAACACGATCAATTTCGATGACCCCGAGAAGATCCGCCACAAGATCCATTTCGACAATCTGACGCCGCTCTACCCCAATGAGCGCCTCAAGATGGAAATGGCCGTTCCCACCGGCAAGGACATCTCCGCCCGCGTGGTCGATCTCGTGGCCCCCATCGGCAAGGGCCAGCGCGCGCTGATCATCGCGCCGCCGCGCGTGGGCAAGACCGTCTTGATGCAGAACATCGCGCAGTCGATCACCACCAACCATCCCGAATGCTATCTCATCGTGCTGCTCATCGACGAGCGCCCCGAGGAAGTCACCGACATGCAGCGCTCGGTGAAGGGCGAGGTCGTATCCTCGACCTTCGACGAACCCGCCGTGCGCCATGTGCAGGTCGCCGAAATGGTGATCGAAAAGGCCAAGCGCCTCGTCGAGCATGGCCGTGACGTGGTGATCCTGCTCGATTCGATCACGCGTCTGGGCCGCGCCTACAACACGGTCGTGCCGTCATCGGGCAAGGTGCTGACGGGTGGTGTGGACGCCAACGCTCTCCAGCGCCCCAAGCGCTTCTTCGGTGCCGCCCGCAACATCGAGGAAGGCGGTTCGCTGACCATCATCGCGACGGCTCTCATCGACACCGGCTCGCGCATGGACGAAGTGATCTTCGAAGAGTTCAAAGGCACCGGCAACTCCGAAATCGTGCTCGACCGCAAGGTCGCCGACAAGCGCATCTATCCGGCCATGGACATCCTCAAGTCCGGCACGCGCAAGGAAGACCTGCTGGTTCAGAAGTCGGACCTCCAGAAGATCTTCGTGCTGCGCCGCATCCTCGCCCCGATGGGCACCACGGATGCGATCGAGTTCCTGATCGACAAGCTCAAGCAGGTGAAGACGAACGCCGATTTCTTCGACTCGATGAACACCTGAACCGAGTCGGAAACGAAACAAGCCGCCTTCGGGCGGCTTTTTTGTTTGGGTGTAGGGAAGTGGTGTGGGCGGATTGGAGCCAGGTTCTGAGGTTTTACCCCACCCCTTACCCCTCCCCACAAGGAGAAAGGGAGGACAAGGGCATCCTGCTTGATCCTTCAAGCCAGTCACCAAGTTTCAAGTGAGAAACGCAACGTGGATGTCTCCCTTCCCACCTATGGAGAGGGGTGAGGGGTGGGGGTGACCTCTCCGCCAAACTCAGCATTTCCGCGCTCACCTCCTTCCAACTGGCAACCTCACGGCATGGATTCTCGGGTCAAGCCCGAGAATGACGAATGGAGGGGAACAGGCGCTAGCTGTTTGATCCCACGGTTTGATGGTGCGATCCTTTCGTTGGAATGGAAGGAAGCCGTATGGGACAGGTTCGTCATGGGAGCGCCACGACCACGCACGCCGTCCGAGCAGCAATACAGCGATCGCAAGCTTCGCTCGCGACGCTGAGCCGTGAGCTGGGGATCAACCCGAAGACGGTTGCGAAGTGGCGCAAGCGGGCGACAGTGGAGGATCTGAAGACCGGGCCGAAGGCCCCTCATTCAACGACCCTGTCCGAAGCAGAGGAGGCGATGGTTGTGGCGTTCCGGCGGCACACGCTCCTGCCGCTCGACGACTGCCTCTATGCCCTGCAACCGTCGATCCCGCACCTGACGCGGTCAGCGTTACACCGGTGCCTCCAGCGGCATGGCATATCCCACCTGCCGGACATCGAGGGCGACAAGCCGAAGCCGCAGCGCTTCAAGCGCTACCCGATCGGCTTCTTTCACATCGATATCGCTGGGGTGCAGACTGCCGAAGGCAAGCTCTACCTGTTCGTCGGCATCGACCGCACAGCCAAGTTCGCGGTCACGCAGCTGGTCGACAAGGCTGATCGCCGGACAGCATGGGAGTTCCTCGAACACCTGATGGAGACCGTGCCCTACCGCATCCACACGATCCTGACCGATAACGGCATCCAGTTCGCCGAGCAGCCGCGCAACCGCAACACCGCCTGGTCGCGCCAGATGCGCTTCGACATGATCTGCGAGGCAAACGATATCGAGCATCGACTGACGAAGCCGAACCATCCCTGGACCAACGGCGAGGCGCGAGCGGATGAACCGCACGATCAAAGAGGCCACCGTCAAACGCTTCCATTACGAGAGCCACGACCAGTTGCGGACGCACCTCGCCGACTTCATGGCCGCATACAACTTCGCCCGCCGGCTCAAGACGCTCAGCGGGCTCACACCCTACGAATACATCGCCAAAATCTGGACCTCAGAGCCAGATCGGTTCATCATCAACCCGATCCACCAGATGCCGGGACTGAACACCTAGCCTTCAGCCTCCGCAATTTCCAACGACCATAGCACCCCATCTTTGTCATTCTCGGGCTTGACCCGAGAATCCATGCCGTGCCCTCTCCACCACAACGAACACCAAGCAACCCGCAGCCCACTCATGACCGCCATCGACACCATCTTCGCCCTCGGCAGCGGTCGTCTGCCTGCCGCCATCGGTGTCGTGCGCCTTTCCGGCCCGAAGACCGCGACCGTCATCGAAGCGCTCGCGAACACCCTCCCCCCGCATCGTCAGCTTACCCCCCGCGCCCTGCGCGACGCGGACGGGCAGCTCATCGACCACGGCATGGTCGTGTTCTTTGAAGGCCCGCGTTCGGAGACCGGCGAGGACTGCGGGGAGTTCCACATTCATGGCGGCCGCGCCATCCTCGACCGGCTGTTTGCCGCCCTCCGCGCTCATGGCCTGCGCATGGCCGAGCCCGGCGAGTTCAGCCGGCGGGCATTTCTGAACGGCAAGGCCGATCTGGTTCAAACGGAAGCCGTGGCCGATCTGGTCGCGGCCGAAACGGAAGCCGAGCGGCGTTTCGCGGCGGAGAACCTCGGCGGGCGGCAAAGTGCGCTTTACGCATCGTGGCGCAAACGGATGCTCCATGCACGCGCCATGATCGAGGCGGAGCTGGACTTTTCGGATGAAAGCGACGTGCCGGGGTCGGTTGCGGACCGCATCTGGATGGATATGGCCGCCTTGCGCGGCGAGGTGCTGGCACATCTCGGCGGGCTCGCGCGGGTGAACCAGATGCGCGAAGGCTTTGAAGTGGTGATCCTCGGCGCGCCCAATGCCGGGAAATCCACGCTGCTCAACGCGCTGGCACAGCGCGAGGCGGCAATCGTGTCGGACGAAGCCGGGACCACCCGTGACCTGATCGAGGTCCAACTCTCGCTCGACGGCAATCGCGTGCGCCTCGTGGACACGGCAGGCCTGCGCGAGAATGCCGGACGCGTGGAAAGCATCGGTATTGCGCGGGCACTGGAGCGGGCGCGCGAGGCGAAGCTGGTGCTGCACCTCATCGACCTTTCCGATCCGCAGCCGCAAAGCCTTCCACAAGCGCATCCGAATATCGTGACAGTGGGGAGCAAGGCCGATCTTGCCGGCAACGATCGGCCTCGAACCGACCTGACGATCTCAGCGGAAACCGGCGAAGGCATTGAGGCACTTCTTTCGCTGATCGGCAGCCAAGCCGCCTCTTCGCTGGGCGATCTCGGTGAGATCCTCCCTTCCCGCGAGCGTCACGCCACTTATCTCCGCGTCGCTGCCGCTGAATTGGAAGACGCGTCGATCGACAGCCGTCCGCTCGAACTGCGGGCCGAATCCCTGCGCCTTGCCGCGACGGCTCTCGGCCGTATCACCGGGGAAATCGGAACCGAGGATGTTTTGGGCGAAATCTTCTCGTCTTTCTGCATCGGAAAGTGATTCACGTGAAACCGGTTCATGCTGTATGAGCGCGCGCATGAACCCTGTTTCCTCTTTCGATGTGATCGTCATCGGCGGCGGCCATGCCGGCACGGAAGCCGCCGCTGCCGCCGCGCGCATAGGTGCGAAGACCGCGCTCGTCACGCTGCGTCACGACAATCTCGGCGTGATGTCCTGCAACCCTGCGATCGGCGGGTTGGGCAAGGGCCATCTGGTGCGTGAGATCGATGCGCTGGACGGCTTGATGGGCCGCGCTGCCGACCGTGCCGGCATCCAGTTTCGCCTGCTCAACCGCCGCAAGGGTGCCGCCGTACGCGGGCCCCGGACGCAGGCAGACCGCAAGCTCTATGCGCAAGCCATTCAGGCACTGATCGCCGAGACGGATGGGCTCGAGGTGATCGAAGGTGAAGTCGCTGACTTGGTGGTCTCCGGCAATCGCGTCAAAGGCGTCGTGCTGGCCGATGGGCGGACGCTTGATGCGGGTGCCGTCGTTCTCACCACCGGCACGTTCCTCGGTGGCCTGATCCATATCGGCGAAAAAAAGATCCCGGCTGGTCGCATCGGCGAACAGCCCTCCTATGGTTTATCGATTCGCCTCCGAGACGCCGGCTTTGCGTTGTCCCGCCTGAAGACCGGCACCCCTGCCCGGCTCGATCGCAAGACCATCCGTTGGGACGAGTTGGAAAAGCAGGCCGCGGACGAAGACCCGGTGCCGTTTTCGTTTCTCACTGACCGGATTACCACGCCGCAGATCGAATGCGCGATTACCCGAACGGTGCCCGAAACGCACCGGATCATTCGCGACAACCTTCATCGCTCGGCCATGTATTCCGGCTCCATCGAAGGGGTCGGCCCGCGTTACTGCCCGTCGATCGAGGACAAGATCGTCAAGTTCGGCGACCGCGAGGGACACCAGATCTTCCTGGAGCCCGAGGGGCTCGACAGCGATGTCGTTTATCCGAACGGCATCTCGACCTCCCTGCCGGAAGAGGTTCAGAGCGAACTGATCCAGAGCATTCCGGGGCTGGAGCAGGTGCGCATCCTGCAGCCGGGCTATGCCATCGAATACGACCATGTTGATCCGCGCGAGTTGGAGCCGACGCTCGAGACGTGCCGCCTGCCCGGTCTGTTCCTGGCCGGTCAGATCAATGGCACGACAGGCTATGAGGAAGCGGGCGCGCAAGGCCTGCTCGCCGGCATCAATGCGGCGCGGCGTGCGGGTGGCGGCGATGGCAGGGTCGTCAGCCGGACGGATGCCTATCTCGGGGTGATGGTGGACGACCTCACCAGCCGTGGCGTCAGCGAGCCCTACCGCATGTTCACCTCGCGCGCCGAGTTTCGCCTGACCTTGCGCGCCGACAATGCCGACCAGCGCTTGACGCCGCTCGGGATCGAACTCGGTGTGGTGGGCACGACCCGCGCCGCGCATTACCACGAATCGAGCGAGGCCTTGGCCCAAGCACGTGCCCTCACCCAGTCGCTTTCGCTCACCGCGCATGAAGCGGCACCGCATGGGATCGAGCTCAACCGCGACGGCCGCCGCCGCACGGCTTACGAGTTGATGAGCCAGCCGGACATGACGGTCACGCGCCTGTCGCGTGTCTGGCCCGAACTCAGGGGTATCGATCCGAAGCTCGCCGAGCGGCTCGAGACGGAAGCGACCTATGCGGTCTATCTCGACCGGCAATCGGCGGACATTGCCGAGATGCGGCGGGAGGAAGCGCGGCTGATCCCCGAGGATATCGACTTCGATGGTGTGGCTGGCCTGTCGCTTGAGCTCAAGCAGAAGCTGCGTCAGCGCCGTCCGCGCTCGCTGGCGGAAGCGCAGAAGATGGATGGCATGACGCCGGCGGCGATGAGCCTGATCCTTTCCCGGATTCGCTCCTATGGCTTAGCCAGCTAATGACCGGTATGCCCGACTGGCTCGACAAGGTTTCACGTGAAACACGCGAGCGGCTGATCGAATTCGAGCACAGGTTTCGTGACGCCGCTGGCCGCATGAACCTCGTGGCGCCCTCCACGCTGGACCAAATCTGGGAACGGCATTTTCGCGACAGCCTGCAACTGGCGGATCTTAAGCCGGATTCCAATCGCTGGATCGATCTCGGTTCGGGCGGCGGTTTTCCGGGAATTGTCCTGGCGATCACGCTCAAGGAAAAGCCCGAAGGGCATATCGATCTGGTCGAGAGCACAGGCAAGAAAGCGAACTTTTTGCGCGAGACTGCGGATGCGATGGAGCTCCCGGCTTCCGTATGGAACGAGCGCATCGAGGCGGTCAATACGATGATCGCGGTGCCTGAGATCGTGACGGCGCGGGCCTTGGCTTCCCTCTCGAAGCTTTTGGGCCTTTCCGAGCTATGGCTGCGGAAAGGCGCGGTCGGGCTCTTTCCAAAAGGTAAAAACTATCGCGCCGAGATCGAAGAAAGTCGCGCGCTGTGGCAGTTCGACGTGGTAGAGCATCCGAGCCGAACTGATTTGGAAAGCGCCATCCTCGAGATTCGCAACCTCCGGCCGGTTCGCGCAAAATAGGGCAATCCCGGCCAAACCGCGCAGCGGCTTTGCGTTCGGGATCGCGACCGAGGTTATAAGACAGAGTTTTTCCGGTGCATCGAAGATCACCGAGAGGGCTCTGGAACTGTCGAGGGCAACCATGCAGAGCGGTCCCCGGATCATCACCGTGGCCAACCAGAAAGGCGGCGTCGGCAAGACGACGACGGCGATCAACCTTGCCACCGCCCTTGCGGCCATCGGCGAGCAGGTGCTGATCGTGGACCTCGACCCGCAGGGCAATGCGAGCACGGGGCTCGGCATCAATCGCCGCGAGCGCGATATCTCGTCCTATGACCTCCTGACGAACTCGGCGACAGTGGAACAGGCGGCCAAGCGCACGGTGGTGCCCGGCCTTTCCATCGTGCCTTCGACGCTCGATCTTTTGGGCGTCGAGATGGAAATCGGCATGGCGCCCGACCGCGCTTTACGGCTCCGCCAAGCCTTCGCCTCGCCAAGTGCCGCGCGTGCCGGTTTCACCTATGTGCTGGTCGACTGCCCGCCTTCGCTCAATCTCCTCACGCTGAACTCGATGGCGGCGGCGCATTCGGTGCTGGTGCCGCTGCAATGCGAGTTCTTCGCGCTCGAAGGCCTGAGCCAGTTGCTGGAAACGGTCGAGCAGGTGAAACGCTCGATCAACCCGCGCCTGACGATCCAGGGCATCGTCTTGACCATGTATGACGGGCGCAACAACCTCGCCAATCAGGTGGTCGAGGATGTGCGGGCGCATATGGGTGAGAAGGTCTATGAGACCATCATCCCACGCAATGTGCGCGTGTCGGAAGCACCCAGCCACGGCAAGCCGGCGATCCTCTACGACCTGAAATGCTCGGGCAGCCAAGCCTATCTCCAGTTGGCCTCCGAGGTGATCCGTCAGGAACGCCGGTTGCGCGCGGCGTGATGAATGATTCGCATCCGAAAGGACCGGCCATGAACGACGACCAGTCCCGCAAACGCTTGGGCCGTGGCTTGGCGGCACTTCTGGGCGAGATCGACAAGAACCCCGACGAAGCTGCCGTTCAGCCCGACGGACAGGTGCCGCTCGATGCCATCGCGCACAACAAGCGCAACCCGCGTCGTTCATTCAGCGAGGACGATCTGGACAACCTGGCGCGCTCGATCCAGCAGCATGGATTGGTGCAGCCCATCGTGGTGCGGCCCTTGGTGGGACACACGCAGCGTTACGAGATCATCGCCGGCGAGCGGCGCTGGCGCGCCGCGCAAAAGGCAGGTCTCGCGCAAGTGCCGGTTATTCTGCGCGATGTGAACGACCGGACGGCGCTCGAACTCGCCATCGTCGAGAACGTGCAGCGCTCGGACCTTAACCCGGTGGAAGAGGCGCTGGGCTATCAGCAGCTGATCGAAGATCACAATTACACGCAGGCCGATCTGGGACAGGTGATCGGCAAGAGCCGCAGCTATGTGGCGAACACGCTGCGCCTGTTGAAATTGCCGGACATCGTCCGCGACATGCTGGTGGATGGCCAGTTGTCCGCCGGGCATGCCCGCGCGCTGATCACAGTGCAGGATCCGGTGGCTCTCGCGCAGCGTATCGTGGAGGAAGGCTTGTCGGTGCGCCAGGCCGAGGCGATCGCGCAAGGCACTGCGGAAGAGGGCGAAACGGAACCGGCTGAGAAAGCGCCGAAGCCTGAAAAGGATGCCGATACGCGGGCGCTCGAAAAGCTCCTGGCCGATGTGATCGGTCTGAAGGTTGCGATCAATCACAAGCCCAAGGGTGGCGAGCTGCGCATCGGCTATAAGAGCCTCGAGCAGCTGGACGATCTTTGCCGGCGGTTGAAGGGCTGAACCGCGCGTTTCCGGTCGGCTTGTTTGCCGGCCGACCTCTCACTTGCTGTTGCGCCTCCAACTCACTGTTTTGAAAGCATCCTGTTCCGAAAAGCCGCTAGGCGCTTCGGGGCAAAGCCATCAGTTCCGCTTTGCTCGAACAGCCAAGCTCAACAGCGTTCGCTCGGCCACCGCCAGTGCCAAGTCCTGACGGCGGCGGCTTTCGAGGACGGCGGATTGAAGCTGGGCGAGTGCGGTCTGCAGCGCGGCCATCGGCCAGCGGATGACACCACGTTCCAGCGCGGCGCGGCGGGGGCCGAAGGGGGGCGGGCGCAGCGCCGAGACCGCTGACGAGGCATTGGCGCGGGTGCTGTCCATTGTGGCGCGCAGGAAATAAAGCGTCTGGAACTGCCGCAGGGCCGCAGCCAACAACGGCTGGACCTGGGCGGGCAGGGTGACATGGGCGCTGAACAGGCGGCCGAGTTCCGATGGATTGCCTTGCACGGCCTGCTCGATCACTTCGTCCACCGAAGCGGCGGACACGTCGCCGGTCAGGAGGCGGACATCGGACAGGGTGATCTCGCCGCCCCCGCCCGCGTGCAGGCCGAGTTTTTCGATTTCGCCGCGCGAGGCCATGCGGTCGCCGCCGAGCAATTCGTGAAGGGCCGCGCGCGCGTCTTCGGTGATCGTCAGATTGCTGCGCTTCAGCTCGTCGTTGATCAGCGTGTCGATGGTTTTCGATTCGTCTGCGTAACAAGGCAGGGCGATCGCGGCCGGGCTTTCCTCGGCAAGCGCGCGGAGCGAGGCGCCCTTTTTCAGATCGCCGCCTTCGACGAGCAGGATCGCATCGCTGGGCGGGCGCTTGGCGAGTTCGGCAAGATCGTCCACCAAGCTCTTCTGGTTGCCGGCATTGCGGATCCAGAGTAGGCGGCGCGGCGAGAACATGGAAACCGTGCGCGCTTCATCGACCACACGGCCGGGCTCGGTTTCCGAACCGGCATCGAGCTTGACTACCGAGAAGGGATCGTCGAGCGGCACGCCGGATTTTTCGGCAAACGCTTTCGCACGCTCGCTGACCAAGCCGCGATCAGGCCCGTAGATCAGCACGATCGCGGTTTTCGGGTCGGGCCGGGCAAGCCAGGATTCGACCTCATGAGCTTTCTTCTGCGCCATCCCCAAGCCCCTAGCATGGAGAGACGCGGCGCGAAATCAGCTGCCGAAGGTGACCTTGGTGCGGGTCTCGGTCTTGAGCGCGTTCAGGCAGAGCTTGGGATCGACGCCTGCGCCGGCACAGGACGAGGAATTGTTGATCAGGACGCGGCTGATCTTGGCGCAATCGGCGCCCGCGAGATCGAAGCGGCTGATCTTGGTCTTGTTGACGGGCAGATCGTTGAATTCGAGCACGGCCAAGCGGTTCACCGCACCGTTCTCATCGAACAGCGCCATCTCGAAGCCGGCCTTGTCGAGCGCGGATTTCAGCTCGTTCTTGACGAGAAAGGTGAGGCGGCAACCGCCTTTGTCGGAAGGCTGCAAGGCATTGAGTTCAAGCAGCAATTGTTCGCCAGCCGGCGCGCTCGGCGCGTCCTGCGCGACCGCGCCGCCTGTTGCCAGAAGTGCGAGCCCGAAGGCGACCCCGCGAAAACCCATCATTGCTCCCACTTCGAAATTTCCCTTTTGAAGGCCGCTTGACTTCCGAGGCCAACCGATGCCATCCCTAGGAAAGTTGACAAAGAACGTCAAGATTTAACGCGGCCCCTCGCGCCGCTTTGTGATGGAGACACGCGATGCGCAATGTCGCCCCTTCCGACCTCCTCCGGATGCCCGCGCAAGCCCTGCGTTCACCCAACGCCACGAGCGTGGTGGGTGCGGTGCCGCATCGGATCCTGAGCAGCCGCACGCTGTTTTCAGGCGACCGCGAGATCGGCATCGAGCATGCGGGCGCGCTGTATCGCCTCAAGATCACCAAGCAGGGCAAGCTGATCCTCAACAAGTAGGAGCTTATTTGGAGATATCCTCGGGTCGGTCCAGCGGTTCTTTTCGCCGCCTGCGTCGCTGCCGAGCCTCGCCGATGCCTCCAGCATCGACTGCGTTCGGCGCCTCGCAGAGAACGAAAATCCCTCGCCGGCCCTCAGCCGATGAATTCCCAAACAAGCTCCCGGCCCGATCGCCTCGTCTCTGATCGAAGAGAGCGGCGCATCCCCCTTTCGCAACTTCCCCTCGAAAGCGCATCACCGAGACGATATATGGCGGCCAAAAGGATCAAGAATGGCCCGCCTCTACAAGACTCGTCCGCGCTCGCCCAACTGGAGCGAACTGTTTTCGCCCTCGTTGGAAGAAATGGAGCTGATGGCGCTGGAAGCCTATGCCCATCTGGACGAAGGTTTTCGCAAGCTGACGGGCGAGATCGTGATCCAGGTGGCAGATTTTCCGCCTGAAGAAATTCTCGACGACCTATCTCTCGAAACACCCTTCGACCTGCTCGGCCTGTTCGAGGGGCGTGGCATCGCGGAGCGCTGGAACCCGCAGACCGGCGAGGGACCGAACCGGATCACGCTCTATCGGCGGGCGATCCTCGATTATTGGGCGGAGAACGAGGAAACGCTGGGCGACATCGTTTCCCACGTGCTGATCCACGAGATCGGGCATCATTTCGGGCTATCGGACGAGGATATGGAGAAGCTGGAGGCGGAAGCCGAGACGGAGTGAGTCAGATCCAGCATTCGCCCAGGCTTCCCAAATCTCACTGCTCGCTGAGCTTGATATCCGGCGTGTAGTCTTTTCCCTTAACCTCTTTCACCACCGCCTGACCGCAGCGCAGGGTCTGGGTGATGGGGTCGAAGGCGTAGGTGGGCGAGCCGTGGAGGTCCCAGCCCTTGTTCAGCGCGGCGGTGACCTTGTGGCAGAAACTGGCGTCGTCGGGGGCGGTGAGGAGGCGGTAGAGTTTCACGGGAAAAAGTCCTGAAAAGATAAAGGCCGGTTCTGAATGCAGAACCGGCCTTTTGGCAAGCAATCCTATTCCGCTGGTCAGTTCGCGATCTGAGAGGCGAACAAAGCGAGCGCCTGCTGGTAGACGGTGGCGCGGTTCCAGTCGGCGAAGACGCGGTAGTTGGGCTGGCCCTGCTCGTAGCCCGCGCCCGGCTGCCAGCCGTGCTGGGCCAGGAAGTTGGCCGTGGAAGCAAGCACATCGGCCTTGGACGAGATCAGGTCGCGGCGGCCGTCGCCATCGAAATCCACCGCGTAGCGCAGGTAGTTCTTGGCAAGGAACTGCGTCTGGCCGATCTCGCCGGCCCAGGCGCCCTTCATCTGCTCGGGCGTCTTGTCGCCGCGCTGGACGATCTGGAGGGCCGCCAGAAGCTCCTCGGTGAAGAAGTCGGAGCGGCGGCAGTCATAGGACAGGGTCGCCAGCGAACGGAAGATGTTCATGTTGCCGGAATTCGCACCGAAGCCGGTTTCCATGCCCCAGATGGCCATCAGCACTTCGGGCTGCACGCCGTAGCGCTGCTCAATGCGCTGGAGAAGGGCCGCGTTCTGGCGCATCACGCCTTTCGCGCGCTTCACATAGGAAGCAGGCGCGCGGCGGGCCATGAACTCGTTGAGCGAGAGCTTGAAGCTTTTCTGGTTGCGGTCGAGCGAGATGACCTTGCGGTCGTAGGACACGTTGCCGAGCGCGCGGTTGAGCGTCGAAGCCGAAATGCCCTGGCTTTGCGCTTCGCCCTTGAACTGTTCCAGCCATGCGGGGAAGCCCGAGGCGTCGTTGCCGCATTGCGCAGCTTGGGCGCCCGCGCTGCCCAGCATCACGGCGGCAAAGGCAGCCGCGGCCCAGATTTTCACTTTGGCAGCAGCTGCCATTCCATTCTCCTCAAGCTCTTGAAAGAATCGGTTCCGCTATCTTCGATCAAGCGGCCCGCGTATCGCCACGCTCATCACATGGCGGCACATGGTTGATCCCGGGTTAAAGTCAGACGCGCTTGAAATGGAAAACAGGCTGCAAGCGCTTCAATTTCCTGTTGAATCGCCCGTGCAGGCAAATCAAGCAAACATTGTGGCAGGGTTTGCCGTTTCAGGCGGGAACACGCAGCTGTCATTCGCGTTGCCGCGCACCGTTTCCCTTTGGTCACACAGGAACGCGCCGTCGCGTTTCCCGAAAAGTCGCCGCCATGAAACTCTTCTCCTGCCCCCACTGCCGCAACCGCATCTATTTCGAGAATACAAGCTGCCTGTTCTGCGGCAATGCGGTGCTCTACCTTCCCTTGCAGCGCCGCTTCGCACTGCCGGGCCGGCACGGGCCGTTCTTTTGCCGCAACGCGTCGGAATGCGGTTGCAACTGGGCGGCGGAAGAGGAAGGCGGCTTTTGCCGCGCCTGCCAGCTCAACTCGACCATTCCCGATCTCGGCGTTTCGGGCAATCGCGAGCGCTGGGCGAAGCTGGAAGAAGCCAAGCGCCATCTGGTCTATCAGCTGCTCGGTTTCGGGCTCGACGTGCGGCCTAAGGCGCATCCGGACGACGAGGTTGGCATCGCGTTCGATTTCCTGAACGACCCGCCCTCCGACCAAGGTCCGCGCGTGCTGACGGGGCACGAGCACGGGCTGATCACGCTGAACGCGGGCGAGGCCGACCCGCTCAGGCGCGAAGAGATGCGGATCCAGATGGGCGAGAGCTATCGCACGCTGCTCGGTCACTTCCGCCACGAGATCGGCCACTATTACTGGGACCGGCTGGTGCGCGACGATCCCGCCTGGCTCGAACGCTCACGCGAAGTCTTCGGCGACGAACGCACGGACTACATGGCCGCGCTCCAGACGAATTACGAGCAGGGCCCGCCGCAGGACTGGCAGGAACGGCACATCTCGCCTTACGCTTCCTCGCATCCGTGGGAGGATTTCGCCGAGACCTGGGCGCACACTTTGCATATCAGCGACACGTTGGAAATGGCGCGGGCGCTCAAGCTCGATCCGTCCGAACTCGATGCCGGCGTGCCGCTGGTGGTGGAAGGCCAGGGCGAGGCGGATGCGGCGGACGGCGTGCCGGACACATCCGACGACGAGGCGCACAAGCGCTTCGACGCGATGCTGACCGACTGGCTCGCGGTGTCGGAAGCCACCAATGCGCTCAACCGCTGCATGGGATTGCCGGATGTCTATCCCTTCGTGATCGCGCCCAAGACGGGCGAGAAGCTGCGCTTCGTCTATGAGCTTCTGGAAGCCAAGAAGCGGAAGGCCGTGCTGCCGGCCGCGGCCTAGACCGATGCCAGTGTTCCCAGCACCGGCGCGCCCGGCCATTCGAGAACCGCTGCCGCGCCCGCATTGAAGCCGACCCATTTCCGGGTCTTTCGCCAGTGGTGGCGGAAATAGGAAAGGGTGGGGCTGGCTTCACCGTAGGCACGGCGGGCAAGCGCCAGGCCGGCTTGTTTCAGCGCGGAAGCGTCTTCGCCCGGCCCCCGCTCGAAAATGATGCCGGTGGGTTTCTGGATGCGGGCCGGGCGCAGGCCTGCCCGGGCTGCGGCAAGGCGCAGATTGTAGTGATTGAAGCCGAGCAAGTGAGCGAAGTGGAAGGCGCCGAAGCCGCGATTGCTTTGCGGCGTGCCGAGATCGGGCACTTCGACATAGATCTTGCCGCCGGGCTTCAGCCACGTCTCCATCTTGGCGAAGGCCGCGACGGGCACGGCCAGATGCTCGATCACGTGAAACGACGAGACGAGGTCGAAGCGGGGCGCATAATCCGCTTCCTGCCAGCTCTGGATGCGGAAACGATCGCCCAAAGCGCCGCGTGCGTGTTCGCCGTAAGATCCGCCGAGGTCGAAGCCGTGCGCGTCGAAACCCTTGTCGAGCATGGCATGGATGAATTCGCCCGAGCCCGCGCCGAAATCGAGCGTCGCGCCGTTTGCGGGCAGGAGATCGGCCACAACCGAGGCGCGCTTGAGGCTTTGCCGGGTGCGCTTGCGGACATGGCGCGCCTTGGGGCCGCTTAGGGCCATCTGGTAGTCGAGCCGGTACATGCGGCGATAATAGTGCGACAGCTCGTCGTCGGTGGGCATCGGATTGGTGAAGAGAAGGCCGCAACCAGAGCAGGCGACGGTGGGAAGGCATTTCAGGCGGCGGTCGATCCTTGCCACCTCTTCGTGGCGGGCATCGCCGCAGACCGGGCAGCCGACATGACGGCCCCGATAAGGGTAGCGGCTGAAAGGGAGAAGATGACGGGCGAAGGCAGTGAGTTCAGTGAAATCGGGCACGGGAAAAGCAGACGCCTAAAACGAAAACAGCTGCTTAGCCGGGGTGTCGGAGACCAGATACCGACCAAAGTCTGAGGTCATTCTTCCATCGGTCCCCTTGAATCGAGCCGATCACGAAAACGGGAACCGTTCGTCATGGCGCGAGTTGTCTGGCCCGATGGGACATCACCTCTTAACTCCAAGGAATCGTTCGATGAACGCCAAGATTCTTGCTGCTTCCACCGCAGCTGCGATGTTCGCTCTGATGGGCGCGGCCGCTGCCCAGACTTCAGCGGTCGCAACCACCGATCTCAATGTCCGCTCGGGCCCCGGCCCGCAGTATCCGGTCGTCGGCCAGATCGGCGCCAGCCAGTCCGTCGTGCTCGACGGTTGCGCCCAGGGCTCCAAATGGTGCGCCACGACCGTGAACGGCGCGCAGGGCTGGGTCTATTCGGACTACTTGTCGTCGGACTTCGGCGGCAAGACCGTGGTTCTGACCGAGCGCCCGGCGGATGCCGTGCCGAACGTGGTTTATAAGGAAGAGGGCGGCAACCAGGGCAAGGGCGGCGCGCTGGCCGGTGCCGGCACGGGTGCTGTCGCCGGTGCGCTGATCGGTGGCCCCGTGGGTGCCGCGGTCGGTGGTGTCGCGGGTGCGGTCGTCGGCGGTGCTGCCGGCACGGCCGTCAAGGAGCCGCCGAAGGAAGTGCGCACCTATGTCACGGAGCAGAAGGCCGAGCCGGTCTATCTGGACGGCGAAGTGGTGGTCGGCGCGGGCGTGCCGGAGAATGTCGAAATCCGCGAAGTGCCGAACTACGAATACCGCTATGCCAACATCAACGGCCAGCCGGTTCTGATCGACCCAGGTTCGCGCAAGATCGTCTACGTCTACCGCTGAGTGCCGCTTTTGAGAACGTCCTCGGGTCGGTCCGGCTGATCTTTCCGTCGCCTGCGTCGTTGCCAAGCCTTGCCGATGCCTCCAGCATCGACTGCGTTTGGTGCCTAGCATGCAACGGAAATCCCTCGCCGGCCCTCAGCCGATGAATTCTCAAACAGGCACTCTTTCCTGATCAATCGTTCAAAGGCCGCCGGGGACCCCTCCGGCGGCCTTATGCTTGACCAGACGGCACCTTCCTGTTAGGGCGCGCCTGAAATTCCGAGCGACGAGTGATTTCTCCGAGCCGCCGACCGGGACGTGAGCCTGTCTCATGATCCCGGAGGTCAACACCCGGCAGCGCTGTGCGCCCCCGGGTGCTTTTCGGCTTTGGGCTTGTTTCACGCGTTTCTCGACACGACCTTCGAGCTTTCACCACAAGCTCTCAAAGGAAGCGGATGTTCGATAGCCTTCAGGAGCGCCTTGGCTCCATCCTGAACAATCTCACGGGCCGCGGCGCGCTGTCGGATGCGGACGTGGCGGCAGCGCTGCGCGAAGTGCGCCGTGCGCTGATCGAGGCCGACGTGGCGCTCGAAGTGGTGCGCCTCTTCACCGACCGCGTGCGCGAAAAGGCCGTGGGCGCGGCCGTCGTGAAGAGCATCAAGCCCGGCCAGATGGTGGTCAAGATCGTCCATGACGAGCTGGTTTCCATTCTGGGCGAAACGAGCGAGACCATCGACCTCAACGCGCCCGCTCCCGTCGTTGTCATGTATGTCGGCCTTCAGGGCTCGGGCAAGACCACCACCACGGGCAAGATCGCGCGGCGCCTGACGGATCGTCAGAACAAGAAGGTTCTGATGGCCTCGCTCGATACGCGCCGCCCGGCGGCCCAGGAGCAGCTGCGCCAGCTCGGCGAACAGGTGAAGGTCGCGACCCTGCCGGTCGTCGCCGGCCAGTCGCCGGTCGAGATCGCGCGCCGTGCAGTCCAGGCGGGCCGCCTCGGCGGCTATGACGTGGTGATGCTCGACACCGCGGGCCGCACCCATATCGACGAGCCGCTGATGGCCGAGATGGCCGAGATCAAGCAGGCCGCCAATCCGCACGAGATCCTGCTCGTGGCCGATGCGCTCACCGGTCAGGACGCGGTGAATCTCGCGCGCAACTTCAACGACCGCGTGGGCCTCACCGGCATCGTCTTGACCCGCATGGACGGCGACGGGCGCGGTGGCGCGGCCCTTTCCGTGCGGGCCGTCACCGGCAAGCCGATCAAGATGATCGGCACCGGCGAAAAGATGGACGCCTTGGAGGAATTCCACCCCAAGCGCATCGCCGATCGCATCCTCGGCATGGGCGACATCGTTTCGCTTGTGGAACGCGCCGCCGAGACCATCGACGCCGAAAAGGCGGCCGCGATGGCCAAGAAGATGCAGGCCGGCCAGTTCGACCTGAACGACCTCGCCGACCAGCTGCGCCAGATGCAGAAGATGGGGGGCCTCGGCTCCATCATGGGCATGATGCCGGGCATGAACAAGATGCAGGACCAGATGGCGGCGGCCGGTCTCGACGACCGCATGTTCGGCCAGCAGCTCGCCATCATCGGCTCGATGACCAAGGCCGAGCGCAAGAACCCGGACATTCTCAAGCACAGCCGCAAGAAGCGCATCGCGGCGGGTTCGGGCACGGATGCGGCGGCGATCAACAAGCTGCTCAAGATGCACCGCCAGATGGCCGACATGATGAAGGCCATGGGCGGCAAGGGCAAAGGTGGAAGCATGATGCGCGGCCTGATGGGCGGCATGGCTTCCAAGATGGGGCTGGGTGGTCTCGGGGGCATGATGGGCGGCGGCATGCCGGACCTGTCGAAGATGGATCCCAAGCAGCTCGAAGCCCTGCAGAAGCAGGCCGAGGCGGCGGGCCTCGGCAAGGGTTTGCCCGGTGGGCTCCCCGGTGGTCTGGGTGGCATGGGCGGCGGTGGCCTGCCCGGTCTGCCGGGCGGCATGAAGCTGCCGGGTCTGGGTGGCGGCTTTCCCGGCCTGCCGCGCAAGAAGTGAGCGTCGTGATCTCCGCTTCCGACCCGCAAAGCCTGCTCAAGAACCTGCGCGCTTCGATCGACAATATCGACGCAGCACTCGTTCACATGCTCGCCGAGCGCTTCCGCTGCACGCAGGCGGTCGGCGAACTGAAAGCCACGCATGGCCTGCCGCCGGCCGATCCGGGCCGCGAGAAGCAGCAGATCGAGCGCCTGCGGCGTCTCGCGGACGATGCGCAACTCGATCCGGATTTCGCGGAGAAGTTCCTGAACTTCATCATCCGCGAGGTGATCCGCCACCACGAGGCGATTGCCGCCTCGAACGGGAATGGCGGTGCGGGCGAGACCCGCAAAAATCGAATCGACACCGAAACGAGCGATGGGCTGGACAAGGGCCCGATCCTCGGATCGGCCGACGCACTGCCCACGCAGATGGGCTGAACCCTTAAACCAATCGCCTACCCAATCATTCGAGAGACTTTCAAGGAGAAACCATGTCCCTCAAGATCCGTCTGGCCCGCGCGGGCTCCAAGAAGCGCCCTTACTACCACGTCGTGGTCGCCGATGTGCGTAGCCCTCGTGACGGCCGCTTCATCGAGACCGTGGGCGCCTGGAACCCGCTGCTGCCGCGCGACGGCGACCGTGTGAAGCTCAACGAAGAGCGCATCCAGCATTGGCTGTCCAACGGCGCGCAGCCGACCGACCGCGTCGCCCGCTTCCTCGACCAGGCCGGCATCGCCAAGCGCGAAGCCCGCAACAATCCCAACAAGGCCCAGCCCGGCAAGAAGGCCCAGGAGCGCCAGGCGGCCCTTCAGAAGGCTCTCGACGACGCGGCTGCCGCAACCGCCAGCGCATCGGCCGAGTAAGGCTTTTCCCGTTCGGGACTGTGAAAAGGCGGGCCGCAAAGCCCGCCTTTTTGTTTGCATGGATTGGGATGTGACCGAACATGGCCGCAGCCTCACTTCCCTCGGAACTGCCCTATGTAGTTTCCATGGACCAGCCTTCCGCTCCTGACACATTGCCGCCTCGCAGGATGCCGGCGAACCTGACCGAGGGGCCGATCGGGCGGACGCTGCTGGTCTTCGCGCTGCCGGTTCTGGGTGCGAATGTGTTGCAGTCGCTGAACGGGTCGGTGAACGCGGTGTTCGTCGGGCGCCTGCTGGGCGAGGCAGCACTCACGGCCACGTCGAATGCCAACCTCGTGCTGTTTCTGCTTCTCGGCACCGTGTTCGGCATCGGCATGGCGGCGACGATTCTCGTCGCGCAGGCCGTGGGGGCGCGCGACCTCGATCAGGCCAAGCGGGTGATCGGCACGAGCGCCGATTTCTTTGTGGCGATCTCGGCACTCTTCGCGGTGCTGGGATATGTCTTTGCGCCGAATATCCTCCATTGGCTCGGTACGCCGGCGGATGCGGTGCCGCTGGCGGTGTCCTACCTGCGGATGATCTTTCTCGCCGTGCCGGCGATGAACCTCCTGTCGTTCCTGATGACGGTGCTGCGCGGTGCTGGCGACTCGCGCACGCCGTTTCTGTTCATGGCGCTTGCCGTGGGGCTGGATGTGCTTCTCAACCCGATCCTGATCACGGGATGGGGACCGTTTCCCGCGCTTGGCATCGCCGGCGCGGGGGCGTCCACGCTGGTGGGGCAGGTGGCGGCGCTGGTGGCACTCATCGTGCTGCTTTACCGGCGCAAGCATCCGCTCAGGCTGGCGGGCGCCGACCTCGCATTCTTCCGGCCGAGCCCGCGCCTGCTTCGGACAGTCATCGCCAAGGGCATTCCGATGGGGCTGCAGATGGTGGTGATCTCGGGCAGCGCGCTGATCCTGATGAGTTTGATCAACGCGTACGGCAGCCAGACGGCGGCCGCTTACGGTGTCGCCGCCCAGCTTTGGACCTATGTGCAGATGCCGGCGCTCGCGATCAGTGCCGCCGTGTCCTCCATGGCGGCGCAGAATGTGGGCGCGAACCGCTGGGACCGGATCGGGGCCATCACGGTGGCGGGCGTGGGGTTCAACGTGGTGCTGACGGGTGCGCTCGTGGCGGCCCTTTACCTCTTCGACCGCAGCGTCCTGACGCTTTTCCTGCCCGCCGGCAGCGATGCGATCGGGATCGCGGGTGACATCAACACGGATGTGGCGTGGAGCTTCGTCTTGTTCGGCGTGACCACGGTTCTGTTCGGCACGGTGCGCGCGACGGGGGCGGTGACGCCGCCGCTGGTGATCCTGGTGATCTCGCTGCTTCTGGTGCGCTCGCTCTTCGCCTATGGGCTTCAAGGGCCGCTCGGGGTGGATGCGATCTGGCTGAGCTTTCCGGCGGGGTCCGTCACCTCGCTCGTGCTGGCCGCCAGCTATTACCGCTGGGGCGGCTGGCGCCGGCAGCGGATGCTCGATCGCAAGCCGGGCGGTGAAGCGCCCGAGACGGGATTGGGCATGCCGCGCGAACGGGCGGCCATTCCCGAGACTTCATAAGAAAAAGGCGGGCCAGAACCCGCCTTCTCAAACTCGGCTATCGATCGAGATCAGGCGGCCTGCTGGCGCGGCTTGATCAGGTTGCGCTCGACCAGAAGCTCGGCGATCTGCACGGCGTTGAGTGCTGCGCCCTTGCGCAGGTTGTCGGACACGACCCACATGGACAAGCCGTTCTCGACCGTGCCGTCCTCGCGGATGCGGCTGATAAAGGTCGCGTCTTCGCCGGCACTTTCGAGCGGAGTGACGTAGCCGCCGTCCTCGTGCTTGTCGATCACGACGCAGCCGGGCGCCTCGCGCAGGAGGTCGCGCGCCTCGTCCGCCGTGATCGGCTCCTCGAACTCGATATTGACGGCTTCCGAATGGCCGATGAAGACCGGCACGCGCACGGCGGTCGCGGTCAGCTTGATCTTGGGATCGAGCATCTTCTTGGTTTCGGCCACCATCTTCCATTCTTCCTTGGTGAAGCCATCTTCCATGAAGACATCGATGTGCGGGATGACGTTGAAGGCGATGCGCTTGGTGAACTTCTTGTTGGACACGGGATCGGCCACGAACACCGCGCGGGTCTGCTCGAACAGCTCGTCCATGCCTTCCTTGCCCGCGCCCGACACCGACTGGTAGGTGGCGACCACGACACGCTTGATCCTGGCGCGGTCGTGCAGGGGCTTGAGCGCCACCACCAGCTGGGCCGTGGAGCAATTCGGGTTGGCGATGATGTTTCGCTTGGTGAAGCCCGAAATTGCGTCGGGGTTCACCTCCGGCACGATCAGCGGCACATCCGCATCGTAGCGCCAGGCCGACGAGTTATCGATCACGACGCAGCCCTGGCGGCCGATCTTGGGCGACCATTCCTTGGAAACGTTGCCACCCGCCGACATCAGGCAGATATCGGTGTCGGAGAAGTCGTAGGTGTCGAGCACCTTCACCTTGAGCGTGCGGTCGCCATAGGAGACTTCGGTGTTGAGGCTCCGGCGCGACGCGAGCGCGACCACCTCGGACACCGGAAAACCGCGCTCTTCCAGGATGTTGAGCATCTCGCGGCCCACATTGCCCGTGGCGCCTGCGATCGCGACCTTGAAACCTGCCATAATGGAAAACTCCCTCGAACCCTCTCCGCCCTTTGCAAAGAACCCTGCCGGAAGTGGCTCGGGTTCTCCCCGAACCGTGCCTCGGGGAGAGATGCGAGCAGGCATCGGGGGTCAGACCGCGGTGGCGGTTTTTTTGGTGATGGTGGTTTTGAGCGTGACGCGCGGGAGCGAACCGACAGGCTGGTCGGTCAATTCAGTGCCGGCAATGGCCAGGAAATGGCCGCGCATCAGAGGGCTCCGTTACGGGAGGGGATTTGACGCATGCCGAGGGGGAAGTCAACGGGTTGTCGGAACCGGTGTTTGCGGAAAGGTCCTGCGGGCGGGGGTGACGTCGCCGTCCGCACCGGCCTCGAACAGGATCACGCCCTCAGCGAAACAGCACGAGGCTCGTCGCGATGGCGCCCATGCCGATGACCATGCCGTAGACCGTTTCGTGGCCGCGTGCGTAGAGGCGGGCGGCGGGCAGAAGCTCGTCGAGGGCGAGGAACACCATCGCGCCCGCGATCACGCCGAAGACGCCGCCGAAAAGCAGGTCGGACATGAAGGGGGCGAGCAGCAGGTAGCCTACGAGTGCACCGACGGGCTCGGCCAAGCCCGACAGGAGGGCTGCGAGCACGGCCTTCTGGCGGGAGCCGGTGGCGTAGAAGACGGGAACGGCGATCGACACGCCTTCGGGGATGTTGTGAACGGCAATCGCAATGGCGAGCGGCAGGCCGACCACGGGATCGTCGAGCGTGGCGAAGAAGGTGGCGAGGCCTTCGGGCAGGTTGTGGGCAGTGATCGCCAAGGCCGCAAGCAGGCCGACGCGGCGCAGCATGGCTTCCTGATTGGCCTCGGCTGAGGCTCGATCAAGCGATGTGCCGCCCGCCGCCGAACTGTCCATGCCGGCATGCGGGTTGGGGACCAGACGATCCACCGCGATCAGCGCCAGCGCCCCGACGAAGAACCAGAGCGTGGCATAAGCGTAAGCCTGCTTGTCGGGCATCGCCGCGCCGAACGCGGTCTGCGATTTCACGAAGATCTCGACCAGGGACACATAGACCATGGCCCCGGCCGCGAAAGCGAGGCCGAAGGCCAAGACACGGGTCTGCGTTCGGTCGGTGAAGACCACGAGGAGCGAGCCCAGCACGGTGGCGAGGCCAGCACCCACCGTGATCCCGAGGGCCAAAAGGACATCGGGACCGAAAAGCGAAGACTGCACGCCCTCTAGGCGGCCAGATCGAGGAATTTCTGGACGACGGCGTCACCCATGGTCGCGGTGCCGACTTCCGTCATGCCTGCCGACATGATGTCGCGCGTGCGGTAGCCCTGGTCGAGGACCGCGGCGATGGCTGCTTCGAGCCGGTCGGCTTCCGCGATCATGTTGAACGAATAGCGCAAGCACATGGCGAAAGAGGCGATCATGGCGAGCGGGTTGGCGATGCCCTGCCCCGCGATGTCGGGTGCCGAGCCATGGACGGGCTCGTAGAGCGCGCGGCGTTTGCCGGTCTGCTCGTCGGGTGCGCCGAGCGAGGCCGAAGGCAGCATGCCGAGCGAGCCGGTGAGCATGGCGGCCACATCCGAAAGCATGTCGCCGAACAGGTTGTCGGTGACGATCACGTCGAACTGTTTCGGGTTGCGGACCAATTGCATGCCACCCGCATCGGCGAGCATGTGGTCGAGCTGGACGTCGGTGTAGCCGTCGCGATGAGTCTGGGCGACCACCTCGTGCCAGAGCACGCCCGACTTCATCACATTGCGCTTTTCCATGGAGCAGACGCGGCCAGACCGCGTGCGGGCCAGCTCGAAGGCGGCGCGGGCGATCCGCTCGATCTCGTAGGTGTCATAGACCTGCGTGTCGACCGCGCGCTTCTGGCCGTTGCCCAGATCGGTGATGGTCTTGGGCTCGCCGAAATAAACGCCGCCGGTCAGCTCGCGCAGGATCAGGATGTCGAGACCTTCAACCAGCTCGGGCTTGAGCGAGGAGGAGGCGGCGAGCGCGGGATAGCAGATGGCGGGGCGCAGATTGGCGAAAAGGCCCAGATCCTTGCGCAGGCGAAGCAGGCCCGCCTCGGGGCGGACTTCGTAAGGCACGCCATCCCATTTCGGGCCACCGACGGCGCCGAACAGCACGGCATCGGCATCGAGCGCCTTCCCCATGTCCTCTTCGGAGATCGCCTGGCCGTGCGCATCGTAGGCCGCGCCGCCGACCAGACCGTATTCGACGTCGAAGCCAGCCTGCAGATGCGAGTCCATCGCCGCAATCAGCTTGCGCACCTCCGCCATGGCTTCCGGCCCGATGCCGTCACCGGGAAGAAGGAGAAGCTTGCGGGCGGGCATGGGCGAACTCGTCGTTACGGTTGAAAGGATGCGGTGTCCCTAGCGGCAGATGAGGGGAGAAGGCAAGCGTTGAAGGTGGGAGAGGGGATGTGTATATAGTTGAGAAAATATACACATGGAGTTCTCATGCGTACAAACATCGAACTTGATGACGCCTTGATCGGTGAGGTGATGAAGATCAGCGGCCAGAAGACCAAACGTGGTGCCATCGACCAGTTGATGCGAGAGTATATCCAGGCAGCCCGACGTCGAGAAGCTATCGAAGGCATGCGCGGAATGGGCTGGGATGGTGATCTCGATGCTATGAGAGAAAGCTGGTCTGTGGATTTGGACCGGCAGTGATCGTCGTCGACAGTTCAGTCTGGATCGCTAATATTCGAGGTTTGGAAACGCCGTCCGTTCAAAAGCTCAGAGAGATCCTGCATCCGAATGAAGTTCTCCTAGGCGACCTTATTGCGATGGAAATCTTACAGGGCATGCGCGAGGAAAAGGCCGCTCAACGCTTGGAGCAATACCTGCGAACATTCCAGATCGCATCAATGGCAGGTACCGAGAACGTCATTATCGCCGCGCGGAACTATCGCCTGCTGCGGCGAAAGGGGATTACGATCCGCAAGTTACCGGATGTTCTGATCGCCACGTATTGCATTGAGCATGGATACGCTCTGCTTCAATACGATCGCGATTTCCTGCCATTCGCTGAATATCTCGGGCTGCAACTGGCTTAGCAGCCCGATCAAGCCGAGCGCTTCAGCGCGGTCACTTCCATCTCGAACTTCATTTCCGGCTTGTTGAGCCGGCAGGTGATCATGGTGCAGGCGGGGCGGATGTCGCCGAAATACTGGCCGAGGATCGGGAACACCGTGTCCACGTCGCCTGTGTCGGTCAGGTAGTAGACGGCACGCACCACGTCAGTGAGTTCGAAGCCGCCATCATGGAGCGCCTTGGTCACCGTCCTGAAGGTGTTGTGCACCTGTTCTTCCACCGTGTCGGGCATGGTCATGGTGGCGTAGTCATAGCCGGTGGTGCCCGACACGAAGCAGAAATCGCCCTGAACGACCGCGCGGGAATAGCCGGCGGTCTTCTCGAAGGGCGAGCCGGTGGAGATCAGGCGACGCTCGGCCATTGTCTTCAGGCCCAGGGACGCTGCGATGCGTTCCGGCTTTCGAACGTGTCGATGGACGCGGCCTTTTCCAGCGTCAGGCCGATATCGTCGAGGCCGTTCAGGAGGCAGTGGCGGCGGAAGGGGTCGATGTCGAACTTGACAGTGCCGCCATCGGGGCCGCGGATTTCCTCTGCTACGAGATCGACGGTGAGGCGCGCATTCGAGCCGCGCTCGGCATCGTCCATCAGCTTGTCGAGGTCGCTCTGCGAAACGGTGATCGGCAGAATGCCGTTCTTGAAGCAGTTGTTGTAGAAGATGTCGGCGAACGAGGTCGAGATCACGCAGCGGATGCCGAAATCGAGAAGCGCCCAAGGCGCGTGCTCGCGAGACGAGCCGCAGCCGAAATTGTCGCCCGCTACCAGGATCTCGGCATTGCGGTAGGCCGGCTTGTTGAGCACGAAATCGGGGTTCTCGGTGCCGTCCTCACGATAGCGCATCTCGGCGAAGAGGCCTTTGCCGAGACCCGTGCGCTTGATCGTCTTGAGATAGTCCTTGGGAATGATCATGTCGGTGTCGACATTGACCACGGCCAGGGGGGCCGCGACGCCGGTCAGTTGGGTGAATTTGTCCATTGCCGGATGCTCCGAACGGTTGCGTTCACGCAATTTCCGGAAGCGAAAGCGGATAGTAGCTTTGCGGAAATTGCTGTTGGGGCGCTTTACACCGGTTGAGTGGAGACGCCAAGCGGGGTGAGCAGGGCGCTTTCAGACTTGTGACGAATGCGTGCCCAATGGCGGCCTCAAGCGGTCCTCGCCACCGATGGCCGGGCCGAGATCGTCCGAGGTTTCGTGCAATAAGTCCAGATAGGGGCGGAATGCGAACATGCGGGTTCGTCCGGATCGCCCAGCCTCTTCCAGAATGCCGAGCTGTACGAGCGCTTCGACCGTATTCGCACCACCCTGATTTGTGGTGTTCAGAAAAAGGGCCGCCTGAGAGAACGTAATATACGGGTGGCGGAAGAGTTCTTCCGTCAAACGGGCGGGGCTGCTGGAGCGGCTGGCGCTTTGGGCGCGTCCTAAAAGCTCTTCACGCAAAGCCGTAATGCGCCGTGCTGCGTCGAGGGCAGCCCTGCAAGTCAGCCTGACTCCGTTAAGGAAGAATTTAATCCACCCTTCCCAATCACCGTGATCGCGTGCACGCTGAAGCGATGCATAGTATTCCTGGCGGAACTGTTTGAAGTACAGGCTGAGGTAGAGAAGAGGCCGTTCAAGGATTTCTTCCTCGCAAAGCTTGAGCGTGATGAGCATTCGGCCTACCCGTCCGTTGCCGCCCCAGAATGGATGGATGGTTTCGAACTGCGCATGGAGAATTGCGCAACGCACCAAGACAGGCAGGTCGCGCTCGTGGAGATAGCGCTCCCAATTGTCGAGAGCTGGCTCCATCAGCGGGACTGCCGGTGGCACGAAGGTCGCTTCCTCAATGGAGCAGCCTGGGGGACCGATATGGTTCTGTCCTTGGCGGAACGATCCGGGATTGCGCGCGGCGCCACGCCCGGATGCCAATAGCCTTTCATGCAGGCCTTGAACGAGGCGTTTGGAAAGTGGGAGCTGCGGAAGTTCGGCCAAGCCCCAATTCATGGCCTGAATATAGTTGATGATCTCGGTGACATCGCTGTGAGGGGCGACAGCTTCCGGCACTGCCTCATACTCGAACAGGTCTTCCAAGCTCGCCTGCGTTCCTTCGATCTGCGAAGAAAGCGCCGCTTCCTGGCGCATGAAGGCATAGACAAAGAGATCGGGGTTCGGAAGCGTAAGAGCTGCTCCATCAAGCCGAGCGACGGCGCGATCCGCCGAGGAAAGGAGCAGTTGCATCTCACCATCGAAATGGACTGGCGGTACTAGCGGCAATGGGGCCGGAGCAAAACAGTGATAGCTCCCGAACGGCACATACTGTCCGCTCCTACCCTCTATATGTTGCGCCATCATTTATCCCCCAACACCATAGGAGGATTTAAACCAACGTAACTTGTGTTGCCAGCGCCTAAACCAAATTTGGAGCTCGAAATTTGGTTTAGGCGTTTGGATGTATTTCTTCAGCGCCGGTTGCGTGCTGCCAGCGTGCGCAGGCGGAGGCCGTTGAGGCGGATGAAGCCTTCGGCGTCCTTCTGGTCGTAGGCGCCGCGGTCGTCTTCGAAGGTGACGAGGGCGTCCGAATAAAGGGACTGGTCGGAACGGCGGCCCGTCACGATGACGTTGCCCTTGTAAAGCTTGAGGCGGACTTCGCCCTCGACCTTTTCCTGACTCTTGTCGATCAAGGCCTGCAGCATCTCGCGCTCGGGCGCGAACCAGAAGCCGTTATAGATCAGCTCGGCATAGCGCGGCATGATCTCGTCCTTGAGGTGGCCGGCACCCCGGTCGAGCGTGATCTGCTCGATGGCGCGGTGGGCCTGAAGGAGGATCGTGCCGCCGGGGGTCTCGTAGACGCCGCGCGACTTCATGCCGACGAAACGGTTCTCCACCAGATCGAGACGGCCGATGCCGTTGTCGCGGCCGAGATCGTTGAGCCTGGCGAAAAGGGTCGCGGGCGAAAGCTTTTCGCCGTTGAGCGCGATTGGGTCGCCCTTGGCGAATTCAATGGTGATTTCCGTCACTTCGTCCGGCGCATCCATCGGCGACACGGTGCGCTGGTGGACATATTCCGGCGGCTCGGCCCACGGGTCTTCCAGAACCTTGCCCTCGGACGACGAGTGCAGAAGATTGGCATCGACCGAGAAGGGCGCTTCGCCCTGCTTGTCCTTGGGCACGGGGATCTGGTGATCCTGCGCGAAATTCAGAAGGTCGGTGCGCGACTTGAAGCTCCAGTCGCGCCAGGGCGCGATCACCTTGATGTCGGGATCGAGCGCATAGGCGGAAAGCTCGAAGCGGACCTGGTCGTTGCCCTTGCCGGTGGCGCCGTGTGCGATGGCATCGGCACCCGTCTCGTGGGCGATCTGTACGAGATGCTTGGAGATCAGGGGGCGGGCGATCGAGGTGCCGAGAAGATAGAGGCCTTCATAAAGCGCGTTGGCGCGGAACATGGGGAACACGAAGTCGGACACGAATTCCTCGCGCACATCGACCACGCGGATGTCCTTGATGCCGAGCAGTTCCGCCTTGGCGCGCGCGGGCTCGAGCTCGCCGCCCTGGCCGAGATCGGCGGTGAAGGTGACCACTTCCGCGTCGAGCTCGGTTTGCAGCCATTTCAGGATGATCGAGGTGTCGAGGCCGCCCGAATAGGCGAGCACCACCTTTTTCACATTGTCCCACTTCGCCAAGATCGGTTCCTTTATGTGCCAAGCTTTCGGGCCTCCTTAGAGCTTTCGGGCGCATGCGAAAAGAGGCCAGTGGCGGCGGAGGCGAACTGGCGCTATGGCTTGGCTTCCCTTTATCGCCCCTTGGGGAGCACCTGCCGATGTTCTTCCTGCCCGACTGGTCCACGATCCTGCAATTCGCGGTGGCGACGGTCGTGATCGCGATCACGCCGGGGCCGGACATGACCCTGTTCGTGGGCCGCGCCTTGAGTGACGGCAAGGGCGCGGGACTTGCCTGCATGGCGGGTGCGATGACGGGGATCGTGATCCATACGTCACTCGTGGCACTCGGCCTGTCCGCGCTGATCGTGGCCTCGCCGCAGGCGTTTCTGGTGCTCAAGATCGTGGGCGCGGGCTACCTGATCTGGCTGGCCTTCCAGGCTATCCGCCACGGCTCGGCGTTCTCGCCCGAGAAGATGGGGGCCAAGCGCACACGCTCGCTGTGGCAGAACTGGCTGACGGGGCTCGGCATCAATCTGATGAACCCGAAGATCATCCTGTTCTTCATGACGTTCCTGCCGCAATTCGTGTCGGCGCACGACCCGCATGCGCCTTCGAAGCTCTTCTTCCTCGGCCTGCTCTTCATCCCGCTGTCGCTGCCCATCGTGGTGCCGATGGTGCTGGCGGCCGACCGCTTCGCCGGGCTGTTGCGCAAAAGCCCGCGCGTGACGCGGGTGACGGACTATCTCTTCGCCGGCGTCTTCTCGGCCTTCGCGCTCAAGATCCTGACGGCGCAGGCGCGGTGAGGGTGTAGTGGGTGCGCATGGTGCGTGGATGGCGTTGGGTGATCCGGATGTGATCGCCCAGCTCGGCCAACTGGTTGAGTTCGCGCAAGACCAGCGCGTGTTCGACGCCTAGGAGCCGCGCGAAGGTGCGGGTGTCGTTTGCGATACCCATCCGGCTCGCGGTGACGATGCCGGCCTGCAAGGGCGTGAGGCGCGGATCTTGCGCCGTCAGCCTTTCGACAGCGACGAGAAACGCGTCGGCATCCGGCGCCTCTTCCGTCATGCCGCGGCAGCGGACACGTTGCGGGGGCGGAACGAGACCATCACGGATTTCGAGGTCGGCGTGTCGCTTTCCTCGCCCGCACTGCCCAAAGGCACGAGCACGTTGAGTTCCGGATAATAGCCGGCAATGCTGCCACGCGGGATGTCGTAGGGCACGAAGCGGAAATTCTTCGCGATCCGGCTCACGCCGTCACCGTGTTCGCCCACGACGTCCACCCGGTCACCGGCCTCGGCCTTGAGGGCCGCGAGGTCGTCGGGGTGGATGAAGATCACCTGCCGCTCGCCGTAGACGCCACGATAGCGGTCGTCGAGGCCATAGACCGTGGTGTTGTACTGGTCATGCGAGCGGAAGGTCTGCAGCGCGAAGCGGTTGCCGGTCTTGCTCGCTTCCTGGTGCACGGTTTCCTCCGGCAGGGGGCCGCTCGAGAAGGTCGCTTTGGCGGCGGGCGTGTTCCATTCGCGGTGGGCGGCACTGTTGCGCAGGTGGAAGCCGCGGGGCTTGCGCAAGCGCTTGTTGTAGTCCTCGAAGCCCGGAATGGTGCGCTCGATCAGGTCGCGGATGCGGTCATTGCTTTGCCCGAGTGCGGCCCAATCGACGGTCGCGCTGCCGAGCGTGGCTTGGGCGATGCCGGCGATGATCGCGACTTCCGACAGGAGATGCGGCGAAGCGGGGCGATTGATGCCGCCCGAGCCATGCACCATGCTCATCGAATCCTCGACGCTGACGAGTTGGGAAGCGCCGCTGGCGTTCACGTCCATCTCTGTGCGGCCGAGGCATGGCAGAAGGAAGCTCTTCTCGCCCGGCATCAGGTGGCCGTGATTGGGCTTGGTGGCGATGTGGACCGTGAGCTTCAGGCCTTGAAGCGCTTTTTCGACCAAAGCGCTGTCGGGTGTGGCGCGGGCGAAATTGCCGCCGAGACCGATGAAGGCCTGTGCCGTGCCGTCGAGCATGGCGCCGATGGCTGCCAGCACGTTGTGGCCGTTCGCGCGGGGCATCGGCACGCCGAATTCCTGTTCGAGCGCGTCGAGAAAGGCGGGTGCGGGCTTCTCATTGATGCCGACCGTGCGGTCGCCCTGCACGTTGGAATGGCCGCGAACGGGGCACAGGCCCGCACCGGGGCGGCCGATATTGCCGCGCAGGAGCATGAAATTGGTAATCTCGCGAATGGTCGCCACCGAATGCCGGTGCTGGGTGACGCCCATGGCCCAGGTGCAGATGACGCTCTCGGCGCCCATGTAGATGGCGGCGGCTTCCTCGATCTGCGCGCGTGAAAGGCCGGACTGGTCCTCGATCTCATCCCATGCGGTCGCTTCCACGGCCGCGCGATAGCTTTCGAAGCCGTGGCAGTGCTCGGCGATGAAGGGGTGGTCGAGAACGGAGGGCTTGCCGGCGGCGATTGCGGCGTCTTCCGCTGCGAACACCACTTTCGCCATGCCGCGCACCGCCGCCATGTCGCCGCCGAGACGTGGCTGGTAATAGTGGCTGGCGATGGTTTTCGAGCCGCCGCGGATCATCTCGACCTTGTCCTGCGGGTCGGAAAAGCGCTCCAGGCCCTTTTCGCGAACCGGGTTGAACACCGCGATGCGCGCCCCGCGCATGGCTGCGCGCTTGAGGTCGCCCAGCATGCGCGGATGGTTGGTGCCGGGATTCTGGCCGAGCACGAAGATGGCGTCGGCCTTTTCGAAATCTTCCAGGAGCACCGTGCCCTTGCCGACGCCGATTGCCTGGCGGAGCGCCACGCCGCTCGCCTCGTGGCACATGTTCGAGCAGTCGGGGAAATTGTTGGTGCCGTAAAGGCGCACGAAGAGCTGGTAGAGATAGGCGGCCTCGTTCGACGCGCGGCCCGAAGTGTAGAACTCGGCGCGGTTGGGGTCTCCCAAGCCTTGAAGTGTGGCGCCGATCTCGCTGAACGCCTCGTCCCACGACACGGGCAGATACCGATCGCTCGAAGCGTCATAGCGCATCGGGTGCGTGAGGCGGCCGTTGAGTTCGAGCTCGTAGTCGCTCTGCTTGCGCAACTCCGACACGGTGTGGGCGGCGAAGAAGGCGGGCGTGGCGCGCTTTTCGGTGGCTTCCCATGACACGGCCTTCACGCCGTTCTCGCAGAACTCGAATGAGGAGCCGTGTTCGGGATCGCCCCAAGCGCAGCCGGGGCAGTCGAAGCCGTCAGGTTGGTTGGCCTTCAGAAGCGTGCGCGCGCCGGCGAGCGGCGAACCGCTTTGCATCAGCCGCTTTCCGCAGCTCTTGAGCGCACCCCAGCCGCCGGCGGCAGCCGATTTCTTGCCGATGAAATTCGTGGACATGGGCTTGCAAAATCATGCAGCCCGCATCTGGGTCAAGCGGCCGGAAAACGTTGGTCGATAGATAAATTCTATCGAAGGCCGATCACGCCTCGCCGTGATTGGCGATCATCATGGCTTCCATGGCCAGACGATCGACTTTCCGCATGCGTTCCGATTCCGACTTGAGCTGGCCGCAGGCGGCGAGGATGTCGCGGCCGCGCGGCGTACGGATCGGCGAGGCATAGCCGGCCTCGTTGATGAAGTCGGCGAATTTCTCGATCGTTTCCCAGTCCGAGCACTCGTAGAATGTGCCAGGCCAGGGGTTGAACGGGATCAGGTTGATCTTGGCCGGAATGCCCCTGAGCAGCTTCACCATCTCGCGCGCATCGGCGAGGCTGTCGTTGACGCCCTTGAGCATGACGTATTCGAAGGTGATGCGGCGTGCGTTGGACAGGCCGGGATAGCGGCGGCAGGCGTCCATCAGGTCCTTGAGCGGCCACTTCTTGTTGATCGGCACCAGCACGTCGCGCAACTCGTCGCGCACGGCGTGGAGCGAAATCGCCAGCATCACGCCGATCTCTTCGCCGGTGCGCGCGATCTCGGGCACCACGCCGGAGGTCGAAAGCGTGATGCGGCGCTTGGACAGCGACAGACCTTCATTGTCGGACGCGATCAGGAGCGCCTGCTTGACGTGGTCGAAATTGTAGAGCGGCTCGCCCATGCCCATCATGACGATGTTGGAAACCTTGCGACCCTCGGCGGGAACGATGGCGCCGGCGGGCGTATCGCGCTCGGGGAAATCGCCCAGACGGTCGCGGGCGACCATCAGCTGGGCGAGGATTTCCTCGGCCGTCAGGTTGCGCACCAGCTTCTGCGTGCCGGTATGGCAGAAGGAGCAGTTGAGCGTGCAGCCGACCTGGGACGAGATGCAGAGCGTGCCGCGCCCTTCCTCGGGAATATAAACGGTTTCGATCTCGACGGGGCGGCCCGCGCCACGGGCGGGAAAGCGCATCAGCCACTTGCGCGTGCCGTCGTTCGAGATCTGCTCTTCGACGATCTCGGGGCGCGCGATGGTGAAGTGGCGGTCCAAGGTTTCGCGCAGGTCGCGCGAGATGTTGAGCATGTCGGCGAAATCCGACACACCGCGCACATAGAGCCAGTGCCAGAGCTGCTGCACGCGCATCCTGGCCTGCTTTTCAGGCACGCCGACGGCAACCAGCGCATCGGCCATTTCGGGGCGCGTGAGGCCGATCAGCGTGGGCTTTTCGGGCATCATGCCGGGAACGGGAGCAACGCGCGCGGGCGCTGGGGCGAGATCGAGCGAAAGGGTCATGGGCGATATATGGGAACGGAGTTCGCGCGGCTCAAAGGCCGAATGTCGGCGCGCCTATAGCATGGAGCGGCCGCCACGTCACCCGGTGCAAGCCTGACGCGGATCGGCTATGGGAGGCGCGCCGTTCTTCGAGGGGTTTTTCCATGGCTAAGCGTTTCGCACAGCTCGAGCCGCATCATCGCGATTTCATTGCGCGCCAGCATCTGTTCTTCACCGCATCCGCTGCGTCGGAGGGGCGCGTGAACGTGTCGCCGCGCGGCACGGACAGCTTTCGCGTGCTGTCCGACAATGCCGCCTTTTTTCTCGACCGCACGGGCAGCGGCAACGAGACGGCGGCGCATCTTCTGGCGGACGGACGGCTGACAATCATGTTCTGCGCCTTCGAAGGCCCGCCACTCATCCTGCGGCTTTACGGGCGGGGCCGCGTGATCGCGCGCGGGAGCGCGGAATATGGGGACTTGCTTGCCGAGCATTTCGGCGGTGAGGAGCCGCTCGGCGCGCGGCAGATGACGCGCATCGATTTCGACCTCGTGCAGACCTCGTGCGGCTATGGCGTGCCCTTGCTCGATTATCGCGACGAGCGCCCGCAGATGGACGGCTGGGCCAAGGCAAAGGGGCCGGACGGGATCCGGGATTATTGGGCGGAAAAGAACCTGGTGAGCATGGACGGTCTGCCGACGGGGCTGCTCGAAGCCTGACCCGCAGCCGGACTTCAGAGCGGGCGGCGATGCGACTTTGGTCCAAGGCGCAGGAGGCCGGCGTGTGATATTTCCTGGGGTCACGGCGCATCCGTTCGAACCCAAGGAGCAGTTCCATGGCATCGGCACTCACGATCAAGGCAATGGCGGCCAGCGCAGTGGTCGCCGCCTGTCTGGCAGCGGCCCCCGTTTGGGCGGCGGGCGAGAGCAGCAATCCCGTTCCCACCTGCAAGAAGGGCGAGGTCTACGACCAAAAGGCCAAAAAGTGCGTCAAGAAGACGAGCGAGGCGCTGACGGACGAGGATCGCACCGCGACCGCCTATGCGCTGGCCAAAGCCGAGCGCTACACGGAGGCGCTCGATATTCTGGATACGCTCAAGCAACCGCGCACGGCGGAAGCGCTGAACTATCGCGGTTATGCGACGCGCAAGCTGGGACGCACGGAAGAGGGGATCGGGTACTACAAGCAATCCGTCTCGCTCGCGCCGCGCTATGCCAAGGTCAGGGAGTATCTCGGCGAGGCTTATGTGATCCAGGGCAAGATGGATCAGGCGCGTGAGCAATTGAGGGTGATCGAGACGATCTGCGGGAAGGGTTGCGAGGAGTATCGGGATCTGGCGGAGGCGGTCGAGGGGAAGGGGGGCGAGGGGAAGGGGGGCGAGGGCTGAGGATGTTTGCCTGAAGGGTTCGTGGGGTCACGCTTCCACCTACCCTCAGCCTGCCGCAATCTCTCGCCCTCGTTTGCCGACGAAACGCAAAGTCCGTCTTTACCCAGCGCGCTTCATCGCAAATCCGCCCTTGAAATCCACGGCCCCCGCGCGCACCTTGGGCCCTTCGGATGAGACAGGTTGCGACAGCGGCATGACGGATCGAAGCGTGGTTGGGGAAAACGGAGACGAGAATTCGACGCTCGTTCCCTTCAGTGAACTCAACCGCCGCAGGCTCCAGCTTCCCGTCACCTTCCACCGCCGCGAGCTCGACCTGATCCTGCGCGTCTACGGGCGGATGGTGGCCGCGAACGAATGGCGCGATTATGCGATCGACCATTTGAGCGACCATGCGGTGTTCTCGGTTTTTCGCCGCACCAGCGAGACGCCGCTGTTTCGGATCGTCAAGGACCCGCGTCTCGCGCGCAAGCAGGGCGCTTATTCGGTGGTGTCTGCCAATGGCGTGACGCTCAAGCGCGGGCAAGAGCTGGATCGGGTGCTTTCGGTGTTCGACAAGGCGCTGAAGGTCGTCGGCGCCTAATCGGGCAGCGTCGTCTTTCCGCCGTTCAGCGCGCGCTGCATGATGGCGGTATCGAGCCAGCGCCCATGCTTGAAGCCTGAGCCTTCGATCACGCCCGACGGCTTGAAGCCGAGCCTGGCATGCAGGATCACCGAGGGGCTCTTTTCGTGGCCGTCGCCGATCACCGCCAGGATCTGCCGATAGCCGCGCCTTTCGCAGGCTTCGATCAAGCGTTCGAGCAGCAGTTTCCCCAAGCCCCGCCCCTTGGAATCCGGCGCGACATAGATCGAATCCTCCACCGTGAACCTGTAGGCGGGACGCGGGCGGAAGGGGCCGGCATAGGCATAGGCCAGGACGCGACCTTGGTCTTCCGCGACAAGGTAGGGATGCTTCGAAACGGCGAGCGCCTCGAAGCGCCGCATCATCTCCCAGGCGGTCGGCGGCTCGAGCTCGTAGGTCGCCGTGCCATGGAGCACCGCATCGCGGTAGATTTCGGTGATCGCGGGGATGTCGTCGGGCCGGGCGCTACGGATCTGGGTCATGGTTCATGCCAAACAAAAAGGGCGGTCCGTTTCCGAACCGCCCCTTTCGCTATCACGATTTCAACCAGTTCGTTGTGCCGCAATTCCGGACGCAAAACCGCACGGCACTTTTGCTGGAATTGCTCTCAGTTCCGGTTGTTGCCCATGAACTGGAGCAGGAACATGAAGAGGTTGATGAAGTCGAGGTAAAGGGTCAGCGCGCCCATGATGGCCTTGCGGCCGGCGACCAGAACGTCGTCGCCTTCCCAGTACATCTCCTTGATCTTCTGCGTGTCGTAGGCGGTGAGGCCCGCGAAAACGAGCACGCCGATCGCCGAAATGGCGAACTGGAGCGCCGACGACTGCAGGAAGATGTTGACCAGCATCGCGATGACGAGGCCGAACACGCCCATCACCAGGAACGAGCCCATCGCGGTCAGGTCACGGCGCGTCGTGTAGCCGTAGAGCGAGAGCGCGCCGAAGGCGGCGGCCGTGATGAAGAAGGTGCGCGTGATCGAGGTGCCCGTGTAGACGAGGAACACAGTGGACAGCGACAGGCCCACGAGCGCCGCATAGACCCAGAAGGTCGTCTGGGCCGCGGCCACGCTCATCTTGTGGATGCGGAAGGACAGAAACAGCACCATGGCGAGCGGGGCGAGGATCACCACCCAGCGGAAGCCGCTGAGATAGATCAACTGGCCGAACTGGGTGAGTTCGCCGGCCGGCGTCACCGCCGCGCTGAACGCGCCATAGGCCGCGAGGCCCGTGATGGCGAGGCCCAGCGCCATGAGGTTGTAGACCTTGAGCATATAGGCCCGGAGGCCCTGGTCGATGGCCGCATCCGCCCGGGCACCGATGCCCGCCGCGCGCGGCTGGTAGTTGCGAATGGGATCAGCCATTGCCTGAAATCCTCTTGCTATGCCGTCCCGTCGGGGTCGGAGAGCGGATCACCGCCCGGATCACCGCTCCCAGGCGCCGCTGGCGGGACTCCAGCATGCCTGAGACATAATATGAGAGGGTTGGGCGGTTTCAACAAGTCCCTCTCGAAAGGCGAAAAGTGCCGCGATTGCGCGAGGTTAAAGTGTTCGCAACGAGCTAGAGTGTTCGCAACACCGGCGCCGCCTTCTGCCCCAGCACCCGCCATGTGCCGATGAGCCCGAAGCCCACGGTCAGCACCAGCGAAAGCGCTATGGTGGAGAACGCCACTTGCGGCAGGAAGCTCGCTGAAAGCTTCATCACCTGCGAAAGCACATACCAGGAGGCCACCCCGCCGGCGAACAGCGCGAAGACCGCGGTCGCCAGGCCGATCAGCATGTATTCGAGCGAAAAGGCCCGGATCAGCAGCGCGCGGGTGGCGCCCAGCGTCTTCAACACCACCGCATCATGCGTACGCGCCCGGTTGCCCGCCGCGAGCGCGCCGCCCAACACGAGCACGGACGCGACGAGCGCCACGAGGGCCGCCGCGCGGATCGCCGTGCCGATCTGGCCGATGAGCTCGTTGATGAGGTTGAGTGCGTCCGCGATGCGCACGGATGACACGGCCGGATAGGTGCGGGTGACGCCGTTCAGGAGCCGCGCCTGGTCATCCGCGCTCGCATTCGGCCAGGCGAGCGTCGCCAGCCAGGAATGGGGCGCGCCCGCGAACGTGTTGGGCGAGAACACCATCACGAAATTGATGCCCATCGATTCCCACTCGACATTGCGCAGATTGGCGATCTTCGCGGTGATGTCGCGGCCGAGCACGTTGACGGTGACCGTGTCGCCCACCTTCAAGCCGATCTCGCCGGCTTCTTCCGCCGAGAACGACACCAGCGGCTCGCCAGCATAGTCGGGGTCCCACCATTCGCCCGCCGTCAGCGTGGAATTGGACGGCATGTTGCGCGCATAAGTCAGGCCACGGTCGCCGCGCAGCACCCAGGCGCCTTCGGGCGGCACGTTGACCTTTTGCGTATCCACGCCGTTCAACCTGGTGATGCGCCCGCGCAGCATCGGCACGCGCACGAGCTTGGCACCGGGAGCCTCCTGTTCGATATAGGACTGGAAGGCGTCGGCCTCGGCACTCTGGATATCGACGAAGAAGAAGTCGGGCGCGTCCGCCGGCAGGTTGTTGGAAATCTGGTTGCGCAGGTTTCCATCGATCAAGGCGAGGGTGACCAGAAGCGTCAGCCCCAGCCCAAGCGAGAGCACCACGGAGGGCGTCAGTGCGCCGGGACGGTGGATGTTGCCGACGGCCAGCCGCATCGCGGTCGAGCGTGAATGGGGCGCGCGGCGCGCGGTCCATTGCACCAGCCAGCCGACGCCGCGCAAGACCAGAAACGAGAACAGCATCGCGCCGACGAAAGTGAGGGCGATCCGCCGCTCGCCCGCCGAAAAGATCGCGAGAACGCCCAAGAGAACGGCCAGCGTGCCGGCCGACAGCGTATAGGGCCAGCGCGGCCAGCCCTGCGCCTCGAAGCCCTGTTCGCGAAAAAGGGCGGTCGCCGGCACGTCGCGCGCGCGGCCCAATGGGAGCAGCGCGAAGACCAGCGTGACGATGAAGCCGAACAGAACGGCCAAGCCCAGCGCGCCCGGATAGAAGCCGACTTCCGTGGGCAGGGGCAGAACCGAGCGCAGGGCCATGTTCGCCGCAAACGGCATCAGCGCGCCGACGACGAGACCGCCTGCGATGCCGATGGCGGCGACGAGCAGGATCTGGAACAGGTAAAGCCCGAACACGAAGCCGCCGGAGGCACCGAGGCTCTTGAATGTCGCGATCACGGCGCGCTTAGCATCGAGATAAGCGCGCACGGCATTCGCCACGCCGACACCGCCGACCACGAGCGCAGTGAGCCCCACAAGCGTCAGGAACTGGCTGAAACGCTCCACATTGGCCGAGATCGCAGGTGCCGCGTTGAAGCGGGTGCGGATGCTCCATCCGGCTTCCGGGTGCTCGGCCGAAGCGCGCTCGCGCACTGTGGCGATGGCGCTTTCCGTGGGCTCGTCCGTCATGCGCAGCTTGTAGACGTGCTCGACGAGGCTGCCCGGCTGCACGAGGCCCGACGCGTTCAGCGCGCCCAGCGCGGTGAGCAGGCGGGGCGCGAAGGCGAAGCCGTCGGAAAGGGCATCGGGCTCGTAGTCGAGCCGCGCGCGCAGTTCGATCAGCGCACCGCCGACGCGCAGCCGGTCGCCGAGCTTGAGGTTCAGCCGGTCGAGAAGTAATTGCGGGGCGGCCGCACCCCAGACGCCGTCGCGCTCGGCGAAAAGGTCGGCGATCGGCTCGGATGGCGACAGCGTGAGCGCACCGAACATCGGATAAAGGGCCGGATCGACCGCCTTGACCTGCACCAAAGTCTGGTTGGTCTCGTCCTCGGTTCGCGCCATGGCCCGCATATTGGCGCTTTCGGCGATCGTGCCGAAGCTCTTCAAAAAGCCGAGTTCGGCGTCGGTCGCAGTGCGCTGGTTCAGCTCGAAGCGCATATCGGCGCCGAGCAGCGTCTGGCCCTCCGCCGCCACACCCGCTTCGATGGCGCGCGCCACTGAGTTCACGCCGCCGATGGCCGCCACGCCCAGCGCGATGCAGGCGATGAAGATCCAGAAGCCCGACAAGCCGCCGCGCATCTCGCGCAGCGCGAAGCGGACGGCGAGTTTCGCCTGAGCCGGTTTTGTTTGAGCCAGTTTTGTCTGGGACGAAGAAGAGCGAGACACCGAAGAGAGCGCCATCAGGCCACGGCCATCGCGGCTTCAACGCTTTCGATGCGGCCCGAACGCATCGCGACCTGCCGCGTGCAGCGCGCGGCAAGCGACGGATCGTGGGTGACGAGCACGAGCGTCATGTTGCGCTCGGCGGCGGTGCGGAAAAGGAGGTCGGCCACCTGACGGCCCGTCGCCCCATCGAGGTTGCCGGTCGGCTCGTCGGCGATCAGGAGGCGCGGGCTCGGGGCGAGCGCGCGGGCAATCGCCACGCGCTGCTGCTCGCCGCCCGACAATTCGCCCGGGTAATGCGTGACGCGCTCGGCCAGGCCGACGGATGCAAGCTCCGCGCGGGCGCGTTCGAAGGCGTTCCGGTGGCCCGCGAGCTCCAGCGGCACCGCGACGTTCTCGAGCGCGGTCATGTTGGGGATCAGGTGGAAGGACTGGAAGACGATGCCGACATTCTGGCCGCGAAAGGCTGCGACCTGATCCTCGGAGCGCCCCGAAATATCCTCGCCCGCGATGCGGACCGTGCCGGAATCGACCCGTTCGAGCCCTGCCACCACCATCAGAAGCGTCGACTTGCCCGAGCCCGAGGGCCCGACGATGCCGAGGATCTCGCCGCCCTTCACGGACAGGTCCACGCCCTTCAAGACATGGACCTTGGAGGCGGCGGACCCAAGCGTCAGCGATACGTTCACAAGTTCGATGACGGCTTCTGTCACGGGCAGGCGCACCTATATGCGGAGAACGAGGCCCCGCAGATATGGGTGAAACAGCATGGCATTCAAAGGACCGGCGCGGCATTTCCGCAATCTTGCGGCCGCACTTCTGATCACGGCTACGACATCGGTGGCAGCACAGGCAGAACCCGCGCGCATCGTCGGCTTCGGCGACAGCCTGATGGCGGGCTATGGGCTTGCTGTCGGCGAGGGCTTCACCGACAGATTGCAGGCGGCCCTGCGCGCCAAGGGCCATCAGGTGGAGGTGCGCAATGCCGGCGTGTCGGGCGACACCACGAGCGGCGGGCTTGCGCGCCTGGACTGGTCGATCCCCGATGGCACGGATTTCGTGATCCTCGAATTCGGCGCGAACGACATGCTGCGCGGCATTGCGCCATCGATCGTCGAAAAGAACCTCGACGCGATGTTGAGCCGCCTGAAGGCGCGCAACATCAAGGTGCTGCTCGCTGGGATGCGCGCGGCCCCGAACATGGGCCCCAATTACGTGTCGCAGTTCGAGGGCATCTACCCGCGGTTGGCCCAAAAATACGATGTGCCGCTTTATCCCTTCTTCCTCAACGGGTTGGTGATCGACGGCAAGCGTGCGGGCGCCGAATATTTCCTTCAGGACAACATGCATCCGAGCGCCAAGGGCGTGGACCGCATGGTCGAGGATGCGCTTCCTCTTGTGGAAAACCTGCTCGGCAAGCCTGGCGCATCCTGACTGCGCTCTAAATCACCTGTGGGTTCCCTGTGCATTGCAACAAAGATGGGCTTGCCCATGTGGACCCACGGTGATTCCCTCATGAGCGAGGGGCACCCACCGGGTTCCTGATCGAGGAGACGCCAGCATGCCGCGCCTTTTCACTGCCCTCGAAATTCCCCGCGATGCGAGCCTGTCGCTCTCGCTCCTGCGCGGCGGCCTCCACGGTGCGCGATGGATCGACGTGGAGAACTACCACCTGACGCTCCGCTTCTTCGGCGATATCGAAAACCATCTGGCCGACGAACTGGCCAATGCGCTCGACCGGGTGAACCGTCCCGGCTTCTCGCTCAGCCTGTCGGGCGTGGGTGCCTTCGGGGGCAAGAAGCCCCATTCGGTCTATGCGGCGGTGGCACCGTCGCCCGAGCTCAACGCGCTGCAAGCCGAGGTCGAGCGCATCGGGCAGCGCCTGGGCCTGCCGGCGGATGCGCGGCGCTTCGTGCCGCATGTGACGCTCGCGCGGCTGCGCAACACAGCACCCCTCGATGTGGCGCACTACCTTTCGGCACGCGGCAACTTTTCCGCAGCCCCCTTTTCCGTGGGCCGCTTCGTGTTAATGTCCTCACGCGATTCCGTGGGCGGCGGGCCTTATGTGGTCGAGGAAGCCTGGCCGCTCGGCACCGGCGATCACCGCCGCGCGGCGGTGGACTGGAGTGCGGCAGCCGCCTGGCGCTCGTTCTGAGGTTTCCCAGGCTGAAATCGGGTTCACCACGATATGATGGGCTGCACGATTGCCTGCGGCCCGGTTCAGGCAGATGATCGCGCTCAGACAACGGCTGTCTGAGATCCGAGCGAGCAGGCAGCGGAACCCGTTTGGGGGAGGGCGTCCGATGCCACGCGAGCCGATGGATGCGGTGGCGGTTTCAGCCGCCTTGGCGGAGACCCAAGGCTGGGCGCTGAGTGCCGATGGCAAAAGCATCACCCGCACCTTCCGCTTTCCGTCCTTCGGCGACGCCTTCGCCTTCATGACCCGCACCGCGCTCGAGGCCGAGGACATCGACCACCATCCCGGCTGGTTCAATTCCTTCCGCACGGTCGAGGTCACTCTTTCCACCCATGTCGCCAAGGGTCTGACCGCGCTCGACTTCCGGCTCGCCCAGGCGATGAACCGCTTCGCCCATGAGGGCGACGCCGCTTCTTGAACCCGCGTTCGACGCCACCACATTTCGCCCGAGGTTCAGGAGGCCTCGGAGAAGACATGGCGAAGATCCCCCATCTGCCCTTTCGGTCGAAGCCCGTTTCGCGCGAAGACTTCTGGCGCACGGTGAAGCGCGCGGTGCGGCACATCCCGTTTATCGAGGAGGTGGTGGCAGCCTATTACTGCGCCATGGACCGCAAGACGCCGTTGCGTGCCAAGGGCATCATCTTCGGCGCGCTCGCCTATTTCATCATGCCGGCCGATGCGATTCCCGACATTCTGGTGCTTGTCGGTTTCACCGACGACATCGCGGTGCTGACGGCGGCCATCGCCACCGTTCGCGCCCACATCACCCCGGCCCACCGTCTGGCGGCGAAGGAAGCGCTCGCCGACAATGACGTGGTCGTGAGCTGACGTTCAGTCTTGGGCACCCGCCCAACTCTCGCCTTAGTCGTCCCATCCAAAATCGATCCCGTGAAGGGCGCCGCGAACGGCAACAGGCCCTGAGCGGGATTTTTCGTGATCGATCAGTCCCGTTCAGCCCCGATGAGAGCCGAAAGCCGCCCTTTCGCGTCACTTTCGGGCGAGGGGTTCACCCTTTGGTAAGCCCGAATATTTCAAATTGGAGCCAAACGGGCAGGCGCGAAAGCGGCGAACCCGCTCAATGGCTTTCGCCAATGGTGTAAAGGGTAGGATGAACATGCGCGGATGGATTGCAGCTTCGGTCGCAGTGGTGATGACGGCGACGGCGGCCCCGGCACTCGCGCAGTCGGCCACCAAGATCGGCCAGCACAATGCCTGGGGCACCTATTCCTACCAGTCAGGCAACGGCAAGGTCTGCTATGTGCTGACCGTTCCCACCGAAAAGCAGCCAGCGACCCTCGACCATGGCGACATCTTCTTCTTCGTGAGCCAGCGCCCCGGTGCGAAGCCCACCTATGAGCCGCAATTCATCGCGTCCTACGACCTGCAGGCCAATTCCAAGGTGCAGGTGACGGTGGGGCCCAAGACCTTCTCCATGTTCACCAAGGGCAAGTCGGCCTGGGTCGAGAACGCGGCGGAAGAGCCCGCGCTGATCGCTGCCATGCGCTCGGGCCAGGACATGAAGATCGCCGCCAAGTCCGGCCGCGGCAATCCGACCAGCTACACCTTCTCGCTGGCCGGCATCTCGGCGGCACTGGGTTCCATCGCCACCTGTAAATGAAGCGAGTGACGCGGTTGCGGCGGTTTCGGTGAGCGGAGCCGCTGCGTGCTGACGGGGTTCGACGCCGCTGGCTTTGTCCCCGTAGCCGCGATCTTCGTTTTCGCCGGTCTCGTCAAAGGCGTGACCGGCATGGGCCTGCCGACCGTCGCGGTCGCCCTTCTCAGCCTCCTGATGACGCCGGTCGCCGCTGCCGGCCTCCTGCTCGTTCCGTCCTTCGTCACGAATATCTGGCAGCTTTTCGCCGGTCCTGCCTTTGGTCTGCTCGTCAGGCGGCTCTGGCCGATGATGGGGACGATCGTGCTCGGTACCGTGCCGGGTGCGGCCCTTCTGGCGAGTGGAGACACGGCTCTCACCACCTCGGCTTTGGGTGCGGCGCTCTTTCTTTACGCCGCGCTCGCGCTTCTTGCCCGGCCCTTCACGGTGCCGAACGCGTTCGAGCCGTGGCTCTCGCCGCTGGTTGGCCTCGTCACGGGCATCGTGACGGGCGCGACGGGTGTCTTCGTGATCCCGGCCGTGCCCTATCTCCAGTCGCTCGGGCTTTCCAAGGACGACCTCGTTCAGGCATTGGGCCTGTCCTTCACGGTTTCCACGATCGCGCTGGCGTTCGGTCTCGTCTGGCAGGGTGCCTTGCCCTCGGGCCATCTCGGAATTTCGCTTTTGGCGGTGCCGCCGGCTCTGCTCGGCATGTGGGCGGGACAGGTGATCCGCAACCGCATCAGCCCGGCGCTGTTTCGCCGGTGCTTTCTGGTAGGGCTGCTGATTCTTGGTGCGGAAATGGCGCTGCGGGGTTGGATTTGAGGGGCTGGGAAAGCGGAGACGCTGCCGCAAAACTTAGTCGCCCTCCCGCAACGCGAGCGCCGCTGCCACCGGTCCCACCACGCCCAGAAACAGCGTCGAAGCGCATAGCAGCAGGAAGGGCGGCCAGAAGGCATCCGTTCCCGCGCCATAGGCCGCGCTGACGCCGAAGATCAGCGTCGGGATCACGAAAGGCAGGATCAGCACCGAAACCAGCACGCCGCCGCGCGGCAGTGCCACGGCGACCGCCGCGCCTGCCACGCCGACGAGGCTCAAGGCAGGCGTGCCGACAAGCAAGGTCAGCGCCACGGCGAGGCTCGCGGTCCAGTCGGTGTTCACCAGCACCCCGAACACGGGGGCCGCGATCACGATCGGCAAGAGGCTCGCCGTCCAGTGCGCCAGCCCCTTGGCGAGGGCCGTCAGCACCAGCGACAGGAAATCGCTTCCGCCGACGATCGCATCGAGCGAGCCATCCTCGCGGTCACCGGCAAAGATGCGGTCGAGCCCGAGCAGGCCCGCGAGCAGCGCCCCGATCCACAGGATCGCGGGCCCCAGCCGTCCGAGCAGCGCCATGTCGGGCCCGAGCGCGAACGGCATCACCGCGATCACGGCGAGAAAGAACAGGAGCCCCGTCAGCGCACCGCCGCCGGCGCGCAGGGCGATCAGGAGGTCCCGAAAATAGATGGCGCTCACGAGAGCGCCCCAAGCCGGAGCGTGCGCGCGCCGCTGATCCCGAGACTGCCATGCACGGCTGCGAGCGCCAGTCCGCCATGCGCCATGTGCCGCGCGATCAATCCTGAAAAGCTTTGCTCGGCCGCCGCATCCAGCCCCAGCACCGGCTCGTCCAGAATCCAGAGCGGCCGATATTCGAGCAACAGCCGCGACAGGGCCACGCGCCGCTTCTGGCCCGTGGACAGCACGCCGAAGGGCAAGGGCGCGGTGGCTTCGAGCCCCACCGCCTCGAGCGCCTCTTCCACGCTCGCGCCCTCGCCGATGCGCTCGGTGGCGCCTGCCTGGAACCGCTTCCAGAAGCGCAGGTTCTCAGCCACCGTCAGCGTGCTCTTCATGCCGTTCAGGCTCGACACGAAATGCGAGATATCACCCAGCCGCAGGCCGTTTTCGACACCGATGCGTCCCTCGAAGGGTGCGAGAAGCCCGGCCGCGATGCGGAGCAGCGTCGTCTTGCCCACCCCGTTCGGCCCCACCACTTCCATCGCCTCGCCGGGCCTGAGCGTGAAGCTCAGGCCCTCGAACAGCGTCTGGCCGCCCCGCGCTCCGGCAAGTCCGTCTGCAACCAGTTCCACCACGCCCAAATTCCCTGGCTGCGACGTTCAAAACTTGAGGCTGTTATGAACCAAGAACACGCCTTGTGCCGCCCGTAGCGGTGCACCGGACAAGTCCGGCGACGCCCTCCGGCGGTTCGAAACGGACGGCTCGAAGGGTCGGAAGAGCGAAGCCATCCGCGTCGGCGGCGAGTGCGGCCAAGGCCACCAGCCTTGGCCGCACTCGCCTTCTCGCGGTCTGATCTTCGCTGTTCCGACACAAGACGTGTTCTTGGTTCATAACAGCCTCTGGAATCGTTCTACGAAAATCCGTATATGCACGGCAACCGTGCCAGCGGTCGGCACGGGATCTATCATTTTCGTGTTCAGCCGGTGCCTGTGGCAGCCAGTATGAGCCAAACGCGGAAATGACCGCACCCGCATTCGCCCGAGAGCTGGGCGCCGATTTTCGGCTTCTTGTTCTCACCCCATGGGCTTTTCCGTGCGCGGTTCGAATTTGCTAACCGTCAGCGGTTAAGTGCCGAGACCACCGGCCGTCCGCTCCCCCGAAGCCGACGGCCCGCATTCGAGAAGAGACCGCACACGTGTCCCAATCCATTGACAGCTTCAATTGCCGGCGCACCCTCTCCGTGGGTGACGCGGAATACACTTATTACAGCCTCGTGGAAGCCGAAAAGAACGGCCTGACGGGTGTCTCGCAGCTTCCTTATTCCATGAAGGTGCTGCTCGAGAACCTGCTTCGCAACGAGGATGGCCGCTCGGTCACCAGGGAATCGATCGAAGCCGTCGCCGGCTGGCTGACCGACAGGGGCACGGCGGGCGTCGAGATCGCTTATCGCCCGGCGCGCGTGCTCATGCAGGACTTCACCGGCGTGCCGGCGGTGGTGGACCTTGCCGCGATGCGCGACGCGATGGCCGCGCTCGGCGGCGACCCGCAGAAGATCAACCCGCTGGTGCCCGTCGACCTCGTGATCGACCACTCGGTGATCGTCGACGAGTTCGGCAACCCGCAGGCCTTCGCCCGCAATGTCGAACTCGAATACCAGCGCAACCAGGAGCGCTACAAGTTCCTGAAATGGGGTCAGCAGGCCTTCCGCAACTTCCGCGTCGTGCCGCCCGGCACCGGCATCTGCCACCAAGTGAACCTCGAATATCTGTCGCAGACCGTATGGACGCGCACCGAGGATAGCGAAACCACCGCTTATCCGGACACCTGCGTCGGCACGGATTCGCACACCACCATGGTCAACGGCCTGGGCGTACTCGCCTGGGGCGTGGGCGGCATCGAGGCCGAAGCCGCGATGCTCGGCCAGCCGGTGTCCATGCTCCTGCCGGAAGTGATCGGCTTCCGCCTCACCGGCAAGCTCAAGGAAGGCGTGACCGCCACCGACCTCGTGCTGACCGTCACCCAGATGCTGCGCAAGAAGGGCGTGGTCGGCAAGTTCGTGGAGTTCTACGGCTCGGGCCTTTCCAACATGACGCTGGCCGATCGTGCCACCATCGGCAACATGGCGCCCGAATATGGCGCGACCTGCGGCTTCTTCCCCGTGGACGCCGAGACGATCCGCTATCTCAACACCTCGGGCCGCCCGGAAAACCGCATCGCTCTGGTGGAAGCCTATTCGCAGGCGCAGGGCATGTGGCGCGACAACGGCTCGGCCGATCCGGTCTTCACCGACCTGCTCGAGCTCGACCTTGCCGATGTCGTGCCCTCCATGGCCGGTCCCAAGCGCCCCGAAGGCCGCATTCCGCTGGAAGGCGTCGCGGCCGGCTTCAAGAGGGCCATGGAAAGCGACTACAAGAAGGCGCTTGCGCCCCAGACCCGCTACGATGTCGAAGGCGAGGATTTCGATCTCGGCCATGGCGACGTGGTGATCGCCGCCATCACGTCCTGCACCAACACGTCCAACCCGAGCGTGCTGATCGGCGCGGGCCTTCTCGCGCGCAACGCCAACCGCCTGGGCCTCAAGCAGAAGCCCTGGGTGAAGACCTCGCTCGCACCCGGCTCGCAGGTCGTCGCCGAATATCTCGCGAAGTCGGGCCTGCAGACCGAGCTCGACCAGGTCGGCTTCAACCTCGTCGGCTTCGGCTGCACCACCTGTATCGGCAATTCGGGACCGCTCCCGGCGCCGATCTCCAAGACCATCAACGACAAGGGCCTGATCGCGTCCGCCGTTCTCTCGGGCAACCGCAACTTCGAAGGCCGCGTGTCTCCGGATGTGCAGGCGAACTACCTCGCCTCGCCGCCGCTGGTGGTCGCCTATGCGCTGGCCGGCTCCGTCACCAAGGACCTGACCACCGAGCCGCTCGGCGAGGGCGCGGACGGCAAGCCCGTCTTCCTCAAGGACATCTGGCCCACCAGCGAGGAGATCGACCGCTTCATCAGCGAGAACGTCACGCGCGAACTCTTCACCCGCAAATATGCGGACGTGTTCAAGGGCGACGAGAACTGGCGCAACGTGCAGGCGCCGGAAGGCCAGACCTATGCGTGGGACGACGATTCAACCTACGTGCAGAACCCGCCTTACTTCGTGGGCCTGCAGCCGACCCCGCGTGCCATCGGTGAAATCCGTGGCGCCCGCGTGCTCGGCCTCTTCGGCGACAAGATCACCACCGACCACATTTCGCCGGCCGGCTCTATCAAGGCGGCATCGCCCGCGGGCAAGTACCTGATCGACCACGGCGTGGGCATTGCCGACTTCAACCAGTACGGCACGCGGCGCGGCAACCATGAGGTGATGATGCGCGGCACCTTCGCCAATATCCGCATCCGCAACCACATGCTGGGCGAGAACGGGCGCGAAGGCGGCTACACGATCCACTATCCGTCCAAGGAAGAGGTGTCGATCTATGACGCCGCCATGGAATACCGGAAGGAAGGCGTGCCGCTGGTGATCTTCGCCGGCATCGAATACGGCAACGGCTCCTCGCGCGACTGGGCGGCCAAGGGAACCAACCTGCTCGGCGTGCGCGCGGTGATCGCCCAGAGCTTCGAGCGCATCCACCGCTCCAACCTCGTCGGCATGGGCGTCGTGCCCTTCACCTTCGAGGAAGGCACGTCATGGGCCTCGCTCGGACTGAAGGGCGACGAACTCGTCACCATCGAGGGCCTCGAAACCGTGCGCCCGCGCCAGAAGATGATCGCAAAAGTGACGATGGCCGACGGCACGGTGAAGGACGTGCCGCTGCTCTGCCGCATCGATACGCTGGACGAACTCGACTACTTCAAGAACGGCGGCATCCTCCAATACGTGCTGCGCGATCTGGCGGCATAAAGGCCACGCAGGCAAAATGAGAAAGGGCGGCTTCCGGGCCGCCCTTTTTGTTTCAATCCTTGGCCCGATAAGCCTCGGGCACGATGAACACCTCGTTGGCGCGGCCATAGCCGCCGTCGGGCACGGTTTCGATCAGCACCATCGTATGCTGCTTGACGCCCTCGCCGAAATAGTCGGCGAACATGGCCGTCACGCGGTGGACGATCTCTTCCTTCTGCGTCCTGGACAGCGCTGCTTCCGGTACCTTGATGTTGGCGAATGGCATAAGCGCGCTCCTGTTCAGATCATTCCGCCATTCGTCCGGATCACCTGTCCGTTCACCCATGCTCCGTCCGGTCCGGCGAGAAAGGCGATCACATTGGCGATTTCGTCGGGCGTGCCGAGGCGGCCGAGCGGGATCGTGCCGGTGATGCGTGCGATCAGCTCGTCGGACTTGCCTTCGGTGAAGAGATCCGTCGCCGTCGGTCCCGGCGCCACCACGTTCACGGTGATCCCTTTCTGCCCGAGCTCCTTGGACAGAACATGGGTCAAGGCCTCGACTGCGGCCTTGGTCGCGGCATAGACGCCGTAATTGGGGCCATAGGTGCCGACCACGCTGGTCGAAAGCGAGATGATCCGCCCGCCCGCGTTCAGGCGCCTGGCCGCTTCGCGCATGCCGTTGAACACGCCCTTGAGATTGGTCGCGACCACGCGGTCGAAATTCTCGTCCGAAACCGCGGCGATCGGCTCGAGCTTCATGGTGCCGGCATTGTTGACGATCACGTCCACCGAACCAAGCTCGCCTTCAGTCCGACTGAACAGCGCCGCCACGGCCTGCGGGTCGGCGACATCCGCCTGAGCGGCAATCGCACGGCCGCCCTCCGCTTCGATGGCGCGCACCACGGCGTCAGCATCCGCCGCGCTGCGCGAATAGTTCACGGCGACTGCGAAGCCGTCGCGGGCAAGCCGCAACGCAGTCGCGGCGCCGATGCCCTTGGATGCCCCGGTGACGATGGCGACGCGCTGTTTCGAGTTTGTCATTGTCTCTCTCCTGTTGGGTGGGAGCGGAGATAGGCCATTCCCCTGTTCGGATCATCGCCCCGCTCTTGCCAACAGAGTTCGGCTGTGGCGAACAATTACCATGGATCATCTGAGCCGCATGCGCCTGTTCGTTCGCGTGGTGGAACGCGAAAGCTTTTCTGCCGCCGCCACCGATCTCGGCCTGCCGCGCTCCACCGCGACCGAAGCCGTGAAAAGCCTCGAAGTGCATCTCGGCACGCGGCTTCTGGAGCGCACCACGCGCCATGTGGCACCGACGCTCGACGGGACAGACTATTACCGGCGCTGCGTCGCGATCCTGTCGGACCTCGACGAGGCCGAAAGCGCCCTGCGCGACGCAACCCCGCGCGGACTTCTGCGCGTCGATGCGCACGGGCTCTTCACCCGGACATTTCTGTTGCCCGGCCTGCCCGGTTTCCTCGCCCGCTATCCGCTGATCGATCTTCACCTCGGCCAGGGCGACCGGCTGGTCGATCTGGTGCGCGAAGGCGTGGATTGCGTGATCCGCGCGGGCGAGCCGGCCGACAGCAGCATGATCCGCCGCAAGCTAGGCACGATCCGCGAGATCACGGTGGCGAGCCCGGATTACCTGGCGCGTCACGGCACGCCCTGCACGCCCGACGATCTCGAAGGGCACAGGGCGGTCGGCTTCGTTTCGTCGCTGACCCATGACGTGCTGCCCCTGGAATTCACGGAAGGCGAGAAACTGCGCCATGTGCGCCTGCCAGCCCGCATCACCGCCAACGATTCAGAAACGATGACCGACCTCGCGCGGCTGGGCTTCGGCCTGATCCAGGCGCCCGCCTATCGCTTCGCCAGGGATCTGGAAGAAGGTCGGTTCGTGGAAGTCCTGCCTCTTTACCCGCCCTCGCCGACCCCGCTCTTCGCGCTTTACCCGCAGAACCGCCAGCTCGCCTCGCGCCTGCGCGTGTTTCTGGAATGGGTGTCGGACACGCTTGGCCGGGCGGATTTCTGACGGCGCACGCATGGCATCTTTCCGTTTGGCGCTGCTGTTGCTTACTCTCGTCCCATGCTACGCCTCGCCCCGTGGCGTCACCGCAAGTTGACTTCCTCTTGTTGGCGCCATGCAGCAGGGTGCGGCCAGTTGAAAGACGGGCGGCAGCTTTTGCTGCGCCCGCATGTTCGTTTCCCTCCGAGGAGCCCGACCGATGATGCCGGACGCATGACGGCGATGTACGTTTCGCGTGGATTGTTGTCCGCCTTCGCTCTGAGCCTCACGCTGCTTGGGCCTGCTCTCGGGTCCGCTCTGGCCGAGGAGCCACCCGTTTCCGGCGTGGTCGAACTCTACACGTCGCAGGGCTGCAAGGCCTGCCCGGCGGCCGACAGCGCGCTGGCCGAATTCGCCAAGCGGCCCGACCTGCTCGCGCTCGCCTTTCATGTCGATTACTGGGATTATCTCGGCTGGCGCGACACCATGGCCTCGCCCGACAACACGCTGCGCCAGAAGCTCTACGGCAAGCGTTTCGGTGCGCGCTCGATGTACACGCCCCAGGCCATCGTCAACGGCCGCGCGCAGTTCAACGGCGCCAAGGCACAGGAGATCGAGAACGCGCTGGGGGCCCAGACGCGCAATGGCGAAGCCCCGAACGTGGCGATCACAACCAAACGCATGGGCGACAGCCTGATGATCGAGGTGGCCGACGGCAACCTGCCCGAGGGTCACAAGGCGCATCTGATGCTGGTCGGCTTCGATGGGGCCATAGTGGTTCCGGTCAAGACCGGCGACAATGAAGGCCAGACGCTTTCCTATGTGAACGCGGTGAAGAGCATGCGTCCGATCGGCGTGTGGAAAGGCCCCGCCATGCATGTCGAACTGCCCTGGGTGAGCATCGAGGACAGCATGGGTGCCGCCGTGATCCTGCAGGTGATGGGAAAGGACAAGGTGCCGGGCCCGATCCTGGGTGCCGCAGTCGTCACCCGTCCCGACCGGCCGCACACGGCCGACTAGCGCCACGCGCCTCTGCGCGCGCCCGAACTCTCTGCTCAAACTTGTGGGATGTTTTTGGATCGGTCCGGCGCTGGCCCGTGGGCGGGGGGCTTGGGGATTACGGACCGGCGCCGGACCGAACCGTCTCTAGGACAGGGTGGATGCTGATCCCGCTTTGAGGCGCGAGATTGAGCAAAACGGGGCGCCTTTGTGGCGGCGTGGGATATTTCGGGGAAGGTGGTTGGGCCACAAACCAATCGCTCCGAGCAACAATCGATTACCGACGCGAAAACGGACACGTCACCCCCACCCCGTACCCCTTCCCCACGAGGAGGAGGGGAGGACATGCGCGTGGCGCCATTCCTTTCAAGCTAGTCATCAAGCTTTGAGGTGAAATGCGCCGTTGACGCCCCCCTCCTTGTGGGGAGGGTTAAGGGGTGGGGGTAACGCCTCCACACGCGCCAAGGCTTCCAGAGAAAGCCCTCAAGCCCTCTGCAGCGCTTCAGCGAAGCGTGTCACATCGTCTTCCTGCGTCGCGTAGCTCGTCACGAAGCGGAACAGGCCTTCGCCGGCGCTGAGGCTGCCGTCCCACTGGTCGGGCTCCTTCCAGTCGTAGAAGCGGGCGCCGGCTGCCTGAAGGGCCTGGGCCTTGGCCGTGCTCATCACGGCGAAAACCTCGTTGGCCTGCGGCTTCCAGGCGAGGCGCGCGCTGTTCGAGCCGTGCAGCGCCGTGGCGAGATGCTTGGCCATGCGGTTGGCGGTCTTGGCATTTTCGAGCCAGAGATCGTCGGCGAAATAGCTTTCGAACTGGGCTGCGACGAAACGGGTCTTGGAAAAGAGCTGGGCGGCGCGCTTGCGCATGAAGCCGAACTCGCGCGCCTTTTCGGGGTCGAAGAAGACCAGCGCCTCGGCGCACCAGCAGCCGTTCTTGGTGCCGCCGAAGGACAAGAGATCGACGCCGCGCTTCCATGTCATCTCAGCGGGCGAGCAGTCGAGCGCGACCAGCGCATTGGCGAAGCGGGCGCCGTCCATGTGCAGCGGCACCGCGCGCGACCGGGCGATCTGGGCGATGGCCTCGATCTCGCTCAGGGAATAGATCGAGCCGGTTTCGGTGGACTGGGTGACCGACACGGCCATGGGCTGGCCGGAATGGACATTGCCCGCGGGGAAGCGCGCCATCTCGCGGGAAAGCTCTTGCGCGTCGATCTTGCCGTGCGAGCCCTGCACGGGGCGCAGGCGGCCGCCCGACGACAGGAATTCCGGCGCGCCGCATTCGTCTTCAAGCATATGCGCCTCGGCATGCGCGAAGCAGATGCCGCCGGGGCGCGAGGTGGCGGCGAGCGCCAGCGAGTTCGCGGCCGTTCCCGTCGCCACGAAGAACACAGCCACCTCGCGCTCGAAGACGCGGTTGAATGTTTCTTCCACGCGCCGGTCGAGATCGCTCGTGCCATAGGCGCTGGCATAACCGCCCGCATAGGAAACCAGCGATTGTGCGATAAGGGGGTGGGCGCCGGCCCAGTTGTCGGAAGCGAAGAACATCGGATTCACCTGAAAGGCTCGAAACGTGGGCCTTTTCGCATAGCTGCATGGGGAAGGCTTCCCTAAAAATCGCAGCGCAACAATCTTGCGCATTGATGCATCGCCACAAAATTTTTGATGCTTTGTCGCAGCCACTCTTTGCAGTTCGGTCTTGCGCACCGATTCATGTTCTGCCATGAGAGAAATAGGGCAGTAGTGCTGTCCTATTTAACGGGAGGTTGAGAAGACCGGTTCGGGCATCTAAAATGCCGCGTGCTGGTTTTCGTGTGCGCGGCACTATTGCCCGCCCAGCCGGCCCCATCAGAGAACACAGTCAGGATCACGCCATGAGCAGGCATTTGAGCGAGCGGGAGGGAATGAGTGCGACGGCAGGGATGCCGGCCACCAAAGCCAATCCCCTGCTCGAAAAGCCGCAAGGCCTCTACGATCCGAGCCGCGAGCACGACGCCTGCGGCGTGGGCTTCATCGCGCATATGAAGGGCGTGAAGTCGCACCAGACGGTGCTCGACGGCCTCGCCATGCTCGAAAACCTCACCCATCGCGGTGCCGTGGGCGCCGACCCCCTGATGGGCGACGGCGCGGGCATGCTGGTGCAGATCCCGGACCGCTTCTTCCGCGAGGAGATGCAGACTCAGGACATCGCGCTGCCCGAGCCCGGCCATTATTCGGTCGGCACTCTCTTCATGCCGCGCGACGAAGCGCTGCGCGCCCATATCGAGGCGGTCATCGCCGAGGTCGCCAAGGCGGAAGGCCAGCCGCTGATCGGCTTCCGCGACGTGCCGGTCGACAATTCCTCGCTTTCCAAGGCTCCCGACATCGCGGCCAGCGAACCGGTGCACCGTCAGGTGTTCCTCGGTCGCGGGCCCGAGATCGAGAGCGACGACGAGTATGAGCGCCGCCTGTTCATCCTGCGCAAGGTGATCTCGAACCGCATCCATGCCGAGACCGGCGGGGTCGACAACGGTTTCTATGTCGTGTCGTTGTCGTCGCGCACGGTGGTCTATAAGGGTATGTTCCTGGCCTATCAGGTCGGCGCCTACTACCGCGACCTGCACGATCCGCGTTTCGAGTCCGCACTCGCGCTCGTCCATCAGCGCTTCTCGACCAACACGTTTCCGTCCTGGAAGCTCGCGCATCCTTATCGCATGGTGGCCCACAACGGCGAGATCAACACGCTGCGCGGCAACGTCAACTGGATGGCGGCGCGTCAGGCTTCGGTCGATTCCGAGCTGTTCGGCAACGACATCTCCAAGCTCTGGCCGATCTCGTATGAGGGGCAGTCGGACACCGCCTGCTTCGACAACGCGCTCGAATTCCTGACGCAGGGCGGCTACTCCCTCGCGCATGCCATGATGATGCTCATCCCGGAAGCCTGGGCCGGCAACAAGCTCATGGATGACGAGCGCCGCGCCTTCTACGAGTACCACGCGGCCCTCATGGAGCCGTGGGACGGCCCCGCCGCCGTGTGCTTCACCGATGGCCGCCAGATCGGCGCGACGCTTGATCGCAACGGACTCAGACCGGCGCGGTATGTGGTGACCGACGACGACCGCGTGATCCTGGCATCCGAAGCCGGCGCGCTGCCCGTGCCGGAAGAAAAGATCGTCAGGAAGTGGCGGCTCCAGCCGGGCCGCATGCTTCTGATCGACCTGGCGCAGGGCCGCATCATCTCTGACGAGGAGATCAAGCACGAGATCGCCTCGCGCCACCCCTACAAGACGTGGCTGCGCAACACACAGCTGATCCTCGAGGAACTGAACCCGGTCGAGCCGCGCGCGCTGCGCAAGGATGTGTCGCTTCTCGATCGTCAGCAGGCCTTCGGCTACACGCAGGAAGACACGCGCATCCTGATGGCGCCGATGGCGACCACCGGCCAGGAGGCCGTGGGCTCCATGGGAACGGACACGCCGATCTCGGCGATGTCGGACAAGTCCAAGCTGCTTTACACCTATTTCAAGCAGAACTTCGCGCAGGTGACGAACCCGCCCATCGACCCGATCCGCGAGGAACTGGTGATGAGCCTGGTCTCCTTCATCGGCCCGCGTCCGAACATCTTCGATCTGGTCGGCTCGTCGCGCAAGAAGCGCCTCGAAGTGCGCCAGCCGATCCTGACCAATGGCGATCTCGAAAAGATCCGCTCGATCGGCCACACCGAGGACCGTTTCGACACCAAGACGATCGACGTGACCTACGCCTCCGCCGAAGGGCCGGAAGGCATGACGGGCGCCATCGAGCGGCTTTGCGAGCGCGCGGAAGCAGCGGTTGCAGGCGGCTACAACATCATCATCCTTTCCGACCGCCAGATCGGGCCGGACCGTATTGCCATTCCTGCACTGCTCGCGACCGCTGCCGTCCACCATCACCTGATCCGCAAGGGCTTGCGCACCTCGGCCGGGCTCGTGGTGGAATCGGGCGAGCCGCGCGAGATCCATCATTTCTGCTGCCTCGCCGGCTATGGCGCGGAAGCCATCAACCCCTATCTCGCCTTCGACACGCTGGTGGACATGCACAAGCGCGGCGAAATGCCGGCCGAGGTCGATGCGCATGAGGTGGTCACGCGCTTCATCAAGTCGATCGGCAAGGGCATGCTCAAGGTCATGTCCAAGATGGGCATCTCGACCTACCAGAGCTATTGCGGCGCGCAGATCTTCGACGCGATCGGACTGAAGTCCGACTTCGTGGCGAAGTATTTCACCGGCACGGCGACCACCATCGAGGGCGTGGGCCTCGATGAGGTCGCGGCCGAAACGGTGTTGCGCCACGGCTCGGCCTTCGGCGACGATCCTGTCTTGCGCAACACGCTGGATGTGGGCGGCGAATACATGTTCCGCATGCGCGGCGAGGCTCATATGTGGTCGCCCGACGCGGTGGCGACGCTGCAGCATGCGGTGCGCAAGGGCTCGTGGGAAACCTTCCAGGACTATTCCACGCAGATCGACAGTGCGACGGCCCGCGCCCAGACCCTGCGCGGCCTGTTCCGCATCAAGCTCGCGGAGGAAAGCGGCCGCACGGCGGTGCCGATCGACGAGGTGATGCCGGCAGCCGATATCGTCAAACGCTTCTCGACGGGCGCGATGTCTTTCGGATCGATCTCGCGTGAGGCGCATACGACTCTGGCACGCGCCATGAACGCCATCGGCGGCAAGTCGAACACCGGCGAAGGCGGCGAGGAGCCCGACCGTTACCTGCCGCTGCCCGACGGCTCGGTGAACCCCGAGCGCTCGGCCATCAAGCAGGTGGCCTCCGGCCGCTTCGGCGTGACGACGGAATATCTCGTCAATGCCGACATGATCCAGATCAAGGTCGCGCAGGGTGCCAAGCCCGGCGAAGGCGGCCAGCTGCCCGGCCACAAGGTGGATGCGACGATCGCCAAGACGCGCCACTCGACGCCGGGCGTAGGCCTGATCTCGCCGCCGCCGCACCACGACATCTATTCGATTGAGGATCTGGCGCAGCTGATCTACGATCTGAAGAACGTGAACCCGGCTGCCGACATCTCGGTGAAGCTGGTGTCGGAAGTGGGCGTCGGCACGGTGGCGGCCGGTGTCGCCAAGGCGCGCGCCGACCATATCACGGTATCGGGCTATGACGGCGGCACGGGTGCCTCGCCGCTCACCTCGCTCAAGCATGCCGGCTCCCCATGGGAGATCGGCCTGGCCGAAACCCAGCAGACGCTGGTGCTGAACGGCTTGCGCTCACGCGTCTGCCTGCAGGTCGATGGCGGCTTGCGTACGGGCCGCGACGTGATCGTGGGCGCGCTTCTGGGCGCCGACGAATACGGCTTCTCGACAGCACCCCTGATCGCGGCCGGCTGCATCATGATGCGCAAGTGCCACCTCAACACCTGCCCGGTGGGCGTGGCGACGCAGGACCCGGTCCTGCGCAAGCGCTTCAAGGGCGCGCCCGAGCATGTGATCAACTACTTCTTCTTCGTCGCCGAAGAAGTGCGCGCGCTGCTCGCCGCCATGGGCTTCCGCCATCTCGACGAGATCGTGGGTGCCTCCGAGCTGATCGAGAAGCGTCCGGCCATCGCGCATTGGAAGGCGAAGGGGCTTGACTTCACGAAGCTCTTCTTCAAGCCGGAAGCCGGGCCTGAGGCGATCCACTGGACCATGCGGCAGGAGCATCCGATCGCGGATGTGCTCGACCGCAAGCTGATCGAAGAAGCGATGCCCGCGCTCGAAACGCGCCAGCCGGTGAAGATCGAGACCACGATCCGCAACGTCGACCGTTCGGCCGGTGCGATGCTCTCGGGCGAAGTCGCCAAGCGCTTCAAGCACAAGGGCTTGCGCGATGACACGATCGCGGTGCGTCTCAACGGCACGGCGGGCCAGAGCTTCGCGGCGTTCCTCGCGCGCGGCATCTCGTTCGAGCTGGTCGGCGAAGGCAACGATTATGTCGGCAAGGGTCTCTCGGGCGGCCGCATCGTGATCCGTCCGCCGGATAACACGCGCATCGTGCCCTCGGAATCGATCATCGCGGGCAACACCGTGCTTTACGGCGCGATCAACGGCGAAGCCTATATCGGCGGCGTCGCCGGCGAGCGTTTCGCGGTGCGCAATTCGGGTGCTGTGGCCGTCGTCGAAGGCGTGGGCGACCACGGCTGCGAATATATGACGGGCGGCGTGGTGGTCGTGATCGGCAAGACGGGCCGGAACTTCGCGGCCGGCATGTCGGGCGGCGTGGCCTATGTGCTCGACGAGGAAGGCGACTTCGCCTCGCGCTGCAACATGGCCATGGTCGAGCTCGAGCCGGTGCCGGAAGAAGACGATATGCTCGAAAAGCTGCACCATCGCGGCGGCGACATCATGCACAAGGGACGCGTGGACGTGTCCGGCGACATGACGCGCAACGACGAGGAGCGGCTGGTTCAGCTCATCTCCAACCATGCGCATTATACGGGCTCGGCCCGCGCCAAGGCGATCCTCGAGGACTGGGCGAATTATCGCGGCAAGTTCCGCAAGGTAATGCCCGTCGAGTACCGCCGCGCGCTGGAAGAGATGGAACGCATGCGGATGAACGTGGCGGCGGAGTAGAGGGCGCGATCGGTCGCATTGCGGCACGATCAACCAACTGGCATATGACAAGGCATATGCCAGTTGGAGGCAAGCGATGCCGGCCGAAGCGAAAAAAGAACAGCGCGTGCGCGTCTTCCGCAATGGCCGAAGCCGCGCCGTGCGCATCCCGAAAGAGTTCGAGTTCGAAGGAGAAGAGGTCACGATCCGCAAGGAAGCGGATGGGAGCCTGACGCTGGTGCCGGACAAGCGCCAGCGCTCGCCGAAGGAAATCGTCGAATGGTTGCGGAGGCAGCCGCCATCCGAATTTGACTTCCCGGACATCGACGACAGCGACATGCTTCCCCTCGACGACGTCAAGTTCTAGCCGTGTACCTCCTGGATACGAACATCATTTCGGACATCGCGCGAAACTCGGCTGGCTTTGCCGCACAGCGTTTCGCCGAGGAGCCGAGGGAGTTGCTCTATACGAGCGTGGTGGTGTCGGCCGAAGTTCTGTTCGGTCTAGTCAATGGAACGAGTGCCGACACGCACAGAAAGATGACCGCAGTGCTGCAAGGCTTGCGTGTCGTGGGAATGGAACCGCCGGTCGCTGAGGTCTACGCATCGGTTCGGGCGGGGTTGAAGAAAGCAGGGAGAGAGCTCGGGCCGAACGACATGTTCATCGCGGCCCATGCGCTCGTCCTGAATGCGACGCTGGTAACAGCGGATCGGGCTTTCCGGCACGTGCCGGGTTTGAGGATCGAAAACTGGCTGCTGGGTGAAACCGCTGCGAGCTGAGTGGAACTGACTATGGGCAAGGTTACTGGGTTTCTCGAGATCGACCGGCAGGTGCCGCGCTATCAGCCGGCCTCGGATCGCATTCGGCATTTCCGCGAATTCACGCTCCCGATGAACGAGCGCGAAGTCGAGAAACAGGCGGCGCGCTGCATGGATTGCGGCATTCCGTTCTGTCACGGACCCACGGGCTGCCCCGTGCACAACCAGATTCCCGACTGGAACGACCTCGTTTATCGCGGCGACTGGGAAACCGCGATCCGCAACCTGCATTCCACCAACAACTTCCCCGAATGGACCGGCCGCATCTGCCCCGCTCCGTGCGAGGAAGCCTGCACGCTCAATCTCGAAGACGTGCCCGTCGCCATCAAGACGGTGGAACAGGCGATCGCCGACAAGGCCTATGAGCTCGGGCTGATCCGCCCGCAGCCCGCGGAAACCCGGACCGGCAAGCGCGTGGCGGTGATCGGCTCGGGTCCTGCCGGTTTGGCGGCCGCCCAGCAGCTCGGTCGCGTGGGCCATGAAGTGCACGTGTTCGAGCGCGAGTCCCGCCCCGGCGGCCTGCTGCGCTACGGCATTCCCGACTTCAAGATGGAAAAGGCCACCATCGACCGCCGCGTCGAGCAGATGAAGGGCGAGGGCGTCACATTCTTCTGCGGCGTGAATATCGGCGTGGACCGCAAGCTGGAAGAGCTGATCGCCGAATACGACGCCGTGCTCTATTGCGGCGGCTCCGAGACGCCACGCCCGGCAGGCATTCCGGGCGTCGAGCTCGAAGGCGTGCATGATGCGATGCCTTATCTCGTGCAGCAGAACCGGCGCGTGGGCGGCGAGAATTCTGCCGCCGTGGCATGGGCGCGGCCCGAGCCGATCCTGGCAGGTGGCATGCATGTGGTCGTGGTGGGCGGCGGCGACACGGCATCCGACTGCGTGGGCACGGCATTCCGCCAGGGCGCGGTGCGCGTCACACAGCTCGACATTCGTCCCCAGCCCCCTGAGCGCGAGGACAAGCTTGCCGTCTGGCCCTATTGGGCGACCAAGATGCGCACCTCGTCGAGCCAAGCCGAGGGTGCCGAGCGCGAGTTCCAGGTGGCGACGCTCGAATTCATCGGCGAGGACGGCATTTTGACCGGCGTGAAGTGCTGCGAGGTGGATGACAAGCGCAAGCCCGTGCCAGGCACCGAATTCGTGATCCGTGCCGATCTCGCCTTCATCGCCATCGGTTTCTCGGGCCCGATCCAGACCGGCGTGCTCCAGGAAATGGGCGACAAGCTCGCGCTCAAGACGGACAGCCGCCGCTCAGTGAACGTGGTCGCCAACGACCGCGACTACCGAACCAACCTCGACAAGCTCTATGCGGCGGGCGATGTGCGGCGCGGGCAGTCGCTGGTGGTCTGGGCCATCCGCGAGGGCCGCCAAGCCGCGCGCGCGATCGACGAAGCCTTGATGGGAACCACCGAACTTCCGCGCTGATATCGTTCCGATCGCTACTGCGCTGCGCCGCCGAAGTCGTCGGCGCGGCCGGGCACGCGCTCGATCGTGGCCGTGTTGGGCTTGATCGGCGCGGGCTTTGCGCCACCGAGAAGCTCGTTTTCATTGCCGGAAGAAGAAAGGCTGCCGAGCGCCATGGGCGGGGTGCGGTCGAGCGGGGCCGCGGGACCGGCGGCCTGCGCGGAAAGCGAGGCGGGAAGCACTTCGGCCGTGCCGCCCGTGCCGGCCACGGCCTTGCTCGCACCCACCGGCACGCCGAGAATGCGGGCGAGCGGTTTTTCGAGGTAGAAGGCGAGCTTGCGCTTGCCGGCGCGCGTCAGGTTGATGCCGTCATTGCCGCGCAGGCGGACGGGCTGGCCGTTGATGTCGGGGCCGGTCGCGGTGAAGGCGCCCGTGTCGTCGGCGAAGCCGTCCCACACATCCACATATTCCGCACCGGCCCCTCCCGCCGCGCGGGAATAGATGTCGTTGAAGGCGACCACATCGGCCGCCATCTTCGCATTCTTGAAGCTCGGCAGGCCGACCCAGAGCAGCGGCACCTTGGTGGCCTCGACGGCCTTGGCGAGCGCATGCGTGCGCCCCTCATAGGCGATGGTCCAAGGGGGCGAGCGCGAGGGCTCGCGCGTGTCTCCCACTTTCATGCTTTGGCGGTCGTTGGAGCCGAGCATGGCGACGACCGCGACCGGTTTTTCCTTGGCGATCATCTCCGCGACGGATTTCGGCCAGTCCACCACATCGTCGCGCACGAAGCCCGACGAGCCGTTGGTGGCGTCGATCACGCGGATCTTGGGATCCTGCGCAAAGACCGCATCGAGCCCTTCGGCCAGGCCCGCACCCATGAAATCGCCGATCACGAGCACGGCGCGCGCATCGGCCGCCTTCTCGATGACGGCCGGCGGCGGCGGCTCGACGGGCGCGGCCGGGCGCTGGGTGCGCCGCTGTGCGGGACGCGGCTGCTGTCGCTGGGGTACCGCCCGGCGGCGCGGCGCAGGCTGGTAATCGTCGTAGCCGTAATCGTCGATGATCCGCTCGCGCGGGCGGAAGATCTTGCGGAAAATGCCGAAACCGCCGTCCTGCGCAAAGGCCGGAGCGGCGGTGGTCACGGCAAGGCTCGCGGCGAGCAGAAAACGGGCCAGCGCGATATGCGTGTGCTTGCGTTCTCTGCCTCGCTGCATCCCGATCCGTTCTATTTCTTGCGCAAGGTCGACAGGACCTCGAGGCTCGGATGGCCGTCCGGCGTCAGGCCCATCCTTTCCTGATAGGCCATGATCGCCGCGCGCGAACCCGAGCCGATCTTGCCGTCGAACTTGCCCTCATAATAGCCATAGGTCGAGAGGCGCTGCTGCAGTTCCTGCTTCTCGTCCATGGACAGCTTGGTGAAGGGGCGGTTCCAGTCGGCCACGAGCCCGCCATAGCCCGCGATCTCGTCGGCGAGCAGGCCGACAGCGAGCGCGTATTTGTCGGAATTGTTGTAGGCCTTGATGACGCGGAAGTTCTTGGTCATCAGGAAGACCGGTCCCGAACGGCCGTCCGGCAGCTTGAGCTCGGCGCTTTCCGCGCCGTTGCGGAACGGCTTGCCGCTGGCGCGGGTGACACCGAGCGACTGCCATTTCGCGAGCGATGCGCGGCCCGAGGGGAACTTGCGGCCATCGGGCAGCGAGACCTCGTAGCCCCAGGTCTGGCCCGACTGCCAGCCGTTCTTCCTGAGAAGGTTGGCGGCCGTTGCCAGCGCGTCGGGCACCGAATCCCAGATGTCGCGGCGCCCGTCGCCGTCCATGTCCTGCGCGTAGAGCTGGTAGGAGGTCGGAATGAACTGGGTATGGCCCATGGCGCCCGCCCAGGACCCGGTCAGGTGGCTCTCGTCGATATCGCCCGACTGCAGGATCTTGAGTGCCGCGATCAGCTGGTTGCGGGCGAACTTGGCACGCTTGGGGTCGCCATAGGCGAGCGTTGACAGCGAGCGCACCACATTGCGCATCACCTTGTCGTTCTTGAGGATTTCGCCATAATTCGATTCCATCGACCAGATGGCGAGCACGATATTGCGGTCCACACCGTATCTGGCTTCGATGCGGTCGAGCCAGGGCTTGTATTTCTTCGCCATCTGGCGGCCGACCGAGATCGCATGTTCCTGCACGCGATTGTCGAAATAGTCCCACGCCTCGGCCTTGAACTCGGGCTGGTAGCGGGCTTTCTCGAGCACTTCGAGATCGGGCTCGTCGACGCCGCGGAAGGCGCGGTCATAGGTCCGCCCCGAGACGCCGCTGGCGATGGCCGTCTGCTTGAATTCGGCCACCCATGAGCGGAAGCGGGCATCGGCGTGCGCCGGCAGGCTCGTGGCGAGCAAGGCCACTGAAAGCCCGGCACCCAGAGCCGCGCGCTTCCAGCCTCGTGTCAGTCTCGTCTTGCCATTCGCCGGAACCGGCATACTCATAACTCCATAACAAGCGGTTGTCGGTCCATTGATGCCCCAAGGGAGTTATCAATCGGTTTACCATGGAGCCGCTTGTTCGCTCTCCGTCGCTGTCCTTTGCTCGCTTCCAGCGCGATAAGGATTTCGGCGTCGGCTCTACTTTCGCCACGCTCTGCCCTATCTTGCCGCCCGGGCCGTCATGGTCATGGCCCCCGGATCGCGTATATAGGATGCGATTCCGGCACTAAAATGTCGGCTGACCCTGCGTCAGGGTCAAGCCTCGCAATTGGACGATGGAGATCGAATGAAGCGAGTTCGCAAGGCAGTGTTTCCGGTGGCGGGCCTGGGCACGCGCTTTCTGCCGGCCACCAAGGCGATCCCCAAGGAGATGGTGACGGTGGTGGACCGTCCGATCATCCAGTATGTGGTCGATGAGGCCTTGGAAGCGGGCATCGAGCACCTGGTTTTCGTGACCGGCCGCTCGAAGCACGTGATCGAAGACTATTTCGACCTGCAATACGAGCTCAACGCGACGCTGAAGGCGCGCAACAAGAACGCGCAGATCGAGCTGCTGCAGAGCATCCAGCCCAAGGCCGGCTCGACCTCGTTCACCCGCCAGCAGGAGCCGCTGGGCCTGGGCCACGCCGTGTGGTGCGCGCGCGACATCGTGGGCGACGAGCCCTTCGCGCTGCTCCTCCCCGACATGATCATGCTGCCCGGCACCGGCTGCACCAAAGCCATGGTCGAGCTCTACAACGAGACCGGCTCGAACATCGTGGCCGTGGAAGAGTGCGACCCGGAAGAGGCGCACAAATACGGCATCGTCGGCAAGGGGAAGGAGACCGGCACCGGCTTCGAGCTGACCGAAATGGTCGAAAAGCCGGCCAAGGGCACGGCCCCCTCCAACCTCTTCATCAACGGCCGCTACATCCTGCAGCCCGAGATCTTCGAAATCCTCGAAACGCAGGAACGCGGCGCGGGCAACGAGATCCAGCTCACCGACTCGATGCTGAAGCTGAAGAGCAAGCAGCCCTTCTACGGCTACCACTATCGCGGCCAAACCTTCGACTGCGGCTCGCCGGAAGGTTTCGTCAACGCGAACCTGGCCTTCGCCCTGGCACGCAAGGATATCGGTGACACGGTGCGCGAGCAGATCAAGGCGCTGGTGAAGTAAGACCCGCGCGCAGGTCTGGAGGATCGGAAGCCGCCCCGGTTGAAAGACTGGGGCGGTTTTTTTCATGCTTGGTGAGCTTGCCGGCTGTCGGCGGGCGCTTCGGCGCGTTCGGTCATGCCGTAATCGCGCAACACACCGGCAATGCGCAGGCGGTAGTCCTTGAACACGCCTTCGCGGCCTCTGGCTTGCGCCGCGCGGTGGGCCAGCGTGTTGCGCCAGGTGCGGACCGCATTCTCGTCGCGCCAGAAGGAGAGCGAGAGGAGCTTTTCGGGCTCGGCAAGGCTTTGGAAACGCTCGATGGAAAGAAAGCCGTCCACGTCCACGAGTTCGGGGCGCAAGGCGGTTGCCAGATCGAGATAGTGGTGCCTCTCACCTTCGGCCGGCCAGACCTCGAAGATCACGGCGATCATGGCCGAGCCTCCGCCATGACGCGGCGCAGGAAGATGCGATCTTCTTTCAGGATGAAGCGCTCGCGCTTGGCGAACTCATAATTCTGCCGACCCAGCGGATCGTCGCGCAGCCGCGCGCGGTAGGCCTCGTAGGCCGCGAGGCTTTCGATGTTGTAGACGCCATAGCCGGTGGTGGCCGAACCCTCATGCGGCGCGAAGTAACACACGAGATCGGCACCGCAGCGCGGGATCGCATGGTTCCAGTCGCGCGCATAATCCTCGAACGCGTCGACGCGGAAAGGGTCGAGTTCGTAGGGGATGAAACAGGTGATCATGAATTGCCTCTCCGGTTGGGATGACGTCACCTTATGCCGGAGAAGAACGGGAATGCTTCGGTCTCAGCCGAAGCATGGTTGCCGCTGCCGTGTTAAACCGCTCTCAGTGATCCATGCGAGGAGACGGGCGATGAAGGATGGTCCGGTCATTGCGAATATCGCGGCACTTCTGGGTGATCCCGCGCGGGCGAACATGCTTTCCCTGCTCATGGATGGCCGCGCGCTGACCGTGAGCGAGCTGGCGGAAGCGGCCGGCGTGGCGCTGCCGACCGCGAGCGGGCATCTCGCCAAGCTCGAATCGGCCGGGCTGCTCTTTGCCGAAAAGCAGGGGCGGCACCGCTATTTCCGCCTATCGGGCCATGATGTCGCGGAAGTGCTTGAAGCGCTGATGGGGCTTGCCCAGCGCACGGGAGCGGTTCGCGTTCGAACCGGCCCGCGCGAGGCGGCCCTGCGTGAGGCGCGGCAGTGCTACGACCACCTTGCCGGCGCGCGCGGCGTCGCACTTCTGCATGGGCTCGAATGCCGTGGGTGGATCGCAGGCGAGGCGGCGCCGGTCCTGACGCCGACCGGCCACAGGGAACTGACGGCGCTGGGCATCGATGTGGACGGTCTCCAAACCCGGCGCCGCCCTCTTTGCCGCGTTTGTCTCGACTGGAGTGAGCGGCGCAGCCATCTGGCCGGCGCGCTGGGGGCTGCCCTGCTCGATCACATCATCGCCCGCCGGTGGGCAAGGCGCGGATCGGGGCGTGTTATTTCTTTCACGCCCGCCGGAATACGGGATTTTTCCCGGGTGTTCGGGCTCAACGCCTGACCGTCACACCCCCGAACACGCTCGTCGCATCATAATCCCGGCCCTCGAAGCTGCTCGAAAGCTGTTCGTGGCGCAGGCGGCCGGTGAGGCCGAAATCGCGGTTGAACCAGTAGGTGGTCTCGAGCTCTGCCGACCATGTGAGGTCGTGGCCGTCCGAGCCCACATAATCGCGCCATGAGAGGCCGAGGCTGGCGCGGGCGGTGAGATTGGCGCGCAGGGTGCGTTCGACGTCGAGGCGCAGATCGTGGACCAGCGAGCCGCTTTCGTTGACGGCCGTGGTGCTTTCGATCGTTGTCGCGGCGCGCAGCGCGACATTGGTGCCGCGCAAGGGTGACCATGCCAGCGTGCCGTCGAGGCTGACGCCCTGGATCGGGTCCAACCCGCTATCGTCGAAGCTTTCGCGCAGGTAGCCGACGGCAATCTCGCCCTGAAGCTTTTCGCGCAGGTCGAGGGCCACGCCGGTGCGTAACCCCAGGCGGTTGGCGGAGCGCTCGGTGCCGCTTTCGTCTTCCTCCTCGTCATAGAAGCGGCGGCCGATCTCGGCCTCCACGAAAGGCTGGAGTGCTGGCGAGACCTCGTAGCCGGTGCGGAAGCGAAGTGCGGCGAGCGTCGAGTTGCGCGCCTCTTGCGAAAGCGTGTCGCCGTTGGCGAGCGTCACGTCGCCATAGATGTCGCGCTCGAGCACGCCGGTGAGGGCGAGGCGCAAGGGGCCGAGGCGGCGCTCGATCCCGGCTTCGCCATTGATCGTGTGGTTGACCGGGCGGTCCTCGGCATCGGCCGGCAAGGGCACGGGAGAGGACGCGGCTTCCGGCTGGGCGAGATAGTTGAGCGCGAAGCGCGCCTGCCAGTCATGGTTGATGTCGAGCAGCAGCAGCGCGTCGAGCCCGCCATTGCCCTCGTCCACCTCGTCCCCTGACAGCGTGCGGCGGATCGTGCCATAGGCATCGACAGCCAGGGAATGGCGCGACCAGTCCGACAGCGCGTTGAGGCGTAGAACCGTTTCCGAATAGGAGCCCGACGAGCCATCGGCGGAAGCCGAAGCGTTGGTGCTGGCGCCGATGCCCTGCTCGATCGAGGGACGCAGGATGAAGGAGCCCGCGCGCAGGCCCGTGGGCGCGAACGGGTCGTCGTCCACCAGCGGCAAGGGGGCGGCACTTTCGAGGGCTGGAATGCGAAGTGCCCGGCGGCGCACCAGTTCGGCATTGAGCCGGTTGGCATTCAGCGGGTTGGCTTCGTCGGCCGCCTCGTTCTCGCCTGAAGCCCGCGCGGCCTGGGCGCGCTCGCTGACGATTGCCGGGCCGATCGCCTCCGCCTCTTCCGGTTCGGCGGGCGCCTCCTCGGCGGTGGCGGGCACCAGACGGTTGTTGGCGGTCTGCGTGCGGCTCTGCCGCGTGGAGGGCGTGCGCGCGGTGGCAGGGTTGGCCGGCTGGCCGAGCACTTCGGGCTCGGAGAACAGGCTGTCATTGTTCTGCCCGGGATTCCGGGACGGCGCATTGCTGTCGTCCGCCCCGGCATCCGGCTGGTCGGGCACGGCGCCTGGGCTGATCGGCTGGTAGGGCGGCGTCGGTGCGGGGGCCGGAACAGGATCCGGCTCGGCGCGCCGGCCCTGCGGCAGGATCTGGCCGGTGGGGTTCTGGTCGAGCGGTTCGGTGGGTTGGGCGGGTCGAAGCGGTGCCTTCTCGATTTCGGCGAGCGGGGCGGGGTTTTCCGGTTCGGCCTCTGCGGGCTTGGCGGGCTCGGCTGCCGGTTGCGTCGCTGCCGGCTCCACTTGTTCGGCCGTGCCGCGCAACGCCAACCCGTCTTCGGCCACCACCGCGCCCAAGCCGACGCCGAGCGCGACAAGCCCCACCGCGCCCGCCAGAACGGCGAAGCGTGATCGGCTCGGCTGCATCAGCTTTGGTCGCGTGAATGCCATCGGACCCCAAAAACTCCCGCGCGAAACCTGCGCATGGTGAGTGAGGGGTAAACGAGGATGGTTAATATCGGCTTTCGGCGCCTGAAATGGACAGAGCGGCCGAGAAAAGCTAAGGGCTTTGCATGATCACGCCCGTCGTTGTTCCCGATCTCGTGGACGAGTCAGAGACCGTCCAGTCAGCCCTTCGCACACTTTCCACCGACCGTGACGGATTGGCCGCGCTCTCGGATGCCATGGCAGGCGAGTTGGGGCCTGCTTTCGCGCGCGCCGTGGCGCTGGTCGCGCGGTTGCGCGGACGGCTGGTCGTGACGGGCGTGGGCAAGAGCGGGCATATCGGCTCGAAGATCGCGGCGACACTGGCCTCCACCGGCACGCCGGCCTTCTTCGTGCATCCGGCGGATGCCAATCACGGCGATCTCGGCATGATCGCGCGCGGCGATGCGGTGATGGCGCTGTCATGGTCGGGCGAAAGCGCCGAACTCAAGGGCATGGTCGCCTATGCCCGCCGCTTCTCCGTTCCGCTGATCGCCATCACCGCAGGCGAAAGCTCCACGCTCGCGCGCGAGGCGAGCGTCGCGCTGATCCTGCCGCGCGTGACGGAGGCCTGCCCGCATGGTCTCGCCCCCACCACCTCGACCTTGCTGCAGCTGGCGCTCGGCGATGCGCTGGCCGTTGCCCTTCTCGAGGCGCGCGGCTTCATGCCCGAGCATTTCCGCACCTTCCACCCCGGCGGCTCGCTGGGCGCGGCCTTGCGCCAGGTGCGCGACGTGATGCAGAAGGGCCCGCGCCTGCCGCTCGTTTCGCCGGGTACCGGCATGCGCCAGGCGATCCTCGAAATGTCGGAAAAGGGTCTTGGCTGCGTAGCGATCGTCGACGAGGACACGCGGCTCTTGGGCATCATCACCGATGGCGACCTGCGCCGCCACATCGACACGGATCTGCTGTCGCTGACGGTGGACGAGGTGATGACGCCCTCGCCGCTGACGATCTCGCCGGATCTTCTGGCAGCCACCGCCTTGCAGGAACTCAACGAGCGCGCGGTGACGACCTTGATCGTGGCGGAAGAGGGCCGCGTCGCCGGCATCGTGCACCTGCACGATCTCTTGCGGCTGGGCGCGGCTTGAGGCGCCCGAGGTAAGGGGCGATCAACACCAACGGTAGTGAGGCGGCAAGCCTACCCCCACCCCTTACCCCTCCCCACAGGCGGGAGGGGAGACACCGGCGCCGCGCCCGATCTTCCAAGCCCCGGTCTTCCAAGCTAGGTGCCAAGCTTCAAAAGTGACCTCCACGACGAAGTCTTCTCCTCCCACCTGTGGGGAGAGGGGTAAGGGGTGGGGTGACCGCCCGCGCCGCCTTCTCAAAGCAGTCTTGGACCCATGACCCTTCTCGCCTATGCCGGTGCCGCGCTTGCCGAGATTGCCGGATGTTTCGCCTTCTGGGCCTGGGCGCGGCTCGGGCAATCGCCGCTGTGGCTGATCCCCGGTCTCGTTTCGCTCGCGCTTTTCGCCTGGTTGCTGACGCTCGTGGATAGCGATGCCGCGGGGCGGACCTTTGCGGCTTATGGCGGGGTCTATATCGTGGCGTCGGTTCTCTGGCTCTGGCTCGTGGAGAACACGCGGCCGGATCGCTGGGATCTGTCGGGTGCCGCGATCTGCTTGGTGGGCGCAGGCATCATCCTCATGGGGCCTCGCCCTTGACCCTTGGCTGACGCAGCGGCTTCAACGCTCCAGTTGCAAATGATACGCATCTGCGCAAGGCCATGTTTTCGTTGATCATTCTCTCACGAATCTTTATGTCGCCCTGAGCCATCGCGTGAGCGACAGCCTGTCTGGTCTGCACCTTTCCGTGCCTGCCGAAATCCGAAATTCGAATCTTTCAGGAGAAGCCCCGATGTCGCCAATCGCGATCGGCGTTCTCGCCATCGGCATGTCCATCGACGCCCTCATCGCTTCGCTCGGCCGGGGCGCGTCCGCGCGCCGGCCTTCATGGAGCGAGGCGCTGCGCACGGGGCTCGTGTTCGGGGTCGTCGAGACGCTGACGCCGCTGATCGGCTGGCTCCTGGGCGTCGCTGCGAGCCAGTATGTGCAGAGCGTCGACCACTGGATCGCCTTCCTGCTGCTCGGCGGCGTGGGCGGGCGCATGTTCTATCATGCGTTTCATCGCGGGCCTGAGGACGAGCATGCACCCGTCAATCGTTCGCTGATGACGCTGCTTGCGACCGCCGTGGGTACCAGCATCGATGCGATGGCGGTGGGCGTTTCGCTGGCATTCCTCGAGGTGAACATCGTGGTGATCGCGATCGCCATCGGTTGTGCGACGACGCTGATGTCGACGGGCGGCATGCTGGCCGGACGCATGCTGGGCAGCCGGTTCGGACGGTTCGCGGAAATGTTCGGCGGCGTGGCGCTGGTGGCGCTGGGCGCTTCGATCCTCGTGGAGCATCTGACTGCGGTGTGAAGGGGCGTCGCCTTTCTCGGTCATCGCGGTTGAGAAAAGCTAGTTCGATTTTCGGGATGTGAGATCCGGAATGTCGCTGCGGTAGGTTGAGGCGTCACTCCCACCCCTTCAACCCAGCCGCTGAAGCCGATCAGCTTTCGGCCGCAGCCACGACCAGTTCCATCCCTTCCACCGCCGTCACCTTGACCCGCGTGCCTGCCGGCAGGTCCGGGCCTGAGACGCGCCAGAGCGTGTCGCCGAGTGCGATGCGGCCGTGGCCGTTCTGGATGGGCTCAGCGAGAGTGGCCGTGCGGCCGACGAGCTGTTCGGAGCGCCGGTTGAGAAGAGGCTGGTCGGACGGCTGATCGGGCGCGCCCATCAGGCGGCGGCCGGCAAAGACGGTCAGCAGCGAAAGTCCCAGGAAGACCAGAACCTGCCAGTGCCAGGTCCAGAAGGGCCAATCGGCGAGCTGAAGCGAGAGCGCGCCGGTGAGAAGGGCGGCGATGCCGATCCAGAGCAGGAAGACGCCGGGCAGGAACACTTCGAAGACGAGCAGGATCAGGCCGAGCACGATCCAGTTCCAGGCGCCGAGGTCGAACAAGGTCGTGGTCAGCATGGACGACTCTTCCGACGCGTGGTCTCGCGGTAGGATGGCATGGGTCGAACCGGGGCCATTCGGAAGGCTCTCAGCCGCGCTCGTTCGTGCCGGGCAGTGGCGGAATGCCCGCGATCATCGTGGAGCCGGCGGGGTTGGAGGGCACCGGATTGCCGGTGGGCGGCACGGTGGTGCGCGGGCGAGCGTTGCGGCGCTGGCCTTGGGACGCTGGGGTGCCGTCCGAGCTCTGGTCGCCGAAGACTTCGCGGGCGATGGCGCCGATGCCGCCGATGGTGCCGATCAGCGAAGAGGCCTCGAAGGGCATCAGCACGATCTTGTTCGACGGCGCCGAGCCGATGCGGGCCAAGGCATCCGTATATTTCTGGGCGATGAAGTAATTCAGCGCCTGCATGTCGCCTTGCGCGATGGCGTCCGACACGACCTGCGTGGCGCGGGCTTCGGCTTCGGCTGCGCGCTCGCGTGCCTCGGCGTCGCGGAAGGCCGCCTCCTTGCGCCCTTCCGCTTCCAGCACCTGCGCCTGCTTCAGCCCTTCGGCTTCGAGGATCTGCGCGCGCTTGTTGCGCTCGGCCATCATCTGGCGGGCCATGGAATCCACCAGATTGGCGGGCGGGTTGATATCCTTGATCTCGACGCGCGTGACCTTGATGCCCCAGGGATGCGCGGCTTCATCGACCACGCGCAAGAGGCGCTCGTTGATGACGTCGCGGTTGGACAGGAGCTCGTCGAGGTCCATCGAGCCCATGACGGTGCGGATATTGGTCATGGTCAGGTTGAGGATGGCGTTCTGCAGGCCGGCGACCTGGTAAGCGGCCTGCGGCGCGTTGAGCACCTGATAGAAGGCGACGCCATCGACTGCGACGATGGCATTGTCGCGCGTGATGACCTCCTGCGTCGGCACATCCAGCACCTGCTCCATCATGTTCATCCGCGCGCCGATGCGGTCGATGAAGGGAATGATGATGTTGAGGCCGGGAGACAGTGTCTTGGTGTAACGGCCGAAGCGCTCGACGGTGAAATTGTAGCCCTGGGGAACGGTCTTGATGCCGGCGAAAAGGACAAGGACGACCAGAAGCGCCAGGACGATGATGACGATGTCGAACGGCGTGAGCGCCATGATGTTCTCCCCCGGTGTGGTTGTGCTGGTTTAGGGGAGATATGGGGGGATCACAATGTGATCGCGACAAGTCTTGGCGCGCTGGTTACTCGGGAATGTTTGAGGCGTTGGGCGTGGGTGGAGAGGAAACGGCGTGGCTTCTCGGGTCAAGCCCGAGAATGACGACCGGAAGAGTGAGTGCGCCAACCTTCGACCGTAGCAATTGCCAGTTTGATGTTTGCCTCGACATCTTAACCCCCCCCCTCGCTTCGTCATTCTCGGGCTTGACCCGAGAATCCATGCCGTGAGGCGCGCACCATCGGGCTTCGAGAATTCAGCTCAAGCCCAGCCGGCTAGTTCCCGCCGAACCAGAGTCTCGATCACATCCATCCCTTCTTCCGAGTCGTTCAAGCACGGAATGTGCGCGAACTGCTCGCCGCCGGCATGCATGAAGATTTCGCGGTTCTCGCCGTCGATCTCCTCAAGCGTCTCGATGCAGTCGGCGGAGAAGCCGGGATTGATGATGGCGATGCGTTTCACGCCTTCCTTGGCCAGTCGCTCGACGGTCTTGTCCGTGTAGGGCTGGAGCCATTCCTGAGCGCCGAAACGGGATTGGAAGGTGGTGAGGAGGCGCTTGTCGCTCCAGCCCAGGCGCTCGCGCAGGAGCCGCGAGGTCTTCACGCAATGGCAGTGATACGGGTCGCCCTTCAGGAAATAGGGTTTCGGGATGCCGTGATAGGAGGCGAGCACCAGCTCGGGCTCGAAGGGAAGCCGGGCGAGGTGGCCTTCCAGCGAGCGGGCGAGCGCGTCGATATAGACGGGCTCGTCGTAGTAAGGCGGCAGCGTGCGCACCGAAGGCGCGTGGCGCAGCTTCATCAGCGCGCGGAAAAGCTGGTCGTTGGCGGTCGCCGTCGTCGTCGCCGAATATTGCGGGTAGAGCGGCACGGACAGGATGCGCTCGCAGCCCTGGTCCTTGAGCGTCTTCACCGCGCTCGCGATCGAGGGGTTGCCATAGCGCATGCCCCATTCGACGACGACTTGCGGCAGGTCGGACAGGCTCGCCGCGAGCTTTTCGGTCTGCGCGCGGGTGATGGTGCGAAGCGGGCTTTCGTTCAGCTCGCGGTTCCAGATCTTGGCATAGTTCGCGCCGGATTTCTTCGGTCGGGTGTTGAGGATGATGCCGTAAAGGATCGGATACCAGGCGACGCGGGGCAGCTCGATCACGCGCGGGTCGGACAGGAATTCGCGCAGGTAGCGGCGCACCGAGCCGGTGTCGAGCGCGTCAGGCGTGCCGAGATTGACGAGAAGCACGCCCACGCGGCCGGTTTTCACCATGGGGTGACCGGCGGGCAGCGGGCCGACCGCCTTGTTCGCGCTCAAGCCCGTCTGGCGCTTGGCCTCGTCTGCTGATGCGACGGGCGGGTTCATAGGAGTTGGTTCCGCATGGCCGGCTATCTGTGCAGCGTGCCAGCGAAAGGCAATGACACCAAGAGCCGCAGGGGCCAAACAAAAAGACCGGGAAACGCTCCCGGCCTTTCCTGCGGATCGGACTGCGAACGGATCAGTTCGCGGCGGGCACGTTGAGCGTGGCACCGACGGGCAAAGCGCGGGCGCGGTATTCGGGGTTTGCATCCGCGATGCGGCGCCAGAGGGTGGCGTCGCCATAGAGGGACTTCGCGAGGTCCCAATAGGTGTCGCCGCGCGCGATCACATGGCTGCGCGCGCCGGTTTGCGAAGCGGTGCCTGCCGGGGCTTCATTCAACGGGGCTTCGTTTGCCGGGGCCGCACCGGCCGGCGCGTTGGCTGCCGGGTTGGCCGGGGTCGGCGAGGGCTCGACACCGGTCGCGGGTTCCGATGGCTGCGAATCCTGCTCGGCCGGTTCGGACACGGCCGGGTTCGCCGGGTCGGCAGGTGCGGGCGTGGCGGGCGGGTTTGCCGTTGCCGGCTCCGACGGCTGCGAGTCCTGCGCGGCGGGCTCGTTCGCGGAAGGGGCAGGCGTGGATGGCGCAGGGGTCGGCTCAGCCGTAGCCGGCGGCGTGTTCTGCGATGGTGCCACCTCGCTCGAAGGCGGCAGCGTCGCGGGAGCCGGTTCGGCCTGCGCGGTCTGGCTCACGAGCTGGATGCGGCCATCGGTCCTGGGCTCGTAAGGCCGGTTCGCGCCGAGATAGTCGGCCACCACCTGTTCGAGACTCGCGCCGAAATCATAGGCGTTCCTGGCATTGTTCTTGAACAGTTCGTAATCGTCGCCACCATTGCGGGTGAAATTGTTGGTGGCGATCGTATAGGTCTTGGCAGGGTCGATTGGCCCCCAGTTGCCGTTTTCCTGTACCTCGACGCCCGAGACGCGCCCGCTGTTCGCGGGTTTCGACGTGTCGAGCTTGAAGCGCAGGCCGGCAACCTGCGGGAACTTGCCCTTGCCTTCATCGATGGCCGATACGCCGGCTTCGAGCGAAGATACCAGGTCCGCGCCCGAAAGCTGGAAGGTGGCGAGCGTGTTCTGGAAGGGCAGAACGGTCAGCACTTCGCCCATGGTGATCGGGCCCTCGTCAATCGACGCGCGCACGCCGCCGCCGTTCTGAAGGGCGATCGTCACGCCCTGGCCCTTGGTGCGGTCGAGCATGGCGTCGGCGATCAGGTCGCCCATGGCGCATTCCTGCGCGCGGCAGGTTTCGCGCGAGCCGTCGATGGGCGCACGCGCTTCGCCGACGACGCGTGCCTTCAGCGCCTCGATGGGGGCGCCCATCTCCTTGACGCGGGCCAGAACCGCCTCGTCGGGCTTGATCGTGCTGTCGAGCACGATCGGGTTGCCGGTGGCTTCTTTCACCACGCCATTGTCGTCGAACACGACCTTCAACTCGCCCAGGAGCTTGGAATAGGACGCGGCGGTGACGACCGGCACCTTCACGCCGTTCGCGCCATCCGCAAATGTCGGGTACGGTCCTTCAGCCTTCGGGTCGGCGTTCGACAAAAGCGTATGGGAATGGCCGCCGACCACCACGTCCACGCCCGGTATCCTGGCGATGGCATCCTTGTCGCGCTCATAGCCGACATGGGTCAGCGCGATGATTTTGTTGACGCCCTCGCCTTCCAGCTTGGCGACTTCCGCCTTGATGGCTTCCACATCGTCGGAAAAGCTCAGATTGGGGCCGGGCGAGGCGATGTCGGGCGTGTCGGTGGTGACGACGCCGATGATGCCGATCCTCTGGCCGCCGATCTCGACGACTGCGGAAGGCTTCACGCGGTCACCGAGCTTGGACTGGGCGTTGGCCTTCACATTGGCGCCGAGAACGGGAAAGCCGACCTTGTCGAGAAAGGGGGCCAACGCGTTTTCGCCGTCATCGAATTCATGGTTGCCGACCGTCATCGCGTCGAAACGGATCTGGTTCAGGAATTCGAGTTCGGCCGCGCCCTTGAAGGTCGTGTAGAAGAGCGAGCCCTGGAAATTGTCGCCGGCGTTCAGCGCCAGCACATTCTGGCCCTCAAGCTTCTGGCGCTCCTGGTTGAAGGCGGTCACGAGGCGGGCGGCGCCGCCGAAGCACTCGTTCTTGCCTTCTTCCTCGGCCGAACAGGTGGATTCGTATTTGTTGTTCGATTCGATGCGCGAGTGCCAGTCGTTGATGTGGAGGATGTTCAGCGTGTAGTCGGCGAAGGCCGGCTGCCCGGTCAGGGCAAGGGCCGAAACAGAAAGCGCGGCAAGGCGGGCGAGTGTCATGGGTCAGACTCCAGTGGCTCTTGGCCGGGACGGTCTAGGACCGCTTCGTAACCGATATGTTTCAGCTACGGGAAAGTTTTGACCGCAGAACGCGGAGGCGCAAGGGAAATCAGAAAAAGAAAAGCCCGCGCGGGCGATCCCGGCGCGGGCCTTTCGGTAGGGAGAAAGTTTCGGCTCAGCCGATGGGTGCTGCCGAGCGGCGGGTCAATACGAAGTTCTGGCCCGTGGACGTGGTGCAATTGAGCTGGTTGGTGGTGGCGAGCGCGCAGTTCACATTGCTGGTGGTCTGGCGCAGGCGCGAGAAGACGGTGATCTCGGCGGTGCGGTCGTTGACGAGGCGGTAGTTGCCGTCGGCCAGCGTGTTGCCGGTGTCGGTCGCCACCGTGTCGAAGCGGCCGCCATTGAAGCGGGAGATCGCGACGCCATCCGTGCTCAGCCATTCGCCGTCGAAGCCGACAGGGGCGGAGGCGATGGGGGCCGGGCCGGACGGACCATCGGCGACACAGGCCGAGAGCAGGGCTGCGGCCGCGAGCGTGCCCAGAACCGGGAATTTGGTCGAGAGAGGGGAACGCAGAGCCATCATGTCCTCCGAGGGAGCCTTTCGCTGTTCATTTGCCGCATTCAGTCAAATAAACAAGACTCGAGAAGGACTTGCGTTCCCTCTCTTGTGGCTAACGCACAAGGATGTTGCGGAACTGCCAGGGGTCGGTGGTGTCGATGTCCTCCGGAAACAGGCCGGGGCGGTTGTCGAGCGGGGTCCAGTCGGTGAAATAGCCCTTCACCGGCCCGAGATACGGACGCTGGACTTCGAGGCAGCGGCGGAAATCCATCTCGTCGGTTTCGACGATGCCGGCTTCCGGATTTTCCAGCGCCCAGACCATGCCGGCGAGCACGGCGGACGTCACCTGAAGGCCGGTGGCGCTCTGGTAAGGCGCGAGCTTGCGGGTTTCCTCCAGGCTCAACTGCGAGCCGTACCAGTAGGCGTTCTTGGCATGACCGTAGAGCAGCACGCCGAGCTCATCCACGCCATCCACCAGTTCGTCCTCGTCGAGCACGTGGAGCACGGGCTGCTGGACGCCGCCATTGCCGAACATCTCGTGCAGCGAGATCACTGCGTCGTTGGCGGGGTGATAGGCGTAGTGGACCGTGGGGCGGTATTCAGGCGTCGCGCCCTCGCCGACGGTGAAGAAGTCGGCGATCGAGATCGACTCGTTGTGGGTAACCAGAAAGCCGTATTGGGGGCCGGGGGTCGGGCACCATGTGCGCACGCGGGTGTTGCCACCAGGCTGTTCGAGGAAGATCGCGGCCCTGGGACCGGTTTCGAAGCCGCGCGCATTCTCCGGCTTCCATTTCTCATGCGTGCCCCAGCCGAGTTCGGCCGGCTGCAGCCCTTCCGAGATGAAGCCTTCCACCGACCAGGTGTTCCAGAAGGTGTTGAAGGGCTTGGGTTTGGCGGCGCGCTGGGTGTCGCGCTCGGCGATGTGGATACCCTTGACGCCCGCCTGGCTCATCAGCCGTGCCCAGCCTTCGCGGTCGTTGGTGGCGGGCTCGGGCGTGTTCAGCTTGAACTCGCTCGCGAGATCGACCAGCGCCTGCTTGGCGAACCACGAGACCATGCCGGGGTTCGCCCCGCAGCAGGAGACCGCGGTGGTGCCGCCGGGATTGTTCTTCTTCTCGGTGCGCACGGTTTCGCGCAGCGCGTAATTGGTGCGCGAGGCGTTGTCCGCGTTTCTGTCGAAGTAGAAGCCGAGCCAGGGTTCGACCACCGTGTCGATGTAAAGGACGCCCAGTTCGCGGCAGAGCTTGATGAGATCGAGCGAGCCGGTATCGACCGAAAGATTGACGCAGAAGCCCTGGCCTTCGCCTTGCGTGAGATAAGGGGTCAGCAGCTCGCGATAGTTCTCTGGCGTGACGGCTTCCTGCACGAAACGGATGCCGCGCTCATCGAGCAGGTGCTTGTTGGTGGTTTTCGGATCGATGACCACTAGGCGGGATTTGTCGAACTGGAAGTGCCGCTCGATCAGGGGAAGCGTGCCCCGTCCGATCGAGCCGAAGCCGATCATCACGATAGGGCCGGTGATCGTGCCGTGATTTTCCCAGTTCCGTTCCGCCAATTTTTCCCGCTCCGTTTGGGTTCTCAAACCTCAGACTTAACGGGAATGCATGACAGAGTGAAGTGCAGCGTGGCTCAAAGGCCAGGTGTCATCAAATCAAGCGCTTGGGCCAGCCATGCATGCTCCGCTACCATCAAGCATTTCGCGAGCACCGAAAAGAAAAAGCCCCGCTCGATGCAGGGCTTTTCAAATCTCGACGCTGACCCAGAGCTTGCTTTCGCCCGGGCGGGCCAGCGGCCCTTGGTAGGGTCTTAGACGCGGATGGCATGAGCAGAGCCGCTAACAGCCGAGATATGGGTTTTCAGAGGTGTTTTGTCAATGATGACAGGCCCAGCCCGTGGAGCACGCATTGTCTGACAAGCTTCATCAAATCGGCCGGGAGAGCGGCGGTCTGGTAGACGCGCTTGCCACGGTCATCCTTGCCGAGCCGTAACAGATCGATGCGGTGGAACCCAACAGCATTCACCATGTCGCCCTTGATCCATCGCTCCATGTCGCCCCACTCGCGTGGTAGTTCGAAGGGTAACCTGATCTGCTTATGATAAGGCATTTCCTTCAGTGGGGCGGTGAGACTGAGGGGCACGATGGTGCAGAGCTTCGGCCGTGCCGTGATTTTGGGAGATAGGACGACTGCAAGTCGCCGCTTGACCATTTCAGGTTCGACGAAGCCTCCAGCCGAGTAATCGACGGTTACGAGACTGCCCTGAAGTGGATGTTCTCTGATTCCCATCCATTCTGCATAGCAGAACGCATGTAGAGCGCCACTCGGCGCAGCATCCTATGCTTATCTGTATTTCGCGAGAGCCCTCAGTTGGGCGGCCTTGGTTCGCTCCCCGTCGCAAAGCGGGCCTTCAGCAAGGCTTCGGCGTATTCGGCAGGGGCGGTGGAGTCGAAGACGATGCCGCCGCCGACATTGAAGACGGCTTCGCCGCCTTTGAACAGCGTCAGCGTGCGGATGGCGACGTTGAAGCTCATGGTGCCGTCGGGCGCGGCCCAGCCGATGGCGCCGCAATAAACGTCGCGGGGGCGGTTCTCGAGTTTGCGCAGGATCTGCATGGCGCTGATCTTGGGCGCGCCGGTCACGGAACCGCAGGGGAAGAGGGCGGCGAAGATTTCGCCTAAAGAACGGTCGGGCAGGAGCTTGGCACGGACGCGGCTGACCATCTGGTGGACGGTGGGGTAGGTTTCGACCGTGAAGAGCTCTGGCACATGCAGCGTGCCGGTCTCGCTCAGAAGCGCGATGTCGTTGCGGAGGAGATCGACGATCATGCGGTTTTCGGCCTGGCTCTTCTCGTCCTCCTGAAGAAAGCGGCGGAAGGCCTCGTCTTGCGCCGGCGTTTTCCCGCGCGGCGTCGTTCCCTTCATGGGGCGCGCTTCGATCCAGCCTTCGCGGTCGATGCGAAAGAAAAGCTCGGGCGAGCGGGAAAGCACCGTGGGGCCTTGGCCGAGATCGATGAGGGCAGCGTGGCGGACGGGCTGGCGGGCTTGCAGGCCGGCGAAACCTGCCAGCGGGTCGCCGTGCCAGCGGGCCGAGACGGGGAATGTGAGATTGGCCTGATAACAGTCGCCTTCCGCCAGATGCCGGTGCAGGCGCTCGAAGCGCAGGCGATAATCGTCGAAGGACCAGAGCGCCTCTGTGTCGGTGATCGGATCGGTAAGCGGGGCCGGCATCGCGGGCGGCTCGACCGGGCCGGAAAAGATGCCGAGCACGAAAAAGGGAACGCGGCGGTTTTCCGGCAGATGCGTGTGCAAGGCCGGGTCGAGAAGAAAGCCGGATTCATAAGAAAAGTAGCCGGCTATCCATTTGCCGCTGCGGCGGGCTTCCTCCGCGCGTTCGAGATCGCGCGCGAAGGCGTCCGGCGTGTCGGGCGCCAGCACCTCCTGCGGTTCGGCGAAGAAGAGTTCCCGCCCGCTCAGATCGTCACGGAAGAGCGCGAAACCCATGGCCAGTCAGTCACGGCGGCTCAGTCGAGGGCTTCGAGCTCGTCGATCAGGCGCTCAATCACGCCCAGGCCCTTCTGCCAGAAGCCGGGATCGGAGGCGTCGAGGCCGAAGGGAGCGAGAAGCTCGGAGTGATGCTTGGTGCCGCCTGCGGAAAGCATCGCGAAATACTTCTCCTGGAAGCCCGCCTCGGCATTCTCATAGACCGCATAAAGCGAATTCACGAGGCAGTCGCCGAAGGCATAGGCATAGACATAGAAGGGCGAGTGGATGAAGTGCGGGATATAGCACCAGAAGCTCTCATAGCCTTCGCGCAAGGCAATCGCGGGCCCCAGGCTTTCGCGCTGCACTTCGAGCCAGAGCTCGCCGATGCGGTCGCTCGTCAGCTCGCCCTTGGCGCGCTCGCCATGCACTTTCCGCTCGAACTCGTAGAAGGCGATCTGGCGGACCACCGTGTTGATCATGTCCTCGACCTTCTGGGCGAGCATCGCCTTGCGCTCGCGGCGCTCGGTGGTTTTCTCGAGCAGCATGCGGAAAGTCAGCATCTCGCCGAAGACGGATGCGGTTTCGGCGAGCGTCAGCGGCGTCTGCGCCATCAGCGCGCCCTGGTGGCCTGCCAGAACCTGATGCACGCCATGGCCGAGTTCGTGGGCGAGGATCATCACGTCGCGCGGGCGGCCCATATAGTTCAGCAGCACGTAAGGGTGCACGGAAGGAACGGCCGGATGCGAGAAGGCACCGGGCGCCTTGCCGGGGCGCGAGGGCGCGTCGATCCAGCGCTTGTCGAAGAAGCGGCGGGCGATCTCTGCCATTTCGGGCGCGAAGCGATGATAAGCACCGAGTACCGTGTTCTTGGCCTCGTCCCAGCCGATCAGCGCGCGCGGTGAATCGGGCAGCGGCGCGTTGCGGTCCCAGTGGTTCATCTGGTCCATGCCCAGCCACTTCGCCTTCATCGCGTAATAGCGGTGGGACAGGCGCGGATAGGCGTCGCGCACGGCGGATGCGAGCGCATCGACCACTTCCGGCTCGACGCGGTTCGCCAGATGCCGCGACTGCGCCATGTCCGTGAAGCCGCGCCAGCGGTCGGAAATTTCCTTGTCCTTGGCGAGCGTGTTGGTGATCAAGGTGAAGGTGCGCAGGTTGGCCTTGAAGATTTCGGCCAGCGCTTCCGAGGCCTTGCGGCGCAAGCTTCCGTCGCTGTCCTGAAGCAGGTTGAGGGTCGGTTCGAGCGAGAGCTTTTCGCCATCCACATTGAAGCGCAGGTCGGTCATGGTCTCGTCGAAGAGACGGTTCCATGCGCCGCGCCCGGTGATGCTTTTTTCATGGAAAAGCTGCTCGATCCGCTCTTCGAGCTGGAACGGCTTGTCCATGCGCAGATCGAGCACCCAAGGGCGGTAATGCGCGAGAAGCGGGTCGGCGGCGAGGGCCGCTTCGATCAGCTCGTCATCGATGGCGTTCAGCTCGAGGCCGAAGAAGAGAAGATGCGCGTTGGCGTCCGTCATCTTTTCCGACACGTCGCCATGCAGCTTGGCGCGCAACGGGTCGGACGTGTCGCCGGCATAAGCGAGGCCGGCGAAGGAGGCGATGCGGCCGATCAGTTCCTCGATCGCTTCGAATTCCTTGACGGCTTGCCCCAGGCGCCCGGCTTCGCCCTTGCCCGCTTCAACCACCAGCGCGCCTTTCCAGCGTTTCTCGAAGGCCGTGGCTTCGCGCTCGGCACGGGCCATGTCGTCTTTCAGTTCCGGTGCGTCGATCGACGGGTAAAGGTCGGCGAGATTCCATTCCGGCAAGGCTGCACCGGAAAAGAGCGTGCCGGTTCCGCTCTGAGGGGCGGAAAAAGTGTCGAACATCGCCAAGAACTTTCTTTCTGGTATTCTGAAACGGTCACTTCCACCACAAGGCGGCAAGAAACCGTTGACCGGTTCTGTTGAGCCGGTCTTTATCCTCATCGGCAATATTGTGTCACACAACCCCTTATCCAGCCCTTTCGGGCATCGCCCGGGCGTTTGGAGGCAGGATGGCAGGCACGATCCTTGTGGTGGACGACGATCCGGTTCAGCGGCGGCTGACCGAAGCGGCCCTTTCTCGCGGCGGCCACAAGGTGGAAACCGCCGAAGGCGGGGCTGCAGCACTTGAAGCACTGGCGAAATCCCCTGACCGATTCGGCGCCGTCCTGCTCGACTTGGTGATGCCGGGCGGGCCGGACGGTATTTCCGTCATGCGCACCATGCGCGAGCGGGGGCTCAAGCTCCCCGTGATCGTGCAGACCGCGCAAGGGGGCATCGACACGGCCGTGGGCGCGATGCGCGAGGGCGCGTTCGATTTCGTGGTCAAGCCCACTTCGCCCGACAAGCTCAACGCGGCGCTCGGCCGTGCGCTCAAGGTGGAAGCCTTCGAGGGCGAGGCCCGCAAGCGCGAAGCCAAGGGCAGCGACGCTCCGGTTCTGACATTCGACGAGCTTTCGACCACGAGTTCGGCGATGGACCGCGCGCTCAAGCTCGGGCGGAAAGCCGCGGCATCGGACATTCCGATCCTGCTCGAGGGCGAATCGGGCACGGGCAAGGAAGTGATGGCGCGTGCCATCCAGGCCGCCTCGCGGCGCGCGAACAAGCCCTTCGTCACGGTCAATTGCGGCGCCATCCCCGACAATCTCGTGGAATCGATCCTGTTCGGTCACGAGAAGGGGGCGTTCACCGGTGCCACCGAGCGGCACACCGGCAAGTTCGTGGAAGCCCATGGCGGCACGCTCTTTCTCGACGAGATCGGCGACCTGCCGGCGGATGTGCAGGTGAAGCTTTTGCGCGCGGTGCAGGAAGGCGAGGTGGATCCGGTCGGCGGCAAGGCGACGGTGAAGGTCGATATCCGCCTGATCTCGGCGACCCATCGCGACCTCGCCCAGCGCGTGCGCGAAGGGCGGTTCCGCGAAGATCTTTATTACCGCCTCCATGTGTTTCCGATCGCACTACCCGCCCTGCGCGAGCGGCGGGGCGACGTGCCCGCGCTCGCTGCGCGCTTCATCGCACGCGCCGCGCAAGCGGTGGGCAGCAGCCGGGCGCTGGCGCTTTCGCCGGAAGCCGCGGCGCTGCTTCAGGCCTATGACTGGCCGGGCAATATCCGCCAGCTCGAAAACGCCATCAGCCGCGCGGTGGTGCTGGCCGAGGGCGACCGGCTGACGGAAGCCGAGTTTCCGCAGATCCGCGCGCAGGTCTCGGGCGCGCTGGAGCACGAGATGGCGGCGCTCGAGCCGGTCGTGGCGTCTGCCGGTGCCCCAAGTTCGACGCCCGACCCGGTCGCGGCCTTGCGCGGCACGCTCCATGCGCTCGACGGCGAAGGCCATGTGCGGGGACTGGCGGCGGTCGAACTCGACATGATCCGGCTCGCCATCGACCATTATGGCGGCCAGATGAGCGAAGTGGCGCGGCGCTTGGGCATCGGGCGCTCCACGCTTTATCGCAAGCTCAAGGAATACGGGCTCGAAGACAGCGTCGGCGAAAACCGCGCGGCCTCCTGATTGACGCAAGGCTCGCGGCCTATAGTTTGCGTTTACCACGGGAGGCGACGTGACGGTCCGGACGCAGGCATCAAGGCATCGTGCCATGCTTCGACCGCATTTCGGCTTCATGTGGCAGGAATTAACCAGTAAGATCGAAAAATCGGGAAGTTGGACGGATTTCCCGGTTAGTGTGATCTGAGGGTAACGCTGCCTGTTCCTGCAGCCGACGGGGCGATTCGATTTGACCAAACTCGACCGTGCGACGAGCCAGTTCAGCCTTTCTCACCAGGCACAACGGCTCAAGCGAATCTGGGTTGCCGGCGCGATCGCCGGATTGAGTCTTTTTTCCATTTCAGTCGAGGCCGCACAGGCCGAGACACGCTCGCTGAAACTCTACCATCTCCACACGCATGAGAAGGAAGAGATCGTCTTCAAGCGCAACGGGCGCTACGACGCGGCGGGCCTCAAGAAGATCAACCACATCCTGCGCGACTGGCGCCAGAACAAGGAAGTGAAGGTGGATCCGCGCCTGCTCGACCTCGTTTGGGCGGCCTACAAGGAAGCGGGCGCCAGGGACTATATCCAGGTCGTGTGCGGTTTCCGCGCCCCTGAAACCAATTCCATGCTGCGCGGCCGCTCGCGCCGCTCGGGCGTCGCCGAGAAAAGCCAGCACATGCTCGGCAAGGCGATGGATTTCTACATTCCCGGCGTCAAGCTGAAGACCCTGCGCGAGATCGGCCTCAAGATGCAGGGAGGCGGCGTCGGCTACTATCCGACCTCCGGCTCTCCCTTCGTCCATTTCGACGTGGGCAATGTGCGCCACTGGCCCAAGATGAGCCGCTCCGAGCTCGTCGCGCTGTTCCCGAACGGCAAGACCCTGCACGTGCCGTCAGACGGCAAGCCGCTGCCCGGCTTCGAGCAGGCCCTGGCTTCCTACAAGAGCCGTCAGAGCGCGGGTGAACTGGCGATTGCCAGCGCCACCAGCAGCGGGCCGAAAAAGAAGGGCCTCCTGGCCGCGCTCTTCGGCAGCGGCGAGGATGACGAGGCGGAACTGGACGATGCGGCGGGCGATGGCGCGCCGACGGCCGCACCCAAGGGCAAGGTTTCGGTGAAGCCGCAGACGCCCGCCAAGACGCCCGAGCCGGACGTGGCCCCACAGGTCGCCAAGGACGAGAAGACCACGCTGCCGGGTCTTCAGAAGCCGTCGATCCAGATCGTGTCGCCGGAAGATGCGACGCCGGCCGAGATGCCGCGTCCGCCGGCCGATGTGCCGGGCCTGCAAACGCCGGCAACCGTGATCGCGGCCCTCGAAACCCGCAAGATCCCGCTGCCGCTCGCTGCACCGCGTGAGGTCGATACGCTTCGCGCCGACGACGCGGTGACCGCGCTGATCGCGGATGCGGCCGACAGCGTGCCGACCGAGCTTTCCACCAAGCCGCCGGTGGAACTCGCGGCGCACGCGCCGCTGCCTTCGTGGCGGCCGGGCGAAACGGCATCGGGCGAGCCGGCACCCACGGTGCTCGCGGCCCTCGCCTCGTCGCAGAACACGCGCGAAAAGGCGGCCGATCTCATTTCGGCGAAGCCCACCTTGCGCCCGCAAACGCCGACCGAGGCGATTGCCGCCGCCATGCTGCCGTCCGACGCCAGCCTGCCCGGCTTCGCGCCGAAAAACGCGTTCGCCGAGGAAAAGGAGCCGGTCGAGCTGGCGAGCTTCTCCAAGCATGAGGCGATCTCCGCCCTGCCGCCGCGTCCCGACAATGCGGCCGAGGTGGAGCGCGCGCTGGCACTCCGTTCCGTCAGCGCACGCACGGCTTTCACCGCCGCGCGTGTTTCCAACGAGAAGCCCGCTTCGTTCTCCTTCGACGACGTGAAGACCACGGGCAAATCGGCCCGCCCCTCGCGCCACGACCGCAAGCCGGCCGCGCGTGTGATGCCGGTCGCAGCCCAACCCGCAACCGCGCGCTGGGCGCTCGAAGGCGACAAGGCCATGCCCGTCGCTGCCGCCAAGCCTTCGGTCTTCGCCGCCTCCCTGCGCACCGCGCCCGCGGAAGTCTACACCGCCGGTTTCCAGCAGAATGTGCAGGTGGCGGATGCCAAGCGCTTCTCCGGCAAGGCCGTGACCTTCATGTCGGTCGCAAAGTTCACCACGAACTGAGTTGTCCACTTGGGAAACAAGTGCGAGCGCCGGCCTTTGGGCCGGCGTTTTCGTTTGAAGGGAGCCCAGCATGCGCAAGATCCTCGTCGGTGCGTTCGTCAGTCTGGACGGCGTGATGCAAGGCCCAGGCGGACCGGAAGAGGATATGTCGGACGGCTTTTCGCTGGGCGGCTGGACGGTTCCGTTCTTCGACGAGGCGGGAGGTCAAGCCGTCGATCGGCTGATGCGTGAGCCGTTCGATCTTCTGCTCGGTCGCAAGACCTACGACATCTTCGCGGGCTACTGGCCCAAAGACCCGAACGCCGACAGGCCGATCGGGCAGCGCTTCAACGCCATCACGAAATATGTCGCGAGCCGCAATCCGGATATCTCGCTTTCCTGGCACAACAGCGTGCATCTGGGCCCGGACCCGATGGAAGCGGTGAGGCGGTTGAAAGAGGAGGATGGGCCGAACCTTCTCACCCAGGGCTCCGCCGACCTTCTTCAAACGCTTTTGAACGGCGATCTCGTGGATGAACTCACGCTGCTGGTGTTCCCGGTGGTGCTGGGCGCAGGCAAACGGCTGTTCACCGATGCGATAGCGCCCTCCACCTTCGCGTTGCTCGACAGCACGCGCACGCCGAGCGGGGTGGTCGTCAGCCGCTACCGGCGACAGGCCGAGGGCGTGAAAACGGGCTCGTTCGCCTGAACTCGCGAGAGGCCGGGAGAAGAGCCGGGAACGCCCCGGCTTCTTCAAAGCGTCGCAAAGTGCTATGGTTCACAGATCGGATGACGGTTCGCTGATGCAATAGGGATGCGTTCGGAGCGCTTCCATGTCGAACGATTGCTATAATCACTTCTGCCCCGTCGCCAAGGCGTGCGAGGTTCTGGAGCCGCGCTGGACGCTTCTGATCCTCAGCGAAATCTGGTCGGGCTCCTCCCGCTTCAACGAAATCCGTCGCGGCGTGCCGGGGATCTCGCCCACGCTGATGACGAAGCGGCTGCGCGAGATGGAGGAGCATGGGCTGATTACCCGCTTCGAAAACAGCGCGAGCGGTGAGATCAGCTATCGCAGCACGGCGATCGCCGACGAGCTGGCGCCGATCGTTCATGCGCTGGGCGAATGGGCCCATCGCAACATCGACGCGGATGTGACCCTCGAACGTCTCGATGCGCGGCTTCTGATGTGGAACATGCGGCGCAAGATCGACGCCAAGGCGATGCCGCAAGCGCGGCGCAGCGTCATCAAATTCACCTATCCCGAACTGCCGAAGGCCGAGCAAAGCTATTGGCTGATCGCCAAGCCGGGCGTGCCGATCGATCTCTGCCTCATCGATCCGGGCTTCGATGTCGACCTCTTCGTCACGGCCGACCTCAAGGCCCTGACATCGGCATGGATGGGCTATTCCAGCCTGCAGGCGCAGATCGCCCGAGACAAGATCATGCTGATCGGCAATGCCGATCTGGCGGCTTCGATCAACCACTGGATGGTGCGCAGCTCCTACGCGACGGCCTGAACAGCTGGGCGACCGGTGCGGGCCGATCCATAATTTGTACCGGTGGCGCTACACTTCCTACACTGGCCGGCTGTCTCGGATCGGAGGCATCCTTTTCTCAACAGGCAGAGCGCGCGGGCGGCAAGGACTGCCCGTACCCATGCCTGTCGCGAGCAGCCGTGAGCAGGAAGTTTTCGGTGGGAGAACGCCCGACCCTCACATCTGCTCTTTGCCAGAAAGGAGAAAGATCATGGAAACCGCCACTGTTCTCGAAAAAACCGCGCCCGCAGCCGGCCGGACGGATTTCGTTGCCCTCAAGCAGCGCCAGCAGGGGGCCTGGGCATCAGGCAATTATGCGGTGGTCGGCACGACCCTGCAGATCGTGGGCGAAAGTCTGTGCGAGACGCTCGATCTGCGTGCCGGCCAGACCGTGCTGGATGTCGCTGCCGGCAACGGCAATGCCACGCTTGCGGCTGCACGGCGCTGGTGCCGCGTGACATCGACCGACTATGTGCCGGCTTTGCTGGAGCGGGGTCGCGCGCGGGCCGAGGCCGAAGGTCTCGATGTCACGTTCCAGCCGGCCGATGCGGAAGCATTGCCCTTCGACGATGAAAGCTTCGATGCCGTGGTCTCGACCTTCGGCGTGATGTTCACGCCCGATCAGGATCAGGCTGCCCGCGAAATGCTGCGGGTTTGTAGGCGCGGCGGCAAGATCGGCATGGCGAACTGGACGCCGGACGGCTTTGTCGGGCAGCTTTTCAAGCTGCTCGGCACCTATGTTCCGCCTTTGCCGGGCGTGAAGTCGCCGGCCTTGTGGGGCACGAAGGCGCGGCTCGACGAACTGTTCGGTGCTGCGCGCGGCATCACGGCGACGCCTCGTTCGTTTGCGTTCCGCTATCGCTCGCCGGAGCATTGGCTGGACGTCTTCCGCAGTTGGTACGGGCCGGTCCACAAGGCGTTCGCCTCGCTGCCGGAAGACAGGCAGAGCGAACTCGAACGGGATATCTTCGCGTTGATCGGCCGCTTCAACCGCGCCGATGACGGCACGGTGGTGGCCCCGAGCGACTATCTCGAAATCGTGGTGCAGAAGTAGAGGAAACGCCGCGACTCGCAGCGAACGCGTCGGGCGCTCAGCGCAGACCCGACGCCTCGCGCGCGAGCTGCTCGACGCGGTCCCAGTCGCCGGCTTCCACTGCCGAGTCGGGCGCGACCCAGGAACCGCCGACGCAGGCGACGTTGGGAAGCGAGAGGTAGCTCACCGCGTTCGCCGCACTCACGCCGCCGGTGGGGCAGAAGCGGATGTCGGGAATGGGGGCCGAAAGCGCCTTGAGAAAGGAGGCGCCGCCGGCCTGTTCGGCGGGAAAGAATTTCAGGAAGGAGAGGCCCGCGTCGCGCGCTTCCATCACTTCGGATGCCGTGGTGGCGCCGGGAAGGAAGGGGACCTCGCTGTCCTCGGCGGTTTTCAGAAGCGCCTGCGTGATGCCGGGGCTGACGATGAAGCGCGCCCCGGCTTCTGCCGCCTCTTCATACTGGCGCGGCGACAGGATCGTGCCCGCACCCACCACGGCTTCGGGCACTTCCTGTGAGGCGAGGCGGATCGATTCGAGAGCCGCATCGGTGCGCAGCGTGATCTCGATCAGCCGCAAGCCGCCGCGTGCCAGTGCGCGCGCGAGCGGCACGGCATGGGCCGCATCCGCGATGCGGATCACGGGGATCACGGTCTGGTTGCCGAGAAGCGAAACGAGGTCTTGCGAGCGATGGGCCATCTGTTCGCGGTATACCCGATTTTCGCTTCGATCAACCGGCAACGCCCAGCGCGCGAAAGGTTTGCGGGCCGGCGATGCCATCCACTTTCAGGCCCTTCTCCGCCTGAAAGCGAAAAAGGGCCGCTTCCGTCAGCGGGCCGAACCTGCCATCCGGCTTGATCTGCGGATCGTGGCCCGCAAGGGCCGTTTGAAGCCGGCGAACACGTGCGCCGATGGCACCGGGAAAAAGCGGCGTGGCCGGCGCATGGCGCTTGAAGCTGTCTTCGAGCTTGGTGTCGTAAGCGTTCTGTCGATAGTTCGGCCCGTTATAGCCGCGCGCGAAAGCTGCCCAGTCCTCGCGCTCGAGCGGGTCGTTCAACCGTGTGACGGCGATGAAGCGGGTCATCAGGCGAGCCTGACCGAGAATGCCTTCACGCGCCTCGGCCACGAGCGGCGCGACGTCGCGGTAGCCCATGCGCCGCCAGCTCGCGCCCATGACCTGGCCGATGCCCCATGAGGTGGATTCCCATGCGGCGTCGCGATTCATCGCCTTGGCGCGCTTGAGCAGCCGCCAGCGCGCGGGCTGGTCGGGCGGATTGGGAATTGCTCCGGCCTGGGGGTGGGAAAGGCCGTTCGCACGTGCGATTTCGCGCAGGTAGCTCGGCAGGCGGCGGTGGAAATAATGGCCCTCCCAGCGGATCAGCGGTTCGAGCCTGCCTTCCACCAGCGCCAGGGCCCGGCCACCGCTTTCCACCTCGGCCACCGCCAGAACGGCGGCAGGGTCCAACCCCCGTTCCCAGGCCGCCTGGATGATGGAGTTGCGCGCCACCTTGTCGAACATGCTGTTTTTCCGCCTCGCATCCGTTGGAGGCGCAGGATGGCGGGTGGCGGCGGGGAGGTGGACGAAGACAGGCTTGCACTGGGTGCCGTGCCGGCCTAGCTGACGCCCATCATGGTTTCCACCCCCGGTCCCTTTTCAGTCGCAGCGCTCTATCACTTCACCCCGCTCGAGGGGCTGGAAGGCTTGAAAACGAAGCTTGCGGCCTTTTGCTGCGCGCGAAAGATCAAGGGCACGCTCCTTCTCGCCCATGAGGGCATCAACGGCACGGTGGCAGGCGAAGAAAGTGCGATCGACGCGCTGCTCGTTCACCTGCGCGACCTGATCCCCGCGCTCGCTGCCATGGACGTCAAGCGCTCCACAGCACGCGAGGAACCGTTCAAGCGCATGAAGGTGCGGCTCAAGCGCGAGATCGTGTCGATGGGCGTGGAGGGCATCGACCCCAACAGACTGGTGGGCACCTATGTCGAACCGCAGGACTGGAACGCGCTGATCGCGAACCCCCAAACGCTCGTGATCGACACGCGCAACGGATACGAGGTCGCGCTCGGCACGTTCCAGAACGCGGTCGATCCTGAAACCGAGAGCTTCCGCGATTTTCCAGCCTGGGCGGGAGAGCATCGCGCGGCCATGGAAGGGCGCCCCGTCGCCATGTTCTGCACGGGCGGCATCCGCTGCGAGAAGGCGAGCGCTTACCTGCGCCAGATCGGGGTGGAGGACGTTTATCACCTCAAGGGCGGCATTCTGCGCTATCTGGAGGAAGTGCCGGCGGAACAAAGCCTGTGGCAGGGCGAGTGCTTCGTGTTCGACGAGCGTGTCGGCATCGGCCATGGGCTGGTGGAAGGCGAAGCGAGCCTGTGCCACGCCTGCGGCCGGCCGCTGACGGCGGAGGACCGGCGCTCGGCGCATTATCGCGAGGGGATCTCGTGCGCGGCCTGCATCGACGAATATTCCGATGCGGACCGCCTGCGTTTCGCGGAGCGGCAGAAACAGGCGCTTCTGGCCGCAAGCCGCTAGGTTTTCCCTTTCGGTTCATTGCATTCGATCGAGCACTTCCTACCTCCACGAGGAAGCCGGGCAAGCCGGCAGAACCCGAAACGGAGGAATACGGCATGTTCGACCCCAAGAAGCTGCTCGATAGTTTTCTCGGCGCAGGCGCGCAGGGACGCTCCAGTCAGGGCGCAGGCGGTGGTCTCGGTGACTTGCTGGGCGGGCTCACAGGCGGCCGGAGCGGTGGCTTCGGCGGCCAAGGCGGTGGCCTGGGTGGCTTGACCGACAGGCTCGGCTCCTCGGACGGCATCAAGGGGGCGGCCGGTCAGGTATTCGAAACGGCGCGCAACAACCCGATCGCGGCGGGCGCCATTCTGGCGGGCGTGCTGGGCACGGGGGCAGGTCGTGGCATCGCGGGCTCGGCCATCAAGCTCGGCGGTCTGGCTGCCATCGCCTCCATGGCCTACAAGGCCTATCAGGATCATCAGGCCGGCAAGAGCCCGCAGGAAGTGCCGAACACCGGCACGGCCGAGCCCGAGCTTCTGCCGCCACCCGCCAACACGGATTTCCACCCGGCATCGGCGCCGCAGGGCGAGAACGACTTCGCCCTGACCCTGATCCGCGTGATGATCGCAGCCGCCAAGGCCGACGGTCAGGTCGATGAAGAGGAACTGGCCCGCATCGGCGACCGTTCGCAGACCGCCGGTCTCGAGGATGAGGCGGGTCAGTTCCTGCAGGACGAGCTGAAGAAGCCGATCGATCTCGACAGCATCGTGTCGGGCGCGCAGACCGAGGCGCAGAAGGTCGAGCTTTACACCGCCGCGCGTCTGGCCGTCGATGCCGACAGCCGCGCCGAACGCGGCTTTCTCGACCAGCTCGCCGGCCGTCTGGGCCTCGAAGATGCGCTGATCGACCATATCGAGGCGACAGTGAAGAGCGCCACGGTGCCGGCCGCGCCGACCGTCTGAGATCTTAACGGGCTGTTAACCATAAAGGTGCAGCCTCTCAGCAATCGGATCGGCTTTCCTCCTCCCAAGCACGGTTCGCGAAAAGGGGTGGCTCTCGGGCCGCCCTTTTTTGTCGTGGCGCAGCCCGCGCTCCGGTGATGGCCCTTGCGGCTTGTGGCCCGAGCAGGCACGGACCGCATATCGAGCCGGGGAAACTGCGATGGACAACCTTTCGAATTGGCGCGGCGCGCCGGTGCCGGAACGCGTGGTGCTGGAGGGGCGATATGTGCGGCTCGAGCCGTTGAGCGCCGCTGCCCACGGGGACGACCTCTTCGAAGCGTCGAGCATTGCCGATATCGGCGAGCGCTTCCGCTGGCTGTTCGAAAACCCGCCGGAATCGCGCGAGGCGTTCGAGGCATGGCTTCAGAAAGCGGAAGCAAGCGCCGATCCGCTCTTCTTCGCGGTGATCGACAAGGCATCGGGCAAGGTGGCCGGGCGACAGACCTTGATGCGGATCGATGCGGCGAATGGGGTGGCCGAGATCGGCAACATCTATTGGGGGCCGCTCGTTTCGCGAAAGCCCGCGGCGACCGAGGCGCTGTTCCTCTTCGCCTCCTATATCTTCGACCGGCTCGGCTATCGCCGCTTCGAGTGGAAATGCAACAACCGCAACGAGCCGTCCAAGCGCGCGGCGGAGCGGTTCGGCTTCACACACGAAGGCGTGTTCCGCCAGCATATGGTGGTCAAGGGTGAAAACCGCGACACGGCATGGTATGCCATGATCGAAAAGGACTGGCCCGCGATCCGCGCCGGCTTCGAGGCTTGGCTTTCACCCGAGAATTTCGGTGACGAAGGGCAACAGAAGCGGCGACTGGAGGATTGCCGGGCCGGCTGACAACAGCTGCCACAGATGAAAGCGATCATGGCGCAGGATCATTCGCATCACGATCATTCCGCCCGTGGGCATTCCGACCATGGGCATTCCAGCCCTGGAAATTCCCACGCGGGTCATGCGCATCATGACCATTCACATGGGCATGATGCGCATGGCCACGGCGCGCACGCTCACAGCCACCATGGGCACGATCACCATGGGCACGACCATGGCGGGATCGGCCATGTGCATGGCGACACCAGCAACCGCACGCGGGTGATGGTCGCAGCTTCGCTTACCGGCGGCTTCATGGTGGCGGAAGCGCTGGGCGGCTGGTGGACGGGCTCGCTCGCACTTCTAGCCGATGCCGGGCACATGCTGACCGATACCGTCGCGCTGGGGCTCGCCTGGTATGCGTTCTCGCTGTCGGGACGGGCCCCGAGCACGCGGCTGTCCTATGGCTTCGACCGGGTGAAGACTCTGGTCGCCTTCGTGAACGGCCTGTCGGTCTTCCTGATCGGCTTCTTCATCCTGTTCGAGGCAGCCAAACGTGTGGTCGATCCGCAGCCCGTTCTGGGCGGGCCGATGCTGGTGGTGGCAGGCCTGGGTCTCTTGGTGAACGTGGCCTCGTTCTTCGTGCTTTCGGGCGGGGCGCAGAACCTCAACATGCGGGGGGCCGTGCTGCATGTGCTGGGCGATCTGCTCGGATCGGTCGCCGCACTCGCGGCGGCAGGCATCATCATGCTGACGGGCTGGACGCCGATCGATCCGATCCTGTCTGCGCTCGTGGCCGTTCTGCTGTTCCGTTCGGCCTGGGCGCTGACGCGCGAATCCGGGCATCTGCTTCTGGAAGGTGCGCCGGCTTCGCTCGATGGCGACAAGGTGGCGGCCGATCTCAAGGCGCATGTGCCGGGCGTGGGCGACATCCACCACATGCATCTCTGGTCGCTCGATGGCGCACGCCACATGGCGACGCTTCATGTTCATTTGCGTGAGGGTGCGGAGCCCGGCACGGTGATCGCAGGCGTCAAGCAGCGCCTGCGCACCCGGCACGGCATCGAGCATGCCACGGTCGAGCCCGAATATGGGCTCTGCGCCGATGGCGGCTGCGCCTGTGCGGTGGCTGTTGCCCCGCGCGAGGCGGCATGAGCGAGAACCGCAGGACGCTGCTGGGCGCCGGGCTGTTTCTGCTCGGCTTCGCGCTGTTCGCCTATTTCCTGCCGACGATCATGGTGGGCTTGGGAAGCCGCTCGATGACGGCGGCGGTCGTGGTCGCCGCGCTCTTCATCGTCGCACCCTTCCTCGTGCTGTGGCTGCGCGGACGCTCTCAGGCGAAGAAGCGTCTCGACTGAAAAAGGGTTCGCCGGCGGATCGCCGGTGCTGACCCTCGACCGGTCTAGCTCGCCTGGATCACACGCGGGCGCGACAGGTCTTCGCTCGAAATCTCGCTGACCGGCTTGCCTTTTTCCGTCAGGCCGCGGCGGATCAAACGGATGCTCCAGTCGGGGGCCGCGCCATCCACCTCGATCAGGTTGAACTGGGCGGGCGGCTTGGAGGCTCCCACCGACTGGCCCCCGGCCGCGACGCCAACCACCGGCACGGGGCCGCGTGGGCCCGCAATCGAGAGAAGCGTCGGCAGGTGCGAATGGCCATGCAGCACCAGTTCCGCGCCCTCTTCGCGCACCGCATCCTGGAACAGGCCGATGCCGAACAGGCGCTTGTGGGCGGGTACCGCACCGCGAACGGGCGGGTGGTGGATCATCACGACGCGGAACAGCTTCTGCCGCCCTGTCTCGGCGAGTAGCGTGCGGAGTTGTGCTGCCTGGCGCTCCTTGAAGTAACCGGTCGCCATGAAGGGCGCGGAGGCACGCGCCGATGTGGCGCCGATCAGCGCGATGTTGCCGCGAACGCGCAGGTAAGGGAATGTCTCGCGCTTAGGCGTCTCGGTTTGCCCGTCGCCCTGCATGAAGGGCGCCCAGGCGAGACAGGCCTTGTCGAAGGCGCCGGGCACATAGGCGTCGTGGTTGCCGGGAACCACCGAAACATCATGCGGCTGGCCCAGAATGTCGAGCCAGAGACGGGCAAGTTCCACCTCGCGGTCGAGCGCGAGGTTCACGAGATCGCCGGTCACGGCGACATGATCGGGCGCCTGTGCGTGCATGTCGGCGACGATCGCGTCCAGCACGTCGTCATGCAGAAAGGCCGAGCGATTACGGTGCCAATTCACATAGCCGACCATCCGCTTGGAGGCGAGCTGCCGATAGTTTACATCCGGCAGGGGCCCAAGATGGACGTCGGAAAGATGCGCAAGCCTGAACATGGTGATGTTCTAGGGCACGGCACCCGCGCCTGCCAATGAAAGCATGTCTCATGAGCCGATCCGACGCAGAGGTTCCACGTGAAACCCTCGAAGCACGCCTGAGGCGGCGCGCCTTTCATCTCTATTTCCGCCTGCGCCGGCCGATGACGCTCGGCGTGCGCGGGCTCGTGCTCGACCGGGCGCAGAACAGCGTCTTTCTGATCCGCCACACTTACGTGCCCGGCTGGCAGTTGCCGGGCGGGGGCGTCGAAACGGGCGAGACGCTGGAACAGGCGCTGGGGCACGAGCTGCGCGAGGAAGGCAATATCGTGGTGGAGGGACGGCCAAGGCTGTTTGCCGTCTATTTCAACCGCCATGCCAGCCCGCGCGATCATGTGGCGCTTTATGTGGTGGAGAATTTCACGCAAAGCGCGCCGAAAGCGGCAGACCGGGAAATCGCGGAGGCCGGGTTCTTTTCCCTCGACAGGTTGCCCGAAGGTATTACCGAGGGCACGCGTCGGCGGATTAGGGAAGTGGTCGAAGGCCTGCCGCCCACGGAAGACTGGTGATCGAACAGTTCAAAGAAAAAGCCCGCCCGGTTTGAGGCCGGGCGGGCTTTTTCCTTGAGATGAGAGCACTCAGCGCAGGGTCGGGCAGCCGCGCGACTGAGCGAACTCCACCGTCACGCGCGCGCCGCGGCGCAGGCCGCTGACCGCGACGAAGCGGCGGGTTTCGCGCACCACACGGGCGCGACGCAGGCCGAGGCGCTCCGCCTTACGCAGCGCTTCACGCGGCGAGCAAGCCTGTCGATCACGACGCATCTGCACGTCGATCACATGGCTCTGCCCCGCATGCGACTGGGCGCTCGGAAGCGGTGCGGCGCTCGACATGCCGGCGGACGCGCCGAGCGAGGTCAGGGCGATCACGGCGGCGCAAAGGGTGGAGAGAGTGCGGTTCATGGAGCACGTCCTTTCGTGGATTCAACGAGCACGAAACTGGGCGTCGCCGGGTGAATGGGAAGTGAACCGGCACATTAAGCTTTGGTAAGATGAGAGGGGCAACTATTCGCCGGATTCCATTCGAGTCGCGCCGGCAAATGGTTGCCGGCACGGTTGCAGCGAAGCTTCGGTCTTCGGCAAATCTCAGCCGATGCGTTCACGATCGTGCGGCTTGTCCCAATCGAGCGCCGGGCCTTCGGGGACGATGCGGGTCGGGTTGATGGTGGGGTGCGAGCGGTAATAGTGGTGCCTGACGTGGAGGAGATCGACCGTCTCCTTCACGCCCGGCACGGCATAAAGCTCGCGGAAATAGGCGGACAGGTTGGGATAATCCGCGATAGGCTGGCGGTTGCACTTGAAGTGGCCGACATAAACGGGATCGAAGCGCGCGAGCGTGGTGAAAAGCCGCCAGTCGGCTTCGGTGATGCGGTCGCCGACCAGATAGCGGTTCGACGCCAAGCGCGTTTCGAGTTCGTCGAGTGTCGCGAAGAGCGCGCGATAGGCGTTCGCGTAGGCCTCCTGCGTGGTCGCGAAGCCGGCTTTGTAGACGCCGTTGTTGACCGTGTCGTAGATCTTGGCGTTGATGGCGTCGATCTCGGGGCGAAGCTCTTCGGGGTAGAGGTCGAGCGAGGCGTCGCCGTAAGCGTCGAACGCGCTGTTGAGCATGCGGATGATCTCGGCGGACTCGTTGGAAACGATGGTTTCCGTCTCTTTGTCCCAGAGCACCGGCACGGTGACGCGGCCCGAGAAATGCGGGTCGGCCTTGGTGTAGATCTGGTGCAGGAAATCGAAGCCGTAAAGCGTGTCGCCGGTGGCGCCGTCTTCTTTCAGAAAGGTCCAGCCGTTTTCGCCCATGAAGTGATGGACGACGGAAACCGAGATCACGTCATCCAGCTTCTTGAGCTTGCGGACGATCAGCGTGCGGTGCGCCCAGGGGCAGGCCAGGCTGACATAGAGGTGGTAGCGATCGGGCTCCGCCTTGAAGCCGCGCGTGCGGCCCGGCGCGGGCGTGCCATCGGCGGTGATCCAGTCACGCCATTTGGCGTCCTGCCGCTCGAACTTCCCGCCCGTGCTCTTGGTATCGTACCACTGGTCTTGCCACTGGCCGTCGATCAGAAGACCCATTTTCGCGCTCCTTGCCCTGCCTTTCGGGGCTGTCCTTGAATGCGGAGTTAGGGTCACACCGCGCCCAAGCAAACCGGCTTCGCGTTGAACGGTGCGTAAAACGGATGGACGGGCGGCCCGCGAGGTGATAGCGGGCGAACCATGATCGGATTGGGCACATCGCGACGACGAGCACGCTGAACACCCGCGTTTTCCACGCGGACTTTCGATTTCTTGCGCCGCTCTTCCTCCTCCCCATCCATCACGGACCCTCGCGACATGCTTGCCGCCGCCACGGTGTTCTCGGCCGAACTGCCGGAACATGACGCCGCCATCGAAGTGCTTCACGAACAAAGCTTCGGCCCCGGCCGCTTCGCGCGTGCCGCGACCCGTATCCGCGAACAGGGACCGCACGACCGTGCGCTGTCCTTCGTGGCGACGATGGGCGGTGAACTGGCAGGCTCGGTGCGGATGACGCCGATTGCGGCAGGTGAAGGCCGCGCGCTGCTGCTCGGCCCGCTCGCGGTGCCGCCGCGCTTCAAGAATATCGGCATCGGCAAGAAGCTGATGGCCATGGCTTTGGACGCGGCCGCTCAAACCGGGTGGGGCCTCGTGGTGCTGGTGGGGGACGAGCCCTATTACGGGCCGCTCGGTTTCTCGCGCATCCCGTCCAAGCAGCTGACCATGCCGCGCCCGGTCGATCCCGCGCGGCTTCTCGCCCATGAAATCCGCCCCGGCGCGCTCGCGCGCTTTCACGGCACGGTGTCTCATGCCAGTCTTGCCGGATCATACCCGTCAGAATAGGACGAAAATCCTTGGACGATTCGGAAAATCTGGAAATGGCTCAGGCCCGGAAAAAGGATGTGCTACGCGCGGTCGATGACCAGGCGCTTTTGCTGGCCAGGACGCTCGTGCGCTCTGCACGGTTCGGCGCCCTGGCGACGGTTGAGCCGCGATCGAACTGGCCGCTGGCGAGCCGCGTGGGGGTTGCGACCGATCCGTCCGGAGCACCGCTGATCCTTGTCTCGGGACTCGCCGCGCATACGCCCGCCATGCGCGCGAACCCGAAGGTCTCGCTGCTGTTGGGCGAGCCGGGCAAGGGTGATCCACTCGCGCATCCGCGCATCACGCTCTGCGCAGAGGCACAATTCCTGGAGCGCGGCACGCGAAACTATGAATGGGCCGAGCGGCGCTATCTCGCGCGCCACCCCAAGGCGCAGCTTTATGCGGGGCTGGGGGACTTCACCCTCGTGCGACTCGAGCCGGTGCGCGCGAGCCTGAATGGCGGCTTCGGGCGCGCCTATGAGCTGTCGCGCGAGGATCTGGTCGTGGAAGGTTTGACCGTCGATGCGGTGGCCGCATCGGAGCGGGGAGCCGTGCAGCACATGAATGCCGACCATCGCGATGCGATAGCGCTTTACGCGTCGCACTTCGCCAAGGCGCCGGAAGGCGAGTGGCTGTTGACGGGCATCGACGTGGATGGGCTCGACCTGTCGCTCGGCGACGATGTGCGGCGCGTGACGTTCCCGCGTCCGCTGCGGGGTGCCGAGGACATACGGATGATCCTGGTCGAGATGGCGCGCACCGCACGCGGGGCGGCTTGACGCCCACTCTCACCATCTCCGATCCGTCCGACCCGCGCATCGCCGCCTATCGCGATATTCGCGAGCGCGATCTGGTGGGGCGCGAGAACCGCTTCATCGCCGAGGGCAAGGTGGTGATCGACGTGCTTTTGAGCGCCAGGCGCTTCGAAGCGGAATCAGTGCTGCTTCTGCCGAGCCGCCTGAGCGGCATGGAAGCCGTGCTGGCCAAGCTGCCGGGACACGTGCCGGTTTACTGTGCCGAACCTGCCGTGATGGATGCCATCGCAGGCTTTCACCTTCATCGCGGCATTCTGGCGATCGGGCGCAAGAGACCGGCCGAGAAAGTGGGCGATGTGCTGGCAGGCTTGCCGGAGGAGGCGCTGGTGGTGGTGGCCGCGGGCATCGCCAACCATGACAATATGGGCGCGATCTTCCGCAACGCGGCGGCGTTCGGCGCCTGTGCCGTTCTGCTCGACCCCATTTCCTGCGATCCGCTTTATCGCAAGGCGATCCGGGTTTCGGTCGGCGCCGTGCTGAAGGTGCCGTTTGCGACCGCGCCGGATGCGGGAATGCTGGTCGAGGCGCTGGACGATGCGGGTTTCGCGCAGGCGGCCCTTTCGCCCGGCGGAAAACTTGCTTTGTCCGCCGTGCCGCGTGGGCAGCGGCGGGCGCTCTGGCTGGGCGCTGAGGGGACGGGCTTGCCGGAAGACTTATTGAGCCGGATTCCCAGTGTTCGCATTCCGCAGGCGCCGCAATGGGACAGTCTCAATGTGGCGGCGGCGAGTGCCGTCGCGCTTTATCACTTTTCGGGCGCGGGCGAGGCGGTTTGAGCGCGTAAGGCTCTGATGCGGTCGGCGAGGCCTGTGCCGCCGGTTTCGCTTCCCTTGCCGACCAGCCGGTCGATGGGGCCGTCCGGGCCTTCGAGATTTGCGACGAGGGCTGTCACTTCCGCGCCGATGCGCAGGATGTCGTCGCGCAGATCGCTCGAGCCTGCCTGTTCGCGCAGGCGCTCGGTTTCGGCGGTGGCGGCTTCGAGGCGCTTTTCGAGCTTTTCGCGATCGGCGGCCATGGCGGCGAGGAGCACGGCAGGGTCGGCATTCGCACCGCTGCGCGGGAAAAGGCGGCTGAGCCGGGTCTGGAGTTCGGCCAGTTCCACTTCCAGCGCCACCCGCTCGGTGCGGGCGGTGACCAGTTCCTCGTTAAGCTGGTCGCGCTCGGCGCGCTGGCGGTTGGTTTCCTCGCGCAGGCGCTCGGCCTCGCGGGCGCGGCGTTCGAGCGCCTCGTCCTTTTCGGCAAGCGCGCGACGCAAGGCGTTCGACTGGTCGTCGGAAAGGACCGCGGCTGGAGGTGTTTCACCTGTTGCCTCGGTTGCTTCACCCGTCGCCACAACGGGAACTGCCTCGACTGCCGGGTTGGTCGCGGCATCCTGCCGGCGGCCCAATTCGACGATTTCGGCATCGCGCTGGCGCAGGGTTTCGGTCTGGATGCTGAGCTGCTCGGACAGCTTGCCGGCCTGTTCCTCGCGCTCGCCCAGCCGCGCGCGGGTGTCCGCGAGTTCCACTTCGAGAGCTGCGATGCGTACGCCATGGCCCTTCACCACCTCGTTGAGCTGGCGGATCTCTTCCTTGCCACGGTCGAGCAGGATGGTCTGTTCGGTGGCCTGCGCGCGGGCGGCCTTGGCATCCACTTCGAGCTTGCGCATCTGCATCGCGAGATCGGCGCGCAGACGGTCCTTCTCCGATTGCAGCTCGTTCAGCGAAAGCGGCAGGGAGGATTCGATCTCGGCTTTCGCCAGCCGCCGCGCGCGGCGCAACAGCATGGGTGCGATAAGAAGCGCCAAGAGGCCCGCGCAAAGCGCGCCGAGAACGAAGAAGACGGCCGACTGGATTACCAAGGCAAGGTTCCGCGAGCAGAAAAAGCAGAAACGCTCCCGCATTCTCTCATGCGGGAGCGCTGTGAATCCAGCTGAAGCTTGAATTCAGGGTTCGGCAAGGTGAACGGGGTCTTTACCAGAAACGGACGTTCCCGTTCAAAAAGGATTCCATGTCGGCTTGTCGGTGACCTTGAGGTAGCCGACATTGAGGCCGAGCCGCGCGCCGACGCCGGTGCGCACCGGCACGAGCAGGACGTTCTGGTTGCGCAAGACGGTGAAGCCCAGGCCCGCCACCACATAGGCCGAGCCCGCCACACCGCCGAAGCGCCGGTAAACGGAATCCACCTGGTCGAGATTATAGACCAGGATCATCGCGCGCGAGCCGTCGCCGCCGAAATCCCAGCCGATGGACGGGCCCTGCCAGAACACCTTGTGGTCGCCCGCATTTTTGGTGAAGAGCGTGCCTTCGCCATAAGTGAGGCCGCCGATCAGCGCGCCGGCCCCTTCTTCGCCGAGCACATAGCCGTTGGGCAGGCCGTATTCCGAAAAGATCTTCTCGACCACGGAAGCGAGGCCGCCGGATGTCGAGCCGAAGAATTTGTGACCCGAATCGACGATCTCCTGAGCCGAATAGCCGCCGTCCTGGGCATGCGAGGGAACGGCGAGCAGGCCCGACAGCACGAAGGCGACGCAGGCCACGAGCGCGCGTAGAATGGAGGACATGAGTGCTTCTCCTTGAAAACCGGAGCAGTTCGCTTGAGCGCCTTCGACCCTGCCGGCGGGCTGAACTCTTTTCGGTTCAATTCCGCCTTGCACTCGCGAGACTAGGCGGTAATCGTTCTTCAACCATTAAGAACACAAAAGTTCGGGTGTGGGCTCGCGGTGACGGTGGTTGCCGGTAAGCGCGCGACAGGGTCTTGAGACCCGAAGCAACCCGCCCGCCATTCGCCCGCCCGCTATTCGAAGGAGTTCACGGAATTGGCCGATCTTTTCGCTCTCGGTGCGCCCGAGCTTGCTGCACTTCTGTGCTCGCGCGTGTGCCACGACATCATCTCGCCGGTGGGCGCCATCAATAACGGGCTGGAACTGCTCGACGAGGGTGGCGCGGACGAGGATGCGATGCGGCTGATCCGCCAGAGCGCGCGCAACGCCTCGGCACGGCTGCAATATATGCGCATCGCCTTCGGTGCCGCAGGCTCGGCTGGCATGCAGATCGACACAGGCGACGCGGAAACGGTGGCCGCCGCCTATTTCAAGAACGAGAAGCCGGAACTGACTTGGCAGGGCGGACGCGCGCTTCTGCCCAAGAACAAGGTCAAGCTGATCCTCAACCTCCTGCTGATCGCGAATGCCACGATCCCGCGCGGCGGTCGCATCGCGGTGGAACTCGCCGATCTCGACGGCGAAGCGCGCTTCACGATGACGTCGAGCGGGCCGATGGTGCGCGTGCCGCCGAAATTCCTCGAACTGCATTCGGGCCAGCGCCCCGAAGAGCCGATCGACGCGCATTCGGTGCAGCCTTACTATACGCTGCTTCTGGCGCAGGAAGCCGGGATGGTGATCAACATCAACGCGACGCCCGAGCAGATCGTGCTTTCGGCGGTCGCCAAGTCGGACGTGGCCTCGGCGGCTGCTTCCTAAAACTTTACCGCATTCCTTTTCCGCTTTTTCACGGGGCCTCGTTTAGCGTCACGCCTGCCTTTCTCCGAGACGGAACGAAAGGCAGGCGTTTCTCGCGAGGATCGGGTTCAGTGCATAGGGACAAGCGTTGTCTTCTGGTGGAAGGCTCGGATGTGGTGCGGAAAGTGGCGCGCCGCATCCTTCAAAGCGAAGGCATCGAGGTGGACGAGGCGCGCGATGCCAGCGACGCGCTGATGCGCGCGAGCTTCCGGATCCCCGATCTGGTGATCGCGGACGGCAATCTGCCGAATGGCGAGGCGCTCGATCTCTTCCGACGTTTTGCAGCGTCCGAGCATAAGCCCGCACTCCTGGTTTCGCTGGTCGAGATGGATCTCGGCGCCATCATGCGGGCGCGCCGCGCGGGTGCCAACGGCTTTCTGCTCAAGCCCTTCAACCGGATGCAGCTCGTGACGCGGGTCATGCCGCTGCTTCGGGACGAGGCGGTCGCGGCCTGACGCCGTTTCAGAACACGAAAACGCCGCGCGAGGCTTCCGGCCCGGCGCGGCGTTTGTGTGAAGGTTTGTCGGGATATCAGGCGCTGGCGCGCACTTCCTCGGGCTCGCGCAGTACATAGCCGCGGCCCCAGACGGTTTCGATATAGTTCTGGCCGCCTGACGACAGGTCCAGCTTCTTGCGCAGCTTGCAGATGAAGACGTCGATGATCTTCAACTCGGGCTCGTCCATGCCGCCATAAAGGTGGTTGAGGAACATTTCCTTGGTGAGCGTCGTGCCCTTGCGGAGCGAAAGCAGCTCCAGCATCTGGTATTCCTTGCCGGTCAGGTGAACGCGCTGGCCGCCGACCTCCACGGTCTTGGCATCGAGATTGACGATCAGATCGCCGGTCTGGATCACCGACTGGGCGTGGCCCTTGGAACGGCGCACGATGGCGTGGATGCGGGCAACCAGCTCGTCCTTGTGGAAGGGCTTGGTCATGTAGTCGTCGGCGCCGAAGCCCAGGCCCCGCACCTTGTCCTCGATGCCGGCCATGCCGGACAGGATCAGGATCGGCGTCTTGACCTTGGAAAGGCGCAGCGTGCGCAGAACCTCGTAGCCCGACATGTCGGGCAGGTTCAGGTCGAGCAGGATGATGTCGTAGTCGTAGAGCTTGCCGAGATCGACGCCTTCTTCGCCCAGATCGGTCGAATAAACGTTGAAGCTTTCGGATTTCAGCATCAACTCGATGCTTTGTGCGATCGCACTGTCGTCTTCAATCAGGAGTACGCGCATCTTAATCCCCTTTCCCGCCGCCGGCCCGCTTCAGCGCTGACGAGGCGCAAGCCGGGACGGTCATTTCCAGTGCCGAAAATTGGCATCGAATGGTTAACAGAGGGTGTCTCGTCCCGCGCCTGACGCGCTGGAAAATACCCGCCGATGTCCGTTCTACGCTCATTCCCGTCGCCATTTTCCGTTTCGGATAGCCCTGCAAAGCGTTGGGGAGAGCGGATCCTCCGCCTTCTCCCGTTCTTTTTTACCGGGCCTTAAATCCTTCGTTCCTATGATTAACCAGGCCCGTAAACGAAGGGTTACCAAGACGGTGAATTCTTAGGAATTCGTTTGCCTTTCGGTAACCTTGCGCCGGGCACGGGGCTTGCGCCGGGCGGCGGGGGCTTCTGGGCAAAGAACGCGCGCGGCACACACGCGCCTGCATGGGAGTGGTCGGACATGAAATCACGAGACAACCTCGTCCGGTTGAAGCAGTTTCAGGTCAACGACAAAAAGCGCCAGCTGGCGCAGCTCGACACGATGATCGCCGAGTTCGACCGCATGGCCGGCGAACTGGAAGTCCAGATCGGGGCCGAGGAACGCAAGGCCGGCATCACCGACATCAACCACTTCGCCTATCCCACCTTCGCCAAAGCCGCGCGCCAGCGCCGCGACAACCTCAAGAACAGCCAAGCCGACCTGATGAGCCGGCGTGAAGATGCTCAAGCCCTACTGGATGAAGCTGAAGCGGAGCTTTCCAAGGCGGAAGCGATCGAATCGCGCGGCGTGCGGGATGTGGCGGAAGCGCCGCGGCTGATGGCGGGGTGACGTCACCCCATTTGCTTGTCGATTGAGATGCAAGACAGGCGATGAACGGTGGTAGGGGTGGCTGCGTCACCCTCACCCTTTATCCCTCCCCACAAGGGGGAGGGCGGGCGTCATCGCCGCATTTGGTCTTGATGCTCGGTGTCTGGCTTGAAGAAAAAGGCGCGACGCTGGTGATCTCTCTCCCTTGTGGGAAGGGATAAAGGGCGGGGGAAGTCTCCACCCGCCCTGCCGCTTCAGAATTTTCCGACAAGCCCCGAACAGGTCCAGTCAGTCGACTCAGCTTCCACTCGAAGTGATTCGCAGAAATTCTTCGGCTGCCTTGCGATTGGGAAGTACTACCGCATCCCCGCCGAAGCTTTTCGAAAGATCACTGTGCGCCGCGCGTGACGAACTGCTCCCGCGTCCCTCATAATCGCGCGCCCATTCCAGCAGCACACTGAACGATGCCCGATCGCCACTGCCGCGCACGCCGCGCTCTGTCAGGTTCGCGATGCAATCCTCGACGGGAAGATCGAGCCAGATCAGGCAGGTGGCGCGCGGCAAGGCCGCTTGCGCCAGCCAGCCATAAACGCCTTCGATGATCCACTGCTCGGCTTGCGTGATTTGTCTGACGATCGCGATGGCCTCGCGCCTCGCGCCTCGCGCCTCAGCCTATAGCCCGGCCCGATCAAGCGAATTGTGTCGAGATCGGTGGGCGCAACGGAGCACGCATCGCCAAGGCGTTCAGCCAGCCAGCTCTTGCCCGAGCCGCTGTTGCCGATGATCAGGATGCGTCGGAGATCCATCGCTGCGGGATGCCGTCATCCCGCACTGCGATCAAGATGCCATGATTGGAACGCGCCGCGCTTCCGGCGGCGACTGGCCGTCAGTGCCGGTATTGCTGGATGCGCGTGGTGCGCAAGCCGGCCAGCCCATGCTCGTCGATCGAGGCCTGCCAGGACAGGAACTCCTCGGTCGTCAGCGTATAGCGCTGGCATGCCTCTTCAAGGCTCAAAAGGCCGCCGCGCACGGCTGCCACAACTTCCGCCTTCCGGCGAATGACCCAGCGACGCGTATCGGCAGGTGGCAGGTCGGCAATGGTCAGCGGGCTGCCATCGGGACCAATCACATACTTCACACGCGGTCTTACAAGATCGGTCATAAGGACTCTCAACACGCAATCGACCTAATCGAAGGGCAAGCTATCCCGTCAGCTTTAAAAAATGCTGAAACCGTTCACGTGCTTTTGAGTGAGCGGTGGAGAGAGTGGCGGCAAGCTTTTGTTTCCGCTATGAGGCGCGCCATGAGCGCTCCCTTCGCCCCTGAAACCAACAGCCTCGGCCTGCCCGGCCGGCCGGAAGACAACCGCGTCGTGGTCGCCATGTCGGGCGGCGTCGATTCGTCCGTGGTCGCAGGCCTCCTCAAGCGCGAAGGCTTCGAGGTGGTGGGCATCACGCTGCAGCTCTACGATCATGGCGCGGCGGTGAAGCGCGCGGGCTCGTGCTGCGCGGGCGCCGACATTGCGGATGCCGCGCGCGCGGCCGAAATGCTCGGCATTCCCCATTACGTGCTCGACTATGAGGAGCGCTTCCGCAAGCAGGTGATCGAGCCCTTCGCCGAAGCCTACGCGCGCGGCGAAACGCCGATCCCCTGCGTGTCTTGCAACCGTACGGTGAAGTTCGCCGACCTGCTCGCGACCGCGAAGGATCTCGATGCAGCGGCGCTCGCCACCGGCCATTACATCCGCTCGCGCGCCGAGAACGGCCGCCGCGTTCTGGTGCGTCCGCATGACGAAGCGCGCGACCAGAGCTATTTCCTGTTCGCGACCACGCAGGCCCAGGTCGATTTCCTGCGCTTTCCGCTCGGCGACCTGCCCAAGGCCCGCGTGCGCGAACTGGCGGCCGAGATGGGCCTGGAGATCGCGCAGAAGCCCGACAGCCAGGACATCTGCTTCGTGCCCGAGGGGCGCTATGCCGATGTGTTGCGCAAGCTCAAGCCCGAAGCCTTGCGCGGTGGCGAGATCGTGCACCTCGATGGTCGCGTGCTGGGCACTCATGACGGCGTGGGCGGCTTCACGGTGGGCCAGCGGCGGGGCTTGAAGGTGGCCGCCGGCGAGCCGCTTTATGTGGTCCATCTCGATGCAAACGCGGCCCGTGTGGTGGTCGGCCCCCGCGAGGCGCTCGACACGGAGGAAGTATCGCTGCGCGACGTGAACTGGCTGGGCGAGGGCGCCTTGCCTGACCTGCCCGCAACCGGCCTCTCCGTCTGGGCCAAGGTGCGCTCGACGCGGCCCGCGCGGCCCGCGACATTGTTCTCCGACGGCACGGACACGCGCGTGTTGCTCGCCGAAGGCGAAGGTGCCATCGCGCCTGGCCAGGCCTGCGTCCTTTATGACGGCGAGGATGAAGGCGCACGGGTGCTCGGCGGCGGCTTCATCGCCCGTTCGCGCCGCAATGCACGCGCCGAAGAGAGCCTGGATGCGCTGAACGTAAGGCCGCGCCTTTCGGCGTGAACCTTAAACCGCTTCGCCTGAGGCACTGCCCGCGGTAAGAATTCGCAAGACGCGGATCGCTTCCTCGCCATCCGTACGCGGGGTCCCACGCGTTTCGATGCAGTGGAGGAAGTGTTCCAGCTCGCGCGTCAGCGGCATGCCCGGCTCGACGGGGAGATATTCCGGCTCGCTCTGCTCGAATTTCCAGCGGCCGTTCTCATCCCACACCTTGTGCCGGTAAAGCGCGACCTTGCGCTCCCAGGGTTCGAGATCGTCGAACACGGCCATGGCCTCCGATCCGACCACCGACAGCCGCCGTTCGCGATAGGGGCTCAAGCGCGACACGAAGAGATGGGCGGCAACATGCTCAGGAAAGCGCATATGCAGATGCGCAAAATCGTTGAGCTGGTCCACGAAGGCCGAACCTTCACCGTGCACAGCGGTCGGCTCGCTCCTGGTCAGCGCCACGATCATCGACAGGTCGTGCGGCCCGAGATCCCACAGCGCGTCGAACTCGGCGTGGAACTTGCCAAGCCCCAGGCGATGCGCATGCACATAGCGCAGGGCCCCGAGCGTACCCTCGTCCACCAGCGCCAAGAGCCGCTCGAAGGCCGGGTTGAAGCGCAGGATATGGCCGGTCATGAACACGCGGCCGGCATCGCGTGCTGCCTTCACCGCGCGTTCCGCATCGGGCACGGTCAGCGCGATCGGCTTTTCCACCAGCACATCCTTGCCGTTCTCGATGGCGTGGATCGCCATGTCGGCATGAAATTGGGCGGGCAGCGCGATCACCAGCGCGTCGATTTCGCGATGGGCGAGGATCTCATCGGGGGAAAGTGCGAGGCAGCCATGCTCGCTGGCGAGCGCCTGGGCGCGCTCGGGATGGATATCGGCCACTGCCGCGAGCGCGCCGAGCCCTTTCAGCGTCCGAACATGGTTCGCGCCCCAATAGCCGCAGCCGAGCACGCCGATCCGCGGGCTCATGCCGGCATTTTCCGAGAAACCGGGAACAGGATGAGAGTCATGACACAGGCTCCGCTCGCGAGCGGGCCGGCGGATCTCCCATGGCGCGAACGCCACGCAAGCCACCCAGCCCGGCAAAAGAGGGCGCCGGACCGATTCGGCCCGGAGCGCCGCGCCCGCTCTAACGGATTTTGGGCCAAGGTGGAGCCCCGGCCGGCCTGCAAAATTGTCCAGTCCTTCGCGCCGCCGCGCCTTCCGCTTGAGGCCGGGCAGACTCTTGAGGACAGACATTTCGGTCGCTCAATGCTGCTGAGAACAGCCATCCTTGCGAGGCAGCCTCTTTCGACCCCGCATGTTCACCTTACTCGCGCGGAGCCCCCATGCACCCTCCGTTGACTTAAGCCGCCATGGCCCGGCATCTTCGCAAGCGCTGTTTCCTCGCCGTTTGCCCTGAATTTTCCTGAGTCCGGCCCACAAACCCAGCTTGACAGAATTCCACCCCCACCCCTATACCCCGGCCTTCCCAAGCAGGCCCCGCGCCCGCTTAGCGGAACCCGGCGGAGTAGCTCAGTTGGTTAGAGCAGAGGAATCATAATCCTTGTGTCGGGGGTTCGAATCCCTCCTCCGCTACCACCGCTCCTCCTCGAATCATTCTCCCGCGCTGATCGTCTTACTGCAGATACCGCAGAACTGCGGGGTTCATCGCCACAAGCTTGTGTTGGCGGTTACCGGTTAATAGGCACTTTCTCTTCTCTCTGCGCCTTCATTCTCCAAAGCTTGTGACCTTGGCATTTCCGACACAAGGTTTGGCTCATTGTTTTCATTGAAGAATTTGGCTTGCCAGCTCGTGTCAGTTGGCTGACCCCTTCGCTAGGCGGGGAGGACTGAGAGCAAACCCTTACGTTGTTCTATTTGGGCTTTTCAATAATCTATATTTCAGAAGCGCAACTTGGCGCTCTTGGTAGCCTTTACCCTATCGTTCGCCCAGAGGATTAGGATGTACGTCACAGCATCTATTGCTGCCAACTTAGAGTTTGAGTTTCAATCCGGCGGGAGGCTTGGTGAGAACATCGTACAATGAGGGAGCGGCCCGAGCGGAAAGGTAACACTTTTCCCGCAAGGCCCGTTGCAGGACATTGTGTCGGTTAATTTTCGAAATTGACTAGAGCATGCCTGATTGTAGACTAATCGACATGTGTAGGTTCGATTGACGATAAGGGGTGGGGAGTGTCGATCCGTGAGGAACTTGCACATACGCGCGTCAGCCTGACTGCGTCGGAAGCCAAGATCGTGCAGGCGCTGCTTGCGGATTATCCCATGTCGGGGCTGACCACTGCCACACGTCTCGCCAGGTCAGCAGGCGTCAGCGACCCCACCGTGATGCGGTTGATGCTGAAGCTCGGCTATTCGGGGTTTGCTGCGTTCCAGACCAAGCTGCTGGCCGAAGTTGAGGCCCGTCTCCATTCGCCGCTCCTAATGATGGAGGCGAAGCGGCCAGGCGACAGCGGCGAGGGAACAGCCCTCGGCTATTTCGGCTCCGTTTCCGCCAGCATCGAGCGCACACGCACGCAGATGCCGCAGCAAAGCTATGAGCGCGCAGCATCCCTCCTGCTCGAGACCAAGGGGCAGGTGGCGCTGCTTGGGGGGCGCTTTAGCCGTCACATCGCCTCGATGCTCGCCGGCTATCTCGTCCAGTTCCGCTCTGGCGTGCGGGATTTGGGCAAGCTTTCGCCGTCCGACTTCGACCAGCTGGTCGATCTGGGCAAGCGCGACCTGCTGGTCATCTTCGACTACCGCCGCTATCAGGCCGATGTGGTGAACTTCGCCCGTCAGGCGCATGAGCGCGGCGTCGCGACGCTGCTTTTCACCGATCCCTGGCTTTCGCCGATCGCGCAGTTCGCGGACCAGTCGCTGGTAGCGGTGATCGACGCGGACTCGCCCTTCGACACGCTCGCCACAGCTGTCGCCCAGATGGAAGCCGTCTTCGCCCACGCCCTTGAGAACCATGGCTCGCGCGTGCGCCAGCGCATCGAGGACATCGAAGCGATCCGCACGGCCAACGCCGTTACCCTCGACGCCTCCGAGCCGAGCCCCCCGCCCAAAGGCGGCCGCCGCCGTTCGCCACGCATCAAACCCTGACCGGAACCGCCAATGCCTCTCAACGCCTCCCTCCCCCGGCGCGACGCACCCTTCAAGCTTGGCGCGACTGCGCTTCTTCTTGTCGACATGCAGCGAATCTGGCTCGAGCCGGGGCTTGACCCCGACCACGCTGACTGGGGCCCCGACCATTATTTCTACCGGCAGACCCGCGAGGTCGCGATTCCCAATCAGCAGGCGCTTCTGCGTGCCGCGCGCGCCAGCGGCGTGGAAGTGCTGCATACCATCATTCAGAGCCTCACCGAGGACGGGCGTGACCGCTCGCTCGACCACAAGCTGACGCCGATCCACATTCCACCCAGCCTGGAAGCCGGACTCCCCCCGAAGCGACTGGCGCCTGTGGGCGACGAAATCCTCCTGCCCAAGACCTCTTCAGGCGTCTTCAACTCCACCAATCTTGACTATCTCCTGAAGAACCTCAGCATCGAACACCTCGTCGTCGCGGGGATCCTGACCGACCAGTGCGTGGACATGACTGTGCGGGACGGGGCGGACCGTGGCTATCTCGTCACCTGCGTGGCGGATGCCTGCGCCGCACCGACGCCCGAGCGCCATAGCGGCGCGCTCAAGGCCTTCGGCGGCTATTGCTGGGTGGCTGAGGCCGCCGAGGTAGTGGCCCGCTTCGAGGCGCTTGGCCGGGATGCCGCAGCATGACCAATCCGCAACTCGTGCCCCTCGTCAACATCGTGACAACGGATCTCGCCGCCATCACGCGGGGCCGCCCGGTCAGCGAGGCGCGGCTCGCCAAGGCGTTCGAGACTGGCATCGGCTGGGTTCCGGCCAACCTGTGCATCACCGCCTTCAACGCGATCTCCGAGGATAACCCCTGGGGCTCGTCGGGCGATCTGCGCATCATGCCAGACCCCAATGCCCGCTATGCGACGGCCAGCACGGGCTCCGAGACCCCACTCGACATCGTGATCGGCAACATCACGGAACTCGACGGCTCCCCATGGCCCGGCTGCTCGCGCACGCAGCTCAAGGAGGCGCTTGCCGCGCTCAAGGCTGCGACTGGCCTCTCGATGATCGCCGCATTCGAGCAGGAGTTCGTGGTGTGTCCGGCGAGCCCAGACCCCGCCGCTGTCACCGAGCATGCATTCTCGATCGGTGCGATCCGCGGCATGGATCCGTTCGCGCCACGCCTTACTGCATGCCTGGAGGAGGCTGGGGTCGAGCCCGAGATGGTCCTCGCCGAATACGGCGCGCACCAGTTCGAGGTGACCTGCGCGCCGACCGAGGCACTCGCGGCGGCCGACCGGGCGGTGGCAATCCGCGAGCTCGCCCGCGAAGTGGCCCGCAATCTCGGTCACCGCGCCTCGTTCGTGCCCAAGCCCAAGCGCAACGAGGTGGGCAACGGCGTCCACATCCATTTCAGCTTCGCTGATGCGGAAGGGCGCCCAGCGACCTACGATCCGGCAAAGCCCGGCGGCCTGTCGGATGCGGCGGGTGCGTTCTGCGCCGGCGTGCTGAAGCACCTGCCGGCGATCATCGCGCTAACGGCATCAACCACGCCTTCCTTCTACAGGCTCGCACCGCACAACTGGAGCTCGTCATACACCTGGCTCGGCGAGCGCGACCGCGAGGCGACACTGCGCATCTGCCCGACGGTGACAATCGGCGGCCGCGATCCGTCGCGGCAGTTCAACATCGAGTATCGCGCAGCCGACGCGACCGCCAACCCCTATCTTGCGCTGGCTGCGATCGTGCGCGCGGGGTTGGCCGGCATCGAAGGCCGGCTGTCGTCGGCCCCCATCGTTTCCGGCGACCCGTCGCTGATGAGCGATGAGGAACTGGCGGAAAAGGGGCTGTGGCGTCTGCCGGAGACACTAGAAGCGGCACTTGCAGCACTTGAAGCCGATCCGGTCGTTTGTTCCTGGTTTCCGCCCGAGCTCGTTGCAAGCTTCCTGTCGGTGAAACGGGCCGAAATTAAGATGATGGAGGGCAGGGACGAAGAGTCGATCTGCGCAGCCTACGGAGAGCGCTATTGAGCGCGCTTGCCTCTTGCGTCGATCCGCTCGAATGGCCGGCTCCGGTCGAGGTTCTCAACGCAGGCTCTCTGAGCCCGGTTGTGCTCATCTGCGACCATGCCTCCAACCACATCCCGGCAAGCTACGAGCTACTTGGCCTGCCGGCATCCCATTTTGAACGCCACATCGCCTATGACATCGGTGCGGCTGCAGTCACACGGAGCCTTGCCGGACTGCTCAATGCGCCTGCCTTTCTCGGCACCTATTCGCGCCTTCTTGTCGATCTCAACCGCCCGTTTGGCAGTTCGACGAGCATGCCGACCCTGTCCGAGTCGACAGAGATCCCTGGCAACCGCGCGCTGGGCGAGCGTGAAACGACGCTGCGCCGCAAAGCGGTCTTCGAGCCCTTTCACGCAGCGGTCAGCGACTTTCTCGACAGTCGCACGACCCCCAGCCTGATCCTCGCGATCCACAGTTTCACCCCCGTCTTTCTCGGTGTCTTACGGCCCTGGCACGTGGGCATTCTCCATGAGGGAATGCCGGATGTGGCGCATGCCTTTATAAGCGCGCTTACCCACGAGCCCGGCCTCGTGGTGGGCGAGAACGTGCCCTACAGGATCGAGCGCGACAGCGACTTTGCCGTGCCCGTCCACGGCACGGACCGCGGCAACCCAGCCGCCCTAATCGAGATCCGCAACGACCTGATCGCCGACGATGCGGGAGCCGCCGCCTGGGCCGACCGGCTGGCCGCGATCGTGCCCGAAGTCACAGCCGTCCTCCTCCCGGCGTCAGGCTGGACAACCAAGAAGGGGAACCCCGATGTCCGACAATGAGAACACGATTCACGCGCTGCAGGATTTCATCGAGAAGGACCGGGACTTCGTCATCGGCCTCACGCGCGATCTCGTACGCATTCCTTCCGTCAACCCGAAGTTCGAGACCGGAGAGGGACTGAACCGCGAAAGCGATGTGCAAGCTCTCCTCGAGCCGTTCCTCAAGGAAGAAGGCTTCATCACCGAGCAGTTCGATGCGCTGCCGGGCCGGCCGAACCTCGTCGGTGAGAAGCCGGGCTCAGAGGAGAGAAGTCTCATCCTGTGCGGCCATATCGATGTCGTGCCTGTCGGCGCACTCACGGACTGGACTGTCGATCCGTTCGGCGGCGAGATCCGGGGAGGGCGGCTCTACGGGCGCGGCTCGGTCGACATGAAGGGCGGCGTGGCTGCCTGCGTGGCGGCGATGCGGGCGATTAACCGGACGGGCATCGCGCTCGAAGGTCGCCTGGCGCTCCATTCGGTGGTGGACGAGGAAGCAGGCGGCGGCGGCGCCATCGCCAATGTCAAGCGTGGTAAGCTCGCCAAGGGCATCATCGTCGCCGAGCCGAGCTGGGGCGACGTCTTCCCTGCCGAGGGCGGGCTCGAATGGGCGCGTGTCACCATCCGCGGTCGCAACGGTCACTCAGCGTTCCGCTTCAACGAGATCTACCCGCAGCAATACACGAAGGAACGCCTCGTTCCCGCCGTCAACGCCATCGACATCGCAGCCCGCTTTATAGCGGCCATCCATCAGTTCGAGAATAACCGCGTGCGGGCCAAGAGCCATCCTCTGCTTCCGGCCGGCATGAACACGATCAATATCGGCGCGATGTGGGGCGGCACCGCACTCGGTGAGAACGGTCTGCCCACCGTGATGACCAACCCCGCGATCATACCGGATGTGGCAGTGCTCGACCTCGACATGAAGTTTCTGCCCGATGAGACCTCGGCGCAGTATCGAGCGGACTTCGAAGCGTTCGTCGATCACTTCTGCCGGATGGACGATTGGCTGAAGGCGAACCCGATTCGGATCGACTGGGAGCTCGGCGGCCTGCATTTCCCCCCCGTCAACACGCCGGTTGACCACCCGATCGTTGCCTCGCTGGCCAAGCGCAAGGGCGAGATCGGCAAGAAGGCCGAGGTGAAGGGCTTCATCGCGGTTGCCGACATTGCCCACTATGCGGGGGCGGGCGTCAACGGTGCGATCTTCGGACCTGCGGGCGACGGCTTCCACTCGACCGATGAGTATGTCGATATCGAAAGCCTAGTGGAGAGCGCCAAGGTGATCGCGGCGACCGTGATCGACTGGTGCGGCATGAAAGTCTGAAGGCAGACTTCCCGCTCTTCAGCCGTTGCGGGAGCGCGTCATCCATCTCGACGCGCTCTTCAGCATGCCCATGATGCCGCTCGGATAGACCAGCATCACTACGATGATGAGAAGTGCTGTGATGATCGGCCGCCACGCGCCGAAGTCGGCCATGCTCTCGGAAAACACCGTCAAGACGAAGCTCGCGATGATCGCGCCATAAATGGTGCTCGTGCCGCCGAGCAGCACCATTGACAAGATGATGGTAGCCAAGCTCATGCCGAATACCTCGATCGAGGCGTTGCGCTGGTAGGCGGCATAGAAGGCGCCGGCGATCCCCGTGAAGAAGGCGCTTGCCGCTAGCGTGATCAGCCGCTGCCTTGCAAGCGAGATGCCACGGCTCACCGCATATTCCTCGTTGTCGCGGAGTGCCACGATGCTGATTCCGGTGCGCGAGCGCACGAGTGCGCGCAGGAAAACCGTGCTCGCGCCCAGCATGGCGAGGGCTATGTAGAAATAGGCGAACTTCGCATCGCGGACCATGTTGTGGTCGAACCAGGTGACGGTCGGAATGCGCACAATGCCCTGCGTGCCCCCGGTATAGTCAGACTGGCTGAGGATCACCTGCATCACGAGCTGCGCGAAGCCGAACGTCACAAGGATGATGTAGATGCCCTTAAGGCGCAGGATGGGCACCGTCACGGCGACCGCAGCCACCACCGCAATCAGGCCAGACACGACCAAGGCGATCCAAGGATTCATTTCTGCGAGCTTGGTGAGCAAGCTGTAGGCATAGACGCCGATGCCGAAGAGCGCCAAGTGCCCGAAATTGAAGACTCCGCCATAGCCCAGGCTCAGGTCCCAGTTCGACGCCACCACGCCATAGATGAAGATCATGATCAGTACGTGGCGGCTGTAGCTGTCGGTGATGACAAGAGGCAGGAGCGCTAGAAGCGCGAAGCCCACGACGAGGGCAAGCGCCTCGCGCTGCCAACTGACGCGGCCCGGCGTGAGCGGAACGGCCTTGGGCAGCACGGCGCTTGGCGTGCTCGTATCCACCGCGCTCATGCGAGCCCCCGGCTGCGATTTGGCGTGAACAGGCCTTCGGGTTTCACCATCAGCGTGAGGATGAGTGCTGCGAACAAGAGCGCAGGGGTCCAATATAGGCCAAAATAGTAGGATGCGATCGCCTCGAAGAAGCCGATCAGATAGGCCGCGTAGATCGGGCCCGAGATGCTCGATATGCCGCCGAAGACGACAACGATCAGCGCCTTGAGCAGTGGGTCGACGCCCATCACTGGCGACATGAAGCGGTAGCCGCCCAGAAAAATGCCCGCGAGTGCCGCGAGCGCTGCGGCAATGCCGAAGGAAAGCCCGTAAAGCATGGTGACGTTCAGTCCCACGAGCCGGCTCGCATCCTCGTTCTGGGCGACTGCGCGGAGTGCCAAGCCAAGTCGCGTCCGGTTGAGGAAGAGCCACAGTGCCCCCAGAGCAAGCGGCGTGACCAGGATGATCGCAATCTGGTGCAGCGAGACGCCGATTGAGCCCAGCATGACATTGCCCGACACGAGCGGCGGGATCTGCTTGGAACGCGGTCCCCATACTTCGAGCGCACCGTTCTCTATCAGCGAGCCGGCGGCGAGCGTGGTGATCACCACCACCAGCACGAGGTTCGATCGGCCAATCAGCGGGCGCACGACGCTCGCCTGCAGCACCCAGCCCATGCCCGCCATGGCTAGGACGGACAGGGGGAAGGCGAGAAAGGGAGGAAGGCCCCAGGTCACCAGCTGCCAGGCGAAGTAGGCGCCGAGCATCATAAAGACGCCGTGCGAGAAGTTGAAGACGCCGATTGTAGTCCAGACGAGCGCCAGGCCCACAGCCATCATGGCGTAGAGCGAGCCCTGGAACAGGCCGCCGAAGAGGATGTCCGCCGTCCCGCCCATCTCAGTGCCCGAAATACATCGCCATGATCTCGGAGTGGCCCAGGCTTTCGCCCGGCTTGATCTCCGTTTCGACCTGGCCGTGATTGAGGAAGTAAAGATGCTGGCTGAGTTCGAGCAGAAACTCGACGTCCTGCTCGACCACGATCAAGGGCACGCCGCTCTTCGAGATTTCGAGCACCGACCGGCAGAGCTCGTCTTTGATCTTGGGTGCGAGGCCGAGCGTCGGCTCGTCGAGGATCAGGAGCTTGGGATGGCTCATCAGGGCCGTGCCGATCGACACCATCTGCCGCTCGCCGCCCGAAAGTGTCGCAACCCGCTGGCGCCAGCGCTCGCGGAGCTTGGGGAAGAGTGCGAGCACCTTCTCGCGGTTTTCGTCTTCGAGCGGCCGGGCGCGGGGCGAATAGGCACCGAGTGCCATGCAATCTGCGATCGAAAGGTCGGGGAAGAGCGTGTTGCCCTGAGGCACATGGATCAGGCCCTTTTTGACGATGGCGCGGCTCGTGGCCTCAGTGATGTCCTCGCCATCGAAGACGATCCTGCCTTGGCGCGGCTTGAGAAGCCCGGAGACCGCGCGCAGAAGCGTCGTCTTGCCGTGGCCGTTGGGGCCGAACAGGCCGACATTGCCGAACCGGCCGGCCTCGATCGAAATCTTATCGAGCACGGTGATGCGGCCATAGCCGGCCGTGAGCTCGGAAACGCTGAGCATTGGTCCCGTCAAGCAGCTCTCCGCGTGCCAAGATAGGCTTCGATCACTCTTGGGTCTTCGATGACGCTGCGCGGCGCGCCCATCGCTAGCACGCTGCCCTGGTTGAGCACGAGCAGATGCTGCGACAGGCTCATCAGGAAGGTCAGCACATGCTCGATCAGGAGGATGGTGATGCCACGCCCAGCAATCCGCCGGATGAGCTCGACAGATGCCTCGATCTCGGGCTTGGTCAGGCTCGAGGCGGGCTCATCGAGCAGCAGCATTCTCGGCTTCATGGCGATCGCGGTCGCAAGCATCAGACACTTGCGCTGGTAGACCGAGAGCTCGCCGGCGAGCCGTCCGAAGGAGGCGAAATCGATGCCGACGAAGGTGAGCGCCTCGGCTGTCGCCTCGTGCGCCTGGGCGGCGGGCATCTTAGTCGCGCCGAAGCTTAAGCCCATCAGTGCATTTTCAAACACGGTCAGCCCGTCGAAGCTCGTTTCGCGCTGGAAGGTGCGGGCTAAACCTCGGCGGGCGATGCGGTTGCCGCTCAGTCCCCCGATCTCCTCACCGTCGAACCGGATCATGCCACGGTCGGGGCCGAATGGGATGCCTGTAATCACGTTGAAGAGCGTGCTCTTGCCGCTGCCGTTCGGGCCGGCGATCCCGAAGATCTCGCCGGCCTCGACCGAGAAGCTGACGCCGTCGACCGCCTTCAGCGAACCAAAGGACTTGGCGACGTCGACGAGTTCGAGAAGCGCCATGCCCCTACTACATCCAGGGCTGCGCCTTGAACTCCCCTGTCGCATATTGGGCCGGCGAGATCAGGATGCGCTGGCCGTCCCAGATCTGGAAGAAGGTGATCGGGATGAAGTCGTCGCCCTGCATCGCGAGATGGGTCGCGGGATCGAACTTCAGGCGGCCGGCGGCGATCTGCTTGTCGGTCTCGCCGATGGCCTTCATAACGGCTGCGTGATCAGACGCGTCGCCGGCCTTCTTGAGCGCGTCGAAATAGACGTGGACCGTTTCATAGAGGGCTAAGCCGTAGGTGCCGGATTCGGTGCCGTACTTCGCCTTGAACTTGTCGGAGACCTCGGCCGCACGCGGGTTCTTGGGCGTCGTGAGCGGACCGCCGAGCAAATTGTAGACGATACCGTTCGAGTTCGCTTTGGTGAGTTCCACGAATTCCGGCACGCTTGGCGCATACTGCAAGAACACAAGGCTCTTGGTCGGCTGCTCCATAAACTGGTTTAGGAACGAGGCCGAGTTGCCCGGCAGGTAATCGGTATTGATGACCACGTCCGGCACGTCGGCGCGCACTTTAGCAAGTATCGAGCGCCAGTCGGTGACTTCGCCGAAGGGCACGATCTCGTCCACCGTGATCGTCCAGCCATGCTCTGCGAAGGTCTTCTTCATGCCCTCCGAGATGGTCTTGGAATAGGCGTTGTCCGACGAGACGATCGCGACCTTCTTCGAGCCCTGCGGAATTTTGCCTTCCTTCGCCAGCTTTTCGACAAAGAAGGTGACATCGGTGTTGTAGGCGTCGAACGAAGGCGTCATCGACCAGCAGCAGCCATACTTCTCGGGTTCAGGCGCGATGATGTCGCGCGTCTGCTGGGAGGTTGCGGAGAGGATGTAGGGCATCTCGGCTTCGGCCATGTTGTCGATCTCGAAGTTCGTCAGGCTGGCATAGCCGGTGGTAATAAAGTGCACATCGGGATCGCCGAGCAGTCGCTCCACCGCGCTCGTGACGTTGCCGGCCGACTGGTCCTTCACGTCGCCTACCACCAACTCGAACGTGTTGCCGTTGAAGCCGCCGGCCGCGTTGATCTCGTCGATCGCCATTTGCGCCCCACGCTGGTACTCTTGGCCGTCGGCGGCGGCTGGGCCGGTAAGCGGTGCGAGCAGCCCGATCTTGATGGTGTCAGCAAAAGCCTGCGCGCTCGCTGCCATCGCTAGCGTCGCCACCGATGCACCGAGCAGCGCCCTGCGCAGACGCCGGTTGAGTGATGTGTCGCTCATGACTTCGGTCCCCGATTTCCGCCTGCTGAAGGAAGGTTGTTTGATTGACAAACTATGCACAATGGCTCTCTTTTGAAAAGATAATTTCAGCGGCTGTCGTGCGATTTGCCTTTTTCGTAATCGATCGCGCTAGTTGATGATGAAACGTGCAACCGAGGCGGATGGGGCGCTTGTCAATGACGAAGAAATACAAGCTGGCGACGAGCCACGGGGATCTAGCGGTGCGTGAAAGCAGCGGAACCGACATGCCAGTCATGATGATCCACGGCAACTCCTCGATGAGCGAGGTCTTCCGCAATCAGTTTGAAGGCGCGATCGGCGCGAAGTACCGGCTTATCGCGGCCGACCTGCCGGGGCACGGCGAGTCCGCTGATGCGATCGACCCCGACCGCTCCTACAATATGCCGGGCTATGCCGATGCGATGACCGAGGTGCTGAACCTGCTCGAAGTCACGCAGGCAGCGGTCTTCGGCTGGTCGCTCGGCGGCCATATCGGGCTCGAGATGATCGGCCGCTATCCCGGCGTGCTTGGCATCATGATCACCGGCACCCCGCCGATCGCCGCCCACGACCTAGAGAATGGCTTCCGGCCCAGTCCGCATATGGGCCTTGCGGGCAAACGCGATTTCACGCCGGAGGATGTGGACGCCTATGCGCATTCCACCTGCGGCGAGCCTTATGACGCGATGCTGCATGATGCAGTGGCACGCACCGACGGCCGCGCGCGCGAGATGATGATCGCCAAATTCGCGGCTGGCGTCGGGCGCGACCAAGCGGCAATCGTTGCCGACCCCTCGACCCCTCCCATCGCCATCCTCAACGGCGCGGACGAGCCCTTCGTCAACGTGGCGTTTGTCGACACGATCCCTGTCGGCAACCTTTGGGAAGGCCACAAGCTTGTAATTGATAAGTCGGGCCATGCGCCTTTCTGGGATTCACCCGAACGCTTCGACCCGATCTTCGATCGATTCCTGCGATCACTGCGGTTGAAGTGATCGCTTGTGATCTTGAGCTCGATAAGAGGTTTACCGTCTATATGGGTGGTCTCTGCCCTTATTATGTATGAGTTGCGAGCCGCGTCTCTTCGCTGCTAATTGGAGACAACTATGCTGGATGAAATGTGATACTGGTTTCGGATTATACGTCTGTCGGCATTTTATCTGCCTGTGGCGACAGTAAATCAGATGCTGCCGGTCCGCCGACAGTCTAATTGCCGACACTTCTTCCTCAAATTCGCGCTGATTGGTTCATTGCAGGTCGATGATCGTCGCTGGGCTGACGGTCTGATATGTCTTCGTGCCGCTGACCATGCCGGCCGCCGCACGAGGCTGACCGATCCCGGACTTCAGCCAGCATTCTTTCTTCGCGGCGACAAACGTGAAGGCCAGGCATGATGTGTTGGCCACGCAAGCCAACCGACATTCCCGAGCGCCTTTTGCTTTCGGATGCGGCCGGCGCGACAGATCAGCCCCCACCAGATCAACGTTCTTGTGCAGTGCTGTAGTGGGATCGATCGTGCCGATGCTGAATGCCGAAGGGTTGGGATCACTGCGCGTCAGGAATTCACCGGATACCGCCACAGAGTTGCCATCGGCTTGCCCACGGCTGGCTTTGAGGAAGCAGTTGGGGCCTTGTCCCGGTGCAGTCTGGATGTTGAAGGTGAACGCCTTGCACTGCGAGCCTTTGGCAAGGCAGCTTTGGGCACAAGCTCCAGCGTCAGCCACAGCTTCGATCCCGACATCTTCCCCAGCAAAGTCGAGGCCAGTGAACATGGCAAGCCTTGTCGGCCTGCGGGCATAATCTTCCAGAACCGAGAGCTGTGAAGCGGCATTCGGGTTCAGACTCGCAAGCGCATCGGAAGGAGAAGGAGAAGCCGCCGGTCCCGGTGCCTGTGTCGTGGCTGTGGGCGCGTTTGAGGGACCAGGCGCAGTCGTCACTGGGTTCGCTGCGGCCGCTTCTGGCGCCGCCGGGATCGGATCGCTGGCACTTCGGTTGATGTGATACTTCGCCACCTCGTCTGAGCTGAAGACGTACATGTCATTCGCAGGCGTTCTGAACATGATGGTCAGAACATCTGTCGGCGTGCCGAACCTATGCAGCACATCGATGATGTCGGAGATCGACATCTGTGCGCTCTGAAGGTCGGGAACGTCTGACGAGATCTGGTGAACTCCAAGTTGCCCGTCTGCCCGCCGCTCTGAGCCTGCAAGGAAGATGAACGAACAGGCAGAGAAACACTTCGAGCCTGCCGGGATCAGGGTTGCCATCTTCCGCTGAAACACGTCGTCCGCGATGAGCAGGCCCATCTGAACGAGGCCACCATTGCTGTTGAGCACGATCAGCTTCGCATTCGGCGCCGCCGTCAGAGCGCGACGAAAGGCAAGGGCAGAACCTGCATCGATCTCTCCGTTGAGTTCGATCGCATCCGGGCGCATGGAGTCCACACTGAACGGACCGAAGCGATTGATCCCTGCTGCAGCAAAGCTGCAAGACATCGCAAGTAGAAACGATGTCAGTAACGCTTGAACCACAAGCTTCACAATGCTCAGCATCTTGGTCTCCCCAAGTGGAGAGCTACAGCACCCATCGACAGCAAAGTCTATCACCGCAGGCCGCAACGAGCAGGCAAATTGCGAAGATACAGATAACAGGGAGATATGGCATGCTGACAAACCTCACCGAGCTCAGCGTGGGTACTGATGATAAGGCTTAGCGCCGGCGTTAATCGCATTGGGTCTTGCTCCTCAACCTGCAGCCATCCTCCTCTGCTTCTCCCACTCGATTGGAAACCCGTGCAGCAGCCTTTGCCGCTCGATGCCTTCGGGCTGGGTGCCATCCAGAATGGCTTCGATGAGATCGGGTGCGAGCAGTGTCAGCCGCAGCGTACGCGAGACGATCGAGTGGTCGAGCTTCTCAGCCTTGGCCAGATCACTGATCGTGGCAAACTGGCCCTCGTCGAGCATGCGCTGCCAGCGAAAGGCCTGGGCCAGCGTGGTGAGGAGGCTCTGGTCGACGTTTGAGCGACGAGCCGGCCAAGCGTGAGGGTGAGGTGCTGCTGCGCTGCCGTTCGGTGCCACGACCATCTTCCTGCCGCCGCGCTTTCTGAAGGCCATGGGCACATGCACGGCGAGCAGCTTGCCGTCTGCGCTGAGCGTGGCAGTTTGCTGTGCGACGGGAGTGGTCAGGCTGATCCCAGTCATGCAGCGCGCTCCAGTCTGGTCTGTTCGGGCTCT
>NZ_JAMXQS010000019.1 GCF_024053505.1 Mesorhizobium liriopis | reverse complement strand
CATGGGCACATGCACGGCGAGCAGCTTGCCGTCTGCGCTGAGCGTGGCAGTTTGCTGTGCGACGGGAGTGGTCAGGCTGATCCCAGTCATGCAGCGCGCTCCAGTCTGGTCTGTTCGGGCTCTTTCGCGTGTGGTGCTGGCTTGGATTGCCTGGTGCCCATATCAGTGACCAGCGTTGCCATGCCATCGGTTCGCAGATGCACGCTGACGCCGCTTTCGCTGACCTCGACGCGCCCCACCAGCAACTGCACGATGCGGGCCTGCTCGGCTGGGAACAGCTCGTCCCAGAGCGGATCGAGCTGAACGAGAGCAGAGCGCACCTCGGCCTCGGTGAGGGAAGGGCCGATGGGGTTGGTGGCACTGCCGTCCCTTTCCATGTCTCGTGCCGCCAGCCATGTTCTGACGATCACCTCAGGCGTTTGCAGCATGGCTCTGAGCTGGTCGACCACTGCCCCTTCGATCTCGCCTGCGGGCACACGGCCGATGGGGCAGGTGTCTCGCCCGATGCGGTTGAGCGTGGTGGTCACATAGTAGCGGTACTGCTTAGCCCCTGGCTTTCTTGTATGGGTGGGCGTCATGGCATGGCCACCGGGGGCAAAGATCAGACCCTTGAGAAGGGCTGGTGTCTGACACCGTGTTGCTGTTGCCCGGCTCCTTGGGCTTTGGCCGATGATTGAGCGCACCTTGTCCCAGATCTCTTTCGTGACGATCGCCTTGTGCTCGCCTGGGTAGGCCTGACCCTTGTGGACGGCCTCGCCAAGGTAGACGCGGTTGCTAAGCAGCTTGTAGAGCCAGCCCTTGTCGAAGGGCTTGCCGTTGCGCCGTGTGATGCCTTCGGCAGTCAGCATCCTGGCCAAGACGGTGGCCGAGCCGATCGCGAGGTAACGCTCGAAGATGGAGCGGACGGTTGCAGCTTCAGCCTGATGGATCACAAGCTTTCTGTTCTCGACCCGGTAGCCGAAGGGCACCGTGCCCCCCATCCAGATCCCGCGCTTTCTGCTTGCCGCAAACTTGTCCCTGATGCGCTCGCCGATCACCTCGCGCTCGAACTGGGCGAACGAGAGAAGGATGTTGAGCGTGAGCCTGCCCATGCTCGTCGTGGTGTTGAAGGACTGGGTGACAGACACAAAGGTCACGTCATGGATGTCGAAGAGATCGACGAGCTTGGAGAAGTCGGAAAGCGACCTCGACAACCTGTCGATCTTGTAGACGACCACCACATCGACCAGGCCATGCTCGACATCGCGCAAGAGGCGGCGCAGCGCTGGGCGCTCAAGCGTGCCGCCCGAGACACCGCCATCGTCATAGCGGTCAGGAACGAGCACCCAGCCTTCAGCGCGCTGGCTGGCGATATAGGCCTCGCACGCCTCGCGCTGGGCATCGAGGGAGTTGAAGGCCATATCCAACCCTTCCTCGTTGCTTTTGCGCGTGTAGACCGCACAGCGCACCTTGCGCAGAGGCTTGGCGGGGGAGGAGGCCGTCTTCATGCCCGCCCCCGTGATGCTGCACGCAGGCCGAAGAACAGCGGTCCGTTCCAGCGGGTGCCGGTGATCGCACGCGCCACAGAAGACAGCGAGGCATAGGGCCTGCCCTGCCATTCAAAGCCGTCGTCGAGCACGGTGACGACCTCCTCCACCCCCTGCCACTCACGGATCAGGCGGGTGCCGGCCACGGGACGATGGTCAACACTCCGACCCTTGCGCGATGACCCAGACGCCGCACTGGCATCGAGATCATTGGCCAAGGCTGCAAGCCTGGCCCGTGTCTCCACCTTCAGCCCGCCATAGGCGAGTTCCTGGATGCGATACGCCAACCGGCTCTCGATGTGCTTGCGGTTGAAGCGCGGCGGCTCGGAGCCGTGCAGCTCGCGCCACATGACCTGCAGCTCAGGCATCGTCATCGCGGCCAAGGCCGCAAGACGGGAAAGAATCGATGGGTCGGCGCTCGGGGGGCGAGAGGAAGGTGACGACAGGCGATGTGACGGATACGACGCGCTGACTGGGGCGGATCGGTCTGGTGTAAGGGAGCAGGTTAGCATGGCGACTCTCCATGGGATGGGAGCCGACACACGCTCTGTTCGGAGAAAGAGTGAAGTCCAGACCGGGCGGGAGGCGCAGATAGTTTGCCCGATCGGCGCTCTCGCAGCCGTATCAGGCCAGCTACGAGGATCAAGCTGAGTTCGGTGAGGCGCTCGTCGGCATCCATCTGGGCGGGGTGGAGCGGAAGCGGACCGGTCATCGGAGTGGTGCGGGTCAGCTGAAGCGATGTGCCTTGCCCCATCACTGGCTGCCCTCGGTTGTGGGCACGCTCTCCTGCCCATCCGCCTTGGTCTCAGTCCTTCCTGCCTTGTCACGCAACTGGGCGCTCTCAAACGCTTCGACCTCTTGGAGCCGGTAAACACAGCGCCCGCCCAGCTTGAGAAAGCGGGGGCCCGTTCCCGTGAAGCGCCAGCGCTCCAGCGTGCGCGGCGAAAGCCGCCAGCGCTTGGCCAGTTCGCGCTGGCTCAGATGCTCCTGGGTCTCGTGCATGAATGGTGTCCGTCACAATGCGATGATCTGCGCAGCATCATGACGGGAGAGGAGGGTGGCTGTATCAGGACGCAAACCGCGCACGATCCCAACGCTGTCCGTACGCCATCCGTACGGACGATCAGGCCGCGGCGCTGGCGATAGCCGTGTTCATCAGATTGAGGCGATAAAGCCCCCGGCCGTTGCCTGCGACCAGTTCGCGCCAGGACGGGCTCTGATGCCGTCGAAAGGCATCGCTCAGAAGCGTCGTGTTGTAACCGCAGTCGGCCATCAGCTGCTTGCCCACGCACCAGGGATCATTCGAGCGGCTCGCTGCATGAAGCAAAGCCACCAGCTGGCACAGACCACCGGCAAGGTGGAAGGCATGACCGCGCATCGTCACCCGGCCATAGTCGGCCGAATGCGTGAACTCCGGCGCAGCATTGGAAGCGGCGCTAAAAGCAGCATCAGCACTCATGCCCGCTCCCGCCAACGGCTCCGCTGATGCACGCAAACCAACGTCCCTGTTCTCTCTGGCCTGCACCGCATGCACCTTGAGATGGATAAGCTCCAGTCCGGGTGCTGTGGCGCGAGCACCGGGAAAGTCGAACCGCAGCGCATCGATGATGTCGGGCGGAATGATCTCACGCCGTGACGACAGTTTGATCGGTGCCACCAATCCCGTCAGCACCAGCGTGCCTTGGGACAAGAGCTGCAGAAAGGCCCGCACCACCTGATGGCGCAGCTTGAGACGCTCAAGCAGATCAACCTCATCGCCATCGTCGTCCCACCACGAGAAGGCAAGCACCCCCTTCAGGCGATCGAGACGCGCCACTGCCTGAGGGTCCGACCAGCGGCGAAGGGCGGCACAAACATCAAGTGCCTGAGGCTCTCTCAGGCTCTCAAACGACGGCAACGAAGGTGGGACAGTGGGGTGTGTGACCTGCAACGATCCGGCTCAGCCAGAGGGGCTTGTGATCAAGGCTGCACTATAGCGCACAACACTGCGCAGCACTACGCTAAATGCCTGCAGGGGCTGCGCTTTTGGGCGCCGCAGCGAGCCATTCACGAGCAGTCAGCGGACCAACAGCGTCCCACCAAACATCGCCACATCGCAACTCGCCCCATTCTGTGGACAACAGCACGCAGAAGTCATCTAGGCTTTTATTCCTTGTGCATGTTCGCGCTATGTTCTGATGGGTGATAGCCTCATGCTGCCCGCCGATCTTGCTCTGCCCCTACGCTCTCTTCTCTCGCCAAAGTCGCCAAACATGACAAACCACCTCGTTCTGCTCCCTCCCAGAGGTTGCTCCGAGATCAGACAAAACCAGCCGTTTTGCCCGTTTGACGAAGTTCGTGGGCATGGCTGCTGCGATGCTTGAGACCTACCGCCCAGGCTTTGCCGACTTCCTGCAGAAGCCTTCGCTCTGCCGCCGGGCAGGCTGCAGTGAAGCGCAGCTGTCT
>NZ_JAMXQS010000017.1 GCF_024053505.1 Mesorhizobium liriopis | reverse complement strand
CGCAAAGCGCAAGTGGTCCTCCATCCGCTTGCCCAACACCACCTCGTCCTTGTTGTAGAAGCGGTAAGCCAAAGGATTGACGCTGTCTGGACCCTCATACCGGATGGGAGAGAGGTCGGTGAAGAATCCGCTGCTCAATTCATGGCTCCTTTGATGGCGGGATAAAGTGCGCGGAAGCGGCCATAGGCATCGGTGAAAGCTTGGCTGAGCTGTGTTTCGGGCTCTATCGTTTCGGCGGTCGGCGGGGCCGCGCAGACCGCAAGCGGATCGGCATTCTCGGCAGCGATCAGCCCGAGACGCGCTGCACCGAACGCCCCGCCGAAATCGCCGTCTGCCGGCAAGTCGATAGGCAGGTCGAGCGCAGTCGCCAGAACCTTGAGCCAGTAGCGCGAACGCGAACCGCCACCGATGGCCGTCATCCGCGTCAGATCGGTGCCCGCCTCGCGAAGTGCTGCAAGATTGTCGCGGAAGGCGAAGGCGACGCCTTTCAGTACGGCGCGGGTGAGTGCCGCCCGGTCCGTCGCATGCGACATGCCGATGAAGCTGCCGCGGGAAACGGAATCGTTGTGCGGGGTGCGTTCGCCGCCAAGATAAGGCAGGAAAATCGGCCCGTCCGGCGCATAAAGATTGGTGCCGAGCTCCCCGGCCAGATCGCCGGCCGGAACATCGAGCGTGCGGGCAAGCCAGTTGAGCGAGTCGGTCGCGGCCAGGATCACGCCCATCTGGTGCCAAGTGCCCGGCAGAGCGTGGCAGAAGGCGTGCACCGCACTCTCCGCATTGGGCAGGAAGCTGTCATTCGCGGCGAAAAGCACGCCTGACGTGCCGAGCGAAATGAAGGCCGAACCGGCATGGACCGTGCCCATGCCGCAAGCGGAGGCAGCATTGTCGCCGGCACCTCCGGCCACCACGACGCCCTCGCCCATGCCCCAGCGACTGGCGAGTTCACCACGCAGAGTGCCCGACACCTCAGTGCCTTCGATCAGCGAAGGCATATGGTCTTCGGTGAGGCCCGTGGCATCCAGCAACGCACGAGACCAACGCCGTTCGCCGACTTCGAGCCAGGAAGTGCCGGAGGCGTCCGACATTTCGGAAACCTTTTCGCCCGTCAGCCAGAGCCGGAGATAATCCTTCGGCAAAAGCACGGTCGCGGTTTGGGCGAACACATCCGGCTCATTGTTGCGCACCCAAAGCACCTTCGGCGCAGTGAAGCCCGGAAATACGATGTTGCCGGTCAGTTCCCGGAAGCGCGGATCGGCGTCGAGTGCCGCAGCCTCTGCATGGGAGCGCGTGTCGTTCCAGAGCATGCAGGGGCGCAAAACCTTGTCCGATGCATCGAGCAGCGTCGCGCCATGCATCTGCCCTGAAAGTCCGATACCGCGCACGGCCGAAAGCTCGGCGCCATGGCTGATTTTCAACTGTCCGAGGGCATCCTCGGTCGCTGCGACCCAGGCCGCAGGTTCCTGCTCGGACCAGCCGGGATGCGGCCGGCTTTGCTCCAAAGCACCGGTGGCATGCGCGACGACGCGCTGATCCCCATCGATCAGCATCGCCTTGACGCCGGACGTGCCGAGATCAAGCCCAAGATACATGCATTTCCTCCCCGATCTTCCGATCGCGATGCTCGTCATACCAAACTTTTCGAGCTCCGCCAGAATTATTTCGCACGCCGAAATAATTCTCACGCGCCGACCATCTATCGAGCCGGATGAGCTGAGCACCGCCGAAATCTTCACGGATTTTCAACCATGCAAAGCGAAAGTGGCAGGAACGGCCGCATGGCCTCCCTGCCCTCGAACGGTTCGGTGTCTGTTCAAGTGTCTGAGTTCCGCTCCCCTTCCCGCCGTACCGTCCTATCTTCGATCGGCACGACGTTGCTTCTGGGCTCGATCGCCGGCTGCTCGCGCGTGGTCGATTTTTCCGAGTTCAACCTCGATCAGACGACCACCGGCTCGATCCGTCCGCAAATCGGCATCGACAAGGGCGTGACACGGCCTGAGACGATGTACGCCGCTTACAATGATGGTCGCTTCACGGTTCCAGAAGTGCCTTACCAGAAGGTCGAGGCGAGCCTGCGCCGCCAGATCGTGGTCGACCCGACCGGCGAGGCACCGGGTACGATCGTCGTAAGGCTGGCCGAAAAGCGGCTCTACTACGTGCTGCCGGGAAACGAAGCGATCCGCTACGGCGTCGGCATCGGGCGTGACGGCTTCCGCTGGTCGGGCCGCGCGATCATCCAGTACAAAAAGGAATGGCCGACCTGGACGCCGCCCAAGGAAATGATCGCGCGTAAGCCGGAAGTCGCCAAATGGGCAGGCGGCCAGCCTGGCGGTCTCGACAATCCGCTCGGCGCGCGCGCCATGTATATTTTCCAGAACGGCCAGGACACGGGCTATCGCGTGCACGGCTCACCGGAATGGTGGACGATCGGTCAGGCCATGAGCTCAGGCTGCGTGCGCATGATCAATCAGGACGTGATCGACCTCTACAACCGCGTCAGCAATAAGACGCCGATCGTGGTGGCCTAAGCGCTTCAGGCAGCGACCGCTTCGCCTTCCACCGGCTCGGCGACCGGCCGTTTCTCCAGCCTGTGACGCAGCCAGTCGCGCTTGATCTGCGCGAGAGGCTGCGGACGGGCGATATGATAGCCTTGAAACAGATCACAGCCGGCAACGCCAGCGATCAACCGCTGATCCTCCGTTTCGATGCCTTCGGCGATGATTTTCAGGCCCAAGGCCCGCGAGACTTGGGTCAGCGCGAGCAGGATCGTGCGATCCACTTCCGACTCTTCGAGTTTACCGACGAAACTGCGGTCGATCTTGATCGAGTCGACGGGGAAATTCCGCAAATATGAAAACCCGCAATGGCCGGCGCCGAAATCATCGAGCGATATGTGGATTCCCATCGCGCGCAGTCTGTGCAAGCGGTCGAGCACGGCCTTGCTCGCATTCATCGCGACCGACTCCGTGATCTCGATCGCGAGCCGCGTGGCCGGCATGCCGGTTTCGCGCAACACGCGCTCGACCATCATCACCACATCGTCTCGCTTGAACTGGTTTGCGGAAAAATTGACGCCGACCTTCGATTGCGGCTCGTCGGCGAAGTCAAGACAGGCGCGGCGCAACACCCATTCGCCAAGCATATCGATCAGAAGCGAGCGCTCGGCGACGGGAATGAATTCGGATGGAGCGATGAGGCCGCGCACGGGGTGACGCCAGCGCAGCAACGCTTCGCAGGCACGCAGCTCGTTTTCGGTGCCGACGATCGGCTGATAGGCCAGTTCCAGCTCGTTCATCAGGATCGCCGCGCGCAACTCGCGCTCATAGAAGCGGTCCTGGTTCTGGTCGCGCAGCATTTCGATGTCGAAAACCGTCGCCTGCGCGCGTCCGCCGCGCTTGCTCTCGTAGAGAGCGAGGTCCGCGTGGCGCATGGTCTCATCCACCGACAGGCCCTGCCCTTCGGCCATAGCAATGCCGACTGACGCAGAAAGGCTGATCGATCGTCCGGCACAGTTCACTATCTGCGAGAGATCGAGAAGAAAGCGGCGGGCAACATCGACCGCGTCCTGCACCGTACCCTTAAGAAGGAGCGCGAACTCGTCACCTCCCAGACGCCCGAACAACGCGTCCGGTGCAACCGCCTCAGCGACGCTCGTCAGGCGACGAAGGGCGGCGTCACCAACTTCGTGACCGAACGCATCATTGATCTGCTTGAGATAATCGAGGTCGATTAGAAGCAAAGCATGGATTTCGCCCGTCCCAGCCTCTCGGGAGCAAGCGTCGCACGCCATGAGAAAGCTCGCTCTCGTCAGCGCACCAGTCGCCTCGTCATGGCTGTGGATATAGGCTTCGCGCTCTCGCAAAGCTTCGCGCTCGCCGTGAATGGCCAGCACGCGCCGCCGCAAGTGAGCCATCAAGAAGAGGGTGAGGGCTCCTGCAGTCGCGACACACGCAGCCATGGCGGCCGATAGAGTCGAGGCCTCGAAGCTGGTCAGGGCTCCCAAGATGCCCAGTGCGGCGAGAAGCCATACGGTTCCCACCAGCAGGCTGTAACGAGCCTGCATAACTTCCTGAGAATCGACAGGCTTGGGCACGCGGTTCGACTGCGCTGATTGAACTCAGCACGCAGTCTTGCGCTCAATCCTCAAGATCGCATGAACCGGTTTTGACAGTTCCATGACACTTGGCAAGTTGATTAACGGATTCTTTGAAGTAACGCCAATGCGGAAATCAGTCGGAGTAGCGCTCTTCCTTCCAGGGATCGCCGCGATTGTGATAGCCGCGCACTTCCCAGAATCCCGGCTTGTCGTGCTCAAGGAAGTGGATGCGATTGAGCCATTTGGCACTCTTCCAGAAATAAAGGTGCGGCACGACGAGCCGTACCGGGCCACCATGCTCGCGCGTGATCGGCTGGCCTTCCCAGTGGGTCGCGATCAACGCGTCCGCACTTGCGAAATCGTCCAGCGCAAGGTTGGTCGTGTAGCCGTCATTGGCGCGCAATTCGACGAAACGCGCTTCGGCGCGCGGCTGTACGATGTCGAGCAGATCATGGGTGGAAAGTCCGCGCCAGTGGTTGTCGTAGCGGGACCATGTCGTGACGCAGTGGATGTCGGAACGGAACTCGCTTTGCGGCTGGGCTGAAAAAGTCTGGAAATTCCAGCTCACCGGATGCTCGACCGCGCCGGTGACGTCGAGCCGCCAGCTTTGTTCGGAGACGTTCGGCGTCAGGCCCAGATCGAGCACCGGCCAGTCTCGCACCAGATGCTGTCCGGGCGGCAAGCGATCGCTTTCCGGCCGGGTCTCGCGTCCGGTGAGGAACTTGCCTTCTTCCGCCCAGCGCCTTTTGGTCCGCGTCAGCTTGGTGTCTTCGGGTGTCTCTTCGCTCATCGGCATCGAACTCCAATCGCTGTTCGAGATACGCATAGCGGCTTATGAAAACTAGGGCGGGTCTTCCCCCTGTCACGCGCTCGTGCTCTAAGCCGTGCAACAACCTTGCTTGGAGGACGCCTTGGCCGAAACGATCGTGATTGCGCAGGGAGGCGGTCCGACCGCCGTGATCAACCAGACGCTGGTCGGCGCGGTGCTCGAAGCGCGACGTCGCTTCAAGGGCGTCAAGGTGCTCGGCTCTATCCACGGCGTGCGAGGCATTCGCGACAACAATTACGTTGATCTGTCGGATATCCCCGAAGAGCAGCTTCTGCGCATCGCCGGCACACCGAGTGCCGCTCTTGGCTCGACGCGTGACAAGCCCGATGCAGCCTATTGCGAAGTCGTGCTGAAGGGCCTCAAGGAAAAGGGCGCGGACGCCTTCATCTATATCGGAGGCAACGACACGGCCGGCACGCAAGGCATCCTCTCCGACGCGGCCGCAGGGTCGATTGCGTTTGTCCACGCGCCCAAGACCATCGACAACGACCTTTGCGAGAACGACCACACGCCGGGCTTCATCTCGGCAGCCGAATTCGTGGCTGGCGCCTTTCTTTCCGTCGATCTCGATTTTCGCGCCCTGCCCGGCATCTATGTGGGCATCGTCATGGGCCGCCATGCCGGCTTCCTGACTGCCGCTTCCGCGGCTTGGCGCATCGATGAGGAAAGTGGCCCGCACCTGATCTATGCGCCCGAACGCGCCTTTACCCGCGACCGTTTCATCGACGACGTGCAAAGGACGCTCGACCGGCACAAGCGCTGCATCGTCGCAGTTTCCGAGGGTGTCTCAGCCGAGGACGGCCGCTCGCTGGTGGAAACCCTGACGCCCGCCGACAGGCTCGAGCGCGATGCGCATGGCAATGTGAAGCTGTCGGGCGGCGAGCTCGGCATGGCCTTCGAGCGCATGCTGGCCGAAGGCCTGCCGGGCAAACGCGCCCGTGTCGACACGCTGGGCTACATGCCACGCGGCAATATCGCGACGATCTCCAAGGTCGACGCCCGCGAAGCCTTTGAGGCGGGAGCGTTTGCGGTGGAGGCCGTGGATCACGGCGGCGGCTCCGTGGCGCTCACTTATGATGGCAGCCAGACAATCAACAAGATCGTTCCCCTTTCCCATGTCGCGGCGAAGACCCGTCACATGCCCGACGATTTCCTCGATGCGCACGAGAACAGGCTTTCGGAAAAAGGCCTTGCCTACTTCCAGCGGCTGGTGCCGGAGAAGTTCGCGGTCGGAAAGCCGTTCGTCTAGGCCGACGCCAGCCAAGTTTTAATCGCAGGGGCCAGTTCCGTCCTCGCCCTGTCGGTCCGGTTGCTTCGCCCGCGCGAACTCCCCTCGCCCGCCTTTCGATTGTCGTCAAAGTGAGGCTTGCAAAGCAACGCGGATCAGCGCTTAAAGCGCGCCGCGGAGCAGAGCGGAATAGTATGACAAAACGGAAGATCGCCGTGATCGGCGTGGGCAAGATCGCGCAGGACCAGCACCTGCCTGTGATCGAAAAGAGTTCCTATTTCGAACTCGCGGCGACCGTTTCGACACGCGGCGTGCAGCATCGCGACCTGCCCGTTTATCGAACCGCCGCTGAACTTTACGCCGCTCATCCCGAGATCGAGCTCGTTTCGGTCTGTACGCCGCCGGAGGTGCGCTGCGAATTGGTGCGCGAGGCGGTCGATGCGGGCAAGGATGTGTTGCTGGAAAAGCCGCCGGCGCCTACGCTTTCCGAATTCACCGACCTTGTTGCGTACGCAAAGGCGCAAGGACGTCTGCTCTTTCAGACATGGCATTCGCAATACAACCAGGCGGTAGACAACACGCGCGATCTGCTCGCCTGCGAAGGCGTCGAGAGCTTGCATATCGACTGGAACGAGAGTGTGCGCAAATGGCACGCCGGGCAGGAATGGGTATGGGAACCGGGCGGCTTCGGCGTCTTCGATCCAAGCATCAATGCGCTCTCGATTCTCGCCAAGATCATGCCCTTCCCGCTTTGGGTGCGTGACGCAACCGTGCGCACCCCGGAGAACCGTCAGACGCCTGTCGCGGCCGATGTCGTCTTTGCTTCCGCGCAGGCCCACGCGCCGAAACTTTCGGGCCATTTCGACTGGCTGTCAGATGAGGACCGTTGGACCTTCTCCATTCGCACGCGCAAAGGAACCAATATTTCGCTCGAGAACGGTGGCATGCGCCTGCGCATCAATGGAGAGTTGCGCCTCGAAGGTGCTTCCGAAGAATATGAGCGGATCTATGAGCGCTTCGCACAACTGCTCGAACGGCGTGAAAGCCTGGCGGACGACACGCCGCTCAGATGGGTCGCCGATATCATGATGGTGGGAAGGCGCGAAACCGTCGCACCGTTCGAATGGTAGTGTTTGGTGACCGGCTAAAGGACGCTAAACAACCCATCCGCCTTCAATTTGCTTCCTCCGCTCAAGCCTGAGAATTGCACCACCGGCACTCTCCAACCATTGTTCGCATCCAGGTTTTGGTGCGATGTCTCACATGCGCGGAGCGTGAGGCACTGGGACCGGATCGAACAGTCGTCCTTATTTCGCAATCAGAGGGAACAGGCGCAGGTTAGGCCTGTGCCGAAGAAGCTAGTCCGGTGACGCAGCGAGAAAAAGCAGCGTTGATAATATTGGCTGTTTGCCCATCTGGGCAAAGAGAGCGACCTCACTACAACGGTAATGGCCCAAATCAATTTCGAACTTCGAGGGCTGAGACACGGGCCAAGACCCGCCTTAGCTCTTGCAGGCGACGCCTGAAGCGACGCCGGTCGTTGAAGTCGATCTTTACCGCCCCCCCGTCCTCCTCCTGCCGTTATTTCTGGAGCGGGTTTCGGATGTCTCAAACGGCAAAACCCGCCATGGGTTTGGCGGGTTTTGTTGTTCATGGTTGCGGGGGCAGGATTTGAACCTGCGG
>NZ_JAMXQS010000016.1 GCF_024053505.1 Mesorhizobium liriopis | reverse complement strand
TTCGCCAAAACCGGTCAGGCTGAGATCAAAGCCCAGCGCATCGAGGTCGGCCAGTTCGAGCCCGAGCAGCTCCTCGTCCCAGCCGGCGTTTAGAGCCAGCTTGTTGTCGGCCAAAACATAGGCACGCTTCTGCGCATCTGTCAGACCAGCGAGCTCGATCACGGGCACTTGCCTCATCCTAAGCTTGCGGGCTGCCATCACCCGGCCATGGCCTGCGATGATGCCGTTGTCACCATCCACCAGAACCGGGTTTGTCCAGCCGAACTCGCGGATCGAGGCGGCAATCTCGGCCACCTGCGCATCTGAATGCGTGCGCGCGTTGCGGGCGTAGGGGATCAGACTGACGAGAGGGCGGTAAGTGATGGCGAGAGTTCGCTTTGCAAGTTTTCGCTCGGTTTCTGCCAAGCTAATATTTACGCCATGTTCCATGCCGCAATGATAGCAGCCCCTGAGATAGCTTGGCAGATCGACATTTGTGCGCATGAGTGCGCGCCATAACGCAGTAGCGCAGCACTTTCGGTCTCCGCGCTATAGCGGCGTTAAAAGCTAGGGTACATCCATCGGGAGAATTGCAAATTGTCAGATGATTTCGAGTGGTTGAATGCACCACTGCAATGGAGCGGCGGACCTCAGGCGCTGTCGCTCATTACGGGCGAGCGGACGGATTTTTGGCAGTCGACCTTCTACGGCTTCGAGCGCGACGACGGTCATGCCTTCCTATGCCCCGTGACAGGGGACTTCACGGTAAGTGCCGTCGTGTTGGGCGCATATAGCGCACTCTACGATCAAGCTGGCCTCATGCTGCGGATCGATAAAAGGACTTGGATCAAGGCCGGGATCGAGTTCACCGACGGCTTGATGCATTTCAGCGTCGTCGTCACACGCGGCGTTTCTGACTGGTCAGTCGTCCCCTTACCCGAAGCGAGCCCGTCGGAGCCCGTAACCATGCGCCTTACCCGCCATGGCGATGCCGTGCGCGTACAGTATTCGATCGCTGGCAAGACTTGGCAGATGGCTCGCCTTGCACCTTTTCCGGACGGTGCGGCGCAGGTCGGCGTGATGGCCTGCTCGCCCGAGCGTGCGGGCTTCGAGGCGCAGTTCTATGATCTGACCGTCGGCCCGCCAATCGCTCGACAGCTTCATGCAGACTGAGCCGCCCACCCGCTAGGAGGAGCGCAAGAGCCGCGGATCATCAGCCGACCGCGCAGGGTGAGCCGACGTGGCTCGGACGCCGCCGTGCCGGCGATGCGTTCAAGCAGCAGCGCGGTCGCCTGCTCACCGATCGCCTGGACGGGCTGGCGCACGGTCGTCATCTGCGGGTGGAACACGTCGGCGAAGGGGAAATCGTCGAAGCAGGCGACCGACACGTCCTTCGGGCAATTGAGGCCAAGGTCGCGCAGCGCCTTCATCACGCCCACCACCATTGGGTTGTTGGCAGAGAAAACGGCGGTCGGGCGGTCGGGCAGTGTCATCAGCTGCATGGCAGCGGCGTAACCGTCCATTTCGTGGAAGTCACCGAGACGCACTAGCGCGGGATCGAAGGCGAGCCCAGCCTCTTCCAGCGCCGCACGGTAGCCCGCAGCCCGCTCTTGCATGGTGGAGATGCCGGTACCCCCCGCGACATAGGCGATGCGTCGGTGACCGAGCCCAGTCAGGTAGCCTACTGCCTCAGCCACCGCTGTGCGGTTGTCGAGCACCACAGCGTCGGCGTCGACGCCCTCGCATAGCCGGTCGATAAGCACGAACGGGGCCTTAGTGGCGCCGACAATCGAGCGGAAGCGTTCGTCCTCACCGACGCGCGCCACGATCAGCCCGTCAACCATGCGCTCAAGCAGCAGCCTGATCTGCTCGTCCTGATTGCTCAGGTGCTCATCGGTGCAGAACAACATGACGGCGTAGCCAGCCCGGTCGAAGGCTTGGGTAATCACCGACACAACCTCGGTAAAGAAGGGATTGGTAATGTGCGGCACAGTCAGGCCGACTGTGTGCGTGCGCCCGAGCTTCAGGCTGCGGGCGACGGCATTGCGCTGATAGCCGACAGTGCGGATGGCGCCTTCGATGCGCTGGGTGGCAGCCGGACTAACATTGGCGGAGCCGTTGACGAAGGCAGATACAGTGGCAATCGAGACCTGCGCAACGCGAGCGACGTCCAACATCGTTGCCCCTCCTAATCCCTGCTTTCTTCTGCTCATTCTCCCCTTCGCGCTGAAACGTTTAGGCCAATTTCCTAAGCTGACGCTAAGGGAGAGATGCTCCGATCGTCAATCTACCGCGCTACGGCCATTTGCTGAGCATTGACATCGCCGAAACGTTTCAACTAGCTTCGAAATTGGCAGCGACGTGGAAGGGAGGCCTCGTCACGATGTCACTCCCACAAATTCAAGCTATTTCAGCGCGCCCGTCCCACCCGCCGCTACTCGAGGCGCGCGGCATCTCCAAACGCTTCGGCGGCGTCGCCGCGCTTTCCGACATCCACTTCGACCTTGCGCCCGGCGAGGTCCATTCGCTGATGGGCGAGAACGGCGCCGGCAAGTCGACGCTGATGAAGATCCTTTCAGGCGTCCAGCCCGATTACGGGGGCGAGATACGGATTTCCGGGGCACCCGTGCGCTTCAGTAATGTCCGTCAGGCTGAGGCTGCAGGCATCGCGATCATCCACCAAGAACTCAACCTCGTGCCGGGCCTGTCGGTATCGGAGAACATCTTTCTTGGTCGCGAGCCGCGTTTGGTTGGCCTCCTCACCGACGCCAGGACAGCAAGGAGGGACGCAGCCGTCCTCCTTGCGCGGCTCGGCATCGAACTCGACCCGAACGCCCGCGTCGGGGATCTGAGGGTCGGCGAGCAGCAACTAGTCGAGATCGCCAAGGCCCTGTCGTTCGACGCGCGTATCCTGTTTATGGACGAGCCGACCTCTGCCCTTTCCCCCGCTGAGTGCGAACGGCTGTTCGGCATCATTGGTCAGCTCGCCCAATCAGGCGTCGCGATCGTCTACATATCCCATCGGCTGGACGAAGTGATGCAGCTCTCTGACCGCGTTACCGTATTCCGCGACGGTCGGCACGTGCTGACACAGCCGATTGGAGAGCTTTCCGAAGCACGCATCATCGCAGCGATGGTTGGGCGCGAGCTCCTGACAGAGAAGCCCAAGACGACAGCGGTAGGTGGGGAAACGCTTCTCTCAGTCCGAGACCTGCGCCTTTCTTTGCTACAGCGGGGCGACTGGCGCACGGTGCTGCACGGTGTCTCCTTCGATCTCAAAGCCGGCGAGATCCTTGGCATCGGCGGACTGCTGGGCGCTGGACGAACCGAGATTCTCGAATCAATCTTCGGCTCTACGCGCGGGCGTGTCGAGGGTGAGATCCGGGTTGGGGGCCAGCTAGTTACCATCCGCTCGCCACTAGAGGGCAGGCGGCTCGGCCTCGCACTGGTGACTGAAGATCGCAAGACGCAGGGTCTGCATCTTCAAGATTCGATCGTCGACAACGTAGCGCTGCCGCTCGTCGGGCGGCTCGCACGCTTCGGACTGCGCCTTTTCGCCAGCGAGGACTTGGAAGCGCGGCGCGCCGTAGCGAACCTTGGCATCCGCGCCAGCGGCATCCGGCAGGCGGTGGGCCAGCTTTCAGGCGGTAACCAGCAGAAGGTCGTGATAGGCAAGTGGCTGGCCACGCGGCCGCGCGTACTCCTGCTTGATGAACCTACACGCGGCATCGATGTTGGCGCCAAGCGCGAGATATACGAGCTTGTTTTCCATCTGGCGCGCGAGCAAGGGCTTGGCGTTGTAGTTGTGAGCTCGGAACTGCCGGAGCTGCTGCACCTTTCCGACCGCATTCTGGTGATGGCGGAGGGCCGCCAGATCGGCATCCTCGCGCGTGATGAGGCGAGCGAGGAGCGCGTCATGCAGTTAGCGGCGCCGACCGGCAGGGCCTCCGCATGAGCGTCGTCAAACTAATATCCCGCACGAAGCTCTACTGGGGCCTCGCAGGCATCTTCTTGGTCGGCGTCTTAGGTTCGCCGGTCAGCTCCAAAGGCAGCAACATCTTCCTGTCCACCGGCAACCTGCTCGACGTACTGCGCCAGGTGTCGATCACTGGGCTGATCGCCACTGGTATGACCGCGGTGATCATCACGGGCGGCATCGATCTTTCCGTCGGCTCGCTGATGGCGATCGCGACAGTGGTCTGCGCCATGCTGCTGACCGTGCCGGGCGACACGCCGGCGGTTGTGATGGGCTTGCCGATGGCCGGCCTGGTGGCGCTGACGATCGGCTTTGCGGTCACGCGCTTCGTCTTCGCCAATCTGGAAAAAGCGCGGGCTGGCCCGGACACCCCGCGCGATGTCACCCTTGGCACCACCTCCGGCATCGTCCTGCCGCTGACCGTCGGCGCACTGCTTGCCGGACTCATGCTCTGGTTTCTCTTGCCTGATGTCGAGCAGAAGTTCGGCGTCGCAGGCGTGCTCGTCATAGCGCCTGCCGTCGGCCTCTGCTTCGGCGCGATCAACGGCATTCTGATTGTGGCCGGACGCCTCCAACCCTTTATCGTGACTTTGGCGATGATGGTCACAGCTCTTGGTGTTGCGCGGCTTACCGCCGGCCAGAACAACGCCGTGCTGCCCGTCTATACCGGCACCAACGCGGTAGCGGAATTCAACACGTTGCGCTCGCTCGTTTGGGGCGTTGTTCCGATGCCCGGGCTGTTTTTCATCGCCGCGATCACAGTCTACGCTGCGGTGCTTCGCTTCACGCCCTTCGGCCGTTACGTTTACGCGATCGGTGGCAACGAGGAGGCCGCGCGCCTCTCTGGCATCGCCTCGGGGCGCGTGAAAATCGCGGTCTACGCAGTCTCGGGCCTCCTCGCAGGAATAGCGGCGGTGCTCTACGTCGCGCAGTATCGGCAGGGTAAGCCGGATGCGGGCGCCGGCCTTGAGCTAGACGCCATCGCGGCGGTGGTGATTGGCGGCACATCCTTGATGGGTGGACGCGGCTCGATGGCTGGCACCTTCTGCGGCGTACTGATCTTCGGGCTGCTGTCCAATATCCTGCAGCTCCACAACATCAATTCCAACCTTCAGCTCGTGCTGAAGGGACTGATCATCGTCGGCACCGTGCTCGTGCAGGAGCGCAACGCGGCCGACCTGCTGGGCTTCCTGCGCATGCCGGTTCGTCGCGTCGCAGGCAAGGAGGAGGCGCCATCGGCGCAAGGGCAGATGCCGCGACAGGCAACCAACCCATAAGACAGGAGGAGACCGATCCATGAAACGCAGAGACACGTTTAGGCTCGCCGCAGCCGCCGCCATGTTTCTCTCGGGCACACTGCTCGCGAGCCCGGGCCTCGCCCAGGACAAGAAATGGACCATTGGCTTCAGCCAAGCGACCACGATCGAGCCTTGGCGAGCGCAGTTCAACAAGGACATCATCGCCGAGGCCGCCAAACATCCAGAGGTGACCCTGATTATCACCGACGGCGAGGACAAGACTGAGAAGCAAGTGGCGGATGTCGAGAACCTGATCCGCCAGGAGGTCGATGCGCTGCTCGTCTCACCCAAAGAATCGGCAGGGTTGACGGGCGTTGTCCAGCAGGCGATCGACGCCAAGATTCCCGTCTTCGTGCTCGACCGAAACGTTGACACCGACCAGTACACACAGTTCGTCGGCGGTGACAATAAGCTGATCGGCCGCGCGGCAGGCGAATATGCAGTTGAGCTGCTCGGCGGCGCTGGCAATGCGAAGGGCAACGTCGTCGAGATTTGGGGCGGCATGGGCACTCAGCCCGCGCACGACCGCCATGACGGCTTCCACGAGTTCACTGACAAGGAGTCGGGCATCAAGAATCTGCTCAACGAGCAGTCGGGTGACTGGAAGCAGGACCAAGCCTACAACATCATGGCCAATGCGCTACGCAACAATGAAGAAATCGACCTCGTCTATGGCCATAACGATCCAATGGCCTATGGCGCTTATCTCGCCGCCAAGGACGCAGGACGCGAGAAGGACATCAAGTTCATCGGCATCGACGCGCTGCCCGCCGAGGGCGTAACTTGGGTCAAAAACGGCGAGCTGACTGCGACTTTCCTCTACGCCACTCCCGGCGCCGAGGGCCTGCGCCAAGCCATCGACTTCCTAAATGGCAAGAAGGTTGAGAAGGCAATCACGCTGCCAACCGAGAGGGTGACAGCGGAGAACGCCGAGAAGATTCTCAAAGAGAAAGGCATGTAAGCGTCAACCGAGTGAACTTTGACGCTGGGCGGCCCTCGAGCAGGCATGCATGTCAGTGCCGCCCTGTGGCCGTCCGCCAAACTGGTGCCAGCACCGAGCTCACGATCGGGATAAGGGCACCACCCAGCGCGAGTCCAAAGAGACCCGAGCCTAGAGCAGTGACGGCCCACTCCGCGGCAGCGCCCGCGAAAGGCAGCGCATGTGCTGCAGCTTCAGCCATCTCGTGAATGGCGTGTCCGATCGCGGGAACCCCGTAGAGTTCCAACCCATGCACAACAATGCCGCCGCCGACCCAGATCATGGCAGCCGTGCCGACAATGCTAAGCAGCTTCAAGAGCACCGGCATGCCCTTGACCAAAGCACGGCCGAGCGGGCGTGCAATTTGGCTCAAAGGCGAATTCAGCGGTGTTGCGGCAAGGGCAACACCTGCATCATCCGCCTTCACAATCAGGGCCACGCCGCCATAAACAACCGCCGTGATCCCGACGGCTACCACCGCCATCGCCGTAGCCTGACCCCACACGCTGCCTTGCGGGAGTGCTGCAAGCGTGATCGCCATAATCTCGGCCGAGAGAATAAAATCCGTCTTGATCGCGCTGGACACCTTCTCGTCCTCCGCTGATTGCGGTTTCAAGGTCACAGGCGCGAGCTTGGCCTCGTGTGCATGCGCGTGATGGGGAACAACCGCCTCAAAAACCTTTTCGGTACCCTCGTAACAGAGATACGCACCGCCCAGCATCAAGAGAGGGGTGATGGCCCAAGGTGCAAACAGGCTCAGCAGCAGAGCAGCGGGCAGCAGAAAAAGGAGCTTGTTGCGGAGCGATCCCAAGGCGATCCGACCGACAATGGGCAGTTCGCGATCAGCCGCAAAGCCCACAACGTAGCGCGGCGTCACAGCCGCATCATCAATCACGACGCCCGCAGCCTTAACGCCTGCCTTTGCAGCTTGGCCCGCCACATCATCGAGGGAAGCAGCCGCCACCTTGGCGATGGCTGCCACGTCATCGAACAATGCAACCAACCCTACGCTCATTTTGTCTCCTGCTCGCACGCCGCGGTTTGGTCGGCCCAAGGCAAAGATGGGGCACCAAACATGCAAAGCGACCCGGGTTGTCGCTGTTGCGTGCAGTGAACCGCACCGCTCGAATGGGTGGAGAACCTTCACCCCAGTTGATAAGGTTGGGCGACGCCCATCCTGGCACCACCTGCCTCCGAACCTGTCACGAAAGCCACTTTGAAAAAGCACCCGGAAACACACCGCTCAACAGTGCTGAAAAATGCGGGGCGTCTGATCCTGCTGACTGCCTCGTTTATGATTGGCGCCCAGGTAGCAGGGATTGCCGCTGAACCACCTGTCAGCACAGGGTTCTTCGACGTTGGAGTGGTGGTTGGATTCGTTCTCATTGCTGTGGGGGACATTCTGGCGCTCGGCTGAAGGCAGGTAGCTAGGAGATGTCGTTCCGCTGTTTCTGCCATCCTGCGCCCTTGCAGATAAGCGAGTGCCGCACACACCGGTAGGACGACACTCATATGCTGGAGTGCGTGCGAGCGCGCGAACGGGACGGTGGTGAGGCGAACGGGACGGTCAGAGGCCGCACCAGCAGCACGAAGCATCGCCACTTGGTGACCGCTTGTAACCAAAGCGACTCGAGGCCTTCTGATGAGGCCCCGAGCTATTGTGTGTTTTGGAAAGTGTTGGCCTCGGCTGGACTTCAGAACCGTTTCGACACCTTTGCCTCGATCCGGTGATCCTGGGCGTCACCGTTGGTGCCCAGTTCGGTGTTGTAGTCGAGCCCGAGCCCCCAGCCTGTTTCGAACTGCGCATCGAGCCCGAGCCCGAGCGTGATGTTGTCCTTGGAGAACACATCTGCATCGAGCGAGAACGGCAGGTCGTCGCCCAGATCCGCATAGCCGAGATTGACGCGGCTTGAGCCATCAAAGTCGTGGGAATACTCGACCCGCCCCTTGGGCGTCAGCGTGCCCCAGGGACGGACGAGCTCTTTCTCCAGCCGCAGGCCGATCAGGGCGGACGAGGTCGTGATCTCCTGTTCGCCAAAGCGCAGGTTGAACACGCCTGCCCCATCTTCACTGTAGCTATCCAGACGCGACCACGAGCCCTCGTAGCCGGCATAAGGCGACACCAGCCAGCCATTCTGCTTGTGCTCGTAAGCCAACGTGAGCGAGCCGAACACCTGGTTGCCCGAGCGTGTGCCTTCCGCTTCCAGATCCTGGTCCGTCACCGTGCGCTGGCTGTCGAAGGTCAGGTGGCTGTAGCCCAGCACGCCGTCGACGAAGATGTTGGCAAAGGGCGAGTAGCTGCCATAGACGGCGCCACTATAGGCCTGCGTGCTGGTCTCGGTGTTGGCATCGCCTACCTCGCTTTTATCGCGGCCCATGCCGAAGCCGACACCACCCACGAACTGCGACGAGAAGCGGTAATCCATTCCGGCGCTGATGCCGACCATGGTCTGGTCGAGCTCGATGCCGTCATTCTCGCGCGAGCCGAAGTTGACGAAGCCGCCGGCCCAGAACGCAGCATTGCCAAAACGGCGGCGCGTTTGCGCCTCAGACGGCAAGGCAATCTGCTTGCCATCGTTCGCATAACCAAGGACAGCAAGTGTTGCAGGGTCTGAGCCCAGGCGGGCAGCTTCTTCCACATAGGCTGCCATGGGGCTGTCGTCTTGGGCGCGTCCACCGCCCAGCGTGATGCCGAACGAGCCCTGCTGACGTGTCTCTTCATCATGGGTTTGTTCGAGGCGGTCGCGGAAGTTTCTGATCTGCGCGCGTGCCATGCGCTGGGTGGACTCCACCTGCGCATTCACAAGCCCTGAGACCTCTGCATCCTGCGAGGGATCGGGACGGGCGGCAACCGTGAACGTCACCGTTGCAGGGGCGGAGGTCGCGAACTGGTTGGACAATGTGTAAGAAGCCACCGTCTGGCCGGACGCGTTGGCGTTTGAAGCAAACACCAGATCATAATCGGACCCGGAGCGAACGATCCGCGCCTCCCCCAGCGAAGGGTCGGACAGGCCGACCAGCGTGGCATTCGTGAACGGTCCATTCCGCGCCCCATCCGTCAAGCGCACGGTGGTGGTCGTTCCAGCCAACAGGGTTGCCGACTGGCTCTGAGCGACCGGGATCTCGCCGTTCACCGTCAGCGACAGGCTTTGCGTGCCGGCAAACCCGTTCGCATCGGTTGCTTGAACGGTGAAGGCAAAGCTGCCACCGCTCTGTGGCGTGCCGGACAGGCTTCCGCCCACGTCAAGGGCCAGGCCCGCTGGCAGGGTGCCACCCGTCACCGCAAAGCGGTAGGGCGCCGCCCCGCCTGTGGCAGCAAACGTCGCGGCATAGGCGTTGCCAGCCGTCGCATTCGGCAGCGAGGCAGGTGTGATCGCAAGCTGGGGCGCATCGACCTGAAGCGTGTAGTTCTGCGTGCCGGTGAAGTTGCCCTGGTCGGTGGCGGTCACCGTGAAGGCAAAGCTGCCGGAGACCGTGGGCGTGCCGGACAGACTGCCATTCGAAGCAAGCGTCACACCCGCAGGCAAGGCACCGCCTGTCACCGAGAAGCTGTAGGGCGCCAAACCACCTGTGGCTGTAATCGTCTGAGCATAGGCGGCACTTCCCACGGCAGCGGGCAGCGAACCAGGCGCCAGCGCAATGGTCGGTGCAGACACATCGAGCGTGTAGCTCTGCGTGCCCGTGTTGCCATTGTTGTCGGTGGTAGTGGTTGCGAAGCTGAAGCTGCCGTCCTGTTGTGCCGTGCCAGATAACGTCCCGTCCGACCCGAGCGATATGCCCGCTGGCAAAGCTCCTGCCGTGACAGCGTAGGTATAGGGTGCCGCGCCGCCTGAGGCAGTGAGCAATTGGGTATAAGCCGCTCCGACTGTCGCACCGCTTAGTGTCGCAGGCGTCAGCGTGATGGCAGGCGCATTCACGGTCAACGTGTAGGCGTTGCTGCTGCTGTAAGGTCCGCCGCCTGTGCTGGAATCCGTGGCGGTGGCGGTGAAGTTGAAGGTTCCCCCAGTCGCTGTTGTACCCGCCAAGGTTCCGTTTGGCGCAAGCGTTATGCCGGCTGGCAGGGCACCTGCAGTCACCGCGTAGCTGTAAGGTGCTGTACCGCCTGAAGCTGTCAGCGCTTGGCTATAAGCGATCCTCGTCGTGGCACTCGGCAGTGAAGCCGGGGCAAGTGCAATCGTTGCCGCACCGATCGTAAGCGAATAGGCCCGTGAGCCGAAGAATCCGTTCGCATCGGTGGCGGTGAGCGTGAAGTTGAAGGTGCCGCTTGCGGTTGGAGTGCCGCTCAAAGAGCCATCAGCAGCGAAGGTAACGCCCGCAGGCAATGCGCCGGCCGTGACGGCATAAGTGTAGGGTGCCGCACCGCCTGTGGCGCTGACCGAAGCGCTGTAGGCTGCGCCCGCCGTTCCATTGGACAATGTCGTGGCAGGCAGCGTGACGGTGGGGGCGGCAACCGTGAAGGTGTAACCGCTGCCAACCCCGAAAGGTGACCCAGGTCCGGTTGTGCTGTCACGCGCGATGACGGTGAAGTTGAACGTACCTGCCGCAGTTGGCGTGCCGGAAAGCGTTCCATTGGACGCAAGCGTCAGGCCGGGAGGAGTGGTTCCGGCTGATTGTATATAGCTGTATGGAGCTGTGCCCCCTCCAGCTACGAAGTTGCCTGAGTAGGGTTGACCGGCTGTGGCACTCAAGGTTGGCGCGGACAGGGTGAAGTTGGGCGAGCCTACGTTCACAGTGTACGAGCGGCTGCCGCTATAGGGAGCGCCAGCGCCAGTCGATTGATCGGTCGCAGTGACCGTGAAGGTGTAGCTCGTGTTCGCGACGGTAGTCGTTCCAGCCAGAACTCCCGAGGACGATAGGGTCCAGCCCGGTGGCAACGCGCCGGCCGTGATGGCGTAAGTGTAGGCGCCATTACCCCCCGAAGCACTGAGCGTTTGACTGTAGCTCGTGCCTGCCGAATTATTCGGTAACGAAGCCGGCTGAACCGCGACTGTCGCAGCTGCCATTGTAAGCGTGTAACTGCGGCTGCCCGAGAAAGGCGACCCGGCACCGCTTGAGCTGTCGGTTGCAGTGATCGTGAAGTTGAAAGTGCCTCCAGCAGTTGCTGTACCTGACAAGACGCCAGTGTTTGAGAGCGTGATCCCGGCAGGCAGTGCGCCCGAGGTCACTGCATAGCTGTAGCTGGCCGTCCCCCCTGAGGCAGTGATGGTCTGACTGTAAGCGACGCCCGCTGTCCCGTTCGGGAGTGTTGCTGGGCCGACAACGACCGTTGGTGCACTGACCGTAAGCGTGTAGGAAGTTGAGCCGGAGTATGGGCCAGCACCAGTCGAGCTGTCCGTTGCAATGACCGTGAAGTTGAAGGTCCCAGCTGCCGTAGGCGTGCCTGACAGCACTCCATTGTTAGCCAAGGTCAAACCCGTGGGGAGTGAGCCCGTCACGGTATAGCTGTAGCCGGGCGTTCCTCCACTGGCAGTGATCGACGCACTGTAGTTGGAGCCGACTGTCGCGGCAGAAAGCGAGGCCGGCGAAAGGGTAACGGTCGGTGCAGCGATTGTGACAGTGTAAGCTCGGCTGCCACTGTAAGGCGCACCGGGGCCTGTGGTGCTATCGGTTGCGGTGATTGTAAAGTTGAAGTTCCCGCCCGCAGTTGGGGTGCCGCTTAGGGAGCCATCTGCGGCGATAGTGATGCCACTCGGCAGCGTTCCTGCAGTCAAAGAGTATGTATAGGGACCAGTCCCACCACTCGCGGAAGCGTTCGCTGTATAGGACGTTCCGACAGTTCCATTCGGCAGTGTCGCTGGGCTCAGTTCGATGGCAGGCACTGCCACAGTCACTGCATAGCTGTTTGAAACGCTATATGGCCCGCCGCTCCCCGCAGATGAGGAGTCCGTTGCTCTTAGGGTGAAGTTGTAGGTTCCTACTGCGGACGGCGTCCCGGAGATGGTGTTCCCAGTAAGAGACATACCTGACGGGAGTGCTCCTGCGGTCAAGGCAAAGGTATACGGCCCGGTGCCACCGCCAGCGATAAACGTTTGTGAGTAACTTGCGCCGACGGTCGCACCTGGCAAAGCGCCAGCTGAAGGAGCAAGCGTCAGTGAGGGTGCTGAGATAACAAGTGTCAGGGTGGTCGATGTCTGGGTGAAAGCAGGCGTCGAACTATCGGTGATGTTCGCCGTGAAGCTATAATTACCGCTTGCCGTTGGTGTGCCAGTGATCGAGCAGTCCGGGTTAAGCTGCGTTCCTGCTGGTAGAGCGCCTGAGGCGAGCGTTGTGCCACAGCTGTAGGGCTGCGTCCCGCCTGACGGAATGATGCGGACATTCGATAACGGGATGCCACGCGCTCCACTTCCCGACAGGGAACCGGAAAGCGAGGGATTGCTGACTGTGACAGTCACAGTCGCCGGCGCAGAGGTGCCTCCGGCATTGCTCGCCGTATAGGTGAAGCTATCGTTGCCTCGAAACCCTCGAGCTGCCGTGTAGGTGACCACACCGGTGTTGTTGATCGAAACTGTTCCGCCATTGGCAGTCGTCGATGACCCCACTGCATAGCTCGTCGGGTTGTTTGAAACCTGGCCGGCGATGCTGAACGCGGTCGCAGTGTTGGCGCCCGCGTTGTACGTGATGGAAACTGGTAGAGTGTAATTGTTTGCGACTGGCGCCAAGGTGACGGTGAAGGTGTTTGTATTGGAGTTCGGCGAGGCTCCACCAGCATTCGAGCTGTAGGCGTACACGGTGTGACTGCCGCTGCTGAGTGCGGTAGGCTGCGTTAGCGACCAGTTCCCGCTTGCCGATGCAGTGGTGGTTCCCCGGGTCGAACCATCGACAACAACCGTCACGGTCGTATTGGCAGCTGCAGTGCCTGAATAGGTTGGTGTGGTTGTACCAACATTGCTCCCATTAGCGGGGGCTGTGACAACAGGTGCGGGTGGCGGGACGACATACGTGTAGGCATTAACTAGCGTGGCAGATCCGCCAGGGGTGGTTACCACCACATTCGCAGGCCCAGCACTGCCGGCCGGCGTCACAGCTGCGATCTGCGTAGAGCTGTTGACGACAAATGACGTTACCTGCTGCCCACCGAAGGCAACTGAAGTCGCTCCCGTAAAGTTCGTCCCCGTTATGACAACCGAGGTCCCGCCTGCTGTCGAACCTGAAGTGGGAGCAACATTTGTAACCGTAGGGACAGCGGCCTGGGTATGAGCCTCTACGATCGGCAGTAGTAAACAAGCAAAGAGAGAGATGGCTAAGGCAAACAGGCTTCTAAAAAACGCTCCGCGCAGCCGCCTCAAACCAGCTGTGGACAGCAATTCAATGTCCTGCTGGAACGATTGCCCAGACAACAGACGAGCATCGCCACGACCCGAAGGTGCGAGCGTCAGAATATGCATGTAATGGTTCCGCCTCGGTCCCAGGAACTGGGATAACTTGGCGGAAAGCGATGGCTCGATTTGGCGAGATGCTCAAGTGCATATCGGAGGATACCCCACCATCGGATGAACTCGGTTTCATGCCGTGATCAACTTGCAACATTTTGGCCAAAGTGACGCTGGCGCAGATGCATCACAATGACTAGCAGCCTCCTAAAGCAGGGCCAGAACAGCTGCATTCGTGCCCTTGTTAAATTGCTTCTCAGCCCGAACCAGCCATTGAAAGCGCTATCAGACCGGTTGGCTTAGTGCGCATCAAATTACGCCCCCTCAGTTGCTCTTCCCGATCGGTCCGAGCAGCTCTTCCCATGTTGGGTCATCGGGTGGGGCAAGGGCAGCGCGCTGAGCCGCTTCCTTCTTGCCCAGCGGCCGCTCACGGGGTTGGGGCGGTGTAGCAGGAAGCGTTGCCTCGACCCAGCCGAACCGGCTCTTCAGGGCAAAGATGGTCGCCACCAACGCGCTGCGGTCATGACCTTGTGCAATCCGCAACAGGTTCTGCGCAAGCTGTGCCTCAAGCTTGGCACTGCCGATGGCGAGCTCGTCCGCAAAGTGCTTGCGCAAGGTCTTGGGGTCGATACCCAGAACAGAGGCAATCCGCTCTTGTGGCATGTTCCAGCCGCTCATGGCTTCCACCACACGGCGATCCTTGTCGGATGGGAGGTAAGCGGGCCGTCCACGAGGGGCTGCGTTTTGTGCTGAAGCTGGGTCTTGGTCCCGCATGGTGCTGGCTGCCAGTTTTTTTATAGGGCGGGAAAAAATCTCCGCGTGAGCCCGAGGCGGTGTCCGCCCCATCAGGGCTCCAGACTTTCGACCCCCCCACCCCCTATGATGCCTTGCGAGCAACTCCGACCTGCTCAAACCTGACTGGCAGTCTACCATCAGCGCTTCATCCCCGACAGGATGACAGTTCTACGCTTGCCTGCGCAGGGGCTCGCAACTGATCTTCAAGCATCTGATGTTTGATAGCCAATGGGACGGATCGCTCAGCAACATCTGAGCACCAGTAGCCATCCGTTTGGATATCGGGTTTTCCCTTTCAGAAGCGAATGTTGAGCTGGAGTAGCGTCTAATGCCACAGCACTCGATTAGGGCAGCTCTCGTGGACTGGTTTTGCATCCGTTTTCGCAAGCCCTTTGGCTCTACGGGTCAAAACGATACCTTCCAAATTTCTTATGTAAATGATTTGTGCATATCTGAATCCTCCGTTATCAGCCTCAGTCAGGTTTTCGACGCTGACAGGAGGCAGTTTTGAACAATCAAACTCACTTGGATTCCGCCGTTGCAAAGGCAGCACGACGACTGCTTCCGTTTCTAACGGTCATGCTTATCCTGGCGTTTCTGGATCGGGCGAATATCGGTTTCGCTAAGAAAGCTTTTCAGGCTGACACCGGTTTAAGCGACGCAGCCTATGCGTTCGGTGCAGGCATCTTCTTTATTGGCTACGCGCTTTTCGAAGTTCCCAGCAACATCATCCTGCACCGAGTGGGCGCGCGCATCTGGCTGGCGCGCATCATGGTCAGCTGGGGTATCATCTCCACGGCGATGATGTTCGCGCACACGGAGTATCTGTTTTACACGCTACGCTTCCTGCTGGGCGTGTGCGAGGCGGGCTTCTATCCGGGCGCGCTTCTTTACCTGACCTATTGGTTTCCTTTGAAGCAGCGAACACGCGCGATTGGGCTCTTCTATCTCGGTGTTCCGCTCTCGCTCGTCTTCGGCAGCCCCTTGTCAGGCTGGCTGCTCACACACCATGACATGTTCGGGCTTCAGAACTGGCAGTGGATGTTCTTGGTTCAAGGCGGCGCCACGATCCTGATCGGCGTCGTCGCGTTCTTCTACCTGATCGACCGTCCCGCCGACGCCCGCTGGCTGACGCAACCGGAGCGCGAGGCGCTGACCGGAGCCATAGCTTCTGAAGAGCGCGCAAAGGCACATGTAATCTCCCACTCAGCCTTTTCGGTCCTGAAAGACGTGCGTGTTTGGCTCTTCATCGGCATCTATTTTCTGCTTCAGGTCGGAACAGCGCCGCTGACGTTTTACTTCCCGTCTCTCTTCGCCAAGATTGCCTCAGGAGGTGAGATCGGGCTTCTTATCGGAACGCTCCTTGCACTTCCTTGGGTGTGCTCAGTGGTGGCCACTCGATACTTCACGGTACTGGCTGACCGTCTCGATGCGCATCGCAGGATATGCATGGCGATGATACTTTGTGGCACGCTCGCCCTCGCCATGATCGGACTGACAGAAAACCCAACCGTCATGCTAATTGCTGCTTGTATCGCAGTTCCCGGCCTCACAGCTTCGCAGCCAGTTTTCTGGTCACTCCCAACCCGCTATCTCAGCGGAATTGGTGCTGCGAGCGGGATTGCCTTCATCGTATCGATTGGCAATCTCGGCGCCTTCCTTTCACCCCAGACTAAAAACTGGGTGGACGCTGCATCGGGCAATGAACAGTCGGGATTCTACGTCTTAGCCCTGTTATGCGGCGGCGCCGTCTTGCTGCTTTGGTTGACGAAGAGCAGTGTTAGAGGGGCCTCACCCTTGGCAACTGGTGGGATCCGACGGTAGCTGGGTTTCACTCAGGCACTTGCGGATTTGAGCCATCGTTTGCGTGTTGGCCAAGTGATCGAGAACGGCTACCAGAAGGAGCTGGTGACTTTGGCGATTGCATCAGCACCACAGCTACAACAGTCGGCGTACCAGCCGAGCATCAAAGAAAATTAGCTGAGTCTGGAGGCGCTGCAGAAATTCTGTTGTTCGCGACTCATTTGGCGTCATTCACTCGCTGCGTCGCCTGTCCCATGGGGCTCTGCCCCTTGGTTGCCCCGTCGGGGACATTGTCCCCGAGCCCCAGCACTGCCGGCCTTGCCGGCCGTGGATGGAGAGGTACGACTGACGCAGAATGACCGCTTGGAGTGGTGCTCATCTCGATGTTTGAGACAGGTGTGTCGCCATCCGTTTTATACTCTACTGGCGACAGACTTGTCTCACGCCGCCGATACCAAGTCGCACGGCTGATCCCCAACGCTTCCCACGGCTTGAGGCGTTGGAGGGAATCTTCCTCATAGGACGCGCGGTTGCGGCGTCCCGAAGCTTTCCTCTTTTGTTCTTGTCGCGCTCGATCGCCTTCACGCTTGATCTCTTTGGCTAGCTTGAGCCGTTCCTGCGGCGTCAGATCGAAGGCTCCGATCGTGCGAAGCTTGAGCTGGCGCCGTTCAGCCATTCCCACCTTGAGTAGGTTGGCGCACCCCTCTGCTGAGATCATCCGCCGTCGTGGTCTTAGATCGGCTAGCACTGCAAGAACGATAGCTTCAGTCGCCCAAGGTGCCCATCGTTGGGTCCATCCGATCATGTCCTGAGCACTCAGCGAGAGGGCCGCGGCTTTGATGTAGATATCGGCATCATCCGTTTCTGGAATGTAATAGCCGTGGCGGGAGCGGATGACCTTCTCGATCTCACGCATGCGGAGAAGCTCGAGCCTGAACGCGTGACCTGTTCGCGGCTTCTTCTGGCGCCGGATCTGTCCAAGCGCCAAGCGTTCAACTCGTGTGAGCTGACTGATACGCGACTTGGCCACGTCAGGTCAGGCTTCGCCTGCAAAGACGCCCGCTCACGCCGCCTGCTCCCTTTCGATGGTGGCGGCGACAGCTGCCACTGCCTCATGCCATGTTGCCGTCGGATGCGCCGCGAGGTGCTTTTGCACATGCTCACGCAGCGGCGGCACTCTGATCTTGAACACGGTGGTCTGGCGCAGGTCCTGAGCGAGCTTGTCGGCTTCGGTGGCAAACGCCTGTCGCAGTGGCGCCATCGCGCGATCGAGCCGGATGTTGAATGCGGCCTGCTGGTAGTGCGCGGTCATCGCGCCCTCGTCGGGCACGATCTTGGTGATGCCATGCTCGGTGAGTTGTTGCTCGATAAAGGCGACCACCGCCAGCGGATCGGCCATGGCATCGATCTCGATTCGCTGGTGGTCGTCCACCAGCATGCGGATCTCAGCCTCCGTCGCACCGTAGCCTTGCAGTCGATCCCTCAGCTTTTGTGGCGATACTCGCTTGTCGGGCTCGAACGGCTCGGATTGCAGGTCCATGGTCTGGGCGGTCGCCAGGCGCAGGCCCATGTCGACGAAGTCGAGCGCGTTGGCAAACTGATAGCGGCGGTTGCTGTTGGCAAGCGTGTTGGCAATGGTCAGCCCGGCAATGTCGAAGTCATGCAAACAGAAGACCTTGATGCCATAGGTGGCGAGCGCATCGAGAAGCTTGCGGATGGCAGTGTTGGGCAGGCCCTTGGTGGAGGCAAACGCCACATCGAAGCGCTCGGCAAGCGCTGAGCGGCGGATCACCTCCGCATAGCCCTCCTTCTCAATGAAGCAGACGGCACTGAAGCGATGGGAGGGGTCAGGATCCTCGGTCAGATGACCGGCATCGGCTTCGACCCGGAACCCGCGAATGGTGGGGCTGAAGGTGGCCTGCTCCGAGCCAAGCCCAGCGATAAAGGTGTCGACCGCCTGTGAGCCGAGCCCGATGGCTTTGCCGCCAGGCGTAATGAAGTGGCCCCGATCGTCGTAAGCGAGCTGCCAGCCGGCCGTTTCCTCGGGATGGTCTTCCATGAAGTCGTGGACCGCGTTCACAAAGGTGGCGTATTCGAACGAGGCCCGTCCCGTCATTCGCAGGATCTCGGGCCGGCAGCGATACATCAGCATGCGCGGCGGCACGCCGATGCCGCTCTGGGCAATCTGGGCATAGGTCTCGGCAATCACTGCATAGACCGCCCCCTTGATGGTGGTCGCACGCGTACCGGTCGTGCGAACCAGCGTATTGGTGGGTGGTCGGTAGGCACGGGGCAGTGCGGACCTGATCGCCGCCATGATCAGCGGCGCAAAGCATTCGACGTCGACCGCCTTGCCGTCCGACACCACCGGCAGCTCGGGAGCGGTGATGGCAAGGTCGAGGGCGAAGTGGCAGGGGCCTTTGAGCCCATCGACCGTGTAGCGATGAGCACCCAAGGTCAGATTGAATGCCTTGGTCTCGGCTGTCACGACACCAAAGAGCGAAGACTGGACTGAGGGCGTGCGGTTGGCAAAGATCGTATCCGAGGTCACATAGCCATCGCTACGCCGGTCGCGGCTTGGTGTGCCGCGCAGCCAGACCTCGACAAAGCATGGCAGCTTTGCGTCGCCCATGGTGAGAACGCCTTCTTCGAAGCTGTAAGCACCCGCACAGGCATTGCGTCCCATCCGCTTGAGCGAACGCTCGGTGGCCTGCCCTGACAAGATCATGTCCGAGACCGCACGAAGCCGCACAGGATCATCGAGCAGGCTCGCTGTCGTCACGCGCATGGCTGCTGCTTTGATCTGGCCAAGTGCTTGAGGTGTGAGATCGAAGCGGCGGGCAAAGTCGAGCACGGTGGTTTGTGGGGCCATGTCGCGCATCAGTTCCCGCAATGCCGCATGGTCGAACCAGCCGGGCACAGCCCTTGTGCCGCTGAAGGCGCGGCCAAGCGCCTTCTGGCAGGCCTCGGCGTAGGACAAAACAGCAAGCTGATCGAGTTCGAGGTCGGGCCCGACGACGAGGCTGACGCGGGTGCCGGTCTGGACAAGCGAAGGGCTTCTCTCGCTTACCCGTGTTTGGCCATCGCCGGCGACAGCGAGTGTCAGCTTGAGCCCACGCGATTCCACCACGATGTGGCCGCCCGAGACAAAGGCCACACCCATCACCACGCGGCTGCCATTGCCCAAGGCACCACGGCTTGCCAGTCGCCACCGTTTGGAAGAGAGCGACTCGCGGGCCACCGAGAAGATCGCCACGATCTGCTCTTCGCTGAGACCCGAGCCATGATCGTGCACGATCAGGGTTCGGTCCTCGAAGCTGACCGCCACATGATCGGGGTCAGCATCGAGTGCGTTGTCGATCAGCTCCTTGGCTGCCACCAGAGACAGCTGCGCTTCACTGCAGCCTGCCCGGCGGCAGAGCGAAGGCTTCTGCAGGAAGTCGGCAAAGCCTGGGCGGTAGGTCTCAAGCATCGCAGCAGCCATGCCCACGAACTTCGTCAAACG
>NZ_JAMXQS010000015.1 GCF_024053505.1 Mesorhizobium liriopis | reverse complement strand
AGCGAACTGATCGCTTCACGCGACCAACCCTCGTAGTTGCCGCTGCCTTCTCCAATGAAGCCTCGCCTTCACACGTTGCACTTCTCGCTCGGCCACCACCACATTCTCAACCATGGCGTTGCCGAGCGCCTTGGTAGGGACCGCCTCAAGCGCAGCAAAGCGGACGACCGTGGCCGCGAGCTCAGGCGCCTTGGCTGCGAAGCGGATCAATGCAGCGCGCGAGCCCTGCGGATGGTGTTGCCTTTCTCCAAGGCATCTTCGACCACTCTCCGGACCTTAATGCGTTCAGCCGGCAGAGCGTCGGAAATCAAGATCGCAGCAAGATCGATTGCGCTCGCGGCGTCGAGGGCCGCAAAACCGAATAATAGACGCATAGACATTTGGGGAACCAATGTTCGAGGGTCTGGCTCAACCCCCACAGTCGAACTTCGATCCGAGTTATAAAAGTGCGATTGCGCGGGTAGCCCGCAGCATGCTTAGCTGTTGAATGCCAGGTTGGAGGCGGATCTCGCTACTGACGACATGGGCAGGGCTGCAACACCACAAGATGGCAGGCACTTCCGCCTTGAGACGGGCTCGTTGTAATCCACAATCTCCGCCGTCTAGCGCGCCATACTATCTTTCAGTGTGGAAAGAGCGCAGGGTAATCTATGGAACACCTCTCCTTCCACACGCCGCTTGTAATCTTCGCGCGTGACCCAAGTGAAGTGGTACTGATTTCGACCGTGGCGGAGGCACTGGCATTTCTTTTCGTACGAGCGCAGCGAGAAGACAATCGCCATTGGAAGGCTGCGCTCGAATCCTGCCGAATCGCTGAGTTGGGCCGCGGTACGACGACAGCAGCACGTTCCACTTTCGTTGCAGCCATTCGCCAAGCAGGCATGTTGGTGGATGTGAACCTGGCTGCAATCTGAAAGAGAGTCTCAATCACACTTCTTGTGGCCTCAATCAAAGCGCATGGTGATCCATGTCGCAGACATCTTTTGAAGTTCCGCTCGTTGTGTTCTCCACGGCGCCCAGTAACGTGTGCCTGATCAACAATGCTGATGAAGCGTGGAGCTTTCTTATCAGACATTGGTCTGGGAATAATTCTCCGCAGTGGCTAAACGCGATGGAGTTGTGTCAGATGGCAGATCTCGGACTTGTCATGAACGACTTTGCACGTGCGAGCTTTGTCGTTGCAGTTCGAGCCGTTGGCATGAAGGTAGATCAGTCGCACTTCGGCTTCTGACGTTGCGCGACCTCCGCAAATTTTCCTTTGCAGATAGATTTCCCCCGCAACGGCGTATTCTAAGCCATTTCACTCGCAAGAACGGTGGGAATCATGATCCATGTTGGGGCGCAGTGATTCAGACTAGCGCACGATGTGGAATGACCCAAATCGCCTTTTCCAAGCCCTTTGTTTTCATATGGCCCGGCAGCCATTCGCCGAGGGTAGTCAGGTCACTTGCGGCCGCTTCCGACTTTCTGTTCGACAATTGGAACGAGTACGACAGCGCGACCTGGGTCGGCGCTTTGCGCGATTGTCATGACGCTGAAGTTGGCAGCTGCACGCTTGATCAAGCAGACGAAGCATTTGCTATGGCCTTGCGCGAAGCGGGTTTTTCCATTCAGCAGCATTGAAAGCGACTTGGCTATCTCAACACAACCACTGCTGGAGCTAAGGCTAGGACATCCATGACTTGAACAGACGGTGTCTCTCAAATCAAGCGGTCCTGACCCTAAGTTGACGGTCTTGGATGCGAGGCCTGCAGCAGGTTCGCAATCTGTTGACCACGAGCCGGGCGGTCCAGGACACTTGCCTTGTTCAGATTGCGAAGACGTAAGCCATCCCGAGTGTGGCAAGCGGGTCTGAGACGACGACGAGTCCGGCGGCCATCCGGATCGGGCGACGGAGCGCGCGATCGTATGGAAATCGTCGGCGACCGACGATAATGTTAGATTGGTGCTTGGTGAACGCTGCCTGTCGATATTCGCGCCAGCAATTTTAATTGCGCGTTGCGCACCTCAACTATCACATCGGTCAAGGGGGTTGTGTCGGTTAGGTCTTCGACAATCTGCCTTCCCTCTTCCCAGGCATCAGCGTCATCGCAACAGTCAATCTCTACAGCATGGCTGAGTGACGAGCCGAGGGTTATCTGAAACCTGTATCGCTGCACCCGACTGCTCCCACATTGAAACAGTCTCATTGCAGCGCTTGCCACCCGTTTCTCTAACTTGGATTGGTTTGCGAACGCATTTCCTTACTGGGCGAAATCTGTGACATTCGTGCTGGCGCTGAGATCAACGGTGATAAAACGCAACCTTCGGTCCGGAAGGCTCCACAAGGAGTAATAAATAACATTGACCCTGAAACTAGATCCGACTAGGCCGACGTATCTCTGGCGCACATGTTCGGCTCGCAGAGACTGAGAGATGCCAAGCGCTCCCGCCTGATATGGGGAGCGCTTTTTGCAGCGATACTACTTCGACATCCATTCCGATCGTCATTCTCAGTTGGATGAGACTGGGACCGAGTTTTCGTCGATGGCGGAAGTGCGCAAGGAAGCGATGCGCGTCTTGCCAGCGCTAGCGGCTGAGGAAGTCCCCAAGGACGGCGACAAACAGGGCTTTACCGTGCTGGTCACCGACAGCGCGGGGCGCCCTGTCTACTCCGCAACGCTATCATACATCGGATTGAACCTCCTGCGCTGAGATCAGTGCCCCATCAAGTGAGGTTCATTCATGACATTTGAAGCAGATCTGGCGGGCCTACAGAATGAGGCCAGCCGTTTGCGGGTGCTCATCGCTCAGGTCGAGGAAGAGGCATTGCGAGAGGCGCACCCAAAACGTCTTGCGCGTTCTGACTGGCCCCTCATGGCAATGCGCAATCGATTGCTCGTGCTTGAGCATCGAATAGCCAAGATCAAGTTCGGATCGTTTCGTTTCGATTGACTAGCGAGAGACACGCGTTCAACAATCCACCTACCGTCTATCGATCGCAACATTGATCGTGCAGATGACTTTCTCATCAGGTCCGACCACAATCATCCCCCAGACTCTGCCGATCGGCGCGTTTGGTTTCTGGTAAGCAAGCAGTGTCCCTGTGGTTTGAATGGCCTGCTGGCAGGCGGTCTCGTCATCCTTGATCACCGTCCCACTCGAGTCGGGTGAATAGATGCCGTCATGGACGTGAAAAAAATATCGGGGCATGCATCAGCCATAGAAATCTTTCTAAAGATGCGCACCCACTTAAATCATCTTTGGGGATATAAATACTTATGAGCGCAACTCAGATGCGACTGCTGGGATTATTTTAGAGTGCATAAGAGAGAATGACATTGGAGCCTCCGGTTCCCGTCTTCCCTCACTGCAACATGGCAGCTAATTAGCACGAGTGAACTGTAGGTCTTCGCCAAAGCTCGATACTCCCCCTCATCGGTCGAGATGGAGGTAGTTGGGATCGAAGCCGCTGAACGACTTCAGCCGACCGACGTCTTTCACGATCAGTTCGCGGGCTTTAAGCTCGATCAGGTTCTGGTCGCGCAACGCCATGAGCATACGATTGGCATGGATCACCGTTACGCCAAGCGCATCGGCGATGTCGTTCTGCGAGATGGGAAGTGAATAGGCGTTGGATTTGACCAGGCCCACCGCTTCGAGACGGACCAAGAGCTCGCAAAGCAGATGGGCGATCCGCTCCTCTACCGCCCGTTGGCCGACATTGACCAACCATTCCCTGAGGGTTGCAGAGTCGACCAGCGAGGCCCACCAGAATGCCCTTGCGATGGCCGGTCGCTCGGTCAGTTCCAGAACAGCTTCACGTTTGATCCGGACAACGTTGCAGCGCGACAAGGTGCCAATGTTGTGGTCCATGCGCTTCAGGATGAACACCTGAAAATCGCAAAAGTCGCCAGGCACAAGAAACGCCATGATTTGGCGTTTGCCGCCTTCGATCAGTTTGTAGCGGCACGCAAAGCCGGACAGGATCAGCACGACGTCCCGTGGGGCGTCACCTTCGCGGATGATGTCGTGCTTTGGCGGAAGATCGTGCAATGGGCGACTGTAACGTTCGAGCAGCGCCTGGTCATCGCTGGCGAGTGAATGGAAACCTTCAAGCTTGCGGATCATCAAATTCGACGACGTCATCGGCAACAACCTGTTGGGTGACTTTGATGGATTGAGGTCTCCGAAACGCTTCAAGTGCTGAGCGAAAACTGATTCAAGTTAGCACTTCATCGTTTTGCTGGCGAACTGACCAAACTCCTAACATAGATTGATGTTTGGCAATCCTGATTGTCCCAGTTTCGCCTTAACAGGGTCCTCGACACGAGGCTCAGAGACCGAACTCACGGGATAAGATGATTGCCATGGGGTCGAGCCGCAGAGAATTCAGCAATTGCATCTCCGGCTCAAGTGAGCTCGACTTTCTGGCACGTGTCTTTACCCAAGCCATCACGCCCTATGATAACCATAGCGAACGGCAGGATCGAGCGCTTGCGACCATTGCTCTCTATCAAGCCGGCGTCACAAACGAGGAAATGCTCGTGAGAATGGTGTCGGAGCGCTTGTTCACTGGCGATGTGCCTTTGCGGTGATGGACGCACCTAAGGCATTCGAAACTGTCCGCCTGAGCCAACATCCATGATTCAATCAATCGATGCTTCCCTGCTGACACAGGAGCTAAGTCAACTTCGGATCAAACTGCGTTATGGCGAGGCAGAATGGGCCAAGTGGCGACGGAACCATGACGCCCTGACCAGCGACGTTCGAAGTGACGGTCTCAAACACCTGCGAGACCGAATCTACTGCTTGCAAGCGAAACTGCTGAGAACGCAGCCATGACACCTTCACATCAGTGGAGCGAACTTGGGGGAGCTCGTGAGCTTCCCGCACGGAGGATTTCTATGAATACAATTCAACGCCGGCAAGTGTCGTGCCGCAGTGCCAATGGCGAGATCGTTGTGCTGACAGAGACGGAAGGGAGCGTTGGAAACGAACTGGAAAAGCAGTTCAGTTTGCCAAACGGCCACCTCGTCAATGCGCGGGATGATGGAACCTTCCAAGTCTCTGCGAGCGGTGAGATATTGGTGAAGGTCGAGTAAAACGCCCCTCGGGGTAGCGCCATACCTACTCGAAATTGAGCCTGCGCCGTTGATGCACAGACCGACTATGGAGGCAGCCGGTTCGTGGTGTAAACCGTCGGAGCTTGAACGTACCATCTCTTGCTTGATTGAAAAAAGACTGCCAGCATTCTAGTGCCAATTGACAATATTAGGCGATGTTTGACGAGCGCTGATGGCCTAAGCCGCTTTGCTGCTCGCGCATCCTCATCAGCTAGGGCCTTTCATCGCTCGAACATGTTGGCGGCACTGACGTTCTTCCACTTTGACAGGGGAACGGCATGTTGAGCGACGAGCAATGGGCGGCGCTGGAGCCGTTAGTTGAAGTGTGTCCGCCGATGGGCAAGACACCGCCGCAAGACGTGCGTCGGACGCTCAGCGCTATCCTCTAGCGGCATCAGAACGGGTCGAAGTAACGAGCGATCCCCGCCGAACTCAGACCGTGGTGGTGGGCCGCGCGGGTGTTCATCCGCTGGGCGCGGCTCGGCGTATGGAAGAAGCTGTTTGCTCTCGTGCAGGGACGAGGCGTTTCACTTGGCTTGGTCTTTCTCGACGGCACCAGGATTCAGGCCCACCAGAAGGCGGCCGGCGCGGCGCGAAGGGGGATCTCCAGCCCAGCGAGACCATCGTGAAGCACTTGGCCGCTCTCGTGGCGGGTATGGCAGCAAGGCCTGCGTGATCGCCGATGGACAAGGCCGCGCCATCGCCTTCTGCTTCACATCAACGGGACCGCAGCCATGCGGTTGATTTCCGCAACCACTTTTTCGCGTCGGTAAGGCTTGGGGAAAAACGTCGCGCGAGCTGGCAACTCCTGCTGTGCCATCCAAGCTTTGCCGGACGTAATGATAATCTCGATAGGCGGCCAGCGGTCACGGATAGCAGCCGCAAGCTTGATGCCATCCAAGCCACGCGGCATGTCGATGTCGGTGAAGACCACTCGGATATCCAGCCGCGTCTCAAGAATGCGGATGGCTTCTGTCGCATCGCCAACGGCAATCACCTCGTAGCCGGCATCCTCGACCATATCCATGGCCATCATGCGCTGCAGAGGTTCATCCTCAACAACCAGCACGGTTCGCTTTGCATGCACTGAGCTACCCACGGCACAAAATCCTTACGGGGCTTCGAGCTGAATAATTGACGCCGCCATATCGGCCTCAAAACCCGTTTCAGGGTAGCGCTTGGAAACTCCCCCAGACCCGATAAGACCCATCTGGATCAGTTTTGACCCGAAGCCCTTCCGAGTTGGTTCTGAGACAGACGGCCCCCCGTGCTCCCTCCAATGTAAAGCTAGGTCGTCTCCGTTGGTTTCCCAGGCAATTGTCACGTGTCCGTCATCGTTCGACAATGCGCCATACTTCATGGCGTTGGTGCCCAATTCATGGATAATCAACGCTACCGACAGTGCCGAGCGTGGGCTGAGCTCAACAGCCGGACCGGTGATGGTGATGCGGTCGGTCTGGCCGATGGCAGCCAAAGAGCCCCGGGCCACCTCTTTGAGCGAAGCCGACTTATGCTTCTGGGCAAACATGATGTCGTGTGCGGTGCTGAGCGCGTGAACGCGGCTCTCGAACGCCTCCACTGGCTTTCTATCTTCGATGCTGCGCAGCGTTTGGCTTGAGATGGCTTGGACGAGCGACAGCGTGTTCTTTAGGCGATGGCTGATTTCGCGGTTGATGGTCTGCTGGTCGGCTTCCGCCCGGTATCGTGCCAATGCCGCATGGGTGCGGTCGCCTATCGCCTTCACAAACAGAACCTCTTCCGGCGCAAGCGGGCGAGCTTCCTGATTGTGAACGAACATGATGCCGACCAGTCGGCCGCGCTCCATGATGGGGACATTCACGAGGTCAACGATGCCCATCCCGGCAAAGGCTTCGGCGCTTCCAGCGGTGCGAGGGTCGTCAGCCACGTTCGGGATGATGACTGTTTCGCCGCGCTTGAGATTGTCGATGAAGGAGCCGAAGTCGCGAAACTGGTAATGGCCTGCGATGCTCTTGGTGCCGGGAGCGCACCAGTCGGGCTGGATTTCGACGCTCTCACTTGCAAGGTCGATGATGCCGAACCCGGAGCGTGTGGCGCCCAACACCTTTGCCATTGCCTCCGCAGAAACGTAGGCGGCCTCGCCCATGTCAGAAATCTCTCTGAGGCGGTCGCCCACCCTAACCAATGCGTCCTGCCGCTGTTTGGCTTTGATGCGGTCGGTGATTTCGGTGAACAGCAGTGTGAACGTGTCCGTGCCAGTTGGCCGGATGAAGCCCTCGAACCACTTCTGGAGACCGCTGACCTCGCGCGAGACGAACACTGTTTCGCCAGTATCGACCGCGAATGCGAAATCGGTGATCCACTCGCTCTCGATGCCGGGAAAGACTTCAAGGATGGTCCGGCCAATCACGTCATCGCTGGAAAGCCCAACCAGCTTGCCCCAAGCGGCATTCACATCAGAGTAACGCCAGTCCACGACGCGGCCCGTATCATCACGGATAACCTCGCCCAGGATGAGACCTTCCTGCATGTCGGTGAAAACGGTGCGCCACTTCAGCTCAGAGATGCGCGTTTCGATTTCGTCGCTGACCACACGCGCGATGTAAACCAGCAAGTCGCGCTCGGCATCGGTCCACTGGCGAGGCTCGCCACAAATTGCAGCCACTGCTCCGATGACCTCGCCGCTCGGTAGCACCAATGGAGCACCGAGGTAGGCCCTCACGTCCAAATCTCGAATGGCCAAGTTCTCGGACACAAGAGGGTCATTCAGAGCATCCGGCACAACAAGTGGTGCCTTCTTGGTGACCACGTGCTTGCAAAAGGAATGCGTGAGAGGCGTTTCGCCTTGCTCGCTCCAAGGAAAGGGCAAGCCCTCATGAGCGGCGAACACCTGTCTGTCTTCCTCAAGTATAGAAATGACCGCGACCGGCACACCAAGCGATTGGCGAACCAGTGCAATCTGATTTTGGAAATGGCGGTGTTCTGTCGTTCGTAAAAGTCCGGACGCTCTCAAGGCCCGCAGGCGTGCCTGCTCCTGCACTTCGGTGCTTTTCATGGGAATTGTCCCTCGATGGCGACCGCAGGCTCTTTATTGGCCTTTGCGTGTCGGAACCCCACGCAACCAAGGACACAGAAGAAAGTGATGCGTCAATGAAAATGAATGAGAGCCGCTAATCGGTTTCGGTTAAACTGGGGCAGCTTACACGTGACCGTATACGCATGACCCGTTGGACAATGTGCGGTCACTGGCTTTCGTCAATCGGTCCGCCCTTTTCAGGTTGAGCCAGTTCGCATTCTATCGCGGCCGCTCTGTCACGCATCGAAGTCAAGGTATGGCCGGACGTTCGAATGCCGGACTTGAGAAACTCTCGCTCGGCTGCTGCGTCATAGATGCAAAGCGCCAAATGGATTTTCTCGAGCTCAGCCCTCAGCGCTTCCTCATTGGCGTTTGAGGACATTTAATGTCTCTCAGATGTGCGCTTGTGTCAGCGCATCCAGGATATCTTCAGGGTGGTACGGCTTGGAAACAAAGCCCAGGGGTTGGGCGGTCAGGGCCATGATGCGAACTCGAAAATCCGAACGGTCAGTCAGGAAAATCGAGGGGATGCCATAGTCCGACGCTAGCCGTTCTGACACGTCGAGGCCACTCTCGCCATTGCCTAGGTCCACATCGAGAAATGCAACGTCAGGCTTTCTGGATTTGGCGAGCTTACACGACTCGCGGATAGACTGCGCTATCCCACACACCTCATGACCGGCGCCCTCAAGGATGTCTTTGATATCCTCAGCTATGAGCGCCTCATTCTCTACAATCAGAATTCTCATTTTGAAGTCTCCGGCGTCTCGGTTTGCCAAAGGCTTCACCGTAGAGAGGGGTGACCCTGCGAAGGCAGCTTCACAGGGCCATTAAGGTCTTAAACGCGTCGGGTCATGACAATCGGCTCGACAGCACCCATGCGGCCGCCAAACCAAGCGGCCAGAGCGCCAAGGATGAGACCTAAAGCACCAAACAGAGCGCCGCGTGATACCGCAGTGGCTGCCGCGTCAGCCGCTTGCGTGGCTTGCTGCTTTGCCGTCTCGACGCTCTGGCGATACTGCTGTTCATACTGCTGAACCTGAGTGCGGGCCTGTTCGACCGGCACGTTCTGGGCTCGGGCAATAGCTTGCGCAGCGCGCTCACGGGCATCGTTCGCCTGAGCTTCATCGCCCGTCACCGCAGCGCGTACGGCAGCAACTGCTGCATCACGCAACGCGGCTGGGTCATTGCCGCCAGTGGCGTCACGAACCGACTGCTCAATTGAGGAGAACGGGTTGCTCACACCTGGAAGGCTAGGAGCTGCTGCAACTGCCGCAGTCTGGGCAGTGCCACCGACCGCACTTGCGACGCCACCTGCGGCTGACGACAGACCTTGGAACGCGCCGCCGATGATGCCACCAATGCTCGAGGTCAGAAGGTAGAAAATGACGAGCGTGGTGAGCGCCCAAGTTGTGATGCCATGCCAGCTCGCGGTGGAGCCCTTCGGGCGACCGGACAATCGGCCCGCAGCGTAGCCACCAACGAGTGACGCGATGACGCCAGCGATGACGAACCAAAGCCCGGCGCCGATGGAGAATGAGGCAGCGCTTGGATTGTCGGCTGTACCCGGGTCGAGGGTAGCAGCGCCGATACCGATGCCGATTAGATTGATGAGAAGCTGCACAACGAGGGTGACGACCACGCCCGCCAAAACTGCTCCCCATGAGATGCGATTGATTGCGATAGTGCGTAGGTCTTCGCTTGGGCTCACGCCACTGACGTGCGGCCTAGCGATGTCGTCCCTGGGGGACGCACCATAGGTGTCATTCATTTTAGTTGTCCTTGAGGAGAAATGAGACGGAAGCGATGCCCTTCAGTTGACACCACGCTTAGGCACGTCGCTGTGAGCTGGCCTTTACCGTGCTCTCAAATGGACATTATGCCCACCTAACAGCTGAACCACAGCGCGCAACTTCAGTTCCAGAAGTCGGGAGTTAATTCGCTTCCACAATGAACTCCACTGTGGATCAGCGCGGCTCTACTCAACCAATTAAGACTGATTGGGGATTAGGATCTCGCGCGAAATGACAGCCAAATCTTGCTGAAAGAGGTTGTGAGGTGATCTGGGAACGGCATGCAGCCTCGCTTCCGCGATTAGCAGGATTACTTTGCGGCCCCAGCTTTCCTAAACAGCCGCCTAATTCGGAGTAGCCGTGACCTCGACGCATTGCACTTCCCGGTCGCCTTCCGGCTTGGTTATGAAGCGGCTCAATGCGACACGCGAGCTCTGCGGATGGTGTTGCCTTTCTCCAAGGCATCTTCGACCAATCTCCGGACCTTGTTGCGTTCAGCCGGCAGAGCGTCGGAAATCAAGATCGCAGCAAGATCGATTGCGCTTGCGGCGTCGAGAGCCGCAAAACCGAATGATAGGCGCATAGACATTTGGGGAACCAATGTTCGAGGGTCTGGCTCAACCCGTGCAACTAGATATCGATCCAAAGTTTCTTTGGTGCGTACACGCTTACCGCATCGGTCGATGGCTAATTTAGTCTATAAACGCCTAAAAGTGTTCATCCGAAAACTACCCCGTTTTGGACGATATTAACGTGTCGCATCAATGGCTACTCTTAAGCAAATCGGGGTGGCGGTATGGCTGGAGTGAGGCGCAAAACATACAGTCTACCCGTAAACCGTTGTGCTCCGTTTCGCACTCTGGGATCCACGATGGCGTTGCTCGCGACGCCTATGGTCATGGCCGATAAGCTGCCCAAGGCTGTCGCCTGATGCGCATGGGGCAGGCAAGGAGCTTCTGGGGAGTTGCGTCAGTTCTGGCAGTGGTGCTGGTGACTGCTACGGACACGAGGGTTTGTCCCAACGCATTCCCTGTCTCCGCTTCTGCCTCGTTGGTTTGTGTTGCCGTCGCATACTGTCTCCGCAGCCCCTGCCTACCGAAGCTCTCTCTGGCTGCCAGCGCATAGACCGCACAATCGAGTGCCTCGTTGCGTTTGCCTGATGGCAAGACCCATTCACGCACAGGCCTGCCTTTGACCATGCGCACCTGCACGACCTCGGCAACCAGCTGCGCCACAAAGCTCGCGGTGACGCTCAAGGGCAGATGCACATAGCCGGGGTGGCTGGCGTGGTCCGGCTGAAGCGCGTGGGATGATAGACCTGTCCGTTCCGCTTGTTGAGGTTGCGTCGGTGGTTCGCTCATCGTGTCTGGTCCCTCGATCTGCAGCCGGGCATAGATCGTGTCTTTCGCCGTATCGACACCCACACCATAGAAGGACAGCTTGCCGAGCTTCGACTTCGACGCCTTGGGCGTCCAGATCGGCCGGCTGCCACCCATGCCTATGACCGCATGGATGCGCCGTCCCTTGCGATCCCGGCAGAACTTGAGAACGGCCTGCGTGTGATGCCCGCCCATGTCGATGCAAGCGGCCCGCGTCTTGAGCCGGGCGCCCGTTTCGCTCTGGCAGTCGGTGGCAAGCCAGTCGTCAAGCTCGTCCCAGATTGCGGGTTGGGCGGGATCACCCAGGATGATCTGGTGCTCGATCAGCCATGACTCTTCGCCCACGCCCCAGCCCCAGCGCGAGCATTCAAGCCGGTCGCCCTGCACGTCGATGCCGGCGGTGACCAGTCGGACTGGTGATGGAACACATGTCTCGTCATAGGTCTCGCCGCGCGAGAGCAGCCCACTGGCATCGAGCCGTTCGGCTTGGTCTTCCCATGTCTCGCCGAGTGCTGTGTTGGTCCAGGCCTTGAGAAGCTCAGGCGCGTCCTTGGCTGCGAGGAAGTCCGACACCGTCTCAGACAAGCGCCGCCACGGCGAGTAGAGCTCGTTGAGGTGGAAGCCGGCTATCCCCCTGAACGGTCTTTCGGCAATCCATTGGCCGTGGCGCACGGCATTGAGCCGCTGACCATCGTCCCAGAGCGAGCCGCAGGCCTCGCAGGCGTAGTGAGCGGTCTCGGGCCGGTGTGTTCCCTCTTCCTTCGACCAGACGACCCGCGCCCAGACGAGGCGTTGCGCATGGCCGCAGTCGGGGCAAGGCACAAGGAAGCGGCGCTGATCGCTCCCCTCAAACGCCCGCTCGATGCGTGACAGACCACGGGTGCCCGGCGTGGAGGCGAGCACGATCTTGCGGTTCCAGAAGTTGGTGGTGCGCTTGATGGCAAGTGTGACTGGATCGCCTTCGGTGCCCGCGCTCTGCTCGTAGCGGTCGACCTCGTCGCCGACCACAACGCGAACAGGGCGTGAGGAAAGACCCGCAGGCGAGTTGGCGCCAACAAGGCTCAGGTGACCGCCTGGAAAGCTCTTGTGCAGAATGGTGTTGCCGCTGTCGCGCGCGCGCACCGGGGCAATGCGTGAGGCCAAGGCTGGCGTGTCACGGATCATGGGTGCAAGCCGCTCCTTCGAGAAGCTTTCGGCTGCATCGAGCGAGGGCTGCACCATCAGCAAGGGGGCCGGATCGCGGTGGACGTGATAGCCGATCAGGTTGAGCAGGATCTCCGACTTGCCGACCTGTGACGAGCTCATCAGCACCACGGTGTGGGTCTGCTTGTCGCTGATCGCATCCATGATGCCACGCTGGTACTCAGCGCGTGCTGTCACCCAGCGTCCCGGCTCGGGCGAGCTTTCGGGGCTCAAGCGTCGTTCCTGATCGGCCCAGTCGGACAAAGTGAGATCGGGCGGGGGAGCGGCGAGCGACCAGACGGCCTGAGCGAGATCGAGCGCTGCCTTATGGCTGATTCGGATCAGCAGAGGTGTCATCCTCCGGTGCTCCTGTGGCATGATCGTCTGCACGCACGCCGGCAACCTGCGTACCTGCGAGCTCAGCGAGAGCGTCGAAGACCCCTTCCTGTATCCTGGCCTCCGCCTCTGTCAGGCGATTCAGGCCCAGCACCTGGGGTGCGAGCTTGGGCGGCAGGCTCAAGAGCTTGGAGCGCACGCGCACGATCACGCTGGCCAACACCTCGCGCACATCCTGGGCGGGGATGAGTTCCGTGCGCATCTCGGCGGCCCGCATCTCGGCAAGAGTGGCTTCGGCCGCTGTGCGCCGGGCTCGTGCTCTTTGGAAGTCATCGTGAGTGGGCTCGGTCTCACCGGGCAGCATGCGATCGCGCAGGTAACGCACATAGGCCTGCACCACAGGCGCCAGCTCATAGCGGCCCCGATCGGCACGCGGCAACATGCCCTCACGTGTCAGCTGCTGCACGCGCCGTTCGGTCAAGAGCAACAGCTTGGCGATGGTCGCCACAGGGTAGGTCGCAGCCCCACCGCTCATGCGGCTGTGCTCTGCTGAGGGGCATCAGCCAAGGTCACGCCTCTGGCGGCAGCAACAGCAGCAAAGCTCAGCGTCTCTTCCTCCCCTGCCCGCTCGAGCCTCGCCTCCTGTCCTGTGAACGCCTGCCAGCGTTGGATGGCGACATCCACATAAGCGGGGCTGAGCTCGATGGCATGACAGGTGCGCCCGCTCATCTCAGCGGCAATAACCGTTGTGCCTGAGCCTGAGAAGGGCTCGTAGACCCCCTGCCCAGGCGACGAGTTGTTCTCGATGGGCCTGAGCATGCATTCGACGGGCTTTTGGGTCGAATGTCCTGTTTCGTTCTTTCTGGGCTTTGGGACCTGCCAGACGGTTGTCTGCTTGCGGTCGCCTGCCCAGTGGCCCTTTGCCTTGTCGCGCACAGCATACCAGCAGGGTTCGTGTTGCCAGTGGTAGTCGCCACGCGACAAAACGAGCTGGCCTTTGTCCCAGATGATCTGCGAGCGCAGGCAAAAGCCAGAGGCAAGAAGGCTTTGAGCGACTGTGCCGGCGTGCAGGCCACCATGCCAGACATAAGCGACATCGCCGGGAAAGAGCGCCCAGGCCTCGCGCCAGTCGGCCCGATGGTCGTTGAGGACAGTGCCCAGCGCAGCACCCGAAGTGGTTCCCATCCGCGTCCGCCAGGCGGGATCATACTCCACACCGTATGGTGGGTCGGTCACCATCAGGTGGGGCACAACACCTGCCAGCACGCGTGCCACGTTGCTGGCATCCGTGCTGTCACCGCAGAGCAAACGGTGCTTGCCGAGAAGCCAGAGGTCTCCAAGCCGGTTGACGGGCTTAGCCGGAGCATCGGGCACATCGTCGGGATCGGTGAGACCAGGCGCGCCAAACAGCTGCAGGCGGGCGAGTTCTGCATCGGAGAAGCCCACAAGCGAGAGGTCGAAGTCGGATGTGGCAAGCTCACCAAGCTCGAGCCTGAGCAGCTCCTCGTCCCAGCCGGCGTTGAGCGCAAGCTGGTTGTCGGCAAGCAGATAGGCGCGCTTTTGTTCTGCGCTCCAACCCGAAGCGACCATGACGGGCACTTCGGTTATGCCGAGGCTGCGAGCGGCCAGCACGCGGCCATGGCCAGCAATGATCGCACCGCCCTCATCGATCAGCACCGGCACGGTCCAGCCCCACTGGGTGATCGAGGCTGCGATCTGCGCAACCTGTTGGGCGCTATGGGTTCGAGCGTTCCTGGCATATGGGATCAGGGAAGCAACCGCACGCCGCTCGACACGGTCAGCGGGCCAGGCTTGAACTCCAAGCACAGGCTGATCAGACAGGGAAAGCGGCTCAGTCATGGGCGTCCAAAACGAAACGAAACGCGACAAACAGGTCTGGCGCTAGCAGGATTTCGGGGGCGGCCCGACCCGCATGACCCCACACCCCCAACAGAAGGGACCCGTACCGGGGGCGGGGTGAGGTGAGCACGAGAGAAGAATGAAGCTGACAAGATCGCAGAACAGAGCCCAGCCACAGCCAATGCCATGCTGTCTATTCTAAGCGAGAGCCGCACTGACCGGTAGGATGACATTCGTACGCTGGAGTGCGTGCAAGTGCGCAAACGGGACGGCGGTGAGGCGAACGGGGAGGTTAGGGACAGATCTGCCGACGTGCGGCAGCTTCATTCAACGGCAGCTTCCGACCACTTGTCCGCCACCGGGGACGTTTTCATTGTCTACCAAGAGCGGTCGTTCATATGACGAGGCCAAGTCGGATGAGGCTTTGGGCACTGGCGAGGATCGCCTCGTCGGCCGACCGCGGCGACCAGTCGAGAAGGCGACGCGCCTTTGCGCTGCTGGAGTCCCGACGCTGGGTGCCCTCCTGCGCGGTCAACGACACCTCCAGAAGCGACGTCGAGATGCGGTCGGCTTGTTCGCCAAGGTGCTCCGAGAGGAGACGCGCCACGCCTCGAAGCGAGAGTGCCGGACCCGCGACGGCGATGAACCGCTCGCCAACGGCCTCGGAGCTCGACATCACCCGCAGGTGGAGATCTGCGACATCTCGCACGTCCACGACACCGAAGGCCATGTCAGGCGGACCGGGGACCTGTCCTTCGAGGATCGCCTTCACCATTCCGATCGAGGTCGAGTAGTCGGCGCCGAGCACAGGTCCGAGGATGCCGGTTGGATTGACGACGCTGAGTGCCAGACCGTTTCCCTCCCTTGCTACGAAGTCCCAGGCCGCTCGCTCGGCGACGACCTTGGAACGGATGTAGGGAGCGTTCGGCGCGTCCTCCTCGGTCCAGTCCCGTTCATCGAAGTCCCGGCCCGGATGCTGTCGGCCGTAACCGACCGCGGCGAAGGACGAGGTCAGCACGACCCGCCCGACCCCGGCGTCGCGGGCTGCGCGGAGGACTCGCAGCGTGCCGTCCCTTGCGGGGATGATCACATCATCTGCGTTGTCCGGCTGCGTTGCGGGAAACGGCGAGGCGACGTGCAGGACGGCGTCGCATCCCGACACCGCTTCCATCCAGCCTCCGTCAGACAGGAGATCGGCCGCCACGAAGGACAGCGGTGCGTCCGTCGCGACGCCGTTGGCTTGGAGGGTGGATCTTGCGCGTTGCTCCCGGCCCAGGTCCCGCACCGTGGTGCGCACCTCGTAGCCGTCGCGCGGGAGTTGCAGGATGCAGTGGCTACCGAGGAACCCGGTGCCGCCGGTGACGAGAATTGTGCTCATGGGATCTCCTTCGCGGTGAAGAAGCCCGCTAAGATGACTTAGATCAACCAGGATGAATTTTCGGACCTAGGATGGAAAACCAGACAATTGGCACCATCAGTCCTCGCGCATACGGCACCGACTGCGACGACTGCACGGGACCCGAGCCGATCGACGTGATGCGGTTCCAACGCGCAATCCAAGCCATCACGGGCAAGTGGAAGATCGAGATTGTGTGCAGCCTCGTGGTCGGTGCGAAGCGTTTCGGGGAACTGCGGCGTCTCCTGCCGGGCATTACCCAGCACATGCTGACGGAACAGCTTCGGGACCTTGCGGCCAACGGCATCATCATCCGGACGGCCTTCGCGGAGATCCCACCCCGCGTCGAGTATGAACTTTCGCAGGCCGGGATCGACCTCATGCCGACATTCGAGGCCTTAAGGGAATGGTCGTTGAAATACGAAGGGCAGCTCCTGGCGCGGTAGAAAGGCGCCGCACCTGGCCGCGGACGGCTTGAGCTTATCTTTCGAAGTCGCGCTGGCAGGCCGCTTCCATCATCATTCGCTACAAAGCGGACAGGAAGCTTTCCACCCCATAGCAGTCATGGGAAGCGTTCTCGATCCGGCTGAACTGATGCCCATCAAGCGGCACCCTCAGTTGATCTTCCCGATTGGTCCGAGCAGCTCTTCCCATGTCGGATCATCGGGTGGGGCAAGGGCAGCGCGGTTGGCGGCTTCCTTCTTGCCCAGCGGCCGCTCACGGGGTTGGGGCGGTGTGGCAGGAAGCGTTGCCTCGACCCAGCCGAACCGGCTCTTCAGGGCAAAGATGGTCGCCACCAACGCGCTGCGGTCATGACCTTGTGCAATCCGCAACAGGTTCTGCGCAAGCTGTGCCTCAAGCTTGGCACTGCCGATGGCGAGCTCGTCCGCAAAGTGCTTGCGCAAGGTCTTGGGGTCGATACCCAGAACAGAGGCAATCCGCTCTTGTGGCATGTTCCAGCCGCTCATGGCTTCCACCACACGGCGATCCTTGTCGGATGGGAGGTAAGCGGGCCGTCCACGAGGGGCTGCGTTTTGTGCTGAAGCTGGGTCTTGGTCCCGCATGGTGCTGGCTGCCAGTTTTTTTATAGGGCGGGAAAAAATCTCCGCGTGAGCCCGAGGCGGTGTCCGCCCCATCAGGGCTCCAGACTTTCGACCCCCCACCCCCTGCCGTTGGTTAGAAAGCTCTTGCGCCTGCCCAGCAATCTACCATGCAGAGGAGGTCGCAAACAGGATGACAGTGTTGCGCTTCTCTGCGTGCGAATGCGCAAACCGAGGCGGCTGAGAGGATTGAGAGGTGCATGGCTCGTTGGTGAGAACAGCAGGTTTGCAGTCCAACTGTCTCAGCGTCAATCCCGTGTCTCAGCGATCAGCCGAAGCGGACGGGGGGTGAAGTGCTCGACCTTGAGGGCTCGGCGCGCCGCTGTGCTTGAAGGGTTTGCGTCAGGGGAGAAGAAGGTGACTGCCGGAGCGGGGCGCCATGCGCGTCCCCGCGCCTCACGGATATCACCTTCTCCGGTTATGTGTAGGATAGGCGTCGATCCAACCCACGACGTCTGACGCCCTAGGGTCGGGTCGGCGGACTTTCGCCGCCGCCCAGGTCGCAGGTCTCTCCGACGCTGTCTGTGGTGGTTCTGGAAGCTTGAGACTGGTTCGTCGTATTCTTTCCAGAGATACTAAGTGGCGATGAACCAGTCTCACCGCGGCTTGCGGCTTTCCGTCTGAAGTAGGTGCTGCGCGAACAGCCCAGCGCTTTCCAGGGCTCAGCCCGCTCTTGTGATGCTGCCTGCGGCCGGCTTCCCGCGTTTGCTCGTTTGCGCGCGGCAGAGTGGCGGTCGCGCTCGCGCTTGATGGCCTTCTGTCGTTTTTTGAACGCCAAAGCCGTCATGTCGGAAGGCGACATTGTTGTGATGCCGAGTGTCTCTCGCTCCTCGATGGTAAGGCGAAGCATGCGGCCCGCCTTGGCATCGGTCATGTGCTTGCGACGGGGATGCATCACAGCAAGAGTGTCGGTGGCTTGTTGATGCGCGTCAGCCCATGGGGCAACTGAAGCCCACCAGTTACCCAAGAGTTCAGTGCGCGAGGTCGGGTTGTCCACCTCGGCGTGGATGAGATGGGCGACAACAAAGAGGAATGGATCGCGCGGATCGTCGTGTTCGGGGATGGTTGTGCCGTAGCGATGGGCAATCAGGCGGTTGATGTCGATCATGCGCCGCTCGGTGCGGCTGAAGTGTCGTCCCTTCTTCGAGCGCGTGAGGATATGTCCTAGCTCCATGCGCTCCAACCGGCTGAGCGCATGAAGAGAGGCGGTTGTCAGCCAGTGTCTGTAATCGTCCCGCGTTTGCTTGTCGGTGAAGTTCTCGATGAACGAGGCCTTGTCGTCGGCATTGAAGAGGTGGCGGTTTCGTCTAGCCTCTGTCACGACGAAAGCTCACAGAGGTCTTGTTTTGAACCGGCACCGATCTCGCTATACTGCATCGTTGTAAAACCCTCCCTCCGAGTTGAGCTGCCCGAATGCACGCCGGACTGCCCGCTCAACCGAGCTCAGAACAAACCATAAACATATTGATAGGAAAAGATACTTGGAGGGCAACGGCTAGTTAGCTTCTGTCCACAGTGAGGGGCGCAGGGACCCAATCAAAATGCTTCCCGAACGGGTGCCTCAATGTCGCGCGCGGCTAGGATGCCGTGCTGCTCGTAGTGGCACCTGATCAAGCCTGGACCAAGCGGGAGCTCCCGAATGTCGAGCATAGCACCTTCGCAGCTTATCCACTGATGGGGCACCCGCTGTGGATAGCAGGGAGTGCCAGAGGAGAAGAGTGCCCCGATGCTCAATACGATCTAACTTCAGGACGCGCCGAATAAGGATCGAACTTTGACCGGACTTCAGAACTATGACTTCACGATGCTCTTCAATGCTGGGGAGCAACCAGGCTCCCAGCGAGCTTATGAAATCGACCGCGAACTGCAACGGAGGCGCGAAATTGCGCAACAGGAGGTCGACAAAAAGATGATCGCTGCTGCGGATGCACAAATCGCGGCAGCAGACGCTTCAGTGCGAAGCGCTAGAGCGGCAGAGGACACGGCTAAATGGACGAGGCTTTCCGCTTGTTTGGTAGCGCTGACCGTAATCTTGATGGCCATCGGTACCTTCGTAGATGCGCTGAAACCGTAGTATGCAGGGCCCCGCAGTAGGAGCGCCGGCCGTCTAGGAACAGGTCAGGAGGATGTGCGGGTCGATGATGGCAAAAGTGTTGTCCACCGCAGTGCGCTACTTGGCACCGAGCTGGTCAACGAGTTCGGCGCCCTAGAGAATTATAACTGTACTTCCGGCACCTTTACGCAGCACAGACAGGTGACGTAGAGTAATTTGTAACCGCGAGCGATGTGCCGCTTCTGCGAGGTCTACAATGGAATATACTGGGGAAGGCATCCATATCCGCGCCACCGGCATCGGTGAGCAGGACCAATTCGTCGTAGAAGCTCACTCCAAATTGGTTGCCGAGCATATCAAGAGCCAGACGCGAATGAGGCTTGGGCTATATACGCTTGCGGCGCTGTTTATGATCGTTGCAGCGTTGCTCGTGGTATTTGCTCCAGATGGAAGGCAGGCATCTACAATAGTTGTCGCTGGAGCGCTCATAATCGTGTCCGCTGGTGTGGCGGGATTTGCTGCGTTGAAGTTAAAAGCTCCCGCTGTCGAGCTAACAGCCGGCAACTCCCAAATAAGGACCGAACGCCGACGCTAGCTCGAGGCGGCTTACAACTCGGTCCGACGTAGTCGTGAGGTCGCATTTTGGACAGGGCTCGCGACATAGCCCATCCCGGTCATGCCGGGCGGCTAATTTGCACCTTCGGTAAGTTCCCGGCCAGTGGGCGTAAGGGCATCACGTGGCGAGCACGCCTCAGCGATACTGCCTTAACGGCTGTGCTGAATAGCAACCTGCTGGGGTGCGCTTCTGCGAAAGGCGTGGCGGGTCTTGTCGAAATGCTGCCCTAGTCGGTCCCTTGCGGGCTAGTCTCTCACGGAGGCTTTCAGACACTTCGATCCGACCGCGGCTATCTTCGCTGGCCGTCAACTACATCCTGCATTCGGCAGGCGCGGGCATCATGACGCTTGCAGAGCCTGCAGTTACAGGCGAAGACGATGCAGCCTCGCCCGCTTCCTGTGCGCTGCGATGGTCAGGGCTAGTGACGGTGCTGGTTACACCTCACTAGCCCGTCTTCTAACAGGGTCAAGCTGTTTGGTATGCCTTGCGGCCTTCTGCTGAGAAAGCAGCCGGTTTGAAAGTCGGCAGGCTTACAAGAGCGGACATGGCGCGGATGCTGTTCGATCGCATACCGTCGAGTGGCTCGATCATCTTCACCAGTTCACTGACTGGACGCGCGGGCGTCTCTGCCTCTAGCAGCTGCATCAGCAACAGAACTGGCGACCCTGTCTGGCCAATGATCATCTGAACGCATCCCTGCGTTGCCCTGCACCCCACACATGACGTAACGGCATTAAGATCACATTAACACCCGGTCGTATGTGCTGGGCTACCCTCCCGGCTTGGGCGCTGGACGCTCTGCGGGAAGAGCGCAGAGAAGGGTGTGGAGCGCAGCGGCTTCCCCGAGTATTTCAGACTTTTCGATCCGACCGCGGCTATGTCCGCTGGCCATAAGCTATACCCTGTATTTGGCAGGCGCGGTTCCGAGCTCATGGCGGTGAATCGACTTGGAATGGGAAAAGGACGACCAGATAGCTGTCGGCCCGTCCCATTCACGCTGTCTTCAGGTTGGCGGGCTCTATATCGGCCGCAATGACTTTGGAGGCGCGTTCCTTGAAACGAGTTCTAATCACCCTGCTCGCTGGCCTTCTGCTGCCGGTTGCCCCTGCCCTTGCCAAAGAGCCATGCGTACGGCGGCAGCTTCGAGACAGCGGCTCAGTCTGCCAGGATCGACCGCTGAGCAGCTACCAGAAGAAGAACGATCCCGACGGTGACCGTGATCGGAAAGATCGCAACGAACGCAAGGACCGCGAACAGCGGCGCGAGCAATCTGAACGGCGGGATCGTCAAGCCAAACAGGAGCAGCGTGATCGTCGCGAGCAGGCCAAGAAGCGTGAGCAGGCTGAAAAACGCGAACGAGCCGAGCAACGTGACCGGCGGCAAGCTTCACAGCGAGCCGAGCGTCGTCGCGATGGCCAGCGTCAAGAACAACGCGCAGGTGAACATCGCCGCGACGGAGGCGGCCAGAACCGCAGGCGTCCCGATCGCCGCTACGAGCAACAGCAGTCCGATTTCTTCTACAACGGCGGCAGCAGTCGTGATCGTCAACGAGCTCGGGACGACAGTGACGGCTACTACGGTGACGACTACTACAGCGGCGGCTACTGATTGACGCTTGTCTCGGCCGCCTTGGTTTTGCGCCAAGGTGGCCCCTGGCGCAGCCCCTGCTTTAGAGTGCGGAAGTCTTGCTTCACCGCACGTACCGCCTCATGGCGTTCTTGCCAGAGCGGCGCGTGATAGAGCGACACGGCAACTGCCGCCATTGGAATGAACCCGACGGCTCCTGCGATTGCTGCTCGTATCAAAGTTCCACGCATACTTAGCTCTAACCTTGCCGCAGCTCAGCGCGCGGCTTGAGGCTATATGATCGCCGATCAGGCTGTCTTAAGGCTGATGCCAGGCTACCCTCCCGGCTTGGCCGCTGGTCATGGCCCGAAGCCATGATGTCAATTGTCGGGGCGCAGCGGCTTCCCCTATTATTCGTCAGCTCCGTTCAGGTGCAAATTTTTCGCAAGTGCAGCATGCAAATTTGTGCATTGCACTAAATCGGTTTGAGCGTACCTTCTGCGTGTCGGCCATCTTTTCCTCCCAGATGAGTTGCCGACAACCAGTGCGGTGTATCCTCCTCCCACACCGCACTTGAAATAGAAGCCCGCTGCACCTCCTCCCGCAGCGGGCTTTTCCTTTTGCTCAGTAGCCTTCTTGCCGAGTCCTGATCTGTTTGGGATACAAGGCGATGGAACTACTCGATGAGGAGCCCTACGCTTGGCACCTGTTAGCTGATGGCAAGACGCTTTATCTCAACTCGTTCTGCAGCCACAGCTTTTTCGACTACTACTTCCTGATGCAGCTCAGCGAGATTGAGCTTGCTCGATTTCGCTCTGGCGGAAGAGATTACCTCACCAAGCTTGCCTACGACGTTCACTACAGTGCACCAGCTGTGAAGGGCAGCACATCACGCTTTAAAGCTCGCAACCTGACGCCCAAGCTTGGAAGCCGCGTGTTGGAAGCTCTCAGGGCATCGGATGCAATTAAAGCGGGCTCAGACTGAATTTGCCCCATCCAAAGTCATGAACCCGACAAGCAGAGCGCGGCGGCTTTCTTTGAAGCCTTGGCATGAGCGTTCGCCATCCTGCGTGCCCTCCTCTCAGGGGAGATATAGTAGATACACCGTGATCCCGGAGTCAGTGTCGCCCCAGCATTGCTGCGGTTATCTGGCTATGCGGCTTTGCTTTCAGGTGGGGCTGGCTCCGTGTTTACGGAGCGGGCGAGTTCGGGTTCACGGAGCGAGGATTTTTTCTGTCGCTTGGCCTTGCGCTTGCGCTTTTGGGCTCGAGCCGCACGCTCGGTCTCGCCCCATTGGACGCAGCGTTCGGCGCTGACCTTCTTCCATTCGCTTGTCGGTGGACTGCCTTCATGATCGCCGACAAAGGTCAGCTGATAGTAGTTTGGGTGGGGTGTGCCATCTGCGGCTCGGCCGCGCTGCACTTTGACCAATCCTTTGAACTCGAGCTCCTCGATTGCATCTGCGACGAGCTCGCCCGTGCAGCCACGCTTTCTGAACTGATCATGCGTCACCCGAAGCCTGCCATTCAGCTTGCCGGCATGGGCGGCATGCTCGGCCATGATCCGCCAGAAGATGCGCAAGGCCGTGACTGAGAGCGTGACAAAGGCGTGGGAATTGAGAAGGTCCAGCGTCACCCACGCCCAAGACTCGCCGGGCGGTGGTCCGTTGTGACGTGCCACCAGCTTCTGTTTGCGAGAGCCGCCGGTGCGACTCATGTCCTTTGGGTTTATGGGCGCCATGTCGCGACAAGCCCATGGCGGACTACTACGCTTTTCCTATCTTTGGCTGCGACCAAAGACAGCTGCGCTTCACTGCAGCCTGCCCGGCGGCAGAGCGAAGGCTTCTGCAGGAAGTCGGCAAAGCCTGGGCGGTAGGTCTCAAGCATCGCAGCAGCCATGCCCACGAACTTCGTCAAACG
>NZ_JAMXQS010000014.1 GCF_024053505.1 Mesorhizobium liriopis | reverse complement strand
AGAGCCCGAACAGACCAGACTGGAGCGCGCTGCATGACTGGGATCAGCCTGACCACTCCCGTCGCACAGCAAACTGCCACGCTCAGCGCAGACGGCAAGCTGCTCGCCGTGCATGTGCCCATGACCTTCAGAAAGCGCGGCGGCAGGAAGATGGTCGTGGCACCAGACGGCAGCGCAGCAGCACCTCACCCTCACGCTTGGCCGGCTCGCCGCTCAAACGTCGACCAGAGCCTGCTCACCACGCTGGCGCAGGCCTTCCGTTGGCAGACGCTGCTCGATCAGGGTCAGTTTGTCACAATCAGTGATCTGGCCAAGGCCGAGAAGCTCGACCATTCGATCGTCTCGCGTACGCTGCGGCTGACACTGCTGGCACCCGATCTCATCGAAGCCATTCTGGACGGCACCCAGCCCGAAGGCATCGAGCGGCAAAAGCTGCTGCACGGGTTTCCGATCGAATGGGAGAAGCAAAGGAGGATGGCTGGGGCGTAGTTTGAGCCGGGAGCCGACTGTCTGCTTACAAGTGACGATCACCGAAAAGCAGACATCTGGCAGCTGAGCTCGCCGAGCTTTGGTCTGCTGTGCCAAGGCGAAATCTGAGCGGACTGCCCTATGTTTGTTTGCAGAGGAGTTTCTTTTGCGATCAGATACAACGGACACCATTCCACAGTTCATCGCCGAACTCGTCCGCGCTGCGAACGACTTGTCGCGAGTTAGCACGGTTGGGCGTGAGGGATTGCTGGGCCGCGCAGCGCTGACCATCTGCGACTTTCGTGATGCTTTGCTGGATCCCGTTATCCGCATCGAGCCTGGCGAGGATAAGATCAGCCTCCGTCTCAGACTGGCTGCAGCTTCAATCCCGCGCTGGACTGATGAGCAAATCGGGGAACTGCTCCTGGAAGCCGCTGCAGAGCTGCGACGCTTGCGCATCCTTGCATCAGCCAAGGAGAATGCCTGACCTCTTGCCGGGAAGAGAGGGATGGGTTGGATCAGTCCGATCCATCAGTCAGGTTCATTGGGACGCAGCGGTATGACAGTTTGGTGTTATTGCGCTTGCATGGTTTGTCAGGGAGGACAGCATGTTCGACGAGGAACGACTGCGCGATCTCATTCGCCGGGACCGGGAGACCAGCGGCCGCAAGCGGGGCGATGCAGTCGACGCGCGAGCGGTTGCCAACATCTATGAGAGCTCGCTGTTTGGCCTGACCGATGCGCAGGTCGTTGTGATCGTTCGCGATGAACTGACCAAGGCTGGGATCGCCTGCTAGACGGCCTAAGCACTAGACGGCATGTGATTGTTTCGCGGCGCGTGCGCAGGTGCCAGTTGAGCACTGCGTCGCCCGGTTGGCTTTGCATGCCTTTGGTTTCGGCTTGGTGTCAGCCTTCACCTTAAGCTCGGTCACTTCGACTTCAGCATCACGCGCTAAACGTGTGGCCCTCAGCCTGGCGATCTTTGCGTGAGGCCCTGCGCTCAGTATGCGTGATCTCGTTGGTAGCTTGTGTCGTCTTTTCCGCCTTATCGATGTGTTGGCGCTCTGCGAGGTTTAGAAAGCCCAGATCGTTACGGATTGTCTTCATAGGCAAAACCCATGAGCTCTGACCTTTTGACCTTTTGACCTTTTGACCGGCGGTTAATCAGGTGAGCATCAGTAGCCGTAGTCCTTGCCTCTCTGTGTTGGGCCAAGCGAGCTAACGACATTCGGAAGCGTCTGCCCTACAAGCAGACGCTTTTTTGTATCCCTCGGAGGTTTCATGGAAGTTCTCGTTCGCGACAACAATGTCGATCAAGCACTCCGTGTGCTTAAGAAGAAGCTGCAGCGCGAGGGTGTGCTGCGTGAACTCAAGCAACGCCGCCACTATGAGAAGCCCTCCGAGCGTCGGGTACGCGCGCAGGCTGAAGCGATCCGCCGAACGAAGAAGGCCGCACGCAAGCAAGCGCAGCGTGAAGGCTTGCTGCCTGCGCCCAAGAAGAAAGAATTCGCTCGTCGACCCGGGATGCCTAGCGCAGGCCGATCAGACTAAGCAGGGCTTCATGTTGGGCATCCGAATGCCCACATGAGAGATTGCATCACCAATCCGCTCTCGACGTAGCCAGTTTTGGCTGCCCCATCCGCCTATCAGGCGGAGCGAGCAATCTTCCGCTGAAAGCCAACATCATGCAGCATGATCGATTTGATAACCCAATCGTTGTGAAGTCCGAAGCAGAGGGCGGCCAGCAGTCATTGCGTACCGCTCGCGAGGCACGGGACTTTCTTCTGACAAGCTGGCCTGGCAAAAAGAGCGAAAAGTACCGCGCGGCCATTCAAGCCTGTCACGATGCAGAGCTCGGCGAGAAACCTGCGATGGCCGCCCGTCGCGCATTCATGACGGCGAGCCGCGAGGTGGATATCATCTTGAACTGAAGTCAGCTGGATGAGCGCTTCATTTCGGCTCCTCAGCCTCATTGGTATCCGACGGCTTCTGCTCTTTCTTAGCCGCCTTGGCTGCCAGCTTGTCTTTCTTCTTCGCCTCCTTGAGGCGGTCACGCTCTCTCCGCTCGTGATTATAATTGGGAGCCTTCACCATCACAGTTTCCTTTCGAAACAGGCTTTCGAATAGGAGCGTTCCTCTCATGAGACAAGCTGGAGTGCCCTCGGCGGGAGTTGAGGATCAACCGCAGTCAGCATCGTCCATGAGACACGCCTGAGCTCTAGGCGATCTGCTCGTCGCGTTTGAATTTTGCCAGAATACTCTTCCAGCGTCGCTTGCCCTCGCCCTCCTTCATTCGCAGAATCCGCGGGGCGAGGAAGTGAGCGATCGCTTTTGCGTCTTGTGACTGCTCCTTCTCCTTGAGCGAGAAGGTTTCGTACTGTTCATCCGTCAGATCATCGACGTTGCCTCGCTTCGAAAGATGCAGCTCGTCACTGCTCGTCTTCAGCTGAGCAAGAAGCGAGTCCAGCTTGAGCTTCGAAGGCTCATCCAGCCGCAATGCTACAAACTCCTCCGCTGACGCCTTTTCTATGCTGGACAAGGTTCGCTTATTGCTCTTGGAGGGAACTGGCATGTCAAGTTGGTCCAATTTTAGTTATGCAGACGAACGTTTCATAGGCATCCCAACCGGCTTCTAGTCAGTCGACGAAGGGCAGCGCTGGAACGTCGCTCAGGAGTTGCCCTGCGCATTCCGTGCAGAGCAACATCCATCAATCAGGACGCAGCGGCTGCGTCCATCCATTCCTTGTGTCGCGTCTCGTCAGCTAGGGCTTCTCGGAAGAACTCTTGGGCCTCGGGGGTAGCGGCAGCATTCTTTGAAGCGTTGTCGTAGGCCATCTTGGTCTCGATCTCATTGGTCGACATCGCTTTCAGAATGGTCTTGTCTCCAATCAGCGATGCCAAGGCGACCTTGCCCGTGGTCAGGTACTCCTTCGCATCGCCCTCCTGCGGCGCTTCGATACCGAGGCTGCTGGCGATGTCAGTCAGCTCATCGACATGGTACTCATGGTCATCGAGGAACTCGGCGATCGCGCTTTTCGAATTCTCGTCTTCCAGCTTTTCGATCGTTGATTTGTAAGCCGCGATAGCATCGTGCTCCAGAATGAGCAGGTTCTGCACGAGCTTCTCGAACGTGTCTTCAGTGCCTACGGTGGTGGCCATCTTCTTGATCCTTTAATGAAGTCTTGGACAATGCCAGCCCTGCGGTTCATTCGAACCCTACCGACATCGCTTGTTGCTACAAAAGGCCTTGGCTGGCAGACGCACCCAACCAGCTAAGGTCTTTTCTAGCTTGCTTTCTTCAACGGTTGCAGCGACGGTTTCCGTTTTGCGGGCTTGCTGGTCTCAACTGGTGCCGGAACGATCAGTGTGGCATCGCGAGCAAGCCGCGCGGCTTTAAGACGTTCGGTCTTATCGTCTGAGTGCTTTCGCTCGGCACGCATGATGTCGTTCGCTGCGTCCGTCGTCTTGTCATAACGGGCACGGCTTTTGGATTCCGTGGCGTTCAGCGAGACTGCAATTTCCAAAGATTTTTCCATCATTGGATCCATATAGTGCCGGACTGGAGCGCAACCAAAAAAGATATTTTGCGTATTCCCTTGTTAAATAATCAGATGTGGCGCATGCTGCGCTAATCGATCTTGTCGGCCGACTTTGTCTATTCAAGCCGCTATGGCTTATCTCGGCGATTTCCTCTCCAAAATCGACCTATCCGCAGCGCTGAGAGAATGTTCGTCAGCGCATGATGACTTATGTCTGATCGAAAGGGATCGTCATGAATACTGGTACCGTGAAGTGGTTCAATGCAACCAAGGGCTTCGGCTTCATTCAACCCGACGATGGCAGCCAGGACGCGTTCGTCCATATTTCCGCCGTCGAGCAGGCTGGCATGCGCAGCATCGTGGAAGGCCAGAAGCTTTCTTTCGAACTCCAGCGTGACAACCGCTCGGGCAAGATGTCGGCGAGCAACCTTCAGGCAATCTGAACGGCACAGCCTCGAATTGCATCATACCGCATCGGTACTCGATTAAATATCGCGGCACCGATGCCATCTATCCGGGCAATGACGAAGCTGGCGCGAGCGATTGCTATCTTCGTCCTGTCGAGCTTCCAGCAGGGTTGCGGTTCATGGACAAGCAGAATGGGCTCGCTGACCTGGAAGTTCAGGCAAGGGACTTACGCCTTGTCATTATGCGCCGAGAGTTTGCGGCGGCAACCGAGCGGCGCAACAACCTTACAGGTCTTGGCAGCAGCGGTTTGGTCGCACTTCGCAGGCGGCTGACCAAGCTGGAGATCGAGATCGCAAAGATCCGGACCGAACAGCAATCCTTGCCGCACCACCCAATTTATAGCGTGTTCAACGGTTCGACGCGGCCGAACTGAGGCCGCCAGGCTCCAAGGGATGTTTCTGATGCCCAACCGGACGGAATTGAACACATCCCGAGCAAAGCAGGGTGGCAGAGGTCGTCACGTCGCCATCATTCTCGGCGTCTCGCTCGCCCTTCTGGCCATAGGATGGGTCGCCGTCGAACGATATGGCGAAGCGATCGATGACCAGCCTACGCAGCTGGAAACATCTCAGTAGCAGAGTGCTTGAGCAAGGTTTGCGTGCTCCCACTAAACCAATGCGTCCGGGTTCATGAGCTTAGAAACACCTTATCGCATCACCACGCAGCTTTGGTAGCGACGCTCCCAGAGCAGTCAGGAACCATCACATGAACCATGCTAGCCTCGTTGACCATCACAACATGCGTGTCGCAGCGACGATACGCCGGACGCTGCAGCACATCCTTACTGCGCCGAAGGAGGTGTCGGCTGGCATTGGGCAGGCATCGTTCGGGGCGATCTCGCGTTCCGGCACCCTCCGGTCGCACATGACTGATCATGCCGTAGTGCTTAGTGTTCGCCATGTGATTGCTGATCGAGAGCCGCGTGTCGCCGATCTCAACGTCAGCGCGAAGATCAAGCGTGGCAAGCTAGTTTCACTAGCGCTTGCTTACACGATTAAGCCGACAAAGCAGCGAGACCAGATCAAGATCGACTACGTTTAAGTCTCCACAGTTGGGAGGAGTTTCATGGGCGATGTTGTGAACCTGCATGGCAAGAAGCGCTGGAGGGCCGTCATCGCTTATCGCGGCGCTAATGGAACCGACACCGTGGAGCACTTTCTGGAAGAGATCGGAGACCTGCATGCTGTTATCGAGCGCGGGCCCGACTGGGAGACACTAATCAGCTGCACCATTACGCTCAACAGGCCTGACGGCGGTGGCGAACAAGGAAGCGAGCAGTTCGTTCGCATCAGCGACCAGCGCAGGTGATGGAGCATAACCGTAGTCGAGCACTAGGCCTGCTCGGTAGGAGTTCTCTATGGCAGCCCGCACGACACGGAGGATCGCTCGGTTCGATGAACCATTCTGGCTGAGCGGTCTTGGGGAACGTATGCCGGCCGGCAAGTATCATGTCGAGCACGAGTGGGAGATCGTAGAAGGCGGCGCGCAGAGCGGGTATCGCCGCTCCGGTTTGTTCATTCATGTTCCCTCAATTGGAACGCCTTCCAACAGAACGCAGCTCGTACCGATCACTGCCATCGAATTGCAGGCAAGTGTCGACGCGTCAGACACAAACAGTGGTGATCCGAGCCAGACCGAGAATCAACCGACCGTCGCAGGGAGGTCGGCAGTCCTCGACGCGACTGGGCCATCCGTGGAAACTCAGCGCGCCATCGACAACGATACCAGTGGCATGCGCCGCCGGGCGCAAATCACGAAAGACCGGAACGAATTGATCTAACGGCGTCAAACGCTCACGCCAGCGGCGCGATGCTCTTCAAACGTTCAGTGACCCTGCTTGTGACGCGCGAACTCGTCGTCGAAAGCCCGGGCATGAGCGCCTCCGCAATGCTCTCAAAGCGGCGCCTGCGATAAAAACGTCGATCAATGCGCGGTTGGCTCAAAGGAAATCTTGCCTGATTGAACCGCAACTCGCCGGCGTCGCAGACAATTCGTGGGTCCTTGAACCTATGGCGCCAGCCGCGATTGACTTCGAAACGCTTTGCAAAGGAACAGATCATGACAACATATCTGGAACAACTTGAACTTGCCCTTAAGGCCGCCACTCATGCGCTTGAGGATGCGGCCAAGAAGGGCAGTGTGAAGCTCATCGCCGAAGCTCAGTTCAACCTGAAAAAGGTTGAGGCAGCACTCACGTCTGCAAAAACTTCGTAGCAACTGTGCACATAACCCACATCTTCGTTGTGCGGTGCATTTGCTAAGACACCATTCGCCGGTGTTGCCCGCATCGCGTCAACAACTGCTATATGCCTGTTCCGGCAGTTTGCCGCTGAACCGACCTCGCCTCAGATCCTGTTCTAATTGAAGGACTCTCCATGAGCTATGCGAGCCGCCAAGATCTCGTGCTGCACAAGCCTTACAAGTTGCCACGTACTGGCCATGAACTTCCTGCAGGGTCCTATGTCGTCAATTCCGAACCGCGCTTTGTTTTGTCGATGGGCCAAACATCGTCTCACAGTATCAATTACCTTGAGATCCCGTACGGTGCGTTGGGACCAGATCATGTTGGCGGCACGGTACTGATGAGCGACGATGAATTAGATGTTGCTCGATCGGAGACGGCTTAGCGCATTCGCTGAACCTAGGACGCAAGGTGCCATGTCGAAAGCAAAGGGAAAGAGCGCGCTCGACAAGGAGCGGGCAAAAACGGAAGCGCTTCTGAGAAAGATCGGCTACACCGCCTTGAAGGATGCCGGCATCAAATCCAAGCGCCCCGACCTCCCCAATCTGAAGATCGAGAAGCGGGACACACATAAGCCACGCTGAGCGCGGCAAGGTGGTCAATGAACCACAGCCGCATCATCATCCTGTCGTTTCTTGCATTCGTCGCCGCAGGCATCGCCCTCGTGTCCTTTTGGGGATTTGATCGCATGGGCTCCAATGGCGTTGACGGTGAATCCTCTGCGCCGGAGGGAAACTGATGCCGCTGTTGCCTGGACCCGACGAATGGAACGATGAGCGGCCGGACGTTAGTACCAAGCGCGGCGCCAAGCTCCAGTTAAAGCCATTCCTCGTGTTGGGCCTTTGTTTGATGGTGGGTTGGGTCGCCCATCAGAAGTTTTCCCGGGCGGCCTTTGATGCCCCGTCCACTCACTCTGGCGTGCCAGCCGTCATTCAGTGATCATGTTCGCGCGCAACCAGCGAACTGATCGCTTCACGCGACCAACCCTCGTAGTTGCCGCTGCCTTCTCCAATGAAGCCTCGCCTTCACACGTTGCACTTCTCGCTCGGCCACCACCACATTCTCAACCATGGCGTTGCCAAGCGCCTTGGTAGGGACCGCCTCAAGCGCAGCAAAGCGGACGACCGTGGCCGCGTGAGCCTGCCCTTTGTGGATATCCCAGATGTCAGAAGTTGTAGTGAGACTGATCGACCTGCATCCCCGCCAGTCGAACAGCGGTGACAAAATTGGCACGCGCTTGCTTGCTCGCTAATAGCCCGAGATCGGCCAGCTGACAGCTGTTTAACGCAATTTTCCACTCGGCGGTCTCGTTTCCGGCCCAGTGCGCAATGAGGAAGCTCCAGGCTTCATCAGCATTGTTAATCAAACATACGCCGCTGGGCATCGTTGAAAACACGACTAGCGGAACGACGAACGGCAGCGAGGACATGGATTACCCTACGCTCCAATTGCGGCTGCAACGAGTGTAGCTGGAAAAGCTTCACACCGCTCCCAACTTAACATCAACCCACATCCCCGCCTTGCGGATAGCTGCAACGAGAGTAGAGCGTGCCGCTGTTGTCGTGCCTCGACCGATCTGTGCGATGCGGCAGGATTCGAGCGCGGCTCTCCAGTGAAAGTTATCTTCTTGCTGGGCTCGATTGACGAGGAATGCGAGACCTTGCGCTACCGTCGAAATGAGCACGACTTGACTCGGACGCCGGGCGAAGATGACGAGCGGCATGCGGAAAGAGAGGGTGTCCATGGATCACCCTGCGCCCATTCTAGGCCAAAAGATAGTATGACCCTCGGAAAGGCTGGGCCGACGCCTAAACGGGAGGGAAGATACGGCGGCAACGGCGGCTAGCTAAGGGTGGGCTTTGCTGATCACCGGTCAAAATGATCTCCCCGCATGCCCGCCGATTTCCACTGATGGCAGCTTTGGGGAAAGCTTCAGGATAATCGGAACGGCTGGAACGAGGCGCAAGCAGACCTTGTTCCGCAGGTCTGCTCTCGGCCTAAGAACGCAAAAAGCTCAAGCAAAACAATATCAGAGTTTGTAACCAGCGTTCTCCGCCTAGCGGAGAAGCCAGCCAACTGACACAACCAGTTGCGCCAAATTCCTCAATGAAAACAATAAGCCAAACCTTAAGTCGGAAATGGCAAGGTCACAAGCTTTGGAGAATAAAGGCGCAGAGAGAGGAGAAAGTGCCAATCTACGTGCACGCGCCGACACAAGCTTGTGGCGATGAACCCCGCAGTTCTGCGGGATCTGCAGCGGGTCGATCAAAGCAAGAGAATGATTCGAGGCGGAGCGGTGGTAGAGGGAAGGGAACTGGCAGCTAACCTTCTCCGGTTGTGCCGCATCTCTTCAGTGCCCAATCGTGTTGTGCTCCCCTCCCCCGCAATAAAAAGCCCGATCCGCTGGTGAGAGCAAACCGGGCTAAAGCATGCTGGCTGATACGCTACGCGCCAGCCCCAATTTCATAGCCCGAATACGGTGAACAAACGATAAGCGACCCTCGCGTAGCTCTGTCCTGACAATCGCATTGGCTTCAGATCCTGCCAGTGATCAACGCAAAACAGACTGCCAATCCGAGAAGCATGAGCAGGTCCAAGCCTACCGAGTACAGCGCGCGTTTCATGACGTTTGACATCTGTGTTTCTCCTGAAACTTGAAAGGAGATCAGCCCGACGCTCCAAAGAGGGGTGAAAGAGCGCCGGGCCGATACAGACGACGGAGCGGACCGTCATCTGGTCCATGATGTCTGGAGCCATCCTTTGTCAGCGTTCGCTGTGGGGTGTGGGGACGGAAGTAGCGAGACGCTGAAGCCACCCAGACCCCTAGGAGAGGCTGGGCTAGTATCACCAGGCGCCTTTTGGCTCGGTCACACGCTGATCTACATCAGTAAATGAGCCGATTGTCGCGAACGCTGTTCAAAACAGCTGCGCTCGAAAGTGATGCGCAATTTGAGCCCCAGCGTCGTTCGACGCGCTGAGGTGGCCCGGCGCTCATCGAGTAATCGAGAGCACCGGGCCTTCCAAAGCAGCGAACCCCCACGCCGCCCTGACCATGCAATTCCTTGGTGGCCCCACACCCAGCGTCCGATGCTGGAGCACGGGGAGTGCATGCACCGGGCGCTGAGCTGCAACCGAGATCAGTCGGTCGTTGCTGAGGGCTATGGAAAACTTGCGCCTCGCGCATCAACCTAGATTATCAGGAGCGACGAATGTTCAATTCGGAAGCCCAGCGCGCCATCGAGGCGGTCGCCGATGCCATCCTTGTGCCTCGCGATGCGCTGCTCGCCGTGGTCGATGTCGAAAGCAACGGCGTCGTCTTCACGCAGATCGGCGGCAAGGCGCTGCCGGTTATCCGGTGGGAAGGCCACTACTTCGACCGCTTCGTGCCGGCCAAGAAGCGCGAGCAGGCGCGCAAGGCGGGTCCTGGCGGCATCCAAAGGCTGGTAAGTTCAAGAACGGCACGCAGGCGCAGCGCTACGCTATGCTTGACCGTGCCATGAAGATCGACGCCGAGGCCGCGATCTCCTCGGTGTCGTGGGGTGTCGGCCATGTGATGGGCGCTCATTGGGATTGCTCGGCTACAAGCGTGCTGAGGAGCCATAGACGCAGGAAATGCATAGCGGCGCGATGTGGTGAAGCGCGACCATGCTGCCAGCAGTTCCGCTAACACGCAGGAATCAATTGCCTGGATTGCAACGGGTCTCGGCGTCCTCGTCGCGACCATCCTCGTACATCTGGGCTTCATCAAAGGAGCGAGCGGCCAAGCCAATCCCGGATAAGCCGGCGCCGGTTGCCAGCGTACTGTTGAATATGGAGAGCCTGCACAAGCTCACGGCTGCCATCGAAGGCTTGGGCGTGTACTCGGTGCAGAACCGTAAAGCGGCGGAGGGACCCGCGATCGACAGGCTCGAAAATGTCTCGGAGCCGCTCTTCGAAGCACTCAGTGAGCATCGCCGTGTGATCCAGGAACTGCCGGATCTAGACGGCAAAGTAGCGGTAGCCGCCTTGCTGCAGCGAATGTCTGATATATCTGCCGTTGCAGCTGGGGAGCATTCTGCTTGGTGCTTTACTACTTCGATGTGCAAGTTGGAATGAAGAGCATGTCCGCGGTGATCTGCGAGGCTGGAGATCACAATGCTGCGCTGGCCGAAGCTGAGTTGATGCTTGAGGATGCGAGGCAGGACGACCCGTCCGAATCCGTTTCGGTCACCGTCTATGGCCTTGGCGCTGTTCTCGTTGGCAAGCGTTAACCGAGCCACTGGCATGATCCGATAACAGCGCACACCCTCTGCCCGAAGGCGGACGGTCACGAGTGCTTGAGAATGCGAGGGCGGGACTAACATTTGACGCTAGATCAGTTCGTTCCGATCTTTAGTCGCTTTGGTTCTGCGCCTTGCCCCGCTCATATCATCCTCGATTCAGCGTCGCGTCTGCACGGTATGGTCAGTCGAGCGAACAACGCTCGCTCGCGCGTCGCTGATTGAGACAACTTCAACAGCAGACTTCCCGGACCCAGCGTATGACGCTTCACTGGTCAGGACATCCATAAGCACCAGATCAGAAATTTCGAGATCAGGGAATATTCGTCTGATCGCGTCCATTGCCTGATCAGCGGCAAAGGGCTGCCCCATCGTCTGGCACTCATTCAAGAAGACATGGATGGCAGCACGCACGTCAGAAGAGATCCACTGTTCCGCTAGTTTCATGTCTTAGCCCTACATCGTGGCTGCCGTTTCAACGGCCAACAGCAGTTCGTTTGCAGAAATGGGCACCAGCTGTGTCATGTTGGAGCGTGTCGAAATGGACGGGACATGGATGAACGATCCAGACCGGCGATAGCCGCTTTGCGATCCGCTTTCTACGATCTCCCATTCGTGATCCACCCGATAGTCGCCGGCTGGTGCTTGAGCAGCCAGACCACCCAGCCAGAAAGCGTCGGAAAAATGCGCGATGGTATGCGTGGTTCGGCCGATCATGACGGTTCACCTTCTGAAGAGGATGCCGCGGCGCAGAATTCCGAGGCTGGCAGTTCGCCGGCGCAGCGTAGATTATCGTGACTGGTCGATCTGTGATTCCTGCCCGTCTATCCTGCTCGCGTAGGTTTCAGCGGCAAACCAAGCGCCCATGGTTAGAACGAGGGAAGAAGCAAGGATGATAAGGACGTGACGTCCCCTGTTCCCGCCGCGAGCGCGGTCGGTAGAACTGGTGATGTGCACTAGTTTTCTCCTGAACTCGGCGATGGCGTATGTCACACCTTATCGAGCCGACAACGAATAACTCAGCTCAGAGCACAACGTTCCACTCAATCGTCGTCCGACGCGATTGCCGTGAGTTTCGATCGGCGGCAACATCTGAGCGATTAGACGCGAGACTATTATTACCTCTTGTCATCATTGAAACATTGGACGGCTTGCAGCCTCCCAGGCCGCTCGGAAATCAGGTATCCAACCTCTACAAAATAAGGGGTGTTTCGCCTGAGCAGCTTCGCATGAATGTGTTCGGGGTAATCTCCAACTGATGCCACGGCCTTTGGACGACGAGGACTGTCATCTACCCCTGACCGCCAAACTCTCGGTACTTCGCGCGCCTGAAGCGTCCATCGCATACCGCTCGAAACTTTTGCTGCAGCGCACACGTAGCTTCATGTCTCGGGAGCAATGCTCCCTGCAAGGATAGAGTTTCCGAGCTCCAAGCCCGTCTGGTGAAAGCCAGGCGGGTTTTCTGCTATCAGACCTGCTATGGTGTGTAGGCTGGCGCATTCAGGTAGGGTGCACTATGCCTCGATACTTCTTCAGCGAATTCTTTAACGGCGGTCGCGTGATCGATGATGTCGGGAAGGAATGTGCCTCAGATGCCGACGCTCGACGCGAAGCTGTAGAAGCCCTTGTTCCAGCAGCACTCAAAGCAAACGCTGACCTAGCCGGGAAGGGCGCCTACTCCATCCATGTGACCGATGAAACAGGCCGCGTTTTGTTCATCGCCACTCTCAGCGTCTTCCCGCTCGATCAAGAGACAACGAACGCTTAAACCTCGGCTCGCATGCAAGACCGCCCCGGTTCAGCTTCGGCTGGCCGGGGCTCTTTGTTCTTAGGGTGCAGGCGGAACTGGTCCTTTGATGGATGACGCACCGTCATTGCTAATAGGTGCTTGCAAGCGCATAAGGCAGGGCGGCGTTGTTCCAACGGCCTCACCGCTGAGACCCCGAATTTACGGGGGTGGTAGATTTGGGGTCTTACCCTCCTGCTTAATGCAGCAGAACCCGACGCCCGTTGGGGGTGAAAGAGCGCCGGGTCCAGCGCCGAGACGTCTGTGCATCAACGTCTGGGCAAAACGAACTATACGCGGTACCTGAAGCCTGTAAATTCTCAGAAAGATCTACCGGCGTTCATCAAACGCATAACGGCCGCAGACTCGGCTTCGGTCGGGTCTGGGCTTTTTGTTGTTTGGGTTTGATTCCGCTTTCACGCTCTCGATACGTCGCGAGCCTGAAGCGCGTCGCGGTTGGGGCAGCTCACTGCCCTGCGGCTGGATAGAGCCTGTTTACCTCAGCAAGAGCAGTCCGAAGCAGCGCGACCGCTACTTCCTGTCGATGCCAGCCCACATCTGTCGCACGATCCAGCACATCCAAGTAGGACTGCCGGACAGCATCCATGCACTCGCTCTCCCGATCGCCACCATCGGGTGGCCTCGGTGCCTTGATCGTCGTCGATGCCATCACTCGATCCTTCGGACACTTCAAGAGTGAGTGGCGAGGCGATGGATTTGTTCCAGGCGATAAATAGGCGTCTGCCAACTCCGTGATGGAACAGCGAGAACAACTCCCGCTTGCTGCCTTGCTCTTGAGGCGTTTGGTCTATCGGTAACGACTTCAAGGGCGGGCCCGTCCAGCGATCTGCACACCCAACTGGGCGGGCTTCCTCGGCTGAATAGTGCTTTAGGTCAGTGTGCGGGATCGTCTGGCAACGTAGGACATTATCATGCCCCTATATTTCTTCGACACATTCGATAACGGCCAGCACAGCCGGGACGATCTTGGTACGCTGTGCTCTTCGCTGCCCAATGCCCGCATGGAGGCCATGAAAGTGCTGCCCTCGATTGCGAAGGATGAGATCCCGCGTGACGGCGACCGGCAAGCTTTCACCGTGCTTGTGAGAAACGAAGATGGCGAGGCGGTCTATTCCGCCACGCTGACCTTTGCCGGAATTTGGCTGAATGGAGACGGAACCAAGTGACTGAGCCGCGCTTGGCTTGATGCCTCGTAGAACCCTCTCCGAGGCTACCAAACGACTGCCCGTCCAGTGTGCAAACGCTGGGCGGGTTTTTTACAGCGTGAGCGTCTGCCAATGAGCGCCGACAGTCCGCCGCCCAGCACCAGCCCAAGTCATGAAAATGCTTTTGAGCTTGGCCGGGCTGCCGGCAGCGATCCGACGAAGTTCGCAGGCGACTGCCCACCATTCCCGTTTCGCCATCAGCGCATGGTTTGGATGGACGGTTTTAGCGAAGGCCGCATCGAGCTAAGGCGCAGAGATTCTGCACACCGCTAATCCTCGACGGCATGCTGCCTGGGCAGCAGATAGATGTGATCGACCTTCATCGACTTCGCGAACGAGTGCGCAGCCTCCAGAGCGCGTGTCATGGTCGTATAACTCTGCCCAGTCACCTCGAACTCGTCCGCCTCGCCGTGGAGCTTTGCTGAAAGCTTGAAGTGGGCGGCTTCGTTCTGACGCACGATCAGATGCTCGACGTCGTCGGGTGTGACTCGTGATGATGCCAAGGAACGATCTGCGACATCGCCGACCCTCTCCTTCACACCAAGCGCAGCAGGCCGAACTTGATCTTCTTGATCCGCCGTTCGACCACCATGAGCCGGTTGCGGAACGCCATGAGGCTACCATCTGAGCGCACTTTGCCTGTCGCCCTCGCTTCGGCTCATGTCGCCGCCTCACAGTTCGCGATAATCACTCGCAGATGCGTCGCCTCGTCTTCGAGGCCTATTAGTTCGCGATTCTCCGCATCCTACATGTGAGGGGTATTCATCAGTGACGCGCGTGCTGAAAGAGGCCAGCGTGATGCAGCACACGTTCGCGCCGAGACTCATGCGCCTTGAGGCAGCCCTGAGACAGGCGGACCAGTTCCGCGTGGCGCTCGTCGGGCGACAGATGGCGGGAGCCTCCAAAGTACTTACCAACGACACGGGCGTTCTCGAGGAGGTCGTAGCAGATGTAAGGGGAGTGGTAGATCAGTCCCAGAAACAGGACATTGTGCAATGCAGCAACGATGCTATGCCTAAACCGTTGACGAGTGCGTCGGCAACCCTTGATCGGCGCAGGAGACGAAATCTCATGCGCTCAATGTCAGACACGATTCAACGCCTTTCTGCCCTGCGCAGTTGCTTCGAGCCCGTCGGCAAGCACGCTCCCGCGAATCGTCTGAAACCCTTTGCCTGGACCGGACAAAATCCGGGAAACTTGAAGGCGAGTGCCTACATTCCCCAGAACTTGGAACGGGGCACCCCGCTGGTGGTCGTGCTGCACGGCTGCACACAGTCAGCCGCTGCTTATGACCATGGCTCAGGCTGGTCGGCGCTGGCCGATCGTACGGGCTTCGCGCTGCTATTCCCAGAGCAGCAGCGAAGCAACAACGCCAATCTTTGCTTCAACTGGTTCGAGCCCGAGGACACACGCCGTGGAGCCGGCGAGGTGCGCTCGATCGCCGAGATGATCGATGCTTTCGCCACCGAGTACGGGATCGACCGCAGCCGTGTTTTCATCACCGGATTGTCGGCAGGCGGCGCCATGACCTCGGCGGTGCTCGCCACCTATCCAGAACTGTTTGCGGGCGGTGCGATCATCGCCGGCCTGCCGTTCGGGGTCGCCGACAGCATTCCCCAAGCGTTCGACCGGATGCGCGGCCATGGCGGGCCGACTGCGGATACCTTGGCGGATATCTTGCGCCAGGCGTCAACCCATCCGGGACCTTGGCCGATCCTGTCGGTCTGGCACGGCGATGCCGACCAGACGGTTGCCGCAAGCAACATGGACAACATCGTGGCGCAGTGGCGCGGCCTGCACGGAGCTGGCACGCTTCCGGCCTTGAGCGAAACGGTGGATAGTTATTCACACCGAGTCTGGCGCGACAGCAAGGGCCGCGACGCGATTGAGACCTACGCGATCGCCGGAATGGGCCACGGCACCCCGCTTGGCACGGCAGGTGTAGACGGCTACGGCTCAAGCGGCCCGTTCATGCTGGATGTAGGCATTTCATCCACCCTTCGCATCGCCCAGTTCTGGGGCATTGCCAAGCTTCGTACGAGCACGCCGAAAGGTTCGGTCGCTTCAGAGCAGGCGGCGACGCTTGAGCCGTTAGCGATGCAGAGCGAACTCCCGCCGCGTTTGCTTCGGGACGTCAAGGTCATGAAACCAGCTGATACCCCGCCGAAGTCAGGCGTTCAGCGCACCATCGAGGACGCGCTCCGTGCGGCTGGTCTTACGAAGTAGCCCGGGGGAGATTCGGCAGTGGACGCCATCGCGTGAAACTCCCGGAACGACACCATACGACGTCGCTGTTCGTCCCACAGCACAAGCTTCACGCAGTTAAAGCTCTGGCCGAGCGTGAGTCTGCCGATCTCCCGCAGCTCGGGATGATCACGCAGCACCTCTGGCAGCCGGTAAAAAGGAATGCGGCTGACGAGGTGGTGCACATGATGGATGCCGATATTGCCGGTGAACCACTGCAAAACCGGCGGTAGATCGTAGAAGGAAGACCCATGCAGGGCGGCATCGTGGAAGCGCCACGCCGGTGCGCGCTCCCAGTGCGTCTCCTCAAATTGGTGCTGCACAAAGAAGAGCCAGACGCCCGCCGTCGCGGCGATAGCAATCACGGGCAGTTGGACGAACAGCAGCGAAGACAAGCCCACCGTCCAAATAGCTAGAGCCGCGACTGCTGCGACCCCAGCATTCGTCGCCATGACGCTGATCCAAGCCACGCGGCTCTTGTCGCCGGCGCCGAATGGCAGCCTGTTCTGGAGCATGAAGACAAAGACCGGTCCGAACCCGAACATCACTAGCGGGTGCCGATAGAGCCGGTAGCGCAGACGGCCCCAGCGCGTGAGCGCACCGAACTCGGCCGTGGTGAGCGTGTCGACATCGCCGATGCCGCGCTTATCGAGATGGCCGGACGTCGCGTGATGGGCGGCATGGCTGCGCCGCCAATGATCGTAAGGGGTGAGCGTGAACACTCCGATCCCGCGGCCGATCCAGTCGTTGGCCATTCGGCTAGGCAGGAACGAGCCATGTCCGCAGTCATGCTGGATGGCGAATAGGCGCACGAGCGTGCCCGCAGCCGGTAGGATGAGCAAAGCGTAGAGGCACCATGCCCCACTTTGAAGGCTAGCGAGCATTGCGCCGCAAAGCACAACGTAGCACAGGATAGTAACTGCAAGCTCGCTGATGGCGCGCACTTTGCGCGGCTCACGGTAGGCATCGAGTTTACGCATCCAAGCACGCGCATCGGCGATGGGCCGTTCCAAGCCGTCGAGCGGAATTATCACAGAATCAGGGTCCGATCGTTCGCGTGCGAGGCGCCCGAATACCAACGAGCCCGGACTGGGAGCGCTCGACAGTCCAGACGCACAGAAAGCCAGGACATGGCCCGTCTTGCCGCGACGTATCGCATGTTCCCCACATCATGCGGGCTTCGCAGCCGCGACTGCTCCGTCACCGTACAAGATCCTGAGATGGCTTCATTTCGTCGACCATACGGGACATTTCCGAAAAGGTCGGAACATCAGCCTCGGGAGCGCACTGGTTGGCGAGTTGAAGCATCCGAAGAGGCAGGTTGATTGAGTCATGGTCGGCGCCGGACAGTTCGTCGTTCCGGCTTGCGTCGGCCATATTCGCCTGCGCCTTCAAGAGAGCGACGTCGATCTCTTCGACCGACACCAGCCCCTTTCGCACCAGCACGTGATTGATCGAGGCGATGGCCATGATCAGGCCTTCGAGCTGGAGATTGGCAGTGTTCATAAAAACTTTCAGACTGGTTCGGTTTTCGGTATCGCGCAACTTAGCGTCGCCGCTCGATCAGCGGGAAACGGTCTGATAGGCGATCGCAAGCGTATCGCGCGTCTTGGTCGATCTGATCGTATAAGACACCGCCATCGAAACGAGCTTCCCTCGTTGCAGCCTGGGCTTTACCACGAGGTCAGTCACGCGCGGCTCACATTCGCCGAGGACATGGGTCGCGCTGAGAACAACGCCTTGAGTTGTCATGTTCGGCCGCTGCACCCCGCCGATTCCCACTGCGCAGAACCACGCATGACGCAAGCTGCTGGTGGGGCTGCGCGCCGCGGTTAGATAGTGGTGGACGCTGCGCCTGATGCGTGCGGCGTTGAATTCTAGGTCATGGCTTGCATTGAGATCGCTCGGCATGTCGTTCCTCCGTGTTGAAACTCGGTTAGGGGATGCTTGGTCGTTTTCGATCCCGCCCGATGGCCGACACGAAATCACAGGCGTTTGACGCACGTTCTGTGCTGCTTACGCCGCCGCGCAGGTTAAGGACGCTTCATCGGAAGATGTCGCTAAAGAGTTTGGGGCGGTTCCAGTGTGACCGCTTGGCGCGGCGAAGTCGTGCTGGAATGCTCCTCATTTACAGCAGGCCCACGAGCAGGAGAAGCTTGAGGGTCACGGAAACGCTCGGAAGCCGCGTGTCCATGGGAAGCGTTGTCCCAATGCTCGTCTCAGTCCCCGCCGCTGCCTTTAACAAGCACGCCAGCTTCTCGGCCCGCCGCCAGAAAGGCGCGTCGTGCGGCGATTGGGGGCTTCTCGCCGGACATGGCATCGTGGCAGGCTTGGAGAGCCGCGCGATGACGCTCGCTTCGCTTGCCAGGCCAGCTGGACAGCAGAAATTCAGATGCATCTCGCGCTGTGCGAAGCATGATCTTTGTGTCGGCAGGTCCGAATTTCACTGTGATCGGTGTGTCGAAGCGATCGTTTGTCATCGTCGTTTCCTAGGAAGGGACGGTCACTTTCGGCTATTGGGTTCATTCTGCAGGCATTCGCCGTCAGATCAGCTCGTTTTCAAACTTAGTTTGACGAGCGCGCCTCTTCTGTCCCGCAGTGTCTGTTCGGAGATGTCTTTCCTCAACAGTCTCGGTTTTCGCCGTAGGCACCGCCGAAGGCTGAGCGGCGAGCGTTTCGCGGGATGAGCGGTTTTTGTTCGTAGTGAAGAGAATCATGGAAGAGTTCCAACCTTGCAAAGAAGTACAGTGTAGGGTCGTACGCGAGAGCAGTTCGCGTCGCGTGCAAAGACTTTGACCCGCCGCAAAAGAAAAGAGCGCCCTTGAAAAGGCGCTCCCCATCCGATGTTGGCCGGCTCGTCAGGACCTTTACTGATGCCACTATATCCGTAGTCACCGAGCGGTTTTCACAGTCGAGCGGGCCGAACAATCACATTGCGCTTAGATTGGCTGCAGCCATCTTGCCGCTCTTGCGGTCGGCGACCAGATCGTAGGAAAGCTTCTGACCTTCCACCAATCCCATCATGCCGGCCTGCTCGACGGCCGAGATATGGACGAATGCATCCGTTCCGCCATTATCCGGCTGAATAAAGCCGAAGCCTTTGGTGGAATTGAAAAATTTGACGGTTCCAGTGTTCATAACGATTCCTTTCAATCGTGCACAGGTAATCGTGCGCTGAACTACGAATTCAGCGACGAGGCGACATCGATTTTGAAGAGGAATTCGCCGAAAAGAGCTCACAGAAGCTCGAGTAAACAAAGACAAACGGCAAGATCGATGCATCTTATATGCCGTTTAAACCCGTCACAAACAAGGGAGCCGCTAAATTTTATTTTTATAATCGCTTTTTTGGGTTGAAGAGGAACCCTGTTATAGGATCACGGCGTTGAATCTCAGCGGAAGTTTCTTTCCCTGTGTGTCCGAACTGGAAGAAAGAGTGCTGCTTGATTCCGAGGCACCCTTTGCAAAGCACATCGGCTGACACTGCGATGGCGGTCAAGAACTCTTTCCAGCGTCTCAAAGTACCAAATTCGGAAAGACACGCGCGTGGCAAGGTGGACGCGACCCAGATCCAATCCAGCTTGGCCTCGAAAGCGCGATGAGCAAACTGCAAACGGTGGTTTGCTAATTGCTCAACCAAGTCCAGCGATCTTCAGAGTAAGCCATCAGAACGGCATGCGGGTTTAGATTTTGATCCGTCGCCTCTGGTCCTGTCCTGTCAGACAGTATGCCGAAAGTTGGCTGGCCGGTGATGGTGATAAGGCTCCGCGCCCCTGGCGACTCCGTTTTAGCGAGCGTGCACCATCATCAACATTCCAAACTGCAGCTGGCTCAAGAACGACATAAGACCCGCTACTGATGAATATGAGGCTGGAATCTGAAATCGGAAACACGCGGCATTGGCGAGCAGCGTTGGGCGTCTACTGGAGATGACCAACTGTAATGGGCTATCGAAGACGTAATTGTGGGGCGATTTTTTCAGCGGTAAATTGCGTTGGCAGACGTTTGCAGCTGTCGGGCGAAGTCTTCGGCCACAGCAAGCCGGTCGAGATCCAACCCTAGGTCAAAGCCTCGATCGGTCAGGTGCTGAACCAAGAGGCCCGTCCGAAGATTCCCGGCGGCCCCGGGAGCATAAGGGCATCCGCCGAGCCCTCCGGCGGCGCTGTCGAAGATGCGAACACCAAGATCCAGAGCAACATCAACGTTCTCCAGCGCCACGCCGCCGGTATCATGGAAGTGGCAGGCTATACTGTGCGCCGGTACGTCGGAGAACCGCACGCGAAGCTCGCGACTATCTTCTGACGAGCTGGCCGGGCAAAAAAGCGAGAAGTACCGCGCGGCCATTCAAGCCTGTCACGATGCAGAGCTCGGCGAGAAGCCTGCGATGGCAGCGCGCCGGGCATTTATGACGGCAAGTCGCGAGGTGGATATCCTTGGCTGGGGGCTAGCGGGCTAGACCAACCGCTTCATTCGGGCTCTTCGGCTCTATTCACGTCAAAGGGTGATTGCTCTTTCTTCGCCGCCTTGGCTGCCAGCCTGTCTTCCTTCTTGGCCGCCTTGAGACGCTCACGCTCCCTGCGCTCGTTATCGTAGTTCGGAGCTCTGGCCATTACGGGATCCTTTCGAAATCATCTTTCGGATAGGAGCGCTCTCGCCAGGAGACAAGATGGAGCCCATTCGCCTTGGCGTAAGTGCTAGCGTCGTTCGTACCGCTGTGCGTTACCGGCGATGAGACGAACTTGCTGTTCAGACGATCTTCTCATCGCGTTTGAACTTGGCCGGGATACTCTTCTGGCACCGCTTGCCCTCGCCCTCTTTCATTCGAAGCATCCGTAGGGCGAGAAAATGTACGACCGCCTTCGCGTCTTGTGACTGCTCCTTCTCTCTGAGCGAAAAGACTTCGTACCGCTCGTCACTCAGTGCATCGACGTCGCCATGCTTGGAAAGGTGGAGGTCATCGCAGCTAAACTTCAACTGTCTCAGAAGCGCGTCCAGTTTGAGTTGGGTAGGCGCATCCAGCCGCAGTGCTGCAAACTACTCCGGTGACGCCTTCTCGATGCTGGACAGCGTCCGCTTGGAGCTTTTTGAGGGTGCTGGCATGCTGTTTTGATCCGTTACGCCGCGAGCATAGGGTACCAGCGCAGCCTTGGGTATGCTCTCAGACGAACAGTTTCGATCTTCAGAGCGCCTGATCCCGACCGTCTGAACGGGCTCAACCACTAGCATCTACTTTCCGTCCGGAGCAGAGTGCTACTCGGTCCCCTCAGCATCGCGTCGTCGGAAGTTGCCGCTGAACAGCGCGACGAACGCCCCGCACGCTCTACATCGCAGTTCAGCATGCTGTCGCAGCCAGTCGACGCTCTTCTTGCTCTCGTGCTGGCATGCCTGGCAGATCACACCGATCTCGCGATCATCGCTGGGCCGGTGACCGCGTTTCACTCAAGCCATCCGTACTGAGCGATCAGGCAACAAAAAAGCCGCTGGGGATCTCACCCAACGGCTCAGCTGCCTCTTTCGAGAAGTGCGCTCCTTCACCAGTCAACTCGCCAGTACATCCGTGGTCGGACAAAAGGGAAAAGAGACGGCGCATCAACCTCTGACGGGGACGCGCTGCACCGTTGTTATATGAGCGCCCATCGTGGTTTATTCAAGGCGCTAGTCAGAAGCGTCCGAACTTCGGTATCGCTCCCGATCAAGCTTCGGCTCTTCACTTTTGACGCGCGAACTCGTCATCGTAAGCGCGGGCATGAGCGCGCTTACGAATTGCTCTCAAAGCGGCGCCTGCGATGAAGGCGGTGATCAGTCCGGCTGTGATCATGATCCCGTGAGGAACGAGACTAAAGCTGTAGAACTCGCTGAGCGTAATCATCAAGAGCCCGCCAAGGACCACGCCAACCATTCCATACATCAAGGCGGAGTCATCGGGGACCGGCGCATAACCGTTCGTGGCTCTGCGGGCGTCAGCCACTTTTTCACGATGTGTCATTGCGAGAAGCTATCGCATGAACAAGGCTGCAAGAAGGTCGAAGAGCCCTCCTTACCTTCTTATTGTGCAGCGCAGCAACGATGATCAGCCACAGCCGTTGGGCCCACGCATCTCCAGCAATTCCCGCCTATTGATGCACAAGGTTCCGCCTCATGCGTTCTTTATCCGACACGATCCGCCGCCTGACCTTAATGCACCCACAAGCAGTCCAAATCCAACATGAGGGTCAAGTATCTCGCCTTCGCGACTTCGAATGGCAGGGCGCGAACCCAGGTACCCTGAAAGCCAAAGCCTATTTGCCGATCGGTTTGGAAGGAAACCGTCCGCTGGTCGTTGTGCTTCATGGCTGCACGCAGACTGCTGCCGGCTATGATCGCGGATCGGGCTGGTCCACATTGGCCGATCAAGCCCAGTTTGCCCTGCTGTTTCCCGAACAGCAGCGCAGCAATAACCCGAACCTCTGTTTCAACTGGTTCCAACCCGGTGACACGCGCCGCGGGGCTGGCGAGGCACAATCGATTTGCGAGATGATCGAGGCTTTCGCCGCGCAGCATTCGGTCGATCACCGTCGCATATTCATCACCGGACTATCGGCTGGCGGCGCCATGACCTCGGCCATGCTTGCAGCCTATCCTGATGTCTTTGCAGGAGGCGCCATCATAGCGGGCTTGGCCGCCGGGATAGCCCAAACAGTTCCCCAAGCATTCGATCGCATGCGCGGTCACAACAACCCCACATCTCTCGAACTTCAGACTCACATCCGCAATGCTTCGAATCACAGCGGTCCGTGGCCCACCGTTTCCGTGTGGCATGGCAGTGCCGATCAAACGGTCTTGCTCGGCAATATGGACCTGATCGTTGAACAGTGGAGCGCCTTGCACAAAGTCGCTAGGGCTCCAGACCTCATTGAGACAGTCGATGGACACGTTCACGAGATTTGGCGGAACGAAGCCGGTCAGAATGTAATCGAGACCTACTGCATCAGTGGCATGGGTCATGGCACACCGCTCGCCACAAAGAGCGCGCCGTCCTACGGTACGAGTGGCCCCTTCATGCTCGAGGCAGGCATCTCATCAACCCTTCGCATTGCGCAGTTCTGGGACATTTGCGATGCGATGCAATTAAGCTCGCAAAGCGAGGACTCACCGCAATCAGGATGCGCCAGCCAAGCAATCCAGCCAACAGTCTTCGCATCTGTCACAGCAGGAAACGCTATGGCCTTTGGGCATGAGACTTCTCGAACAGTTGCGCCCACCAACCAAGTCAAGGTTCAAAAGGTTATCGAGGATGCCCTGCGCAATGCAGGCCTTCTAAAATGACAGGTGACGGTTTCAGTGCGGTCGCACTGTGCAACAAAAGCGCATTAGTACGCACATTGCTCAGAGAAAATCTTGCCTGATTGAACCGCAACCCGCCAGCGTCGAAGACAATTCGTGGGTCCTTGAACCTATGGCGCCAGCCGCGATTGACTTCGAAACGCCTTGCAAAGGAACAGATCATGACAACCTATCTGGAACAACTCGAACTCGCCCGGAAGGCCGCCACGCATGCGCTTGAGGATGCGGCCAAGAAGGGCAGTGTGAAGCTCATTGCAGAAGCTCAATTCAACCTGGAAAAGGTCGATGCGGCGCTCTCGTCTGCGAAGGCGTCGTAGCCTAGGAATTTAAGGCAATCATCTTTGTCATGCAGGGCAGTGATGGATGCTGTATCCACCGATGTCGCGTGCATCCCGATGTAAACCCGTATGTGGCTGCTCCAGCGGAACAATGCTGAAGCGACCTCTGCACGGATTCTTTTCTGCCTGAAGGATTTTCTATGAGCTATGCGAGCCGCCAAGACCTCGTGCTGCACAAGCCTTACAAGTTGCCACGTACTGGCCATGAACTTCCTGCCGGGTCCTATGTCGTCAATTCCGAACCGCGCTTTGTTTTGTCGATGGGCCAAACATCGTCTCACAGCATCAATTACCTTGAGATCCCGTACGGTGTGTTGGGACCAGATCATGTTGGCGGCACGGTACTGATGAGCGACGATGAATTAGATGTTGCTCGATCGGAGACGGCTTAGCGCATCTGCTGAGCATGGAAGGCAAGAGGCCATGCCGAAAGCAAAGGGAAAGAGCGCGCTCGACAAGGAACGGGCAAAAACGGAAGCGCTTCTGAGAAAGATCGGCTACACCGCTTTGAAGGATGCCGGCATCAAATCCAAGCGCCCCGACCTCCCCAATCTGAAGATCGAGAAGCGGGACACGCATAAGCCACGCTGAGCGCGGCAAGGTGGTCAATGAACCACAGCCGCATCATCATCCTGTCGTTTCTTGCATTCGTCGCCGCAGGCATCGCCCTCGTGTCCTTTTGGGGATTTGATCGCATGGG
>NZ_JAMXQS010000013.1 GCF_024053505.1 Mesorhizobium liriopis | reverse complement strand
GCCTATCTTCAAGCCCGTGGCGGGATTGGTGACGTCGATCGTCTCGCCGCCATCCGCTTGAACCCATTCGCCGTCAATCAGGTTGGCTTCGCGAAGGTAGGGACTCGCTTTCTGCAGCATGGGGGTGTTCCTTTTCAGTTGACTCGGGGAGATCGTAAAGTGGCTACCAGTAGTGAGATGGTCGCGCAGTTAGGCAAGGCTCAAAGGCCGCGTTCAAAAAAATCTAGAGCCAGCGGGATTTGAGGCGGGAACATGTCCATACCAGCTTGAACCTTGCAGCCACACGCAGCTGCGTGCACGAGCAAAGGTGTGGTTAGTGCTCCATTCACCACATCACCGACAAAGATGCCCCCGCGCGTCCCGGAAAGGTCGAAGGGAAGCGGATCCCGCAGTTGCAGTCCGAGTGTGGTGGCATTGACGAGGATGTCAACGTCCCTCCCGGGCGGCATATCGGTTACGGTGAATGCTGTTTGGGGAAACGACGGGCCCAGTCTTGCCGCGAGAACCTCTGCGCGACTACGGCTGCGGTTCGTAAGCGTAATCCGCGCGACACCGGCGCGAGCTAGCGCGTAAGCGATACCAGCTGCGACACCGCCAGCGCCTGCCATATGCACAATCTTGCCCGCGACAGCTATCCCAGCTTTCTCCATAGCCCCAACAAAACCCGCGCCGTCAAGCTGATGACCGATTAGCCGGCCATCCGGCAGACGCCGGACGATATTTACTGCACCAGCGATGTGGGCGGCCTTGCTCACCTCGTCCAGCAAATGAAGAATGCTCTCCTTGAAAGGCATGGTGACGAAGAAACCAAGAAGGTTCCCAACCTGTCGCAAACCCGAAAGGGATGTCTCGAGGCCATCCGGGGAAATATCAAACGCGACCATGCGGCCGGGCAGACTATGCTCCAACAGGTACGTGTTTAGCATTGCTGGTGATTGGGCCGATGCAATCGGATGCCCGATCAGGCCGTAAATGGTGGTGTGGTCGGCCAACTGTCCGAATCCCCTCTTTCACGTGGACGCTACGGAAAAGACCCTGTGCGCTAAACGACAAGAAACGTTTTTTGTTGCGAATTTCAAGAAACGTTTTTATACCGTCGCCTTGCTGGGAGGAATTGGCATTGAAAGATAAGCTGACAACGCTCGAAAAGGCGCTCGCGCCTGTGATTTCTGGTTCGTCATTGATGCTCGGCGGCAGTCTTTTGCGCCGTCCCCCGAATGCCGCTGTGCGCCATCTGATTCGGAGCGGAGTTCGCGATCTTACAGTCATGAGTTGGGCTGGCACGACCGCAGTCGACCTACTGGCCGCAGCGGATGCTATCCGCCGCTGGGAGGGCATCTATGTCGGGATGTTCAACTACGGCCTTGCACCCAATTTTCGCCGCGGCGTGGAAAACGGCCGGATCGAAGTGCGTGACTTCTCAGAAACTGCGATGGTGGCGCGGCTGCGCGCGGCTGCCCAAGGCCTTCCATTCCTACCCATTCGCACGCTGTTCGGCTCTGATATTGCTCGTGTGAATCCCGAGCAAATCCGCTCATTTTCCTGTCCCTTTACTGGGGAGACTCTGCAAGCGATTGCTGCAGCCGAAACCGATTTTACGCTGATCCACGGCTATGCTGGCGACAAGTATGGGAATGTGCAGTGGCCAGTGGTGCGCGACACCGATGACATGGACCAGCCAATGGCAGCCGCCGCCAAACGGCTGATTGTTACGGTGGAGAAGATCATCCCTCACGAGGAGGTCCGCAAGCAACCCTCTCTCACATACATCCCTGGCAATTGGGTGGAGGCGATCGTCGAAGTGCCGTTTGGCGCCCATCCGGCAGCATGCGACACGCTCTACGACGAAGATGACAGGCAGATGAGCGACTATGTGGCTCGCTCGCGCACAGTCGAAGGTGCTGAGAGCTATCTCGCCGAGTTCGTCCACGGCGTGCCCGATCATACGACCTATCTCGAAAAGGTGGGGGGAGCCGCAGCGCTCGCTACGCTCGACGTGCGGATGGGAGACTGAACTATGACTTCGTTTTCCACTAACGAACTAATCGCTGCTTATCTCTCCCGCCAGATCCGAGACGACGACTTGTGTTTCGTAGGCGTCGGCACCAATGGCCGCGCCTTCACGCTAGCGGTCGGCATTCCTCTCGCTGCCGTACGGCTTGCACAAATGCGGCACGCGCCAGGGGCTGCCGTCTACTGGGGGAACTTACTTGAACCCGACCTGTCGGTGATCCCAGAGAGCTTCACGCAGGATGCTTTCACCAGATGGGAGGCTGCCGCCTGCCCACCCGACACCGGCACCAAATGCGATATGCTAGCCCGTCGTCGCTTCGATGTATCGTTCAACTCAGCTGCCCAGCTCGATCGCTTCGGCAACATGAACATCACTGCCATAGGTGACTACCGCGCGCCGAAGGTGCGCCTCGTTGGTTCGCTTGCCCAACCCGAGCACTTCGCGTTCGTACGGCGACCGATTCTTCTCATGGACCTCGACAAGCGCTCTTTCGTGGAAAGGGTCGATTTCATCACAAGCGCCGGCCACCTTTCGGGAGGCGATAGCCGCCGGCAGGCGGGCTTGGGCGAAGGTGGACCGCACCTCGTAGTTACCGACAAGGCTGTGTTCGACTTCGCAGAAGATACACGCGCCATGCGCCTCCGCTCGCTCCATCCAGGGGTAACGCGAGATGAGGTGCTTTCCTCCATGGGTTTCGAGCCAGTCATTCCCGATACGATTCCCGAGACCACGGCTCCGAATGCGGAGGAGCTCACCACAATCCGCAAAACGATCGACCCCAACCGCATCCTTCTAAAAGTCTGATCATGACCGAGCCTACCGTATCTGCCCTGTCCGGCCTGAAGGTTCTGGACCTCTCCCGCTTCATTGCTGGTCCCCATTGCGCCATGCTGTTGGGCGACCTTGGTGCCGACGTAGTCAAGGTGGAGCGCACCAAGGCCGGCGACGACACCCGGTCGCTCGGCCCCTATATTGCGGAAGAGAGCATCTATTTCATGATGTTCAATCGCAACAAACGGTCGCTGACGCTCAATTTTCGCAACCCCGAGGCACAGGACCTCCTGCGTCGCCTGGTGTTGGAAGCCGACGTACTGGTCGAAAACTTTCGCCCTGGCACCATGGAGAAGATGGGCTGCGGCTGGGATGATCTCCACCAGCTCAATCCGAAGCTTATCATGGCGCGGCTGTCGGGCTTCGGCCAGAACAACAGCATGTCGGCCGAACCCTGCTTCGACGGCATCGCCCAAGCTATCACCGGCTTCATGGATCTCACCGGCGACCCTAAGGGCTCGCCCATGATGGCAGGCACGTTCCTGATCGACTACGCGACCGCCCTTCACGCCACGGTCGGCATCCTTGCAGCCCTCAACCACCGCAACAAAACGGGCGAGGGCCAAGTAGTGGATGTGAGCCTGATCGGCGGTGCTGCTTCTATGCTCATGACGGCCATCCCTGAATTTCTAGTCAATGGCCGCTGCATGACCCGCGGAGGCAACCGCGATCGCTACGCTGCTCCCGCCAACACCTTCCAAGCCAAGGACGGCGTGTGGCTCCACATGATCGCGGGCAACAATGCTCACTTCCCGCGCTTTGCCCGTATGATTGGCCAGCCTGAATTGCTCGAAGATCCCCGCTTCGACACACTCGAAGGGCGCATGACCAACGTGGAGGCGATCGAAGCCGTCGCGGCGGAGTGGATTGCCCAGCACACGGCCGATGAGGTGCTCGCCGCCTTGCGCAGGGCAGAGCTGCCCTCAGCGCGCATCCGCACGATCGAAGAGGTCGCAAATGATCCCTACATGCGCGAAGCCCGCCATATCATCGATGTGGTGCACCCCAAGGCAGGCGTAGTTCCGATGCAAGGCCCGCCTGTGGGACTTGGCACCACGCCGTCCACCGTGCGCCGCCCGCCGCCAATGCTCGGAGAGCATTCCGACGAGGTACTGCGGCAATGGCTCGACATGCCCGAAGGGGACATGCGTCGCCTGCGCGACGCAACCATCATCTGAATTCGTACGAGTAATAGAGGAGGGCTCGACCCATGACCAAGGGTAACATGTCTGGCGCGCATGTGATGGCACAGGCTTTGAAGCGGCACGGGGTGGAGGTGATTTTCGGCCAAGCTATTCCGGCCGCACTCTTTCTAGCAGCTCCCCATTACGGCATTCGCCAAATTGGCTACCGCACCGAAAATGCGGGGGCGGTGATGGCGGATGCCTACGCCCGCATTTCGCACAAGGTGCCTGTTGTGACGGCCCAAAACGGGCCTGCAGCAACCCTTCTCGTTGCGGGTTTGGCGGAAGCCTATAAGGCATCGATCCCGATCGTCGCTATCGTGCAGGACGTGGCGCGGCCCTTTGCCGACAAGAACGCTTTCCAGGAACTCGACCACCTCGACCTGTTCAAAGGTGTCGCGAAATGGATCCGGCGCGTGGCGGATGTGGACCGCATCGAGGACTATGTGGACATGGCCTTTGCGGCTGCTGCGTCGGGGCGGCCGGGCCCTGCTGTGCTGATCGCGCCGATCGACATGTTCCTTGATACGGCCAAGACCGCCGAGACGGCGCGCACGGCCTCGCTCGGCACCTTCCCGCTCGACCGCACTGCACCCGATCCCGAGCGCCTGACAGAGGCGGCCAAGCTCTTAGCCGAGGCTGAGCGCCCACTCATTATCGCAGGCGGTGGTGTGCACGTCTCGGGCGCGGCGGATGCGCTGGCTGATCTCCAGGAGCGCTTTGGCCTACCTGTGGCGACCACAGTGATGGGCAAGGGTGCGGTGGACGAGCGCCATCCCCTCTCGGTTGGCATCGTCGGCTACTTCATGGCCGAGCGCAGCCGCTCCAAGCACCTGCGCGATTTAGTGACCGAGGCGGACGTGGTGCTTCTCATTGGCAACCGCACCAATCAAAACGGTACCGACTCGTGGCAGCTTTATCCCAAAGGCGCGCGCTACATCCACCTAGACGTGGACGGTCAGGAGATCGGCCGCAACTACGAGGCGCTGCGGCTCGTGGGCGACGCGAAGCTCGGCATCGAGGCGCTGTCAGCTGCGCTCGAAAATCAGGATCTGGCTAAGCTGAAGAACGCGCGGTCAGCGCTCGAGCAGGCTATCGCGATCGGCCTTGCCCAAGGTCGCAAAGATGCGGAAGCGGTTGAAGCCTCGGATGCAAGTCCGATACGCCCCGAGCGCTTGATGCGTGATCTCGACACGCTTCTAACCGCAAACGACATCGTGGTGTCGGATGCAAGCTATTCCTCGATTTGGATCGGCAACCACCTCACCGCACGTAAGCCAGGCATGCGCTTTCTGACCCCGCGCGGCCTCGCAGGGCTCGGCTGGGGCCTGCCTTATGCAATCGGCGCCAAATGCGCCAGGCCCGAAGCAAAGGTCTTCGCGCTTGTGGGCGATGGTGGCTTCGCCCATGTCTGGGCCGAGCTTGAGACTGCGCGTCGCATGGGCCTTCATGTGGTGGTAGCAGTCCTCAACAACTCGATACTGGGCTATGAGAAGCATGCGGAAAAGGTGCTCTTCAACGAGTACTCCGACGCATGCGACTTCTCTCCGGTCGACCATGCGCAAATCGCGCGGGGCGCGGGCTGCCAGGGCGTTCGGGTCGAGCGTGCGGAGGACTTCCTGCCAGCGCTCGAGACAGCGTTCGCAGCCGAGAAGACGACCGTGCTCGACGTCATCACCGATGAGCGCGCCTATCCACCGATCTCAATGTTCAATGACAACAGCGCGCTGCAGTACTGAGGAGCAAAGCGCATGAAAAAGCTTCTCAACGACCCTAGAGACTTTGTGGACGAGATGCTGGATGGCCTCGTCTCGGCCCACTCCACACTCAAGCTCGGCGGTGAGAGCGCGCGTGTGGTTCATCGCGCGAGCGGTACGTGGCAAGGTAAGGTAGGCGTGGTCTCGGGCGGCGGCTCGGGACATCTACCGCTGTTCACCGGCTATGTCGGCGAAGGCTTGCTCGACGCCTGCTCGATCGGCAACGTGTTCGAGGGCCCCACGGTCGGCTCCTGCGTGGAAGCCATTCAAATAGCAAATGGGGGTAGAGGTGTGCTCCGCCTTTACGGCAATTACGGCGGCGACCGCATGAACTTCGACATGGCGGGCGAGATGCTGGAAGATGACGGCATCCGCACCACTACAGTACTTGGCACCGATGATGTAGCAAGTGCTGGACCTGCAGAGCGGACCAAGCGCCGCGGGGTCGCAGGCATTATCTATGCCTACAAGACTGCAGGCGCGTTGGCCGAAACGGGTGCGGACCTCGATGCGGTCACTGCAATTGCCCAGCGTACGGTCGATCGGACGCGCACGATCGGTGTTGCACTCGCGCCCTGCCAGGTACCGGGCTCGAACAAGCCTTCGTTCACCCTCGGTGCGGACGAGATCGAGATGGGCATGGGCATTCATGGCGAGCCAGGCATCTGGCGCGACAAGCTCAAGCCAGCGGATGCGGTAGCGGACGAGATGATCGAGCGCCTGCTTGCCGAGAAGCCGAACAATGCCAGCACCCGTGTGTCAATCTTGGTGAACAGCCTTGGGGCGACCCCGTTGGAAGAGCTGTTCATCTTGTTCCGCCAAGCGCGGAAGCAGCTCGAGGCCCAAGGGTTGGCAATCGTGCAGCCGCTGGTCGGCCACTATGCCACATCGATGGAGATGGCCGGTGCGTCCTTCTCGCTCTGCTTTCTCGACGAGGAAATAGAGAAGCTGCTCGCGGCTCCCGCCCATTGCCCGTTCTGGAAGGTTTCAGCATGAGCATCACGCCTTCAGCGATCGCTTCGGTGGTTGAGCGCCTGCACATGGCTATGGACGGGATCGAGCAGCGGCTGAACGAAGCCGACGCCAAGCTCGGCGATGGCGACACGGGCGGCATGCTCGCTCGCGTCCTGGCCAAGATGGCCGAGACCGACCTATCGGGTGCAGTCGATCCGGGTACCGCGCTCACTGCCCTTGCCAAGGCGGCAACGATTGCCACAGGTTCAAGCCTCGGCACGTTGCTTGCGACAGGCCTGATGGCTGCGGGGCGCACCATAAAGGGGCGCGAAAGCGTAAGGGTGGGCGAACTGAGCGAAATGGTGGCCGTCGCACGCGACGCCATGATCGCGCGTGGCGGCGCGAGCCTGGGAGACAAGACCGTGCTGGATTCTCTCGATGCGGTGGCGGATGCCCTCAAGGGCGCAACTACCAGCGCGCAAGCTGCGCATGCTGTCGCTCAAGGTGCTGCAACCGCGCTCGAAGCTTTTCGCTCCCGCCCAAACCGCATCGGCCGCGCTCGCATGTTTGGTGACGGGACAGTGGGCTTGGACGACCCAGGCATGCTTGCGGTGAAGGAACTTGCTGCCAAGCTGGCCGGGTGAGCGGCACCATCCTCGCGACCCCGCCTACGCTATAGATGCGCAGGAGCCGCGCAATACGAGTTCCGTTGGGATGATCACTTCGCGCGCGGTGGGCGGGCGGTTGGATTGGATGCGGCGTAAAAGAAGCTGCATCGCAGTCGCTCCCATCTCGCGCTTGGGTAGATGCAGCGTGGATAGATCGATTCGGCGCAGGCGCGAGAGGTCAATGTCATCGCAGCCGAGCAGCGACAGATCGCGCGGAATCGAAAGCCCAAGTTCGCTTGCCGCATCTTGCACACCTAACGCGCAAACGTCGTTGCTTGCGATCACAGCGGTTGGTCGCTCATCCATCGCCCCGAAGTAATGCATGGCCTCGTAGCCAGATTGTACTGTGTAGTCGCCACGGAAGATTAACTGGGGATCACGCGCGCAGCCCAACTCCTGCACCGCGCCCTCAAAGGCTTCCATGCGCTCAGTGGCTGTGCTGGATGAGACAGGGCCAGTCACAAGCGCTATGCGCCGATGACCAAGGCCCGCGAGATAACTCACGCTGTCACGCATGCCCTGAAGGTTATCAGAGCCCACGTAGTCATCACGGAAGCGCGCGCTACGACGCTGAATCAGCACAAATGGCGTCTCGCCGTCGAGGATCTTGCGCACCTCAGGCGCGTCGCAGTGCTGAGAAATTAGGACCATGCCGTCCACGCGGCGGTCGAGCAAGGTCTGCATCTGGCTGACTTGGCGCTCCAACACCTCGTCGGTGTTGCAGAGCAGGATTGTGTAGCCTTCGCGTACAGCCACATCATCGATCCCGCGTAAGAATTCAGGGATTGCGGGGTTGGATACATCGGGTACCAGAACACCGACTGTTGAGGACAATCGTAGGCGGAGCGAGCGCGCTACGCCTGAGGGCCGGTAGCCCAACCGCTCGGCCGCTTCCAACACCTGACGGCGCGTCTCCTCATTGACATGGCGCTTACCCGCCAGCGCGTTGGAGACCGTAGACACCACATGACCGGTTGCCGCTGCCACATCCCTGATCGTAACTCTGCCTTTCTCCAACACAGATGCTCCCCATTCTACAAAACCGATTTTTCAGCGACCAGAGTGCCAAACCCAGCTCTTTCTTAGCGAAGAAAGCGGATCAGAAATAGACGGAGGCCTCATTGACAGCAGAGGGGGTAAAGACTATCCCAAAAGCAAGAACCGTTTTTCGAAAAACGTTTCTTTGCGGCGGAGGAGACCAGCCGCAGGAGGATCAAATTATGCAGCAAGCGCCTCTGCGCGCCGCGCTCGTCGGATGCGGCGCATTTGCCAATGCAGCTCTCGTGCCAGCTATGCATTTAGCTGGCATCGACATCACAGCCGTCTGTGATCCCGATGAGACCCGCGCGCGTGCCACAATGCAGGCTACAGGCGCCAGTGCTTTCTATTCGACCATGTCGGAAATGCTGGTGCGAGAATCGCTTGATGCCGTTGTGATGGCAGTCGGGCCAACTGTCTATCCCTCGCTCGCTTGCGAGGCACTGGCACATGGCGTCCACGTATTTGTTGAAAAGCCCCCCGCAATCACTGTGGCCGAGGCGGAGAGCATGGCCTTAGCCGCACGGAATGCAGGCAAGCAGATCGCGGTAGGCTTCATGAAACGCTTCGCGACCGGCTACCGTATGGCCAAGGATATCGCAGACTCGCACGCGTTCGGCTCGGTGCAGATGGTGAATGCACGCATTACCTCGGGGGTGTGGACCCCTGCTTGGTCTGAACAGCTTACGCCCTTTTCCTTTGTGCTCGACCACAGCGTGCACTTTCTTGATCTTATGCGCTTCTTCGGAGGCCCTGTCGCTTCACTTTGCGCCCTACGCACACAAAGCTCGCCCGAGCGGTTCGGCTTCGCAGTGCTCTTACGCTTTGAAAGCGGCGCTGCTGGCCTCCTCGAAATATCTAACTTCGAAAGCCGTGGCGTACCAAACGAGCGCGTGCAAATTACGGGCACGCAAGGGCAGAGCGTTACCGTCGAGAACGTGTCACGCGTCATCTACTCACGCGATGCCGAGCCAATGGTTCGCGGCCGTGCGTTCTCAACTGAGCGCGAACGCCTCGTCTGGGAGCCCAATATGACCAACATCGCAACTGAGAACGCGTCCGTGGTCCATATGGGCTATGCCGGCGAAATGAGAAATCTCGCCACTACACTGCTCGCCGGCAAATCCATCGAGCCGTCGATCCAAGACGGGATTGCAGCGGTCGCCCTAGCGCACGCCGTGGTCGAAAGCGAAGGCCGCACGATCACGTTCTCTCACTCAACCGAGGTCCCCCATGTCGCTGTCGCTTGATCTAGCCGGCCGCGTGGCCTTGGTTACTGGTGGCGGCACTGGGCTCGGCCGTGCTGCAACCGATGCACTGGTCGCAGCCGGCGCAACGGTAGTGATCGCGGGGCGTCGCGCCGACGTGCTGGAAGCTGCGGCAAAGGCCGCCGGTGCGCAGGCCTTAAGCTGTGACGTAAGTGATCGGGATGCGACCCACACTCTTATTGCACGCATCATGGACGCGCATGGACAGCTTGATATCTTAGTAAATGCCGCAGGACTTAATATCCGCGGCGACTCATTCGAGTACAGTTTTGATGATTGGGAGAGGGTTCACGCGGTCAATACGCGGGGCCTCTTCTTCATGTCGCAGGCGGCCGGCCGTGTCATGCGTGAGCGGGGGTACGGTAAGATCATCAACATCGCCTCCATGGCAAGCGAGATCGGTATGCCCGGCATCGTGGCCTATGGCTCATCTAAGGGCGGCGTGCGGCAAATCACGCAAGGCTTGGCCGTAGAGTGGGCAAAGAGCGGCATTCGCGTGAATGCAATTGAGCCCGGCTGGTTCAGGACCGAGCTTACCGAGCCTTTATTCAGTAACAAGGAATGGCTCGCCAAAGTTGAGAGCCGCGTGCCTATGGGACGCGCGGGGATGCCTCAGGAGGTAGGTGGAGCGATCGCCTTTCTCGCTAGCTCGCTGTCAGATTATGTCACCGGCGCGATTTTACGAGTAGATGGGGGAGCGCTGGCTGCCTAATGCAGGAACAATCCGAGATCATTGAGGCTTCGGTTGAGCCAACCCTCATCGAGAGGTTAGCTGAAGCGGTCATCGTGCCACTGGTGCTGGGCATCATCGCAGTCGGCTTTGCCGCCGTCTGCTTGCGTTACGTTTTCAATGGGCACTACGCGCTATTTTGGTCGGAAGAGGTAATCCGCTACGCCTTCATCTGGGTGTTTTGGCTTTGCGCGCCGATTCTAGTGTGGCGCCGCGCGATGTTCACGGTGGACATTTTCGTCAATATGCTGCCGAAAGGCCTGCGGCGCTTGATTGCGTTCGCACTTGATGCCGCCGTGATCGTTCTGATGGGAACATTCGTCTATTACGGTTGGCTGATGGCCAAGGTGAACGCTCCGCAGCTTTCGTCGGCTCTCTCACTTTCCCTATTCTGGGTTTATCTCGCAATTCCTGTCGGCTCAGCGCTCATCATCCTAGCAACTCTTGCTCGGATGGGACGCGATTGGCGTGGAGAGCCTACGGAGGCCAGGCAGTGATCCTTACACTTTTCGGCTGCTTTTTTCTGTTTCTTTTGCTTGGCCTACCTGTTGCTTTCTCGACGGGCTTGGCCGCGCTTGTGGTCGTGCTCACAGAACCCATGGTGCAGGAACGACTGCTTATCACCAAGACCTTCGGCGGCATGGACTCCTTCACGCTGATGGCCATCCCGTTCTTTGTGCTGGCAGGCGAAGTGATGTCACATTCGGGGCTGACACGTCGCATCGTTGACCTCGCCATCGCACTAGTCGGACACTTTCGCGCCGGCCTTGCGTATGTAACGGTGCTCGCGAATGTTCTGATGGCAGGTGTTTCAGGGTCCGCCTCAGCGGATGCGGCGGCCACGGGCTCGATTCTGATTCCGGCAATGAAGGGCCAAGGCTACCGGCCTGAGTTTGCTGCTCTGATGGTCGCCTTTTCGGCCATGATGGCGCCCCTAATTCCGCCGTCGATCTTCCTTATTATCTATGGTTCGATGGCAGGCGTATCGATTGGGCGACTGTTTCTAGCCGGCATCATTCCAGGGATATTGGTCGGCTTGTCGCTTCTCATCCTGGCATTCATCATGACGCGCTTCTCCTCATTTAAGGTGGAAACTGTTCCCTTCTCGAGGCAACGCCTAGGAGACGCTGCGAAAAAGGCCGGTTGGGCGCTGGTGATGCCCTTTGTGATTATCGGCGGCATCCGTTTCGGATGGTTCACACCAACAGAAGCTGGCATTGTGGCTGTCGTTTACGCGCTCTTCTATGGCTTCTTAATCGAACGCTCGCTCAACACGAAAAACCTGCGAGAGCTGACCATGTCGGCAGCCCTTTCGTCGGCGAATATCATGATGATTGTCGGTTTCTCGGCGGTATTCGGAACCATCTTGGCGTTGGGTCGCTTCGAGCAGCAGATCACAGGCATCCTGTTCGCTATCACCACTGAGCCCCTACTCGTGGTCACCATTCTGATCATCGTACTGACGCTCATCGGGGGCTTGATGGACGAGGTGTCCACTGCCGTGCTGTTCGTCCCGACATTGGCCGCGATCGGCTCACAGATGGGCTTTGACCCCGTTCAGTTCGGCGTGGTGATGGTGCTGGCCATCATGATGGGCGCGGTGATGCCACCAGTCGGCACGTTGCTGTTCATCGGAGTCAGCATCGCCCGCATTCCCCTGTCGCGTATACTGGGTCTCGTCTGGGCGTTTTTGATCCCACTTCTCTTGGTCAATCTACTGATCGCCTTCGTACCTTTCTTCACCACGTACCTGCCGTCTTTCATGTAACGGCCAACAAAACCAACCGGAGGAATCACATTATGATACAGAAACGTTTTTTGTCGGGGGCACTCACCGCCATTGCCCTTATTGCCAACTGCATCTCTGCTCAAGCGCAGACCACGCTGACTCTCGGCGATATTTACGCCGCCAACCATTCTAACACGCTGGCCGACCAGCGGTTCTCGGAACTGGTAAAGGAGCGCACCAACGGCGAAGTGACGGTTGAGGTCTATTCCGATGCAACGCTGGGCAACGAGCGTGAGCTTGCCGAGGGGGTGATCGCAGGCTCGGTCGATATTGCGCCTAGCGGTATGTCGGGGATTGGCCGCTTCTTCCCCGAACTGCAGGTGCTCGAGTTGCCCTACCTCTACAAAGACCTCGCCCATATGCAACGTGTAGCAGAGGTGATCGCGCCGGACGTGCAGGAAGCTTTCGCGACACAGGGCGTTCGCAATCTTGGCTTCCTTTTCCTTGGACCGCGCTCGATCGCCAGCAAGAAACCGATCAACACGATCGCCGACATGGAAGGCCTACGCCTACGAGTTCCGGAATCTCCGCTTTATATCGGCTTTGCGCGGACACTGGGTGCCGTACCGACGCCAATTCCATTGCCCGAAGTCTACTCTGCAATTGAAGCGGGCACAGCAGACGCGGCTGAGGGCGAGCCCGCTACGCTCTCTACCACGAAATGGTATGAGACGACGAAGAGTGTCAGTCTCACTAAACACATCTGGCACTTCCGTTTCATTCCAATAAGCGCCGCTAAGTTCGATGCGCTGACACCTGAGCAGCAAGGCATCGTTTCGGCCGCCGCAGTTGAGGCACAGAACTACCAGGCAGGTCTCGTGGATGAGTTCAATGCGAAAGCGTTGGATGAAATGCGCAAGGCAAATGTGACTATTGTGGAAACGCAGGGCCTTGACCAGTTTGCAGAACGGCTTGCCAAGTTCCAGGATGAGTATGCAGCAAGCTTAGGGGATAAGGCGGTGGCGCTGCTCGCCAAGGTACGCAGCGTACAATAGCTCCAGAGCGATAGCGGGCCAGAGGAAACCTCCCTCCCCGCATCTTTCCTAAATGGCGTTTAACGTTCCCGCGCCTGCTGCGGCTCGCAGCAGGCGTCTTTCTTTTCTGACAAGCGAGACCAACCATGACACGCCCTTTCTTCAAGGAACCGACCTACGAGAACGTCCTCGTGGGCGAGGCATTCGGCCCAGTCACGCTTACGCTCGACGACTTCTTCCTGCGCTCCTATGCTTACGCATTGGATGACTACAGCGGTATGAAGCTTGCACGTGATGGTACCCTGCAGCCTGTAGGCCACGTGCCGCCGCATATGATTGTCTCGGACCTGATGCAGATCTTCTTGACCGTCTACGACCGCGACAAGGTTGTGGGCCTCCATCAGAAGGAAGAGGTAGAGCACTTTAAGCCTGTGCCTGTGGGCGCGACGCTGACTATGACAGGCAGCTACACAGAGAAATATATGAAACGCGGTAAGGGCTATACGGTCCTCGAATGTGTTGCGCGCGACGAGGCAGGTGACATTGTGATCCGGCAGCGCTCCACCGAAGTCATGCGCGTGCCTGAAGGTATACGGGTCGGCACCGGCTTGGCTCAGCCTGAACGCCGCGTCTCACCGCGTTTGTTGCGTGCTGAGAGGGCAGATGCTGTCAGCGCTGCGACCCCTGTCGGCACTGCGCTCAAGTCGCTGACCAAAGTCGTCCGGCAGGCACAGATGTCTGTCTTCACGGGCGCAGACTTCCATAAGCAGGGCATCCATACCAATCTTGAGATAGCACGCGCTACAGGCCTGAGGGATTGCATCGCGCAGGGCATGATGGAGTCCTGTTGGGCCTCGCAATATCTTTCCACCCTGTTCGGTCCGACCTTTCTATCTACCGGCCGTCATTTTATGACATATCTCGCCCCAGTTTACCCGCGCGACACCATCACACTCGAAGGTGAAGTCGTTAGCCAAACTCCCGAAAGTGGCCAGATGCGAACCGAGGTGGAGTTTTGGCTAGTGAACCAGGACGGGCAAACGACCGGTGTAGGTTTCGGGTCGGCTATTACCAAATATTAAAAGCGTTGACTTTCGCAAACACCATTATATCAAAACGGCATTACTCGATCGGCTACCTTTAGATTTACTTTAGAGATCTATAGATAGAAAACATACAGGTCAATTATCCGTCTTTTTCAATCATCTCAAACTAAATATCCTCCAAACCAACGACACTTCAAATTGAGAATGAAAAAATTCCATAAGCATTGACGCTAATGGAAATCACTGATCTGCAGCGAGGGGGTCTGCAATTCGAGGCCAAATGTTTAATTTGGCTTTTTGATACATGGTTTCAGATGGGTTTGTTGGATAAGAAGTGGGCGCTGCGACATAGATTATATCGCTCGCTACTGGCTGAAACCCTGCATAAAAATGATTCGTTGATTTCAGGACCAACAGGTCTTTCTCGGTATAATCTATGCCCATGTTCGAAAAGATGTTGGGCTCGTAAGTCTGCGTGCGGCTTGTAATCAAAACCACATCGGTTTCTGTACCAACCAGCCTTATCGTTGCGGAACGGCCAAGTGTGACACGGCTGTTCCGAAAACTCTGCCATCCGGCTTCCTCGGTTCGCATAACTATGACGCGCGCGTCGATAGGTTGCCCTCCATGTGGGCCTGACTTTCCTCCAAAGCGCAGATTAATCTCGGCACCCTCACCAGCAGCATGGCAGAATGCTACAGCGATAGGATCCCAGATCGTCGCAAGTGCGATACGGCCGAAATCGCCGCGTTCTAGAATGCGTCGCAGGAGATGGGTTGCATCTCCGGCAACGCCACCACCGGGATTATCCCACACGTCAGCCAAGACAACTGGCTTGTTAGAATTTAACAGCTGGACTTGACGCACCGCATCTAGGCCGACCTCAGTTTCGAAGATCGGCATCGCCGTGGTTCCGCGTAAGTCGTAAAGCTCGCGTCCCAGTCGTTCCGCTAGGCTGTCGCCGAGCATGCAATCGTCATCGGTGACGACCACAATCCGGGTGCCCATCTCTGGGACATCGCCAGCCATGAAACCATGAATCACTGAAATAGACAGAACGCCATCCTGTCCTTCGATTGCCTTGAGTCTGTCGACAAAGCTACGCATCGGCTCGCGGCTAGTCGGATAGATCGAAATCATCCTGCAGTCGAATGTCGAAATGACGGGCCGGACCTCTCCTCTCATTGTCCGCAAGGCAAGATCGACCACATGTTCTCCCCGCTCCTCGAAATCAGTGTGAGGAAACTCGAGGAAGGCGGCAAGCAAGTCGAGCTGGGCGACGCGTAGAGGCGTGAGATGGGAATGGGGATCGAACTCCGCCGCGACTGTGACATCCGGCCCCACTATTTCACGGATTCGCAGGAGAAAGTCACCTTCGGGATCGTCGTATCCCTGCGCGACCATCGCACCGTGAAGACCGAGAACGACGCCATTTACGGGAAGCGCGGACTTCAGCTCGGCAAGGATCGTGTCGCGGAGGAACTCGTAGGTTTGCCGCTGGATTAGTCCGGCGGGCTCGGCCCAGCACGACGTTCCCTCGACTACCTCAAATCCCTCCACTCTTCCGCGCCTCCGCAGGATCGGCACGGGCGAGGAACAAAGCGTTGGCGTATCTGGATGCTCGCCCGGGCCGGCAAAGAAAGCCGCTTTAAACGAGGCTAAGTCTGTCGGCACCGGAGAAAAGGTGTTCGTTTCGGTGGCCAGCGAAGCGGTGAAGATGCGCATAGACAATACCGGTCAATTATCGATAAACGAGTCGGGTTGCCCGCGAGTATCAGGAACATCCAACCTGCTATTTCCTCGCTGCCGAGCCGATCCAGTCCAGCCGAGCAGCAGGTACCAGACCGTAATTATAGAAGTTGAGGCCATCGGCTCCAGCAGCGCAGGCGGCGGATACGCGCGCCGCAAGGTCGACTGCGCTACCTATCTCTGGGAAGAAGAGACGGTACCCGATTCCAAGGAAGCCTTCTGGCCCTATCTGCTCCCGTCCGCGGCGTGTTAGATTTGACACCTCTTCGGGGGACATATCGTAGGCGCACAGGATGACACCGTCGAGAAGCTTCGCGGCCTCGCGCAGATTGACTCCGCCAAGCCACGCGTCGGCCAAGTCAATTAATACTAGCTGGGTTGCCGGGTCTGTGGCATCCGCGATCTCTGCAAGGAGGCTGGTGACAGGCTCGGAACGCCAGCGGAGAAAGTCGAAAAGTGCTGGCCAGCGTTGGAAGGCGTCGATCCCCTGATTGGGGAACCCTTCTACCTGCGCCTCAGGCACCGCGCGCTCGCATGCATCGGCGATCATCTGCCTGACGATCGGACGGGCGGCCTCTGCATCGACGCCCGCCAGCTTGGCCCGTGCTACGCAGTGCTGGCAGAAGCACAGGGACAGCAAGAAATCATCTTCGGGCAGCAAGCCGACGCCATCCTTTTCATGATGGTATCCATGGGCAAAGCCAAGGAAATTCGGGCTTTCGAGTTCAAGCCTGTCCGGCTTGTAGCCAGTGGTGATGTCGCGGACGAGTGTTGTCACATAGTATCGCGCGGCAGGGCTCGACGGGCAGAGCGCATAGAAGTTCGGATCATCGAAAGCTGTTCTTGTGACATCGCCCGGATGAAGCATGCCGAGCCGCGTGTTGTGTAAACACACCGTCCAAGCGGAGACAGCGGGACCGCCATTCTCACGCTCTTCCACAAGTGCCGCCAGCATGTCGCCGCCCTCACCAACATTCTGTGCGACAACGGGCGCAATTGGCGCGTCGCTCCAGAGTGCCGAGTTGGGGCGGTAATAGACCGTTCCGTCTTCCGGGAAGTACGATTTCCGGCGAGGGCTGCGAGGCTGGAGAAAGCGGCCTGCGTGATAAGATGTGGCAAGGCTAACCATGTCGAGGCGGGCACGCCCGGTAACATCGTCCAGAAACGCAGGGATCCCCACATCCTGAATGTCCCATGGATAGGTCCAGATCGATCGCTGCATCGTGAAGCTCCGAACTCAGCCGAACCTGAGCGGCAAGGCCTCGATCACCGTTCCGTCTGCCCCGGTTTCGTAGAGGATCGCATGGCGGTCAAGGCAAGTGCACGGGTGGGAAAGGCCGAACTCCACGACGTCGCCGACCTGGATGTCAGCGGCCAGATCGACCTTGAGAAAGGCATGCTGATCGTTGAGACGCATCACGATGGCTCCTCGCGTGCCAACCGTCCGTACGCCATCGCGGTAGGCCTGAAGCGGAAGAGGCAATCCTTGGTCGATAGCGACGTCCCGCATCCCAAGCCCACAGATAGCGGTGCCAGGCTCGGGCACTGAAAGAACCTCCCCCCATGCACGAAGCGCCGGTCTGAACTTCTCTGCGGCAGAAACTGTTTTGCCTTCGATCACCAGCCCCCCCCGCGCATCAAGGGCTTCCATGCCACGCTGGTAGATTCCGTGGTCGTGAAAGAAAATAGCGCCGCTGCGAAGGATCAGCCGCGACGGCTGGCACTCGGCCACGGCATCGTGGAGCTTGGCAAGAACGCGGTCGAAGAAGACCGACCCTCCTGCAGTTAGAAGTAGTGCCCGTTCCCCACCGACGATCGTTCGCAGGCGGCGATGGAAGCCGGCGGTTATGTCGAGGAGCGCGTCGATCCGCGCTTGTGTTTCCGCTGGATCGGCCACGGCGGCGGCGCCTTCGTAGGCTGCGGTGCCTGATATTTTGAACGTAGGCGTCTCAGCCGCAAGCGCGGCCAGCGCAACCCCCTCGGCGGCTTCCAGGCTACGTAGTCCCGCGCGTCCGAAGCCGAGTTCTATAAGTAGTCCCATAGGCGGCAGGTCATCCCGGCCCCTCCAAGCCTCGGCGAGATGGGCTAAGGCCGCCTCGGAGTCTACGAAGACATGGATCTCGGCGTCGGGGTAATGAGACAGCATAGCCGCCAAGCGGCGGGCGGCCGCGGCCCCACCGGTCTCGTTGGCAAGGATGAGCCGTTTCAGACCCGCTTTGAGCATCACCGAGGCCTGACGGATGTCGGCGACGGTTGTTCCCCAAGCTCCGGCCGCGACTAGACGGTGGGCGAGTTCGGGCGACATGGGGGTCTTAGCGTGAGGTGCGATGGATACATCCGCTTCCCTCACCGCCTGCATCATGAGCGCAACGTTCGCCTCGAACGCCGTGCGGTCGAGCGACAGCAGCGGAAGCGCCATGATACCATCGGTGGGACGCCACCTGCCTTCCCCAATGCGCGAAAGGGGTAGCGGATCGTGACCCGAAGGGAAGCCGCGAATCCTGTCATCGAGGAGGATGTCGGCCTCGAATGGCATCAGTTGGCTCATGCGTCGCTTCCATTGGAAAGGCTCAGGCGGTCGAGTTCCAGCCTGTAGGTATCATTGGCAACGTCGAAGAAGAGCGCCGCTTGCTCGTCCAGCGTGAAACCGTCGGCCACGTTGCGGTAAATGCCGTAGATTTCGTCGAACGTTGCGTGGAGGCCAGCCACGGGGAAATCGCTGGCAAACATCGCCCGCTGCGGGCCGAAGCACTCGATGCAATGCTCGATAACCAGCCTCAGGCTTTCCTCTGTCCATTCAGGATCATAGGCGACTGGGTCGGAGATCTTGATTCGGAGGTTCGGCGCCTGGGCAAGCGCACTCACGCCATCGCGCCAGCGCCTCATCCCGTCTTCAGTGCGGTCGGCGGGGCTGCCGCAATGGTTTAGCACGAAGAACGTCTCGGGGAAGTCCGCGACGAGGCGGAGCGCCTCCGCCATTTGCCAGGGATAAAGCATCAGATCGAAACTGAGGCCGAGACCGCTCGCAGCAGCCAGCGCCTCCCGCCATGCAGGATCGCTCATCAACCCCGGACGCGTCGCGAAGCTACGATCGGGGTTCTCGTCCCAGCTGACGATGTCGCGGATTCCCACGACCTCATGCCGGGCAGCTTCCGCTTCGATGCGGGCGATCGCATCGGGGTGGGACAGCGGGACACGCGCGACGACGCGGTGGGCGACGCCACCCCTCCTTTGGCTATCCAACCAGCACGTCTCGCCGAGCGGGTCGTCGTCGCTCCAACCGGCTTCGACATGGACGGTAGCAACAATGTTCTGCCGCGCCGCGTCTCGGTGGTAGTCTAGTGAAAGGTAGTCGCGCTGGATCGCTTGGATAGAGCCGTAGACCATCTCGCCGCCATCGACCTTGGCGGCAAGCCAGGGATGCCGCCCGAGCGAAAGGTCCCAGAGATGGTGATGCGGATCGATCACCGGACCGGCATAGCGCTTCACCGCCGCGCCTCGCGGCCGGACACGAGGAGAAGGGCGAGGATGAGCGACCCGAACATGATCGACCGCCATCCCGGCGATGCGTTCACAACAGTGATGAGCGCCGTCGACGTCACCAGCAGGATCGCGCCCGGCACAGTTCCGGCATAGGTGCCCCGGCCGCCGAGGATCGAGGTGCCGCCCAAAACGACCGCGGCGATCGAGGAAAGGAGGTAGGGATCGCCGATTCCGGCATAGCCCTGGCGATTCATGCCGAGGAGAAGGATTCCCGCGACTCCAGCGAGAAAACCGGATGCCGAGTAGAGGCGCACGCTCGCGCGGTCGACGGCGAGCCCCGACAGTCGGGATGCGATAGGATTGGCGCCGATCGCCATCAACCTAGCGCCGAATGGCGTGCGGTGAAGCGCGTAGAGCGTGGCTGCCGACACGAGGATCCATAGGATCACCCCGGCGGGCAAGCCGAGCGGACGGGCCGAGCCGAGCCAGATCACGGCGGGATTACTGACTGAAACGGCGCTTCCTCCCGCCACAATGATTAGCAACCCTTGAAGAAAGGTCGCCATTGCCAGGGTCATGATGATCGGCGGCACGCGAAGGTAAGCTGCGCCTGCCCCGTTGAGGATGCCGATGCCGGTTGCAATCGCAAGCGTCGCGCCGATGCCCGCAAGACCGGTCGGATCGTCAGCTGGCGAGAGGAGTGGCAGGAGGATGGCTGAAACGGTCATCACTGCTCCCACCGAAAGGTCGATGCCGCCGGCTATCACAACAAGTGTCTGTCCGGCCGCGACGATGCCGATCACGGCACTGAGCTCAAGCAGGTAGCGCAAGTGACCCCAGCTTCCGAAACCGCGCAGCGTGAAGCCGGCAACGATCCAGACCAGCGCCACGAGGACGAGCGTCAGAACCCAGGGATGCGCGGCTACCCGCGTCACGAGGGAACGATTCATGCTCGCTGCCTCCTCGAAAGAAGCTCGGGAACGGCCACAGCGGCGACGATGATCAGTCCTTGCGCGACATACTGGGCGACAGGAGGAAAGCCGAGGAAGAACATGACGTTAATCATCGCAGCGAGCAGGAGGCTTCCTGCAAGGGCGCCACGCATGGTTCCGCGTCCGCCGAGGAAGCCAACCCCGCCCAAAACAGCGCCGGCGATGGAGTTCAGCGTCATGGGCGCGCCGATGACCGGATCGCCCGATCCCGTCTGCGCTGCGACAAAGAGGCCGGCCAGTACCGTAAGGAGCCCGGACAGCGCAAACGCGACGATGCGCACCCGCTCCACCCGCACCCCGGACCGGAAGGCCCCGAGCGGATTGTCACCCGCGGCATAGAGGCCGAGTCCGGTCGGCGTCGCCATGAAAACCTTCCAGCCTACGATCACCAGAAGCAGAAGAAGGAAAGCTGTCGGATACTGTCCGGCAAGAGCGTCAGAAAACCACGCAGGAACCATCCCGCCCGGCTTGGGCAGCACAAGAAGTGCGACGCCGCCAACGATGAATGAGCCAGCCAAGGTCACGATGATCGCCGGCAGGCGGAACAGGGCAACAATGGTGCCGAAGACCGCGCCCACACCGAGGCCGGTCACAGCAACAAGGACGATGCCGCCTGGAACCCCGAGCGGGCCGGACATGGTGGTGGCCGCGATAACGGCGCCCAGGCTCACCAAGGGACCGATCGAAAGCGATATGCCGCCGTTCAGCATAAGCAAGGCCTGCGCCATGGTCACCAGCGCCAGCGGAAACCAGTTTTGCGTAAACCTGGAGAACCCGGCAAGGCTAAGCACGCCGGGAAAGAGCGATACGTAAGCCACAAGCAGCGCAGCGACCAGGAGATAGAGACCTGTCAGGCCACGGTTTCGGGTCCGTTGAACAGTTCGGTATAGCGAGCCCCTAGCCACGGACATCAGGCTGCCTTCCTTTCAGGGAGGCCGAGTGCGGCCCCGACGATCGCCTCCTCGGAGATGGTGCCGTGCGCGAGTACCCCGCTAACCCGCCCCTCCCGGAATACGTACACGCGGTCACAAAGATGCACGAGTTCCGGAGTGTCAGAGGACATGAGCACGACGAGCGTCCCGTCCGCCGCGAGCGCACGCAGCATGCGGTAGATTTCGCGCTTGGTGTCGAGATCGACGCCGCGTGTCGGATCGTTGAGAAGCAGGATGGCGGGTTTCAAGGGCAACCACTTCGCAAGCGCGACCTTCTGCTGGTTGCCGCCGGAAAGGGCCTGAACCGGGCGAGCAGGGTCACCCTTGATCGCGAGCCGGGCCGAAAGGTCGGAAACGAGTTCCGCCTCGGCATGACGGCTCCGACTCCAGCCGCGTGCCAAGCGGCCGATCGAGGGCAGCGCGAGGTTTATCGCGATGGAGTGCGTCAGGACGAGGCTTTCGCGCTTGCGGTCGGCCGGCACGTAAGCGATGCCCAAGGCATTGGCCGCCTCGACCGATTTGGGCAGCGACGCGCTGCCTGCAATCGACACGGCTTCCGCGCGCGCGGCGACCGCACCATACAGGCCCTGCAGGAAATCCTCCTGCCCCTGTCCGACGAGGCCGCCGACTCCGACCACCTCGCCGCGCCGTGCGTGAAAACTCACGTCCCTCGCGCTGCCAGCGCAGAAGCCCTCGAGCCGCACGATTTCCTTTCCGGCAACCGGGGACCAGGATGGAAAGAGATGTTCGGCGTCGCGCCCCACCATCAGGCGGACCAGTTCGTCCGGTGAGACCCCTGCCAGAGATCGATCGGCGGTGACGACGCCGTCCTTGAGAACGGTGACGTGCGAGCACAGGGCCAAGACTTCGTTCAGCCGGTGCGAGATGTAGAGGACAGCGAGCCCCTCGTCGCGCAGGCGAAGGACGAGGTCCGCCAGAACACCTGCCTCGTGCGCCGAAAGCGAGGACGTTGGTTCATCGAGGATGAGAACGCGCGGACGCCGGAACAGCGCTTTCGCGATCTCCACCATCTGCCGCCGACCAAGAGGCAGCGCGCTGATGGGAGTTCCCCGATTCTCCTGGATTCCGACAAGGCGGCAGACCTGCTCGACGCCTTCTGCCAGTGCCCCGTAATCCACGAGGCCGAAACGCCGAGGGTAAGCCCCGAGCCCGATATTCTCCGCAATCGAGAGCTCGGACACGAGGCTCAGTTCCTGCTGCACGACGGCGATCCCGGCGCGCCGCGCGGCTTCCGGCGAGAAGCGGGACACGCTTCCGCCATCGACAATCACCTCGCCTGCGTGCGGCAGGAGCGCCCCGGAAAGCAGGTTGATGAGCGTCGACTTGCCCGCTCCGTTCTCGCCGAGCAGGGCGTGGACACGGCCAGGACGAAGGGCGATATCGACGCCCTTCAACACGGGGTTGCCAAAGAAGCCGCGGTGAACGCCCCTCGCTTCCACGGTCGCCTCGTTCAGGGGCATGGAAGGCTCCGCAGACATCGCCATTCCTCTCCAATCGGGCTTTATTCGGTCAGGAGCTTGTCGAACAGCGCCTGGTCGTAGTCCGAGTAGATGTAGCCATCGGCGGGGAACTTGTCGGCGCGCGCGAGATAACTGTCGATGCTGGCGTCGTCGATCACGGGAAGCGGCACCTTGACACGCGCGGGAACGGGTTTGCCGTCAAGCGCCTGCACGGCGGCATAAACGGAAAGCGCCCCGAGCCAGTTCGGCTGCATCGTCGCCCAACCCTTGATGCCCTTCTCCTTCCACAGTTCGAGGAACTGACGCGCGTTCTCGCCCGTGGTCGGGACCGGGTCCCTGCCCTGCCTGTCGAAGGCAAGAAGAGCGCCTGCTGAGAGTGCCCCGCCGAGCGAGAGCACGCCGTCGATCTCGGGATTGGCGAAGAGCAGGCTCGTCATGGCCTCCTGCGCCGGAGCGACATTGTATTCCGTGTTGGTTTCCGTGATGACCTCAAGGCCCTTGTTTGCGTCGAGCACGGGTTGGGCGCCCTTGCGGCGATCGTCGCTCACCGACACGCCAGCGGGTCCATTCATGATGATGATCTTCCCCTTGCCGCCGAGCTGGTCGACCATCCACTGGGCGGCCTTCGATCCCCATTCGTTGGAATCGGTGTTGATCTTCGAGGTTACCTTGTCCGTGTTGACGAGGCTGTCGAAATTGATCACCGCGATCCCCTTGTCGCACGCATCGGAAACAACTCGGTCGAGCGCGGAGGAAGATCCGGCGATCACGATGATCGCATCGACATTTGCGTCGATCATGGACTGGATTTGCTGAATTTGCGTCTGAGCATTGCCTTGGGCGTCGGTCACCATGAGGTCCTTGACCCGCCCCTCCTTCTTCAGGGCTTCCACCTGCGCGGTAATGGTACCCTCGGTCTGTTTCATCCAAGTCGGCACCGAATAAATGTTGGCCCAGCCTATAGTGTATGGAGCCTTGCGTTCACCTTTGATGCAGTTCGCCGCTGCCGCAGCATCGATGGCTGTGAGCGGCATGGCTAAGGCTGCGAGGCATGCGGTGCCCGCAAGCCATCGCGCTATGCTACGAAGTTTTGTCGAGTGCGCTTTCATGATCCCCTCCTGGGTTCAAACGTTCCGTTCCCGAACTTACATGACAACGTTATCATCAGATTTCAGAATGACAACGTTGTCTAGATCCCGCGGCTAGTTTTTTTTGATGGCGCAGTGCCTTGGCAATTCTCACACCGCCAGACGATGGGGACTCACCGCCTTAGCGAATGGTGATCACGACAGCTTTGATGCGCCACACAGTCCATTCACTGGTGTTGAGAGGAAGCATAGCATCTGACGAGTTGCAGGAGGTAGGTCGAATGAGGCCCTTGCTCAGCATGAGGTAAATGCCTGATCGACTCAGTTTGCAGCGTACCTTTTTAGTGAAAAAGCGGAAGAGCGGTTGACAACGTTGTCAGCCCTAGGGAATCTATGACAACGTTGTCATTAACGTCGTTAGACAGTGGTGACGCGGATAGCGCAGTGACGTCCAAGATCGTAGAATCGGCATGGCTTACATCAACCGTCTCAATGGGGATCTCGTGCCCCTGAGAAGAAGTATTCTAGCAAAGCCATTCCTATTTTGAATATTCGCGGCGCCTACTTGCCTCATTCACCCAAAAGACAGCGAGAAATTATATGATCAAGCGTTTCCAGTCTGGATCGAGGATGAGCCAAGCAGTCGCTTATGGCGGCGCTGTCCATGTCGCGGGCCAGGTGGCTGACAGCCGCAAAGCGACGATCGAGATCCAGACGAAAGAAGTGCTCGCAAAAATCGAGACGCTCCTGGCCGAGGCGGGCACCGACAAGTCCAAGCTCGTTGCCATCAACGTTTTCCTTCCGCACATAAGCGACTTCGACGCGATGAATGCAGTGTACGACGCGTGGATCGATCCCGTTAATCCTCCAGCCCGGGCCTGCACTGAGGCACGCCTTGCCGATCCCGACCTCCGGGTCGAGATGACCGCGATCGCCGCCACTTGACGAACTCTTGGCAGCCGGAGCGGCACTAACGCCTGCCGGCTGGGACGCGCTATGCATACAGGGCTGTTTCACTCCATCGACTTTGACAAGGACGGCAAGACGCTCTCCTATCTTGGCATACCGTTCTCGGTTGATCGTTCGCCATACTACCAAGTCCGGGTACCTATATGCAGGATCAAGAACGGTGCGGGCCCGCGCGTTCTTCTGATGTCAGGCAACCATGGCGACGAGTACGAGGGCGAAATTTGCCTAACGCGTCTTATTCGCCGGCTCGAACCGAACATGATCCGCGGAGAGCTGACGATCCTGCCTTTCGCGAACCACCCCGCTGTCATGGCCGCACGCCGCCGCTCGCCGCTCGATGACGGCAACCTCAACCGAGCTTTTCCGGGCGATCCAAGCGGCGTCCCCACCTCCCGCATGGCACATTTCCTAGAGCACGAGCTTTTTCCCCGCCACGACTTTGTAATGGACCTGCATTCAGGCGGCACGTCGATGGAGCACCTGCCCTGTGCTTTAATCGAGCGCCAAGGACCACCGGAACGATTTGCCGAGGCTCTGAACCTGATGAAGGCCATGGGTCTCCCCTACGGGTTCATAGCCGAGAACGGGGCGTCGGCGCCAACCTCTATGGCGGCCGCTGCCCGCGCCGGAGCGATCGGCCTTTCTGGTGAGTTCGGCGGCGGCGGAACGGCGACACGCGCTAGCATCCTGGCTACTCAGCGGGCGATCGACAATCTTCTGATGCGGCTCGAAGCGGTCGAGGCGCCGCCGTTCGGTACCGAGCCAGGCAGTTTCGAGTCTATGACGATCCTCAGACTCGAAAGCCACGAACAGGCGATCTTCGCCAGCCGTCGGGGCTGGTTTGAACCCGCTGTCAGCTTGGGGGACAAAGTGGAAGCAGGCAATCTCGCTGGCTGGTACCATGATTTTGAACGGCTTGAATTACCCGAAGAGGAACTGCGTTTTCAGCGAAGCGGCATCGTCCTTTCCCGCCGCCTGCATGCGGATTGCAGATCGGGTGATTGTCTGATCCAAGTGGCCCGGCTCGATACCGAGGCGAAGCTATTGTAGGGTAGGAAACTGGAATGGCGCAAAGAAATGACAGGCGCAAAGGCTGTTCATATTGAACGACATGCTCCCACGCTTCGACGAGGTCGTGCGTGTCGACGCACCATCAAACAACACTAGTAAGACCAAAGAAGTAGGTGCGCGCGAAGGCACATCGAAGCCAATCCGCATTGAGGGCGTTGCACTGGAAGCAGGGGTTTCCCCCATCACCGTTTCCCGTGCCCTGCGCGCTTCGACCTCCGTTTCCCCTGCCACGCGGGAGCGCGTACTAGCTGCCGTACGCAAGACGGGCTATGTCTCTAATCCGCATGCGTCGGCGCTGCGGTCCGGCCGTTCTACCATCGTTGCTGCCTTCCTCTCGAACCTGGTAAGTCAGCAGTATAACGATGCCGCGACGGCGTGCGCAGAGGTGCTTGAAGACGCCGGCTTCCAACTTATGATTGGGCAAACCGCGTACTCATACGCGCGGGAAACCGCCGCGGTTCAGTCTCTACGGGCCTTGAAGCCTGCAGGCATATTTTTCTCCGGCGTGGTGGAGCTCGAGGCCAACCGTCGCGCTGTCCGCGAGTTCGGCGTTCCGGTTGTCGAAAGCTGGGCTTTCCCGCGCGATCCTATCGACATGCTTGTCGGCATCTCGAACACGGAAGCAGGCTGCATGGCAGCAGATCACTTTGTTGGACGCGGACGCCGTCGTCTGGCGTTCGTCGGGCGCAGTGGCGGCCGCGGACGCTTGCGTCTTAATGGTTTCCGCGAGCGGGCGCGGGAGCTAAACGCGGAGATTGTGCTGGTGCGGGAAGTCGATCATGTACGGTCTATTTCGGACGGACGCACCATTCTACGCGAGCTGGCCAGCTATACCAGAGACATCGACGCCGTGTTCATCGCCAATGACCTACTAGCCATCGGCGCACTCCTTGAGGCGCCAAGCATTGGCGTATCAGTGCCTCATGACCTTTCCATCTTGGGCATCGGCGACAGCGAGTTCGCCGCACGCATGACGCCGTCTCTATCGGTTGTCGCCTTTGACGCGAGCTTCGTAGGACGACGTGCGGGACAGCTCATTGCTAGTCGCCTTTCCGGCACTTCCAAGTCACCATCCCTGGAACATGTACCCCTGTCTCTTGTCGAACGTGGGAGCAGTTGACACGCGCGTCGCAAGATTGCGTCCCAACGCGATTGTTACGCTGTCCTGAGAAGCCGTTGCTGCATGCGGCAACCAGTCGATGCTAGGAGGCAGCGGTCCCAATATTAGGATTAGAGACGCGGACATTCGACGGATATACCAGCGTTCGGCCTTGCTGGTTTGGGCAGCGTCATCTGCTTTCGCAATTCCAATGGGAAAATTATAGCAGCGTACGAAGCCATCTAACCGTCAACTTGTTCAGTTTGTCTCGGGCAATACTTGAGTACACGCGTAGCATTCCCCGCTTCGCTGCCCCGAAGGTCCCACAGCCTCTCGTTTCGGGCTCTTTGGAACGTGGGTGCCATGTTGGCGTATCGCTTGTGAAGCAGGAGACAGCTGATGACCGATGAGCCAAAACAGGTGGTCTCGCACGCCACGACACCTGAGACCGAACGCGTTCCTCGCGACAACCTCACGCCTCGCGCCAATGACACTCTCATCAAGCGCGAAGGCAGTGTCGACCCAGAGTATCATGCAGAGGCTCTGGCCAATGCAATCGTTGACAACGAAGCCGGCAGTGTACCGGACGAAGAGATGGGCGGCATC
>NZ_JAMXQS010000012.1 GCF_024053505.1 Mesorhizobium liriopis | reverse complement strand
CGCCATCGAGCTCAGCCCCGCTTATGTGGATGTCGCCATCCAACGCTGGCAGGCGTTCACAGGACAGGAGGCGAGGCTAGAGGGCAAGGCAGATGGAGAAGCGCTGACCTTTGCCGCTGTTGCCGCTGCCCGGGGCGTGACGCTGGCTGCCAATGCTAGCACTGTCCGCACCGCCCAGCAGGACAACCCCGCATGAGCGGTGGGACCGCCAGCTATACCGCCGAGGCGGGCCACCAGATGCAATATAGCTAGGCCTACTGCGTCCAGCTCATCCCGAGCGCACGACTGACGTCTGCACTGTGTGCAAAGCGGGGAGGTGGGCAAGCAACGATTCCACCGGCCGCACCGATGAACTCTGGCACTTTTGCAAGAGTGTGCTGCGATCACAGAAGTTGAGTATGGCATTTAGCTGTGAGGCTGTGGACGACGCTCTGATCAAAGCTAGGAACGCGATGTGATCGACTGCCTCCTCGGTAGCAGGCGGTCGTTCGAGCAGCATGCCGCCAAGCGAAGCCACGATCACATGCATTGCCTCGCCGTAACCTATGTCGCCCATAGGGCCATACGCAGAGCCAGCCAATTTCTACCCTGATCAGCGATCGGCCCTTAAGATACTCGCATGACGCGGACATCTTTCGATCGGGCATTGGGCCGCCCAAGGGTTACCTTCAGATCTGGCCGTCCGACATGCGGACGATTTCCGGGCGAATAGCACGTTGGCGCTGTCGTAGAGCTTTTCGGAATGCGCGCGGTGATTGTCCGAACTGGGCGGTGAAGGCGCGTGAAAAGACTGACGGGTAGGAAAAGCCACAGGCGACGGCAACCGCTTGGATTGGGCTTTCCTCGTAGAATAGCAAGTTGCGCGCTGCCTGAAGCCGAAGGCGCAAATAGAGCTGACCGGGTGACTGATTGAACTCGCGGACGCAGCAGCGTTCGAGTGTGCGGACCGAGATAGAGAGGATCGCGGCAATCTCGGAAGACGACAGCGGAAAGTCGAGATTGCTCTCCATCAAAGAGACGGTCCGCTGCGACAGCGACTGGTGGTCGCGTTCATCGTGCCCGTCATCCAATCTCTGCGGATGGATGTCTTCGCGCGGCGTGTGGACAAGCGCATTGGCGACCTCGCGCGCCAAAGCCTGGCCGGCGAGCCTGCCGATTAACGCTAGCACGAGATCGAGGGTAGCCACACCACCGGCGCAGAATGCGAGTTGCCCTTCGATGGAGAAAATCTGACTGCAGGTGCGCGCGCCTGGAAAGTGCTCCATGTAGGCAGGCACCGCCTCCCAATGGACCACCGCCTCGCGATTGCCCATCAGCCCGGCGGCTGCAATGGCGAAGGCGCCGGTATCAACGCCAACAATCATTGAGCCATGGCGGAACGCGTTGCGTAGCGCACCCCGGATCGCCGGCGACACATTCTGGGTAGGCAAGTTGCCTTCCAATACAACCAAGACATCGCAGCGGCGAAAATCGGCAAGCCCGTAGTCGGCTGGAACCCACATGCCGTTGCTTGCGCGCACCGGCCGCGCGGCATCCGAGATCATCTGCCATTCGAAGATCGTGCGACCACTATTCTGATTGGCGATGCGCAAGGCCTCAGTTGCCACGATCAGCGCGTTCATCGGAAATTCGGGCTGGAGCAAGAATCCGAAGCGGGGCTGGCGGCTATCGAGGTGATTTGAAACCGGAGCAGCCGTCATAGCAAGTCTTCAAATAAATTAAGCTTGACGCTGCATGATAAAAATCTGCCGCTTCAAGTCAATAATTGCCAAGGTATTTGGGGAACAATGCGTCAGAGCCGAGGTGGTCACCACGGCCCGCAGCATAATCAAAAACAGCTCGAACAGAGATGGTCGGCGCATGGCGGTGACCAATGGGAGATTGCTATGGTGATGAAACTGCTTGGAAATTCTGCGCCGCCGGTTAACCGACGCACGATGCTGAAATCGGCCGCCGCAACCGGCGCCGCCCTCGCTGTCCCATATTTTTGGACTGGGCGGGCCTCGGCCGCGGACCCACTGGAGATCGTACACTGGAGCTGGCTGTCAGCGTCCGATGGCGAAGTCTGGGCGAAGATGATCTCTAACTTCAACGATGCGCACAAGGACAAGGGCGTCCAGATACGCATGGAGGTTGTGCCTGAAGAGCAGTACGTCACCAAGGTTCTGGCAGCCTCTGCCACCGGCAAGGCCCCGGACTTCGGCTGGGGTACCGCGGGCAAGAGCGCTCAGCTGGCGCGCGACGAAGTCATCATTCCGCTTGACGACTTGATCCAGTCGTCCGGGCTTGATCTCGCAGACTTTAGCGAGAGTTCCATCACGGCGGCGCGTTACCCAAAATACGACAACAAGATCTTCATGATCCCGATGGATCTCATGAGCCTCCAGCCTGAGATCAACACCGATCACGTTAAGGAGGCCGGCCTAGACATCGGCAAGCCGCCAGCGGACGGCGCCACTCTAATGGAATGGGCGCGTGCCATGACCAAGCGCGAAGGCGACAAGGTCACGCGCTCGGGCATCATGATGACTGGGTCGGGCGTACAGCCGACCGTCACATGGGGCATCGTCGCCGAGCAGATGGGCTTCCAGCGTGCTAGCGATGACCTGAAGACGGCCTGCGTCAATCCTGAGGCTGGCAAGGCCGCTATGCAGTGGGTGCTCGACCTTTTCGACAAGGAGAAGGTTTCGACACGCGATGTCACCGATCGCTACAAGGCGTTCGGCACCGGACAGGGTTCGATCTTCTGGACCGGACCGTGGACGATAGCCGGCTACATCGGCCAGAACCTACCCTTCCAGACCACGCTGTTCCCCAAGATTGGCGACAAGAAGCACGCGACCTACTTCGAGGAAGGCGGCCTAGAGTTCTACAAACAGGCCGACACGGGTCGGCACGAAGCGACCATGCAGGCAGTTAAGTGGCTATCGGACAACAGTTTCCTGTGGACGACAGTTGGCCGCGGCGCCTCGCCTCGCAAATCGATCTTGGAGCGCCCGGACTACAAGACATCAGGCAGTCCGTGGGACAAGCGCGGTGCTTTCGTCGACGGTATGAGCATCGCCACCATCGGGGAAATCCCCGTCGTCAACGGACCCAACTTTACAATCTACTCGGGCGGCAACTTCCTGGCCAAGACGCTTGAAGGCGTGTGGAGCGGCCAGACCACGATCGACGCTGCCATGGAGCAAATCAAGACGCAGTGGCAGGCCGACCTCGACGAGGGTTGACCGAAGCTTCCCTTTTGACGGCATTCGCAGGACGGTGAGGCGCAGCCGAACGCGCGCAACCGTCTTGCAAATGTAACCGGGATACTTTCCATGACGATGGCTGCAATACGGACCGACGTCAGCATCAGCGCTGACATTGGACCCGAACGCTATGAGAGCGACCGCGCCGGCTATCTGCTGGTTGCATTCTTCGCAGTGCCGTTCTTCCTATTCAACATTCTGCCTGTGCTGTTTGGCATCTACATCTCGTTCACCCGCTGGAGCATTGTGGGTAAGCCGAAATGGGTGGGACTCGAGAACTTCACCCACGCCTTTTCTGATCAGTGGGTGGGCGCTGCGTTCCGCAACGTCTTCCTTTACGGGCTGATCATCGTGCCTTGCGTGACGGTGCTGGGCCTGCTCTTCGCGCTGTTTGTCAACAGCCGCTACCCGCTGGCGGGCCTGGCGCGGACACTATTCTTCGCGCCCACCGTCGTCTCGGCTACGGTGATCGGTCTGGTCTGGGTGTGGATGCTCGACACCCAGTACGGCGTGGTGAATTACTATCTTTCGTTCTTGGGTTTTAATGACATCCCGTGGCTGACCTCGACACGATTCTCGCTAATCGGTGTCAGTATCGCCTCCATCTGGTGGGATCTAGGCCTAGCGTTCGTGCTGTTCCTAGCCGCACTCCAAGACATCCCAGGTGAGATTATCGACGCGGCACGTGCCGATGGCGCAAACCGTATTCAACGCTTCAGGCATGTCGTGCTGCCGTATCTGCGCAATGTCATCAGCATGGTCGTGACGCTGCAGCTCATCGCAACGTTGCGAATCTTCAGCCAGGTTTATGTGATGACCAATGGCGGCCCGGCCAACTCCTCGGCCTCCCCGATCCACTACATCTATAACCTGGCCATCGTGCGCAACCTCTTTGGATACGCGTCGGCTGTGTCCCTACTGCTGTTCGCACTGATCTTGGCGATCACCGTCGTTCAGCGCTTCATCTTGAAGGAGCGTGGCTGATGGGCAGCTGGCTCGATGACAGGCTTGAGGCACGCGGCCTCGACCGCACCGATCTGTTCCTGTGGCCGCTCGGCATGGGCGTCGCGGTGCTCTGGGCGTTGCCCTTCATCTGGATGGTCTCGACGTCGCTGAAATATCCCGGCGACGTGATGACCCGCGATATCGAATGGCTGCCGCACCGCATAACTTTGGATAATTACATCAAGGTGTTCGACTATCCGGTTGTGCGCTGGGGCTTGAACAGCGTCATCCAAGCAACGGTTGCAACAGCGCTCTGTGTCCTGTTTGGAGCAATGGCGGGATATGCGCTAGCACGATTGCGTTTTCGCGGACGGGACACGCTATTTTACGTGTTCCTAGCGTCCTTGATGATTCCAGCGGAAGTCTCTGTCGTCCCATTGCTGCTCGGCTTTGTGAAACTTGGCTGGGCGAGCTCCTACCAAGCGCTGATCCTGCCATCGATCGGCAACGTCTTCAGCGTCTACATCTTCCGTCAGTTCTTCCTCGCCTTCCCCAAGGAATTAGAAGAGGCAGCCCGCATGGACGGCGCGGGTGTGTTCAACCTTTTCTTCCGCATTGCCTTGCCACTGGCGCGTGCCCCGGCCATCGCCGCCTCGGTCATCATCTTCACGCTGAACTGGAATAACTTCCTGTGGCCGCTGCTCGTCACTTTCGACGAGTCTATGAAGACGCTGCCAGTCGGCATAGCGGCCTTCACGCCAGTTGTCGGTACGCGCACACAGATCGAGGGCTACAGTGTCGCGATGGCGGCGGTGACCATCCTGTCGATCCCAAGCCTGCTGCTGTTCTGTTTCCTGCAGCGCTATTTCATCCAAGGTCTGTCGTCAGGGAGCGTCAAGCAATGACCACCTCTGGCCACGCACTTGTGGGTGTCACGGGTCCGCTCCCCAACGCGCATTTCATTAGCGGACACTGGTGTCCGGCAAGCGACGGTACCCGGTTCGAGACGATCGATCCGAGCACGGAGGCAGTGCTGGGCGAAGTGGCACGCGGCTCCGACGCCGACATTGATGCCGCAGTAGAGGCAGCGCATCACGCCTTCCACGGTGCCTGGCGGGCTATTTCGCCGGCCGATCGCGGCAAGCTCCTGCTGCGCGTTGCTGACCTGCTTGAAGCCGACATCGAGCGTTTCGCGACGATGGAAACGCTCGACGTTGGTAAGCCGCTCAAAGAATCGCGCAGCGATGTGCGGGGTGCCTGCGCTACGCTTCGCTACAATGCCGGTGCGGCTGACAAGATGGAAGGCGCGACTATCCCGCTCGGCCGCGATTTGGTCGATTTCACGATGCTCGAGCCCGTCGGTGTAACGGCGCATATCGTGCCATGGAACTATCCGCTCGGCATGGTGGCACGCTCGGTCGCGCCAGCGCTTGCCGCCGGCTGTACCGTGGTGGTGAAGCCTGCCGAACAGTCGCCGCTGACGGCATTGGCTTTTGCCGAACTTTGCCACCGTGCTGGCCTGCCCGACGGCGTCGTCAATGTGGTGACCGGCTACGGCCCCGAAGCTGGGGCGGCACTGGTCCGGCATCCGCTGGTGCGCGGTATTACTTTCACAGGTTCAGTCGAGACTGGCCGCAAGATCTATGCCGGTGCCGCCGCAGGGCTGAAACCTGTTGTCTTAGAACTCGGCGGCAAGAATCCGATGATCGTTTTCGAAGACGCCGATCTTGATCGTGCCGCGTTCGATGCACTCGACGGCGCATTCGGCAACAGCGGCCAAGTCTGCTCTTCCTCGTCGCGCTTCCTGCTGCACTGCTCGATTAGCGACGCATTCCTCGACAAGCTCGCGGCTGGGGCATCACGGTTGACGGTAGGAAAGGGCCTTGACGATCCAGATCTTGGTCCGCTCGTCTCGGCCGAGCAATACGACAAGGTGAGCGACTATCTTGAGGCCGGGCATGCGTCGGGCAGCCGGCTGGTGGTCGGCGGCGGCCGGCCGGAGGGGCTCGCTCGCGGCTACTTCGTGGCGCCAACGATCTTCGCCGACGTCGATGCAGTTCACCCGCTCGCCCGCGAGGAGATTTTCGGGCCCGTCGCTGTGTCGAGCACCTTCGACACAGCCAACGAGGCTTTGTCGCTGACCAACAGCCTTGGCTACGGCCTCGTCGCCGGCGTCTACACGCGCGATGTCTCGCGTGCACTCAGCATGGCGCGCGACATCGACGCCGGTTCAGTCTGGATCAACGGCTGGTTCATCGGTGGCGTGCAGGCGCCCACCGGCGGCATCAAAGACAGCGGCATCGGTCGCGAGCGCGGGCTGCCAGGTGTCCGCAACTATCTGTCCATGAAAAATATCGGCATTCGGCTCTAAGCCGCGCCGGCGCAAGTGTGAATGAAGGAACTTGGAATGACGACAATGATCAAGGACGTAGAACACTTTACGATCTTTCGGGACAAGGAGCATTGCGTCAACCAGATCGCGACGCGGCTATTGAAGAACGGCGACATTATCGCGGTCTTCAACGAAGAGCGCTTCCCCTTCCACCATGACAGCGGCCAGACGGTGATGACGCGCTCGAGCGATGGCGGAAAGACGTGGAGCGAGCCCAAGGTCGTGCTGCCCTGGTCGGAGACCACCGGCAATTGGGACTGCGGCATCTGCGAGACCAGCGATGGCACGCTAATCATCAACTATACTCTGACCGGCTTTTTCAAGCGCGGCCAACGTAACCTGCAGCCTTCCTGGTCCAGCGGTCCAATCACTAAGGAATGGGGCGACTGGAGCTGGGCGTTCAAAACCCAGGGATGGCTGGGCACGTATGTCATCAAGTCCAAGGACGGCGGCGAAACTTGGGGTCAGCCAATCCCAGTGAACGTGCGCCCGCTGAAACATGGCGGCTGTCGCTGCGGCGTTTGGGAATTACCAGACGGCGGCTTGTTGATGGGCCTTTATGGGCGCATCCGCGGATACGGCGAGGAAGGCGAAGGCGAATCTACCCGCTCGGCTTTGATGCGATCGGATGATGGTGGCGATAACTGGGAATATTACTCGACCCTTGGCTACGACCCGGCCAGCATCATCGACTATGAAGAACCGGGTCTGGTGCGGCTGAAGGACGGACGTCTCGTTTGCTTCATGCGGACCCACGTAAACCCGACCAGCGACGCCAAGAACATGGTGATGATCGTCTCGGAAGATGACGGATTTTCTTGGACGCCGCCGAAATGGACCAACATCTGGGGCTTTCCGCCCGAGCTGATCGCCCTGCAGGATGGGCGCTATCTGATGGTCTACGGGTATCGCAAGCCGCCTTACGGCACGCGAGGGATCATCTCAGAAGATGGGGTGACCTGGGACGTCAAGAACGAGTTCATCATCCGGGAGGGCGGGCTGCCGGACTATTCGGACAAGGCTAAGCCTGTTTCCAGCTTGGGCGGATCAGTCGGCGAACAGGGCTACGACGCGGGGCGGATCGACCCGAACCATCCTGGCATCTACCAGCACATCGGCTATCCCAGCGTGGTGCAGAACCATGACGGCTCGATTGCGTGCTCCTACCATGAGTGGACCGACGATCCGAAGCCGCTGCAATACCTGCGCTGCACGCGCTTCCGAGTTTGAGCGGACTGCCGTGCCGCAAATCGCGCTCAATACCGACGAGCAGGATCACGTCGTGATCTACAACGATGCGCATAGTTATTGTGCGCATCCTTACCTCACGGTCGCCGCCAATGGCGATTGGCTGATGGTGTTCACGCAATCGCGGTGCCGTGCGGGAGTTCTGCATCCGCCGCAGGACCCACTCTACTGCAATATGCTGATGCGATCGTCCGACGAGGGCCGCAGCTGGTCGGAGCCAAACCCTGTGCCAGGCTACGGCTGGCAAGGCGTCGAGTGCGCAGGACTAACGGTCCTGCAGTCGGGGACCATTCTCCTCAACCAATGGAAATTCGATTGGTATCCATTGGCCTATGCGGTCGCGCATCTGCCGTCCGGCAGCTACCTGACGTCGGATGACCTAATGGGACCGCAGGCAATGGCTGCTGAATTGTCCGACTGGTCGAGTGCGGCGTTAACGCTGGCAAAACGGTACCCTTGGGCGCGAAGCGGCGGTGAGACGTGGGTGCACCGTTCTGAAGATCACGGCGCGACGTTCACTCAATCGGTGCGCATCGACACCGCTCCTTTCAGTGGAGGCTACGGCATGCGCGGCGCGATCGAGATCGACGGCGCGATCGTGCTGCCGCTCTCGGATGTCCCGCACTATGCCAAGGTTTTCGTCGTGCGCTCCACAGACGGAGGTTTAACCTGGTCGATGCCGATCATGGTCGCGGCAGGCCAAGGCCACGAATTTGAAGAGCCGGCGCCGCTGCTCGCCGCGGATGGGGCAATCCTGATGCTGCTACGCGACAATGTCAGCCGCGACCTTCACTCGGTGCGCTCCACCGACGGCGGCCACTCGTGGAGCGATCCGACGGCGACCGGAATTGCCGACTATCCCGCACATTTGGTGCGGCTGGATAAGGGCCGTATCGCCGCAGTGACTGGGCGTCGTCGTGAGCCATTCGGCATCGCTCTGTATCTGTCAGAAGACGCTGGCGTAACCTGGAACGCAACGACTCCGCTCGTTGTCCGCTCCGACCTGCCAAATCGTGATCTCGGCTATCCCACCGCCGCGCTGCGGGCCGACGGCAGCCTGTTTGTTGCCTACTACGCTCAGGCCAGCGGCATCACTGGCCTCCATGCCACTGTAGTGCCGCAGTCGGCGCTGGTCTCAGTTCCAAGGACTCACTAATGGCCAAGGTCGAGCTCAAGGGTGTCACAAAGCGCTACGGGGAACTGGTCGTGCTCAAAGGCATCGACCTCACCGTGGAAGACGGAGAGTTTGTCGTTTTCGTCGGTCCATCCGGCTGCGGAAAGTCGACGCTACTGCGCATGGTCTGCGGGCTGGAGCCAATCAGCGGCGGCGTCGTGTCAATCGGTGGGAAGCCGATGCGCGGCGTCGCACCAGCTGAGCGTGGCGTCGCCATGGTGTTCCAAAGCTACGCGCTTTACCCCCACAAGACGGTCGCCGAGAACATGGCCTTCGCGCTGCAGATGCAGGGTATGCCGAAGGCCGAGCGTGATGCACGGGTGGCGGCTGTCGCGCAAACGCTGCAACTTACGCCGCTGCTTAAACGCCTGCCAAAGCAATTGTCAGGCGGCCAACGGCAGCGCGTCGCCATCGGTCGAGCCATCGTTCGCGAACCGCAAGTCTTTCTGTTCGACGAGCCACTCTCCAATCTCGATGCGGAACTGCGCGTACAGATGCGGCTCGAACTCGCCAAGCTGCATCGCGCGCTCGGCACGACAATGATTTACGTGACCCACGATCAGACGGAAGCCATGACACTTGCCGACAAAATTGTCGTGCTGCGCGACGGACTTGTCGAGCAAATCGGCACGCCGGCTGATATCTACGACGCGCCGAGCAACCGCTTTGTCGCGGGCTTCATGGGATCGCCCAAAATGAGCTTCCTCGACGCGCGGGTCGAGCGGCGCGACGGTGACCGGATTTGGCTCGCGGTTCCAGGCACGACCGGGGGGCTGGTCGAATTGCGCGTGGAAAGTCCGCAGGGAGTCCCTGACAGCTTAACGATCGGAGTGCGGCCAGAGCATTTTCGCTTGGCCAATTTGGGCGAGCCGGTGCTCCAAGCTGACGTCGAGTTCGTTGAGCGGCTGGGCGGCGAAAGCTTTCTGCACGCTCCTGCGCATCCAGCAGGCTCACTGATAATGCGTGTCGATACCCAGTCGGGCGTTCGTGGCGAACCTGGTCGCTACAGCGTCGGCGCCGACTGGGGTCGTAGCCATCTCTTCAGCGCAGACGGCGCCACGATTGCCCTGCAACGCAGCACCTGAACGGCCGAACCATGTGCCGAGTAAGCCTTGGCACGAACCGAACCAGAACTTGCTGGCACCTGCCGGACACGAGGAGAATGACCGTGGATTTTGACAGACTCAAGAAGCGGCTGGAAGGCTGTTATGTCACCATACCTACCGCCTTCGAGGAAGGTCCCGACTTTTCGGTCAGCCACAAGACGATCCGGGCCTATGTGCGGTTTTTAATTGATAACGGCCTCACTGCAGACACGGCTACGCTGTTAGCTGGTGGGGCCGCTGGCGATTTCTCGACGATGTCGTTCGAGGAGCGCATCAGCGTCGCCGAAACGGTTGCTGACGAGGCGGGGGGCAAGCTTCCGCTGGCGTTTGGTGGGCAGTCGACTAGCACGCTTGAATTGGTGCGACTTGCTAAGGCCGCGCAGTCGATGGGCTTTGATTTCCTGCAGGTATCGTGCCCGTTCTACTTCACTCATACCGAAGCAGATTTCGAGGAATTCGTGATGGCTGCTGTGGAGGCGGCGCCCGATATCGGCATCATTGTCTACAACACGTTTTGGACCTCGACCAATCTTTCCTTCGGCATGATCGACAGGCTCGCTAAAATGCCGAGCGTCGTCGGACTGAAATGGGCGACGCCGCGCACCGACGCGATGGAGTTCGAAGACGTGACCTCGAACTTTTCCGACCGGTTCACGATCATCGATAACAATCTGTTCTTCCCCTACTCGGCCATGCCGTCGCTCGGCGCGCGCGCCTTCGAAGTGCACCTGTGCAACTACTGGCCCGAATGGGGCATCAAACTGATCGAGGAGGTTCGCGCCGGCAACTATACGGAGATCGCTCGTATGATGGTCGACGAGGCAATGCCCTTCTACAAGCTCTGGGTCGACATCGAGAAGAACTATACCAGCGGCGACGGCTACCTTGACAAGCTTTGTATGGAATTGGTCGGCTTGCCATCTAGCCGCTGCCGTCCGCCGACACGTGACGTCCGCAATCTCTATCGCGACAAAACGCTTTCCATGATGCGCGCCGCTGGCGTGCCGCGCCTCATCGCCTGATCGCGCACTCCCGATTAACCTCTGCTGGAGCCTTCAATGACCCTGACCCGAGACCGCGCGCACGCGATCGCCGACAGCTTGTCGCCCAACGGCCTTGCCTTCATCGACGGTAAATTTACGGACGCGCAGCACGGCGCGACGTTCGATACGATCAACCCGGCGACAGCCACGCTGGTTGCCAAGGTCGCGCACTGCTCGGCGGCCGATGTCGATCGCGCCGTCGAGGCCGCCCGCCGGGCTTTCACCTCGGGCACGTGGTCACGCTGTGCGCCAGAGGACCGGAAGGCGGTGTTGCTCAAGCTGGCGCAGTTGGTGCGCGACAATGCCGATGAGCTTGCGGTGCTGGAAAGTATCGACAGCGGCAAGACGCTCACCGACTGTCTCAACGAGATCGGCCGCGAAGTGCCGAACTTCTTCCAATGGTATGCTGAACTCGCCGACAAGAGCTTCGGTAAGGTCGCGCCGACCGGCGAGAACGCACTAGCGCTGATCGTTAAAGAGCCGGCCGGCGTCGTCGGCCTGGTACTGCCGTGGAACTTTCCACTCTTGATGGCAGCTTGGAAGATGGCGCCAGCGCTTGCAGCAGGCTGCTCGGTGCTGGTCAAGCCGGCGGAACAGACTCCGCTCTCGGTGTTGCGGCTCGCGACTTTGGCGCAGGAGGCTGGCATTCCCGACGGTGTCCTCAACGTGCTCCCCGGTCTGGGCGAGACGACAGGTCAGGCGATCGGCCGCCACCGCGACATCGACATTGTATCGTTCACCGGGTCGACTGAAGTCGGCGGCTATTTCCTGCGCTATGCAGGCGAGAGCAATCTCAAGGTCGTCGGGCTGGAGATGGGTGGAAAAAGCCCGTTCATCATCCTCGACGACGCCGATCTTAGCGACGACCTCATCGAGCACGCTGCGATGTCGGCCTTCTGGAACGGCGGTCAGAACTGCTCTGCAAACATGCGTCAACTAGTCGATCGCACGCTCGCCGATGACTTTGCCGAGCGCGTGACGGCCCGTGCCCAAGCATTTGTGGTCGGCGATCCACTCGATCCGGCCACCCATATCGGCGCAATGGTTACGCAGGAGCACCAAGCGAGGGTGATGGGCTACATACAGACCGGCACGCGCGAGGGGGCGCGGTTGCTTGCCGGCGGCGAGGCCAGCGGACCAGGTTGTTTCATCTCGCCCGCAGTGTTCTCAGGCGTCAATCCGGGGATGACAATCGCGCGCGAGGAGATTTTCGGCCCTGTGCTCGGGATCGTGCCCGTCGGCGGTATGGACGAGGCGCTCCGCATCGCGTGCGATACCGACTACGGCCTGCATGCGACCGTGTTTACGCGTGACATCGACCGTGCCATCCACATGGCGCGCCGGTTGCCATGTGGCACGGTCTCGGTCAACGGTTTCTCGGAAGGTGACATCAAGACGCCGTTCGGCGGCTACAAGCGCTCGGGATCGCTGGCCCGTGACAATGGCACCGAGGCCGTCGACCAGTATGTCCAGACAAAGACGATCTGGATCAGCACACGCTTGCCAGGCAACGCCTGATGCGGATCGGCCTCCATGTTTCCCTAACAGATGAGCAGGCGCAGCGTCTGCGCCAGGGCGCGGTGGGCTGCGAAATCGTCAGGCCCGATGCTGGCGGCGCGGCTGATTGTGAGGTCATCTTCGGCAATCCGGAGCCGCTCGACGTCCAGGCCAATGCCGCGCTGCAGTGGATGCAACTTGAATCCGTTGGCTTCGGCGAATATGCCGACCTCGACTGGCAACGTGACGGCAAAGATGTGATCGTCACCAACCTAGCCGGCTTTTTCGCAGACCCGGTGGCCGAGACAGCTCTTGCCGGCATCCTAGCGTTCTATCGAGGCCTAGACCGTCTAATCCGTATTCAAGCAAGCCGCGATTGGCTCGGCGATACGCTTCGCCCCGACCTCAAGACTTTGCGCGGCGCACGAGTGCTAATGCTAGGGCGTGGTGCCATCAACTTGCGACTCGCGGACCTGCTTCAGCCTTTTGGCTGTACCATCGTGACGGTTGCGAGGCGGGAGGGTGTCGCCGGCCTCGATGCCGCGCTCGGCGACGCCGACATCATAGTCTGTACCGTGCCATCCACGCCACAGACCCGTGACCTGTTCAACCAAGCCCGCTTTGCAAGAGTGAAGCAAGGCGCGATTTTCTGCAATTTCGGCCGTGGCACACTGGTCGACGAAGCGGCCCTCGTTGAAGCGCTTTCAAGCGGCGTCCTCGGCGGAGCCGTGATTGACGTGAGCCGTGCCGAGCCGCTGCCGCAGGGCAATCCCCTGTGGAGCGCGCCGAACCTCATCCTAACCCAGCATACCGGCGGTGGCACAGGCGACGAGATTGATCGCAAGATCGATGTGTTTCTCGCCAATCTGGATCGGTTAAAGGCCGATCAGCCCCTGCACGGCGTCGTCGATTTTTCGAGAGGGTACTGATGCCGATCATCACCAATGTCCGCTGCGTATTACTGTCGTCACCCTATGCCGACGCAGACGACCCCGAGATCAAGGAATGCTTCCCAAACGGACCTAAGCGGACCATCGGCATGGTCGAGATCACGCTCGACAACGGCGTAACGGGCCTCGGCGAAGGTTATCTCGCAGTGTTCGCGCCGCTGGTGTTTAAATCGATCGTCGATCTCTGCGAGCCGCAGGTGCTAGGCAAGGATGGGTTCGACATCGATCGACGCGTGAAGGATCTGCGCAGCCTGTGCGACTACTGGTCCCTGCAGGGTGCCGCCCGCCACGTTATCGCTGCCTTCGAAATCGCACTGCAGGATGCTAAGTCAAAAAGCCTCGGCATGCCGGTTTATGAACTGCTCGGCGGTGCCAAGGCGCAGTCGATCCAGATATACGGCTCGGGCGGCTGCTGCGACGCTAAGCACCAGTTCATCCGAGAAATGGACCTTCTGGGCTCGCTTGGTATCGAGATCTATAAGATCCGGTCAGTTAAGAGAGACATCCTACGCACAGCCTGGGTGCTGGACGAAGCCGGGCGGCGCGGTATCAAGGTCGGCGTCGACATGTGCCAGAATCTTGCTGATCCCCCGCAGGCCGTTGACGACGTCGTTGCCTTCGTCGAGGCCGTGCATGCCATCACCGACCAGAGAATGGTGTTTGTGGAGGAGGCGCTGGGGCCTGATGTGCCGGAAGCCTTCAAGGAACTGCGCCGACGCATCGACGTGCCGGTGTGTGGCGGCGAGATCGTGACCACGCCCAAAGAGATGATCGAGCGCATCGACAACGACGTATACGATTTCGTGCAGCCAGATGCCTCGGTAATGGGCGGTATATCCGCGGTGATGGACGTTTTCGAAGCGGCGAAGCGCAAGGGTATCGACGTGGTCGTGCATGCCTGGGGCGGTGCAGCAGCGATCATGGCAAGCTATCACGCTGCCTTCGCAGCTGGTGGCAAGCTGGTTGAATACCCAATGCTCGACTTCCCGCTTGGTGCGGAGATGATCGGCGATCAGGGCCGCATTCAAAACGGTTATCTCCTACGCCCCACTGCACCAGGTCTGGGCCTGACGCTGACTCCCGATATTGAAAGTCGCTATCCGTTCGATGAAGCGGCGGTCTATTCCTGCGTGCTGACCGACTGGGGTCCACCGCCCGACGACTACTGGCGTACCTGAACACGCGCGAACTTCGCGCCGACGTTAAAAAGTTCGAAGTAGGCTTTGACCCCTCAGTGATAATGCTCGCTGCGCCTTCGGGATTGTTGGCCAGCAGGCATTATCCAAGAGGCTCTCGGGTATCGAGATCGAACGGCGCGCTGAGGCTGGTAGTGCACCCGAGCAATCAGCAAACCACCGTTTGCAGTTTGCTCACCCCGGCTTGGAAGCCAAGTCGGATCGGATGCACCGCCGCGAGCGCTGGTGGCTGTCTTGTCTACTCATCAGATCACTGGTGTTGCGTCCCGGCTACTTACCCCAACGGCAACCGGTGCTAGCTCTTCATGCGGGGATCGTACCGCTTGGGGGAAGTCGTGCCGCGTATATCCGATGATCTTCGGTTCTGGGCTGCGTTCTGGGTTCTGATGCTCACGCCAGTGATTGCCGCCTCAGGCTGCGTCTGGTGCGTGATCGTGCCGTGACAGAGGATCTCGGACAAGCCTTGGTCAGCTTGCTGGCCTCATCGATTGCAGACTTCATCGACCGGCCGAGTGCTGATGCCGAGGCGATCCGCACCAATGATGACGACTGCGGAGCGCTTGCCGCTTGCATCGCTGATCCTGCGCAGCGTGAGTATGTCTCAGCTCATCTCACCCTTGCACTTCGCCAGCTTGTCGATGCCATCCGCGAGAACGATCCGCAGGCCCTTGAGCAGGCACAGTGGTGGGCACGCGAGCAGCTTGAGACGATGAAGGCGCAGGCGCGCTGATCAATGATAGACCGCGGAAGCGCTGTCATACACCGAAGCGACCGTCTAACGAAGCTTCGGATATGCTAATTCCTAGAGCGACACGACCAATCTTCGCAGGTATCCCAGTTCCCGCATGACTTTCTCTCGACCCACTCTGCGCGCCCTTCAGGTCTCGGACAGCATAAGTCTGTCAAATTGGCTTGCCAACCCCAAGCTGGCTGCGGCGATGAATATCGCTCCGCAGCAATACACACCCGACGCAATGGCTCGCTACATTTTGAGCTTTGACGAACGTGTCCGCGTCGCAAGAGCAGTTGTCTCCGGAAGCAGCCAAGCAATCATCGGCATCCTCACGGTTACAATTGATGAGCGGCATAAGCTTGCAGTCTACAACCTGATGGTTGCTGAACCTGGCGAAGCTAAAGAGGCGGTTATCATCACGGCAACGATGGCGGCATTTGACTGGCTATTTGATGAGATGAGGGTCGAGAAGATCGCAACCCGTATCAGCGCTCATCGCGAGGGTTTGGCTGCTCTGATGGAGAAGCTGGGAATGCGACGCGAAGGCGTGTTGAAAGGCGAAGTGCTTTCGACGGATGGCACCACTCGTCTTGATCAGTTGGCGCATGGTCTGCTTGCTGTCGATTGGCCTCAGATCAGATCGGGCACAGTCGAAGAGCTCAAGCGGATGGGTTTTTAGCCCATGCCCGCAATTGAATGGACGACGCCAAATTTCATCCAGAAGTCGCTCGGCCCGGGATCGGACCTTTCTGCAATGCAGAGCTGGCTCGCGGACGCGGAACTGATGCGATCGCTTAATCTGCCCGCACGACATCTCGATCTTAACCAGCTCGCACGTTATGCGGCCACGTTCGATAACGAACGCAAGTATCTCATCGGCATTTACGAGAAAGCCCAGATGAGGTTGATTGGCTATCGAATATTAGAACTCAACCCAGCGCATCGTCGGGCTAATCTGCATCTTCTCATCGCGGAAGAGCAGTACCGATCGCGCCGCGCAACTGACGAAACGCAGGTTCCGTTCTACGACTTCGTCTTTGGCACGCTCAAGGTGAACAAACTCGTTGCCGAAATTGCTGCGTTCAACGAGCGTACCATTCGTCGAGCAGAAAGCAGCGGTTATCGTTTCGAGGCTCGACTTGAACGAGAGCTGCTCTCTCATGACGGCACTACCTTCGTCGATCAGGTTCGCATGGCCCTTTTCGCGGAGGATTGGGCGACAGCTCGCATTAAAACTTTGGAACGGCTCGCAAGTCATTGATCTGTGGCTGCAATATCACGGCTGACCAAATGCGCATGGCCCTTTTGTGAAACCGGTTTCGCATGACGGATAGATGATCTAGATCGAGTGCCTGCCGATCTGGCAGGTGGGGTTCTAAACATGCATTCGCGCCGTATCTCGGGCGCCAAGCTCTTCGCCGGCGTTTCTGTTCTGACACTTGCAACAGCAGCTTCATTTCTGAGCGCTTCGCCAGCTTCTGCTTCCTGCGATACGAACAATCCGGGAAGCGGGAACACAGTCACATGCAGCGGCTCAGCCATCGAAACGACTGGTGTTCTGGGAGCTGGTGTGAGCGGCGTGTCCGTCAACGTCAGTGGGACGGGTGGCATATCGACAGACGGCACCGCCATTGAGCTCGGCGATAACGCGGTGATCGATGCTGCCAATGGTAGCGTGATACAGAGCACTAATTCCAGTGACGCCATTCGGGTTGGTAGTAATGCCAACGTAACAGTGGGTGACGTATTCGCTAACGGAAAGTCTGTTTCCGGTCTGTCTGCTGGCGACGATTTGACCCTTCTGCTTCGTGAGGGCGGAACGATCTCGTCGTTAGGAAATGGAATATTTGCAGGTGCACGAAGTGACATTCGTATTGATGGCACAGTCGCAGTACGTAGCGACGAGATGGTATTTCCCGGGAAGCCAGCTGCTATCAACGTTGACGATGGCGCAGCGATAACAATTTCAGAGACCGGCAAAGTTCTTGCGGAGCAATATCTCGCAGATGGCATCTTAATCGATTACTCTGGAAACGCTGTTCCGGGTGCGCAGATCGCTACGATCAATGTCGATGGGGTGGTCTCTGCGAGTGGGTCCGGCATTGCAATTTCGGGCCCCTCTGGTGGGCCTGTGCCAATCCCCAGCGGAGCGAACCCGACTGCTTCGATAACGATTGGCGCAACCGGTGTTGTTACTTCAGGCAATGGCAGCGGGTTTGAGGAGGATTTGTCCCTACCAATCGATACGACCCTTACGGTCTTGGGTAGGTTGGGAGGCGGCACCGATACTCTGTCGTCGAGCCCAGTGGCGGCTATCCTCGGGAACGGAGATGATACGTTCGTTCTTGGAGCCTCCGGCGTCGTATCTGGGTTGGTCGACGCTGGCGAAGGCAATGAACTGATCGGTGATACGTTCGCTTTGGGTGGATCAAGCAACGGTTCATTTGACGCCGCACTGCTTGATCTTGATGGCACCAACAGCACCGCGCAGTATCGCGATTTCGAACTGTTCCAGAAAATCGACACTGGGTCGTTCACGCTTACCGGGTCCAACGCTGGTACTGGCGCCTTCTCCGTGCTCAACGGCGGTCTGTTCGTCGATGGCACGATGGGCAGCACGGCCTTCACCGTCGCGGATGGCGCCCGCCTCGGAGGCTCCGGCACGATAGGCAGCTTCGATGCTCTATCGGGTTCGGTGATTACCCCGGGATCGCGCGGCACGTTCGGAACGCTGAATGTCGCAGGCAATGCGACCTTCCGGACAGGCTCGACCTATGCCGTTGCGATTGACGGCCCGACCAACACCAACAGCCTTCTCAACGTTGCAGGCAATGTGCTGATCGAAGGCGGCACGGTTGACGTAAACGGCATCAACTACGTCTATTCGAACCCGGCGAACTTCACGATCATCAACGCTCAATCGGTAACTGGTCAGTTCACTAGCGTCGTCGACAACCTGCCGGATGTCGATGTTGTGGCACAGTATGATGCGACCACTGTCGCATTGGCGCTTACGCAGCAGGTGACCCCGACGCCTACACCGACGCCCACCCCCGAGCCCACTCCAACTCCTACGCCTGAACCGACGCCGACGCCGGGCTTCTCCAATAAGGCAAACGGCCCTGCCGCGGTCTACGGTGCGGGCAATGCCTCGATGGCGTTCTCCGAAACGCTGGGGCGTCGTGTGGCACTGCAAAGTGGGATCGGTGGTAATGCTGCGGCTGGCACGACCGTGCCGCTGGGCTTTGCCGAAGAGCCGAAGACCAAGACAAACGGTCTGACGCATTCCGGCACCTTCAACGCCGACATCGTGGGCGTGGCGCCGGTTGTCGATCAGGGCGGCCTGGCTGTCTGGATCTCGGGCTTCGGCGAAGACACCTCTGTCGACAGCCGCGGCTCATCCTTCGGCTATGACAGCCAGACGGGCGGTGTCGCAGGTGGCCTCGAATACACGACCTATGGAGCGGGCACGACCGTGTTTGGTGTAGCCATCGGCTACTCGCAGACCGATGTCGACGTGACCGATGGCGAAGCAGATGTCGATGCCGGCCATGTCGGCATCTATGCCAACCACACGCAAGGCAACCTCGCGCTGTCTGGTGCACTGTCCTACTCGTGGCTCAACTACGATCTGAGCCGTGACATCGCGGTCGGTGCAGACACGATCACGGCACGGGGTGATGCCGATGGCGATGCCATCTCAGGCTTTGCCGAAGCGTTCTATGACGTGGCGCCCTGGGCTGGCTTGAGCAACGTCAAGCTTGGGCCTGTGGCTCGTTTGCGTGGTGTCCATGCCTCGCGCGATGGCTACACGGAAGACGGTGCCGGCCTTCTCAACCTTTCCGTTGATGACGACGACACCGATCAGTTCTACGGCGCGATCGGCGCACGTCTTGGCTCGACCGTTCAGCTGGGCAGCATCACGGTCACGCCTGAGATCGAGCTGATGTATGAGCGCACACTCAGCGGCGAGGACGATACGAGCTTCGCAACGATCGCGGCTGCGGGTGCTGACTTCGACACGTCCGTCACAGGTGGCAACCGTGATCGCTTCCTGCTGGGTGCAGGGGCTGGCTTTGCCCTATCCGACAACCTGTCGGCCAACATCCGCTATGACGGCACGTTCGCCTCAGGCATCGACAGCCATCGCGGGGCGCTGGGCTTCACCTACAAGTTCTGAAGCTCAAGCCAGAGCAATTGAACAAGCCCCGCGCTAGCACAAGCTGACGCGGGGCTCTTGTTTGCAAGAGGATCCAGCCACGGCACGCGATGACGCTCCAGATGAGACTGCTCAGGACAGCGTGCCCGCCTTTATCTTCGAGCTGACCCGCGCCGCCAATGAGGTCGATTGCGTGAGCGGTCGGGAGCGGAGTGCCCTGCTTCGTCGCGCCGCGTCCACGATCCGTGAGTACCAAGAGGCGATGCTGGGCGATGTGGAGCGCGCGCAGCTGTCGAGCGTGGAGATGCTGATGGCTGCTGCGGAAACGCCGTTTGCCGGCTCGGACGAGGATGTGGCGACGTCGTTGCGATTGGCGGCCGGCCTGATCCGTGGCTATCGCGAGACGGCGCACAGGGCCAGGCACTAGGCTGAAACGTAGAAAAACGCCCCACTGCCGGCCGAAGCTGACGATGGGGCGTTGGGGGTGGGTGGCTCAGGCTTTTCACAAGAGTTCGTCGGCTGCTGTGCCCGTGTGAGCCCGTCGATCACCAATTGAGGTAGCGAAATGCTTGTCGCCCAGCGCGTGAACGAATTCATCACCAGTCAGCACCCTGCCGCAGTCTGTGATAAGTGCATCTGTGATGCCATGGGGTTCATGTCGAACGCGCACTCGGCTCAGATCACAGGCGCGCTTGGCACCACAAGTGACTTCGAGCGAGAACGCGGGATATGTGCAACCTGCAAGAATGATCGCACCGTCATCCGATCCGTCATAAAGTAAGCGTTCGCTGAAGACCCGAGCGTCGAAATCGGTAACATGGAGCCGGAAGGTAGCGCCTGACTGTAAAGCCTACCCCGTAGTCTCCAGAAGAGAAACGCAACGTTAGCCAAGCTCGTCGCCCTCTGTGTATTCCGCTCTTGCGTGGAGTACATTGGCCGCAGTTCGGAGAGGTCAGGCTGGCGCAATTAGATTGAATGTACCAAGCACGCAGAATGTCGAACACGGCTTGGTCTCTCACAACTGCTCTAACTTCGATCTTGCAGATACGAGGTGGAGCCGTTGTCGCTTCCACAGGCTTGTTGCTATGGAGCGCTGCACCGCTCTCGGCCCAGCAGGCCTTCGCGGGAACGGCGGGTGAAAATTCCTCGCTAGCTGCACCGTTTGCGATCACTGCGCAGGACGTAACCTACTCCGGCACCGACTCGGCGGGCAATGCGGCGCTCACCACGAACCAAGGCGAGACGGTCACCTTCGACGATGACAGCACAGCGGCAAATGCCACGATCATCAACAATTCGGGCGGTGCCACTTTTTTCAACGACCGCGCTTCAGGCGGGTCGGCGCTGATTACGGTCAATCGCGACAGCCGGCTTTCCTTCAACAGTGCGGCCAATGCGGCAGGTGCGAATGTCACCGTCAACGAGGGCGGCAGGACCACCTTCGCTGGCCAATCTAGTGCCGGTAATGCCGGGATCACGAATAACGGCACGCTCGCCTTTTCCGAACAGGCCACCGGCGGGCAGTCGGACATCACAAACAATGCGAGCGGCACTGTTTCCTTCAGCGGCGATGCGTCGAGCGGAAACGGGCGCATCACCAACAATGGCACGCTGAGCTTCACCGAACGCGCGCGAGCGGCGGGTGCCTTCATCGTCACCAACGAGGACGCGCAAACGACTTTCTCGGGCAACAGCAGCGCCGACACCGCCGCTTTCACCAACAACGGTTCGCTCGCTTTCTCCGAGCAAAGCTCGGCGGCGGATGCAAGCATCAACAATAATGGGACCGGCACGGTTGGTTTTTCCGGGAATGCGTCGGCCGGTACCAGCTTCATTGCCAATAGCGGCACGGTCGCGCTTACCGGCAATGCTTCAGCTGCGAGTGCGGAGATCGTCAACAACAAGACCGGCCGCCTGGTCGTGTCGGGCAATGCCACGCTCGGCGAGACCAGCATTAACAACGGCGGTGAGTTGGCGCTTTCCGGCAATGCGAGCGCAGGAAGTGCCAGCATCGTCACCGGGCCGGATGCCGTAACGCGCTTTTCAGAAAATGCCACAGGTGGGCTTGCGACGCTTCAGGCCGACGGCGGTGGTACGGTGGATTTTTCGGGCGTTTCTTCCGGCCAAGTCTCGGCAGGATCGATCGCAGGGCCGGGCACGTTCCGGCTTGGCGCCAATCGGCTGACGGTGGGCGGCAACAATGCGTCCACCACGGTGGACGGTGTGATCACCGATGGCGGCGCGGGCGGCTCGCTCGTCAAGACCGGCACCGGCACGCTGACACTTTCAGGCACGAACAGCTACAGGGGCGAAACGGTGGTTCGCGCGGGCACGCTGCAAACGGCGGCCACGAATACCCTGCCCTCGGACACCGCCGTTTCCGTCGAAAGTGCGGGCACGCTGGCGCTTGCTGGGTTCAATCAGCGCATCGGGTCGCTGAAAGGCGCAGGCACGGTGGATCTCTCAGCCGGCTCCATTCTTGCAACAGGCGCCAACAACGCGGATACCACGTTTTCCGGCACACTTGGCGGCTCGGGCGGACTCGTGAAACAGGGTGCCGGCCGCATGAGCCTCAGCGGCACCAGCACCTATTCCGGGGCGACCACGGTGGAAGCGGGCGAGCTTGCCGTGTCGGGATTGATCGCCTCGTCAAGCGTTGTGGTGCTCGCCGAAGGCATTCTGAGCGGGGCGGGCACTGTCGGCACGACGTCCGTGTCAGGCACGCTTTCGCGCCAGAGCGATGGCGAAACGCTGACGGTCGCGGGCGATCTTTCCTTCCCAGCGGGCTCGGTCTTCGCCGTGGCGCTGACGCCTGGTGCAGATGCCGATCTGGTAACAGTGCAGGGAACCGCGAGCCTCGACGGCGGGAAATTGGTGGTTTCGCCCGGCGCCGGCTTCACCGTGGCCGGCAGCCGCTTCCGCCTAATCTCGGCCGCATCCGTGACCGGCACATTCGCCGACGAGCCGGACGACACGCTGTTTCTATCCTTCGACGTAGATTATGGCGCAACGGCTGTGGATCTCGCTGTCGCGCGCAATGGACGAGAGTTGTCGAGCGTGGCGCAGACGCCGAACCAGCGCGCGGTTGGGCAGGCTTTGGAAGAATGGGGGTTGGGCGCCGTGCTCGACGCGCTTCTGCTCTCGGGCGATGAGGGCACGGCGCGCAACGGTCTCGATAGCCTTTCCGGCGAAATCTATGCCGATATCGCGAGCCGCGGCATCGAAGGCGATACGCTGTTGCGCGATCTCTTGAGCAGTCAAGCCGTGCTGCGGTCGGAACGGCTGCAGCTCTGGGCGAAACCGTTCGGCGCCGCAGCTGGGTTCGAGACCGACGGCAATGCCGCAGCATTCGATGCGACCCGGACCGGCGTTCTGGCAGGTGCAGATGTTGCGATCACACCCGACTGGCTCGTGGGGCTCGCAGGCGGCTACTCGCACAACCGGATCGATCTCGACGCGCGGGGCTCGGAGGCCGAGATCGACAGCTTCACGCTCGCGGCTTACGGGCAGGGGAAGATCGAGAACTGGAACCTTTCCTTCGGCGCGCTGCATTCCTGGCATGGCGTCGATGTTTCGCGCGAAGTCGCGCTGCCCGGGCTCTCGGAAGCGCTGTCGAGTGATTTCGATGCGCGGTCAGGCCAAGTCTGGGCCGGGGCCGGATATCCATTCAAGCTTTCCTTCGCGACGCTCGAACCCTTTACCGACCTGTCCTATGCCTGGTGGGACGGTGACGGCTGGAGCGAGAACGGTGTCGCAGGGCTCGCATCGGACGGGTCGCGCGTCGACGGCTTTGTCGGCACTCTGGGCCTGCGGGGCAGCACGGCATGGCGCGTGCGTGACAATCTCGAAGCGGCGTTCAGTGCGAATGCCGGCTGGCGCTTCGCCGCGATTGATGGCGAAGGTCAAGCCGTCCGCTTTGTCGGCGGCCCTTCGTTTTCGGTATCTGGACTTCCGGCCGATCGTAACGCACTGGCTTTGGGAGGCAAGTTGCGGCTCTCAAGTGGCGCTTGTTCGGCCGCGCTCGGCTATGACGGGATGTTCGGCGATGCGCTGCAGCAGCATACGATCTCAGCCAATCTGAACGGGCGGTTCTGACATCATCGGGCAAATGTAAACCACAAGGCTGGAAGGCATCGTACTTGGGTCTAAGATTAGTGCGTTGCTTAGAGACTCCCTGCGCCGCAATGCGATATGGCCTTCACTGAAGCCGTCCAGCCATAGCATGCGTTGATGGCGAAATGGGAACGGTGGCAGTCGCCTGCGAACTGTGTCGGATCGCAGCCTGCAACACACCCGAGCGCACCCGCATCGTCATAGCTCACGGCGTCTGGATGCGGTTCGTTCGTGCTCATCACTTGCAACGTTAGAGCGTCGGTGATGCCCGTCCAGTGTTTGGCCACCGGACGGGCTCTTTGCCAGCATCTCTTGCCTTGGGACCGTAAAGAGATGCGTTTGTCGGATAGCCCATCCCGTCTTACTGTAGGTCGTGCGCGTTACCCAGGCCAGGTGCAGCCGATTTGATGCAGAGGGGGGCCGATCTAAACGAGCACGCGAGCCTTTCGGATTTCAATTGCTCGCTCGAGTGCTGTGCCAACGCGCAGTCGTGCCTTTTCGCGCTTTTGGGGGGAAGCCGTCTTAACAAAAGACTCTCCAAGCGCATTGGCGAAGGCGGGGTCGAGAGAGGCGAACCAAATCGCTAGGTTTTCAATCATGAGATCGGACCGTTTGAATTGTTGATGAGATTAGTGGGACACGCGCGCCCTGCGGATCGTGTCGCCTTTCTCCAAGGCGTCTTCCACCAATCTGCGGACTTTGTTGCGTTCAGAGGGAAGTGCGTCTGCAATGAGTACTGATGCAAGGTCGGATGCGGATGCAGCATCGAGGGCTGCAAAGCCGAATGATAGGCGCATAGACATTGGGAAAACCGTGTTCGAGGTATAAGCACAATTCAGGCATCGCGAGAACGATCCAAAAATACTTTGGATGCGAACGCCGGCCCTACCATCACCCAGCGATCAGGATTGCCAGCCGAGGGCCCAATGCGGACAGGGATGCATATGAGGGCCGTCCGAGGGAACTATCGCGTAGAATGGGATTCCGTCATCGACCTTAGCTCGCCGGCTCCGCGTCCACCCTCGTCGGCGTCACCGAAGCTGTATCCTTCGCCGCAAGGACCAACGGCTGCGCGATGGTCTGTCCTGATATGCGTGGCGGCAGGACGTCCTTGAACTTCTCGGTCAAGGTGGCATGGATCTGTGCTTGAGCCTCGGGAGAGAAGCGTTCCAGGCTTTGTACGCATCCGAACGGCGCGGAGGCGTTGCGCATCGCTTCGAGGCTTCGCTTCAGCGCTGCCGGTCCGCGACCTTTGCGAATGTAAACAACAGATTTCTTCGCGCCAAACCTGACGCCATGCCTCTTGCGCTCAAGATGATTAGACAGGCCGACCTGCAGATATTGCGAGGTGTGGCGGAAGCGATGGTGAAGCTGGGCGCGTAGGACATCCGGCTTCTCGCTGTAGAAAGCCTCCGCGGTTGAACGGCGCAAGGGATGGGGACGATGATGGGCCAGCAGGAAGAGGCCGCGATGGCCTGCAAGCACTGCACCCCGCTCTGTGTCGCGACTGTAACGCGGACGCTCCCTGACAGTGCCGCCACGCAGATAGGCAAAAAGCTTGCGCGCAACAGAGCGTGGGCGCCACGCATCGGGCAGCGTCATGGTGCCGCCGATGACTGGAGCGCCGTCTTGAAAGAAGTCTTCCGGTTCGAGCGGCGCGTTCAGGAACATGTCGTCGTTACTGTAGACGAAGTGCTCCGCCAATCCGGGAATGCGCCACATCGCAGCTTCGATCGTCAGCGAATTGAAGGTTGGCCGAGGCACATCAAGGCCATCGAAGATCACGTCGTGTGAGACGAGCTGAAGCTGGTCGGCGCGACACAGGCCCGCTTCGATAAAGTCATCGAGAAACGTAAGCTTCTGGTTGTCGGTGACAACGTAGATCCGACGGAAGAAGGGCGCATATCTGATGATGGAGGCGATCAGATAGTAAATCTCGCCACTCTGGCGGAGTCGTGTCCCGCCTTTCCTGTAGCCCAGCTCCGTAGCAGCTTGTTCGCGTGAAACTAGGTGGCGCCGGTCCGAACCATCGACCCAAGTGATCACGAAATCGATGTCTGGCAAAACGGGTCTTTCAAAAAAGGCACGGCTGCTCTCGCCAAGTGAATGAAGCCCGCACACAGGCGCGGTCCGCGGATGTAAGCCGGCACATCTCCGTTTCCAAGGGTACCGTCAGGAAGCGCACGGATCTCCATCAAATGAGGCTAATCTCACTTAAGTTCTCGCCAGCAGCTCCCGCTCCTTTTCACCTGGTCCCCAGTGGTGAGCGGCACATACGAGCTATCAAACTCATTCACCCCTTCCGTACAGCCCTTACTCTCCTGACCCAAGGTTGAGGAGGAAAGGGCATGACGGAACAATTGATCTTCGTGGCAGTGCTCGTGGTCACTGTTCTCAGCGGCGCAGCAGCAATGGTGCTAGCACTTCGTTCACAACAGGCACCGTCACCGATACAGACAGTCGTTGCGCAGCGTTTGATCGAAGTGACTTTAATTGGCGCTGCAGCGCTTGCGGCGCTGCTTGGGCGTGGATGAAATCAGATATCCTTGATACGGAATCTTCACCACAAACAAGCAGTGTGCATTTGCCGGTGCGTAGCGTATCAGCCGGCCCACTTTGGCCCGGTTCGCTCTCACCAGCGGATCGGGCTTTTTGTTGTAGAGGAGGGGAGCACAACACGGTTGGGCACTGAAGAGATGAGGCGCCAACGGAGAAGGTTAGCTGCCAGTTCCCTTCCCTCTACCACCGCTCCGCCTCGTATCATTCTCTCGCGCTGATCGTCTTACTGCAGATACCGCAGAACTGCGGGGTTTATCGCCACAAGCTTGTGTTGGCGGTTACCGGTTAATAGGCACTTTCTCTTCTCTCTGCGCCTTCATTCTCCAAAGCTTGTGACCTTGGCATTTCCGACACAAGGTTTGGCTCATTGTCTTCACTAAAGAATTTGGCGCGACTGGTTGTGTCAGTTGGCTGGTGTCTCCGCTAGGCGGAGAATGCTGGAAGCGAACTCGGTGATTGTTTTGCTTGAGCTTTTTGCGTTCTCTTGCCCAAAGTAGACCTACGGAACAAAGTCCGCTCTGCGCCTCATTACGGCCGTTCGGACTATCCTGAAGCTGTCTCAAAACTGCCATCGGGAAATGGAGGTTTAAATGACGAACTTGGAGTAGGAAAGCGACGGTCCGCTTTTCATTAGAAGGTTGAACGAAGCGGACGTTCGTCTCTTGCTTCGAACCAAAGGCTTCCGGTCGATCGAGGAGCGGCGGGCTCAGTTTACGGACGATTATCTGACCCGGATTTCGGGTTTAAGTTTGAAGTTTTATCTGCTGAGGCGGTAACAGCTTCAAGGCCGCCGCCAGACCAATTTATGATGAAGCTTTCGAGACCAGTAACGTCGACGCTGAGACAACCGATTTGCCCCATCAAGGTGTCGAGTTCGTCGCGCAAAATTCCTATCGCAGCGTTTAATCCAGTCGCCCCTCCGGCTACCACGCCGTAAAGCATTGCTCGACCACAGAAGACGAAGTCTGCGCCTAAGCAGAGTGATGCCAGAACATCAGAGCCACGTCGAATGCCGCCATCCATCATGACAGGGATATTTGGACCTACTGCTGCGCGGATCGGCGATATCATGAGAGGTGCCGGGACACAGCGGTCGTATTGACGGCCGCCGTGGTTGGAGATGATGAGCCCATCCGCGCCCAGCGCTACGGCAGTTTCGGCGTCCTCTGGATGCATCACCCCCTTTACGATCAGGTGGCGTGGCCAAAGGTCCCGGAACAGCCGCAGGTGGTCCCAGGTCTGGACGCAGAAGGAGTGGCTGTTGGCGAATTCGGCCAGTTCCACTGCACTGCAGCCCTTTGGCGCGTAATGATCCCAGTTCGCCATACGGGGCAGGCCGCCGGTGCGGAGATAGCTCAGCGTCCATGCCGGATGGAGCAGCCCGTCCAGAACGACTTTCGGCGTAATTCGCAAGGGAAACTCGAAGCCGTTGCGCAGGTCACGCTCTCGCTTACCCGCGATCGGAATGTCGATGGTGATCACGAGTGCCTGGCATCCTGCGCGCTCGGCTCGGGATATGATATCCTTGGTGATCGATAGATCCATGGCACCATAGAGCTGATACCAGACGTTGTCCGGGGCGAGCTCGGCTGCTTCCTCGATCGAATCCACGCTGGTGCCGGACATGATGTAGGGAATGTTATGATCGCGCGCCGCGGCTGCGAGCGTGACGTCGGCGCGTGGCCGGAAAAGCCCAGCATAGCCCGTCGGCGCAATCCCGAACGGACTGTCATAGGTCCGACCAAACACGGACTTTCGCTGGCTGCGATCGGAGACGTCCACCATGTATCGCGGAAGGAACCGATAGGCCTCGAAGGCAGCCTCGTTCTCGCGCAGCCCGCGCTCGTCGCCTGCGCCGCCGTCGATCCAGTCGAACAGCATCCAGGGCAGGCGCTTCTTCGCGGCTAGGCGGAGATCGGAGATATTGATTGCGCTGACCATCGCCGCTTCTTTAAATCCTCAAATCACCTTGCCGGGATTGAGTGTGTTCCGTGGATCGAGCGCGCGCTTCAAGGTGCGCATGGTCTCGATTTCGGCCGGACTGCGGGAATGATGCAGATAGTCGCGCTTTAGGATGCCAATGCCATGCTCCGCGGATATCGAACCCTGATACCTAGCGATCAGACCGTATACCAAGTCTTTGAGGGAGCTGGCATGTTCGGGTGTCGGCAGGCCGGTCGTCACGTGGAGGTTGCCATCGCCAAGATGGCCGAGAACATGGAGGCCGAGTGAGGCGGGAATCTCGCTTTTCAGCGCAGCATCGACCTCGGCGACGAACTTATCCATCACCTTGAGCGGCAGGGAGATGTCGAAATCAATCATCACATTGAAGAAGTTCTGTTCCGCCTCGAAATCCTCCCGGATCTTCCAGAGCTCATCGCGCTGGCGCGACGACTGAGCGATCACGGCGTCGGCCACGTCTCCTGCTCCGAGCGCAGCAGAGATCACGTCTTCGAACAGGGCGCCATCGCTATCTGGCTCGAAGCCTTCTGCCTCGCACAGGCAGTAGAAGGAGGCGCCTGACCCAATCGGGCGTCTCTCGCCGTATAGTGCTTCGACGTTGAAGTCGAAGAATTCGGGCCACATGATCTCGAAGCTGGAAAGCGTGCCGCGCAGGTCGCGACGGAGCCTTGAAAGCGTCCGGGCAACGGCGGTGAAATCCGCGAAGGAAAGAAGCGCGGTGTTCCTCGTCACTGGTGCCGGATGGAGCCGGAGCGTCGCTCGCGTGATCACGCCCAGCGTTCCTTCAGAACCGATGAAGAGTTGCTTGAGGTCGTAACCTGTATTGTCCTTGCGAAACGGGATGAGATGCGAAAGCACAGTGCCGTCCGCCAGCACGCATTCGAGGCCCAGGACCATATCCCTTGTAACGCCGTAGCGCAGCGCTTGGAAACCGCCTGCATTGGTCGAAAGCGCGCCGCCGATCATGGCGCTTCCGCGTGCACCGAAGTCGAGGCCGAACCGAAGGCCGCTGGCGGCGCATCGTTCCTGAAGTGTCTGGATGACCACGCCGGCTCCCACCACCACCGTCAGACCAGCCTCGTCCGGCGTCTCGATATCATCGAGCCGTTCCAGTGAAAGCAGAATACTCCTTTCGTCCGAGCGGGTCGCCTGACTGAGATTGGTCCGCCCGCCCTCGGGTATGACCGCAATGCCGTTTCCATTGCACAAGGCGAGTACCGCGGACACTTCTGAGGTCGTTCCCGGTTTGACCAAAGCACGTGCCGGGGTGGGGACGTTGTTCCAGAAGTCCTGCGGCCGATCCCGCAGGGTCTCGCCCGAGACCACGTGGCGCTCCCCTACCAGGGAAGCCAGCTGAGGAAGCAGGTCGCTCATGTCGCCAAACCGTCGAGGCAGGATGCGATGTCGCCGACCAGCGCTCGTCCTGCGCTCTGGATGAATCCGATGTCGGACCCGATGGTGAAGAATGAATAGCCCATCTCCACCAGTTCGGGTACCCGCTCAAGCAAATAGATGTCGATGCCGACGGCCTTGCCCGCACCCCTGGCAGCGTTCGCCACGCGCCGGAGAGCTTCCGTCATGGTCTCGGCCGAGGGATTGCCGAGCGAACTCGAAAGGTCCGAAGGACCGACATAGAGAACGTCGAGGCCGGCAGTCGCAGCGATCGCTTCGACATTGTCCAAGCCGGTCGCGCTTTCGATTTGGAGAACGACGGTCGTCGCATCGTTGGCTCGCTGCAGGTAGTCGGCGAACTGGTCATAGAAGCCTGAGGCCCGCCACGGACCGATGCCTCTCTGGCCAAGGGGCGCATAACGGCAGACTGAAACGATCGCGCGTGCCTCCTCGACCGTCTCCACCATCGGCACCATCACGCCAGACGCGCCGGCATCGAGCGCTGTCTTGATATCCGACGCTGTCTGGGAGCGGGGTCGGAAAATCGACGGTGCGCCGTGCAGTTCGGTCGATGGCAGCAGGGTCGACAAGCTGCCTGCCTCGATTGGGGAGTGCTCGCCGTCCAGCAGCAGGAAATCAAACTTGAGCCGCGCCATGACTTCGATCACGCTGGGATTGGGCACCATCGCCCAAGCTCCGAAGACGGGGTTGCCACTGATCAGCCGCTGGCGGAAGGCGGAAGCGATTGCGAGGTTCTTGTTCACCGACAGCTCAGGGTGGGCGTGGGTCAATTCGGGGCTCTCATGTAACGGGTGTTCGTAAGGGTCGCGAAGAGCTTGAGGAGCCCCATCGCGACTATGATGTAGACGACGGAAATGACGAGCAGCGGCTCATAGGTCAGGTATGTTTGCTGGCGGACCTGTGCGGCCACCGAATAGATGTCCATGACGGTGATAGTAGCCACCAGAGGGGTCGCCTTGAGCTGAAGGATGGTCTCGCCAGCAAGCGTGGGCAACGCGCGGTGGAACGCCTGCGGGAACCATATCCGCCGGAACGAGTGCCATGGGCTCATGCCGAAGGAACGCGCGGCTTCGAGCTGCCCCTTCGGTACGCCGGCAAAGGCACCGCGGAACACCTCGCCTTCATAGGCGGCATAGGAAAGGGTCAGCGACAGGACTGCATAAGGCCATGCCTGTCGCAGATAGGGCCACAGGAAGGAGTCCCTGATCGCGGGAAACTGCGGAAAAAGCGACCCTAGGCCATAATAGAGCAACCAGAGCTGGAGAAGCAGCGGCGTCCCCCGGATGACCGTGCAAAATGCGCGCGCGGGAATGGAGAGCCAGCGCGGGCCGAAGACCTGGACGAGCCCGATCGGGATCGCGAGCAACATTCCTAGAAAGACGGTGGTCGCAAGGAGCAGCATCGTCGTGCCCAGGCCGCGGATCAGTTGCGGATACCAGTCCAGCAGCCAGTCCCAGCGCATCGCGTAGCCGGCATAGGCAAAGGCTACCGCCAGGATGACCCAGCCCCAGAGCCCGATCGTCGGCTCGGATCGGCCGGACGCGACCACGGGCGCCTGGGCGGCTGTCAGGTTTGTCTCGGACATCGTGCGCCGCCTAGGCCATGCCGCGCCGCGACCAGGCTTCGAGGCGGCGTGTCAGCAGGTTGGAAATCAGAGTAGCGAGCAGGTAGAGGCACGCCGCTGCCAGGAAGAAGGTGAAGTAGGACTTGGTGGCACCTGCAGCCTGTCGCGTGACCTGCGTCAGTTCTCCAAAGCCGAGCACAGCCAGCAGCGCCGTGTTCTTCATGGCGATCAACCACAGGTTCGACAGGCCCGGTATCGCGTTGGGAAGCATCGCGGGAAGCGTGATCCGGCGCAGGACCAAGGCGGGTGACATGCCGAAGGCGCGCGCGGCCTCGATCTGTCCGGACGGGACGGCAAGGATTGCCCCGCGGATCACCTCGGTCGCGTAGGCCCCGATCACGATGCCCAGAACGAAAATGCCCGCGGCCGCGCCGTTCACGTCGACAGGAGGATAGCCGACAAGGTCGAGCGTCTTGTTCAGCATATCGGTCCCGACGAAATAGACCACAAGGATCAAGATAAGCTCGGGGAGTGAGCGGACGATGGTCGTATAGAGCTCAAGCGACTGCCGGGCGAAGCGGTTGCCATAAAGCTTGCCAAAGCTTCCCAGCGTGCCGATGACCAGACCGAGCACAAAGGCACCGGCTGCGATCAGGAGAGAGCGGTAAAGCCCGACTAGGAGCGCCCATCCCCACCCCTGGGTCAGAAAAAGGTCGAGCTCCACTCCGAGGAAATCGGGAATGGTCGTCATGACTTGGATTCGCAGATGGAGGGGTGAATGGCGGGAAGCGGAGCTCCCCGCCACGGGCGATCATTTGCCGTAGATGTCGTAGTCGAAATACTTCTTGGTGATCTCGTCGTACGTCCCATTTGTGCGTAGGGCGGCGATTGCTGCGTTCAGACGATCCTTGATCTCCGTGTCGCCTTGGCGCAGACCCGCGCCGTAGCCCTCACCAAGGGTCTGGACGTCGCGCGGCAGGGTGCCCTTGGACGAGCAGCAGTTGCCGAGATCGGTCTTAAAGAACTCGTTCATCGCGATGCGACCGTCAAGCACGGCGTCGATGCGACCTGCTGCAAGATCCTGATAAGCTTCGTCCTGCGTGGCGTAGCCCCGGATCTCCGACGCGTTTTTTGCCAAGAACTTCTGGGCATAGGTCTGATAGCCGGTCGAGACCTGGACGCCGATGATCTTGCCGTCGAAATCCTCCGGCTCGATGCCGAAGTCGGCGTCCTTCGGCTCGACGACCTCGGTCTCGACTTCGTAATATTTGTCGGAGAAATCGATGACCTTACGGCGCTCGTCGTTGATGCGCAGGGAATTCAGGATGACGTCGATCTTCTTGCCGAGAAGGGCGGGGATGATGCCTTCCCATGCAACTGGCACGAGTTCGCATTCATACTTCGCCTCGGCGCAGAGCGCCTCGATGAAATCCGGCTCCCATCCGGTCCAGTTGCCCGAGGCAGCCGGAACCCAGAACGGTGGATAGGCCTCCGGCGAAAAGCCGACCTTCAGCTTCTCCGCCCAAGCGGAGGGTGCGGCGAGCATGGAAGCCGCGAGGATCGCAGCGCCGATAATCCGTTTCATTACTGTCTCCCATAGTCTGTTGAATGGTCTGATGTGCGCCCGACATTGCCGAGGAAGCGCGCGAGCCGCTCGGATTTGGGGTTGCCGAGGACTTGTGCGGGCAGGCCCTGTTCCTCGACGAGGCCGTCGCGAAGAAAGACGACGTGGTTCGCCACATCCCTCGCGAATCCCATCTCATGGGTCACGAGGATCATCGTGCGGCCCTCCTCGGCCAGACTGGTGATCACCTTGAGAACTTCGCCGACGAGTTCGGGGTCGAGCGCAGATGTCGGCTCGTCGAACAGCATGACCTTTGGTTGCACCGCCAGAGCCCGGGCGATCGCGCCGCGCTGCTGCTGGCCACCGGACAAGAAGGCCGGGTAAACGTTCGCCTTGTCCGCGAGGCCGACGCGGTCGAGAAGCTCCATCGCTTCCACTGTCGCTTTGTCGCGCGGGATACCGAGCACCCGCACGGGCACTTCGGTGACGTTCTCCAACAGGGTCATATGCGACCAGAGATTGAAGCTCTGGAAGACCATTGCAAGCTTTGTGCGGATCCGGCGGATCTGCGCATTCGAGGCTGCACCAAGGTGGCCGCGGCCATCCGGCGTCAGGCCGACTTCCTCACCATCGATACGAAGCGAACCAGCCGTCGGATGTTCCAGAAGGTTGAGGCAGCGCAGGAGAGTCGACTTGCCGGAACCGCTGCCGCCGATGATGGCGATCACGTCGCCCTTGCAAGCTGTGAGGTCGACGCCCTTCAATACTTCGAGGGAGCCGAAAGACTTGCGGATACCCTCGGCGCGAAGCGCCTCGGGTGAATGCGTGAGGGCCATGAGCCACGTTCCCGTTCGTGTTATGCACGAATTCAAGTTTCTTAACGGCTCATCTTACGCTTGCCGCTTCAGAGATAACCTGCAAAAAATCTATCGGTTAGACAAAACTGGCTCATGCGAAGAATCCGTCGATCAATTCCTTCCGGCAATTTGCTTTACGTGTTCGATGCCGCTGCGAAGTGGGAGAGCTTCACGCGCGCGGCGGACGAACTGAACGTCACGCCGGCAGCCGTCAGTCACGCGATCCGGCAATTAGAAACGGGGCTTGGTTTCAGCCTTTTCGTTCGACGGCACCGCCAACTGGCGTTGAGTCCGGACGGCGCGAAACTGCATCAGAGCATCGCTTTCGGCCTCGATCGGATCGAGGAGACGATCGACAGGATACAAGCCGCGCATGCGTCCTCAGCGATCAAGGTCTATGCGTCGATCACTCTAGGCACTTACTGGCTTTTGCCGCAACTCGCGAGCTATCCGGACGGCGCGACGCGCATCGAGATGCAGCTTTACAATTCGGACCGCACGCTCGAACTGCCCGATGACGGCATATCCTTGGCGATCACCAACGGGCGAACGAACTGGCCGGGCTACGAGGTCCATCCGTTCGCGCCGGAAGTCATCTCGCCAGTGTGCAGTCCGCAATATCTGCAGCGACACGGCCCGATATGCAGCCTGGAAGACCTGTCCGGTCATCGGTTGCTTCATCTCGACGATGGCTACCACGATGGCATCACATGGACGGGCTTTCTCGGGGGCTTCGGTATCAGACGGCCGTTGGCTCCCGAGGACATCACCCACAACAACTACATTCTCGTCATCCACGAGGCTCTGACGGGAGCCGGTGTCGGTCTGGGCTTTCACCATTCAATGGGCGACCTGCTCGAAAGCGGCGCATTAGTGCGGGCTGTCGACCTGACTGTCGAGACTTCGAGCGAGTTCCAGATCGTCGCGAAAGGGGAAAAGCAGAATGCTCAGCTCTTGTCCGTGCGAGACTGGCTGGTCGCGAGGCGCCGCCAGACAGCGACGCGGACGGGCGAGGAGAGAAGGAAACTGGTTGTCTGAACAGCGGTGGAATGTTCCAAGGCCTGAGCAAGGCAGTCAATCTAAGGACGTGGGATGGATCTTGGGATACGCGATCGTTGGGCGATCGTCTGTGCTTCCAGCAGGGGACTAGGCAAAGCGTGCGCGGTAGCGCTTGCAAGTGAGGGCGTACATCTGATTATCAACGGAACGAACCGTGCCGTGCTTTTGGAAACAGCTGCCGAGATAAGGGCCTTAAGCAGCGTCGAGGTCGTTCCTGTCGTGGCGGACGTTGCGACTAAAGAGGGAAGAGCAGCCCTTCATTCCGCATGCGGATCACCGGATATCCTAATCAACAATGCAGGGGGCCCGCCTGCAGGCAATTTCCGCTCTCTCTCCCGAGAGCAGTGGCTCGACGCGATCGAGATGAACATGCTGGCTCCCATCGAAATGACGAATGCCGTCGTCGATGGCATGATCGCACGCAGGTTCGGCCGGATCGTCAACATCACTTCATCGTCCGTGAAGGCGCCGATAAGCTACCTCGGCCTTTCAAACGGCGCACGTAGCGGCCTGACAGGGTTCATGGCGGGAGTGGCAACGGAAATCTCGCAGTTCAATGTGACTATCAACAATATCCTGCCGGGTTCGTTCGAGACCGACCGACTGCGAGAGAGCGCGAGACAGGTCGCAGTGACAGGACAGGAACCAGAGCAAGTCTTGGAACACTGGCGTGCCAGTGAGACATCTCGTCGATTTGGCAATCCCAGCGAATGCGGCGCCCTTTGCGCGTTCCTGTGCAGTGGTAGCTCCGGCTACATTACCAAGCAGAACATCATGATCGACGGGGGCTCGTACGCCGGAGCTTTTTGACCGAAAGTCTGCCAATCCTAGTCGGCATGCTTCATGCCCGAGGTATTTGCGGGTCGATCCAAGACCCTTATGTCATTCTTGAGTGCGGAGGCGTAATCCTTCTCAGTCGCTGCTCTAGCTGCCGCCGCGTCGCCCACCAGAAGCGCTTCGTAGATGGGGCCATGCCATTCCATCAGGTCGATCGTTCTCGGGCGCTGGCGTTCTGACCAGCGGTAAACCCATTCGACTTTGTGGAGAAGCGACTTATAAGTCTTCAGCTATCTCGTATGCCCGCACAGCTGAACGGTCGTGCGACGAAAATTTCAATCGGCGCCGGGGCGATCAACTTCCAGAGTGTCAAAGATTTGCTTTGTAGTGATCGTCAATTGTAAGCAGACGGTCGGCTTCCGGCCCAAATCCAGACTCAGCAACGCTTTCTGGGCAGAAAGACTTACTGCAGATCGATGATCGTTGCTGGGCTGACGGTTTGATAGGTCTTCGTGCCGCTCACCATGCCGGTTGCCGCACGAGGCTGACCGATCCCGGACTTCAGCCAGCATTCTTTCTTCGCGGCGACAAACGTGAAGGCCAACCGTCAGCTGCCCGGTTGGCTCTGGCGAGTGATGTCATGCTCAGTCTCGGACGATGCGTGGGCCACGCCCGACTTTAACGATCCCGTGCATGGCGAGCGCCTGAGACAGGAGTGGCCAAAAGAGTGCCAGGCCGATCCGCTCGGCTATCTTAAGACCGATCTTGATCGCCGGCCCTCAGGCCAGCCAGCGATTGCGTTGCTGCAGAGCTTGGTCGTTGCGAATGCAACTTCACCACTGATAAATCAGAGGCCGGTGTTTCAAAAGCTTACGAAGCTTTTGCTTTTTTCCATGGTTGAGCCCCGCTTTACCACCTCGCCTTCAACCAACAGTACACGCGGCTTGTCCGCAGGCGGCGAGCTCGAGAGAGCAATAAGCGACTCTGCGGCGCGACTACCCATCTCGTAGCTGGGAAGGACCAAAGTAGACAGCGATGGATGCGTATACCGTGCTAACTCCTGATCGTCATATCCCATGATCGACAGTTGGCGAGGCACCTCAATGCCGAGTTCTCTTGCCGCTTCCAATGCACCTATTGCCATAAGATCATTGCCACATAGGATCGCGGATGGTGGGCACCGTAGACTCATGAGGTCCATGGCGTGCTGATATCCACGCAGCGGAAGCCAGTCGCCGTTTCGGATCAGCTCTGTATCGAGTTCGATTCCTGCGGAGGCGAGCGCACGCTCATAGCCCCTCATGCGATCGATAGCTGCGTCCATCCACGGCTCACCGTTGATAAAGGCGATGCGACGATGGCCTAGCGCGATCAAATGCTCGGCCGCCTGCTGCCCGCCCTGCACTTCATTGGGTAGAACGGAAAGGTGCCAACGCGGCTTCGTGTAGCAATTGAGCAAGACGGTAGGCAGATCTTCAAGCCCCGCCGGCAGCGAAACCCGGCGAGTGAAGATGGTAGAATAGATTACACCTAGCACAGAACGATCGCGCCGGATCGCTTCAACGGTCGCCGCTTCCAGCTCGGGATTGGAGCGCGTCACATAGGTCGAGATTAGCATGCCTCGCCCGAAGGCGAAATCGCGCGCGCCGTCCAAGCTCACCACCGGATGTGGGCTCGTCGAGATTTCATCGACCATATAGGCGATCATGCGCCGCTCTTCTGTCCGTGCGGCTTCGCGGCGGATCGCTGGAAGCTCGTAACCAATCCGTCGCGCGGCATCGAGTACGCGTTCCTTGGTTTCGAGGGAGAGCCGCGCACCGGTCATACCATTAAGAACGAGCGAAACCGAAGACTGGGACACGCCGGCGAGCCGCGCCACGTCGGTCATGGTGGGGCGTCCTCTCTTACCCTCGCCCTCCGCGCCATTTCTGGCAGGTCGTGGCGCCTGATGCTCGCCACTTGAGACTTCCAACTTCTGAGGTTCTTCACGGCTTTGCTTGCTGTCCACCCTTCTCCCTTTCAGCTGTGCACTCGCCATTCGTATACCGCGGCGGGTTTTCCGCTTGACTGCTAATATTATTAGCCCGCAGATTAGACAATTGAAGCGGGAAGAGGATGCTTCAAAACAGGACTGTCAGGAGAAAACCTGACGCCATCGGGAAGAGGAAACAATCCAATGTCGCATTTCACACGCCGTGCATTCATGGCGGCGGCAGGCGCCGTCGCAGCAATCAGCATCTCAGCTAGCGCGGGGTTTGCTCAGTCGCCCAAGCTTGTGCAGAAAGATACCTATAAGGTCGGTTTTGCCCAAACCGAGTCGAACAATCCTTGGCGCATTGCCCAGACCAAGTCGATGCAGGACGAAGCTGCCAAGCTCGGCTATCAGCTTGTCTATACCGACGCCGCCGGCTCTGCCGCCAAGCAAGTGGCGGATGTCAATTCCATGATCGCGCAAGGGGTGGATCTGATTTTTCTCGCGCCGCGTGAGGAAAAGCCGCTGATCCCCGCCGTGATGGCCGCAAAAGCCGCTGGCATTCCCGTGATCCTACTCGACCGTAATGTCGATCCAAGCCTCGCCAAGCCCGGCGAGGATTATGTCACATTCATAGGCTCGGACTTCGTAGATGAAGGCAAACGCGTCGCCGAGTGGCTTCAGGAGAACAAGCAGGGTGGGGCCAAGATCATTGAGCTAGAGGGCACTACCGGCTCCTCCCCCGCCAACGACCGTAAGAAGGGTTTCGACGAGGCGCTTAAGGAAGGCTACACGGTCGTCGCCTCTCAGTCCGGTGACTTCGCTCGCGACAAGGGCCGCCAAGTAGCTGAGGCGCTGCTTCAGGCCCATCCTGATGCCGATGTGATCTATGCACACAATGACGAGATGGCGATGGGTGCGATCTCAGCATTAGAAGCCGCTGGCAAGACACCGGGCAAGGACGTCTGGGTGTTGTCCATCGACGGGGGCAAGGAAGCTGTGCAGGCTGTGGTGGACGGCAAGATTGCGGCTGTGGTCGAGTGCAACCCACGCTTTGGACCCAAGGCCTTTGAAACCATGGCACGCTACGCCAAGGGCGAGCAGATAGAGCCTTGGGTGAAGAACACTGACAAGTTTTACGACCCCAAGAACGCTAAAGACGAAGTGGCAAGCGCTTACTAAGTCGCTCAACTCCTCCGGCCGACCGACCGACTCGTCATGAGTCGGTCGGGCGTTATCCATCTTTTCCAGGCGTGCTTTTCAAAAGAGCCGCTTTGAGGAGTTCTGGGCCATGCTCCTGTCCATGAAGGACATCAACAAGAGTTTCTCCGGGGTCAGCGTGCTCCGAGACGCTTCCTTGGAAGTCGCGCCCGGCGAGGTGATGGCCCTGATTGGCCAGAACGGAGCCGGGAAATCCACAATGATCAAAATTCTGACCGGAGCCTACCGCAAGGATTCTGGCTCGATACAATTTGACGGCACGCAAGTAGACTTTTCTGCCCCAGCAGGGGCGCAAGCGGCGGGCATCGCGACAGTCTATCAGGAACTTAACCTTGCGCCCCATCGAACGGTGGCTGAAAACATCTTCCTATCGCGCGAGCCGCGCCGTTGGGGTTTGCTCGACCGACGACGAATGCGCGCTGAGGCGTCCCGTGTGCTCGCCCGCTTCAAACTTGAACTTGATGTGGACCGCCCACTGGAGGATTTCAGTGCGGCGACACGCCAAATGGTAGCGATCGCGCGCGGCGTCACGCAGAACGCCCGCCTGGTGATCATGGACGAGCCGACCTCCTCGCTAGACGAACGTGAGGTCGGCGTTCTGTTCGACACGATCCGCACGCTAAAGGCCGATGGCGTTTCCACTCTTTTCGTCAGCCACCGCCTAAGCGAGCTTTACGCCGTCTGTGACCGCGTCACTATCATGCGCGACGGACGCACTATCGGCCAGCATCCGATGAGCGAGATTTCCCGCGTCGAGCTGGTGCGCTCGATGCTTGGCCGCGAGTTGACCGCGTTTGCCACGCGCGCCAAGGACGAAGCGCGAGGCTCAGACCTCCCTGTGTTTCTTCACGCTGAAGATCTTCACGCCGGAACCCGCGTCCGCGGCGTTTCACTCCAAGTGCGTCGTGGCGAGATCGCCGGGCTCGCAGGTCTGCTTGGGGCAGGACGCACTGAAACTGCGCGGCTGATCTTTGGTGCTGACCCACGCGACGGCGGACGGGTCGCGGTTGAGGGTCGCGAAACCTCATATCGCGAACCGGTAGATGCGATCCGTGACGGTATCGGACTAGTATCGGAGGATCGCAAGGTCGAAGGCATTGTTCCTGAATTGAGCGTGCGCGAAAACATGACGCTCGCAATCCTTCCCAAGCTGCGCGTTGGCGGCGTGGTGGATCGTACCCGTGAGCGCGCAATCGTGGATCGCTTCATTAAAGCGCTCGGCGTTAAGTGCTCCTCACCCGAGCAGCCAATCCGGGAGCTTTCGGGCGGAAATCAACAAAAGGTGCTGCTCGCTCGCTGGCTTTGCACCGATCCCAACCTCTTAATCGTAGACGAGCCCACCCGGGGTATCGACGTTGGGGCGAAGGCTGAAATCCTCAAACTTCTTCGTGAGTTGGCCGATGACGGGCTGTCAGTCTTGATGATCTCTTCCGAGCTCGAGGAACTGATGGCGGCTGCCGACCACGTCACGGTTCTGAGTGACGGCCAATCGGTTGCTGTCCTCGCCGCCGACGAACTGAGCGAGGAACGCCTGATGACAGAAATGGCCCACCAGAACGAGATCGGCAGCGAGGGAGCCCGCGCAGCATGAGCGCGCTTGATACCGCACCTTCGTCAACGAATGGCGGCCCCGTCGAACGCCGCCTCAATGCTAGGCAGGCCACACTGCGCTTTTTGGGGCGCTATGGCACGCTTCTTGTGTTTGCGAGCCTGCTGCTCTTTAACGTCGTCTTCACGCCGAACTTCGTCGCTTGGAACACTCTGACCCTAAACCTCACCCAGGTTGCTACCGTAGTGATCGTTGCGATGGGTATGACGTTGGTGATCGCCACCGGTGGAATAGACCTCTCCGTGGGTTCGGTCATGGCGATCGCGGGTGCGCTCGCCCCGCTGATCTTCCTCGACCGAATTGTGCCGATCCCAAGTCACACGCTTGGTGTCGCCTTGGCACTTACTCTGCCGCTTCTAGCCGCTGCGTTGTGCGGTTGGTTCAATGGCTTTCTGATCACGCGCTACCGCATCCAGCCCATCGTCGCGACGCTTGTGCTGTTTATCGCCGGACGCGGCATCGCTCAGACTTTCACCAACAGCGAGTTGCAGACCTTCAACGAGCCGAGCTTTCAGTTCATTGGCAAGGGTTTTGTCTGGGGCGTGCCGGTGCAGGTGATCCTGATGGCTCTGGTCGTACTTGCGACGCACTATCTGGTCCGCCGCACCGCCCTCGGTCGCCAAATTCTTGCAGTAGGCGGGAATGAAAAGGCTGCGCGGCTTTCGGGCATCGATGCCGCTGGTGTGAAACGGTTGATTTATGTGATCAGCGGTGTGCTTGCGGGCATAGCCGGGATGGTCGTTGTCGCAATCAACAATGCCAGTGATGCAGCACGGGTGGGTACGTTGATGGAGCTTGATGCGATCGCCGCCGTTGCGGTCGGCGGAACGCTGCTTTCAGGCGGGCGAGCCAATGTGCTCGGAACGGTGCTCGGCGCCTTTGTACTCCAACTCGTGCGCACCACGCTTCTTGCCAACGGTGTGCCGGATGCAGCCGCGCTGGTAGTCAAGGCGGCGCTGATCATCGCCGCAGTCTGGCTGCAGTCGCGCGCCGAGCGCATCTAAGGAGGTTCGCCATGGCGCATATACTTCCATCCGCTCCCAGCTCGCTTCTCGGCCGCTTCATGCCTCGCTCCAACTTGGCCCTCGCCCGGCTCGGGGTGGTTCTGGCGCTGCTCGCGCTGATCTTGTTCGGAGCGCTTCGGTATGATGGCTTTGTCGGCCTGTTCAATATTCTGAGCTTCCTCAAATTTAATTCTATGTTCGCGTTGGTCGCTCTAGGCATGGCATTCGTGATCATGACCGGCGGTATCGACTTGTCGGTTGGCGCGGCTGCAGCACTTGCCAGCGTTGCCGCGGCTATCTGCTCAACCTACGGCAGTGCGGCCGGCATCCTCGGCGGGCTCAGCGCAGGCCTTGCAGTAGGCTTGATCAACGGTGTGGTGATCACTGGCCTGCGCATCCAACCCTTCATCGCGACTCTTGCAACCATGCTTGCCGCTAATGGCAGCGCGCTTCTGCTCGCTGGCAATCAGTCCGTTTCGATCGCCACCGACAACAACTTCATGGCCATCGGCCTCAACAACTTCCTTGGTCTGCCCATCCCCGTCTGGATCGTGGTCTTCGCCTATTTCGGCGGCTGGCTAACGCTGGAGCGCCTGCCCGTGGGACGTCGAATCCTTGCAATCGGCGATGGCGAGGCAACCGCTAAACTGATGGGGCTCCATGTGGAGCGGACCCTACTCGGCGTGTATCTTTTCTCTGGTCTTATGGCCGGCACGGCGGGCGTGATCCTCGCTTCTTCCTCCTTCGCCGGTCAGCCGACAGAGGGTATTGGCTGGGAATTGATCGCTATCGCCTCGGTCGTGGTCGGCGGTACACTTCTTACCGGTGGCGTCGGGTCGGTTGGCGCGACGCTTGCCGGAGCACTTCTACTCGGATTGGTTTTCACTGTTATCAATTTCGAGAACGGCAAGGGCTGGATCTCGCTTTCCTCGTCTTGGCAGCCAGTGATCCGCGGGCTTTTCCTGCTCGCGGTAGTGGTGCTGCAGGCCAAGCTCGCCGGCACTCGGCGCAACTCTCCATAACAAGCATAGCAAAGGAGCAACGCTCATGAACCTCGCTGTGAACCATGACACCATGAAGGACGAGGATGTCGCTACCCTTTATCGTGACGGCATCGTCGGCAAGAAAGCCGCGTTTTCGCGTCAATTTGCGGAGGCGATGCGCGAGGATATGATGACTGCCTTCTGGGCCGCCATCCAGCGCCCCGGCGGCGCGGTGGGGCGTGGTCCCCGCCGTTGGTATGTAGAAATCCATCCTGAGAATTTCGGCGGCTTTGTCGAACTGACTACCCATCCTTGGTTCGTGAAGATGTGCACCGAAGTCCTCGGCCCCGATTATAAGATCGTTGAGATCGGTTTTGACACTCCCTTTCAAGGCGCAAAGAACCAGCCTTGGCACCGCGACTTTCCCTCGCCAAAAGATTCATACGAAGACAAGCGTATCACCTCACTCGCTTTTAACTTGACCGGCGTGGACGTGACGGAAGATATGGGGCCTTTCGAGGTCGCCCCTGGCACCCAATTCCTGGACGGCCGCGAATGGAAGCACGAGATGTTTCCAGAGAAGGAAATCTGGCCACAATTCGCTGAAAAGGGCGTCAAGAAGTATCCGCAGATGGGCGACATCTCCTGTCGCTCCGCGCTCACTGTCCATCGTGGCACGGCGCACCCCTCGCCAATTTCACGCCCGGTATTGGTGATCGGTGTCGATGCGCCGGGTGCAGGCCACGACGCGCTGCACGACATGATGGTCACGCGCGACTTCTACGATGCGTTGCCTGCCCAGGTCAGAGACCACCTCGTTTGCAGCGTAGTTGATGAACTCATTCCGCCGACGCAAAAACACGACATCGAAGGTTTGGTGATGGGTACGGAGTAATTACTCTTCGAGGAGCACTCCTCTGCTTGAAGCACTTGGTATCGAGTCCGCTGCCACTCAGTTGTCGCGAGGAAAACAGGCATAGTGATAAGGTGCTTCGCCAAGGCTGATGCCATGGCGGAGCCATAGATAAAATATGTCAACGAGATGAGTGACAGTTGGCCAGGGCTAGAGAACCCGTGGCTCTACTAGTTCTTCGTACCCTTGCGTAGCCAAGCGCAACAATGTCGATCTGCCGCGTATAGGCCCCGCCTGCTATGATCGGGCATGTCTGACGATGTGCAAAATGAGCAGCTAGACGAGGGGCAGAGCGCTGGTGATCGGTCTCTCGCTATCACCTACCGTCCCTTGGCTTCGCTCATCCCTTATGCCCGCAACGCGCGCACGCATTCAGATGCGCAGGTGGCCGAGATCGCCGCTTCGATCCGCGAGTTCGGCTGGACAAACCCGGTTCTGGTGGATGGTGACAACGGCATCATCGCAGGCCATGGCCGGGTGATGGCAGCCCGCAAGCTTAGGATGAGGCAAGTGCCCGTGATCGAG
>NZ_JAMXQS010000011.1 GCF_024053505.1 Mesorhizobium liriopis | reverse complement strand
CGCCATCGAGCTCAGCCCCGCTTATGTGGATGTCGCCATCCAACGCTGGCAGGCGTTCACAGGACAGGAGGCGAGGCTAGAGGGCAAGGCAGATGGAGAAGCGCTGACCTTTGCCGCTGTTGCTGCCGCCCGGGGCGTGACCTTGGCTGATGCCCCTCAGCAGAGCACAGCCGCATGAGCGGTGGGGCTGCCACTCATCCTGTTGCGACCATCGTCAAGCTGTTGCTGTTGACTGAACGGCGCGTGCAGCAGCTGACACGTGAGGGCGTGCTGTCTGGTGAGGCAGGGCTGCGGAGACAGTATGGCACGGCAACACAATTCAACGAGGCAGATGCGGAGCGCGTGGCAGAGCCCAACTTAGCAGGCATGGTAGAAACCAGCGCCACTGATGAAGATGCTGCCATTCATCAGAAGCGCCCTTCCCATCCGCTGTGCATCAGGCGCCAGCCTTTGGCAGCTTATTGGTAGTGACACAGGAAACGCCGACAGCGATGCTGGCCAAAATGCGATCATCGCGGGCAAGTTGCGCTGGCGGCATTGCGCCCAATCTCAGCCGTTCGCAATGGTGATGCCACTCACCCAAACGCAATCATGCGCTCGCTGCTATGCCGCAGAAAAATCAACGGTTCAAACACCAGAATGCTGCCCACCAATATGCAACGGCTATCGCATGGAACGCAGGAGTTTCTCCCGATATGTGTCGACGATCACCGCAAGAATGATCACTGCGCCGATGATAATCGGTTTGTAGTTGTCGCCGATGCCCAGCAACTGCAGGCCAGTGGCGAGCACCTGCAGGATGCAGGCGCCGGCCAGCGTGCCGATGATCGAGCCCTTGCCGCCGAACAGGCTGGTGCCACCGATGATGACGGCCGCGATCGCGTTTAACTCGTAGCCGACGCCGGCGATCGGGCTGCCGATGTTGAGGCGCAGCAGATAAACGATCGCTGCGATGCCGGCGGTAACGCCCGAAATAGTGAAGGCCGCAATCTTGAAGAGGTCGGGATCGTGGCCGGACAGGCGCACCGCCTCGTCATTGGCGCCGACCGCATAGATCATCCGCCCGAAAACGGTGAAGCGAAGGACGAACCAGCCGACCGCGATCACTGCGACTGCGACCAGAAAGATCGATGGCAGGAAGCCGGTGATGATCAGGTTGCCGAAATCGACGAAGCCCTGCGGCAGGCCGGTGATGGTGGTGTTGTCGGAAACCACGCGCGCCGCCCCGGCCGCGATGTTGAGCATGCCGAGCGTGACGATGAAGGACGGCACCCGCCAATAGGTCGAGACCTTGCCGTTGATGAACCCGCAAAGCCCGCCGACCGCGATGCAGGCGAGGATGGCAAGCGGGATCGAGAGAGCCGGCTCCAGCCCCGAGGTCATGATCAGCGCGCCGATCACCGTGCACAGCGCCAGCACCGAGCCAACAGAAAGATCGATGCCGCCGGTCAGGATGACGAAGGTCATGCCCGCCGCGAGAACCGTGTTGATGGCGATCTGGACGAAGATCTTCAGCGCGTTGCCCGATGTCGCGAAGTAGGGCGCGGTGAAGGAGAAGACGGCGGTGATCAGGATGAGCGCCAGGAACACGCCGGCATCGCGCAACAAGAAGCGTTTCAGCTTGCCCCGATCGGCGGTGGGCGTGCTTGCCGGAGAGATGGGCGTATCGGTCATGCTTGAACATGTTCCTGATAGGCAAGCGACAGGATCCGCTCCTGGTCGAAGTCCGACCGGGAAAGTTCTCCCACCAGCTTGCCGTTGGAAAAGACGATGATGCGATGGCACATGCCGATCAGTTCGGGCAGGTCGGAGGAGACCATGACGATGGCCTTGCGGTTCGCCGCCAGCATCCAGAGCAGCTGATAGATTTCGCGGCGCGCGCCCACATCCACGCCGCGCGTCGGCTCATCCAGGATCAGCGTCGAGGTGCCGCGAAAGAGCCACTTGGCGAGAACCACCTTTTGCTGGTTGCCGCCCGAAAGATTGCGCACCGGCGTGTCGATCGAGGCCGTCTTGACCCGCAATTGCTTGACCAGTTCATTTGCTGCCCGCTTTTCCTTGCTGCGATCGAGCAGGCCCCTGGCCGAGATCTTTCGCAAGTCGGTGATCGTGAAATTCACGTCCACGGGCAAGTCGAGCAACAGCCCCTGGCTCTTGCGGTCTTCCGTAAGGAAGCCAAGGCCCTGCCGCACCGCGTCTCGCGGGTCGCGGACATCCACTGCCTTGCCTTCGACCTCGATTGTGCCACCCGCCTTGCGGTCGGCGCCAAACAGCGCGCGCATCGCTTCCGTGCGGCCCGAGCCGACGAGGCCGGCAACGCCCAGAATTTCCCCATGACGCACCGAAAAGGAAACCGGAGCGGCATCCGGCGTGCGCTTCAACCCCTTCACGGCAAGCGCGACCGCGCCCGGCACGATGTCGGCATCGAAGCCGTACTCGTCGGCGATGTCGCGGCCGATCATGCGGCGCACGAGATGGGGAACGGAGAGCCCTTCCAGATCGCTCGTCTCGACCAGCTTCCCGTTGCGCAGCACCGTCACGCGGTCGCCGATGCGGAAGGCCTCGTGCAGGCGGTGGGAGATGTAGATAGTTGTAACAGCTTTGGCTTTCAGCCGGCCGATGATCGCGAAGAGCCGTTCGATCTCGGGCGGGGTCAGCGTCGCGGTCGGCTCGTCCAGCACCAGAAGCTTGCTGTCGTAGCCGATCGCCTTGGCGATCTCGACCAACTGCATCTGGGCGACGCCCAATTCCGCGACCAGCGTGCGCGGATCCACTGCCAGCCCGACCTCGGCCAGCAACTCGCCCGCGCGTCGGTTCAGTGCCGCTCGATCCACCATGCCGAAACGCCGTGGCAGGTGCTCCAGCATCAGGTTCTCGGCGATGGAAAGGTAAGGCAGCAGGTTGAGTTCCTGATGCACAATGCGAACGCCCTGCATCTGCGCGTCGTGAGGCGTCTTGGGCCTGTAGGGCTCTCCGTTCAGGAAAATTTCGCCGGAGTCGGGCTCATGGATGCCGGCGAGGAGCTTGATGAGCGTCGATTTGCCGGCGCCGTTTTCGCCAAGCACGACGTGCGTTTCGCCGCGCCTGAGCTTCAGGGAGATGCCATCCAGCGCGACGACGCCCGGAAAGGTCTTGCCGACATCGTCCAGCGTGAGAATGACGTCGGTTGCTGGCATGCTGTGTCCTGACGCCGGGGATGCGGCAGGACCGTGGCTGGCGCTACCCACCGATGCCAGCCCTGCCGTCACTCCGGGCTCTAGAGATCCTGAGCCGTGATCAGCTTGATGTCCGTCTTGACCCATCCCGAGTGCTTTTCGCCGGCAAGCTCCTTGAGCCCGTAATCGATACCCATGGCCGCCATCTGCGCGCCATATTGGTCGATGGTGGCGAGCATCTTGCCGCTCTTGATCAGCGGCTGGACGGCGGGGATGTTGTCGAAGCCGACCACCTTGATCTGCCCGCTTTTGCCGGCGGCATCGAGCGCCTTAACGACACCAAGCGCCATGGAGTCATTGGCCGCCATCACGCCCTGAATGTCCTGATACTGCGTCAGGAAATTCGTCATCAGCGTGTTGGCTTCCTCGGTTTCCCAATGCGCGGTCTTGGAATCGAGAAGAGAGAGGCCGCCCTCGGCCACCGCATCGTCGAAGCCCTTTTTGCGCTCCTTGGCATTGTCGGCTTCCGGGTTGCCTTCGAGGATGACGACCTTGGCCCCTTTGCCCAGTTCCTTGGCGAGCGCCATGCCGGAGAGTTTCGCGCCCTCGCGATTGTCGGGCCCGAAAAAGGCGAGATCGACGCCGGCCTGCTTCTTGGCTTCCTCGTCCAGCGCCACGTCGATGTTGATGACCTTGATGCCGGCCTCGAGCGCCTTCTTCACCGGCGTGACCATGGCCTTGGAATCGGCAGGTGCCAGCACGATCACGTTGAACTGCTGCGTGATGAAGTTCTCGACCGCATCCACCTGCGCGGCGAAATCACGCTCGTCCTTCATGCCCACCGCAGCAAATTCGAACTTGTCGGTGTTCTTCGAGGCGTAATCTTCCGCGCCGGCCTGCATTTGCTTGAAGAATTCGTTGGCGAGCGACTTCATCACCAGACCGATCTTCGGCTTGTCGGCAGCGAAAACTGGAATGGCCGGCAGCAGCAGGGCGCCTGCTCCGGCCGCGCCCGTCAGAAGAAGTTGCCGGCGTGAAAGCGCGCCTGAACCCAGGCCCAGGTTCTGGGCAATCGAAACCTTGGTCATGCATTCCTCCCATTCGGTCGGCGAACGCCTCCCGCGAAGCCGACCGAATGCAGCGTAGGGTTCGGATCGAAAAGCTGTCAATACGACAGACCAACCAAACTGAGGCACAGTGGAGCCTTGGCTCTTTCGCCTTTTCTTGACGCTCGAAGACCCTGAAGCCTACAGTCGCACCTTCGATCGGCTGCGGCGTATGGCTCAGAACTTCGAACTCGACTGCCCCGCTCACATGACCGCTTCGACCAAAAAGACGGCACGGCTTCGCGGGAGGAAGACGATGAAGTTGCTATTCGAAAATCATGAGGTCGACTGGCCAAGGATATCAGCAGGAAGCCGCAAGCTCCTACTCGTTGTCGGTTCCTTGATCCTGGCTGGCCCTTCCATTGCCCAAGAAAAGCCGACGGCGGAGAACCCCGCGAAAGTCATTCTGGACACTGACATGGTCGAGTTGTTCGACGATGGCACCGCGATGCTCTTGCTCGACCGTGCGCCCAATATCGATCTGCTCGGCGTTACGGTCGTGGCTGGAAACACGCCGATGCCGGCAGGCGTGGCGACCGGGGTGCGCCAGCTGGAGGCGACCGGATCGAGCGTTCCGATCTATGAGGGCAGCCGCTACGGCATTCGTAACTGGCGCGGCGACCGCACCAACCCGGCAGTCATGGCGGCGGAGCAGCAAATCAGCCCGATCATCGGATGGGGCGGCTACATGCGTCCGTCGGCCGGCGACGGCATCGACGCCGACCCGATGGCGAACTGGGCCGATGTCTATAAGCTCAAATATGGAGAGGCGCCCTCATACGCGAATGTTTATGGCCTCGATCATCCCGACGCGGATGGCAGCGACGATGCGGTCGATTTCATGGTCCGCACGGTCAACAAGCATCCCGGGGAGATCACGATCATCGCGATCGGCCCGCTGACGAACATCGCGCGCGCCATCCTGAAAGACCCGACATTCCCGTCCAAGGTTTCGAGGATCGTCTATATGGGCGGCGCCTTCTTCGTGCCCGGCAATTCATCCGCATCCGCCGAGTTCAACTGGTGGGCCGACCCCGAAGCGGCCAAGATCAGCGTACGCGCGAAATGGGGTGATCCGAAATCCGAGACCTTCGCGACGTATGGCAACCAAGTCATCGCCGGCCTCGAAGCCAACGAGCACAGCGGCGGCATGCCGGAAGACCTTTATCGCCGCATGGTCGACAGCACTTTCCCGGGGATCAGGAAATTGTGGCTCGAACGGGAAGAGCGTATGAAGAAACAGGGCAAGACCAAGTTCGGGCCGACCAATGTCTGGGACCTGTTCGCTGCCGCCTATGTGATCGACCCATCCATCGTCCTGGCATGGAACAACGCGCCCCGTCCTGCAGACGGCAAACCGCAGCCGATCATTGGGGTTGCGGTCGACGTGAACACCGAGATGGGCCTCGACTACGGTCGAAGCCTGGCATTTGGGGACAGCGATGATCCCAACTCAAAAGCCATTCCGGGCCCGGTCGGCACGCAGAAGGCCGCTATCCAGAATCACATCGATGAAGAGGAGTTCTGGAACGAGATCGTGGTGCCGCTGTCAGCAGATTCTTCAAGCCAGAAGTAGGCGATTGCGTTACGCCACCGGAGGAACATCCGTTGAAGCCGCGGAATACAGGTGTGGGAGTGATATCCTATTACCTTGCAGATGTTAGGCGATAATGCACTTCAAGGTGGAAGGACGGGCTTTGCACTGATTGTGCAGGAACCCAGACCGTCCGCTGCCGGCCCAAGTCCTTCCCCTTTATTTCGCTCACTCGTTTTGCACAGCTACGAAGGCCACCCAGAGGATGTTACGACCCCTTCTCGTGTCCGCATGCAACACCACACCGGACAGACTTTTTGGTCTTTTGGCACCGCTCAAGTCAGCGTGCGGCCACAGCCGTGATCTCGATCGCGAGTCCAGGGTGCGCAAGCCGTGCCTCGACCGTGGCACGCGCAGGGGCTTGGCCCGGCAGTACCCAACTGTCCCAAACCTCGTTCATCTGGTCGATTGTCGAAATGTCTGAGAGATAGATCTGGACGGACGCAAGGTTGGCTTTCGTCACGCCCGCCTGCGCCAGCGTGTCATCCAAAAGCGCGAGCACTTCCCTGGTCTGCTCGCGCACGTCCGCACCCACGGTTTGCTCGGCAACGTGGCCAGCCAGGAAGATCAGGTTTCCAACAATAACCGCATCGCTCCAACGGTCCGCCGCACCGATCCGTTCAATCATTTCGGTGTCCTTCAAGGTTAGGTTGATCGACTAATCAGGCCATGAACTAAGTTCACGCGTCGCCGTGCTTGGACACGTGGGATAGCTCAGGCGGCGGGGATCGCAACCTCAAGCATGAGCGTAAGCCTCGGATAGCTCTCTCAATGACCCAACGACAACGCCCAACTGGGCACCGGCGCCAACGCTTCGGGAAAATGGATCAAGGCGAACTTGTTCATATCGTTCGGAAGTAGCCCAGAAACTTCCGATCTGCGGATCGGGCAAGTGCTTGGGCATGAGCACAAGAGCGCCGATTTATTCTGACTTGTGCACACATCAAGTTAAGCGCCCACAAGTATCAACGGATGGAGCGGGCCCTAGAGCTGACGGTCCGCAACTCTAACTAATCAACAAGGAGCGACATGAGAGGCGAGGACAGGTTTCCGCAAAGATTGCTTTCTATGTTAAATCATACTCATCGACGTCTTAAGCAAGCGCATGCAGAAGGAAGTGGTAGAACCTTTCATTGTCTGCTCGGGAAATGTTCACTCGCATTCCCCTTGAATGAGGACTGTGTCGGTCGAGGCAAAATACGCTACCAGATGCGATAAGGATGCCCTGCTGTGCCGCCTGCTTAGCAAGTTCGATGTCATCTACTCTGTCCGGCAGCCGCAAGTAGATATAGTACCCGTCGCTGCGGTCGGAGAAGATCGTCATTCCCACTTTAGCCAAGTCCGTACGTACTCGCTGAGCGGCATGCTGGATTCGGCGTCCGAGCCGCTTTAGATGACGGTCGTAGTGCCCGTCGCTGATCAGCCGATGAATTATTCGCTCGACATGCCCCGAACTGTTTACGGTCGTGAGCATCTTTAGTTCTGCGAGGGCCGATATCCTGTCTGCTCGCGCCGCGATGAAGCCGGAGCGCAGGCTAGCTGAGAGCGTCTTGGAAAACGTACCCACGGAAATAACGTTTTCCAGCTGACCGAGACGAGCGAGTCGATTGTCCTGCGTTACGATCGGAAGATCCGCGAATGGGTCATCTTCGACAATTAAGATGCCATGTCGCGTTGCCGCGTTGAGAACGGCATGAGCCACTGAGAGCGTTATCGAGCCGCCGGTTGGGTTGTGGCCAATGGACTGCGTAAAAAACAAGCCACCACGCGCCGTTGCGGTTTTGGCAATAAAGTCTTCAACGTCGGGCCCATCCGGCGTGCGCGCGATGCCCATGACGTTAGCGCGGGCAAGCTTAAGCTTGGCAAACAGCGGATAGTAGCCTGGTTCATCCACAAACACCGTATCGCCAGGCAAAACCATGGCTCTGATAATCAGGTCCAAGGCATGATTGGCGCCGAACGTCAGGAGAAGGTTATTCTCGCTTGCTTCGATCTGCTGGTTGGCCAAGCGACGCGCCAACTGTTGGCGCATGGGTAGAAAGCCCATAGCCGAACCATAGGCGTCAGAATCCAAAGGCAGGGCTCGCCCGTAAGCGCCCAGATAGCGACGGATTTCTGACTCCTCCGTCCAAGACGGGGGAGGGCGTCCGTCCCCTACGCGAACTTCAAAATCCTGTTCAAGTTGAGCGGAAAGAAGCGAGGCGATGTCCACGGCTTCAGTAACATGATGCGGGCGAGAGCCTGCCGCTGCAGCTCCCCTACTAGTGACAGCAAAGCCGGAGCCAGCGCGTGCGATCACATCACCGGATAGAACAAGCAGCTCATAGGCGTCCACGACTGTGTTCTTAGATACACCGAAGTGGACAGCAGCCTGGCGTATTGAAAGGAGGCGAGCTCCGGGCAGGAGGGTTCCAGCGGAGATGTCATCGCGGAGTCTGCGAGCGATCGTTTCAGCGAGCGTAAATCCGCTACGCCCTTGCTTTGAAACTGTCACCTCTTCACTCCCACGGTACAGTTCAAGGCAATTGTGCCAAACTGTACCTTTCCATGACGCTATCAAAAGGCTCTGATCCGACGCAAGGGGAGACTGCATCTGGGAGGAGCGGCCTTGGCAGTGTTACAAGAAAGCGCGACGCGTCCCGCTTTGAATTCACGTTTGGAGAACCTGCGTAACTTGTCGCCGGCCGAGCGGCTTGATCGGGTTGCGGTCGCCGTTAATCTGAGTGAAGCCGAGCGCGGCGTCCTGGGTGGAGGCGGTCTTCCGCTTACCCTTGCCAACGGCATGATCGAGAACGTGGTCGGTACCTTCGAATTGCCGATCGGTGTTGCTACCAACTTCACCATCAATGGCCGCGACTACTTGATTCCGATGGCGGTGGAAGAGCCATCGGTTGTGGCCGCCGCATCCTTCATGGCGCGCATTGCGCGCGACTGTGGTGGATTCGTAACTTCGAGCACCGGGCCGATCATGCGGGCTCAGGTACAGGTCCTCGAAGTCCGCGATCCGCACGCCGCACGTGCCCGCGTGCTTCGCGACCGCGATGCAATTATCGCCGCAGCCAACGAACGGGACAGGGTTCTGATCTCGCTCGGTGGCGGCTGCCAAGATATCGAGGTGCACATCTTTGAGGATACGCCGGTTGGCTCAATGCTCGCCGTGCATCTCCTGGTCGATGTCCGTGATGCCATGGGCGCCAACACTGTGAACACCATGGCTGAAACCGTCGCCCCGCTGATCGAGACGATCACGGGTGGGGTGGTGCGGTTGCGCATCCTGTCTAACTATGCCGATCTACGGCTTGCCCGTGCAGCTGTCTCAGTGACGCCGCAGGCCCTGCAAACGCAGGACTATTCAGGCGAGCGGATCGCGCAGGGCATCGTTGAGGCTTGTGCCTTCGCAATCGTCGATCCCTACCGTGCCGCGACCCATAATAAGGGCATCATGAACGGGATTGACCCGATCGTCGTCGCGACCGGCAACGACTGGCGGGCCATCGAGGCTGGCGCCCATGTTTGGGCGGCCCGGGCAGGCCGCTACACTTCGCTTAGTCGCTGGGAGATCGACGCCCGTGGCAATCTGATGGGAACGCTAGAAATGCCAATGGCGCTGGGCCTCGTGGGAGGCGCGACCAAGACCCATCCTGCAGCACGCGCGGCGTTGAAGCTTCTGGGCGTGCAAAGCGCGCAGGAACTTGCGGAGGTAACAGTCGCTGTGGGCCTTGCTCAGAACATGGCGGCGCTTCGCGCTCTTGCTACCGAAGGCATTCAGAAAGGACATATGGCGCTTCATGCTCGCAATATCGCGATCGTGGCCGGAGCTTCGGGGGACGAGGTCGAGCGGGTAGCCGCCGAACTAGCGCGTACCCACGATGTGCGGGTCGACCGCGCCAAGGAACTACTTCAAGTTATCCGTAGCGCGGACAGATCATGAGTGCCGCGGAGCAGCAAACTGGCGCTAGGGGCCCCACTATTCGGGAACGGCTCTTGCAGAGCCAGGAAGGCATTGTCTTCTTATTAGCTGTAGTCGCCTTCCTGGCGTTCTCCATCTTGCTCCCAAGTTTTCTCAGCAGCGGCAACCTCCTCGTCCTTGTGCGCAGCGTATCCATTCTCGGCATTCTAGCGCTCGGCATGGCCCTCGTGGTGATCGCCCGCGGTATCGACGTCTCGATGATCGCAGTGATGGTGGTGTCCGTGTCATGGGCATTTGTCATCACGCGCGCTGGCTATCCGTTCGAACTAGCGCTGCTGATCGGTGCTAGCTTTGCAATGCTGGCAGGAATTATGATCGGCACACTAATCGCGTTCGGCGAAGTGCCGCCCATCTTTGCCACGCTGGCGGCAGGCTCTGTCATCTATGGAACCGGCCGAACCTTTTTCTTCACGCTCGAGATGCAGAACGTTCCACCGGACACAGAATGGTTCCGGCTGATTGGACAAGGCAACGTCTTTGGGATCCCCGTCACCGTTGTTGCCTTCGCTCTGCTTTGCGTAGTCGTCCAACTGGTGCTGCGACGAACCCGCTTCGGCTGGATGACCTATGCGATGGGAAACAACCCGAACACAGCGCGCGTGAGCGGCCTGCCGACCCGCCCGATGATCGTGGCGCAATATGCGTCAACTGCCCTGATTGCCTATGTTGCCGGGCTGATTTTAGCGTCCTCGGCGGCAGCTATTAATGCGCGGTTGTTCAACTCCACCATGATCTACGACATCCTGCTCGTAGTAGTTCTGGGAGGCATCGGCCTGAACGGCGGGCACGGCAGCGTGCGCAACGTCATTCTGGGCACCGTATTTGTTGGCATCCTGCTCAACGGCATGACCATCATGAACATCGACTACACGATCCAGAACCTAGTGAAGGGCGTCGTCCTGCTCTTGGCGATCGTTGTCGATTCTCTTGTGAACCCTCGCGACGAGCAGACGTCGCAGCAGGGAGATCTTTGACCAACGGCTTCATCAACTCTGGGAGGATGGAATGATGAGCGGACTATTCACGAAAGCACTTCTCGCGGCAGTGGCCCTAGCGGCCAGTCTGTCCGTGGCCGGCGCACAGGACAAGGGTCTTGAGAACCCACGCAGTACGGCGTTTCATACTTCGTTGAAGGACAAGAAAGTGGTGTTCGTACCCTTGTCCATGGGCTTCGACCTCACCGAAGGATGGGCGGCGCAGATGCGCAAGCAGGCGGACCGGTTGGGCTACAGCTTCGACATCCGCGACCCAGCTTGGAGCACGGATGCAGGTACCAAAGCAATTCAGTCCCTGATCACCGAAAAGCCAGACCTAATGGTGATCCACAATCCGGACATCCAGTCCTATGCACGTCTCCTGAAGCAGGCGCAGGCAGCTGGCATTAAAATTGTTCAGATCAACTTAGAGTCGAACACCACCACCGATTCCTATGTTGGTGCCGACTGGACCGAGATCGGCCGCAAGGCTGCCGAGGCCATTGTTGAGAAGTGCGATGCAGGCAAAGGCGTCTCTACAAAGGTCGCGATTGACACCGGCGTGCCAACCGCCGCTTCTGACGTCTTCCAGCTGGATGGCATCTACAAAGTCTTAAACGAGCACCCGGACATTCAAGTCGTTTCGCAGCAGGCAACGGAGTACAACCCTGAGAAGGCCCGTTCAATCATGTCAACCGTGCTGCAGCAGCATGGCGATCTGTGCGGCGCCATCGGCATCTGGGACAATCAAGACACTGGTACTGCCTCCGCAATCAAGGAGGCTGGCAAGAGCGACCAAGTGTTCCTCGTAACCTCAGGCGGCGGCAATCAGGTAGGATGCGAAAACGTCAAGAACGGTTTGTTCAACCTCTACATCAGCTACAATGTGCCGCTGCAGGGTGATCTTCTGAACCAGGAGATCGTGCGGCTACTGCTTTCCGATGGAACAGCAGGTGAGGTGCAGACAATGTACTTCAACCCGCTGACTATGATCACGAAAAACAACGTTAATCAGCGTAACTGTTGGACGCTGGACGAGCTGAAGTAAGGCTGCGCTCGCCATGGCCAATAGCGATAAGCTAATCCAGTTTCGACACAGGTATTTCTCCGGCCGTCTGGTCGGAGAAGTCCTGTCTAAGAGCTGGATCGACAGTGCGATCCCTTTTGCCGCGCTCATCGTGGTGCTCGTCACCATGGCGGTCCTGGTGCCCGGCATGGTCAACATAGCCTACATGGCGGACCTGTCGCGGCAGCTGGCGGAGTTCGGCTTGGTCGCACTCGCACTAACGATCGTAATCATGTCTGGCGGTATCGACCTGTCAGTGGGATCAACGTTTGCCCTGTGCGTCTTGGCCTCGCTTGTTGGTATGAATGTACTCGGCCTGCCGGTCGCAGTTTCGCTCGCTTTAGCACTTGGCGCAGGACTGCTTTGCGGCCTCCTGAACGGCGTCCTGATCGGTTATCTTCGCCTGCGCGCCTTTATCACCACACTCGTCACGCTGGTGATCTATCGCGCCCTCTACGATATTATCTTTCCACGGCTGGCTAGCGCGATTGTTGGGAACACGCCGGATTCACCGGCTTGGGACTATCTTGGCTTCGGCGCCTTCTACGGCCTTCCTGTATCCTTCATCGCTTTCGTCGTGATTGCCGTTGCAATCCACATCACCTTGTCACGATTGCGCCCGGGCTGGCGCCTACGCGCGGTCGGCGGTGCGCGTAAGTCGGCCTACAACGCGGGCATAGACGTGAAGCGAACTGTGTGCCTTGCCTACGTCACGTCTGGCCTTCTTACCGGGACCGCAGCCTTCCTGTTTTCCGCACGCTTGGGCAGCACGGGGGCGGATACCGGGATAGGGATGGAGATTGCAGTTCTGACCGCAGTTGTACTCGGGGGCGTGTCGCTTGGCGGCGGTCGAGGCTCCGTTGGCAATGCGATCGTCGGCGCAGTCTTGGTGCTCATTCTGACCAATGGCCTGATCCGCATGTCCACACCCGGCTCCGTGAACCAGTTGGTGCTCGGACTGATCCTGATCCTGGCCGTGCTGTTTGACGCCAAATGGGTGAAGAACCGGGCCAAGATCCTGAGCAAAGTCTATGTCTCGCCAACCTACCTAGCACTGCCGTCTCGGGCCGAACGTCATCAGGCGCAGTTTGCGCCCAACGACCGGCTTGGCGAAAGCGAACTGATCGGTCTGGGAGCCGTGGAAGGGCCAGAGGATGTCGTTTTGGATGCCGCCGATCATCTCTATACCGGCACTCGGCACGGCACGATCGTCCGGTTCTTCGCGCCAGACTACACGCGAAGCGAGGTTTTCGCCCGTATCGGCGGCCATCCGCTAGGTCTTGCCTTTGCCCGCAATGGTGATCTCCTAGCTTGCGTTGGCGGCATGGGAGTCTACCGCGTGGACCCACAGGGGACCGTCAGCCGCGTTACCGATGAGACCAACCGCAGCTGGCTTTCCGTGATCGACGATTCGCGGCTCCGTTTGCCAGACGATCTCGACATTGCCCGAGACGGTCGGATCTTCTTCAGTGAAGCCACCATACGCTACGAGCTTTCGGACTGGGTGACCGATGCTCTGGAAGGGCGCGGCAACGGGCGCCTGATCTGCCATGACCCGCGTACCGGGCAAACGCGCACGGTGCTGCGAGGCCTGATCTTTCCCAATGGGGTCACGATGTGTCGCGACGGACAGTCGCTGTTGTTCGCCGAGACTTGGGCCTGCCGCATCTCGCGCTACTGGTTCGATGGGCCGAACAAGGGACAAAGGGAAATCTTTATCGACAACCTGCAGGGCTACCCCGACAATATCAATCGCGGCTCCAATGGGACCTACTGGGTCGCGCTGCTTGGCCTCCGCACAGCAACTTTCGACCTTGCAATGCGCAAGCCGGCCTTCCGTAGGCGGATGGCTAAACGCATTGCGTCTGATGAATGGCTGTTTCCCAACGTCAACCGAGGCTGCGTCGTTCGCCTCTCCGAAACCGGTGAGGTTCTTGATGTCCTTTGGGATCTTGCCGGCAGGAACCACCCTTCCGTCACCTCCACTTGCGAGCATAAAGGCTATCTGTACCTCGGTGGCGTTTCAAACAATCGCATCGGCCGCGTGAAGCTGTGTGATGCCGACTCTGCCTGGACTTCCAGTCAAGAGTACTGGGGTCAGGTCTGATGTCGATTTGGAACGCGTTGGCTTCCTTATTCAGCCGCTCCGATGACGATTCCCTGAGCATCCCGCCGCTCGATGGCCCGCTCAAGCCGAACAACCGTTTGGACGAAGCCGAACGGATAGTCGACTTGCCCAGTGCGGATAACCTCGTTGCAGTCGAGAATGGTTTCCTCTGCAGTGGCGGCGACACGCTCTACCGGATCGACCCAAACGGGGGCTGTGTGATCCCCATTCGGCGCTTCGAACACCCGATCACGGCCTTGGCCGCCTCGCCTGCCGGCATCATTGCCGTCGGTATAGAAAGAGAAGGCGTTCTGGTCGACGCCGGTGGTGCTTGGACGCCTCACGACCTTGGTAACGCGAATGGCTGCATCACCTCCCTCGGGTTCCGCGGCGAGACCGAACTTCTCGTCACAATCGGTTCGCATCGCCATCCTTGGTCGGATTGGAAGCGTGACCTGATGAGCCACGGCAAAACGGGCGCGGTGCTGAGCCTCGACCTAGCCGCATCGACCGCGCCGCGTGTTTTGAGCAACGGGCTCGCCTTCCCCTATGGCTTGGCGCTTTCTCCCAACGGGGAAATCCTGGTTGCAGAGAGCTGGAAGCACCGGCTGGTTGCCATTGCAGCCGCGTCCGGCGCAAGACTGGAGGCTAGGTTGGAGGAACTGCCGGCTTATCCCGCCCGCTTAGCTCCCGCCGCCAGTGGGGGATACTGGCTAGCCTGCTTTGCGCCGCGCCGACAACTGACGGAGATGATCTTGCGCGAAGACGATTATCGCGCAGAGATGATGGCAACAATCCCACCTTCAAGCTGGATCGGGCCGGACTTCGCTGATCACCTTAACGACGATCAGCCTCTCCAATCTGGCTCTGTGCGCCAGATGGGCATTTTGAAGCCGTGGGCACCGTCGCGCAGCTATGGGTTAGTACTGCGGCTGAATGCTGCGCTCCATGCGGTGGCGAGTTACCATTCCAGAGCAGACGGCGCCATTCACGGCGTCACCTCAATCGCGGAACGCGGTAGCTTCGTCTATGCGGCTGCGCGCGGCACCGGTGCCGTACTCCGCTTCCCGGTGGAGAACAGGTCTTGAGCGATGTCATCGTGGAGTTCCGGAACGCCACTAAGCTATTCCGCGACGTTCCTGCGTTTCGCGACGTGAACTTCACCCTTATGCGCGGGGAGGTCCACGCGCTGCTCGGCGAGAATGGCGCAGGCAAGTCGACGCTGACCAAGGTTCTAGCCGGCCTGTATCCTCTGAGTTCGGGTGACATGATTGTGGAAGGTAAGCTGCGTAGCTTCGCCTCACCGGCTGATGCGCTAGCCCATGGCGTGGCGATGGTTTTCCAGGAAACCAACCTCGTTCCGTCGATGACGGTGGCGCAAAACCTGTTCCTCAGTCAAGAGAACTTCTTCAACCGACTTCGGGGCATCAACATCAAAGCGCAGCAGCAATTGCAGCGCCTGAGCTTCCATGTCGACCCGACCGCTCTTGTGTCCTCGCTTGGGGCCGCCAAGAAGCAGATGGTGGAGATCGCCCGCGCTGTGCAGCACAATGCGCGGATCTTCATCTTCGACGAGCCCACGGCGACGCTGACGCCGGAGGAAAAACAGCATTTCTTTGCTTTGATGGAACGTCTCAAGGCTGAGGGACATTCTGTGATCTTCATCAGCCATGCGTTGGAAGAAGCCTTGGAGGTTGCTGACCGGATCAGCATCTTGCGAGATGGTGCTTTAGTGGCAACCGACCAAAGCTCGAACTTTACGCGCGACCGCATCGTCCAAGCTATGGTCGGCCGGCAGTTGAAGGAGGAGCTTTACGGCCAAACCGCGCTACGCAAGGGCCGCCCGCCCGGAACCAAGGTGCTGGCACTGGAAAACGTGTCCATGGGACGGGCAGTGCGAAGCGCCACACTGTCGGTATTTTCCGGCCAGGTCACTGGCATGTTTGGCTTGGTGGGGGCTGGGCGTACAGAGATGATGAAGATCGCAGCCGGTGTCCTGAAACGCGACTTCTTTCATGGCGGACGTGTGAAGCTCAATGGCAGGAACGTGCGTTTCAGCGTACCGCGCAAAGCCGTCAATCATGGCATTGCCTACATCACGGAGGACCGCAAGCTCGACGGCATCTTCGACACAATGGGCATTGCAGAGAACATCTTTTTCGGCCGGATCGCCAAGGGTAGCAATCCAGCTTCCGTGATCTCTATGTCGCAAGTACGCCGCGAAGCGGCAGGCTGGATCGAGCGCCTGAACATACGCACGATCCGCTCCAGTGCGAAGGTAGTCGAGCTTTCCGGCGGTAACCAGCAGAAGGTTGTCATAGCCAAGAGTCTGATTCAGGCTCCGCAGCTCGTGATTTTCGACGAACCGACACGTGGCGTGGATGTAGGCGCCATCTCGGAAATCCACGACATCATCCAGAAACTTGCCGAAGCTGGCGCGGCAGTGGTGGTGATCTCGTCCTACCTACCGGAAATCCTGGCGATCTCGGATCGAGTCTTGGTGGCGCGACAGGGCCGGATCGTAGAGGAGATGGCGATCGAGGAGGCCACGGAAGAAAAGATCATGTACGCGGCGGTGCATTAGTGGCGGGTCGCGTTGATATCGTGGAAGTTGGTCCGCGTGACGGGCTACAAAACGAGAAGGGTGCGATTGATACCCCAAGCAAGCTCCGGCTCATCGAACAGCTGACGCAGGCCGGGCTGCGCCGTATTGAGGCAACAGCTTTCGTTTCGCCGAAGTGGGTACCACAGATGGCCGACCATGATGCCGTGATGCGCGGAATCCCTAAGCGGCCAGACGTCTTTTATTCCGCACTCGTCCCGAACGAGAAAGGGGCGCAAGCTGCGATCCAAGCCGGCGCACAGGCGCTAGCGGTCTTTGCTAGCGCGTCAGAAACCTTCGCCCGGAGAAACACCAATTGCACCATCGCAGAAAGCATCCAGCGCTTCGTACCTGTTCTTGCGCTCGCAGACGCAGCGGGCCTTCCGGTTCGCGGCTATGTCTCCTGCGCCACTGATTGTCCCTACGAGGGTGAGATTGCGCCGGATGCCGTTTTGACCATCGCGCGGCTGTTGAGACAGATCGGCTGCAACGAGATCGCAGTCGCTGACACACTTGGCCGCGGTACGCCTGCGCGAGTCCGGGCTATGTTGCAAACTGTGCTTTCCGACGTACCGGCGCACAGTATCGCCTGCCACTTTCATGATACCGGCGGTGTGGCGCTAGAGAACGTTGATGTTGCTCTGGATCTTGGTGTTCGCATCTTCGACAGCGCCGCCGGAGGGCTCGGCGGATGCCCTTATGCTCCCGGGGCCGCTGGGAATCTTCGGACGGGCCTCTTGGTTCAGCACCTGACCGGTCGAGGCTTTGACCTAGGGTTGGATCTCGACCGGCTTGCTGTGGCGGAAGACTTCGCCCGACAGCTGCAAACGTCTGCCAACGCAATTTACCGCTGAAAAAATCGCCCCACAATTACGTCTTCGATAGCCCATTACAGTTGGTCATCTCCAGTAGACGCCCAACGCTGCTCGCCAATGCCGCGTGTTTCCGATTTCAGATTCCAGCCTCATATTCATCAGTAGCGGGTCTTATGTCGTTCTTGAGCCAGCTGCAGTTTGGAATGTTGATGATGGTGCACGCTCGCTGAAACGGAGTCGCTAGGGCGCGGAGCTTTATCACCATGACCGGCCAGCCAACTTTCGGCATACTGTCTGACAGGACAGAACCAAAGGCGACGGATCAAGAATCTAAGCCCGCGCGCCGTTTTGATGGTTGAAGGTCACTGGACTCGGTTGAGCAATCAGCAAACCACCGTTTGCAGTTTGCTCAAAGGATGCAATTCAGCAACGAAACTTCCTCCTTCGTTAGATACGCTACCACCCGCTAAGCCTTTTTCACCACATGTTGGTCGTGGGATGCCCGTGCTAGGGGGCGCGAGGTCTTTAGAATGGCGAACGAAAGTATCTACCTTTCGCTTAAGTCGGTGATGCGATCTCGGACGCTGTCTTTAAGCTCGCACCACTTTGCCTCGGTTCAAGCGTCCATCGGGATCGAGCGCAAGCTTGATACGGGTCATGAGTTCGCGTTCGACCGTGGGGCGGAAGCGATCGGCAAGGTCCACCTTGGCTTGACCTAGCCCATGCTCTGCCGCGATCGAGCCTTGGTGTCGAGTGGTTGCCTCATAGACGGCCTCGGTGAGACCCTTTTCCAGTCCTTCGAAGCCTGAGCATCCCTGAGGCGGCGAAAGGTTGAAGTGCACGTTGCCATCAAGCAGATGACCGAAGGGATTGACGCATACGCCAGGCAGAACAGCGTTCACGGCAGTGATCGCTTCCGCGACGAACGCGGGCAGAGATGATACGGGCACCGACACGTCGTGCTTCAGCTGCGGGCCTTCGAGTCTTTGTCCCTCGGGCATTTCTTCGCGCAGACGCCAAAAGGCCGTGCGTTGCGTGCCGTTCGAAGCGATCAGCGCGTCCCCTACGCTCCCCGCCTCCAGCGCATGGCCGAGGCACGTTTCGAGCACGGCATCCACCGGTGCTGCTTCGACGCTCGTGGCGAGCTCGGCTAGGAGATAGAAGGGATAGGGGGTCTCGAACGGACGCCGTAACTCGGGAATGTGCTTGAGCGCCAGAGCGAGCCCCGCTTCCGGAAAGAATTCAAGGGCCGCCAGCGTTTCGCCTGCATCCCCTCGCACCCGCTGGCCGACTTCCAAGGCATCTTCCAAGCTTTCCAAGGCTAGCAGTGCGGTGGCGCGGGCCCTTTCCGCAGGCCGAAGTCGCAGCACCGCCTTCGTGACGATGCCGAGCGTTCCTTCCGCGCCGCAGAAGAGGCGGCGCAGGGAATAGCCTGCGTTGTCCTTGACGAGGGAGCGCAGGCCGTTCCAAACCCTGCCGTCAGACAGAACGACCTCGAGGCCGAGCACCAGGTCGCCCATCATTCCAAAGCGGAAGGCATGGCTGCCGCCTGCATTGGTTGCGACGAGACCGCCGATCTGAGCCGAGCCTTCGGAACCTAGGTGAAGCGGGAACCCCAACCCTTGATCGGCCAGCACCTCATGCAAGGTTCCGAGCGCCACACCTGCTTCGACCGTGGCAGTAAGGCCGAGCGTATCGATGGATAGGATGCGATTCATTCGGCCGAGCGAGAGCACAATGCCCTGTTGGCCATCTCCCAATACTGAGCCGCCGTTCAAGCCGGTATTGCCTCCTTGCGGCACGACCACCAGCCCGTGCGTTTGCGCGATTCCGACTGTTGCTGCGACATCTTCGGTGCTTGCGGGCCGGGCCACTCCGAGCGGAGGAGCGCCATAGTTGTTCAGCCAGTCCCGAGTAAAGGGAGCCGTGTCCCTATTATCCGTCAGGAAGCCAGCCCCACCAAGCCGATCCATAAATTCTGCAGCGGCGGACGAGCCACGTTCTAGCATATGGAATCCTCTTGACATAAGCATTCGTAAATCGCTTTACTAAAGCGCTTTCGTAAGTCAGCATAGTGTGGAGCTGGAGACAACCGCTTGGCTACGTTGAATGAGGTCGCGCAAGAAGCGGGGGTTTCGCCGACCACTGTCTCGCGTTATCTGAATCACCGCATCGAGCTTCCGAAGCCGACGGCTGCGCGGATCGATGAGGCCATTCTCCGCCTTCGTTACCGACCAAATCCGCTTGCCAGACGGCTCAGCACCGGGCGCACCGAGACGATCGCTATCGTTGCCCCTGAGATCGCCAACCCGTTCTTTGCAGACCTTGCAGCCGCCATCGAGGACGAAGCTGAGCGGCACGGTTACGCCGTAATGATGTCGAGCACACGCGGGGTGGCGGAGCGTGAATTGTCCGCGTTTCGCCTCCTTGAGGATCAGCATGCGGATGGCTTGATCCTGATGACCAACCGGCCCGACGACGGCATGCTTGCCGCCCGGATGGCGCATCACGCGCGGGTTGTACTGGTGGACGAGGACGTCCCGGGCGTCGATGTTCCACGAGTCTTCGTCGAGAACGAGGCAGGCGGGTATGTCGCCACACGCCATCTTCTTGATCGTGGCCACCGTCAAATTGCCTATCTGGGTGGGCCTGCGGGACTGATGAGCGCCATTGAGCGTGAAGCGGGCTTTCGGCGCGCGATGGGAGAGGTGGAAGACGGAGTGCCCCAAGTCGTGTCGGGTGCCTACTCGCGCGAGTTCGGCGCGAGGGCCGTGGACGCGCTTTTCGACGGTGCCGCGCCTCCCACGGCTATTTTTGCTGGAAGCGACTTTATCGCCATTGGGGCTATGGGCCGGCTTCGTGAACGTGGCATCGCCGTACCCGCTGATATTTCCGTCGTCGGCTTCGATGACATGCCATTCGCTGACATGCTGGCGCCTGCCCTTACCACCGTGCGGCAGCCGGTTAATGCCATGGGGCAGGCGGCATGCCGCTCTCTCTTGGCACTTCTCAATAATCAAGAAACTGCTCCCGTCACGCGCCTCCCGGTCGCGCTGGTGGAAAGGCAGTCAGTCGCTAACGGGTCTAAGAGCCCATTCCAGAGACAAGGAACAAGCACATGACCACATCCCTTTCCCGCCGCCTCGTGCTGAGTTTAGCCGCGGCAGGCTTGGCACTTTCACCCATTGCCGCTTCCGCCCAGGAAGAATTCTCCACTGTTTATGTGATGAGCGACAACTTGGGGGACCACGGCTTCAACGACTCGGCCGCTGAAGGCTTCAACCGTGCAAAGGAAGAAGGCGCAAAGGTCCGTCTGCTTCAGGCCTCGCCGTCAGACCCCCAGCTCTGGCGCCAAAACTTGGAAGCCGTTTCCAACGCTGGTACCTACAACGTGATCTTCACCGGCCCCAACATGCACGACAATCTAGCGGCGGTCGCGCCTCAGCATCCCGAGCAGAAGTACGTTTTCTTCGACGACGAACTCGCTCAGCCCAATGTGCTGTCCGTGAAATACGCCCAGAACGAGGGCTCCTACCTCGCCGGGACGCTCGCTGCCCTTGCAGCCTCAGACAAGGCGAGCTTCCCGCTGTCCTCCGGGGCCAAGAAGGTCGCGGTCGTGGCCGGCATGGACCTGCCGATCATCCAGGACTTCATCATGGGCTTCAAGCAGGGCGCCGAGAGCGCCGTGCCCGGCACCGAAGTGCAGGTGATCTTCATCGGCTCGTTCAATGACGCGCAGAAGGCCTATGACCTGACCCGCACCGCGATCAGCAACGGCGCCGACGTGGTCTACAACGTGGCAGGCCCCGCGGGCCTCGGCATCCTCAAGGCAGCCGCCGACCAGAACAAGTACGCGATCGGCGTCGATTCCAATCAGAACGACCTGCACCCAAAGAACGTGCTCGCTTCTATGCTGAAGCAGATCGGCAACTCGATCTACGACTCGATCAAGCAGGTGAAGTCCGGCACCGCGCCCTTCGGCACGCTGGTGATCTATGGCCTAAAGAACGACGGCGTGGGCCTCGTCTTGAACGATGCCATTGTACCAGCTTCCGCCAAGGCGAAGGTGGACGAAGCCCGCGCGGGCGTCGCTTCCGGCTCCGTCACCGTCGCCAGCGCCTTCGCAGCGAAGTAGGGCGCTTCCCGAGTGGACGGGCCGGGGGGGTCTCCCGGTCCCGCGTGCCCGTCCGCTTCTTTTTTCTTCTCACTTGGACACGCTCCATGGACGGCAGCACCGCCATCCTCACCCTTCAAGGCATAGCCAAGCGCTTCGGCGACAAGGAGGCGCTGAAAAGCGTCGATCTGTCTGTTGCACCCGGCGAAGTGCACGTCGTGTGCGGCGAGAACGGGGCGGGCAAGTCTACGCTGATGAACATCCTCGCAGGCATCCACCAAGCTGATGCGGGCACAATCAGCCTGCGCGGCATGCCTGTCTCAATACCCGACCCGATCGCCGCATCGCGGCTCGGCATCGGTATGGTGCATCAACACTTCAAGCTTGTGCCCTCGATGAGCGTGGCCGAGAACCTTTATCTCGGGCGTAACCCGCGCAAGTATCTTGTCTTCTCTAACCGAGCCGAGATGGAACGCCGCGCGGCCGAGCTAATCGCGCGCTACCGCTTCGACCTCGACCCCCGCGCCCCAGTCGGCCGCCTGTCGGTCGGCCAACGGCAGCGCGTGGAGATCCTCAAGGCGCTCGCTTTCGACGCCGAGATCCTGATCCTCGACGAGCCGACCGCCGTTCTCACCCCGCCCGAGGTCGGCGAGCTACTCGACGTGATCGCGAATTTGCGAGAGCGCGGCCGCACCGTGCTCTTCATCACCCACAAGCTGCGCGAGGTGAAGGCGGTAGCCGACCACGTGTCCGTGCTCCGCCACGGCGAAAGCGTGGGGACGCATTTGGCAGCGGAAGTGAGCGAGGCCGACATCGCGCGTGCCATGGTGGGCCGCCAAGTGTTCTTGTCGGGCCGCGGGGCGGATGCCGACAAGCCGCGCACCTTCGGCCCCGCCCTTCTCGAACTGGAGAATGTGTCCGTCAGCAATGCCTCAGGCCGCCGCCTGCTCGACGCCGTTTCGCTCGCCGTCCGCGCGGGCGAGGTGGTGGGCATAGCGGGAGTGGACGGAAATGGGCAGACCGAACTGGCTGAGGCCATCGCCGGCCTCCTGCCCATCCAAGCCGGCACCGTTCGATTGAACGGTCGCGCGATCACCGGCACGACCGTTCCCGAGCGGATTAGCGCCGGTTTGGGCTTTGTGCCGGAAGATCGGCTTGACCGGGGGCTAAGCCCGACCATGACCATCGCCGAGAACGTGGCCGCCACCAACTACAGGCGCGCGCACCTCCTGCGCGGCGGCCTAGTTGATCCCGCCCGGCGTGACGCCTTCGCAGAACGAGCCATCCGGGAGTTCGACGTGCGTGGTGCGGCCCCCGACCGTGCCATCGGCCAGCTATCGGGCGGCAACATGCAGAAGCTCGTGGTAGCCCGTGAGATGGCGCGCCGCCCCCGCGTGCTCGTGGTTGCGCAGCCGACGCGCGGGCTAGACATCGGTGCCGCCGAATTCATCCACTCCCGCATCCTGGAGGCAGCCGACGCAGGTGCTGCCGTACTCCTCATCTCATCTGAACTCTCCGAGGTGCTCCTTCTCTCGGACCGTATCGGCGTCATGTATCGCGGCCGGATGCTTGCCGTACTGCCGCGCAAGCAAGCGGAAGAAGAGCGCATCGGCATCCTCATGAATGGCGGCGAGGCGCAAGCTGCATGAAGGCGTTCCGACAGCTTCTGCGCGCCGTCGCAGCCCCCCTTGGGGCCATCGCGCTCACGCTCTTCCTCGGCTTCCTGCTCGTGGCCTCGATCGCCGACGAGCCCGTGCTCGCCTATCGCGAGCTTCTTTTCGCCAACTTCCAGTCGCTCGGCAATTTCGCGCTCTTCATCAACCGCGCGACCCCACTTGCGCTGATCGCGATCGGCATCGTCTTCGCCTTCCGCGCGGGCGTGTTCAACGTGGGCGGTGAAGGCCAGCTCTACCTCGGCGCGATGGCCGCCACCGTGATGGGGCTGGCGCTTCCTGGCCTGCCGGGCTTCGTGCTCCTGCCGCTCTGCGTCTTTGTCGGGATCGCCGCTGGCGGCTTTTGGGGATACATCCCCGCTGTTCTTAAGGTGAAGCTCCAAGTGGACGAGGTGGTCACCACCTTGATGCTCAACTTCGTTGCGCTCTTATTCACATCCTATCTCGTGAATCACCTCTTGCGCGACACTACCACCTATGGCGCAATCAGCTGGACGCTGCCGGAAAGCGTCTGGCTGCCCTCGATCCCCGGCGTTCCCAACGCCACATCCGCCTTCCTCGTCGCGGTCGTGCTCGCAGTTCTCGCTTGGGTGCTCCTCTTCCGCACCGTCTGGGGCTCGGAAGTCAGGGCCGCCGGCACCAACCTACGCTTTGCGGAAACCGTGGGCGTGCCCGCCGCCCGCCGCGTTATCGAGGCAATGATCGTCTCGGGCGGCATGGCGGGACTAGCCGGCGCGCTCTACGTGCTCGGCACCGGCCACCGCTTCGAGCAAAACTTCTCCCCCGCCTACGGCCTAGTTGCGCTGACGGTTGCGCTGCTCGCTCGCGTCCACCCCATCAGCGCGCTTGTCACTGCGCTCTTCTACGCGCTGATGCTGAATGGTGCCGCCTACATGCAGATCGCGACGGACGTGCCCCGCTCCCTGGTCGCGCTTCTCACCGGCCTCCTCGTCCTCCTCATGACGGCCCGCCTGCGCCGCCAGTCGTCCCGCCACTGAGGGCAAGCGCCATGGACCTCGTCACTCTTCCCGCAGCCGTGCTCGAGCAGACCGTTCCGATCCTGCTCGCAGCCCTTGCCGCCATGATCACCCTGCGCGCCAACATCCTCAATGTCGCTGTCGAGGGCATGATGCTGGTCGCGGCCTTCACCGCGATCGCCGTGGGGGATGTCACCGGCAACGCGCTCTATGCCTTTGCAGCGGCACTCGTTGCCGCATGCCTCGTTTCCCAGATCCTCGCCGTCATCACGTTACGCTTCGGCGCGGACTTCATTGTGGCAGGGCTGGGCATCAACATCCTCGCCTCGGGCAGCATCCTGTTCCTGCTCGAGCGCGTCTACAACAGCCCCGGCGGCCTTCGCCCCATTACCTTCCCCGACATCTGGCATTTACCTGCGGGCGCGCTGTCCTTCGTGCCAGTGCTCGGCCCCATGCTCGAAGGCCAGAGCTTCATCGCGCTTCTCGCCATCCTCGCCATCCCCGCGAGCTTCGTCTTCCTTTACCGCACGCCGACCGGCGCCAACCTCCGCGCTACCGGCGAGGACGAGGCGGCCGCGCGCTCCGCCGGCATCCGCACCGACCGTATGAAGGCACTCGCACTCCTCTTAAGTGGCGTGCTCGCCGGGCTTGCCGGCGCGCAGCTCGCCATGGACCGGCTCCACTTCTTCCTGCCCGAGATGAGTGCGGGCCGCGGCTTCATCGGGCTTGCCGCAACACTTTTCGGCGCAGGCACGCCCTGGATGACGGCCGCGGCCTCGCTGATGTTCGGTTTCTTCGGCGCGGTCGGCGACCGGCTCCAGGCCTTCGCGCTGCCGTCGCAGTTCGTGCTGATGCTGCCTTATCTCGCAGCCGTCGTCGGCCTGACCTTCGCCCGCTGGCGCGCCAGCACCAAGGGGCGTCCTGCCGCCATCACCGAGACCAAAGTATGAACCTACGCATCATCCATGACTGCGACCCCGGCAACGACGACGCGTTGGCCATCCTGGTCGCCTCCGGCCATTCGGGTCTGGAGCTTGCCGCTGTCACCACGGGCGCGGGCCACCTCGAAGCCCACCGCACAGCAAGGAACGCCGCGATCACGCTGAGCTATGCCCGGCCCGTTCCCGTCTCGGCAGGTGCTGTCGGTCCCCTTGTGCGCGAGCGGCTGGTAGCCGGTGTGCTCGACCAGACCTCAGCCCTCGACCCTGAACGCCCCGATCTTCCCGCCGTCCCGCTTGACCCGCGCCATTCGGTGGAGCTGATGGCCGACACGCTCAAAGCCGCCAACAAGACCACGATCGTCTGCACCGGCCCGTTCACCAACCTCGCGATGCTGCTTCGCGCCTATCCTGATCTCGCCTCCCGCATCGAGCGCGTGGTCTCGTTGGGCGGCGCATGGGGCCTGGGCAACAAGACGGCCGCTGCCGAGTGGAACATGCTCTGCGATCCCGAAGCCGCAGCAGTTGTGTTCGGCTCGGGCGTTCCGATCCGACTCGTTCCACTCGACGTAACGCCCGAGCTCGGCATCGACGCCGATCTGGCGGGCGAAGTGGAAAGTATGGGCGGACCTATGGCAGGCTTTGCCGCCGAACTTCTGCACTCCCTCGTGCTCACCTTCCGCCCCGGCCTGCTAGGGCCTACTTTGATGCCGCTCAACGACCCTGTGGCGCCGCTACTCGCGGCCGAGCCGGCGCTTGCCCGCTGGGCGCCTGCGCGCGTCGAGGTGGAGCTTGCCGGCCGCCACACGTACGGGCGCACCGTCGTCGACTTCGCCTGCCGCGCAGGGATGCCCGCAAACTGCGAGGTGGCGATTGGCCTCGACCCACGAGCGCTCCGCCGAGCCTTCCTCGATGCGCTCCGCCGCCTGGCATCCTCTTCTTCCAACAGCGAGACCCCATCATGACTGACCCCCGCCGCGTCCTGATCGCAGGTGAGTCCTGGACCGTTCACTCGATCCACCAGAAGGGCTTCGATAGCTTCACCACCACCGAGTACCAAGAAGGAGTAGGCTTCCTGCGCGATGCGCTGGAGGAAGGCGGCTGGGACGTGCATTACCAGCCCGCGCACGTCGCTGCGCGTGATTTCCCCTTCACGGCTGACGCGCTCAAGGAATACGACAGCGTGATTTTGAGCGACATCGGCGCGAACACGCTGCTGCTCCATCCCGACACCTTCGTTCGCTCCAAGGTCCTGCCCAACCGTCTCCACGCCATCCGCGACTATGTGCGTTCCGGCGGCGGCCTTGTAATGGTGGGCGGCTACATGACCTTCCAGGGCATCGACGGGAAGGGTCAGTATGCGGGCTCTGCCGTGGAAGAGGTGCTTCCCGTCACACTCGAGCGTGGCGACGACCGCGCCGAGCGCCCGCAGGGCGTGACGCCGGAAGTGGTGGCCAAGCACCCGATCGTGGCCGGCATCGACGGCGCCTGGCCGCATCTCTTGGGCTACAACCGCGTTTCCGCCAAGCCCGACGCTACCGTGATCGCCTGTGTGGGCGACGATCCGCTCATCGTGGCCGGCGAGGCCGGAGAGGGCAGGAGTGTGGCTTTCACATCTGACTGTGCTCCCCATTGGGCGCCGTCCGCCTTCGTTGAATGGTCGGGTTACAAGCGCCTATGGCAGGGGATCGTCGGCTGGTCGGCAGGAGACTAACAGTGGCACGCCTGAATACCTTCCGCTGGGGTGACATGGGAGCATCCCGCACCGTCGTCGCCCTCCATGGCATCACCGCCAACGGCGGCGCGATGACGGAGCCTGCTCGCCTTATGGCGGAGCGCGGCTGGTGCTTCATCGCGCCCGACATGCGCGGCCATGGCGAAAGCACACGTGGCAATGGTGACTTTTCCTTCGACGCGCTCCTCGCCGACTTCGCGGAGAGCGTTCCCACCGAGCCCGATCTCCTGATTGGCCACTCCTTCGGTGGCACCCTCGCCCAGCTTGGCGTCGAGCGTGGCATCTTCCGCCCGAAATCCGTGCTGCTCGAAGACCCGGTCTCCTTCTTCGCGGACAAGGAGACACCCAAGGCCATGCTCGACTGGGACGAAGCCAACATGCCCCGCACCGTGGAGGGCTTGTGCGCGCTCAATCCCGGCTGGTCCGAGCTCGATGCCGCGTGGAAGGTAGTCTCCCTCTTTCAGATCGATTTCGATGACGCCCGCGCAGCCTTTTCCGGCAATGCGCCTTGGGATCTCCGTTCTCGCGCCAGAGCACTTGCCGATGCGGTTCGCACCGTCTGGGTTCTGCCCGAAGTAAGCCGCTTCGTGCCAACCGAGGATCAAGCACAGCTGCGTGCCGAGGTCGGAGAGCGCGCGGTTGTCATCATGCCCAACGTCGGACACAGCGTCCATCGTGATGCGACTGAAGCCTTTGTGGAGATCGCGGAAAGCCTAGGGGAAGGGCGCTGGTTCGCATGACCGACAACTTCGTATTCCACTTTGGGGGGCACGCGGCCACGCGCACGGTGCGTCTCGGCGAGCCGTTCACCGTCTTCACAGAGGACTGTTTCGGTGGGCGCCTCTCGACCCGCGAAGGGCGTCCACGTGAAGTCGCGCCCTATCCCCAGGTGAACCCGCTCTCGGGACCCTTTACGGTAGAGGATGTGCGAGCAGGAGACATTCTCTCTATTCGTATCCTGGCTCTAAAGCCTGCTCGCCCTTGGGGTGTCGCGACCATCTCCCCCAATTTTGGCCTGCTCTCGGGCACCCGGGTGAGCCCTAACCTTCAGCCAGTACAAGATGAGCACGTCTGGATCTGGCGGCTTTGCGAAGACGGCAAGACACTCCAGACAGAAGCCACCGACGGGCGCCCGCTTGAGGTGCCCTTCCGACCTTTCCTCGGCACGCTTGGCGTTGCACCTGCCCATGGCGAGGTGCGGCTGAGCGTCGTGCCCGGCGATTTTGGCGGCAATCTCGATCTGCCCGATCTGGCAGTGGGCGCCGCCCTCCATGTTCGCGCGAACCAAGACGGCGCGCACATTTATCTCGGCGATGGCCACTTCGCTCAGGGTGACGGCGAGATCGCAGGAACTGCAGTAGAAGGCGCACTCCATGCGACCATTGTGGTCGAGAAGCTCGCCCTCGATCCTACGTTCGACTGGCCCCGTATCGAGACTAATACCAGAGTCGGCGTGGTGGGCTGCGCCCGGCCGTTAGAGGATGCTGCCCGGATCGCTGTAGCGGGTCTCGTGCAGTGGATGGCGGCTCGCGAGGGTCTTAAGTTGCAGGACGCTCACCAGCTTGTCAGTCAAAGCTGCGCGCTCCAGATTGGCAATCTAGTGAACCCGCTCTTTTCCGTGCTTGCCAGCGTCTCCAAACCACATAGTACGCTTTGAAGTGCCGTTCGCCTCTACCGCAGCTCCGCTGACAGATACGACAGCCATCGCGGCTCGCTGGGCTTCACCTACAAGTTCTGCAGCTTGAGCCAGAGCAACCGGAAGAGCCCGCGTTGGCACAAGCTGACGCGGGGCTTTTGTTTGCTGGGCACCAGCCGCTGATAAACCGGCCGGTCTTGCATGCGAGCTAAGCTCTATGGGCCCGTTGTCTCTTGATCGAGTGGGAAGAGGCTCAGCGTCGCAACATACAAAACGCGGCCTGTCTCATCGGTCACATGGATGGAATAGGCACCCTTGCAAGCCAGGTCAGCGCTACCCTCTAGCGCCGCCGCAGAAAGCGCTTCGACAGCTCTGCGTCGAGCCTCGGCATCTGAGGCACATTCCTCCCCAAGATCATCGATCATGCGACCGCCGTTGAAGAATTTGCTGAAGTAGTATCGAGGCATGATCTTTGGCTAACGGGATCGCCCGTAAAAGGTCTCAGAGAAATCGCGCCGGCTGGCTTCATGCTTAATTCGGTAGAATGAGGGGTGCCTTAATAACGCGATGTCTTTGGAACAGGATCAGGTCACTTGCCCCGCCATAAACAGCAAAAAGCCCCAGACCCAACCGAAGCCGAGCCTGGGGCTATGAGACGTGCTTTGGCGTATCAGCGAGCTGCCGCGCAGAGGCCGACAAGGGCACCATCATAGGAAGCCGGATCGGCCAGGATATCGACGCACCGCTTCTTCATCTTGGCTGCAGTAGTGCGCCCGTTGTCAGCACTGAGTGCGAAAGACCGCATGCGGCTGGTGCCTCGGTCTCCAACGCTGCTCGGCCCGTTACCGAAGCCCGTCCCCGACCCCGTGTTACCACCGCCTGCGGTGCCACCTCCTCCAGAATTGCCGCCGGTTCCAGATCCATTGCCGCCGCTATTGCCGCCACCTCCAACGCCAAGGCCGCCGCCAACCGAAACCCCGCCACCGCCGCCGACTGATGCGCCGACACCAGCATTGAGGCCGCTACGACCACCAACGCTGGCTCCCACCCCGGCGCTTACGCCCCGACCGCCGCCGACACTTGCACCTACGCCAGCATTCACGCCACGCGATCCGCCGACCGATGCGCCGACGCCTGCACTTGTTCCGCGCGAACCGCCAACGCTAGCTCCTACACCTGCATTGACGCCGTTCCGGCCGCCAACCGAGGCACCAACACCTGCGTTCACCCCCTTGCCGCCTCCAACCGAAGCACCGACTCCGATACCGCCCACGGATACACCAACGCCTAGCCCGCCGCGCCCGTTGCCGCCGATGCTGACACCAAGCCCGCCGCTGCGTCCGCCACTCATGCCGGCTCGGCTTTCAGCGAATGACTGACTCGGCAATGTTGCAAGCATGATGCCACAGGTGGCGAAGGCGAATACAGTTTTACTAAGTTTCGACACTATCGGTGCTCCTCTCTGATGGTCGGAATGAAGCAACGGATCCAGTCTCAAAGTTGTTTCATGGTATCGATAGCAAGAAGGACTATGTCGGCTGGCCGACATAAGTATCTGTTGTTTCAATATGAGACGTGTTAGGTCAGTAAGACTGGTGCTTCGCAATCGCTCCGCGGACGCTCCCTAGTTAGCCGCAGTCGACGTAGGCGACGAACTGTTAGAGTTGTCGACGCTCGGCTGAATTGTCGAGTAAACGACCAAACAAACTGCTCGCGGATCAAGATCTCGCAAACGTCGTTGGCTTCTTCATGGTAACGTGGAGGACGTGCCTTGTTCGAAATGATGACCCATCGCTTTGCTTCAGTCGATGCCGTTGTAGCAGACGCACTCGCAGCCTACTTTGTGCATGAGGCTCATCCGCAGGATCGAGATCGTGTCCGCAAACTTACAGAAGACGCATTGAGGCAAGCGGCCGCTGTGCGCGAGCAAAGATCAGCCTAGTCGTTCTGATGCCTGCTCAGAACGCCCTGAAGTGGCACAAGGCTACGGCCAGTTAAGCTGAAGATCACGCCGACGGTCGTCTGCAGGAGCTGTACACACTGAAACGCTGGACGTAGCCGATCGAGGATCAGGACTCCGTAGTGCTTATCTGGAAACTGTGGCCCAGACCGAAGGCACTCTCAAGTTCACACGGCCTGCACTTGCGCTGCTGCTTCAGGAATCGGCCACCGATAAGCCTCCTCTGCGCGGTTCTCCAGCCCTACGCGGTTTTTGACGATCACCACGCCCCGCTTGTTGCGAATGAGGCCTTCGCCTTCGAGCACATGCAGGATGGCTGTGACGGTGGTGCGTTGACCTGCCACCATGCGCGCCATGAACTCATGAGTCAGCTGGATCACGTCGCCATCAGCACGATCATGGCACAGCAACAAAAGGCGGGCGAGACGCTCGGTCATGTCATGATGGCCACGTGCATAGGCCGTCTGTGCGATCTGTCGCAGGCAGAAGTAGAGATAGCTTAAGAGATGGGTGAAGAGGGAAGGCGACTGCTCGGTCAGTTGGCGCAAGGTTGGCGCCTCGATCCGCAGAGCGGTGGTGCCATCGACCTGCACCACGGCATCCGCTGGAATGGTTGGATGGCCCAACAGGAATGGGCACCCCACCATGCCTTCACGTCCGACCAGACCGAATTCGAGCCCTCCCACATTCGACCCGGGTGCTTCGCAAGCGATGATGCCACCCTCTGGAAAGTAAAGGTGTCTGATCGGCTCGTGGGCTTGGATTAGAACCTGTCTTTTGATGAGCGACACGCGCTCGAGGTGAGACTCGATCAGCGCACGATCTGAGAGGGATAGTGTGCGTAGGAGGCGGTTCGAGGTTTTTCCTAAGAAGGCTTCACTTTGCTTCCCGGTCTGTGAGCCAATCTGTGCACCAAACCGATCTGGAGCGCTCACCGTTCTATCCCGCTTCCCTGTTCTCATTTATTGAGAGGTAATTTCCAAAACGACACTGCGGCCATCTCGTTCCACGAACAGCGCATCTGTCCAGAAGGTCGCCGATGCCTCGTTTCTTTTTCAACATGCCCGGTCAGTTCGAAGATCCTGATGGTGCCAGTTACAAAGACCTGGATGCCGCTCGCAATGAGGCCATCACATCAGGTCGGGAGATGGTAAGCGAGCGGATCAGGCAGGGCGCCCTTATTGGTCACGATAAGATTGAGATTGCCGACGAGAACGGCACTCTCCTCGAAACCATCCGCCTACGCGACCTAATTTGGATGGATTAATGTGGCAGACAATTGCCAAGCCGAGTTCAGCGCGCTGGAAGTTAATAACCGCCCAGCCTGTTACGGAAGAGAATGCGGCTGAGCGGGTTCATGTCTGGCGTTGGTCCTAATAGCAAAGCCCTAGGCCCGACCGAAGCCGAGCTTGGGGCTAGTGGGGGTTTCCTAGATAGCAGGCAAAGCTAGATAACCAGCATGCACGACAAATTGCCTCCTGCAGCAAGAACCTTAGGATTGGCGGGCCTGATACCATTCCTGATGTTGTCGGCTGCGACGTGGCTCACCCAAGAGCCATGGAGCGGAGGCGCGGCGTTCGCTCTGATGGGGTATGGTGCAGTGATCGCCTCGTTCTTGGGAGCGGTGCACTGGGGGCTCGCATTGCGGGCGTGTCCGGATGAGGAAGGCGCGGCTTGGTGGCGGTTTGGTCTCGGTGTCGTGCCTTCTCTGATAGCTTGGGGTGCAGCACTTCTGCCTACAATGACAGGACTCTTGGTTGTGTGGGAGGCGCTTGTGGTCCTGGCCCTGCTGCTTGTGGCGATAGCGGCGGTGGAGACCCAAGCCGCGCGGCGAGGTCTGTTGCCGCTCGGCTACCTACGGCTCCGTTGGCAGTTGTCGCTCGGAGCATCTGCATGTTTGGTGATTGCGGCGCTGGCGTAGCGCGTAGAGTTAGAAGCTCGATCGAAATGAAGACACGAGACCGATCGATCACGATGCCCTAGGGTTGGGCTGCCATCGCTTGCACCCATCATAACTCGCAGGCTCTGCCTCCGCCTTGGCCGGCAGTCCCAACCCCTTGTTCATCTTCAGTCACATGGAGAGCGGCACGCTCGGAACTCTTCATCCCCTGTTCAGCTGTGTCAGGTGCACCATGTGCGGGTAGGCAAACTGATAGGAGGACAGAGACAATGGACAGACGCTCGTTCCTGACAGGGCTGCTCGGTCTCGCTGGCGCTGTTGCGGTGGCGAAAGTCATCGGCCCGGAAGAAGCGGAAGCTGCTGTCATCAACCCAGACGGGATCTTGGAGGAACTCGACGCAAGCGAAGGCGAAGCAACGGACGTTCAATATCGCCGCAACTGGCGTGAACGGGAATGGCGCAGGCGTCGACGTCGCGAGCGTCGGTGGAGGCGTCAGTACTACGGACGCCGCAGAGGCTACCGTCGCGTGTGCCGCACCGTGCGGCGGAATGGTCGCTGGCGCCGTGTCTGCCGACGCGTGCGTTGGTAATGACCTGACTTGCGAAGCCCCGGTCTTTGCCGGGGCTTTTCGTCTCAGCGCTCACTGTCCGCTCGACTGTGAGTTTTAGAACCTCTCCTTTGGTGATTAATCGTCTGCGTCAGCTTCTCAGTCGCCTTGCGATGAAGCGAATTCACGCAAAAAAGAATTGCTCGCCAAGTACCGAGAAGAGGCGTTGTCGTGTCTCCGATGTTGATAAAGGTGAATGCGCTACTCCGACCCAATCATCAAGTTGGCTCTGCTCGGACAGAGTCCCTTCAGCCGAGCCGCTCAGCGCTGCGAAGCGACATGTTTGGTCCCCACCCGGCTCGTCACCGGCGCTGAGCACCACAGGTTCGGATGACAGTTCGGGGGTGCGTCATCCACATGGCCCGGCGCTTGTTGACCGCAAAGGCGTCGGGCCAATCAGCCTGGCGCTCAATCCTCGGCAAAAGTTCGCGATACAAGCACCTGCAAACGACGTACATGTCCCGCGGACAAGTCTCCGATGTTGAGATGGCGGACGCAGCGTCACAGCTGTGCGTCACGGAATGTCGCGTTATCGATGAGGGATGAGAGGCGAAGCAGATATCAGCCTCACGCCCCCGCACTCCCTGCAAAGACTGCGGGTTCGCATCGGGCCCGACGCTTGCACCCAAACCCCCGCATGCGTCGGGCTTCCTCAGCCAGACAGCTCGCTGGCTTAGTCTCTGCCGACATAGCGCTCCGCGCTGAGCCTACCCACATACTGCTCTGTGTTCATGCGCAGCGTAGTCAGGCGCAATGACAGGCTCGGCCACCGCATCGATGGCCACAGGCGGCATCGCAGTCGTCATCGCTCTTGCTGCCGTGGCTACTGCAGTCGGTTTCGGCTATCACCAGACACTTCGGATGAGGTAGGCGAGCCAGTAATCCATTTGGCACACCGGCAGGGCTATCTCATCAATAGGAGTCAGCAGGCGGGGACACCTTTGTAGCATCCACTTTTCAGTTCGTTGAAGTTGGCCAGGATGATCTGGCTCTGGTGGGGACTGACTGTTTGAATTTGCGAGGCTTACGACCTTTTCCAGCCGCAGTTACGTAGTTTGACCAGTTCCGAGCCATCGCGTAGGAATGTCTCGAAGTAAGGCCACGTCCTTCCCCATATCGGGTTTCAAGTCCGGGACGGCCCGGCGGTTGAACCGCTGGAGGCCGCTGTGGCTTGGATTGCTCTTATCATCGCAGGATTGTTTGAGGTCGTCTGGGCCTTCACCATGAAGCAATCCGCAGGCTTTAGTCGCTTCTGGCCATCAGTCATCACGTTTGTCGCCATGGCGGTGAGCTTTGGCTTGCTCGCATGGGCCATGCGTGTGCTGCCCCTTGGCACTTCTTATACGATATGGACGGGCATCGGTGCGGTCGGTGCATTTCTGGTTGGCATTCTGGTTTTGGGCGAGCCAGCTAATCCAATGCGTCTTCTTGCAGCCGCGCTTATCCTTGGCGGCCTCATGCTGATGAAGCTGGCAACGCCATCATGAACAAAGCCTTTGCACGTACTATTCGCACATCCCCGCTAGACTGCGTGCTGCTTCCAACCAATGGCAGCATCCAAGCCAATCTGGAGGTTATCCATGCCTGAACTCTCTCAGCTTGCGCTTTATGTGGCTGCTGCATTCCTGCTCGCGATAACGCCTGGTCCTGGCATCTTCTACGTTGCTGCACGCACGCTTGCGGGCGGCCGGGCAGAGGGACTGTCATCGAGCTTGGGGAACGGCCTAGGCGGCATGTTCCATGTGGTGGCAGGAAGTCTAGGCGTCTCAGCAATAGTCCTGGCGAGCGCTGAGCTATTCACTGCTCTGAAGTTCATCGGAGCGGCTTACCTCGTGTGGATGGGCGTCAGGACATTCCTGTCCGCACGACGCGATGCATTAAACGCCATGAGCGGCATTGAGCCGGCCCCTCCCATCGGCCCACGGCGCGCCTTTCACGAGGGCGTTTTGGTTGAGGCGCTTAACCCTAAGACAGCAGCTTTCTTTCTCGCCTTCATCCCGCAATTCGTGGATATGACGGGCAACATCGCTTTGCAATTTGTAGTGCTAGGCTTCATTTCCGTGGTGCTGAACACGGCAGCGGACGTGGTGGTGGCGTTTGCAGCGAGTGGCATCCGACACGGCGCAACAGCACGGCCTAATCTCGTGCGACGCATACGTGAGGGCTCCGGCCTTGCCATGGTTGCGCTTGGCGTTGGCCTCGCTCTGGCTAGACGTCCGGCGAATTGACCGCTTCTGTTTCGATGTCAGCCTGCATGAGCGAAGGGAGGTTTCCGCCTTGGCACTAACAAACCACGACCTGATTGAGCTTACAGCTTGGCGTAGGAAGCTGCATCAGCATCCTGAGATCTCGAATGAGGAGCAGCTGACGGCTCGCGAAGTTGTGGCATTTCTTCAGGATACGAAGCCTGACCAGATACTCACTGGCATGGGCGGTCATGGCGTAGCGATCGTCTATGACAGCGGCAAGCTTGGTCCCACCGTTCTATTCCGTTCCGAGCTCGACGCGCTTCCCATTCACGAACTGTCCGGCGTTCCCCACGCTTCACAGGTGCCGGGGAAGGCTCACATGTGCGGTCACGACGGCCACACAACGATCCTTGCCGCGCTCGGGCGGCAGTTCGGACGCGCAAGACCGGCCCGCGGACGGGTTGTGCTGATGTTCCAGCCCGCCGAGGAAACCGGCGATGGTGCCGCCGGCGTCATTGATGATCCGAGGTTTGCTGAGATCGCGCCGGATTATGCCTTCTCGCTTCACAATCTCCCAGGCGTCCCGTTGGGTGAGGTGCGGCTCAGGGCTGGGACAGTGAACTGCGCGTCCCGGGGAATGCGCATCAAACTGTCCGGAAAGACCGCACATTCCTCGATGCCCGAGACTGGCGTGTCGCCGATGCAGGCGATCAGTGAGTTGATGCCCGCACTTCCTCGTCTTGGTCGGGCGAGCTTCGACGTCGATGAGTTCCGGATGGTGACTGTCACGCACGCCGCCATGGGCGAGGCCGTTTATGGCGTCGCGCCGGGCTATGCCGAGGTCTGGGCATGCCTGCGAACACGGCTCGACAGCAACATGTCGGAACTTCGCGAGGCTGCGGAAGCTCTCGTGACCGATATCGCAACCCGTCACGGACTATCGCTTGAGATCGAGTACCATGAGATATTCGTTGCAAGCGTAAATGCGCCCGAGGCAGTCGAGCATCTTCGCCAGGCCCTCGACGAACTGAGCATTGCGCACAGCGAAGATGACCTACCCATGCGAGCGTCGGAGGACTTCGGCCTGTTCGGGCACGAGGCGAGTTCCGCGATGTTCTTTCTGGGAGCAGGGGAGCAGCACCCAGCACTCCATAATCCCGATTACGACTTCCCCGACGACTTGATCTCTATCGGTGCGCGCGTGTTCATGCGTGTCGCCGCCAACCTCTTGGGTGAGGGTTCAGCACCGGCGACGCAGTTGGAGCAAGAGCTTCGAGGTCAAGCATGAGCGACCAGATACGTCAGTTGCTGCTGGTCTATGCGGCTTACATCATCGCGGTGGCAAGCCCTGGTCCGAGCAACATGCGCATCATGGGTGTGGCTATGGATCAGGGGAGACGGGCCGCCCTCATATTGGCGGCAGGCGTCGTTACCGGATCGGTGTTCTGGGGGATGATGGCAGCAACGGGTGTTTCGGCTATGTTGGCACGCTATGCAGAAGCCCTGATCGTGCTGAAGATATTTGGCGGGCTTTATCTGCTCTACCTGGCTTTCAGGGCAGCTCGGGTAGCACTTGCATCTGACAGTGCAGCATCGGGGAACGGGATGGCCAAAACTCGGCTCTCGCCCTTTGCCTTGTACCGACGAGGCCTTCTCATGCACCTGACCAATCCCAAGGCGGTGCTGGCTTGGATCGCCTTGATGTCACTCGGGCTTGGCCCTGGTGCGGCGCAGCATACGGTCCTGGCGATCCTCGGCGGCTGCGCGCTGCTGAGCATTACGATCTTCTGTGGCTATGCCATCGTCTTTTCGACGGCGCCTATGGTCAGCCTGTACCGAAGAGCACGCCGGTGGATCGAGGGCGTGCTGGCATTGTTCTTCGGGTTTGCCGGCCTTCGTCTGCTTTTGTCGCGCAGTTAGAAAGGCCGGATATGGCTCTCTTTCATGGTCTTTCAGCCTTTCCGCTCACGCCTGCCGATACAAACGGCTCGGTTCAGGATGGGCTGCTGACCCGGTTTCTCGACCGCATCGTGGAGGCTGGTGCGGACAGCATTGGCTTGCTCGGCAGTACTGGTGGCTATGCCTATTTCACGCGCGAGCAACGCATGCGTGCTGTTTGCGTGGCGGTGAACCATGTCGATGGCCGCGTGCCGATTGTGGTCGGCGTCGGCGCGTTGCGCACGGATGTGGCTGTGGCGCTGGCCGAAGATGCGTATGAGGCGGGCGCAGACGGCCTATTGCTTGCTCCCATGTCCTACGCGCCGCTCACCGAGGAGGAAGTGTTCCAGCACTTCGCGGCAGTGGCTGCGGCTGGGCGCTTACCTCTGTGCATCTACAACAACCCTAGCACCACGCGCTTCATCTTCAGCGAGGCGCTGATCGCGCGTCTGGCAGAATTGCCCAATGTAGAAGCCGTGAAGATGCCACTGCCCGAGAACGATGATTTCGCAGGCGAGTTGGCCCGGCTGCGGGACATTACACCAAAGCATTTCGCCATCGGCTATAGCGGAGATTGGGGTGCATCGAACGCGCTTCTGGCAGGCTGCGATGCCTGGTACAGCGTGGTGGCAGGCCTGCTTCCCAAACCTGCCCTCGCGCTGACGCGCGCAGCACAAGCAGGCAACTTGGCCGAGACAAACCGGATCAACACGGCGTTTCAGCCACTATGGGCCTTGTTCAAGCAGTTCGGCAGCTTCCGGGTGATGCATGCCATGGCGGATGTGCTGAACCTCGGGAGCATACTCCCGCCACGGCCGGTTCTGCCGGTTCCGTCGAACGAACGCGTTCGGGTTGAGGCAGCCATAGATCGGCTCGCACAGTTGGACACCTGAGCGAAGCGAGTTCAGTCGCTCGAAACCAGATAATTCTTCGATGCGTAACGCTTGCGAGCAGGTTCTTTCCTGCTGCCCGCTGGGTCCGCCTCCTTCTGGCGGGACGGGCGCTGTTCGCAGGAAGCGACTTTGCAATTCACGCCATGCTTGGTTCACTTCTAGCGCTGCCTGTCCTGACGCTGTTTCTCGGGGCGCTTCTGGTGAAGCGCCTGCGCGGTTTCCGCTGGTGGGCGGGCATCCTCACCGTTCTCACGCTCGTCCAGTTCGCGCCCGCCGCTGGCGATAGCTCGCCGCTCCTCGCCTACCATCCCCTCAACGGCGCGCTCCTGCTCATTGCGAGCCTTGTACTCCTTGCGAAAATCGAGCATCGCCGGGTTCGCGTGTAAAGCGCCATCCTTACGGCCAGTGATCGGGCGAACCGTGAAATGGGGGATATCGACACGACGTCACGAGCACTCGTGCATCGTGAGTTCACCGGCAAGGCCGTTCTATTGGTCGTTTGATGTTGAGAATTCTGCAAGCGGACAGACGACTTTCGGCAACTCGACCTTTTATGCCGAACGTCCATGACGGGCTCGAGAGCTGGCATTCTTTCCACCGCGCACGAACGTCTGCTTTGCGGTGATCATCAATTGTAAGCAGACAGTCGGCTCTTGGCCCATGAGCTGCTGTTCCGCTTTGCGCCTTCATTACAGTCATTCCTTTCATTCTGACTTAGTTTCGAAATCTGACATTGAGGCACGGTAATCCGAACGCCCGGACTGCGTAGGACGCTGAGCGGCACCTTATTTGCCGGCAGGAGAAGCAGGCCTAACCGAAGCCATCAGTCTTGCCCTTGTCACAACCTGCCGCAGCCCTTCATTCGCTCTGAACATTGGAGGGCATTGAATGAGCCGATGGTCGTGGGTTCTCAGGCAGATGCGGCGGCATATCGGGTTCCGTGCCGCACTGATCAGTCTGGGCGGTATCCTGCTTGCTTCGCTGTCTGGCTTGGCGGGGCGCCTCATCCCCTACGAGTTCCATGTCGAGATCGGTCAGAATGCCGTCGGCACCATCCTGCAGATCCTGGCATCCAGCATGCTGGCGGTGACGACCTTCTCCCTGACGGCAATGGTGACGGCCTATGGATCGGCAACCCAGCTCGCCACACCGCGCGCGACCCAACTCCTGCGCGAAGATCCAACTTCGCAGAATGCCTTGTCGACTTTTCTGGGCGCTTTCGTCTTTTCCATCGTTGGCATCATCGGCCTGCAAACCGGCCTCTATGGAAACCAGGGCCGGATCGTGCTCTTTGCCGGCACAATGGCGATGGTGGCAGCCGTCGTGGTGACCTTGCTGCGCTGGATTACCCACATCACTGCCTTCGGCCGCATGTCAGACGTGATCGACCGCGTCGAAGATGCCGCGTCCCAATCCATGCAGGACTTTGCCCGTTCACCCTTTCGCGGTGGACGCCCACCCGTCGACGTGCCTGCCGGCGCCGAGCCGCTTTGTGGCAAGCAGGTTGGCTATGTCATCCATGTTGATGTGCCAGCACTCGGGCGGATCGCAAGCAAGAACAATCTGACGATCCATCTCGCCGCGATCCCCGGAACGCTTGTGCATCCCTTCCGACCGCTACTTTTTTGGACGGGAAGCGCAGACGACGAGGCAAAGGAGGCGATGAGGGAGGCCTTCACCTTCGGACGGCACCGCGCATTCGATCAGGATCCGCGTCTGGGCTTGATTGTGCTATCGGAGGTGGCGAGCCGCGCCTTGGCGCCTGCGACCAACGATCCGGGCACGGCGATCGAAGTGATGAACAGCCTCCTGCGCGTGTTCCTCAAACTTGCGCCGCCAGACCCGGACGACGATCAAGATAACGATACACCGTCCGATCTTCCACCCGTCCACGTCGCGACGCCAACCATGGTGGAGATGATGGCGGATGCCTTCGATCCGATCATCCGCGAGGGGGTTGCCGAGGTCGAGGTTGCGCTGCGCCTGACGAAGGTTCTGGCAGCGATCCACGACACACTTCCCGAAGCGCGCCCCGCAATTGCCGCTTATGCAAGACGTGTGGCCGAAAGCGTCGAACGTCGGCAAGAAGACCCTTATGCCCGCGACCTCTTCGCAACCGCGCATGATACATTGTGGAACGCCCGCAGAGCTTGATTGGTGCTTTTAAGCATTGGAGGCGCCAATCTGGCTTGCATCGCCTGCATATTGGTTCTCCGCCCGCTTACGGCGCAGCGCATCGGCGATGAACAGGCGCGACAGGCCGTGATAAAGCGGCTCGGGCGAGATCACGCGCGCGGTGCCGTAGCCGAGCATGGCTGACAGCATCAGCGGGATGACATTGCCGTTGCCGCCGGTCATTTCGAGGATGATGACGAAGGCCGTCATCGGCGCCTGCACGACGCCTGCGAAATAGCCCGCCATCCCCAAAATGGCGGCAAGGCCGACGCCCATGCCGAGCAACTGCCCGACCGCGCTACCGAAGCCGGCACCAACGGAGAGCGACGGCGCGAAGATGCCGCCGGGAATGCCAGAGATCATGGAAAAGAGCGAGGCGAGAAGCTTTTCGGCGAAGAAGAACGGCGACAGTGCGCTGCCTTCCACCGCACTCCGCGCCTGCTCATAGCCGGTGCCGAAGGTCTGGCCGTCTGACAAAAGGCCGATCAGGGCCACGCCGAGGCCGCATGCGGCGGCAAGCATGACGGTGCGCCGCAACGGGTCGGGAGAAACGAAGCGGCGTATGCGACGGGTCAGACGCAGCGCGCACAGGCTGAAGCCCGCGCCCAAGGCACCGCCGCCGACCCCGCAGACAAGAACGGCGAACCAGTCGCGCAAGGTCGTTGCGTGCGCGTTCGCCTCGCCGAAATAGGTGTAGTTGCCGAGCAGGCCGAGGGCTGCAAGGCCAGCGACGATCACGGCCGAAAGCACGAGCCCATTCGTGCGCGCTTCATAGGCGCGGCCCATTTCCTCGATGGCGAAGACGATGCCGGCGAGCGGCGTGTTGAAGGCGGCCGCGATGCCGGCGGCCGAGCCCGCGAGGATCAGTCCACGCGCCTGCGCCATGTTGCCAATGCGCGCGGCCTGCAGCATCAGGGAAGCACCCACCTGCACGGTCGGCCCTTCGCGGCCGATGGAGGCACCGACGCCAAGGCCCAGGATCGTCAGGAGAACCTTGCCGAACGCAAGCCGCAGGGACAGGAAGGGACGGCGGTCGGCGTCATCGTGGAAGTGGCGTGCGGCGATGGCCTGCGGAATGCCGCTGCCTTGCGAGCCGGGAAAGAAGCGCAGCGCGAGCCATGAGGAAAGTGCGAAGCCAAGCGGTGTCAGGAGGAGGCAAAGCGGCAGCCACGCGCCGTCTTCGCCCAATATCGACCGGAAGAGATGCTGAGCCGCATCGGCGGCCTTCGCGAAGCCGACACTGACCAGACCGATAGCGAGCGCCCCCAGCCAGAAGACGAGGCGTGGCCGCCAGAGGCGCGGCGACATCCAGAGACGCCGGGAGCGTCGATACAGACGCGATCGGGAGAGACTGATTGGCTTGATGCGAGGACGAGGAGGCATGAGTCGTTTCTATCACGCTTCAGGCCGCCGTTCGGCGAGCAAAGAACTGATACAGCAATTGGCTCACTTTGTTGCTGGTTGCTTTAAGCAGGCTGGACCCGAAGCTTCACCTTTTGTATCCTGCCTTGAGGCGTGTGCTGCGTGCGCCCGGGGCTTTTCGAGCTTCGACTACGGAGAACGAGATCAACCGTTTTTCCGAGGGAGCGCAGCCTTTTGTCTGTTCCGAACGACCATCCGACCCGTGCACGCCGTCCGTTTTCGATGCTGCGTGAGTTCCTCGACAGTTCTGCATCCGGTGGGCTCGTGCTGATGGGCGCAGCAGCACTTGCGCTGATTGTCGCGAACTCGCCCCTGGCATCCATCTACTTCAACACGCTTACTGCCTATGTCGGGCCTTTGAGCGTGTCGCATTGGATCAATGATGCGCTAATGGCGCTGTTCTTCCTGCTTGTCGGGCTCGAGATCAAGCGCGAGATGCTCGACGGGCAGCTCTCCACCTGGAACCGTCGCATCCTGCCGGGTGTCGCGGCACTCGGCGGCATGGTCGTGCCGGCCCTGATCTTTCTCTTCTTCAACGCAAGCGATCCCGCCACCGCGCGGGGCTGGGCCATCCCGTCTGCCACCGATATCGCCTTCGCACTCGGCGTGTTGTCGCTCTTGGGCAACCGGGTGCCCACATCGCTCAAGGTGTTCCTGACCGCGCTCGCCATCATCGACGATCTGGGTGCGGTCGTGATTATTGCGTTGTTCTACAGTGGCGAACTCTCAGTGCCGTATCTTATCCTTGCAGCGGTCGCACTGCTGACGCTCAAGAACATGAACGGTGCAGGCGTGACCAAGCTTTGGCCCTACCTCTTCGTGGGCGCGATCTTATGGTTCGTCGTGCTTCGCTCCGGCGTGCACGCAACCATTGCCGGCGTGCTTCTGGCGCTGACCATTCCACTCAAGCCTTCACCGGCACGGCCCGACGACATGGCGCAGTCGCCGCTTCACAGACTGGAGCACGGACTGCACGGCTGGGTGACGTTTCTCGTCATCCCGGTCTTCGGGTTTGCCAATGCGGGTGTTTCATTCGTAGGGCTTTCGCCGGCGATGCTCACCGATCACCTGACGCTTGGGGTAGCGCTCGGCCTTCTGCTCGGCAAACTGATCGGCGTGTTCGGGACCGCTATGCTGGTCGTCAAGATGGACTGGGCGGACATGCCGGCAGGTGCGAGCACGGCACAGCTTCTGGGTATTTCGCTGCTATGCGGCATTGGCTTCACCATGAGCCTCTTCATCGGATTGCTCGCCTTTGCCAATGATCCAATCCTCCAGGAAGAGGTCAAGATCGGCATCCTGTGCGGATCGCTCGCAGCGGGACTCCTGGGTTACGTGGTTCTGCGAGCCGCGCAACGGGAGGACATCAAATGAACCCGAGGCAAAATTACTGGAGCCATTCCTACCCCATCTCCACTGGTCGTGGTGTCACCTTCCGCTAAGCGCTGTTCATGCGAATTTCCCCGCCAGCGGCATCAGCAGGCGGCGTATGCCCTAATGCTCAGATCAAACTTTATCGCATTCCCCAAAGGCACTTTAACGCTCCGGGTGCAGACTAGAGCCCTACTCCATGGGCTTTGCATGCTGCGTATCATTCTGAAGGCTTTCCTAGGCACCCTCCTGCTGGGTGTAATGGGCTTGTCGATCTCATTCACCATTCGCTGGGCTCTAGGCAAACCTTTCAGTGCGTTTGCTATGGGCATGAATATGTTCATGCCTCTGGTGACAACGCTCCCGTTTGCTGTTCTTTTCTTTTGGGAGCACGAAAAGCTCAGACGAATGCATGCCGACCTTACCGCGGCTCACGCCAAGCTTCGGGCACACTCAAGCATTGACCCTTTGACCGGTGCGCTTATGCGTGAAGCCTTCTTCGAACAGATGGCTACAGCCAGAGAAGGCGGGCGACCAGGTGCGATGATGATCATCGACGCCGACCACTTCAAATCGATCAACGACACTTACGGGCATACAGCAGGCGATGAAGCGTTGAAGCTGCTTTCGAATGCCATTCGCCGTCAGGTGAGAAAGAACGACATCTTTGGACGCGTCGGAGGGGAGGAGTTCGGTGTTTTTCTGCCTGAGACGAGCACGGAGGAGGCTTTGTTGATCGCGGAACGTATTCGCACAAGCGTGCAAAGCGTCCATTTTGAAGCGAGACCCAACGTCGTACGCAAGTTGACTGTCAGTGTTGGGCTTACTGGTGCTCGCGCCATCCAAACTCGATCAGAACTGTTCGCTGCAGCTGACGCGTGCCTCTATGCAGCGAAGAATAGTGGTCGCAATCGTGTGGTGATGCGCGAGCCCTTTGTCTTGCAGGCGGAGTACAACTAGCGGCCGAAACGGCATTTGCCGATGCGCTAAAACTCAACTGAGTGCTCGTGCTGATAGCTGTCTGACTCCGTTCGGAGCCGTGGGTGCCCCGTGCATCACCAACGGCTGTGGCGAAATCAGCACCGTACAGTAGATAACAATGCATGAGATTCTGCATCGAAGCTTTCGCAAATGCCTCAGTTCGAGAAGTCTGGTGCGCGCATCACAACCCCGCAATAGCACAAAGATGGGTCCGCAGTGACGATTGGTTTGCTGACCGGTGCGAGATCGACGCGCGCACTTCTGGAGCATTCCGAGTTCGTATACGCAGTATCGGCAGCCAGGCCGCCTATGAGATCGAGGGTGTCTACGTCGAACTACGCCCTCCTGACCTGTCGGTGCAGATACTCGATGGTGACATGCATGTTCGAACTGAATTTGTGAGCGAGGGTGAAGGCACACGCATTCGCCAATACGTTGAGTCTAATGCCATGTCTGACCCACAAGCACAGCAGGCCTGCTGGCAGGGGGTCTTGAACAACTTTGCGGCTTACTTCACGGGAAGAGGTCAAAACCGAGCGCGAAAGTGAGTGCAAGGTTTGGGTGCATGCGCTTGTCGACTGCGGCGAGTTCCTCACCGACTATGGCGCAAGCATGCCGGTCGGCAGCGCGTTGCCGATGAATGTGGTCAACGAGAACGGTCGAACCGATTGTTCGATTGCACTATCCTCGGTACACGCGAAGCCAATTTTCGTGCCTTACGCTTTTTTGCACGTTTCGCGCCCCCATCAAGCTTGATTTGACCGTGACCTTAGCCATTCGCGAACATCTGAAGCTTGCCCATGGCCATGGTGTCAGGATCGGCGGCATTCTTCAGGCCAAGGGCATTTCTACTGTGTTGCTGGCTTGCCTGGTCGGCGCGGTGGCCGGCGTCTTCGTGACGCTCATGAGCCGCACCGTGCAGATGATGCATGCGAGCTTGTTTTCGCTGCCAGTCGATGTGCGCCTGTCCGGCCTTTTGCATCTTTCGAGTCTGGCGGATGCGGTTGTCCCTGTTGCGGGCGGCCTCATCATGGGGATCGCGGCTTATTTTCTTCGCCGGTATCGTAACCGGCCCCTGCTCGATCCGATCGAGGCCAATGCACTCTACGGTGGCCGGATGTCGCTCAACGATACATGGATCGTCGCCGCGCAAACCATGATTTCGAGCGGATTCGGTGCCTCGGTCGGACTGGAGGCCGGCTTCACGCAGGTGGGGGCGGGCTTGGCCTCAAGGCTCGCTCGTGCGCTCAAGTTGCGACGCAACGATGTGCGCGTTCTCGTGGGGTGCGGTGCGGCAGGAGCCATTGCTGCCGCGTTCGGCGCCCCTCTCACTAGTGCCTTCTATGGTTTCGAGCTCATCATCGGCGTCTACTCGCTGGCCAATGTCGCGCCAGTCATGGCGGCTGCGGTTTCAGCCTCACTGATGGCCGATTGGTTGGGAGCTGAACAGTTTCCGATCGAAGTCGGTGCCATGCTTCCGATCTTGCCCCACCAGTATCTGCCATTTCTGCTTCTCGGTGCAATTTGCGCCTTTGCCTCGATCGCCATCATGCAACTGGTAACTCTGGTCGAGCGCGGATTTCTATCGATCAAGGCGCCGTCGGCCGTTCGGCCCCTATTGGGCGGGGTCATCATTGGCTTGCTCGGAATGATCTCGCCACAGATATTGTCAAGCGGGCATGGGGCGATGCACCTTTATCTGACGATGCATTTCAGTTTCTGGGCGATCGCGACCGTCTTCGTCTTGAAAGTCTTGGCTTCCGTCGTCTCGCTTGGGTCTGGATTTCGCGGCGGCCTCTTCTTCGCGTCGCTGTTTCTCGGCGCCCTTCTGGGCAACATGTTCGCAACCCTGTTCGCGATCGTTCTTCCTTCAGCGGGCATACACACGAGCGTCGCCGCCGTCGTTGGCATGACATCACTCGCCGTGGGCGTGGTTGGCGGGCCGCTCACCATGACGTTCTTGGCACTTGAGGCGACGCGGGACCTGAGCCTTACTGGCATCGTGCTGGCGGCTGCGATCGTGTCCTCGCTCGTCGTGCGCTCGGTGTTCGGTTATTCGTTCTCGACCTGGCGCCTACACTTGCGTGGCGAGACGATCCGCAGTGCGCACGATGTCGGCTGGATGCGCAATCTGACGGTGCGCAGCATGATGCGAAGCGATGTCCGCACAGTGAGCGAGAACACGTCCTTGGCGGCGTTCCGCATTCTCTTCCCGCTCGGTTCGGCGCAACGCGTGATCGCGCTCAAGGACGGCGAGGAATATGCAGGCATGATCTTCGTGCCCGACGCGCATGCCGATGTTTCAGCAGAAGGGGAGAAGCAGGGAAGCGTTCGAAGCTTGATCCGCTTTCCAGACACCGTGCTCATCCCGCCCATGAATGCCAAGGCGGCCGCCGACATCTTCGAAGCGGCCAAGGCTGAAGAACTGGCTGTCGTCGACAGTTTCCGTACACGGCGCGTTGTCGGGTTGATGACCGAAGGCCACCTGATGCGGCGCTATGCGGAGGAGCTGGACAAGGCGCGGCGCGATCTTGCAGGCGAGACCTGAGCCGCCTGCGGCGCGACGAATGCCTCTCGTCATCTTGCCGCCGGGCCACATCCTTCGGCAACGTCGGACTGCTCCTGAATTGTCGAGCAACAATGATCTTCTGTCCGCGTTGGAGCCGGCTGTTCATATGGCGCGCAAAGGGGGGCCGTCTTCTGAATGACAAACGAGCAGATCCTGTCGGCATCGGTTATCGTGCTGATGATGGCCGCGTTCCTGTGGGGCCGCTTCCGCTACGATCTGGTGGCAGTCGGCGCACTCCTGGCCTCCATTGCAGTCGGCATCGTTCCCTTCGACCGAGCATTCAACGGGTTCAGTGACGACATTGTCATCATTGTCGGCAGCGCCCTCCTCGTCAGTGCCGGTGTCGCGCGGTCCGGCGTCATGGAATACGCGATCCAGCGTTTTCTGCCCGGTGTTAAAACCGTGTCCGCTCAGCTTTTAATCCTGGTTGGCGTCGTCACGCTCCTGTCAGCCGTCATCAAGAACATAGGCGCGCTCGCCATCATGATGCCGATCGCGTTTCAGTTCGCGCGCCGGTCCAATGTCTCACCCTCGCGTTTTTTGATGCCTATGGCATTCGGGGCACTTCTCGGCGGACTGATGACGCAGGTTGGAACCTCGCCGAACGTGGTTGTCTCTCGCATGAGAGGCGAGATCACGGGCGAGCCGTTCACGATGTTCGATTTCACGCCGGTCGGTGCTGCCTTGGCGCTCGTGGGCATCCTGTTTCTCGTTCTCTTCCATCGGCTTCTGCCAGAACGGCAACGCGTCAGCGCGGATGTTCACGAGGCGATCGACATCAAGAACTATGTCACCGAGGCGATCATCGTTGAGGGATCGTCGCTGATCGGCATGACCGTTGGCGATTTGCGCGCGTCGGGCGATGAAGATGTGCAGATCGTTTCGATTGCGCGCGACAAGACTACGTCGCTGACCCCATTGCCGGACACCGTTCTGCAAAAAGGCGACAGGCTGACGATCGAGGGCGAGGCCGAAGCACTTGACCGGCTTGTTGCGCATTCCAGCCTCAGCGTGACCGGTGAAAGGCGTGGAGCGAACACGGATGAGGATTTCCATTCCGTTGAAGCGGTGGTTTCAGAATCCTCGCCACTGATCGGGCGCTCGGCCGAGGCATTGACCTTGTTCGATCGATACAATGTCAACCTCATCGCCTTGAGCCGCCGCAACGGGCGCGTCACCGAAAGCCTCGGCCAGGCAATGCTGCGTTCTGGCGACGTGGTCGTCATTCAGGGCAGCCCCGAAAGCCTGCCTGTGGCGTTGCGGGAACTCGATCTTTTTCCGTTGGCAGAGCGCAAGATAAGGCTCGGATCGGTGCGACGCGGTTTCGTACCGGTCCTAATCCTTGTACTCGCCATCGGCGCCACAGCTTTCGGCGTCGTTCCGGTCCCGGTTGCCTTCTTTGCCGCGGCTGCGGCGATGGTTGCATTTCGGGTTATTCCACTGCGCGAGGTCTATGGGTCACTCGACGGACCCATTCTTGTGATGCTCGCAGCATTGATCCCCGTCAGCGACTCCTTGAGAACAACGGGTGCGACCGACCTGATTGCGGCCAAGCTGGCGGAGGTCGGAACGGTTCTGCCGCCTTATGGCGCACTCGCACTCATCCTTGTCGCTGCGATGGCCGTAACACCGTTTCTCAACAACGCTGCGACGGTTCTCGTGATGGCGCCGATCGCCGCCGGCTTCGCCCACGATCTCGGCTTCCGGCCCGATGCCTTTCTGATGGCGGTTGCGATCGGGGCGGGCTGCGACTTCCTCACGCCCATCGGACACCAGTGCAACACGCTGGTGATGGGACCAGGTGGCTACCGGTTTGGCGACTACGCTCGACTTGGAGCGCCGCTCTCGCTGATCGTCATCCTCGTTGCCGTGCCGTTGCTGCTGATCGTGTGGCCGCTGCAGTGAGTGGCTGACAGGCCTATCCACCCAACCTCTGACGGTCATGGTCGCGTATGGCAACTCGAAGCACATGAAGCCTGCTTTTCGAAGCGGGCTGAGGTCCCCCTGCGCGCTGGAAAGCGGGCACTTCTACCGATCCCAACTATTGGATTCCAGGTCTGCTCCTGTGGTATGCCTGATGCCGTGACGGAGGCAGAAACGCCGTCGTGTCGGGGGGTGGCATTTGATCGAGAAGAGGGAGAAGGGCTAATTCCTATCCCGACCCTTAGACCTCACGTCAGATATTCATACGTGTATTCGCACCCACAAGTGACATCAGCAGGATAGAACGCAGAACGGCAGCTTTTCATCGATTCTACCCAAAACCGGACGGTCGGCTCCCGGCCCAAGTTCCGACATTCCGCTTAGCACCTCATTCCGGCCATTCCACCCACCCTGAAGATTCGCCGAAAGCCGCCATTGGTATGTTGGCACAGTAAGAGATCAGAAGTTGGAAATCGGACAGGCAAGCTTTTCAACGGCTCGCGTTAGATGTTGGCAGGATCTCCTGCACCAGAAAAATTTCGACCTCGACAATTGGAACAGTGAGCCTCACGCGTCCGTGGTCATAGACTGCGTTAAACAGGATCTCCGATATCCCAACACACGGAATCCTGGAAGCACTCTCCGAATTAGTACGAAGTCCATTTTCTGATCTCAGGACAGGCTCTCAGAGAAGGTCCGCTATCCGCAGATTGATTACGTCCCAACTTTCAGTTGCTTCTCTTCAAGGAACTGCAGCCGCAACTCCTCTGCATCCATCGGTTTACCCACCAAGTATCCCTGTGCCTGTTGGCAGTCCTTGAGCGCAGCAAAGTGTAGCTGTGCATGGGTCTCGACCCCCTCGGCCGTGACAGTCATACCCAGCCTGTGCGCGAGCGTGATTACGGTTTCGACAATCGCCATGCTGTCGGCATCGTGCGGCACCTGGCTGACGAATGAGCGGTCGATCTTGATCTTGCTGAAGGGAAAGCGGCGCAGGTAGCTGAGCGACGAGTAGCCTGTCCCGAAGTCGTCGAGTGCAATGCGGATGCCGCAGGCCTGCAAAGTATGAAGGTTGCTGTAGGTGACGCCATCGTCATGCAGCAAGGCGCTTTCGGTGACTTCCAGTTCCAGTCTTTCCGCCGGCAGCCCGGTCTGGTTGAGGATGGCTCGGACAATATTTGGCAGTTGCCGATCACGCAGCTGGATGGGAGACAGATTGACGGCGATCCTTGTGGCCTCAGGCCAGTTTGCTGCTTCGCGACAGGCCTCACGCAGCACAAACTCACCCAGCTTGGCGATCAGTCCAGCCTCTTCAGCAATTGCGATGAAGTCGATGGGGGCAATCGAGCCGCGCTCGGGATGGAACCACCGGACAAGCGCTTCCGCGCCTTCGAACGTGCTCGACCTTGGATCGACCTGCGGCTGGTAGTAAACGCTGAGTTGGTCGTGCGCCAATGCGTGGCGTAAGTCGAGTTCCAGGCTTCGACGCGCCTGCGCCTTGAGGCTCAGTTCATCGGCAAACAGACGATACTTGTTCCGCCCTTCGCGTTTGGCTTCGTAAAGCGCCAGATCTGCCTTGCGGGTGAGTTCGATTGGATCAAACCCATTCTCGAAGGCTGAGGCGATACCGATGCTGGTGGAGATCCCAAGCATATGCCCATCGACTGCAAAGGGCATGCTGAATGCTTCAAGCAAGGCGTCTGCCCTCTGTCTGGCAGCATCTGTCCTGCCTGTGATGATGATGGCAAACTCATCACCGCCGAGCCTTGCAACGACGTCATTTGAATTGCTGATGGCGGTGAGCCGCTCAGCCACTGCCTTAAGCAGCTTGTCGCCGAGCCCATGACCCAGCGTATCGTTGACGGCCTTGAACTGATCGAGATCGAGAAGCAGAAGGCTGAAGCATTCGACACCGTAGGCGCAGGCAGCCGCGTGCTCCTCCAGGAGGTCGTTGAAGCGCTGACGGTTGGCGAGACCAGTCAAGGCGTCGGTGTAGGCTAGTACCCGAATGTGAGCTTCTGTGCGAAGGCGCTCGCGCTGGTCGCGCACGGCAATCACGGTCTGCGCCTTGCTGCCGAGCTTCACTTCGCTTCGAACGACGCGCACCGGCACGACTTGATTTTGCTGATGCAGAAGCTTCGCATCCTGTTCCTCGCCCAACGGGAGCGAAGCGACCTGCTGGCCCATCAAAAGGGAAGCGATCGGTCTGCCAATAAGTTCGTCCTGCTCATAGCCGGACAGGCGCTCGAGACTGGCGTTCGTGCTAACGATGATCCCGTCGTTGCAGACCGCCAGGCCTTCGATCGCGACACTGGCGAGTTCACGCAGTCGCAGTTGGTCGCGGCGGGCCTGAAGCTTGGCATTGATAGTAAAGCGCAACCCGACGAAGGCGAGAGCGATCAGGCCAAGACTGACTGCGGCAACCGCAGGTGCCACTGTCTCAGGGGACAGAGCCGTTGGCGGCAGTGAGATGCTCGGATCAAACAACAATTGCATGGCTAGCATGCCGCCGATGTGGATCACGGCGATGGACAGCAGCAGAAGGGGCGCCGACAATGGCCGCAACGGTTTCCTGCGCGCCCCGGCTGATACTATGGAAAGCCCGCAGATCAGCATGCCGAGCACGGATGAGGAGGTAACAAGCGAGCCATCCCAGTGCGTCTCGCCCGTGACGCGATAGGACGCTTGGCCCAGATAGTGCAACCCGACGATACCTGCACCGAGGATGGTGCCCGCACCAAAGCGTCTTGTTGCGCTGTGCCGACCAATCGATAGCCCCATGCCGATACCGATTACAACCAAGCCGACGATCAGCGAGAGGACGGTGAGCACAGGATCGAAGCCCGACAGCATCCCGGGCTGGAATGCCAGAAGCAAGATCATGTGGGTTGCCCAAGCGGTGGCACCAGCCGCCAGAATGCTGAGAAGCCCCCAGCTTGTGCGGGCGCGGCGTTCGCTGCGGCCGGCATGCGCGGCAATCGAGAAGGATGCATAAACGCCGACGATGCAGATCATCGCAGCGATCAGCAGCAGCCGGCCGTCATGCAGATCGCCAAGGCATGTGTAGAGTGCCTGCATTCTTCCCTCCAAGCCTGCAGCAATCGCAGGGAGAAGAGTGAAGTGCGTTAAGGCAGGTAGGTTGTTTGACTTCTCGGTGAACTTTGCGTTGCTTCAGGATTGGATAGAGTTCGAATGGCTCGCCTCCGACGTGTGACGCCAGCTGCCGTTGCGGGTTGCGTAACCACGTTTGAGGTCTTTCCCTCGGCGTGCTCGCTATCTTGCTGACGCGACGTAAGATCGGCCTGTTCGTTAAGCCCTGCAGGCCTAGCTCCCCATCACTCGATCGATTGCAGCCCTTGGGAGAGGGGATCGGTCGAACTCATGGGGTTATTTTGTGCGTCTCACTATTCGATCAAAACTCGCGCTGGCGTTTGGCGGCGTGCTTCTTCTTGTGGCTGCGTCAGGCTATTCCAGCCTTGCCAGCCTGTCTCAAACCAATGCCGCCATGTCTGACTTCGCAGCTGGGCCTTTCGAGAAGGTCAGAGCTGTTCAACGTATCGAGCAGGAGGTGACCGAGACCCGGCGCGAACTGTTGCGCTCGCTGATCACCACTGAGCGAAGCCATGTCACCAAGCTTGAAGAGGAGCTCAAGGCAACTTGGGGCCGCATCACAGCCGAAGCGACCCAAGCCGAGTTGCAGAACCTGATGCCGCTCATTGCCCAGAACAAAGCGGTTCAGGAGAAAGTCTTGGCAGAAGCTGCCAAGGAGCGAACCGAGGGGCGGAGCGCAAGCGGCGACCGGATCATTGCACTGATCGAAGCAGAGCAGGCGCCATTGGCTTCGCAGCTCTTCGCCCAGCTCAAAGCCTTGGAGACCACCGAAGTTGCGGATGCCGCACGCTTCGTCAGCAATGCTCAGGCCGTGTATGAGCGCACACGCTCCATTCAGATCGCATTGATTGTGGCAGCCCTTGCGGCTGGCATGGCTGCTGCGGTCTGGATTGCCTGGACGCTGGGTCGCGGTATCCGGCTCGCGATGCATCATGCAGATAAGATTGGTCGCGGTGACATCTCCGAACGCATTGTGCATTCCTACAATGACGAGATCGGCGATCTTTTGACTTCGATCTGCCAGATGCGGCTCAAACTCAACGCGATCATCGCAGACGTGGTTGGGGCAACGCGGAACGTTGAAGGCGGATCACGTCAGTCTTCGGCAACAGCCGAACAGCTGTCGGTGGGCTCGGCTCAGCAGGCCTCGGCGTCTGAGGAGACATCGGCGGCCGTTGAGGAGATGACCGCAAACATCCGTCAGAACGCGGACAATGCGGCCGCGGCAGAGCGGATTGCTGCCACTGCCGCTGATCGAGCCACAACCAGCCACGCAGCCATCGTTCAGTCGCTTGAAGCCATGCAAACGATTGCGAACAAGGTCAGGGTTGTCAGCGAGATCGCGCGGCAAACCGACCTTCTGGCACTCAACGCTGCCGTCGAAGCCGCCCGGGCGGGCTCACACGGCTTGGGCTTCGCCGTGGTGGCATCAGAGGTGCGAAAGCTGGCCGAGCGCTCTCAGCAGGCCGCAGCAGAAATCGGTCAGCTTTCTACCGACACTCTGTCGGCCTCACAAAGCGCTGGAGCGATGTTCGAGCAGCTCTTGCCCGACATTCGTGACACGGCAAAGCTCGTGGGCGAAATCTCCGCTTCGTGCCGCGAGCAGTCGATCGGGATCGATCAGATCAACCAGGCCATCATCCAGCTTGACCAGGTCACGCAAGCAAATGCTGGTGCAGCACAAGAGATGACAATGACCGCCGAGACATTGTCGTACGAGGCGACAACCCTCAATGACCGGGCGATGCTATTCAAGCTGGAAGATGTCGCTGAGGCCAACGCATCGAACAACCTCACCAACACATCACCCGATCCACTTGCCATTGCCATTCCGGCCCCACAGGCAAAGGACAAAGACAAGCGGAGAGCCAAACTGCGCTTGGTCGCCTGACAAGGAAACCTTGGTCATGACCGATCAAGACGGCGGAGCGTATCAAGCGATCTGTACCTCCTTGCCGCATTCGTTTGAGCGGACATCGTTCGCGCCTTGCCAACTGCGCAACTTACAGCCGCGGTGCGCCCCTGATCCAGCATGAGAAGTGCCGTGCCTTCGAAAACCCTTGAGTATACCGTCGACATCGTCAGCGCCTTTGTTGGGAGCAATCATGTGCCCGTCGACAAACTGGCGAGCCTGATCGCTTCAGTGCATCAGTCGCTGTCGGGGCTTGATAGAAGAGCAGATGTTGCATCGCCGCTTCCCGAAGTTGCGGAGAAGCAGAAGCCTGCGGTGAGTGTGAAGCGGTCCGTCGGCACTGATCACATCATCAGTTTGGAAAACGGTAAGCCCTACCGCTCGCTCAGACGACATCTGGCACAGCAGGGCATGACGCCCGACCAGTACCGCACAAAGTGGAACCTCCCGAGCGACTACCCCATGGTCGCCGAGAGCTACTCGAAGCGGCGTGTCGAGATCGCACGATCCATGGGCTTGGGCAGAAGCCGCAAAACGTAACCCGACCGCTCTCGCCTGAGGAGCCTGCCCATCGTTCGCAACGCGGCCTGATAGGCAGCGCGACAGTGGCAGGCCACAAGCTCACGGCTGCATCAGTCTTGCTCGACATCGCTCGCGTGGAACTCGCTGAACGCTTCGAGGATCTTTTCGACCTTCGCCTCATCCTCGACATCGACTGACACTTCGATAGTGCCGTTCAAAGGAGCATCGTCGCGGTCTTCAGGGCTCGGTTGACCCGCTTCCGTGTCTGATCCGCTGAGCTCTTCGCCAGCCGTGTTCTCCGCGCCTGCCGCTGCGATGAAGACATCGGTTCGTTCGATCTCATATTGCTGGACGAGCCGCTCAACGGCCATTTCGGCCTCGCGACGGGTTTCGAACTGTGCGGTCAGAGTGGTGCCCATACTGCTTGCCATCCAAATGCGTGTGATGCCTCGGCAACCAGATGGAACGGGGAGGGCGGTTAGCAAGGCACATAAGCGCGTTCGGCGTGGCTCTGGATGGCTTTAGTCCGAGCAACGTGGGCCAAAATGCCCCCCCGCGGTCATCCTTGCAGGTGTGTTCCGTTTGTCGCAGCGAGCTGTTCTTCACGCCGCCAGCCGCGCCGTCGGAATACCCACCATGCAAGGGCGGTGGGCACGCCATAAATGGGCCCAAGGCTTTGGGGGCTGACTGTGCCGAACTGCCAGTTGGCGCCAAAGATGACGTTGTCGATAAAGGTGTAGACGATCTCACCCGATACTGCGCCCCACAGAGCGGCAATGATTACCACCCACCAATGGTCAGCATAGCGCCGCAAGGGTTGGGTCAAGGGGAGGCCAAACACTGCAAGCCCGGCCGCCACGAACGGGACGCTGATCATTCCGTAGACGATGATGAGAACGGGAAGGATCCAGAGATCCTGAAGCGGGATGGGGTTGAGCGCATAAATAACTGCCGACTGGATGGTGATGCCAGCATAG
>NZ_JAMXQS010000010.1 GCF_024053505.1 Mesorhizobium liriopis | reverse complement strand
GCTCGCCAACGACACCGAGTTCGGTCTGGCGGCCTACTTCTACACGAGCGATCTCGGCCGCGCTTTCCGCGTATCGGAGGGTCTCAAATACGGCATGGTCGGCATCAATGAAGGGCTGATCACAACCGTCGAGGCGCCGTTCGGCGGCGTCAAGGAATCGGGTCTCGGCCGCGAGGGCGGGCACCAGGGCATCGAGGATTATCTCGACACGAAATATGTGTGCATCGGTGGGTTAGGGCTCTGACGTGAGCGACGAAACCGTGGCACAGGTGCGCATCGATGGCGGCGGGCTTTCCGCCACCATCGTGCCGTGGGGTGCGGCGATCCAGGATCTCAGGCTCGCAGGCCACGGCGCGCCTCTTGTCCTGGGCTTGGCGGATCCCACGGCTTACCGCTCGAACAAGAACTATCTTGGTGCCATCGCGGGCCGCTACGCGAACCGGATCAAGAATGGCCAGTTCACGATCGACGGCGAGCGCTTTCAAGGCCCCACCAATTTCATCGGCAAGCATACGCTGCATGGCGGGGCGAATGGCTATTCTGCGCGTGAATGGCAGGTCGCTGAGGCGGCCGATGATTCGGTGACGCTCGCACTTCTCGATCCCGACGGGTGCGAAGGTTTTCCCGGCGCACTCGACGTTTCGGTCACTTATCGACTCAGCGGCGGGGGCACGCTGGAAGTCGAACTACGGGCGCAAGCGGATCGCGCCACGCTGTGCAATCTGGCACAGCATAGTTATTTCAATCTGGATAATGGCGGCGAAAGCGATGTGCGCGGTCATAGAATCCAGATCGAAGCCGATGCCTATCTGCCCGTCGACGGAGAGATGATCCCGAGGGGCCGGGTCGAGCCCGTGGAAGGTGGCGCCTTCGATTTCCGTTCCACACGCGCGATCAACGTGGCGAATGACGGACTCTACGACCACAATTTCTGCCTTTCCGCAGAGCGCTGCTCGTTACGGCGCGTCGTCAGCGCAACCGGTGAGCGGTCCGGTGTAACCATGGAAGTGTGGACGACCGAGCCAGGCATCCAGTTCTACACGGGCGAATACCTCGATGTGGCCGAGGGCGCCGGGCTGGACGGCCGGACCTACCGGCCTCACGCGGGCTTCTGCCTCGAGCCGCAGACATGGCCCGATTCACCGAACCGTTCCTACTTTCCGCAGGCCATTCTGCGGCCGGGCAAAATCTATCGCCAGTTGACCGAGTATCGCTTCCGGCTCGGCTGAGTGGCGCTATCCCTTGACCGTTTCCATGGCGACGAAGGTCGAGGTTTGCGCCACATGGGGCAGGGCGGAAATCTTTTCGCCCAACACCTTGCGATAGGCGCCTATGTCTCGCGTCCGGACCTTCAATAGGTAATCGAAGCTCGCCGCCATCATATGGCACTGCTCGATCTCATGCGCGGCGAGCACCGCGCGGTTAAAAGTGTCGAGCGCTGCGAGGCGAGTGTCGGACAGCTTGACGTGCACGAAGGCCAGATGCGCGTCGCCCATTCGCTCGCCATCGATCAACGCACCATAGTCGCGAATGAAGCCGTCTCGCTCAAGCCGACGAACACGCGCCTGCACGGGCGTCTTGGAGAAACCGACGCCTTGGCTAAGTTCGGCCATGGATGGCCTGCCGTCCTCCATCAGTGCGGCAATGATGTTGTGGTCGATGCGGTCCAATTAGTCTGGTTGCGTGGTCATTGCAGGCTGTTCGGTCTGATAAATGCCAGAAATCTGGTCATTGTATGCTGTGTACCTCTGAAATTTAGAATGCGGAAGTGCGCGGCAAGCTCTCATATTCGGTACCTCTCCCTTGCAGGTTTCAACATCCTTGACGCCATCCGCTCCGAACTCCGCGCCAATCTGATGCCCGATGAGGGCGAGGCGGTGGAGCGCCTGCTTGCGCTCGCTGATCTGTCCGGACAAGACCGGGAAGCGATCTCGCAAGAGGCCGCCAATTTGGTGCGTGCCGTGAGGGCCGAAGCCGATCCCAGGCTGATGGAGGCATTTCTGTCAGCCTATGGACTTTCGACCAAAGAAGGTGTCGCCCTGATGTGTCTGGCCGAGACACTCCTGCGTGTGCCTGATGCAGATACGATGGACGATCTGATCCGCGACAAGATCGCGCCGCATGACTGGTCGTCGCATTCGGGTTCATCATCTTCCATTTTCGTCAATGCCTCGACTTGGGGGCTCATGCTGACGGGTCGCGTGCTGGACGACGGTGAGGGCGGGATCGAGCGGACCTTGTGGGGAATGGTGCGGCGGTTGGGCGAACCAGTCATACGCCGCGCGGTGGGCGCTGCCATACGCGAGATGGGCGAGCGATCTGCCCGGACCGACAGGTGAGGCGAACACGCTGGCTTATGCGCCGCGCGGCAAAGCGCTCTGCTTGGGTACTGACGAGGAAACGTTGGTGGCGCAGGTGATTTCAGGCCTTGGCCGCCGGCAACAGTGTCGTCGCCGTCGCGCCGAATGCCAGGGAGGCCCTTCGTCCCCTGATTGGCAAGGACATGCGGCTTGCGGCGGTTGACGGCGCACCGGACGAAGCCTTGTTGCGCGAAGCCGATCTGGTTGCGCTGAATGCGGATGCCGGAACGTTGCGGCGCGTGCGCCGCCTGCTGGCGGAGCGCAGCGGTCCGATCGTTCCGCTTGTTGTCGAGACGATCTATCCCGCCGCCTACGCGCATGAGCGGGCGGTTTGCATGGACACCACGGCCGCCGGCGGCAATGCGAGCCTGCTGGCGGCGGGCCTCCAAACGAAAACGGCGCCCGTCGTGAAACGGGCGCCGTGTCGATTCGTGCCGTTGCTCGTCAGTTCGCCAGCGCGGGCGTCGGCATGGCCTGGATACCTAGAAGGCTGTGGATATTGGGCTTGGTCTCGACCAGTTCCTTGATCGAATAGCGGCCGAGCACAGCGAAGAAAGCGTCGAGCGCTTCATGCAGTGCGCCGTTCAGGCTGCAGTCGTTGACCAGCGGACACTCGCTGCCGGTGTCGAAGCATTCAGCCATCGAGAAGTTTTCCTCGGTGACCTTCACGACATCCAGAAGCGTGATCTGTTCGGCGGGCTTGCCAAGGCGGATGCCGCCATTGCGGCCGCGTACGGTCTCGATCATGCCATGCTCGACGAGCGGCTGAAGGATCTTGAACATGAACAGTTCGGAAACGCCATAGGCGCCGGCGATCTCCGTGACGCGGCTCAGGCGGCCTTCGTTCGCCGAGCAGTACATCAGGATGCGGATCGCGTAATTCGTTTGGCGGGTAAGCCGCATGGACATTCTTTCAAACTGTGGGCTTGGTCCGATTATGGACCTTTCAGGACTGTAATTCCAGCACTCATCTGCGGTTTATCTTGGGCGGCGCGACGAAGCGCGCTATTTCGATGCACATGCCGCTTCAGCCCAAGCCGATCCAGCTCAGTCCCGCCGATCTTGAAAAGCTTCGTGCCCTGCGACGAACGAAGGCTATTGCGACTGCAGCGCTCGTTTTCTGCATCGTCACCTTTCTGCTTGCGCGATATTTCGAAAGCACGTGGCCTTGGTTGGCCTTTGTCGCGGCCTTCGCTGGAGCGGCGGCAATTGGTGGCATCGCGGATTGGTATGCCGTGGTGGCGCTGTTTCGTCATCCGCTTGGCATTCCCATCCCGCATACGGCGATCATCCCGAACAACCAAGCGCGCATTGCCGACAATCTCGGACGCTTCATTGAGGGCAATTTCCTCGCTCCCGGTCCAGTGCGCGAGAAGCTCCGGCAGGTGGATTTCGCGCAGATGGTCGCGGATTGGCTGGCGGATGCCGATCGCTCCGCGGGGCTTTCGCGTTTCACGACGAAGCTGATGCCGCAGATGCTCGCGGCGATGGAAAAGTCCGACCTGCGCGGTTTCGTGACCGATCGCATCATTGAGCAGGTCGGAAAAGTGAAGATCGCGCCGCTGGCGGCCGATTTGCTTTCAGCCTTCACGGAGGACCGGCGCCATCAGCAACTTTTTGACGAGTTCATGAAGGTGCTCGGCCGCTTCCTGCGCGACGAGGAAGCGCTTGCAGCGGTGCGCGAGAAAATCCGCGACGAATTGCCTTCGCTGTTCCGCGTCTTCAAAGCCGATGCGTATCTGCTGCGCAAGATCGTCAATTCTGCCAGCACGCTGATGGATGAGGTGCGCGCGGATCCCGACCATGCGCTTCGCCGCGAGTTCGACGAGTTCGTGGAAGGCTTCGTTGCCAAGCTGCGCACTTCGCCTGCCTATGCCGCGCGCGTCGAGCGGCTGAAGCAGGACTTCCTCCTCCGCCCCGAACTGCGTGAGATGGGCGGTGAGATGATAAAGAGCCTCTCGAGTTTCATCGAAAGCGACATCCGCGCGCCGCGCTCGACCATCCGTGAGCAGCTGACCAACATGTTTGTCGAGGTGGGGCGCAATTTGGCACGCGACGCGAAGGTTCGCGCCGACATGAACCAAGGCTTCGTGATCGCGCTCGCGGCTTTCGTGGAAAGCCAGAAGAGCGGTGTTTCCACCTTCATCGCCGATCAGGTAAAGCGCTGGGATCTGGGCCAGCTGACGCGACTGATCGAGATCAATATTGGTCGCGACCTCCAATACATCAGGTTCAACGGCATGGTCATCGGCGGCATGGCCGGTATTCTGCTGTATGTTCTCGAGCAGCTCGTGTTCAGAAACTAGAGGCCGGGAAAAACAGGCGTCTCAAGCCGCGCGCATGGAAAGGGCGCCATTCGCCTTCCGATTGGGCGAGGCGGTCGGCAACCGCGAAGATGGCAGCCGGGTTGAAGCCCATGCCGCAATGGCTGCTTCGGATTTCGATACTTTCTGATTGATTGCCCGTCTTTTCCACGCAGATTTGCCATGAGCAGATGCCGTCCGAGCGACTGAAGACTGCACTACTCGGCACCGGCAAAGGGTCGCTCAAGGGACCGCCGGGGTAGTCGCGGGGCTGGTCGATCCGTTCGCCGCTATAGCGCTCATAGAGCCGCCAGACATTGGTGGCACGAGGGCTCCCTGCAAATGGGCTTGCCAAGGTGACGACGCTCCTTACATGGTCGGGCAACAGCCTCGATAATTGCCGGGCATAGATCCCGCCCAAGCTCCAGCCGACGAGGCTGATCGTGCGACCGCTTTCATCCGCAAGCGATTTGATACGATCACTCATCGCTTCGAGCGTGCCCAGATGCGGGCCACGATTGATGCCGAGACCCCAGCCGACAGCGGCGAAATTCCGTCGCCTCAGAATGGCGCGTAGGGGCGCGGTCGAACGGTCGCTTGTGGAAAGTCCGGGTAGTACAAGGACGGGATGGCCATCACCGCGCGGCGCGGCAACGCGAAGAAGCGGATAGGAGATGCCGAATGCCGCCAACTCCGGAAGCGCGCGAAGCTCGAGAGCGAGCAGAAGCCGGGAGGGCGGGGAGGGAATATCGACGGCGAGCGAGGCGTCAGCGGAGAGCGTCATCTGCCCCAATTAGGCAGACGCCGGCTTAGTTTCCATAGGTGTCGAAGTTGGGTCTTCCTAATAGCCCGTCGAAGCCGTTCCTCCAGCAGAGGTCGTAGTTCCGGCGGTCGGATCACCAGTGGCGTTGACGACTGCGGCAGTATCCGTTCCGGTAGCAGCGACACTGGCCGCGCCACCTGCTGTGGTCGGTCCCGTGCTTGCAGCCGAGTATCCCGTATTCGAACCGCTGCTTGAGCATCCGGCCGCAATGCAGACCGCTGCGAAACTTATGAAAGAGACGATGCCCAAACGCATTGAGTGGTCCTCAAGTCCGTATCCGTTTGAAAATGCTCCCGCTTAGCCATGAGGCAAGGGGCAATCAGTCCGCCGGCCGATAATACCATATCGAGACCTTGCCCGGCTCCTTCGGTGTTTCGCCGAAGTAGCGATGTTGCGAGGCGTCTTCCCATCTTCTCTCGAATGGACCTTGGAAGCCCAGGCAGGCGTCTTGCGCCTTCTCTTCCGTATCGAAGGTCGAATTCAAGACGAGACTGGTCAGCGGAGCACTTGGGTCGTCGGGCGTCTGGCCCTGTTTCCGCGTCTCGTAGACGACTTCAAACATCAGGCGCTCCCACATGCTGGCAAGCCGGTGATTTTGCAGCCTGAGTAACGGCAAGGCAGCGCGTTGGTTCTGAGACGAAGCCGTGGCGGTATAACGCAGCCCGGCGCCGATCGGGGGTGGACAAGCGCCGGGCCTCCTTCCGCGTGAGAAGCAGGGTTGCCCCACGCGCGGGCAGAGAAGCATGCTTCCGCACACTCCGAAATAACCCTATCGGCTTAGAACAATCGGAAGTGATCAGAAACCCGCTTACCGACGCGCCTACGCTCCCATCGACGAATGGTTTAACGACCGGTCCGTGGATCGTCCTGGCGGAGCGGTTCGGTAGGTTCCCCGGCGTCGCGCAAATCCGGCGGTGCGTTGAGAGGGTTGGCATCAGGCCTGATCCCACCGCTCATCTTTGGAGCCTTCGGAGCGTCCCGCTCGTCGTTGAGCAGCTCGTCCCGCTTCTGGTTCGGCAGGCCCTCCGCGTTCGGCGTACGGACGTCCGGGTGTGCGGCGTTGGACACGGGGCCGGGGGATACAGAATCTGGCATCGATTTCGCTCCTAGTTGTCTCGCTTGTCCAACCACGACGATCATATGAGGTTCCTTTGGGGGCTGAGCTTATGCGCGTTCCTATGCTGTGCGCGGGGATAGCTCGCGCCGCTCTCCAATCTCTCCTATATGGGGCGCATGATGCATCCATCCGTTCAGCACCAGGGCGAGGCAAGAACCGAGACGTTGAAGTCTCCAGTCTTCGCCGTCGCACCGATGATCGATTGGACGGACCGGCACTGCCGGTTCTTTCATCGCCAGCTCAGCAAGCGGGCGGTGCTGTTTACGGAAATGGTGGTCGCCGACGCTGTCATCCATGGGCCTCGGGGGAGGCTGTTAGGCTTCAATGCCGGTGAACAACCGGTGGTCTTACAATTAGGCGGGTCCGACCCGCGAAAGCTCGCGGAGGCGTCGCGTATCGCCGAAGGCTTCGGGTATAGCGAGATCAACCTGAATGTCGGGTGCCCGTCCGACCGCGTTCAGTCCGGCGCGTTCGGCGCCTGTTTGATGCGAGTGCCGGAGGTTGTCGCTGACTGCGTCGCCGCGATGAAGACAGCGGTGCGTATTCCAGTGACGGTCAAGTGCCGACTCGGCGTGGACGATCAGGATATCGAACCGGCGCTGGATGCTGTTGCGGATGGCGTATTCGCAGCAGGAGCTGACGGGCTGTGGGTGCATGCCCGCAAGGCTTGGTTGCAGGGCTTGAGCCCGAAAGAGAACCGCGAGATCCCACCGCTCGATTATGGCCGCGTCTATCGGTTGAGGCAGCGGATGCCCGGTCGGTTCATCGGGATCAATGGCGGCATCGGCTCGCTGAGTGCCGCGCGTGAGCATCTGACGCATGTGGATGGCGTGATGCTGGGACGCGCGGCCTATCAAGCGCCAGCCGTTCTGGCGGATGTGGACCGCGCATTGTTCGGCGAAGGAGATGCTGTGGTCGATCTCGACGCGGTTGTCCGCCGGATGGCGGATTATGCGAGTGAGCATATCGCGCGTGGCGGGCGGCTTTCACATGTCACGCGCCATATGGTCGGGCTTTTCACGGGACTTCCCGGTGCGCGGCGTTTTCGGCAGATCTTGTCAGAGGACGGTAACCGGCCCGGTGCAGGGCCGGAAGTGCTGATCCAGGCACTGGCGGCCGTACGCGAACCCGCGTCGATGGCAGCCTAGCCTCAGTCGCGGAGCGTTAGTCGCCCGCCGCGCATGTCGAAGCCGGAAAGCGTGCCGATGAAATTCATCCCGAGCAGGCTCTGACCAAGCGCACCCTGCTGAGCGACGAGCATCGGCACGTTGTGCCGTGTGATGTCGCCGATGGTGATCTCGCCGGCCACACTGCGAGCGGCCTGAGCCGTGCCATTGGCGGTTGAAACAGGCACCGTGAAGCTGAGAGCATCCACGTCGATGCCGACATGGCGGGCATCGGCAGACGTGAGAACGGTTGCCGAGGCACCGGTGTCGATCATGACATCGACGGGTTTGCCGTCGATGCGCACGGTGGTCTCGAAATGGCCGCTGAGCGCGCGGTCGAGCATTACGGTCGCGCGGCCCTCGGCGTCGAACGAGGCAACCGGGCTGGTCGGCACGAGGCCGGCGGTGACGCGACTTGCCACATCCTGCAACTCGTAGCGATACTGATAGCCAGCGACCAGCACCAAAGCGGCCAGCAGCCAGAGCGCGACGTTTCGGGTAAACTCGCCCATCGGAATGCGGCGTCCGACGAGCCCGGCTGCAATCAGAACCGCAATGGCGCCGAGCGTGGCGGCCTGGGCGAAGTCGTCATTCGCCATGCCGAAGGTCGTGCCTGCGTCGTTGTTGACGAGCAGTAGAACGAGCGCTCCGCCGAGGATGGCCATCAGAACCCAGAAGATGCGGTTCACGACAGCTCGCTCCGCTCGCGTGCCATGCGGGTACGACGTGTCTCGCGGCGCGGACGGCGCTCCACGGTTTCGAGCCGGGCTGGAAGTTCGCCCATCACGGCGCGGCGCTCTTCGACCGTCATCTTCAGCCATGCGGAAATTTCGTCGCGCGTGCGCCCGCAACCGAAGCAGTAGCCGGTCTTCATGTCGATCGAGCAGACAAGAATGCAGGGGGATTCGATAGCAGTCACGGCGGCAAGGCTCCTGATTTCGAGACATGGCCCGTCGGGGCTTCGCGCGCAAGGGCCGACGAACCGGTTGCGATGCGCCGCGGCAGGCAATATCTCGGCGTCATGCAAGCACCCGGCACGCCATCCCCGCTCGACGACACGCGACAGCTTCTGCTGGCTCTTCCGTCATCCAATTCCGCTGCAGCCGAAATGGTTCGTGCCAAACTCGGCCTAGCGGATCGGTTGAGCGAATTGGCTGTCTGGCTCGCCGGCTGGCGCGGCCGGCCCGTGCTCGCAGTCAATCGCCCGACTGTGGTGGTGTTCGCCGGCGCTCACGGCGTTGCACGGCATGGCGTTTCCGCGCTGCCTGCAGGCTCGACGGCTGAGTTGGTTCAGACGCTGAGCCAGGGGCAAGGACGACTCAATGCGTTGTGCGCGGAAGCCGATCTCGGCCTGAAGGTCTTCGAGCTCGCGCTTGAACATCCGACCGACGACATTACCGAAATGCCCGCCTTGGACGAGCGCGGCTGTGCGGCGACCATTGCCTTTGGCATGGAGGCCGTGGCGGGCGGGGCGGACCTGCTGGTTCTCGGGTCGGTCGGCGTCGGTGCGGAAGTTTCCGCTGCCGCGATCCTGTCGGTGCTGGAGGGGGGCGACGCTGCATCATGGCTGCCGGACGCTGGACCTGAGCATGTCAGGCGACGGGCCGGCGAGGCTGCACAGGCTGCGGTGGTTCGGCATCGGGGGCACTTGGACGATCCGCTCGACCTGCTTTGCCGCCTGGGCGGGCGCGAATTCGCCGCTTTACTCGGAGCAATCCTCGCGGCGCGCGCGGAGAAGGTGCCGGTGATTCTGGATAGAATTCCTGCCTTGGCGGCAGCTGCGATCCTTTATCGGCTCGCGCCCAACGCCTTGGAGCATTGCGTACTGGCGCACCGGCTTGGCAGTGTTCAGTTGGACGATTTGGCCCAAAAGCTCGGACTTGCACCGCTGCTCGATCTTGGGCTCACCACCGGAGACGGATCGGCCGGTGCGATTGCGGCCGGTTTGGTCAAGACGGCCGCAAAAATCGCCTAGCGTTTCCGCCCCGCATTCGCCGCTGTCGGCAGCGCAGGCAGTTCTTCCATGACACGGCTCGGCGGGAAGATGGCGACCGCCTCCGTGCCCTCGCGCAGCCGCGAATGCAGTTCGAATTCACCGCCATGAACGCTGAGAAGGCCCTGCACGATGGGCAGGCCCAGACCTGTGCCCTGCTCAGCACTTTTGATGGCAATCGAGCCTTGGCCGAAGGCGGAAAGCACAACCGGAATCTCTTCGGGCGGAATGCCGGGTCCGTTGTCGGTGACGCTGAGATATTGGCCGCCGCCGGTGGTCCAGCCGACGCGGATGATGACCTCGGTGCCGGAGGGCGAAAACTTCAACGCGTTGGACAGAAGGTTGAGCGTGATCTGACGCACGGCGCGCTCGTCGGCGAAAAGGCGCGGCATTGCCTGCTCGAACTGGCGGACGAGCTTGATGCTCTTATTGGCGGCTTTCACCTCTATCAGGCGACAGCAATCCTGCACGACGTCGCGAAGGTGAACCGGCTCCTCGTTGAGCTGGTAGCGGCCGGCTTCGACCCGCGACAGGTCGAGGATCTCGTTGATGAGGTCGAGCAGGTGCTGCCCCGAATCGTGGATGTCACGCGAATACTGCCGGTAAGTCTCGTTCTGCATCGGGCCGAGCACCTCGCTCGACATGACCTCGGAAAAGCCGAGAATGGCGTTCAGCGGTGTGCGCAACTCGTGGCTCATCGAGGCCAGGAAACGCGATTTGGCGAGGTTGGCTTCCTCGGCGCGTCGGCGCGCTTCTTCGGACATGGCGCTGGCGGTTTCGAGTTCCGCGATGAGCGCGTCCTTCTCCCCTTTGAAAGACAGCAGCATCAGCGTGTTGCCGTGAAGCTGGCGAGCGACTACCGAAAGAAAGGGGAGAGCTGCCAGCAGCAGCAGCAGCATCACCCATTCGCTGACAGCTGCAAGATCGGCTCCGAGTAGCGCGAACAAGGCGAGAGGCAGCGCGAAGGTGGCCAGCAAAGTGCCGCTGAGCGCAGAAGCGGTCAGTGCCGTCACCGCCATCGCGGCGAGGAGCATCGCGGCTTTGATGACCGGGAATTGAGAGGTCTCGCAAACCGCACATTCCATCGCACCGAGATAGGCCCAGCCGAGGCCGCTCAGGAAATGCGCAGCGAGAAGTATCTGCCGCACGCGGGAAGGATCGAGTGCCGCGATCTCCGTCTTGTGAACGCGATAGGCGATGAAGACGAGGCCACCATGGCAGGCAAGAGCGATGCCGGCCCATGCCAGCGCTTCGTGGAAAAAGCCCAACATGAGCATGATGCCGAGCATGACCATGATCAGCAGTGGCATGGCTGCACCGGCACCGAGTACGGCACGCGCGTGGATTTTCAGGATTTCACGGTCGTGCGACGCCGAGCCGCCTTGCTGGGACAGGCGGTCGCGGGTTTGTCGAACCGTCCGGGCCGTCTCCGCGTTGCGATGGGCCTTGCGTCGGTCCACAATGATCTTGTCCGCCGGACCGGGGCGATTCAGCGCCATTGAGGGGCTTCGGTTGAATGAGTGAAATGCTGCCTGACGACTTTAAGCGGATAATGCTTAAGACTCCCTTTGCCATATGAGCCGGGTGGCAAGACACGGCGGCGTCGGCCGTACGGCCGGCTGGCGCGACGTGGCGCTCGCGGTTTCTATCCTCGTGGCGCTTTCCATGGTTGCCGATCGGCTGAACCAGCCGGAAGAGGTCGCGCAAGGTGGTCGGCCGACCTCGATCCATGACGGCGATACGCTGACCTTGAATGGCGAGAAGATCAGATTGATCGGCATCGATGCGCCCGAACTGCGTCAGGTTTGTCGTCGTAACGGCGAGGCTTATCCGTGCGGGGAGGCGTCGCGCGACGCGCTGATCGATCTGGTCGGCTCGCGGGCTGTGTCGTGCAAGGCGACGAAGCGTGATCGCTATCGCCGCCTTCTGGGCGATTGCTCGGCGGGCGGCGTGGACCTGAATGCCGAGCAGGTCCGCAGTGGGTGGGCGATACCCTATGGAAAGGGTTTCGAGGCCGAGCAGGCGGAGGCCCGAGCGGCGCGGCTGGGCATGTGGGCCGGCACTTTCGAGAATCCGAAGAAATGGCGCCAGCGCCATGGTGACGCAGCCGAACTCGAGTTCGAACCGATCGTGGAATGGTTCGTGCGGCTGGGTGAGAGGCTGGGCATCAAGACGGGCTCAAGCGAGTGATCGACCCTGCTTTGGCCGAACTTGCCGCTGCCATCCGCAATTGCCGGATCTGCCGGGATGCGCCGCTGGGTGCGCCTCTGCCGCACGAGCCGCGGCCTATCCTGTGGGAATCATCGTCCGCGCGGGTGATGATTGCGAGCCAGGCGCCGGGCAACCGTGCGCATCAGAGCGGCATCCCCTTCGATGATCCGTCCGGCGTCAGGTTGCGGGAATGGCTGGGCGTGACCCGCGAGGAGTTTTATCACCCACACAACTTCATCATCGCACCCATGGGGATGTGCTTCCCGGGCTATGATGCAGCCGGCAGCGACATTCCGCCCCGACGCGAATGTGCGCCGACATGGCGCAAGTCGCTCTTGTCGCTGATGCCGCAAGTCGATCTCGTTCTGCTGATCGGACAGTATGCGCAAAACTGGCATCTCGGTCGTCGTGGAGGCATGTCGCTGACGGCAACCGTGGAGGGCTGGCGGTCGATCTACGGGCGCAATGAGGGTGCGCGCATGATCCCTCTGCCGCATCCGTCCTGGCGCAATACGGGGTGGCTGAAAAAGCATCCGTGGTTCGAGAAGGAATTGCTGCCGGTGCTTCAACGTGAAATCCGTGCACGCATTTTCTAGCGATTTCCGAAACCTCTGCCCGCAAATTCGCGGAACGCGAGAAATTCTTTCTTGTGAAGGCGTCGTGAGCACGGCATCTTTCGAAAGATTTTTCGCATGGGGGCTCGGATGGACCGACTCGACCGCAAAATCCTCCGCCTGTTGCAGGAGGATGCCACGCTCGCTGTGGCAGACATCGCCAAGAAAGTGGGCCTGTCCACCACGCCTTGCTGGCGCCGCATCCAGAAACTGGAGGAAGAGGGCGTCATCAAGCGCCGCGTGGCGGTGCTCGACCCGCAGAAGGTCAATGTGCGGGTTACGGTCTTTGTCTCGATCCGCACCAACTCGCACAGCCATGAATGGCTACGGCGCTTCTCGGAGGTGATCGCCGAGTTTCCGGAGGTCATCGAGTTCTATCGCATGAGCGGCGATGTGGATTATCTCCTGCGCGTGGTCGTGCCGGACATCGCGGCTTATGACGCATTCTACAAACGGCTGATCGCCAAGATCGAGATCCGTGATGTGTCTTCGTCGTTTGCCATGGAGCAGATCAAGAGCACGACGGAACTGCCGCTCGACTATATGGTGCTCGACAAGGAGGCGGCGTCCGCGAACGCCGCCTGACGGGTCGGGTCACTTCCGCTCCAGACGGGCGAGCAGCGAGGACGTGTCCCAGCGGTTGCCGCCCATGCTCTGCACTTCCTTGTAGAATTGGTCGACGAGAGCCGTGACGGGCAGCTTCGCGCCGTTGCTGTCAGCTTCCGCGAGGCAGATGCCCAGATCCTTGCGCATCCAGTCCACTGCGAAGCCGAAATCGTACCTGCTCTGGTTCATGGTCTTGTGGCGGTTTTCCATCTGCCACGAGCCGGCCGCGCCCTTGGCGATCACGTCGATCACCTGTTCGACGTCGAGCCCCGCGCTCTTGGCGAAGTGAACCCCCTCCGAAAGCCCCTGAACGAGGCCGGCGATGCAAATCTGGTTGACCATCTTCGTCAGCTGACCGTTTCCGGCAGGGCCCATCAGGCCGACCATGCGGGCATAGGCGTCGATCACCGGCTTGGCGCGATCGAAGACGTCCTGCTCGCCGCCGACCATGACCGTGAGCGTACCGTTCTCCGCACCGGCTTGACCGCCCGAAACTGGAGCATCGAGGAAATGGAAGCCAGCCGTGCGTGCCGCTTCGTCCAATTCGCGCGCAACGGCGGCCGAAGCCGTCGTGTGGTCGATGAAGACTGCGCCCGTCTTCATGCCTGAAAATGCACCGTTCTCGCCGGTCGTGACCGAGCGCAGATCGTCGTCGTTGCCGACACAGGCGAAAACGAAATCGGCGTCCTTCGCCGCCTTGGCTGGCGTTTCGGCAAAATCGCCTCCGTGCTCAGAGGCCCATTTCTCGGCTTTGGCGGTGGTGCGGTTATAGACCGTCACCTCATGCCCGCCTTTGTGCTTGAGATGGGCGGCCATGGGGTAGCCCATGACTCCGAGCCCGATGAATGCGGTTCTCGCCATCATGACCTCCTTGGTTATCGCTTAAGGTGGCGCGTCAGGCGCCTTTCGATGAAATCGATGATGTTGCGCAGGAATTCGACGATGGCGAGATAAATCAGTGCCGCCCAAAGATAGGTCTGGAAATCGAAGGTGCGCGAATAGGCGCGTCGCGTCTCACCCATCAGGTCATAGACCGTGATGATCGCGACGATGGCCGAGCCCTTGATCATCAGGATGATCTCGTTGCCATAAGGGCGCAGTGCCACGAGCATCGCCTGTGGCAGGATGATCTTGCGGAAGATCAGCCATTTCGAAAGGCCGAGCGCCTTGCCCGCCTCCCACTGCCCGCGCCCCACGCTTTCAAGCGCCCCGCGAAGGATTTCAGCCTGATAGGCGGCGGTGTTGAGAGAGAAGGCGAAGATGGCGCAGTACCACGCCTCGCGGAAAAACCACCAGAGTCCGGCTGCCTGAAGCTCAGGACGGAAGGAGCCGAAGCCGTAATAGATGAGAAAGGTCTGTGCGAGCAGCGGCGTGCCGCGGAAGAAATAAACGAAGGCGTAGGCTGGCCACGCAAACCGCCGCTTGGACGACATGCGACCGAAGGCGATGGGGATGGACAAAACTGCGCCGATGACGATGGAGACGGCGACCAGCTCGACTGTGGTGATGAGCCCAGACAGGTAATAGGGCGCGTATCGACTGAAAAGTTCGGGGTTCCAGGCCGAAACAAGATAGACAAGGAGTCCGAGACCGAGGGCCGCCCAGAGTGCGAGCAGGGCTGTTCCGACGATGCGGGCAGTCGGCCAGCCGCGCGGCGGTGGGGCGGGGCGCTCGACCGTTTCGCTCGCGACGCTCATGCGGGCGCCCTTCGCGCCACGGAGCGTTCGATGCCGGACAGGAGGATCGAAGACAGGATCGCAAGCACAAGGTAAAGTGCGCAGGCGACCCCGTAGAACAGGAAGGCCTGCTTGGTCACCCTTGCGGCGATGCCGACCTGACGCAGGATATCCGCGAGCCCGATGACCGAAACAAGGGCCGTATCCTTGATGAGGTTCAGCCACAGATTGGTGAGGGCGGGCAACGCGATGCGGAAAAGTTGCGGCATAATGACGAGCCGCATGGTCGCCGACCGACGCAGGCCCAGCGCGTAACCGCCCTCATACTGGCCGTGCGGAATGGCGCGAAAGGCGGACAGGAAGACTTCGCTCGCATAGGACGACAGTACGACGCCGAGCGCGACCATGCCGGCAAGGAAGCTGTTGATCTCGATCCGAGCGTCCGGCGAAAAGAACGTCACCACCTGCTGGATTCCGATCTGAGCGCCGTAATAGACGAGGAACAGCGTCAGAAGTTCAGGCAAGCCGCGAAAGATGGTCGTGTAGATATTGCCGGCAAGGCGGAGCGGGCGCTCTTTGGAGCGCTTCGCGAGCGCGACGGCGAACCCGGCTGCAAGACCGATCGGAAGCGTGGCGAGCGAAAGGGAGACCGTGACGAGCACGCCCCAAGCGATGTCGTCGCCCCAGCCCTCAGGCCCGAAACTCAAAAGGGTGGCAAAGTTATCCATCGGACCGTTCGGTGCCGTCCTGCAGCCAAACGGCGGGCATCAGCCCGCCGTCGGTTGTTGAAACCAACATGGCTTCCACTCAGCCGCCATAGGCGTCAAACTTGAAGTATTTGTCGTTGATTTTCTTGTACTTGCCGTTCGCACGGATGGCCGCAATGGCTGCCGTGAACTTATCGGCGAGAGCCGTATTGCCCTTCTTCACCGCAACACCGGCGCCCGGACCGTGGATCTCAACGACCGGCGTGATCTGCCCGACGAGCTTGCAGCATGCACCATCAGAGGTTTCGAGCCACTGGGAAAGAGTGACAATATCGTCGCTCACCGCGTCGAGGCGGCCATTGGCAAGGTCGAGCTTGTATTCGTCGGCGGTCGGATAAGCCTTAACTTCGCTGTCGGTGTAGGTTTTCTCAGCATAGTTGAAATGGGTGGTCGAGCCCTGCACGCCGATCGTCTTTCCGGCGAGATCTTCCTTCGTCACGCCCTTGATGTCGGTATCCTTGGGAGCAACGATCGCGGGCGGGGTGTTATAGTATTTCTTGGAGAAATCCACCTTTTCGAGGCGTTCAGGCGTGATGGACATCGAGGCGATGACTGCGTCGAACTTGCCCGCCTGCAAGCCGGGGATCATGCCATCCCAGTCCTGCGTCACAAGGGTGCACTGCGCCTTCATCTCTTCGCAAAGAGCTTTCGCCATATCGATATCGAACCCTTCGAGCTCGCCGGCGGCATTGAGCGAGTTGAAGGGCGGATAGGCGCCTTCGGAGGCAATGCGGATCGTATCCTGTGCGCTCGCGCTTCCGAGCGCCAGCGAGAGAGCCGTAGCAGCGAAAGCTGCGCGGAGACTATGCTTCATTTCAGACCTTCCTGCAGATTTCGCCGAACCCTCTGTTTCCGGCGTCGGACTTTCTCGATGGCGCCCGCTGGTTGTGATACTGGCATCCCCGGCAAAAGGATTGCAACCGCACTGCATGCCGAAAGCCACGCTTTCCCGGGGCTTTGCGTCACTTTTTCAAGCCGACATGAAGCTCGATGAAATCGGCGATGGCTGAGGCGTCATCGAGGCCGAAGACCGGCACCGTCTCGTTTTCGGGTCGGTGATCGGCGGCAATCGCAACGATCGTCTCGTCGAAGCGGCTCATCGGCTGCGTGTCGCGCGCATCGAGCCGGCGTGCTTCGAGCTTGGCATGACCTTCGCGCTTGTAGCCTTCGACCAGAACGACGTCACAGGGGCTTAGACGAGCGATGACCTCTTCGAGGCTCGGTTCATCCGCGCCACGCAACTCATGCATGATGGCCCAACGTTCGCCGCCCACGATCGCAACCTCGCTCGCGCCGGCCGCGCGGTGGCGGAAGCTGTCGGTGTCCGGCTTGTCGATGTCAAAGCTGTGATGCGCATGCTTGACGGTCGAAACCGTATGGCCGCGCGCGGTGAGTTCGCGCACCAGCTTCTCGGTCAGCGTGGTCTTGCCGGAATTCTTCCAGCCGGTGATGCCGAAAATGCGCTGCGTCATGCCATGGCCTCCGCCGCCCTCAGATCGTCCGGCGTGTTGATGTTGAAGAACGGATCGTTTGGAACGGCGGGCCATGTCACCGTGCGAAAGCCGATCAGATCGAGGAATCCGGTGACGCGCCGCTTTTCGTCTTCGCGCAGGAAGCAGGGGAGGCGTTCGCGAACATACGTCGGCCAAAGTGCGAATGTCGGATGAAGTCGATTAGTGGCAGCAACCGCTGCCTGATCGACGCCGTCTTCCGCGAGCTTCGCAATGAGGTCGTCCGGGAAAAAGGGTGTGTCGACTGCAACCGTCACGACAGCATCCGCACGCGAGGAAGCCCATTCCAGGCTCGCGAGTATGCCGGCCAGCGGTCCGGGATGGTCGGGCACCGTGTCGGGCAGGATCGGCAGGCCGAGTGCCAGAAATCGATCGTGATCGGCATTGGAATTCACGGCTACCGCTTCCACTTGCACCTGCAAACGGCGCACCGCGCGGGCGAGAAGCGGTTCGCCTCGGAGCGTTGCGAAAGCCTTGTCGAACCCCATGCGGCTCGACCGCCCACCCGCCAGTACCACGCCCGCAATGCGCATCACAGGCCGTCCGGGGCCATGCCGGGCGAGGCGGTTGCCTGCGCCGCCAGCTTCCCACCTCGCACGCGTTCACGATAAAGCATGTAGATGCCCGAGCCGAGCACGATGGCGGAGCCCAAGAACATCAGTGCGTTCGGTACTTCGCCGAAGATGAGGTAGCCGAGCAGAAAGGCGTAGACGAGGCCCACATAGCGGAATGGCGCCACGAAAGAGAGTTCGCCGGTTCGCATCGCGAGAATGACCCCCTGATAGCCCGTCAGCACGAGTATCGCCCCCATTGTAAAAAAGATGAAGTGCCAGGGTTCGACCGGCGTCCAGCCGCCGAACGGCACAACGAGAAAGCCGCCAGCAAGGGTGACGAGCGCCGAGGTGACGACCGACATCATGATCGGCGGGACGGTGGCGGGCGCACGTGCGGTCGCCAGATCGCGGAGAGTGGAAAAGCCGACGCTGGCCAGCACCAGCAGCGAGAACGCATTGAACTGGTCGGCGCCCGGCTGAACGATCAGGAGCACCCCGATGAGGCCAGCCAAGATCGAGAGCCAGCGCCGCCAGCCCACAGTTTCGCGGAGAAAGAGTGCCGCCGCCATCGTCGTTGCGAGCGGCAGGAAGTGAAACAGCGCCGAGGCGTTGGCGAGCGGCAGGTGGGTGAGGGCGGTCAGAAAGCAGATCGTGGACGCGACTTCAGCCAGTGAGCGCAGGAGCATCAGCGGGTGCAGCGCTTCGCGGCCGAAGGTCAGCTCGCGACGATGAAATGCCAGAAGCGCGATGAGGGCAGTGGCGATGATCCCGCGCAGCAGCATCACCTGGCCGATATTCATGAAGGACGAGATGTATTTCGTCACGCTGTCATTGCTGATGAAGCCGACAGTCGAGAGCACCATGAAGAGTGCGCCACGGGCATTCGGGGAAAGAGGCAAGGTGGAGGCAACCGTTTGTTGCCTCGGCGTCTAGCAGCTTGGCCCTTTCAAGCAAGACCAAAGGAGAGCGTCAGCCCCCTGTCACGCTCATGTGGCGGCTGACGGTAGGCTTGCGCGTCAGGCGGTCGATCACGAAATCATGCCCCTTGGGTTTGCGTAGGATCGCCTCATCGATGGCATTCGCCAGAAGCTCGTTGCCCTCCGAGGCACGCATCGGCGTTCGCAGATCGGCGGCATCGTCCTGGCCCAAACACATATAAAGCGTGCCGGTGCAGGTGACGCGGACGCGGTTGCAGCCTTCACAGAAATTATGGGTAAGGGGGGTGATGAAGCCCAGTCGGCCACCAGTCTCCGCGACCGAAACATAGCGGGCCGGCCCACCGGTTCGGAATGGCAGTTCAGTCAAGGTGAACTCTTCGTCCAGCTGCTCGCGCAGAACGGAGAGTGGCATATACATATCAGTGCGATCCTGATCGATCTCGCCCATGGGCATCGTCTCGATCACGGTCAGGTCCATGCCGCGGCCATGAGCCCAACGCATCAGCGAGGGGATTTCGCGGTCGTTGAAGTTCTTCAGCGCAACGGCATTGAGCTTGACGTGAAGGCCAGCCGCCTGTGCCGCATCGAGGCCCTTCATCACGATTGAGAGGTCGCCGCGACGGGTGATCGCCTTGAACTTATCCGGGTCGAGCGTGTCGATCGAGACGTTGATGCGTTTTACGCCCGCCAAGGCGAGTTCGCCAGCGAAACGCGCGAGCTGGGAGCCGTTGGTGGTCAGTGTCAATTCATGCAGCGCACCGCTTTCCAGGTGGCGCGACATACCCCGCACGAGTTCCATGATGTTGCGTCGCACGAGAGGCTCGCCACCCGTCAGGCGGAGCTTGCGCACGCCCTTTTCGATGAAGACGGTGCATAGGCGGTCGAGTTCTTCGAGCGAGAGCAGGTCGCGCTTGGGAAGAAAAGTCATGTCTTCCGCCATGCAATAGGTGCAGCGGAAGTCGCAGCGGTCGGTGACCGAAACGCGCAGATATTCGATCCGGCGCCCGAATGGGTCGATCATGCTCATGGAAGGTGGACTGCGATGCGGGACATTCTGCTCAATGTTGGCCGGAAAGACCGAATCTTCAAGGCTTCGCGCATCGTACGAACTGCTTTAAGCGGGATCTCTCCGCCTGAAAGGACCGATCGTGGTGACCCCGACTGAAATCCGTGTGAGCAAGGATCGTAAACTCCTGACGGTCTCGTTCGGGGCGGAAAGCTTTGCGCTGCCCGCAGAAATGCTTCGCGTGTTGTCGCCTTCGGCCGAGGTTCAGGGGCATTCGCCGGAGCAGCGCGTGACGGTCGGTGGCAAGCGCGACGTGACGATTTCGCGCATCGAGCCAACGGGCAATTATGCCATCCGCATCACCTTCGACGATGGGCACGATACCGGAATCTTTACCTGGAGCTATCTTTCAACGCTCGGCAGGGAGAGGGAGGCACGGTGGAACGGCTACCTTGCCGAGCTGACTGAAAAGGGGCTTCAGCGCGAGCCGCGTTGAACACATTCATGCGGTAGCGAAAGGCGAAGCCGATGCAGCGACTTATCGTCCAGATGGCAAGAAAAGTCTCTGGAAAACCTCGGCTTGGGCGCGCGTGAACAAAATGCGAACAGGAATGATTTCCTGTTTAAAATGAATAACTTCGCACTCTTGCAAAATGAGAACAAAAGAGGTACATGAAGTATCCAACGAGGGTCGCCTCCGGCCTTCAAACATGTCACAGGGGTGATATCATGTCTCAAGCCAATTTACGGCTCGTAGAGGAGAAATCGGTGGATAGAACCAAGGCGCTCGACGCCGCCCTGTCGCAGATCGAGCGCGCCTTCGGCAAGGGCTCCATCATGCGGCTCGGCGCCAATGAGCCGGTGGCCGAGATCGCGACCGTTTCGACCGGTTCGCTCGGCCTCGACATCGCGCTCGGCATTGGTGGGTTGCCCAAGGGCCGCATCATCGAGATCTATGGCCCGGAAAGCTCGGGCAAGACGACCATGGCGCTGCATACGGTGGCGGAAGCCCAGAAAAAGGGCGGCATCTGCGCCTTCGTAGACGCCGAGCATGCTCTCGATCCGGTTTATGCCCGCAAGCTCGGTGTCGATCTCGAGAACCTCCTGATCTCGCAGCCCGACACGGGCGAGCAGGCGCTGGAGATTTGCGACACGCTGGTCCGCTCGGGTGCCATCGACGTGCTCGTGGTCGACTCGGTCGCGGCACTGACGCCGCGCGCTGAAATCGAGGGCGAGATGGGCGATTCCCTGCCCGGTCTTCAGGCCCGCCTGATGAGCCAGGCGCTGCGCAAGCTGACCGCTTCGATCTCGCGCTCGAACTGCATGGTCATCTTCATCAACCAGATCCGCATGAAGATCGGCGTGATGTTCGGCTCGCCCGAAACCACGACGGGCGGCAACGCGCTCAAGTTCTATGCCTCGGTGCGTCTCGACATCCGTCGCATCGGCTCGGTCAAGGACCGCGACGAAGTGGTCGGCAACTCGACCCGCGTGAAGGTGGTGAAGAACAAGATGGCGCCGCCCTTCAAGGTGGTCGAGTTCGACATCATGTATGGCGAGGGCGTGTCGAAGACGGGCGAACTGATCGACCTCGGTGTCAAAGCCGGTGTGGTCGAGAAGTCGGGTGCCTGGTTCTCCTACAATTCCCAACGCCTTGGTCAGGGCCGCGAGAACGCCAAGCTGTTCCTGCGCGACAATCCGGACGTGGCGAACGAGATCGAGAAGGGCTTGCGCCAGAATGCTGGCCTGATCGCCGAGAAGTTCTTGGAGAACGACCGCAGCGAAGGTGGCGACGGCGACGACCTTTAAGCGTCGCTTTCCGTAACCAAAGATCGAAGCCGCCGGTGATTATCGGCGGCTTTTCTTTTGACCCATGCTCGCCTTTCTGGACAGAGCAGAGGCCGTGCGGATAAAAGTCCGCACCTTCTCAATTCCGGCGCGGGGGAAATTCCTGTTCGCGCCCAGCATCACGAGCGAATCCTTTCATGATCGGCGTCAACGAGATCAGGTCGACATTTCTCGACTATTTCCGCAAAAACGGACACGAGGTCGTGGCTTCGAGCCCGCTTGTGCCGCGTAACGACCCGACCTTGATGTTCACCAATGCCGGGATGGTGCAGTTCAAGAACGTCTTCACGGGTCTCGAGAAGCGTCCCTATAATCGCGCGACCACGGCACAGAAGTCGGTGCGCGCCGGCGGCAAGCACAACGATCTCGACAATGTCGGCTACACCGCGCGCCACCTGACCTTTTTCGAGATGCTCGGCAATTTCTCATTCGGCGACTATTTCAAGGAAGGCGCCATCGAACTTGCCTGGAATCTTGTCACCAAGGGTTTCGACCTGCCCAAGGACAAGCTGCTCGTCACCGTTTATTCGGAAGACGACGAGGCGGCGCTGTTGTGGAAGAAGATCGCCGGCTTTTCGGACGACAAGATCATTCGCATCCCGACCTCGGACAATTTCTGGCAGATGGGCGATACCGGCCCGTGTGGCCCCTGCTCGGAAATCTTCATCGATCGGGGCGAGCATATCTGGGGCGGCCCTCCCGGTTCGGCGGAAGAGGATGGCGACCGTTTCCTCGAATTCTGGAACCTTGTCTTCATGCAGTTCGATCAGCTGGCGCCGGGAGAGCGCGTGCCGCTGCCGCGTCCGTCGATCGATACCGGCATGGGTCTGGAGCGCATGGCCTCGATCCTTCAGGGCGTGCCGAGCGTCTTCGACACCGATCTGTTCCGCGCCCTGATTGGCACCACGGAAGAGGTGGTGGGTGCCAAGGCAGAAGGTGACAGCGCTGCAAGCTTCCGGGTGATCGCCGACCATCTGCGCTCCTCCGCATTCCTGATTGCCGACGGCGTGCTGCCATCCAACGAAGGCCGCGGTTATGTGCTTCGCCGCATCATGCGCCGCGCGATGCGCCATCTGCAGTTGCTCGGTGCACGTGAGCCGATGATGTATCGCGTGCTGCCGACGCTAGTCTCGGAAATGGGCCGTGCCTACCCCGAACTGGTGCGCGCGGAGCCGCTGATCGCGGAAACGCTGAAGCTCGAAGAGACGCGCTTTCGCAAGACGCTGTCACGCGGCCTCGGGCTGCTTGCAGATGAGACCGAAGGTTTGAGCGAAGGTGGGCAGTTGTCGGGCGAAACGGCATTCCGCCTTTATGACACATACGGCTTCCCACTTGATCTCACGCAGGATGCCTTGCGCCAGCGCGGTATTTCGGTCGATCTCGCAGGTTTCGATACGGCCATGGAGCGGCAGAAGGCCGAGGCTCGCGCCCACTGGGCGGGTTCGGGCGAGGCCGCGACGGAAACCGTGTGGTTCCCGATCCGCGAACGCACCGGCGCAACCGAATTCCTTGGCTACGATACAGAAGGTGCCGAGGGCGTGATCCAGGCGCTTGTCGTCGGCGGCAAGGAGGTCGCGGAGGTCGTTCACGGCACGGATGTCGCAATCGTCGTCAACCAGACGCCGTTTTATGCCGAGTCGGGCGGCCAGCAGGGCGATACCGGTTTGATCAAGGGCGAGGGCTTCACGATTACCGTGTCCGACACGCAGAAGAAGGCAGACGGCCTCTTCATGCATTATGGCACCGTCTCGGAAGGCACCGTGCGCCAGAACGCAGCGGTCGAGCTTCAGGTCGATCACGCGCGGCGTTCGCGCCTGCGAGCGAACCATTCGGCGACGCACTTGCTGCATGAGGCTTTGCGCGAGGTGCTGGGCAAGCATGTGGCGCAGAAGGGCTCGCTTGTCGCACCGGAACGCCTGCGCTTCGACGTTTCACACCAGAAGCCGATCGACGCTTCCGAACTGGAGCAGGTCGAGGCGCTGGCAAATTCCATCGTCATCCAGAATGCGCCTGTCTCCACACGCCTGATGACACCCGACGATGCCATCGCAGAAGGTGCGATGGCGCTGTTCGGCGAGAAGTATGGCGACGAGGTGCGTGTCGTTTCGATGGGCATCGCCAACGAGGGCGAGAAGGCCGGCAAAGCCTATTCCATCGAGCTCTGTGGTGGCACGCATGTGAATGCGACCGGCGATATCGGCCTGATCCGTGTCGTGTCCGACAGCGCGGTTTCGGCCGGCGTGCGCCGCATCGAGGCGCTGACGGGCGATGCTGCCAGGCGCTATCTCGACGAGCAGGATCGTCGCCTCAAGGCTACCGCTTCTGCACTCAAGGTCGCCCCGGCCGATGTGCCCGCGCGTGTCGAGGCGTTGGTCGAAGAACGTCGCAAGCTGGAGCGCGAATTGAGCGAGGCGCGCCGACAACTCGCGCTTGGCGGTGGCACGAAATCGGACGGCGATGCGGCGGAAAAGGTCAACGGCGTCGGTTTCCTCGGCAAGGTCGTGTCCGGCATTTCGCCGAAGGACCTCAAGCCGCTGGCCGACTCCGGCAAGCAGTCGCTCGGCTCTGGTGTGGTCGTCTTCGTGGGCCAGGGCGATGACGGCAAGGGAAGTGTCGTGGTCGGTGTGACCGATGATCTCAAGGATCGCTACAGCGCCGTCGATCTGGTGCGTCTGGCGTCAGCCGCACTTGGCGGGCAGGGCGGCGGCGGTCGCCCTGACATGGCCCAGGCCGGTGGGCCGGATGGGTCGAAGGCGCAGGAGGCGGTTGCGGCCGTCAGAGCGGCGCTCGCAGGCTGATCGAATAAAAGCGGCCGGTGGAGACACCGGCCGTTTTCTGTTTTAGAACTAACGTGTCAATCGTCGTAGGCTTCAAAGCCGCTTACCGTCGCGGCGTCCGCCGTCAGCGTCAGGCGGTTGTTGTCGAAGGTGAACTGGTCGAGCGGCACGACTGCATCGGGACGGTTGCCGTATGGGCTGTCGTCGGAGAAATCCACGACAATGGCCGATGGGGTGCCCGGCGCGGTGCCCACGACTTCCTCGACTTCGCCGATCTTCGTGCCGTTGGTGCCAATCACATCCAACTCCTCGACGGCATCGACCGTTGAGCCCCACGGCTGAAGCGCGACATCGTCATCGATTTCGACCCAGGTCGTCTGCGCGAGCGCCGGGGTTGTGATGGCTGCCGCAAGGAAGGCCGAAGCGAGCAGTCGGGAAAAAGTCATCAGGTGCAACTCCTGTTGTTGAGTGGACGTTGGCGAAATGGTTGCGGAGCCGAGAGGTTTCAATCTGTGGCCACTTTGCCCATCGGAGAGTTGGCCCGGCGATGACAGCGCCCGATCCCTACATCATCGTGCTGACGGCGGCTGGCTTCCTGATCGCTTTCGTGGCGTGGCTGCCGCTTGTGCTCACCCGTCTGCCGCTCTCGGTGCCTATCATTTTCATCGCCATAGGCTGGGCGCTCTTCGCGCTACCCTTCACCGCCACGCCGCCGCTGCCGCTGGATTTCCCGGAGGTTACCGAGCGCGTCACGGAATTCGTGGTGATCATCGCGTTGATGGGAGCGGGCCTGAAAATCGACCGCATCTTCAACGTCAAGCACTGGAGCGTGACGTTCCTCCTGCTCGGCGTCACGATGCCGATCAGCATTCTGATGATGATGCTGTTCGGCCAATCGTGGCTCGGTTTGCCATTGTCGACTGCGCTGCTTCTTGCAAGCGCACTGGCGCCCACCGACCCGGTTCTGGCATCCGACGTGCAGGTCGGACCGCCGCGCACCGGGGAGGAGGACGAGGTTCGCTTCAGCCTTACCTCGGAAGCCGGGCTCAATGACGGCTTCGCGTTTCCATTCGTTCACTTGGCGATCATCCTTTCCACCGTGGCGAACGAGCCCGGCCGCGCCTGGGTCGCGGAATGGTTCACTTATCGGGTGCTCTGGGAAGTCGGTTTCGGTGTGCTGGCGGGCTGGGCCATCGGCCGTGCCTTCGGCTGGGTGACGTTCCATATGCCAATCAGCAGCCGGCTGGAGCGCACAGGCGACGGCTTCATCGCGCTGGCGGCAACCTTCGTCTCATATGGCGTCACCGAAATCCTGCACTGCTACGGCTTTCTCGCCGTGTTCATCACAGCGCTGACATTCCGCCATTCGCATCGCGAACACGGGTTTCACGACGAAATGCATGCCTTCATCGAACAGGTCGAACGAGTGACCATGATGGCCTTGCTCTTGATCTTCGGTGGCGCGCTCGCGGGCGGCATCCTGAGCGGGATCGGCTGGTACGAATGGGTCTTCGCTGGCGTGCTCGTGCTGGTGATCCGGCCGCTTGCCGGCATCATCGGGCTTGCACGCTCTAGTCTTGCCATGCGTGACAAGTGGCTGATCTCATTTTTCGGAATTCGCGGCGTCGGCACGTTCTACTACCTCGCCTATGGCTTGAACCACGGCAAGTTCGTGGATGGCGGACGGCTCTGGACGATCGTGTCCGTGATCGTGCTGTTCTCGATCCTTCTTCACGGCGTTACCGTCACGCCGCTGATGCGCGCCTTCGACCGCTGGCGTGGTGTGGACCCGGACAAGGCCGATCTTCCGCCGCCGGGATTGAAAGGCAAACAGGATGCCGCCTGATGCCTGAAGCAAATCGGCCCCGGATTTTCATCCGGGGCCGATCCGATTTGCTTAGGCCGCCATCGCCTTCTGAAGGTTCTCATCAATCTTGTCGAGGAAGCCCGTGGTCGAGAGCCAAGGCTGATCGGGACCGATCAGCAGCGATAGGTCTTTGGTCATGTGGCCCGATTCCACGGTCTCGATGCAGACGCGCTCGAGCGTTTCGGCGAAGCGCTTCAGTTCCGCATTGTCGTCGAGCTTGGCGCGATGCAGCAGGCCGCGTGTCCAGGCGAAGATCGAGGCGATAGAGTTGGTCGAGGTTTCCTCGCCCTTCTGATGCTGGCGATAGTGACGCGTCACCGTGCCGTGCGCGGCTTCGGCCTCAACCGTCTTGCCATCCGGCGTCATCAGCACGGAGGTCATCAGGCCGAGCGAGCCGAAGCCCTGCGCGACGATATCGGACTGCACGTCGCCATCATAATTCTTGCAGGCCCAGACATAGCCGCCCGACCACTTCAGCGCCGAGGCCACCATGTCATCGATCAGGCGGTGCTCGTACCAGATCTTCTTTTCCTTGAACGCGTCGGCGAACTCGGCGTCGAAAATCTCCTGGAAGAGCTGCATGAAGCGGCCATCATACTGCTTCAGGATCGTGTTCTTGGTGGAGAGATAGACGGGGTAACCGCGCTGCAGACCGTAGTTGAACGAGGCGCGGGCGAACTCGCGGATCGAGTCGTCGAGATTGTACATGGCGAGCGCCACACCCGAGCTCGGCGCGTCGAAAACCTCATGTTCGATAGTCTGGCCGTCTTCGCCGACGAACTTGATCGTAAGCTTGCCCTTGCCGGGGAATTTGAAATCGGTCGCGCGATACTGGTCGCCATAGGCGTGACGGCCGACAATGATCGGCTGCGTCCAGCCGGGTACGAGGCGCGGCACATTCTGCATGATGATCGGCTCGCGGAAGATCACGCCGCCCAGAATGTTGCGGATCGTGCCGTTGGGCGACCGCCACATCTTCTTGAGGTTGAATTCCTTCACGCGGCCTTCGTCAGGCGTGATGGTGGCGCATTTGACGCCCACGCCATGCTTCTTGATGGCGTTGGCCGCATCGACCGTCACCTGATCCTCGGTGGCGTCGCGGTTTTCGACGGAGAGGTCGTAATATTCGAGCGGGATGTCGAGATAGGGGTGGATCAACTTGTCCTTGATGAACTGCCAGATGATCCGGGTCATTTCATCGCCGTCGAGTTCGACGACCGGATTGTCCACCTTGATCTTCGCCATCAATCTACCTTCGCGCGTTCGGCACTGGGCCATATGGAAATAGGAGCGCGGCCCCTATAACACCCGCATCGTGACAGGCAAAGCCGCGTGGGCGGTTCAGCGAGCTGGAATGAGCGAAGAAAAGAAGACCGCAGGACCGGTGATCGTGCTGGTCGAGCCGCAGCTCGGCGAGAACATCGGCATGGTAGCGCGCGCCATGGCGAATTTCGGCCTGGATGAGTTGCGCCTCGTCAATCCACGCGATGGCTGGCCGAACGAAAAGGCGGTGGCCGCTGCGAGCCGTGCCGACCATGTGATCGCTGCGACCAAAGTGTTCCCGGACCTGCCGTCCGCGCTCGCCGATCTTACCCATGTGCTCGCTACGACCGCACGGCAGCGCGACAACTTCAAGCCCGTGCTGGCACCGGTGGAAGCTGCGGGCATTTTGCGGGCGCGCGAGCGGGCAGGGCAGCGCACTGGCATCATGTTCGGTCGCGAGCGGTTCGGGCTTTACAACGAAGAGGTCGGGCTGGCGGATGCCATCGTCACTTTCCCGGTCAATCCAGACTATGCCTCGCTCAACATCGCGCAGGCTGTGCTTTTGATGGCCTATGAATGGATGAAGTCGGGTCTCGCGAAGGAGACCGACACGGCATTCTCGAGCCCGGAAATGATTCCAGCCGAGAAGCACCAGCTTCAGGGTCTGCTCGACCATCTCGAAAGCGCGCTGGATACGCGCGGCTATTTCCGACCCGCCCCGAAGAAGCCCAAGATGGTCGACAACCTGCGCGCCGTGCTGACCCGTCCGAGTTTCACCGAAGCGGAGATCAAGGTCTTGCGCGGCATCGTCGCATCGCTCGACTACTTTTCGCCCAAGGAGCCGCGTGGGCAGGGATACCCTGAACGAAAGGCCGAGGCCGATCGCGCGGCAGGCACGGGTCGCGGCCAGGAGAGCGATGAGAATGCGTGATGCGCCGGTTCTGATGTTCGATTCCGGCGTGGGTGGGCTGACGGTCTTGCGCGAAGCCCGCGTGCTGATGCCGGGACGGCGTTTCGTGTATGTGGCGGATGACAAGGCGTTTCCCTATGGCAATTGGGAGGAGCCGGCGTTGAAATCGCATATCCTCGATCTGTTCGCGACGCTTCTCGAGACCTATCGGCCCGCCGTGTCTGTGATCGCTTGCAACACGGCATCGACGCTGGTGATCGACGCCTTGCGCGAGCGGTTCCCGGGTCATCCCTTCGTCGGCACGGTGCCGGCCATCAAGCCGGCGGCAGAGCGCACGGCGTCGGGGCTCGTTTCAGTGCTCGCCACGCCAGGTACCGTGAAGCGGCAATATACGCGCGACCTGATCAGCAAATGGGCCTCGAAGTGCCATGTGCGGCTGGTTGGCAGCGTCGCGCTCGCGGGGCTTGCCGAAACCTATATGCGCGACGGCTTCGTGGACGAGGCGGCGGTGCGCGCCGAGATCGAGCCGTGCTTCATCGAGCAGGGTGAGAGACGGACGGATATCGTCGTGCTTGCCTGCACGCATTATCCGTTTCTAGCGAACCGCATGCGGAAGACCGCGCCGTGGCCGGTGGATTGGCTGGACCCGGCCGAAGCGATCGCGCGGCGGGCAGTTTCGCTGCTGCCAGAGCTGGCGGAAGGCGAGGGCGTGTCCGGAGTGGATCAGGCCGTGTTCACTTCGGGCAAGATCAACTACGTGACGCGACGGATGATGCAGGGGTTCGGGCTGGCAGCATGATGACTTTGGCTGCCACTGCTTCAATTCGATACCGTTCCTTGACACCGCTTTATCAATCCACTATCCAGCCCGCCAACGCCGGGCCGCAAAGCCCGGTGTTTCATTTGACGTGTCCCGTGGACTACCCCTCCAAGCGTTGGCGGTGGTCCTGTCAGGCTCCGAAAAAGGGAGCCAGAGGAGGGCGCGTTTCCTTGAGGTTTCGCCGTCCGCGAAGCCTCTTCATCATTTGAGGAAATGCGATGAGCAAGCGCGAATCCGCGAAATACAAGATCGATCGCCGTCTCGGCGAAAACATCTGGGGCCGCCCGAAGTCCCCGGTCAACCGTCGTGAATACGGCCCCGGCCAGCACGGCCAGCGCCGCAAGGGCAAGATGTCCGACTTCGGCCTGCAGCTGCGCGCCAAGCAGAAGCTTAAGGGTCACTATGGCGACATCTCCGAAAAGCAGTTCCGCAAGACCTATGACGAGGCCAACCGCCGCAAGGGCGACACCTCGGAGAACCTGATCGGCCTGCTCGAGTCGCGTCTGGATGCGGTGGTGTACCGCGCCAAGTTCGTGCCGACCATCTTCGCCGCACGCCAGTTCATCAACCACGGCCATGTGAACGTGAACGGGCGCCGCACCAATATCGGCTCGTACCGCTGCAAGCCGGGCGACGTGATCGAGGTGCGCGAGAAGTCGAAGCAGCTCGTGATCGTGCTCGAAGCCGTTCAGCTCGCCGAGCGCGACGTTCCGGACTATATCGAAGCGGACCACAACAAGCTGACCGCCACCTATAACCGCGTTCCGGGTCTGGCCGACGTGCCGTTCGCGGTCCAGATGGAACCGAACCTCGTGGTCGAGTTCTACTCGCGCTGATCGGTTCAGCTCACTGAATTGGATAAGGCCGCGCCCCGTGCGCGGCCTTTTCTTTTGGTCTATGGAATAATCATGAACCAGCACGTGCCAGTTCCCGACGACGATGCGAGCGCCTGCCATCCGATGTTTCTGGAGGCGCCGCGTTCCGTCGAGTTCAACAAGCTGCGCAAGCGGCTTCATCGAAACCTGCGCCAAGCGCTGGATGACTATGCGATGGTCCGCCCCGGCGAACGCTGGCTGGTGGCGCTTTCGGGTGGCAAGGATTCTTACGGGCTCCTGGCGCTGTTGCTCGATCTCAAATGGCGCGGGCTGCTGCCTGTCGAGCTGATCGCCTGCAATCTCGATCAGGGCCAGCCGAACTTTCCGAAACACGTGCTGCCAGACTGGCTGACGCGCCATGGCATGCCGCATCGGATCGAGTATCGCGATACCTATTCGGTGGTGAAGGAGAAGGTACCGGAAGGCGCGACCTATTGCTCGCTCTGCTCACGCCTGCGCCGTGCCAACCTTTATCGCGTGGCGCGTGAGGAGGGGTGTCAGGCGCTGGTGCTCGGGCATCACCGCGAGGATATTCTCGAGACCTTCTTCATGAATCTCTTCCACGGTGGGCGGCTTGCCGCCATGCCACCGAAGCTCTTGAACGACGAAGGTGATTTAACGCTGCTTCGGCCTCTCAGCCTTTGCGCGGAAAGCGATCTCGCGCGCTTTGCCGAAGCGATGCGTTTTCCGATCATTCCGTGCGATCTCTGTGGCAGCCAGGACGGGCTTCAGCGCAACCTCACCAAGGCGATGCTTGACGATATCGAGAAGCGCATGCCGGGCCGCAAGGACACGATGCTGCGTGCACTTGCCAACGCGCGGCCATCGCATCTGCTCGACCGCGCGCTGTTCGATTTCGCCGGCCTCACGCCCAGCGCCTAGTGCCCGCCGGGCTCGACCGGGACCGCGCCCGAGGTCGTGCCGAAGAGTTTGCCGCGTTCGGCGATCAGAACCATCACGATGCCAAGCAGGCCTACGCCAGCATAGCCCATGGCGAGCGGCGTCGTCGTTCCATCGAAAGATTGGCCGACGAATGCACCGATGATGCCCCCGCCGATCGTCTGGATAAAGCCTTGGACGGAAGAAGCTGTGCCGGCGATATGACCGAGCGGCTCCATCGACAGAGAGTTGAAGTTCGAGCCGATCCAGCCGAATTGAAACATGGCCAGCGCGAAGAGGGCGAGGAAGATCGGCAGCGGCACGACCCCCTGAAGGGATAAAGCCAGCCAGATCAGGCTGACGAGCGTGAAGCCGATGATGGCGCCATGCGAAAGTCTGCGCATTCCGATCTTCACCACGAGGCGCGAGTTCAGGAACGAGGACAGCGCCATGAAGGCGGCAACCAGGGCGAAGACGACCGGAAACCATGTGCCGAGCTGATAGATGCCGACATAGACCTGCTGGGCCGAGTTGATGAAGCCGAACAGCGAGCCGAAGATGATGGTCGAGGCGAGCGTGTAGAAGATCGAGATGCGGTTGGTGAGAACCGTGCCGAAGGCACTCGCGATAGCCCTCACCGAGATCGGGCGGCGGCGCTCGGGTTCCAGCGTCTCAGGCAGGCGCAGAAATGCCCATAGTGTGATCAACGCCGCACCCATCGCCATGACGATAAAAATCCAGTGCCATTCGGCAAAGATCATCACCAGCTGACCGATCGAAGGTGCCACCACCGGAATGACCATGAATACCATGAAGACGAGCGACATGATCTCAGCCATCTGACGTCCGCCAAAGCGGTCGCGTACGGCGGAAACGGCAATCACGCGTGTCGAAGCTGCACCTACGCCCTGAATGAAGCGCAAGGCGAGAAGCGTTTCGAAATTAGGTGCGAAGCCTGCGCAGAAGGCTGCACCAACATAAATCACGAGACCGGTCAGCAACGGTTTGCGCCGTCCGAAGCGATCGGAAAGCGGACCGTAAAACAACAAAGCGATGCCAAGCCCGCCGAAATAGGCGCTGATCACATATTGCCGGTGATTTTCCTCCATGACACCGAGGCTCTCGCCCATCTGTTGAAGGCCGGGAAGCATGATGTCGATGGCGAGGGCGTTGAGCGCCATGAGGGCTGCTGCCAGTGCGATGAACTCCCAGCGGGGAATACCCAAAGGGCGTTCCGTCGACAGCGGGGTAACCTGCTGATCCATGGGCATGCTCCGGCAATGATGAGGCGGGGACGACAAAAGAAAAAGCGCCGGGAAAGGCCGGCGCTTCGTCCGCGGGCGGGAAACTAGTCCTCGCACCCGCCAAGATCAACCCAGTAAAGAAGGGTCAGGCAGCCTTCGCCGCAATGCCCTTGTCTTCAAAGAAGGACTGCAATTCGCCTGCTTGGAACATCTCGCGGATGATGTCGCAGCCGCCGACGAACTCACCCTTCACGTAAAGCTGCGGGATGGTGGGCCAGGACGAATAGTCCTTGATGCCTTGACGCAGTTCGGCCGAAGTCAGAACGTTCACGCCCTTATAGTCCACGCCGAGATAGTCGAGGATCTGCACGACCTGCCCGGAAAAGCCGCATTGCGGGAAGCCGGGCGTACCCTTCATGAAAAGCACGACGTCCTGGCTCTTCACTTCGCTGTCGATGTAGTCGTTGATGGCGGTCATGGTGCAATCCTCTCGAAGGCCTTGCCGGAAAACGGTTTCGTCTTTCAACTAGCCCTTGGAACAGGTCGTTACAAGGTTGGTCTTTCCGCGCTCAGTCCTTGTCGCGGCGAGATGATGCTGTGCTGCGCTTGCGCCGCACTTGCCGTTTGCTCGGCTTCGCGGCCTTGACCACCTCGCGCAGGACGGTTTCCGACAAGCCGGTCGAACGCGTGCGGCTGCGCGAACGGGTCGTACGGCGAAGCACTTCGCTCAGCGCCCCGTTGAGCACGTAACGGAAGAGGGTGGAGACGATCGACATGGTCTCTATTCCGGCACGCTGGTTTGGAGGGCGAGCGCATGAAGCACACCGCCCATGTTACCCTGCAAGGCCTGATAGACCATCTGGTGTTGCTGGACCCGGCTCTTGCCGCGAAAGCTCTCCGCCACGACTTCCGCTGCGTAGTGGTCACCGTCGCCGGCAAGGTCACGGATCGTGACCTTGGCATCGGGGATACCTTGCCGGATCATGGCTTCGATGTCGCGTGCGTCCATGGGCATGGCGGTTCTCCTATGAGACGATTTGAAACGGTTCTCGTGCCGGTCCAGCGGTTTTTTGCTGGCCCTCCGCCGATGAATTCCACTTGGTCTCTTACCCCTTCATATAGGAAGGGAACCAGGATTCGTGAGCCGCAGTCAAATCCTTCACGGAAACCGAAGCGCTTTCTCCCAGCACGAGCACGTCACCGCCGGTTTCACCGATCTTTTCGGCAAGGATGCCGGCAGCCTTGGCTTCACCGAGGATGCGATCGGCGTCGGTGCTAACGACCGTCAAGAGATAGCGGCCTTGATCCTCACCGAAAAGGTAGGGGATGGGATCGACGCCATCCGGCAGCGTTGCCTTTGCGCCGATGCCGGATGCCATCGCCATTTCCGCCAGCGCAAGCGCGAAGCCGCCGTCGGAGATATCGTGCACGGCGGTGGCAACACCCTCGCGGATGAGCGTGCGCATGAAATCACCGACGCGCTTTTCATGCGCGAGATCGACAGGTGGCGGCGCGCCGTCCGCGCGACCATGGATGTCGCGCAGATAGATCGACTGGCCGAGATGCTTGGCACCGCCTTCCGGCGCGCCGAAATGCAGGATCGTCTGGCCTTCGGCCGCGAAGGCGATGCGCGCCATTTTCGACCAGTCGGGGATCAACCCGACACCGCCGATGGTGGGCGTCGGCAGGATGCCGCGCCCGTTGGTTTCGTTGTAGAGCGACACATTGCCCGAGACGATCGGAAAGCCCAACTCGCGGCACGCCTCGCCGATACCTTGGATTGCGGCGGCGAACTGCCCCATGATCTCGGGACGTTCGGGGTTGCCGAAATTCAGATTGTCGGTCGCGGCAAGTGGCTCGGCACCGGTCGCGGTGAGGTTGCGCCAGCATTCGGCCACCGCCTGCTTGCCGCCTTCGAACGGATCGGCCTCGCAATAACGAGGGGTGACATCGGAGGAGAAAGCCAGCGCCTTGGTCGGGTGCCCCTCCACGCGCACTACGCCGGCGTCGCCGCCGGGACGCTGGAGTGAGTTGCCGCCGATCATCGTGTCGTACTGCTCGTAAACCCAGCGGCGCGAAGCCTGATCCGGAGAGGCAAGAAGCTTTAGAATGCTTTCGGCGATATCCGCCTGCGGCACGTCGTCGGCAGCGAGCGGCACCGGCTTCTTCGGCTCGATGCGGGGGCGGTCATACTCTGGCGCCTCGTCGCCCAGTTCCTTGATCGGGAGATTGGCGACCTCGACACCCTGATGGATGATACGAAAGCGCAAGTCGTCGGTGGTCTTGCCGACAATGGCGAAATCCAGACCCCATTTGCGGAAGATGGCTTGCGCCTCCTCTTCCTTCTCGGGACGGAGCACCATCAGCATGCGCTCCTGGCTTTCCGAAAGCATCATCTCATAGGCCGACATCGCGTCTTCGCGTACCGGCACGCGGTCGAGATCGAGTTCGATGCCAAGATTACCCTTGGCGCCCATCTCGACGGCCGAGCAGGTGAGGCCGGCGGCACCCATGTCCTGAATGGCGATGACGGCGCCCGAGGCCATCAGTTCGAGGCAGGCTTCGAGCAGGCATTTTTCGGTGAAGGGGTCGCCCACCTGAACCGTCGGGCGCTTCTCGTCGATCTTGTCATCGAATTCGGCGGAAGCCATGGTGGCACCGCCAACGCCATCGCGCCCGGTCTTCGCGCCGAGATAGACGACAGGCAGGCCGACGCCCTTGGCTTCGGACAGGAAGATCGCATCGGTCTTGGCGAGGCCGGCGGCGAAGGCGTTGACGAGGCAGTTGCCGTTATAACGCGCGTCGAAATTCACTTCGCCGCCGACCGTCGGCACGCCGAAAGCGTTGCCGTAGCCGCCCACGCCTGCGACGACGCCTGCCACGAGATGGCGCGTCTTGGGATGATCGGGCTCGCCGAAGCGGAGCGAGTTCATTGCCGCGATCGGTCGCGCGCCCATGGTGAACACATCGCGCAGGATACCACCCACGCCGGTAGCCGCGCCTTGATAGGGCTCGATGTAAGAGGGGTGGTTGTGGCTCTCCATCTTGAAGACCACGCAGTCACCATCACCGATATCGACCACGCCGGCATTCTCGCCTGGCCCCTGGATGACGCGCTCGCCCTTGGTCGGCAGCGTCCGCAGCCAGCGCTTGGACGACTTGTAGGAGCAGTGCTCGTTCCACATGGCCGAGAAAATGCCGAGTTCGGTGAAGCTCGGCTCGCGACCGGTGATGCGCAGGATGCGCTCGTACTCGTCGGGCTTGAGGCCGTGCGAGGCGACCAGTTCGGGCGTGATGGGGAAATCGTTGCGGATCATGCGCACCAGGGAAATCTGCGAAAGGATCGGCTTTCCCTTAGCGCAGCACGTTCAGGGAATGAACCGGAAATCGCGGGCAAGCCAGCTTGCCCGCGGCATGGAATCAAGCGCTCGCGCCGCAACTCGTGGGGCCAGATGCCCAGCGCGAGATATCGGATGACACGCGCTTGCCGAGCGGCTCATCGAGCAGCGGGCCGAACACGTCGAGCCGGCTCGAATTGCCTTTGGCCTGTACGACCAGCAACGGGCGTCCGCCGAAGTTCCTGGCCGGCACCAGGAGGAAGCGCGGCTGGCCGGAATGCGAGTCGAGCTCGTTGGCGAAGCTGTAGGCGCGGAAATCCTTGTCCTTGGAGGAGAACCAGCAGCGATAGGCGGCGGTCGAAACCTGCTCCATGATGCGCAGCGATGCGCTCTTGCCGCTGTTTACGGAAACCGAAGGTGTCGGCTTCGAAGACTGGCAAGCTGTGGAAAGGCTGGCGGCGCCAAGAACGGCGAGCGCCACAACGAACGATGCGGGCTTCACGCGGCGACCCGCAATGCGCTTTCGAAAATGCCGCGCCCGTCCGAGCCCCCATGGGCGGCCTCGATCAGGTTTTCGGGGTGGGGCATCAGGCCCAGCACATTGCCGTCTTCGTTGAGAATGCCGGCAATATCGTTGAGCGAGCCATTGGGGTTCGTGTCTTCTGCATAGCGAAACGCCACGCGGCCTTCGCCCTCGAGGCGAGCGAGCGTGTCCGGGTCTGCAAAGAAGTTGCCGTCGTGATGAGCCACAGGGCAGCGGATCACCTCATTCGGCGCATAGGCGCGGGTGAAGGCGGTGTTGGCATTCGCCACCTGCAATTTCACCTCGCGGCAGACGAATTGCAGCGACGAATTTCGCATCAGCGCGCCCGGCAAAAGGCCCGCCTCCAGCAGGATCTGGAAGCCGTTGCAGACGCCCATCACCATTACGCCGCGCTTGGCGGCATCCGCCACCGCACGCATCACAGGCATACGCGCGGCGATCGCGCCGCAGCGCAGGTAATCGCCGAAGGAGAACCCGCCGGGGATGACGATCAAGTCGACATCAGGCAGTTCCGTTTCGGTTTGCCATACGGTCTTGGGCGCTTGGCCCGAGACCTTTGTGAGAGCCGCGATCATGTCGCGGTCGCGATTGAGGCCGGGGAGGAGAACAACGGCTGATTTCATGGCTCTGTTCGCAATTGGCCTGATGGGCGAAAGCCCTCAGGCGAAGTCCACCGAGTAATTTTCGATCACCGTATTGGCGAGAAGCTTTTCGCACATGGCTTTCAGGTCTGCTTCGGCCTTGGCCTGGTCGGTGCCGTTGAGTTCGACGTCGAAGACCTTGCCCTGACGGACAGAGCCCACGCCGGCGAAGCCGAGGGTACCGAGGGCACCTTCGATGGCCTTGCCCTGCGGATCGAGAACGCCGTTCTTCAGCGTGACGGTAACGCGCGCTTTCATGCTGCTACTCCGGAAAATTCAGTGCGGCTTGCCGCGGCTGGTGTCTCGACCGGCGACGAGCACCGGGCCGGTGGGGCGCGGGGGCTCGTTCTCGTTCATGATGCCGAGACGGCGCGCGACTTCCTGATAGGCCTCGACCAGACCGCCCATGTCGCGGCGGAAGCGGTCCTTGTCCATCTTGTCCTGTGTGTTCACGTCCCACAGGCGGCAGCTATCGGGCGAGATCTCGTCGGCGACCACGATGCGCATCATTTCGCCTTCCCAGAGGCGGCCACACTCGATCTTGAAGTCCACGAGTTGAATGCCGACGCCGAGGAAAAGGCCGGACAGGAAGTCGTTGACGCGGATGGCGAGCGCCATGATGTCGTCGATCTCCTGAGGGCTCGCCCAGCCGAAGGCCGTGATGTGCTCTTCGGACACCATCGGATCGTCGAGCGCGTCGGCCTTGTAATAGAATTCGATGATCGAGCGCGGCAGCACTGTGCCTTCCTCGAGCCCGAGGCGCTTGGCGAGCGAACCGGCGGCCACGTTGCGCACCACCACTTCGAGCGGCACGATCTCGACTTCCTTGATCAGCTGCTCGCGCATGTTCAAGCGGCGGATGAAGTGGGTCGGGATGCCCATGCGGTTGAGATGGGTGAAGATGTGCTCGGAGATGCGGTTGTTGAGCACGCCCTTTCCGTCCACCACTTCGTGTTTCTTGTTGTTGAAGGCGGTGGCGTCGTCCTTGAAGAACTGCACGAGCGTGCCGGGCTCGGGGCCCTCATAGAGTATCTTGGCCTTGCCTTCATAAATGCGGCGGCGAGTCTTCATCGAGCTATCTCTGGTTCGGATCGCGTCGAGCGCGGGTTGGGATGCCGGGGCGATCCATGGGAATTCGAAAAGCGTTCGCTGGGCTTCGCGTTGGGAGCACGCGTTCCACCCATAAGATCGTGTCTAACGCAATCACATTCCAGCCTCAATGCGCATTTCCGCTGGGACTGCTTTGTCCAAAGCCTGCAACGGCTTGACCGGCTTGACCGTTGTTGGTCTGTAACCCACCAGGAAACGTGAAAAGGAGATTGGTGCCTGTGTCCAATATGAGAGACCGCCAGGAAGGCTTCGAGCGCAAGTTCGCGCTGGACGAGGAAACCCGCTTCAAGGCGATCGCGCGGCGCAACAAGCTGCTGGGCCTCTGGGCCGCAGAAAAGCTCGGCAAGTCCGACGAGGAAGCCGAGGCCTATGCCAAGGACGTCGTGCGCGCCGACTTCGAGGAAGCCGGCGACGAGGATGTGTTCCGCAAAGTCTATGGCGACCTCCAGCTCGGCGGCGCCAAGGAAACCGAGACCGACGTGCGCAAGGCGATGGAAGAGCTTCTGCTGGTCGCAGCCGAGCAAGTTAGAAGCTGACCTGAGCGAAACGGGGAGGGCTGGCCATGCCGACACTGGCGACGCGCCTGCGTGGCGACGAGGTGGTGATCACCGGCTGGTCGGGCATCCCCGATGCGCTCACCGTGGAGGTGATGGCGGCGCAAGCCTACGACGCCATCACACTCGACATGCAGCATGGCGGGCATCACGAAGACAGTGTCGTCCGCTCGATCCCAGCGATCCGCCAAGCTGAGCGTCATGCGGTTGTCCGTGTGCCGGTGGGGCGCTGGGACATGGCGAGCCGGGCGCTCGACTTCGGCGCCGAGGCGGTGATTGCGCCAATGGTGAACTCTGTGGCCGATGCCCAAAGCTTTGCTGCCGCGACGAATTATCCGCCGCTGGGCCAGCGCTCATGGGGGCCGACCTTCGCATTGCCGCGCCTGCGTATGACGGCCGCGAGCTACCTGCCTGAAGCCAATGCGGAGACAGTCTCGTTCGCAATGATCGAGACACGGGCGGCGCTCGAGAGTCTGGACGGCATACTGGCGACGCCCGGCATCGATGCCGTCTTCGTCGGGCCGTCGGATTTCTCCATTGCCTGGACGGATGGTGCCAAGCTCGACCCGACGCTCGAAGACATGATGGCAGCGGTCGGTGACGTCGCGGCCCGTGCCCGCGCGGCGGGCAAGTTTGCTGGCATTTATATCATGGAGCCATCGATGATGGGCCGTTTCGTGCAGATGGGCTTCCGCTTTTTCGCGCTCGGCAACGAGCAGAACCTGATGAAGCTCGGTGCCGAAGCACTTTTGAAGGCAGCGAAAAGTTCGATCTAGGCCTGCAATCGTGAAATAAACTGCGCGAAAGTCATCGAGCCCTCGGGCCATGGGCCGTAGCCGGCCTCGGAATTGATGTGACCGGCTTCGCCTGCATCGATGAAGAGTGACCCCCAGGCGCCGGCAATGTCTTCCATTGCCTCGAATGAGGAGAACGGGTCGTTGCGGCTCGCGACTACGATGGATGGAAACGGCAGCGGATCGCGCGGATAGGGGCCGAAGGTCATCAGGTGCTTGGGGCGGATTTCCGGGTTCGCGACATCGGGCGGAGCCACCAAGAATGCGCCGATGACCGGCTTCTCGAACTTCGGCACGGCCTGCACCACGGTCGCCACACCCAGCGAATGGGCCACGAGCACGACCGGCTTTTCGGCCTCGTTCACGGCTTTGGCGAGAACATCCACCCAATCCTCGCGCACGGGCTTCGACCATTCGGCCTGCTCTACGCGCCGCGCGGTCGAGAGCTTGGCTTCCCAGCGGGTCTGCCAGTGGTCGGGGCCGGAATTGGTGTAGCCCGGGACGATCAGGATATCGGTGTCTTTGACTTTCATGGCGCCGATTTAGAGACGCACCGTCTTTGAGGCAATCCGGAGCGTGAACAGCGTGTTCGCTCGGCGTCGGCTTGTGCCGTGTCGGCGGAAGGACGATTTTCGGAACAACAGCGCGGGGCAAACGAACCAGCCGCCTCGCCGGAGACTTCCTTGATGAGCAGCCTGCCTTTCGCAGCCACGACGCCGATCCATGTTTCGCGCGTGGCGCTCCGTGCGCGTGATGCCGACAACCTCGCGCGATTCTATGAAACGGTCGTGGGCATGCGCGAACTCGGCCGCGAGAACGGCGCGATCCGTCTCGGAGCGGGAAATCGCGAACTGCTTCGGATCGAAAGCGATCCGTCTGCCGAACCCGACGCGCCGCGTAGCGCGGGCCTGTTCCACACGGCTTTCCTCCTGCCCGAACGCGCCGATCTCGCACGCTGGCTGCGCTATGCCGCCGAAAAACTTCTGCCGGTGGGCGGCGCGTCGGATCATCTCGTCAGCGAGGCCGTCTATCTCGACGACCCGGAAGGCAACGGCATCGAAATCTACCGCGACCGCAGGCCGGACGAATGGAAGTGGAACGGCAGCCAGGTCGAGATGGCGACGGTGCGGCTGAATGTTGAAGACCTGCTGAGGTCTTTGCCGGAAGGGGATGCGGGCTGGCAGGGCGTGCCGGATGACGCAATGGTCGGACACATCCATCTGCGCGTCGGTGATCCGCGTCAGGCGGAAAGCTGGTGGAAGGACAATCTCGGCTTCGACACGGTGGCGCGCTATGGTGATGCGGCGGCCTTCATGTCCACCGGCGGCTATCACCACCATGTCGGCGCCAATGTCTGGCAGAGCCGAGGTGCCGGTCCGCGCGATCCGAAGCGCGCGGGGCTGAGTTGGTTCGAGCTGGCTTCGCGCGAGGCGAAGGAACCGCAAGACTTCCGCGACCCATGGGGCACGGAAGTCAGGGTAGTGGCGAAGGACTAGCCGAAGACACGCGAGAAGATCGTATCGACGTGCCGCGTGTGGTAGCCGAGATCGAACTTCTCGCGGATGACATCCTCGGAAAGGGCCGCTCGGACATCCTTGTCGGCGAGCAGCTCTTCCAAGAAGTCCGCGCCCTGTTCCCACACCTTCATCGCGTTGCGCTGGACGAGCCGATATGAATCCTCGCGTGACACGCCGGCCTGTGTCAGTGCGAGGAGCACGCGCTGGGAATGAACGAGGCCGCGGAAGCGGTTGAGATTGGCTTCCATGTTCTTCGGGTAAACGACGAGCTTGTCGATCACGCCGGTGAGGCGGGCAAGCGCGAAGTCGAGCGTCACCGTGGCATCCGGGCCGATCATGCGTTCGACCGAGGAGTGCGAGATATCGCGCTCGTGCCAAAGCGCCACATTCTCCATAGCCGGGAGGGCGAAGGCCCGGACCATGCGGGCGAGGCCGGTGAGGTTTTCGGTCAAGACGGGGTTGCGCTTGTGCGGCATAGCCGACGAGCCCTTCTGGCCCGGCGAGAAGTACTCCTCCGCTTCCAGAACCTCGGTGCGCTGCAGGTGGCGGATTTCGGTCGCCAGCCGCTCGATGGACGAGGCGATGACGCCCAGCGTCGCAAAGAACATAGCGTGGCGGTCGCGCGGGATGACCTGCGTCGAGACGGGCTCAGGCTTGAGGCCGAGCTTGTCGGCGACATACTCTTCCACGCGCGGATCGATGTTGGCGAAGGTGCCGACCGCGCCCGAGATTGCGCAGGTGGCGATCTCTTCGCGGGCATGAACCAAACGCTCGCGGCAGCGCGTGAACTCGGCATAGGCCAGCGCCAGTTTGATGCCGAAGGTTGTGGGCTCGGCATGGATGCCGTGCGAGCGGCCGATGGTGACCGTGTCCTTATGCTCCAGCGCGCGCCGCTTGAGAGCGGCGAGCAGGGCGTCGATGTCGGCAAGCAGGATGTCGCTGGCGCGAGCGAGTTGTACAGCCAGGCAGGTGTCGAGCACGTCCGATGACGTCATCCCCTGATGGACGAAGCGTGCCTCGGGTCCGACGATCTCGGCGAGATGCGTCAGGAAGGCAATGACATCGTGCTTGGTTTCGCGCTCGATCTCGTCGATGCGATCGACATCGAACACGGCGTCCCGACCCTTCTCCCAGATCTTTGCCGCCGCGTCCTTGGGGATCGTGCCAAGCTCGGCCATCGCGTCAGCGGCGTAGGCTTCGATCTCGAACCAGATGCGGAAGCGGGTTTCGGGTGACCAGATGGCGGTCATTTCCGGGCGCGAGTAGCGCGGGATCATGGGCGAACTCTTTGGAACTGGAAAATCGAGGTGCCTGTAACAGAGGGGGCGAGAAGGCTCAACGCCTTGCGCCCCATGTGGGGAAAAGGTCGTTCGGCGCAGGCGTAGCCATAAACACGCCGCGTGCGATGGCGCGGGCCATGACCGCCCCGGCTGCGGCGTGAAGTTCGACGGTTTGGGCGAAGTCGGGCACCTTGCCGGCGCTGCCCGTGGCCAGGCCGAAGACGAGATCGCCATCGGCCACGGTATGCGCAGGCCAGATGGCGCGGGCGAAGCCGTCATGCGCGGCGATGGCCAAGCGCTTCGCGCCGGCTTTGTCGAGCACCGCATCGGTCGCGATCACAGCGATGGTCGTGTTCGCGAGGGGAGAGGTTTGCGTCTGGAACTTCGTGCGAGGCGTGACCGCATCCGGCGTGAGTGGCGGCAAGCCAAGGCCGCCGAACTCGCCATCGATTTCGAACGGCGCGGCCCAGAAATGCGAGCTGTCACCGACCGTCACGCTGCCGACTGCGTTGACGGCCGCCAAGGCTGCTACCGTGATGCCGGATTCGAGCATGACCGAAGCGGAACCAAGGCCACCCTTGAGACCGCAAACCAACGCGCCGGTACCCGCACCCTCGCTGCCAAGCGCGAAATCGGCAGACGCGATGCGCGCCGCCTGATAGCCCAGTTCGCGATAAGGGGAATGGCGCCCCCAGTCTTTGTTTCCGCCATTGGCGAGATCGAAGAGGATCGCGGCGGGCACGATGGGGACGCGAAAATCCCGAACGGCGAAGCCGACCCCATCCTCGCGTAAAGCCGACTGCACGCCGCTCGCGGCGTCGAGACCAAAAGCCGAGCCGCCTGAGAGCACGATGGCGTTGACACCGGGCACGGTGTTGTGCGGCTCGAGCAGGTCTGTCTCGCGTGTTCCCGGCGCGCCGCCGAGGATCTGCACGCCCGCCGCCGATGCCTCGTCGCAAATGATGGCGGTGACGCCGGATTTCAGATCGTCATCCTTTGCCTGCCCCACACGCAAGCCGGCGACATCCGTCAGGAGATTGCGTGGGCCGGGCCGGAAGCTCATGGCAGCGCGATCTCTTCGAACTTCGTGCCGTCGAAACGAAAGAGCCGGTACGGCGATGTGGCAAGATCGCCTTTGGGGTCAAACGCAATCGAGCCTTGCGCGGTGTCGAAGCGGCCATTGGCAATCGCGGCCACCACGCCCTGCGACTGAAGCGCGATCTCCATCGCGGCATAGGCGGGCAGCACGTAGCCGTCCGGGATCACACCCTTGTCGCGCAGGGCGTCGAGCGTGGCTTGTGGGGCGAGCGAGACCGGATCAGGCAAGCCGATCATGATGGTGCCGGCCAGCAGCGGTGCAGCTTCAGAGGGCTGGCGTAGCGTTTCGCTACCGCCGAAGATCAAGTCCGCGCCGATCTGCGCGGCATCACGCGCCATGATGGCGACATCCTCGACATCGCCGCCAACGAATACCGCCGAGGCGCCCGAGCGGCGCAAACGACCCACCAAGCCGATCTGGTTGTCCAATTGCGGGCGGTAGGTATCCACAAAGACAGGACGGAGCGCGCGTTGCTCTGCGGCGGCACGCACACTTTCCGCGAGTTCGCGACCGTAGATCGTGCCATCATCCACAATGGCGAAGGGAACGTCGCGCCAGAGCCGAGGAATGATCTCGCTGGCCGCCGCGCGTTCGGCATCGGCGCGGGGAGCGAGACGGAAGACGTTCCAGCCGGTCTTCTCTCGACGCTCGGTTAGACTGTCAGTGCGGACGCCGACCGTGATGACCGGAATACCGGCCTGAGAAAATGCGGGAAGGGCGGCTTCGATTGATTCGGTGCAAAGGAAGCCGATGACGATCCGAACCTTTGCCGCGACGAGCCGTTCGGCCGTCGCGCGTCCACCCTCTGCCGTGCAGGCATCGTCCGCCTCGGCGATCTTGGCGCGCTCCCTCGCTGCGACACGTGCGCCATCCACAACCTGCCGCCCGAGAATGGCGTTCGGCCCGCTCAAAGGTGCGACGACGCCTACCGTCAACTCTTGTGCCCATGCGGCGCTGTTCGCCGCCAAGGAAAAGGCGATGCCGGCGAGCGAAAGGAGCAGTGTTCTTGTCTTGCGGCGGGTCACGGAGTCTTGTCGCGCGAAGCAGGAAAATCGAACCTAAAGCGGCAGCCTGTGCACCGATTGAAGGACACGTTGCGCAGGAGGCCACAAGCTCCATATAGGTTCACCATGTGTCTGTCGCCCTCGAGGCCCTCCTTTCCATGTTGACGAAGTCGATTGTCGAGCCGCAAACCTATCGCGACGCGATGAGTCGCTTTGCCGGTGCCGTCCATGTCGTTACGACTGCTGGTCCGGCTGGGCCGCGTGGTGCGACCGTGATCGCAGCCTGTTCCGTTTCAGACGAGCCGCCGACGATCTTGGTTTGCGTCAATCGCCGAAGCCAAGCCAATGACCTGTTCGTGGACAATGGCGTGTTCGCGCTTAACACGCTTTCCGCGCATCATCAGGAATTATCGGTCGCCTTTTCCGGCATCACGGGTCTTTCCAGTGAGGAGCGCTTTCGCCATGGCTCTTGGGACACCATCGTCAGCGGCGCACCGACCCTTTCCGACGCACTGGCCGTGTTCGACTGTGAGCTGATCGAGGCCAAGGAGGTTGCCACTCACAGGGTTATGTTCGGCCGTGTGGTGGGTGTGCGGCTAGGCGAAAGCACCTCGCCGCTTATCTATTACGACAGAACCTACAGGGTTTTGTGAGGCGAGGGCCATGACGCTCATTCAATCAAGCGAGACGCTCGACCCGCTGGGCATCGCCGAGAGCTGGATCGATGAGGGTCGCTCGGTCGCGCTCGCAACCGTGGTCGAGACATGGGGCTCAGCGCCGCGTCCTGCCGGTTCCCATCTGGTGATCGACGCCGATGGCAGTTTTCAAGGGTCCGTTTCTGGCGGCTGTGTCGAAGGCGCGGTTGTCGCCGAAGCCGCGGATGTGATCGTAGATGGAAAGGCGCGGATGCTTGAGTTTGGCGTCGCCGATGAAACGGCATGGCGCGTTGGCTTGTCGTGCGGCGGACGCATTCGCGTCTTTGTCGAGAAGCTGAACTGAGTCGTGGAAATCGCCGCCCTTCGCGCGATCAATCGCGAGCGCGAGGCACGCCGCGCGGTCATCTATCTGAGCGATGTCGCGACCGGTTCCGGCCGGGTTATCCGCGAGGGCGATGTGGTCGAAGCGGAGTTGACCGGGCCAGTACGGAGCGCTTTCGCGAACGGCAAATCCACTCTTGTCGAAGCAGCAGGGCGTGAGTGGTTCTTGTCAGTCTGCGCGCCCGAACCGAGGCTCGTCATCGTCGGTGCGGTGCATATCAGCCAGGCCTTGGCGCCGATGGCCCATATCGCCGGCTTCGATGTCGTGGTGGTCGATCCGCGCACGGCCTTCGCCACGCCCGAGCGCTTCCCCGATCTACGACTCCATGCCGAATGGCCGGAGGACTGGCTGCGCCAGCAGCCGCTCGATCCCTATACTGCGCTTGCCGCCGTCACGCATGATCCAAAGATCGATGATTTCGCACTGACCGAGGCGCTGCGTACCGGCTGCTTCTATGTCGGCGCCTTGGGCAGTCGGCGAACGCATGCGAAGCGGTTGGAGCGTTTTGGGGAAGCCGGATTGAGCGCAGACAGGCTAGCAACGATCCGTGCGCCCATCGGCTTGCCGATCCGGGCCGCGAGCCCGGCGGAGATCGCCGTTTCGATTCTTGCCGAAGTGATCGGCGCCTTGCGCTCACGCGGCATCGAGGAGACGGAGGTTTGAAGTTCGGACCGCTGCCTGTGGCCGAGGCCGAAGGTGCGATCTTGGCACACTCGTTGGTCACAGACGGGACGCGGCTCCGCAAGGGACAAAAGATCGGGCGTGAGGAAGTCGTCGCCTTGAAGGCAGCGGGTGTGCAGCGCGTCGTTGCCGCGATGCTCTCGCCGGATGACGTAGGAGAGGACACAGCGGCGCGGACGGTCGCCGAGGCGCTTCGGCTATCCGGCATCCTTCGGCAAGAAGCTGTGACGGGCCGAGTCAATCTTCATGCCGAGGCGTCTGGCATTCTGACACTCGACCGCGCTTTGGTGGATGCCATCAATGCAGTGACGCCCGACATCACACTCGCCACTCTGCCGCCTTTCGCACGCGTCGAACGTGGATCGATGGTGGCGACGGTGAAAATCATTCCGTTCTCGGTGTCGCCCGAAGACCTGTCGAATGTCGCCAAGCTCTGTGCGGGACGTGATGCCATGAGCGTCCATCCGTTCAAACCACATCGCGTGGCGTTGATCCAAACCGAACTCCCGAGCCTTAAATCATCCGTGCTCGACAAGACGGCCCGAGTGACGGCGGAACGGCTGGCGCGATCGGGAAGCCGGATCGTGATCGACCGTCGCGTGCCGCACAGCGCTTCTGCGGTCGCGCGGGCCATCCGTATGGCGCTCGGCAAATGCGACCTTGTGATCCTGTTCGGCGCATCGGCCGTGACGGATGCTTACGATGTTATTCCGGCGGCGATCCGCGCTGCGCGTGGCACGGTGCACCGCGTCGGGATGCCGGTCGATCCGGGCAACCTCCTGGTACTGGGTGAGGTGGCCGGTACGCCGGTGATCGGCGCACCCGGCTGTGCGCGCAGTCCGAAGGAGAATGGATTCGACTGGGTGCTGGACCGCATACTGGCGGGGCTGCCGGTTTCTCACAATGATATCGCAGGCATGGGCGTCGGCGGCTTGCTGACCGAGATCCCTACACGGCCGCAGCCCCGCGAAGTGAAGGAGACCACACTAGGCGACGTTCATGCCGTCATCCTTGCGGCCGGGCGTTCGAGTCGCATGGGTGGGCCGAACAAGCTACTGGCATGGTTCGAGGGAGAGCCGTTGATACGCTTGGTCGCTGAGCGGGTTGTGGGATCGGAAGCCATTGGCGTGACGGTGGTGACGGGGCATGAGCGTGAGGAGATCGCTGAGGCCTTGGCAGGACTCAATATTGAACTCGTCCATAATCCCGATTTCGCCTTGGGGCTCGCGAGTTCGCTCAAGGCCGGCATCTCGGCCGTGCCAGACGATGCAGCGGCCGTAATCGTCGTACTGGGCGACATGCCGGCTGTTGACGTAGTGAGCCTAGACCGAATGATTGCTGCGTTTCGTCAGGGAGGTGGCGCGGTGGTGCGCGCGTCGAGTGCCGGGAAGCGCGGCAATCCGGTGATCCTGCCGCGTGCGCTGTTTTCCGATATCGCAAAGCTCGAAGGGGATGCCGGCGCGCGGGCGATCATCGAGGGCGCCGAGGTTATCGAAGCGGAGATCGGCGAGGGCGCGCTTCTGGATGTCGATACGCCGGAAGCGCTGGTGGCCGCAGGCGGCGTCTTCCAGGTCTGACCATCGCCTCTTCTTTCGAGGCCGATTGCTGATAAGAACGCGCCATGAAGCTCGTTCTTTCTGCTGCTTTCGCTCTTACGCTCTTCACCGGCTCGGCTCTCGCCCAGCAGATCGGGGCATATAAGGACGATCTCTTTGCCTATCCCGCCGAGCTGGCGCGCGCCGACAACGGCCGTTTCCGCACTGTCGATTACCAGGAGGCGCGCGACATCAACGGACGCGATGAGGTGCCGGAGCGGCGGGTGAAACGACAATATGTATCGCTGGCGGTGCGCAGCCAGCAGAACGACGTGAAAGTTCAAACCAAAGCGGGCGAAGTTCGCACTGTCGCTGTCGGGCGACAGAAGGGCGCCTCGATGATCGTGCTTTATCTGCACGGGCAGGGCGGCAGTCGGCGGCAGGGCGCGGACGACTTCACTTTTGGCGGGAACTTCAACCGTGTAAAGAACCTCGTGGTCAGCGCGAACGGTCTGTACCTCTCACCTGACTTTTCGGATTTTGGGGAGGGCGGGGGACGTGAGATCAGTGCGCTGATCGACCACTACGCCGCGCTCTCGCCAAGTGCGAAGGTCTTCGTGGCGTGTGGGTCCATGGGCGGGGGACTGTGTTACGAATTGGCGAGAAAGCCCGAGGTCGTCGAGCGCCTTGGCGGCCTGCTTCTCCTCGGCTCGCATTGGGACGATAGTTTCCTGCAAAGCCCGGCCTTCAAGGCGCGCGTGCCGATCTTTTTCGGGCAGGGCGCGCGTGACAAGGTATTTCCGCTCGAGAAGCAGATGGCTTTCTTCCGCTTAATTCTCGCAGCTTCGCCGGATTATCCTGCGCGCTTCGTTTCATTCGAGAACGGTACGCATGGCACACCGATCCGCATGACGGACTGGCGTGAAACGCTCAACTGGATGCTCTCCGCAACGAACTAAGCGTGCTGCCGCTCTGCCATTTCACGCGCGATGCGCGGAAAATCCGCCGGCTTGATGCCGATATCTGCACGGTCGCGATTTGACATGGCGACGAGCATGTCGAGCGCTGTGCGGTATCGCTGCTCGTGCTTGTAGCGCGGCCGCGAAAAAAACTCAGTCATGAACCCCATGATGACACCTCAAAAGGATGCCTCCCGCAACAGAATTTAATCGGCCGGAAAAAATTGTGCAGTGCAGCATTCGCATGGCTGCCATGCCGATTAAAGTGCACCCTGTCATAAAATCTTAACCAGTCCCGAAGAATGGCCGGAGCGTTCCGGTTTCCTTGGCATTTCCCGCGCTAGGAGAAGCCAATGGAACAGCCGCACGACTTTGCATCACTTCTGGAAGAACTGATCGAGGCGGCGCAACCTGCGGTGAGCGTCCCGCTCTCCCCGAGTGTCGATTATCTTGCAGCGCTGGAGGATATCGAGACGGTGTCCTTACCCGCCAGCGCGCAGGACGCGGTGGCCGCGTACCGCGATTTCTCGCTTGAAGACGAGTTCACCGCTCTGATCGAAGAGAAGCACGCAGTTGGGCTGATCGAAGCGCCGTCGCTGGTCCCTGACGAAATCGCGGTCGAACTCGGGCTTGCCCTTTGCGGACCGTCGGATCTGCCTCAAGTTCGGCGCCTGTTCGCGCTTCACAACCATCCGGATCGCGTCGCGCCGCATTTGCGCGAGAATGCTGAAAAGCGGATGCAGATCGCAAATTCCCTGATCGATGAGGCGCTTTCGCGCTACCGGTAGCCGAGCCCTAAGTCGGACCGAGGGGTTGGACTGAGCCGATTGCTGCGCTAGACCGGCGCTCCTTCCTATCCGTCCTCCCCGGAGACTCAACTTGCAGAAACGTCCGCTCGGCGAAACCGGCTTGCTGGTTTCGAAGATCTGCCTCGGCACGATGACCTGGGGCCAGCAGAACACCGAAGCCGAAGGCCATGCCCAGCTCGACCTGGCTCTGGACCGAGGCGTCAACTTTCTCGATACGGCCGAGCTCTATTCCATCCCACCGAAGCCGGAGACGCAAGGCAGCACGGAGCGCATCATCGGGACGTGGCTAAAGGCCCGCGGCAGCCGCGACAAAGTCGTGGTCGCCAGCAAGGTCGTCGGGCGTACGGCGATGGATTGGTTCCGCGGCGGCCGACCGTCGAAGCTAGTGCGCGAGGATATCGTACATGCCATCGAGCGCTCGCTGCGCAACCTCCAAACGGACGTGATCGATCTCTACCAAATCCACTGGCCGGAACGGAATACGTCGGGCTTCGGCTCGAACCCGAACCGTCAGCCAACCGAGCCGGTCGAGCGCCTATCCGACGAGACACCGATCGCTGAAACCCTGACGGTTTTCGACGAGCTTCAGAAAGCCGGAAAGATCAGACATCTTGGCCTTTCCAACGAGAGCGCTTGGGGTGTGATGCGCTTCATCTTCGAAAGCGAAAAGGGCGTTGGCCCGCGTGTTGCCTCGCTTCAGAATGCCTACAACTTCGTCAACCGCACCGCTGAAGTGAACCTAACCGAGGTCTGCGAGCGCGAACGGGTCGCGTTCCTGCCTTACTCGCCGCTCGCGCAAGGTTTTCTGTCAGGCAAATACGATAATGGCGCGTTGCCGGAGGGCTCCCGCAAAGTGCTCTTCAACCGCTCCCAACGCTACGAGACGCCGAATGCCGCTGAAGCCATTCTGGCCTACAATACGCTCGCGCGGGAGTTCAGCATGGAGCCGGCGCTTTTCGCCAACGCCTTTGTCGTCAATCAGTCATTCGTCACATCCAACATCATAGGAGCCACAAGCATTCCGCAGCTGGAAACCGCGCTCGCATCCGCCGACATCACATGGACGCCCGAGATGCAGAACGCGGTCAACGACCTTCATCAAAAATACGGAAACCCTTGCCCATGACAGAATCCTCGACCGCGATCGAATTCAATACGCCCCGCTGGCCCTTCTTCGGCGCCTCGCTTGCCGCCGGCGCCGAAGGCTGCGACGCTGCCATTTTCGGCGCCCCGCACGGCACGCCTTATCCCGAGATCGACAATCGTCCTTACGCCTCGGCTGCCGACACATTGCGTCACGCGCTTCATGCCGATGCGGATTGGGCAGGACATTGGAACTGGGATTTCGATGCGCCGATGCTGGGCGACAACGGTTTCCGGCTGCTCGATCTGGGAGATCTCCGCACGGCGCCCGGCGAAGGTGAAGCGAACCGCGACCTGATCGAGCAGGCGGTGCGTAAGATCCTCGACGTGGGCGCTGTGCCGATCATGATCGGTGGCGACGACTCGGTGCCGATCCCCTTCATTTCGGCATTTTCCGATCAGGCACCGCTGACGATCCTCCAGATCGACGCCCATATCGATTGGCGCGAGGAGCGACGTGGCGAGCCGCTCGGCTTTTCGAGCACCATGCGCCGTGCCTCCGAGATGAGCCATGTGACGAAGATCGTGCAGGTCGGCATGCGCGGTTTGGGCAGCGCCCGACGCGAAGAGGTCGAAGCGGCAAAGGCATGGGGCGTGGAATTCATACCTGCGCGTGACGTTCACACAAAGGGCATTGCAGCCGTCCTCGACCTTTTGCCCGAGGGCGGCAACGTGCTCGTCACGCTCGATTGCGACGCACTCGATCCGGCGATCATGCCGGCGGTCGCGGGACCTGCGCCGGGCGGGTTAACCTACGACCAGGTGACGGGTCTCATCGCCGGCACGGTGAAACGGGGGAAACTTGTCGGTTTCGCCATGGTCGAGTTCGTGGCGGAGCGCGACCACCACGGGGTCGGCGCGCTGACGGCAGCCAATGTCCTCGTCAATGTGATCGGCAGTCTCGCCAAGGTTCACTCGCCAAAGGGCTGATGGACCAAGCGGTTTCGTTCCTGTATAGAGCCGCCACTTGCCGGCTTGCCTTTGGGGCAGGCCTGCGAGTTTTCCCGAACGAAACAGGTCGAAGACAATGAAGAAGTGGACCCCGGATTCTTGGCGCGGCAAGCCGATCAGCCAAGTTCCGGCCTATCCGGACGCAAGCGCACTCGCCGATACCGAAGCCCGTCTGGCCACTTTTCCGCCGCTCGTTTTTGCAGGCGAGGCGCGCAAGCTTAAGAAGCAACTGGCCGCTGTCGCAGAGGGCGAAGCCTTTCTGCTGCAGGGCGGCGACTGCGCCGAGAGCTTTGCCGAGCATGGCGCGGACAATATCCGCGATTTCTTCCGTGTGTTCCTGCAGATGTCGGTCGTGCTGACCTTCGCCGGTTCGCAGCCGGTCGTGAAGGTTGGGCGTATCGCTGGGCAGTTCGCCAAGCCGCGCTCGTCGGGCGAGGAAACCAAGGACGGCGTGACACTGCCGTCATATCGTGGCGACATCATCAACGGCATCGAGTTCGACGAGAAGTCGCGTATTCCCGACCCGGCGCGCCAGACCATGGCCTACCGCCAGTCGGCTGCGACACTTAACCTCCTGCGTGCCTTCGCGCAAGGCGGCTATGCGAGCCTCGAAAACGTGCATCGCTGGATGCTCGGTTTCGTGTCCGACAGCCCGCAGGGTGCGGCCTATGGGGCGCTCGCCAACCGCATCACCGAGACCATGGATTTCATGCGGGCGGTGGGCATCACGTCGGAAACCAACTACGCCCTGCGCGAGACGGATTTCTACACGAGCCACGAGGCGCTTCTGCTCGGTTACGAGCAGGCGCTGACACGCGTCGATTCCACGTCCGGCGACTGGTACGCCACATCGGGTCACATGATCTGGATCGGTGATCGCACCCGTCAGCCCGACCATGCGCATGTCGAATATTGTCGCGGCATCAAGAATCCGCTCGGCCTCAAATGCGGGCCATCGCTCGATCCCGATGGGCTTCTGCGGCTGATCGACATTCTCAATCCAGAGAACGAGCCTGGCCGACTCACGCTCATCGCGCGTTTCGGCTATGACAAAGTCGAGGAGCACTTGCCCAAGCTTGCGCGCGCTGTGGTGCGTGAGGGCCGCAAGGTCGTTTGGTCTTGCGACCCGATGCATGGCAACACGATCACGGCTGCCGGTTACAAGACCAGGCCTTTCGACCGCATCCTGCGTGAAGTCGAAAGCTTCTTCTCGGTGCATCGTGCTGAAGGCACGCATCCGGGTGGCATCCATGTCGAGATGACGGGCAAGAACGTCACCGAGTGCACAGGCGGTGCGCGGGCGATCACGGCGGACGAGTTACAGGATCGCTACCACACTCATTGCGACCCGCGTCTCAATGCCGATCAGGCTATCGAGCTGGCCTTTCTTGTTTCCGATCTGCTGAAAAAGGATCGGGCGGGGCAGGAGCGACGCCGGGCCGTGAACGAGTAGGAAAAACAAAAGGCGGGATCAACTCCCGCCTTTTTTGTTCAGTGAACTCTCTCTCTCTGGATTCAATCCTTGCGATAAAGCATCCAGTTCTTGGCATTGCGCGTGTCTTTCGAGCTCGAATTGCGCGTGACGCGGTTCCTTCCCTCGACCTTCGAGCGATAAAGAGCCTGATCGGCTTTCGAATAGAGGTCTTCGGGGCCGTCCGCTTCGGACGCCATGCACAGACCCATCGAGATGGTCAACGCGCCATGGCCAGGTGCAAACTGATGTGTCAGCGACGTCTGCTCGACGGCCTGCCTGATACGCTCGGCAACGCTCGCAACCGCATCCTCCGCGCCGCCTTCCACGATCATCGCGAACTCTTCGCCGCCTGTGCGCGCGACAAAGACGTCCGCACGCGTGTTCGCGCGAAAGATGCTGGCAATGGCTTGAATGATCTTGTCGCCGGCGGGGTGGCCGTAGCGGTCGTTCACGTCCTTGAAGCGGTCGATATCGGCCAGGATGAGCGCGTGGAACAGGATGCCGCTTTGCGAATCATAGATACGGGTCAGCTCACGGTCGAAGGCGCGACGGTTGGAAATCTGGGTGAGTGGGTCCGTATCGACCAGCCTCTTATATTCTTCGAGCTTCGATTTGACGCTTTCCAGCTCTGCGGACTTCTCATTGAGGGTCGCCGCCGTTTGCTTGCCGTGCTCGATCGTAGTCGCGGTCGCAACGGTCATGACGCCGAGAATTTTTTGCAGCAGCTCACGGCTTGCGGCACTGCGCCCTGACAGGCCGTCCGATGTCTGATGCAGGATCTGTCCGTACTTCTCGAGATGCGACCGCTCATTGCGCAGCAGAGATGCGACTTCCTCGAGCTCGCTCGCTATGATCGCACGCGCATTGTCCACGACGTTGAAACCGTGATGATGGGCGAAGAAGCGGCGGCCGATCTTGTCGAGATCCTCTTGCGCGGGGCGCTTGGGCAGCGACACGACCTCAAGGCTCAACTCCCGATTCGTGCCTGCGAGCGCTTCGTAGAAAATTTCGTAGTTTCTCGGTAGGCCAGCCACACCGAGTTGCCGCATGGTCGCGACGACCGTGGCCGGCAGGTCAGTCACCCGTTCCGTTTGTGCGGCAGCAGCCTGCATCGTCCCACCAAGCCTCGAACGGTCCCCCGACCGTGTCCTGTTGCCAAATCGTTCGGCAACGGTCTTTCATGAGGCGCCAACAGCGGCTGGTTTCGAACTCCGCTTCATGCGGAACCCTCGTGAAAGGCTGTTCACGACCCTAGGCGCGCACTGCTAAAGTTTCATTAAAGGCAAGATCATCGTGACTGACCCAAATCAAGACAGTGACCACGAGTTTCGGACTGGAAGCTGCATATGCGGTTCGGTCAAGTTCGAAACCAGAGGTCACTTGCGCAATGTGATCTTCTGCCATTGCCAGCAATGCCGCAAACAGAGCGGGCATTACTATGCCGCGACGAGTGTTGAAGACGCTCGCCTCTACGTCACTGGGGAAGAACATATCACTTGGTATGCGGCATCGGCCGCTGCGAAGCGGGGATTTTGCCGGGTTTGCGGCTCGGCCTTGTTCTGGAAGCGTGAGGCCAGCGAGGTGACCTCGATCATGGCGGGGCTTTTCGACAGCCCAACCGGGCTCAAGGGCGGATACCATATTTTCACGAACGAGAAGGGCGACTACTACACGGTCGCCGACGGCTTGCCATGCTTCTCTTACTCCGACGACTGAGGTCGAATTCTTGCAGCGCCTCCTCAACGCGTTTCGCCATTCCGCGCGAGCGTTCGATCTCCTGATCCGCAGCGAACGCGCCTTCCAGGAGGAGGCCGCGCTCTTTGTTCTGGCCATTCCCTTGGCCTACCTCCTGTCCACAAGCTGGCTTGGTTTCGCGATGCTTCTCGCGTCGATCCTTTTTTTGATGCTGGTGGAAGTGCTGAACACGGCAATCGAAGCCACATGCAATGCGGTGACGCGGGATTTTCGGCCTGAGATCAAACTCGCCAAAGACTGCGGCTCGCTGGCAGTCCTGATTGCGATCATCCTGACAGCCGGTATCTGGATCGGCGCTCTCGTGCAACGCATCGCGCTTCTCGCCTGACCCAGAGCCGGGGGGATGTGAAAAAGCGCCCATCGACGCGCCTTGCCATCGCCACAGCTCGGGTTTAACCGGCGCGCATGACGGTTACAGTACGTTTTGCTCCCTCTCCGACGGGCCGCATCCATATCGGCAATGCGCGCACGGCACTATTCAATTGGTTGTTCGCGAGCCAGAATCGCGGACGTTTCATACAGCGCTTCGATGACACCGACCAAGCGCGGTCGACGCAGGCCTTTGCCGACGGCATTCTCTACGATCTGCACTGGCTCGGAATTTTTCCGGATACCGTCGAGTATCAGTCCAAGCGGACGGATACATACGATGCGGCGGTCGAGAGGCTGAAGGCGTCCGGTCTGCTGTATCCCTGCTATGAGACCGTCGAAGAGCTGGAGCTGAAACGCAAGATCCGGCTCTCGCGAAAGCTTCCGCCGGTCTATGGCCGCGAAGCGTTGCAATTGACGGATGAGCAGAAAGCCGCATTCGAAGCGGAAGGCCGACGTCCCCACTGGCGCTTCCTGCTGCCGAACTTCCGCGGCAATCCGCAGGAGACCGAGCGCACGGATGTGCACTGGAGCGATCTCGTGCGCGGCGACGAAACGGTCGATCTTGCGTCGCTCTCCGATCCTGTGCTCGTGCGCGAGGACGGGACCTATCTCTACACATTGCCGTCCGTGGTGGACGATATCGACATGGAGATCACACACGTGATCCGCGGTGACGATCACGTGACGAATACGGGCGTCCAGATCGCCCTATTCAGGGCACTCGGGGCGGAGCCGCCTGTTTTCGGGCACCATAACCTCCTGACGACCTCGACCGGCGAGGGGCTGTCGAAGCGCACTGGCGCGCTCTCCATCGCATCGCTGCGCGAGGATGGGCTCGAGCCGATGGCGGTTGCTTCACTCGCCACGCTGATCGGCAGCGCCGAGCAGGTGACCCCGGAGCCCAACCTCGCCGCACTCGCGGATAAGTTCGATCCGGCAGCGACCTCGAAATCTTCGGCAAAATTCGATCCAGCCGATCTCGATACGCTGAACAAGGCCATCGTTCATGCGATGAGTTTCGAGGACGTTGCCGTGCGGCTCCTCGCGATGGGCATTTCCGGTCCTGAAGCCGAACCGTTCTGGAATGCCGTTCGTGGCAATCTCACGCGCGTGACCGATGCCGCGCGCTGGTGGCAGATCGTGCGAAACGGGCCGGAACCGACCGACGAGCTCTCAGGCGCGGATCGTGATTTCGCGCGTGAAGCATTCGAGTTTTTGCCCGACGAGCCCTTCGACCGGCGCACATGGAAGCATTGGACCGATCAGGTCAAGCAGGCGACGGGGCGCAAGGGAAAAGAGTTGTTTCTCCCTCTCCGCGTGGCACTGACGGGATTGTCCTCCGGGCCGGAATTGGCCGAGCTGCTTCCGCTGCTCGGCCGCGAGGGGACGCTGGCTCGGCGTCCCTGACAAAGCGTCAGATCGCGTCGCCGATAGTCTGGCCCGCTCGCGCCTGCTGTTGATGCGCTTCGACAACGGCCAGCGCCGTCATATTCACGATGCCGCGCGAGGTGACCGAGGGCGTCAGAATATGTGCAGGCTTGTCGGTGCCAAGCAGGATCGGGCCGACATGGAGCGCGTCCGTCATCTGTTTGGCCGTCGTCAGCGCGATGTTTGCCGAATCGAGGTTCGGGAAAACCAGCAGATTGGCTTCTCCCTTGATCCGTGAATGCGGGTAAACGCGGTTGCGCAAGGCCTCCGAAAGCGCGGAGTCGCCGTGCATCTCACCGTCTGACTCGAGATCAGGTGCAATCTCTTTCAGGATAGCTGCAGCCTCGCGCATCTTGAGCGCGCTCGGGGAATCGCGGGAGCCGAAATTCGAATGCGAGAGCAGGGCAGCCTTGGGCTCGATGCCGAAGCGGCGGATTTCTTCTGCGGCGAGCACGGTCATTTCGGCGATCTCCTCGGCTGAAGGGTCGACCGTCACGTAGGTGTCGGTGAAGAAGGTCACGCCGCTTTGTGAAATGAGCATGGAGAGTGCGGAAAGGTCCGGATATTTCAGGCCTTTCCGCGCACCGATGATGAGCGACACGTTGCGCAGATGACGCTCGAAACGGCCTTCCAGGCCGCAGATCATGCAGTCTGTGTCGCCGCGTTTAAGGGCCAGTGCTGCGATGACCGTATTATCCGTGCGCACGGTGGTGCGCGCGCCCTCCTGCGTGAAGCCGCGACGCCCTGCGAGTTCGACCAAGAGATCGACATAGTCGCGATAGCGCGGATCGTCTTCTGGATTGATCAGATCGAAATCGACGCCGCGCCGGATTTTCAGGCCGTAGCGCTTGAGGCGCACGTCGATGACGTGAGGGCGGCCGATCAGGATCGGCTTGGCGATACCTTCTTCCAGCACCACCTGGGCAGCCCGCAGCACGCGTTCGTCTTCACCATCGGCATAAACGACGCGCTTCTCCTGCGCCGCCTTGGCAGCCGAGAAAACCGGCTTCATCACGAGACCCGAACGGAACACGAAGCGGTTCAACCGATCGATATAGGCCGGCATGTCTTCGATAGGCCTGCGCGCGACACCGCTCGTTGCTGCGGCCTCGGCGACTGCCGGCGCGATACGCAGGATCAGGCGCGGGTCGAAAGGCGAGGGAATCAGGAAGTCGGGACCGAAAGTCGGCGTCTCGCCCGAATAGGCACGGGCCGCAACATCCGATGGCTCCTCGCGGGCAAGCGCTGCGATGGCGCGCACGGCGGCCATCTTCATTTCTTCGTTGATGGCACTCGCCCCGCAATCGAGAGCGCCGCGGAAGATGTAGGGGAAGCAGAGGACGTTGTTGACTTGGTTCGGAAAATCCGAGCGCCCGGTGCAGATCATGGCATCGGGGCGAGCCGCGCGCGCCGTCTCCGGCATGATCTCAGGGGTTGGATTGGCAAGTGCCAGGATCAGCGGGCGCTCCGCCATGTGCTGCAGCAGCTCGGGCTTGAGCACGCCGGCGGCCGAGAGCCCTAGAAACACGTCGGCACCGCCGATCACATCGGTCAGCGTCCGCGCATCGGTGTCCTTGACGTAAGGGTCCTTCCATCGATCCATCTCGTCGAGCCGGCCCTTGTAGGCGACGCCGTGACGGTCCGTGACCCATATGTTTTCGATCTGAGCGCCGAGCGAGACGAGAAGATTGAGGCAGGCGAGTGCCGCCGCACCTGCGCCGGAACTGACGATCTTGATGTCCTCGATCTTCTTGCTCGCGAACTCGAGCGCATTGAGGACGGCGGCCGCGACGATGATGGCCGTGCCGTGCTGGTCGTCATGAAAGACCGGGATGTTCATCCGCGCCTTGAGTTGCTCCTCGACCTCGAAGCATTCGGGCGCCTTGATATCTTCGAGGTTGATGCCGCCAAAGGTCGGTTCCAACGCGGAGACAGTATCGACCATGCGCTCGATCGTGGGCGCGTCGATCTCGATGTCGAACACGTCGATGCCGGAGAATTTCTTGAAGAGAACGGCCTTGCCCTCCATGACGGGCTTGGAGGCAAGCGGCCCGATATTGCCCAAGCCGAGTACTGCCGTTCCGTTCGAAACCACGGCGACCAGGTTTGCCCGGCTCGTGTAGTCGTCTGCGAGTTCAGGATCGTCCTTGATCGCAAGGCAGGGGGCCGCGACGCCCGGAGAATAGGCAAGCGCCAGGTCACGTTGGTTGCCGAGAGCCTTGGTCGCTTGAATCTCAAGCTTTCCGGGCTTCGGATAGCGATGGAAGAAGAGGGCTGCCTGATCCAGTTCGGACAGGTCTGGCTTGTCGGTCATCGATGCTGTCTCAGAATGCTGAAGGGTAGAGTCCGCCGTCAACGCGGATGTTCTGGCCGGTCATGTAGCCGGCTTGGACTGAGCACAAGAAAGCGCAGATCTGGCCGAACTCCTCGGGCGTTCCCAGGCGCTTCGCCGGAATGTCGGCTGCGATGCGCGCCTTGTTTTCTTCCTCGGTGCCAGCGCCAGCCTTGAAGGCCGAGCGGATTCGATCGGTGTCGAGCTTGCCCGGAAGCAGATTGTTGATCGTCACATTGCGCTCGGCGACGCCGCGCGCGATGCCGGCGAGAAACGACGTCAAACCCGCCCGCGCGGCCGACGACAGGTCCAGCCCTTCGATAGGAACATAGACGGAGAGCGAGGTGATGTTAACGATACGCCCGAAACCGCGCTCGGCCATCCCGTCCACCACGCGCTGGATCAGTTCGAATGGGGTCACCAGATTCTGCGTGACGCCTTTCAGGATCGCTTCGCGGTCGAGTTCGCGGAAGTCGCGCCGCGGCGGACCGCCATTGTTGTTGACGAGAATATCCGGCTCCGGGCAGGCCGCGAGCAGGGCGTCCTGGATAGCTCTGTCGGAGACGTCGCCTGCCACCTCCTGCACCTCGACATCGAAACGTGCGCGGATATCTTGAGCGGTGGCACGCAACACGGTCTCATCTCGGCCGTTCAGGACCAGCGAAACGCCGGCCTCGGCAAGTGCGGTTGCGCATCCGCGCCCGAGTCCTTTGCTCGATGCACAGACGATCGCCTGTTTGCCCCTCAACCCAAGATCCATCGCTTTCTCCGAATTGCGCGTAGAGCCTTACGTCGCCGAATGCCTGGTCGCAACCGCTGAACCGATTTGCATGGCTGGCCCATAGTGAGCGGCGCCCGTGCATGATAGGGCGGCCAAAAGCTGATCGATTGTTTCTTCATGACGCATCCCACAACCGACGCGCTGCCGCCGAAGCCGCATTGGTTCGAGACGCGTATCGCGCTGCTCTACATCGCGGTATTCCTGCCGAACGGGGTGATGACGCCGTTCCTGCCTCTCTGGCTTGAACATCTGCACTTCGATGCAGGCGCTATCTCGATCATTCTGTCCGCGCAGCTTTTCATGCGCGTGGTCGCGACCCCGGCCCTCTCGACGCTGGCGGACCGTTTGCTCGACCGAGCGCCGATGCTGATCGGGACGGCAATCGGCACTTTCGCGATCACGTGCTTCTATCTTCTGCCGCCGTCTTTCACACTCGTTCTGGCCGTGACGCTGGCGCACTCCATCTTCCAGCCGCTGCAGCAGACATTGACGGATTCGATCGCCGTTTCCGGCGTCCGACGCTACCGTTCCGACTATTCGAAAATGCGCATCTGGGGCTCGATTTCCTACCTGGCAGGCAATGTGATCGCTGGTGTCGTGCTGGCCCGGTCGGATGCGGGCATCGTTCCGTGGTTGCTGATCCTGGGTTATGGACTGATGGTCCTCGTCTCGCTTTCGACACCCCGTCTTGGGCGGCCACGAACGCCGACCGTCGCGAACCCAGCCGATGGTGTCAGACTGCTCAGCAACCGCGCATTTCTGTCGACGGTTCTGGCGGTCGCTGCTATTCAGGGAAGCCACGCCTTCCTTTACGGTTTTGCCTCGATCTACTGGCGCAGCCTCGGCTTCTCGGACAGTGTGATCGGTGCCTTCTGGGCGCTTGGGACGTTAGCGGAGGTTCTGCTTTTCCTGGTCTTTCCGCGCCTGCTGAGTCGCTTTTCGGCGCAGACGATCATCGCGATTGCAGGTGTCGCCGCAGTTCTGCGCTGGCTGGCTTTTTCCGTTTCGGAGCCGCTCGGCTTCGGGGCTGTAGGGTTCACCGTGCTTCAAGCGCTGCATGCGCTCTCGACCGGGTTGATTATTATAGGCGTGCAAAAGGCCATCGCGGAACTGATACCCGAGCAGCAAACGAGCGGCGCCCAAGGGGTCACCTTCATGGCCAATCAGGCCAGCGTGGGCCTCTTCACGCTGCTCGCGGGCTATCTTTACACCCATGTCGGCGCTTATGGCTTTCTGTCGATGGCGCTCATTGCAGGCGTGGGCTTGGGCCTCATCCTGATCGGCCTGCGTCAGCCCCAGAGGGCTGGGGGTGGAGGCGAGACGAGCGAACCTTTGTAGGAAAGGCCGGGTTCACGGTCTCGCGCCAGAAGAAGGGGACCATCGAGGTCCACCCACTCGGCGCCCTGCGCCAGAAGAACAGCCGGTGCCATGCCGAGTGAGGTGCCGACCATGCAGCCGACCATGATCCGCAGCCCACGCTTTTCAGCTTCACGCCTGAGCTTTAGGCCGGAAGTCAGCCCGCCCGTCTTGTCGAGCTTGATGTTGACGGCGTCATAGAGGGTTGCGAGCCGGTCGAGATCTTCGAGGCCGTGTACGCTTTCATCCGCACAGATCGGCACCGGATGGTCGATCCGGCTGAGCAGATCGTCTTGATTGGCCGGTAGCGGCTGTTCGACAAGCGTTACGCTAAAACGCCGCGCAACGGCTAGATTGGCCTCGATATCGATTGCGCTCCAGCCTTCGTTTGCATCCACGATAAGCTTGCTTTGCGGCGCAGCTTGGCGAACAGCCTCCATACGCTCGACGTCACCCCCCGCTCCCAGCTTGATCTTGAGGAGGGGCCGATGGTTGTGCTCGCGTGCCTGTCCGGCCATCGCCTCTGCGGTGCCCAGAGACAATGTGTAGGCGGTTTCGAGATGACTTGGCGCGGGAAGCCCTGCCAGTTCCCAAGCCGGCTGCCGTGCGAGCTTGGCTTCCAGATCCCACAGCGCATTATCCACCGCGTTGCGCGCTGCGCCGCCCGGCAAGAGGCGTTCGAGTTCGTTTCGGTCAGCGCCGTGTTCGATCGCATCCTGCACGGTTCTGATCTGCGCACAGACACTCTCGATGCTCTCACCGTAGCGCGCATAGGGCACGCATTCGCCCCGACCTGCGACTTGGGCATCGGTGATCGTGCAGGTCACCACGACGGCTTCGGTCTTCGAGCCGCGCGAGATCGTGAACGTGCCGGCAATCGGGAAACTCTCGACCTGGACCGACAACTGGCGTGGCATAAGAGATTCACTCCTGAGTGTTCGGCAACCATAGGCGAGCCGGGAAAGTGACAGGGCGCTTACGCCACGCTATGACGGATTGGAATCCCTCCCGGTCATTCAGATGTTGACGACTGCAGATACCGACGCAAGCCAGCCAGAAGCGGGCCGCGAGCCAGACGCCCGCGCCGCCGATGTGCGTCCGAGCATCGAGACGCGCGAAGACGGCAGCACGCTGCATGTCGCCCTGGCGGGCGTGTGGACGACACGTATGATCGGGCTCGTCGACAAGGAAATGCGTGAGCTGGCCAACCGTGAAGGCGGCAAGCTTGTGCTAGACCTTTCCGGTGTCTCCAAAATGGATACGGCCGGTGCGTGGGTTGTGGAGCGGTTGATCGCTGCACTTTCAGACAAGGGCACCGAAACCGAAGTCACAGGTGGGAGCGAAGCCGCATCCACGCTGCTGGACGCAGTAGGCGAGTCGGCGCACAACAAGGACGAGCAGCCTTCCGGCGACACGCGCAACATCGTTATCCGCATGCTCGAGGCGATCGGGCGCGGCGTCTACGCGATGAAGGATGACTTCATTGCCTCAATGAATATCCTTGGCGCCACTATTGCGGGCGCGCAGTCCAAAGCGGGCCGTGCCGGCCATTCGGTCAATATCACTGCTATCGTTCACCACATCGACAAGATGGGCGTGGGCGCCATTCCGGTTGTGGTTCTGATGTCGGCCATCGTGGGTGCCATCGTGGCGCAGCAGGGTGCCTTTCAGCTTCGCTATTTCGGCGCCGAGATCTTCGTCGTCGATCTGGTCGGCATCCTCGTCTGGCGCGAATTGGGCGTCTTGCTCACAGCCATCATGATCGCGGGCCGTTCGGGCAGCGCGATCACGGCCGAAATCGGTTCAATGAAGATGCGTGAAGAGGTGGACGCTCTCAAGGTCATTGGCCTCAACCCGGTCGGTGTGCTTGTCTTCCCGCGCCTCGTCGCGCTGGTGATCGCAGTTCCTTGCCTGACGATCGCGGCCAATTTTGCTGCGCTCGGCGGCGCAATCTTCGTGACTTATATGTATTCAGGCATTTCGCCCGAAACTTTCATCGAGCGCATGAGGGCGACGATCGACATCAGCACGATCTTCGCCGGACTGATCAAGGCGCCCTTCATGGCACTCATCATCGGCACGCTGGCATCGGTCGAGGGCATGAAAGTGGGTGGCAGCGCCGAGTCGCTGGGCGCCCGTGTGACGGCTTCCGTGGTGAAGGCCATCTTCGTGGTCATCATCGTCGACGGCTTCTTCGCCATCTTCTACGCGGCAATCGACTTCTGATGGACCAGACCGTGCAAGAAGCCCCTGCCGAACAACAAGCGCCGCATGGCGATCCGAACGAGATCATCATCGAAGCGCGTGACGTGACCGTCGGCTTCGGCGGCAAGACCGTGCTCGAACACCTCAATCTCGATATTCGCCGTGGCGAGATCCTCGGTTTTGTCGGTCCTTCGGGCGCAGGCAAGTCCGTCCTTCTGCGAACCATTCTGGGGCTGAACCAGAAGCAGGAGGGTACGGTCAAGATTTTCGGTACCGATATCGACAATGCGTCCGACGAGGACAAGACGCGGGTGGATATGCGGATGGGCGTGCTGTTCCAGCACGGCGCGCTGTTCTCGGCGCTCACCGTCCTCGAGAACGTGCAGGTTCCGATGCGCGAATATCTGGATCTGCCGAAAGAGCTCATGGACGAACTCGCCATGCTCAAGATCGAGCTGGTCGGTTTGAAGCGCGATGCGGCGAACAAGTTTCCGTCGGAGCTTTCCGGCGGCATGATCAAGCGCGCGGCGCTTGCGCGCGCGTTGGCGCTCGATCCCGATGTGGTTTTCCTTGATGAGCCGACATCCGGCCTCGATCCCATCGGCGCCGCCGATTTCGACGAGCTCGTCGCCAAACTTCGCGACACGATGGGACTGACCGTCTACATGGTGACGCACGACCTCGACAGCCTCTTCTCCGTTTGCGACCGCGTGGCGGTGCTCGGCCAGAAGAAGGTGATGGTCGAAGGCACGATCGAAGAAATGCTCGCGAGCGAAGAGCCGTGGGTGAAAAGCTATTTCCGGGGGAAGCGCGCGCGCCAGCTCGACATGGAAACGCGCAGCTAGAAACACGGACCGATGGAAACCAGAGCAAATTACGTCATCGTCGGCATATTCACGCTGTTGGCCGTGCTCGCCGCCTTCGGCTTCGTGTACTGGACCGCGGGCATCGGCGACCGCGGTGAAACGGCTATCCTTCGCGTGCGTATCCCCGGCTCTGCGTCCGGCCTCGGGCGCGGCAGTGCAGTTTTGTTCAACGGTGTGAAGATCGGTGACATCCAGCGTGTCTTCATCGACGCGCAGAACCCGAGCGCTGCGATTGCCGACACGCTCGTCGATCGTTTGACGCCGATCACGCGTTCGACACAGGCCGATATCGGCCTCGCAGGCCTTACCGGTCAGGCTAACATCGAACTGAAGGGCGGAAACCTTCAGGAACCGAACCTCATCACCGAGGCTGAGGAACAGGGGCGGGTCGCTGAAATCTCCGCCAATCCCTCGGCAGTAACGAACCTGCTCCAAACCGCTCAGGACATCTTCGAGCGTGCGGACAATGTGATTAGCCAATTGGAGGGTTTTTCCAAGGATGTACGGGGACCGCTGACGGACACCGCGCGCAACGTGCAGACATTCTCCGACGCGCTCGCGGCCAATGCCGATGGCATCGACCGCTTTTTGGAAAGTGTGACAGCTGTTTCGAATGAGTTGTCCGGGTTATCGGGTAAGCTCGACGGGTCCATTCAGGCCGCTCAGAATATTCTGGAATCGGTCGATCCAAACCAGATTCGACAGATCGTGGATAATGTGAATGGCATCACAGCCGATGTCCGTCGCACCAGCGCCAGCCTCGACCGTGTTGTGGCAGGCGTCGATACCGCGCTTTCCAACTTCTCGAACCTTGCGACCAACGGCAACACGGCGGTTGGGAAGGTCAACGGCATTCTCGACTCCGTTGACCGCGATCAGATCCGCAGCGCGATCTCTAATATCGAGCAGGCGAGCCGCACGGCCAACGCCGCATTGGTCACTCTGCAGGATGTCAGCCAAGGCGCACAGAATGCCTTGCAGGACATCCAGCGTGTGACGAGCACGGTCGGTGGCCGTACCGATGAGATCGACCGTGCCATCGCCGACGCGAGCCAGCTCGCCACGCGGCTGAACGCGGCATCGGTTCGGGTCGATGGCATCCTTCAGAAGGTCGATTCCCTGCTGGCTTCCGACAACACCGAGGGTCTGATCGCCGATGCTGGTGCAACCTTCCGATCTTTCCGTGAGACGGCGGATTCGATCAACAAGATCGTCCAGTCGCCGGACGCGCAGGCTATTGCCAACAATGCCAATGCGACGCTGGCGAGTTTCCGACGCGTCGCCGAGACGCTCAATGGGCGCATCGGGCCGATCACGGATGGCTTGACGCGGTTTACGGGTCAGGGTCTGCAAAACGTCAATGATCTCGTGCGCAGCACGCAGCAGTCGATCAATCGGATCGAGCGCGCCATCACGGATTTCAGCGACAATCCGCAGCGCATCCTGTCGGGCGGCGAGGGCGAAGTGCGCCGCTATGATGGGGGACGCGCGCGGCGCTGATCTTATTGCCTCCGCCTCGCTGAGATGCTGTTTGCGAGCCGATATCGGCTCGCTGCATTCTCGCAGCGCTCATCTGCGGAATGCATAGCCGAACGCTGAAGTGCAAACAGGCATCGTTGCTCATGCGCGGCCCTGCCTTGTGCTTACGCAACCTTAACTTTTCGAAGGCTGTTGCCGGCAAGTGACAGCGTTTCATTGCTCTTCGATGCAACACAGGGTCGGAGACAATGCGCCTGACTCGATCGGGCGCGAATGATCGGGACGAGTGAGGGTTTCGCGTGAAACGAGCTTCTAAAGCGGTCAGCGTCATGCTTCTGGCAAGCTTGCTCGCCGGTTGCGCCGCGCTCGGTGGTGGGCCCGCACCGCTCGATACTTATGAGCTGACGGCACCCTCGATCAGTGAGCGCCCGGCACGCGGGCGCACCCAAATCCTGATCGCCGACCCGACCGCGCTCAAGGCACTGGACGGGCAGAACATCGTCATTTCGCCGCGTCCCGGCGCCGTCGAATATCTCAGCGGCGCCCAGTGGTCCGACCGTCTGCCACGCATCGTGCAATTGCGTCTCGCGGAGACATTCCAGAAGGCCGGCGGCTTTGGCGGCGTAGGCCGTCCAGGCGAGGGCCTCGCGATCGACTATCAAGTCATCGTGGAAATCCGTCGCTTCGGCATCTCGGTCAACGGCGGCCGCACGGCCGATGTCGAGCTCTTCGTGAAACTTCTCAACGACAAGAATGGCACGGTGCGCGCGACACGTGAATTTACCGGCCGTGCGCCGGTATCGGGCGCCGGCAACGCGGCTTACGTCGATGCTTTGAGCGCCGCTTTCGGTCAGGCCGCGACACAAATCGTGGACTGGACACGCAGCCGGGTTTGAGCCGGCCGAGTTTGGTTGCACTTTTCGCTTTTTGGGCAACAACTGGCCGGCGAGGCGAAGCATCTCTCAACCGCCTGCCTCTGCACTCACGGCCCGATGCAGCCCAGTTCAGTCATTAATTAGAGCATTCTAGCGCTTCGACAGGTCGGCGCCGAGACGCATCGGCGAAGGCTTGGCGATTAGCCGAATTTTGGCCTCGAATGCCATGAGCGCCTTCTGTTCCGGCGGCAGAGCCTGATCGTTGTTGCGTCCGTCAACTGATTTTCCGCGCTTTAGCCTGCAGCCCAAAAACGTGGCGCCTGTTCGGCCCTACTCGCACTACGCTGCGCACGACATGGCCTCTCAGGCTTGACGCGATAATCCCTGCCCTTTGTTGCTCACCGCCATGCGACCTGAGAATTCACTCAGTGTCCGACATGCGGTTCACTGGCGCGGCTGCCTGACCGAGGCCTTGGACGAAAACGGGGCGCCGAAGCGCCCCGCATTTTCATCGTTCGAACCGGCCTCTATTTTAGCCGCCCTGATGCGTGAGCGAGCATCGTGTAAACCTTGCCCGTATCGGAAGTGAGATACTTCTGCGTCGCCGCCCGGTCTGTCTTGGCGACTTGGCGGATCAGCGTCTGGAAATCCTCGCAATAGTGATCGACGATCGCGCGGAATTCCGGGTCGGCCTGATACTTGCGTTTCGTTTCCTCGAAAGTCTGCTGGCCCTTCAGGGTGTAGAGGCGGCGCGTGAAGATATCGCGCTCGCCGCGGCGATAGCGATCCCACAGCTCGACCGAGGCGTCGTGGTCGATGGCGCGTGCGATATCGACCGAGAGCGAATTCAGCGAGTCGAGCATACCGCCGACTGCGTTGTCTTCGGTCTTGAGAGCAGGTGCTGTGGCGGGCTGGCCCGCTTCCTGAACCGGCTCAGGCTTACGCACAGGCTTCGGCGCTTCGGCTGGGCGCTGCTCGCGGGCCGGTAGAACCGTCACATTGCCGTCGAGCGTGCCTCGCAGATCGGCTTCGACTTCAGCATCCGGCTGACGCACCGCGGCCTGCGGACGGGGCGATTCCGGCGGGCGCGGCGTCTCCTGGCGAGGTGCGGGGCGCGGTTCTACGATATCGACGGTGCGGCCGGTCCGGGCCACGATATCCGAAAGTTCCTTGAGCGCATTGATTTGCTCGCTCACGGCACGGCGGATAGCGGTCGTTGACTGCTTAGCCTCTTCCGGCATGTCGAGCACGCCGCGCTTCAGTTCCGCGCGTGTTTCCGACAGCTCGGAGCGGATCGAGCCGGCTGTGCGGCGCAATTCTTCCGTCGCATCGGTGAAGCGCTGGGTTGCAGCTTCGACCACTTCGGTAATCGCACCACGGATGCCTTCCGTCGTCGCCTTGGTGCGATCCTGCGCCTTGTCGAGGACGTCACCGATATAGGACTCGAAGGACCGCATCAGGCGCTCGATGTCTTCCGACTTTCTGACCAGCGACACGGCCAAGTCTTCGAGCGCGTTCTGGCGATCGTCCAGCGTGGAGACGAGGTTGGATTGTGCCGAGCCGAGGAGGTCGGAGGCGGTCGTCAACAGGCGCGCATGCTCCTCGAAGCGGCTGGCGATGCTCGCCACTTCGGTGAGCGTCTGCGACGACATATCCGCCACGCGGCCGACATTGGCGTCGATGAGACGCGCTGAGGAGGCAAAAGTCTGCGCGGCCTTCTCAGTGCTCGCCGCAAAATGCTGCGTGCTCTGGTTGAGGCGCCGATCGACGGTTTCCAGGCTCTCCTTGGCGAGGTCGACCAGTTCGTTGAGCTGCTGGCTCGATCCGGAAATCTTCTCGACCAGCTCGCCGACGCCACCGGTGAGGCGATCACCCGCAGACGACGCGGCCTGTATCGTTTCCTCGGTGCTGCGGGCGAACTCGCCCCGAACCGCTTCGCTTTCAGCACGCAAGCGCTCTGCGGCACGGGCCGTGGTAGCTTCAATGGCACGCTGGAACTCGTTGCCGCCTGTCATGAAGCGTTCCACGAGCGGACGGGCCGTGTTGTCGAGCACACCGGCAATCGCATTGGTGCGCTCGTCCAGAATGCGGCTGATCTCGCGCGTGTTGTCGCCAATATTGCGCGCAGCCTCGTTGGTGGCCTCCGTGATGTGCTGCCCGACCACCGCGAAGGTGTTCGAGATGACATCGGCACGTGCCGAGAGTTGGCGCTCACCATCCGCGATGGACGCGCGAACGGTGCGGCCCAAGGCTTCCGCAGTCTCGGTGATGCGCGCCTGCGCCTCGCCGAGCTGTTCGGTGACGCGCCCGACCGCGGCATCGGTGCCGATGGCGAGACGCTCGGCGGCTGAAACGATAGCTGTGTCGATGGCGCGAGTGCGAGCGTCGAGCTCGTTGCCGGTTGCAACGATGCGGCCGCTGATGCGCTGTGCTGCCTCATCGAAGCGCGACGACAGCGCCTCCACCTGACCGCCGAGGTCGTCGGCCGTGCGGCGGGACATGTCGACGACACGCTCCTCGGCGCGAGTGAAAACGTCGGCCAACTGACCGGCGCGCTCTTCCAACTGCTCGCTGGCGCGCTCGGAAATCTCGACCACGCGCGTCTGCGCCTTTTCGAGGCTTTCCGTGATGTCGCCAGCACGTGCGCCGATCTCGGCCGCGCTGCGGCCGATGCGGGCGGTGATACGACGATCCACATCGTCGAACACGCCGGCGATTTCGTTGGCACGGGCACCGAGCGAGGCTGCGGTCAGATCGACATGGGCGGCCAACTGGCGTTCGGCCTCCTCGAAGGAACCACCAATTGCTTCGGCGCGTGCCGTGAGTTCGCCCGCGACCTGCTCGACACGGCGGGCAATTCGCCCGTCCGCGTCTTCGAACGTCTTGACGAGCTCAACGGCGCGACGGGCGAGCGTGCTGGCCGTATCGACGGCGCGTGCTACGAGCTTCTGGTCGCCATCCTCGAAGATACGGACGATCTCTTCGGCGCGCAGCGCCACGGCACGGGCCGTTTCCTCGTTGCGGGTGCCGAGCTGGCGATCCGCATCCTGGAAGATCTGTCCGATCTCCGCGGCCTTGGCGGCCAAGGTCTCGCCGACCGCCGAAGCACGCTCGGCAAGGGTGCGACCGGATACGTCGAACGAGGCGTTGACCGAGCGAGCCGCATCGGACAATTCGCGGCCGAGATCGGCGGCGCGGGCGGTGATCGCCTCGGCATTGGCTTCGGTCTGAGTTGCCAGCTTGCGACCGGCGTCCTCAAAGCCTTCTACCATTTCGCGGGCACGGTCATGCAACTCGCGCGACATCTCTGCGCCGCGGCCGGCGACTTCCATCGCCGTCTGTACGGCGCGTTCCGTCAGGATCGCATCCGCGCGTTCGAAGTTCGCGGCGATCTCGCCGGTGCGCTCTTGCAGCGCGGAAGCCAAGCTCTCGACGCGGTTCGAAAGGTCTGCGCTCGACAGTTCGACCCGCTCTGCGAGGTTGCGCTGGGCCGTCTCGAAGCGGCGCTCGAGGTCAACCGCGAGGTCGGACATCGCACCTGCTGCATTCTCGTTTCGCGCGAGCATCGCAGCAGAAGTTGCTTCGGCACGCTCGACCAGACGGCGGTCCGCGCGATCGAAGGTGTCGGCGATCTCATGCGTGCGAGCCGCCAAGGCTTCTGCCGTCTGCTCTGCGCGGCGAGCCAAACGCTCGTCGGCGTCGTTGAGCGCCTGGCCGGACTCTTCCACCAACATGGTGGTCAGCTCGATCACCTTGTCGTGGAGCGCGCCTGCGGCGTTGGCGGCGCCCAGTTCGAGAATTTCGCGCACATTCTGCACGCCGCCTTCCAAAGCGCGCGACAGGTCGGCGGTGCGGGTGCCGATATTGTCGGCATGGGCGCGGAAGACCTCATCGATGCGGGCGACATCACCCGCCAACGCGCCGGTGATTTCTGTGCGACGATCAGCGAAAGTCTCGATATGCGAGGCTAAGTGGCGGTCGAGTTCGGTGCGGGCGTCACCCAAGCGATCGAGATCTTCATCGAGCGCACGGGTGAAGGCGAGGCGTCGATCGGCGAGACCGTTGATTTCCTCACCCACGCGGCCCTCGAAGTCGGCGCGAGCCTCGGTGATCTGATCGAGATCAGCCTGCAGCGCGCGACGCAGGATGGCGCGGCCCTCAGCCAGCTTTTCGACTTGGCTCGAAACGAGCGTATCGATCGAAGCGCGGTGTTCCTCAAGCTTGCCAAGGTCTTCCGCCAGTGCGCGGGACAGCACGTCGCGTCCTTCGGCCAGCTTCTGCACCTGAATGTTGGCAAGCGCTTCCACCGAAGCCTTCGCTTCTTCGAGCTTGAGAAGGTCGGCATCGAGGGCTGCGCGCAACCGATCGCGGTCTTCCGCCATGCGGTCGGACTGCGCTGTCACCATGGCATCGATGGCGACACGGCTCTCGTTCAGCTTGGCCAGATCGTCTTCGAGCGAGCGCGCCAGCTCTTCGCGACCCGCCGCGAGCGTTGCAGCCTGCTCCTTCGCAATGCTCGTAACGGCCGCGGCGATGGCGTCGCGAGCCTGAGACAGCTTCGCGATGTCGTCTTCGAGCGCATCGCCCATGGCGTTGCGCGTTTCGATGAAGCGCTGGGCATGATCCTTCGCCATCGCATCGAGCGAGGCACGGCTGTCGGCCAAGCGGGACAGGTCCGCTTCCAGCGCGCGACGCAGGATGTCACGGCCTTCAGCCAGCTTCTCGACTTGACCCGTCACCATCCCGTCGATCGAGGCGCGGCTCGATGCGAGTTTTTCGAGATCCTGTTCGAGCGCACGTGAAAGCGCCTCGCGACCCGAAGCCAGCGACCGCTCGTGCTCGCCGACGATGGTGCCAATGCGCGCATCGAGTTCCGAACGGGCATCGGCCAGACGTGAAAGATCGGTCTCGACCGCACGCGCCAGCTCGGCGCGGCCATCGGAAAGAACGCGCGAATGATCGGAGAGGAGCCTGTCGACCGAGGCGCGGCTTTCAGCGAGGCGCGCCAGATCGGCTTCGAGCGCATCCGACAGAGCCTCGCGACCTTCCGCGAGCTTGCCGACCTGGGCAACCAGCATTCCGTCGAGCGCCGTGCGCTCCTCAGCGAGACGAACGAGATCGGCTTCAAAGGCACGGGCCAGCTCGTCGCGGCTCTCAATAAGACGCCGCTCATGCTCGGCGGAAAGACTTTTGACGCGATCGTCGAGATCACCGCGCGAGGAGGCGAGGCGGGAGAGGTCGTCTTCCAGCGCGCGCTGCAGGTCGGCGCGGCCTTCGCCCATGCGCTCGATATGGATGGCCATCATGTCATCGACGGCAGCGCGGCTGTCGGCGAGCTTGGCGAGATCAGTTTCGAGCGCGCGGGCGAGGTTCCCGCGGCCTTCGGTGACCATGCGCTGATGTTCCGCAGCGATTGCGTTCATGCGGGCGTCGAGGTCTGCGCGACCTTCGGCGAGAGCGTGAAGGTCGGCTTCCATGGCCTCGCGCAGGCGCTCACGACCCTCGGCGAGCTTACCAACCTGGGCTGCGACCATCTCATCGATCGAGGCTCGGTTTTCGCCCAGCTTGGCGAGGTCGGCTTCGAGCGAACGGGAAAGCGTCTCACGGCCTTCCGCGAGCTGTTCAGCCTGACGGCTGATGAGGCCGTTCAGCATGTCATCGATGTCGATGCGCGCCTTTTCCACATGCTGCAGGTCGCTTTCCAGAGCGCGACGCAGGATGTCGCGGCCTTCGGCAAGTTTCTCGACCTGACGAGACACGAGGCCGTCGATGGAGGAACGGGCGACCGACAGTTTTTCGAGATCGTTCTCCAGCGTGCGCGAAAGCATTTCGCGGCCGCTTTCGAGATGCTTGGCCTGATCGGCGATCAGGGTCGAGAGCGACACGGCGACATCGGCGCGCGACTCTTCGATCTTCGAAAGATCGGCTTCCAGCGCGCGACGCAGGATATCGCGACCCTCGGCCAGCTTCTCGACCTGGCGTGACACCAGACCGTCGATGGAAGAGCGGGCGTCGCCCAGCTTTATCAGGTCGTTGTCGAGCGCACGCGCCAGCAGGCTACGGCCTTCAGCGAGGCGGCCGATATGCTTGGCGATGGATTCGTCCATCTGCGTGCGGGTGTGACCGAGCTTCTGCAGATCGTCGTTGAGCGAATGAGCCAGCGCGTTGCGGCCGTCTTCGATCCGGCGAAGCTGCTCGTTCAGGGCCTCGTCAATGCCGGTGCGAAGCTCGCCCAGGCGGGCGATATCGGTTTCAAGCGCGTCGGACAGACCGGTACGGCCCTCCGCCAGTTTCAGCACGTGCTCACCAATGGCATCATCAAGCGCAGCGCGGGTCTGATCGAACTTGGCCAGTTCTGTGTTCAGCGCCGCAGTCATGCCAGCGCGGCTCGCTTCGAGCATATCGGCGTGCTGTGAAACCAGCGCGTCGATCTCGCCGCGCGTCTGGGACAACCGAGCGAGATCGTCCTCGAGCGAGCGCGAAAGGATCTGACGGGCATCCGCCAACTGACCGGCGAAAGCAGCGGTCCGCTCTTCGGCAAAACGGCCTTGCTCGGCGAACACGGCGTCTACCGCTGCGCGGGCGTTGGAAAGCTTGGAAAGGTCATCTTCGAGGGTTCGTGAGAGTGCGTCACGCGCATCCGCCAACCGAGCAGCAAAGGCTGTGGTGCGCTCTTCCGTCAGGCGGCCCTGCTCTGCGAACACAGCGTCCACTGCCGCACGGGCATCTGAGAGCTTCGCAAGGTCGTGTTCCAGCGTCCGGGAAAGGGCGTCTCGTGCTTCCGACAGCTGCCCGGCGAACGCCGCGCTACGCTCCTCGGCGAAACGGCTTTGCTCGGTAAAGACGGCGTCAACCGCAGTGCGTGCATCCGAAAGCTTGCTCAAATCGTCTTCAAGCGTTTCGGCAAGCTTGGACCGGGCATCAGCCAGTTGGCTGACAAACGCGTTGCTGCGATCATCGATAAAGCGCGTATGCTCTGCGAAGACGGCGTCCACAGCACCGCGCGCCTCGGCGATCTTTTCCAGATCGTTTTCCAGAGCCGTGGCGAGCGTAGAACGGCCAGCGGCCAGCTGGTCGGTGAGCGCGGCTGCGCGGTCGTCGAGCAGGCGGGCCTGTTCGACAATGCCCTCGTCGAGCTTGGAGCGGGCATCACCCAGTCGTGCCAGATCATCTTCCAGAATGCGCGACAGTTCAGTGCGGCCTTCGGCGAAGCGGTCGGTCAGTTCGATGCGGCGCGCTTCCATGATTTCGGACGCGTGATCCACGAGGCTGGCGATATCCGTGCCGATGCGGGCACGGCTATCTTCCACGACGCGCGCGAACTCGTCACGGCCGGTGTTGAAGGCGTCACCGATCTCGCGAGCGCGTTCGAGCAAGGTGTCGTTGATCGCGCGGGCGCGGCCATCGAGCGCGTTGTGAAGTCGCTCGCCGCCAGCATCGAAGGCAGCCACGCGGGCGTCGAACTCGCCGAGAAGGGCGTCGCCGCCCTCGGAAAGCGAGCGCTGCATGTCGGTGACACGCGCATCGAAACGCTCGTTGAGTAAGCGTGTCGCCTCATCGGTCGCTGCGACCATGCCGCTGGTGCGCTCTTCGAGGACCGCGGAAAGGTGTTGAGCGGCGCCTTCCGTGCGAGACTGAAGCGCATCGAGGCGCGCGTCGATCAGGCCGGCGAATTGCTCGCCAGACGCGTTCATGCGGCCATCGATGCCGTCGAGGCGTTCGTCGATGATGCCGGCGATCGACTTGCCGCTCTCGTTCAGGCGCTCGATCAGGCTGTCGCCGGAGCCGGCGATGACGCCGGAAAGATGGGACGAAGCATCGGAAATGTTCTTGCCGATGATCTCGCTGGCAGCCGAGAGTTCATCCTTGAGGGTCTCGTGGGCACCGGAAATCGACGCGCGCACGCGCTCGGCGTGGCTGACCACGGCCTCACGCTCGCTGCCCAAGCCGTCCACGAGAGAGCGGATACGCTTCTCGTTTTCGGCATAGGAGCGCTCGAGCTGGTTGACCTCGGTGTGCACCAGCGTTTCGAGTTCGACCGCGCGGGTGAGGGTACGCTCGATACCCTCGTTCATGGCAGCCACTTCGCGGCGCACAGCCTGGCCGACCGACATCATGCGCTCCTGCGCGGCGCTCTCCGGCTCGGCGATGCGGAGGGCGGCTTCGGTCATGGCTTCCGCGGCCAGGCGCATTTCCTGTGCGCGGCGGACCATAGCAGCAAATGCCCAGAACAGCATGATCGGCACGATCACGCCGACGACCACGCCGAGCAAGGCTGGACGCGCAATGAAATCGGAAAGGGACGTGATGCTCCACAGGCCGGGCGCAGCGACCGTGTCGGCCACCACGACGCCGCCCGCGATCCAGGCGAGCGAGAGCAGCGCCATGGCCCAGTAAATGCCGTTCGAAGGCTTGCGCTCGGTCAGCGGCGGGCGGGCGATCGTGGTCGTGGCAGCGGCGGAGTCGTCGTTTGCAGGAGAATGACCTTCCGGCTTGAGCGGCGACATGCGCGGGCGAGCAGGTTCTGACGTTGCAACGACGGTCGTCGCAGCAGCAGCGGCGACAGAAGCGGGTGCGGCATCCGCGACCGGCTCCTGACCGTTGCGGCCCTCGCGCACGATCTCGTCGGCGGCCTGGGAAATCTGCGCTTCCAGATCGTCCATCGAGAAATCGAGATCGCTGCTCGAAAGGTCGAGTTCGAGGTCGTCATCAAGATCGCGCGACACGTCGCTGCTGGTCTTGGTGCTTGACGGATTTCGAGCCATGTCGCCGCTACCCTGTACTCGCCCTATCCAAAAGCCCGGCGCGGGGGTCGCCGGCGGATGAGGAAGGCTACTCATGCACTATCCCACAGGGTAAAGGCGCCGTTAAGCAAAGGAAACACGCAAAAGCGCCCGAAGCCTAAAACTTTAAGATAAAGTTAACGGCAGGCGCGGTGTTCCCCTGATCGGGCCGATCCCTCGTGGAACCGTATAAACTGCGTGCCATTAAGCCCGGATGCATGGGGAAGCGCTAGTTTAAAGCGCTGTGTTAACGAAGGATTCAGGGGATGAGCGGTGGACAACCGGACAGCAGCAAGCAAAATCAAGGGGCTGCGGGCAGGGTGCTCGATCTCGATCATCTCGCCCGGCAAACTTTCGATGATCGGGCGCTGGAAGCAGAAGTGCTGACCGCCTTCATCCAGCAGGCCGAACTGTTTGGAAAGCGGTTGGCCGAGCCGAACGAGTCGCTGCCGGGTGAGCTGGCGCACACGATCAAGGGCAGCGCGCGTGCTGTCGGGGCATGGGGTTTGGCAGAGCTTGCCGAGCGCTACGAGAACGCCGAAAGCGAGCCCGATCGCGCCAAGTTGGTAGCCGCCATCTTTGAGGCCGATGGCGCGGCACGCGCAAGGCTGCGCGACCTCTCGTAGCGTTGACACCATCCGCGGCCCCTTTATCTCGGATGGAGGCAGCCAGGCAGGATTTCATGACCAAGCTTACTTACATCGCCTTCGACGGCACGCGGTTCGATGTGGATGCGTCTGACGGCTCGACGGTAATGGAAAATGCCATCCGGAACGACGTGCCAGGCATCGATGCCGAATGCGGCGGTGCCTGCGCCTGCGCCACCTGCCATGTCTATGTGGATGAGGCATGGACCGATGTGGTCGGCGAGCCTGAGGCGATGGAAGAGGACATGCTCGACTTCGCCTATGACGTTCGGCCGAATTCGCGTCTTTCCTGCCAAATCAAGGTGCGCCCAGAACTCGACGGGTTGACTGTCAGCGTCCCCGAGCGCCAAGGCTGAAATTCTCTCTCTGTGAAAGGCAGCACTCTTTTATGTCGGATGTGATCGAGACCGATGTTGTCATCATCGGCGCAGGGCCGGTCGGCCTCTTTGCCGTTTTCGAGCTCGGTCTATTCGACATGAAATGCCATCTCGTCGATATTCTGGATCGGCCAGGCGGACAGTGCACCGAGCTTTACCCGGAAAAACCGATCTACGATATTCCGGCTTGGCCTTCGATCCTCGCGCAGGATCTGGTGGACAAGCTGCTGGAACAGATCGAGCCGTTCAAGCCGACTTATAGCTTCAACCGCATGATCGCCGGCATCGAGCAGCTCGAGGATGGCCGTTTCCGGCTCTCGACCGATGATCAAGAGGTGATTGAGGCCAAGGTCGTCGTGATCGCAGCGGGCGGCGGTTCTTTTCAGCCGAAGCGCCCACCCATTCCCGGCATCGAAGCCTTCGAGAATGAGAGCGTGTTTTATTCGGTTCGACGGATGGAAGCGTTCCGCGGCGAGGATGTGCTGATCGTCGGTGGCGGCGATTCCGCGCTCGATTGGACGCTCAACCTCCAGCCGCTCGCGCGTTCGTTGACGCTCGTTCATCGGCGGCCCGAGTTCCGCGCGGCGCCCGACAGCGTGAACAAGATGTACGCGTTGCAGGAGATGAAAAAGCTCGATTTTGAGGTCGGTCAGGTAACGGCGCTCAAAGGCGACGGCGGAAAGCTGCAATCGGCGACCGTGAAGGGGCCGAACGGCGAGGTGGAGGTGCCTTGTACTCGGCTGCTTCCGTTCTTCGGACTGACCATGAAGCTCGGCCCGATCTCGGATTGGGGGCTCGAGCTCAAGGACAATCTGGTCGTGGTCGATACCGAGAAGTTCGAGACGACGCGGCCTGGGATCTTCGCCATCGGCGACATCAATTGGTATCCGGGCAAGCTCAAGCTCATCCTGTCAGGCTTCCATGAGGCGGCGCTGATGGCGCAGGCCGCCAAGCGGATCGTCAGCCCCGGTGAGCGGGTCGTGTTCCAGTACACAACCTCGTCGACGAACCTGCAAAAGAAGCTGGGAGTCGCTTGAGCCTATTTCCCGTTTGCCGCTTCCATGCGCTGTAGGCGGTATTTCAGCAGGGTGATGATCCGGTCCTCGAAGTTGCGTCCCTCGATCCGGTCGAACCGCGCCTGATCGGCGTCGTGCTGGGCGAGCGCCCTCGTGCTGACGGCCTGCGCGCTTGCCTGTGCGGCGCGGCAGGAGGGGAATTGTCCAAGCCGTTCCAGTGAGGCTTCCAACTGCCGGGCATGATTTTTGGCGATGCCGATATGGCTTTCCTCATGCCGCTTGATGTCCGAGGCGAGCGTATCCCAGATGAGACGCGTTCCCTGATCCGCTCGATTGGGTCGTTTCCAGCGTGGCAGCTTGACCGAGGCCTTCACCGATATGTCGGCATTCGCGATGCGGCAGGAGCCATTCTCGCGGGCGAAGGTGAGCTTCGAGGTGAACTCCAGCGTGGTCGCGCCCGGATGGCGCTTGCCGGTCGCTGCGATCTGGGGTCCGCGACGATCGAGCTCGCGTTCGATTTCGGACAGGGTCGAACCGCCGACAGAAAAATAGCTGTAGGTCTTGGAGACGCTTGCGGCCAGAGAGCTGCCGGTGCCGCCCATCATCAATAGAGCGCCGATCAGAATGGGTTTCAGCATGTTGCCTCCTGCCGCACCTTGAGCTAGGCGCTCGCGCACCCTAACGCATTGCGCGGCGAAAGCGCCGCATAACGAGCCCGTGTCCCCAACAATGTCCGTTCGCCGCTGGCATCTTGCGCATGGCCGGCATCTCGACTTGGGAGATGCGTCGGTGATCATGGGCATCCTGAACGTTACGCCCGACAGCTTTTCGGATGGCGGGAGGTTTGCTGCGGTCGACGCTGCCGTGGACCAAGCGCGCCGCATGGCTGATGAGGGAGCGGCCATCATCGATGTGGGCGGCGAATCCACGCGGCCTGGCGCCGAAGCGGTGACGGCGGATGAAGAACAACGACGCGTTCTGCCGGTTGTCGAAGCGCTGGCTTCGACCGACATTCTCATCTCGGTCGATACTTATCGCGAGGAGACCGCACGGCTCGCGGTGCAGGCTGGCGCGCATGTGGTCAACGATGTCTGGGGCTTGAGCCGCGAACCGGGCATCGCGCGTGTTGCATCGGAGACCGGCGCGGGGCTCGTCATCATGCATACCGGACGGGGACGCCACAAGCTGCCGGATGTCATCGAAGACCAGTTTCAGTTTCTGAGGGAAGCGCTTGAGAAAGCGGAATCTTACGGTGTTCACCGAGAGCAGATCATACTCGATCCCGGCTTCGGATTTGCCAAAGAGACGGCAGACGAAAACATCGCTCTCATGTCGCGCACGCGCGAGATCCTTAACCTCGGCTATCCGCTTCTCGTCGGTGTTTCGCGCAAGCGCTTTCTCGGTACGCTGACCGGGCGCGAACCTGAGGCGCGCGATGTTGCCACCGCTGCGGCCAACGCTCTCCTGCGTTTGCAAGGTGCCGACATCTTCCGCGTTCACAACGTCAGAGCCTCGCGTGACGCGTTGCTGATCGCGGATGCTGCGCGGGGCGCTCATATTGAGAGTCAGGATCTTTGAGCATGTATGTGATCCGGCTCAAGAATTGTGCCTTTCATGCGCGCCATGGCGTGCTGAAGGAGGAGGCTTCGCTGGGGCAGCGATTCTTTGTCGATGCCGAGCTTCACGTCGATGCGCCCATGGCACTCGAAAGCGACAAGGTGGAAGATACGGTCCACTACGGGCACGTTTTCGACCTGATCGAAAAGATCGTCACCAACGAGCGATTCGATCTTATCGAAGCGCTCGCCTACGCGGTCGGCGGACAGGTCCTCTCGCAATTCCCGGCGACGAAGGCGGTGACCATCACGATCCGCAAGCCGTCCGTGCCGATAGCTGGAATTCTCGACCATGCCGAAGTGAGCGTGACGCTGCCTTGAGCCTTTCGCGCGTTTACTTGAGCCTCGGCGGCAATCTCGGCGATCCACGTGGGGCTATGGCGAAGGCGTTGCGGGCGCTCGATGCGAACGAGCGCTGCAAAGTTGTCGCGGTCTCAGCCTGCTATCGCACGCCACCTTGGGGGAAAATCGACCAACCGGATTTTCTCAATGCCGCTGCGGCGGTCGATACCGTGCTCAGCCCGCGTGCCTTTCTCGATCTCTGCCTCGACACCGAAAAAGCGCTCAAACGTGAGCGTGGCGAGAGGTGGGGACCGCGCCTCATCGATCTCGATATTCTTTTGTTCGGCGGTGCCGTGCTGAAGGAAGAAGGGCTCGAAGTACCGCATCCGCGCATGGTCGAGCGCGCATTCGTGCTCGTACCCCTTCAGGAAATCGCGCCACAGCTGACCGTAGCAGACAAGCCGATCGGCGCTTGGATCGAGCGCCTCGACACCAGCGGCATCAAGCGCGAGCCCGGTGACAACGACTGGTGGCTGACTGACGTCTAGCTCGATGCGGCCTGCTCTGTGGGCCTGAGCTTGTCGGCCGTTTCCGCATTCATCGCGCGACCCTTGTGACGCGGTTGGGTGAGCGGCGTCGGCACGGGCATATTGCCCTTCATGAAGCCACGGCCGGCCTGCAGGCCGCCTGCGATCTGCGCTTCTAACCGGGCCGTGTCGCGGCGCCGAACTTCTTCGATGATCTCGTCGGCTTCCTCTTCCGGGATGTCCAGCTCGTCCAACGTGGCGCGGCCGAAAAGGAGTGCCGACTCGAATGTTTCGCGCAGTTGATATTCGACACCTTCGCCGATCAACTGAATGGCCGTGCCGCGATCGTAGGCGCGCGCGAGGACGGGAATAAGTGGAAACTCTTCGCGCATGTTCCGGGCGATACGAAGAGCGATGTCGCCATCGTTCACGCAGATCAGCACGGCCTCAGCATTACCTGCGCCGGCGGCGTGAAGCATGTCGGTCCGCGTGCCGTCGCCGTAATAGACCTTGAAGCCGAAATTCGACGCAGCCTGAATCATCTCGACATCGTTGTCGATGATGGTGACGTCCACCCCGCGCAGCAGGAGTGGCTGGCTGACGATCTGGCCGAAACGGCCGAAGCCGATGATGAGCACTTTTCCATCGAGGCCATCCGCAACATCAACACCTTCCAGCGACTGCTCGCGCGCTGGGGTGATCCGCTCGATGGCAATCAGAAGAAGTGGCGTCAGCGCCATGGACAGGATGACGGTCGCGGTCATCACCGCGTTGGTCTCGACCGAAAAGATTTGGGCTGCGGTCGCTGCGGAGAACAGCACGAACGCAAACTCGCCACCCTGCGCGAAAAGCCCGACGCGATGAAAGGCGGACCGGTTATCTGAATGTGTGAGGCGAGCCACGAGGTATATGCCGATGCCTTTCACCAGCATGTAGCTGATGACAGCGCCAAGGATGAGTGGCCACTGCGCAGCGATCACGCGGAAGTCGAGCGACATGCCGACCCCCAGAAAGAACAGGCCAAGCAGGATGCCGCGAAAGGGTTCAATGTCCGCTTCGAGTTGATGGCGGAAGGTCGATTCGGACAGCAGGACGCCAGCGAGAAACGCACCCATTGCCATGGAAAGACCGCCGAGTTGCATTGCCAATGCAGCGCCCAACACAACGAGTAGAGCTGCGGCCGTCATCACCTCGCGTGCTTGAACAGCGGCGAGCAGGCGAAACAGTGGATTGAGTAGCCATAGACCCGCAGCCACGAGCAGGCCGAGCGAGCCGATGGCGATGCCGACGGCCTGCCAGCGATCGGAGGCCGTGGTCACTTCGCCCGTCGTGTCGAGTAGTGCGACAAGCGCCAGAAGCGGCACGATGGCCAAGTCTTCCAAGAGAAGGATCGAGACGGCTCGCTGGCCATCCGGCGTCGCCGTTTCCCCGCGTTCCTCAAGCAGCTGCATGACGATTGCCGTCGAGGAGAGCGTGAACCCCATTCCGGCGATGAAGGACGCTGCGACCGGAAAGCCGGCCGCGACGCCGACGAAAGTCAGCAGGATTCCGCACACGAGCACCTGCGCTACGCCGAGCCCGAAAATCTGCCGACGCAGGCTCCAGAGCCGCGAGGGCTGCATTTCGAGACCAATGATGAAGAGGAACATCACCACGCCGAGTTCGGCAACGTGGATGATGGACTGCGCATCGGTAAAAAGGCCGAAAACGAACGGACCGATGACGACGCCAGCTGCAAGGTAGCCGAGAACCGAGCCGAGACCGAGCTTCTTGAAGATCGGAACCGCGATGACGCCGGCGGCAAGCAGCGCCACCACCTGAACAAGATCGCTGTTCGCGCCTGCCTCGACCGCCATGACTTCATCCCCCGACTCAACCTGCAAGTCCGGAAGGGCCTGCGCGGTCAGACTATGGGAAGCGCAGGTGACAAACGCAATGCGAGCGGGTGTTTACTCAGGGACCGAACTGGTGGCCACCTCGTCCACGCGCTTGAGGCTCATGCCGATCACCGGCACCAATTCCTTCTCGACCCGCACCGAGACGGTCACGGTCATGCTGTCCGGATCGGAAATCTTGGCGAGCATCGCGCCCTTGAGCTGGTTGCGATTGATGCCGAGCACCATCTTGGTCTTGTCGACGACGCTACCTGAAACGATGTCGAGGCCTTCGCCCTTGGCGCCGTCCTGGAACTTGCCCTTGTAGGAGGCTTTCCCGTCCTTCTCGACAGTTGCGGTCATCTTCTGCGTGAACACGCCGACACGGCAGCCGCCGTCGAGGGTGAGGCCCATTTTCTTGTCTGGCGTGGTGCCGACGAAGGTACAGACGAACTTCGTGCCCTTGAATTTGCCAGCGACGATCTCGCCGGGACCGACCCAGTTGCCACGCGCGTTGGAAAAAAACTCCTTTTCCTTGTCGGCGGCGTAGGAAGCCGAAGCAAAGAGAAGCGAGGGCGCAAGCGCCAGGATCAAGGCAGATTTCATGGGGCATACCCTCTGGCGAGGTGATCGGTTGATCCGACCATCGCCAATCAAGGTTAATGCTTCGCTACTTTTCAGTGCGCGAACGCGCAGCGACACGCGCCAAAGCGCTCACGAAATCGCCAAGTCCGGGACGCGGCACGGCTGTGAAAGGGAGGGGACGTGCGGCTTCCATGGCAGCAATGCCGATGCGCGCGGTCATCGTGCCGTTGATGACGCCTTCGCCCAGTTTCGCCGAGAGCCGTGCCGCAAGGCCGTGGCCGACAAGTTGCTGGATCACGCTGTCACCGGCCGCAATCGAGCCGGTAACGGCCAAATGTGCGAGGGCCGACCGGGCAAGGCGAAGGAAGCCGAGCGTACCCGGCCTCCCGCCGTAGAGTTCCGCGAGCCGCCGCACCAGCCGGCTGCCTTCGAAGAGAACGAAAGCCACATCGTAGACTGCCCTTGGGCTGACGGCGGTGACGAGCGAAACACGTTTGGCCGCTTCCAGCACCAAGGCTTGAGCGCGCGTATCGATCGGGCCAAGGAGTTCGGTCTCAGCCAGCCGGAGCAGCGAGTCGCCGTCGATCACGTCATCGCGCAACTCATCGAGAATGCGTCGGCCGGAGGCCGTTTCAGGGCGGGAAGAAAGCAGCGATTCGAGGTCGCCGACGAGGCTGCGTGCCGCGCTGGCATCGTTTGTCTCAAGCACCTGCCGCGCGCGTTCACGCATGGCTTCGACAGAGGCGAGGCGGCGCAGGGCCAAACCTTCGCGCAGGAAGATGGCGGCCAAAGCCAGCACCGTTATGCCTGCAGCGCCGGCCCCGACCCAACCGAGCCATTCGGCCCGCGCGAAGAGATCGCGCAAAAGAGCATCTGTCCACAGTCCGAAGGCGAGCGACAGCAGGACGCCGAGCGCGCCGAAGAAAATGCTTGTGAGTTTCGAGCGACGTTTCCGCGGCGCAACCGGCTGAATAGTTTCTTCAAGCTCGGTCGGGGCAAAAGCGTCGATTTCGTCAAGCGCGACTTTGTCGTCTCGCAAATCGAACGCGCTGGGGCGTCGCGCGGGTTCGACCGGCACCTCGACCGGATCGACCGAAAACGAAGCAGGGCGCCGGCGCTGGTCGCTCATGCGAGGCGGTCTCCCACGAGGAACTGGATCGCGCGGTCGAGCCGGATATGGGGCAGGGAAAGTGTCAAGCCGTCAGGCCCGCGTTCGAGCTTCGGCGGCTTGAACCGTACGAAACGGATCATCGGATCGTCCGCACGCGCTTCGAATACCGCGTCCGGATTGCGCGGCAGATCGCCAGGGAAGATCGCGGTTTCGGAGTGGCCATCGAAGGTCTTTCCGTCGATGGTCTCACCTTCAAGCGGCGTACCGATGATGACGGGCAGGGTATCGATCCCCTGCCTCGCCGTGCCCTCACGCGTTGCGCGCACCGCGGCCATAGCGACCACATCGACATCCGCACCTTCCACGCCCGCGCGCTCGATGGCGCGCTGGGTGAGGCGTCGCACAATGGCCTGAAGCCGGTCGTGGCTTGTATGATGCAGATGATCGGCTTTGGTGGCGGCAACCAGAATGCGATCGATGCGCCGCGCGAAGAGGTCGCCGAGCAGCGAACCACGACCCGGGCGGAAGCAGGCCAAAATTTCGGTCAGCGCGCGTTCAAGATCGGCAAGAGCGGCAGGCCCGGCATTAAGCGCTTGAAGCGCGTCCACGAGCACGATCTGCCGGTCGAGACGTGCGATATGCTCGCGGAAGAACGGCTTCACCACGTGGGTCTTGTAGGCCTCGTAGCGCCGCTCCATCATCGCATGAAGCGAGCCGCTCTTCGGTGTCGCGCCGTTCGGCGGAGGAAGAGGCGAGAAGGTCAGCGCGGGAGAGCCGTCCAGATCACCAGGCATCAGGAAGCGGCCGGGTGGCAGGGTCGAGAGCGCGCGGCGATCTGCTTTGCAGGCGCGCAGGTACGCGGCGAAGCTCTCGGCAAGCGAGCGAGCGTCCATTTCGTTCGCAGGCCCGGCAGGCGAGGCAGTCTTCGCACGTTCGCGCCACTCGGCCGATAGATCCTGGCGCACCGGCAGTTCGGCAAGCTCCCAAGCTTCGCGCGAAAATTCGGCATAGCTTTTTCCAAGCAGTGGAAGGTCGAGAAGCCACTCGCCGGGATAGTCCACGATGTCGAGCGAGAGCTTGCCGCGCCCGAGCAGGCGATTCCAGGCCGACGCCGACTCGTATTCGATGGTCAGCCGAAGTTCTGAAATAGCGCGCGTAGAATCAGGCCAGACGCGCGTCTTCACCAGGGAGTCGATATGATCTTCGTACTGAAATCGCGGCACGGCATCGTCGGGCTGCTCTTCGAGAAAGCTCTTAGCGATGCGGCCCGAGCGGGCCGCTTCAAACACCGGCAGGCGACCGCTATGGACGATATTGTGGACGAGCGAGGAAATGAACACCGTCTTGCCCGCGCGAGACAGGCCTGTCACGCCGATGCGAAGGGCCGGCGCGAAAAGTTCGCTTGTTCGGCCTGCGAGCGTGTCCAGCGCGATCAGCGCTTCATCGGTGAAACTGGTGGTTCGCGCCAATCAAGCCGCCTCGGTGAATGCGGCTGGGATATAGGGAAGTGCGACGACGTTTGAAACAGCGGCGGCTATTTCGGCGTGATATAGGCTGTTAGCACCATGCTGCGCGGCGTCAGTTCGCTCAATTGTCCATCGCTCTCCAGCACTGCCAGTCCGCAGGTCGGGAAACCACCGGCCATCCTCGCGCGCTCATGGGCATCGCCATCCCCTACCAGATCGAATGCCAGTTCGGAGATGGAAGGATTGTGGCCGATGATCAGGAGAGACGGCGCATCCGATTGTTTGACGAGGTCCAGATAGCCTCTGGCATCCGCATCGAACAGGTCTTCGGAATAGTCTACGGCGCTATCCCCCCAACTCGCGCCGAGACCTTCGAGCGTTTGGCGTGTTCGCAATGCCGCCGAGCAGAGTACGCGCTCCGGCTGTGAGAATCGCTCGAAAATCGTGCCGCCCAAGCGCTGTGCATCCTCCTTGCCGCGCGCCTCGAGCGGCCGATCAAAATCGCGCATTCCTGCTTTGGCTTTGACGGCTTTGGCGTGGCGGAGAAGAAAGAGCGTCGTCATCAGCCTGTCTCGAAAATGGTTACGAACGCTCAAGTGGTTTGACCCAAGATTCGGGCAAGCCGCACTGTGGCAATGTGGCACTGCAATATCATGAGTTTGCGAACTGGCCTGACATTTGCGTGACCCATCTCGGCGCCATGCTTGTGCAGCGCCCGCCATACGGGTATATGGCGCGCAAAACGGTCTTGGGGGACTAGTGTTATGGGCGAAACAACAACCGCCGTGTACGTTCCTACCGACGACGAGCCGTTCATGAATGAGCGGCAGAAGGCCTATTTCCGGGCCAAGCTTCTCGACTGGAAGAACGACATCCTTCGAGAGGCGCGCGAGACGCTGGAAAGCCTTGCGCAAGAGAATGCCAACCATCCCGATCTGGCCGATCGAGCCTCGTCCGAAACGGATCGCTCCATCGAGCTGCGCGCCCGTGATCGCCAGCGCAAGCTGATCTCCAAGATCGATTCGGCACTTTTCCGTATCGAAGACGGCACATACGGCTTCTGCGAGGAAACCGGCGAACCGATCTCGCTGAAGCGTCTTTCGGCCCGACCGATAGCCACGCTTTCGATCGAGGCGCAGGAGCGCCACGAGCGCCGCGAGAAGGTTTATCGAGACGAGTAAGAAGCTCGCCCAATTTTAAGCGCCGCCGGGCTACTGACGGCGGCGGCTGGTCAACTCTCCCAGCAAACGGGTCATCTCGTCATCGAGCGATGGCGTTGCGCGATCGAGCAGCGACGTCTTGTCTTCCGCTCCATTCTCATTGCCGGCTTGGGGTGCCGCTTCAAGCGGTGCCTGAACGGTTGCGGGCACGGGCGCCGCTGGCATGGAAGGCTGCGCGGGGCGGGCCGTTTCTGTTGAGGTAAGAGCTGCCGTAGGACGAGCGACCGAGTGTTCGGGACGCGTCGGAACGAATGTCTGAAGGGGCTTTGGAGCCTGCTCGGGCGAAGAGGGCGGCTGGCTGCTGGCTTCAGTACGCTGCGTTCTGCCATTTTGAGATTGTGCTGCGGCCGGCGCGCGAGGCGATTCCATAATCTGACGGGGCGTGACAGCTGTCGCTGGCTTCTCCGGCTTCTGCGTGGGCTGCTGCGTGGCCGCCGGGCGAGGCTTTTCTTCGATGCGTGCCGGTGCAGCGTTCGCAGTGAGCGCAGGTCGCGCCTGTTGCGACAGGCGCTCGGCTTCCGGTTCGTCCTGAACGATCTGCTCATCGCGAGGTGGTTCGCGTCGACGTTGGACGGCGACGCGAATGTTCTGCTCGACCACTACGTCTGTCGGTCCACCGATCAGGATCAGGTGCTCGACATCATCACGACGCACCAGCAGCAGCCGGCGGTGGCTGTCCACCGGCGTCGCATCCATGACCGCCAAGCGGTTCTTCCGGTTGCGGCCACCCTGCACGAAAGTGCCGGCGTTCAGGTTACGCGCCAGCTTCACGAGTCCGAGCACCAGCACGAGGCCGATCAGCGCAAGGAGCGTCCAGAGGATGGCATCGACATAAGTCGGCCCCGCCAAGCTCTCCAGCCAACTGCGCATCCGATATCCCCGCTTCGCGTGAGTTGGGCGGAGACTAGACCGTTGCCGCGCGGACCCGCAAGCTGCGTTTCCCTCCCTTCCACGGCTCGAATGCCTTGCCTTTCAGCACAGTTTCGTCATGGCTTGCCGCGAGGCGGGGCAATGTGATTCAAGCACCGCTGACACGGGCCTGCGAGACGGGCGCAGAGGGTTCATGGCAGAGCGGCCAAAAAGCGACTTCTATCCCACGCCAGTGATCGATCTGGGCGGCTCGCCGAGCGCTGTTACGCGCCTGCTGATCTTCGTCGCTGTGCTGATCGGGGCCGCTGTTCTGTTCAGCCTGTTCCGCGATGAGCTCGGCGAGCCGTTTCTGGTCGGTCTCTTAGGAGTGCTCGCAATGATCGGCGTGGGCTACCTTTTCGCAACCGCCGTCGGCTTCATCCGCGTTGCGCCGCAGTCGAGCGGTGATGAGATGTCGAAGGCGTTCATCGACGCCATGCCGCAAGGCCTGCTCGTGACCGATGCCAAGGATCGCGTGATCTATGCCAACCGCGCCTATGGCGAAATGACGGGCGCGAGCGGTTCCGGTGATCTGCGCACGGTGGAAGGTCTTCTGTCAGACGTACCTGAAGCCTCGCCGATCGTGGAGCGCCTCGCGACGGGTTTGAGAGACGGTCAGCAGGGCGATGGCGAATTCCGTCTCGGCCAATCGATTCGCCCGGGCGCCGAGCCCGGTGCGCGTTGGTATCGTCTGCGTGCGGGACCGTTCGCGGTGCCCGGACGTCGGCAATTCCTTTCGGCTTGGCAGCTCGCGGATATCTCGCGTGAGCGTGCCGAGCAGGAGCGGTTCTTTCTCGACCTGCAAAAGGCCATCGACCATCTCGATCATGCCCCTGCGGGATTCTTCGCCGCCGATCCGGACGGTCGCGTCACTTACGTGAATGCGACACTCGCCGGCTGGCTCGGCATCGACCTTGCCGGTTTCGTACCCGGCGCCGTGATGCTCAAGGAAATCGTGGCGGGCGATGGTATGGCGCTGGTGCGTTCCGTGAAGGCGGATCCCGGCACGACCCGCAATGCGGTGATCGACCTCGATCTGGCGACCGCAAGCGGCAAGGCGCTTCCTGTTCGATTTCTCCACCGTGTCACCACCAGCCGCGACGGTGCAGTCGGTCCCACCCGTACCATCGTTCTCAATCGCGCGCAGGGCGAGGACGCCTCGGCTGACCTCCGCGCGGCGGAGGTCCGTTTCACGCGCTTTTTCAACTCGACACCGATGGCCATTGCGGGCGTGGACCGTGACGGGCGCATTCTGCGTACCAACGCGCCGTTTCTCCAGCTTTTCGCGTCCGTGGTGGATCGCGACACCGTGGATCGGCATGTCAAGCTCGACACGGTGATCCATGAGCGCGACCGCCCGGCCTTTGCGGCAGCGCTTCAGAAAGCGCGACACCGGCAAGCCGACATCGCACCGATCGACACGCAGCTTCCGGGCGGTGGAGAGCGCCATATGCGCTTCTACGTCAATGCGGTTGCCGATGGAACTGACGGTGAAGGCGCCGAAGAAGCAGCCATCGTCTACGCCGTCGAAACCACGGAGCAGAAGGCGCTCGAGGCGCAGATGGCTCAGAGCCAGAAGATGCAGGCGGTCGGCCAGCTCGCCGGCGGCATCGCGCATGACTTCAACAATGTTCTGACAGCCATCATCATGTCCTCCGATCTGCTGCTGACCAATCAGCGTCCGTCGGATCCTTCCTTCCCGGACATCATGAACATCAAGCAGAACGCGAACCGCGCGGCGTCACTCGTGCGCCAGCTTCTTGCGTTCTCGCGCCGCCAGACCCTGCGGCCGGAGGTGCTCAACCTCACCGATGTGCTCGCCGACTTGAGAATGCTTTTGATCCGCCTCGTCGGCACTGAAGTGAACTTCAAGATCGAACACGGCCGGGATCTTTGGCCGGTCCGCGCCGATCTCGGGCAGTTCGAGCAGGTGATCGTCAATCTCGCCGTGAACGCTCGCGATGCCATGCCTCAAGGTGGCGAGGTCACCGTGCGGACGCGTAACGTGTCGGCTATTGAGAGCGAGAGCATGGGTTATCGCGAGCTGACCCCGGGTGAGTATGTGCTGGTGGAAGTGGCCGATAGCGGCACTGGCATTCCCGCCGACATCAAGGCTCAGATTTTCGAGCCGTTCTTCACCACGAAAGAGGTCGGCAAGGGCACAGGCCTCGGGCTTTCAATGGTCTATGGCATCGTCAAGCAGACGGGTGGCTTCATCTTCTGTGAATCCGAGCCGGGTGAGGGGGCCACATTCCGCATCTTCTTGCCACGCCATGTTCCTGCGCAGCAGCCTGCTATCGTTGAAGCACCCGCTGGCGATGCGCAGCCTGCGAGCGCGCCGAAACCCACCCAGGCAAGCGGCGATCTTTCCGGCTCGGCCACCGTGCTTCTCGTGGAAGACGAGGACGCTGTCCGAATGGGCGGCATGCGCGCTCTTTCCTCCAAGGGGTATCGCGTGCTCGAAGCGTCGTCCGGCGTGGAAGCGCTGGAAGTGTTCGAGTCGGTCGGTGGCAAGGTCGATATCGTCGTGTCCGATGTGGTGATGCCGGAGATGGATGGTCCGACACTGCTCGGCGAGTTGCGCCAGATCCAACCGGACATCAAATTCATCTTCGTATCCGGCTATGCGGAAGATGCATTCGCCAAACACCTGCCGGCCGATGCGCAGTTCGGTTTTCTGCCCAAGCCTTTCTCGCTGAAGCAGTTGGCGACGGCGGTGAAGGATATGCTGGAAGAAAAATCGTAAGGCGCTGAACGATCAGCCACGCGCAAGCATCGCGCCACATTCTCCATCAGAGCGGCAGGCGATAGCGCCTTCCCACGGTCGAGGATGTTTCAGCGTGCGCTACCGCCCCATGGATGACCATCAGAAGCGTCGGCTGACGGAAAAGATGGATATCCTGCGCGCGGTGCAGACGTTCCAAGAGCAGGGAATGGACGAGGCCGAGATGCTTTCAGAGCTTCTCAACCTCTTCTATGTCGATCTCGATGAGTATCATGAGATCACGCGGGCGGCGTGATCTCCTCTGCTGCGAAAGCCTGTCGGCTGCCTGGACTCACCAGCTTCCGGTGTTCTGCATCGAAGCCCAAGGCTCCGCTTTTTCCAGCGCTTCACCCTTCTGAAGCAGTTCGATCGAAATACCGTCCGGCGACTTGATGAAGGCCATGTTGCCGTCGCGCGGCGGCCGGTTGATGGTGACGCCGGCATCCTGAAGGCGCTGGCATGTCGCGTAGATGTCGTCCACCTCGTAGGCGAGGTGCCCGAAATTGCGTCCACCTTTGTACTCTTCGGCATCCCAGTTGTATGTCAGCTCCACCAGTGGCGCCTTCTCCGTCACGCCCGAGTGCTCGTCGTCGGGCGCGGCGAGGAAGATCAGCGTGTACTTGCCTTCGCGGTTCTCGAACCGACGAACTTCCTTCAAGCCGAGCTTCGTGCAGTAGAAGTCGAGCGACTGGTCGATGTCCGTGATCCGGACCATGGTGTGTAGATAGCGCATGGCGTTCCCTGGAAATGTCTGGAATGCGGATGTCTGCTTCCAGCTTCGATGCACCATATGCGGCAGTGTTTTTCCAGGGCAACCTCGGCTTGGCGATTGGGATAACCGGCAGGGAAGACACAGCTGGGAAAAATGCCGAAAGCAGGCCTTGCGCCGAGGCGAACCACCAAGGCAATGTGAAAGAAGAATCAGCGTGCGTTGTCGGTAGAGAAGGGTTCGTGTCGGATGGAGGATAAGGGCTCCTACACTCGCCCCGAGGATGAACTTGTGGAGCTGGGTGAACCGGGGGTGACCGAAGTCGCGGGAACCATCAAGTGGTTCGACGTGGCCAAGGGCTATGGCTTTATTCTGCCGGATACCGATGAGGGCGGCGATGTGCTCCTGCACGTCACATGCTTGCGCCGCGATGGGTTCCAGACCGCGCCGGAAGGCTCGCGCGTGGTGTGTCTGGTGAAGCAGGGCGAGCGGGGACGCCAGGCCTTCCGTGTCGTCTCGATGGATACGAGCTCTGCCATTCATCCTTCCGAAGTGCCGACCCGCGCGCATTCTGCTGTTGCGCCCGAAAGCGGGCTGGAGCGAGCCTTGGTGAAATGGTTCAACCGCACCAAGGGGTTCGGGTTCCTGACGCGCGGCGAGGGCACCGAAGACATTTTCATCCATATGGAAACCCTTCGTCGCTTCGGCATCGCGGAGCTACGGCCCGGTCAGGTTGTGTTGATCCGCTTCGGACGCGGTACAAAAGGACTTACCGCAGCAGAAATTCATCCCGACCTCGGCACGCTGCCCGTCTCGCACTAAGTTTGCGAAAGAGCCGTTTCAACGGCGATAGGCAGGGATAGCGGTCCATGAACCTCAATAAGCAATCGAAGGCGTTTTTTCTTGTCGCCTTCCTCAGTCTTTCGGTCCATGCGGCGCTTGCTCGCGACGCAGCGCTTGTCCTGCCGACGGATCCGGCGCCACTCGTGGCTGAGACAAGCGAAGGCCGGCGTGAGATCACCATCGAGATCGCCGATGACGATCGTGAGCGCGCCGCTGGACTGATGTTCCGCAAGGAAATGGCCGACCAGCATGGCATGCTTTTCGTGATGGATGCTTCCGCACCCGTTGGTTTCTGGATGCACAACACGCCGATGCCGCTCGACCTAGTCTTTATCGGGCGCGACGGCCGCGTGAAGCGTGTCATGAAGGGCGAACCCTACTCGGACGCGACGATCGCGCCCGGGATGCCCGTTCGCTTCGTGCTCGAGTTGAAGCGGGGCATGGCGGCGAAGCTCGGCATCAAGGACGGCGCTCGCCTGGAGCACCCTGCCATCGCGAAGGCCGCAGCCGATGGCCGGTGAGGCGGGCCTTGCCTTTTTCGAGAATGAGGGGTTCGATCTCGCTTTCATCGACCTCAATCAGGAGCACGGCGGCGAGGCCGTTCTGCTCATCCACGGGTTCGCCTCGACTCACTTCGTGAATTGGGTTGCGCCGAGTTGGACGACAACGCTTACTCAAGCCGGATACCGGGTCATAGCCCTCGACAATCGTGGCCACGGCTCGTCATCGAAGAGTACCATAGCAGCGGATTATGAGCCGGAGCGTATGGCCGCCGACGCCGTGGCGTTGCTCGACCATCTCGGGATCGCCCGCGCGCATGTCATGGGCTACTCCATGGGAGCCCGCGTTTCCGCCTTCATGGCGCTCGCCGCGCCTGAGCGCGTGGCGAGTTTAGTGCTCGGGGGGCTCGGCATCGGCCTTGTGGAAGGGGTGGGAGACTGGGACCCGATCGCCGATGCGCTGCTTGCCACTGATGCTGCGACCGTTCCCGAAGGCCGCCCTCGCATGTTCCGCAATTTCGCCGATCAGACCAGAAGCGATAAGGGTGCGCTCGCAGCGTGTATCGCCGGATCGCGCACTCTCTTGCCTGCTGATGATGCGCGACGCATCACCCAGCCGACGCTGATCGGCGTCGGAACCCGCGATGACATAGCAGGTGATCCTGATGAGCTCGCGGCACTTATGCCGAATGCTGAAAGCTTTGCGATCCAGAAGCGCGACCATATGCTCGCGGTGGGCGATCGCACTTTCAAAGCCAGGGTGTTAGAATTTCTCGGCGATCATCCTTTAGCAACCTGATCTTATAACCTGTGATCCGCTTGAAAGGCGATGCATTCATTCCAATTGAATCATCGTTCGAGCAAACGACATTCACCTGTTGAACCGTATCTGGTAGGAAACCGGCTCGAAGAACGGGTTTGAGCGAGAATTTTCGATGAGCAGCGTCAGCTCCCCCCGCATAAAATTGCATGAGGTCGATCCGATCTGGGATTCGGTGCGAGCCGAGGCGTCGGCTGCCGTGATCCACGATCCGATCCTGGCCGCGTTTCTGTACGCGACGGTCCTCAACCATGAGTCTCTGGAAGACGCTGTTATTCACCGTTTGGCTGAGCGATTGGCGCATCAGGATCTCGGCGCCGATCTGATCCGCCAGACCTTCACCGCCATGCTGCGTGACCATCCCGAATGGGCACAGACGGTGCGCGTGGATATCCAGGCCTATTACGATCGTGACCCGGCCTGCGACCGTTTCCTGATGCCGATCCTTTATTTCAAAGGCTTCCATGCCATCCAGACGCATCGGTTGGCGCATTGGCTTTGGAACAAGGGCCGCAAAGATTTCGCGCTCTATCTGCAAAGCCGCTCGTCCTCGATCTTCCAGACCGATATCCATCCCGCGTCGCGGATCGGAAAGGGCATATTTCTCGATCATGCGACGGGTCTCGTCGTTGGTCAGACGGCCCTGATCGAAGACAATGTCTCGATCCTCCACGACGTGACGCTGGGTGGAACGGGCAAGGCAAGTGGCGACCGCCACCCGAAGATTCGTCACGGCGTTCTGATCGGCGCAGGGGCTAAGATCCTCGGCAATATCGAGATCGGCCATTGCTCCAAGGTCGCGGCAGGTTCTGTCGTGCTTTCACCGGTACCGAACAACAAGACCGTTGCCGGGGTGCCGGCGCGCGTTGTGGGTGAGACTGGCTGCGACCAGCCGGCGCGGGACATGAACCAGGCGCTGCCTTCACAGACCATGGAACACGTTCTTTCCTTCGACATCTGACGGCCTATCTGGAAGCGCCATGGGGGCTTCCAGCATTTTCGCCGAGCTCCTTCCCGGCCTTTACACGGGCCTCCGCCGCATGGCAGATGCCCGCGCCACATACCGATCGGAGACTTGGTTTGAAGCCTGATGAGATCAAAAAGCTGGACGCCTACTTCAAGCGCGCCTTCCAGAACCCGCGCCTGCAAGTGAAGGCTCGTCCGCGCAAGGAGGACTCGGCTGAAGTCTATCTCGGCGATGAATTCCTCGGCATCGTCTTCAAGGACGAAGAGGACGGCGACTACAACTTCTCGATGGCGATCCTCGATATCGACCTGAACTGAGTTCAGCTGAGTTTTCGGACCATTGCGGATGCCGCGCTGATCACGGCGGCATCCATTTTCTCCCAGTCGGTCAGAAGGCTTCGTGAGAAGCGATAGGACAGGCTCAAGCCGGCTCCGATGGAGACGTCCCGTTCGCAAGGCGTGAGTGTCTCGGTGCCGCCCGCTTCGATAAGGCAGCGTGCGACGAAGGGCTCCATGCTTGTCCGCTGCCCGACAACGAGTTCCTCATCACCGTAGCCGCTGTTCTTTTCGAAGCGATAAAGCATCGTGTTGCTCGGACCCTCACTGCCGTGCGGCTCCACGAGCATGCGATAAACCGGCTCCAAGCGGCCGCTCATGTCGCGTGACATGGTTCGGGACTCAAGGCTCATGAAGATCAGGCTGCGATCGGGATCGACGTTGTCAAAAGCCCGATGTGAGATTTCCGAGTATCCGTCCATCTCCGGCCAGCGCATGTAGAGATCGAGGCGCGTTGCCATGCCATCGCGACGTGCACGCTGCTGCCTAATCATGTTGGCAGGTGCTGCCACCACCTCGTCGCCGATCATGATTCGATGGATGCGCGTTTCCTCGCTGCGACCGGCGAGGGCCAGCGTGTGGCCGAGTTGCTCACCGCCAAAGCTGATCGCCGCCGTGCCAACTGCCAGCAGGGCCAGTGCCGCAAGCGCCTTGCGCGCATATGAGGTTTCGATCACCCGGTAGGGCAGGTCGTCGGCGATCTGGCTCAAAACAGGTCTCGGTTCGAAGATGCTTGCCCCAAGCTCTCTCCTTATGGTGAACAAGTGCTTAATGTGTGGGAGGCAAGAAACCGTGGCAATCTACTCATTCGATGGCACACGCCCCGTCTTCGATCCCGAACGGACATGGATCGCGCCGAGCGCCGACGTGGTGGGCAAGGTTCGGCTCGGCCGCGATGCCTCGGTTTGGTTCGGCGCAGCGCTTCGTGGTGACAACGAATGGATCGAGATCGGCGATGAGACCAACATTCAGGAACACTGCGTGCTCCACACCGATATGGGCTATCCCCTGCGGATTAGTGCGCATTGCACGATCGGCCACCGCGCCATCCTGCATGGCTGCACGGTAGGCGAGAGCACATTGATCGGCATGGGCGCCATTGTGTTGAACGGCGCCACGATCGGCGCGAACTCGCTGGTGGGCGCCGGTGCGCTGGTGACCGAAAATAAGAGCTTTCCTGAGCGTTCGCTGATCGTGGGTTCGCCCGCCCGGGTCGTGCGGGAACTGGATGACCTTGCCGTCGCTTCACTCAAGGCATCCGCGATGCATTATGCCGAGAACGCCAAGCGCTTTCGCCTCGGGCTTATGCCGCTCGATAAAAAATTGGCCGGCTCGGGGAACGAGCCGGCCTGAGCGGGCAAGGAAAGGGAAGAAAGAGGTTCAGCGAACCGAGCCGACGGCCACCGCGCGGCCATCTTCAATGGACACCCACATGCCGGGTGCACGCTCCGATTGGCGCTTAAGGAAAGTGTACTTCGTTTCGTACCACTGCATGACTTGCGGCTCGAGGTTGTCGAGCACGAAGTCACCGCGATCCGTGCGAACCGTCAGGACTGCATGCCCTTCGCCGCTCGGCTGACGCACCACTGTGATCAGCAGATCGGAAGCCGAGATGCCGATCTTCTGGAGTTCACGACGCTTGGCGAGCACATAATCCTCGCAGTCGCCGAAGCCGCTATCGGGGAACGACCAGACTTCTTCGCGGCCCCACATTTCCATGTCCGTCATCGGTTTCACGGCCGCATTGATGAAGTCATTGACCTCGATGATGGAAGACCAGAGCTTCTCGGTGAGTTGAGCCCGCTCGGTCGTGGCGTTCTTGCCGGCGCACTCGTTGGGGTAGAGTTGACAGAGCTCCCAGTGTCCTACGGGCTGCGTCGTGCGTCCGCCGGTCGGCATGAAGTCCGCGGCGGATGCGGGCAGGGCGAACAAGCTCGCTGCCATCACCAAAATCTTCGCAAGAACGCTGCGAAATGCCATGTGCTCTTTCCCCTCGACGCGTAGGAGAATGACAGGCGCGACTTGATTTCACGCAAAACTCAATGCGCAATATTGATTAGAATTTGAGTATACTTGTTGTTTATGAATGTGTTGCTTTGGTTTGGATTTGCATCGCAATTCTCAGGATTCAAATCGCGAGATGTTAACCATGGCTTCGGCCATGCTCCTTTGTTGGTGCTAGGAGCGATCAGAGGCCATACCCACCATTCGTCCGTCCTGACAGAGCCATTGGCGGCAGGTGCGACGCTATTCTTATGGAACGCTAGGCATTGGGCAAGAAGTTCGCTCGCAGCATCATCTTCCCTTCCTGCTCGTAGGGAAGTTCAGGGCAGCGGGAAGCTCGCCAACTTTGCTAAGCTAGATCGACTGGCGTCGAGACATTTGAGGGAAGGCTATCGATAACCGGCGCCTAAGCGGCGCTTCGGTCAGCTTAAGAAAACTGCGCGTCCAGTGTTTCCTGACGCTGCACAGTCGCGAACTCGATGGCCACGCCATCCTCGAAGTGGCGCACCACACGTCCGCGCATGTTGCCGAGGAGTACCTGCACATCGAGCGCGGGCTTCACGTCCACCTCTATCGCCGCGCCTGAAAGCGACACGTCGACCACGCGGCAGCGATATTGCCGCCCGTCGAGCAGTTGCAGCACCGTCAGCGGGTTGCGTGGAGCGACGCGCTCATGTCGCCGATCTTCGGGCATGTCCAGCTCGTGCTTGTTGGCGAGCCAGGTCAGTTGTGCCGCGATCTTTTCTTTCTTGCGATCCGACGCGATCACCGTCATCGCGAAACCGTCTTCGAGGCGGCGCGTCAGGACACCTTCGAGCCGGCCGATATGGTCGAGATAGGCGATAACCCGCTCGCCGGGCTCGCCGATGCGGTCGCAGCGGACGGCGACGTCGCCGGGAGAGATATCGATGACCTGACACGGATGCTCGGTGCGGTCTTCGAGCATGAATCGGCCATAGATTTTTACCGCGACGCGCTGAAAGCTGCGTCGCTCCGCTCCTGCCGATGCGTATTCGACAGCCGCTGCCCTCATATCCGGCACCAATTCCCAAGTTCGAAGCCCGCGATGGGCATAGTTCAGGGTGCCAATCTATGCGTTGCTGGTTAACGCGGTCTGAGAGTCAGTCTTCGAAAGCGTTGTTTTGGGCGTTTTCTTCGCGCCCACCTTCGAGGACCAGAAGGTGGCGCACGCGACGTGCGCCGCTCGGCTCGATTCCGAGGACCGTTTCGTCGGGAACAAGCGTCGGAGCTGCGACCGCAGCCCGGTGCAGATTATCAGCCTCACGGTCCGGATCGATCATGCGAATGCCATCGATTTGGGCCGAAACGAGAAGGTCGGCGCCCAGCCAGAATGGCTTTTCCGCCGAACTGCTGACACCGAGGCAGCGTGGTGCCTCCGTGCCGCCATCCAGCGGCAGGAGCATGAGTTCGAACGTTTCCTGACGGCCTCTCTCGCTGATCCCGTGATAATCTACGACCACCACCGCCTGCTCTTCGAACGTATTCTGGACAAGCTTCGAAATCAGTTTCTGGTCGCGGTCATCCCACAACGAGATGAAGGAGAGACCTTTCAGTTCACGTCCATAAGCGGCGCATAGCCGGGTGCCGGCGAGCCGAAATACGGCGTCGCCGTTCGTGTCGCGTTCAAGGATGAACGTATCAGCCAACAAAGTGCGGATTTCTGCAGGCTCGACTTCGACGCGGCGGGGAGCAGGGCGCGTGCCGCGCAGGCTGTTCCAATATTGGAAGAGCTCTATCGAACAGTCCTGTCTCATGCCGCCAACGTCCCAGACATCCGATCTTCGTGTGCCATCGGCGAACAAATCACTGCTTCGCGAAGGCCCTTCATGCCCCCTGACGCAGATTCGATGCCAGCGCCGAAAACCGGCAAATCACCGGGATTCCCGGTAAGGTTAACAATGAGTTTCGCTTGCGAGTCGAAATCGATGAAACGATAGTGATCCCACTCCGCACAGGCGAGGGGTGGCCATGCTCCTTCTGTGTTTCTCCAGTCCTTTTTCGAGATCACCCGATCTCAGTGGCCGTTCAAGCAACCCTTGAACGGCCTTCTTTTTTGCCCTAGCTGCGGGTGAGCGTGTCGTAACAAATGTTGTAAATGGCTGGCGACACTCGCGTTTTTCCACCGAGGTTTTTCTTGTCAGATCATGAGCCAGGGCGTCCCCAAGGCAGCGTGCCGCACATTCCTGCGGGCAAGGTGGCACAAGATCCTGTGGAAGAATGGCAGCCGGCGTCAAAACGCGAGCCGCTCTTCAACCTCTCGTCCTGTGTGATCCTGTTCATCGCGCTATGCGTGGGGATCCACCTGATCCGCACGCAGATTCTCAGCGCGGACGCAGACTCCCAACTTGTTATCCGCACCGCGTTCATCCCTATTTTCTATTCCGGCAAATACGGCTTCGATGTTTTCTCCATTACCGCGCCGATTACCTATTCGCTGCTGCATGGCAGCTTCATTCATCTCGGCGTGAACCTCGTCTGGCTTGCCGCTTTCGGCTCGCCTTTGGCAACCCGCCTTGGTTGTGTACGCTTTGCGCTGTTCTGGGCCGCGACATCCGTCGCGGGGGCGGCGCTGTTCTACGCCTTCAATCCCACGCTTCTTGCGCCGCTGGTGGGGGCTTCGGGTGCGATCTCCGGCATGATGGGGGCAGCCGGTCGTTTCGGCTTTCAGATCGACCGCCATACGGTGCCGTCCGGCTTCTGGGGACGGCCGCTGACGATTGCCGAGGCGCTGTCCTCAAAGCAGGTCCTGGTGTTCCTCGGCGTATGGGCCGTGATAAATCTCGCAACTGGATTTCTCGGCGCGGGTCCGGGTGATGAGGGGCGCATTGCCTGGGAGGCACATTTCGGAGGCTTCCTCGTCGGTTTCTTCGCGCTGCCACTGTTTCTGTCGCGCGCGTCGCGTATGGCTTGAAATCGAGGCCATTGGGCTTACCCTTCTCCAATCCCGACACAGGAGGAGGTTGCGATGACGGTAAAGGCTATCCTCGAAGCCAAAGGGCACGATGTGACCACGGTTGGCCCGAATGCGCTGTTGGCGGAGGCCATCCAGCTTCTCGCTGAATACAAGATCGGCGCGCTGGTGGTGACGAATGGCGACAACCGGATCGTCGGCATTCTATCCGAACGCGACATCGTGCGCTGCCTGGCAACCCTGGGCGCATCTGCGCTCGACGAAAGCGTCAAGGCCGCGATGACGCCCAAGGTGAACATCTGTAACGAGCAGCACACGGTGAACGAGGTCATGGAAATCATGACGCGTGGTCGATTCCGTCACCTACCAGTCGAGAAGGATGGCCAGCTGAACGGCATTATTTCCATCGGCGACGTGGTGAAGCGGCGCATCGAAGATGCTGAGCGCGAGGCGGAAGAGATCAAGCAGTATATCGCAACCGCCTGAGCCCATGGTGCCGGCCGCCCTTGCCCCAGAAGCCTGTTTGGCTTAGCCAGCGGGCAAGAGAAATCTTGAGCAAAAGCCTGCCCGCCATGACGATTCAAGACGTACGCACGCCAGACCCGAAGCGCTTTATTCCCGGAGCCACCGGCGACTGGGAAGTGGTGATCGGCATGGAAGTTCATGCCCAGGTCTCTTCCAACGCCAAGCTGTTTTCCGGCGCTTCGACTGGCTTCGGCGCGGAGCCCAATGCACATGTGAGCCTTGTGGACGCGGCCATGCCTGGCATGCTGCCCGTCATCAACGAAGAATGCGTGCGCCAGGCCATCCGCACTGGGCTCGGGCTGAAAGCGGAAATCAACCGTCGCTCGGTTTTCGACCGCAAGAACTACTTCTATCCGGATCTGCCGCAGGGCTACCAGATTTCGCAGTACAAGCAGCCCATCGTGGGCGAGGGAAAGGTATCGGTTTCGGTCGGGCCGGACCGCGAGGGCAGGTTCGAGGAAATCGAGATCGGCATCGAGCGTCTCCACTTGGAGCAGGACGCCGGTAAGTCGGTGCACGACCAGCACCCGACCATGTCCTATGTCGATCTGAACCGTTCCGGCGTGGCGCTGATGGAGATCGTTTCCAAGCCCGACTTGCGTTCGTCGGACGAAGCCAAGGCCTATCTCACAAAACTGCGCACCATCATGCGTTATCTCGGCACCTGTGACGGCAACATGGACGAGGGCTCCCTGCGCGCCGACGTGAACGTGTCCGTGCGCAAGCCTGGCGGCGAGTTCGGCACGCGCTGCGAGATCAAGAATGTCAACTCGATCCGCTTCGTCGGTCAGGCTATCGAGTTCGAGGCGCGCCGCCAGATCGGCGTGCTTGAAGACGGCGGCGCCATTGTGCAGGAAACGCGGTTGTTCGACCCGAGCAAGGGCGAAACGCGTTCCATGCGCACCAAGGAAGAAGCGCACGATTACCGCTACTTCCCCGATCCCGATCTTTTGCCGCTCGAATTCGACCAAGCCTATGTCGACGCCCTCGGGCGTGACCTGCCTGAGCTGCCGGACGACAAGCGCGGTCGGTTGATCGACAGCCTCGGTCTCTCTGCCTACGACGCGTCCATTCTCGTCAGCGATAAAGCGATTGCCGACTATTTCGAGAAGGTCGCAGCCGGTCGCGATGGTAAGCTTGCTGCCAACTGGGTCATCAACGATCTGCTCGGCGCGTTGAACAAGGCCGGGCGCGACATAGAGGACGCACCCGTCTCGCCAGACCAGATCGGCGCCATCATCGACTTGATCCGTGAAGGTACGATTTCCGGCAAGATTGCCAAGGACCTGTTCGAGATTGTTTGGAACGAAGGCGGCGACCCGCGTGAGTTGGTCGAATCTCGAGGGCTCAAGCAGGTCACCGACACCGGCGCCATCGAAAAGGCTGTCGATGAGGTGATCGCGGCGAACCCCGACAAGGTTGAGCAGGCTAAAGCCAAACCCTCCATGGCCGGCTGGTTCGTGGGGCAGGTCATGAAGGCGACAGGCGGTAAGGCGAACCCGCAGGCCGTCAACGATCTCGTCAAGCAAAAGCTCGGCGTGGAAGGCTGATGATGTTCGTGCGCAGCGCCGGCGAGCGCGATCTGGCCGCGGTGCGCACGCTTCTCGTGGAAACGTGGCACACGACATATGACGCCATCTATGGTCATGAGCGTGTCACAGAGATCACGAACGATTGGCACTCCATCGCCTCGCTTCGCTCGCGCCTGAGGCGGCCACGCTCGGAATTTCTGGTGGCCGATGATGGCGCCACGATCGGCGGCATGGCATACGCGGCCGAATCCACTGATCCCAGTCTTGCCGTTCTCCACCAACTCTATGTGTTGCCGCGCTTCCAACGGCAGGGCATCGGCACGACTCTCTTGCATGAGATCGAGGACAGCTTTCCAGAGGCGCGCCGCGTGCGGCTTGAGGTGGAGGAGGCCAATGCCCCTGCGCTGCGCTTCTATGCCGCGCACGGTTTCAGGTGCTCGGGCGAGCCGGCGCTTTGCGGCGGCGAGACTTTTGCCATACCAGCTTTGGTGCTCGAAAAGCCGCTCGATTGAAGTCTTGCATCCGGGCGGCCGAAACGCGATACGAACCGCAGCATGAAGGCGCCGAGGCGTCTCGAGGTTTTGCGATGAAGAAGTTCTTTCTGCAGTTTTTTACTTGGTGGAATGGCCAGAACCTGAACACCCGTTTCCACACCTGGCGCTTCGGCAAGCAGGTCGGCACGGACGAGTTCGGCAATGTCTATTACGAGGGTGGTACGAACTCCGACGGCCAGACGCGTCGTTGGGTGATCTATAACGGCGTCTCCGAGGGCTCCATGGTGCCTCCCGGCTGGCATGGCTGGCTGCATCACCGCACCGACATTGCTCCCACGCAGGAGAGCTACAGCCCACGCGAATGGCAGAAGCCGCATCTGCCCAACCCGACCGGCACGGACTCTGCTTATCGCCCCAAGGGCTCTGTTCTGGCCGGCGGCAAGCGTCCTGTGGTCACCGGCGACTACGACGCCTGGACGCCCGGTTCCTAAGGATCGCGCAACTATCGCCACATTCTCGGCTTAGGCGGCAAGGGCGCGGCCCCGTTTGGTCGCGAGCAAGGATCGCTTCCCGATGCGCATGCAACTCTTCCGCTCGTCACTGCTCGCAGCGCTGGTGATCGGCACGGTCCCGGCCTTTGCACAGGACGAGTCAGGCGACCTGCCGGCCATTGAACCGGATCAGGAGCAGGGCGAGACGCTTCAGGATCAGCGCCAACCAGATGCACAGGCCGACCAACGCGTCGAGAACCCCGTCGCCGAGTTTTCCGGTATCGACAAGATCACCGGACGCATCATCAACTTCGACGTCTATGTGAACGAGACCGTCCAGTTCGGCGCGCTGCAGGTGACGCCCAAGATCTGCTATTCGCGGCCCAAGGCCGAAGAGCCGAAGACGGATAGCTTCGTGCAGGTGGACGAGATTACGCTGGACCGAAAAATCCGTCGCATCTTTACCGGCTGGATGTTTGCCGAAAGCCCGGGCCTCAACGCCGTCGAACATCCCGTTTATGACGTCTGGCTGAAAGAGTGCAAACAGAAGTCGGACGTGCCTGCACCAGAAGCGCAGAAGACGAACTGAGTTTCAGAACTCAGCCTCCCCCTCGATCGCCTCAGCCAGCATTGTCTCGTATTGCCTGCGCGGCACATTGATGGCCCCGAAGCGAACCAGGTGATCGGTCGTGAACTGCGTATCGAGCAGAACGAAGCCCCGTGAGCGAAGGTGCTCAACCAAATGCGCGAGGCAGACCTTCGAAGCATCCGTTTCACGCGAAAACATGCTTTCGCCGAAGAACGCGCGGCCGAGCGATACTCCGTAAAGCCCGCCTGCCAGCCGTCCTTCACGCCACGCTTCTACCGTATGCACGTGGCCCATCGCAAAAAGCCGCGCGTAGGCCTCGCGGATCGGCTCGTTGATCCATGTGCTCAGCCGGCCTTCCTTTGCTTCTGCGCAGCCTTCGATCACGCCAGCAAAATTCGTGTCGCGACGCAAGTTGAAGCGACCCTTGCGGATCAGCTTGGCGAGACTCTTGGGAATGTGGAAACCGTCGAGCGGGATGACGCCACGGCTTTCGGGGCGTACCCAGAAGACTTCAGGATCGTCCGCATCCTCCGCCATCGGGAAAACCCCGGTGGCATAGGCCCGAAGCAGGAGGTCAGGCGGGATGCGGAAGCCTGGGGCGTGGGGCCGCGCCATGCGGTTAAAGCCTCACGCAGGGTTGTTGGCGAGATGCTTTTCCAGCCAGTGGATGTCGTAGTCGCCATTCGCGATGTCGGTGTTGCCGACCAGTTCACGAAACAGCGGCAGCGTCGTTTTGATGCCATCCACCACGAACTCATCCAGCGCACGACGCAGGCGCATCATGCATTCTACTCGGTTGCGGCCATGGACGATCAGCTTGCCGATCAGGCTGTCATAGTAGGGTGGGATCTTGTAGCCGGAATAGACGCCTGAATCGACGCGAATCCCGAGACCGCCCGGCGTGTGAAAATGCGTGATCGTGCCCGGCGATGGCGCGAAGGTGCGCGGGTCCTCGGCATTGATGCGGCACTCGATGGCATGGCCCTGAAAGCGGATGTCGCTCTGCTTGACCGACAAGCCACCACCTGCGGCCACACGAATCTGCTCGTGCACGAGATCGATGCCGGTAATGGCCTCCGTGACCGGATGCTCCACCTGCAGACGCGTGTTCATCTCGATGAAGTAGAACTCACCGTTTTCATACAGGAACTCGATCGTACCTGCGCCACGATAGCCTAAATCAGCCACGGCGCTCGCCACGATGTTGCCGATGCGGTCGCGCTCTTCCTGATTGAGCGCGGGCGAGAGCGCCTCTTCCCAAACCTTCTGATGGCGGCGCTGCAGCGAGCAGTCACGCTCCCCCAGATGCACGCCGGCACCCGCGCCATCGCCGAACACCTGGAGCTCGATATGACGCGGCTTCTCGAGATACTTCTCGATATAGACCGCGTCATCGCCGAATGCCGCGCCGGCTTCCGACTTGGCGGTCGCAAGCGCCACCGAAAGGTCGTCCTCGTTGCGCGCCACCTTCATGCCGCGCCCACCGCCGCCAGCCGACGCTTTGATGATCACCGGATAACCGATCTCTGCGGCAACGCGCTTGGCCTCCTTCTCGTCCGAGATGGCGCCTTCGGAGCCCGGCACCACGGGAATGCCCAGGCGCTTGGCTGTGCGCTTGGCCTCTATCTTGTCGCCCATGATGCGGATATGGTCGCCGGTCGGGCCGATAAAGGTGATGTTGTGCGCAGCCAGGATGTCGGCGAACTTGGCGTTCTCCGACAAGAAGCCGTAGCCGGGGTGAACGGCATCCGCGCCGGTAATCTCGCAGGCTGCCACGATCTGGTGGATGTTGAGATAGGAATCGCGCGAGGGCGGTGGGCCGATGCAGACGCTTTCGTCGGCCAGGCGCACATGCATGGCATCCGCATCGGCCGTCGAATGGACGACCACGGTGCTGATGCCGAGCTCCTTGGCGGCGCGCAGCACACGGAGCGCGATCTCGCCGCGATTGGCGATCAGGATTTTCTGAAACATGCGGGCGCTCCTGCCCTTACTCGATCACGACGAGCGGTTCGCCGTATTCCACCGGCTGCGCGTCCTCGCAGAGAATGGCCTTGACGACGCCCGCGCGCGGCGATGGAATTTGGTTCATCGTCTTCATCGCTTCGATGATCAGAAGCGTCTGGCCCTCACGCACCGTGTCGCCCACCTCGATGAAGGCGCGGGCGCCGGGTGACGGGGCGAGATAGGCGGTACCGACCATGGGCGAGGGCACGGCGTTGCGGTTGTCGGCTGCCGCCGGCGCTGCAGGAGCGGCTGGAGCCGAAGAGGCAGGGGGCGCGAACGGAGCGGATGGCGCTGCCGCATATTGTGGGGCCATTGCAATGGCCTGAACCGGAGCCGGCTGGCGTAAAACCCTGATGCGGAGTTCGCCTTGCTCGACCTCGATCTCGGTGAGATTCGTGTCGTTCAGGATATTGGCGAGGTCGCGGATAAGGGCCTGGTCGAAGCCTGGCTTGTCGGAGGACATGGATGAAGCCTTTTATTGTTTCTGTTCGAGCCGTGCGGCGAGCGCCTGGATCGCAAGCGAATAGCCCAGAGGGCCAAAGCCGCAGATCACGCCGACCACGACGGGGGCAGTGAATGTCTTATGCCGGAAGGTTTCCCGAGCATGGATATTTGACAAGTGAACTTCGACCACCGGCAGCGGCGAGACCGAGCGGACAGCGTCTTGGAGTGCGATCGAGGTGTGGCCATAGGCGCCGGGATTGATAACGACGCCGGCAGCCTTCTCACCGGCTTCCTGAATCCAGTCCACGAGATCACCTTCGTGGTTGCTCTGACGGAATTCGATGGTCAGCCCAAGCGGCGCGGCTGCCGCACGGCAGTCTTCCGCGATGGCATCCAGCGTCTTGCCGCCATAGATACCCGGCTCGCGGCGGCCGAGCATGTTCAGGTTGGGACCGTTGAGGACGTAAATGGACTTCAAGCCGACTAACCCCGCCGCGCTTTGCAAGCGCGCGTGGCCTCTATAGTGCGGCTCTCTGGCGAACGCAAAGATTGAGTGCCGTCAGTTGCTGCTGGCATCGGACCGCAACGCGGCGATCTTCTCGCGCAGGGCATCGGCTCCTTGTGCACCGTAGATCATCTCGTCGCCGATCACATAACTCGGCGTGCCCGAAACGTTCAGACGGTTGGCGAGATCGTAGGTCTTCTGAAAGACTTCGCCGATCTCCGGGTCCTTCATCTCTTCGCGCAACTTGGCCTCATCGGCACCTAGCGAAGTGGCGACCTGGATTGCCGAAGCCTCGCCCGCGCGGCCTTCCTGGCCGAGCAACTTCTGGTGGAACTCAGAGTATTTCTCGGGCATCAGCTTGCGGAAGGCCATGGAAACCATATGCGCCTTCTGAGAATCGGGACCAAGGATCGGAAGCTCCTTGAGCACGAAGCGAAGGTCGCCGTCTTCCTTGGTGAGCGCCTGCATGTCGGAAAGGGCATGGCGGCAATAGCCGCAGTTGTAGTCGAAGAATTCGACCACGGTCGTCTTGCCGTTCGGATTGCCGACGATGCCGTCGTGCGCCGAATCGAAAATATCGGCCTTGGATTCCGCAATGGTGGTCTGCGCAGCGGCCTGGGCTTGTGCCTGCTGCTTCTGTTCGAGCTGCGACTGCATCTCGACCATCAGCTCAGGATTGGCCAGGAGATATTCGCGCACGATCTGTTCGACTTGTGCGCGGTCCAAAGGCTTGTCCTGCGCGAGAGCTGGCGTCGGGCGATCGAGAACGACACCCGCGCCAATCACCAGCGCGAGGGCAGTCGCTGCACCACTCAACCATAATGACCGCTTCATCGAAAGCTCCAATCGTTCTTCTCGTCTCAGCTCTTTTTGGGCTGACGGAAGTTGATGATGTCTTGTGCCCGCAGCCAACTCGGGCTGCCGGGCTTCATTTTGAGCTGCGCACGACCCGCGAAAATCTTCGCATCCTGAATCTTGCCGCGATAGAAATGGCCTTCGGCCGTCGACAGCTCGGACTCAGGCAGCTCGCCCATCTGCGCATAGGCTTGGGCCAGAAGGTCATAGGCCGCTGGATTCTCGCGGTCCTCATCGATGGCATCCACCAATGACGATACAGCCTTCTCGAGGCTCGCTGGCTTGCCGATCGCGATCATGGCTTTGGCGTAGTTCATGCGGAGCGTGGTGGACTTCGCGCCATCGAGGCTGATGGCCTTGGAGTATGCCTCCGCGGCTTCCGCTGGCTTGTTGGCCTTCATCAGCACGTCGCCGCGGAGTTCGCGATAATAGGCATTCTGAGGCTCGGCCTTGATCAGGCTGTCAACCTTGCCGAGTGCGGCTGTCGGGCTGCCGTTCAGATAGGTGCCGAGCGCATCCGCATAATTGGCTGCTTCACCTTTAGGCTGCGAGCGGAACATGCGGGACGCGGTAACCGCGCCTTGCGTGAAAGTCGCGATCTTCGCGCGCATCATGTCGTGACGGCGCTGAAGCTCTGGCGAGTCCTTCTTATCGAAGTTCGGGCTCGCGCGCGCCAGCGTTTCGAGGTTCTGGATACGGTCGCGCGGCATCGGATGGCTGACGCGATAAGGATCGACGCGTGCGCCGGATAGCGAAAGAGCCGTTTGGAAGCGCCGGAAGGTCGTCAGCATTCCCTTCGCCGACTGACCTGTGGCGTTGAGATAGTCTATGGCCGAACGGTCGGCCGCCATCTCCTCCGAGCGCTGATAGCTCAAGAGGTTGCGCATGATCAGTTCGTTGCCGCCCGCGATGATGCCGCCGCCGGCACGTGCCACATCGCCATTCTTGGATGCGGCGCCTGCCGCCATCGCGCCGATGCCGAGAAGCGTCGAGACGACTGACATGTTCTTGGCGCGGTCGAGCTGCTCACGCAGGCGCTCCTGATGATGGCCCGCGAGATGGCCGGTTTCGTGAGCCAGAACGCCGATGATTTCGTTCGGCGTTTCCGCCTGCATCAAGGCGCCCGTGTTGATGAAAACGCGGCGACCGAGCACGAAGGCATTGAAGCGGCTGTCATTGACCAACACGATCTCGATATTGGCCTTACCCAGGCCCGCAGCCTGAAAGATCGGCCGCGCATAATCGCGGACGAGAGCCTCGATCTCGGCATCGCGCACGATAGGGATGCCGCCGCCCTGTCGTCTTTGCTGTGCCTCAACAGGCGTGATGCTGCTGAACGCAACCGCGAGTGCGGCGACAGCGATGGGCGTCTTGCGAAAGGCGGAAAAAAAGCTCTGCATCACATCGATGGCTCGCCATAGCATTCGGGCAATTCTGCGGCTCAGGTCCCGATAGCATAAAGCCGGGCGCGGGGCCCGGCTTTGCTGTGACACGAATGCGTCAGAAGAAGGAGCGGCGCTGCCACCAGCCCCCACGCTTCGGCTTTTCTTCTTCTTGTGCAGCCGGTTCGGATGCGCCGTTCGAGGACACGACCGGTTCGGCCGCTTGCGTCTCATCGGTGCTGGTGCGACGGCGGGTACTGCGAGCACGCGTCCGCTTCGGTGCTTCTTCTGCCGCCGGTGCTTCGATCTCCGCAGCGGGCTCCTCGACACTATCCGCGACCGTTGCCGGCGCGTCGTCTGCGGTATGCGGGATCGCCGCAGCTTCTGCGGCGCTGGGCTCCGAGACTTCCGGCGTTGTTTCGACGGTCGGCTGCTCTTCGCTCGGAGCGACCTCCGCGGCAGTCTCGGCCGCCTCGACAGCTACGCCGTTTTCACTCTCAGACTCGTCCTTGCGGTTGCGACGGCCCCCACGCTTGCCGCGCCGACGCTTCTTGCCATCGGCATCTGCGGCTTCCTCCACCACGGCGGCGAGGGGTTCGGGCTTGTCGCCTTCGTCCTCGGAAACAGGCGCGAGTTCGGCGTCTGCGTTGACAGCGATGACGTCGGGCTCGGCTTCCCCATTCTTCTCGTCTGAAGTTTCGGAGGCAGCATCAGTCGAAACGCCATGCTCCCGGTCGCGACCACGACGACGGCGACGGCGCTTGCGGCGGCGATCGGAAGAGTCGGCCTGCGTCTCCGTCTCGGCGTCGTCAGTCTCCTCGGCCTCTTCCTCGACGACCTCTTCCTCTTCTTCCTCGATCGCCGGCTCAGGCATGAGCGAAGGCGCGAGGGTCGGCGTTTCGACCTCGGGCTGGATCGGCTTCTCGGCCACCGCACCACGCACGATGGCGTAATGCTGCGCGCCGACCGTCTCGTCCGCCTCGAAGGTGATCGTCACGCCGAAGCGCCTTTCGAACTCGGTCAGGTTGCTGCGCTTGTGGTTGAGCACATAGAAAGCCGTGTAGGCGCTGGTCTTCACTGTGATGTGGCAGCGCGAGTCCTTGAGCAGGAACTCTTCGATCGCCCGTACCACAAGCAGCGCTACCGACGAATCCGAGCGCACATGACCCGTACCGCCGCAATGCGGGCAAGGCTTCATGGTCGATTCGAGAACGCTGGTGCGGATGCGCTGACGCGACATTTCGAGCAGGCCGAAATGCGAGATGCGGCCCACCTGAATGCGCGCGCGGTCGTTCTTCAGGCAGTCCTTGATCTTCTTCTCGACCGCACGATTGTTGCGGTTCTCCTCCATGTCGATGAAGTCGATCACGATGAGACCGGCCAGATCACGCAGGCGCAGCTGGCGCGCGACTTCTTCGGCCGCTTCCAGATTGGTCTGTAGTGCCGTGTCCTCGATCGAATGCTCGCGTGTCGAGCGGCCCGAATTCACGTCGATGGAAACCAGCGCTTCCGTCTGGTTGATGATGATGTAGCCGCCCGACTTCAGAGTCACCTGCGGCTGCAGCATCCGGTCGAGCTGGGCCTCGATGCCGTTGCGTGCGAAGATCGGCGTCGGGTCGCGATAAGGCTGAACCACCTTGGCGTGGCTCGGCATCAGCATCCGCATGAAGTCCTTGGCCTCGCGGTAGCCTTCCTCGCCGGAGACAAGGATCTCGTCGATCTCCTTGTTGTAGAGATCGCGCACCGAGCGCTTGATGAGGCTGCCTTCCTCGTAAACGAGCGCGGGTGCGGAGGATTTCAGCGTCAGCGTGCGGACATTGTCCCACATGCGCATCAGATATTCGTAGTCGCGCTTGATCTCGGGCTTGGTGCGGTTTTCGCCGGCCGTACGCAGGATCACCCCCATGCCTTGCGGCACTTCCAATTCCTTGACCATATCCTTCAGGCGCTTGCGGTCCTGCGGATCGGTGATCTTGCGGGAGATGCCGCCACCACGTGCAGTGTTAGGCATCAAAACCGAATAGCGGCCTGCGAGCGACAGATAGGTGGTGAGTGCGGCGCCCTTGTTGCCGCGCTCTTCCTTGACGACCTGCACCAGCAGGATCTGGCGGCGCTTGATGACTTCCTGAATCTTGTAGTGACGACGAGGGCTCCGGCGACGATCGCGTGACTCTTCCAGCGCGTCGCCTGCACCGACCGACTCGACCACGTCTTCGTCCGAGCCGCTCTCGGATACCTCCTCGATGTCGCCGGTCAACGCTTCAGGCGCTTCCTCGGTGGTTTCGGGAGCAGGCTCGGAAACAAATTCGGCGTCGACGCTCATGGCGATGGAGGAGGGGCCACTTTCCGGCTTCTCCTCATCATCCGAAACGTCGCTTTGCTTTGCATCTGTTGCGGCCTCAGGCTCGGACGACGCGTCCGTCGTGCCTTCCTCCACCGTGCGATCCGAATCCGCTTCCTCTACCGGCTGGTCCGCGCGTTCGGTCAGGTCTTCGCTTGTAGGCGCCAGCTCTTCGCCAGCTTCCGACACGGCGGCCGTTTCCTCGCCTTCTACTGTTTCCGAAGAAAATTCCTCGATCTCGACGATGTTGCCGCCTTCCTCGGAGCCGTCCGTGGCGCGGGCCTCCGCGCGATCGCGGCTCTTGCCGCCGCCACGCCGGCGACGCTTGTTGCGACCGCCACGCTCTTCGTCCTCGTCATCTTCGTCGGATGCATGTTCCTCGGCTTCGGCGCGGAGCAGCGCCTGCCGGTCAGCGACCGGGATCTGGTAGTAGTCGGGGTGTATTTCGGAGAAAGCGAGGAAGCCGTGGCGATTGCCGCCATACTCCACGAAGGCCGCCTGAAGTGACGGTTCGACGCGCGTCACGCGCGCCAGATAGATGTTTCCTCGAAGCTGCTTCTTGTCCTGAGACTCGAAATCGAATTCCTCGATGCGGTTACCGCGTGTGACGACGACCCGTGTTTCCTCCGGGTGGGAGGCATCGATAAGCATTTTGTTGTTGGGCATTATAACTTGTCTCCCCGGCAGCCACATGCCGCGTGGCCCGAGGCGACAAAAGCCGCCGGGCTCGCTGGGGGGATGGGATGCCGGATAATGGAATGGCCGCGAGGGGGACGACCGAAGCGTCGGAAGAGCGGCCCAGCGCAGTGGCGCGGACCTTGAGAGCTCTTTCCGGGAATGCGCTTCGAGCCATTCTTCGACCCAGCGGGACCTCATTGAACCAAGGCTCGGAGAATCCGAACCAGCTAAGCAAAACCGGACTTGAATGGCTGATGGCCTTTGTCCGGCGGCTTTTCCTCGGCATGGGGCTCCGAAATGTCGAAGCGCCATGAAGAAAAATCGTCGCGATCCGCCTCGCCGTCGCAAGCCTCGAAAACAGGCTTTCCGCGGGCACCGCGCGTTTCCTGCGCGCTTCGGTGCAGCCGGGCTCCGGCATCAAACAGATCGAGATCGAGTCTTATGATCTGTGATGCATTTGTGCAACCCCAGCGTCATACAGCAGGTCAGCTTGGTCAGCCCTGCGATAGGCTGGGAAGGAACCGTTAACCCTGTTCGTCTACTTCCCGGTAATCCATGCTGACACGCGCTTAACGGCCCGTGTCGGCAGCCTTTCTGTATAGGCTGCGAGAACCACTCGATGAAACTGAACCGGCTACCGAGCTTGCGCGAATTTCGCTTGTCGTTCAGCGCCGTGTTCGCTCTGCTCGCGGTTCTCATAACCTTTCTCTATGCGTCGCAGGCAGTGGCCGACGAGAATCAGGCGCGAGAACTGCGCCTCGTCGGCGACAAGTCGCGCGTGCGCATCGTGCTCGATTTCCAGTCCGAGCCACAGGCTCGTTGGCAGCTTTTGCGTGGGCCCCATCGCCTCGTCGTCGACATGCCGCAGGTGCGCCTCGCCATCGATCCCGATGACGCCAAGGCGCGCGGCATGGTTGAGGGCATTCGTTACGGCACCTTCGACGGTAGCACGTCGCGTCTGGTCTTCGCGGTGGATGGTCCTTTCACGATCGAACGCTTCGAGATCGCCAAGAACGAGAACAGCGAGGGCTATCGCTTGATGGCTGATCTCGTGGCTGCCTCTGAAGCGCAGTTCGCCGAAGCGCTTGCGGCGCAGGCTCAGACGACTGCCTCCATCGTCCCGGCCCAATCCAGCGCGGACGCAAAATTCCATGTCGTCATCGATCCCGGCCATGGCGGCGTGGACGGCGGCGCTGAAGGCGCGAGCGGCACGGTTGAAAAGAACATCACGCTCTCCTTCGCGAAGGAGTTGCGTGAGCGACTTGCCGGCGCTGGAGTCGATGTTTCGCTTACACGCGATGGTGACGAATTTCTTCGCCTGGACGAGCGCGTTGCGATCGCGCGTCGGGCTGGGGCCGATCTCCTCATCTCAATCCACGCCGACACCATCCGCCTTCCAGGCATCACGGGTGCAACGGTGTACACGATGTCCGACAAGGCCTCGGACCCGGAGGCGGCGGCGCTCGCGATCCGCGAAAATCTCTCAGATGAGCTTTCAGGCATCAAGGTTGAGGAGAAGAACCAGGAGGTGGCCGACATCCTTGTGGACCTCATCCGTCGCGAAACGCATGGGCTGTCGATCCATTTCGCCCGCACGCTGATTTCCGAAATGACAGGTAATGTGGGGCTCATCAACAATCCCCACCGCTCGGCGGGTTTCCGCGTGCTCAAGGCGCCCGACGTGCCGTCCGTTCTGGTCGAGCTCGGCTACCTCTCCAACAAGGAAAATGAGGCTCAGCTCAAGGATCCGATTTGGCGGGGCAAGGCGATTGATGCGATCGCGGCTGCGGTCTCCGAATTCTCCAGCCTGCGCACCGTCGCGGCACGCACCAGCAACTAAGGCGGCGTCGGTCAGCTCGCCCGTGGCGCGGTTGGTGAAACACGGTTACAATAGTATACGGGAAGTGAAGGCCGCGCGCGGCGTTTGAACCCCGTTCGCCGCATTTTGCCCACATCGGCACAGCATGGCACGGGCAACGCAAGGGGCACGATCAGGCGGGCACAAGCTCGCTCACCCAGACTTCCGCCTCTCACGCGTTTTGTGGAGCATGCATGATTCGGCTGATCGGCTACTTTTTTGGCGTCGCGGTGATGCTTGCGCTGCTGGCTGCAGGCGGGGTTGCCCTCTACATCGGTCACGTCACCAAAGAGCTTCCCGACTACGAAGTCTTGGCGCGCTATGAGCCGCCGGTAACCACGCGCGTTCATGCTTCCGATGGCGCGCTGATGGCCGAGTTCGCCCGCGAGCGCCGCCTGTTCATCCCGATCCAGGCTGTGCCGGACCGTGTGAAAGCCGCTTTCCTCTCGGCGGAAGACAAGAATTTCTACACGCATCCGGGCATCGATCTCACGGGTCTTGCGCGCGCTATCGTCGTGAACGTTCAGAATTACGGCTCACGCCGCCCGGTGGGCGCGTCCACCATCACACAACAGGTGGCCAAGAACTTCTTGCTCAGCGCCGACCAGACCATCGACCGCAAGATCAAGGAAGCCGTGCTCGCCTTCCGCATCGAGCAGGCCTACTCCAAGGACCGCATCCTCGAACTCTACCTGAATGAAATCTTCTTCGGCATGGGTGCATATGGCGTGGCCGGTGCAGCGCTGACCTATTTCGACAAGTCAGTGAGTGAGCTGTCGGTCGCCGAGGCGGCCTACCTCGCCTCGCTCCCGAAAGGCCCGTCCAACTACCATCCCTTCAAGTATCACGACCGTGCCATCGAGCGCCGCAACTGGGTGATCGATCAGATGGTCGAGAACGGCTATGTGACGCCCGACGAGGGCGCAAAGGCCAAGGCGGAGGATCTCGGCGTCAAGCCGCGCCGCTCGGGCACCTATCTGGCCGCCAGCGAATATTTCACTGAGGAAGTCCGCCGCGAGCTCGTTGCGCGCTACGGCCAGAACGCGCTCTACGAGGGCGGCCTTTCGGTGCGCACGACGCTCGACCCGACGCTGCAATTGCAGGCGCGCAAGGCTATGCAGCACGGTCTGGTGCGATACGACATGGCGCACGGATATCGCGGCCCGGTCAAGACGATCGACGCTTCCGGCGACTGGGGTAAGGCAATAGGCGAGGTTGCGGCGCTGAGCGACGTGCCGGAATGGCGTCTGGCAGTCGTGCTCGAGGCCACGAAAAGCGGTATCTCGGTCGGTCTCCAGCCCAAGCGCGACATTTCCGGTGCGCAGGTCGCCGAGCGCGAAACCGGCACCATTACCGCCGAAGATATGAGCTGGGCGCTGCGCCACATGGTCGACGGCAAGATGGTCAAAGCCAGGTCCGTCGCCGACGTGCTCAAGGTTGGCGATGTGGTCTATGTCGAGGCTAAGGACGGCTCCCCGACAAGCTTCAACCTGCGCCAGCCTCCGGCCGTCTCGGGTGGCATGATCGCCATGGACCCGCATACGGGCCGCGTGCTTGCCATGGTTGGCGGCTTCTCGTTCGCGCAATCGGAATTCAATCGCGCGACACAAGCGCTGCGTCAGCCCGGGTCGTCTTTCAAGCCGTTCATCTACTCGGCGGCCCTCGACAACGGCTACACGCCTGCATCGGTCGTCATGGACGGGCCGATCACCATTCATGTCGGCAACGATGCCTGGACGCCGAAGAATTACGGGGGTGGCTATGGCGGTCCGTCGACCCTTCGTACCGGCATCGAACGCTCGCGTAACCTGATGACGGTTCGCCTTGCCAACGATATGGGCATGCCGCTGGTCGCAGAATATGCCGAGCGCTTCGGCGTTTACGACAAGATGCCCCAGCATATCGCCCTGTCGCTCGGTGCAGGCGAGACAACCGTGATGCGCATGGTCTCGGCCTATTCCGTGATGGCGAACGGCGGCAAGTCGATCAAGCCCTCGCTGATCGACCGTATCCAGGATCGTTACGGCAAGACCGTTTACCGGCACGACGAGCGCAAATGCGATAACTGCAACGCTCAGGAGTGGGATAACCAGGCCGAGCCCGAACTCGTAGACAATGCCGAGCAAGTGCTCGACCCGATGACGGCCTACCAGATCACTTCGATGATGGAAGGCGTGGTGCAGCGTGGCACGGCGACCAGCCTGCGCGACCTCAACCGCCCGATCGCGGGCAAGACCGGCACCAGCAACGACTCGCGCGATACGTGGTTCGTGGGCTACACGCCCAACCTCGTGATCGGCCTTTATATGGGCTACGACAAACCATCCACGCTGGGCGCCAAGGCGACCGGCGGTAGCCTGGCAGTGCCGATCTTCAAGGAAGCCATGACGGCTGCGATGAAAGACAAGCCGGTGATTGACTTCCACGTGCCTGAAGGCATGAAGCTGATCGCCATCGATCGGAAGACCGGGATGCAGGCTCAAGAGGGGCAGCAGGGCACGATCATCGAAGCGTTCAAGCCCGGCACCGGGCCGGCCGACAGTTACTCAGTGATCGGTATGGACGATTCGCCCGTTTCCACGGATATCTCGCCGGCCGCGAGCCAGGCGATCACGTCGGGCGGTGGCGGGCTTTATTAGCCGCCATTATCTATCCATCGTCTTTGACACGCCGGGCGCGGGTTCCTATACCGCGCCCGGCCCATTTTCAGACCGGGAAGGCATTATTTCCATGCGTGCGGAAACGCAGAACATCGTCGACGAAATCAAGCAGGCCATAAGCCTGCTGAGGAGGCATCTTTGACTGGGATCAGGCCCTAAAAAGACTCGACTACCTCAACATGCGCGCGGAAGATCCCGCGCTTTGGAATGACCCGACCGAGGCGCAGAAGCTCATGCGCGAGCGCCAGGGTCTCGAAGACAACACCATTGCCATTCGCCAGCTTTCCCAGGCGCTTCAGGACAATATCGACCTGATCGAAATGGGCGAGGAGGAGGGCGATGAGGCAATCATTGCCGAGGCCGAAGCGGCTATCCGCTCCCTTTCGGGTGAAATCCGCGCGCGCCAAGTCGCATCCATGCTTTCGGGCGAGGCTGACGGCAACGACAGCTATCTCGAAATCCATGCGGGCGCGGGCGGCACGGAGAGCCAGGACTGGGCCTCGATGCTTTTGCGCATGTACACGCGCTGGGCCGAGCGTCGCGGCTTCAAGGTCGAAGTGCTTGAAATGCATGACGGCGAAGAAGCGGGCATCAAGTCCGCGACATTGCTCATCAAGGGACACAACGCGTTTGGCTGGCTCAAGACCGAGTCCGGCGTGCACCGCCTCGTGCGTATCTCGCCTTTCGATTCGAATGCGCGCCGGCATACCTCGTTCTCGAGCGCCTGGGTCTATCCGGTGATCGATGATTCCATCGAGATCGTCATTCCGGAATCGGAGGTCCGTATCGACACCTACCGCTCGTCGGGCGCAGGTGGCCAGCACGTCAACACGACCGACTCGGCCGTGCGCATCACGCATATCCCGACCGGTATCGCGGTAGCCTGTCAGATGGGCCGATCTCAGCATCAGAACCGGGCCAAGGCTTGGGAAATGCTGCGCTCGCGCTTGTATGAGGAAGAGCTGAAGAAGCGCGAAGCAGCCGCGAACGCAACCGAGGCGTCCAAGTCGGATATCGGCTGGGGTCACCAGATCCGTTCCTATGTGCTGCAGCCCTATCAGCTCGTGAAGGATTTGCGCACCGGCGTGGAAAGCACGAGCCCGGACGACGTGCTCGATGGCGACCTCGATCCGTTCATGGAAGCTTCGCTGTCGCAGCGCATCGAAGGTGGCGGCGAACAAGCGATCGCCGACATCGACTAACCGAAGAGGCTCCGCGATCTCAAAGGAAGTCGCGGAGCATTCTTCCAGCCTTGAGGAAGCGCAGCGGATCGAGCGCGCTTCCATCTTTCCGGACTTCATAGTGCAGGTGTGGTCCGGTCGAACGGCCGGTGTTGCCGGTGCGACCGATGATCTGCCCGGCTTTCACCTCTTCGCCCTCGCTGACATCGATTTCGCTCAAGTGTGCGAAGCGTGTAGCGTAGCCGTTGCCATGGTCGATCTCGACCATGCGCCCGTAGCCGCCGTTCCAGCCTGCACTCACCACCTTGCCTTTTCCGGTCGCCACGGCCGGTGCGCCGACCGAAGCGCGGAAGTCGATACCGGCATGAAGGGCCGGTCTGCCGAGAAGGGGGTCGGTACGCACGCCAAACGTGCTCGTGACCGGGCTGCCCGCTGCCGGGTTGGCGAGCGGGAGGCTGGTCGCCTGTGTGCGGACCGATTGAAGCCGGTCGAGCGCTTCGCCGAGCTCCTCGACCTTGGTGTCGAAATCGGACGCATGAGAAGACGGCAGATAAGGGCCTCCGGTCGCTTCACCACTCTCGCGATCCACTTCCAGTCCCGCGGAGGCGAGTGCCGTTTCGATGCCGTCAGCGGTACGATAAGCATCGCTGGTCAGCCGCGTCAGGTTGGAAAGCTGCTCGGTTTCCACTGACTGCAGCGAGCGGTTGAGCGCGACGAAAGCTCGGTCGGCCTGATCGGCACGCGAGAGGCCGTCGCCGGAGGGCTTCCGTTCTGTTTCCGGTTGAAAACCGAGCGCCCCAGCCACACCGCGAATGGGTGTTGTTTCCAGAGGAGCAGGCGAGGGTGCTTCTGCCTTCCGTGGCAGGAGTGGCGCTAGTTTGCTGTTCAGTCCCGCAAGTGCCGCCTGCCGGTTCAGCAGCTCGGAGACCTTGTTTTCAACGAGTTGCTGATCGAGCATCTGCCGGCTGGTGATACGATCCACTTGGAAGCGTAGCGCCGAAATACGGTCCTCATAAGCCTGCTGCATCCGCGCTTGGCGCGAAACGGCAGCGCTCATCAGGTCGTCGCGTAACACGAGATAGGTAGTTGCGCCGAAGTAGGCAGTGACAGCCGAGAGCGCGACGCAGGCCGCCGCCGTCGCGAGCCAAGGGCGAACCGTAAAATGCCTTATATGATCGCCGCGTGCGATGATGACCGTATGCGGCCCCTTGCACTTGCCGAGGGCTGTCGCATCGGAAGGGTGGCTCTCGGTCATGCAGGTTCGGACGGTTTGAGGGACTGTCGCGATCACACATGATTAAGGTTAATAAAGCCTGCCGCTCACGCGAAAAAGGCGGGCTGCCGAAGCAACCCGCCTTTCTCGATTCCTCGTTCGGCGATCAGTGCCAGAACAGGAGTATAAGGATGATGATCGGGAGTGGGATACCCAACATCCAAAGCAAAGCCCCGCGCAGCATGATCATCTCCGAAAGTTAGCTGTTTCAGGCCATCCAACGGCTTCAGGCAGCAGCGGTTCCGTGGCTCTTCACAACTTCGAGAACTTCCTGTGCATGACCTGGCACTTTCACCTTGGGCCAGATGTGCAGGATGTTGCCGTCGGGGCCCACCAACACCGTCGCGCGCTCGACGCCCATATATTTGCGACCGTACATACTCTTCTCGACCCAGAAGCCATAGGCCTCGATAGCGCTACGTTCCTCGTCGGCAACGAGATCGTGTTTGAGACCATGCTTTTCGGCGAATTTGGTGTGTTTCTTCGCGCTGTCTGGCGAAATACCGATCACGCTTGCGCCAGCCTTCTCGAACTCGGGCTTTAACTGCGTAAAGTCGATGGCCTCGGCGGTGCAGCCGCTCGTGTCGTCCTTGGGGTAGAAATACAGCACGACCATCCGTCCGCGCTGCTCGTTTAGCCGGAAGGCCGAGCCATCAGCTAAAGGCGCCTCGAAGTCCGGTGCTGCGCTTCCGATTGCGATATTTGCCATAACCCCGCCTTTCTTGATGGCCATCAGGAAAACCGCTCGCATATACGATCAGGACGGCCACCGTCCAACGGGCGCTTTCAGGCAGGACGCATTTTTGACGGAACAGGCTCCTTCGCACGAGCGCGTCCGCTTCCGGCGCGAGGATATTGCGGATCTGGGCAAGATGCCCTCCGCCGAAGGACAGAACGCGCCCGTCGTGATGCCTCGTCGACGCAACCGTATTATTCGTTTGGCGGCCTTTTCCTTCACGACAGTCGTTTTTCTTGCCCTCATCCTCGCTGCCGGTCTCTATTTGATCGGTGTATCAGGTGTCGGGCGGGAGCAGATGCGCGCGCGCGCGGAAGCCGCGATCGAGAAGATCACCGGGCGCGACATGGCGGCGACGCTCGGCGGCGCGCACATTTCTCTCGATGGAGCGCGCCTGCTCGCCCTCGAAGTAAATAATGTCGCGCTGCGCCCTGAAGGCAGTGACACGAATATTGCGGATGCCGGTACGCTGCGCTTCGGGCTGCTGATGGGAGCACTGGTGCGCGGCCATCTCGAACTCGGCAGCGTCTCGGTCGAGAATGCCCGCTTCGTCGCGGCTCCGCTGGAAGGCGGAAAGCCGCGAGACTGGACGAAGCCCTTCCGCAATGAAGCCGCGCTGCTCGATCCGAGCAAGGTGCCGGGCGTCGTGTCAGACGCGCTGCGCCGCGTCTTCCTGGCGCTAAAGACCGAGGCGCCGGGCGCGGTCGAGCTCTCGAATGTCGAGATCGTCCTGCCGGGACAGGTGACGCGCTCGATCTATATCGATACCGCGACGCTCGATGCCTCCTCGCAGGAACTCGTGCTGGCGGGCGAGGGCACATTCCAAGGCCGAAGCTGGACCGCTTCCGGCACGGCGAAATCCGACCCTTCCACAAGCGCAGTCGACGCGCTCGATATTCGCATCACCTCGACTCCGCCCGAAGGCGCTATCACTGTCGGCCCTACGCAGGTTGCTTTGCAAGGCAACGGGCAGATGCTCGACCTGTCCGCCAGCCTCGACAACGCAGCCTTTGATCTCGGTAAGAACGGCATTCTTCCGGTGCGTGCCGTGGTGAAGGTTTCCGCAAAGAGCGATTCCGACCGACTGTTGCTTGACGATCTTGATGTGCAGGCCGGCGGGCTATCGATCAAGGGTAAGGGTACGATCGGTCCGCAGGCCATCGCCGATCATGGTGTGTACGATCTCCAGCTCGACGCCAGTCGTATCACCTCGTTGCCCGAAGGCTCGTCAGACCCGATGCTCGAAGGCAAAGGCAGCGTCACAGGTGAGATCGATCCCGTCCAGCGGCGGGCAAGCATCGATGCGTTGTCGGTCGAGACGGCGAACGGCAAGGTCACGGGCAACGCATCGCTCCAACTTGCGGACGGCAAGACGCCGGGTGTGTCACTTGCTATCGAAGTGCCCAACATGCCCGTTGCCGAAGCGAAGGCGTTATGGCCCTGGACCGCAGGACGGGGTGCCCGGAACTGGGTCGTTGAACATGTGCATGGCGGTACGATCGAAGGCAGCCGCCTTACCTACGCCGTCGAACCGGGGCGCATCGGCAGCGGTGTGCCTCTCGGCGCCGACGAGCTTTCCGGCGAGTTCCGCATCCTCGGTACTGAGTTCGACACGGCCGGCGCCATTCCCTCGGTTCATCATGCCGACGGGTATCTCACGCTACGTGGCATGGACATCGATATCGCACTGGCTTCGGGTCAGATGACTCTGCCGAGCGGCAAGCTTCTCAATGCAAGTGGCGGCCAGCTGACAATGCGAGACGTCAATCAGCGTCCGGTCGTCGCCAAGCTCAACGTCAACGTAGAGGGCGAGGCGATCGCCGCGGCTGAACTCGCCAGCCTCGAGCCCATCAGCGCCCTTCAGCGCGCTGGTTTCGTTCCGGACGATTTCTCTGGTCGCGTGAAAGGCAATGTGGTCTCCGACATTCCATTTGAGCGCGGCTATCCCAAGGACAAGATCGGCTGGAAAGTCGGGCTTCAGTTGGATGGCGTCACGCTCAACAAGCCCTTCGATGGCCAGAAGTTGACGGACGCAAAGGGCACGATCGACATCGACCCGGAAAAGGCGTTGATCAAGGCCGATGCCAAGCTCAACGACGTTCCAGCCAAGCTCGATTTCATCGAACCTGTCCGGAAGGAGGGCGTTCAACGCAAGCGTTTGATCGAGCTCGACGTCAATGACAAGGGGCTGCAGAAACTCGCGCCCGGCCTCTCCACGCTTGTCGACGGTCCGATGACACTCAAGGTCGACGCGTCCGATTCCGTGCAGAAGGTCTCGGTCGATCTCGACCGCGCCACGCTCGCGCTTCCATGGGTCGGCTGGAGCAAGGGAGCCGGCATCGGTGCCTCGGCGAAGTTCCTGCTCAAGCGCGAAGATGAGATCATGCGCCTTTCCGACCTTGAAGTCGACGGCAAGACGTTCAGCATCAACGGCTCGGCGGTCTTGAGCGGCGGTGGGCTGGCTTCGGCCGAGTTCCCGCATGTGCAGCTGAATCGCGGCGACGACATTGCGCTCAACATCAAGCGCGACGGCAGAATCTACGAGGTGGATGTGACCGGCAGTTCGTTCGACGCCCGTGCGCTGCTGAAACTCGTCACGGCCAGTGGTGCGTCCACCGAAAAGCAAAGCGGGCGTGGCAGCGTGCTGGTGAAAGCGCGGCTCGACTCGGTCACCGGTTTCAACAACGAAGCCCTGCAAGCGGTCTATGTCACCTACCGTGGCTCGGGTGCACTCAAGATGGAAGGCTCGACCGACCGGGGCGCCTCCGTGACTGTCGATGACGACACGAAGAGTGGGGTGCGGCGGCTCAAGCTGAAGTCGAGCGATGCGGGCTCCGTGCTGCGGTTCCTCAACATCTATCCGAACATGCAGAGCGGCTCGATCGATGTGGCACTCGCCAGCGAGGGCGATGGGCCGCTGCAGGGCCGTATCGCGGCGCGCAACTTCACGATCGTCAATGAACCGCGTTTGGGCTCAGTCGTCTCGAATCGCCCGCAGGGCAGCGACCGCAGTTTGAACGATGAGGTCAAGAACCGGATCGATTCAAGCCGGGTTCAGTTCGATCGCGGTTCGGCGCAGATCACCAAGGGACCGGGTTACCTTCGCGTGTCCGATGGCATCCTCCGCGGCTCCACCATCGGCGCCACGTTCCAGGGGACCGTCTTCGATCCGCGTGGCAATATCGACATGACCGGGACTTTCATGCCGGCTTATGGCCTGAACCGCGTCTTCGGCGAAATCCCGCTCTTCGGCGCCATCCTCGGTAATGGCAAGGATCAGGGCCTAATCGGCGTCACCTTCAAGCTCGTCGGTGACGCCAAGTCCCCGGATGTGAATATCAACCCGCTTTCGGTGATCGCGCCGGGCATTTTCCGCCGGATCTTCGAATATAACGAACCAGGCTGATCAGGCACGGTAGGTCACCTGCCGCACATCGATATATTCCGCGCGGAAGCCCGCTTCGCAATAGAAGAGATAAAACTCCCAGAGCTTGCGAAACCGCTCGTCGAAGCCGAGCGGAACGATGCGCTGCCAGGCATTCCAAAAGCGCTCGCGCCATTCCTTCAAGGTTCGCGCGTAGTCCTGTGGGAAGATGCGCTCGGCGACGAGCGATAGTTGCTGCTCTTCTCCAAGTGAGCGAAGACGCGAGGGCGTCGGCAACATTCCGCCGGGAAATACATAGCGCTGAATGAAATCGGGCTGCGCGCGATAGGCGGGAAACGACTTCTCATTGATCGTGATGACCTGCAAACCGGCGGCGCCACCGGATTTCAAGCAGCTTCGAAGTTTCGCGAAAAAGGTCTGCCAGTACTTCTCTCCGACGGCTTCGAACATCTCGATCGATACCACCTTGTCATAGGTGCCTGCTTCGTGGCGATAGTCCTGCAGCCTGAGCTCGACCTTGTCGGAAAGACCCTCCTGCTGAAGCCGGGCCTTCGCGAAGTCCAGTTGCTCCCTGCTGACCGTGAGCCCCGTCACCTTGCAGCCGATCTCTCGCGCGGCGAACTCGGCGAAGCCGCCCCATCCGCAGCCGATTTCGAGAACATGGTCGCGATCGGTGATGCCCGTATCGCGCGCCAGTGCACGGTATTTCTCGCTCTGAGCACTTTCGAGATCGTTCGCGCCATTCGAGAACAGTGCTGCAGAGTATGTCATGCTCGGATCGAGCCAGAGACGATAGAACTCGTTGCCCAGATCGTAGTGCGCAGAAATGTTGCGGCGAGATCCTTTCACCGTGTTCTCGTTGAGCCAGTGGCGGACGCGCTGCAGAACCGTCAGCAGCCAGCTCGCACCGCCGGCCAGTTCCTCGCCGTGCTTCTCGTTTCGTACGAAGAGCTCGAGAAAACTCGTGACGTCCGGGCTATCCCAATCGCCGTCGATATAAGATTCAGCCAGTCCGATCGTCCCGCCTGCGAAGGCGCGTCCCGGAAGCCGCCAGTTCTTCAGCCTGACTTCTGCCGCCGGCCCGGGCGCGCGACCGCCGACCGTGAAGCTCGCGCCGTTCGGAACCGTAACGCGGAGCGACCCGACCGGGAGACCGATCAAAGCGCGCAGGACTATTCGCGCCCGCATCGGGGCGTCCGCCGTGAAGCTTGAGAGATTGCTCTCGCTCAGCTCGATTGTGTCCGAAGTCATGGCTCCTCCCGACCGGTCGAAAGGAATGAATTCCACGATGATCGCGGCGCATCAAGCGCCGGGTTTTCCATGGGCCATCAGAATTCGGGGGAGAAGTGCCCGAACGATCGCGACAAGCAGACGCTTGACCGAAGAGCCAGTGTCGCCGAAACACCGCACAAACTCGTTCAGGGACCTCCCATGATCCGCCACATCGTCTTCTTCAGCGCGCAGGACCGTGCGGATATTCCCAAGATCAAGGAAGGCCTTTCGCAACTCGGCAAGATCCCGCACTCGCAGTTTTTCGAAGTACAGGAGAATACTAGGGTTGATCAGATCGCGAACGAGATCGATGTGGTGGTCTATGCCGAGTTCGCCACGGAGACCGATCTTGCCGCCTACAAGGCCCATCCGATCTACGCGCAGTCCACGGCGACCGTCCGGCCGATGCGCGAGATCCGCATGTCGGCCGATATCGTGTCGTCCAAGGCTTAGACCTTGCTCAAACCCTGCTGATCGAGTGTTAGCTTTGCGCGCTTGGTGAGATCGTTTTTGGTGCCGCCGAAGTCGCCGACCGCCGTCCAGTAGGTGAGGGTGAGTGTCACTGCATCGTCCGCCACTTCAGAAACGCTGGCGCTCGGCGTTTTATCTGCCAGAACGCGCGAATCGCTCTGCGCCAGCCTGATCAAGGCGCGCTGGGCCTGATCGATATCGGCATCCGGTTTAATCCGCACAGTAATGGCGTTGCTGCGCGTCTGGTTGCGCGTGTAATTCGTGACCGGCTGGCTCCACAGGCTGGAATTCGGCGCGAGGATATAAAGCCCGTCGCTCGTATGCAGGCTGGTCGCGAACAGGCCGATCTCATTGATCGTGCCACGAATCGAACCGACCTGAACATCTTCGCCGATCCGGAAAGGCCGAAGCACCAGCAGCATCACGCCCGCCGCAATGTTCTGAAGCGTGCCCTGAAGGGCGAGGCCGATCGCCAAACCGACCGCGCCAATTGCCGCGATGATCGACGCTGTTTGCACGCCGAACTGGCCGAGCACCATGATAAAGACGAGAACGAGAATGGCGTAGCGCGCAATCTTCGAAAAGAAGTTGCGCAAGGTCAGGTCGAATCCATGGATATGAGCCAATGCCGCATTCAGCCACCGCTCGACCAGACCCGCCACTAAATAGCCGATCACGAGGAGCAACACTGCGCCAACGAAAGAAAGCGAATAGGATACGAGCAGCGCGCTCAACTGGCGGAGAACCGCTCCGGCGTTGTTAAAGGCGTTCTGGGGGTCAAACTCCATGAACCCGATGCTCCATGTTCTTGCTGCTTGGGATAGGTTTGCGAAACCCGCCACGTACAGGCCGGTTCCCGCCAAAGCGCGAGGCGTTGGATATCAGGAAAGGAAAGGATGGTGAGCCGAACGGAAGCAAGCATCATCCGCGAAGCGAAGGCACGCAGCGCCCTCGATGTCGGATGAAATGGCTCCCCGGGCCGGATTCGAACCAGCGACCAACCGGTTAACAGCCGGTTGCTCTACCACTGAGCTACCGGGGAACATTCGGTGAATTGCTTCAGTGGTCGCGCCTATAGCAAACCGTTTTGGGCTTTGCCAAGGCCCTTTGCGATGACGATCGGGCAGTTTCTCAAATTAGCGGCTCTGAGCCGAGGTCTGGCATCCTTGTTGAGGGAACCTATCTCCTCGCCATGACCCGCGCTCACGATCCCGCCGATACGTCTTACGATAAGCGTGAATCGATCGAGCCGCCGCGCAGGAAGATCACACTGCTCGGTCGCGATTTCTATCTTCCCCGTTCGCGTTGGGCTCGAATCGCGCTGGGCTCGGCTTTGGTGATCGGGGGCTGCCTCGGCTTCCTTCCGATTCTCGGTTTCTGGATGGTGCCGGTGGGCCTCCTCGTTCTGTCCTATGAATTCGCCTCAGTTCGGCGCTGGCGTCGCAGAACTGCAGTCTGGTGGCATCGACGTCGTCGCCCGTCCGCGCGGCGTGATGCCCCAGGCGCAGCACGCAAGGCCGCTTGACGACGCGCTGGTCGTGACCCTATGGGGAAGGCGCGACAGCCGAGTGCTTCGGGCCTCGTGGCGGAGTGGTTACGCAGAGGACTGCAAATCCTTGCACCCCGGTTCGATTCCGGGCGAGGCCTCCAGCACCGGCTGTCGCCGGCAGGCCATCCGAACCCTGGCCGTATGGCAGGCAGGCGGATGACAGAGCCCAATTTTCCTGAGCTTCGCGTCAAGATGGTGGACGGTCAGATCCGTACCACCGACGTGACCGATATTCCGCTGCTCGACGCGCTGCTCTCCGTTCCTCGCGAGGTATTCGTCGATGATCGTTTGCGCCAACTCGCCTATATCGATGAAGATCTGCAGATCGCTCCCGGCCGCTTTCTGATGGAGCCATCGCCCTTCGCCAAACTGGCTCAGCTCGCAGCGATCCGCCCTGGCGACAATGTCCTCGATGTCGGCGCCGGAACCGGCTACGCCTCTGCCGTTTTTGCCCGTCTCGGCGCGTCCGTGACGGCTCTCGAGTCGGACGCCAGCCTTGCCGGGCGCGCGAAGTCGGCGCTCATGCAGGCCGGACACGGCGAAGTTTCCGTTGTCGGCGGACCGCTCGCTCAAGGTTGGAAAGCCTCCGCGCCTTACCAGGTGATCTTCGTGAATGGCGCGGTCGATGACGTGCCGGGCGCGCTGTTCGAGCAGCTTGCGGAAGGCGGTCGCCTTGTTGTCGTCGAGGGACGCGGCAATGCCGGTGTCGCCATGCTCTACGTCAAGGCAAGCGGCGCGACCGCTGGGCGCCGCGCCTTCAATGCGGCAGTTAAGCCACTACCGGGCTTCGAGAAGACGCCCGCCTTCACATTTTAATATCTTTTAGCTTGCACGCTGCGGGTCGCTCATGGTCCGTTGCGCTCGAATTTATGGTCATCGAATCCGGCAACGAACCGGGACGGTGAGGGGTCGGATAGTTTTTAGGTCGAATATTGCTCGACTGTCAGCTGATGGCCTCGCAGAACGGAAGAGGGTGTGCCTTGTCCTTTCGATTGAGTCGCCTGCATGCCGCCTTTTTGGCATCGGCTATAGTTATGGCCCCGGGTATTGCCAGCGCTGAAACCATCCTCGGCGCCTTGGCTAAAGCCTACCAGTTCAACTCCACGCTGAACTCGACGCGCGCCGGTGTGCGAGTTACCGACGAGGATGTGGCAATCGCAAAGTCCGGCTACCGCCCAACTATCGCGGGCACCGGAAGCGCGAATTACGTGTCGCAAGAAGGTCTCCGCCTCAGCACTTACTCCTTTGGCGTGCAGATCAATCAGACGCTGTTCGATGGCTTGCAGACACGCAATAATGTGCGCGCCGCCGAGTCGCGCGTCTACGCGTCCAATGAGAGCCTTCGCAACACCGAACTGAACATTTTGTTCAACGCGGCTTCGGCTTATATGGACGTCATCCGCGATCGCCAGATCGCGGCGCTGACCGAGCGCAATCTCGCCTTCCTGTCCGAGCAGGTGCGTGCGGCGCAGTCACGTTTCGATGTGGGCGAGGGTACACGGACCGACGTTGCGCAGGCCCAGGCCAGCCGCGCTTCCGCTGTCGCATCCGTCAGCTCGGCACGTGCTCAGGTTGCCGCCAGTTCGGCGACCTATCGACAGATCGTTGGCGAGGAGCCGCGCAATCTCACCGCCGCCTCGCCACAATCCAAGCTTCTCCCAAGGAGCCTGAACGTTGCCTATGCGCAGGCGAGCGAGCAGCATCCGGCCATTCTCGCCACAAAGTATCTTGTCGATGCTGCGGGCTACACGGTCAAATCGACTGAAGGCGCGTTGCTGCCGCAGATTTCCGCAACGGCCGGTTTGTCTCAGCAATACTCGCAAACGCGGGGTCTTCCCGGTGTTGGAACCGGGTTGGGCGCGTCGAGCGCTTCCGGAGACTTGGAAGGGGAAAGCAGCGCCAGCATCGGTGCGTCCATTACGGTGCCGATCTATCAAGGCGGACGGGTTGCGGCCGGCGTACGTCAGGCAAAGGAATCGCTCGGTCAGGCTCGCATCGAAGTAGATGTGCAGCGCGATCAGGTTCGTAATGCTGTGGCGTCGTCATGGAGCCAGTACGTTTCGGCGGTCGAAAGTGTCAGCGCCAACCGTCAGCTCGTTTCAGCCGCCCAACTCGCGCTCAACGGCGTGATCGAGGAACGCAATGTCGGCCAGCGCACAACACTGGATGTGCTGAACGCGCAGGCCGATGTCATCAATGCGCAGATCACGCTTGCCGGGGTCGAGCGCGACACGGTCGTTGCAAGCTATGCCGTTCTTTCGGCGATCGGTGCTCTCTCCGCTGAAAGGCTGGGCTTGAAGGTCGAGCCCTATAATCCGCAGGAGCACTACAGGGCCGTCAAGGACAAGTGGTTCGGTCTGCGTACGCCGGACGGCCGCTGATCCTGCTTCGGACGATCTCTTCCTGTTGAGATCGTTCAAATGCAAGCTTTCGGGATTCTCTTGGAACGGGGCTTCCTCTACGCTTAACTCATGATTCCTGAAGCCGGCGCCGTTGCGCGTCGGCGGACGAGCGGGTAGGGCGCGAGTATGAGCATGGTCCAACCGAACGCGAGCGGCGCGCAGCGCGAGCCTTCGATGGAAGAGATTCTGGCTTCCATTCGGCGCATCATCGAAGACAGCGACACGGTGCAGCGTGCCGATAAGGCCGAGCTTGCCGAAGCCAAGCCCGTCAATTCTGAGCCTGATGAGGCCAAGCTCGTCGAGGTTCAGGCCGCCCGGTCGGAACCGGAGGCTGCGGCTGATGATGTCGATGCGTTCCGTGCAGAGCTTGGGGCCGGGCAGGCCGTGGAGGCCGTTTCCACCGATCAACAGGCTGTCGACGAGGTGACGGAGACCGCCGCAGCCGTGTTACCCGAAGAACTGGTTGCAGAGACGCCTGAGGCGTCGTTTGTCGAGCAGGCTGAGCCGCTTTCAACGGAAACCGATGCGTCTGCGACCCCTCAACCACCGATATCCGAACCAGTGCCGCATACCTCAGAGGAGGAGAGTGAACCGATGTCTCAGACCGCTCCTCAACAGCCTGGCTCGTTCTTCGATCAGGGCGCTTCCCGATCTGCTGGCAATGAAAGCCGTGCGTCGAGTGAATCCTCTGCCTCGTCGCTCGTCTCATCCCAGACCGGCAGCCAAGTGGCTGCGGCCTTCAGCGATCTGAGTGTCGCGACAGAGGCACGGGGGCGCCGCACCTTCGACGATATCGCCGAAGAGATGCTTCGCCCGATGTTGCGTGATTGGCTGGATAACAACCTTCCGCATCTGGTCGAGCGTCTTGTGCGCGAGGAGATCGAGCGCATTGCGCGCGGTGGTTCATCCCCGCGCTGATCGGAAGCTGACGCATAAAGGCGCGGCTTCCTCACGCAATTGACTTGGAACTGGGCTTCCGGTTTAGAACCCTTGCCTTTCCAAGCCATTGCGGACCGTTTCCATGCTCGACAAGACCTATGACGCGAAAGCGGTTGAGCCGCGCATTGCTGAAGCGTGGGAAGCGAATGACGCGTTCCGTGCGGGTGCCAGTGCCAAGCCAGGTGCGGAAAGCTTCTCGGTGGTCATTCCGCCGCCCAACGTCACCGGCTCGCTCCATATCGGGCACGCGCTGAACAACACTCTGCAGGACATTCTCGTCCGCTTCGAGCGAATGCGCGGCAAGGATGTTCTCTGGCAGCCAGGCATGGATCATGCCGGCATCGCCACACAGATGGTCGTCGAGCGAAGGCTGGCCGAGCGGCAGATCCGCCGTCGCGATATGAGCCGCGAGGAATTCGTCGAGCAGGTCTGGCAGTGGAAGGCGGAGTCGGGCGGCACAATCATCAACCAGCTCAAGCGTCTGGGCGCATCCTGCGATTGGTCGCGCGAGCGCTTCACCATGGATGAGGGCCTTTCCAGGGCCGTGGTCGAAGTCTTCGTTTCGCTCTACAAGGAAGGCTTGATCTACAAGGACAAGCGGCTGGTCAATTGGGACCCGAAGCTGCTGACCGCCATCTCGGACATCGAGGTCGAAAACCTCGAGGTGGATGGCAATCTCTGGCACTTGCGCTATCCGATCGAAGGCGAGGTCTTCAACGCCGAGGATCCAAGCACGTTCGTCACGGTCGCCACGACCCGGCCGGAAACGATGCTGGGCGACACGGGTGTCGCGGTCCATCCGGACGACGAACGCTACTCGGCCCTCGTCGGCAAGAACCTGATTCTGCCAATCGTCGGTCGTCGCATCCCGGTTGTTGCCGACGACTATTCCGATCCAGAAAAGGGCACGGGCGCGGTGAAGATCACGCCAGCGCACGACTTCAACGATTTCGAGGTCGGCAAGCGCCACGATCTGTCGGCCATCAATATCCTGACCGTCGATGGCGCGATTACGCTCCGCGACAATGATGACTTCCTTGCCGGCCTCGATCCGACGCCGGAGCAGCAGTCGGTCTGGGATCGGCTCGAGCGCATGGAGCGCTTTGAGGCGCGCAAGCTCATCGTTCAGATCCTCGAAGAGCGTGGTCTGCTCGCCAAGATCGAGCCGCACCGGCATGTCGTGCCGCATGGGGATCGCAGCGGGGTGCCGATCGAGCCGTTCCTGACTGATCAGTGGTACGTGAACGCCGCTGAGCTCGCCAAGCCTGCGATGGCATCGGTGCGCGAGGGCCGCACGCAGTTCGCGCCGAAGAGCTGGGAAAAGACCTATTTCGACTGGATGGAGAACATTCAGCCTTGGTGCATTTCGCGCCAGCTCTGGTGGGGTCATCGCATCCCGGCCTGGTACGGTCCTGACGGCACGGTCTTTGTCGAGAAAACCGAGGAAGAGGCGCTTCACGCCGCGATCCAGCACTACATCGCCCATGAAGGGCCGATGAAGGCATTGGTCGAGGACCTGTTGGAGAATTTTCAGCCTGGCGAAATCCTGACCCGTGACGAAGACGTGCTCGACACATGGTTCTCTTCCGCGCTTTGGCCGTTTTCGACTATGGGCTGGCCCGACAAGACGCCCGAGCTCGAACGCTACTATCCCACCAGCGTGCTCGTTACCGGCTTCGATATCATCTTCTTCTGGGTCGCCCGCATGATGATGATGGGCCTCCACTTCATGGAGGAAGAGCCCTTCCACACGATCTACATGCACGGCCTCGTTCGCGACAAATCGGGAGCGAAGATGTCGAAGTCCAAGGGCAACGTCATCGACCCGCTCGAGCTGATCGACGAATACGGCGCGGATGCACTTCGCTTCACGCTCGCAATTCTCGCGGCGCAGGGGCGCGATGTGAAGCTCGATCCTGCACGCGTGGCTGGCTATCGCAACTTCGGAACCAAGCTCTGGAACGCGACGCGCTTTGCCGAGATGAACGGCGTCAAGGCGGATGCCGGCTTCTCGCCTGAGAATGCGAAGCTCACGGTCAACCGCTGGATTCTCACTGAGCTGACCCGCGCGCGCAACGAGATTACCGACAGCATTGAGGCATTCCGTTTCAACGACGCTTCGGGCGCAGCCTATCGTTTCATTTGGAACGTTGTCTGTGACTGGTATCTCGAACTCCTCAAGCCTGTTTTCGCCGGCGGCACGGCTGACGAGCAGGCAGAGGCGCGTGCCTGCACGGCCTATGTGCTCGACCAGGCCTACAAGCTGCTGCATCCTTTCATGCCGTTCATGACAGAAGAATTGTGGGCGCGCACGGCGGGTGAGACGGGACGCGCTGGTCTGCTGTGCCACGCAGACTGGCCATCATTCACATTCGATGATGCGGAGGCGGCCGGTGAAATCAACTGGCTGGTCGATATGGTGTCGGGCATTCGCTCCGTACGCTCGGAAATGAATGTGCCGCCTTCCGCGATTGCTCCACTTGTTCTGATTGGTGCGAACGCCAAAACCCGCGAGCGCTTGGTGCGCCACGAGACGGCATTGCGTCGTCTGGCACGTGTCGGGGAAATCACCGAGTCGCCATTGGCCCCATCTGCTTCCGCACAGATCGTGGTCGGAGAGGCGACCGTCTGCTTGCCGCTTGGCACACTGATCGATCTGACTGCTGAAGAGGTGCGGTTGCGCAAGGAACTTGGCAAGACAACCGAGGAGATCGCGCGCCTTCACAAGAAGCTCGGCAACGAGCGCTTCGTCCAGAGCGCACCGGCGGAAATCGTGGAAGCCGAGCGAGAGAAGTTGGAGGGTTTCCGCGAGACCCAGACTAAGCTCGACACCGCCCTCAAGCGTCTTCGTGGGGACGCCTGACGCTGTTGGAGAAGAGGCGGAAGCGGTTTTCTTGCCTCAATGTTGCCGCAAAGCAACGGGCGCTGCGATTACTTGTGGCGTCCGTTTCGTTTCAATGACTTACTGCCTTCGGATAATTTCTTAACCCAGCTCCACATGCCGTTGAATGGGGCAAGATAGCGGCTCAGGCTCGCTCTAAGGCGAGCCTGAGAGCTTTCGGTGGTTCGGGATCCCATCTCGGTGCTTGCGCGTGCATCGCCGCTTTGTCTTACTCCCTGAAACAAGATCCGAGGGGAGAAACTATGGCCCACGCGCAACTGCGCCTTGCCACACTGGCTGGTGTGTCGCTGATCGCCGCCCAATCCGCCTTCGCAGGCGGCTTCGATCGCGGCGCGGGCAACATCGAACTTCTTTTCGACCCTGCCCGCGTAGCGACCGAAGCCGGTGTGACCTACGTAAACCCTCAGCGTGAGCTGAAGGATGTGCAGCGTGCGATAAGCTCGACCGACGCGGCTGCAGATCAGCTAATCGGCGTAGGAGTACCACCAGTAGCCGCGAACTCCGTGCGCCGTCCCGCTTTGTTCTCGGATGCAATTGATGTGGATGGTGATTTCACTGTTCCGCGTTTGGGCGTGAAGTTCAACTTCTTCGAGCCTGTGGACTGTTTGGCGAGCTATACGCAACCTTACGGTGCGGACGCCTATTACGGCAAGAATAACGCGTATTCGATTTCCGCTGTGGAGTTCCAACTTGATTCGGACGAGGCAGCACTGACATGCTCCTACAAGTTTGATGTCGGGAAAGGGTCGTTGCGTGCGATCGGTGGCGTCAGCTACAACAAAATCGACGCTTTCTTCTCGCGCCAAACACTTCTCGACTTCGGCAATGATGGTGTCGGTAAATTTGACCTGTCTGACGAAGCTTGGAGCTATCGCGTCGGCGCAGCCTACGAAATCCCTGAAATCGCGCTCCGCGCAAGTTTGCTCTATACCGGGAAAGTCGACCTTGATCTGGAGGGCACGGTGGATACCACCGATTTCGGCCCACGGCTTGCACCAGCAGGACTTTTGGCTGCGCGTCCGATTGTGACAGGCATTTTTGACGTTGATGCAGAAACTGAAATTCCACAGGCTTTAGAGTTTCGCCTTCAAAGCGGCGTTGCTGAGAATACTATAGCGTTCGGCTCTGTGCGTTGGCAGGATTGGAGTCAGTTACAGAGCATTCAGATAAACGGCGTCATCAGCCCGACCTCTGGTGCGGTCAATCCCGACGTGTCCTTTGACGCTTATTACGAGGACGGCTGGACGATCACGGCGGGTGTGGGCCGCAAATTCACCGATGCCTTCTCCGGCCTCGCCTCTATCACATGGGACAAGGGAACCTCGACGTTTCAAGGTTTTCAGTCCGATACCTACAGTGTTGCCTTGGGCGGGTCCTATTCACCTAATAAGAACGTCGAATTACGTTTGGGCGGCTCCATCGGTGTGTTAACGGGAGGTCGGTCAGATTTTACGCTCGATAGCGATCCGGCCAATTATGTATCTTACACCTACGACGCCGATATCGTCGCGGCCGGAAGCGCAAGTATCCGCGTCAAGTTTTGAATCTGCCAAATTGAATCAAAGGCCGGGTTTGCCCGGCCTTTTTCATGCACGAAAGCAGCATATGAGTGACACGGGGTCGCCGCTGTTGTGACAATCGAGCAACACAATCATCGTCTACATGAGGACAAGGTTGGGAGGTGCCCGATTTGCCCCCATCCCGCCATAAACCCAGAGCACCCCAAAGGCTCGGCAGTGTATTTCGTCAGCCCGAAGCGCAACCGCGATGATCGCGGCCAAGGGACAGCATGGAAGCTCGCAGGTTCAACAGTTTCGAATTACCGGATTGCGCAGCAGACGAAGCCTCGCGCAACACGTTTGCGGCTTTCGCTCGGGCGGGGTTCTAACGCCTTGCGCCTTACACCCTCCCTCCTTGCATGTGCAGCGATCGCGCTCTTCGCGAACGCTGCTTATGCTTTCGACGACAAGGTTTTCGATGCTGCCCCGCCATCGACCAGTCAGGATGCGTCCGGCGGCAAGAAATCGAGCCCTTGGGACGTGTTTCGCCTAGGCTTCTCCGCATACAAGAACGGCCACAAGGAAGAAGCCGTCGAGGCCTATCGCTACGCAGCCGAGAACGGACAGATCGGTGCCACCTGGAAGCTCGCGCGTATGTACGCGGAGGGCGATGGGGTTGGTGAGAGCGATATCGAGGCCTTCAAGTTCTACAGTGAGATCGCAGATCAGGATGTTGAGCCTGGTAGCCCGGACGAAACTTACGTGTCGGATGCTCTCGTTGCGCTTGGCGACTATATGCGTCGTGGAATTCCTGGTTCTAAAGTGCAGGCCGATCCGATCGCGGCCCAGGAATATTACATGCGCGCCGCCGCCAACTACCGAAATCCGGACGCCCAGTTCGAAATGGGCAAGATGTTCCTATCGGGCGAGGGCGGCATGAAGGCCAGCATCCGTCAGGCTGGGCGCTGGTTGCAACTCGCTGCTGAAAAGGGCCATGCTGGCGCTCAGGCGACGCTCGGCAACCTGCTCTTCCAAAGCGGCAAGGTCGTTCGCGGGCTCGCTCTCATGACTGCTGCGCTCGAACGTGCGGATCAGACTGACAAGCCTTGGATCCGCACCATGCAGGAGGACGCGTTCGCGCAGGCGGATGAGGCCGACCGTCGCACAGCCATCGCGCTCGCTCAGGATTTTATCGCCAACGGCGTTCAGCAGTAAAAAAGCCCCGGTAAAACCGGGGCTTGGGCGAAACGCCTTAGGCGTTCTTCAATCGTGGCGATTTGTTTTTCAACTCGTCGATCAGCTTTGACGCATCGCCTTTGGACAGCGATTCATCGAATTTGGTATCGGTCTCCTCGCACAATGTCTTAAGATAGGACGCCTGTGCGCCAGTCATCGGCTCATCGCCCGTGACCCAATCCTGCGGGTCTTTCTCAGCATTCGATTCGGGCTGCGTCTTTGGCTGGGCGTCTGTCATGGCGAACACTCCGGTTGGTTGTTCGCTAAATGTTCTTGCCCCTATTTCAGTTCCCAGCGACCGTCAAACGTTCAGATGAATCGCGACCGGCACATGGTCCGAGGGCTTCTCCCATCCACGCACATGCTTCTCGATTGAAGCGCTTCCGAGTTTGGAGGCCGCTTCCGGTGACAGCATCAGATGATCGATGCGGATGCCGTTGTTCTTCTGCCAGGAGCCACCGGTGTAGTCCCAGAATGTGTATGTCTCGGGCGCATCGTCCGTCGCGCGAACAGCATCCGTAAACCCTAGTGCTTCCAGCTGGCGAAACGACTGACGCGATTCCGGCTGGAAGAGGGCATCGTTCACCCAGTTCTCCGGGTGCTTGGCGTCGACCGGCTGGGGAATCACATTGTAATCGCCCGCCAGCACGATCGGCTCTTCGAAAGACAACCGCTGCGCTGCCCAGAGCTCAAGACGGGCCATCCAGCCGAGCTTGTAGGGAAACTTCTCTGTGCCAACCGGATTGCCATTCGGCAGATAGAGCGAGACCACGCGAAAGGCGCCGCTCTCCGACGAAAATACGCCTTCGATGAAGCGTGCCTGCTCGTCGGTCTCGTCGCCGGTCAAACCGCGATTGACCTCATCGAATTTAAGCTTCGACAGGATCGCGACGCCGTTGAAGCCCTTCTGCCCGTGCGTCTCGACATGGTAGCCCAAAGCTTCGATGTCTGTACGCGGAAACTGCTCGTCGACGGATTTAATCTCTTGCAGGCAGACGATGTCCGGCTGGCTCTCGCGAAGCCAGTCGAGCAGGTTGTCGATGCGGGCGCGAACGCCGTTGATGTTCCAGGAAACGATCTTGACCACGGTCAGATCGAGAAGCTCGTGCCGCAGCCGCAGGAGGCAACCGCATTCGGGTTCTTGATCTGAAAGGACTGGCCCATCAGATCGTCTACGAAGTCGATCACAGAGCCGCCCATATAAACAAGCGATAGATCGTCGATGAGGATCGTCGCGCCGTCGCGCTCAATGGCGATGTCATCGTCGTTGCGGTTCGACACGAGGTCGAACTTATAAGAAAAGCCTGAGCAGCCGCCACCTTCCACGGAAACGCGCAGGGCGGACTTGCCGGGCTCCTTGGCGACGATTCGTGCGATGCGCTTGGCAGCAGCCTCTGTCACGGCCACGCCCTTGGGGTCTGTCTGAAGAAGTTCCATGATCCACCTCTGGGCAGCGCCCGAGAGCGCGCAAACACGCAGCGCTTGCAAAGCGGGCCTTGATCCATAGGTATGAATGCGTTGCGCGCGAGTCAATCGACGCGCCGGTTGTGGGTTGCGGCATCTCCTTGGAAGACGATCGGAACGGGCTGGATGAGATCGGGTTCGGCTATCGGCCTCGTGCGATCTATGCCTGCGATCCGGCTAAGACACGCGGCCGGCTGGTGCCGGAGCCTGAAAGCCCAACCCGCACACCCTTCCAGCGCGACCGCGACCGCATCATCCATTCCACCGCCTTTCGCCGCCTCAAGCACAAGACCCAGGTCTTCATTGCGCATGAGAGCGATCATTTCCGTACGCGGCTGACGCATACGATCGAAGTCTCACAGATCGCCCGCGCTCTCGCTCGCGCGCTTTGCGGCGATGAGGACTTGGCTGAAGCTGTGGCGCTTGTCCACGATTTCGGCCACACGCCCTTCGGCCATACGGGCGAAGATGCACTTGACGATATGATGAAGCCCTGGGGCGGCTTCGACCACAACGCGCAGGCTCTGCGCGTCGTTACCAAGCTCGAGCGCCGCTATGCCGAGTTCGATGGGCTGAATCTTTCCTGGGAAACGCTGGAAGGGCTGGTCAAACACAACGGGCCGTTGATGGGAAAGAACGCCGTCAGCAAAAAGCCAGTGCCCAAGGTCATCCTTGATTACTCGGCCACGCACGATCTCGACCTCGACTGTTTCGCCAGCCTCGAAGCGCAATGCGCGGCGATCGCGGACGACATTGCCTACGACACGCATGACATCGATGATGGCCTGCGCTCCGGATTCCTTTCGCTCGAGATGTTGGAAGAGGTGCCGCTGACGGCGGAGATCCTACGTGGCGTCCGCGAGCGCTATCCGACGCTTGACCCGGTGCGCACTGGCCACGAGCTGATGCGCCGCCAGATTACGATCATGGTCGAGGATGCGATCACCACCGCCGGCACGCGCTTGCGCGAGATCAGGCCACAGAGCGCGGACGACATCCGCCATTGCGGCCGCCAGATCGTCGGTTTCTCAGGCGCAATGGCGGTGAAGGAGGCCACGCTGAAGCGCTTCCTCTACGCCAATCTCTACCGCCACCCCGACGTGATGGCCGTACGCGCCAACGCCGAAACCATCCTGCGCGACCTGTTTCGCATCTATCTCGAAGACCCGAAAGCGATGGCGGAAAGCTGGCGTGAAGGCCTGATAGATTGTGGCCCGGCTGTAAAGGCGCGCCACGTCGCCGATTTCCTCGCCGGAATGACGGATACCTACGCCGTCCGCGAGCATCGCCGGTTGTTTGACCATACCCCTGAACTCGGCTAGGCCCGCGGCCGATATGTCCGATATCGGATGATCTGCGCGGCCGAGCCGGAGTTGTGCCCGAAATGAATCTGTTTTCCGACTTCCATGACCGGATCAGCCGGATCGTGCAAAGTCTTGACCTGCAAGCGAAAGATGGTGGCACACTCGATCTGAGCCGCATCACCGTCGAGCCGCCGCGCGATCCGAGCCATGGCGATCTCGCCACCAATGCCGCGATGGTTCTGGCGAAGCCGGTGGGCACCGCACCCCGCGCACTGGCAGAGCGCATCGCCGAAGCCCTGCGCGCCGAACCTGATGTCATCGCCGTTGATGTTGCTGGTCCGGGCTTCGTCAACCTGCGACTTGCGCCGAGCTTCTGGCAGCTGCAACTCGCCGGCATTCTCAAGCGGGGACAAGATTTCGGCCGTTCCACGGTCGGTGGCGGTCGCAAGGTCAATGTCGAATATGTTTCGGCCAACCCTACGGGCCCGATGCATGTCGGCCATTGCCGTGGGGCGGTGGTCGGCGACAGTCTGGCGAACCTGCTCGGCTTCGCGGGCTTCGACGTCACCAAGGAGTACTACATCAACGATGCCGGCGTGCAGATCGACGTGCTCGGCCGCTCAGTCATGCTGCGCTATCGCGAGGCTCTGGGCGAGGAGATAGGCGAGATTCCGTCCGGCCTTTACCCCGGCGACTATCTTAAGCCGGTCGGCCAGGCGCTCGCTAAAGAATTCGGCCGCTCGCTGCTCGACGGGCCCGAAGATGACGCTCTCGCGATCGTCAAGGATCGCACCATCAATGCGATGATGGCGATGATCCGCGAAGACCTCGCGCTCCTCAATGTGCATCACGAGGTGTTCTTCTCCGAACGCACGCTCCACGCCGATAATGCCAAGGCGATCCGTGCAGCGGTCAACGATCTCACGCTGGCGGGCCACATCTACAAGGGCAAGCTCCCGCCGCCCAAGGGGGAACTGCCCGAGGACTGGGAGGACCGCGAGCAGACGCTGTTCCGTTCGACAGAGGTCGGCGACGACATCGACCGTCCGCTGATCAAGTCGGACGGCTCCTATACCTATTTCGCGGCAGATGTGGCCTATCTCAAGGACAAGGTCTCGCGCGGCTTTGGGGAGCTGATCTTCATTCTGGGCGCCGATCATGGCGGTTACGTCAAGCGTCTCGAAGCGCTTGCCAAAGCTGTCACCGGCGGCAAGGTCGAGCTCTCTGTCTTGCTCTGTCAGCTCGTCAAGCTCCTGCGCAACGGCGAGCCTGTGCGCATGTCCAAGCGGGCAGGCGAGTTCGTGACGCTGCGCGATGTGGTGGAGGAGGTGGGCCGAGATCCGATCCGCTTCATGATGCTATACCGCAAGAGCGATGCGCCACTCGATTTCGACTTCGCCAAGGTGACCGAGCAGTCCAAGGACAATCCAGTCTTCTACGTGCAATACGCTTCGGCCCGCACGCATTCGGTTTTCCGGCAGGCGCGCGAGCAGATGGGCGCCATCGACACATCGCGCGAAACGCTCGCTGCGGCCGTGTCCAAGTTGGAGGATTCGGGCGAGCTCGCACTCGTCGCCAAGCTCTCGGAATATCCGCGTCTGATCGAGCAGGCGGCCCTTTCGCGCGAACCGCATCGTCTGGCATTTTATCTCTACGACCTCGCCAGCGCCTTTCATGCACACTGGAACAGGGGCAACGACCAACCCGACTTACGTTTTGTTAAGGTTACCGAACCAGAATTGACAGTAGCCAGACTTGGGCTGGTGCAGGCGGTTTCGGATGTCTTGACCTCCGGGCTGGCGTTGATCGGGGCGGAAGCGCCCAAAGAGATGCGCTGAGGCAACACGCAACCCCTGTCACCTTTTGCCCACATTGCGCTGGTAGCCGCGACATCTTGGTGTCCCTGGCGGGGCTCAGTCAGCCCCGCTGGTGACAATGGGGTGCCGAGCGACAAGCGAGTGTGGAAACCAAGAGTATGGCAAATCGACCGCGTGATGGATTTGGTGGAGCGTCCGACATTGATGAGTCGGATCCGTTCGCCGATCTCGCGCGCATCATCGGCTTCGATCCACGCGAGAAGGTGGGTCGCGATGCGCCGGAACCGCAGCAGGGTGCGACTGCCGAAGACGAGTTCGCGCCAAATCTTTCTGAACCCGCCGACCTAGCAAGACGCGCAGAGCCCGGAGCATACGAACCTGTAGCGAGCGAGCCAGCTTTCCAGGACGAGGGCGTCAGAGAGTCTCATTTTGCCGCAGCGCCTGTAGCCTCGTCTCTGGAACCCAGCTTCTCGGAGGGCGCGGAGTGGGAGGGCGCTCCAGTCGCCGCTCACGAGAGTTCGTCTGGCGAGTTGATAGTTTCCAGCGGTCAGAATGCGGAGGACGAGTTCCATTTCGACGAATCGGCCTTCGAGCTGACTGAAGATGACGATAGGCCGGTTCACGCGGAAACAACCGTGATTGAAGCCGAGCCGGATTTCGACCTGTCGCTGGATGACTTCGATCTCGATGACGACGAAGAGGAAGACGAAGAGTTCGCCGTCTCGGAGCCGACTGCGGAAACCGCTGCGTCGGAGCTGGTGACCGACGAGCAGGCACCGGGACTCCTTGTCGAATCCCCGACGCCCGTCGAGGATGTGCGAGGCGCTGAGCCAGGCGTTGAGCTCGAATTGGGCAACGAGCAGCCGCAGGCCGCAGAACCTGAATTGGTATCTGAGCCCGACGCGGTTTCGGACTTCAACCTTGCTGCCCAGGAATCCGTCGAGTTCGCGCAGGACGACGATTTCTCAGCGGTTTTCGAACAGGAGTTCGAAGGTGAAGCCGTGGCTGAAGACGAAGCTCTGGCTGCAGTGAGGCCGGCCGAAAGCGAACCGGTGGCATATGCCGCGCAGGCGCCTGCAAACTCCAATGAGCAGGACTACGAGCTTTCCGACCAGCATTTCGAGATCGAACTCGAGGATTGGCCTGTCGAAGATGCCCAGCCCTTGGCTGCGGTCCCGCCGGTCACAGTGAACGCCGAGCACGGTTCCTATGAGCCGCATGGTGGCTATGACACCGGCTCGGCTCCTTCCTCCGAAGCGTTCCAGGCACAGATTCCGGCCTATCAGGAGCCGCTCGTCAGCACGACCGCTGAACCGTCGGAGCGCGACGAGCAGGATATCGAAGCGGCCCTCGCGGCGTCCTTCGAGGAAGATCTGAATCTCGATCTCGACGACGCCTTTGCAGATGACGACTTTACATTCGAAGCGGAAGGTGAACCCGAAACGGCTTCTCCCTCGCCTGGCGCCGGCGATCTCGCGCAGGCCGAGAAAGTTGATCAGGCAATCGAGCCTGAGCAGCCGGTCACTCTCGATCCTGAGGAGGCGGCCGACAGTATTGGAAACCAGCCGCTTGTAACTGAGCAGCCTGACACTCTGCCCTTCATGGCTTCCCAGCCTGAGATCGAAGCGGAGGATTTTGATTTCGACCTGGCCTTCGATACGAATGCCGAGGAGCCGGAACTTGAAGTCGCGTCCGGGCCGGAGCCGGTATCCGAGCCCGAGCCCGAGCCGGAACTCCAAGCGGAGGCGATTGGAGAGCCGGAGACTGAACTGGCTGCGGCGCCCGAACCGCAGGCTGCCGTGTCCGAGCCGGATTTCGAAGACGAGTTGGCCGCCTTGTTGGCTGGTGCCGCGCCGATCGCCGCAAGCTCCGCTTTGTCCCGCGCGACCGAGCCGCGTGTGCCGGAACCCGCGCGTTTCACCGCACCGGTCGAGCCGCCGCACACCTCTTACGAGGAAGAGCAGGTCGAGCTTTCGGAAGCTGACTTCGAAAATGAGGCTACCGACCCCGAGCCTGTCGAAGATGTGTCTGAAACGATCGCGGCTCCCCGTCCGGAACCTGTCCGCGCCGAGAGCACCGTGATCACTCCGCCAGCACCGGAGCCCGCCAAGGCGCCTGTGGATGACGATCCCTTCGCCGCGCTTGCCGCGATGGCAGCGCGCTATCGCGCTAGCCGTTCGGCCAGTGCCGCGACACCCTCTCCTCAGAATACCGAAGCCGCCCAGAACGACGACAAGGGTACGGAAGACGCCATGAGAACCACCATGCAGCCCCGCACGCCCGCGCCTGAAATCGAAACGGTCAGCGTGTTCGAGCAACCTGTCGCGCTGCCGGACGATCTGGACATCCCCGAAATGCAGTTCGAGGAGCGCTCCGCTCAGCCGCAGCAGTATGACGACCTCGACAACGAGTTCGCGGAACTTCTCAACGATATGAGCGACAATGGCCGCGTTTCCCAGCAGTCCGGCTCGAACCAGCAGAACAGCGCCTCGTGGGACGATCAGGACACCGCACCGCGCGCGCCGCAGGGCCAGGATTATTCAGGCAAGCAATATGCGAGCGGCTATGGCTATGCAGCGAGCCAACAGGGCGATCTGGAGGAAGACCCCGCCTGGACCATACCGCAGCGTGACGACCAGTACGACGACTATGACGACGAACTCGTCTATGAGGACGAACAACCGGAAGAGCGCCGTTCGATCCTACCCAAGCCCGGCACGCTGCTCGCACTTCTGATCGGCGGCGTGGTGCTGGCTGGCGGCGGATGGTTTGCGCTCGGTTCGGGCGGCGTGGTCGGCTCCGGCGAGCCGGCCATCATCAAGGCCGATGCGACACCGCTCAAGCAGCGCCCCGAGAACCCCGGGGGCATTAGCGTGCCGAATCAGGATAGCAAGGTTTACGAGCGTGTTTCGGGCGATCAGACCGCCGAGGAACAGCAGGCCTCGCTGATCTCTACTAACGAGGCACCGGTCGATCTGAACTCCGGCACAGACGAGCCGATCACCGAAGGTCTGGATTTCGATGGCAGCGATCCCGATGTCGAGATGATGGAGAAGAGCGAAGACCGTATCGACGAGCAGATGGCCGATCAGGGCGTCGAGCAGTCCGATCAGGGCATCGCCATCGCGCCGCACAAGGTGAAGACCATGGTAGTGAAGGCCGATGGCACCTTGGCCCCGGCCGGTGACGATACGCCGGCTGCGGCAGGGCCGGTCGTCGAGCCTGCGGTCAACGCCGCGCGCGCCGCTCTCCAGCGCACGCAGGAAGGGTCGCAAGCCGCCAATGTGGCGTCCGCCGAGCAAACCGGCTCAATCGCAGCCATTGCAGCAGACGATGCGCCTGCGCAGGCCGAAAACACTGCGCCCACTCAGGTGGCTGCGGTCGCTCCGGGCGCGTGGGCCATCCAACTCGCCTCCGTGCCTTCCGAGGCGGCGGCAAAGTCTACCTATGACGGCCTTTCGAAGAAATATGGTAGCGTCCTCGGCGGTCGCGGCGTGAACATCGTCAAGGCGGAAGTGGCCGGCAAGGGCACGTTCTACCGCGTCCGCGTTCCCACCCAGACGCGTGACGAAGCCGTGCAGCTCTGCACCAACCTCAAATCGGCTGGCGGCTCCTGCTTCGTTTCCAAGTGAACGAAACCGCTTGATTACTTACACGGGCGCGGCTTTGGTCGCGCCCGCTTTGTTTTGAAGGCCACGAAACGGAAAAAGGCGCATGAGCGACACGAAGGCGATGATTCTGGGCGCGACTGGCAAGAGCCTGTCACCCGACGAGATTGCATTCTACGGCGACGAGCAGCCGTGGGGCTTCATCCTCTTCGCGCGTAATATCGGCGAGCCGAACCAGATCCGCGACCTCGTCGCCGCCATGCGCGACAGTGTGGGGCGCGCTGATGCACCTGTCTTCATCGATCAGGAAGGTGGCAAGGTCCAGCGTCTGCGCCCGCCCGTCGCGCCGAACTATCCGAGCGCGCAGAGTATCGGCGCGCTCTTTCAGTGCGATCGCGAAGCGGGCCTTCGCGCCGCATGGCTGCTCGCCCGCCTGCATGCCTTCGACCTCGCCAAGCTCGGCATTACGTCCGACTGCCTGCCGGTTCTTGATGTGCCTGTGGAAGGTGCCAACGACGTGATCGGTAGCCGCGCTTATGGCAAAAACCCCGAGACCGTCATCGCTCTCGGCCGTGCCACCGCCGAGGGGTTGACGGCAGGTGGCGTGCTGCCCGTGATGAAGCATGTTCCCGGCCACGGGCGAGCTTTCGCCGACACGCATCTCGCACTTCCCACCGTCGATGCCACGCGGGCCGAACTCGAAGCGCATGACTGGGCGCCTTTCAAGGCGCTGCACGACCTTCCTATGGCGATGACTGCGCATGTGATCTATTCGGCCATCGACCCGACTCGCCCGGCGACTACGTCGCGGACGGTGATTGCAGATGTGGTTCGTGGCGCGATCGGCTTCGACGGCCTGCTCATCAGCGATGATACCTCGATGAAAGCGCTCGAAGGCACGTTTCCGGAGAAGGCAGAGCGTATTCTCGACGCCGGTTGTGACATCGTTCTTCACTGCAACGGCGTAATGGAGGAGATGGCCGGCATCGCGTCGAAGACATGCGAGCTTGCCGGCCGCTCTCTCGAACGCGCCCAGCGCGTACTCGATCTCGCGCATGCCGGCGACGGCATCGCCGAGGCGGACGCCCGCGCCGAGTTCGCCCAACATTTCGAAGCGGTTGCCTGAGTTGAGCGAGACGCCGCCCGAGGACTGGAGCGAGCCGCCGCGTGACGACGCTGATACGGATGCGCTGGTGGTGGATGTCGATGGCTTCGAAGGCCCGCTCGACCTTCTCCTCCATCTATCCCGTCGGCAAAAGGTCGATCTCGCCCGTATCTCGATCGTGGCACTCGTCGACCAGTATCTCGATTTCATTTCGAACGCGCGGGAGCTTCGCATCGAGCTTGCTGCCGACTACCTCGTGATGGCCGCATGGCTCGCTTTCCTCAAATCGCGGCTGCTGATGCCCGCCAAGATGGAACCCGAAGGCGAGGGCGGCGAGGAGATGGCCGCCGTCTTGCAGTTCCGCCTGCAGCGCCTCGAAGCCATGCGCCTTGCCGCTCAACGCCTGATGGAACGTCGGCAGCTTGGCCGCGACGTTTTTCCTCGCGGTGCACCCGACATTGCCATCGCCTCTCCGAAAACAGCCTACAAGGCGTCGCTCTTCGATCTCCTCACGGCCTATGCCGTGCAGCGCCAGCGACGTGCGGTCACCGAAGTGCGCATTGCCAAGCGTTCGGTCTGGGCGCTCAAGGAGGCGAGGGAGCTTCTTACGCGTCTGCTTGGCCGCGAATCGGATTGGATGGAACTGGATCATTTTCTTCTCCAGTTCGCCTGTCCGCCGGAAGAACGGCGCTCGGCGCGCGCGAGCTCTTTCGCGGCGAGCCTTGAACTAGTGCGCGAAGGGATAGTGGAGGTGCGGCAGGAAGAGGCGTTTCAGCCGATCATGATGCGAAGCGCCCGGTCCCGACCCAAACTCAGACTTGTGAAATGACCACCATTAATCAGACTCCGCCGCTTTTTGAGGCTGACAATTCCCAGGTCAGCGGTGCCCATGTCCGCATGGCCGAGGCTCTTGTCTTCGCCAGTGCCGAGCCGATTGCTGATGCGGAACTCGCCGACCGGATGCCGAGGAGTACCGATCTGCCCGCCGTCATGGCCGAGCTTCACCGCCTCTACGAGCATCGCGGCGTCAATCTCGTGCGCGTCGGCGAAGCATGGGCCTTCCGTACGGCGCCCGACCTACGGCTGCTTCTCGCACGTGATGCCTCGCATCCACGCAAGCTTTCCCGCGCGGCCTTGGAAGTGCTCGCGATCATCGCCTATCATCAGCCGGTCACCCGCGCGGAGATCGAAGAGATCCGCGGCGTGGAAACGTCCAAGGGCACGCTGGACCTGCTGCTGGAAACCGAATGGGTTCGCCTACGCGGGCGGCGCCGTGCGCCTGGTCGTCCCGTCACCTACGGGACCACGCCAGCATTTCTCGACCAGTTCGGCCTCGAGGGACTTGGCGATCTGCCGGGCGCCGACGAGCTCAAGGGGGCAGGGCTCTTGTCGCCGCGCCTGCCCAGCCATTTCACGGTCCCCATCCCATCCGGCGACATCGACCTTCTCGCACCGGACGAGGATGCGCTCACTGACATCGATCTTGAAGAGCTCGGCCTTCTGGCGCCCAAAGGTGGTGTCGAGTAGCCGACTGCCAATTTTTAGCGAAGTCGAAGCTGCGGCGCATTGCCGCCAAACTCAGAAAATATCTGGCTAACTCTCTGTGATGAGTGCTCTGTTGTGTTTGAATCATGGGCTGAAACCGCATAGATGAAGCCCGACTGTAACTCTGGAGGAACCTCCAATGGGCTCTTTCTCGATCTGGCACTGGCTTATCGTCCTCGTGGTCGTGCTGCTTCTCTTCGGCCGCGGCAAGATTCCTGAGCTGATGGGCGACATGGCCAAGGGCATCAAGAGCTTCAAAAAGGGTATGGCAGACGACGACGAGACGGTGGTCGCTGATCGCCGCACGGTTGATCACCGCGCCGATGAACCCGTGATCCGTCCGAACGACACGGTTTCCAAGGGCTGATCCGCCCGTAAGGTCCGAGGCGCATCATGTTCGAGGTCGGCTGGTCGGAAATGCTGGTGATCGCGGTCGTTTTGATCGTGGTCGTCGGTCCGAAGGATTTGCCTCACATGCTTCGGCAGTTCGGGCGCACCACTGCTAAGTTCCGCGCCATGGCGGGCGATTTCCGAAAGCAGTTCGACGAAGCTTTGAATGAGGCGGAGTTGGACGATGTGAAACAGTCGATCGATCAGATTCGGGGCTTCGACCCACGTACCACCGTGCGCAAGCATCTGACTTCATTCGAACAGGCCGCGCAGGATGTGCGTTCCGGCGTAGATAACGTGATGAAGCCGAGACCGGCGCAGCCGGGGCCGGCTTCCACAGAGGTCCATGCCGCGGAGCCGCTCAAGACCGGAACCGTCGAGCGTCCCGCTTCCGAACAGCCTGCAATTCCTGCGAATGATCAAGCGGTATCCGCATCGCCCCTCGCCACCGTCGTCCAGCCATCGGATGTTGCAGATCGCGTAGCAGCATCGGAAGGCGTCGCTCCGTTGACTGCGAACCCTGCCGCTTCCGTTGAAATCGAGCCGGTGTCCAACGTGCCGGCGCCCAAGCATGAGGAAGCCCGGACTTGAACGCGCCGGTGATCCGCAGCGAAGACGACGAAATCGAAAAGTCTTCCGCACCCCTGATCGAGCACCTGATCGAGTTGCGCCGTCGCCTGATCTGGTCGATCGGGGGCTTCTTCGTGGCCTTTCTTGTCTGCTTCTTTTTCGCCAAGCAGCTTTTCAACCTGCTGGTCATACCCTTCAAATGGGCGGTCGATTGGGCAGGGCTGGGCCAGCACAAGGTGCAGTTGATCTACACGGCACCTCAGGAATTCTTCTTCACGCAGATCAAGCTCGGTATGTTCGGCGGCTTGGTGATCGCATTTCCGCTGATTGCCTCGCAGATCTACAAATTCGTCGCGCCGGGCCTCTACAAGAATGAGCGCCGGGCGTTTTTGCCATTCCTGATCGCATCGCCTCTGCTGTTTCTCTTGGGCGCGGCGCTGGTCTATTTCTTCTTCACGCCGATGGTGATGTGGTTCTTCCTGTCGATGCAGCAGGTCGGTCCGGGTCAGGATGTTGAGATCTCGCTACTGCCGAAGGTCTCGGAATATCTCAGCCTCATCATGACGCTGATCTTCTCGTTCGGTCTGGTTTTTCAGCTGCCGGTCGTGACCACGCTGATGGCGCGGGTCGAACTTCTGTCGTCGGACGGGCTGAAGAGCAAACGCAAATACGCGATCGTCTTTGCTTTTATCGCGGCTGCGGTCCTGACCCCACCCGATCCGATCAGCCAGATCGGCCTTGCCGTTCCAACGATCATTCTCTACGAGATTTCGATCTGGACCGCCCGGATGATCGAGCGGGATCGCGAAAAGGAGCGCTTGGCGCGCGAGGCGGCGGAAAAGGCCGAGGAAGCAGCCCTTCGTTCCGCCGCGGCCCACGGCGAGGGAACCGGCAGCACGCCGGCCTGACCCGCGCACGACCTGAAGGGCGGACCGCCCCGACTGCGTAAATGGTCCGACCTTCCCATGCTCGACATCAAGTGGATTCGTGAAAACCCTGAGACTCTCGTTCGTGCGCTGGAACGGCGCGGACATTCCAACGCTTCGGCCCAGTCCACGCTCGATGACGTTATCGCCCGAGACGAGGCCCGCCGCCTCCATCTGCATCAGCTGCAGGAAGCGCAGGAGCGCCGCAATGCGGCGTCTAAGGAGATCGGCAATGCCATGCGTGCGGGCAACGCCGCGCGCGCAGAAGAGCTGAAAGCGGAGGTCGGCGAGATCAAGGGCTTCATCCAGAACGGCGAGGCCGAAGAGCGCCGCCTGGATGCCGAGCTGGAACATGCGCTTGCAGTTCTGCCCAACATTCCGCTCGATGATGTGCCGCAGGGCAAGAGCGAGGCCGACAATGTCGAACTTCGCACTGTCGGCGAGCGTCCGCGCATGAACTTCGAGCCGAAGGAACATTGGGAGCTGGGCGAGGCGCTCGGCATGATGGATTTCGAGCGCGCCGCGAAGCTTTCCGGCTCGCGCTTCACGGTCTTGCGCGGCAAGCTTGCGCGGCTCGAACGTGCGCTCGGCCAGTTCATGCTCGACCTGCACACGACCGAACATGGCTACATCGAGGTTCAGCCGCCGCTGCTCGTCCGCGATGACGCGCTGTTCGGCACGGGCCAGTTGCCGAAATTCGAGGAAGACCTCTTTTTCGCGCCTCATGCCGGCAGCCGCGTGGCGCTGATTCCGACCTCTGAAGTGCCGCTCACCAATCTTGTGCGGGAAGAAATCGTGTCTCACGATCAGCTCCCCATACGTATGACGGCACTCACGCCCTGCTTCCGCTCGGAAGCCGGGTCGGCCGGTCGCGACACGCGCGGTATGCTGCGCCAGCATCAGTTCGACAAGGTGGAACTGGTATCGATCACCGACGCTGACACGTCGCTCGAGGAGCACGAACGTATGACGGCCTGCGCGGAAGAAGTGCTGAAGCGCCTCGGCCTCGCCTTCCGCACGGTCGTGCTTTGCACCGGCGACATGGGCTTCGGCGCGCGCAAGACGCATGACATCGAAGTGTGGCTGCCCGGCCAGAATGCCTATCGCGAAATCTCGTCCTGCTCGGTCTGTGGCGACTTCCAGGCCCGCCGCATGGACGCGCGCTATCGTCCGACGGATGAGAAGGGCACGCGATTCGTCCATACGCTCAACGGTTCGGGCGTGGCGGTCGGGCGTGCGCTGATCGCCGTCATGGAAAACTATCAGGACGCTGAGGGCGGAATAACTATTCCTGAAGTGTTGCGACCCTATATGGGCGGGCTTGATCGTATCGCGAGAGACTGAGAAGCCCTTTTGCGCATTCTTCTGACCAATGACGATGGCATCCATGCGGAGGGCCTGCGTTCGCTTGAGCGCATCGCCCGTACGCTCTCGGACGATGTGTGGGTGGTGGCGCCTGAGAATGATCAGTCCGGTTTCGCGCACTCGCTGACGATTTCTGAACCGTTGCGCATGCGCATGATTGATGAGACCCACTTCGCCATCCGCGGTACTCCCACAGATTGCGTCATCATGGGGGTGCGCCACATCCTGCCCGAGCCGCCGGATCTTATCCTGTCCGGCGTCAATTCCGGCTCCAACGTCGCCGATGATGTGAGCTATTCCGGCACGGTTGCGGGCGCGATTGAAGGCACGATGCTCGACATCCGCTCAGTGGCGCTCAGCCAAGCCTACACCTACGAGGACGAAGAGCGCGTCGTACCGTATGAGACGGCCGAGGCGTTGGCACCGAAGCTCTTGGAAAAGCTGCTCAAAGCTGGCTGGGATCCGGGCATTCTTCTCAACATCAACTTCCCGAACTGCAAGCCGGACGAAGTGCGCGGGACACGTGTCACGACACAGGGCAAGATCGCGCACGGGCTGGGCGTCGATAAACGCAGGGACGGACGCGGGTTTCCGTATTTCTGGCTGCGCTTCAACCGCAAGGAAGAAGAGATCAACGAGGGCTCCGACCTCCACGCAGTACAGAATCGCTTCGTGTCGGTCACACCCTTGCAGCTCGACATGACCGCGCACGGCTCGCGCGACCGCCTCGCAAAGGCGCTTTCATGAATGAGGCGGTGGCCGAGCGCGAAGGTTTCGCCGCATTTCTTCTTCGTCTCCGCGCGCAGGGCCTGACGCCCAAGAACCTCATAGCCGCCTTCGAATCGGTCGCCCGCCGCGCTTTCCTGCCCGAAAAGTTCGCCCATCTGGCTTGGGCGGAGCGCATGCTGCCGATCGATTGCGGCGAGGCCACCGAAACTCCCGATCTGCAGGCGCTGGTCATTGCGCATCTTGCCATCGAGCCCGGCCATCGTGTGCTCGAGGTCGGCTCGGGCACCGGCTATACGGCTGCCGTCATGGGCCGGCTCGCCTCGCGCGTCCATTCGATCGAGCGCTGGCGCAAGTTGGCCGACAGCGCCAAGACACGGGTCGAAGGCTTGGGCATTGGCAATGTTCAGATCGTTCATGGCGACGGCTCGCAAGGCGCCAAGCCGGGTGAGGGGCCTTTCGACCGCATCGTGATCTGGTCCTCGTTCGAAAACCTGCCCCGCGCCTTTGTCGAGCAGCTCGCCACCCACGGCCAGATGATCGCGCCGGTCGGGCCCGGCGATGGCGTCCAGATGCTGACAAAACTCAACAAGGTGGGCAGCCGCTTCGACAAAGAAGAGATCGCGCCCGTGCGTCTCCAGCCGATGATGCGCGGCGCCGCCGCTTTCCTTTGAATTTGCCGAAAAGTTGCTGCGTTTAACCCGGCAGTAAGATTAACACGCTCTAATCTGACCATTATCGGACGGTCGGGTCGGCGTCATGCAGTTCAAGGTTTCGCGGAAAAACTTCACACACATCGCCAAGGGTGCGGCGCTGCTTTTGCTGTGCAGCACGGCGGCGGGTTGCTCCTCCACGGTTTCGCGCTTCGGTGACGGGATCGACAATCTCTTCACCTCCTCCACCAAGTCGGATGCCGGCCAGCAGCAGCAGACGGCGAACGCCGTTTCCTCGCTGCCGCCGGCGCCATCCGGCCAGGTCCAGCGCAGCGCCATGGCGCCGGTGAGCAATTCGCCCGTGTCGCGCAGCGAGCTTTCGGCTCCGACGGCCACCGCTTCCGCTGCTCCCATGACCCAGCGCGTTCAGGCCCGTGAGCAGACCGCGGTTGCCACGCCCGCGCAGCCCAAGGTCCAGCAGGTCGCGATGGTGAAGCCTGCGCCGATGCCCAAGCCAGCGCCTGCCAAGCCGACAGTCGTCGTGGAAGCGCCAAAGGCGGCTCCCGCGGGTGGCTACGTGGTCGTGAGCGGTGACACCATCAACAAGATTGCGCAGAAGACCGGCACCACCGCGGATGCTATCCGCACGGCCAACGACATGCACGGCAAGCCGCTACGCGTCGGCCAGACGCTGGTGATCCCGCAGGGATCGGCGACATCGGCCAAGCCGCAGGCAGTCGCTGCCGTCGAGGCGCCAAAGGCTGCCCCTATTGCTCCGGCAGCTACCGAAGCCAAGCCCGTCGCGTATACGCCGCCGGCCGCTGCGCCCACCAAGACACTTCAGGATGTCGACAGCGACAAGACCGAAGCGCCGGGCGCCACCGGCATCGGCAAGATGCGCTGGCCCGTTCGCGGTCGCGTGGTGCGCACCTATGGCACATCGGGTGGCAAGTCGAGCGACGGCATCGACATCGCGGTACCGGAGGGAACGCCGGTCAAGGCCGCCGAGAACGGCGTCGTGATCTATGCCGGCGACGGTCTCAAGGAGTTCGGCAACACCGTTCTGGTTCGACATGAGAACGGCCTTGTCACGGTCTACGGCCATGCCAGCGAGATCAAGGTGAAGCGCGGTGAAAAGGTGTCGCGCGGCCAGGACATCGCGCTCTCGGGCGCCAGCGGCTCGACCGACTCGCCCAAGCTTCACTTCGAGGTGCGTAAGAACTCCGCACCGGTTAACCCCTCGGGCTTCCTGGAATAATCAGTCCCGGAGCGGCTTTCCAAGCCGCCCCGCCAGATCCTGAATGAACTGCCAAGCCACGCGGCCGGAGCGCGCTCCCCGCGTGGTTGCCCATTCCAGGGCATCGCGATGCAGCGCCTCGGTCTCCGCCTGCAGGCCATGATAGGCGACATAGCCGTCCACCATCGCCAAGTAATCGTCCTGGCTGCATTTGTGAAAGCCGAGCCACAGCCCGAAGCGGTCCGAGAGCGAGACCTTTTCCTCGACCGCTTCCGATGGATTGATTGCCGTCGAGCGCTCGTTTTCCATCATGTCGCGCGGCAGGAGATGTCGTCTGTTCGAGGTGGCATAGAACACCACATTCTCCGGCCTTCCCTCGATGCCACCATCCAGCGCTGCCTTGAGCGACTTGTAGGACGTATCGTCGTGGTCGAATGAAAGATCGTCACAGAACAAAATAAAGCGGAAGGGCGCTGGCTTGATCAGAGCCATCAGCGCGGGAAGGGTGTCGATATCCTCGCGATGGATCTCGACAAGCTTCAGGCCCCGCCCATCTTCGACCGCCTCGCTCGACGTCTTGTGCGCTGCCTTCACCAGAGAAGACTTGCCCATGCCTCGTGCGCCCCACAGCAGCACATTATTGGCCGGCAGGCCCCGCGCGAAGCGGTTCGTGTTGTCGATCAGAATGTCGCGCACACGATCCACACCCCGGATCAACCCGATCTCGACCCGATTGACGCGCGGCACCGGTTGCAAGGCATTGTGCGCCGGTTCCCACACGAACGCCTCCGCTGCTTCGAAATCGGGCGTCGCATGACGCGGTGGCGCGGAGCGTTCCAGGGCCAGCGCGATGCGTTCGAGAAGGGCGGCGATGTCGCCGGTGGTGGCTTGCGAATGATCCGACATGGGTGCGAGCCCTAGCAAGGCTTGTGCAAGCGTGGAAGTGCAGGAGACACGCGCAGTTGCATTGAACCTTCGAGTCACTATATTCCGCGCAATTTCGCGGCAGATTGCTCGCTTAAGAGTCGCCGCCCCATCATCCTGACACTTGGAGACACTTCATGTTCGTGACGCCCGCCTATGCTCAAACCGGGGGCGTGACGCCTGATGCCTTGATCTCCATCCTGCCATTCGTTCTGATCTTCGTGATCATGTATTTCCTGATCATCCGCCCGCAGCGCACGCAGTTAAAGAAGCGCGGCGAAATGCTGGCGGCGATCCGCCGTGGTGACACGGTTGTGACTGGGGGCGGGCTTGTCGGAAAGGTCACCAAGGTGATCAACGATGCAGAGCTTGAAGTCGATCTCGGCGGCGCGAAAGTCACCGCGTTGCGCTCGACGATTGCCGATGTGCGCGTAAAGGGCGAACCGGTCGCCAACCAGAACGCCCCGAAATAAACACTTTGACCGTCGAGGGGCCGAATACACAGTTGGCCCCGAGCCCGAGCTTACGGAACACCTATGCTTCACTTTTCGCGCTGGAAGACGCTCGGCATCTGGGCCGTGATCGCGCTGGGCGTTCTGCTTTGCCTGCCCAATTTCTTCTCCAGGGAAACGCTCGACCGTTTGCCGAACTGGCTGCCCAAGCACCAGATGGTGCTCGGTCTTGATCTTCAGGGTGGCGTCTATCTTCTTTATGAGGTTGATCGGCAGGATTACCTGCAGAAGCGTCTGCGCAGCCTTTCTGGTGAAGTGCGCGGTGCTCTCCTACAGGAGCCGCGCATCGGCTATTCCAACCTGCGCGAAACACCGAATGGCGTGCAACTCCGGTTACGCGATGCCTCGCAGGTTGAATTGGCCCGCCAACGTCTCACTCCGCTGCGCAACCCGCTCTCGGGCAGTTTGCTTGGTGGTGGCGGTGTCGAGGAATTCGATCTGAACATCTCCAATGACGGCGTGGTCAATCTCGCTGCATCCGAGGCAGGCCTGAACCAGCGCGTTTCCCAGATCGTCAGCCAGTCGATCGAAGTCATCGAGCGCCGCATCAACCAGCTCGGCACTGTCGAGCCGTCGATCCAGCGCCAGGGCCAGGACCGCATTCTGGTCGAAGTGCCGGGCCTCGGCGATCCTGCGCGCCTCAAGAACCTCGTCGGCCAGACGGCACAGCTCACCTTCCACCTGGTCCAGAGCCAGGTTGCGACCGCACAGGCGCAGACCAGCCGTCCGCCAAACTCCTTGCCTTTCGTGTCGCAGGAAAATCCGGCGCAGACTTATTTTGTCGATGCCGCTCCGCTTCTGACCGGCGACGATCTCGCCGATGCGCAAGCCTCATTCGATCAGCGCACCAACGAGCCGCTCGTTTCTTTCCGTCTGAATTCCAGCGGCGCGCAGAAGTTCGGCCGCGTCACGCAGCAGAATGTCGGCAAGCCTTTCGCGATCGTGCTCGATGAGAAGGTGATTTCCGCACCCGTCATCCGCGAGCCCATTCTTGGCGGTTCGGGTCAGATCAGCGGATCTTTCACCGCACAGACTGCGAACGATCTCGCGATTCTCCTGCGCGCCGGTTCGCTGCCGGCCAAGCTGACGGTCGTAGAAGAGCGCACCATCGGGCCGAGCCTGGGTGCCGACTCGATCCGAGCGGGCATCATCGCCTGTGTGGTCGCGACCGTTGCCATCGCGGTTTTCATGATTCTCTGCTATGGGCTTCTCGGCTTCTTTGCCGATATCGCGCTGATCGCGAACAATGCGCTGATGATCGGCATCCTGACTGCCATGCAAGCGACGCTGACGCTGCCGGGTATCGCGGGTATCGTGCTCACCATGGGCATGGCGGTTGATGCCAACGTGCTGATCTATGAACGTATCCGGGAAGAGCGAATGGAGGGCAAATCCGTCATCCAGGCACTCGATGCCGGCTTCCGCCGTGCCTTCGCCACCATCATCGATTCGCACCTGACGGCACTGATCGCGGCCATCGCGCTGTTCTGGCTGGGCTCCGGACCGGTGCGTGGCTTTGCCGTCACCATGGCGATCGGCATCGTTTCGACGCTTTTCACCTCCTATCTCGTGACGCGCCTGATCGTCGCCTCCTGGGCACGCTACAGCCGTCCGAAGACCATTCCGCTCTGAGCCGGATAAGCGAGCTTAATCCATGAAGCCTCTTCGTCTCGTTCCAGACGGCACCACTTACCCATTCATGAAGTGGGCCAAGGTACGCACGCCGATCTCGCTGCTGCTCATCGTCGTGTCCTTCGCGCTTTTCTTCACGGTCGGCGTGAATTCGGGCATCGACTTCAAGGGCGGCACTGTCATGGAGGTCGGCGGCCACTCGCAGCCGATCGACATCGCCGAGGTGCGCTCCAAACTCGATGCGCTCGAGCTGGGCGAAGTGCAGATCCAGTCTATCGGCAATTCCAATGAAGTGCTGATTCGCGTCGCCACGCAGCCGGGCGGGGATGAGGCCCAGCAGCAGGTCGTTCAGAAGGTTCGCGCCGCGCTGGGGGAGACCGATTACGATTATCGTCGCGTAGAAGTCGTCGGCCCGCGCGTGTCGGGTGAACTGGCATGGACCGGCACGCTTGCGGTGCTGTTCACCATCGCCGGCATCATGGCCTATATCTGGATCCGCTTCGAATGGCAGTTCGGCCTAGCAGCCGTCGCCACGCTGGTTCACGATGCGATCCTGATGATCGGCTTCTTCGCCCTCACGCAGATCGACTTCAACCTGCAGAGCTTGGCGGCTATCCTCACCGTGATCGGCTATTCGCTCAACGACACGGTCGTCATCTTCGACCGTATCCGCGAGATCCTGCGCCGCTACAAGCAGATGCCGATGTCGGACGTGATCGACCTCGCGACCAACCAGACGCTCGCGCGCACGATCATGACCTCGCTGACGATCCTGCTCGCGCTCGTTTCGCTCTATCTCTTCGGCGGTCCGGTCGTGCGTTCCTTCACGGCCTCCATGATCTGGGGCATCGTCGTCGCCACCGCGTCCTCGATCTTCATCGGCGGCCCGATCCTGATTTACTTCAACCTCCGACCTGAAAAAACGGACGCGGCCGTGAAGCCTGCGGTGAAGGGCGGCTCGGCCAGCAAGCCCGGCGCCGTGCCGACGCCCGCACCGCGCGGCTGACGTGGCGAAGGGAATCGAGTTTCGCGCGGCCCATTACCCCGGCCGTGCGCCCATCGATGCCTACGGCAATGGTGGCTTCCGGTTTGCCGACATGTCGCACAAGGGCTCCATCCTCTGCCTGCCATCCGGCGTGCACGGTTGGAACCCGGCCGACCAGAACGCGCTGACAACGTCCGACTTCGCGCAGGTGCTTGGAGAATCGCTTCAGATCGAGGTGCTGCTCGTCGGCATGGGACGTGACCTGCGTCGTCTTCCGCCGGAATTGAAGGAGGCTCTGAAAGCCGCCGGCATCGCGTCCGACCCGATGTCGACTGGTGCCGCCGTCCGCACCTTCAATGTGCTTCTCGCCGAAGACCGCGCTGTCGCCGCAGCTCTTATCGCCGTCGACTGAAGTGGACACCGCTGAACTCAGCGACTTGGTGCGCAGGCAGGACCCCGATAGGCACCTTGTCACGCTATACGCGCCTGAACCCAAGCGCAGGGCGCTGCTAGCACTCCACGCCTTCTATCTCGACGTGGCAGCTATCCGTTCCCGCGTTCGCGAGCCATTGCCCGGCGAGATTCGCCTGCAATGGTGGCGCGATACCATCGCGAAGGATGAGCCAGGCGGCCACCCAATTGCTGAAGTGCTCCTCGAAACCATTCATGCGCACGATCTTCCGAAATCCGCCTTCGACAACCACCTCGAAGCGCGCATCTTCGACCTCTACGCAGACCCGTTCGAAGACCGAAATGAACTCGAAGGTTATTGCGGCGAGACAGAAGGCGCGATGCTGCAACTGGCAGCGGTGGTGCTCGACCCGGCGGCCGCACGAGAGACCGGCTCACTTGCCGGCCACGGCGGCTGCGCGCTTGGAGTTTTGCGCATCCTGAATAATCTTGCCGTTGCTCGCGCCCGAGGCCAGTGTGCCATCCCGCGCGACATTCTTGCAGCGGTCGGCACGACGCCGGAAATGTTCGTGGAGGGTGCCGAGCCCAAGCAGCTCTGTGCTTCTGTCGCAGCGATGACGGCGCTGGCGCGGGATCATCTGGCAAAGTTCACACAGGAAGCGCGTGCCATGCCGGCCTCTGTCGGGCCTGCGTTCCTGCTTCTCGCCCCCGCGTCCGCGCGCCTCAAGCGTATCGAGCCGAGCGCCTTTGAGAGGCAGCCCTCCGATGCGCCCGCATGGCGCCGCCAATTCGAGATCTTGAGACGTGCCATTCGCGGTTGGTAGGAGCTGAAATCACCGCGCCAGCGGGCGATGTTTGGCCCGCTACTCTGCGGCTACAGCCAGCGCTTCCGCGTGCCCCAACCATTTCCGGCAATCCACCAATGCCCGCGCCGTCAGCGCACGCTTCTTGGCGATGGTCTTCTCCTTGCCTCGCAACCGCTTGCCTTCGGCACGCGGCACCTCGACCGTTGGAAACAGACCGAAATTGACGTTCATCGGCTGAAAAGACCGCTTGCCCGGCTCGTCATCGGAAACGATGTGCCCACCAGTAATATGACCGAGTAGCGCGCCGAAGGCGGTCGTGATCGGTGGAAGCGGCAACATCTCGCCCTTGGCCTCTGCCGCTGCGAAGCGCCCGGCAAGCAGGCCGATCGAGGCCGATTCCACATAACCCTCGCAGCCGGTGATCTGCCCTGCGAAGCGCAGGTCTGGTCGGCTCTTCAGCCGCAGCGTTCCGTCCAATAATTCAGGCGAATTCAGATAGGTGTTGCGGTGCAAGCCGCCCAGCCGTGCGAACTCGGCATTCTCCAGTCCCGGTATCATGCGGAAGATGCGCACCTGCTCGCCATGCTTCAGCTTGGTCTGGAATCCCACCATATTGAAGAGCGAGCCCAGCGCATTGTCCTGACGCAGCTGAACCACCGCATAGGCCTTCACTGTCGGGTTGTGCGCGTTGGTCAGGCCCATCGGCTTCATCGGTCCATGGCGCAGGGTTTCGACGCCGCGCTCGGCCATCACTTCGATCGGCAAACAACCGTCGAAGTAGGGTGTTCCTTCCCATTTCTTGAAGCCTGTCTTCTCGCCCTCGATCAGGGCGGAAACGAAAGCCTCGTACTGTTGCTTGTCGAGCGGGCAATTAATGTAGTCCTTGCCCGTGCCGCCCGGACCAACTTTGTCGTAGCGCGACTGGAACCAGCAGATGTTCATATCGATCGAATCGAAATGAACGATCGGTGCGATAGCATCGAAGAAAGCGAGAGAATCTGCGCCGGTTTCGGCCTGGATCGCGTGTGCCAGATCAGGTGCTGTCAGAGGCCCGGTCGCAATGATGGTGCTGCCCCATTCCTCAGGTGGTAAGCCGGAAACTTCTTCCCGCTCGATCGTCACCAGCGGATGCGCTTCGAGCCGTGCCGTGACTTCGTCGGAGAACCCGTCACGGTCCACAGCCAGTGCCGAACCCGCCGGCAGCTGATGCTTGTCGCCCGCTGCCATGATCAGCGAGCCGGCCAGCCGCATTTCGGCATGAAGTAGCCCTACCGCGTTGGTCTCGGAATCGTCCGAGCGGAAAGAATTGGAGCAGACCAGTTCTGCCAGTCCTTCGCCCTTATGCGCGTCGGTGCCGCGCGTGGGCCGCATCTCGTGCAAAATCACGGGCACGCCGCTCTGGGCGATCTGCCACGCAGCTTCGGAGCCGGCGAGACCACCGCCGACGACATGGATAGGGCGCATCGTCATGGCCGGCGTCTAAATCGGGATCGGAGGAAAATCAAATCACGGGAGCGAGCGAAAGGCTCAAGCAGTCCCACAAAAGACAACACCCGCCGGGGGAGGAGGTCCGGCGGGTGTCGCTATGATTGGCCAGCGATCGGGAGGAGGAGGAGGAGCGCTGGCCTATTCGACAGAACCTGGGAGGAGGAGTGGTTCTGCCGAAATCTCGTCGTGTGCCTCAGATGGCCTTGCGGGCCACCGAGCGGATGTCACCACGGGCAATGCCCAGGTCGGTCAGTTCACGGTTCGAAAGGCGGCTCAGCTCGGTGACAGTATCACGGTAGCGGCGCCAGTTACGGTAGTTGCGGATCAGGTTCATCGTCGTCGTTTCCTATCTAGCTATCGGCGACTTGTTATTGGTCTTTCCCGTTCGCCGATGATCAGTAGATACGACTGCGAGCCCCGCGTTTGAAGCGCGGATGTTGCATGGCAGCGTTGCGTTTGTGCAATGCAACATTAATCGATTGTAACCATCGCGCCACAATCCTCGGTAAGGGGATCGAGAATCGCGCTTACGTGGCGCCTCGCTTTGTCGCTCACACAATTCTGTTTCCATCGTCCGCAGCGTTTGCCTCGGCACCATGGTTTGTCGCGAGAGTCCGCCGGTCCGACCATATATAATGAACGGTGGTGTATCTCGCCTCCTGATGTACGGACCTCTTGAAACCGGCAAATTTCCTTTGCGCCGGAATCCGTCGATGATATAGAACCCCGCGCTTTCAGGGCGGGCTCGTCCGAAGCCGCCGGCTCGGAAGCCAAGTCGGCATGGCCCTGGGCGGGTGTGGTGGAACTGGTAGACACGCAGGATTTAGGTTCCTGTGGCGCAAGCCGTGGGGGTTCAAGTCCCTCCACCCGCACCAAGGCAAACATTCCCGGCACTCACGAATTTTCTCGGGCAGAGCAGGCAAAAGCCACTCGCCCGATGCAATGGAAGAAAAGGTAACACGATGCAGGTCACCGAAACGCTGAATTCAGGCTTGAAGCGAGAGATCAAGGTCACGGTGCCCGCCACCGACCTGCAGGATCGCCTCGCCAAGCGCCTCGATGACGTTAAGGGCAAGGTTCGCATCAACGGCTTCCGCCCCGGCAAGGTGCCGATGTCGCACCTGCGCAAAGTTTATGGCAAATCCTTCATGGCCGAGGTCGTGAACGAGATCCTGAACGACTCGCCCCGCTCGATCATCGCCGACCGCGGCGAAAAGGCTGCGATGCAGCCTGAGATCAAGATGACCGAGGACGAGAATGAAGCCGAGAAGGTACTCGCCGGCAATGCCGATTTCGAGTTCGATCTCGCTTACGAAGTGCTCCCGCCCATCGAGGTCAAGGACTTCTCGAACATTAAGGTCACGCGTCCTGTTTATGACGTGCCGGAAAGCGAGATCGACGAGCAGGTCGAGCGCGTGGCGAAGTCGGCGCAGAGCTTCGAGCCCAAGGAAAGCGGCGCCGCCGAGGGCGATCGCGTCACCATCGATTATCTCGGCCGGATCGATGGCGAGGCCTTCTCGGGTGGGCAGGGCAGCGACCAGCCGCTGGTGCTCGGCTCCAAGGAATTCATCCCCGGCTTCGAAGATCAGCTGATCGGCGCCAAGGCTGGCGACGCGCGCACCGTAAAGGTGACCTTCCCCGAGGACTACGGCGCGGCCAACCTTGCCGGCAAGGACGCCGAGTTCGAGGTGACCGTCAAGGAAGTCGCGGGTCCCGGCGAGTTCACCCTCGACGACGAAGCCGCTAAGAAGCTCGGCATCGAGTCGCTCGACCGTCTGCGCGAGATCGTGCGCGGCCAGATCGAAAGCAATTTCGGCGGCATGACGCGTCAGAAGGTCAAGCGCCAGCTGCTCGACCAGCTCGACGCCGAATACAAGTTCGAGGCGCCCTCCAAGCTCGTCGAAGCCGAGTTCGGCAACATCTGGAACCAGGTCACCAACGACCTCCAGCAGGCCGGCCGCTCCTTCGAAGACGAGGACACCACGGAAGAAAAGGCGCGAGAGGATTACCAGAAGCTCGCCGAGCGCCGCGTTCGTTTGGGCCTCGTGCTTGCTGAAATCGGTGAAGCCGCTGGCGTGCAGGTGTCGGACGAGGAAATGCAGCGCGCGCTCTTCGAGACCGTCCGCCGCTTCCCCGGCGATCAGCAGCAGCAGGTCTTCGAGTTCTACCGCAACAATCCGAACGCGCTGACCTCCATCCGTGCCCCGCTCTTCGAGGAGAAAGTGATCGATCATCTGCTTGGCCAGATCGACGTGACCGACAAGAAGGTCTCCAAGGAAGAGCTGATGGCAGACGACGAGGCGGAAACCTCGGACAGCGGCGAAGAGAACGCGGCAGAAGCTTCCGCGGAGAAGCCGAAGAAGAAGGCTGCGCCGAAAAAGAAGAAGGCCGCAGCCGAAGAGGAAGAAACCGCTACGGACGAAGGCGCTCAGTAAGCGTTCGCTCGAGATGCAAAAAAGGCCGCCTCCGGGCGGCCTTTTCATTTCCAGGTGCGTGAACCTGCTAGCGCAGTCGGACTGCCCGGTTCGGGGCAGCGGTCCCTAAAGCAACATCAGCCCTTTGAAGCTCGCATGGCCGTTCTTGCCGATCACCAGATGATCATGCACCACGATGCCGAGGGGTTTGGTTGCGGCTACGATCAGCTTGGTCATCTCGATATCCGCCTTTGACGGCGTCGGATCGCCCGACGGATGGTTATGCACGAGGATGATCGCGGACGCCGCAAGTTGCAGCGCGCGCTCGGCCACCTCACGGGGATAGACCGGCGCATGATCGACCGTGCCCCACTGCCGCACTTCATCAGCGACCAGCGCGTTCTTCTTGTCGAGAAACAAGATACGGAAATGCTCCTTGGCCTCGAAGGCCATGGCCGCGCGGCAATATTCGAGCACGGCGTTCCAACTCGATAATACCTCGCGCTTCATGACGAGGCCCCGCGCCATCCGCTGGGCTACCGCTGCTGCCACGGTAATATCGTGCGCTGTTGCCTCGCCGATGCCTTGCACCTCGCGCAGCCGTGCCTCGGGTGCGGCCAGCACTTCCGGCAGCGAGCCGAAGCGTGTGATCAACGCTTTCGCTAACGGCTTGGTGTCGGCGCGTGGAATCGAGCGGAACAGCATCAGTTCCAGAAGCTCATAGTCGGCGAGCGCATTAGGCCCTGCCTCGCGAAAGCGTTCTCGCAGGCGATCACGATGGCCATAGAAATGCGGCTTCTCTACGGTCTGTTTCTTAGGTCGCTTCGAGACTTTGGCCTTCGGGACCACGATCTCGATCGGCGGAGAATCGGCAGGAATGGCAAAAGGCGCCTCGCTCAAACCCTGCTCACGGTCTCCGCCATCGCTCATTGCGGCAGGCCGGGCCTGTCGAGATTGCCGAGCGAAAGGGTGAAGACCTCGCAGCCAGTGTCGGTCACGCCTACCGTATGCTCGTATTGAGCAGAGAGCGAACGGTCGCGAGTGACGGCAGTCCATCCGTCTCCCAGCACCTTCACATGCGGGCGGCCGAGATTGATCATCGGCTCGATCGTGAAGATCATGCCCGGCTTCATCTCTATGCCCTCATGGGCGCTGCCGTAGTGCAAAATGTTCGGTGCGTCGTGAAAGATCGCGCCCACGCCATGGCCGCAGAAGTCGCGGACTACCGAACAGCGCTCGCCTTCGGCATAAGATTGGATCGCAGCGCCGATGACGCCCGTGCGCAGGCCCGGCTTAACTGCCGCTATGCCGCGCAGCAAGCACTCGTAGGTCACCTCGCACAACCGCTCGGCCGCACGCTTGATCGTGCCGACCGGATACATGCGGCTCGCGTCGCCATGCCAGCCATCGACGATGAAGGTCACGTCGATATTGGCGATGTCGCCTTCCTTGAGTGGCTTGTCATCCGGAATGCCATGGCACACCACATGGTTGATCGAGATACACGAAGACTTCGTGTAGCCGCGATAGTTCAGCGTCGCGGGCAGGGCGCCGTTGTCCACGCCGAACTCGAAGATGAAGCGGTCGAGAGCGTTCGTCGTCACGCCCGGCTTCACGATGGATGCCAATTCGTCCAGGCAGCGCGCCGTTAGCTGGCAAGCCTTACGCATGCCCTCGAAGGCTTCTGGGCCATAAAGTCTGATTTGACCGGTATTTTTGGGCGGCATGACGGCCGCGTCGATGTAATTGACCATATCAACCCGAGTGAGCGGGACCGCCGCTTCCTGATTTATGCTGGTTTTGACATTGCGAGAGCGCGGCTTCAAGCCGCCAGCGGCTCACATGTGGTGGAGTCGGCCCACAAAAGACAAGGGCCCCTCGCGGGGGCCCTCGAATCGATCTGCCGAGGCGCTCAGTGTGCCGCGACCAGTTCCTTGACGTGCATCAGGTGCATTTCGAGCGTCGGCAGCGTTTTTTTGGCGAAGGCCACCACGTTCTGGTCGTCGCCTGAACCTGAATAGGTTCGGAACAGCGTGACTGCTTCCATATGCGCTTGCGTCTGCATGTCGATGTAAAGCATCTGGAAGTCTTCGCCGCTTGCCGCCTTCAACTGCTCGACCATTGCGGCGTGCTTGGGCGACAGCTTGGGCGCTTCGGGCGTCATGTTGCTCTTTTCGAGTGCGGCCTTCAGGCCTTCGCCGGCCTTGGTATGGTCGGCGATCATCTGCTTAGCGAATTCCTTCACATCCGTCGCCGCCGCTTTTTCCTCCGCCAGTTTGCTCGACTGGATTTCGAACTCGTTCGAGCTCATAACGGTTTTGGCGAAGTCAGGCGTGGCGACCTTGTAGACAGCTTCGGCCTTATCCGGGTTCTCAGCCTTCTGCGCCACGGCAGCGCCCGATGCCAGCATCAGAGCGGCGAGGGCGGGGACGATCATCTTTCTCATCGGGATTCTCCTCGAAACTCTGTTCACTTGGCTTTGGCGAAGGCCGCCTTGAGATCGGTGACAGCGAGATCCATCGCTTCCTTTGCCTGCGGCACGACCTTGGCCATACCGAAGAACTCGTGCGTGGCGCCGGGGAAGGTCTTCTCGTTCACCTGAACGCCGGCTTCCTTGAGCTTATCGGCGAACATCTCGGTTTCGGAACGCAGCGGATCGAGCTCGGCAGCGATCACCGTTGCAGGCGGCAGGCCGGCGAGGTCGTCGCGACTGACCAAGTTGATCCGCTTGTCGGCAGTCTCACCCTTTGAGGCGAAGACATTGCCGATGAACCAGTCGAGATCCGGCGTGGAAAGCGGGATGGTTTCCTTGTTCTCGTTCTTGGACGGCGTGTTTGGATCGTTGGATGCAATCGGATAGACGATCAACTGATGCACCGGCATGACCGTCTTGTTTTCCTTGGCCGCAAGCGCGACGTTCGCCGCGAGGTTGCCACCCGCGCTCTCACCGGCCACGGCAATCTTGTCCGAGTTGCCGTTGAAAGAACCGGCGTTCTCGACCACCCACTTGTAAGCGTTCCAGGCATCCTCATGCTGCGCCGGAAACTTGCTTTCAGGGGCGTGGCGATAATCGACCGAAACCACGACCGCGCCGGTGTTCAGCGCGAGGCCGCGCGGTGTTGCATCGTAGACGTTAAGGTCGGCGATCACCCAGCCGCCACCGTGATAATAGACGATAACCGGGAACGGGCCGTCGCCTTTCGGCGTGTAGATGCGCGCCGGGAGAGCGCCGTTCGCGGTGGGAATCGCGATATCCTTGGTGACGACCTCGGCTTCCGGTTTGGAAGGGATCTTCTTGTCGCGTTGAACGGCTTTGGCGGCATCGGCAGGGCTCGCCTGCAACCGGGCCTCGGGCACCGACAACTGCGAGACGGGCTTGGCTTCGAGCGACTTCAGCTTGTCGACCACAGCCTGCATTTCAGGTGCGGCCTTGGGAGGCTCGGCAAAAGAGGGGATCGTTGTAAAGGTAAAAGCCGGCAGCGCTATCGCGAGCGCGAAGCAGCTCTGTTTTAAAAGTCTCGTCATTATATTCTCTCCGTGAGGCCTCGGCGAACCGTGGTCAGGAAAGATGGTTCCGCGCTGCGGCTGGCCTGCGCCACATCAGCAGGTGAAACCGGTCAATTAGGGGTGATCTTTAACATAGGATGGTCCTTGCAGGGGGCTGAGTGACTGCTACCTCCGAAGCGACACGTTCCGATCTCTCGCCTGACACGCGCCTGCGCCTTGACCAAATCTGCTCGCTTATGTCGATTGAGTGTTTTGCGGGAGCGCGCATGGAAATTAGGCAGATCGAAGCCGTCGAGGACCCGATTCTCGTGTCTCACTACCTCGCCGTTTGGGCAAGCTATGCAATTCCGCACGAACGCTACCGCGCCGATGCCGAGGACATGGTCCGCGCCTTCATTGCCGAAGGCCGCTTGAGTCAGAAGCTCGGAGTGTTTGTCGCGTTCATAGAAGGCGAACCTGTCGGTTCTGTCGCGTGCCAACTCCAAACTGCAAACTATCCAAACCTCCTCAAGCCCGAGACTCGCACAAACGGATATGTCTGGAGCGTATTCGTGGATGATGCCCATCGTGGCAAAGGCATCGCCAAAGCACTCATGCAGCGCGCAATGGACTATCTCCGCGCTATCGGTTGTACGACGGCGGTGCTTAACTCATCGGATGCAGGCGAGAGCCTTTATCTCGGCCTCGGCTTTCAGCACGTGAAGGAAATGCGCTTGTCTCTCGACGGCAGCGAAGTCGATTGAACGAAGCGCCATATCGATGAGTGCAATAAAATTGGTGAGGGGAGGCGGAGCTCCGACCCAGCGCATTCAAAGCGACTTGTGGAAACACAAGACTGGCACGCCCAACGGGAATCGAACCCGTGTTTCCGCCGTGAAAGGGCGGCGTCCTAGACCGCTAGACGATGGGCGCGCAGGTCTTGTGGGCGGGCTTATACGCAGACATTTTGCCGACCACAACAGGCATTCGGTCGCTTTGGAAAACTTTTTCCGAAGGCTTCCGACGTGACCGGAATTCGTGTCACCGGCTTGGCCGCATCCGACGCGAAGAGCGAATTTCAGCCTTTGCGGCTGCAGCGCCAATTCCAGTCGCGCTCCGGTCCGACATCGACGTGGATCGACTGTGTGTTGCAGTAGGTGCCCACGCCGCCCCGATCGGGCTGTGCACGGAAGTAGTTCGCCAGCTCCCACTTGCTGACGCCGGCCATTTGGATATCGGCCGCCGCGCACTGCATATGCATCGACTTGCGCGCACCGTTGACCTTGCGGTTGTAGGACGGGCTGCGATAGCCTGACGTGATCACCAGCTTCTTCCCGAAATGCGCCTCAGCCTGCTTCAAAGAGCGGACAAGGCCGGGCTTCAGACAGGCCGTGTCGACCGATTCACGCTGTTTCAAAAGCCCGTTCGGTGCGAGGCGCGCAAGCCCTGAAGCCGACGCGACCTGATACCCGCCCTCGACCGTGTCCTCGTTCACATCCACATCGCTGTCGTCGTTGAGCCCACTCTTGCGCTTGATCTCAAAGAGCGAGGACTGCCGGACGCCGGGCAGAGGGTTGTCCTTGTCATATTGCAGATTAGTCGCGGAAGCCGAGATCGGCTTCTCAACCGAAGCCAACCGGATGATCGGCTTCGGCGCGTCGTTCTCACCGACAGAGCCGGAGCCCGGAGGACGCATCCGGTCCTGCTTCACCGCGACTGCCGGGATGGCCTCTGGTGTTGCCTCTCGCTCGCTGGCAAGCAGCGGCTTGGTGGTCGTGTCGGATTTGCTGCCGTTCGCCCCATTACCAAAAAAGGCGGACAGGAAGCTTTCCTTGTTCTTGTCTACCAGAGGTGGTGCGCCGGCAGGTGCCGTGGGCAGGCGCGATTCACTGGCTACGGCTTGCGGCTTGGCCGGCTCTTCGGCGGACGCGACCTGCGTCTGAGAGTTTTCCTGTTTCGCCGCCTCGGCGGCTGTCTCGGGTCGTGCGCCGGGTGCTGAAGAGACCTTCTCGGGGAGAGGCTTGTCGGCAGCCTCGGCAAAGGCCTGGGCAGCCGGTACAGCATCGCCTTCGGCCGTAACCGTTGGCTTCGCGTCCGCTTTCGTTTCGACCGAACTCAGCGCTGCCGCGCCGGAGTGAGAAACGCCCGCCGTTTGAAGCTGCGGCCCGCTTGCAGAGGTGCAAGAGGCAAGGAGTATTGCAAGCAGCGGCGCGAGAGCAGTCCGCGAGAGTGCCGCCGCGGCGGGCTTTCGATCTGGCTTCAAGCCTGTCCCCTCTGTGTTCCCAAGCCGCACGCTGAAAGCAGTTGCGGCAAGGCCCATGAAGCGACGGGTCACGTCTGCATGACGCGACACCTGCCGGATCCCCGCAATCCCCCGGGGTGGTGCCACCTAAGCTTCAAATAAGGCGGCTTCGTGTCTTGGGCGCCACAGTGACGCCACTTTTCCACAGATCGAGGCGATGGCCGTCAGGCTTTGACGCGCACATATTCGCCCGGGGCTTCACCTAGAATAGGCGTGCTTGCGCCGGGCTTGCGTGCGGCCACGCGCTTGGCATGCTGGCTTTCGATCCAGCTCTGCCAATGCGGCCACCATGATCCCGAATGTTCGGTCGCGTTTTCAAGCCAGTGATTGAAATCCCCGTCGGGGGCGTCGCCCGTCCAGTATTGATATTTGCCGGAGGAGGGGGGATTGACCACACCAGCGATGTGCCCCGACCCGCTCAGCACATAATGCACCTCGCCGCCGAACAGCGATGAACCAACAAAGACCGAGCGTGCCGGAGCGATATGGTCTTCGCGCGTGGCGAGATTGAAGATGGGGATTCTCACGTCCTTCAGTGAAATCTTCCGCCCCGCCAGCTTCATCTCGCCCTTGGATAGGCGATTATCGAGATAGCAGTTGCGCAGGTAAAAAGAGTGATTGGCGGCCGCCATTCGCGTGGCATCGGCATTCCAGAACAACAGGTCGAAGGCCGCCGGCTCTTTCCCGCGCAGATAGTTGTTGACCATGTAGGGCCAGATCAGATCGCCCGGACGGAGCATGTTGAACGCCGTCGCCATGCGGTTGCCGTCGAGATACCCTTTTACGCCCATTGCCTTTTCGAGCGCCTCGATCTGCTCCTCGTCCGCGAACACCTTGAGATCGCCGGCATGGGTGAAATCGACCTGCGTAGTCAGGAAAGTCGCGGTCTTGATCCGGCGGTCTTTGTCCTTGGCCATCAGCGCGAGAGCGGCGGCCAGCAGCGTCCCGCCGACGCAGTAGCCGACTGCGTTCACCTTCTTCTCGCCCGTTGCCTGTTCGACAGTGTCGAGCGCGAAGCGCAAGCCGTGCTCGATGTAAGCCTCCCACGCCATCGTTCCATGCCGCTCGTCGGGGTTCACCCACGAGATGACGAATACCGTGTGGCCCTGTTCCACCGCCCAGCGGATGAAAGACTTCTTCGGGTTCAGGTCGAGGATGTAGAACTTGTTGATCCAAGGCGGGCAGATCAGCAGAGGGCGTTTCAGCACGGTGTCCGTCGCCGGCTCATATTGGATGATCTCGGCCAGTTCCGAGCGCGCGATCACCTTGCCCGGCGTTAAAGCCATGTCGCGCCCGAGTTCGAAACTCGAGCGATCCGCTTGCCGTAGCCGCAGATCGCCTTTGCCGAGCGCGATATCTTCCGCCAGCATGGTCATGCCGCGCACGAGGTTCTCGCCGCCGCTTTCCACGGTTTCGCGCCATAGTTCCGGATTGGTCAGGACGAAGTTGGAAGGCGACAGCGCGTTCGAGACTTGGCGCATATAGAACTCGGCCTTGTGCCGTGTCCTTTCGTCCAGCCCCTCAGCGTCCGTGATCAGCTCCGACCCCCAGCGCGACACCACGAGATAGGCCTGCTTCAGGAAATCGAACAGCGCCTGTTCCTGCCAGTCCTTGTCCTGAAAGCGCTTGTCGCCCTTATCGGGCTCCGCGATGGGCGCAACCTTCTCGCCCGCCATGCGCTGCGCCGCGTTCATCCAAAGCGACATCATCCCGCCCATCAGCTTGCTCTGAGCGGCGAAGGCACGCGAGGGATCCCCCAGCCAGTATTCGGCGAGTTTGGAGAGCGTCTTCACCATGTCGGTAGCCGGCTCTATGCCGCCCGCCGCTTCGCCCTTGCTGCGAGGCTCGGCCCAGTTCCCCGCCGCCTTGCCGAGTTGCTCGAGCGCACGCGCCATGTTCAGCGCAAAGGCATCGAAATCCTTGATCGCATAGGGGCCCGGCTCCGCTTGAGCCTCTTCTTGCGTGGCCTCGGTCCGTGGCGCGTCGGCCATGGTCAGATTTCCTCCCGATCCTCCGGTTGACACGCTATCATGCTTAATCGGATAGGGTCCAATTCCGGTTCCCGAAATGGTGTCCAGAATGAGCATTCTCAAAAAGCCTCGTCGTGCCTTTTCTGTGGCAGCCGCACTGACGGCCGCATCTTTGGCTTCGGCCTGCGCCAACATCCCTGAGGGCTCGACGGACGCGGCCAATTTTCCGGGCGCCACCGACACCGGCACGTTTCCGAATCTGAACGTGCCCCCGCAGAAGGCCGCGCCGCAGTTCAACAATGAGGAAAAGGCAGCCCAGCAGGCCAAGCTTGCTTCAGCCAAGGGCAGGCAGGGTGCACCTGCCACCGGCGGCCAGACGCGCTCGCCCGCAGAGCTTCGCCGGCTTGCCGCGACCCACGGTCAGGCGACGCTCGACGCCATCGAAGCCGAGTAACATCCACTTTCTCGACCCCTTCGGCAAATCAGTGTAGAGCGCCGAAGGCTTTCAGCTGTTTTCACCACCACGCGCGCTAGGAGCGCCCCATGGAAGAGTTCCACAAGGTCCGGCGGCTTCCGCCTTACGTGTTCGAGCAGGTTAACCGGCTCAAGGCCGCCGCGCGAGCCCGTGGCGCGGACATCATCGACCTGGGCATGGGCAACCCGGATCTTCCCACGCCCAAGGGCATCGTGGACAAGCTGGTGGAAACCGTGCGCGACCCGCGCACCCACCGCTATTCCTCGTCGCGCGGCATTCCGGGCCTGCGCCGCGCGCAAGCAAACTATTATGCGCGCCGCTTCGGTGTGAAGCTCGACCCTGATCGGCAGATCGTCGCCACGCTCGGTTCAAAGGAAGGCTTTGCCAACATGGCGCAGGCCATCACCGCGCCCGGCGACGTGATCCTTTGCCCGAACCCGACCTATCCGATTCACGCCTTCGGCTTCATCATGTCGGGAGGCGTGATCCGCTCGATCCCAGCCGCTCCCGACTCGGAGCTTCTGCCAGCGCTCGAGCGCGCCGTGAAGCATTCGATCCCCAAGCCCTTGGCGGTCATCCTCAACTACCCGTCGAACCCCACGGCGTTCGTTGCAGATCTCGACTTCTACAGAGACGTCGTGGCCTTCGCGAAGAAGCACGACATCATCGTCTTGTCCGACTTGGCCTATGCCGAAATCTATTTCGACACCGCCCCGCCGCCCTCGATCCTTCAGGTGCCCGGCGCCATCGACGTGGCCGTCGAATTCACCTCGATGTCCAAGACCTTCTCCATGCCCGGTTGGCGCATGGGTTTCGCGGTCGGCAATGAGCGCCTCATCGCAGCTCTCACGCGCGTGAAATCCTATCTCGACTATGGGGCATTCACGCCCATCCAGGTTGCGGCGACGGCTGCGCTCAACGGTGATGGCGAGGACATCGCCGAGGTGCGCAATATCTATCACAAGCGCCGCGACGTGATGGTGGACGCCTTCGCGCGCGCCGGCTGGAACGTGCCCGCACCCAGAGCCACCATGTTCGCCTGGGCGCCGATCCCCGAGCCGTTCCGTTCGCTCGGCTCGCTCGAATTCTCGAAGCTTTTGATCGAGAAAGCCGAGGTCGCGGTCGCACCCGGCGTCGGCTTCGGCGAGCACGGTGACGACCATGTGCGCATTGCGCTCGTCGAGAATGAGCATCGCCTGCGTCAGGCGGCGCGGTCCATCAAGCGCTTCCTGTCGTCGCAAGGCGGCGAACAGGCCGATAATGTGGTGCCGCTCAAAGCGCGGCGCTGAGTTTCAGTACCAATATTCAGGATATAGTTCATGGCTGACCCGTTGCGTATCGGCATCGCAGGTCTCGGCACGGTCGGTGCGGCCGTCGTCAAGGTGCTGACCACCAAGGCAGCCGAACTCACCCGGCAATGCGGCCGTCCGATCGAGATCACCGCCGTTTCCGCACGTGATCGCGCGCGGGATCGGGGGCTCGACCTTTCCGCCGTCCAGTGGTTCGACAACCCCGTCGCACTCGCCCGGGAGGCCGAGATCGACGTGTTCGTGGAACTGATCGGCGGCGCGGAAGGGGCTGCACGCGAAGCCGTTATCTCCGCGCTCAGTGCGGGCAGCCACGTGGTCACCGCCAACAAGGCGCTGCTCGCCGCGCACGGCTTGGAACTCGCTGAGATCGCCGAACGGCAAGGCGTACTCCTCAACTATGAGGCGGCGGTCGCGGGCGGCATTCCTGTCATCAAGACCTTGCGTGAGTCGCTCGCAGGCAATGCGCCGACCCGCGTCTTCGGCATCCTTAACGGCACCTGCAACTACATCCTGACGCGCATGGAAGCCGAGGGTCTCAGCTTTGACGAGTGCCTTGCCGACGCACAGCGTCTCGGTTTCGCCGAAGCCGATCCGACCTTTGACATCGAAGGCAACGATACCGCGCACAAGCTGGCGATTTTGACGAGCCTTGCCTTCGGCACGCGCATTTCGGCCGAAGACATCTATCTCGAAGGCATCTCGAACATCACGCAGGCCGATATCCGCGCCGCCGCCGATCTCGGCTACCGCATCAAGCTTCTCGGCGTCGCCCAGCGCACCACGACCGGCATCGAGCAGCGTGTGCACCCGACCATGGTGCCGACTGCATCCGTGATCGCGCAGGTCCATGGCGTCACCAATGCCGTTTCGGTCGAAACCGACATCCTTGGCGAACTGCTTCTGTCAGGGCCTGGTGCCGGCGGCAATGCCACTGCCTCGGCGGTGATCGGCGACATCGCCGATATCGCGAAGAGCCGTCCCGGCTTCCAGCATGGTCCCGTCTTCGGTCGTCCGGTCAACGAGTTGACGCCCTATCAGCAAGCGGAAATCCAGTCCCATGCGGGCGGCTACTTCATCCGCCTTACCGTGCACGACCGCATCGGCGTCTTCGCAGCCGTCGCCAAGCGCATGGCGGAGAACGACATCTCGCTCGAATCGATCGTGCAGCGCGCAGTCGATGGCAACGGAACCGACGAAAAGACCATCATCCTCGTCACTCATGAAACCACCGAGTTTGCCGTGCGTAAGGCAGTGGACGGTGTGACCGCCGATGGTCACCTCACGGCCAAGCCGCAGGTCATCCGCATCGAGCGCGCCGCCTGACGGCACGCCGCCCGAAATGGCAGAAAAACGCAATTTTCTCGGCGTCCGGCAATCCGCCAACGGCATTGCCTGGCGCCCGAGGCTGGATGAACGCGGCGAGCGTCAGGCGCTGGCCTTGGCACAAACCACTGCCATTTCGGAAACCATCGCGCGCGTTCTGATCGGGCGAAGTGTTCCGTCTGAGAAGGCCGAAAGTTTCCTCCACCCCACCTTGCGCGACCTCCTTCCCGATCCGTCCTCGCTGACGGATATGGACAAGGCTGCCGATCGCCTAGCTGACGCCGTCCTCCGTAAGGAACCCGTCGCCATCTTCGGCGACTACGACGTTGACGGCGCATCCTCTTCCGCGCTCATGCACCGCTTCCTTCGCCATTATGGCGTTTCGAGCGAAATCTACATTCCCGACCGTGTCTTCGAAGGCTACGGCCCGAACCCCGCTGCCATGCGTGCGCTGGTCGAGCGCGGCGCGAAGCTCATCGTCACGGTCGATTGCGGCACCAACAGCCAGGAGTCGATTGCTGCCGCCAACGAATTGGGCGTCGATGTGGTGGTGCTCGATCATCATCAGGTCAGCGGCGCGCTGCCCGCCGCGGTCGCGGTCGTGAATCCCAACCGACACGACGACCTGTCGGGGCAGGGCCATCTCTGCGCTGCCGGGGTCGTCTTCCTCACGCTCGTCCGCACCCGCCGCGTGTTGGCCGAGCGCCTGCCGTACGTCGAGCCCGTCAATCTCATGCAGATGCTCGATCTCGTCGCGCTCGCCACCGTCTGCGATGTGGTTCCGCTGCTCGGCGTCAACCGCGCCTTCGTCCGGCGCGGGCTCGACGTGATTGCAGGCGGCGCCAATCTCGGCCTTGCCGCGCTCGGCCGCGTCAGCCGTCTGTCCGAACGCGTGAACGCCTATCATCTTGGCTTCCTCCTTGGGCCCCGTATCAATGCCGGCGGACGCATCGGCGATGCGGCCCTCGGCAGCCGGTTGCTTGCCACGGAAGACGCCGGCGAGGCCGACCGTATCGCTTTCACGCTCGAAGGCCTCAACAAGGAGCGGCAGGAGCTTGAAGCTGTAATGCTTGCAGAAGCCCGGGCCGAAGCCGACGCCGAATTGATGGGCGAGGGACCCGGCGTGCTTGTCACGGGCAGCGAGCGCTGGCATCCCGGTGTCGTGGGCCTCCTCGCCTCGCGCCTCAAAGACCACGCCCGCCGCCCCGCCTTCGCCATTGCCTTCAACCCGCAAGGCATCGGCACCGGTTCCGGCCGCTCGATTTCCGGCATCGATCTCGGCGGCCTTGTCCGTCGCGCGGTTGAAACCGGCCTGCTCGAAAAGGGTGGCGGCCACGCCATGGCTGCCGGTATCACCGTTCGTCGCGAGAAGCTTGGCGATCTTCGCGCCTTCTTCGAAGCGGAAGCCGCTGCAGCCGTCAAGAAGATCCGCGCCGAGGAAGCACTGCTGATTGATGCCGCAGTCTCAGCCGAAGGCGCCAATCTCGCGCTTCTCGACGAGATCGAGCAGGCTGGCCCTTACGGCTCGGGTCATCCATCGCCGACCTTCGCACTGCCCCGACACCGCATCGCCGACATGCGCGTGGTCGGCGCCAATCACGTCCAGCTTCAGCTTTCCTCGCAGGGTGGCGGCCGCATCAAGGCGATGGCATTCCGCGCGGCCGATTCCGAGCTTGGCCAATTCTTCCGCACCCACATGGGCCGCCCGCTGCATTTCGCAGGCTCGCTCTCAGCGAACTATTGGAACGGTGCGCGGCGTGCCGAATTCCGCGTCAGCGACGCGGCGTTGTCAGAGTAATTCCTGAAGCTTCGCCAGGTCCGCGACTTGCGCTTTCGCCGTCTCATATCCGATGCGGATCAGCTCATCCGCACGGTGAAATTCCGACAAGCCGATATGCCCGAGCTTCGGCTGCAGCGAGATATCCGGCGGGTCGCCCGCCAGCCGCGCCCGCGTGATGCGGTCCTGGATGATGTTGAAGGCCTCCACCATCACCGTCAGCACGCCGAGTTTCGATTCGCGTAAGCGCATCTCCGCCGGCAGTTGCGTCTCGGCTTCCGCCGATGAATGCCGGATGATCGCCGCGCGGCTGAACAGGTCGTAATGCAGGTTCACCGCGACCACGACCGGCTGCTCATAGGCGCGGCAAACCGATACCGGCACCGGGTTGACCAGTGCGCCATCGACCAGCATCCGGTTGTTGCACATCACCGGCTCGAACACGCCTGGCAGCGCGTATGATGCCCGCATCGCCGTGATCAGCGAACCCGACGACAGCCAGACCTCATGCCCGGTGCGGATCTCAGCTGCGACACAGACCAACGGCTTCGGCAGGTCTTCGAAGCGTAGCCCTTTCATATGGTCTTCCATGCGCGCATTGAGGCGCATGCCGCCGAGCAGGCCGGAGCCGCGCAGCGTGAAATCCATGAAATTGAGCATCCGCCGTCGCGTGAGGTTGCGTGCGAACTCTTCCAGCGCATCGAGCTTGCCTGCGAGATAGCAGCCGCCCACCAGTGCGCCGATGGAGGTACCCGCGATCATATCGACGCGAATGCCCGCCTCATCCAGCGCTCGCAGCACGCCGATATGCGCCCAGCCTCGCGCCGCACCACCACCGAGCGCCAAAGCGATGCCGCGTCTGGCTTTGGGTTTGATGACCGCCGGCGCAGAAGGCGCGCCTTCCGCCGCCTTTACCTCACCTCGTCCCCTCAAGCCCGCCCAATCGAGCATCGACGCCTCCACGACTCAACGCCACGCTACACAGGCAGACAATATAGATTGGTGAATAGGCGGAAGTTGGACGAAGGGGGGATCAGGGATCTGGTTTGGAGGACTGACTGCGGATGTTGAGAATGTAGCGGCGTCACCGCCACCCCGGACCACTCACTGTGACGCGTCCCTCACCAGCTTTACATCATCCCCCTCAACATCAATTCGCCGATAAAAACACGACCGCCGTCCCGTATGGCATGTCGCGCCATCCCCCTGCACATCCACCTTCAGCCAGACCGCATCCTGATCGCAATCCGTCCGAAGCTCTTTGACCTTCTGGAAATTTCCCGAAGTCTCACCCTTCTTCCAGAGTTCACTTCTTGACCGCGACCAGTAATGCGCGATTCCGGTTTCAAGTGTCAGCCGCAGCGCTTCCTCGTTCATATGCGCGACCATCAGAAGTTCACCGGACTGCGCATCCGTGACAACGGCCGTCAGCAGCCCATCCGTCCCAAAGCGCGGCGCGAACTCGAGGCCTTCTTCGTTCGCGTGTTTGTCCGAACGTGGCGCCGCAAACCGCAGCGTCACTTCGCGTTCACTCCGCGCAGCATGGTCATGAAGCGGATCTGCTCCTCGGGCCGGTCCTTGAATTCGCCGGTGAAGGTCGAGGTCAACGTGGTCGAGCCGGTCTTGCGGATGCCACGCATCGCCATGCACATGTGCTCAGCCTCGATCATCACGGCGACGCCGCGGGGAGCCAGCACATCCTGGATCGTCTCGGCGATCTGCGCGGTGATCGATTCCTGCGTCTGCAAACGATGTGCGAAAATGTCCACGACGCGTGCGATCTTCGATAATCCCACCACGCGGCCTGCCGGAAGATACGCGACATGCGCGCGTCCGACGATCGGCACCATGTGGTGCTCGCAGTGCGAGTGGAAGGCGATGTCCTTCATCAGCACCATGTCGTCGAAGCCCGACACTTCCTCGAAAGTGCGGCCGAGTTCGGCCACCGGGTCCTGCACATAGCCGTTGAACATTTCGCGATAGGCGCGCGCCACCCGTGCCGGCGTATCGAGCAGCCCTTCGCGCGATGGATCGTCACCCGCCCACTGGATGAGCGTGCGCACCGCCGCCTCCACTTCCGCCTGCGTCGGCTGCTTCACGGCCGGACGGTCATCGTTGAGAGCTTTCGGCTGGATGGTCTTGATCACGGCGTCCATCGACATTTCCCGCTGCGCCCGTTTTCTGAAAAGCGCGAACCTTGCCGCGCGTGACGCACGGTCTCTATATATTGACGGCAAACGCCGGATGAAAGGCAAAGAGGCGACACAGCCCGTTCACCGTCCGGCATCGGATTAGTGCTCATGATCGACGATGTCTACAACGCCAAGATTCTTGGTTTCGCGGGAAATATCGGCCGGATCGGCAAGCTTGATGCGCCGCATGCCACTGCGACTGCGCATTCCAAGCTCTGTGGCTCGACCGTTTCGGTCGATCTCAAGCTCGAAAACGGCGTGGTCTCCGACTTCGCCCACCGCGTGAAAGCCTGCGCGCTTGGGCAGGCCAGTTCCTCGATCATGGCAAGCCATATCGTCGGAACGAGTGCAGAAGAGCTCCGTGCTCTTCGACGGACCATGCTTGCGATGCTGAAGGAAAACGGCGTGCCACCGCAAGGCCGCTTCGAAGATCTGCGCTATCTTGAACCCGTGCGCGACTATAAAGCCCGCCACGCTTCCACCATGCTCACCTTCGACGCCGTGGTCGATGCGCTCGACCAGATCGAGAAGGGCGCGCAGGCCGCCTGATGGCCGGCTCCCGCAATTGGGAGGGACCGTGGCGTAAGACGCCCGGCCGGCTCTTCGGCACCGGCTTCGTGCGACTTTATCAGCTCACATTGTCTGGATTCATCGGCAACAGCTGCCGCCATCTGCCCACCTGTTCCGAATATTCTTATGAGGCCATTGCGCGGTACGGCCTCTGGACCGGTGGCTGGCTTTCCGTTTTCCGTGTGACCCGCTGCGGCCCATTTGGCACCCATGGCATCGACCGCGTGCCGACCGGCCCACATCAGACTTGGCGCTGGTGGGCGCCTTGGCGGCTGGCGCGACACTGAGCCTTTACGGCTCGAGGCTCAGCCTTTAAGGCCAACCCCGCAAGCCTGCATATCAACCACCTGCGCTCGTAGGCAGGATTGGATAGGAGTTCACGCCATGACGCTCGACGCGTCCGCCCTTTCGCTCACATTCCCTGATGGCTCTGTTCGTGACTTCCCCGCCGGCACGACCGGCGCGAATGTTGCCGAGAGCATCTCCAAGTCGCTCGCCAAGAAGGCCGTCGCCATCGCGCTCGATGGAAGCTTGCGCGATCTTTCCGTACCCATCGAATCCAATGGCAAGATCGAGATCGTCACGCGCGAAGACCCGCGCGCTCTGGAACTGATCCGTCACGATGCCGCGCACGTGCTCGCCGAAGCCGTACAGGAGCTTTGGCCCGACACGCAGGTCACCATCGGCCCGGTGATCGAGAACGGCTTCTACTACGACTTCGCCCGCGCAACGCCCTTCACGCCCGAAGACTTCCCCGCCATCGAAAAGAAGATGCGCGAGATCATCGCACGCAATAAGCCGTTCACGGTTGACGTCTGGGATCGCGACAAGGCGCGGAAAGTCTTTGCCGATAAAGGCGAGGGCTACAAGGTCGAGCTGATCGACGCGATTCCCGCCGATCAGGACCTCAAGATTTACGCGCAAGGCGACTGGTTCGACCTGTGCCGTGGTCCCCATATGGCCTCGACGGGTCAGATCGGAAGCGCCTTCAAGCTGATGAAGGTGGCGGGTGCCTACTGGCGCGGCGACTCCACCAAGCCGATGCTCACGCGCATCTACGCGACTGCCTGGGCCGACCAGGCGCAGCTCGACCAGTATATCACCATGCTGGAGGAGGCCGAGAAGCGCGACCACCGCAAGCTCGGCCGCGAGATGGATCTGTTCCACTTCCAGGAGGAAGGCCCCGGCGTCGTGTTCTGGCACTCCAAGGGCTGGCGCATGTTCCAGAACCTCGTTGCCTATATGCGCCGCCGCCTGGCCGAGCAGGACTACGAGGAGGTCAACGCCCCGCAGGTGCTCGACAAGTCGCTGTGGGAAATCTCCGGCCACTGGGGCTGGTATCGCGACAACATGTTCAAGGTCACGGTCGCCGGAGACGACACCGACGATGATCGCGTTTTTGCGCTGAAGCCCATGAATTGCCCGGGCCACGTCCAGATCTTCAAGCACGGCTTGAAGTCATACCGCGATCTGCCCGTGAAGCTCGCCGAGTTCGGCAATGTCCACCGCTATGAGCCGTCCGGCGCGCTGCATGGGCTCATGCGCGTGCGTGGCTTCACACAGGACGATGCGCACATCTTCTGCACCGAAGAACAGCTCGAAGCCGAGTGCCTGCGCATCAACGACCTGATCCTCTCGGTTTATGCCGATTTCGGTTTCACGGAATTCCATGTGAAGCTCTCCACGCGCCCCGAAAAGCGCGTCGGCTCGGACGCTGCATGGGACCTGGCGGAGAGCATCATGGCGCGCGTGCTCGAGCGCATTCAGGAAGCCTCGGGCGGCCAGATCAAGACCTCGGTCAACCCGGGCGAGGGTGCGTTCTATGGGCCGAAGTTCGAATATGTCCTGCGCGATGCGATCGGCCGCGACTGGCAGTGCGGCACGACGCAGGTCGATTTTAATCTGCCCGAACGCTTCGGCGCGTTCTACATCGACACCGATGGCGAGAAGAAGCAGCCCGTCATGGTCCACCGCGCCATCTGCGGCTCCATGGAGCGCTTCCTCGGCATCCTGATCGAGAACTATTCCGGCCACTTCCCGCTCTGGTTCGCGCCAGCGCAGGTGGTTGTCACAACGATCACGTCAGAGGCTGACGCCTACGCCGAGGACGTCGCCCGCAAGCTCCGCGCGGCAGGCTTGATCGTTGAGATCGACCTGCGCAACGAGAAGATCAACTACAAGGTCCGTGAGCACAGTCTTGCCAAGGTCCCGGTGATCCTCGTCTGCGGCAAGCGCGAAGCGGAAGAGGGCACGGTGAACATGCGCCGGCTCGGTTCGCGCGACGGGCGTTCTCTGTCGCTGACCGATGCGATCGCGGAACTGACGGCGGAAGCGACGCCGCCGGATGTGAAGCGGAAGGTGGAAGCGGCTTACGTCGCTTAGTTCGTCCTTGGAGCCGGTGAGGTGATCGAAGCGTTCACCTCGCCCCACCTGCGACGCGCTTCACACCGACCTTCATACCCCCGTCGCACAGCCCGGCCATAAACCTCGCAAAACTCATTCCTTGCGAGGCCCGGATGCGCTTTGCCGAATTGTCTTACGCCAGCCCGCAGCAGCCGCTGATCAAGCGCGCCGTGATCCGCACGATCGAGCAGCTTTCGGGGCGCAATCGCTACGCGGAAAGCTATGACTGGTGGCGCCGCAATGTGGTTCCGACCGGGGAGCAGGTCTTCACACACATGCTCTCGCTAGCGGGCGTCGGTCTCTCCCTCGAAGGCGCGAGGCTTCCGGAGAATGAACCGCAACGCCCGCTTGTGATCGTCGCCAACCATCCGTTCGGCTTGGCCGACGGGATCGCGCTTTTGTCCATTGCCGAACAGCTCGGCCGCCCGTTCCGCGTTCTCATTCACGCCGATCTCCTGCGCGTCCCCGAACTCCGCCCTTACGCGCTCGCGGTCGATTTCGACGAGACCAAGGAGGCGCAGAAGCGCAATCTCGAAATGCGCCGGGAAGCGCTCGCGCTACTGAATGCCGGCACGATCATCGCGATCTTCCCAGCGGGTGCCGTTGCGACCGCGCCGAAAGTGTTCGGTCGTGCCGAGGATCTGCCGTGGAAACTCTTCGTCGCCAAGCTCATTCAGGAGGCGCGGGCCGATGTGCTGCCAGTTTTCTTCGAAGGCCAGAACGGCTTCTCGTTTCACGCGGTCAGCCGGTTCTCGCTGACCTTGCGGCTTTCGCTCATCATTCGCGAGTTCCGTCGTCTCGCAGGCAAGACCATTACCGCGCGCCTCGGCAAACTGGTCCGCTGGGATGAGCTTGCCGAAATCAAAGACCGCAAGGCGATCATCGCATTGTTGCGGGAGCGCGTTTTCGAGCTGGAGATTCCGAAACTCTCCGCTAGTCGGCGCCTTCGTCGGCCGAGGATGCGTCGTTTGCCAGAACATCGACTTCCTCATCGTCACCCGGCTTGACCGAAAGTTCCTTCTGATAGATGCGCTCGCGGTTCTTGGCGATCACCACATAGTCGCCCTCCGCCAGCACCATCGACGCGTAAGGCCCGACCGCTTCGCGAATCGAATCGCCGCCATCGGTGAGCACCGACCACGACGTATCTGCCATAGCCTCGCCGCCGGCGTCGCGCAGGAGCTTGAAGGTGATCTGCGCCGCACGGTGCTCCACCGTCGCCTGTGTCAGCTTGCCGGCTTCCACGCGGATATCCGAGCGCGCCACGGCGTTCACCGCACCGTAGTTCGAAACGATGTGGTAGACGCCGGAATTCAGGCGCACGACGGTGTTCGGCGCCACGTCGGGGACGATCAGTGCGCGCTCGCCGGTCGGACCTTCCTGGGCCTCATAGATCGAGAATTTGAGCTTGGCCGGGTCGATCGGCCCGCCGCCCGGCAGAACAGCGTTCAGTTCGAGGCCGCCGGCGTCGATCACCAGCGATTCCTTGTTGCCATCCCGCCCCACGGTGATGCGCTTGGTGGCGCCCGCGCGGCCGAAGGAGGCATGGACGAGATAGGACCCTGGCTCGATCTGAAAGGTGCTCGTGCCGCCGCGTGCGGATGCCACCAGCGGCAGCTTGCCTTCCTTGTTCGGCTCAGGCTTGAACACGCGCCAGACGATCCCGCGTGTGATGTCACTGCCGCTCTCAACCATCTTGGCGGAAAGCGTCACGCTCCCGAGACCCTGCTGGGAAAGCGGCTTCGTCGTCTGCTGCGGGGCGTAACCCGTGATGCTCGGCAATTGGAGATCGCGGCCCGGATCGCGTGCCGCACCGAAATCGGGCAGGGGCTCGCGTTCGGCGGGTGGCCGCGGCGCGGCAGGCGTGAAAAGAAGCTGGTCCGAGCCGAACTCGCCGCGCACCCTGCGCCCGCCCTCGGGGCCTCCGCCCGGACCGCCCATGCCGCCGCCGGGACCTCCGGGTCCACCGCCACCGCCGGGGCCGCCCTGCTGGGCGGATGCGGGAATCGCGACAGCCATGGCCAACCCGAAGGCAAAGGCGGCGAGATGGCTGCGGCGGCTGATTTGCATGCGCTCTTTCAAGCCTCTCTCGGTGGTGAATTCAAGGCGGATCCTGTCGTCTTGCTCCAACCTGACCGATCCCATATCTGAAGCACCATGCAAGCTGACAAACTCGATCTCCTCCTTTCCCGTACATCGCCCCCGATCCATGAGCTGGTCGAGCCTGCGCCTTCTAACAGCGAGATCGAGCGCATCGTCAGCGCCGCCATCCGTGTGCCCGATCACGGCCGGCTGGCACCCTGGCGGTTCATCCTGTTTCGCGGCGACGCGCGCATCACGGTCGGTCAGAGGCTCGCGGCACTCGCGGAAGCGCGGGAAGGGCCGTTGAGCGAGGGCCGGCGCAATCAGGAGCTTTCCCGCTTTTCCCGGGCGCCACTGGTGATCGGCATCGTCTCCTGCACCAAGGAAAGCCCCAAGATCCCCGAATGGGAAATGTTCCTGTCGGGCGGTGCCGCGGCCATGAACCTGCTCAATGCCGTGCATGCGCTCGGCTATAAGGGCAACTGGATCACCAACTGGTATTCCGACATCCCTGAAAGCCGCGACCTGTTCGGGCTCGCGCCTCACGAACGGATCGTGGGCTTCGTCCATATCGGGACCCACCAGGGCGAGGTGCCCGAGCGGCCGCGTCCGGCCGTTTCCGATGTGTTGTCGGAATGGGTCGCGCCGACTTCTTAAGAGATATGGTAAACGTTTCGTAAACCATTGGCTCGCTAAGGTTGTGCTGTGGTCGCCTGGGGTTGGTGACCCGGGGGGCGAGCCGGTCATGATCGTGGAATTCTTCTTGAAGTGGGTCCGCACGGCTCCGGTGACCGAGCGGGCCGCTGCCAGTGCGGCGTTGGCACGGGCCTTCTGCGCGGGCCGGCCCAACTTCGATGACCGCTGCGCCGCAGAAGCCGCGCTGACCTTTCTGCTCGATGACCCGTCGCCCCGCGTCCGCATGGCGCTCGCGGACGCGCTGTCGATGAGCCGCAACGCGCCGCTGCAGGTGATCGCCGCACTTGCCGCCGACCAGCCGGAAATCGCCGGCATGGTCATCGCCCGCTCGCCGCTTCTCGCCGATGCCGACCTCATCGAGCGCGTTGCACTCGGTACGCCTGCGATCCAGGCTATGGTTGCCGCAAGACCTACCGTTTCCATCGCGGTTTCCGCCGCCATCACCGAGCTCGGCGCAAGCGAGGCGGTGCTGGCTTTGCTTGCCAATGAAGGTGCCGAAATCGCGCCGCTGAGCTTCCGCCGCGTCGCTGAACGCCTCGGTTCCTGCGGCACCGTCCGCGAAGCGCTGATCCGTGATCCGCGCCTGCCGGCTGACTGCCGCCTGCTTCTCCTGATGCAACTCGGCGAAGCGCTGAAAACCGCTCCTCTCATCGCCGCTTCGATGGGTAAGCTCTGGGCCGAGGCGGTCGTGCACGATGCCTGCACCCGCGCAGTGCCGTCGCTTATCGACACCGTGCCGAACGCCGAATATCCCGCGCTTGTCGAGCACCTGCGCCTGCGGGGCCAGCTGACCGAATCGCTTCTGGTTCGCGCTGTCGCCGCCGGACGAACGGACTTCCTCGCCGCCGCGGTTGCGGCTCTTACCGGAACTGACGGCTCGCGCGTTGCAACCCTGCTCGCCGGTGGCCAGCAAAGGGCTATCGTCGCGCTGTTCCGCAAAGCCGGCATCAGTGCGGCTCTCGACATCGTCCTTCTTCAGGCGCTGGCGCTTTGGTGCGAGGTCGAAACGGGCAGGCGGATCGCGGGGACGCAAGAGATTGCCTATCTGCTGCTCCAGTCCTGCGGCGCCAAGCTGTCGCCCGAACTCGTCGCATTGCTGAAATCCATCCACCTCGACGCGTTGCGCGCCAATGCGCGGCAACATGCGCTCGCAGTGATGGCGGCCTGACGCGACTTGCCTGTTCTGAGTGGTGCAGATCACCGCTCTCTCCGTCTGAAGACTTTGGAGCAGTATCCATTCAGACAGTTGGGGGTGGATCGAATTTATCTCACCGATTGAGGCGCAGCTTTCTGCCGCGCTCGCATGTCCAACCATGCGTGGCAGGCGACCGCCGCGAGCACGATCACACCACCGGCGAGGCTCCACGTGCCGGGAACCTCGCCGATGAAGATCCAAGCGAGCCCGACCGCGATGGGCATTTCCGCCGTACCCAACAGCCCCGCTTCGCCCGAAGGCACGAGCCTGCCGCCTTCGGTCCAGAGTATGATCGCCGCTGCGAAGCTCGCGCCGAACAGGGTCATCAGCAGGGCATCCTGCCACGATATCGCGCTGTAATCGCCGAACAAAAGACCGACCGGCACGAGGATGAGAGCTGCGACGCCGCTGGCCCAGACCGAATTCGTGTTCTGGAATGCGCGGACCATGACGATATAGACGGCGCAGGCGAAGGTCATCGCGACGGCGACGAGATCACCGAAAAGTTGGCCCTCGCCCAGGCCGCCACGCACCGAAATCACCACGCCGAGAAATGAAAGCCCGGCAGCAATCAGGGTGCGCGATCCCAAGCGCTCGCCGAACACGAAAAAGGCGAGGGCGGCTGCCATGAAAGGCATGGTCGCGTAGATCACGACCACGCTCGCTACGCTGGTAAGCTTGAATGAGCCGATGAAGAGGACGCTGGCGCCCGCGCTCACGACGGCGATCAACCAGCCCCGCCGGTCGAGCCTCAGATCGACGGGCTGTCCCGCGCGGCGCTGCTTGAGCGCCACATAGAGGGCGACGAGCACACCGCCGACGAGGCCGCGCCATCCGAGGATCGTCCAGAGATCGGCCTGAATGCTCTTGGTGAAGACGCCCGAAAGCGCGAAGAAGAGGTTCGAGACCAGCAGCAGAAACACGCCGAGCGCATGTGCCTCGGCCCTGCTTCTCGTGCCTGCCAAGGCCTCTGCCACGTCTCACCCCCGAATTTCGCCAGCAGCTCCAACCGCAGCTCGATAAGCTTGTTCCGGCCGGCTCAGATATCCAGTTCGCCCACGAACTCGGCACGCTCCTGGATGAAACGGAAACGCATTTCGGGTTTGGTGCCCATCAACTCGTCGACGCGGCTCTTGGTGTCGCCGGTGCTCTCGTCCACCTGAACCTGCAGAAGCGTTCGCTTCTTCGGGTCCATCGTGGTTTCCTTGAGCTGCGCGGCCATCATTTCGCCGAGGCCCTTGAAGCGCCCGATCTCGACCTTGCCGCGCCCGCTCCTGAACTCCTTCTTGAGCAGCTCGTCCTTGTGGGCATCGTCGCGCGCATACATCGTCTTGCCGCCCTGGCTGATGCGGTAGAGCGGCGGCACGGCCATGTAGAGATGCCCGTCGCGGACCAGCTGCGGCATTTCCTGGTAGAAGAAGGTGATGAGCAGCGAGGCGATGTGCGCGCCGTCCACGTCGGCGTCGGTCATGATGATCACGCGGTCGTAGCGCAGGTCCGAATCGCGATATTTCGAGCGCGTGCCGCAGCCGAGCGCCTGGATGAGGTCGGCGATCTGCTGGTTGGCGCCGAGCTTGTCGGTGCCAGCACTGGCCACGTTCAGGATCTTGCCGCGAAGGGGAAGCACAGCCTGCATCGCGCGGTCGCGCGCCTGCTTGGCCGAGCCGCCGGCCGAATCGCCTTCCACGATGAAGATTTCCGCGCCCGCCGCCGCATTCTGCGTGCAGTCGGCTAGCTTGCCCGGCAGGCGGAGCTTGCGCACGGCCGACTTGCGGCTGACTTCCTTCTCCTGCCGGCGGCGCAGGCGCTCGTCGGCACGCGCGATCACCCAGTCGAGAAGCTTGGTGGCTTCCTGCGGATTGTCGGCGAGCCAATGGTCGAATGGATCGCGCACGGCCTGCTCGACCAGGCGGATCGCTTCCATGGTGGCGAGACGATCCTTGGTCTGGCCGACGAATTCCGGCTCGCGGATGAACACCGACAGCATGCCCGCCGCCGAGATCATCACGTCCTCGCTGGTCACGGCATTGGCGCGCTTGTTGCCGGTCAGTTCGGCATAGGCCTTGAGGCCGCGCGTCAGGACATTGCGCAGGCCGGTCTCGTGCGTGCCGCCTTCGGCGGTCGGAATCGTGTTGCAGTAGGAGTTGAGGAAGCCGTCGCCGCCATACCAGGTCACGGCCCATTCGAGCGAACCGTGCCCGCCCTGGCGCTCGCTCTTGCCGGCGAAGATCTCGCGCGTGACCTGATGCTCGCCTTCGAGCGAGGCAGCGAGATAGTCCTTAAGGCCACCAGGGAAGCGGAAAACCGCCTTTTCCGGCGTGTTGTCCTTGCCCGTAATCAGGCTCGGATCGCACGACCAGCGGATTTCAACGCCGCCGAAGAGGTAGGCCTTCGAGCGCGCCATGCGGTAGAGCCGCGCCGGCTCGAACCTGGCGGCGTCGCCGAAGATCTGCCCGTCGGGCTTGAAGCGCACGCGCGTGCCGCGCCGGTTGTGCACATCGCCGAGCGCTTCCAGCTGGCCCTGCGGAATGCCGCGGGCGAAGCGCTGGCGATAAAGCTGCTTGTTGCGGGCAACTTCGACTTCCAGAAGCTCCGAGAGCGCGTTGACCACCGAAACGCCGACGCCGTGCAAGCCGCCCGAAGTCTCGTAAACCTTGGAATCGAACTTGCCGCCCGCATGGAGGGTGGTCATGATCACTTCGAGCGCGGACTTGTTCTTGAACTTCGGATGCGGGTCCACCGGAATGCCGCGCCCGTTGTCGGTCACCGTCAGGAAGCCGTCCGCGCCGAGCTCGACATCGATGAAGGTGGCGTGGCCGGCAACCGCTTCGTCCATCGAGTTATCGATCACCTCGGCGAAGAGATGGTGCAGCGCCTTCTCGTCCGTGCCGCCGATATACATGCCCGGCCGCCGCCGAACCGGCTCCAGCCCCTCGAGCACCTCGATGTCGGCAGCGCTATAGCTCTCGGTCGCGTCGTTGCTCGAAGTCGGTAGCTTCGCGACCGGCGCAGGCTTGCGCGCTTCGGTCGCCGGGCGTGCGGCAGGCTGTGCCGCCGGCGCACGGGGCGCGGCGGGAGCAGGGGGCGTGGACAGTCCAAGGAGGTCCAGCTGTGCGGCAAGATTCTTCATGCTGGCGGGTTACCCGTTCTTTTTGCCTTCGGACAATGCCATGCCTCGCGTCCGATGGCTAGAGATGTTCTCGTTTCGTTCGAGTGCTGATCTCTTAAGATATGGGGATTACGTCAAGAAAATCATAAGAGTCGGGGGTGGGGGTGATGCCCCCACCTCATCAACATTCTCCGCGGTGGGTTCAACTCGCCAACGCCTCCACCGGCGGGCATGCACAAACGAGATTTCGATCTCCCGCCACATTGTCGATGCGGGAGACCGGAGCCCAGTATTTGGTGGCTCCGTCGTCCGCGATCTTGCCTGCCACGGAGCGTGGATAGGCGTGGGACCATGCGTCGCCGGTCACCTCGGCGGCCGTATGCGGGGCGCTGACCAGCGGGTTGTCGTCCTTTGGCCATTCGCCTTTCTCGACCTTGGCGACTTCCGCAGCAATCGCCAGCATCGCATCGCAAAAGCGGTCGATCTCGCGCTTGGGCTCGGACTCCGTCGGCTCCACCATCAACGTGCCGGCAACCGGCCAGGACATGGTGGGCGCGTGGAAGCCGTAGTCGATGAGGCGCTTGGCGATGTCCTCGACGCCGATCCCGGCCTGGGTTTTCGCCACGCGCGTGTCCAGGATGCATTCATGCGCGACCCGGCCGTGGTGGTTGCGGAAGAGCACGGGGAACACCTTGTCGAGCCGAGCGGCGATGTAGTTGGCCGAGAGGATCGCGGTTTCCGTGGCGTGGCGCAGGCCTTCGGCGCCCATCATGCGGATATACATCCAGGTGATGGGCAGGATCGATGCGCTGCCGAACGGGGCGGCGGACACCGCATGTGCCTCGCCTTCCACCACATGGCCCGGCAGGAAGGGCGCCAAGTGCTCGGCCACGCCGATAGGGCCCACGCCCGGACCACCGCCGCCATGCGGGATGCAGAAGGTCTTGTGCAGGTTCATGTGGCAGACATCGGCGCCGATGTCGCCGGGCCGCGCGAGGCCGACCAGTGCGTTGAGGTTCGCCCCGTCGAAATAGACCTGCGCGCCGTGATCGTGTGCGATCTTGATGATGTCGCGCACATTTTCCTCGAACACGCCATGCGTGGACGGGTAGGTGATCATCAAGGCGGCGAGCCTGTCGGCGTATTCCTTGGCCTTGGCTTCCAGATCGTCCGCGTCCACGTCGCCATTCTCCGTGCAACGCACCACCACGACGCGCATGCCTGCCATGGAGGCGCTGGCCGGGTTGGTGCCGTGCGCGGAAGACGGGATCAGGCAAATGTCGCGATGCGCTTCGCCGCGAGACTCATGATAGCGACGGATGGCCAGCAGGCCCGCATATTCGCCCTGGCTGCCGGCATTGGGCTGCAGCGATACGGCATGAAAGCCCGTGATCTCGCAAAGCCATGCTTCGAGCTGGCTGATCATCGCGCGGATGCCGCGCGTCTGCGTTTCCGGCGCGAAGGGGTGCAGGTTGGCGATTTCAGGCCAGCTCACCGGCATCATCTCGGCGGCCGCATTCAGCTTCATGGTGCAGGAGCCGAGCGGGATCATCGCGCGGTCGAGCGCCAGATCCTTGTCCGCCAGTCGGCGCAGGAAGCGCATCATCTCGGTTTCCGAGCGGTTCTCGTGGAAGACCGGCTGCGACAGGAAGCTCTTGCGCGGCGCTGCCTTCAAGGCCTCCGCCTGCTTCACCTCTGCGCCGAAGAGCGCGGCAAGCGCGGCAAGATCCGCTTCGGTCGAGGTCTCGTCGAAGCTGATCGAAATGGTTTCGCCGTCGATCACGCGAAGCAGCCGACCGTCTTCCTCTGCCTTGGCCGCAATCGCCGCTGCATCGATGCCGGACACGCAGACCGTGTCGAACTGATCGCCGCCGCGAACCGTTCCCACGCTGTCGAGCGTCGTAGCAAGATCGTTCGCCAAGCCGTTGATCCGGCTTGCAATAGCCTGCAAGCCCTCGGGCCCATGCCAGATCGCGTAGGCCGCCGCCATGTTCGCCAGAAGCGCCTGCGCGGTGCAGATGTTCGAGGTCGCCTTGTCGCGGCGGATATGTTGTTCGCGCGTCTGCAGGGCGAGGCGGTAGCCGGGCCGTCCATGGGCATCGACGGACTGGCCGACCAGCCGCCCCGGCATCAGGCGCGTCAGCTTATCGCTGACCGCGCAATAGGCCGCGTGCGGCCCGCCGAAGCCCATCGGCACGCCGAAGCGCTGCATGGAGCCGACCGCGATATCGGCGCCGAGCTCGGCCGGCGTTTGTCCGATCGTGAGTGCCAGAGGGTCGGCCACGAAAATAACCACCGCGCCCGTCTCACGCGCCGCCGCGATACGGGCCGCATGGTCGCCGCGAATTCCGAACGTGTCGGGCCACGACACGATGAGCGCCGCCGTTTCGCCGTCAATATCGCCATCGACGCCGACCGTGATGCCCAGCGGCTCGCCGCGCGTCTTCACGACGTCGAGCGTCTGCGGGTGCGGCGTGCCGGCGAAGACGACCTTTGTGCGCTTCTCGCGACCGTGACGATAGGCGATGCCGACGGCTTCAGCGACCGCCGTCGCCTCGTCCAGGAGCGAGGCGGAGGCGACCGGCAGGCCGGTCAGTTCGGCCACCAGGGTCTGGAAGTGGAACAGCAGTTCGAGACGGCCCTGGCTGATCTCTGCCTGGTAGGGGGTGTAAGCCGTGTACCAAGCGGGATTTTCGAACAAGTTCCGCTGGATGACGGGCGGCGTGAATGTGCCGTGATAGCCCTGCCCGATGAAACTTTTCAGCACCTGGTTGTCGCGCATCATCGTGCCGAGTTCGGCCAATGCGTCCGCTTCCGAAGCCGGCGCGGGCAGAGCGAGCGGGCGGTCCAGCCGGATGGACTTCGGCACGGATTGCGCGATGAGCGTTTCAACAGACGGTGCGCCGATAGCTGCGAGCATGGCGCGTCGGTCGGGGTCGCGCGGGCCGATATGGCGGTCGGCAAAGTTCTGCGGGGAATGGGTCATGTGCACGACAGCCTTCAGCCGATCATCGCCTTGTAGCCGGCCTCGTCCATGAGGCCTTCGAGCTGGCTTTTGTCGCTCAGCCGCATCTTCCAGAGCCAGCCGCCGTCGCGCGGGGATGAGTTGACGAGCGCAGGCTCGGAGGACAGCGCGTCGTTGGCTTCGGTGATCTCGCCATCGACCGGCGCGTAAACGTCAGATGCTGCCTTCACGGATTCGACGACCACCGCCGTGTCGCCCTTGGACAGCGAACGACCGATTTCGGGGAGTTCGACGAAAACGAGATCGCCCAATTGCTCCTGCGCGTAATCGGTGATGCCGACCGTCGCCAGGCCATCCTCGACGCGCAGCCATTCGTGGTCTTCAGTGAAATAGGTTGCCGACATGGGGCTTATCCTTTGCGGTAACGATGGGGCGTAAACGGAAGAGAATGAACGGTTATCGGGATTTTCTGTCCGCGCACTTCCGTGTGCAGCGGCTGTCTCGGGAGGACGAGTTCGGCATCGAGCAGGCCCATGGCGACCGGGTGATCCACGCTCGGTCCGAAACCGCCCGAGGTCACGGTACCGACAGGCTTGCCGGCGGGATCGAAAAGCGGCGCACCGGCGCGTACCGGCAACCGGCCTTCCGGCCGCAAGCCGGTGCGTCGGCGCTTCGGGTTCCCGAGCGAGGCCAGCGCCTCGGCGCCGATGAAGCCGCCTTTTTCGCGCAAGGGTTTCGGGATGGCCCAGAGGAGGCCCGCCATGACCGGGTCGGTCTCGGGCGAGATATCCTGTCCGTGCAGGCAGAGACCGGCTTCGAGGCGCAGGCTGTCGCGGGCGGCGAGGCCGATCCAGCGGACGCGTTCATCCGTCAGGAGTTTTTCCGCGAGTGTGGTGGCGTGGTCGAGGGGCAGGCCGATCTCGAAACCGTCTTCGCCGGTGTAGCCGGATCGGCTGACGAAACCGCCGCCATCCAGTTCGAGGCCGGTCATGAATCGCTCGGGCAACGGCCCGAAACCGGCGCGCTTCAAAACGTCTTCTGCTTTCGGTCCTTGCAGGGCGAGGAACACGAAAGGCAGCACTGCGATGCTGCAGTCGTAGCCGGCTGCGATTTCGCGCAGGTGCTTCTCGTCGCTTTCCGCATTGCCGGCATTGGCGACGACGATGAAGCGTTCGGCCCCCGTTCGCGTGACGATCAGGTCGTCGAGAATACCGGCATTCTCATCGAGGAAGAAGGAGAGCTTGCCTTGGCCGACGGCAAGCGGTTCGGCTTCCAACGGGCAGGCGCGGCTCAGGAGCTTCGCGGACTGCGGGCCATCGACGGCGAAGAGGCACATGTGGGAGATGTCGAAGAGACCGGCATCCTGGCGCGTCCACAGGTGCTCCTTGAAGACACCGAGCGGATAAGTCAGCGGCATGTGCCAGCCGGCAAACGTGCCGAAGCGCGCGCCGGCCGCCTGATGCATATCTTCTAAGGGAAGGGTCTTCGTGTCGCCCGCTGTCACTCGGTTCTCCAGAATCGCACGTTTGCCGCAGCCGGAATGGCTGCCGCACTTCGTGCCCCTCTGTCTGAAGCCTGAGAGACTCGCGCCGGCTCGTCGAGCGGCGCTTACACCTTCGGCGCGGGATTGCTCCCGACTTTCCAGAGCGTCCTGAACCCCGCGCGGTTCTTTTGCCTGAGAGATTTCGGGCGATTTCCCCTTCGGCGGTGGCCAAGCGGCCACTCTCTCCCGCGCGCGGCGGAGCCATTTGCGACTCCGAACGTCGTATCCGTAGCTCAATCGGTTATCGCTGTCACCTCTCAGATTCCGGCGTACCAATCATATCCCCGGTCTTCCCAGTAGCCGCCCTTGCCGAGGCCGATGGCGGCGAAGCTGTCGACCAGTTCGATGCGGCGCAGATATTTCGGCATCTTGTAGCCGAGCTGGCGTTCGACACGCACGCGTAAGGGCGCACCGTTGGCGACGGCCAGCGCCTCGTTGTTGCAGCCATAGGCGAGGATCGTTTGCGGATGGCGGGCGTCGATCAGGTCAATGGAGCTCGAATACCGGACATTGCCCGACAGGCCTCGCTCGATCGTGTCCATGCACCAGAACATGACGTAGCGCGCCGTTGGCTTTACGCGGGCATGCTCGAGCACAAGGGCAAGTGGCACGCCGGTCCATTTCGCGATGCAGCTCCAGCCTTCCACGCAGTCGTGGCGGGTGATCTGGGTACGCGAGGGCATCGCCATGAGCTGTTCGCGCGAGAGCGATAGCGGGTTCTCGACCAGCCCCGTCACTTCCAGCCGCCAGTCGCGGAAATCATTGGCGAGGAGGGCCTGATAGTCGTCATCCTCGGGACGCGTCACGCCGTTGGGGCGCTGTGGCTGGCGGATGTCGCTTTCGCTGAATTCGGGCGCGAGCCGGTTGCCGGCCAAAAGGCGCTGGGCGCGGTAGGTCAGGTCGTTGGCACCCGTCATGAATTCGCGCAAGGGGTGCGCTCGGTCGGCGAAACCGTCGAACACGTCGCAGCCGCCGAGCGCCAGCGAGGACGCGCCGAGCGCACCGGCGGAAAGGAAGCGGCGACGGTTGAGCTTGAAAGCGCTCATGGCCGTGTCTCCTCATCCGCGCGATACCAGCCGGTGATGATCGAGCGCAGTTCGTTGATGGGACCTGCGGCGAGCACCATCACGACATGGACGACGACGAACAGGACGAGAGCCAGCATCGTGACGAAATGGATCGTACGCGCCGTCTGACGTCCGCCGAACAGGTCGAGCAGAAAGGGTGCGACGGCATTGAATGAGGGCGACATGGCGAGGCCCGTCAGGATGATCAACGGAAAGGCCACGAAGAGCACACCGGCATAGGAAAGCTTCTGGAGCGGATTGTAGTCGCGCGTGTGGCGGAACCGCAGGCGGAGGTGGTCGGCGATGTCGCGAGGCAGGCGGCGCAGGTCTGTCCGGCCGGGCACGACATCGCGGCGTGCATGGCCGTTCAGGAGGCTTGCGACGAGCCAGACGAGCAGGGTGCCGGAGAGCACCCAGGCGAAGAAGAAGTGGACCACGCGGGCGGTGGCGAGGTCGTAGAAGGAAGGGATCGTCATCCAGTGGGGGAAGGCCCGAAACTCGCGTTCGCCGTCATGCTCGGAGATGCCGAAGACGCCGGTCGTGGCGACGCGATGGCCGAGCACTTCGACGAAGCCTGCGGCTGGCGTCTGGTTGAAGTCGGCATTTATTTTGAGAACGGCGTTGTCGTACTGAAAGCCGCTGTCGCGGCCGACATAGAGCGTGGGGTGGGCATTGAAGATGTTGAGGCCGCTCAACAGCAGGAAGAAGAGGGCAATGGCCCAGACCCAGTGCGTGACCCTCGTCCAGATCGACTGGCGGTAGATCAGGCGGCGCGCGGGCGGCTCATGCGCCACCGCCATCTCGTCTTGTGCCACGTCGCTCATGCCTCGATCCCGCTGCCCGCTTATCCTTGATACGGAAAGCAGGCTTACGCTGTTTCAAAGGCAGGTGGATCAAAGTTTCGCGAAGAGCGCGCCTGCGGGCGGCGCTACTGGCCGAGATTGACGGCGATATTCACGGCGGCGGCGACGATCACCGCGTTGAAGAAGAACGAGATGATGGCGTGGATCGAGACCGCCTTGCGCAGGCGGGTCGAGGTCGTGTCCACATCCGCCGTCTGCGCGGTCATGCCGATGGTGATCGAGAAATAAAGGAAATCCCAGCCGCCGGGTTCGTCGTCGCCGGGAAAGTCGAGGCCCTCGGCGCTCTTGCGCGCCACCGGCTCGCCGCGCTGTTCCGTCGCCTCATGGTCGAGCCAGCAGAGATGGGCGTAGTGGATGGCGAATGTCGCCTGGATCGTGCACCAGCCGAGCAGGACGGAGAGAAGCGAAATGCCGAGCTCGATCGGGTTCGGTGCGCCTTGCTCGCTCAGGAGCAGGAAGAGCGAGGTGAAGGCGGCGGCCGCCACCACGAGGGTGACGAGGAAGATGACGAAAACGGGTTCGTCGGCCTTCCGCGCATTCTGGCTGAGATAGCTCGCCGTCAGCCGTTTCAGCTGGCGCGCCTGGCCGAGGAGAAAGATCGCGAAGAAGGCGCTGGTGCCCGCGACGAAGGACAGGTTCTTGTCCACGAGATGCGTGAGCCCGCCAACCGCCACGCCGCCGAGCGAGGCGAGAATGAATTCGAGGTGAGGGCGCGTCTTGCGCTTTTTCGGGGCAGAACTCACGCGGCGCTCGTTCCCTGCATGGCACGGCGCACGGTGCGGTCGAGCGCTTGCAGGAAGCTCGACCGGTCCCTGGGCGAAAAGCTCGGATTGAGTCCGCGCGACTCGCCCGTCTCGCGCAGGTGCTGCTTGAGATCGCGCATGGCCACGGCCATGCCGATGGTTTCGGGCGTGAAAGGCCGCCCGGTGGGACCGAGCACGAAGCAGCCTTTTTCGACGGTGCGCGCGGCAAGGGGCACATCCGCCGTGATCACGACATCGGCGGCGACGGCATTGTCCACGATCCAGTCGTCGGCCGCATCAGCACTTTTGGACACCACGACGTGGCGAACCATCGGGTCGCGGGAGGGGCGCAGGCCACCGTTCGAGACCATCACCACGACGACACCGACGCGCTCGGCCACGCGCAGGATTTCCTCCTTCACGGGGCAGGCATCGGCATCGACGTAGATGGTGGTCATGGGATCAGTAGATCACCACGCTGCGGATGCTTTCGCCCTTGTGCATCAGGTCGAAGGCCTTGTTGATGTCTTCGAGCGGCATGGTGTGGGTGATCATCGGGTCGATCTCGATCTTGCCCGACATGTACCAGTCCACGATCCTGGGAACATCGGTGCGGCCGCGCGCGCCGCCAAACGCCGTGCCTTTCCAGACGCGGCCGGTGACGAGCTGGAAGGGGCGGGTGGCAATCTCCTGGCCTGCGCCCGCGACGCCGATGACGATGGACTGGCCCCAGCCGCGATGCGCCGATTCGAGCGCCTGACGCATCACCCTGACATTGCCGGTGCAGTCGAAGGTGTAATCGGCGCCGCCGATCTGGTCGGCGCCGCGCTTGGTCAGGTTGACGATGTGGGCGACCACGTCGCCCTCGATCTCGGAGGGGTTGACGAAATGGGTCATGCCGAAGCGCTCGCCCCATTCCTTCTTGGAATTGTTGAGATCGACGCCGATGATCATGTCGGCGCCGGCGAGCTTGAGGCCCTGAATGACGTTGAGGCCGATGCCGCCAAGGCCGAAGACGGCAGCGGTTGCGCCGATCTCGACCTGGGCGGTGTTGATCACAGCTCCCACGCCGGTGGTCACCCCGCAGCCGATATAGCAGATCTTGTCGAAGGGTGCGTTCGGATCGACCTTGGCCACCGCGATCTCGGGCAGGACGGTGAAGTTCGAAAACGTCGAGCAGCCCATATAGTGGTGGATCTTGTCCTTGCCGATCGAGAAGCGCGAGGTGCCATCGGGCATCAGGCCCTGGCCCTGGGTGGAGCGGATCGCGGTGCAGAGATTGGTCTTGCGCGACAGGCAGGACGGGCACTGGCGGCATTCGGGCGTGTAGAGCGGGATCACGTGATCGCCCTTTTTCACGCTCGTGACGCCTGCGCCCACATCGACCACGATGCCGGCACCCTCATGACCCAGGATCGCCGGGAACAGCCCTTCGGGATCGGCACCAGACAGGGTGAACTCGTCGGTGTGGCAGATGCCGGTGGCCTTGATCTCGACCAGCACCTCGCCCGCGCGCGGACCTTCAAGGTCCACCTCCATGATCTCCAACGGCTTGCCGGCGGCAACGGCTATGGCGGCACGGGTCTTCATGGGCGGCTCCTTGCGAATCGGGATGGGGAAGGGATTTCAGGTTTGGGGGTGGGGTGCAAGGCGGGTGGGTGATGTGGAGAGTGTAGGTCGGGTGGGGAGGGGGTGGATAGATTGTTTGGGCTCGGGAGCCCTTGGACCTTATGAGCGAGGACTGTCTGGACTCGGTGGCTTAACGACGTTGGCTGTCGGTGGAGAGGGAACGGCATGGATTCTCGGGTCGAGCCCGAGAATGACGAACGAAAAGAAGAATGGGGCAAACCTTCACGCGCAGTGCTTATCAGTTCAGTCATCAACTGGACGTCTCACTCCTCGCTTCGTCATTCTCGGGCTTGACCCGAGAATCCATGCCGTTCGCTTTCAACATCCTCCGAGGCTGTCGCACGTATCTGCGACCAACCGTGCCTTAAACGAGTTCCACATCCACCACGCCCGGCACGGCCCGCAGCGAGCTCGCGAGTTGGGGGGAGAGGCGGTATTTGTCGGGCAGGGAGATTTCGATCTCGCCGGCGGCGTCGGGTTTGAGGACGATGAAGCTGACCTGGCCGTCGCCTCTCGCAGAAAGCTGCGACTGCACGCTGGCGAGCGGGGCGATATCGCGCAGGAAGACGCGGAGCGCCTTCTGGACGCGGACGGCTTCGTCTTCGAGCGACTGGACCGTGCCGATGCGCAGGTTGATGCCTTCGGGACGGTCTTCGGCGGCGACCGTGATGACGACCGATTTGCCGGGCTCGAGCATGTCGCGGTAGAGGCCGAGCACTTCGGAGAACATCACGGCCTCGTACTGGCCCGTGGTGTCGGAGAACATCACGATGCCCATGCGGTTGCCGGTGCGGGTCCTGCGCTCCTGACGCGATGTGACGGTGCCGGCGAGGCGGCCGGCGGTGGCGCCCTTCTTCACGGCAGCCGAAAACTCGGTCCAGGTCTGGATGCGCATCTTGGCGAGCGAATCCTTGTAGTCGTCGAGCGGGTGCGCCGAAAGGTAGAAGCCGACCACCTGGAACTCGCGCTGGAGCCGCTCGGCGGGCAACCATGTCTCGGTCGGCGCGAGATGGAGGGTGGGCGGGGTGGCGCTCATCGCGGCGCCGAAGATATCGACCTGGCCCGACGCTTCGTCCTCGCGGGCACGCGACGCCATGCCCATGATGCGGTCCACGCCGCCCATCAGCGAGGCGCGGTCGTAGCCGAAGCAATCGAGCGCGCCGGCGGCGATCAGGCTTTCGAGCACGCGCTTGCCGACGATCTTGGGATCGATGCGCGAGGCGAAATCGGCGAGGTTCTGGAAGGGCTTTTCCTTGCGCAGCGCCACGACGTGATCGACGGCAGCTTCGCCCACGCCCTTGATGGCGGCGAGCGCGTAGAAGATCTTGTTCTCGCCCACTTCGAACAGGCTGTCCGAGGTCTGCACCGAGGGCGGCACGACGGTGATGCCGAGGCGCATCGCGTCCTGGCGGAAATCGCTCAGCTTCTCGGTGTTGCCCATGTCGAGCGTCATCGAGGCGGCGAGGAATTCGACCGGGTAATGCGCTTTGAGATAGGCCGTCTGGTAGGAGACGACGGCGTAGGCCGCAGCGTGGGACTTGTTGAAGCCGTAATCGGCGAACTTGGCGAGCAGATCGAAGATCATGTTCGCCTGTTCTTTCTTCAGGCCGTTCTTCACCGCGCCCTCGTTGAAGCGCACGCGCTGCACTTCCATCTCGGCGCGGATCTTCTTGCCCATGGCGCGGCGGAGCAGGTCGGCCTCGCCGAGCGTATAGCCCGACAGCTCCTGCGCGATCTGCATCACCTGTTCCTGGTAAACGATGACGCCCTGCGTTTCCTTGACGAGGTGGTCGATCATCGGATGGATCGAGGCGATCTCCTCCTCACCATGCTTGCGGGCGTTGTAGGTCGGGATGTTCTCCATCGGGCCCGGACGGTAGAGGGCGACGAGCGCGATGATGTCCTCGATGCGGTCGGGCTTCATGCCGATCAGCGCCTTGCGCATGCCGGCGGATTCCACCTGGAACACGCCGACCACTTCGCCGCGCGAGAGCATCCCGTAGGTCTTCTCGTCGTCGAGCGGGATCTTGGCGATGTCGATATCGATGCCGCGCCGGCGCACGAGCTTCACCGCGCGGTCGATGGTGGTGAGCGTCTTGAGGCCGAGGAAGTCGAACTTAACGAGGCTCGCATCCTCGACATATTTCATGTTGAACTGCGTGACCGGCATGTCGGAGCGCGGGTCGCGATAGACCGGCACGATCTCTTCCAGCGGCTGGCCGCCGATGACGACGCCGGCCGCATGGGTCGAGGCGTGACGGTAGAGGCCTTCGAGCTTCAGCGACATGTCGAGCAAAGTCTGGACGATGGGCTCCTTCTCGGCTTCTTCCGCGAAGCGGTGGTCGCCTTCGATGGCCTGCGTCAGCGTGACCGGGTTGGACGGGATCGCGGGCACCATCTTGCACAGGCGATCGACCTGTCCGTAGGGCATCTGCAGCACGCGGCCGACATCGCGCAGCACGGCGCGCGGCTGGAGCGAACCGAAGGTGATGATCTGCCCGACCTGCTTGTGGCCGTAGCGGTCTCGCACATAGCGGATCACTTCTTCGCGGCGGTCCTGGCAGAAGTCGATGTCGAAGTCGGGCATCGACACGCGATCGGGATTGAGGAAGCGCTCGAAGAGGAGCGAGAAGCGCAAGGGGTCGATGTCAGTGATGGTGAGCGCGTAGGCGACGAGGCTGCCGGCGCCCGAGCCACGGCCGGGGCCCACGGGTATGTCATGCGCCTTGGCCCATTTGATGAAGTCGGCGACGATCAGGAAGTAGCCGGGGAACTTCATGCGCTCGATGATGCCGAGCTCGAAATCGAGGCGCTTTTCGTAGTCTTCGGGGGTGAAGCCTTGGGTGGGGCCGTGCGCGTCGAGGCGCATTTTCAGGCCTTCTTGGGCCTGGCGCCGCAGTTCGAGGGCTTCCGCCTTTTCGGCCTCCTCGGGGGTTGAGGCATTGCCGGTGGTGAAGCGCGGCAGGATCGGCGCGCGCTTTTTCGGGTAGTAGGAACAGCGGCGCGCGATCTCGACGGTATTTTCGAGCGCTTCCGGCAGGTCGGCGAAGAGTGCCGCCATCTCGGCCTGCGGGCGCAGGTGGTTGTCGGGCGAGAGGCGACGGCGGTTGTCTTCGGCGACGACCGAGCCTTCGGCGATGGCGAGCAGCGCGTCATGCGCCTCGTAGTCCTCGCGCTTGAGGAAGAAGGCCTCATTGGTGGCGACGATGGGCAGGTCGTGGCGGTAGGCGAGGGCGACGGTCGCGGCCTCGATGCGGCGGTCATAGGCGCCGACGCGCTCGATCTCGACATAGAGACGGTCGCCGAAATAGCGCTTGAGCTCGTTGAGACGCTGTTCAGCGGCGTCCATGTTGCCTTGGGCGACTGCCGTGCCGATGGGGCCGCGCGGGCCGCCGGTGAGGCAGATCAGGCCGTCGGACCAGGTTTCGAGCTTGTAGTGCTTGATGTGGATCGGGTCGCCCTGCTCGTTTTCGAGATGGAGCTTCGAGACCAGCATCACGAGGTTGCGGTAGCCGGTTTCAGTGGCGGCGATCAGCACGATCGGGTGGCATTCGAGCTTCTCCTTGCGGAAGCTCTTCCTGGTGGGATCCTCCGGCTCGACGGGAAAGCAGACATCGAGCTGCAGGCTGATGAGCGGCTGCACGCCTTCCTTGGTGGCCTTCTGGGCGAATTCCATGGCACCGAACATGTTGCCGGTGTCGGCGATGCCGATGGCGGGCGCGCGGTCGGCGACCGCATAGCCGAGCGTCTTGCCGACGGTCAGCGCGCCTTCCAGCAGCGAATAGGCGGAATGGACCCGCAAGTGGATGAAGGTGGGTTTCTCCGGCGGCGGGGGGGCTTTGGGCAGCTTTGCCGCTTCCGCCGCGCGGACGATGGGGTCCCGCGATTGCCGTTCAGATGCCATGCCGTCTCCTTGCGGGGAATCGCAAAGACTCATCCCGCTTGAACGCACAGTGTCCGTATTTCGATGAAGAGAGTCTAATTGGCATGGGGAATAAGCGGGGGAAAGCTTCGCCGGCGAGGCGATTGTGATCGGGTGACGCGGACATATTAGCGCGATTCCATGGCAGTGCGATCTCGCGCCGCGGGGCCGAGTTCTGGAAAAGATCGGGGAGCGGGCGGCCGCTTGGTCGCTCGGCAGATGGTATGAGTGGTGCAACCTCGCGGCCGCCCGCTTCGGTGTTCTTGCCCTAGGTCCACAGAACGCGGCGCTACCCACGCTCCTCACTTGGGGCCCGGGCTTAGGGGCTCATCACCCAGGGTCATTCGTCAACTTCCCCAGCCCGGCACCGGCTTCTCCCACGCAATCACCGTCATGACCGATGCCCCGTGGAGGACGCGAGGAGGAGGGTAAGGGAGGGGTGGGAGGGGGTGGATGAGATTTTTTGGGTTCTTGGTGGGCTTTTGCTTGGAAAGCTGTGCGGGTGGAGAGGTTACCCCCACCCTGTATCCCTCCCCACAAGGGGGAGGGAGGGCGTCGGCGCTGTGATTTACCTTGAAGCTTGAGGTCTGGCTGACAGGAGAGAAAGCCACGGCGACGTTCCCCTCCTCCTTGTGGGGAGGGGTATGGGGCGAGTGATCAATCCACCTGTTTGTCGTTGCCGGAGCGGCCGTCACGCGTCCGGCAGGTCCATTTCGTCCCAGAATTCGGGCGGGCGCATGCTGGGGGTGTCGGTGCTTTCGGCGCGGGGTGGGCGGCCTTTGGTGCCTTTGCCGAAAGTGTAGCCTGTCTCAATGGCGCGGAGGCCGTATTTCTCGCGGAGCGCGTCGACGGCAGTTTCGGCGAGAGCGCGCTTGCGGCTGCGCAGGTCGATGAGGTCGGGCGGGTCGGCGCGCGCGGTGTCGCTGAGGTCGGAGACGCCGATGCCGAGCAGGCGAAAGCGGGTGCCGTCGGTTTCCTTGCGCAGCAGGCCGAGACCGGTCTCGAAGATGCGGTCGGCGAGGCGGGTGGGGTCGGGAAGGCGCTGGTTGCGGGTGCGGGTCTTGAAGTCCTGCGTCTTGAGCTTGAGCGTGACCGTTTGTCCGGCGGTGTCGCCTTTCTTCAGGCGGGCCGAGACCTTCTCGCTGAGGGCGCGCAAGACGGGAACGAGGTCGGCGGCGGTGGCGAGATCGTTGTCGAAGGTGGTTTCGGCCGACACGCTCTTGCGCTCGTTGCTCGGCTCCACGCGGCGCGTGTCGTCGCCACGCGACAGGCGGAAGAGGCGGTTGCCCATCGAGCCGTAGCGGCGCAGGAGGTCGCCCTGTTCCATGCGCTGGAGCTGGCCGATGGTGCGGATGCCGTCGCGATGGAGCACCTGCGCAAAGGCCTGGCCCACGCCCCAGATCATGGTGACGGGCTGCTCGGCGAGGAAGGCGGGCGCCTCGGCCTTGCCGATCACGGCGAAGCCGCGCGGTTTCTTCAAGTCCGACGCCATCTTCGCCAGGAACTTGCAGTAGGACAGGCCGACCGAGACCGAGATGCCCAACTCGCGCTCCACATCCTGCGCGAAGCGGGCGAGGATGAAGGCGGGCGGGGCGCCGTGCATGCGCTCGGTGCCCGACAGGTCGAGAAAGGCTTCGTCGATGGAAACGGGTTCGACCAAGGGAGTCAGCGCCTGCATCATGGCGCGGACCTGCCTGCCAGCACTCGCATATTTCTCCATTTCCGGCTTGACGACGACGGCCTCGGGGCAGAGCTCCAAGGCCTTGAACATGGGCATGGCCGAGCGCACGCCCTTGATGCGGGCGAGGTAGCAGGCGGTGGAAACAACGCCGCGTTTGCCGCCGCCGACGATCAAGGGCTTGTCGCGCAGCTCGGGCCGGTCGCGTTTTTCAATGGACGCGTAAAAGGCGTCGCAGTCGATATGGGCGATGCGCAGCTCGTAGAGTTCGTCATGAACGAGAACGCGGGGGGAACCACAGCCGGCGCAGCGGCGTGACGCGGCTGCCCGGCGGGGCGCCAGGCAGTCACGGCAGAAGCCGAGCTTGGGGTCGTTCAGGCGGAACATTGGAAGAACGAAGCTACGCCGATGTGCGGAGAGTCGCAATCGGGGCGGCGTCGGTCTCCACCGTTGACTTGGTCAGGCCGCGATGCCCAGCGACTGCGCGATGAGCGGCTGCGCCTCTTCCCAATCGGCGACGGCGGTGATGCCGGCGGGGATTTCGCCCATCAGCGCGCGCAGGCCCCCGTGGGCCATGAGCTGGAAGAGGGCTGCGTCGGGCACGGTATCGCGGACGGAGAGGTGATTGCGCACGATGTCGTCCACGAAGGCGACGGGGCGCGAACCGTTGCGGATCTGGGCGACGGCCGGGCCCTTGGCGCGCTCCGTGGTGAGAAGCGCGTAGGGCAGGCCGAGCGATTCCAAATGCTTGCGTCGATGCTCGCGGGCACGGTGCGGCATGGCGGTCAGGAGCACCACCTGTGCGTCGTTGGAGAGTGCGGCGAGCGCTTCGGGCGCGCCGAGCGCGAGTTGCTGCCAATCGGCCTGCACGTCCCAGAATTCGTCGATGAGGGCCGTGACGCGCTCGTCGGCGATGGCCTCTCGCGTGCCCCGCGCGAAGATGTTGCCGTGCAGAGCGAACTTGTCGAGGCCGAGATCGAGGTCCTGCGAGGCGAGGTAATTGCCGAAGGGCGTGACGAATTCGAGCACGACCTCGTCGACATCGACCACCAGAAGCGGACGGTCGTCGTGCTGCAGTTCGCCGATCTGGCGGCGGGTTTCTTCATCTTCGCTCATATGGACCTGTCATAGTCTTCAGTGCCGAGGGGCAGGGCGCGCATGGCATCCATCACGGTCTGCGGCTTGATGCCCGCACTTTCCGCGAAGGATAACAAAGTGGGCTCGTGGTTCGCCACGAATTGCAGAACGCCGGCCAGGAAGCCGGGCTCGCGCGCGGCCAATCTGATGGTGTCGGCTTCAATCCCGGTGATTGACAGGAAACGCGGCAAGAGATCCGGATCGCTGGCGACAAAGGCCAAGGCCTGTATCGCCAAGGCCTGGGCGGCCTCCTGGTCGAGCTTCATGGCGCGCCGTTCTCCCTTGTTCCGTTTCGTGTCCGGGCGTTCAATTTTTGGGGAGATGCGGCCCGCGACACAGATGCTAGAAGCACACGGGAAAACGATTCGGGGCTCGCATGTCTAAGAAGGTTATGATCGTCGAAGACAACGAGCTCAACATGAAGCTGTTCCGCGACCTGATCGAGGCGAGCGGCTACCAGACGGTCCGGACCCGCAACGGGCTCGAGGCGCTGGACCTGGCGCGCAGCCACCGGCCCGACCTGATCCTGATGGATATCCAGCTGCCGGAAGTGTCGGGGCTGGAAGTGACCAAATGGCTCAAGCAGGACGACGATCTGCACACGATCCCGGTGATCGCGGTGACGGCCTTCGCCATGAAGGGCGACGAGGAGCGTATCCGGCAGGGCGGGTGCGAGGCCTATATCTCCAAGCCCATCTCCGTGCCGCGCTTCATCGAGACGATCCGCTCCTATCTCGGCGATTCCTGAGCCGCATCGATCAGACAACAGCCCAACAAAAAAGCCGCCCGAGGGCGGCTTTGCTGTTTGTAGGTCCAAGCTCTTACTTGATCTTGGTTTCCTTGAATTCGACGTGCTTCTTCGCGATCGGGTCGTACTTGCGGAACGACATCTTGTCGGTCTTGGTGCGGCTGTTCTTGCTCGTCACATAGAAGAAGCCGGTGTCGGCGGTCGAAAGAAGCTTGATCTTGATATTGGCTGCTTTTGCCATCGTCGCGGTCCACTAATCTGATGGTTGATGTGCCGCGGCCGGATCGGAACAGCTCGGATCGGCTGCACGGAGACGCGACGTTCGGCGGCGACATAGACCGGGGAGTCGCCAAAAGTCAAGCATTCGCAACGGCTAGACTGCGTTTCGCGTGTTGCCGCTCGCCTCGGGATGGGTCTCGATCTCATCCTTGTGCTCGCCGAAGCCGTGCATGCGCAGCGCCCATTGCAGGCCGACGGTCGCGCCCTTGATGGGACGAAGGAGAGCGAGCGACATGACGATGGTGATCGGCACCCAGATGGCGAGGTGCTGCCAGGCCGAAAGGTTGGTCGTCGCCTCGAAGCCCATGAACAGGCCGACGACCACGTGGCCGACCACGAACATGGTGAGATAGGCGGGCAGATCGTCGGCGCGATGGTGCTCGATCACCTCGCCGCAATGCTCGCAGGCCGGCACCGTCTTGACGAAGGAAGCGAAGAGCTTGCCCTCGCCGCAATTCGGGCAGCGCGAACAGGCGCCGCGCCACATGGCGAGCGGCAAGGAGCGGGCGGGGCTGACTTCGATGGTTTCCCCATAGGCGGTATCGGTCATCTGCTAACTCCTGCGGCGTTTCCCCACGGAGGCGCGTTGGCGGGCCTTGCCGCGGACTGCCTTGTGGAAACTGCGCTGGCCGGGCGAAAGTTGCTTCGCATCGCTTTCGATCTCGAAACGCATGGCGCCTGCGACCGGTGCGACCTCCACCAGCTTGACCGTCACGGGGTCGGCAAGCTGGTAGCCCTGGCCGGTGCGCTGCCCGACAAGTGCGCGCGCGGCCTCGTCGAAGATATAGTAATCGTCGCCCAGCGTTGAAATGGGCACGAAGCCATCCGCGCCATATTGCGGCAGGGAAACGAACAGGCCGGACTTGGTGACGCCCGACACGCGGCCCTCGAAGGTCTCGTTGAGGCGGCCGGCGAGGTAGCCGGCCACGAGGCGATCCACCGTGTCGCGCTCGGCCGCCATGGCGCGGCGCTCGCTGGCGGAAATCAGCGTCGAGACCTCTTCGAGCCGGCTTTCGTCGCCGGGGCGCATGCCGTCATGGCCGAGCGACAGCGCCGTGATCAGCGCGCGGTGGACGATCAGGTCGGCATAGCGGCGGATCGGCGAGGTGAAATGCGCGTAGCGTTTCAGGTTGAGGCCGAAATGGCCGATATTGGCCGGCGCATACTCGGCCTGGCTCTGGGAGCGCAACACGACTTCGTTGGTGAGCTGCTCGGTGGAAGCGCCACGCACGCGTTCGAGGATGGAATTGAACTGCGCCGGGCGCAATGCGGGTCCACGCGCCAGCGACATGCCGATGGTCTGCAGATATTCGCGCAAGGATTCCTGCTTGGCGAGCGAGGGCGCGTCGTGGATGCGGTAGATGAGCGCCTGCTTCCTGGCTTCCAGCGTTTCGGCGGCCGCGACGTTGGCCTGGATCATCATCTCCTCGATGAGGCGATGGGCTTCGAGGCGGTCGGGCACGATTACGCGATCCACGGTGCCATCGGGCTTCAGGAGAATCTTGCGTTCGGGCAGGTCAAGGTCGAGCGGCTGGCGCGTATCGCGGCCGCGCGCCATGGCGCGGTAGGCATCCCAGAGAGGGTGCAGGATGGTCTCGAGGATCGGAGCGGTCGTCTCGTCCGTCTGGCCGTCGATGGCCGCCTGCGCCTGCGCATAGGCGAGCCTGGCATGCGAGCGCATCATGATGCGGTGGAAGGTGTGGCGGAGCTTTCGGCCATCCGCCGTGAAGAACATGCGGACGGCAAGGGCCGGGCGGTCTTCCAGGGGGCGAAGCGAGCAGAGGTCGTTCGAGATGCGCTCGGGCAGCATCGGCACGACGCGGTCGGGGAAATAGACGGAATTGCCGCGCCGCAGCGCTTCGCGGTCGAGCGGGGTGCCGGGGCGGACATAGGCGGCGACATCGGCGATGGCGACCGTGACGATGTGGCCGCCGGGATTGGCTTCATCCGGGTCGGGCTCGGCATGGACGGCGTCGTCGTGGTCCTTGGCGTCGGCCGGATCGATGGTGACGAGGGGAAGCGTGCGCCAGTCCTCGCGGTTGGCGAGGCTTGCGGGTCTGGCTTCGTTGGCCTCGTCCAAGACCTCCTGCGGGAAGCGGTAGGGGATGCCGTGCTCGTGCAGCGCGATGAGCGAGACGGCCTTTTCGTTGGCGAGCGAGCCGACAACGGCGGTGACGCGGGCACGGGGCAGGCCATAGCCGGAGCTGCGAAGGGATTCGGCCTCGACCAGATCGCCGGCGACAGCGCCGCCGAGGTCTTCGGCGTCGATCGCCATTTCGCTCTGGCGCTTCTGGGTCGGATCGAGGCGGAAGGAGCCGTCTGCGGTCTGGCGCAGGATGCCGAGAAGGGCGGCTTCGCGCTTGGCGAGAACCTTCATGACGCGCGCGGTCCAGACCGGTGCGCCATCTTCCTCGCGGCCACGGAAGATCTTGGCGAGAACGCGGTCGCCGACACCAGCCGTGGGCGTCTTCGCGCCGCGCTCGCCGCGTGGCGGGGCGATGGAAACGACGGCGTCCGATGCTTCGTTGCCATCCTGTCGGGCGAGGAGGTGGCCGTGAGCGTCGCGGCCGAAGATGACGAGCGTGCCGACGGGCGGCAGTTCGCCGGGGCGACTCAGGCGCTTGCGGCGCTTGGTGATGGCACCGTCATCTTCCAGCCCGCGGAGCTGGTCCTTCAGCCAGGTGCGGTCGGAGCCCTTGATGTTGAAGGCTTTCGCGATCTCGCGCTTGCCCGCCTGCTCCGGGTTTTCCGAGATGAAGCGGAGGATTTCCTCGCGCGAGGGCAGGAATTGCGAGGGGCTTTCCGCCCGCTCGCTCTTGGTGGGTTTCTTGCGGCCCGAGATGCTGCGCGCCAATCTATCCTGCCTTCGCCGCCTTCTTGGCTGCGGGTTTCTTTGCGGGGGCCTTTTTGGCCGCCGTGGTCTTGGTGGTCTTTGAGGCCGATTTGGCCGGCGCCTTGCGGGCCGACTTCGGGGCCTTTTCGGCCCGTTCGGCGAGAAGCGCGAGCGCTTCCTCGATTGTCACCGAAGCCGGGTCCTTGCCCTTGGGCAGGGTAGCGTTGATCTTGCCGTGGTTGACGTATGGGCCGAAACGGCCCTCGCGCACGGTGATGGAACCGCCATCCGGGTGTTCGAAGGTTTGCAGGGCCGCAGGCGTCGAGCCGCGCCCGCGTCCGCCCTTTTCCTTTTTCTCGGCGATCACGGTGACGGCGCGGTTGAGGCCGACCGTCAGCACATCCTCGATGGTTTCGAGATTGGCATAGGCACCGTCGTGAAGCAGGAAGGGGCCGTAGCGGCCCAAGCCCGCCGAGATCATCTTGCCCGACTCGGGGTGCAGGCCGACATCGCGCGGGAGGCTCAGGAGCTGCATGGCGCGGTCGAAGTCGATGCTTGCGGGCGCCCAGGTCTTGGGGAGACTGGAGCGCTTGGCTTCCTTGCCTTCGCCGCGCTGAACGTAGGGACCGAAGCGGCCGGCGCGCAGGGTGACTTCCTCGCCCGTGGTGGGATCGGTGCCGAGCGCCTTGTTGCCGTCGCCCTCAGCGCCGCCTTCCGCAGACTGCTCGCCGGTGTCGCCGAGCTGACGCGTGAAGCCGCATTCTGGGTAGTTCGAGCAGCCCACGAACGCGCCGTAGCGGCCGAGCTTGAGCGAAAGCTGGCCGGTGCCGCATTTGGGGCAGGAGCGCGGGTCGGAGCCGTCCTCGCGAGCCGGGAAAAGGAGCGGCGCGAGGTCGTCGTTGAGCGCATCGAGAACGTCGGTGACGCGCAGTTCCTTGATGTCGCCGATGGCGGCGGAAAAGTCCTTCCAGAAATCCTGAAGAACGGCCTTCCACGAGAGGCGACCGTCGGAGATCTCGTCGAGCTTCTCTTCGAGGGCGGCGGTGAAGTCGTATTCGACATAGCGCTCGAAGAAGCTTTCGAGAAACGCCGTGACGATGCGGCCCTTGGATTGCGGGATCAGGCGGCGCTTGTCGATGGTGACGTATTCGCGGTCTTCCAGCGTCTTGAGCGTGGCGGCGTAGGTCGAAGGACGGCCGATGCCGAGCTCTTCCATGCGCTTGATGAGCGAGGCTTCCGAGTAGCGCGGGGGCGGTTCGGTGGAGTGCTGGGTGGCTTCGATGCCGTCGCGCTTGAGCGGCTCGCCGACGCGGATTTCGGGCAGGCGACGATTCTCTTCGTCTTCCGAATCCTCGTCGCGCTGGTCGGTGTAGGCGGCGATGAAGCCGTCGAAACGGATGACCGAGCCGACTGCACGCAGGCTTGCTGTGCGCGAACCGTTGCGGGCGTCGATCTCGACGGTGGTGCGCTCGATCTCGGCGGGCTGCATCTGGCTCGCGACGGCGCGCTTCCAGATCAGCTCGTAGAGGCGGGCCTGATCGCCTTCGAGATATTTGCGGACGGAGGCCGGCGTACGGGCGAAGTCGGTCGGGCGGATGGCCTCGTGGGCCTCCTGCGCGTTCTTGGCCTTGGTGGAATAGAAACGCGGCTTTTCGGGCAGGTAGTTCTTGCCGAATTCCGAGCCGATCACGCGGCGCGCATTGTCGAGCGCTTCGGGCGCCATCTGCACGCCGTCGGTACGCATATAGGTGATGAGACCGGCGGTCTCGCCGCCGATATCGACGCCTTCGTAGAGGCGCTGGGCGACCTGCATGGTGCGGCTGGCAGAGAAGCCGAGGCGCGACGAGGCGGCCTGCTGCAGCGTGGAGGTGGTGAAGGGCGGGGCCGGGTTGCGCTTGGTGGGCTTGGCTTCGACCGAGGTTGCCGAGAAGGTGGCGCCTTCGAGCATGCTCTTGATGTCGAGGGCCTGCGTCTCGTTGGCGATGTCGAGCTTCTGCAGCTTCTTGCCTTCGAAGGCGGTCAGGCGGGCGATGAAGCCTTCCTGGCGCGGCGTCGCGAGGTGGGCGGCGATCTGCCAGTATTCCTCGCGAACGAAGCGTTCGATCTCGGCTTCGCGGTCGCAGACGAGGCGAAGGGCGACGGACTGCACGCGGCCGGCGGAACGCGCGCCCGGCAGCTTGCGCCACAGAACGGGGGAAAGGTTGAAGCCGACGAGGTAGTCGAGCGCGCGGCGGGCCAGATAGGCATCGACCAGCGGCGCGTCGATCTCGCGCGGATTGGCCATGGCGTCGAGCACGGACTGCTTGGTGATGGCGTTGAACACCACGCGCTTGACCGGCTTGTCCTTGATGGCGCGCTTCTGGCGCAGCACTTCGAGAACGTGCCAGGAAATCGCCTCGCCCTCGCGATCCGGATCGGTCGCGAGAATCAGGCCATCGGCTTCCTTCACCGCCTTGGCGATGTCGGCAAGGCGCTTGGAGGAGGGGCCATCGACCTCCCAGGACATGGCGAAATCCTCGTCCGGACGCACGGAGCCGTCCTTGGGCGGCAGGTCGCGCACATGGCCGAAAGAGGCCAGCACCTTGTAGTTGCGGCCAAGATATTTGTTGATCGTTTTCGCCTTTGCAGGCGACTCGACGACGACGACGTCCATCAGAACCTGTGTGTTTTCGGGAGAGGGCCGAAGAGCGGCCATTGATATTCGCTGCCCGTCAAATGGCCGCGCGGCGCCTCGGGGTCAAGTGCGTTCGGTCGTCGCCGCCTTTTGACAAGGTGGTGAGACCGTCATTTGGTGATTGCCAAGACTGCAATAATAGGTTGTATATCTTGCTCGATATACAACTCATACTTGGGGCTGCCGCAGTGGTTCGCCTCGAGAATTACTTGCGAATGCTGAGGACCATGAGTCAAGCGAGCCATAGTTCAGCAAGCCATGTCGTGCGCCGGCCCTTCCCGCGCAGGAGGACGGAACAGCTCGATTACATTCAGGCCATGCTCGGGCAGTTGCGTACCATGGCGAAGGCCGAGCGCTGCGACATGCTCGCCTATCTGATCGAGATGTCATATGTCGAAGCGAGCGACATCATCCGCGGCGAGCGGCCTTTAACGCTCGCTTCAACGCTCGATGGCGACCAGAGATACCCCACCGTTTGAGTGACGCTCGAGCCGGCCGGCGAGGTCGAGCTCGAGAAGGGCGCCGCGAATCTGTGCCGCGTTGAGGCCGGTATGGGCGACGAGTTCGTCGATGCTGGTGGGGACAGGACTCAGGGCGCTTTGAACCGCGAGGTTGACTGATCCATCTTCGGGAGCGAGCGGCGGGAGCGTGATCGCTTCAGTGAAGAAGGAGCGTTGGGCGGTCTCACTGTTCGGTGTGGTGGGGATCGGGGCGCGAGTGATCTGGGTGCCGAGCTGGTCGAGGATGTCGGCGACCTCGGTGACGAGAACTGCGCCGTCCTTCAAAAGCTTGTTGGTGCCGGCGGCGCGTGGATCGAGCGGGGAGCCCGGGACGGCGAAGACGAGGCGGCCGAGCTCGTTGGCGAGGCGCGCCGAGATGAGCGAGCCGGAGCTCATGGCGGCTTCCACCACGAGCAGGCCGAGCGAGAGGCCGGCGACGATGCGGTTGCGGCGGGGGAAATCCTGCGCGCGCGGTTCCCAGCCCCACGGCATTTCGGAGATGACGGCGCCGCCTTTCGCGGCGATCTCGCGCATCAGGGGGATGTTCTCGGACGGATAGGGGCGATCGAGGCCGCCCGCGAGGACTGCGACCGTGCCGGTTTCCAGCGCGCCCTGATGGGCGGCGGCATCGATGCCGCGGGCGAGGCCGGACACGACCACCATGCCGGCGCGGCCGAGTTCGGTGGCGAGCTGGCGGGCCATGCGCGTGCCGGCGGCAGAGGCGTTGCGGGCACCGACGATGGCAACGGCGGGCCGGGCGGGCGACGCGGTGTCGCCGAGGACCGAAAGGACAGGCGGCGGGGTGTCGGTCTGGCGCAGATGCGCCGGGTAGGCGGGGTCGCGGAGAGTGAGGATCTGTGCGCCGGCCTTGGTGGCTGTGGCGATTTCGCGTTCGGCGTCATTGCGAGACGGAATGCGCAGCGGGTTGCGCGCCTGTTTCGCGAGGTCGGGCAGGGCTTCGATGGCTTGGGATGCCGTGCCGTAGCGCGCGAGAAGCTCGTGGAAGGTGACGGGGCCGATGCGCGGCGTGCGGATCAGGCGCAGCCAGTCGAGGCGCTCGGTGTCCTCCACCGCTCAGCCCTTCGAGCCGATGCGCGATTCGGTGCCGGCCAGCAGACGCTTGATGTTGGCGTGGTGCTTGCTGAAGACGATGAGGCTCATCACCGCGAGCAGCACAGTGACCATCGGCAGGCTGAAATAGAGCGCTGCGAGCGGGGCTGCGACGACGCCGAGAAGGGCGGCGAGCGACGAGTAGCGGAAGGCGAAGGCGGCGGCGAGCCAGACGACAGCGAAAGCCAGCGCCGCCTGCCAGCAGATGGCCAGAAGAAGGCCGAGATAGGTCGCGACGCCCTTGCCGCCCTTGAAGCCGAGCCAGACGGGGAAGAGGTGGCCGAGAAACGCGCCGAAGCCTGCGGCGAGGCCCGCCTCGAGGCCGAAGAAGTGGTGGGCGACAAGCACCGCGACGGTGCCCTTGAAGGCATCGAGCAAAAGCGTGGCGACGGCGAGCTTCTTGTTGCCGGTGCGCAGAACGTTTGTGGCGCCGATATTGCCTGAGCCGATCTTGCGCACATCGCCCATGCCGGCGAGCCGCGTGAGCACGAGGCCGAAGGGGATGGAGCCGAGCAGGTAGCCGAAGACGAAGGCGGCGAGGAGAAGGCCGTATCCCTGGCTCATCGGTAACTCTCCGCCTGGAAGACCGTTCGGCCTGCGACCATGGTTTGCAGAACGCGCCCCTGCATGCGTGCGCCTTCGAAGCAGGTGTTCTTGGACCGCGAGAGAAGGGCTTCCTCGCGCACGATCCACGGCTCGTCGAGGTCGATCAGAGCAAGGTTGGCGACTGCGGTGGGGCGCAGGGTGCCGCCTTCGAGGCCGAAGCGCCTGGCGGGCGCGGTGGACAGCGCATCGACCAGGCGAAGCAGGGGCACCTCGCCGCTATGGTAGAGACGCAGGGCGGCGGCGAGAAGCGTTTCGAGGCCGATGGCGCCGGCTTCGGCGTCGGCAAAGGGCAGGCGCTTGGTGTCGACATCCTGCGGATCGTGGGATGAAACAAGAATGTCGATCGTGCCGTCTCGCAAGGCCTCGATCATGGCCTGGCGGTCTTCCTCCGCGCGCAATGGCGGGTCGAGCTTAAAGAAGGTACGATACTCGCCGACATCGTTCTCGTTCAACGACAGGTTGGCGATGGCCGCACCGGCGGTGACATCCGCGCCGTCCTGCTTGGCGCGGCGGATGGCATCAGCCGAGAGCGCGGTGGACAGCTTGGCGGCGTGGTATTTCGCGCCGGTGAGCCGGGCGAGTGACAGGTCGCGTTCGAGCGGCAGAAGCTCGGCCTCGCGCGGAATACCGGGCAAGCCGAGCCATGTGCCGTAGAGGCCTTCGTTCATCACGCCATCGGCGGCAAGATCGGCATCGGTGGTCTGGTGCGCGACGACGGCATCGAAGTCCCGCGCGTAGGTGAGCGCGCGGCGCATCACGAGCGATGAGCGGATGCTGTGGCGGCCTTCCGCGAAGGCGACGGCACCGGCCTGTTTGAGAAGGCCGAACTCGGTCAGCTCGCGGCCTTCGAGGCCCTTGGTGACCGAGGCCGCCGGGTGGATGTTGATTTCGGCCGAGGCGCGGGCGGTGCGCAAGACGAACTCGACGAGCGCCACATCATCGATGACGGGGTTGGTGTCGGGCATCATCACGAGGGAGGTGACGCCGCCAGCCGCCGCAGCCTTGCCGGCCGAGGCGATGGTTTCGCGGTGCTCGCCGCCGGGCTCGCCGATGAAGACCCAGGAATCGATCAGGCCGGGAACGAGCAGCTTGTTGGCGCAGTCGATTCGCGTTGCCCCTTCGGGCGCGCCCTGGTTGAGCGCGTCGGCACCGGAGGCGGTGATCTTGCCATCGACAACGAGAACCGAGCCGGTTTCATCCAGCCCGCGCAAGGGATCGACGATCCGGGCGCGTTCGAAAAGGCTCGCGCTCATGCGGCAATCTCGTCGTTGCGGCGCGGATCGAGAAGCGCCTGCATCACGGCCATGCGGACGGCGACGCCCATCTCGACCTGTTCCTGAATGACGCTTTGCGGGCCGTCAGCGACCGCCGACGAGATCTCGACGCCACGGTTCATGGGGCCGGGATGCATCACGAGGCAGTCGTCCTTGGCGGCTTTCAGCTTTTCCTTGTCGAGGCCGAAATAGCGGAAATATTCGCGGCTCGACGGCACGAAGCTGCCGGCCATGCGCTCGCGCTGGAGGCGGAGCATCATGACGACATCGGCGTCGCGCAGGCCCTCCGCCATGGAATTGGTGACCTCGACGCCCATCTCGCGGATCCCGGCGGGCAGGAGCGTCGATGGCGCGACGATGCGCAGCCGCGCGCCCATGGCGCCGAGCAGGATGAGGTTCGAGCGTGCGACGCGCGAGTGGAGGACATCGCCGCATATGGCGACGGTGAGGCGGGCGAGGCGGCCCTTGGCTCTCTTTATGGTGAGCGCATCGAGAAGGGCCTGGGTCGGGTGCTCATGCGCGCCATCGCCCGCGTTGACGACGGAGCAGCCCACCTTCTGCGACAAAAGCGCTGCCGCACCCGCCGAATGGTGGCGGATGACGAGGATGTCGGGCCGCATGGCGTTGAGCGTAATCGCGGTATCGATCAGCGTTTCGCCCTTCTTCACCGAGGAGGACGCGACGCTCATATTCATGACATCGGCGCCGAGGCGTTTCCCCGCGAGCTCGAACGAGGCCTGCGTGCGGGTGGAGGCTTCATAGAAGAGGTTGATCTGCGTGCGGCCGCGCAGGGCGCTGCTCTTCTTGTCCTGCTGGCGCGAGAGCGACACGGCATCGTCGGCGCGGGCGAGAAGGATCTCGATGTCGGCGGGCGACAGGCCTCTTATGCCGAGAAGGTGTCGGTGGGGGTAGAGGGGGAAGTCGTGTGCAGCAGTCATCCTGAAGCGCAGCTATTGGCAAAGTGCGGGGTGAAGCGCAATCGCGAGGAACAGGGGAAACGGGTTTTCCACGCCTCAGCGCTCACCGTTTGTCTTCCTTCATGGTGACCAGCGAGACTTCCCCTTCCAGCGCGCCCTGATAGGCCGAGGCGAAGGGCTCGTCGTCGGGGGCGTCGTCGAGCTGGCCGATCTGGTCCAGCTCGGCCGAGGCGTAGCCCTTCTCACGCAGCGCCTCGAGGGCGCGGCGGACGGCGGTATCGTCGTCGGGTGCCAGCAGCATCAGATGCATGGTGACGGGGGAATCGCCCACGCGGCGCACGACTCGGCCGGTGATGATGGTCACCGGAGGCTGTTCGTTGTCGTTGTCTTCCATCATCGCGATACTCTGCATATATCAGTGGCAAGCAACTCTATGACCTCTGTGCGCCTTGGCGCGCAAGAAAATGATGTGCTCCGCTCCGCTTGGCACTGGAAGCCAAGAAATCCAGCTTTTCCGCGCGGAAATGGTTGACGAGGCGGGGAAAACCCCATATGTGCCGCCCTGTCTGAACCGATGTGAGACTCGATTGTCGGAAGCGACGCGCTTCTGAAGGTGGCCTCAAACACGGTTCGTTTTGCGACTGTGAAACTATTTCCGGCGTGCACGAGGCGGTCGAACGTCTCCTCTGCTTTTTGTTCGGGCGAAGACCGCAAGGTGCGGTTTTGGGCCCGGATCGTCGTTTGTCACATCCGCACGACGTGTCGCGAAGAGGGCTTCCGATGCAGGCAACGGATTGAACCAAAGGAAGTTGAATGCCTACCGTCAATCAGCTGATCCGCAAGCCGCGTACCGCGCCAGTGAAGCGCAACAAGGTGCCGGCGATGCAGCAGAACCCGCAGAAGCGCGGCGTCTGCACGCGTGTCTACACGACCACGCCGAAGAAGCCGAACTCGGCTCTGCGCAAGGTCGCGAAGGTTCGCCTGACCAACGGCTTCGAAGTGATCGGCTACATCCCCGGCGAAGGCCATAACCTTCAGGAGCACTCCGTGGTCATGATCCGCGGCGGCCGCGTGAAGGACCTGCCGGGCGTGCGCTATCACATCATCCGCGGCGTGCTCGACACGCAGGGCGTGAAGAACCGCAAGCAGCGTCGTTCGAAGTACGGCGCGAAGCGTCCGAAGTAAGGAAGTCCGGTTTGGCATTCATCATGCCGAGCCGCTTGTGAGAGACGAGAACCCATGTCACGACGCCACAGTGCAGAGAAGCGCGAGATCAACCCGGACCCGAAGTTCGGCGATCTCGTTGTCACCAAGTTCATGAATGCCGTTATGTATGACGGCAAGAAGTCGGTTGCCGAGACGATCGTCTATGGGGCGCTCGACCAGGTGCAGTCCCGCACGAAGCAGGAGCCGATCGGCGTGTTCCATCAGGCGCTCGACAATGTCGCGCCGCACGTCGAAGTGCGTTCGCGCCGCGTCGGTGGTGCGACCTATCAGGTGCCGGTCGATGTCCGTCCGGAGCGCCGTCAGGCTCTCGCGATCCGCTGGCTGATCACGGCGGCGCGCAACCGCAACGAAACCACCATGGTCGACCGTCTTTCGGGCGAACTGATGGATGCCGCCAACAACCGTGGCACCGCCGTCAAGAAGCGCGAAGACACGCATAAGATGGCCGAAGCCAACCGCGCCTTCGCCCATTACCGCTGGTAATCGGCGTCACACGAGAGACGAGGCACCATCATGGCCCGCGAATATAAGATCGAAGACTACCGTAACTTCGGCATCATGGCCCACATCGATGCCGGCAAGACGACCACGACCGAGCGCGTGCTCTACTACACGGGCAAGTCGCACAAGATCGGCGAAGTTCATGATGGCGCCGCCACCATGGACTGGATGGAGCAGGAGCAGGAGCGCGGCATCACGATCACGTCGGCCGCGACCACGACCTTCTGGAAAGGCCGTGACGAGAAGCTGCGTCGCTTCAACATCATCGACACCCCCGGCCACGTCGACTTCACCATCGAAGTCGAGCGTTCGTTGCGTGTGCTCGACGGCGCCATCGCGCTGCTCGACGCCAATGCCGGTGTGGAGCCGCAGACCGAGACCGTGTGGCGTCAGGCTGACAAGTACAACGTCCCGCGCATGATCTTCTGCAACAAGATGGACAAGATCGGCGCCGATTTCTACCGCTCGGTGGAGATGATCGGCTCGCGTCTCGGCGCGCAGGCTGTCGTGATGCAGCTTCCCATCGGTGCCGAGAGCGAGTTCAAGGGCGTTGTCGATCTGATCGAGATGAACGCGCTGGTCTGGCGCGATGAGTCGCTCGGCGCTGCCTGGGACGTCGTGGAAATCCCGGCCGACCTCAAGGATCGCGCCGAAGAGTATCGCGAGAAGCTCGTGGAAGCCGCCGTCGAAATGGACGACGACGCGATGAGCGCCTATCTCGAAGGCAATGTGCCATCGAACGACGAGATCCGCGCGCTGATCCGTAAGGGTACGATCGCGGTCAAGTTCTTCCCGATGTTCTGCGGCTCGGCCTTCAAGAACAAGGGCGTTCAGCCGCTGCTCGACGCCGTGGTGGATTTCCTGCCCTCGCCGATCGACGTTCCCGCCATCAAGGGCGTGGATGCGAAGACCGAAGCGGAGATCGAGCGTCACGCCGATGACAGCGAGCCGCTTTCCATGCTCGCCTTCAAGATCATGAACGACCCGTTCGTGGGCTCGCTCACCTTTTGCCGCATCTATTCGGGCAAGCTCACCAAGGGCACCTCGCTCGACAACACGGTGAAGGGCAAGAAGGAGCGCATCGGCCGCATGCTGCAGATGCACTCCAACAGCCGCGAAGACATCGAAGAGGCTTTCGCCGGCGACATCGTCGCGCTGGCCGGTCTCAAGGACACGACCACCGGCGACACGCTCTGCGATCCGCTGAAGCCCGTCATCCTGGAGCGCATGGAGTTCCCGGATCCGGTCATCCAGATCGCGATCGAGCCGAAGACCAAGGGCGACCAGGAAAAGATGGGCCTCGCGCTCAACCGTCTGGCCGCCGAGGATCCGTCCTTCCGCGTGAAGACCGACGAAGAGTCCGGTCAGACCATCATCGCCGGCATGGGCGAGCTTCACCTCGACATCATCGTCGACCGCATGCGTCGCGAGTTCAAGGTCGAGGCCAATGTGGGTGCGCCGCAGGTTGCGTATCGTGAGACGATCACGCGTCCGGCGGAAATCGACTACACGCACAAGAAGCAGACCGGCGGCACGGGCCAGTTCGCTCGCGTGAAGCTCATCTTCGAGCCGAACCCGGAAAGCGAAGAGTTCGTGTTCGAGTCCAAGATCGTCGGCGGCGCGGTGCCGAAGGAGTACATTCCGGGCGTCCAGAAGGGCATCGCGAGCGTTCTGTCTTCCGGTCCGTTGGCTGGCTTCCCGATGCTCGGTGTGAAAGCCACGCTGATCGACGGCGCCTACCATGACGTGGACTCGTCGGTTCTCGCCTTCGAAATCGCCTCCCGCGCTGCCTTCCGTGAAGGTGCGCAGAAGGCCGGCGCCCAGCTGCTCGAGCCGATCATGAAGGTCGAGGTCGTGACGCCTGAGGATTATGTGGGTTCGGTGATCGGTGACCTGAACGGTCGTCGCGGCCAGATCCAGGGCCAGGAATCGCGCGGCGTGGCCGTGGTCATCAACGCGATGGTCCCGCTCGCCAATATGTTCAAGTATGTCGATAACCTGCGTTCGATGTCTCAGGGCCGCGCCCAGTACTCGATGCAGTTCGACCACTACGAGCCTGTGCCGAACGCGGTCGCCCAGGAAATCCAGAAGAAATACGCCTAACGCCGACATCGCTGTCGGCACACACAGACTCTAGGCCCGCAAGGGCACACTGATTGGAGATTTGCTATGGCAAAGGGTAAATTCGAGCGGACGAAGCCGCATGTGAACATTGGCACGATTGGCCATGTTGACCATGGCAAGACGTCGTTGACGGCTGCGATCACGAAGTATTTCGGTGAGTTCAAGGCG
>NZ_JAMXQS010000001.1 GCF_024053505.1 Mesorhizobium liriopis | reverse complement strand
CGCCTTGAACTCACCGAAATACTTCGTGATCGCAGCCGTCAACGACGTCTTGCCATGGTCAACATGGCCAATCGTGCCAATGTTCACATGCGGCTTCGTCCGCTCGAATTTACCCTTTGCCATTCTTTCTTTCCTGTCAGGATCCAGTCTGCCGCGATCGGAAGGCTGCTCGCGAATGCGAGGCCGATTAGCGGCTGACGAGCAAAAACACAACCGCGTCGTGCCCGCTCCGTCCGCACCTACGTAGTGCTTCGCCACGCGTCACGCCAACTTGTCGCGCATTTCGCGCGCTTTCGAGCAATTACGCTTGCCAATAAGCCCGAATAGTAGAAATGATTTCTCATTCATGCGGCTTGTGAGGCACAAGACAGCACGTGATCCTGTCGCACCGCCATCGATTCATTTTCGTGCATGTGCCTAAAAACGCAGGCACTTCCGTCACGACGTTCCTCGCGCCCCACCTCGGGCCCTTCGATCTCATGCTTGGCTCCCGCGCAGAGGCACGTGCCAGAGGCGTGAAACCGAACCTCCGTTCGACCCTGACCGTTCTGCGGGAGCGCTCGCCCGTCAGCGTGGTCCGGGCGCTCGTCAAACAGCGGAACCTCGACAGCCTGAACAATGCCGCCATCCGACGACGCTATAAAGACCGCCTTGCGGACCATTCCAGCGCGACGCAGATAGCGGCCTTCGATCCCGGAGCATGGCAAGACTATTTTTCGTTCTGCGTCGTGCGCAATCCGTTTGAGCGCGTCGTTTCCATCTACAACTGGCGGTATCGTGCCGCCCGGGAACGGCCGACTTTCTCGGCGATGCTTCGGATGCTCGCGGACGGTCGGGGCGATGCCGAGCACATCGATTGGCGTTCATGGGATATGTATACCGAGAACGATCGAATCATCGTGGACTTCGTGCTGCGGCAGGAAAAGCTGGAAGATGATCTCGATACCGTCTGCGAACGACTTTCCCTGCCCACCAACTCGGGTCGGCTCACGCGGGAAAAGTCGAACAACCCGGCAAAGATCGATCTGACGAGCTACTACCAGCCCGGTGACAAGGTTCTCGTCGAGAGGATCTACCAGCGAGAGATCGATCATTTCGGCTATCGCTTCCCGAACTGAAGCGCGCATCTGGAGATGACTCGTCGGGAAAGCAGAGAAAGGTCCGACCATTCGGGGTAACGCCTGCAAACGTCGGCATGCGGTTTGGAGCGGGTAGCGGGAATCGAACCCGCGTATTCAGCTTGGAAGGCTGCTGCTCTACCATTGAGCTATACCCGCGCCTCAGGCCAGGCATGTCCGTTTTTCCGTTGCGTCCCCGGTTCGTGCAGCGATGGTGGAGAGGGTTGGATTCGAACCAACGTAGGCTGAGCCAACGGATTTACAGTCCGTCCCCTTTAACCACTCGGGCACCTCTCCAAATTCAGCCGCGAAAGCCGAGGAAGCAAGGCATCCTGCCGCGTTCGGGGTACCAGTCCCCGGCGCGACGTGGGGCCTTATGACGACCGCTCGAACCGCTGTCAACCGCGCTTCGTGAAAGCTTTGGTGGCAATTTCCTATCGTGCGGTTATAGCACCTCCATGAGCGACAAAACCCGCACACCCAAGGATGCCCATTACGCCCGCCTGCGCCGCGCTCATCGCGACCCGGCAGCGCACGCGGCTGCACAGCGATCGAAGCCGGCAACCCCGGGTGAGGCGGTCAGCGAGGGCCTCGTGCGGCTCCACGGGCTGCACACGGTGCGCGCCGCGCTGGACAACCCGCGCCGGACGATTCGCCGCATGTGGGCGACCCGCAACGCGCTGGAACGGCTCGACCTGCCCCCTGAACCCGAACTGCCTTTCGCCTTCGAGCTCGTCGAACCCCGCGCGCTCGACCGCATAACGGGAAGCGATGCCGTGCATCAGGGCGTGGTCATCGAGGCCGAGCCGTTGCGCCCCAAGCGCCTCGACGCGTTAGGCGACGCGACGCTCGTTCTCGTGCTCGATCAGGTGACCGACCCGCACAATGTGGGCGCCATTCTCCGTTCGGCCGTGGCTTTCGCGGCCTCGGCCGTCATCACCACGTCGCGACACAGCCCGGAAGAAGGCGGCGTGCTTGCCAAAGCCGCGTCCGGCGCGCTGGAGCATATCGACCTCATCGAAGTGCGGAACCTCGCCGAGGCGCTCGAAACGCTGAACGATTCAGGCTTCCAGACGGTCGGTCTCGATTCGGAAGGCCCGGCCGAAATGGAAGCGTCGCTCGATGGTGAACGCATCGCGCTGGTGCTGGGCGCCGAAGGCAAGGGCCTGCGCCAGAAAACGCGCCAAACGGTTTCCACCCTCGCCCGCCTCGATATGCCGGGCGCCATCCGTTCGCTCAACGTGTCGAATGCGGCCGCGATCTCGCTTTATGTGGCGCGGGCCTATCTGCGAAAGGGCTAGCCCATTCCCGTCAAATCGCGAAGCCAGAACGCCAGCGCCACGAACCCGGCCGCGAAAGCCACCCCACGCCAGTCGATCTCGCGGTTCAATGTCCAGCGCCAGGCCGCGATGCCCAAGACCCAGACGACGAGCACCAGAAGCCCGAGAAACACGAACCCAATCATCCAAGCCTCCTTCAGCCTCTCTCATCTGGGAACGCGTCGCCTCACTTGCGACACTTGCCTCACGCCCCAGATGTGCTAACGCGTCTTCGCATTGCCCTTGTAGCTCAGCTGGTAGAGCAGCGGTTTTGTAAACCGAAGGTCGCGGGTTCGATTCCTGCCGGGGGCACCACATTCTTCCGCTTGCATTATCGCGCTCAATCAAAGCAGTTTGGCAAAGCAGTTCGGTGCCTGCCTGCGGCGTCGCGGGCATGGGGAGATGAGATTTCCAGCATGAGAATTCATTCGTGACGATCGCACGCATCGCGTTCGTGTCTTCCGACGCGCCCGACGCAAGGGCGGCGGCGGCGGAGCTCGTCGCCGTTTACGGCCAAACGCCTGTTGCTGAAGCCGAGGCCATCGTTGCGCTCGGCGGCGACGGGTTCCTCCTTCAGACGCTGCGTGAAACACTCGGCAGGAACCGGCCCGTCTTCGGCATGAACCGTGGCACGGTCGGCTTCCTGATGAACGAATTCCGCATCGAAGGCCTGCCCGAGCGAATCGTCCATGCCGCGAAGGAGGTCATCCGACCGCTGGAGATGACCGCCGAAACCGTGTGGGGCGATCACGTTCATGCGCTTGCCATCAACGAGGTCTCGCTGCTGCGCCAATCCTATCAGGCGGCCAAGGTTTCGATCTCGGTGGACGGCCAGGTTCGCCTCGACGAGCTGATCTGCGACGGCGTGATGGTGGCGACCCCTGCCGGCTCGACCGCCTACAACTTTTCCGCCCAGGGCCCCATCCTGCCGCTCGACGCGCCGCTTCTGGCGCTGACCCCGGTCAGCCCGTTCCGTCCCCGGCGCTGGCGCGGTGCGCTTCTGCCCAACCATGTCACCGTGCGCTTCGACATTCTCGAAGAGCCGAAACGGCCGGTGAACGCGGTCGCCGACCACACGGAGGTAAAGTCTGTCACGGCGGTGACGATCCACGCTTCGCGCGAGATCACCGGCACGCTGCTCTTCGATGCCAGTCACTCATGGGACGAACGGATTCTGTCCGAGCAGTTCCGTTACTGAGCGAATCTACGGAGCGAATCACGCGAGTGTGCGGGTGTTTGGCTGTGCAAAACCGGTCAAACCATTGACACCGCGACGTTTTGCCCGTAACCGGCGCCTCTAGATGCGCGGGCGCGGGATTAGCGGTCGCGCGGACGCACATCGCGCTCCCGTGGCTAAAGCCAGAAGACATCAGCTCTTGTCAGAACACGTCCTGGAAGAAACCCTCTCGCCCGAAGCCACAGCTTCCGAGGCGAATCCCTCCGAAACTGCCGCCCCCGAAGCCGTGCGCTTCGCCGATCTCGGCCTGTCCGACAAGGTCCTCTCGGCGGTGACCGATGCCGGCTACACGACGCCTACGCCGATCCAGGCCGGCGCCATTCCGCACGCGCTGGAAGGCAAGGATGTGCTCGGCATCGCCCAGACGGGCACCGGCAAGACCGCTTCCTTCGTGTTGCCGATGCTCACGCGCCTCGAAAAGGGCCGTGCGCGGGCGCGCATGCCGCGTACGCTGATCCTCGAGCCCACGCGCGAACTCGCAGCGCAGGTCGAAGAAAACTTCGTCAAATACGGCAAGAACCACCGCCTCAACATCGCGCTGCTGATCGGCGGCGTGTCCTTCGAGGACCAGGAGCGCAAGCTGGAGCGCGGCGCGGATGTGTTGATCGCGACGCCCGGCCGCCTGCTCGATCACTTCGAACGCGGCAAGCTGCTGCTGACCGGCGTCGAGATCCTCGTCATCGACGAAGCCGACCGCATGCTCGACATGGGCTTCATCCCGGACATCGAGCGCATCTGCAAGCTGATCCCCTTCACGCGGCAGACGCTGTTCTTCTCGGCCACCATGCCGCCCGAGATCACCAAGCTTACCGAGCAGTTCCTTCATGCCCCGGTGCGCGTGGAAGTCGCCAAGGCGTCCTCGACCTCGGCCACCATCGAACAGTTCCTGGTGAAGTCCGGCTCGAAGCCCTGGGAAAAGCGTGATGTGCTGCGTCGCCTCATTCGCGAGCAGGAAGACACGCTCAAGAACGCGATCATCTTCTGCAACCGCAAGGTGGACGTGTCCGAACTGTTCCGCTCGCTGGTGAAGCACGAGTTCGACGCCGGCGCGCTGCATGGCGACATGGACCAGCGCGCCCGCATGACGATGCTGGCCAATTTCCGCGAGGGCAAGCTCAAGCTGCTGGTGGCGTCCGATGTCGCCGCGCGCGGCCTCGACATTCCCGATGTCAGCCACGTCTTCAACTTCGACGTGCCGATCCATGCCGAGGATTACGTCCACCGCATCGGCCGCACGGGCCGCGCGGGGCGTCTCGGCAAGTCCTTCACCATCGCGACGCGCTCCGACACGAAATATGTCGATGCTATCGAAAAGCTGATCGGCCGCCAGATTCCGTGGCTCGACGGCGACCTCTCGACCGTCACCGAAAGTGAGGGCGAGAGCCATGGTCGTGGCCGTGGCGGGCGCGAGCGCTCGGGCGGCCGTCGCGAGCGCGGCGGACGGGGTGGACGCGGGGCCGAGAAGCGTGCCGAGCGTCCCGTGGAACTCATCGAGACGGTCGAGGCCGACGAGCAGCCGGTGGAAGAGCGCCGCAACCGCTCGCAGGCGATCCGCGAGCGCAACGAGGAACATCGGGGTCGTCCGCAGCAGGACCGCCCTCAACATGATCGCAACGAGCAGCGCCCGCGTGATCGTTCGCGCGACCGCTATCGCAGCGACGACGAGCCTTCGCCCATCGGCTTCGGCGACGATGTGCCCGCCTTCATGAACATCGCGATCCGGCTCTAGACGTCCGGACCGCGCTTCGCCTGTTCGGCGCGCAGAGCGGCTGAGAACGCCTCGCGCGCCCAGGACGTGAGACCGTCGCGGTCTTCGAGCACATCGACCGGCGCGCTCCAATAGGGCATGGCGACTGGCTTCCCCTTGCTGTTCTGGTAGGTCCAGCGCGCCGCGCCTTCGCGTTCCCACTCCGGCGCGTTCAGTTCATCGCCCTTGAGCATCAGTTCATCGCGCAGAACGAGCGCGAAGATCAGACCGTCGCGATAGATGCCCTTGCCGCCGAACATGCGGCGGATGCTGACTGGCCCGAACGCCTCGAACAGTTCGCGTATCGTCTCGTCGTCCATCCATCCTCTCCGCAACCCGGCCAGCAAGCTTCGCGTTGGGCAGGCTGTCAAGGAGAGAGCCATGCCCCAAACGCTCAAAGGGTCCTGCCGCTGCGGCGCCGTGCATTTCACGGTCGCGAGCCACACGCCCGTTCCCTATCAGCTCTGCTACTGCTCGATCTGCCGCAAGCAGCAGGGCGGCGGAGGCTATGCCATCAATCTCGGTGCCGACGCGCGCACGCTGAAGATCGAGGGCGAGGAGCATCTCGGCCTGTTTCGCGCGGCGATCGAGGATGACGAGCATGAAACTTGCGAAGTCTCATCCGGCGAGCGGCGCTTTTGCAGGGAATGCGGCTCGGCCCTTTGGCTCTACGATCCCAGCTGGCCGGATCTGGTGCATCCGTTCGCCTCGGCCATCGACAGCGATCTGCCCAAGTCCCCGGTGAAGACGCATCTGATGCTGAAATACAAAGCAAGCTGGGTAGAGCCGAATTTGGCGGAAGGCGACCTGACCTTCGAGCTTTATCCCGAGGAATCGATCGAGGATTGGCACAAGCGGCATGGCTTGTGGGTGGAGTAGGTTGTCCTAATGGGCCTCGACACCGAATCCTGAAAGAACGCAGCTCGTTTCGACGTCACCAGCACCCCGTCCTCAGCAAGCCAGCTCCGAAAGGAGCGACCTGCTGGAAACTCAAGCCGCCTGCGACCGTGCCTCGGCCAGCGCCTTCAGATCCGCCGGCTTCAACTCCACCGACTCGCCACACCCGCAAGCCGAGCTCTGGTTCGGGTTGCGGAACGTGAAGCCCGTGCGCAGCGTGGTCACCTCGAAGTCCATCTCGGTGCCGAGCAGATAGAGCGCGGCTTCCGGCGCCACCCAAACATGCGCGCCGTCGCGCTCGACGTGATCATCCTTGGCGCTCGGGTCCGTCACGAGATCGATCGTGTATTCCATCCCCGCGCAGCCGCCCTTCTTGATGCCCACGCGAATGCCTTGCGCATCATCGCGGTTCTCGACGATTTCGCGCACGCGCGATGCGGCGGCGTCCGTCAGGGAGATGACGGTGAAACGACCCATGAGTTCGGCTCCATGCTCGGCAGGTTCAAAAGCCTGCGGACGGATAATGTTCAAAAGGAAGATGGGCTGAATCGCCCGATCTTACAAGACAAGAGGCGTCTGGCGGCTCAGTACCAGCCGACCGCAACCTGCGCTTCTTCCGACATGCGGTCGGGCGTCCAGGGCGGGTCGAACACCATCGAGACATCGACATGGCCGACGCCCTCGACCGCACCCACCGCATCCTGCACCCAGCCCGGCATCTCGCCGGCGACCGGGCAGCCCGGTGCAGTCAAGGTCATGTCGATCTTGACCGTGCGGTCGTCCTCGATGTCGATCTTGTAGATCAGTCCGAGCTCGTAGATGTCCGCTGGAATTTCCGGGTCGTAGACAGTCTTGAGCGCGCCCACGATGTCGTCGGTGAGACGCGCCAATTCTTCCTGAGGGATGGCAGAGGCCGAGAATACCGGCTTGCTTCCCTCAACATCGGGCGCAGCCGCTTCGATCTCAGCGTCAGCCGGTTTAGATGCTTGGTCTTCCATGGTCATCACCCGAAGAACTTGCGCGCCTTTTCGAGCGCTTCTGCGAGCGCATCGACTTCGGCCCGCGTGTTATACATGGCAAACGAGGCGCGGCAGGTCGAGGTCACGCCGTAGCGCTGCAGCAAAGGCTGCGCGCAATGCGTGCCGGCACGCACCGCGACGCCCGAGCGGTCGATCACCATCGCCACATCGTGGGAATGGATGCCCTGCAGCTCGAACGCGATGATGGCGCCCTTCTCCTTGGCATCGCCGAAGATGCGCAGCGAGTTGATCGAGCGCAGCCGCTCATGGGCATAATCCTTGAGCATGCCCTCATGGGCCGCAGCCTCCGCGCGGCCCACGCTCTCCATGTAATCGAGCGCATGACCCAAGCCGATCGCCTGCACGATCGGCGGCGTGCCCGCCTCGAAGCGATGCGGCGGGTCGTTATAGGTGACGCTGTCTTCCGTCACCTCGAAAATCATCTCGCCGCCGCCCTGAAACGGACGCATCCGCTCCAGCATTTCCTTGCGGCCATAAAGCACGCCGATGCCGGACGGCCCGTAGAGCTTGTGGCCGGTCATCACGAAGAAATCGCAACCCAGATCAGCCACGTCGATCGGCATATGCACCGCACTCTGGCTGCCATCGACCAGCACCGGAATGCCGCGCTCATGCGCGATGCGGCAGATGTCCTTGATCGGCGTGATCGTGCCGAGCATGTTCGACATATGCGTGATGGCGACGAGCTTGGTCCGCTCGGAGAGACGCTTTTCGAACTCTTCGATGTGGAAGTTGCCTTCCTCGTCTACCGGCACCCAGCCGAGCTTCGCACCCTGCCGCTCGCGGATGAAATGCCACGGCACGATGTTGGAATGGTGCTCCATGACCGAAAGAACGATCTCGTCGCCCTCACCGATGTGAGGCATGCCATAGCCGTAGGCGACCGTGTTGATGGCCTCCGTCGAGGACTTGGTGAAGACGATCTCGTCCACGCTGCCCGCATTCAGAAAGCGGCGAACCTTTTCGCGCGCGCCCTCATAGGCATCCGTCGCCACGTTCGACAGGAAATGCAGCCCGCGATGCACATTGGCATATTCGTTGGAATAGGCGTGCGCGATGGCGTCGATCACAGCCTGTGGTTTCTGCGACGACGCCGCATTGTCGAGATAGACCAGCGGCTTGCCATAGACTTCGCGCGACAGGATCGGGAAATCCCGCCGCACGGCCTCGACGTCGAATGCGGGGGCGGGTTTCAAAGAGACTGTTTGAGAATTCATCGGCTGAGGACCAGCGAGGGATTTTTGTTGCATGCGAGGCGGCGAACGCAGGCGATGCCAGCGGCATCGGCGAGGCTCGACAACGAAGCAGGCGGCGAAAAGACCCGTTGGGCCGACCCGAGGATGTTCTCAAATGGTCTCTCAGGCATGATACGAGATGAACTCCATCAATGAGCCGTCCGGGTCGCGGAAATAAACGCTCGTGCCCTCGCCGCCAGCGCCGTGACGCTTGACCGGTCCCAACTCGACCGAAGCACCCTCGCGCTCCAGATGCGCGACGGCGTCGGCGACCGGCCCATGCCAGCGAAAGCACAAATCGCTGTTGCCGGGCGCCACCGGCACGCGTGCGACAGGCTCGGCCTTTACGCCCGGCCCATGCACGTTGAGCTGCTGGCCTCCAAGCCGAAACACCCAGCCCGCGCCCTGCTTCACCGCCTCCGCCCCGACCACCCGCGCGTAGAAATCCACCGCCCGATCCCAGTCGGAGACGTGGATCACGCAATGATCGAGGCTGATGCGTGTGTCAGACATTCACGCGGAACCACTCGTCCAGCTTGGCTTCCAGCGCCTCGACGAGTGCGGGATGCTCCAGCTCCTCGATGACTTCGGCCAGGAAAGCCTTGACCAGCATGCCGCGCCCTTCCTTCTCCGGCACGCCGCGCGCCATGAGGTAGAAAAGGTGGTTGCGATCGATCTCGGTCACTGTCGCGCCGTGGCCGCAGGCCACGTCATCGGCGAAGATCTCGAGCTCGGGCTTGGTCAGGAACTCGGCATCGTCCGACAGAAGCAGCGTGTTGCAGGCCATCTTCGCGTCGGTCTTCTGCGCGATCTGGTGCACGTTGATGCGGCCCTGGAAGACGCCGCGCGCCTTGCCCGTCACCACATTGCGCACCAGTTCGCGCGAGCCGCAATGCGGCACGGCATGGTCCAGCACCATGGTCGTGTCGGAATGCGTGTCGCCGGCCAGAAGGTTCACGCCGCGCAGCTGGAAGTCCGAGCCCTCGCCCACCGTCTTGACCTTGATCTCCTGCCGCACGAGCTTGCCGCCGGCATTCATCACGAACAGGGTCAGCTTGGCATTCGCGCCGATATAGGCGTTGAACTGCGCGAGATGCGTCACCGTATCAGGCTGCTCCTGCACGATCACCCAGGTGACCTCGGCCCCGTCGCCGACCGAAAGGTTGGAGACGTGGCTGACCAGCGCCGGGTTGGTGCCCGTCTGGCGCTCGATCACGATGGCCGATGCGCCATTGCCAACGCGCACGGCATTGCGCGTATGCGTCTGGCCGCCCGTGTGGATGTTCTGGATCTCGATCGGCACTTCGAGCGACGTGTTTTCGCTGACATCGACGAACACGCCGTCGCCGACCAGCGCCGTGTTCAGCGCGCCGACCGCGTCGTCATCGCCGCTCGCACCGAGCGCCGGTGCCAGGCTGCCGTCGCTCAGCTTGTCGGCGACCGCCTCGAACTTCACGCCGTCGAGGGTGGGCAGGCGGCGCGCATGGACACCATCGAAGAGCGCCGTCACCACCGAGCCGTCGAGCAGGGGCTCGACCGCCACCGCGCCACCTTTCGCCGCCGTGCTTTCCGGCACATGGGTCAGGAGACGGCGCAGATCCGTGTAATGCCACGCCTCGACATGGCGCGTCGGCAAGCCCGCCTTGAGCTGCTCGATAGCCGCATCGCGCTTGACCGAGACCTCCGGGTCACCGGGCAGGCGCGAGAAACGGTCTTCGAAGCTCGCGACGAGCGCGTCTTCGGCCGGCGTTCTCTTCTGGATCGTGGGATGAATGTTCATCGCGTTTTCCTCACGCGGCCTCGCCGATGACCCCGGCATAACCGTTGGCCTCGAGCTCATGCGCCAGCTCCTTGGAGCCCGACCGGATCACCTGGCCCTTGTAGAGCACATGGACCGAATCCGGCACGATATAGTCGAGCAGGCGCTGGTAGTGGGTGATCACGACCACCGAACGGTCCGGCGAGCGCAGCGCGTTCACGCCGTCCGCCACGATCTTCAGCGCGTCGATGTCGAGGCCTGAATCCGTTTCGTCGAGCACGCAGAGCTTGGGCTCCAGCAGCTTCATCTGCAGGATTTCGGCGCGCTTCTTCTCGCCGCCCGAGAAGCCGACATTGAGCGGACGCTTGAGCATGGACATATCCATCGAAAGCTCGTCGGCCGCGACACGCACCCGCTTGAGCAGGTCGGGGATCTTCAGCTCCGGCTCACCGCGCGCCTTGCGCTGTGAGTTCATCGCGACCTTCAGGAACTCCATGGTCGCCACGCCCGGTATCTCCATCGGGTACTGGAAGGCGAGGAAGACGCCTGCGGCGGCGCGCTCGGCAGGGTCCATCTCGAGGATCGACTCGCCATTGAACAGGATGTCGCCCTCGGTCACTTCATAGTCGTCACGACCGGCGAGGATATAGGACAGCGTCGACTTGCCCGAGCCGTTGGGCCCCATGATGGCCGCCACTTCGCCGTCACGGACGGTCAGGTTCAGGCCACGGATGATCTCGGTCTCGGTGTCGGCGATGCGGGCGTGAAGGTTCTTGATCTCAAGCATACGGTTCGTTCCAGAATATCAATAAATGGCGCGGCGAGATCAGCCGACGCTGCCCTCAAGGGAAATGCCGATCAGCTTCTGGGCCTCAACGGCGAATTCCATCGGAAGCTCCTGAATGACCTCGCGCACGAAGCCGTTCACGATGAGCGCCACGGCTTCCTCTTCCGGAATACCGCGCTGCATCACGTAGAACTTGGCGTCTTCCGAGATCTTCGAGGTGGTCGCCTCGTGCTCGAACTTGGCCGACGAGTTCTTGGCTTCCATGTAGGGCACGGTGTGCGCGCCGCACTGGTCTCCGATCAGCAACGAGTCGCAGTTGGTGAAGTTGCGCGCGCCGGTCGCCTTGCGGTGAGCCGAGACCTGACCGCGATAGGTGTTCTGCGAGAATCCGGCCGCGATGCCCTTGGAGATGATGCGGCTCGACGTGTTCTTGCCGAGATGGATCATCTTGGTGCCCGAATCCACCTGCTGGTAGCCGTTCGACACCGCGATCGAGTAGAACTCGCCGCGGCTGTCGTCGCCGCGCAGGATACAGGAGGGGTACTTCCAGGTGATGGCCGACCCGGTCTCCACCTGCGTCCACGAAATCTTCGAGCGGTGGCCTCGGCAGTCGCCGCGCTTGGTGACGAAATTGTAGATGCCGCCCTTGCCCTGCGCGTCGCCCGGATACCAGTTCTGGACGGTCGAATACTTGATCTCGGCATCGTCGAGCGCCACCAACTCGACCACCGCCGCATGCAGCTGGTTCTCGTCGCGCTGGGGTGCGGTGCAGCCTTCGAGATAGGAGACGTAAGCCCCCTCCTCGGCGATGATCAGCGTGCGCTCGAACTGGCCGGTGTTCTTCTCGTTGATGCGGAAATAGGTCGAAAGCTCCATCGGGCAGCGCACGCCCTTCGGTACGAACACGAAGGAGCCGTCGGTGAACACGGCGGCGTTCAGCGTGGCATAGAAGTTGTCCGTGGTCGGCACGACCGAGCCGAGATACTTCTTGATCAGGTCCGGATGGTCGCGAATGGCTTCCGAGATCGAGCAGAAGATCACGCCGGCCTGTGCCAGCTCCTTCTTGAAGGTGGTGACGACGGAAACCGAATCGAACACGGCATCCACCGCGACACGGCCGGACTTGTAGACATTGTCCTCGGCCATCTCATTGATGATGCCTTCGGCCTCGGCCTCATGGCCCGGCTTCTTCACGCCGGCGAGGATTTCCTGTTCCTTCAGCGGAATGCCGAGCTTCTCATAGACCTTGAGCAGTTCGGGATCGACCTCGTCGAGCGAGCTCGGGCCGGCCTGCGTCTTGGGCGCCGCATAGTAGTGGATGTCCTGGAAATCGATCTTCGGGTACGCCACGCGCGCCCAGGTCGGCTCTTCCAGCGTCTGCCAGCGCTTGAAGGCGTCGAGGCGCCATTCGAGCATCCATTCCGGCTCGCCCTTCTTGGCCGAGATCAGACGGATCGTGTCTTCGGTGAGACCCTTGGGCGCCTTGTCCGTCTCGATCTCGGTCGAGAAGCCGTATTTATACTGGTCCACATCGATCTTGCGGACCCGGTCGATCGTATCCTGCACGGCAGGCATCGCAACTCTCCATCCGTGCCGGGCAAGAGGCGCCCGGCCTGCATTCACTCAAATTCTTCGCGTGCCGCTCATGTAATGTGCCGCGCCGCGTTTTTCACGGGGAAACGTGCTGGTTTTCCACGCCCATTCCCGCAAATCTCCTATGTTCAGGCCGCTGCCCGCGCCCTGTTGGCAACGACGCGATCCAATGCCTTGGCAAAGGCGTCCAGCTCGCGCTGGCCGGTGGCAATGCCGATCGAGACACGCAGCGCCCCGCCACCATCCGCCACGCCCATCGCGCGCAGCACATGGCTCGGGCCGACCTTGCCCGACGAGCAGGCCGAGCCAGCCGAAAGCGCCAGGCCCGCCAGATCGAACCCGATCTGCGCGGTTTCCGCGCGTAAGGTCGGAATCGTGAAGAACGTCGTATTGGGCAGGCGCACGGCTTCCCGCCCGTGGATCACCGCATCAGGCGCGCGCTCCAAAAGCACCGCCTCGAAGCGGTCGCGCAGCGCAGCGATTTCCGCCGTCCGCCCAATCTCGCCAGCGGCCTCAACGAGTGCTGCCGCAAACCCCGCGATGGCCGGCACGTTCTCCGTGCCTGCCCGAAACCCCTTTTCCTGCCCGCCGCCCGAAACGAGCGGCACCGGCATCACGTTCGGTGATTGCGAAACCACCGCGCCCACGCCCTTCGGCCCGCCCAGCTTATGCGCGCTGAGGATCAGGTGATCGACCTGCACCGAGGACAGATCGAGCGGCAAGCGCCCTGCCGCCTGCACCGCATCCAGCACGAAGCGTCCATTGGCAGTCCGCACGATCCGGCCGATCTTCGCCCAATCCTGCACCACGCCCGTCTCATTGTTCGCCGCATGGCAGGCGACGAGCGGCAAACCCTCGCTCGCATCATGCGCGGCGAGCGCTTGGGCGAGCGCATCGAGATCGAGCAGCCCGCGATAATCAATGGGAAGAAGCGTCACGCGCTCGGCCAGAAACCGCCCGCCATTGCGCGTGCAGGGATGATCGGCGTCGCACACATAAAGCCGGGAATAGCGAAGCGGCGTGCGCCCATCTCGCCAGTCCGGCGTCAAAAGGTACGAGGCGGCCTCCGTGGCACCGGACGTGAACACCACGCCCGCGCCTGGCATGCCGACGAAACCCGCCACGGTCTTTCGCGCGCTCTCGATCAGCGCCCGCGCGGCGCGGCCCTCGGCATGCACGGATGACGGGTTGGCCGCGTTTTCCATGGCATGAAGCATGGCATCGCGTGCGGCGGGCCGAAGCGGCGCGCTCGCATTCCAGTCCAGATATGCGCGAGTGGGCGCCATCCGATTCGCTTTGCCTCGATCCTCTATCGGCCACAAATGCGGCCCAACGCGCAATTTCCTTGAAACGGCGAGCCCTGCCGTCCTATCTACGCGCCGCTGGCACCAAGACCAGCGTAGTTTTGAATAATTCTAAACTGGCTTGTAGGGAGAGCGCGCGGACGCGTCAACCCGCGAGCGCGCCGGATGGTTCAACTTCCCGCGCCAACTGGAGATAATGCGTATGCCCGAGGTCATCTTCGCCGGTCCGGAAGGCCGGCTCGAAGGCCGCTACCAGCCCTCGACCGACAAGGGCGCGCCGATCGCGATCGTGCTTCATCCGCATCCGCAGTTCGGCGGCACGATGAACAACAAGATCGTCTACGATCTGTTCTACATGTTCCAGCAGCGCAACTTCACCACGCTGCGCTTCAATTTCCGCGGCATCGGCCGCTCGCAGGGCGTGTTCGACCACGGCATCGGCGAGTTGTCGGACGCAGCAGCCGCACTCGACTGGGTGCAATCGCTCCATCCCGATTCCAAGACCTGCTGGGTCGCCGGCTACTCCTTCGGTGCTTGGATCGGCATGCAGCTTCTGATGCGCCGTCCGGAGATCGAGGGCTTCATCTCGGTCGCGCCGCAGCCCAACATCTACGATTTCTCCTTCCTCGCCCCCTGCCCGTCCTCGGGCCTGATCATCCACGGCGACGCCGACAAGGTGGCGCCTCCGAAGGATGTGCAGACGCTGGTCGACAAGCTCCACACGCAAAAGGGCATCACCATCACCCAGAAGACGATGGCGGGCGCGAATCACTTCTTCGGAAAGGACGAGCCGGAGCTGATCGCCGAATGCTCGGACTATCTCGACCGGCGCCTGAACGGCGAACTGGCGGATGTGCGGCCCAAGCGACTGCGTTAATAACAACATATGTTAACGGCGGCTGGACACTGGCTTCCAGCCGTGGAAACTCCTGCATCGCAATTGTTCATCTTCGTGGAGAACTGCGATGCATCACTTCGAAGTCTACAAGGACAAGTCCGGCGGTTTTCGCTTCCGCTTCAAGGCGAGCAATGGCGAGACCATGTTCTCGTCCGAAAGCTACAGCGCCAAGGCGTCGGCCCTGAATGCCATCAAGTCGATCAAGGAGCGCGCAGCGGGCGCCGAGGTAAAGGACACCACGGTCGAAACCAGAGTAGCCTGACCTCATAAAGCAGAACGGGCGGCGCGAGCCGCCCGCTTCGTTTGGAGCCTCCGCTTACTTCGCGGCGAGCAGCTCGCGCACTTCCAGCATGACGAACTCGTTGTCGTCGGCCTTGTCGAGCGAACGGCCCGCCGAGAAGGGCAGGTTGTTGTCGTCGCCCACGATGATGTGCGTGGCGTCCACCACATCGACATTCTCGATCGTGTTGAACGGCATGTCGTAGAAGCCCTCGCCGCCGCCCTGGCGCTTCTTCTTGTCCGGGTCGGCGATGTTCATCAGATCGATATAGCCGATCTTGCGCACGGCCTTGCCGACATTCGCCTCAGTCATTTCGATCTTGTAGATCCGCTTGAACAGGGCCGGCTGCGCGAAGCAGTCCGGCTTCGGCTCCTTCGGGTTCGCGCAGGCCTTGTCCTTGCTGCCCGCGCCCTGATCGCGCTCGATGACGAGTGCCGTGTCCGCATCGATCATGTTGAAATCGCCGATGGCATCGCCACCGTCCGACAGCGGGTAGAGCCAGGAACGCCCGGTCCAGGCCTTGGAAGCGACGTCGAACTCGATCACGCGAAGCGCGCGCTTGCCGTCCGCCTGCTCCATCGTGCCGTCTTCCTTGAACAGCGCACCTTCGAGCAGTCCGTAAAGCTTGGAACCGTCCTTCGACTGTGCCAACCCCTCGAAGCCGCCCGAGCGCTGGAGGTTGAAGGCCGGCATCGGCAGCGTCGGATTGGCCTGCAGCGTCAAGGTCGGATGGTCGGGCGACTTCACCGCTTTGCCGTCCACGGTTGTTTCGATCACGTCCGTGAGCTTGCCCGTCTTGTCGAAGTGCAGCAGGTAAGGCCCGAACTCCTCGCCCACCCAGAAACCATCGGCCACCGGCTGGATCGATTCCACGTCGAAGTCCGCCCCCGTCAGGTAGCGCTGGTCGCTGCCTTCCATGGCAATCGGAAACGGCGCCTTGCGGTCGGGGTCGGACAGGAAGATCGTCTGCTTCCGGTCCATCGTGCCCTTGTCCCAGTCGAAGGCCACGTGATGTAGCATCAGCATGGCGTCGGAAGAGTTCAGCTTGTTGCCGAATCCATTGTCGGACAGCGTCCAGTAGGTGCCGTCGCCCACCGCCTTGATGCCCGAAAAGCCCTGCACCGCCTGCCCGTCGAAAGGCAGTGACAGACCGGTAAGACGCACGCCATCCTTGCCGGGCACCGAGCCGAGCGTGTCGGCCCGCTTGCGGTCGGCGGTCGTGAACTTGCCTGCATGGCGCAGGTATTCGGGCGCATCTTCGGGAGCGGGAATCGTCGTGGCGGCCGGCAGGATCGCATGGCCGACGAGCTTCGCCGGAAATTGCTTTTCCTGCGCGAAGGCGGATGTGGCGAGCAGCGCGAGCGCTGCGGTGGAAAGAACAAACTGGCGCATGGTGGCGGCCCCTCATGAGTAACCGCCGCGAGCTAGCGCCCGCCCATGTCACTCGGCTGACAGGCCGGTGACGTAACGATGAACTTCAGGCCGCCTCCGATTTACCCTTCGGCACCGAATGTACCCCGCCTGTCACCGCTTCGCGGCAACCCGTCGTGCCCGGATAGGTCAGCGGCAACCCGCGCAGCGAGCGTACCGCGAGATAGCCCCAGGCTTCCGCTTCCGTCGCATCGCCATCGAGCCCGACCTCTTCCGCCACTATCACCGGCACGGAGGCCCCGGCGCGCAAGTCACCCACGATATGCGGGTTCTTTCGCCCGCCTCCGCAGATCACCCAAAGCTTCGGCGCTTCCGGCAGATGCTCCACCGCGCGCAGGATCGCCCCGGCCGAGACCGCGGCCAGTGTTCGCGCCCCGTCCTCGAGGCCCAGCCCTTCCGCTTCGGCAAGCGTGAAGTCCAGCCGATCCAGCGATTTCGGCCCCGGCTGGCTGAAGAACGGCTTGGCGAGATAAGCGTCTTGTGCCGCCTCCGCGACCCTGCCCTTCGCTGCCACGGCCCCATCCGCATCATAGGCCAGCCCGCTCCGCGCTACCCACTGGTCGATCAGTGCATTGCCCGGGCCCGTGTCGAACGCAATCGGCTCGCCCTTCGCGGGCACGAAGGAGATGTTCGAGATCCCCCCGATATTGACGATCACCGCCGGCAAGCGGTCCGGAAACAGCGAACGCGCCAGCGCCGCATGATAGGCCGACACCAGTGGCGCCCCCTGCCCGCCCGCTTCCATGTCGGCTGCGCGCATGTCCCACACGACCGGCAGCCCGACCCGCTCGCTCAGCAGCGCGCCCTCGCCCAGCTGCACCGTTACGCCCTCCGCCGGGCGATGAAGCACGGTTTGTCCGTGGAAGCCGACCACCGAAACGTCACGCCAGCGCGCCGGCAACCCGTCCAGAAACTGCGCCACCGCATCCGCATGGCGCAGCGTGATCTCGCGCTCCAGCGCCGCCAGTTCACCCGGACGCTCCTCCCGCGTCCTGATCCGCTTCGCCGTTTCGAGCGCAGCCGTCAGCTTCGCGCGAAAGGCGTCGTCATAGGGCACGAAAAAGGATGGCCCGCGCTCCACCGCCTTTTCGCCATCCGTATCCACCAGCGCGCCATCGATGCCGTCCATCGACGTGCCGCTCATCAGGCCGAGTGCGATCATCACTCACTCCTTTCGCAGATGCAGACCGGATGCTAAACGCCGAAACCTTCACGAAATGAGAAGGTCATGCGTTTCAAGTCCGACTTCCTGCGCGTCCTCGACGAACGCGGCTTCATTCACCAGATTTCCGACCCGGAAGGTCTCGACGCGCTTGCGCTCAAGGGCCCGATCACCGGCTATGTCGGATACGACGCCACCGCGACGTCGATCCATATCGGCAATCTGATCACCGTCACGATGCTCTACTGGTTGCAGGAAACCGGCCACAAGGCAATCAGCCTGATGGGCGGCGGCACCTCGATGGTGGGCGACCCCTCCTTCCGCGACGACCAGCGCGGCCTGCTGACGCCGGAACAGATCGACACCAACATCGCCGGCATCAAGCGCGTCTTCGGCAATATCCTGAACTATGAGGGCTCGAACCCGGCCATCATGGTCAACAATGCCGATTGGCTGATGAAGCTGAACTATGTCGAGTTCCTGCGCGATGTCGGCCGCCACTTCTCGGTCAACCGCATGCTCTCCTTCGATTCGGTGAAGCTGAGGCTCGACCGCGAGCAGTCGCTGTCCTTTCTCGAATTCAACTACATGATCATGCAGGGCTACGACTTCACCGAGCTCAACCGCCGCTACGGCACGGTTCTGCAGATGGGCGGCTCCGACCAGTGGGGCAACATCATCAACGGCGTGGACCTCTCTCACCGCATGGGCGGTCCGCAGCTCTATGCGCTGACGACCCCACTTCTCACTAAATCCTCGGGCGAGAAGATGGGCAAGTCGGCATCCGGCGCCGTGTGGCTCAACGGCGACCTCTTCTCGCCTTACGATTTCTGGCAGTACTGGCGGAACACGGAGGATGCCGATGTGGGCCGCTTCCTGAAAATCTTCACCCGCCTGCCGCTCGACGAAATCGCCAAGCTCGCTGCCCTCGGCGGCTCCGAGATCAACGAGGCGAAGAAGGTTCTGGCGACGGAAGCCACGGCCATCGTCCACGGCCGCGAAGCCGCTATCCAGGCGGCAGAAACCGCCCGCATCGCCTTCGAGGAAGGCGCTTTGGCCGATACGCTGCCGACCATCGAGATTGCCTCGTCCGAGCTCGAAGCCGGCATCGGCGTGCTCGCGCTTGCCGTCAAAGCCGGCTTGGCCGCGTCCAACAGCGAAGCCCGCCGCAGCGTGCAGGGCGGCGGCCTGCGCCTCAACGACCAGCCCGTGACGGACGAACGCCGCAGCGTGACCTCAGCCGACCTCGCCGGCGGCGTGGTCAAGCTCTCGCTCGGCAAGAAGAAGCACGTTCTGGTGCGCCCGATCTGAGGCGTTTCCGCGCCGGGCTCTGCCCGGCGCGACCCTTTCATATCCGAGACTTAGCGAATCTTCTGCGCAAACCGATTCAGCTTCTCACAGCAGGATCCGGTATCGCGAAAAGCCGTTCTCGCCCTCGCCCGCAGTCTCGATCTTCACGCCCTTCACCGCATCGAGAAACGCCTTGGCCTTCGGTCCGGTGTCGAACACCACGCTCGTGTCCGGCAAACCGATGAAGCTCCAATTCGCATCCGCCGTCGGATTGATTGTGCCCTCTTCCACGATGAAGCGCACGATCACGTCGCGGTTCGTGTCAGGGGCCTCGAAGATCACCTTGCTCTCGTTGATCTCGGGGAAATTGCCGCCGCCACCCGCGCGGTAATTGTTCGAGGCGACCACGAATTTCGCCTGAGGATCAATGGGTTTGCCTCCGAAGCTCAGATCCCGAATCCGGTTGCTCGACGCGTTCAGCACCACACCCTTCGGGTCGTATTTTGGCGGCTGCGACAGGTCGATTTTATATGTGACGCCGTCGATCACATCGAAATTATAGGCCGGAAAGTCGAGATTGATCAGTGGCTGGTCCGCCTTGCCCGGCTCGACGCTCTTGAAGATGCCCGCCGACATCTCGAGCCATTCCTTCACCTGCGCGCCGGTGATTTCCAGTGCCCGCACCGTGTTGGGGTAGAGATAGAGATCGGCCACGTTCTTGATGGCGATGTCGCCCGCCGGCACGTCCGTATAATAATCCGGCCCGCCGCGCCCGCCCGACTTGAAGGGTGCGGCGGCCGAAAGCACCGGAAGATCCTTCCATTCGGTCTCCTTCAGCAAATCCTTGATGTACCAGGTCTGCGCCTGGTTCACGATCTGCACCGACGGGTCGTCCGCGACCAGTGCGAAATAGGAATAGAGCGGAGCGGATGTCTTGCCGACCGGCCGGCGCACATAGGCCAGCGTCGCCTCATGCTCAGGCTGGATGGCGGCCGCCACGCGTCGGTCGTCGTCCACGGTCGCGACATTCGCCTTGTCCTTGCGCTCATAGATCGGCCGCGCTTCGGACGTGGCCGAGGCCACGCGCCACTTGCCACCATCGCGTTCGAGCAACAGGTCGATCAGGCCCATATGCGAGCCCCAGAAACCCGCCATCACCGCCGGCTTGCCCTGCAAGGTGCCCTTCTGCGGATCGACGCCTTCGAGCCCCTGGAAATCCTTCCTGCCCGGAAAGATCAGGTGCTGGTGCCCCGTGAACACCGCATCGACGCCCGGCACGCCGGCCACGAAGAATGCCGCGTTCTCCATGTTCTCGGTCTTCTCCACGTCGATGCCGGAATGCGACAGCGCGACCACGATATCCGCGCCCTCCTCCTTCATCTGCGGCACCCAGGCTTCGGCGGCCTGCACGATGTCGCGCACCACGACATTGCCGGAAAGGTTCTTCGCGTCCCACTGCATGATCTGCGGCGGCACGAAGCCGATCACGCCGACCTTGATCGGATGCTCGGCGCCCGCCCCGTCCACGATCCGCTTGTCGAGGATCACATAGGGCTTGAGGTAGAGCTTGTCCTCGCGCGGGTTCGACGCCAGCACCGTGCCACGCACCAGATTGGCGCAGACGAACGGGAAGTTCGCCCCCGACAGCACCTTGTCGAGAAACGAGAGCCCGTAATTGAATTCGTGGTTGCCGAGCGTCGAGGCCTCGTAGCCCAAAAGGTTCATGCCCTTGATGATCGGATGAAGATCGCCCTCCTTCATCCCCCGCTCGTAAGCCACCCAGTCGCCCATCGGGCTACCCTGCAACAGATCGCCATTGTCGAGCAGAAGCGTATTTCCCGCCTCCTTCCGCACCGCCTCGATCAGCGAAGCCGTGCGCGACAGGCCCATCGTGTCGTTCGGCTTGTCGGCATAGTAATCGTAGGGCAGCAGATTGACGTGCAGGTCGGTCGTCTCGATCAACCGCAAATGCGCCTGATTTCCTTGCGCACGCGCCGCGAACGGATGAAGTGCGATCATCGACGCGGCCCCCATCCCGGCAAGAACGGATCGGCGCGAAAGGTTGTGCGGGGCAGTCATCGGCGAATCCTTCAATTGACGAACAAAAGACTGGCCGTCTCGCGGAATGATGTCCACCGCATATGACAAGCGTTGCTGTGCGATACTTCCCTATTCAACCGTTCTGCTTGGATCGTGTGAGCCGACCGGCCCCTCACCCCACCTCGACCCCCACCACGGTCCGGTCCACCACCTCCCGCAGCGCGAAGCTCGAATTGATCTTCGTCACATGCGGCATGGCCGTCAGCCATTCCTTGTGGATGCGCTCATAGTCCTGCAGGTCGCGCGCCGCGATGCGCAGGATGTAGTCGTATTCGCCCGACATCAGATGGCACGACAACACGTTCGGGCAGCGCTTCACGGCCGCCTCGAAATCCGACAGCGTCTTCTCGAACTGCCCCGACAGCGAGATGTGCACGATGGCCGTCATGCGGTTGCCCATCGCAGTGGGCGAGATACGCGCATGATAGCCCGTGATCATCCCCGACCGCTCCAGAATGTCCAACCGCCGCGAACAGGCCGATTGCGACAGACCGACCTTTTCGGCCAGCGCCGCGTTCGACATCCGCCCATCGCGTTGAAGCGCATCCATGATCGCAAGATCGATCCGGTCCGGAGACATTTTTCGCGATTCCTTCGAAGAACCAATATTCTCACGCAAACTCTAACGATCCGGCGCTGTTGGAACAACTGAACTCGCAAACACATTCAACTTTAAAGGTGATCTGATCTCCGACGAGGCTCAAACAAACGCCCGGAACGTGGCGAGGAGGAGTGAGAATGCGTGTCGGTTGCCCGAAGGAAATCAAGAACCACGAATACCGCGTCGGCCTGACGCCCGGTTCGGTTCGCGAATACGTCACCCACGGCCATGATGTGCTGGTGGAAACTGGCGCCGGTGCCGGCATCGGTGCCGACGACAACGCTTATCGCGCGGCCGGCGCCAAGATCGCCAAGACCGCCGCCGAAGTGTTCGAGAAGTCGGACATGGTGGTGAAGGTCAAGGAGCCGCAGCCCCAGGAATGGGCGCAGCTGCGCGAGAACCAGATCCTCTACACCTATCTCCACCTCGCTCCGGATCCGGACCAGACCAAGGGCCTGATCGAGTCCGGCGTCACCGCCGTCGCCTATGAGACCGTCACCGACGAGCGCGGCGGCCTGCCGCTCTTGGCGCCGATGTCTGAAGTCGCCGGCCGTCTCTCCATTCAGGCGGGTGCCACCTCGCTGCAGAAGGCCAATGGCGGGCGCGGCGTGCTGCTCGGCGGGGTGCCGGGCGTGTTGCCGGGCAAGGTCGCGGTCATCGGCGGCGGCGTCGTCGGTCTCCATGCCGCCAAGATGGCGGTCGGTCTCGGCGCCGATGTCACCATCATCGACCGCTCGATCCCGCGTCTGCGCCAGCTCGACGATATCTTCAACGGCCGCGTCCACACCCGCTACTCTACCGTCGAAGCGCTGGAAGAAGAGTGTTTCTCGGCCGACCTGATCGTCGGCGCGGTGCTGATCCCCGGTGCCGCCGCCCCCAAGCTCGTTTCGCGCGAGATGCTGTCCGGCATGAAGAAGGGCGCGGTTCTCGTCGATGTCGCCATCGACCAGGGCGGCTGCTTCGAGACCAGCCATGCCACGACCCATGCGGATCCGACCTATGAGGTCGATGGCATCATCCACTATTGCGTCGCGAACATGCCCGGCGCGGTGCCCGTCACCTCCGCGCACGCACTCAACAATGCCACGCTGCAATACGGCCTGGCTCTCGCCGATCACGGCTTGAAGGCGCTCGTCGACAACCCGCACCTGCGCAACGGCCTCAACGTCCATCGCGGCCGCATCACCAACGCGGCGGTGGCCGAAGCGCTCGGCTACGAGATGGCCGAACCGAAGCTCGTGCTCGCCGCCTGATCCCAGCCCTCTCCGAACAAAGCCCGCCGCTCATCCCGGCGGGCTTTTTCTTTGTCAGCCTTCATTCGGCATATACTGTGCGAGCATCGCCGCGACGATGACTTCCGGCGCATCGTCCTGCATGAGGTGCCCGGCCTTCGCCACCCTGGTCAGGGGCCGCGTCGAAATCAGCGACGCAAGTCTTTCGCCCTGCGCGATTGGAATCCACTGGTCCTCTTCGCCCCACAGAACCGTGACCGGGCAATCGAGCGGACGGTAGAGCGGCTCGATCTCGTCGGTGAACCGCTGGTCCATCTGCGCGATCTGCCGATAGAAGGCCGCCTGCCCCACCTCGCCGTGCCATGGCGCCATGTAAAGCCGCATGGCTTCCTCATCCAGCGTCCGACAGGCCGCGCCCTGCAGATAGGCCTTCAGCAGGGCTTCATGGGCATAGGCCGGGAGCCCGGCAAAGGCCTCTTCGTGCTTTCTCACATGCGCGACGAAGGGCGAGCCCCAAGGTGCCAGCGCAACCGCGTCGAACAGGGTCAGCGAGCGGTAGCGCAGGCCGTCGATGAAATAGCTCCTGAGCGCGGTCGCACCGCCGAAGTCGTGGGCGAGCACATCGGGCCGATCCAGCCGCCACTCGGCGAACAGCGCGGCAAGCAAACGGTTTTGGACACCCAGCGAGACATCCTGCCCGTCCCGCATTTCGGATCGGCCGTAGCCCAGCAGATCGAAGAGGTGAACCGTCCAATGCCGGGCAAGCAGCGGCGCGATGCGCCGCCAGACCTGAGACGAGAACGGCGTGCCATGGATCAAGACGAGTGGAGGGCCTTCCCCGAAACGCGTCCAGGCGACCCTCTCGCCTTCGAAGCGGAAACTGCGGTCGAGCTCCAACATGCCGTGCCTCATCGGTCGCGAAACGCGTCATGGAAATTTCGCACGCCGCGCGCACGACTTCCACCCGACATCAACCGCGCTCGATCCGGCACTGATAGCAGTTGTTGCGCGCCGAGCGCACATGGATATAGGCGATCTCGTCGCGTGCGAGCAGTTCGGCCGCGTAGCGCGTCATCTCACCAAGCGGCGTCACCCGTCCCGTGCCGTAAACGATGCGGTGCCGCTCGTCGTAACCGCGTAGGATGTAATTCTCCGACGAAAGGATCTCGGGCAGTTCATGCCCGCTTTCCGTTCTTTCGCACTTTTGACAATGCAGAAAGATCGGGCCCGTTTCGGCATAGGCTTGGACCGTTGGAAACGGTCGGAACGCGAGAACCAGATAGTCATCGCCCGCCTCGACATGCCTCAGGCAATGCCGACAGGGAACGCCGTCGCCATCGGACGAAAAAGCTTCGGGAACCAGCCCGTAAGAGTCTGTACCACCTTCCTGCAGGCGGCGAACGTCCTGGGTTTCAAGCGCAGTAAAGACAGGTTGCATCGGGTCGAGCTCCGTTTAGAGCCTCGACCTCTAGGCCCATCCAACCACCCACGAACTCCGTTTCTTGCTGTGAAATTCGCGGCGGGCAGCATTCCGTTCCTCACCACCGCGCACGAAAAAAGCGGGCTCGACCGAACCCGCTTCTCTGCCTTGCCAAAGCCGATCGCCGGTTCATCCGCGGTCGATCCTGTTCAGCAATCGCAACCTACAGGCGTTCCATGACAGGTCAACGACAGTGCAGAACTCGATCCTCACTTTGATCTGCTCGCCTCCGCGCAGCGACCCGCATGAAATGAACAGCAACCCGATGACCTGCGGCCCCATCGTCCCGAACGATGTGCGCTGCCAGTTTCCGATTGCATTTTGCCCGGTTTGCCTCCATATCCCGCCCATCGAGGCGCTTGGGCCGGACTTTCCGGCTTTCCCCAAAGAGGGACTGGTCGCGTCCGATCCTCCGAGAACTCGTGAGGAAGTCCTGCCGATTTGCGGCGGGCGCGACAGCGCAGGAGCAGATGGGGCCTTCACGGCTCGCGTCGCCTCGTCGTTTCCAAACAAGTTATGTGCCCGAAGGTTGCGCCTTGCGGGTGCTTGTGATGCGGCTCGAATGCCGCGTGAAAGTTGATTGAATTGACTGAAGAAAACACCATCGAAGCCCAGGCTGAGGCAACCGGTTTCGCTCGTTTCGCGCTGCCTGCGGTCGTGCTGAAGGCGCTGGATGCGGCAGGCTTCGCCGAGCCCAAGCCGATCCAGGACCAGGCCATCGGGCCGCAGCTCGAAGGCCGCGATATTCTCGGCATCGCGCAGACCGGTTCCGGCAAGACGGCGGCCTTCGCCCTGCCCATTCTGTCCAAGATCATGGCTCTCGGCACCAAGCGCCGTCCGAAGACCGCACGCGCGCTGATCCTCGTGCCGACGCGCGAGCTTGCCGTGCAGATCGAGGAAACCTTCCGCCTGCTTTCCAAGGGCGCGCATATCTCGACCGCGCTCGTGCTGGGCGGTGTGTCGCGCTTCAGCCAAGTGAAGAAGATCGCACCCGGCGTGGACGTGCTGATCGCCACCCCCGGCCGTTTGCACGATCTCGTGCAGACCAATGACTGCGTGCTCGCCGACACCAAATGGCTGGTGCTGGACGAGGCCGACCGCATGCTCGACATGGGCTTCATCCATCAGGTGAAGCGCCTCGCCAAGGCTACCGCGCGCGACCGCCAGACGGCACTCTTCTCGGCCACCATGCCGGGTGAGATCGCCGAACTCGCGGAAGGTCTCCTGCACATGCCGGTGCGCGTCGAAGTCGCGCCGCAGGGCACAACGGCAGGCGAGATCGAGCAGAGCGTGATCATGGCGCGCATCAAGCAGAAGCGCATGCTGCTGACCGAACTCCTGCGCGACGAGGCGATGAAATCGGTGATCGTGTTCGCGCGTACCAAGCATGGCGCGGACCGCGTGGCGCGTGATCTCGAGCGCGACGGCATCGAAGCCGGCGTGATCCACGGCAACAAGAGCCAGAACGCGCGCCAGAAGGCTCTGAACAGCTTCCGCGACGGCTCGGTGCGCATTCTGGTTGCGACCGATATCGCCGCGCGCGGCATCGACGTGCCGGGCATCACCCATGTGGTGAATTTCGACCTGCCGGACGAGGCCGAATCCTACGTTCACCGCATCGGCCGCACGGGCCGCAACGGCGCGTCGGGCGTGGCGATCACGCTTTGCGAGCCGGCGGAAAACGCGAAGCTGCGCGCGGTCGAGAAGGTGATCCGCAAGAAGCTTTCCGTGACGCGCGATGTCACGGGCGAGCCCGACCCGGCCCAGCCGCGCAACCCGCAGAACCACGCGCCGCGTGGTGAGCAGACGGAGCGCTCGGAACGTTCAGAGCGTCCGCGCCAGAACCAGCAGCGCCACAAGCCCCGGTCGGGCGGCAATGGCGGTGGCGAGCGCCCGCGTTTCGGGGGCGGCGAGAACAAGCCCGCGCATGCCCATGACGGTCAGCCGTCGCGCAACAATGCGGGCAAGCCCAAGCGCTTCCGCCCCAATCGCGCCCCGCGCCGCCGTCCGGCCAAGGCGGCCTGAGCTTTCCCGCATAGGGTTTGCCGAAAACCCGGTCCCGGCTTTCGCGCCGGGGCCGGGTTTTTCGTTTTGAGCAAGACACTATCTCTGCGTTGGGACGCGCCGCCTGTGGCTAAAGCTTCGGCTTGAGCCGGCTAGGGCCAAATCCCGCTTGAATTGCTGTTCTCCGATTTCTACGGTTTGCCCCGCATGACATATTCCTCCGCCGTTCTCCCCTCCGCCCTCGAAGCCATCGGCAACACGCCGCTGATCCGTTTGAGACGGGCTTCCGAGGAAACGGGCTGCGAAATCCTGGGCAAGGCGGAGTTCATGAACCCCGGCCAGTCGGTCAAGGACCGTGCGGGGCTCTTCATCATTCGCGATGCGGAACGGCGCGGGCTGTTGCGGCCCGGCGGGCTGATCGTGGAAGGCACCGCCGGAAACACCGGGATCGGGCTGACCGTGGTCGCCAAGGCGCTCGGCTATCGCACGGCAATCGTCATCCCCGACACGCAGAGCCAGGAAAAGAAGGACGCGCTGCGCGTTCTCGGTGCCGAGCTGATCGAGGTTCCGGCGGTGCCCTACAAGAACCCGAACAACTATGTGAAGCTTTCGGGCCGGCTGGCGGAGCGCTTGGCGCAGAGCGAGCCGGAGGGCGCCATCTGGGCCAACCAGTTCGACAATGTCGCCAACCGTGACGGCCATATCGAGACCACCGCGCAGGAAATCTGGGAGCAGACCGGCGGCAAGGTGGATGGCTTCGTGTCGGCTGTCGGAACGGGCGGCACGCTTGCGGGCGTGGCGGCCGGCCTGCGCGAGAAGCGGGCCGACGTGAAGATCGCGCTGGCCGACCCTCTCGGGGCCGCACTCCACAGCTATTACACGCAAGGCGAGCTGAAGAGCGAAGGCTCCTCGATCACCGAAGGCATCGGGCAAGGCCGGATCACGGCCAATCTCGAAGGCTTCACGCCAGATTTCTCGTTCCAGGTGCCGGACGAGGAAGCGCTGCCGATCGTGTTCCGGCTGGTCGAGGAGGAAGGTCTCTGCCTCGGCGGGTCGTCGGGTATCAACATCGCAGGCGCGATCCGGCTCGCCCGCGAGCTCGGGCCCGGGCATACGATCGTGACGATCCTGTGCGACTACGGCACGCGCTATCAATCCAAGCTCTTCAATCCGGAATTCCTGCGCACCAAAAACCTGCCGGTGCCGGAATGGATGGGGGCCGAGCCGCGCTTTGACATCCCTTACGAGACCGCATCGTGACCTTGAGGACCGAGCCTCTGTTCCGCGAGGATGCCTATCTGCGCGAGGCGGATGCGAGCGTCGTCGCGGTGCGCGAGGATGGCGGCATCGTGCTCGACCGGACGATCTTCTACGCGACCTCCGGCGGGCAGCCGGGCGACACCGGCAGTTTGCGCCGCGCGGATGGTTCGGAGATTCGCATCGCCGGCACGGTGACGGGCGAGACCAAGGACGAGATCATCCACCAACCGGCCGAAGGCGCCGCATCGCTCGAAGTCGGCGAGGCGGTCCATCTCACCCTCGACTGGGAACGGCGGCTGAAACTGATGCGGATGCACACGGCCTGCCATATCCTCAGCGTCGTGTGCCCCTACCCTGTGACCGGGGCTTCCGTGGGCGAGGACGAGTCGCGCGTCGATTTCGACTATCCCGAGGGCGGCAAGACCAAGGAAGAAGCGACGGCCGACATGATGGCGCTGATCGAAGCCGGCCACCCGGTCTTCACGCGCTGGATCACGGACGAGGAACTGGCCAGCAATCCGGGTCTCGTCAAATCCAAGAATGTGCGCCCGCCGTCAGGCATGGGCCGGGTCAGGCTGGTGCTGATCGGCGAGGACGGCTCTGTCGACAGCCAGCCCTGCGGCGGCACGCATGTCGCCAACACCGGCGAGATCGGCGCGGTGCATGTCGGCAAGATCGAGAAGAAGGGGCGCGAGAACCGTCGCTTCCGCCTTCGCTTCGGTCCGGCGCCGCAGAACTGAGGAACACCCATGGCAGAGCGCTCCTTCACCGTTTCACCCGATTGGCTGGAAGAACGGCTGGGCTCGCCGGGCCTCGTGGTGGTCGATGCCTCCTGGTATCTCCCCGCACAGAATCGCAACGGCAAGGCCGAGTATGATGCGGCCCATATTACCGGCGCGGTCTTTTTCGACCACGACCTGATCGTGGAACCCGACACCGGCCTGCCCCACACGCTGCCGAACGAAAAGCTGTTCGCGCAGTTCGCGGGCTCGATGGGGATATCAGCCGACGACACGATCGTGGTCTATGACGGGCCGGGCCTGTTCTCGGCCCCGCGCGCGTGGTGGATGTTTCGCGTCATGGGCGCGAAAGAGGTGTTCGTTCTCGATGGCGGCTTCGACCGCTGGAAGGCGGCGGGACGCCCCGTGACCGCTGAGCCGACCAAGATCGCGCCCTGCCTGTTCGAGACCGACTTCGACCAAGCCCGCGTCGCAAGCCTCGCCGATATGCGGCGCGTGGTGGACGATGGCTCGGTCCGCGTGGTGGATGCGCGGCCGGCCGGCCGGTTCAGCGCCGACGAGCCCGAGCCCCGTGCGGGCGTGCGCGGCGGGCATATGCCCGGTGCCGCGAGCCTGCCCGCTTCGAGCCTTTCGGAAGACGGCAAGCTCTTGCCGCCCGACAAGCTGCGCGAGGCGTTCGCCAAGGCGGGCGTCGATCTCAACGGTCCGGTCGTGACCTCCTGCGGGTCGGGCGTGACGGCGGCGATCCTCACGCTCGCGCTCGAAACGCTCGGGCAGACCGATAACCGGCTTTATGACGGCTCGTGGTCGGAATGGGGGTCGCAAGCCGACACACCGGTCGAAACCGGCCCGGCGAAAGGGGCAACGGCATGACCCGGCTTTCGCTCGAGGAAACGCCCGACCCGATCGGCGTCACCGTCACCTTTCTGGAAATGACGGAACAGCCCAAGCACTATCCGCCGCTGCCCGTAGGGCGCCAGCTGGCGCTTTTGCGCGCCAAGAATCCGCCATTGCATTTCTACCGCTATCTGATGGATCGCGTGGGCCGCAAATGGCACTGGGTCAACGCGCTGCGGCTGGACGACGAAACGCTGGCCGCGCGGCTCGAGGAGCCCGAACGCGAGATCCGCGTCCTTTATCTCGACGGCTCGCCGGCGGGGTTCTTCGAGTTGAAGCCGAACCTGCCGGCAACGGTCGAACTCGCCTATTTCGGACTGATGCCTCATGCGGTGGGTCAGCGGATCGGCAAGTGGTTCCTGGGTGCTGCCATCGAGGCGGCCTGGGCGCACGCCCCGAACGCCGTCATCGTCCAGACCTGCACGCTCGACCACCCGGCCGCACTCCCGCTCTACCAGAAGATGGGCTTCCATCCGGTCGGCCAGGTTCAGGAAGTGGTGCGCCCCATGACGGAAACCGAGCGGCAGGTGAGCGTCATGCGAGGGTGAGCTGGGCACAGGCTGCATTGCGAGGTGCGACGATCTTCATCGATGTCGCCCTCAGCCGCGACGCGAACCCGTCCCTCAAATCACCAGCGCCGCGATCGTCTCGTTTTCGGTGATGTCCTCATATGCCCACCCCGCGGCCTCGAACCGCTCGGCCAGCACCGCGAAATTCCCGCGATCCTTTGTCTCGATCCCGATCAGCACCGAGCCGAAATTCCGCGCCGACTTCTTGAGATACTCGAAGCGCGTGATGTCGTCGTCCGGCCCGAGCAGGTCGAGAAAGTCCCGCAGCGCCCCCGGCCTTTGAGGAAACCGGAACACGAAATACTTCTTCAGCCCCTCGAACCTCAGCGCCCGTTCCTTCACATCCGGCAGCCGCTCGAAATCGAAGTTGCCGCCCGAAACCACCAGCACGACGGTCTTGCCCGCGATCTCGTGCGGCTCGAAATCCTTCAGCACATCGATCGACAGCGCGCCTGCCGGCTCCAGCACCACGCCTTCCACATTCAGCATCTCGACCATGGTCGCGCAAAGCCGGTTCTCCGGCACCAGCCGCACGCTGTCCGAACCAAACCCCTGCAAAACCTCCAGCGGCGCCTCGCCGATCTCGGCCACCGCCGCCCCATCCACGAAATTGTCGATGCGCGGCAGCTTCACCCGCCGCCCTTCCTGCAAGGCCGTCTTCAGGCTCGGCGCGCCGACGGGCTCGGTGAACACGAAGCGCGGATCGGCCCCCATCTCGCGCAGGAAGCGCACGCTGCCCGAAGCCAGCCCGCCGCCGCCCACGGGCAGCACCAGCATGTCGAACCCGTCCGCGCCGATCTCGTCGGCGATCTCGCAGGCCACGCCAGCCTGTCCCTCGATGATGTCGGGATGGTCGAAAGGCGGCACCATCGTGCCCCCGCTCGACGCCGCGTAGTCCAGCGCCGCGCGCAAACAGCTGTCGAAGAAATCGCCGATGAGCCTGATCTCGATGAACGGCCCGCCGAACAGCCGCGTCTTGTCGATCTTCTGCTGTGGCGTGGTCACCGGCATGAACACCACGCCCTGCTTCTCGAAGAAACGGCAGGCATAGGCGAAACCCTGCGCATGATTGCCGGCGGATGCGCAGACGAAGTGGTTGGCGCCCTCGCCGCGCGCCAGCGCCTTGCGGAAGAAATTGTGCGCCCCCCGGATCTTGTAGGAGCGTACCGGCGAGAGGTCCTCGCGCTTCAACAGGATGCGCGCACCATATTTGCGCGAAAGAAACGCGTTCTCCTGCAAGGGCGTCGGCGCGAAAAGCGGCCGGATTGCCTCCACGGCCTCGCGCACGCGGTCGGTGAAGCGCTCGGTCATGGATGGGTCCTTTCGTGTTCGGGCAAGGGCACATCTCACATCGCACCGGATCGCGCCACCGCTGTTGCAGCCGCGTCCTTGTTATCACCCTGTACTCAGGCATAAGCGCTGCATGATGCCACCCCGCGCACTGCTTTCGCTTCTCGGCCTCGCCTCTCTGCTCGCCCTCGGCGGCTGCGCCGGCGGACAGGCCCTGCCGCTCGTGGCGCGCACCGCCGAGGCCGGGCCATCCGCGCCATCAGCCATCGCAGGCCGTCACCGGATCTTCGTCGCCACCACCCGCGCGGAAGACCCACGCCCCGGCTATGTGTTCGGCGGCGGCCGCAGCGATGCCACGCATTACGCCCGCGTGGACATGACCGTGCCCAAGGCCCACGAACCCGGCACCATCGAGCGTCGATATGGCAGCGTCGCCGAACCGGACAAATTCTTCAACGCCGAGCGCGTGGTCGGCTACAAGACGGGCGCCGTCTTCAAAGCCGCCCTGCGCGAGGACATCCGACGCCATGGCGGCCGCGCGCTGGTCTTCATCCACGGCTATCGCAACAATTTCGACGACGCCGTCTATCGCCTGACCCAGATCGTGCAGGATTCCGGCTATAGCGGCACGCCCGTCCTGTTTTCCTGGGCGTCGGCAGGCAGCACGCTCGAATATGTCTATGACAGCAACAGCGCTACTGCGGCGCGCGACGAGCTGGAATACACGCTTCGCACTCTGGCCGATGCCGGCGCCACCAAGATCGACGTGATCGCGCATTCCATGGGCAACTGGGTGACGGTGGAAGCGCTGCGTCAGCTCGCCATCGGCCACGACAAGGATCTCGGCGGCCGCCTGGGCGACGTCGTCCTCGCCTCGCCCGACATCGACGTCGATGTCTTCCGCTCCCAGATGCAGCGCTACGGCAAGCCCAGGCGCGAATTCGCCGTGATCGTGTCCGCCGACGACCAGGCCCTGCGCCTGTCGGGCCTCATCGCCGGCCGCAAGCCGCGTCTGGGCGACTATTCCCAGGCCGCCGACCTCGCAAAGCTCGGCGTCACCATCGTCGATCTCTCGAATGTCCGCGCCAACGATTCGCTCGCCCACACCAAATTCGCCGACAACCCCGAGCTCCTCCGCCTTCTCGGCCAACGCCTCGCCGAGGACGAGTCGCCGGGAACCGGCCAGGGCCAGATCACCGAACGCGTCAACAACCTCGCCCGCGGCATCGGCCAGACCCTCGGCAGCGCCGCCGATATCATCATCACCACGCCCGTCGATGTGCTCAGGATCGCGGTCGGACGGTAGGGGGGCTCGAGGCACGTCTGCGGCAAGGCTGCGGGAGCGGCCACGTCAGCCCCACCCCATACCCCTCCCACAGGTGGGAGGGGACATGCACGTTGCGCCGCTTCTTTCAAGCCGGGCAACAAGCTTCGGGAGGACGCGCGGCGCTGACGTCCCCCTCCTCCTTGTGGGGAGGGGTAAGGGGTGGGGGTGACGTAGCCGCCGCGCAAACTTCCCAGTAAGCAAACTCAACCCACCTCATGCGCATGAAAGCCTTGTGCCATGCCAGAGGCTGCTGCGAGGCGCGGGTGATCTCCCGCTCAACCGGGCACCCTGCAATAATCCCCGAAGCACACTTCGCTATATTCCCCATTCTTCCCCCTCTTACTTGACATCCACTCCCCTCTCCCCTCCGATACACAAGTCCGAGCTCTGAGGAGTGCCCGGATCAGGCAAGGGACCTGCTGCCGGGCAAACCGGCTCGAACGGGAGGCATATCGTTGAAGAAATTCGCAGGCGCGCTTTTGGCCGCCGCAGCACTCGCATTCACGTCGTCCGCATGGGCACAGTCGTCATATCCTGAGCGCACCGTCACCGTGGTCGTGCCCTTCGCGGCGGGCGGTCCGACCGATACCGTCACGCGGCTCGTCGCCGAATCCATGTCCAAGGATCTCGGCCAGCAGATCGTGGTCGAGAATGTCGGCGGTGCCGGCGGCACGCTGGGCGCGGGCCGTGTCGCCTCGGCCGATCCGGACGGCTACACGCTGCTTCTGCACCATATCGGCATGGCCACAAGCGCTACGCTCTACCGCAAGCTCGCTTATGACACGCTGAACGCCTTCGACTATGTCGGCCTCGTCACCGAAGTGCCGATGACCATCGTCGCGCGCAAGGATTTCGAGCCGACCGACCTCAAGGGTCTCGTCGAATACGCCAGGGCCAATGCCGACAAGGTGACGGTTGCGAATGCCGGCATCGGTGCCGCCTCGCATCTTTGCGGCATGCTCTTCATGAGCGCCATCCAGACGCCGCTCGTCACCGTCCCCTACAAGGGCACCGGCCCGGCCATGACCGACCTGCTCGGCTCCCAGGTCGATATCATGTGCGACCAGACCACCAACACGACCAAGCAGATCAAGGGCGGCACCATCAAGGCCTATGCGGTGACCACGCCCCAGCGCCTCGACGTGTTCCCCGACCTGCCGACCACCGACGAAGCCGGCCTGCCCGGCATGCAGGTGTCGATCTGGCACGGACTCTACGCGCCCAAGGGTACGCCGCCCGAAGTGGTCGAGAAGCTCTCGCAGTCGCTGCAGAAGGCGCTGGCCGACCCCAACGTCGTCGCCCGTTTCGCCGAACTCGGCACCGTGCCCTCGCCCGCCTCGGACGCGACGCCCGCCGCGCTCAAGGCCAAGCTCGAAGGCGAGATCACGCGCTGGAAGCCGATCATCGAAGCGGCCGGCCAGTACGCCGACTGATAGAAGGCCGATGCGGAACCGCGTCCGCACCCAGCTATCAGAGCCGGCGCCCTGCCCGCTCCGTCGCACCCAATCCGATCCTATGCCTTCCTGCCGGCCCCGGAGCCGGCGGGTCGGCATCCGCTAACCGGAGTTTTTCATGAGCGAGCCATCAGGCGGCCTGCCATCGCCACCCGCGTCGAGCGCCCAAACTGCTGATACCGTCAACCTCGCCTGTGGCGCGCTCTTCATCCTGTTCGCCCTGTTCTTCGGTTACCAATCGCTCGGCCTCGAACTCGGCACGGCGCGCAATATGGGGCCAGGCTACTTTCCACTCGCTCTCGCCGGCCTGCTGTTCCTTTTCGGCGCGATCATCCTCGTTCAGGCGCTGCGCACCAGCGGTGAGCCCGTCGGCGGTTTCGCCTGGCGCGGCATCCTCTTCATCCTCGCGGCCCCCATCTTCTTCGGCATCACCGTCCGTAGCCTCGGCTTCGTGCCGACCCTCTTCTTCACCGGCCTCATCGCCGCCTTCGCCTCGCGCCGCATGACGGTGGGCCTCGCGCTCATCCTTGCGTTGGTGCTCTCCGTGTTCTGCACGCTGGTCTTTTCCTACGCGCTCGAACTGCCTTTCCAGCGCTTCGGGCCGTGGCTGCCCTTCCGCGCGCCGTTCTGAGGTTTGACGCGATGGATCTCTTCTCCAATCTTGCGCTCGGCTTCTCGACCGCCACGTCGCTCGCCAATCTCGGCTTCTGCCTCATCGGCGTGCTGCTCGGCACGCTGATCGGCGTACTGCCCGGCATCGGGGCGACGGCCACCATCGCCATGCTGTTGCCGATCACCTTCCAGATCGGCGACGCCACCTCTTCGCTGATCATGCTCGCCGGCATCTATTACGGCGCGCAATATGGCGGCTCGACCACGGCGATCCTGATCAACATGCCGGGCGAATCCTCCTCCGCCGTCACGGCCATCGACGGCTACCAGATGGCGCGCCAGGGCCGCGCAGGCGCGGCCCTCGCCATCGCTGCCATCGGCTCGTTCTTCGCCGGCACCGTTTCCACCGTGCTCGTCGCCGTCTTCGCCCCGCCGCTCACGGCCATCGCGCTGCAGTTCGGTGCGGCGGAATATTTCTCGCTGATGGTGGTCGGCCTCGTCTCGTCGATCGCGCTCGCGCACGGCTCCATCGTCAAGGCGCTGGCCATGGTGGTGCTCGGCCTGCTGCTCGGCCTTGTCGGCACCGACATCTTCTCGGGCACGCCGCGCTTTACGCTCGGCATCCGCGAATATGCGGATGGGCTCAATTTCGTGGCGGTCGCCATCGGCGTGTTCGGCATCGCCGAAATCCTGCGCAACCTGGAAAACGAGCAGACCCGCACCGCCCTCATCCGCCATGTGAGCGGCCTTTTCCCCACGCGCGACGACTGGAAGCGCATGACCGCGCCGATTCTGCGCGGCACTGCACTCGGCTCCGCGCTCGGCATCCTGCCCGGCGGCGGCGCCATCCTCGCCTCCTTCGCCTCCTACACGATGGAAAAGCGCCTTTCGAAGCGTCCGCAGGAATTCGGGCGCGGCGCCATCGAAGGCGTTGCCGGTCCCGAATCGGCCAACAATGCCGGCGCGCAGACCTCGTTCATCCCGATGCTCACGCTCGGCATCCCGGCCAATCCGGTGATGGCGCTGATGATCGGCGCGATGATCATCCAGGGCATCGTGCCGGGCCCCGAGGTCGCCAGTTCCAACCCCGAACTCTTCTGGGGCATCATCGCCTCGATGTGGATCGGCAACCTGATGCTGATCGTGCTGAACCTGCCGCTGATCGGGCTCTGGGTGAAGCTCCTCACCGTGCCCTATTACGTGCTCTTCCCCGCCATCATGGCCTTCTGCTCGATCGGCGTTTATTCGGTCTCGTCCAACCCCTACGACCTCTACGCCGTCGCGCTGTTCGGCCTGCTCGGCTACGTGCTCGTCAAGCTCCGCTGCGAGCCCGCACCGCTGCTGCTCGGCTTCGTGCTCGGGCCCCTGCTCGAAGAAAACCTCCGCCGCGCCATGCGTCTGTCGCGCGGTGACCCCATGACCTTCCTCGAACGCCCCATCAGCGCCGTGCTTCTCCTGATGGCCCTCGGCGTCCTGGTCGTCGTGCTCCTGCCCGCCGTGCGCAAGAAGCGCGAGGAAGTGTTCGTCGAGGAGGACTGAGAGTTCCGACGCGTCGAGCGGGTGGAGATATCACCTCCACCCCACGCCGTTTGACCCCAGCCTCACCGACGCGCCAAACTCCCCGCCCCACTCACGCGTGCCAAATTCCCCATGTCCCTCGCCTCCGTCCGCCTCTACCTCCAAACCCGGGCCCCCGACCTCTCCATTATCGAAACCGAAGCCTCTTCCGCCACGGTTGCGCAAGCCGCCGAGGCCCATGGCGTCACGCCGGCGGAGATCGCCAAGACCATCGCGCTAGAAGCCCGCGACACGGTGATTCTGCTGGTCACATCCGGCACCGCGCGTCTCGACAACCGCAAGTTCAAGGACCGTTTCGGCGCCAAGCCCCGCATGCTCGACGGGCCCCGCGCCGAAGCCCTGACCGGCCACCCCGTCGGCGGCGTCTGCCCCTTCGGCCTCGCCACGACCCTGCCCGTCTTCTGCGACGAAAGCCTCAAAGGTTTCGCCGAGGTCCTGCCCGCCGCCGGCAGCACCAATTCCGCCCTGCGCATCGCGCCCGACCGCCTTGCGGCGCTCACGCAAGCCGAATGGATCGATGTCTGCCAGTAACGATCTTCACCCTTTGCAAGCGCCCCCCGCTCCGCTACGAGACCACCCCAGGCGGACGTGGCGAAACTGGTAGACGCAAGAGACTTAAAATCTCTCGGGCCTTGCCCATACGGGTTCGATCCCCGTCGTCCGCACCAGATACGAGGCGAGAGGGATTGCGCGGTTTGGCCTGATCTCGGACATTATCAAACACTGCGCGCGCCATAACTTCCCTCGGCCCACCTTCTCCTTGTCGTAAGAAAGTGCCAACGGACGTATGAGGCGGAGCAGTTGCAATGCCTTGAGTTGGTAAAGGTCGGTTGGCGGGTTAGAGCCAGCCTCGCGGAATATGAGAATTCCGAACTACTCCGAACTACACAGCGGGAAGAGCACCGAATGCCACTATTCACCATAGGATATGAGGGGTCTACGGTCGATGACTTCCTCGCGGTTCTGACCGAAGTTGGAGTGCGACACCTAGTTGACGTGCGCGATTTGCCGTCGTCGCGAAAAGCCGGCTTCTCCAAGAACTCGTTGCGAGATCGACTTGTAAGCACCGGCATTCAGTACAGTCACGTGAAGGTATTAGGCGACCCTAGGGAGGGCCGTCTGGCAGCGCGTGCAGGGGATAAGAATCGCTTCGAGAGAATTTTCAGGGAGCATATCAGCAACCTGGAAGCTAGCGCTGCCATTCGATCTTTAGCCAACGAGGATAGCCAGAACAGCATCTGCCTTATGTGCTTTGAGAGAGACCATAAATTTTGTCACAGGCAGATATTGTGCGAAGAAATATTAAGTTTATCTGCGATGCCGGTTAGGCATTTAGGCGTTCCAAAAGATTATGCGCTAAAGGCTGCCTGATTGTCCATTGAACTGCCTTCTAGAAGCCGAGTTGTTATTCTAGTTAAAGCAGCTCCTCGCGTTGGCGCGAAGCACGGCGAAACCGTATGCTGTGCCGGGATCGATGAAAACGGTCACTGGGTACGTCTTTACCCCGTAATTTTCCGCACGTTAGACGATGCAAAAAAGTTCGGCCGATGGGATATTGTTGAATATGATTGGAAGTTACCAAAGGGAGACAATCGATCAGAAAGCCGCCGCATTGAGCACACGTCTCTAGAAATCGTATCAACCTTAAAGCAGGAGAGTAAAAGGCAGTTTCTCGCGAAACACGTCGTTTCCAGCTTGGAGGGACTTATCGACTCCGGAAAGAGCTTAGCGCTTCTCAGACCAGAAAATCCGAAATTCATTATTGAGAAGAAGAAGACGGATCTCTTCGAGCAAGAGCGAGATCTATTTAGAGAATGGCATCATCGGGATGTTGAGGGTCTGTTCGGTCATCTTAGCAAAGATTTAGTACCTTATGAGCCGGCTCCATATGCCTTCAGGTATCAATACGAAATGGATGGCAAAGCTCGTGAGGGTACATGCCAAGATTGGGAGATAGAGGCAACATACCTCAGATGGTCGAGCCGGTATGGCGAGCGGGACACCCTGCAAAAAATGACTCAACGGTTCGGCGTTGAATACCCGAAAGCTGGCTTTGTGCTCGCGATGGGCACGCACAAGGCGTACCCGCAGTGGTTGATAAATGGAATTATCAGGCTCGACCACGGTGCCGAGAATGAAGTTCAGGGCAGCCTTTTGTAGTCATCAAGCGTCCAAATACTCCACAACACTCAAGCCCTCCGGCACACTCTCCCCATCCTCCCGCAAGCCATCGACATGGAACCGGATCGCAAGTCGCATCTCCTCTTCAACCTCGGAGATTGTGGTGCCCGTCGCGACGCAACCCGGCAGGTCGGGAACATAGGCCGAGCAGTCGTCGCCGGCTCTTTCGATCACCACGGCATAGCGCATCTCACACCTCCTTCAGGCCGGCTTGCTTGAGGATGCTGTCGAGCGTTCCCGGCGCGAGCTGATCAGACGATCTGCCGGCCACGGTGACGCGGCCGGCTTTGTTCGGATGCCACTATCGGCGATGGCTGCCGCGGGTTGCAACCAAGGCCCAGCCATCGGCTTCCAGCAGGCGAATGATGTCGCGAACCGAAAGCCGGGGCGGCATGGGTCAGGAGCACCCGCTCGTCGAACCACACGTGTCGCACTTCTCACACGTCCCATTCCGCACCATCGTGAAGTTGTGGCACTCCGAGCATTCGTTGCCGGTGTAGCCTTGCATCACGGCCTGGGCGCGGCGGGCGGCGCTTTTCTTTTTGGCTTCGGCGGCGGCGGCCGATGCGTCCTCGGTGAAGAGGGCCGTCGTGGCTTCTTCTTCCGCGATCTCCTCGGCGAGCTCGGTCTGGCGGTCCTGGTAGTCGCGCATGAAGGCGCTGTCTTCCTTGAGAGCCAGAGCCGCACTTCCGCCCAGTCCGGCGAGCGGCCGGATGTTGGAGTTGGCGAAGAGGCTGCCCGAGCCGGCGCGCGCGGTGGCGGCACCGGCCGAACCCTTCGCGTCACCCCCTGCCCCGCCGGTCACCACCTTCAGCGTCGCGCCGCGGGTGAGGCCCGAGGAGACTGGCTGGAAGCGGCCTTCGGAAATGCCACGGCCGAGCGTGGTGTTGTCGAAGTCCGACTGGTCCACATGCGCCAGGTCGTTGCGGCCGAGATAGGACACGGCCAGCTCACGGAACACATAGTCGAGGATCGAGGTCGCGCTTTTGATCGCGTCGTTGCCGATCACGATGCCCGCCGGCTCGAACTTCGTGAAGGTGAAGGCCTGCACATATTCCTCGAGCGGCACGCCATATTGCAGGCCGAGCGAAATCGCGATGGCGAAGTTGTTGAGCAGGCCCCGGAGGGTCGCGCCCTCCTTGTTCATGTCGATGAAAATCTCACCGATGCGGCCGTCATCATATTCGCCGGTGCGCAGGAAGATCGTGTTGCCGCCGATCTTGGCCTTCTGGGTATAGCCCTTGCGGCGTCCCGGCAGCTTCTCCTGCGAGCGCACGACCTTCTCGACGATGCGCTCGATGATCTTCTCGGTCACCTGCACCGCCTGCTGGGCAGCCGGGGCTGCGGCCAGCGCCTCGATCGCGTCGTCCTCGTCGTCATCCGCATCGGCCAGAAGCGAGGCGTTGAGCGGCTGCGAGAGCTTGGAGCCGTCGCGGTAGAGCGCGTTGGCCTTGAGCGCCAGCTTCCAGGACAGGAAGTAGGCCGACTTGCAGTCCTCGACGGTGGCGTCGTTGGGCATGTTGATGGTCTTGGAGATGGCGCCCGAGATGAAAGGCTGGGCGGCGGCCATCATGCGGATGTGGCTTTCCACCGACAGATACCGCTTGCCGATCTTGCCGCAGGGGTTGGCGCAGTCGAACACGGCCAAGTGCTCGTCCTTGAGGAAGGGCGCGCCTTCCAGCGTCATCGCTCCGCAGACATGGATGTTCGCGGCCTCGACGTCCTTCTTCGAGAAACCGAGGGCGGGCAGCATCTCGAACGAGAAATCGTTGAGCTGCTCGTCGGTGAAGCCCAGAACATCGCGGCAGAAGTCTTCGCCGAGCGTCCACTTGTTGAACACGAACTTGATGTCAAAGGCCGACTTCAACGCCGCGTTGACGGTGGCGATCTTCTCGTCGGTGAAGCCCTTGGCACGAAGCGTGCCGGGGTTCACGGCCGGCGCCTGGTTCAGATTGCCGTGGCCGACGGCGTAAGCCTCGATCTCGGCGATCTGCGCTTCCGAATAGCCGAGCGTGCGCAGGGCTTCCGGCACCGCGCGGTTGATGATCTTGAAGTAGCCGCCGCCGGCCAGCTTCTTGAACTTCACCAGTGCGAAGTCGGGCTCGATGCCGGTGGTGTCGCAATCCATCACAAGGCCGATCGTGCCGGTGGGCGCGATCACGGTCGCCTGCGCATTGCGGAAACCGTGCTTCTCGCCGAGCTCGAGCGCGCGATCCCAGGCCGCGCGGGCATGGGCGATGAGCTCGGGATGCGGGCATTCCTCGGCATGCAGCGGCACCGGGTCGACGGCGAGCTTCTCATAGCCCCCCGCCTCGCCATGGGCCGCACGGCGATGGTTGCGGATGACGCGCAGCATCGACTGCGCGTTGCGCTTGTAATCGGGGAAGGTGCCGAGTTCGGACGCCATTTCAGCCGAGGTCGCATAGGACACGCCCGTCATGATGGCGGTCAGCGCACCGGCAATCGCACGGCCTTCGGCCGAGTCGTAAGGAATGCCGGAGGTCATCAGCAAGCCGCCGATATTGGCGTAGCCCAGGCCCAGCGTGCGGTACTCGTAGGAGAGACGCGCGATCTCGCGGCTCGGGAACTGCGCCATCATCACCGAGACTTCGAGAACCACGGTCCAAAGGCGGACGGTGTGCTCGTAGGCCGCGATGTCGATCGAGCCGTCCTTGTTGCGGTAGGGCAAGAGGTTGATCGAGGCCAGGTTGCAGGCCGTGTCGTCCAGGAACATGTATTCCGAGCACGGGTTCGACGCGCGGATGGCGCCTGCGCTCGTGCAGGTGTGCCAGTCGTTCATGGTCGTGTTGAAGTGCAGGCCCGGATCGGCCGAGGCCCAGGCGGCATAGCCGATCTTTTCCCACAGATCGCGCGCCTGCAGCGTCTTGTGAACCTTGCCGTCGGTGCGGCGGATCAGGCTCCATTCGGCATCGGTTTCGACCGCGCGCAGGAAGTCGTCCTTGAGCGAAACCGAATTGTTCGAGTTCTGGCCCGACACGGTGAGATAGGCATCCGAATCCCAGTCGGTGTCGTAGGTCTTGAACTCGATCTGGGTGTAGCCCTGGCGTGCGAACTGGATGACGCGCTTGACGTAGTTTTCCGGCACCGCGTTCTTCTTGGCGTCCTTGATGGCGCGCTTGAGAGCAGGGTTCTTGGCCGGGTCGAAGCAGTCATCGCCCTCGCCCTCGCAGTTGACGCAGGCCTTCATCACGGCCGCCATGTGCTGCTTGACGATCTTGGAGCCGGTGACGAGCGAAGCGACCTTCTGCTCCTCGTTCACCTTCCAGTCGATATAGGCTTCGATATCGGGATGGTCGGCATCGACCACGACCATCTTGGCCGCGCGACGGGTGGTGCCGCCCGACTTGATGGCGCCCGCCGCGCGGTCACCGATCTTGAGGAAGGACATCAGGCCAGAAGACTTGCCGCCGCCCGACAGCTTCTCGCCTTCGCCGCGCAGGCGCGAGAAGTTGGAGCCGGTGCCCGAGCCGTATTTGAACAGGCGCGCCTCGCGCACCCAGAGATCCATGATGCCGCCTTCGTTGACGAGATCGTCGGCCACGCCCTGAATGAAGCAGGCATGCGGCTGCGGGTGCTCGTATGCCGACTTCGACGCGGTCAGCTTGCCGGTGAACGGATCGACATAGAAATGGCCCTGGCCGGGACCATCGATGCCATAGGCCCAGTGCAGGCCGGTGTTGAACCACTGCGGCGAGTTGGGCGCGGTACGCTGGGTCGCGAGCATGAAGGATAGTTCGTCCTTGAACGCCTGCGCGTCTTCTTCCGAAGCGAAATAGCCGCCCTTCCAGCCCCAATAGGTCCAAGTGCCGGCGAGGCGGCCGAAGACCTGGCGCGCGTCGGTTTCGGAGCCATAGCGCTCGTCTTCCGGAAGCGCGGCAAGCGCCGCCTCATCGGCGACCGAGCGCCACAGGAAGGATGGAACGGCGTTTTCCTCGACCTTCTTCAGGCGCGCGGGCACGCCGGCCTTGCGGAAATATTTCTGCGCCAGAATGTCGGCCGCGACCTGCGAGAACTGCTCCGGCACGTCGATGTCCGCCAGGCGGAAGACGACCGAGCCATCGGGGTTCTTGATCTCGCTCACCGCCTTGCGGAACGGGATCTCGGCATAGGGAGAATGGCCTGGCTTGGTGAAGTGCCGTTCGATACGCATGGGCCTGATCCTTGGGGGTCGAAAGCTACATATTGTGTTGGCGGCCAAGCTCTGCCGAGCGCACCGCAGGGGCGACGGACCGCCTCGAAAGCGGTCCGCCGTAATTGAATCAACTGTGCCGAGAGCGGGCGCTTGTCGCTAGCCGGCTTGTGCCGCTGCGCACGCTATCAACAGGGTGTCCGATGATCGGGGACAAACGGAATATGAGACTTGCCATCGATTCCGTCATCCCTACCGAACAGACAATAACACATCATTTGGTGTCCGCAAGACGTTTTCATACAACATCTTGTGGCTACCAATGAGGCCTGCCCGGTTTGGTTCCCACTATCGGCGAAGAAATTTTATTGCGGGTAAACGCGGCCGTTAACGGCTGGCATATGTGGGGCTCGAGGCTCCCGAAAGCGCCGAAATGCGCGGTATCGCGCGATACCTCGCGTCAACGCGCGAGCAAAAACGAGCGCACGTCGGACGTTGCGGCGAGTCGCACCGAGCCGTCAACGATTCGGTCGAGGCAAGGCAAAAAATCTAGATGTTGTGTTTGAAAGCTGGGGAAGCCGGCTCACGCTGTGGAACCATTCGTCGGCGTCGCAGTTTGTGCGCCCTCTTTTGGCTCAACCCCGGTGGTCGTCGGCGATCGGCTTCTGGTAGGTGAAGCCCATGTCCCACGGGAAATAGATCCACGTGTCCTGCGACACTTCCGTGACGAACGTGTCCACCAGCGGGCGCCCCTTGGGCTTGGCATAGATCGTGGCGAAATGCGCTTTCGGCAGCATCGCGCGCACCACCTGCGCGGTCTTGCCGGTATCGGTGAGGTCGTCCACGATCAGCACGCCCTCCCCGCCATCCGCGAGGATCTCGGGCGAGATTTCCTTGATCACCTGCAACTCGCCCTGGTCGGTGTAGTCGTGATAGCTCGCGACACAGGCCGTATCGATCAGGCGCACGCCGAGCTCGCGCGAGATGATGGCCGCAGGCACGAGCCCGCCGCGCGTGATGCAGACGATGGCTCGCCACTTGCCGTTGATGCCGGCCAGCCGCCAGGCGAGCGCGCGCGAGTCGCGGTGGAACTGGTCCCAGGAAACGGGGAAGGCCTTTTCGGGCAGGGACATGGAAGCGCGCTCCACAGTGGCTGGCGGAAGCCGCACCCTCTAATGGGAAGAGAAACGCGATGACAAGTGGGAATGGCGAAGCAAACCGCCGGCCGCGCCCACCGGGCAGGATGGCCTTGCATTTTTCGCGCCTGACGTGTCGGGAAAACACGGAATGCCGTGCGGCACGGCCCGCCCGCGCCTGATGATGGTGACGTGATGAAAGCGATGATCTTCGAGTCTTTCGGCCAGGAGCCGACGATCAGCGACGTGCCGGACCCGGTTCCGTCCCCGGACGGCGTGGTGATCGAGGTCATCGCGACCGGCCTGTGCCGGAGCGACTGGCACGGATGGAGGGGCCACGACACCGATATCCGACTGCCGCATGTTCCCGGCCACGAATTCGCAGGCGTGGTCGCGGCAACCGGCTCGCAGGTGACGCGCTTTCGCCCTGGTGACCGTGTGACGGTGCCCTTCATCGCCGCATGCGGTCGCTGCGCGGAATGCCATGCCGGGCATCAGCAGGTTTGCGAACAGCAGTTTCAGCCCGGTTTCACGCATTGGGGATCGTTCGCGGAGTTCGTGGCGATCGACCGCGCCGACCTCAACCTCGTCAGCCTGCCTGACGAGTTGGACGACGCGACGGCCGCGAGCCTCGGCTGTCGCTTCGCCACCTCTTTCCGGGCGGTGGTGGATCAGGGACGGGTGCGTGGCGGCGAGTGGGTCGCGGTTCACGGCGCGGGCGGCGTCGGGCTTTCGGCCATCATGATCGCCGCGGCGCTGGGCGCAAAGGTGGTCGCCGTGGATGTCACTGACAGCAAGCTTGCGCTGGCACGCGCCATGGGCGCGGCGGAAACGGTGAACAGTCGCAAGGCGACTTCGGTGGTCGATGCCGTGCGTGAACTCACAGGCGGCGGCGCGCATGTCTCGATCGACGCGCTCGGACATCCCGAAACCTGCTTCAACTCCATCGGGAACTTGCGGCGGCGCGGGCGGCATGTTCAGGTCGGGCTCATGCTCGGCGACCATTCCCGGCCGCAAATCCCCATGGATCGCGTGATCGCCCATGAACTCGAGATCTATGGCAGTCACGGCATGCAGTCGTGGCGCTATGACGCCATGCTCGGCATGATCATGAGTGGGCGGCTGCAGCCGCAGCGGCTCATCGGCGAGACATTGTCTCTCGCCAACGCCATTCCGGCTCTCATGAACATGGACCGCCAGGCACCGGACGGAATCGCCATCATCGATCCCAAGCGAAGCTAGCGAAACACGCTGCGCCAAGAGCGAGCGCATAGGATCGATGCGCATCCGCTGTTGATGACGCCCATCCTCCTGAGGCAAATGTCGTCCGCACGCTCCGTCGGGGCGGCTGGCGGACGGGACTTCCCCGCACGGCACCGCGCCGCCCCTCACCGCCCGTTCGAACCAAAAGAAAGTGCCATCGCCATGAGCCGCAGACACATGATCCTCGCCGGCTTCTTCTACAACCCGCAAGGCGATCACCGCATGTCCTGGCGCCATCCCGATGCGCCGGAACGGGAAGTGTTCGGACTGGACTATTACCGAAGCCTGGCCGAGGCGGCCGAACAGGCCAAGCTCGACGCGATCTTCATCGCCGACCATCTGGGCGTGTGGGACACCTATCCGAGCGGCATGCTTCACTATGCCAATGCCCGGCTCGAGCCGCTCACTCTGGCAACGGCGCTCGCGGCTGTGACGAAGAATATCGGCCTGATGGTCACCGCATCCACCTCCTACAGCGAGCCCTACAATCTGGCCCGCATGTTCGCGTCGGTCGATCACATCAGCAACGGGCGCATCGGATGGAATGTGGTGACTTCGGCGCTGGCCGAAGAGGCCGCGAATTTCGGGCGCGATGCCGTCATCGACCATGCCGTACGCTACCAGCGCGCAGCCGAATTCCTCGAAGTCGCGAAGGCGCTCTGGGACTCGTGGGCGGATGACGCGCTCCTGATCGACAAGGCCTCGGGCGCCTTCGCAGACCCCGCACGTGTCGCCACGCTCGATCATCAGGGCGCCCATTTCCGCGTCAGGGGCCCGCTCAACGTGCCACGCGGGCCGCAGGGGCATCCGCTGGTGGTTCAGGCCGGCTCGTCCGATCCCGGCAAGGAACTCGCGGCGGCGCATGCTGATGTCCACTTCGCCGTTTTGCGCAGCGAAGAGGAAGGCCGACGCTATCGTGCCGACCTCGATGCCCGCCTCGCCCGGCGCGGCCGTGCGCCCGAAAGCCTGAAGATCCTGCCCGGCATCCTGCCGGTCGTCGCCCCGTCCCGCAAGGAGGCGGAGGACCGGCAGGCGGAACTAGAGGCGCTGATGCCGGACAGGATCGGCCTCGACCTTCTTTCGAGCTGGGCCGGCATCGATCTCAGCAGCTTTCCGCTCGACGGGCCTCTTCCCGATCTGCCCGACCAGAACAGTTTCGAAGGCTGGAAGACGTGGCTGAAGATCGTCCACGACGAGAAGAACAAGGGCCTGACCATTCGGCAGGTCGCGCGGAACATCGCCAATACGGGATCGGTCCCGATGGTGGCCGGAACGCCGTCCGAGATCGCCGACCAGATGGAATCGTGGTTTCTGTCCGGAGCCGCCGACGGGTTCAACCTGATGTTTCCGCTTCTGCCCGACGACTGGCTGCGCTTCATGCAAGGTGTGATCCCGGAACTGCAGCGGCGCGGCTTGTTCAGGACGGAATATGAGGCCGGCACATTGCGAGACCGTCTCGGGCTGAAGCGGCCGGAGAACAGGTTCGCGGCCGCCCGGGCCATCGCCGCTCGCTGAGCCGCCCCATCAGCGCTCAGCCTGCCTGAGACAGGGGCCGTGCGTCGCAAGTTGGGGCGAGCGCACGTGCTCAGGTCGCACGCCCATGCCCAGAACGCGCGCGAGCAGGCGGCGGGCGAAGGCGAACCGGGAAAGGAGACGCAGCAGAGCGGGCGGTGCCGGCACACTGTCCGGGTCGCCCAGAATCGGCGACAGAAGCCGCTCCTGCATGGTGCGCTGAACGAACTGCGTGGCGCGCACCGGGAACAGCCGACGCCGCGCGAGTTTGGCGAGTTCGGCATCGGAAAGCCGGCCGGCGGCGAGCGGCGCGGCGAAGAGATTGGCGGCGGCAACCGCGTCCTGAATGGCGAGGTTGATGCCGACGCCGCCGATGGGCGACATGGCGTGCGCCGCGTCGCCGATGCAGACGAAGCCGGGGCGGTGCCAGGTTTCGAGGCGGTTGACGGCAACAGTCAGCAGCTTCACCCCGTCCCAGCTTTCGATCTCGCCGACCCGGGCGCTCAGGCCCGGAACGATGCGGGCGATGCGCGCCCTGAAACTCTCGAGACCTTCGGCGCGGATCTGCTCGGCGCCGCCTTTCGGAATGACGCAGGCGCATTGCCAGTAGTCACCGCGATCGATCGTGACGACGATGCCGCCCGCACCCGCATTGAACAGAGTCGTTTCCGTCTGCGCCGGATCCTTCGTGATGCGAAACCAGAGGATATCGATGGGCACGCCGAACTCCTGAACCGCGAGCGCGGCCTTCTTGCGCAGGCGCGAGTCACGGCCGTCCGCCGCGAGCGTGAGCGTGGCGCGGATTTCGATCTCATCCTCGACATCGCGCGCCAGGACACCGGCGACGCGGCCGCCTTCGCGGATGAGGTCGAGGCCGGTGGTGCTCATCAGCAGAGTGAAATTCGGCAATGCGCGGGCTTGGTCGGCCAGGAAATCGAGGAAGTCCCATTGCGGCATCAACGCGATGAAGGGCGCGGAAAGGCCTGTGCCGCCGAAGGAAACGATTTCCAGCCTCTCGCCGCCGAACTGCCCGAAAAGGCGCTCGAGGCGCTGGTGCGGCAGTTGCAGGAAGGCGTCGAGCAGGCCCAGCTCCTTCATGACCTGCATGGTCGAGGGGTGAACCGTGTCGCCGCGAAAGTCGCGCAGGAAGTCGCGATGTTTCTCCAGCACGACGGTGCGCAGGCCGGCGCGGGCCATCAGGAACCCCGCCATCATGCCGGCGGGGCCGCCGCCCACCACGCAGCAATCGGCCTCGATGATTTGTCCCATCCTCGCGCCTCCGGAAGGCAGTTTAGCCGCACGGAGGCGTTCTCACCACTGTGAACAGCTATCCACCGCCCCGCCTTGCCGGAATAGATGCCTCCCGCTACAGCGGCAGGCTTGGGTGGGAGAAGCCGGCGCGTGTCGCAGCGATCTTTCGAGACAAGAAGTGGGGACGTCAAAAGCCGCAACTACGATGCGGTGGCGTCCTTCTATGAGCTTCTGGCGAATGCCTATTCCTTCGGCCTGATACGCCGGGCCAAGATGATCGAGTTCAAATATCTCAAGCCCGGTCAGCGCGTGCTTTATCTGGGCGTCGGCTCGGGCGAGGAAGCGGTTGCAGCCGCGCGCAAGGGTCTTGAAGTGACCGCGCTCGATCTTTCCTCGGCCATGATCGAACGCCTGCGCGCCCGGCTGGCGCGAAAGGGATTGAGCGCGGAACTGATCGTGGGCGACGCGCTCCTGCATCAGCCACGCGAGGCCTATGATGCGGTCTGCGGCAACTACTTCTTCAACGTGTTCGGACCGGCCGACATGCCGCTCGTCCTGCGCCATGCCATCGGGCTGGTGAAACCGGGCGGCAGGCTGATGGTCGCCGACATGGCGCCTCCGCCGGGCGGCCTGCGCGGGCTCCTGACCTGGAGCTACCTGAAATTCGGCCTGTCCTTCTTCTGGCTGCTGCGGCTCGCATCACAGCATCCGATCTACGACTTCCGCCTTTATGGCGAGCGTGAAGGCCTGACCACGGAAGCAGTGCGCGACTTCGGCCTGCGCAAGCTCGGCATGCCGCTTTATCGCACGGTCGTGATGCGCCGCCCCGAGACGGCTTGATTCAAGCTTCCATGCCGCACGCCATCCTCCGTCGCGCTTTCGACACCTTCATGGATCGCCGCCTGCGCGAACTGGCGCCGGCCGACCTGCCGCTCGAAATGCGCCTCGATGCCTTCCGCCGCTTCGGCGATCATTCCCTCGCCTATTCGGCGACGGTACAAAAAGACCTGCTGCATTGGGGCGACAGCCAGGGGTTCATTGCTTACGGGCAGATGATGGGACAGGCGCTCGCGCTTGGTGATCCGATAGCGGCTCCCCTCGCGCGGGAAGCGTTGATCGCGCGGTTCATCGAGGCTGCCGCAGCACCCAGCTTCGCGGAAATCTCCGAGCCGACCGCCGCCATCCTCGCGCGCCACGGCTATCGCGTGATGCGGATGGGCGTGGACACCGTGCTCGACCTCGCCTCCTACGACTTTTCCGGCGGCCGCAAGGAAACCGTGCGCTATTCCGAACGCTGGCTTTTGAAGAACGGCTACAGCATCGGCGAGACGTGGCAGTTTCCCGAACTCGCACCTGCCATCAAGTCGCTCGCCAAGGACTGGCGCAAGGAGCGCATCGTGCATCGGCGCGAGATGGGCTTCCTCAACCGGCCTTTCCCGCGCGAGGATGAGCCGTTGTCGCGTCGCTTCGTGCTGGTGGGGCCGGACGGCACGCCGGTCTCGGTGCTTTACTTCGATCCGCTCTGCCGCGACGGGCGCGTGATCGGCTACCTCACCGCTTTCAAGCGCCGCGTGACGAACGCCACCTCCCATGCCGAAATCGGCCTGACCAAGCATGCCGTGGACCGCTTCACGCGCGAGGGCGTGGAGAAAGTGATGCTCGGCCTCTCCCCGCTGCTCGACGTCGAGCCCAGCGGCTTCGCGGAGTCGGCCCGGTTCCGCGCGCTGATGCAGCGGTTCTACGCGTCGCCAGTCGTCAACCGGCGCATCTTCAACCTGCAGGGCCACGCCGCCTTCAAGCGCCGTTTCCACGGGCGTGAGGAACCGCGCTATTTCGCTTGGAAGAAGGGGCTCCCCCTCCTGCCCTTCACGGCGCTTCTCAGGCTCAGCCGCGCGTTCTGAGATCGTCCAGCATGGCGCGGACGGCGTCCGCTGCGGCGCTCAGCACCTCTGGGTCACGCGCGCGGACCACGAGCTCGGTCCAGAACTTGCCGTCCTCGTATTTCGGATAGGAGCCGATGATCGTGTCGGGATGGGCCTTCTGGATCTCGCCCAAGGGTCCGCCGATCGTGCCCTCGCCGAATGGGCAGTGGATCGTTTCCGACTTCAACTTGGTGCCGGTGCGAAGCTTCGGCAGCACATTGTCGAGCATCGCCTGGAAAATCTTCGGCACGCCCGCCATCACATGCACGTTGCCGACCGAGAAGCCGGGCGCCAGCGAAACGGGGTTGTCGATATGCTCGGCCCCTTCCGGCAGCCTTGCCATGCGCTTGCGCGCCTCGGTGAAGGGCAGATCGCGCTTGGCGTAATCGGCCTCCAGCATCTTGTAGGCGCGGTCCTCGTAGCCGATCGGCACGCCGAACGCCTTGGCGACGGCATCCGCCGTGATGTCGTCATGCGTCGGGCCGATGCCGCCGGTGGTGAACACGTAGTCGAGGCGGTTGCGCAGCGCGTTGATCGCTTCCACGATCGCATCCTCGTCGTCGGCCACGATGCGCACTTCGCGCAGGTCGATGCCGACAGCGGTCAGCATATCGGCCAGATGGCCGATATTCTTGTCCTTGGTCCGTCCCGAAAGGATCTCGTCGCCGATCACCACCATGCCTGCGGAAACGGTGTCGGTCATGCGCGATTGTCCTTCAGTGCGATGCGGGCACTCATATCGCGCTCAAGGCCACCCAAGGCAATGGCTCTGTTTCGGTGAACGATGCGTCGCGCGGTTGGGGAGTGGGCGAGAGCGCCTCGCCGCACTAGGTTGCGCCCCAACCGCAAGCACAAGGAGACAGAGGCAATGGCGAAGATTCTGACGCTTTATTATTCGAGCTGGGGCCACATGGAAGCCATGGCCAAGGCCGCGACCGAAGGCGCGCGCGAGGCGGGCGCCGATGTCACGATCAAGCGCGTGGCCGAGCTGGTGCCGGAAGAGGTCGCGAAGGCCGCGCATTACAAGCTCGACCAGGAGGCGCCCATCGCCGACCCGCTCGAGCTCGCCGACTATGACGGCTTCATCTTCGGTGTTTCGACCCGCTACGGCGCGCCCGCAGCGCAGTTCAAGAACTTCATGGACCAGACCGGTCCGCTCTGGGCCAAGGGCGCGCTGGTCAACAAGACCGGCACGGTGATGGTTTCCACCGCCACCCAGCACGGCGGCGCGGAAGTGGCTCTGATCAACACGCAGATCTTCTTCCAGCACCACGGCATCATCGTCGTGCCGCTGTCCTATGCCTATCAGGACCAGATGGGCAACGATGTCGTCCGCGGCGGCGCACCTTACGGCATGACCACCACCTCGGACGGCGACGGTTCGCGCCAGCCCTCCGCGCAGGAGCTGGACGGCGCAAAGTTCCAGGGCCGCCGCCTCGCGGAGATCACCGCCAAGCTGGTCGGCTGAGCCTACCCCCCGCCCCGCTTTCGAGCGGGTCGAAGACTGCACACGACCAAGCGGCTGCGCGTTGTGAAGCTCGCAGCCGTTTTTCTTTCGGCCCTCAGGGGTCAGCAGTTCGCCATTCAAACGAACCACACGTTTCATTCCACTTATTTTCGCAACGTCTCGTCCGCTCAGATTGATTTGTCGGTGTGCATTCCATAAGAGCCCGACAGTATCGGGAGGAGTGATATGAAGGCGAAACTCGGAATTGCGCCCATCGCGTGGTGGAACGACGATCTTGCCGAATTGAGCGGCGACATCTCGTTGGAGGGATGCCTCAGCGAGGCGCGCGAGGCGGGCTTCACCGGCATGGAGACAGGCCGTCGTTTTCCCTTGGATCCCGCCGTTCTCAAGCCCATTCTCGATGCCCATGGCATGGCGGTCTGCGGTGGCTGGTTCTCGGGCCTTTTGCTCGATGGCGACATCGAGCGGGAAAAGGACCGCATCGCGCCGCAGATGGCGCTGTTCAAGGCGGTCAGTGCACCGTGCATCGTCTACGGCGAAACTGCCGGCACCATCCAGGGCGACCGCTCGGCTCCGCTTGCCACGCGCCGCAAGCTTTCCGAGGACGAGATCAAGGCCTATGGCCGCAAGCTGACCGCCTTTGCCGAATGGTGCGCAGGAGAAGGCATGCCGATCTCCTACCACCACCACATGGCGGCCCCCATCGAATCCGAACAGGATGTCGATCTTCTGATGAAGCATTCGGGCGAGGCCCTGCCGCTTCTCTACGATGCCGGCCACATGGCCTTTGCCGGCGGCGACGTGCTCCGCATGATCGACAACCACCATGCCCGCATCAGCCACGTGCATACCAAGGATGTCCGCCAGTCCGTTCTGGACGGCCTCGACTGGTCGCGCGACAGCTTCCTAGACGCAGTGGTCAAGGGTGCCTTCACCGTGCCGGGCGACGGATCGCTCGATTTCGAGGCGATCGTCAAGAAGCTCGCTTCCTACGGTTACGAAGGCTGGTTCGTGGTCGAAGCCGAGCAGGACCCCATCGCCAACCCGCCGCTCGAAATGGCCAAGGTCGGTCACAAGGAACTGCTGCGCGTCATGGCAGCGGCAGGCTATGTGGTGGAACGACCCGGCCGCTGAAACGGCGCCATGCAACTGGCGCTTTCGCGTCGCGGCACAAGCGAACCGTTGATAGTCGTGGGCAATCGGTTGACCGAGGCTCCCGCCTGCTTAAAAGACCTTGACCGATTTATCAGACCGCACGCGACGCCTTCAGCAGGGTGATGCCGCGCGCCGAACCAACGGACAACAGAATGAAGTTCGGAGCGCCCAAGGAACGGAGCGAAGGCGAGCGGCGCGTCGCGCTGACGCCTGAAAGCGTCGGCAGGCTCACCAAACTCGGCTATGAATGCCTCGTCGAGACCGGTGCGGGCTCGGAGGCGCGTATTCCCGATGCGGCCTATGAGGCGGCCGGCGCGCGCGTCGTGCCCGATGCCGCCACGCTCTGGGCCGAAGCCGACATCGTCGCCAAGGTCCGCGCCCCCGACAGCGAAGAGGTCGAGAGAACCCGGGACGGGCAGATCCTGATCTCGTTTCTTTATCCCGCGCAGAATCCCGATCTGCTGGAATCCCTGAGTGCGCGCGGCGTCACGGCCATCGCCATGGACATGGTGCCGCGCATCAGCCGCGCGCAGAAGATGGATGCACTGTCCTCCATGGCCAACATCGCCGGCTATCGCGCGGTGATCGAGGCCGGCAACCAGTTCGGGCGCTTCTTCACCGGCCAGATCACAGCGGCAGGCAAAGTGCCGCCCGCCCGCGTGCTCGTCATCGGTGCCGGTGTCGCAGGCCTTGCGGCCATCGGCACGGCGCAGTCGCTCGGCGCACAGGTGCGCGCCTTCGACGTCCGGCCAGAAGTGGCCGAGCAGATCCAGTCCATGGGCGCCGAGTTCCTTTTTCTCGATTTTGCCGAAGCCACGGATGGCGCGGCGACCGGTGGCTATGCGGCCCCGTCGAGCCCTGAATTCCGCGCCAAGCAGCTGGAGCTTTTTCGCGCGCAGGCCCCGGAAGTCGATATCGTCATCACCACTGCCCTGATCCCCGGCCGCGATGCGCCCAAGCTCTGGCTGGCCGACATGGTGGCGCTGATGAAGCCCGGCTCGGTCGTCGTCGATCTCGCGGCCGAACGCGGCGGCAACTGCGACCTGACGGTGCCCGGCGAGGTCATCGAGACGCCGAACGGCGTGCGCGTCGTCGGCTACACCGACTATCCCAGCCGCATGGCCACGCAGGCCTCCACGCTCTACGCCACCAATATCCGCCACATGATGGACGACCTGACGCCTGCCAAGAACGGCGTTCCGGTGGTCGACATGGACGATGACGTGATCCGCGGCGCGGTCGTCACCCATGCGGGCGCGATCACCTATCCGCCCCCGCCGTCCAAAATCCAGGCCATCGCCAAACAGGCACCCAGGAAGGCCGTCGAGGAAACGCCAGCCGCGAAAGCCGCACGCGAGGCCGCACAGGCCCGCAAGGCCGGGCAAAATCAGATCCTCCTGCTGGTCGTGGGAGCGGTGATCCTGATGCTGATCGGCCTCGTCGCGCCGCCCAGCTTCCTTCAGCATCTCGTCGTGTTCGCGCTGTCCTGCTTTGTCGGCTATCACGTGATCTGGAACGTTTCCCACGCGCTGCACACGCCGCTGATGGCGGTGACCAACGCGGTGTCGTCCATCATCATCCTCGGCGCATTGCTGCAGTTCGGCTCTTCCAGCTGGATCGTGTCGATCCTGGCGGGACTTTCGATCCTCATGGCATCGGTCAACATCTTCGGCGGCTTTCTGGTCACCCGCCGGATGCTGAAGATGTTCCAGAAAAGCTGAGCGCGGAGCCTCTCCCATGAGCCAAGGTCTCGTCGGCGCGTCCTATCTCGTCGCCTCCATTCTCTTCATCCTGTCACTGGGCGGCTTGTCGAACCAGGAAAGTGCGAAGCGCGCCGTCTGGTACGGCATCGCGGGCATGGCGCTCGCTGTCGTCGCCACGATCACCGGTCCGGGGGTCGGCGCGGTCTGGCTGGTCGCTCCGCTCATCGTCATCGGCGCCGTCTCCGGCGGCTGGCTTGCCGGCCGGGTACAGATGACGCAGATGCCCGAGCTCGTCGCGGCACTCCACTCATTCGTCGGGCTGGCCGCCGTCGTCATCGGCTTCAATGCAGACATCGAAGCCGGCCGCGCGGCCTACGCGCTCGGCACGGGCACGGCCGAAACGCTGACCGGCTTCGCCGCGACCCTCGCGCACAAGACGCCGGTCGAGCTCGCGATCATGCGCGTCGAGGTCTTTCTCGGCGTCTTCATCGGCGCGCTCACCTTTTCCGGCTCCGTGGTCGCCTATGGCAAACTGTCGGGACGCCTCGACTCCAAGGCGCTGGTGCTGCCCAACCGGCACGCGATCAACCTTGGCGGCGTGGCGATCGCGCTCCTTCTCGGCATCCTCTACTTCAACGGCGCGGGCCTCTGGACGCTGCTGCTCGTCGCCCTGCTCGCCGGCGCGCTGGGCTGGCACCTGATCATGGCGATCGGCGGCGCGGACATGCCGGTCGTCGTGTCGATGCTCAACAGCTATTCCGGCTGGGCGGCGGCGGCCATCGGCTTCACCCTGTCCAACGATCTTCTGATCGTCACGGGCGCGCTGGTCGGCTCGTCGGGCGCGATCCTGTCCTACATCATGTGCCGTGCCATGAACCGCAACTTCGTGTCCGTCATTCTCGGCGGCTGGGGCGGCACGGCGGGTCCGGCGCAGGAGATCTCAGGCGAACAGGTCGCTATCGACGCCGACGGCGTCGCCCAAGCGCTAGACGATGCGGATTCGGTCGTCATCGTGCCCGGTTACGGGCTCGCCGTGGCGCAGGCGCAAGGGTCGATCTCGGAACTGACGCGCCGCCTGCGCGCCAAAGGCAAGACCGTGCGCTTCGCCATCCACCCTGTCGCCGGGCGCCTGCCGGGCCACATGAACGTGCTCCTCGCCGAAGCCAAGGTGCCCTACGACATCGTTCTCGAAATGGACGAGATCAACGAGGACTTCCCCTCGACCGATGTCGCCATCGTCATCGGTGCGAACGACATCGTCAATCCAGCCGCCGAGGAAGATCCGAACTCGCCCATTGCCGGCATGCCCGTCATCGAGGTGTGGAAGGCGCGGCGCGTCTTCGTATCCAAACGCGGCCAGGGCACCGGCTATTCCGGCATCGAGAATCCGCTCTTCTTCAAGGAGAACACCCGCATGTTCTACGGCGACGCCAAGAAGTCGCTCGACGAGTTGCTCAAGCTCGTGTGACGGCGACCGCCCTCCCTTCCGAACAATCGCTTCCGGTCGCGCCTGTCACGCGAGACCGGTTGTGACCCGGAGCCGCCCCCTCGGCCGGCACCGACGCGACGACCTCTTTCCGCCCCACAGCGAAATTTGCCGCTGCGTTCGACGTAAGTTGACTTGCTTTGTCATCAAATCGTGGTTTTAACGGCCGGGCATTTCACGCTCGCTTGAGGGTCTGCCTTTGAAATCCCTTTTTACGCTCACCATCGCGCTCGCGTCGAGCGCTCTCGTATCGGCCGCGCTTGCGCAGGACGCCTCGGATGCCCCCGGGGGCCTCGTCATCTACAACGCCCAGCACCAGAGCCTCACCAAGGAGTGGACCGATGCGTTCACCAAGGAGACCGGCATCAAGGTCACGGTGCGCGATGGCGGCGACAGCGAGTTCGCCAACCAGATCGTCGCCGAAGCCGATCTTTCGCCAGCCGACATCTTCCTGACCGAGAACTCACCCGCCATGGCGCAGGTCGAGGCGGCAGGCCTTTTCGCACCGGTGGACGCCGACACGCTCGCGCAGGTGCCCGAACAGTTCCGCCCCGCGAGCGGCAAATGGATCGGCATCGCCGCGCGTTCCACCGTGTTCGCCTATGACAAGACCAAGCTCTCCGAGGACAAGCTGCCGAAATCGCTGGTGGAGCTGGCCGATCCGGCATGGAACGGCCGCTGGGCCGCCTCACCGGCCGGTGCCGACTTCCAGGCGATCGTTTCCGCGCTACTCGAACTGAAGGGCGAGGAGGCGACCGCCGCCTGGCTCAAGGGCATGAAGGCCAACTTCAAGCCTTATCGCGGCAACAGCACCGTCATGAAGGCGGTGAATGCCGGCCAGATCGAAGGCGGCGTGATCTATCATTACTACTGGTTCGGCGATCAGGCGAAGACCGGCGAGAACAGCGGCAATGTCGGCCTGCATTATTTCCGCAACCAGGATCCGGGCGCCTTCGTCTCGATCTCGGGCGGGGGCGTGCTCGCCACCTCCAAGCACCCCAAGGAGGCGCAGGCCTTCCTGAAATGGGTCTCGGGCAAGGGCGGCCAGGAGATCCTGAAGAACGGCACGTCCTTTGAATATGCGGTCGGCAATGGCGCCGCCTCCAACCCCAAGCTCGTGCCGCTCGACCAGCTCGACGCGCCGAAGGTCGAGCCCTCCAAGCTCAACAGCCCGAAGGTGATCGAGCTGATGAACGCGGCAGGCATCCTGTAACACGTCACCGCCGGTGATCACTTTCCCCCCAACGAACCGGACCGCAGCGGCTTGTGCCCGCTGCGGTCTTGCCATGTCGGCTTGTGGACCGGCATGGAGCGCCTGACCATGCCCGCCGCCGAACTCGCTCTCGCCCCCCTTCCCGCTCCGCGCCTGCGCACCCTTCGCATGCCGTGGATGGCGCTTGCCGCACTCCTCGTCACGCTCGTTGCGCTTCTGCCCTTCGCCTTCATTCTCTGGTCGGCGGCTGAGACCGGCTGGGCGACCGCCGCCACGCTGATCTTCCGCGCCCGCGTCGGCGAACTGCTCGTCAACACGGTCCTGCTGATCCTCCTCGCCGTGCCGCTTTCCGGCAGCCTCGCGCTTGCCCTCGCATGGCTCACCGAGCGCAGCGACCTGCCCGCCGCGAAGCTCTGGGCATGGCTCGCGGTCGCCCCGCTCGCCGTTCCCGCCTTCGTGCAGAGCTATGCCTGGGTCAGCCTCGCGCCCGGCCTCCACGGTCTGGCCGGCGGCGTGCTCGTTTCCGTGCTTGCCTACTTCCCCTTCATGTATCTGCCGCTCGCCGCCACTTTCCGCCGGCTCGATCCCGCTTTGGAAGACAGCGCCGCCTCGCTCGGCCTGTCGCCCTTTGAAGTCTTTCGCCGCGTGACGCTGCCGCAACTGCGCCTGGCACTTTCCGGCGGCGCGCTGCTTGTGGCGCTGCATCTGCTGGCCGAATACGGGCTCTTCGCGATGATCCGGTTCGACACCTTCACGACCGCCATCGTCGACCAGTTCCAGTCCACCTTCAATGGTGCTGCGGGCAACATGCTGGCCGGCGTGCTCGTCACCTGCTGCCTCGGCCTGCTGGCGCTCGACACCCTTTGGCGCGGCGATGAGCGCTATGCGCGCGTCGGTTCGGGTGCTGCCCGCACCGCACCCCGCGCGCGGCTGGGCCGCTTCACCCTGCCCTGCCTCGCCTTGCCGCTTCTCACGACTGCCCTCGCCCTCGGCGTACCCTTCGTCACCATCTTGGGCTGGCTCGAAAAAGGCGGCAGCGAGATCTGGCAGTGGAGCCTGATCCTTTCCACGCTCGGCCAGACCCTGCTTCTCGCCGTCCTCGGCGGGTTGCTCGCGATCACGGCGGCCATCCCCACAGCATGGCTCACCGTCCGCCGTCCCGGCCGCCTGTCGCGTTTCGCGGAAGCCTGCAACTACCTCGTCGGTGCGCTGCCGAGTGCGGTCTTCGCGCTCGCCCTCGTCTCGGTCGCCGTGCGCTTCCTTCATCCACTCTACCAGACCGTCTTCACGATCCTCGTCGCCTACGCGCTGATGTTTCTGCCGCGCGCGATCCTTTCCTTGCGTGCCAGCATCGCGCAGGCGCCCGTCGAGCTCGAACAGGCGGCGGCCAGCCTCGGCCGACGCCCATGGTCGTCGCTCTGGATCACCACGATCCGCCTGTCCGCGCCCGGCGCGGCGGCCGGCATGGCGCTGGTGGCGCTCGGCATCGTCAACGAGCTGACCGCGACCCAGATGCTCGCGCCCAACGGCACGCGCACGCTCGCCATGCAGTTCTGGTCGCTGTCGGGCGAACTCGACTACGCGGCGGCCGCGCCTTACGCGCTTGCCATGGTCGTGCTTTCGCTGCCGCTCACGGCTCTTCTGTTTCACCAGTCCAAACGCATGGCCGGCCGATGAGCGTTCTGGACGTTTCCGGCCTCGCCAAAGCCTACGGCCCCGTCAAGGCGCTCGACGGCATCGACCTTCATGTCCGCAGCGGCACGCGCACGGCCATTGTCGGTCCCTCGGGCTGCGGAAAGACCACGCTTCTGCGCCTCATCGCCGGCTTCGAGACGCCTGACAGCGGCCGCATCCTGCTCGATGGCCAGGCGCTCGCCGAGAACCGCACCGCTCTGCCTGCACATATGCGCGGCGTCGGCGTGGTGTCGCAGGACGGCGCACTCTTTCCGCATCTCACCATCGCCGAGAATATCGGCTTCGGCATCCCGAAATCAGAGCCCGACCGCGCCGCCCGCATTGCCGAGCTCGCCGAGACCGTCGGCCTGAAAAGCGCCATGCTGTCCCGCTGGCCGCACGAACTGTCCGGCGGCCAGCAACAGCGCGTCGCGCTCGCCCGCGCGCTCGCCCGCAAGCCGCACCTGATGCTGCTCGACGAGCCCTTCTCCGCGCTCGACACCAGCCTTCGCGCCGCCATGCGCAAGGTCGTCGCCGAGCTTCTGGAAAAGGCCGGCGTCACCACCATCCTCGTCACCCACGATCAGGCCGAAGCGCTGTCCTTCGCCGATCAGGTCGCGGTCATGCGCGATGGCCGGTTCGCGCAGGTGGGCACCCCGCGCGATCTTTATTTCCGTCCCACGGATGCCACCGTCGCCGAGTTCCTGGGCGAAACCATCCTCTTGCCCGCGCATGTGGCGGACGGCTGCGCCAACTGCGCGCTCGGCCGCCTCGCCACCCACGCGCCGGCCAATGGCGCCCATGCCCGCATCATGCTGCGCCCCGAGCAGATCGCGCTGGAGCCCGCCACCCGCGCCGAGGCGCAGGCCGCCTCCACCGGCATCTATGCCGAGGTTTGCGCCTGCGAGTTCGCCGGCGCCTCCACGGTGCTCGTTCTGCACATCCTGAACCCGAGAGAAGCGAACGGCGCCGTCCCCCCGCGGTTCACCCTGCGCCGCGCCGGCTTCGACGGCATCGAGACGGGCGCGGTCGTGCGCGTATCCGTGTCGGGCCGCGCTCATCCCCTGGCATAGGCCGAACCGCGCGCCTGCCTCGCGCCCGAACGAGCCGCAAGCGTCAGACTGATACACGCTCGCGCTATTGACAGCACGGCACTCCAGCGTCAGCGCACCGATCTCCCGAAAGGACATGATGATACCCGAGCACCGGTCGGCCTCCTTTCCCTCGTCCCCAAAGGCCACCTTTCATGCATAAGGTCATCTTCGACACCGATCCCGGCGTCGATGACGCGATGGCGCTGCTCTTTCTGCATCGCCATCCCGAGGTCGAGCTTCTCGGCGTCACCACCGTTTTCGGCAATGCCTCGATCGAGAACACCACGCGCAACGCGCTGTTTTTACGCGAAGCCTTCGGGATCGACGCGCCGGTCGCGCGCGGCGCCGGCACGCCTTACGACCCGGCCCGCATCCCGCACGCCTATCCGGTAATGGTCCACGGCGAAAACGGCCTCGGCGACATTCCCATTCCCGACACGCCGCCATCGCGCCCGCTCGATCACGAAGACGCCGCGCAATTCATCATCGACACCGTCCACGCCCATCCCGGCGAGGTTTCGGTCGTCGCCGTGGGCCGCATGACCAACCTCGCCAATGCCTTGCGGCGTGACCCGGCCATCGCCGGCCTGGTCAAACAGGTCGTCATCATGGGCGGCAGCTTCCATGTTCCCGGCAACGTGTCGCCGGCGGCCGAAGCCAATATCCATGGCGACCCGGAAGCGGCGGATGCGGTCACGACAGCGCCGTGGAAACTGACTGTCATCGGCCTCGACGTCACCGGCCAGACGGTGATGACCCGCGCGGAACTCGCCGCCTTGAGCGATGCCGGCGGCTCCGACCTCGCTTTGCTCGACGCGCTTTCGCAAGATTACATCCGCTTCTACGGCCACCTCCTCGAAGACGGCATGCTCGTCCACGACACCTGCGCCTGCGTCGCCCTCGTTCGGCCCGACCTTTTCCAAACCGTGCAAGGTGCGGTGCGCGTCGTCTGCGGCGGCATCGCCGATGGCCAGACCATCCTCAAGCCGGCTGGTCGCCGTTTCCCGCCGGGCGAATGGGACGGTCTGCCCGAACAGACGGTCGCGGTCGGCGTCGCGGCAAGCGCGGTCATGGCGCTGATCACGGAAACGCTCGCACGCGCGCAGTGATGGACGAAATCACGGCCGCACCGCAGCTATCCCCCGCATCCGCGCGTTTCCGCTTTTTCTTCGTCCACCCCCTCCGCGCTTTCCGCTAATTTCCCCTCACCGCTTCATCGGGAGCCAGGTCGCGACGGCGCATCTGTGGGGCGGACGGTGCCGGACTGGTCGTGCCAACGTAGCGTGGCTGGGTGATGAGCCCCTAAGTCCGGGCCCCAAGTGAGGAGCGGTGGGTGACGCCCCGTTCTGTGGACCTAGGGCAAGAACACCGAAAGCGGCGCATGGCGCGGGTCATGCACTTCACTCAAGTCCAGAGGCCAGCGCCATGCGCCGTCTCCTGAACCCGAACCACCCCATACCCCGGCTCGAAACCCGAGCGCGGCAGCGACGACGCGCATCCGGCATTTCGTGACGCAGCATCTCGAAACGCCACGCCGCCGAAGGCCGAGACCCTTGAACCCCGAATAATACGACTATTTCGCGGATGAGAAAGTTTTGCGCAACTTACGCAGGTCATATTGCGCTGATTGTGCGACGACGGACCGACCCCTCCGCTGCCTCACGCGCAGCGCCTCCCACTCGATTCGCCTGAAAGGCACCCGCTTGTTCGGCACTTCATCTCCGTTCCACGCCAACGCCGCCGATGCGCTTGCCGGGCTCGCCCGCTCGCTCGCCATCATCGAGTTCGATCTCGATGGCAAGATCCGCTACGCCAACGAACTCTTTCTCGCCAAGATGGGCTACACGCTCGACGAGGTGAAAGGTCGGCACCACTCCATCTTCATGCCGCCCGACCACGCCCGCAATCCGGAATACAAGGCGTTCTGGCAGAAGCTCGGGCGCGGCGAGCACGATACGGGCGAGTATCGCCGCATCGCCAAGGGCGGCCGCGAGGTCTGGATCAAGGCCTCCTACAATCCCGTTCGCAACAGCCGCGGCAAACTCGTCTCGATCATCAAGCAGGCGACCGATGTGACGCCCGAAAAGCTGCGCAACAGCGAAACCGAAGCCAAGATGTCGGCCGTTTTGCGCGCCCAGGCCGTGATCGAGTTCACGCCCTCGGGCGAGATCATCACCGCCAACGACAACTTCTTCCAGGCGCTCGGCTACCGCCTCGACGAGATTGTCGGCAGACACCACCGCATCTTCGTCGAGCCGGTTTTCGCGCAGTCACCCGAATATCGCGATCTGTGGCGTCGGCTGAACGCCGGCGAATATGTCGCGTCCGAATTTCGCCGCGTCGGCAAAGGCGGCAAGGAAGTCTGGATCCAGGCTTCCTACAACCCGGTCTTCGGTCTGAACGGCGAGGTCGTCAAGATCGTCAAGTTCGCGACCGATGTATCCGAACGCGTCCGCGCGGTCAGCGAGATTGCCAACGGTCTGGCCCAAGTCACGCGAGACAATCTCGCTCACCGCATCGGCACCGAATTCGTCCCTGCCTTCGAGCAGCTGCGCACCGACTACAACGCGTCCATGTCGAAGTTTGACGGCGTCGTGAAGCAGATCGCCGCCACCACGCTCGCGATCCAGAGCAGCACCAGCGAAATCTCCGGCGCGACGAACGACCTGGCGCGCCGCACCGAAACGCAGGCTGCCAGCCTCGAGGAAACCGCCGCCGCGCTGGATCAGATCACCTCCACCGTCAAGAAAGCTGCGGAAGGCGCGGCGCATGCGCGCGAAGTCGTCGCCGCCGCGTGCAAGAACGCGGAAGCCTCGGGTGAAGTGGTGGGCCGCGCGGTGAACTCGATGAACATGATCGAGGCCTCTTCGCGCAAGATCGGTCAGGTCATCGGCGTGATCGACGAGATCGCGTTCCAGACCAACCTTCTGGCGCTGAATGCGGGCGTCGAGGCCGCACGCGCGGGCGAGGCCGGCAAGGGCTTCGCGGTGGTCGCCCAGGAAGTGCGCGCCCTCTCCCAGCGCTCGGCTGAGGAAGCCAAGACCATCAAGAGCCTGATCTCGGCATCGGCCACGCAGGTCAACGAAGGCGTCGGCCAGGTCGCGGAAGCGGGCAAGGCGCTCCAGCGCATCATCGCGCAGGTCAGCGAGATCGACGCGATCGTGTCCGACATGGCGGGCGCCGCACACGAGCAGGCCTCCGCACTTCAGGCCGTCAACGTCGCCGTCAACCAGATGGACCGCGTCACCCAGCAGAACGCCGCGATGGTCGAGGAAACGGCGGCTGCCAGCCAGGATCTCGCCAAGGAAAGCAACGCGCTCAACCAGTTGGTCGCCCGCTTCCGCACCACCGGCAGCAGCGAGTTGTCAGGCGATGTGATTCCGTTCGGAAGAGCAGCCGCCGCTCGCTGAACAGCCCTTCCCCCAAAAGCCAAACGCCCCGCCATCGCAAGATGGCGGGGCGTTCGTTTATCGCTTGGGAGTCAGGGGCGTGGCCGAGCCCTGTCAGCCTCGTGCGCGGGACAAGTGCACCGGGCTCAATCCGCGCTCGCCACGGTCGATTGCCCCTGCAACCAGGCGCGCCATTGTTTCTCGCTGCCGTGGAACGCGTTCAGGTCGATCTTGCCTTCCACGCCGTGGCTCAGTCCCGAGCCCGAATACTGCCAGAACACCCATTTGCGGCCCGGATAAACCTTGGACGGATGCTGCGCCACGGCGCGCAGCCAGAACGGATAATCGAGGAACTCGCCTTCGAGATTGTCGGCATAGAAGTCGGGTGCGGTATAGATGATCGGGCGCTGGCCGTAATAGGCTTCCAGCTTGTCCATGAAGACCTGCATCTTCTCGACCACGCGCGCCTTGGAAAGCCGGCGTTTGCACTTGCTTTCGCCGTTATATTCCACATCGATCACCGGCGGCAGCGCGCCGTCCACGCGCGGAACGTTGCGGATGAACCAGTCGGCTTGTTCACCTGCAGTACGGCACCAGTAGAAGAAGTGGTACGCGCCGCGCTTGAGGCCCGCCTCATGCGCGCCGCGCCAGTTGGTCTTGAACATGGGGTCGAGATGGTCGCCGCCGTCGGTCGCCTTGATGAACGCGAAATTGGCGCCTTGCGCGCGCAGCTTCACCCAGTCGATGTCGCCCTGCCAGCGCGAAACATCGACGCCGTGAACCGTGAGGAGCTTGGGCGCGAGGCTCTTGCCGAAATTGATGGGCTTGGCGTCGCGGAACTGCTGCGGCTTGATGCGCAGAAGTGCCGCCGCAGCCCCCACCGGCGTCGGCACCGCCGCGAGCGCGATGGCTTCCGCAACGGGCGCAACCTTCTCGACCTCGGCAATGGGAGCCGCGACGGTTCGTGTCGCCACGCTTTCCGCCTTGGCCACTTCGCGCTTGACCTCCACCTTGGCGACCTCACGCTCGATTGCGGCAGGCGGCGTCTGCGGCTTGATCGAGCCGGTCAGCTCCTGCGACGGCGTCGGCGTCATCCAGCTTTCCAGACCACCGCCCAGGCTCGACGAACAGCCGCTCAGTGCAAGACACAGGAGGGTGGAGATGACGCCCTTCGACCGCATGACGACCCGTACGCAAGAATCACAACACAAACAGCGAGCCGGCCGGAGCACGCTCTGGCCGAAACCCTATTGCTAAAGGGTGATTACCAACAAAGCCTGAATGCCGGAGACCCTGCGGAAATTTTGCATCGCGTCCAAATCGCCCAGATTCAGCCACGCCAGACCAAAGTCCGGCGCGGGAACCATCAAATCACCGCTCCGTTACCGCCGCGGGACGCTTTGCGAGCCGGATGTGAGGGACCATGCCGGACATCGATCGCTCAGAAGCCCGCTATCATCCGTCTCAACATGGAGAAAGACCATGAAATCTCGTTTTGCCGCCGCTGCCGCCGGCCTCTTCATCCTCGCCGGCACCGCAGCTGCGTCCGCTCAGGACATCATCATCCAGCCCGAACAGGAAGTGATCGTGCGCGAATATGTGCGCGAGCGCCCGGTGACATCGGTGACCGTGCCCGACTTCGCCTTCGAAAGCGGCACGGTGGTGCCGGAAACGGTCGAGCTTTACCCGATCGACGAGGTGCCGGATGCGCAGTACCGTTACGTCGTGATCGACGACCGCACCGTGCTGGTCGAGCCTCAGACGCGCCGCGTCATCCGCGTGCTCGACTAAGCATAGCAGTCTTTCACGCAGAGCCCGTCGCGACCCGTTCGCGGCGGGCTTTTCCTTTGCCTTTGTTTCTATTGCGCCTGATCGGGCGAGTTCGCCGGATCGGCGAGATCCGCCACAGGTGCGACGTCTTCCAGCTGTTCGAGCTGTTCGGGATTGGCGACGGTGACGCCCAGATCGTTCACCAGCCCCGTCTCGATCGAATAGACCCAGCCATGCACGCTCAGCGGTTGGCCCCGGCTCCACGCGTCCTGCACGAACACGTCGGAGGACACGTTCTTCACCTGCCGGATCACGTTCAGCTCGGTCAGCCGATCCATGCGCTGGCTTTCATCGGCGATCGCCTCCAGCTCATGCCGGTGCTCATGCGCCACTTCGCGGATCGGATGCAGCCAGTGGTCCACCAGACCACGCCGCTGGCCATCGACGGAGGCTCGCACGCCGCCGCAGCCGTAATGGCCGACGACGAGAATGTGCTTCACCTTCAACACGTCCACCGCGAATTGCAGCACGCTCAAGTAGTTCGCGTCCTGCGGCGGTGCGAGGTTCGCGACGTTGCGGTGCACGAACAGTTCGCCGGGATCGAGATCGACGATCTCGTTGGCGGGCACGCGGCTGTCCGAGCAGCCGATCCAGAGATATTCAGGCGCCTGCTGCGCCACCAATCGCTTGAAGAAACCGGGATCAGCAGCGACCTTCTTCTCGGCCCAGCGACGGTTGTTGTCTTTGAGATGATCGAGCATGCGCCTGCTCTAGCGCCGCCCGTGCGGCGCAGCAAGAGTGCGGGGGACTCGTCCCCAACCGGTCCTCTACCAGCCGTTCTTGCCGTCGATCTCGATCACCCGCACCGCATCGAGGTCGAAGCCGTCGAACAGCCGCGCGTTGAGGGAAATTCGCAGTTTCTCGAAGTTCGGTTCGCCGGTCGAGAAGTCCGGCGTTTCGCTAAAGGTCCGACAGCCGCAGACTCCGCAGAAATTGTGCGCGACGGTCTTTGTCTTCCACCGATAGGTCCGCTCATCCTCCCGAGAGACCAGCGCCACATCTGCCACATCGTAGTAGGCCCAAAGCGCCCCGCTTTTTGCGCAGAACGAACAGTTGCAGTGTGTGACGCTTTCGGGCGCGAATGCCGCCTCGAAGCGCGTCGCCTTGCAGTGACAGCTTCCCTGAACCTTCATTGTCCCTCCCGACCCCCCGCGCGGAACGGCTTCATCCACGCAGGCGTTGCAACGCTTTATCATCAGCGGAGGAAAGCATCATGACACGTGGGGATAAAGACAAATACACCGACAAGCAGAAGCCCAAGGCCGAGCATATCGAGGAAAGCTACGAGAACCGTGGCGTGCCCGAAGACGAAGCCGAGCGCCGCGCCTGGGCGACCGTGAACAAGGAGTCCGGCGGCGGCAACAAATCCGGCTCGGGACGCGGCAAGCCCGACACCCATGCCTCTTCCGAGAAGGGCGGCAGACGCGGCGGCGCGGCCTCCGCGAACCGCACCGCGGCCGAGCGCTCCGCTTCCGCCAAGAAGGCCGCCGAAACCCGCAAGCGCAACAAGGAGAATGCCTGATGGCCGAGAAGCCCGATCACGACCAGACCTACAAGGACTTCAACGAGGTGGTGAACATGACGCCCTCCGCCCTCGAGACGTTCCTCGACACCGAGGATTCGAAGCGCGTCGGCTGGTCGGAGAGCGGCGAAGGCGAAAGCGTGGGCCACAAGAGCGGCAAGCGCATCGTCGAAATCAAGCACAAGAAGAAGGCGGATCTTTCGGACGACGACTACCAGCACATGGCGAAAGTGGTCGGCTATGTGCGCCGCCACATGGCGCAGGGCGGCCCCAAGTCCGACAAGGAACACAGCGACTGGCGCCATTCCCTCATGAACTGGGGCCACGACCCGATGAAGAAGGACTGATCGCTAGGCGGCGACCTTCTCGCCGTTCCGCACGCGATAAGAGGGCTGGTACATCGTCACCAGTTCCTCTGCCGCCGTGGGGTGCACCGCCATCGTGCGGTCGAAATCGTCCTTGGTCAGCTTCGCCTTCACCGACACGCCGATCAGCTGCGCGATCTCGCCGGCATCCGGCCCGAGCATATGGGCGCCCACCACGCGGCGGCTCGCGGCATCCACCACCAGCTTCAGAAGCACCTTCTCATCACGGCCCGAAATCGTATGCCGCAGCGGCCGGAAATGCGCGCGATAAACCTCCAGCTCGTCATACTGCTTGGCCGCTTCTTCTTCGGTCAGCCCCACCGTGCCGAGTTCCGGCTGCGAGAAGACCGCCGTCGCCACGCAATCGTGGTCGGGCACCGTCGGGTTGTTCTTGAACACGGTCTCGATGAAGCACATCGCCTCGTGGATCGCGACCGGCGTCAGCTGCACGCGATTGGTCACGTCGCCCACGGCATAGATATTCGGCACATTGGTGCGCGAATAATCGTCCACAACGATCTCGCCCGCCTTGCCGAGCTCGACGCCCGCCTCCTCCAGCCCCATGCCGTTGGTGTTCGGGATGCGGCCCAGCGCCAGCATCGCCTGATCCACTTCCAGCACCGCGCCGTCCGACAGATGCGCGCGCAGCCTGCCGTCGGGCTCCTTGGCGATGCGGTCGAACACGGTCTTGCAGTGGATCTTGATGCCTTTCGCTTCCATCGCCTTGTGCAGTTCGGTGCGCACATCCATGTCGAAATGCTGCAGGATCTCGACGCCGCGATAGATCAGCGTCGTATCCACGCCGAGCCCGTGGAAGATGTTGGCGAACTCCACCGCGATATAGCCGCCGCCCGCGATCACGATGCTCTTCGGCAGTTCCGGCAGAACGAAAGCCTGATCGGACAGAATGCAGTGTTCGTGCCCCGGCAGCGACTCATGCCGGTTCGGCCGCCCGCCGGTCGCCACGAGGATCGTCTCCGCCGTCACCGTGCGGTTCTCGCCTTCGAGCCGGATCGTATGAGCATCCAGAAGGTTGGCCCGGCACGCGAAGGTGTCGCCGCCCGCCTTGTCCACGCCTGCGCGGTAGATACCTTCGAGCCGCGCGATCTCCTTGTCCTTCGCGGCCAGCAGCGTCGGCCAATCGAAACTCGCTTCGGGGACCGTCCAGCCGTACCCCCTGGCGTCCTCGAACTGCTCGGGAAACTGCGAGGCATAGACGAACAGCTTCTTGGGCACGCAGCCCCGGATCACGCAGGTGCCGCCATAGCGATACTCTTCCGCGATGCCGACGCGCTTGCCGAGCGAAGCGGCAACGCGCGCGGCGCGTACCCCGCCCGAACCACCACCGATCACGAACAGGTCGTAGTCATAATCCGGCATCGCGGGCTCCAAACTTATGGGAAAGAGGCAAAAGAAAAGCCCGGCATGGCCGGGCTCTCGAAACGCATGAGGTTACGCTCAGTTTCCGGTCGCGGCGGGCGCGGGCGCAGCCGGCTGGTCGTCGGGATTGGCGACCGGTGCCGTCGAAGTGTCCGCGTCCGGCTTTTCCTTGACGATCACCTCGGCCACGGAAACCGCCAGATCACGCGCGATCCCGCGCTGCCAGATCTCCGCGGCCTTCGCGACTTCACGGTTGGCGATGGCGCCGTCCGAAATCAGCTTCTGGCCGGCCGGCGAGGAAAAGAACGTCGCCATCTGCTTCAGCTCGTCCTCGGTGAAGACGCGGGCGTAAGCGAGTGCCGCTTCCCGCTCGAGGTCGGCGCGACGGCCCACGAGACCCAGCACCTTCTCGTCCACGGTCGTCGTGATCAGCTGTTCGAGATCGGGATTGCGGCCGATCAGCTGCTGCTTCAGCTGCGCCGCGGCGCCGGGCAGGATGCCGTCGAACACGTCCGTCGCGTTCAACGCCGTGATGGCCTCGCGCGCGGCCTTGAGATGCGTGTCCGAAATCTCCTGCGCGAGCGCCGGCACCGTCAGGCAGGCAAGCGCGGAAGCAAATGCCACGGCCCGAAGGCTCTTGAGGCGGGTGGCGAGGATCATGCGCGAAACTCCCTGTCTAGCGGATGGTGCCGATGGTCTCCACGCCTGCATCGGAGGCGAGGATGACGGCATCGGCCAGATCGAGAAAAAGACCGTGCTCGACCACGCCGGGAATGGCGTGGAGGCTCAAGGAAAGGGCTCTTGGATCGGGAATGCGGCCAAAAGATGCATCGAGAATCTGGTGTCCGCCATCGGTCAGATACGGCTCGCCATCCTTTTCGCGCAGCTTGAGTTCGCCCGAAAGACCGAGCTCTTCTGCCGCGCGGCGAATGGCGATCTCGGTCGCCCGACGCCCGAAGATGTTGACCTCGATCGGCAAGGGGAAGCGCCCCAGCGCCTCGACCCGCTTGGAGGCGTCAGCGATCACGATCATGCGGCTCGCAGCCGTCGCCACGATCTTCTCGCGCAACAGCGCGCCGCCGCCGCCCTTGATGAGGTTCAGCGCGGGATCGAACTCGTCCGCGCCGTCCACGACCAGATCGAGTTCCGGCGTCTCGTCGAGATTGGAAAGCGGAATGCCCAGCGCGCGGCACAGCGAAGCCGTGCGCTCCGAGGTCGGCACGCCGACGATCTTCAGCCCCTCGCCCACCTTGGCGCCGAGCACGCGGATGAACTCTTCGGCGGTCGAACCCGTGCCGATGCCGAGCCGCATGCCGGATTCGACATGGCCCAGCGCAATGCGCGCGGCTTCCGCTTTGAGTTCTCTTGCGTCCATGCCCACTCCGACCCTTGGAGCCACGCGCTCTAGCATCCGCCATCCGGCTTGGCAAAGCGGAAGCGCTTTGCGACAAGCCTGTGCGACAGCCTCAGTCCAGCCCGCCCCCTCACCCCGGAAAGATCACGCGTGACCCAGCCCCTGCTCGTCTTCGATCTCGATGGAACGCTGGTTGATACCGCGCCTGATCTCGTCGCGAGCCTCAATCATTCTCTCGCCAGCGCGGGCGTCGAGCCGGCCGAGCGCGACAGCATTGGCTTCCATGTCGGCATGGGCGGCCGCGCCATGATCGAGCGCGCCTATGCTTTGCGCGCAAGGACCCTCAGCCCCATTGAGCTCGAAAAGCTCGCGGCCATCTTCCTCGCCCATTACACCGACAACATCCCCGGCACGTCCAAGCCCTATCCCGGCGTGGTCGAGGCCATCGAGCGCCACAAGGTGGCAGGCTTCGGTTTCGCCATCTGCACCAACAAACCCGAAGCACTCGCCCTCCGGCTGATCGAGACGCTCGGTCTCGCTCCTTATTTCAGCGCGGTCTGCGGCGCGGACACCTTTCCCTTCCGCAAGCCCGATGCGCGTCACCTACTCGAAACCATCGCCCGTGCCGGCGGCTCGCCCGATGCCGCGATCATGGTCGGCGATTCCAAGACCGACATTCACACCGCGCAGAACGCGGGTGTTCCGGTGGTCGCGGTCGATTTCGGCTACACCGACCGGCACGTGTCCGAATACGATCCGTCGGTCGTCATCTCGGCCTATGACGAGCTTACATTGGCGCTCTCGAACAAGCTTCTCGCAGCGTCGAGAGGAAGAGTCGCCCAACCCGCTTGACGAGTCGGCGAAGCGCACACTATATCGCGGCCCTGCTTCGGCGCTCAGGCACCGAACCGGGCGCGTAGCTCAGCGGGAGAGCATTCGCTTCACACGCGAAGGGTCACAGGTTCAATCCCTGTCGCGCCCACCATTTTCCAGAAATAATTTCATCCACCCCCTCCGGGCCCTCACTTAATCTGGGGCCATATTTCCTCTCGCGCAGGCGCACGGGGAACGGGCATAAGAAAAACCCCTCCGGATCGCTCCGAAGGGGCTTGGTGGCAGGGAGGATGGGAGAAGATCAGCTGCTCGCAGCGCGCGCCGTCTCGGTGTCGGCGATCGCCTCGCCCAGATGCTTGTCGCGCTCATACACGTCGCCGAAATATTTCACCGTCCCATCGGCCGCCGGCCAGGCGGTGAAATAGGCGATATAGATCGGGATCTTGCGCGTTACCTTTTCCGAGGAATGGCCCTTGGCCAGCTTCGCCTTGATATGCTCCACATCGGTACCCAGCACGGCAGCGGCCATCTCGCGTGGCTGCGAAAGCCGCACGCAGCCATGGCTCGCCGCACGCATGTCGCGGCTGAACAGCGACTTCGACGGCGTGTCGTGCATGTAGATCGCATGCTTGTTGGGGAACATGATCTTCAACTCGCCCAGCGCATTCTCCTCGCTCGGCGTCTGACGCACACTGTAGGGGATTTTGGAGCCGTAGGAGCCCCAGTTCACGGAAGAGGACGGTACGCGCTGGCCGCTCGCATCCGTTACCTCGTAGCCGGCGCGGTCGAGATAGCCCGGATCACTGCGCAGGCGCGGCAGCATCTCGTTGACGATGATCGACTGCGGCACACCCCAATAAGGATTGTATTCGACGCGCTCGATCTCATCGACGAAGAAGGTCGTCTGGTTCTTCACCGAGCCGATCACGGTGCGCATGCTCAGCTTTTCCGCGCCATCCTCGACGTAAGAAACGGTGTAGGCCGGCTGGTTGATGAACACATAGGTTTCGCCGAGCGTGCGCGGCAACCAGCGCAGCTGCTCCATGGCGATCTTCAGCTTTTCCTCACGGTCGGCCACCGGTGTGCCCGCCAGCGCCTGCACGGTGCGCGGCCCGATCACACCATCACCCCGCAGCCCGTGCGCTTCCTGCACGGCTTTGATGGCCGGAATCAGTTCGCGCCCATATGTCTCGCCATTGCCGAAATCGAGCGCCAAAGCGCGGTTCTCGAGGTCGTCCGCCGGCAACCGCTCGGCGACGAGGCGCATGAAAGCGGGCAGTTCCGGGCTCGACTCGCCAGGCTTGAGCGAAAATGCCGGATCGACATGCGGCGTGCTCTTCTGCTCGTTGCGCAGCTTGGCAAGTTCGGCGCTCAGCACCTTATATTGCGGCATCTGCGGGTGTGCCGCGAGCAGGGCCGCCTCGATCTTCTTGGCCCGGCCCATGCGCGCCAGCTCGGCCTTGCCGTCGAAAGGCTTGGCGGCGAAGTCGTGATAGCCGGACAGCTTGTTCGGATCGATGCGCCCGCCGCTCGCATCGCGCAGGTAACGCAACACCTTGGCCGACAGCGCCATCTCGAACCGCACCGCGCCCACCTTGGATGCGCCGAGCGGTTCGGCGACTGCATATTCGGCCGGGTCGAGACCATATTGGTCGGCCTGAGCCATCACCCGCATCGCCTCGCGTGCGCGCTCGGTCGGCTGGCCGTCGTCATCGATCCACAACGGCGAACTGGTCGTGCCGTAATAGCCCACCAGAGCATCCGCGACCGGCTTTTCGGCCATCAGCTGGAAATCGGCGAGACCGGAGAAATCGATCGAATGGACTGCGCCCTGCCCGCCATCGCCCTGCTCGAGCGTGGCCTGGCTCGCGAGGGTCGTGAAATTTACCGGCACGAGCCTGTCGGCGCGATAATCGTAATAGGTCGGCGAGGAGATCTTCGGCGCGGGTGCTGCACTGCGAACCGTTGCCGGAGCCGCAGCCGGGGCGGTGGGCGCCCGACGACGCGGCTGCACGACATCATTGCCATAATAATATCCGCGCGGCGCGACACGAACCGTGGAAGACCCGCCGCGCATAAAGCTTTCGCGCTGCGCCGCATCGAGCGCATTGGCGCTGGCACCACCCATGGCAGACGCAAGGATCGCGGCGCTGACGGCAAGGCGGCACGTAAAGCGGATCATGAAGATTTTCCCCAGGCTATGGTCGGCGTCACAGAATCATACTGCCCGGTCACGGCATTGATAGACCGGGAAAGCGGCAGACAAACGGAATCGGCGCAGCTGTGGCCGCTGCGAGACAACACCCGAAAGGTTAACGACCCGTGCGGTCGCCATCGGGGTCGTAGTCACGATCGCGTTCCGCCGTGGGCTTGCGCCCTTCACTCTTGACGGTGCTGTCGCTCACCCCACCCTCATGCGGCGCATCCGCATCCGGCGCAGGTCCGCGCTCGGTGCCGCCATAATCCGCCTGCGCCAGTTCATCGCGCCCGACCTCGTTTCCGGTATGGATCGGTCCGCTTGTCTGGTCACCGGAGCGCCGGGTTTTGTCCACCCCCTCGCCACTCCCGGTATGATCACGCTCGTTACCGCGCTTGCGGTCGTCTCCGCCCTCAGGATCGCCCGACATGGATCCGCTCCTCTGCGAGTGCTTCAGTCTGGCAATCAACGAACCGCGACGCCGATTGTTGCGCCGAGCGCAGGCGCGAATAGGAGTAATTTGGAAGCAGACGGGAAAGTCATCGAACAGTAGGCTCAGAGGATTCGAGAGCGGAAGCAGCTGCGTCGAGCCAGCCGGCGCATCGGGGAGGACAGGCCACCCCGACCGTGGCGACGGCCTCGCTCTCGAACTGGAGGTGCGCGATGTGGTTATGCCGCTTAGCGTCACTCTCACTATGAAAAGGACCCGGAGAGGCTGGCAAGTCATCCTCCGGGTCCAGATCATGCTGTAGAGGAAACGGGGCCGGGCGAAAGCTCGGTCCCACTCCAGTCATCAAGATAATCCCGATCCCGCCTCGCGACAAGATCGGCCGCTGATCAGCCCTCGGTCAGAGGCGAAAGCTGGATCTCGACGCGGCGGTTCTGGGCGCGGCCGTCTTCCGTGTTGTTCGACGCGATCGGGCGCGATTCGCCGAAGCCGGTGACAGCGAAGCGGCGCGAGTCGATGCCCTGGCTGGACAGGTAATCGGCCACCGCTAGCGCGCGGCGCTGGGACAGGTCGTAATTGTAGCTGTCGCTGCCTTGAGCATCGGTATGGCCGTACACATCGACCGTGGTCTGGTTGAACTTCTTGATCACCAGCGCCACCGAATTGAGCGTCGGGTAGAAGCCGGCCTTCACGCTGTCCTGGTCGGTCGCGAAGGTGATGTTGGAGGGCATGTTGAGGATGATCTGGTCGCCCGAACGCGTCACGCTCACGCCGGTCCCCTGCAACTGGGCACGAAGCTCGGCTTCCTGGCGATCCATGTAGTTGCCGACGGCGCCGCCCGTCAGCGCGCCGATGCCGGCACCGATCAGAACCGCATTGCGCTGCGCGTTCTTGGAGCCGCCGACCGCCAGGCCCGCAAGCGCACCGAGGCCAGCACCCAGAGCAGCGCCCCCTGCCGTGTTCGAGACCTTCTGCTCACCGGTGTACGGATCGGTCGTGCACGCACCAAGGAAAATGGTCGCGGCCACAACGGCGCCCACGCGCTTCATCATACTCAATCCCTCTCTCGAAACCCGGCTGTTCGCGCCGGCTGACGTTTGTCCCTGAGCGGAACTCATAGCAGAGATTGCGACAAAATGGGGACGGCTTAGTTCTCGGCGGACGACAACGTTTTGTTGAGTGCGCCGAGCAGGCTCGCGCGTGATTCCGGCTCGGCCTGATCGCGCTGGTTATAAACGTCGCGCAGAAGGAAATGGTCGGTCAGGCGGAAGCCGTCATTGACCGCCGAGGCCGAAGCGCCCTCGCCGGCCCGCAGCAGAAGAAAGTTCGGCAACGGCAAAAGCCGATCCTTCCACTGCTCGCCGGCCGCAAGCGAAACGGCTCGCCCCGACTTCGGCGAAACATAAGCCAGGCTCTGGCGCGAACCGGTCACGGCGCATTGCGACAGGTCGAGGCCGACGCCCAGTTCTTCGAGCAGCAGCAGCTCGAAACGAACGAAGAGCTCTCCCGCAACGGCCGGTTCGCCGAGGTGATCGAGGATGGCGAGAAGCGCTTCGTAAAGCGCCGGATGCGGATCGCGCTCGGGCAACAAACGCAGATGCGCCGCCAACGTCTGGAGCGCATAGACGGCGACGGCACTTTCCATGAACTGCGCGGCGTTCAGTTCGAGCGGCTCGACCTGAAACGTGCCCAACTGCTCATCGACGCGGGCACGCCAAACGAGATCGACCTTGTTGCCCGGCTGCAGAACGGGGCGCTGACGGCGCGAGCGACCGCCATGGACGAGGCCCAGATGACGGCCATGCGCGCGGGTCATCACCTCAGCGATGGCCGCCGTTTCGCCATGCTTGCGCGTGCCCAGCACAATGCCTTCGTCGCGCCATTCCATGTCAGCGGTGGCGGCTCATCGCGGGCGCTCGAGCCCCATGGCGCGGAAGCGCTCGGGGTCCTCGCTCCAGTTCTCGCGAACCTTTACGAACAGGAAGAGATGAACCGGCTGCTCGGCGATCTCGGCGATCTCGCCCCGCGCCGCCTGGCCGATGGCGCGGATCGTCTGGCCCTTGGCGCCGAGCACGATCTTCTTCTGGCTTTCGCGCTCGACATAGATGACCTGTTCGATGCGCACCGAACCGTCCTTGCGCTCTTCCCACTTCTCGGTCTCGACATGCGACGAGTAAGGCAGTTCCTGATGCAGGCGCAGGAACAGCTTTTCGCGCGTGATCTCGGCGGCCAGCTGGCGCATCGGCAGATCGGAAATCTGATCCTCGGGATAGAACCATGGACCGACAGGCAGGCGCGTGGCGAGCTTGTCGAGAAGCGTGTCGCAGCCAGAGCCCGTCAGTGCGGACACCATGAAGGTTTCCTCGAACTGCACCTTGGCATTGGCTTCCGCTGCCAAGCCCAGCAGCGTTTCGCGCTTCACCCGGTCGATCTTGTTGAGCACCAGGAACTTGGGCTGGCGCACGGCGCTGAGCCCTTCGAGGATCGCCTGCGCGTCGCCTTTCAGGCCCCGCTCGGCATCGATCAGCACCAGCACGAGATCGGCGTCCTTCGCCCCGCCCCAAGCGGTCGTCACCATGGCCTCGTCCAGGCGACGCTTCGGGTTGAAGATGCCCGGCGTATCCACGAACACGATCTGCGTCTGCGCGCGCGAAACGATGCCACGCACGATGGCGCGCGTCGTCTGCACCTTGTGCGTGACGATCGACACCTTGGCGCCGACGAGCTGGTTGAGCAGCGTGGACTTGCCGGCATTCGGCGCGCCGATCAGCGCCACGAAGCCGGAGCGCGTCTCTGTCGCATCGCCTGCCGGTTGTTCGATCTCGCTCATGCCGTTTCTTTCACTTGTGCGGGCCAAACGCCCTCGCGCACCAGAAGCGCCTCGGCTGCCGCCTGTTCCGCCTTGCGCCGCGACCCGCCCTGCCCGCTCGTAGGCTCCAGACCCGGAACCGATACGGACACGGTGAAGAGCGGATCATGATCCGGTCCGCTGCGCTCCTCGATCGTATAGGCCGGCACCGCGCCGTCGCGGGTCACCGCCCATTCCTGCAAGGCAGTCTTGGCTTCGCGCGGCGCTTCCTCGCGCGCATTCATGCGTTTCGTCCAGTATTTCTCGATGAAGGGTCTGACACCTTCCAGGCCACCATCAAGATAGATGGCGGCGATCATCGCCTCGACCACATCGGCCCGCACATTGCGCGCCTTGCGGCCTTGCAACGCCTTCAAGCCGATATCGGCGCGGATCAGTTCGGTGAGACCAGACTCTTCGGCGATCTCGGCGCAGGCTTCGCGGCTCACTAAAGCGTTCAGCCGCAGCGCCAGCTCACCCTCGGTCGCCGCCGGGAACCGCTTTAGCAGGCAGTCGGCGACGAGCAGACCGAGCACACGGTCGCCCAGGAACTCCAGCCGTTCGTAATCGCCCTCGCCCCGGCCGCGCACGCTGGAATGCGTCAGCGCGCGCTCGATGAGTGCCGCATCGCGAACCCGATAGCCCGCGATGCCGAAAAGGCGCTCTGCGAGGACTGCGCCCGTGGGCCGCTTTCCCCGCCCATTCATCGCTTAGTGCACACCGTTGAAGAGGCGCGACGGCCGCATCAGGCTCGGCCACTTCCAGATTTCCAGCGGGCTCGCGCCGCCGGCGATCGAGAAGAAGATGATATTGGCGCGGCCGACAAGGTTCTCTTCCGGCACATAGCCGACATTGAAGCGGCTGTCGGTGGAGTTGTCGCGGTTGTCGCCCATCATGAAATAGTGGCCGGCGGGCACGATGAATTCGCGCGTGTCGTCGCCAACACCATTGGGCGTCAGGTCGAGCGTGTCGTAGGACACGCCGTTGGGCAGCGTTTCCTTGTAAACGTCCACCGGGCGATTCACCTCGGTGACATCAGGATTGTCGATCTGCCCGACCTTCTCGCGCGGCACGGGCTGGTCGTTGATGAAAAGCTGGCCCTGACGCATCTGGATGCGGTCCCCGGGCAAGCCGATCACGCGCTTGATGTAGTCGATGGACGGGTTCGGCGGAAACTTGAATACCACGACATCGCCCCGCTCGGGGCCCGAGCCGAAGATGCGGCCGGAGAACAGCGGCGGCGAGAACGGGAAGGAGTGACGCGAATAGCCATAGGCCCACTTCGTCACGAAGAGGTAGTCGCCTTCGAGCAGCGTCGGACGCATCGAACCGGAAGGGATCGAGAAGGGCTGGAACAGGAAGGTGCGGATCACCAGCGCGAGCAGGAGCGCCTGGATGATGACGCTGAAGGTCTCCCCCAGCCCACCGCTTTTCTTTGCTTCTTTCTGCGCCACGCTCATGCATTCCTCAAATCAGGCCGTCAAATCGGGCTTGGGCGGGTCTTAGCGACTTGCCAAGCCCCCGGCAACGGCACTCCTTCGCTGCGATTGCGGCGCGAAGTTGTTCTTATGAATCCAGCGCTTCGATGATCACAAAAGCCTGCGCGAGCGGGAAGTCGTCCGTGATCGTCAGATGGATCGCAGCCGTCTTGCCGGCGGGCACCATCGAGGCCAGCCGCTCCGCCGCCCCATTGGTCAGCCGCATGGTCGGTTTCCCGCTGGGCAGGTTGACCACGCCCATGTCGCGCCAGAACACGCCTTGCGACAGGCCGGTACCGAGCGCCTTGGAACAGGCCTCCTTGGCCGCGAAGCGTTTGGCGTAGGACGCGGCGCGCTCCTTGCGGCGATCGGACTTCTGCCGCTCGATCTCGGTGAAGACGCGACTGGTGAAGCGCTCGCCATGACGCTCCAGCGTTTTCTCGACGCGCCGGATATCGATCAAATCGCTGCCGATGCCGATGATCATCAGATGTTCCGGCTGCCGGGTTTGACTGCGGGAATGGCTGCGAGTTCGGGTGGCAGCGCATCGGCGGGATAGGCCGGCACCTCATGCTCGGCAAGCGCGATGAGCGGAACGCCGATCTCGGCCTTGCCGGCGGAACGGTCGATGATGCAGGCAGCCGCCACGACTTCGGCCCCAAGCGCGCGCAGGCAATCCACGGTCTCACGGATCGAAAGGCCCGTTGTCACGATATCCTCCACGATCACGACGCGCGCGCCTGTCGCGATCTCGAAGCGGCGCAAACGGAACTCGCCCGCCTCACGCTCGACCCAGATGGCCGGAACCTTCAGATGGCGCGCGGTCTCATAAGCGGGGATCAGGCCGCCGATGGCAGGGCCGACGACGTAGTCGATCCCCTCGCCCACTTCAGCGCGAATGCGCTCGGCCAGCGCGCGGCAGAGCTTTTCCGTCTTGTCGGGATGCATGAAGACGCGGGCCTTCTGCAGAAAGACCGGGCTACGCAAGCCGGAGGTCAGGATGAAGTGACCTTCGAGAATGGCGCCCGCTTCGCGGAACACGTCCAGCACATCGTCTTTCTGCATCGCTCGTCTCACCCGTTCACGCGCCGCGCGTCACTCACACTCTGTGCATCGCGCAGGCGGGAGATGACACGGTTCAAGTGCTTCAATCCCCAGACTTCGAGATCGAACTGCATCTCGGTGAAGTCGGGCGCCGTGCGCGTCATGGTCAGCTTGTGAATGTTGGCGTCGTTCGACGCAATGACCTGAGCGATCTCGGCCAACGAGCCCGGCGAATTGATCGCCGTCACCGCGACACGCGCCGGGAAGCGCTCGCCGCTCGACTCATCGATATCCCAGCGCACGTCGATCCAGCGATCCGTGTGGTCGTCGAATTCCGTCAGGAGCGGCGACTGGATCGGGTAGATGGTGATGCCGACGCCCGGCTCCATGATGCCGACGATGCGGTCGCCCGGCACGGCCCCCTCCGGTCCGAAGCGCACCGGCAGATCGCCGCGAATGCCGCGGATGGGCACGGCCGAGCCGTTCCCGCCGCCATTCTTCTCGGACTTCTTGCCTTTCGAACGCCCTGGTATCTGGAACAGCATGCCGGCGGCGTTGCGCAGGTTGAACCACCCCTCCTCGCGCTCCTTGGGCGCCGCCTGCTGCTTGGCGCGCTCTTCCTTGTAGTCGGGGAAGACGGCGCGGACGACATCGGTGGAGGCCAATTCCCCGCGCCCGACAGCGGCGATCACGTCCTCTACATCCTTGCGCGCCAGACGATGCAGAACAGGCTTCAGCGCTTCCTTGGAGAAGCGGCGCCCCGCGCGTTCGAAGGCGCGGTCGAGGATGCGCATCCCAAGCCCCGAATATTGCTTGCGGATGGCCGTCTTGGTCGCGCGCCGGATGGCGGCGCGGGCCTTGGCGGTGACGACCATCGACTCCCAGGCGGCCGGCGGAACCTGGGCCTTGGAACGGATGATCTCGACGGAGTCGCCGTTTTCCAGCTCGGTCATCAATGGCATGATGCGGCCGTTGACCTTCACGCCCACGCAGGTGTCGCCGACATCGGTGTGCACCGCATAGGCGAAATCGATGGGCGTGGCCCCTTTCGGCAGTGCAATCAGCATGCCCTTGGGGGTGAAGCAGAAGACCTGGTCCTGAAACAGTTCGAGCTTGGTGTTTTCGAGGAAGTCCTCCGGGTTCTCGCCTTCCGCCAACTGCTCGATGGTGCGACGCAGCCAGGCATAGGCATTGGTATCCTTGGACAGCGCATGATCGACGCCGTTCGCGCCGGACGATCCCTTGTCCTTGTAGATCGAGTGCGCGGCCACGCCGTATTCGGCGATCTCGTTCATTTCCAGCGTGCGGATCTGCAACTCGATACGCTGGCGCGCGGGACCCACGATGGTGGTGTGGATCGAACGATAGTCGTTCTGCTTGGGCGTCGAGATGTAATCCTTGAAGCGGTTGGGCACCATCGACCACGTGGTATGCACCGCACCCAACGCGCGGTAGCAATCCTCGACGCGGTCGACGATCACGCGGAACCCGAAGATGTCGGAGAGCTGCTCGAAGGAGAGTGCCTTGGATTCCATCTTGCGGAAGACCGACCACGGCGTCTTCTGACGTCCCTTGACCTTGGCCTTGATGCCCTCGCGCTCGAACAGGCTGCACAGTGCCTTTTCGACGTCACCGATCACGCCCTTGTTCTGCGCGACGACCTCCGCCAGCCGCGAGGTCACGGTCTTGTAGGCGTCGGGGTTCACATGGCGGAAGGACAGTTCCTCCAGCTCCTCGCGCATGCCCTGCATGCCCATGCGCCCGGCCAGCGGCGCATAGATATCCATGGTTTCCTCGGCGATGCGAAGCCGCTTTTCGGGCGGCACGTGGTCGAGGGTGCGCATGTTGTGGAGACGGTCGGCGAGCTTGACGAGCAGCACGCGCACATCGTCCGAGATGGCGAGCAGCAGCTTGCGCAGGTTCTCGGCCTGCTGGGCTTTCTTGGAAACGAGATCAAGCTTCTTGAGCTTGGTCAGCCCCTCGACCAGCTTGCCCATGTCGCCGCCAAACAGCTCGTCGATCTCGGCGCGCGTGGCGCTCGTGTCCTCGATCGTGTCATGCAGGAGTGCGACGGCAATCGTCGCCTCGTCCAGATGCATGTCGGTCAGGATCGCGGCGACCTCGAGCGGATGCGAGAAATAAGGGTCGCCGGAAGCACGCTTCTGATGGCCATGCTTCTGCATGGCATAAACGTAAGCCTTGTTGAGAAGCGCTTCGTTGACATCGGCCTTGTAGCGGCCGACGCGTTCCACGAGCTCGTACTGGCGCATCATCGGGCGCGCGGAGTCCTCTCATAAACGAAAACATGCGCCGGCCGGGTCGGCACGACGCATGTCGGTAGATAGGCGCGAACCACGCTTCTGGGAAGCGCGGAAGGCCGCGATCGAGAACCTTTTGAGAATTCCCCGCCGGCCCTCCGCCGAGGATAGTCTCAAACGGGCTCTTAGTAGTCTTCCGTCTTTTCCGGCGGCACGAGGCCTTCGATGCCGGCGAGCAGGTCTTCTTCCGACATCTGGTCGAAGGCGATGTCGTCGTCGCGCTCGACTTCGGCCGTCGCAACCTCGGCGGTCGCATCGATCTCGGCAGCGGGTGCTTCCGGCTCGTCCACCTCGACATGCTTCTGCAGCGAGTGGATCAGGTCTTCCTTCAGATCGTCGGGCGACAGGGATTCATCGGCAATCTCGCGCAGCGCGACGACTGGGTTCTTGTCGTTGTCACGCGGCACGGTGATCTGCGCGCCCTGGCTGATCTGGCGGGCGCGATGGCCAGCGAGCAGAACCAGCTCGAAACGGTTATTGACCTTGTCGATGCAATCTTCGACGGTGACGCGGGCCATGGGCTGCCCCTTTCATCAATCGGAATGTCTGGGATTTTCCGCTCACATAGCGTCAGACGCTCTCTAACACAAGCGTGGAAGCTGTGGCTGATGCGCGCAATGGTATGATAACCTCTTGCTTCCCATAGCCGCCGCGCAATATCGAAGAAGAGTTCGATCTCTTCTCTGTTCCATATTGCCGCGTGAAGGTTTTTTGAATGTTTGATCCCCGCGAAAAGATCGCGCTCTTCATCGACGGAGCCAATCTTTACGCGACTTCGCGGGCGCTGGGGTTCGACATCGACTATCGCAAGCTGCTCGGAAGTTTCCAGAAGCGCGGTTATCTTTTGAGGGCCTATTACTACACCGCGCTCGTGGAAGATCAGGAATATTCCTCGATCCGACCGCTGATCGATTGGCTCGACTATAACGGCTACAAGGTCGTGACCAAACCGGCGAAAGAGTTCGTGGACGCGCTCGGGCGTCGCAAGATCAAGGGCAACATGGATATCGAGCTGGTGATCGACGCCCTCCAGCTCTCCGATTCCGTGGATCATTACGTGATCTTTTCGGGCGACGGCGATTTCCGCATCCTGGTCGATGCCTTGCAGCGCAAGGGACGCAAGGTCAGCGTGGTCTCCACCATCATCTCGCAGCCGCCGATGATCTCGGACGAGCTGCGGCGGCAAGCCGATCACTTCATCGACCTCAACTCGCTGAAATCCGAAGTCGGGCGAGACCCGTCCGAACGGCCGATGCGCAAGCCCGAGCCGGTCGCGCAGGATGCTGACGAGATCACATCTTGAGCGCTGCGCAGGCGGGAGAGCCTTCGCGCGATTGCCCACTATGCCCCAGGCTGGTGGCCTTCCGCGAAGAGTGGCGCCTGAAGGAGCCCAGCTGGCATAATGCGCCGGTCCCGCTTTGGGCAACAGCCGATGGCGACCAAAGCGTACGGCTTCTGATCGTCGGCTTGGCGCCGGGTCTGCGCGGTGCGAACCGTACGGGCCGTCCCTTCACCGGAGACTATGCGGGCGATCTTCTCTACAGCACCATGCTGGAATACGGCTTCGCGTCAGGTGTGTTCGAGGCACGCCCTGATGACAGTCTGCGGCTGAAGGGTTCGGCTATCGTCAACGCCGTTCGCTGCGTGCCGCCGCAGAACAAGCCGACGCCCGCCGAAATCACGACATGCCGCCAATTCCTCGAACCGGCATTCACACGCTTCGGGAAACTCAGTGCCGTGCTGGCACTCGGCTCGATCGCGCATCAATCGACGGTGCGCGCGCTCGGCGGAAAGGTTTCGCGCGAAAAGTTCGGGCATGGCTCGCGGCACGAGATCGGCGGGATCACGCTGTTCGGCAGCTATCACTGCTCGCGCTACAACACCAATACCGGCGTGCTGACCACGGACATGTTCCGCGCCGTTTTCGCGCAGATCAGGACATTCCTCGACGGAGCCGCTTAGCCGCGATCCTTTAGGAGACGAGCCTTTTCCCGGCCCCAATCGCGCTGCTTTTCGGTCTCGCGCTTGTCGTGCAGCTTCTTGCCTCGCGCAATGGCGAGCAGGAGCTTGGCGCGGCCACGGTCGTTGAAGTAGATCTTCAACGGCACCATGGTCATGCCCTCTCGCTCGACGCTTTGCGCCAAGCGTGCCCTCTCGCGCTTGCTGACCAGGAGCTTCCGGCGACGGCGCGGCTCATGGTTGAAGCGGTTGCCCTGCAGATATTCGGGCAGGTACGAGTTGATCAGCCAGATCTCGCCGTCTTCGGCCGAGGCATAGGATTCGCCGATATTGGCCTGCCCCTCGCGCAGGGACTTCACCTCCGTGCCGGTGAGCACGAGGCCGGTTTCGAGCGTGTCGATCACCTCATAGGCGAAGCGCGCCTTGCGGTTCTCGGCCACGGTCTTGTTGTTGGGATCCTTCTTGGGTGCCATGGCTCAGATATAGGTCTCTGGCCTGTTCAATTCATCAGCCCGGCATGGACGAGTGCCTCATCGATCTTCTCGGCCGTGGAGTTCTCGACGGTCACCAGCGGCGAGCGCACGCGGTTCGCGACCTTGCCAAGCTTTTCGAGCGCATATTTCGATCCCGACACACCCGCCTCGATGAAGATCGCCTTGTGCAGCGGCATCAAGCGGTCCTGCAACTCGAGCGCCTTGGCGTGATCGCCCGAAAGCGAGGCTTGCTGGAACTCGGCACAAAGACGCGGGGCGACGTTGGAGGTCACCGAGATTGCCCCCTGTCCGCCATGGGCATTGAAGCCGAGCGCGGAAGCATCCTCGCCCGACAGCTGGATGAAGTCGTGGCCGCAGGTGATGCGCTGTTCGGAGACGCGCTCGACCTTGCCGGTCGAATCCTTCACGCCGACGATATTCGAAAAATCCTTGGCAAGGCGGCCCATGGTTTCGGGCAGCATGTCGATCACCGAGCGGCCGGGAATGTTGTAGATCACGATCGGCAGCTTCACGGCCTTGGCCACAGCGGCGAAGTGCTCGTAGAGGCCGCGCTGGGTCGGCTTGTTGTAGTAAGGGGTGACGACCAGAACGGCATCCGCGCCGACTTCTTCGGCATGACGGGCGAGGCTGACGGCTTCGATCGTGTTGTTCGAGCCCGCCCCCGCGATCACCGGAACGCGGCCCTTCGCCGTTTCGACGCAGGCCTTCACGACGCGGGCGTGCTCTTCATGACTGAGCGTGGGCGACTCGCCGGTGGTGCCGACCGGCACGAAGCCGTTCGTGCCTTCGCCGATCTGCCATTCGACATAAGCGCGAAACGCGTCCTCATCCACCGAACCATCCGCGGCGAACGGGGTGACAAGTGCGGTGATCGATCCTCGAAACATGCGGAAGCAATCCTTGGGGTGCGCGGCATCGCGAGCGCGAAGTTGGGGCCCACGCATTGCCGACGGCCTGCAGGGAGCGGCGGCACCATAATGGCGGGTCGATGGCGGTTCAAGCGCCGTCACGAGCCCGTCGCATTTTGGCTTAAGCCTCCGTTCACCATGGTTCCCTACGGTTTGTTGAAGCGACCTTCCTCCCGTTTCCTGTATGGACGGTTCAGATGAAGCGAACAATGCTGCGTAAAAGACGGCTCGCCGCGCTGGGCGCTGCGACCATGCTGATCCTGCCTGCCACCTATGTGGTGGCCTCCGTCGAGCCACTCGGCTTTGCCTCTGGCGTGCCCACGCGCGAGAACCCATTCGACGCCGTCTTGGTGGCCGGCCCGATCGAACCCCTGCGGGACGCTCTCGCTGCGCTGGCCGCCGGCCGCGTAGGCGACGCGCTCAGTGCACGCGATGCGATGGGGAAGAACGCGCTCGACCGCAAAATCCTGACCTGGGCCATTGCCTATGGTGGGCGCAATGCGCCGAGCAGCGTGATCGCGGACGCGGCGCGGAGCCTGCCGGACTGGCCGGGTGCCGATACGTTCAAGCGCAACAGCGAGCGTGCGCTTTTTCGCGAACGCCCCGACGCCGCATATGTGGTCGCCACTCTGGGCGCGACAAAGCCTGAGACTTACGAGGGCACGATTCTTCTGACTCGCGCCTATTTGACGCTCGGCAAAGCCGATCAGGCGCGAAAACTGCTCTCGCCATACTGGCGCACCGCGAAGCTCGAAGCACCACAGGAAGCGCAGATCCTCAAGGAATTCGGCGCGGTCCTTCAGCCGATCGATCATCGACTGCGCTTGGAGCGCATGCTTTATGCGGAGCGCGTCAATTCTGCCCTGCGCGTCGCCTCGCTTGCCGATGCGGAGCCACTCGCCGAGGCGTGGGGCGCGGTGCTGCGCAGCGACAGGAACGCATCCGCCCTGCTCGACGCGGTGCCTGTCGCGCAACGCGGCGCGGGGTTCATGTTCGCCAAGGCGCGGCTTTTGCGTCGCCAGGGAAAGGACGAAGCGGCCGCGCAGGTGATGCTTCAGGCGCCGACCGACGTTGCGGCCCTGGTCGATCCCGATGCATGGTGGATCGAACGCCGGGTGCTTTCGCGCGAACTGGTCGATCTCGGCGATTTCAAAACGGCCTACCGTCTCGTTGCCGTTCATGCCGCCGAGAGCCCTGCCAATATTGCGGACGCCGAGTTTCATGCCGGCTGGTACGCGCTGCGCGGGCTTCACGACGCGAAACTCGCGGCCACCCATTTCGAGCGGATCGCGCCGAACGTCTCGGGCGCTATTTCCCTGTCGCGCGCCTATTACTGGATGGGACGCGCAGCCGAGGCGAGCGGGAGCACGACCAGCACCGAACTCTACCGGCGCGCCGCCGGCTTCGGCACGACCTTCTACGGGCAGCTGGCAGCAGAGAAGCTTGGCACGGGCCCCTCGGCGCTTCCCTCACTCTCGCCATCCGCGGAAGAGCGTTCAAAGTTTTCACAGCGTGATCCCGTCCGTGCCATCGAGCGGCTTCAAAGTGCCGGCTCAGCACGGCTAGCGAACGCGCTCTATCGCGGGCTGGCGGACGAGATCGGGAATCCGAACGATCTGGCGCTGCTCGCCGGCATGGCGGAAAGCGAGGGTAATCACTTCCTTGGTTTGCGAATCGCCAAGGCCGGTGCCGCACGCGGCCTCGAGATCGGTGCCCTCACCCACCCGCTCGGTGCCATTCCTGAAACCGCCGATGTGACGGCAGCGGGCAAGGCCTTGGCCTACGCCATCGCGCGGCAGGAAAGCGAGTTCAACACGGGTGCCGTTTCGGGTGCCGGCGCACAGGGGCTGCTTCAGCTCATGCCGAGTACGGCCAAACAGGTGGCGCTGAAGGCCGGCCTGCCTTTCGCGGTGGCACGCCTGACGACCGATCCGAGCTACAACGCGACATTGGGCGCGGCATACCTGCAGGAGCAACTCGATCGTTTCGGCGGCTCCTATATTCTCACCTTCGCCAGCTACAATGCCGGCCCCGGCCGTGTTCGCGGGTGGCTTCGAAAGTATGGCGATCCGCGCGGCCAAGATCTGGATGCGATCGTGGATTGGATCGAGCGGATTCCCTACGGAGAAACGCGCGCTTACGTGCAGCGCGTGATGGAAAACTATCAGGTCTACAAATTGCAGCTGACCGGCAAGGCGGATATCGGCCGAGATCTCGTTTCGGGGCGACAAGGCTAACGGAGGCTGGAAGCCAGAATCTGCCAATGGCCACCGGCTTCTTGTCGATCAAGGGAATAGTCGGGCTTTCGATGTCGAGACTGTCCCAAGAATGAGTCCCGTCCGTCATCGAGGGCATGACTGCCGACAACTCAGCCACAGAATAGTTGAAGCCATCGACCCATCACGGTCGCTCGGCGCGCTCGATTCTCGAGAGATATATACGCTGTTGAGGTTGCCGGAGCGCCGATCACGACCGGCCACCTTAGCGTGGGCGACGAGAGCCGGCTGGCCGCTCGCCCTCACTGCTTGCTCGAAAGAACACAACACGCCGCCACTCGGCTCGGCGAACAGTTTTCAGTCAGGCACATCATCCTCACAAAAGCAAAAAGCCCGGTGATTGCTCACCGGGCTTTCTGTTTTAAACGAACGTTCGATTAGAACGAGCGCTGGAAGCGGAGAACGCCACCGAACTCGTTGTCGTCGTCGCTGCTGCCACGACGCGGGTCGGTGTCGCTGCCGTAGTTGGCGTACACGACTTCAGGCGTGATCTTGAAGCCCGGAACGACTTCGTACGACACGTTCAGGTTGGCCTGGAAGGCTTCGCCTTCGTCATACGAGACCTGGCCGTTGATCGTGGCCTGCGGGGTCAGGACGTAGGAAGCGCCAGCCCAGACAGCGAAGCCGTCACCGCCGTTAGCCTGATCGTCGTCACCACCACGCCAGTTGCCGTAGAAGTTCGAGCCGTCGTTGAAGTCGAACTGATCGCCTTCCACGTCGCCGTCGTCGGTCTTGTAGCCGCCCATCACGAAGAGCGAGAAGGCGTCGTTGACGGTGAAGTCAACGCGGACCTTGCCAGCGAATTCTTCGTTGTTGGCGTCGTAAGCGGCGACGCCGGTGATGCCACCCCAGCCGCCGGTGTACTTCAGACCACCAACCACGTGCGGAACGTAGGAGTCGATCTCGTCCGAACCATTGCCTTCTTCAACCGACACTGCAGCCGAGAAGCCGTTGCCGAAATCGGCGGTGTAGGAGATGAGGTTCGTGTCATACGGGCCGAACGGAACGACCTGGTCGTCCTTGATCACGTTGCCAGCGTAGCCGGGGAACGTGGTGAAGAGCGACTCGTCCTTACCGACGCGGAAGCCACCGAGCTGGATCCAGGCGAAGTTGAGCGAAACGCCCGTGTCGTCGGTCGCATCGAACGGATCAGCAGCGTTGAAGCGGATGCCGGCCGAGTCGTTGCCGCCGTTGCCGTAGTTGAAACGCGTCTCAACGTAGGTGCGCAGCGTGCCGAGCTCGGTCTCCGAAGCGGTCGAAACCTGGAGCGAGAAGCGGGCGTTGGTGTTGTAGGTGTCGCTCTGGCCAGCGAGCAGGTCACCGCCGTTGATGTCGAAACGGACATAGCCGCCGACGCGCAGGCAGGTCTCGGTGCCGGGGATGTAGAAGTAACCGGTGCCGTAAACGTCGCAAACGCGAACGTATTCCATGGGCTCCGGCTCGGCCACGACCACTGCGTCAGCAGCGCGCGCACCCGAAACTGCAACCAGAGCTGCAGCTGAGCCGAGGAGCAGGCTCTTGATGTTCATTTTCTGACCTCCAGTCAAAGTTTCAAAGCGGGTCTGGGATTTCACTTGCTGAAGGACAGCTTTCCCTGCCCCATCCCCTTCTCGAAAAAGATGCGGGCCACCGCCCCTCTTTCGTGATCCACACTTACCAGCGCGGTTGGCCGGTTCAATCGCAATCAACCGTTCGGGGGGCCCTCAGAGGGGGGTTGGAAAATCCGTGTTGCGCAAAAGCCACGTTTTCGCGAAGGGCTTAGGAAAGCATTAAGATTTAAAGCAAGTTTGGCTCAAGCTTCAGCCTCCGGAGCCAAGGAACGAGCCAGAACAACCCACAAGAAGCGCATCGATCGTGCTGCCACCCGGATATTGCACTGCGCAATTAGACAGCCATCGCGCCGGAGCCACGACGAATCCTTAAGCGTAGCCGGCGCTCAGCCGAACGGCTCGGGCATCATCGCGATATGACTGGAAGGAGATTGTGCTGCGTGGCGGAGAGGAAGGGATTCGAACCCTCGAGAAGCTTGCACCTCTACGCCCTTAGCAGGGGCGCGCCTTCGACCACTCGGCCACCTCTCCGGTGGCACCCTGCTAAACGCAAAGAGGGCGCGACACAAGCCGCCATTGCAAGGATTCGTTTTCGTTCGCTCTCGATCGAGGCGTGACGGAGGGGCATGCGAAAGGACTGAATCCCTTCTGCTTTGACCAGTCGGCGCAACGAGATCCAAAATGGGCGCGCCGAGGTGTCGATCCTAATATTCGGACGCTAAGCGGAAACTTGTTCGACGAACACCGACGTCGAGGAACTTTGATTCTCAGCCCACGTTCGTTTGTCGATCGCGACAAAGCCGATCGTTCAAGAATGGATGTAGGAAGGAATCGCCATGAAGCTCAAAATGCTCTCCATTGCCGCGGTCGCCATTGCGATCTCCGGCAGCGCTTTCGCTCAATCCTCCACCGGTTCGCCGCGCCTGGACGACGCCACGATGATGGGCTCGTTCTACAGCGACTCTGAGATGAAGACGATGAAGACCGGTGACGAGTTCTCGGCCGCCATGCAGAACCTGAAGTCGGAGGACCGCGAAGCCATCTCCAACGAATGCAAGAACACCAACACCCAACATTCGAATTTCTGCGACGCGTTCAACGCCGCAAACAACAAGATGTAACTTCTGCTCCGCAGACAGTTCCCATGCGGCGGGCCTAGGCCCGCCGTTTTCGTTTGTTCGCTTCGATCTCATCTATCCTGCCAGAGAGTTTGGAGCCTCTTCCCGGCATTGCCGCATGGTTGCTCGCGCCTCACGAGTTCCATGGGTCTGATCGCTCGGCCCGGAGTTCCGAGCCCACGTCTTGAGCTTAGTGAACGGTCATCCAGTCGCGTGCTTCTTTAAGAGCGCGGGCGATGTCGCCCTTGTTCATGGTCGCCGACAGTTCAGCCCGGAGTTCCGCTGCGCGGGACGATCCCTTGATGGCGGCGATGTTGAACCATTTGTGGGCCGAGACGAGATCGACCGCGCAGTCGCGCCCCGTCGCATACATCATGCCCAGTTCGAGCAGGATATCGGCTTGCGCGACCGAGCCGGAAGCGCCGTGATCAAGTCCGAGAATTTCGAAACGTGCCATTGCTGTTTTCCCTGTCCTGTCTCGGGAAACCCGCCGCCTTTTTGCTTGGCAGTCTGATGTTTCCGATAGGCAGAGAATGCCCGACCGGGTTGAACACCGGCTTAAACGCCGTGCTTAACTCACTGAAAACAAACAATGAAGCGGAGGTTAAGCTCAGTTTTCGTTAAGCACCGCACCCCTTGCTCACCTTAGACTTCGAGTAAAATTCGCCTCGAATGCTTGGTGCCGCCGTTTACGCCGCGCTTACCGTGTTTTCGCGGAGGCGACTTCTTCCAAGCGGGCCTGATCCGCTTTAGCCTGTTGCCGGATCTGGAGGAGAACCATCATGACCCGTATCTTCACCCTCGCCGCCGGACTGCTGCTTTCCGCGACATTCGCCCATGCCGACCCGATCGAAGGAAACTGGCGCACCACGAGCGGCGCGACGGCCGCCATCGCGAGCTGCGGCGGCGCGTTTTGCATCGTGCTCAAGAGTGGCAAGCATGCCGGCAAGAAGATCGGCACATTCTCGACGAGCGGTGAGAACGCCTATGCGGGCGAAATCACCGATCCGACCAACGACAAGACCTATTCCGGCAAAGCCAGCCTGAGCGGAAACAACCTGAAGCTGGGCGGCTGCGTGCTCGGTGGGCTCATCTGCCGAAACGAGAACTGGTCACGGCTCTGAGGCGAGCTTGCCAGCGGTCTGGTTTGCGAGGCGGGCAAGTCGCTACGAGCCTCGCCTGCGGCCACAACATGAACGCCAGATGAACGAGGGAATCAGAGCGAGTTCAGTTCCGTGGCGAGAAAGTGGCGTCGTTCTCAGCGGATCGAACCATGCTCGCCCGTCGCTTCACCATCGTCTGCTTGATCACCGCGCTCTTCGGTGTCGCCTTGTCGATGATCGTCGAACGCAATGCGCGCAGCCGGCACCATTGGGTGGTGGGCGAGGTAACATGTGAAAGCCGCCTGCCGGGCGATTGCGTCAAGCGCACGCCTCTGACCTGAAAACGCTCCGACCCTCTCGCGGCTGTCACGGAGCTTCTTTATAAAGGCTCATGGACAAGCGTATTTATCCGACAGCGATCGAAACGATCGTCACACCCGAGACTTTCCCCCGCCAGACCTTCACCGATGCGGCAGAAGCCGTCGCTGCGCTGAAGGCTCTCTATGATCGCAACACCGGCTTCTTGCGCGATGCGTTCGAGTCGTTGCGGGACGGGGCGCAGCCGCATCGGCGGTTTCGCGCGTTCTACCCCGAAGTCAGCGTCGCAAGCGTTTCCTATACCAATGTCGATTCGCGTCTTGCCTATGGCCACATGCCGGCGCCCGGTATCTATGCGACGACGGTCACGCGGCCGGACCTCTTCGAGAATTACCTGCTCGACCAGCTTCGGCTGATCATGCGCAACCATGGCGTCTCGATCACCGTCAGCGAATCGGAAACGCCGATTCCGCTGCATTTCGCCTTCCTGGAAGGCGCATCGGTCGATGGCGCGATCGCGGAGCGGCTCGACCGGCCACTGCGTGACATCTTCGATGTGCCGGATCTCAAGGGCACCGACGACCATATCGCCAACGGCACGTTCGAAGCGATGGCGGGCGAGCCGATGCCCCTGGCGCCATTCACCGCGCAGCGCATCGATTATTCCCTGCATCGCCTCAGCCACTACACCGCGACCAGCCCGAAGCATTTCCAGAACTTCGTGCTGTTCACCAATTACGGCTTCTATATCGACGAGTTCTGCCTTTACGCACGCGACCTGATGGCAGAGGGCGGCAAGGGCTACTCGGCCTTCATCGAGCCCGGCAACATGATCACACAGGCCGGCAGCACGCGTCCCGAACAGGGGGCCACGCCGGGGCGCATGCCTCAGATGCCGGCCTATCACCTCGTGAAGCCGGATTCGGGCGGCATCACCATGGTCAATATCGGCGTCGGCCCCTCCAACGCGAAGACCATCACCGACCATATCGCGGTGCTGCGTCCGCATGCGTGGCTGATGCTTGGTCACTGCGCCGGTTTGCGGAACACGCAGGCGCTCGGCGACTATGTGCTGGCGCATGCCTATGTGCGTGAAGACCACGTGCTGGATGACGACCTGCCCGTGTGGGTGCCGATCCCGCCTCTGGCCGAGGTTCAGGTGGCGCTTCAGGAGGCGGTGGCGGAAATCACCGGGCTGTCGGGCTACGATCTCAAGCGCATCATGCGCACGGGTACGGTGGCGACCATCGACAACCGGAACTGGGAGCTGCGCGAGCAGCGCGGACCGGTGCAGCGGCTTTCGCAGTCACGCGCCATCGCGCTCGACATGGAGTCGGCCACGATCGCGGCCAACGGCTTCCGCTTCCGGGTGCCCTACGGGACGCTTCTCTGCGTGTCCGACAAGCCGTTGCATGGGGAACTGAAGCTGCCGGGCATGGCGACCGACTTCTACAAGCGGCAGGTCAACCAGCATCTCGCGATCGGCATCCGCGCCGTCGAGAAACTGGCCGAGATGCCGCCGGAGCGGTTGCACTCGCGCAAGCTGCGCTCCTTCTCAGAAACCGCTTTCCAATAAACGGGTAACGGAAGGCCCGCGCTAGTCGCGGACCAGTCCGCCGATCAGGTGGTGCACATTGCCGCCTTCCCGATGTTCGACCTTGTCGAAGCGGACCTGCTGCGCCTCATATTTTGCATAGACGGCGCTGATCTTGCGCTGGGCGGCAGCGAGGGTCTTCTTGCATTTCGGGTCGTCCCGGCTCGACAGACCGATCAGGGATTTCTCGGCTGTGCGCATCATCTGCTGCGCAAGCGCGCCATGATGCTCCTCATGCGTCTTCACGCCGGAAAAGAACTTCGACCAGCGACGCTGCAGGTCGGGCGAAACATCGTTGGCGATCTTCGGGTAGGTATAGGTCATGTTGAGAAGGCCATCGGCCTTCGCCAGGCGGCATGATCCGTTCCGGGTCTCCCACTCGAACTTCCAGCCGACGGTATACTTGGTCTGTGCGATGGCGCGGGTGGTGAAACCTTGGCGTGGTCCCTTGCGATCCATCGCCGCGACCAGAGCCTCACCGGTCTTGCCGGAGATACTATAGGTCTTCGTCTTGGTTTCGACTTTGGTGTCGGCCTGAGCGGGAGCGGCCAGAACAACACCCGCCCCCAGCGCCACTGCCAGCGCAACTTTGTTCATTGAAGTCCCCTTGGTTCTTTTGAAGCAAGAGGATCATAGAGGTGCTTTGCTGGCAAGCATGTGACAACTACCGAGCGGCCACTTGGCGGTAACTTTTTACATATTCGCGTAGACCGGCCCTTCGCCGCCCTGGGGTGGGACCCAGTTGATGTTCTGGTTGGGGTCCTTGATGTCGCAGGTTTTGCAGTGCACGCAGTTCTGCGCGTTGATCACGAAGCGCGCATCTGCGGCATGATGGGAGACATCCGCGCCCTTCTCGGGCGAGAGCGGGCCGCCGGTGAGCCCGTTGCCGTCCTTGTCCACCCATTCATAAACGCCTGCCGGGCAGTAGCGCGTGGAAGGCCCGGCAAAGACTTCGTATTCGGACCGCTTCTGCAATTCCATGTCCCTGACCTGAAGGTGAACCGGCTGGTTCTCCTCGTGGTTGGTCGAGGACAAGAAGACGGACGACAAACGGTCGAAGGTCACCTTGCCGTCGGGCTTGGGGTAATGGATGCGCTTGTGCTTCTCCGCAGGCTCGAGAGCCGCATAGTCGGGCTTGCCGTGGCCGAGCGTGCCGAAGAACGAGAAGCCGAAGAGCTGGTTGGTCCACATGTCGAGACCGCCCAAGCCGATGCCCAGAAGCGTGCCGAACCTGGACCAGAGCGGCTTGACGTTGCGCACGCGCTCGAGGTCGCGGCCGATGTCGCTTTGGCGCCAGCCTTCTTCATAAGCGGTGAGCTCGTCATTGGTGCGGCCTTGCGCCAAGGCTGCCACCACGGTCTCGGCCGCCTGCATGCCCGACAGCATCGCATTGTGCGAGCCCTTGATGCGCGGCACGTTCACGAAGCCCGCCGAACAGCCGATCAAGGCACCCCCGGGGAAGACGAGCCTGGGCACCGACTGGTAGCCGCCTTCGGTGATCGCACGCGCGCCATAAGAGATGCGCTTGCCGCCTTCGAAGACCGCGCGCACGGCCGGGTGGTCCTTGAAGCGCTGGAACTCTTCGAAGGGCGAGAGATAGGGGTTCTTGTAGTTGAGGTGGACAACAAAGCCCACCGACACCAAGCCCCCTTCGAGGTGGTAGAGAAACGAGCCGCCGCCCGTGCGGCCATCGAGCGGCCAGCCGAACGAATGCTGGACGAGACCGGCCTTGTGCTTCGTCGGATCGATCTGCCACACTTCCTTGAGGCCGATGCCGAACTTCGCCGGCTCGCAGTTCTTGTCGAGCCCGTAGCGCGCGATCAGCTTCTTGGCGAGCGAGCCACGCGCGCCCTCACCCACCAGCACATATTTGCCCATCAACGCCATGCCCGGCGTGAATGACGGCCCCTCTTCGCCCGAGCGCTCCACGCCCATGTCGCCGGTGATCACGCCGGTGACGGCACCCTCCTCGTTGTAGACGAGCTCAGCGCCTGCAAAGCCCGGATAGATCTCCACCCCCAGCGCCTCGGCGTGTCCCGCCAGCCAGCGGCACACATTGCCCAGGCTCACGACGAAGTTGCCGTGATTGCTCATCAAGGGCGGCATCAGGAAATTGGGCAGGCGGAGCGCGCCGGAATGACCCAGAAACAGGAACTGGTCGTCCGTCACCGGCGTCTTGAAGGGATGATCCTCTTCCTCACGCCAGCCGGGCAGCAAACGATCCACCGCAATCGGATCGACCACCGCACCCGACACGATATGCGCGCCAACCTCGCCGCCCTTTTCCAAGACCACAACCGACAGGTCGGGATCAAGCTGCTTGAGCCGGATCGCAGCCGCCAAACCCGCAGGCCCAGCTCCCACGATCACAACGTCGAATTCCATGCTCTCGCGTTCAATGTCGGTCATCCACGATACGCAAGTGCCATTTCGGCCTCGCGCCCTTCCACTTGAATTCCGTTTGCCTGCTTATCGATGGAATAAGCGAAAGCAGTTCCTTTGTTATACGCCTAAGCGACATCTCACAGCAGCCTGCCGTCATCGACGGGCGCCGATGTCTCGGCGATCACATGAAGGTCAATATGCAAGCCCGCAATTTCACGAGACGCCAGCGCCTTCGCTGCGGCATAGTGACCGTGCCATGCGGTGCGGCCCAATCGCTCTGCCTTCAATGCGGTCGGTTTTGCCGGTGCTCGCGGCCACCCTCGGCATCGTGCCGATCGCGCGAAGCGACGAGGTGCGTTCGGCGCGGCATGAATGGACCGCCGGCGCTTATTCGTTTTCCGACGAGCTCGGCGGGTTCACCATCTGGAGCGTGAGCGGCATCGGCACGCGGGCAGACCCTGTCGTCATCCGGCAGACGCTTCATTCCGCAAGCCCGGTGACGATCGTGATCCGAGCGGTCGGCCCCCTCCAGCCGTTCGGCCGCCCGGGGCTCAGTGCCAACGGCTTCATATCGCTTCACCTCGAAACGCGAAACGGCAGCGGGCAGGCCTGGCTGGAATTCGAGTTCGAATTGCAGGAGCGTTTCGGCGTGCCGAGCACGTTCGGCGACGGCCTCTCCTTCGATCAGCGCCGCACGGAAAGCGCCAGCGTGGCTTCGAGCGCGTTTCGCCACCACAGCCGCGACTTCGAGCCCTATGATCGCCTGCTCTTCAGCGAAGGCAAGGTCGATCCGGCCAGGGCAGCCGGCTTCGACTTCCTGATCACGTATTTCACGCCGCGCGCGACCTTCTATCTCGCTCAGGACCCGCGTATTCCGTTCTCCTGATCTTGCAATCGACCGCGGAGAGACGGACATAGGCACGATGTCAGCCGCGGAGATGAGCCGGGACGATCTGTTGAGCCTGCTGTCCTTCTACAAGGATGCGGGGGTGACGGACGCGCTTGCGGACGTACCGCTGGACCGCTTCAACGAGCCCGAGCCGGTGCGTGCCGAGCCGGAGCCCCCGCAGACGTCGCTCTTCGAGAAACAGGCCCGCGCGCCGCTGAAGGCGCCATCGCAGCCGGCACCCTCGCGGCCCGTTTCACGCCCCAGCGTTCCCGACGAGGGCCAGGCGGCGCTCGCGCGGGAGCAGGCGGCCAACGCCCAGACGCTCGACGCGCTGAAGGCGGCGATGGAAGAATTCAATGGCTGCAACCTCAAATTCACGGCCAAGAACATCGTCTTTTCCGACGGCAATCCGGCCGCCGATCTCATGCTGATCGGCGAAGCGCCGGGACGCGACGAGGACATCGAGGGCCTGCCTTTCGTCGGACGCTCGGGGCAATTGCTCGACCGCATGCTGGCGGCCATCGGCATCGACCGCACATCCGCTTATGTCGCCAACGTCCTGCCTTGGCGCCCGCCGGGCAATCGCACGCCAACGCCGCAGGAAACCGAAATCTGCCGGCCCTTCATCGAGCGCCAGATCGAGCTGGCCGCGCCCAAGGTTCTGGTGGCCCTCGGTGGGTCTTCCGCCAAGGTGCTGCTCGGTGCCGCGGAAGGCATCCTCCGGCTGCGCGGGAACTGGAAAACCTATACGACGCCGGGCGGCGTCGAGATCCCGCTGATGCCGACGCTGCATCCGGCCTATCTGCTGCGCACGCCGGCGCATAAGCGGCTTGCCTGGCGCGACTTTCTCGAAGTCAGCGCCAAGCTACGCGGCGAGTAGCCTCACTTCGGCGAGATTTCCCGCGCCTTCAGCTGCGGCACGTTCAATTTGCGCTCGCGCCAGATGATGACGAGGCCCGACAGGATCACGATGGCGCTGCCGATGATGACATAGAGGGTGGGCACCTCGCCGAACAGGACGAAGGCCACCGCGATGCCGATCAGGATCGAGGTGTATTCGAAAGGCGCCACTGTGGAGAGATCGGCGTGACGATAGGCCTCCGTCATCAGCATCTGCCCTGCCCCGCCGAAGAAGCCGCCGAGAACGAGGACTGCCGCCTGCCAAGGCTGGAGCGCCTGCCAGCCGAAAGGCAGTGTCAGCAGCGAGGCGGCGGAGGCGCTGAGTGAGAACCAGAGCACGATGGTCGCGGTGCGCTCGGTCTGCACGAGCCTTCGCACGAGCGTGATCGCGCAGGCCGAGATCGCCGCGGCGCTCAGGCTCACGATGACACCGATGGTCTCGCTCGACTCCAGACCGGTGCCGCCCGAAAGCAGCGTGAGCTTCGGCCATGAGATCACCAGAACACCGATGAAGCCGACCGCCACCGCGCTCCAGCGGTAGATGCGAACGGTTTCGCCCAGGAAGAGCGCGCCCACGACCACGATGATCAGCGGCTGCGCGTAGCCGAGCGCGATCCATTCGGGCAGCGGAAGGAGCGTGAGCGAGTAGAAGCCCAGCCACATGGAAACGACGCCGACACCGCCACGCATGATGTGAGAAATCGGATGGTCGGTTTTCAGGGCGCCCGACAGCTTACCCTGCCATGCCAGCACTGCGACGATCGGGAAGACGGCGAAGAAGGAGCGGAAGAAGACCAGCTGCCCCGGCGGCAGAGGGCCGGCATATTTGAGGCAGGATTGCATGCCCACGAAAGCGAGAACGGAAACGATCTTGAGCGTAATGCCCCATAGCGGACCGCTACGGGATGCTGGTCTGGGCAAAAGCCTTTTCCTCTTCGGACCCGGCAAGGAGAGCGCTTGGCAGCGCGGGTCTTTCGCGCAACGCTCGGCAGGGATGGGAGACGGTGCTCAATTACGCCGACGCGCGGTTTTGTCGAGGGGTGAAACGCGCTAGACGCCTTCGAACCTGCGCCGGAACAGTGTCGGCGCCACTTGCGTGCCGGAGAATTGCAGCTTGATGCGCCAGGAGAAGAACCGCGTTTTCCGGTTGGAAGACTACCGGCCGAGCCCGTTCCGTATACCGGAATCGCATCTGACCTTCGAACTTGAGCCAGATGCGACAGTTGTTCGTGCCAAGCTGCTCTTCGAGCGGGCTGACGACACGCGGGCCGACGCGCCTCTGGTGCTGGATGGCGATGAACTCGAGCTGATCGAAGCGAGGCTGGATGGCGCATTGCTTGGGGCAGACGCTTTCACTGCCGCACCCGACCGCTTCGAACTGAAGGCCCCGCCCGCGAGCGGCCGCTTTACGCTGGAACTCGTCACCCGCATCGTGCCCTCGCGCAACACGACGCTGATGGGGCTTTATCGTTCAGGCGGCAATTACTGCACGCAATGCGAGGCGGAAGGCTTCCGCCGGATCACGTACTATCTCGACCGGCCGGATGTGCTCTCGGTCTACACGGTTCGGATTGAGGCGAAGAAGAGCGAAGCGCCGCTGCTTCTGTCGAATGGAAATCCTGTCGAAAACGGTGATCTCGGCGGCGGACGGCACTATGCCGTCTGGCACGACCCGTTTCCAAAACCGTCGTACCTCTTCGCGCTCGTGGCAGGCGATCTCGGCGTGGTGCGAGACAGGTTCACCACAATGTCGGGCCGCCCGGTCGAACTCGGCATCTATGTCGAGCACGGCAAGGAGAACCGGGCAGGCTATGCCATGGATGCGCTGCGCCGTTCCATGCGCTGGGACGAAGAGGTGTTCGGTCGCGAATACGATCTGGACGTGTTCAACATCGTCGCCGTATCCGACTTCAACATGGGGGCGATGGAGAACAAGGGCCTCAACATCTTCAATGACAAATATGTGCTGGCCGACGAGGAAACGGCGACCGACACGGATTTCGCCAATATCGAGGCGATCATCGCCCACGAATATTTCCACAATTGGACCGGCAATAGAATCACTTGCCGCGACTGGTTCCAGCTCTGCCTGAAGGAAGGGCTGACGGTTTATCGCGATCATGAGTTCTCGGCCGACCAGCGCTCGCGCGCGGTCGAGCGCATCGCCGATGTGCGAACGCTCCGCGCGCACCAGTTTCCCGAGGATCAAGGGCCGCTCGCCCATCCGGTGCGCCCGCGCCGCTATCGCGAGATCAACAACTTCTACACGGCCACCGTCTACGAAAAGGGATCGGAAGTGGTGCGCATGATCCGCACCATTCTCGGCCCCGACGATTTCCGGCTCGGCATGGACCTTTATTTCGCGCGTCACGACGGCGACGCGGCGACGATCGAGGATTTCATCACAGTCTTCGAAGAGGTGTCGGGCCGCGACTTGTCGCAGTTCGCGCTCTGGTATCATCAGGCGGGCACGCCCAGCATTGCGGTTACCTCGAACCACGATCCCAAGCGCGGTGAGCTGGTTGTCGAGATCGAGCAGTCGGTGCCGCCCACACCCGGCGAAACCCGCAAGCGGCTGATGCATATCCCCCTCGCCTTCGGGCTCGTGGGCACGGATGGCCGGGACGTGACCTACCGCTCCGCCGAGGGCGCGACTGTCGAGAACGGCGTGATCCATTTGCGCAAGCGGCGGCATGTGATCCGGTTCTCAGGCTTGAACGAGCGCCCGGCACTTTCGCTCAACCGTGGCTTCTCGGCGCCCGTCACGCTGACACTCGAGCAGAAGCGCGAGGACCAGCTCTTTCTTGCCCGCAACGACAGCGACCCGTTCTCGCGCTGGCAGGCTTTCACCAAACTCGTTTCCGACGCCCTGATCGACGGTTCCCGTCGCTCGCGCGGGCAGAAGCCCTTAGAATGGCCCGCGGATCTTCTGCAGCTCGCAGGCGACATCGCGACAGACGGGAAACTCGAAGCGGCATTCCGCGCTCTGACGCTGTCCCTGCCGTCGGAAGCCGATATCGCGCGCGAGATCGGATCGAACATCGACCCGGACACGGTTCACGCGGCCCGCAACGGGCTGGTCTTCGCCATAGCCCAGGCCAATGGCGAACGGCTCGCGCCAGTGTACGACTCTCTTGCCGACATGGGCCCGTTTTCGCCCGACGCGGCGAGTGCTGGGCGCCGGGCCTTGCGCAATACGCTCCTGGACTATCTTGCAACGCTGCCCGGCGGTAAGGAGCGGGCGGCAGCGCATTTCACCAGTGCATCCAATATGACGGATCGCGCCGCCGGCCTGAGCGTACTCGCTCATCGCCACTCAGGCACGGAACAAGCCGAGCAAGCGCTCGAAGCATTCGAGGCGCGCTTTGGCGACAACCCGCTCGCCATGGACAAATGGTTCACGATCCAGGCCATGGTCCCGGGTGCCTCGACCGTCGACAGGGTTCGCGCGTTGACGGCTCACCCCGCCTATTCCGGCAACAACCCGAACCGCGTGCGCGCGCTTGTCGGGAGTTTCGCGAGCGGGAACCAGACCGGCTTTCACCGGCCCGATGGCGCCGGCTATCGATTGCTCGCGGATGTGGTGATCGATCTGCAGCAAAAGAACCCGCAACTCGCTGCTCGGCTCGCGACGGCGCTGCGCTCGTGGCGATCGGTCGAACCCCAGCGTCAAGCGAAAGCGCGTGAAGCACTTCTGCACATTGCCGCTGTGGAGAACCTTTCGACGGATGTGCGCGATATCGTGGAGCGCACCCTCGCGTAGCGTCATGTGCTGAATCGATTCGCTGCGATAAGCCTGCGGAAAATCAGATAAATTCCTGACTACCCGTCTTGCAGTATCAAACCGCCGCCCTACCCCATTTGATAAAACAGCAACACGCGCCCCAAGTTTTTCTGTGGATGCTGGACAAGCGGAATCGGGTCTGGTTTCTTAACCTTGATTCGGATGTGCGGTGTCGAATCACTTTCATTCTTCATTCGGGGAAGGGGGCCCTCGTATGGCCAAGGCGGACGCGTGGATCGCGCCCGGCGGGAGAGCTTTTGCCAAAGGCAAATGGGCTTCCCGCAGAGGTTTGGCAGGCAATGCGCGTATCATCGCGCAGCCGGCATACAAGCGCCTTCTGGCAGCCGAACCGATCTTCCGCCGCTCCATCCCTGCCCTTGTCCTGATCTTCCTGCTGATCGTCGCGGCTACCCGCACGATGACCCTGGTCAGCGCCCATGACGAGGCCGACCAGACCGCCCGCACCACGCTCGGCTTGGCCGTACAGAGCCTCGTGGCGTCTCTCGACGATGTGGTGGACAGCGATGGCCTGCGGCCCGCCAAGGCCAGTGAGCTCCTGAGCACCACAAGCTCGCTCGGCCTGCTCGGCAAGGATCACGTGTTGCTCCTCACCGATGACAAGCTGAATGTGCTGGCCGCAAGCCACGACGCCGCTGGCTGGCAGGTGAAACCCGTCGATCAGTTCGTGGCTGACGGGCAGCCGCTTTTCCTCTTCGGCAAGGGCGCCGGGGTGCTCGACGTGCAGATCGGCGGCGAGACGTGGCTCGCCGCACTCGATTTCACCGCCGACCGCGGTTTGGCTGCGGCAGCACTCGTGCCGCAGGATGCCATCTTCGCCGAGTGGCGCCGCGCGGTGTCGCTCAACATCGTGCTGTTCGCACTCACCGCCTCGGTGCTCGCCGTCATCCTTTACGCCTATTTCTGCCAGGCCTCGCGGGCGCAGACGGCGGACCGCATCTATCTCGAAGCCCATCAGCGCATCGAACTGGCACTCCTGCGCGGCCGCTGCGGCCTTTGGGACTGGGACATGGTGCGCGGCAAGATGTACTGGTCGCCCTCCATGTACGATCTGCTCGGCTACGAGGCGAGCGAGCAGATGCTGTCATTCGGCGAAGTGGCCGAAATCATTCACCCGGAGGATGGCGACCTCTTCGCGCTTGCCAACCAGATCGTGGCGCGCGAAGTCGATCACATCGACCAGATCTTCCGCATGCGCCGTGCGGACGGCCAATGGGTCTGGATGCGCGCCCGCGCGCAGATCGTCGACCCGAACGCACATGAAATCCACCTGATCGGCATCGCGGTGGATGTGAGCGAACAGCAGAACCTCGCGCTTCGCTCCGAAGCCTCGGACATGCGCCTGCGCACGGCCATCGAGAACATCACCGAATCCTTCGTGCTGTGGGATGCGCAGGACCGGCTGGTGATGTGCAACTCGAAGTTCCAGCAGGATAGCGGCCTTTCCGACCGCGACGTGATGCCCGGCACGCCGCGCGCGGTGCTCGAACAGAACATGCGCGCCTTCGTTTCCGAGCGCCGCCTTGCCAACGCCAATGGTCCGCGCGGCGGCGCGACCTTCGAACGCCAGCATGCGGACGGCCGCTGGCTGCAGGTCAACGAACTCAAGACGCGCGACGGCGGCATCGTGGCGGTGGGCACCGACATCACGCAGATCAAGCAGCATCAGGAAAAGCTGGTGGACAGCGAACGCCGTCTGATGGCGACCATCCACGATCTCAGCCTCGCCCGCCGCGCCGAAGAAGAGCGCGCCCGCGAACTTGGCGTGATGAACACGAAATATCTGGCGGAAACCGAGCGCGCCGAGGCCGCCAACCGCGCCAAGTCCGAATTCCTCGCCAATATGAGCCATGAGCTAAGGACGCCGCTCAACGCCATAATCGGCTTTTCGGAAGTGATGAGCTCGCAGCTTTTCGGTCCCGTCGGAAGCCCGCGCTACGACGAATATGTGCGCGACATCCAGTCGAGCGGCGAATATCTGCTGGGCGTCATCAACGACATTCTCGATATGTCGAAGATCGAGGCGGGCCAGTTCGTGATGGAGCAGGAAGAGGTCGATCTCTGCCCGCTGATCAACGAGACGGTGCGTGTGGTCGCGCTTCAAGCGGCCGAAAAGCGGATCACGGTGGAAACCAACATTTCCGACGAGATGCAGGTCTTCGCCGATCGCCGCGCGATCAAGCAGATCGTCATCAACCTGCTTTCCAACGCGGTGAAGTTCACCGACCAGGGCGGGCACATCACGGTGCGGGCGCGGAAAGTCGCGCGCTCCATGATGCTCTCCATCGAGGATACCGGCTGCGGCATTCCGAAAAGCGCGCTCAACAAGCTCGGACGGCCCTTCGAGCAGGTGCAGAACCAGTTCAGCAAGAGCCATACCGGCTCGGGTCTCGGCCTCGCCATCTCGCGCTCGCTCGCCGAGCTCCACGGTGGCGCGCTCAAGATCCGCTCGACGGAAGGCGTGGGCACCATCGTGTCCGTCCGCCTCCCCGCGTTCCGCCGCGCGGAGCGTGTGATGAAAGAGGCGGCGTAAGCGCCGCTCAGCCGATCAGGGCCCGGAAGTGCCGGGCGACCGCCTGCTGCGTTTCTTTCAACCGTGCTTCGAGGTGGTTTCTGTCAGGGCTGTGCGTGGCGCCAAGCAGGCGCTCCATCAGGCCGACCGGCACATCCTTCGGGTCCAGCGGCTCGGTCAGACAGAGGCGGGTGAGCTGGCTCAGCGTGTTGTAGAACGCGAAAGCCTCCGCCAGTTGTTCCCGGACGTCGACCGGGGCGAATTCGGGCGAAAGGCGGGACAGCGCCAAGCCTGTCGAACTGACCCGCCCTTCCCCTGTCGCTTCCCCCACAAGCTTCCCGACCTGTGCGATGAATTCCAGATCGACGAGGCCGCCGGCAGCAAGCTTGATATCCCAAAGGTCGCGCGGCGGCTTTTCTTCGAGCAGGATGCGGCGCATCTCGGCAGCGTCCTTGCGAACCTTCTTCGTATCGCGCGGCGATGCGACGATGGCGACAACCTCCGCATCCAATTGCGCGCAGAGCGATGCGTCGCCCGCAACCGGCCGCGCGCGCGTCAGCGCCATGTGCTCCCACGTCCAGGCCTCGCTGCGCTGATAGCGCGAGAAGGCATCGATCGGCACGGCGACGGGTCCCTTGTTGCCTGACGGGCGCAGGCGCAGATCGATCTCGTAAAGAACGCCTTCGGCAGTCGGCGCGGAAAGGGCGGCTATCAGGCGTTGGGTGAGACGCGCGTAGTAATGGGCGGGCGCAAGTCCCTTTGCCCCATCCGATTCCAGCGCCTCGTGGTCGTGATCGTAGAGCAGGATGAGGTCGATATCGGAGCCGGCCGTCAGTTCGCGGCTGCCGAGCTTGCCCATGCCGAGAAGGGCCACCCTGCCCCTCGCCACACACCCATGGCGAAGCGCGAACTCGTCAGTCACGGCATCGAGCGCAAAGGCGATCACGAGATCGGCAAGGTCCGAAAAATGTTCGCCTGCCCGCCTTGCATCGATCACGCCTGCGAGCAGGCGCATGCCGATGAGGAACTTCTGCTCGGCGGTGAAGATGCGCAGGCGGTCGAGCTTCTCTTCATGGCTGCGCACGCCGCTCATGAACGCGTCGAGGCGCTCCGCCAGATAGGCGCGGTCGGGCAGTTCATTCAGCAGCGCGGGGTCGAGCATCGCGTCGAACACGTGAGGGCGGCGCGTGATGATGCCGGCAAGACGTGGCGCGGCGCTCAGTGTGGTGACGAGAAGCTGAAGCAGCGACTGGTTGGATTGCAGCAGCGAGAAAAGCTGGATGCCGGCCGGCAGTCCAGCGAGAAAGGCGTCGAATGCGACCGCCGTCTCATCGGCGCGCCCCGTGGCACCGAAGGCGCGCAGAAGGGCGGGCGTCAGTTCGGTCAACCGCTCGCGCGCTTCGGCGGATTGCACCGCCTTGTAGCGACCGAAATGCCAGGTGCGCACGATGCGCGCGATATCGCCCGGGCGTTTGAAGCCGAGCGACGACAGCGTTTGCAACGTGTCCGGGTCGTCGCCTTCCCCCGTGAAGACGAGGTTCCCGATGCCGGAGGAAAGCTCCGGCGCGGTTTCGAAAAGTTCGGCATAGTGATGCTCGACCTCGCCTAGAGTGCGCTGAAAGCGCTCGGCGAACGTATCACGGCTTCCGAAGCCCAGCATGTGAGCGATGCGCTCGACGCCCGCGTCGTCTTCGGGAAGGCTGTGGCTCTGCTCATCCGCCACCATCTGGATCGCGTGCTCGACACGGCGGAGGAACCAGTAGTCGTGGGCCAGCGCCTCGGCGGCACCGGGCGTGATCCAGCCGCGCGCGGCGAGTTCATGGAGCATCGGCACGGTCTGCTTGCCGCGCAGTTCGGGAAAGCGTCCGCCGGCGATCAGCTGCTGGGTCTGCACGAAGAACTCGATCTCGCGAATGCCACCACGTCCGAGCTTCACATTATGGCCTTCGACGGCAATGGCGCCCAAGCCGCGATGCGCATGGATCTGGCGCTTGATCGAGTGCACGTCGGCGATGGCCGCGTAATCGAGATGCTTGCGCCAGACATAAGGGCGAAGTTCGTTGAGGAAGCGCTGGCCGGCGGCGCGGTCGCCCGCGACGGGACGCGCCTTGATCATCGCCGCACGCTCCCAGTTCTGCCCCCTGCCCTCGTAATAGATCAGCGCCGCCTCGACCGGGATCGCAAGCGGCGTCGAGCCGGGATCGGGGCGCAGCCGCAAATCGGTGCGAAAGACATAACCGTGCTCGGTGCGATCCTGAAGAATACGCACCAGCCGGCGCGTGATGCGCGCGAAGACATCCGCCGCTTCGTAAGGGTCGGGTACGGCCGGCGCGTGCGGCTCGAAAAAGACGATAAGGTCGATGTCGGAAGAAAAATTCAGCTCGTGCCCGCCGAGCTTGCCCATGCCGAGTACGATCAGGCCCGATCCTTCGGAGGGCTTGTCCGGGTCAGGCAGCTTGAGCTTGTTCTGCCGGTGCGCGTCGCGCAGCAGGAAATCGACGGCACCGCTCACGGCGGCTTCCGCGAAGAGGCTCAGGCGGCGAACGGTTTCTTCCGCATCCGCCTCGCCGGACAGGTCGCGAAGCGCGACGAGAAACTGGCTTTCGGCCTTGAGCTGCCGCAGCTCGCGCATCACAGACGCCTCGCTGGCATCGGGCTGAAATGCGACTTGCAGCGCCAGGTTCTCGAGCTGATCCAACCGCGCGTCGGCCGTTCCGTCGAGCCAAGCGCGGAGCACGGCGGGTTGTTTGCGCGCGGTGTTGAAAAGATGCGGCGACAGGTCGAAAACGGCGGCGAGCCAGCGGGCAAGATCGGGCCGCTTCCCGAGCATGGCTGCGACCACCGCCTCCTTCGCCTCCGCCGCCTCGACCAGCTCGCGCAGAAGGCGGTCGGCATTAGATCGATCGAGCGGCTTCAACTCCACCCGTGGCCGAGCCTCGCCTCCGTCTCCGCTCACGCGGCCTCCTTCGGATGCGGAAACACCATCGCGGCGCGCAGGCCGGGATTGTTCGCCTGCAAGTCCAGACGCCCGCCGTGAAACAGCATCACCGCCCGCGCGATCGAGAGACCAAGGCCGGAACCGGGCAGTGAGCGACTCTTGTCCAGACGCACGAAGCGCTCTTTCGCGCGTTCGCGGTCGATCGCATCGGGAATGCCGGGTCCGTTGTCGGCCACTTCGATCACCACATCCTCCCCTTGCTTGCGAACGGAAACCGAAACCTCGGCCTTCCGATCCTCGCCCGCGCGAGAATATTTGATGGCATTATCGATGAGGTTCGCAAGAGCCTGGCCGATCAGTTCGCGGTTTCCGCTGACGGAGACGGCCGCCTCAACCGCCGACGAAAGCGTGACACCGGCCTCCTCGGCCGCCGGCTCGTAAAGGTCGATCACGTCCAGAACCGACGCCGCCAGATCGACCGGCACGAAGGGCTCGACCGTGGTCTGGCCCGCCTCCAGCCGTGAGATCATCAGGATCGAATTGAAGGTGCGGATCAACTGCTCGGAGCCCTGGATCGTGCTTTCCAAGGCCTCGCGCCGTGCTTCCGGCGAAGCGTCGTCGGCGAGTGCTGCCTCAGCACGGTTGCGCAGGCGCGTCAGCGGCGTCTTGAGATCATGCGCGATGTTGTCGGAAACCTGCTTCAAACCCTCGTTCAGCTGCGCGATGCGCACGATCATCGCATTCAGGCTTTCGGACAGCCGGTCGAACTCGTCGCCCGTGCCGGCTACCGGGAGGCGCTGGGCAAGATCGCCGCCGATGATGCGCCGACTGGCCCCCGAAAGCTCGTCGATGCGGCGTAGAGCCCGCCGGCCGACCACCAGCCAGATCAGGAATGCCGCCAGCACCATGGTGCCGAGCGAAACCATCAGCGCCCGCTGCACCACCGTGCGGAAGCGCTTCGGCTCGCCCAGGTCGCGGCCGACCATCACCGTCATGCTGTTCGGCAGGCGCAGAACGAGCGCGATGGCGTCGCGCGGTGAAGTCGTATCGGCCGCCGTCTGCTGCGCCGCCTCCCCGTTTTCTGCGAAGCTCTGATAGGCGAAGGGCACCTCCGTCCAACCCTCATTGCCCAGGATCGAAGGGTTCAGGTTCTGGACGTTGCCCGCGAGGATGTCGCCGTTGCGATCGGCGATCAAATAAAGGTTGGCGCCCGGCTGACGCGAGCGGATGGAGACCAGGCGCACCAGGGTCGGCAGGCCTCCCCGCTGATAGGCGCGGCCGAGACTCGCCATTTCCTCATTGATGGTGCTCTGCGTCTGCGCCGTCAGCATCCGCTCGGACATCGATGTCATGTAGAGCACGAGGATCAGCGCGCAGACGCTGAAGAGGACCACGTAAAGCGCGGAAAGCCGCGCCGCCGTGGTGCGCATGATGGCGGGAAGCGCCATGGGCGTCAGGACGCTTTCAGGATGTAGCCCGCGCCGCGAACGGTGTGCAGCAGCGGGCCATCGAACCCCTTCTCGATCTTGCCGCGCAGGCGCGAGACGTGGACGTCGATCACATTGGTCTGCGGGTCGAAATGGTAGTCCCAGACGTTTTCGAGCAGCATGGTGCGCGTCACCACCTGTCCCGCGTGGCGCATCAGATATTCGAGCAGGCGGAACTCGCGCGGCTGGAGGATGATGTCGCGCCCGGCGCGGCGCACGGAATGCGACAGGCGGTCGAGTTCGAGATCGCCGACCTTGTGCACCGTTTCCTGCTCGCGCGGCGAAGAGCGGCGGTCCAGCGCTTCCACGCGGGCCAGAAGTTCGGTGAAGGCATAGGGCTTGGTAAGGTAGTCGTCGCCACCGGCCCGCAGACCCGTCACGCGGTCATCGACTTCGCCAAGCGCGGATAGAATGAGCACAGGCGTCGCGACGCTTTTTGCCCGCAGGCCGGAAATCACGGAAAGCCCGTCGCGGCGCGGCAGCATGCGGTCCACGACCAGAACGTCGTAGTCGCCGCTTTCGGCAAAGGCGAAGCCGCTGTCGCCGTCACCCGCCAGATGCACGGTGTGCCCGGCCTCGGAAAAGGCCTTCTGCAGATATTCGGCCGCTTCGCGGTCGTCTTCGATCACGAGAATCTTCATCGCACCCGCTTTATGCTCATGTCCGTCCGAGGCGGACAAGGCAGGAAAATCGGCGGCAGGCGATGGGAGCCTGCCGCCGCCGACACCCGGTGCGACTCTGGACGGATGCGCCGGGTTGCGGATCTCTCCGACGGCAGGACGGGGGTGCGGAAGGCCGCTGTCGGGGAGAAGGGAATGAAGCTTCCGGGCAAGATGGGAGAGAGGGGACATGATCTTGCCCGGAAGCGTTGGGCCAGTGTGAGGGCGTGAGGGGATCAGCCCTTGTCCACCGGCAAGGCCACGAAGCGGCTCGCATCGTCGCGCTGGACCTGCATCAGAACGGCCTTGCGGCCGGACTTCTCGGCATCGGCGATGGCGCGGGTCACGTCGGAGGTTCCGTTGACCTCGTTCGAGTTGACCGCGGTAATCACGTCGCCCGGCTGGATGCCGCGCTCGGAAGCCGCGCTGTCGGGATCGACATCGGTCACCACAAGGCCACGGCCGTCATCGGCGCGCGTCACGGTGAGACCGAGATCGGCGAGCGAGGTCGGTTCAGCCTGCGCCGGGCCGCTATCGCGGCTGTTCGACGCCTGCTTGTCGGTGTTCGGCATGGTGCCGAGATCCACCTTCACAACCTGCTCCTTGCCGTCGCGCCAGATCGTCAGATCGACCGGCTTGTCGGGCGAGATCGCGGCGATCTGCTTGGCGAGGTCACGCGGGCCGGAAACATCCTTGCCGTCGACCTTGGTGATCACGTCACCGGTCTTGATGCCTGCCTTGAGCGCCGGGCTGCCTTCCTGAGGTTCGTTCACCAGCGCGCCCTTGGCGTCGGCGAGGCCGAGCGAGTCGGCGATGTCCTTGTCCACGGGCTGGATCTGAACACCCAGCCAGCCGCGCTGCACCGAACCGTTCTGACGGAGATCGGAGATCACCTCCTTCACCGTCGAAGCGGGGATCGCGAAGGCGATGCCGACATTGCCGCCCGAAGGCGAGAAGATCGCCGTGTTCACGCCGACCACTTCGCCGTTCAGGTTGAAGGCCGGACCCCCCGAATTGCCGCGGTTCACGGCAGCATCGATCTGGAGGAAGTCGTCATAGGGCCCTGCACCGATGTCACGGCCACGGGCCGAAACGATGCCGGCGGTCACGGTGCCACCGAGGCCGAACGGGTTGCCGACGGCCATGACCCAGTCGCCGACGCGAACCTTGCTGTCATCTGCGAAGTCCACATAGGTGAACTTCTCCTTAGCCTCGACCTTGAGCAGCGCGAGGTCGGTGCGCGGGTCGGTGCCGATCAGCTTGGCGGTCAGTTCGTCGCCCTTGTTGGTCACGACGGTGAAGGTCGTGCCGCCATCGACGACGTGGTTGTTGGTGACGATGTAGCCGTCCTCGGAGATGAAGAAGCCCGAGCCCTGCGACTGGGTGCGCTCGGCGCGCTGCTGGGGGCGACGGCCCTGCTGGCGATCCTGGCCGTTCGGCCCACCGAACTCGCGGAAGAAGCGCTTCAGCGGGTGGTTGTCGGGCAGCTGGTCGAGGCCCTGACCGAGCTGATTGCCATCGTCGGAAGCGGGCGTGGCGCGCGACTCGACGCGGACGCTGACGACTGCGGGCGACACGCGGTCCACCACATCGGCGAAGCTCGGAACATTCAGGTTGCCTTGGACGCGAACCGGCTCGGCCTGCACGGGCAGCGCGCCGGATGTCACCGCACCGACGCCGATGGCGCCCGCGATGGCGACGGACGCAGCCGCAGCCATCAGACGGCTACGGGTGCGCAAAGAGTTGGGAGACGTGCTCATTGTGGCTCTGTCCTTACGAAACAGGGTGCTCTCAATCACCCTTCGCCGACAGAGATAGGAAGCTTCACATTACATGAGGATGGCCGGCAGATGAAACTTTCGTAAGGATCGAAAAAGAGCCGTCACGCATCGCGCCCGAGGATTTCGTCCAACCTTGTCCGCTCGTCGGCGTTCAGCCCTTGAGACTTCGCGGCCTTCCGTTGATGCGCGGAGGCAAGCAGAAAGCTTGCGCCGAGGACAAGGATCACCACCGGCGTCGCCCAGAGCGCCGCGTTGCGCCAGTTCCAGCGCGGCTTAAGCAACACGAACTCGCCATAGCGCGAGACCACATAGTCGAGCACGGCCCCGTCGCTGTCGCCGGCCTTCAGGCGATCACGCACCAGAATGCGCAGGTCGCGCGCGAGGTCTGCATCGGAATCGTCGATGGACTGGTTCTGACACACCATGCAGCGAAGTTGCGCCGACAGTTGGCGGGCGCGCGTTTCCATCGCGGGGTCGGCCAGGATTTCGTCCGGCTGCACGGCGAGGCCCGGAACGGCCGAGGCCAGCCACAGGCCAGTCAGCAGGAATGCCGTCCGCAGTCTCATTCAGCCGGCACCGGTGCCGCAACCGGTCGCGCACGGCGAGAGGGTGCGCCGACGCGAAGCCGGCGATCGAGCAGGGAAAGCGTGCCGCCGGCCATCATCAGCAGGGCCCCGCCCCAGATCAGCGTCACCAGCGGCTTCCACCACGCATGCACCACCAGCGCGCCATCCGCCCTCTCCTCGCCGATCGAGACATAGAGCTGGCCGAGCCACATGGTGCGGATGCCAGCCTCGGTCGTCGGCATGCGGCGCACGGGATAAAAGCGCTTGGCGGATGCGATCGTGGCGTGTGGGCTTCCCGCCGCATCGAGCAGGGAGAAGCGTGCGATCCGCGAGGAAAAATTCGGGCCGGGCTCGGAGGACAGGCCCTCGAACCGCATGGTGTAGGCACCCACCGCAACCTGTTCGCCGGGCTTCACGGCAACCACCGCCTCACGCCCGAAAGCCAGCGCGCCGACGAGCCCTAGCACGGTGACGCCCAATCCGGCATGGGCGAGCATCGTGCCGATGGCGGAGCGCGGCAACCCGGCAACACGATGCAAGGCCGTGCCGAACCCCGCGCGCGGCAGACCGGCCCGCAAAGCGAGATCGGTCGCGACGCCGGCCAGCAGCCAAACGCCGATGCCGATGCCGACCACGGCAAAAATCGAACGCGGCTCAGAAACGAGCCCGGTCACCAGCATGGCACCGAGCGCCAGCGCGGCCGCGCCCAACAGGCGCTGTGCCGCCGCCAGTGCATCGCCCCGTTTCCACGCCAGCATCGTGCCGAAAGGCACGAGCAGAAGCAGCGGAAAGATGATGAGGCCGAAGGTGAGATTGAAGAACGGCGCGCCGACCGAAATCTTGGTGCCCGTCACGGCTTCCAGCGCCAAGGGGTAGAGCGTGCCGATCAGAACGGTCGCGGTCGCAGTCGTCAGGAACAGATTGTTCAGAACCAGCGATCCCTCGCGCGAGATCGGATGAAACAGCCCACCCGTCGTCAAAGCCGACGCGCGAAAGGCGAAGAGCGCCAGCGAGCCGCCGACAAAGACCGACAGGATTCCCAGAATGAAGACACCGCGCGTCGGATCGGTCGCGAAAGCGTGGACCGATGTCAGCACACCCGAACGCACGAGGAATGTGCCGAGCAGCGAAAGCGAGAAGGTGAGAATGGCCAGCAGGATCGTCCAGACCTTCAGGGCCGAACGCTTTTCCATCACGAGTGCGGAGTGAAGCAGCGCCGTGCCGGCGAGCCAGGGCATGAAGGACGCGTTCTCTACCGGGTCCCAGAACCAGAAGCCGCCCCAACCCAGCTCGTAATAGGCCCAGTAGGACCCCATCGCGATGCCGCCGGTCAGGAACACCCACGCCGCCAGGGTCCAGGGCCGCACCCAGCGCGCCCATGCCGCATCGATCCGACCCTCGATCAACGCTGCGACTGCAAACGAGAAGCAGACAGAGAAGCCGACATAGCCGAGGTACAGAAGCGGCGGGTGGATGGCGAGGCCGATATCCTGAAGGACAGGATTGAGGTCCTGCCCCTCGATCGGGGCCGGGTCGAGCCGCGCGAAGGGATTGGAGGTGACGAGAATGAACAGGAAGAAGGCCGCGCCGATCATGCCCTGCACGGCCAGCACATTGGCCTTCAGGCTCGGCGGCAGGTTCTCGCCGAAGGCCGCGACCGCCGCACCGAACAGTGTCAGGATCAGCACCCAGAGAAGCATCGAGCCCTCATGGTTGCCCCAGACGCCGCTCAGCTTGAAGATCATGGGCTTCAGCGAGTGCGAGTTTTCATAGACGTTCTGCAGCGAGAAGTCGGACTGCGCATAGGCCAGCGTCAGCGCAGCAAAAGCGATCAGCGTCAGCACGAAACCGGTGATGGCCACCGGACCGCTTGCCGCCATCATGCGCCGATCGTTCCAGCGCGTGCCGAGAAGCGGCACCGTCGATTGGATCAGCGCCAGGGCAAACGCCAGAACGAGCGCGAAATGGCCGGCTTCGACGCTCATCTCACTCGGCCTTCCACACGCCCTTGGCCTTCAGTCCGTCGGCGACTTCCTTGGGCATGTAGGTCTCGTCGTGCTTGGCGAGCACACTGTCGGCCACGAAGACGCCATCGGCCCCCAGCGTTCCTTCGGTAATGACGCCCTGCCCCTCACGGAAAAGGTCGGGCAGGATGCCGTGAAAGGAAACGGGCACCGAGCGTTCATTGTCGGTCACCGAGAAAAACACGTCCGTGCTCGCGCCATGTTTGATCGTGCCGGTCTCCACCAGTCCACCGAGCCGGATGCGCTGGCCCGGATCGAGCTGGGCTGCCTGCAATTCGGTCGGCATGAAGAAGTAGGACGCCCGCTGGCCGAGGGCATAGACGGTGAGGCTCGCCGCCGCCGTCAGAAACATAGCCCCGCCAGCAATGACCGTGATCCGCTTGCCTTTACGAGTCATGGCTGGGCCACCAGAAGATTGAGCGATTGCGCCAGAAGCGCCAATTGCCGCTCCGCGTCCGCATTGCCCTTCAGCGCCACATTGGCGCGCTGCAGAGCGGCACCCGCATCACTGCTGCGCCCGAGCACCGCATAAGACCGCACCAGCCGCAGCCAACCGTCGAGGTCGTTCGGCTGCTCGCTAAGCTTCTGGTCGAGCGAAGCGACCATGCCTTCCACCATCTGGCCGCGATCCGCCGCCGACATGGTTTCGGCCGCGGCGATATCCTGCTGTGTCGGACCGGGACGCGCCGGTTGCTGAAGAGCGCCAAGCGCCTGCTGCGCGGCATCGCGCCAGGGCGAGCCCTGCGGCAGCGTCTGAAGCATCGCGTTCCAGCCTGCGGCCGCCTCATCGCTTCGGCCGGCCTGCAGCGAGGCGGTCGCCAACCGGAACTGCGCCCGCGCATTCCGAGGATCGAGTGCCAGCACACGCTGGTAAGCTGCTCGGGCTTCTTCCGAAATCTGCCCGCGCGCCGCGCCTACCATCGCTTCCGCCAGCCCCAGCTCGCGGCTGCTGTTCGGACCCAGCAGGCGAATTGATTGTTCGAAGGCTGTCTCCGCCTGCTCGAAGCGATCGAGCCTCAGATAGACCGGTGCGATCGTCTCCCAGCCCTTGCCGTCCTCTGGATTGGCGCGAAGCTGGCGCTCGGCGCGCGCGACAAGTTCGTCCACGGAGCTCTGCGCCGGCGGTTTCGTGAGCCGTGCTTCGAGCGGCTCGGAAGGAAGATCGGGCGAGCCGACGGCAGCGTAGACGCCCCAGGAGAAGACTGGAACGAACAGCACGGCCGCCGCAGCCACCAAGCGCGATGCGCGAAACCGGGCGAATCCTTTCTCGGCCTTTGCCTCCTGATCGACCCGCAGGATGCGCCGGCCGATTTCAGCTTTGGCCTCTGCCGCGTCGCCGGCGCTGATCGTGCCACGCGCAAGATCGCGGTCAACCTCGGCCAGCTGATCGCGATAGACCTGGATATCATAGGCCGCGTCCGTTTCATCCGCCTCCGCGCGCGACGACAGCGGCAGCAGGACGGCGAGGCTCGCTCCAAGCGTCAAAAGGGCTGCGATGAACCAGAAAACCATGGTGCCCAACACATAAAGGCAGCGTCAAATGCTGCCAATGGGCTCGGCATGCGGCGGAATGACGACCTTAGGAGGGTGCTCTAAAGAAGCTCCCAGCTTCCACCGGTGTCGCGGCATGCCGTGCCGCGCGCGGTCTGCGATCCCGCCGGCGTGAAGACGGTCTGGCTGTATTGCCGGCAATCCTGCGAACCGACGCGATAGGGTTGCGCGGCCACCACCTCGCCGCGACGACCCGAGCCGTCGCCGGCCCATGCCACGCGTTGGCCGCTCGGCGTGTTCTCAAGCGCCCGATACTCGGCCTCGAGCGCCTTGCGCTTTTCACCGTCGCTCAGGCCAGTGCCGATGCGTCCGCCGACAAGACCGCCATTCAGCGCCGCGATGATTGCGTCGCGCGTCAGCGGCTGTGGTCCTTCCGGCGCCACGGATGCTTCCTTGCCGCCCAAGGTCGAGCATCCGGCCAGAAGCGAGATCGCCAGAAGAGAAGCTGAAATTTTCGAGAAGGCTCGCGACACGGTGCGCCCTTTGGCTGCTGGTCATAATGCCGTGGATGAGCGAATCCTCTAGAGCCGATTTCATTACGGCCGCAAGCTTCTATGCCGCTCAATCCACACTTCGCAGACGCACTGTGGCTTTCAGACCGCCGAGATCGGAACGCGCCAGCGACAGTTCGCCGGCATATTCCTTGACGAGTTCGGTCACGATGGCGAGCCCCAAACCGCTGCCGGGCTTGGTTTCGTCCAGACGCCGCCCGCGGATCAGCGCTTCGCGCGTTTTCTCATCGGGAATGCCGGGCCCATCATCCTCGATCACGAGTTCGAAGCGCCCCTCGCCCGGGATGTCCCTGATCGGCGTTACCGAAACGCGCAACCGCTTGCGGCCCCATTTGGCGCCATTTTCCAGCAGGTTGCCTGCCAGCTCTTCCAGGTCTTCCCTTTCGCCTGCGAACAGCACTTCCTCGGGAGGTAGAACGGTTTCCAGCGTGATGTCGGGATAGAGTTTTTCGATGACGCGTCCCATGCGCGCGATCGAGGTCGTCACCGGCGTACGGAACACCGTGGTTTCCCGCTGCGCCGCCATCCGCGCGCGCTGAAGATAGTATTCTACCTGCCGCTGCATCGCGCTCGACTGGTCGGAAATCAGCTGGCCCTTCTCGCCGCCGATCTGCCGCCCTTCGTTGAGCAGCACCGCCAGCGGCGTCTTCAGCGAATGCGCGAGATTGCCCACCTGCGTGCGCGCCCGTTCCACGATGCGGCGATTGCTGTCGATCAGCGCATTGGTTTCGCTCACCAAAGGTTCGATCTCGGTCGGAAAACGCCCATCCAGGCGCGATGCTGTGCCTTCACGCACCGTCGCCAGTGCCGCGCGAACCTTGATCAGCGGTCGCAGCCCCAGGAGAATGGCAAAGGCATTGATGGCGATCATGCCGAAGCCGAAAATGCCGAGATAGGTGAGCAACTGCCGCTCGAAATCGTCGATCTCCGATTCGAGCTCCGAATGATTCCCCATCACGCGAAACCGCGCGACACGGTCCTGGCTGTCGAGCACGAACTCGTTTTCGAGAACCTGCAAATCCTCGCCGTTCAAGCCCTTGGCGCGATAGGTTCGCGTGAAGCCGCTGTCGAACGGCACCTCGCTCTCGGGCGGCGCGGGAATGGCAGCCGTCATCGAAAGCGAACGCCGCTCGCCGATCATGCCACCGCCCACCGGCTCGACCGACCAGTACCATCCCGAACGCGGCTCGGCGAAGCGCAGGTCACCCAGGTCGGGACTGCCCGTCAGCACCCCGTTCTCAGAAACGCCGACCGAGCCGATCAAATTGAACAGATGTGCCGATAGAAGGCTTTGAAAGCCGCGCTCGCTCACATCGCGGTAGAGCGAGGCGATCACGGTCGAAATCACCACCAGCGCCAGCACCGCCCAGACGGTGGAGAACGCCACAACGCGTGCCGCCACCGAGCGGAACAAGTTGCCCACCCAGCCTCGTGTCCCCTTCGCTTCGAGGATGGTCAAGTCAGGCCTGCGGCGCCCGCATGCGATAACCCATGCCGCGCACCGTCTCGATGATGTCGATGCCCATCTTCTTGCGCAAACGGCCGACAAAAACCTCGATCGTGTTGGAATCGCGGTCGAAGTCCTGATCGTAGAGATGCTCGACCAGCTCCGTGCGCGACACGACCTCGTCCATGTGGTGCATCAGGTAGGCCAGCAACCGGAACTCGTGCGAGGTCAGTTTCAGGGGCGCGCCGTTGAGATCGGCCTTGGAACTCTTGGTATCGAGCCGCAGCGGTCCGCAGACGAGTTCAGACGAGGCATGCCCCGCCGCACGGCGGATCAGAGCCCGCAGGCGCGCCAGCACCTCCTCGATGTGGAAGGGCTTCGCGACATAATCGTCCGCACCCGCATCGATGCCGGCCACCTTGTCGCTCCAGCGGTCGCGCGCGGTGAGCATCAGCACCGGCATCTTGCGCCCGGCGCGACGCCAGCGCTCGATCACGCTGATGCCGTCCATCTGCGGCAGACCGATGTCGAGCACCACGGCGTCGTAAGGCTCCGTGTCGCCGAGAAAGTGCCCCTCCTCACCGTCGAAGGCCTTGTCTACGACATAGCCCGCATCGGTCAGGGCGTCGGAAATCTGTCGGTTGAGGTTCTTGTCGTCTTCGACAACCAGAATGCGCATCGTGTCCCTCTGCTCCTCAGAACGTTCTGCTGAGAGCAGCCGTCATTTCGCGGGCACCTCGAACTCGGCGCGGCGCGGTCGCTCGCCATCCTTGCCGGGCACGAGAACGACGATGATGCAGACCCGGTCCTCGCCCCGCGACACGGAAGCGGCGCGCGCCAGTTGCCCGCCGTTCTCCTGCGCGATCTGCAGGCCGACCGAGTAGCAATCCACCTGCGCGATCTGCCGCGAGGGATCTTCCGCCCGAGCCGGCGCCGAGCACACCAGCACACCCGCCGCGAGGGCGGCAAAGCCTGAAAGCCAGCGTGTTGTTGGGCGGAAGATCGTCATGAAGCGGTTCTAGAGCGGACCAACTGAACGTCCAATGAACATTGCCTAAACCCTCTCATTGCCCCCATAAATGGGGACGACTTCCAGTGCCTTCTAGCCGATCCGGTCCCGCGCCAAAAGACGTCCCGCGATTCCAGTCAGCCCGGCCAGCGCCGATACGATCTGGAACAGCGCTTCGGTCACCAGCGCGTGGTCGCCGTCCTGAACGGGCAGGTTCAGATATCCTGCCAGCGCCATCATCACCGTAACCACGGACGCCCAGATCGTCCGCGACAGATACCAAGGCTTGGTGTCCTGCATGCTCTCATACTCCATCATGTCATCAAATGATAAGTTCTTGAACCGCGAAACTGCGGCTCGCGGGCAGGCCCCAGCCGACAGCATCGCTGCCCTGGCGGACGCTCAGTGAGACGGTTTCCCCGTCGACGTCCGCGTCTTCGAGCAATTGGCTCTCGCAAAGCCATGCCTGCTCCCGCACTTCGGCTGACGCGATCACGCCCGCCGGCCCCGCAAGAACGGCCTGATAGATTTCGCGCTGCTCACCCAGCGGGATATCCGGGCCCTCCCAGCCATCGGCATCCAGCCTTCCCCGCCTCGTCCAGGAGAAGCAAATCCCACCCGCCGCTTTCTCGGCGCGCAGATGCACTGGAGACAATGGCAGCCTCGCTCGAACCCCGCCCGGTCCTGTCGCGCTCGCCGAATTCTGCGCCGAAAGATCGGCACCCGATGGCGTCGCGCGCCAGTTGAGCTGCAAGCCCAGTTCCGTCGCCCGCAGCCCAGCCGGCACCACGGCATCGTCGAGAAGCACGACATCGGCGCCCTCCGGGCACCCCGCCATCATCGCGTCCTCGGTTCCGAGCTGCCCACGTAGAAGCGTCGAGAGACGGAAAGTGCCGGCAGATATCTCTTCCGCCACGCCGAATTGCAGAACCTCCCAAGCCCCGTTCGCACTGCGAACCGCGGCGACATTCGCCCCGTTCAACAGGTTCGGAATCGCAACATTGGCTGCCTCGCCCGCAAACAGTTCGACTTCGAGCGCGCTCCCTCGGGAAAATCGGCCCGAAACGCCCGGTGCCAGCGCGGAAACCAGCCTCCCGACATTGGCCTGCCGTCCGACCTGAGTGCGAACCTCGAACCCGCTCTCGCCTGGTGAAACCGAAACCGTCTGGCTCCGCCAAGGCTTCTGGTAGAGTGCTACCTGCAAACGGCTTTCCGGCTGCTGCGCGCTCGAGAGCGATGGCAGGTCGAGCAGGAGGAAATGCGGCGTGCCGACCGCAGGCATTGTCGCAACCCTCACGCCTGCAACACCATCGCCTCGCCAGGGTGCGGGTATCGCACCGGCTTGCCGCCGCGCTGTTACCCGCTGGACCAATCCACTCTCGACATCCGTCACCACCAACGGTCCCCCCAAGCCGTCGATCACTACCCCCGGTCCGATCGGAACCTGCGGGGCGAGCGAAAAGCGCAGTTCGTCGCGCTTGCTCCATTGGCCGCGCAACCAATCCTCGGCGATGGCCTCGGCCGCACCGGGGTCGAGCACGACCGGCAGGCTCAGCACCTGCTGCCGTCGCCCCGGCGCACCCATGCGGATGCTCCGCACCGTCGAACCCTGATAGTCCTTCAGCAGGTCCTGAAAATTCAGCAGCACCTCGGCGGGCAGATCGCCGTCCGCCTCGCGGCTCGCCACCATCACCGCCGCATCGTCCTCGACGACGATCTCGCCGGCCGCGACAGAAAGCCTCTCCGAAGGTACGCCGCCCCTGACCTCGATGCCATCCGATCCTTCGGTGACCGACAGATCGAACAACTCCACCAGCGGCTCCAGCGCATCGCGCGCCGAGCCCGGCTCCACCAGATAGCCCTGAACGCTGCCTTCCACGCCTTCACTGCGCGCCCTCGGCAAGCCGTGATCCGCCAGCACGGCACTGATCAGATCGCCCAGCGCCGGCGCCTCCACGCGCCCGTTCAGCCAGTGCCCGGCCTGCCAGTTCGCACTGTCGCCCCAATAGTCGCCGTTCAACGGAAAGGCCGGAAACGGCCGCGCATCCCATGCCCAGGCATAGATTCGTTCCGCGTCGAGCATCCGCCCGCCATAGATCGGTGAAACCGGATTAGCCGCACCCTCGAAGTCCTCATCCGCCGCATCCCACCAGCCCAGATGCGCGTCCAGAAAGCGCCGCTGCACGAGGTCCGACCGCCCGCCATTCGAAAAAAATGGCCGCGCGCTTTCAGCCGATTTCGGATCGGGAAACACGTTGGGCTGGTTCGCGCCCTTGTCGGCTGCCGGGCAGCCCAGTTCCGTCAGCCAGATCGGCTTCGAACCCGGTTGCCAGGCAGTCGGCGCCGCATGCTCGACACCGCCGATCCGGTCGTGGTGAAGATTGCTCCACCACCCCGACAGATCCTTCGGACGATAGACCCACGGTTTGCCGTAAGCCCCATCCGTGATCGGCGTGCGCAAGCGCGCTGCGCGGTGCGCCGCACTCGTGTAGAACCAGTCATACCCTTCGCCGCCCGCGATCGCCCGCCGCAGCGCGCCAGCGTCAGAAGGCGAGAGTGCCCCATCCGGGTTGCCACCCGCATAGTCCTCGTCGCGCCAATCGCTGAGCGGCATATAGTTGTCGATGCCCACCGCGCTGATCGCCGGATGCGACCAGAGCGGGTCGAGATGAAACAGCACGTCCCCGCTGCCATCCGCCGGCTGATGCCCGAAATACTCGCTCCAATCCGCGCCATAGGTAATGGCCGTCTCGGGCCCGAGGACCGCGCGGCACTCGCCCGCCAGCCTGCAAAGCTCTTCCACGAACGGAAACGCACGCGGGCCCGAGCGCAGCGTCGAAAGCCCGCGCAGCTGCGAGCCGACCAGAAACGCATCCACCCCGCCCGCAGCCTCGGCCAGATGCGCATAATGCAGGATCAGCCTGCGGTAGCCCCAATCCTCGCTGCCGCCGCCGAAACGAACCGCATCATCCGACACATCGAAATCGGCAACGCGCGTCGCCCCGCAAAACGCCGAAACGAGCTCGCGCACCGCTGCCGTCCGGTCCGGGCTCCCGCTGCGCCCCGGGGCCGGATTGACCGTGATCCGCCCGCGCCAAGGATAGGCCGCCTGCTCCGCCCCGCCATATGGATCGGGCAACCCGTTGCCCTCCGGCACATCCATCATCACGAACGGATAAAGCGTCACCTTCAGCCCGCGCGAGCGGATCTCGCGGATCGCCGCCACCACGCTCTCGTCGGAAGGCGTTCCGCCATAGGCCGCGCTGCCGCGATGCCGGCTCACCTCATGCGCGGCGCTTCGCGACACACCCGACACCGACCAGTCTGCCGAAAACCCGCGCGCCCCCCGATCCGTCACGCCCGGCCTGATGCGGCACTGATCGGCCCGCAGATCGTCGCCGAACCACGATACTACCAGCGCGACATGCATGAGGTTCGGACATAGCATCTGCAACTCGTCGAGCGACGCCGCGAGGTCCGTGTCGGCATGCATCACATGCCGGTTCACCGCCTCGGTCTCGCCCGGCCGCAGGGTCTGCGTCACGAGCTTCGGCGAGAGCCCGTACTCCGTGGAACCCGGAATCAGCGCCACCGCGCGCAGGCGCTCGTGCAGCAGCCCGACCGGCCGCAGCACCTCGAACTGCATCTGCGGCAGGCGGTTGCCGTATGCTCCAAGCGCCAGCCGCTCGATCACCACCGTCGCCGTGCCGCGATAGGCCGGCGCATTGCCCGCGCCCTGCTTCACTTCGATCAGCGGATCGGGTGCTTGCGTCTCGCTGCCCACATGCACGCGCAACTCGACGCTTTCGCGGTCGATCTCCTTGCCGTCCGCCCAAATCCGCCGCACGCCCGCGATCGGCCCCTCGCACAGGGCAAAAGCAGCATTGCCGAAATAGGAGTATTCCGAAACCTTGGCGCCCCCGCCTTTGCCGCCCTGCCGGCGCGTTTCACGCGTTTCCTCGAAGCGCGTCGCCCAAATCAGCGTGCCGCTCAGCCGCACCGAACCGTAAACGCGCGGCAGGGCGGCCCCCTCCTCGGCCGTGAAGGGCTTCTGCGCACTCAGTCGCGGACCCTCGATCCGCTTCGTGCCTGAAAGCAGCGCGCGGTCCACCGCATAGCCCGCAAGTGCGCCCGCCGCCGTGCCGATCGCGGCACCCGTCGCGCCCAGAGCCCCACCGAGATAGGCACCGGCGGCCTGCAAGATGATGGTCGCCATGCGTTCTCCGCTCGGTTTTTAAAGGTTTAATCGGACGGGAAAGCGAACACGCCCGCGATGCGCCGCGACCAGTGCGGCCCAAGCGGCGACACCGTCACCGCATGTCCCTGATAGGCATGGATGAAGCGCTCGTCGGAAAGGAGAATGCCCGCATGCTGCGCCGGCAGATGCCGCCGCCAGCGGAACAGGACGACATGCCCCGCCGCACGTTCCGCGGGCGGCACCTCGCGCAGATGCAGCCGTGCCGCGTCGAGCATCCGCTCGGCGCCCCCGGTCTCGGCCCAATCCATGGCATAAGGCCCCGGCTCCGGCGGCTCTTGCGCTTGCACCGCCGGCCAGACGCCCAGCACCAGCCCCAGACAGTCACAGCCCACGCCCTTGCGCCGCCCCTGATGCCGATAAGGCGTGCCTACGCAGCTCATCGCCTCGGCCACGACCCGATCCGCGCTCATGGCACCAGCGCCCCGCCGTCGAAAACGGCACCTTCCGAAACATATTCTTAGGCCCGGTCATTGCCCGGCAGATGCGGAAAGCCGCGAAAGTTCAGTCCATTGCCGAACTTCCCCTTGCAGGTGCCGAAACTCTTGTCGCACCCCGCCGTGACAACGACCGCATCGCCCGCTTCCGGCAAACCGGACGTGCCCCTTTCCAAGACAAGCGTTGCGAACCCGTCTCCACCCCGATGCTCCCGCACCCGCGCCGATCTCTTCTCCCCCCAACGCACGGTCCCGTAAGCGAACCAACCGGCCTCGAAACTGCCAAGCCCGGAAAGGTGCACGGTCCCCATCGGCTCCACCGCCAGCACCGTGCTTTCGGCACGATAGGCGTCGCCATCCAGTCCGACCTTGCAGCGCACGTCCCCCAATTCGGCGTCGCAAGTCCGCGTCACGAACCGCCCTTTCGGCTGGTCCAGCGCCCGCATCGGGCTTTCCAGTTCCGCGACGAAGCTTCCATCGCTGCGCACGATCCGCCCGATATGCGCCACCCGCAGCAGCCCATGCTCACCGGGCTCCTGCCAGTTCACCAGAAACGTCTCGACCCGCGCCCCGTCATAAAGCCCGGCATCGATATCCGCCTCGCTGATCGCCAGAGACGACAGCGCGCCCTCGACCTCGGCCCGGCTCGCCCCGAACCCCAGCGAACTCTTCGCCTCGCTTGCCGAAAACCCGCTTTCCGGCGCAAAGCTCACGCCGCCCCATTCCAGCGCACGGTCATGGTCCGTGAACCCGAACACGACGCCATCGCGCCGCTCGACCCTCCAGCAATGGCAGAGCGTCGTTACCGGGGCCGCCAGCGACGCCCTGAACGTCTCCGGGAACCGCATCATGCCTGCACCTCGACCAGCGGAACGGCAGGCACCTGGCCGGCCTTGAACGCCGTCAGGCTGGCCTCCAGCCGCTCCGTGTCGAAGCGCACCGGCACGTCGAACTCGAAGCCCGCCGTCACCACCTGTCCTGCCAAGGGCACATGCCCGGCCGCAAACACGACCGCGCCCGCCTCCGCATCCAGCGTGAACGCCGCGCCGCTCTTCTCGACGCCAGCGACCGCAACCTTGACCGTCCCCGGCACCGGCTTCGTGATCGGCCGCCGCACAGCGTCGGCCCCGGTTCCATAGGTCTTCACCAGCGCAAACCGCGCCTCTGATCCGGTCCCCGTTCCGATCACCTGATCCGTCGCCCGCACGACGCCGTCCGGCGCGCAGGATTTCATGTCGAACGGATCGCGAAAGCGAAACGCATGCAGCGACCCACGCCGCGCCTCGAAAAACGCCATCAGCTCGTAGAGATCGCCCAGCGAGCGCACACCCGACCCTGCATCGAAGCGCCGCCGCGACTGGCTGAACCGCGCATTGCGCCGCTCATGCCCCGATTGCAGCTGAACGATCTCGGTCCGCCGCTCCGGCCCACCCGTCGCGCCGAACGCGACAGCCAGCGGAAACCGCACATCATGAAACGCCGAAAGCGCCATGCGTTCTCCTTTGAATGTGAATGATGAGATGTGGGATTGGACCGTCGTGGCCTCGCCACCAACGCCCAACGCTGCTCAAAACGTCCGCGCCCCTCTCGAAACCGCCCGCGCCAGCATGCCCGTCACCTGCGCTTCCGATTTCCGAAACGACCCCGCATCCGTCGCGGTCACGTTGAACACCACGTTCACCGCCGACCCACCGCCGCCACCCGCCACGCCGAGCCTGCCATCCGCGCCGCGCGCCAGTGGCATGATGGCCTCCGGCCCCGCTTCGCCCATCAGGCCCAGCGAGTTGCCAGCCGGAAAATAGCTCGGCGAAGACACCACCCCGCCTTTCGCGAACGGCATCACCGAAACCCCACCCATCAGCGTGCCCAGAAACCCGCTCGCCAGGCCCTGCAACGGTTTGAGCCCCTCGCTCAGCGCCATGCCGGCGAGGTTGAGCCCCACGCGCTTCAGCACATCGTCCAGCTCCCGCCCGCCCACAGTCGCGCTCCGCAACGCGCCCGTCAGCTGTGCGCCGAACCCGTTCGAAAGCCGCTGAAGATTGTTCAGCGCCACCTCGAAGGGCGCGGTATCGGCCGTTACCGCCACCGTCACTTCTTCAGCCATCCACCCTCTCCGTATCGGGAAACGCCCGCATCAGCGCGCCGAGCTGTTCGCGCCCGAACCCTTCAACATCAGGCAAAAAGAAGCTCAGCGCGCGCTCCAACTCGCGCGGCGTCATCGTCCAGAACTCTTGCGGTGCCAGCCGCAGGAAGCCGAGGCCCAGCGCCATCGCGCGAGCCCAGGGAAAGGCCTTGGCCTCTAGGCTTCCTGCGGCACCGGAGGGCGCGTGGCGGCCTCGCCGCCGAACGTCGCCACCAGCAATTCGCCGACGATCCGCGCGAACCCGGTCACCCCGTCCGGCGTCCGCATCGCGGCCACGGCTTCGTCGCTGATATCGCTGCCGCCACCCCGCAGCCCCGCCCCGATGATGCGCACCAGATCCCGCGCCGAGAGCCGCCCCGTCCCGAACCGCTCGGCGAGTGCTCCCAGATCATCCACGCCGAATGCCGTTTCCAGTTCAGCCAGCGCGCCGAGCGTCAGGCAGAGCCGATAGGTCCGTCCGTCCAGTTCCGCCGCCACCTCGCCGCGATGCCGGTTCACGCTCATGGCATCACCGTGAAGCTCAGGGCGCCCGCCGATTCCAGCGCGATCTCGAAGGTCAGCTCGGCATCGTGCGCGCCGGAATATTCCAGCGAACTCACCTGAAACGGGCCTTCCACCACGCCGAAGCTCGGAATGGCCACCTGCCAGCGGCTCACCGCGCCCGCAAAGAAGCGTTCGCGCACCGCCGCGTCCGATGGCGCATCCTTGAAGATGCCCGCCCCGCTCAAGGCAGCGCGCTGCACGCCGGCGCCACCCAGCAATTCGCGCCAGCGCCCGGCGGACTCCGAGTCGGTCACATCCACCGTCTGGCTGTTGAACGCCAATCGCTTCGAGCGCAGCCCGGCCACGGAAACGAAGTTGCCGTTGCCATCCGCGTCGAGCTTCAAAAGAAGGTCCTTGCCCTTCTGTGCGGCCATCAGGCCCTCCTTATGTTTGAATTCTTCAAGCGATCTCGATCAGCGCGCGAAACCGCAAAATGCCCTCGCGCAGCCCCAACCCGTCCGCATCGCGAAACTCGGCCTGCACGAAGCGCAGATCGACCAGCCGACAGGCGCCTAGCACCAACCCCGCGCCGTCCAGCACAGCCTTCACCGACCCCGCCATCTCCTGCGCGGCCTTGCGCCCCCGCGCCCACACATGCAGGCTGAAAAGATGTTCCTCGCCCTTTTCGGTCGATGTGCTCCAGTCCACCGCGCTCGCGCGCCCGAAAGAGACGTAAGGCAGCAGAGACCCCACCGGCACGCCGTCGAACACCCGCAGGCCCGCCAGTGACAGCCGCTCGAACATCGCCCTTTGCAGTTCAGCGCTCGCCTGCGTCATCGCCTCTCCTTTCCGCTTTAGATGTCGCAACCTGCTCCGCCAGTGCATGAGCCCGCAGCCGCAACGCCGCGATCAGCCTGCTGAAATCGAGCTTTCCGCCAAGCTTCACCGCCCCGCCTCCCGCACCAGGCATTGCAGAAATCGCCCGCGCTCTTCCGGATCGTGCACGGCTGAAATCTCCAGCACGCGCTCCCCGAACAGAAACCGCATCCCGTTCTTCAGATCGTCGCGAAACCGCACCGTCACCCGATGCGTCACCCGCGCTTCCGCATGATCGGCAACCGTCACGCTGCGCGCAGAGACCGGCTCGATCCGCGCGAACACCCGCGCCACCTCCTGCCAGTCCTCGGCATGCCCGCCCTGCCCGTCCGGCACGGGCGCCATGCGCTGCAACACCATCTCGTGCCGCAGCGTCCCCGCAAAGATGCGCGCCGCCACTAGAGGCGCCTCAACCGAAACGGCGCGATCAGCCGCTCGAATTGCGCCGGGTAAGACACCGGCTGCTCGTCTGGCCCGAAGCTCCCACGCATCTCGAACCAGTGCCCCACGAGCACCAAAAGCGCGAGCTTCAGCCCTTCCGGCACCGCAGTCCCGTCGGTGCCGTACCCGGCCGTAAAATCGATCTCGATCCCGTTCAGCGCCCGCGCATTCACCGCCGGCATCTCGGCCTGCACCCGCGCCGGCCGCGACACGCGATCCACGCCATACCGCTCCGGCTCGATCACCACCGGCACGCCATCGCTTCCGTAAACCGTCAGCGCATCCACGTCCGAAACCGGATACCGCAGCAGCTTCACCACGCCACCGCGCGGCCAGCGATCCAGCACCAGCCGCCATTTCTGCTCGATCAGCGCGAGGCCCGTCTGATCCTCCACCGCCTCGCGCGCGGCGCGGATCAGCCCTTCGAGCAGATCATCCTCGCTCTCATGCGTCACGCGCAGATGCGCCTTGGCCTGCGCCAGCGGCACCGGCTCCACCGCCGGGCCGACCGTTCTGAAAAGCGTCATCGCGCCACTCACTCATCGATTGGGAAAAGAAAAGCGGCCCCGGCGGGAGAAACCGGGGCCGCTCACAGCACGGCATCGAACAGCAGGCGGCAGGGGTTCCGCCTGTTATCCGACCGTTAGGCCGCGCTGTATTTCAGCAGCTTGATCGCGTCGAAGTCCTGCACGCCGCCACCCACGCGCTTGGTTGTGTAGAAAAGCACGTAAGGCTTTGCGGAATACGGGTCGCGCAGCACGCGCACGCCGGCGCGGTCGACGATCAGATAGCCCCGCGCGAAATCACCGAAGGCGATCGGGGTCGCATTGGCTGCCGCATCCGGCATATCCTCGGCCTCGACCAGCCCGAAGCCCATCAGGCTCGCGCGGCCACCCGCCTGCGCCGGGGGCGACCACAGATAATTGCCGTCCGCGTCCTTCAGCTTGCGCACCGCCGCCTGCACCTTGCGGTTCATCAGCCAGTTCGCGTTCTGCCGGTAACCCGCCTTCAGCGCATAAACGAGGTCGATCAGCACGTCCGACGGGTTGCTCGCCGGCAGCGCACCCGCAACGCCGGTCGGCACATATCCGAGGCTTCCCCAGGTCCAGTCGCCTTCATGCACGTTCGGGGTGGTCAGGAAACCCTTTGGCTTGTTCAAGCCGTCGCCAACCACGAAAGCCTTGCCCTCCTGCTCGGCGAAGGCCGCCTCGACCTCGTCCGAGATCCACTGGTCGAGATCGACGACCGCATCCTCGAGCAGCGCCTGCGTCGCCGCAGGCATGGCGTAGAGTTCCACTGTCGGGAACTGCAGCTCGGTCAGCGTCGCGCTTGCCGTCTGCGGCCGCGCTGCCGTTTCCGCGACCCAGCCCGTCGCCGGTCCGCTCACCGAGAACGGTTTCTTGAGAAGAGCCGTCGAAACCTGCCGCACCGTCGCCAGCGCACGGATCGGCGAGAGTGAAGCCAGCCGCTTGCCGATCTCGGCCTCGGTTTCCGGCGGCACCAGATAGCCGCCATCCTGCCCCGAACCATAGGACATGGCCTTGGTGTCGAGCGCGCGGATCGCCGCCTCGTCGCCGCCGCGCACATAGGCCTCGAACGCGCTCTTGTGCTCGCTCGGCGTCACCGCTCCCCCGCCGAGTGCCGGACGACGCCCCTTCAGCGTCAGCGCATCCAGCGCCTTCTTCTGCTCGTCCAGCACGCGATTGATGCGGTCCACCTTCTCGACCGTCACCACATCCTCGCCGCTCTTGCCTTCGAGTTCGTGCAGGCGGCGGTCATTGCTTTCCTTGAAGGCCTCGAAGCTCGTCATGAACTCGCCGAAGGCCTGCTTCACATCCCAGTCGCCCGCCGATTTCGTTTCCAATGCCGCCACGTTCTCTGCTGCTTCCATCTATCCCTCATCCTCTCACGTTGAAAATTTCGCTCGCCTGCCGGATCAGGCCCGCAAGGCTCCGCCCATGCCGCTGCTCGGCCTTCAGGCTTTCCACCCGCGCGCCGGGCAGCATCGGGAAAGTCACCACCGAGATTTCCCAAAGATCGGCCTCGACGATCCGCCGTGTGCCGGACGCCTTGTCGGTGCGTGCCCGCAGCGTCTTGAAGCCGATCGAAAGCCCGTCGATGGCGCCCGCCTCCATCAGGCTCAGCACCTCACGCGCCTTGGAAACATCCGTCGCGAGCCGCCCTCGCACCAAGAGCCCGCGCCGGTCCTCGGCAATCGACAGCCAGGCACCGATCGGCTGGTTCGGGTCGTGCTGGAACAGCATCCGCACGCCCTTCACGCCCCGCCGTTCCAGCGACCGGTTGAACGCCCCGCGTTCCACCACGTCGCGGCCGAGATCGGCCACGCCGAACAGGCTCGCATAGCCCTCGAACACGCCGTCGGGCTTCACGCTTTCGCGTGACAGGCTCGCGCGCTTGCGCTCATAGACCCACGGAAACTCACCCAAGCTCGCCACCCTCCTCGTGCTTTTGCGAACGCGGCGTGGCGCGCATCAGGTGCCGCAACAGCCCCAGCGCCCACCACGCGCAAAGGCTCGCCGCCGCCGATCCCATCAGCATGATCTCGGTCGGCCCCAGGAGCCCGCCGATCTGCAGTTCGTTGGCGATCTTCAGCCCGGCGGTGGACCCGAACACCAGTCCACAGGTCACGCCCGTTACGAACCGGGCCGCAGCCTCATGACGGCCGCTCGGCAGCATGTAGGCCAGCGATACCGCGGAGCCCGCCACCGCGCCCGCGCATTTCGCGGCCCACAGCCAGGCCGCTTCATTCTCCACGCTCATGGCGCACCTCCTTGGAGCCTGTTTGAGAATTCATCGGCGGAGGGCCAGCGAGGGATTTTCGTTGCTCCGCGAGGCGCCGAACGCAGACGATGCCTGAAGCATCGGCGAGGCTCGGCAACGAGGCGGGCGGCAAAAAGAACCGCTGGGCCGACCCGAGGACATTTTCAAGCAGGCTCACGAGGTCGGGGCGCATAGCCCACGGCCTGCCTCTTCTCGTCCTCATCAAGAAAGCTCGCCGCTTCGAGCCTCGCCCAAAGCGCGTCACGTTCGGCCGCCAGCCCATCCACGCGGTCGAAGTCCAGTTCCAGCCGCAGCCGCTCGCCGAACACCGGCGCCAGCCAGCACGAAAGCTCGCGCGCCACGCGGTTCGCGAGCGGCTGCACGGTCAGCCGGAAGAAGGCCCGGTTGGCCTCCTGGTAATTCGCGTAAGTGTTGTCGCCCGGAATGCCGAGCAGCATCGGCGGCACGCCGAAGGCCAGCGCAATGTCGCGCGCGGCGCCGTTGCGCGCTTCCATGAAATCCATGTCCTTCGGCGTCAGCCCCATCGGCTTCCAGTCGAGTCCGCCTTCGAGCAGCAGCGGGCGCCCCGCCCGTTGCGCCCCCTGATAGCCCTCTTCCAATTCGCCTTTGAGCCGGTCGAACTGGTCGTCCGACAGGTTGCCGCCATCCTTGGGCGCATAGACGAGCGCACCGGATGGCCGCGCCGAATTGTCGAGCAATGCCTTGTTCCAGCGGCTCGCCGCATTGTGCGTGTCGAGTGCCATCAAGGCCGCTTCGAGCGGCGGAAAGCCCGCATGGTCGTCGAGCGGATGAAACAGCGTCAGCTGCGCCACGCCCCCACCCGCTCCGATCCCGAATGCCACACGCCGCTTCGCCCGCCCCTCGCGATGCTCCAGCGCCACCGGCCAACCATGGCTGTCGGTCGCCACGCTCACCCGGTCGGGCCGCAACAGATGCAGTTCGCGCGCCGCCCCTTCCGTCTCGATCAGCTCCGGATAGGCGTTGCCGGAAATTAGCAGGTGCCCGTAAAGCGCCTCCATGAAGCTCGGCCCGCTCTGCCGTGCGTTGGGCCGCCCGAGCAGCGCCAGAAACGGATGCGTCTCGATCTCCGCCGCGCCGTCATAGAGCAGCCAGGGAATGGCCGAGGCACTTTCCGCGATCATCCGCACCGCGCGATGCGCCACCGGGTTGCGCATGAACCCTTCGCGCGCCAGCGTCGCATAGTCCCGCCGCGCCCAGCGTGCTTCGCCGGCCTGATGGAGTGCGACGAACCCGCCAGCGCTCTTTCTTTCCACACGCGGCTCCTCGACGCGCGCGGGCTCGTTTCCAGCCCGTGGCCGGAACCAGTTCAAACCCATCGGTTTCCTCCGAAATCAGATATCGCGGATGCGCGGTCGCGGTGCCCAGCCGGGCATCAGCTCCGTTACGGCCCAGACCAGCGCGTCCGTGCGGTCGGGCGAACGCCCGCTCGTCAAACCGTCCGGCCCGAAATCGCACATCTCGTCTTCGAGCGCCTTGAAGCGCCCGGCATGTTTCACCCGGCCCTGCTCGTAGAGGGCCGCCACCGGCTCCGCCCGAAGCCATTTCGCGCGCGCCGCCCGCACTGGCTTCACCGGCACGAGCGGATCGACCGTGCGGATCACAGCCGTGACCATCTCGCCGCCCTGGTTCACCTCCGCCACGAGGCAATCCGCGCCCAGCCTGTGATAAAGGCTCACCGCCCGCGTCGCCCAGGCCTGCGGTTTCGCGGCGCCGAGCGTCTCATCCGCCAGCACGACGATCCGCCCGTCGTCCGTCAACCCGACCGCCACGATCCCGCAGGCATCCGAACTCTTGCGGCTCGTCGCCGGCGGATCGACCGCCACCACGATGCGCCGCATCTCGGGCACATCCGCGAGATACGCCTGTTCCACCATCTCACGCGACCAGAGCGCGCCCTCGCGCTCCTCGATCAGCTCGCCATCCAGCTCCTGCCGCCCGAGCCTCGTGTTGCCGTAGCGTTTCGCCACTGCCGCCAGAAAGCCCGGCGCCAGATTGTCCCGGTTCTCATCCGTGCTCATCCGCGTCACATGGACCGATGGATCGTTCAACAGGCGCTTGAACAGCGGCGTCGGCCGAGGCGTCGTCGTCACCAGCTGGCGCGGCCGCTCGCCGAGGCGCAAACCGAACTGCAGCATGTCGAAGGTCGCTTCCGCGTTCTTCCACTTCGCCAGCTCGTCGCACCACGCGGCATAGAATTGCGGTCCGCGCAGGCTTTCCGGGTCTTCCGACGAGAAGATGTGCGCCACCGCCCCGCTGTCCCAGACCAGCCGCTTGCGGCTCGGTTCGAAACGCGGCCGGTCGCCGCGTGAGATGCTGACGATGCCGGAAGGCCCGTCCACCATGACCTCGCGCACATCGCTCAGCGTTTCACCGACGAGTGCCAACACCATGTGCTTGTCGTGGGGCTTGGCGAATGGCGGCAGTCCGCGCACCATGCCGTTCACCCATTCGGCTCCCAGCCGCGTCTTGCCCGCGCCGCGTCCGCCCGTCAGCAGCCAGGTGTCCGGCATTCGTTCCAGCGGATATTGCTTGAGCCGCGCCCGGTGCAGCCACTCACCTTCCGTGCGCCACGCCTCGTTGGGTGACAGCACCCGTCTCGACCAGCCAAGCTGCATAGCCTCGAGCCAGTTCGATGATGCGCCGGTCGATGCGGTCGAGAATATCGGCGAGTTCTCCATCGCGGCCCGTCTGCTCCTCCTTCGCCTGTTCGCGGGCGAACGCGTCCACCTTTTCCAGCGTGCGGATCATCGACCACACCGCGTCGATCCGGCTCTTGTCGAGCGCCTGCCCGCCACTCTCTGTCCCGATCGCTTCCACCTCGCGCATCACACGCTCGACAGCGCGCTTGAGCCGCGCCGTGGCGGATTCCTCGCTTTCCGCTGCGACCCAGCGCTCGGCATCCGCCCGCATCCGAACCACGCGCGCACTGCGATCAATCGCTGCCGCCAATCGCTCGATCGTCGCCGGCGCGCCCTCATGCATCGCGCGCATGGCCGCGAACGCTGCATCCGAGGTTTTCGCCTCTGCTTCGTCCCCACCCATCCGATGTCCTTGTAGATTGTCTCGGAGCAGCAGGGCCGCGCCCCGCACTCGCAATTCTCCGACGATAACAAGACCCTACCAAACCACCGTCACGGTGTCAAGAATATATTCCTATTTATTTTTTCTGTGCGCTGCCATTTTCTCATCAAAGGGTGTGGCGCAGATGCCCTTGAAGGCGCCATTGAGATCGCGGAGAATCTTAACCTGCGGAGGGTTAGGTCAGTTCTCTGCAAGCGCCTCATCAAGAACGGTGCGACAGGGAGTCTGAGTGTCGAAAGCCATGGAAGGCCCATCGCATATGCGCAGGCTGCGCAGCGGCTTTGCACGGCGAATGCTCGCATTCGACGCCTGGATCGATTCGTCTCTCTACGAGGCCGGCTTTCAGGCCCGCGAAGCGTGGGAAATCCTCACCATCTTCTTCCGCCGCTTCCGCGTGTCCGGCTGGCGCCGTGGCGTCGTCGAAGTCTTAAGCGAAGGCTTCACGCTCGGCACCGCCGGCTGCATCCTTCTTCTGATGCTCGCCATGCCCGCTTTCGAGGAAACCACCACCGACTGGCGCAACCAGGGCGACTTCGCCGTCACCTTTCTCGACCGCCACGGCAACGAGATCGGCTCGCGCGGCATCATCCAGCGCGATTCGGTGCCTGTCGACGAGATGCCCGATCACGTCATCAAGGCCGTGCTCGCCACCGAAGACCGCCGCTTCTTCGACCATTACGGCATCGACTTCCTCGGCCTTGCGCGCGCCATGGGCGAGAACGTCCGCGCGAATTCGGTGGTCCAAGGCGGCTCGACGCTCACCCAGCAGCTCGCCAAGAACCTGTTCCTGTCCAATGAGCGCACCTTCGAGCGCAAGATCAAGGAAGCTTTCCTGGCTCTCTGGCTCGAGGCCAACCTGTCGAAAAAGGAAATCCTCCAGCTTTATCTCGACCGCGCTTATATGGGCGGCGGCACTTTCGGCATCACGGCTGCGGCCAACTTCTATTTCGGCAAGCAGGTCAAGGATCTGACCGTTGCCGAAGGCGCCATGCTCGCGGGACTTTTCAAGGCGCCAGCGAAATACGCCCCGCATATGAATCTGCCGGCCGCCCGCGCCCGCGCCGCGGTCGTTCTATCGAACCTCGTCGAGGGCGGCTTCATGTCCGAAGGCCAGGTGCTCCAGGCCCGCCTGCACCCGGCCGAAGTGGTCGATCGCGGCACCATCAAATCGCCCGACTACTTCCTCGACTGGGCCTTCGATGAGGTGAAGAAGGTCGCGACCCCGCTCGGCATCCATTCCATGGTGGCCCGCACCACCTTCGACCCCTCCATCCAGACGGCTGCCGAAGAGTCCCTCGAATACCACCTGCGCCAGTTCGGCAAGCAATATCGCGTCAAGGAAGGCGCGGTGGTCGTCCTCGACAATGATGGTGCGGTCCGCGCCATTGTCGGCGGGCGCGACTACGGCACGAGCCAGTTCAACCGCGCCACCCGCGCCCAGCGTCAGGCCGGCTCGTCGTTCAAGCCTTACGTCTATGCCACGGCCATGGAAAACGGCTTCAAGCCCGAATCCGTCGTTTCCGGCGGCCCGATAAGTTGGGGCAATTGGTCACCCCAAAATTACGCCCGTCGCTTCCTGGGCAAGATGACGCTGTCCACCGCGCTCATCAACTCGATCAACACCGTTCCCGTGCGCCTCGCCAAGGAACACCTCGGCACCAAGTCCATCAAGGCGATGGCCGAGGCGTTCGGCGTCGAATCGCCCATCAGCGAGTACAAGACCATGGTGCTCGGCACCTCGGGCATGACGGTGATGGATCAAGCCACCGGCTACGAAGTCTTCGCCGATGGCGGCTTCGCCGGTAAGCGCCACGGCATCACGCAGATCCTCACCCATTCCGGCGACACCGTTTACGACTGGAACCGCGACGCGCCCCCGCCCCGCCGTGTGCTTTCCGAGCAGGCCGTCGCCTCGATGAACTCGATTCTCGTCCAAATCCCCGAGATCGGCACAGCCCGCCGGGCCGCCCTGCCCGGCATCCGCACGGCTGGCAAGACCGGCACCTCGCAGTCCTATCGCGATGCCTGGTTCGTCGGCTTCACAGGCAACTTCACGGCAGCCGTCTGGCTCGGCAATGACGACTACACCACCACCAATGAAATGACCGGCGGTTCACTGCCCGCCATGGTCTGGCAGCGCCTGATGCTGTCCGCCCACAAGGGCGTCACGCTCAAGCCTATCCCCGGCATCAAAAATCCGTTCGTGGACCCCAAGCTGATCGCCAAGGCCAAGGAGAAGGAAGGCGAGACCGACGACGCGCCCGCCGAGGAGCCCGCAGCCCCGCAGATCCTGTCGGGTGCCACCACCCGCGTGCTGCGCGACCTCGCCGACCGCTTCGGCGCGATCGCGACACCGCCCGTCGCCGCGCAGAAGCCCGCGACGCTTTCCGCGCTTTGACGACGCCTCGCGCATGACCCGCGCCGTCGCGCTCGTCCTCCTCGCGTTCTTGATCGCCATCGGTGGTGGCGCGGGCACGCTCTATCTCGCGCTCGAACGTCCCATCGCCGATCCCGGCCGCGGCTGGCTGCCCTATCCGGGCAACGGCTCCAGCGATGCCGATCCCTACCAGCGCGCGCAGATCGCGCTTCGTGGCATCCTGCCATTGGGCCGCTCCGAAGGCCTCGCCTTCATCGCCCGCCACGACGCCACAGGCGCGAGCTTCAAGGCGAACTGTTCCTATGTTCTCGAAGGACCGATGCCCGTCGCGCGCTTCTGGACGCTCTTCGCCGCCAACACCGACCTGCGCCCCCTCGCCCCGAAAGGCGCTCGGCCGGCCGCGATTCACTCGCTGCAGACGCTTCACAGCGAAGACGGTTCGGTTTCGGTCAATATCGGCCGCGCGGCCCAGTCCGGAAACTGGCTGTCCACCGGCGACGCCGAAAGCTGGACGCTCGTGCTGACCCTTTACGATACTCCTACGGCCGGCGGTTTGGCGCTCGGCACCGTCTCGCTCCCCACGATCCGGCGGAGCGCTTGCGATGGCTAAAGTCTTCTACGCGATCATCGAGGGGCTCGTCGGTGCCGGCATCGTCCATGTCGCGATGCTCCTGCTTCTGCCCGCCCTCTCGCAGCGCGATGCCTGGACCAGTCTCGCGAGCGCGGCTCCCCTTTACGAAACGGTTGCGCAGGACCGTGCGCCCACCGCGCTCGGCCAGGACCCGTTCTTCGCAAGTGCTGCCTGCCGTTTCGACCTCTCCGAGGGTCCCGTGACCGTTGCCGCCCAGGGCAGCGTCCCGTTCTGGTCGATTTCCGTCTATGGTCGCGAAGGCCAGAACCTTTACAGCCTCACCGACCGCGCGCTCGCGGGCCAACTCGGTCTCGTCCTGCTCGACCCCTCGCAAGCTGCCGCCCAAGGCAATGCCGAACCCGACCCGCAAGCCCCCACGCCGGTGCGGATCGACACTGAGGAAGGCATCCTCGTCTTGCGGAGCTTCAACCCCGATCCGAGCTGGACCGCCTCCGTGCGCGCTTTCCTGTCCAGCCTGCGCTGCTCGCGTCCGGCGGAGACGACCGCGCCTCCTCAGTGAGTGCCGCTGCGGCGCGCATCCGCCGGCTCGACCCGAACCGGCTGCGCCTCATCCCCGTCATAGCGCTCGTAGCGAACGCCCAGGAAAAACACGATCTCCCCCGGTCCCGCCTGTGGCTTTGGTCGGGGACTGCGCGGCGTGAATGAAATGATCTGAGCTGACATATCCAGGCTTCTCGCGGAAAAACGCCGGAGCACAACGCAACGCCTCCGCCACAGATCAACACATGCCATGGTTAACGAGACACTAATGTAAGATAGCTCACGCAGAGGTCGCTGGCCGCCATTGCAAAGTTGCAACAACCGATACAGCCCGCACCGCTTTCAGCCGGGTGCGTCACAAGCAGTTCAATCCCGCCCTCTTTATGCTGCCTTCAACCGTGACGGCCCCGATAACGGGTTCCGATGGATGATGCCGGGCGGAAGTGTCTCCGCGAATTTCTCGGTCAGCGCCGCATGGATCTGCTTCTGAGCAGCCGGCGGGAACCGCTCCAAACTTTGCACGCAGCCGAACTGTGTCGAAGCATCGCGGATTGCGGCAAGGTTCCGCTTCATCTCGAAGGAGCTTCGATTTCTGCGTATGTAGACGACCGACCTCTTCGCACCGAATTTGGCACCGTGCTTCAGCCGCTCGAGGTGGTTGGACAGCCCGACCGGCAGATATTGAGATCCGTGGCGAAACCGATGCTGCAACTGGGCTGTCAGCACGTCCGGTCTTTCCGCATAGAAGCTTTCCAACGTCGAGCGACGCAGGGGATGGGGATGATGATGGGCAAGCAGGAACAGGCCCCGATTGCCGGCCAGTCTCGCGCCTCGTTCATGATCCCGGCTGTATCTCGGACGCTCGCGCACCTCATTTCCCCGAAGACGGGCGAGCAGGTTGCGCGCGAATGAGCGCGGACGCCACGCATCCGGCACTGTCAGAGTGCCGCCGATCACCGGGACATCACCTCGGAAGAAGTCTTCTTCCTTGAGCGGTGCGTTCAGGAACATGTCGTCATTGCTGTAAACGAAATGCTCCGACAGCCCCGGAATGCGCCAGAGTGCGGCTTCGATCGTCAGCGAGTTGAAAGTCGGCCTCGGCACATCGAGGCCTTCGAAGATGGTATCATGCGACACGAGTCGGAGCCGGTCCGCGCTGCAGAGCCCCGCTTCGAAGAAATGGTCGAGCAACGGCGGTTTCTGGTTGTCGGTGACGAGATAGATTCGCCGAACAAAAGGCGCGTATTTGAGGATGGACGCGATCAAATAGTAAACTTCGCCGCTCTGTTGAAATCGCAAGGCGCGCTTTCCGTCGCCGGTTTCAGCCTTTGCGCGCATGTGCGCGTGGGTTGATCTGTCGTCCGAGCCGTCCACCCATGTTATGACGAAATCGATATCAGGCACCGCGGATCTCTTTCTCGACGCGATAATGCGTGGTCACGGCGTCAGGCCCCTCAGGGCACTCGAAGACTTTGGCACAGAGCCAAAACTCGTCGCGGTTGGAGTGTGAAGCCATGCTACCCCGGCGCGATCGATCACCATGAGTCATCAGGATATAAGTCGGCAAACGACGAATGCCTAGTTCGGCCGCACGACGATATCGACGTCGGGCGCGTGACATGGTCAGGTCACTCATGGGCATCGCAGAGAGGTTGTCCGTCTAGAGATGGCTTTCGGACTACCGATTTCCGCCATCGTTAATGGCGCACTAAGGAATTCGGCGTAACCTTTTCCTAACCGTCACCTCTGCATTCGGAGATGCCGGTAGATATCTGTTTTTGTTGCGTTTCGGGTAGCTCGTGTCCTCTTCTGTCTTCAGGCAGATTGCGCTCGCCGACAATGCGGATGAACGGGCCGAAGGGCTCTTTCGTGCCGCAGTCTCGGCCTATTGCTCGCTGCCGCGCCCCTCGCGGCAGGATGCGAGCCGGCTCGACACGCTCGCCGTGCCGCTTCTCGAAAAAGTGCCCGCCGCCGCTCGCCGCTTCGCCTCGGCGGCCCTCTCGGAATGCGAGACCGCGCCGCGCGATCTGGTCCGTCACCTCTGCAACGACACGATCGACGTCGCCGCCCCGCTGCTGGTCCGCTCGCCCGCCATTTCCGATGTCGACCTGCTCACTTTGATCGGCCGTCACGGCCAGGCCCATGCGGTTGCCATCGGCCGCCGGCGTGACCTCAACCCCGTCATCGCCGGCCTCGTGCGCGCCATCGAGCAGCCGCTGGTGCCCCCGCAACCCGAAGCGAAGCCCGACCCGGCCGCTCAGACGCGCGACCATCTGCGCACCATGATGCGCCCTGCGCCCGCCACCCGGCGGACCACCTTCCTGCGCCTGCGCGACAGCGCGCTCACCGGCAAGCCCGCGCTTCTCGCAACGGCTTTGGCCGATGCCCTCGGCATCTGGTTCGACCGCGCCGCAAGCATCGTCGCGCATGGCGACCTCGCCGAATTGGGCCTCGCCCTGCGCGCCGTCGAACTGCGGTCGGAGGAAGCCTTCGTGCTCACGGCGATGGTGTCGCCCCATGCCTTCGGCGACCTCAACCGTATCGTGAACTTCATCCGCGCCTACGACTCGATCACGCCCCAGCAGGTCGCCACCGCGCTCGAGCGCTGGCGCGAGGATGGCCGGCCGGGGTCGCGCGTCAGGGCTTAGCGAGCGGGATCAGTTCCTCGATCGGTTCGCGCCCGGGCTCGATCTCGACCACCCAACTATCCGGATCGAACCGCTTCTCCCGCTCCAGCCGCGCATCCACGGCCTCCTCGCCCTCGACGGGCACGAGCGCGAACAACCGCTCCGAGACCGGCTCATCCCCATAACTCGTCTGCGCCGCCGGCCCGTAGAGCGCCACGCCCCCGAACCGGTCCCGCACGACGATGAAGACCGCCCCGGCTTCCGTCGCTCCACGCCGAACGACCGCCGCGAACCCGCCGCCATCGTTCACGCGCCGGATCAGAACGGACACCCAGAAATCACTCGTCAATCGCATGAGGCGGGAATAACCGGGTTTGGGGTGGATAAGCCAGATGTCGGCGAGGATGATCGAGGGTTGTCGATCGCCATCGCCCAGCCGAAAGCCCATCCCGAATTCGCGGCCTGATCTGCCGCAACTGTTTGGAGTGACCAACCGGCAAAGTCAGCGAAGCAGAGGCATCACCCCATCCCGTACCTTCCCGCAAGGAAGAGAGAACGTCATCGCCGAGCGTCGCTCCCAAAGCTTGTCGCCTGGCCTGAAAGAATAGAGGAGTGCCGACGTCCCCCTCCCACCTGCGGTGCGAGGTACGGGGTGGGGTGACGCGTCCGCTTCCGCGGCTCTCGCCCGGAGGCGATACTCCCCTCAATCCGCCAACCCGACTTCCCGCATCTTTTCCAGCACGGCTTCTTCCGGCTCGCCCGTCTGCGCCAAGCCGAACATCGCCTGGAACTGCTTGATGCCCGCGCGCGTCCGCGTGCCCATCTTGCCGTCCACCTCGATGGCCTCGTTGCCGAAGGCGCGCAGCCCTTTCTGGATCAGCATCACACGCTGCCCATCCGCTGCCGAGGCGCCCGCTGCGGGCAGCGCGGGCATATCGCCCGGATCGATCCGCGACCGCGCCGGTTCAGGTGCCACGCTCCCCGTGCTGCCGCTTGCCGCCTCAAGCGCGGTCAGCAGCGCCCGGTCGATGATGCCTGTCGGCTCCAGCCCCGCTTCGGCCTGGAACACCGCCACCGCCTTGCGGGTGTCCGCGCCCGGCAGCCCGTCCACCGCGCCTCGATGGATACCCAGCGCCTTCAGCTTTTCCTGAACATGCCGCACGGTCGGGTCGGATGTGAGCACCACCGGCTCGGCCGGCGCCTCGAGCGCCGACGCATCCGGCCGCGTGGCAAAGAACGCCCCCAGATGCTTGTGCGGTTGATACCACAGCGCATTCGCCGACACGAAACTCAGCGCGAGCAGAAACCCGGCCGAGCCCACGAGCTCGAACGGATGCCGCGCAGCGAATGCGGCGATGGCCGATGGCTTCTGCGCCTTTCGCTTGACCGCGACAGGCTGCTTCTTGCGCTCAGGCCGATTTGCGGAACGTTGCGTCGTTCTTGGTTTCGGCACTGGTCGTCTCCGGTCGTCTGATGCTCGGCTGGTCAACCGGCAGGCTGACCGTCGCCAGGGTTCCTTCGCCCGGCGCGCTTTCGATGGAAAATGTCCCGCCCTGGTTCTGCACCAGCGTCTTCACGAGCGACAGACCGAGGCCGTGGCCTTCCACCGCGCTCGCCCGCCCCACGCGGACGAAGGGCTGGCCCACGCGGTCGAGGTCGCCCGCATCGATGCCCACGCCATTGTCGCGCACCCAGAGATGAAGGCGCGACCCCACGCGCTGGCCGCCAACCGCTACTTCGCCGCCCGACGGCGTGAACTTGATGGCGTTCGATACGAGATTGACGAGGATCTGCTGCACGCTCCGGCGGTCCCCGCTCACCGTCCCGCAGGACGAGGCGATCTGAACCTTCAGCGTCACACCCTTAAGGCGCGCCGTGTCGGCCAGCATCGCGCGGCAGGTTTCCACCGCGTCCGTGATGGAAAAGCTCTCGCTTTCGGCCCGATAGGCGCCGGCTTCCATGGCGGAAGCCTGCAGCACACCGTCGAGCACGAGCAGCAGATGCTCGCCCGATTGCCTGATCAGCCGCGAATATTCCTGCTGGCGCGGGTCGCTGAAGCCGCCGAGGCTTTCCTCGCCCAGCATGTCCGAAAAACCGATGATGGCGTTCAGCGGCGTGCGGATCTCGTGGCCGAGTGCGGCCATGATGCGCTGTCGCTCGGCGCAGGCATCGGCCGTCGCCTTCCGCGCCTCATCGAGTTCGGCGCGGAGCGAATCGATCTCGCTCGTATCCCGCAACGCCATCTCGACGCTGCGCCCTTCCGAGCCCAACCTCTGAAGCTCGACCGTGAAGCGCCGATAGCCCGAAGCCTGTTCATGCGCGACGCGGGGCAGACGCACGCGCAGGGAAAGCGTGCGCGCCTGTCCATCCGCACGGATCTCGGAAAGCGCGCAAAGGAAACTCACGCGGTCGGACACCTGCAGGCGATCGAAGAACCCGGCACCCAGCAGAAGCTCCGGTGCGAGCCCGACCAGCGCCCGCGCATCGCCCGCGACATCGTCGGCTTCGCCCGTCGCATCGAATCGCAGCCGAAGCACGCCTCGTTCATCCGCCCGATTGTCGTCGGCCGTCGAAGCGACGCGCTCATTGGAAGATTGCCAGCCGGCCCATGCCGCCATGCCGCAGGCCAAGGCACTTCCGGCGCTCAGCGCAAACAGGCTCACCGAGCCGAAAGCCGCGGCAACGCCGCCATTCAGCACAGCAAGCCCCGCGCCGACGGCCGCAGCGCGCGAAGCCGTGGCCATCATGGCCCTTCCGCTCTGATACCCGAACAAACTCAAACGCAGGTGCCCAAACTTGGCGGCCCATCATGGACCGAACTCGAACAAGCCCAAACTCGCATCCGAGGCTTTAAGGAAGGGATAAGTGCCGGGAAGTTTTCGTGCTCGAGTTTTGCATTGGAGGAATGGCGGCGCCAGCGGCCACGTCACCCCCACCCCTTACCCCTCCTCACAGGTGGGAGGGGAGACCTCATCGTTGAGTTCAATCTCGAAGCTGACGCCAAGTTTCAGGGAAAAGGTGCGGCGCCGGCGCCCTCCCTCCCCCTTGTGGCGAGGGATAAAGGGTGGGGGTAACGCTTCCGCCGGCGAATTTTTTTCCGCAATGGAACACCGTCATCGCGAGTCACCCGATCCTCTTCAAACTTCCGACGCGCCTGTGGATATCGGTAACCAATTCCTTTCCCCCTTCCCTCCAATTCGCCTCTCATCTTCAAACTGGCTTCCACACCTCTATGTCACTGTGGTCTCGATCCGGATGCGTCCGGCTCGCTCACGGAAAAGGGTTCGCCGGTGTTCTTCTTGTTGCGGATGGGTTTCTGGTTCTCGCTGGTGCTGCTCGCGCTGCCGTTCGATTTCGGCAATGCGGATGATGGCGCGCCGCGCGTGAACGCCATCCAGGCATTGTCCGCCGCCGGCGAGGCGGTGGGCGATCTCGCGGGCCTGTGCGAGCGCAAGCCCGATGTCTGCGAGACGGGCCGCACCGCCTTTCACACCGTCAGCGTGCGCGCGCAGGAAACCGGCCGCATCGCCATGAAGCTCCTGGATACGGAAGAAACGCAGAACGCCGGCCCGGCGGCGCTCGAAGCCGTTGTTCTCCCCGAAACCGTTTCCGCCATTCCCGCCAATCTCGACGATCTGCCCGCGCAGCCGTGACGCGAGTGATTTCGCTCCCTATATCCCCCTCATGAAGACCATTCAGGAAATTCGCGACGACTTCGCGTTTCTCGACGCCGACAGCTTCGACGACCGCTATCGCTACGTCATCGAGCTCGGCGAGGACCTGCCGCAACTCGCGCCCGACGAGCAGTCGTCCCAGAACAAGGTGTCGGGCTGCGTCAGCCAGGTCTGGCTCGTCACCGAGCGTGAGAGCGGGGCCGATCCCGTCGTGCGCTTCCGCGGCCAGTCCGACGCCCATATCGTGCGCGGCCTCGTCGCCATCATGCTCGCGCTTTATTCCGGCAAGCACGCCTCGGAGATCGTCGCAACGGATGCCGAGCCGATCCTGCGCGAGCTCGGCCTCAACGAGCACCTCACCCCCCAGCGCGCCAACGGCTTGCGCTCCATGATCCGCCGCATCAAGCACGACGCCCAGGAAGCCCTCGAAGTGGCCGCCTGAGCCGCGTCAGTCCTTCAGCTTGGGGCGGTAATCCGCCGCACCCCAGTGAAAAACGCCGGCCTTCGGCTTTTCATCTTCCGGCCGGTAGTGCCGTGCCAGCACGCCCAGAGCCGTCTTCAGCACGATCTTGGCCGAGCGCACCGGCCAGCCCCGCTCGCTTTCGACCTGCTCCAGCCCTTTCAGGAAACAGCAGACATCGACCAGCACGCCCGACAGTTCCGGACCCACCGCGTCCAGCGCCTTGCCCACTCGCAGCCGCGCGGCCATGGCGGCATCCGTCAGTTCCACTACCCCGCCGCCCGCGCCGCGTTTGCCCGATGAGACCGAACCGACCCAGCTCGCGCCCAGCCGGGGCATCAGCTGCCCCCGCGTGAAATCCGCCCGCAACCGCTCGCCCGCGTGAAACTCCGCGTCACTCAGAAACGCCTCGCCCTCCTTGGTCTTTCGCCGCATCAGCGAGCCGAGCGGCGATTCGGAGAGATTGATCGCCGCACGCGCCGGCGCGCTTCCGCCGACTGCGACTGACGCCACTTGGCGCGGCTGCGCGCCCAGCGCATCGCCCTTTTGCTTCACCAGCCGCACCACACCGCCCGCGCGCTCGATCAGGCCGAGCTTCACCAGCCCATCCAGATCGGCCGCAGCCACGCTGAGCGATCCGCCTCCGCGCTCCAGCAGCCGCGTCCCAGCGCCGCCCGATGCCGCCGTTTCCGTCGCCTCGCCACCACGCAGGAAGTGGAGGACCCGTTCCTTCCCCCGCTCCATGCTCAGCGCTCCAGACGGTCGCGGAACGCGGCCATCGCGACGCGCTCGGTCAGCACCACATGGCGGTCGAATTCTTCCTCGTCGCGCATGTCCTCGACCAGATGGCAGGCGTGGAGCACCGTGGTCCGGTCGCGGCCGAAGCCCCGCCCCACTTCCTTCATGCTCAGGCCCAGCACGGTATGGGCCACATACATCGCGATCTGGCGCACGCGCGCCACCGGCAAGCTCCTCCGCCCGCCGCGCCGCAATTCGCGTCCCGACACGCTGAAGAGCGCTGCCGCGATGTCGATCATGCCCTCGCAGAGCGAAAGCACCCGCTCGTCGCGCTTCTTGGGCTGCGGCGCGGACGCGGGTTCGAAGGCGGTGTCCGCCTCCGCTTCCCGTACTTCGCACTCTTTGCAGGCAGGCTTGGCGGACACGGACACCCTCGCATGATCTAGGAATTTCGTCTTATATCGAAATTCCTGCGAGTAGTGAACAAAACAAGAACATTGCACCGGTGGAAGAACATGCAAGCCGTTGTTCGCGCTCAAGTATTTTTCGAGTTCTTCTTGCCCGACAGCCAGCTTTCATCCGCCGCCCTGCAGCATCGCTCATCTTCATGGCCATCAGAACGACGACTCGATGAGCCAATCATGACCGACCTGCTTCTTCTCGATTCCTCGACCACATCCGCCATATCCGGCGCGGAGGTCGCCGCCGCGTGGCTATGCTGCCGCATCGACCTCACGCGCGTCGAGGATCGTCCGCCGGCCGAGCGGTCGCGCATCGCCGCGCATCTCGCGCGTGGTATCCAAAAGGAAAGGCTGAAAGGTCTCGGCGGTGCGCGGGGCTACAGTCTCGATCGCCACATCGCGCTCAAGCGCTCGCTCGACCGTCTGGCCTGCAGCGAACCGACCGCCAAAAACAACAGCGGCGCCCGCAGGCGCCGCCGATCTCACAAGATGTAAACGAAGCTCAGTCGCGAGTCTTGCGGCCCAGGCCCATGTTCTTAGCAAGCTGCGAGCGCGCGGCCGCATAGTTCGGCGCGACCATCGGATAGGAAGCGTCGAGGCCCCACTTCTCGCGATACTGCTCGGGCGTCATGTTGTAGTGCGTCATCAGATGGCGCTTCAGCGACTTGAAGCGTTTTCCATCCTCGAGGCAGATGATGTAGTCATCATGGATCGAGCGCTTCGGATTGACTGCCGGCTTTTGCTTGTCGGCCTGCACGGGCTCGACGGTGTTGCCGCCGACTCGGCCGAGCGCGGAATGCACTTCCGCGATCAGGTTGCCCAGCTCGCTGGCCGGCACGGCATTGTTGCTCACATAGGCAGATACGACATCGGCCGTCAGCGAAATCAACGAGTTATCGCCCGGCGGTGCGAGCAGATCTTCTTCCATTTTCTAACCCCAAAAGTTCATCGTGAATATGGTTTCAGTCGCGCATCGCCTCACCAAGCGATTGGTGCGCAACCGGCAAACCAATTGCCTTCTAACAAGCAAAAAGAGAAAGGAACAGGGCGTATCACTTCTATTTCCGCTTCGGCACGTCACTACGACCCGAGTTCGCAATACTCGCAATCACTTGGGTTCATGGGCCCGCAACTTGTTCCTGATTGGTTCCCTATGAATTTTGTCAGCTTGCGTTTCGGAAAGATTGCGCGTTCGTGTCCCCGATACGCTAGCGTGCAATCTACAAGAAATCCTCGGCGCTCCCTATATTGAGCGGCAGCCAAGGAGTCTTCTCATGTCCGATACGAGCCATCCCACCGGCCATCCCAAGGTTCAGAAGTCCGATGCCGAATGGCGCGCCGAGCTGACGCCCGCGCAATACCACGTCACGCGCGAGCACGGCACCGAGCGCGCCTGGACCGGTCCCTTTCTCGATAACAAGGAAGCCGGCACCTACACCTGCGTGTCCTGCGGCAAGCCGCTGTTCAGGTCCGAAACCAAATACGAGTCCGGTTCGGGCTGGCCGAGCTTCTACCAGCCTGTCAGTGGCGAGGCTGTCGCCGAGCATTCCGACCGCTCGCATTTCATGACCCGCACCGAGGTCCGCTGCGCCGACTGCGACGCCCATCTCGGCCACGTCTTCGAGGATGGCCCGCAGCCGACCGGCCTTCGCTACTGCATGAACGGCACGGCACTCGATTTCGAGAAGGACGCCACGTAAGCGCACACCTCAGCTGATTTCCCCACCGGGCCGGCTCAATGCCGGCCCGTCCTTTGACGGCGGTTGCGCGGCCGCCCGAAACAGGCTTCAACCGCAACACCCGCCCGCCCCTCAGGACTGCTCATCCCTTCATGACGATCCACAAAGACTTTCCCGCCATCGAACCCCCTGTCGCCGCTGAGCATCCCGAGGCGGACACCCGGCACGGTATCACCCGGGTCGATGAATATGCCTGGATGCGCGCCGAGAACTGGCAGGAAGTCTTTCGCGATCCGTCCACGCTGGACGACAAGATCCGCAACCACCTGCTCGCCGAAAACGAATATCAGACGGCGATGATGGCCGATACGCAAGGTCTGCAGGCGACGCTCTTTGCCGAGATGAAGGGCCGCATCAAGGAGGACGACAGTTCCGTTCCCATGAAGGACGGCCCCTTCGCCTATGGCACCGCCTATCGCACCGGCGGCGAGCAGCCCCGCTTCTTCCGCACCCCGCGCGAGGGCGGCGTGGAGGAACTGCTGCTCGACGGAGATCACGAGGCGGAAGGCAAGGCCTATTTCCGCCTCGGCGGCACCGACCACGCTTCCGACCATTCCAGGCTCATCTGGAGCTTCGACGACAAGGGCTCGGAGTTCTACACGCTCAAGGTCCGCGACCTTTCATCCGGCGCCGATATCGGCGACATCATCACCGACACCGGCGGCTCCGGCACATGGGCCGATGGCGACAAGGGTTTCTTCTACACCCGCCTCGACGAGAACCACCGTCCCTCCAAGGCCTTCTACCACGTGCTCGGCACCGATCCCGCGCAGGATCGCCTCGTCTATGAGGAAACCGATCCGGGCTTCTTCATGAGCGTCGGCGGCACGCGTCGCAATGACTGGATCGTGCTGTCCATCAACGATCACGAGACCACCGAATACCGGCTGATCCCCGCCGACCAGCCGCACGCCGAACCGCGCATCGTCGCCGCGCGCGAGTCCGGCCTTCAATACGAACTGGAAGAAGGCGGCGACATCTTCTTCGTCCTCACCAACGCCGATGGCGCCAAGGACTTCAAGATCGCGACTGTTTCGGCCAGTGATCCGTCGCGCGAAAACTGGACCGATCTCGTCCCCCACGAGCCCGGCCGCCTGATCCTTTCCATCATGGGCTTCGCCCGTCACCTCGTCCGCCTCGAGCGCAAGGACGGCATTCCCCGCATCGTCATCCGCGAGCGCGAGACCGGCGAAGAACACGCCATCGCCTTCGACGAGGAGGCCTACTCGCTCGGCCTGTCGGGCTCCTACGAGTACGACACGGATGTGATCCGCTTCTCCTATTCGTCGATGACCACGCCCGCGCAGGTCTTCGACTACGACATGCGCACGCGGGAGCGCACGCTGCTCAAGACGCAGGAAGTGCCCTCCGGCCATGACGCGTCCAATTACGTCACCCGCCGCCTGATGGCGCCCGCGCATGACGGGGAACTCGTTCCCATCTCGCTCATCCACCGCCGCGATCTCGAACTCAACGGCCAGGCCCCCTGCCTGCTCTACGGCTACGGCTCCTACGGCATCTCCATCCCCGCCTCGTTCAACACCAACCTGCTCTCGCTGGTGGATCGCGGCTTCGTTTATGCCATTGCCCATATCCGTGGAGGCAAGGACAAGGGTTACGGCTGGTACGAGGACGGCAAGCGCCAGAAGAAGGCCAACACATTCCACGACTTCATCTCGGCTGCCCGCCGCTTGGTCGAGCACGGCTACACGAGCCACGACCGCATCGTCGCGCAAGGCGGCTCGGCCGGCGGCATGCTGATGGGCGCGGTGGCCAACATGGCGCCCCAAAGCTTCGGCGGCGTCATCGCGGAAGTGCCTTTCGTGGACGTGCTGACCACGATGCTCGACGCCTCGCTTCCCCTCACCCCGCCCGAATGGCCCGAATGGGGCAACCCGATCGCGTCGGAAAGCGACTACAACATCATCGCCTCCTACTCGCCTTACGATAACGTTGACGCGCTCGACTACCCGCCGATCCTCGCGGTCGCCGGCCTCACCGACCCGCGCGTGACCTATTGGGAGCCCGCGAAATGGGTCGCTCGCCTGCGCGCGCGCAAGCGCGGCACCAATCCGGTGCTGTTCAAGATCCACATGGATTCGGGCCATGCGGGCGCGTCCGGTCGCTTCTCGCGCCTCGAGGAGATCGCCTATTCCTATGCCTTCGCCATCAAGGTCGCGGGCCGGCATGCGAAGACGGGCGCCTGACATGCTTCTGGTGGAGGTCTATCTCGCGCCCTCGCCGCTCGAAGGCATCGGCGTCTTCGCCAAGAAGCCGATTCCCGCCGGCACGCGCACCTGGACCTTCCACCCCGATTACGACCGGCTGGTTCCGGTCGATCTCTACGAGAGCGAAACTGGCCCCGTGAAGGCGACCCTCGACCGCTACGCCTATCCGTCGCGTAAGCATCCCGGCTTCATCCTCTTCGAGGCCGACGATGCGCGCTACATGAACCACGCCGACGACCCCAACTGCGACGTCCGCGATGAGGACGACCACTACGCCATCCGCGACATCGCAGCCGGCGAGGAACTCACCTGCGACTACAACGCCTTCTTCCCCGAAGGCTTCGAGTTCCTGGGCGAGCGGTGACCCAGGCGGTTATTGCGCGGGCGTCGGCGCCGAAGTGTAGCCGTTCGGATGCGGCGGGATCGATTTGAGATAGGCCGCCATCGCCGCGCGGTCATCTGCCGTCAGCTGCGCGGTGTTCTTCACCACATCGGCCATCGGCCCGCCGACCGAATCGAACTCCGGCGTGAAGCCCGTTTCCAGAAGGTTCACGATATCCTCTTCGGACCATTCGCCGATGCCGCCCTCGCCACCGGTGATGTTGGGCACGTTCCCCTGCCCCTCGGCGGCCGCCGCACCCGCGAGCCACTGGTCCTTCTTGAGGCCGCCAATGGCGTTGCGCGGCGTGTGGCATTCCCCGCAGTGCCCCGGCCCTTCGACGAGATAGCGGCCAGCCGCAATCGCGCCGCCCGCGCTTTCAGCCTCCGCGACCACTGGTGCCGGATCGAGATAAAGCAGTTTCCAGAGCCCAAGGCCACGCCGGATATTGAACGGAAAGCTCACCTCGTTCGCCGCGGCCTTGCCCTGAACGGGCGGCAGCGTGCGCAGGTAAGCGTAGAGATCGGCCACGTCCTGTGGCTTCATCCGCGCATAGGATGTGTAGGGAAACGCCGGGTAATAATGCTGGCCGCCCGGCGACACGCCCCTCAGCACGGCATTCGCGAAATCCTGCAGCGCCCAGTTGCCGATGCCGTCCTGCGGGTCCGGCGAGATGTTGGGGGCGACGAAGGTGCCGAACTGCGTCGCGAGCCGGACGCCGCCGCCGAGGCGCTTCCGCGCCTCGCCCTCCGCGCCCGGTGCGGCATGGCATGAAGCGCAGCTGCCCGCGTTGAAGATGCGCTGGCCCTGAACCGGATCACCGCTGCTGATGCCGGCCAGTTCCGCTTCGCTCAAGCTTCGCGGCGCGGTCAGCGCCCAGCCACCCGCCGCACCCGCTCCGACGAGAATGAGCGCGGCGGCACCGAGTTTCGCGACCAGCCGCACTGGCCGGGCTCAGTCCTTGACCCGGAAGTTCTGGTGGCAAACCCCGCATTCCTTGGTAACGGGGCCGATCGCGGACTGAAGCGAAGCCTGGTCTTTCGGCGCGGCGGCCACGGCGGCTGCGGTCGCATCCGCGTAGCGCGCCCACTCGGCCTTGAACCCGTTCTTGTCTTCCCAGATCTTCGGCGAAGCTTCGCCGCCCTGGCTGCCCTCGGGAAACAGCTCGTCCACGCCATCGCGCTTGGCGTTCTCGTCGAGCTTCACCAGCAGCGCCTGCACGGCGGCGGCGTCGAAGGCGGCATCGCCCTTGGCCACCGGCGCAATCTGCCGAAGGATGCCTGCGCGCTCCTTCATCAGCGCTTCACGGTCTTCCTTCGGGTCGGCGAGTGCGGCTGTCGCGCCCAGCGCGATCAGAGGCAAAATCAAGAGAGTCTTCTTCATCACTGTCCTCGTGGCTGGCCATGACGGCTGGCTGGATCGCCTGACGGGCGGAACGCGGAAGAAGGGCTTTCGGCTCCCATCGGCCGGGCCAGTGTCGAACACTTTCTCCCTAAAGCAAAGCCCCGGCGCGATGGCCGGGGCTCGTTTCAGACCTTGGTCCGATGCGGGAATGAGCGTGTTTGGCACATTCATCGGCGGAAGGCTTTGGCCGACCCGAGATTGCGCCCCGACAGGCTTCGGCTCAGCCGCGTGCCTTCTCGTAAAGCTCGGCCACGTAGTCCCAGTTGATCAGGCTATCCACGAACGCCTCGAGGTATTTCGGACGCGCGTTGCGATAGTCGATGTAGTAGGAGTGCTCCCACACATCGACGCCCAGGATCGGCGTCGCGCCATGCACCAGCGGGTTTTCGCCGTTCGGCGTCTTGCTGATTTCCAGCTTCCCGTCCTTCACCGCGACCCAGGCCCAGCCCGAACCGAACTGCGTGGTGCCGGCATTGATGAAGTCGGCGCGGAACTTGTCATAGCCGCCCAGATCGCTGTCGAAGGCCTGCTGCAGCGAGCCCGGCAGCTTGTTGCCGCCGCCGTCCTTCTTCAGCCAGTTCCAGAAATGGAGGTGGTTGTAGTGCTGGCCGGCATTGTTGAAGAGGCCGGGATTCTTGCCATAGGACTGCTTCACTACCTCTTCGAGCGGCAGGTCGCCCAGGCCCGATTCAGCCAGAAGCTTGTTGCCGTTGTCCACATAGGCCTTGTGGTGCTTGTCGTGGTGATACTCCAGCGTTTCCTGCGACATGAAAGGCTGAAGCGCCGTGTAGTCGTAGGGAAGCTCGGGCAGGGTGAAAGCCATGGTCGTCTCTCCTTCTTGAATCCCAGTGATCGGGTGGTCCGGGTTGGATCAGCGCCCCGAAGCCCCTCGCCCCCACTATAGGGTTGTTGGGCGAGATAGGGTTAGAGGCTTCATCCGTCAAAGAATTTCAGCCCCCATGGGCCCAGTCCCAATAGAGTTTTCTTGCTTTTTCCGCCACCGGACCGGGCTGCAGGTCACGCTCCTCGATCCGCGTCACCGGCACGACCTTGGAATGGTTGCCGGTCGAGAAGATCTCGTCGGCATCGAGGAAGTCGCGCACGCTCAACGCCTTCTCGGTCACCGTCACGCCGCTCTCGCGCAAAAGCCCGATCGTGCGCGTGCGCGTGATGCCATTGAGAAACGAGCCGTTCGGGGCGGGCGTGAACACTTCGCCATCGCGGGCCATGAAGATGTTGGACGTGCCCGTTTCGGCGACATTGCCCAGCATGTCGAGCACCAGTGCATTGTCGAACCCACGCTTGCGCGCTTCGAGGATCGCGCGGGCGTTGTTCGGGTAAAGGCAGCCTGCCTTGGCGTTCGTCGGCGCCGTCTCGATGGAAGGCCTGCGGAAGGGCGAGACCGTTACCGAGAACCCGCTCGGCGCGATCATCGGCGCCTCATAAAGGCAGAGGCAGAAGCGTGTGGAATCCGGGTCCGCCGGCACGCCCATATAGCCGCCATGCTCGGCCCAATACATGGGCCTTATATAGACGGCCGTCTTACCGTCGAACTTCTTCAGCCCCTCATGCGTCAGCCCGACGATCTCGTCGGCCGCCATGCTCGGCGACAGGCCTAATGCCTCGGCCGAAGCGTTCACGCGCGCCGCATGGCGGTCGAGGTCGGGCGTCACGCCTTCGAACCACCGCGCCCCATCGAACACGCTCGAGCCCAGCCAGAAAGCATGGCTGCGTGGTCCGAGAATGCCGGGATTGCCCTCGTGCCAGTCGCCATCGACAAATGTCCAGGTCGCTCCTTGCGCCGCTGCGGTCTGCGCCATCGCTGTTCTCCCGAGGTTACCCGCGCGTTGGACGACAGTTCGGCGCTACGCGTCAACCGCTGGCACAACCGTCCCTTCCCTTGTGCACCGATTGCAGGCGCTCACCGCCCCGTTGCCGATCCGCCACAGTGGCCGTTCCATCACAGGCTCACCAATCTTTGTCCTCGGCAAAGCCGCAATCGGAACTCTTCTGGTGCCATAACGTCTTTGTCGAAATCGCGTGGCAGCGTTCCTCTTATCGCCGCGCCAGTGGGGTCACATGTCGAGTTCATCCATTTTCAATGCGCCAACCTCCCGGCGCCGCTTTCTTTCAATCGGTTCAGCTCTCCTCGGTTCGGCGGCACTCGCCGGTTGCACCACGTTCAGCCGCGTTCCCGTTTACTCGGGCGTGCCCTCTCTTGAACCGGGCGGCAACGAGCCGGGCGTTTATGAGCAGGACTCGAACTATGCGCTGATGTATGGCCCCGTGGTCGACAACGGCTTCACCGTTCCCGCCGTGCCGTGGCAGAAGATCGACCCGCAATTCCTGCGCCAGCAGGTGCCCGATCCGTTCGGCGAACTGCCGGGCACGATCATCGTCGACACCCGCAACCACTTCCTCTACCTCACCCAGCAGGGCGGCCGGGCCATGCGCTACGGCGTGGGCCTGGGCCGTCAGGGCTTCGAGTGGTCGGGCGACGGCGTGATCCAGTGGAAGCAGGTCTGGCCGAAATGGACGCCCCCGCGCGAAATGATCGCGCGCCAGCCCGAACTCGCCAAATACGACCAGGACCTCGGCGGCATGCCCGGCGGCCTGATGAACCCCCTCGGCGCCCGTGCCCTCTACATCTTCCAGAACGGCCAGGACACGCTCTACCGCCTCCACGGCAACCCCGAATGGACCTCCATCGGCCGCAACGTCTCCTCAGGCTGCGTGCGCCTGATGAACCAGGACATCATCGACCTCTACGACCGCGTCCCGAACGGCTCGAAGCTGAAGGTGATCTGAGGGTTCGGGCGTACTATTCGTCGAGGGGTCGAGGGGCGGCAAAGTCACCCCCACCCCATACCCCTCCCCATAAGAAAGGGGACGCCAGCGCCGAGTTCAACTCCAAAACTCGGCACCTGGCACGAAGAAAAAAGCGCAACGCTGACGCCCTCCCTCCCCCTTGTGGGGAGGGGTATGGGGTGGGGGTGACCTGTCCGCCTCGCGAACCTCCGCGATGAGCCCCCATCAAAACCCCTTCTTCAAACTTCCCAAGATTCCCCGCACCAGCGCCCGCCCCACCTGCGAGCCTACCGACCGCACCACCGACTTGATCGCGGCCTCCGCCACCGTCTGCCGGTTCGAAGCCCGCTGCGCCGGGGCTCGCCGCGTCTGAGGCGCGGAGCCAGACTCCCCACCTCCGAAATCCGGCAGCGTCCACCGCCCGCGCGTTCCCGCCTGCGCCGGCGCCTCCGCTTCGGATGCCCGCGCCTCCTTTGCCATCGCGTCGGTCGCCCGCTTCTGCAGCACCTCGTAGGCCGACTCGCGATCCACCGTCCGGTCATACTGTCCCGACACCGGGCTCATCGTCATCGACACCGCGCGCTCGGCATCCGTGATCGGTCCCATGCGCGACAGCGGCGGGCGGATGAGCGTCCGCTGCACCATGCTCGGCACGGCCTTCGCTTCCAGCGTCGAAACCAGCGCCTCGCCCACGCCGAGATTGGTGATCACCGTCGCGCAGTCGAAATCGGGATTGGGCCTGAACGTTTCGGCCGCCGTGCGCACCGCCTTCTGCTCGCGCGGCGTATAGGCGCGCAGCGCGTGCTGCACCCGGTTGCCCAGCTGCGCGAGAACGCTTTCGGGAATGTCGAGCGGGTTCTGCGTCACGAAATAGATGCCGACGCCCTTGGAGCGGATCAGCCGCACCACCTGCTCCACGCGCTCCACCAGCACCTTCGGCGCATCGTCGAACAACAGATGCGCCTCGTCGAAGAAGAAGGCAAGCCGGGGCTTTTCCGGGTCGCCCACCTCGGGCAGTTCCTCGAACAGTTCCGACATCAGCCAGAGCAGGAACGTCGCATAGAGACGCGGGTTCATCATGAGCTTGTCGGCGGCCAGCACGTTGATCATGCCCCGCCCATCCGGCGTGGTGCGCATGATGTCCGGAATGCGCAGCGCCGGCTCGCCGAAGAAGTGATTGCCGCCCTGCGTTTCGAGCACCAGAAGCGCGCGCTGGATCACGCCGATCGAGGCCTTCGACACCAGCCCGTAGCGCGCCGCGATCTCCTTGTCGCGCGTCGCCATATTGGCAAGCAGGGCCTGCAGATCCTTGAGATCGAGCAGCAACAGCCCTTCCTCGTCGGCGAGCTTGAAGGCGATGTTGAGCACACCTTCCTGCGCGTCCGTCATGTCGAGCAGCCGCGCCAGCAGCAGCGGCCCCATCTCCGAAACCGTGGCCCGGATCGGATGCCCCTTTTCGCCGAACAGATCCCAGAAGATCGTTGGAAACTGCCTGGGCTCGTAGGGCGAGAATTGCACGTCCTCGGCGCGCTTGCGCATCGCGTCGTTGGGCTGGCCCATCGCGCCGATGCCGGAAAGGTCGCCCTTCACATCGGCGCAGAATACCGGCACGCCAGCCAAGGAGAAGCCTTCGGCCATCACCTGCAGCGTCACCGTCTTGCCGGTGCCCGTGGCGCCCGTCACAAGCCCATGCCGGTTGCCGTATTTCAGGAGAAGCTGTTCGGGCCGGTTGTAGCTGTCATCCGGCTTGCGGCTCGCGCCGATGAAGATGCTGTCGCCGTCCGCCATGCTGGCTCCCTCTCACCGAGGCGCCCAGCCTCCCATGGCGATGTTTATAGATGCGATGGGGGAAACCTCAACGCCGCTCACGCGCCGAGCCCGACGATCTCCCATTCGACGCCGTTGACCGTCGCGACGTCGCCCACGCCTTTGCCGAACAGCGCGCGGGCCATCGGCGAGACATGGCTGATCGACCCATGCGCCGCATCCGCCTCGTCCTCGCCCACGATCCGCCAGCGCGCTTCGCGCCCGTCCTCGCTTTCGAGCGAAACCACCATGCCGAAGCGCACCACATCCGAGCCGGGCTCGGGCACCGACAATTCCGCCGTTTCCCGACGCGCCGTCCAATAGCGCAGGTCGCGCGACAGCAGCGCCACCTTCTCGCGGTCCGGCCCTTTCGCCAGTTCCTCGCGCAAGGATGCGATCTCGCGGTCCATCGCGGCAATGCCTTGAGGCGTCACGAGATTGCGGTGCGTGCTGACCGGCCGCTCGCCGATCCCGCCCAGCACATCGCCGCTTTCATCTTCCTTGGTGAATGCTCTGCTCATCTTCCTGATCTAGTGTCGGAAAGACGAAAAACAAAAGGAGCAGCGGCATGTCGGGATCGGAGCCGGGATCGGAGCACAAGGCGAACCGTCGCAAGCTCTTCCGCACGGCCCTCGCTCTGCCTGTTCTCGGCGCAGCCCTCACGGGCCAAGCCGCGGCCCAGACCGCGCCTCTGGTGCCCGTCCTCATGGCCTCGGACTTCGGCGTGCTTCCGGGCACCGTCGAGAGCCGCGCGTTATCACGCCTCCTCGCCGAATCCGCCCAGCGCAACCTGCCGATCTTCTTCGCCCCCGGCGACTACGACTTCCGCGAATTTACCAGTCCCGGCCCCTTGCGCCTCGTCGGCGTCCCCGGCGCCACGCGCTTCATCCTGTCGCGCAACACGCTCGTCGCCCAGGACATCGACCGCGTCTCGCTCTCAGGAATCAGTTTCGACGGCGCGAACCGCAAGCTGCCCGAGCCCAACGCCGGCCTTCTCGAACTTCGCCGCATCGGCTCTGTCCAGATCGATAACTGCACAATCCAGAACACCGGCGGCCACGCGCTCGTGCTCGAAGCCTGCGCTGGCCGCGTCGAACGCTGCACGATCGAACGTGCAACCCAAGCCGCCATCTTCGCCGTCGATTCCACCGGCCTGTCGATCACCAACAACACCGTCCACGCCTGCGGCAATGGCGGCATCCTCGTGCATCGCTGGGAACAGGGCGCGGACGGCACGATCGTTGCCAACAACCGCGTCACCGCCATCCGCGCGGATGCTGGCGGCACCGGCCAGAACGGCAACGGCGTCAACGTCTTCCGCGCCGGCAACGTGATCGTTTCCAACAACCACGTCGCCGATTGCGCCTTTTCCGCCATCCGCGCCAACAGCGCCGACAACATCCAGATCAGCAACAATCTCTGCCTCCGCTCCGGCGAAACCGCGATCTATTCGGAATTCACGTTTCAAGGCGCGACGATCACCGGCAACACGGTCGATGGCGCCGCCGTCGGCATCTCGGTGGCCAACTTCAACGAGGGCGGAAGGCTCGCGATCTGCGCCAACAACCTTGTCCGCAACCTCTCGGCATCAGGCCCCTACCCCGCCGACGCCGCTGGCTTCGGCCTCGGCATCAGTGTGGAAGCCGACACCAGCGTGTCCGGCAACATCATCGAAGGTGCCCCCGCCACCGGCATCCATCTCGGCTGGGGGCCCTATCTGCGCGATGTATCCGCCACCGGCAACATCATCCGCGACTGCGGTTGGGGCATCGGTGTCTCGGTCGTGGACGGCGCGGGCGCCGCGCTCATTGCCAACAATCTGATCTCGGGCGCAAAACAGGGCGGCATCGTCGGCCACCGCTGGGCCGATCACGTCACCGGCGATCTCGTCTCAGGCGAAGGCGCGCCCGCCCATCTCACCATCACCGGCAATCGGCTCAGCTAAGCGCCGCCGCTGGCCGAACCGAACCCACCGTCTCGCCGTTCCAGTTCCGCACCGCCGGCCGTGCCATCTCGGCCAGCCTGGCCCCCAGCGCGTCGTCCTTCCCGAACAGCCTGGCCGCAACCTCCGCCACGACCACTTCCGACGCACGCGCCTGACCATCGTCGCACTTGATCGCGATGCCCAAACCCAGTTCAGGAATTGCCGCGCAGAACACGCCTTCCGCGCCCGTCTTGGTGAACAGCCGCCCCGCGCCCGCTTCCATCATCAGCGTGTCCGCCCGCTTCGTGCCGGCCACATAGAAGGGTTCGGCCATGCAGGCCGTCATCAGCCGCTTCGCCGCCACCGCGCGCTCAGGCTCAAGCCCCTGCCCCGAAGCCATCCGCACGAAACCCAGCGCATAATTTCGCAGCGGCACCGCATAGGTCGGGATGGCGCAACCATCCGTCGCTCGGTTCGCTTCACTGTGCTCGGCCCCCGTCACGGCTTCCAGCGCTGCGCGTATTTCTTCCTGGATCCAGTGCCCCGGCTTCACATAGCCCGCCGTTTCATGCGCGGTATGGCAGCACGTGCAGAGAAAGCCCGAATGCTTGCCCGAGCAGTTGTTGTGCAACGCGTTCGGCGTCCGGCCCTCGCGCGCCAGTTCCCGCGTGGCCTCGGAGCGCGTCGGCCAATGCGTTCCGCACTCCAGCGCAGTTTCGTCGAGCCCCGCGCGCTCCAGCATCGAGGCCGCGAGCCGTACGTGCTCCGCCTCGCCCGCATGCGAGGCGCAGGCCAGAGCCAGTTCCTTTTGTCCGAAGCCGAATGCGTCCGCCGCGCCCGTTTCGACTAGCGGCAGCGCCTGTATCACCTTCACCGCCGAACGGGGGAAAACCGCTTGCGCCCCATCGCCCAGCGCCAGCACCGTGCCGCCATCGGCATCGACCACCACGACCGCGCCGCGATGGCGGCTTTCCACACGATCGCCACGCAACACTTCGACCAGAACCGGATCGCTCGTTTCAGCCATTTCCCTGCCTTGAACCCGCCACGCTCGCTTCGCTTCAATGTGAAACCGCTTCGCATTGCGCGCCGCGATTCCGAGGGCCACATAAGGTGCAGACTCCCCCACGTAAAAGGCCTTTCATGATGTGGCTGGCGACACGCCTCCTGCTTTTCATTCTTGTCGTGTTCATCCTGCCCGCGCTCGCCACCCTCGGCTGGTGGCTGATGCAGGATCGCCCGAACTCATGGCGCTCCGCCGACTGGTCGGCCAGCGGCGTGCTGCCCGTCGCCCATTCGTCAAAGGATGCCGCCGTTTATGTGATGGCCGCGCGGACCGGCGGGCTGAAAGGCGCATTTTCCGTCCATAGCTGGATCGTCACCAAGGAAGCCGGCGACAAGCCTTACGTCCGCTACGACAAGGTCGGCTGGGGCAGTCCCGTCCGGCGCAACAATTACGCGCCCGATGCCCGTTGGTATTCCAACGAGCCCGTCATCGTCCGCGCCGTCACGGGTGCCGAGGCTCAGGCGCTCATCCCCAAGGTCGAAGCGGCAATCAACAGCTATCCCTATTCGAAAAGCGGCGACTACCACATCTGGCCCGGCCCCAACTCCAACAGCTTCGTCGCCCATGTGGTGAAGACCGTGCCCGAACTCGGGGCGCGCATGCCGCCCAATGCGGTCGGCCGCGACTGGGAGGCCGGCTGGTTCGCCGCCGACTGGTATCCCCAAAGCTGGGACCTGCACGTCACGCTGAACGGCCTCGCCGGCTTTTCGCTCGGCTGGGGAAGCGGCGTCGAGCTGCACTTCATGGGCCTCGTCGCCGGCCTCGACTTCGCCCGCCCGGCCATCCTCATCCCTGCCTTCGGCCGCGTCGAACTGTGGAACAGCCGCGAACTGGCCGAAGCGTGAGGGTCAGTCTTCCGAACGCCCGACACCTTCCCGGTCGCGCTCATAATGATGCGCGACGGGAAATGGCGGCAGCCATCCCTCCCGCCGCACGGTCCAAAGCTCGTATGTCGGCTTGAACTGGTCGACCGCGTCGAATGCCCCGATGCTCACCTCGACCTCATCCTCGCTGCGCCCGAACACCGATGATCCGCAGCGCAAACAGAAGTTCCGGCCTTTGTAATCCCCCGTCTCGCCCGTGATCGTCACGGCACGTTCCGGATAGATCGCCGACCCGTGGAAGAGCGAGCCGGTATGCTTGCGGCAATCGAGACAATGGCAGAGCCCGACCCGATAGGGCTCTCCCTCGGCCACCAGCCGAACCGCGCCGCACAGGCACCCAGCCTCGATCCGTTTCACCGCGCGCCTCCTCCCATCGCAATAACCGTCCACAGCCTGCCTTATCGCCGGAACGCCCGCCATTGATTTTAATTGACTGATCAGTCAATAAACTTCGGCAGAGGTCTCCTGATGCCCCGTCCCTTCGCCGAACCCTTGCGCCGCCGCGCGCTGATCGATGCCGCCATCGCGGCCATCGGCGAGCGCGGCTCGCTCGATGTCACCATGTCCGAGATCGCCGGCCGTGCCGGGGTCTCGTCCGCGCTCGCGCATCATTATTTCGGCGCCAAGGAAGAACTGCTGCTCGCCACCATGCGGCATCTCCTGACTGAACTCGGCACCGATGTCCGCGCAGCCCTTTCGGAAGCGGAAACGCCCCGCGCCCGCATCTCGGCCGTGGTCGCGGTCAACTTCTCGGTCACCCAGTTCCGCCCCGAGATCGTCGCCGCCTGGCTGGCCTTCTATGTCGAGGCCCAGAAGTCGGCGCGCCTGCGCCGCCTGCTGCGCGTCTATGCCCGCCGGCTCCATTCCAATCTCTTGAGCGGCTTTGTCGCCCTCCTCCCCCGCCCGCAGGCCGAGAAGGGTGCGGAAGCCATCGCAGCGCTCATCGACGGCCTCTACATCCGCCGCGCGCTGAAAGACGGTCTGCCCAATTCCGCAAGTGCGGTGGCGCTCGTCGAACAGGTCGTGGAAGCCACCCTCGCCCACTCAAAGCCATCCGCATGAGCCGTCAGCCCAACATCCTCATCATCATGGTGGACCAGTTCAACGGAACCCTGTTCCCGGACGGACCGGCCCCCTTCCTGCACGCGCCTCATCTGAAGGCGCTTGCCGAACGTTCCGCGCGCTTCGCCAACTGCTACACCGCCTCGCCGCTTTGCGCGCCGGCCCGCGCTTCCTTCATGAGCGGCCAGCTGCCATCGCGCACGGAGGTCTATGACAACGCCGCCGAGTTCGCCTCCTCGATCCCGACCTTCGCCCATCACCTGCGCGCGGCAGGCTATCGTACCTGCCTGTCGGGCAAGATGCATTTCGTCGGTCCCGACCAGCTCCACGGCTTCGAGGAACGCCTGACGACCGACATCTATCCGGCCGATTTCGGCTGGACGCCCGACTACCGCAAGCCGGGCGAGCGCATCGACTGGTGGTATCACAATCTCGGCTCGGTCTCGGGCGCGGGCACCGCCGAGATCACCAACCAGCTCGAATATGACGACGAGGTCGCCTTTCTCGCCTCCCAGAAGCTCTACGAATGGTCGCGCAGCTCGGACGACGCGACCGCCAAGCCCTGGTGCCTCACCGTTTCCTTCACCCACCCGCACGACCCTTATGTCGCGAGGAAGCAGCACTGGGATCTCTACGAGGACTGCCCCGCGCTCGAACCCGAAATCGGCTTCATGCCCTATGAAGCGCAGGACCCGCACTCCCAGCGCCTCTATACGGCGAGCGATTATCCGAGCTTCGATATCACCCCCGAGCAGGTCGCCCGCGCGCGGCGCGGCTACTTCGCCTCGATCTCCTATATCGACGACCGGGTGGGCGAACTCCTCGCTGTCCTCGACCGCACGGAGATGGCGGACGACACGCTCGTCCTCTTCTGCTCCGACCACGGCGACATGCTCGGCGAGCGCGGCCTGTGGTTCAAGATGTGTTTCTTCGAAGGCTCCGCCCGCGTGCCTCTGCTGATCAACGGCCGCGATATCCCCGCCGGTCTCGTCTCGGCACCTGTGTCCAACCTCGACATCTGCCCCACACTCTGCGACATCGCTGGCATCGACATGTCCGCCGTGATGCCCTGGACCGACGGCCATTCGCTTCTCCCCCTCATCCGGGGCGAAAGCCAAGGCCAGCCGGTGCTGATGGAATATGCCGCCGAGGGCTCCGAAGCCCCGCTCGTCGCCATTCGCGACAGCCGGTGGAAGTTCGTCCATTGCGAGATCGACCCGCCCCAGCTCTTCGATCTCGAGAACGACCCGCACGAACTCGACAATTTGGCCGAAGACGAAGACCACGCCGATCTGGTCGCCGAATTCACCGCCCGCGTCCGCGCGCGCTGGGACATGGCCGCCTTCGACCGCGACGTTCGTGAAAGCCAGGCCCGCCGCTGGGTCGTCTATCCCGCACTCCGCAACGGGTCCTATTACCCGTGGGATTTCCAGCCTCTACGCCAGGCCTCCGAGCGCTTCATGCGCAACCACATGAACCTCGACATCCTCGAAGACAGCAAACGCTTTCCGCGAGGCCGCTGATGACGCTGGTTCCCGATCTCGCCCACCTCCAGCGCGCCTACACTGAGACGCGGCGAGTGACGCAGCTCACGCCGCTTCTGCGCTCGCCCGCACTCGCCGCCGAGACCGGTGCCGCGGCCGTCTTCGTGAAGCCCGAGTCCCTCCAGTGGACAGGCTCCTTCAAGATTCGCGGCGCTTATTGGCGTCTCTGCTGCCTCTCGCCCGAAGAAGCCAAACGCGGTGTCGTCGCCTACTCATCCGGCAACTTCGCCCAAGGCCTCGCCGCCGCCGGCCAACGCCTCGGCATTCCCGTCACGATCGTCATGCCGATCGACGCGCCCGAGGCGAAGCGCGCGGCAACGCAAGGCTATGGCGCAAAAGTCATCTCCACCGATCACGGCACGAGAGCCCGCGAAGAAGTCGCCGCCGAACGGGCCTGCGCGATTGCCGAAGACGAGGGCCTCGTCCTCCTCCACCCCTTCGACGATCCTGAGATCGTTGCGGGCCAGGCTGGTGTCGGCCTCGAAGCGCTCGACCAGCTCGAAGCGCTCGGTGCCAAACCCGACCTCCTCTTCTGCTCGGTGGGCGGTGGCGGCCTGATCGGCGGCGTCTCACTCGCCTTCCACTATCGCTCGCCGCAAACCCAACTCATCGCCGTCGAGCCCGAGCGCTTCGACGGCATGGGCCAATCCCTGCGCGCCGGTGAGCGGGTCACCGTGCCCTTGGAGGAAAAGTCCATCTGCGACGGCCTGATGGCTCGCCGTCCGGGCGAAGCTCCATTCGCCGCCGTCACGCAAACGAATCTTTCCGGGCTTACCGTGTCCGACGCGCAGGTGCGCTCCGCCATGCGCTTCGCCGCCGACAGGCTGAAGCTCGTTCTTGAACCGTCCGGTGCGGCGACGACCGCAGCACTCCTTTCCGGCAAGCTCGATGTTGCGGGCAAGACCGTCGTCCTGATCGCCACCGGCGGCAACATCGCACTGTCTGATTTCATGGGATTCATCGCCGATGCTTGAAGCGGATTTCGTGATCGTCGGCTCCGGCTCCGCCGGCTCGGCCCTTGCCTATCGCCTGAGCGAGGACGGCAAGCATTCCGTGATCGTGCTCGAATTCGGCGGCACCGATATCGGCCCGCTGATCCAGATGCCGTCCGCCCTGTCCTATCCGATGAACATGGCGACCTATGACTGGGGCTTCAGTTCCGAGCCCGAGCCACACCTCAACAATCGCCGCCTCGCCACCCCGCGCGGCAAGGTGCTCGGCGGCTCGTCCTCGATCAACGGCATGGTCTATGTGCGCGGCCACGCCCGCGACTACGATCATTGGGCGGAAGTCGGCGCGACCGGCTGGGCCTATGCGGACGTGCTTCCCTATTTCAAGCGCATGGAAACTGCGCATGGCGGCGAGGCTGGCTGGCGCGGCACGGATGGCCCGATGCACATCCAGCGCGGCTCCCGCACCAACCCGCTCTACAACGCCTTCATCGAAGCGGGCCGCCAGGCGGGCTTCGAGACCACCGACGACTATAACGGGTCCAAGGGCGAGGGCTTCGGCCCGATGGAGCAGACCATCCATCAGGGCCGCCGCTGGTCCACCGCGAACGCTTACCTGCGCCCCGCCATGCGACGCGGAAACGTCCGTGTCGTCAGGGGCTTGGCCCGCCGCGTTCTCTTCGAGAATCAACGTGCTGTCGGCGTCGAGTTCGAAGCTCAGAAACGGATTCAAGCGGTTCACGCGAAACGCGAAGTGATCCTTGCCGCCTCTTCGATCAACTCGCCCAAGCTCCTGATGCTGTCGGGCATCGGCCCCGCCGACCACCTGCGCGAACACGGCATCGCGGTTCTCGCCGACCGCCCCGGCGTCGGTGCCAACCTGCAGGACCATATGGAGCTCTATATCCAGCAGGAAGCCAGGGACACCGCCACCCTCCACGATGTGCTCGACCCCATCTCGAAGGCTCGCATCGGCGCAGAATGGCTGCTCTTCAAGACGGGCCTCGGCGCCACCAACCACTTCGAAGCCGCCGCCTTCGTGCGCTCGGCACCCGGCGTCGATTATCCTGACATTCAGTACCACTTCCTCCCCGCCGCCATCTCCTATGACGGCAAGGCCACGGCGGGCGTCGCCGGCTTCCAGGCCCATGTCGGCCCGATGCGCTCCAAGTCGCGCGGCAGCGTCACGCTTCGCTCGCCCGACCCGCGCGAAAAGCCCGTCATCCGCTTCAACTACATGTCCCATCCCGACGACTGGCGCGAGTTCCGCCACGCCATCCGCCTCACCCGCGAGATCTTCAGCCAGTCCGCCTTCGACCCGTTTCGCGGCAAGGAGATCTCGCCCGGTTCCCACGTGCAGACCGATGACGAACTCGACGATTTTATCCGCAACCACGCCGAAAGCGCCTACCACCCCTGCGGCACCTGCCGCATGGGCGCGGCATCCGATCCGCCTGCCGTGGTCGATCCCGAATGCCGCGTGATCGGCGTCGAGGGCCTGCGCGTCGCCGACTCATCGATCTTCCCGCGCGTGACATACGGCAACCTCAACGGTCCCTCGATCATGACCGGCGAAAAAGCCTCCGACCACATCCTCGGCCGCCAGCCCTTGCCGCGTTCCAACCAGGAACCCTGGATCAACCCGCGCTGGCAGGAATCGGACCGCTAGGCGGTCTTGCGGACGCCTCCCATACGATGCAGAGGACGCCCGCATTTAACTTTTGAGAGAATTCCATGAACCGCAACGGCCTCTACCTCCTCATCGGCGCCCTTCTGGTCGTCGTCATCGGCTTGGGCGTCTATGTCTACCGCGAAGAGTCGAAACCCGATGGCGTGCAGATCAATGTCGGCGAACAGGGAATTTCGGTGGAGGAGAATTGAGGCTTTGGACGGCTGACGCGGCTTTGCTGAGGATCATGGATCAGCCTCAGTAAGACTGAAACGTCACCCCCACCACTTACCCCTCCCCACAAGGAGGAGGCGAGGACGTGAGCGCCAAGCCGAAATTTTGAAGCCGGTGGCCTAGCTTGAAGGTAAGTCACAGCGATGACGCCCTCCCTCCCCCTTGTGGGGGTGAGAAACGACGGACCTCGGGCCGGCGAAAAGCCATAGAGATGGCTTTTCGAGTTTCGAACGCCTTGAGCCATGCGAAAGGCAGATACAGGGTGGGGGTAACGTCTCCACCCGCACCACCCCAACAACACTCACTACCCCCCGGAGCCGCCACATGAACGCCCAGCCCAAAGCGTCCCATTACATCAACGGCCGCTTCGTCGAAGACACCGCCGGCACGCCTATCCCGGTCATCAACCCGGCCACGGCTGAAACCATCGCCACCGTCCGCGCTGCCACCCCCGCGATCGTCGAGCAGGCCATCGCATCTGCCCGCGAAGCGCAGAAAGGCTGGGCGCGCCTCAAGCCCGTCGAGCGCGGCCGCATCCTCCAGCGCACCGCCGCCCTCCTGCGCGAGCGCAACGACACGCTCGCCCGTCTGGAAACGCTGGACACCGGCAAGGCCATTCAGGAAACCCTTGTCGCCGACGCGCCGTCCGCCGCCGATGCGCTCGAATTCCTCGGCGGCGCGGTGGCCACCTTCAACGGCGATTTCATCGATCTCGGCGGACCCTTCGCCTACACCAAGCGCGAGGCGCTCGGCGTCTGCGTCGGCATCGGTGCGTGGAACTATCCGATCCAGATCGCCGGCTGGAAGTCGGGCCCGGCCCTCGCCATGGGCAATGCGATGATCTTCAAGCCCTCCGAGAACACGCCGCTCTCGGCTCTGGCGCTTGCCGAGATCTATTCCGAAGCCGGCCTGCCCGACGGCCTCTTCAACGTCGTCCAGGGCCTGGGCGATGTCGGCGCGTCGCTCGTCTCCCACCCCCACGTCGCCAAGGTCTCGCTCACCGGCTCGGTGCCGACGGGCCGCAAGGTCATGGGCCTCGCCGGCTCGCACATGAAGCACGCGACCATGGAACTTGGCGGCAAGTCGCCCTTGATCGTCTTCGACGACGCCGATCTCGAAAACGCCATCGGCGGCGCGATGCTCGGCAATTTCTATTCCACCGGCCAGGTCTGCTCGAACGGCACCCGCGTCTTCGTCCAGCGCGGCCTGCATGACCGCTTCGTGGAACGTCTGGTCGAGCGCACCAAGACCATCCGCATCGGCGACCCGCTCGATCCCGAAACCCAGATGGGCCCCCTCGTCTCCGAAGCGCAGCACCGCAAGGTCCTCGACTACATTGAAACGGGACGATCGGAAGGCGCCACGCTCGCCTGCGGCGGCAATGTGCCCAACCTTCAAGGCTTCGAGCGCGGTTTCTTCATCGAGCCCACCGTCTTCACCGGCGTGTCCGATTCCATGCGAATCGCCCGCGAGGAAATCTTCGGCCCGGTGATGTCGGTCCTGTCCTTCGAAGAGGAAGACGAAGTCGTCTCACGCGCCAACGACACCGAGTTCGGCCTCGCCGCCGGCGTCTTCTCGCGCGACATCGCCCGCGCACACCGCGTGGTGGGCAACCTCGAGGCCGGCACCTGCTGGATCAACGCCTACAATCTCACGCCCGTGGAGGTGCCCTTCGGCGGCGCCAAGCAATCCGGCATCGGCCGCGAGAACGCTCTGGCGGCGCTCGGCCACTACAGCCAGCTCAAATCCGTCTATGTGGAAACCGGCGACGTTCAGAGCCCATATTGACCACATTGATGCCGATGCCCGCTTGCGGGCTTCCCATGCCTTGGCTATAAGCCCGGCCACTGGTCACGGAGTGTAGCGCAGCCTGGTAGCGCACGTCGTTCGGGACGACGGGGTCGCAGGTTCAAATCCTGCCACTCCGACCAGTTTAAGAGGGCTCCCGACCCGCCCGATTGCTCCCGGTTGATTTAAGCCCACCTCGAAGCATCAGCTTCGATTCCGATCCCGCGATCGGCGGATAGGCATCATCCGGAAGAGTGAATCAGCTCCGCGCCAGCACACCATTCTTGCGAGCCGGCTTCATCCGTTGGGCGACTTGTTCCATCACTCCCGCCTCCATCACACTCACATACAGACATGGACGGAGGGGAACATGAAACGCGTCATCGCGATGGCGGCGCTCGCCTGTTTTTCGGCTGGCTGCAGTCAAACAACCGAAACCACCACACAGGAAACGAGCAGCGCACAAACTGTCGGCGCGCCGACCACAAGTGCTGCAAGCGCCGAGGTTCCGCAGGTCGTTACGCATGAGCCGCCGTTTCGCTTGATGCGGGTCGGCGCGACTGTGCTTATCGACAACGGCAAGTGCCCGGCAGGTCAGCTCCAGAGTTTGAGCAAGCCGGAAGTCAGAAGCAACAGAATTTACCGATGCGTCGATGACCCGAGAAACTGAGACGCAGCACATCTCGGGATCATAAACCACCTCATCATTCGCGGTGAAGGAACGCGTGATGAAGAAAGCCGGCCTCGGAAAATCGCTGCCCACACTCCTCGCGGTGGGTGCCCTGCTGTTCACTTGGGTCGGCACAGGCGCCGGCCAGGGCATCACAGTCAAGACGATCGACGAAGGCTATTTCCGCTGTCTTGGCGGCGAGCTTCAGGATGGCGAGGATTGCTCCGCCTATCGAACCAAGATCAAGAAAACCGACCGCCGCGAATATCTCGCCTGTTATCGCCAATGCGTGTCGTCGTGCCAGCGTGACACCGACACCGTCGGCGACGAACGCTTTTGTGTCGATTCGGAATGCCTGCGCGGCGGCGAGTTCGGCTGCTGACACAAGACGGTCCGGCCAACCTCCCGTTTTCGAGCCATTGGCGCCGCAGCGTGGACCGACCCGGCTTCCCGGTTGTCCTTATGGGAGCACCCTGAGGTCGCTGGCCGGATCGACCGGCACTCGTTCGGGACGTTCCGATCGTGCCAGGCATTTCGTGCCGCGTTCCGAATTCGCTCTCGCCTGAGGGTGCCGCGCGTCGTGCGTCCTGCGGGAGGCGTCAACAACTAATTCCGCCCGTCCCTCCGACTTGGCCCGTGATTTGCGACGCTTTCGATATCGCAGCGTGGGGCAGGAAAAATGCACCAGATCGGGACAGCGGGCAGGCTGACAGGGCGGGATCATTTCCCGCTGAAACTGTCTGTCGCTCTGCTTCTGTGCTTCGCCGCTGCCTTCGCCTTCATGTCTCTTCTGACTTGAGGACGCGGTGGGGTTGTCGCGCTCCTCATAGGCCCGGCATTGATGGGGGTTAGTGCCGGGCCGCCCTTCTTCGCTAAAATAGCGCAAATTTCGCGCCGCTGGTGTTAACTTTCCAGGCGATGTGGGCTTCCCAAAGCCACGCCGATCTGTTTTTGTCGCGTGGCGTGAGTAACCCCCTCACGTTCTCTTGGCCCGGCGCTCACACCCCCCACTCTCCCTAAGCGCCGGGCCTTACCTTTCTTCCCTCCCCGCTTTTTCCCTGAAACTATCTTCCTGCCATCTCGTGTCTTCGGCGCGAGCGACGATTGGGGTTAGTCTGTCGCGCGCTGGCTCGGCATCCATTTCCTTCTTCGGGGATGCCGAGCTTTCATCTTCGTGCCACACAACCGCGAACAACCCACGCGCGACGATACAATTTCAGGTTGATACAACCTTTGGCTGCACCTCTGATCCATCATGAGATGGTCAGCCGCACTTCTCCGGTTTCGTTTCAGCACGACGGGCACTGCCGCCGTCGAAATGGCGATCGTCGCGCCGATCTTCATCGTCCTGATGTCCGGCATGATCGCCTATGGCATCTATCTCAGCGCCTGCCATTCCGTGGAGCAGATCGCGGCCGACGCGGCCCGCACAGCCGTTGCCGGCCTCGACAATGCCGAGCGCCAAACGCTGATCAGCGACTATGCGAAGCGCAATGGCGGCGCATACGGCTTCCTCGACACGCGGCATCTCAACCTTTCGGTCGCGGACAGCATGGATGGCGCGCCGCAATTCGAAGTGCTTGCAACCTATGACGCCCGCGCTCTGCCGATCTGGAACCTGTTCAGCTTCATCCCCATGCCGAGCCCGCTCATCGAACGTCGCTCCACCATCCGCATGGGAGGCGCATGATGCCGACCCGGAACACGCTACGCCGCTTCGTCCGCGACCGGAGCGGCAACATCGCCATGATGGGCGCGCTTCTTTTGCCGCCGGCCATGGTGCTGACTGCCATCGCCATCGACCAAGGCGCGCTTTATCGCGAAAAGCGGATGCTGCAAGGCGTGACCGATCTGGCGGCTCTTGCAGCCTCGAGCCAGCCGGACGCGGGCAGCGGCCTGGCCTTGGAGACCGTGCGCCGCAACGGCATCGCGGCGAGGCTGGGCACGGTGTCAGCCTCCAGCCTCGACGTGGAGGCCACCATTTCCGTTCAGCCGGGCCGCTATGAGCCGCAGGCCGGCACGCAGGTGGGCGAACGTTTCGTGGCCGGGGCCACGCCGTCCAACGCGGCACAGGTGACGCTCCGCCGCCCCGGCACGCTCCATTTCGGCACAGCGTTGATCACACCGCCCACCATCGAGACACAGGCCATCGCGCGCACCACGAACGGAGCAGCCGTCACGATCGGCTCACGCCTCGCGCGGCTGGAAGGCGGCATCGCCAATCAGGTTCTCTCATCGCTGCTCGACACCGAGCTGTCGCTGAAGCTGATGGACTACCGGGCGCTGGCCGACGCGAAAGTCGATCTGCTTCCCTTTCTGGCCGGCGTCGGCACTGAGCTCGGCATCAAGGCGGGCAGCTATCGCAGCATCCTGGAGGCCGAGGCCTCACCCGGCATCATCGCGGCAGCACTCTCCAGGCTCCCGCCGACGAGTGCCGCGGCCGCCACCGTTCTGCGCAAGCTCGCCGGCGCCAGCCGTGCCGGTTCCTTTCCGCTCGCCAAGCTCGTGCAGTTGGACAGTAGCCTTGCGGGTCTGCCGGTGGGCGCCAGCCACTTCCAGCTTCAGGCCAACGCGCTGCAGATCGTGCAGGCCGCAGCCCAGCTTGCGAATGGCGACCGCATTGCCGCGGTCGATCTCGGCACCGCACTGCCCGGCATCCTCCAGGCGACGCTCAGCCTCGCGGTCGGCGAGCCGCCGCAGGCCGTGTTCAGCGTCAGTGAGAAGGGTGCCACCATCCGCACCGCGCAGACGCGCCTGCTGCTCGATATCAAGCTGCTTGGGCCTGGCGGTCCGCTCGGTGCATCCATCCACCTGCCGCTTTATGTCGAGATCGCCTACGGCGAAGCCACGCTGACCGACCTCGCCTGTCGCGCCGCCCGACGCGAACCGACACGCGTCGATCTGACGGCACGGCCGGGCATCGCCGAACTGCGCATCGCGGCCACTGACCTCAAATCGCTCAACCGCTGGTCACGCCCACCGAGCTTCGGTCCAGCGAAGCTCGTCATGCTCCCCGCCGTCGAGGCAACGGGCAGCGCACGTGTCGTGTCGGATGGCAGCGCAACCCCGCTCAGCTTCTCGCAAACCGAGATCGACGCCCGCGCGGTCAAAACCGTTTCCACCCGCACGCCGACCGCGAGCCTGACGGCATCGCTTCTCAAGAACACCGAGATCGAAGTCAAAGTGCTGGGTCTCGGCCTGCCGCTCGGCGGCGCCCTCAAACCTCTGCTTGCCTCGACCCTCGAACAAGCGAGCGCGCCCGTCGATGCGCTGCTGATGGGCGTTCTCGACGCGGTCGGCCTGTCGCTCGGCGAAGCCGACATCGCCTATCACGGCGGTTCATGCGGCCGCGCGGTGATCGTGCGCTAGGCGCGAGTGCGCCTCAGCCCGCCGCGCGCTCGATCAGGATCACGACCGTGCGTCCATCCGCCACCACACCATCCAGCCCGATCCGCGCCTCCTCGGGCACTGCCAATTCCCAGCGCCACCCGTCTCGCTGCGGTAGCGCGAAATGCTGGGCCCGACGGTCGCCATTGATGACGATCGCCAGCCGCGAACCATCGCTCGAGCCGGTCTTGAGCAACAACGTGAAACGACGGCGCTCGGGCTCTTCCCAGCGCTGCGGGGAGAGTGACACACCGTCCGCCCCGAGCCACGCCGTCGCCTCACTCAGATGGCCGAGATCGTGAAGAGCCGGCACCTGCCGCCGCAGCGACGCAAGGGCGGCGACATGCGCTTCGAGCCCCTTGTCGCGGTTCTTCCAGTCCAGCCGGAAGCGTTCATTGTCCTGCGCATAGGCATTGTTGTTGCCATGCTGCGTGCGGCCCCACTCGTCCCCGGCAGTCAGCATGATCGCGCCGCGCGAGACGAACAGCGTGGACAACAGCGCGCGGATGTCGCGCCGGCGCGCGTCCAGCACATGCGGGTCATCGCTCGGCCCTTCGGCCCCATTGTTCCAGGAATGGTTGTCGTCGTGCCCGTCGCGGTTTTCCTCGCCATTCGCCTCATTGTGCTTGGCTTGGTAGGCAACCGTGTCGGCCAGCGTGAAGCCGTCATGGGCCGCGAGAAAGTTCACGCTACGCGTCGCCTCGCCGTCGAACAGATCGAACGACCCGGCGATGCGTGTGGCGAGCTGCCCGGCCATGCCGCCATCGCCGCGCCAGAAGCGGCGGATGTCGTCGCGTGCGCGGTCGTTCCATTCGAGGAACGGCGCACCGAACCTGCCCAGCTGATAGCCGCCCGGCCCGATATCCCAAGGCTCCATGACAAGCAGGCGGCTGCCGATCACCGGATGGTTGCGGATGGCGTCGAGCAGCGGCGCGTCGCGCGCGAACCCGTTCTCCCCTCGCCCCAGCACCGTGCCGAGATCGAAGCGGAAGCCGTCCACGCCCGCGAGTTCCACGAAGCGGCGCAGGCTTTCGAGCACCATCGCCTGCACGGCCGGGTGATCGGTGCGCACCGTGTTGCCCGTGCCGGTATCGTTGATCAACGCGCCGTTTTCCGCGTGCCGGAAATAGGCCGGCGCGTCGAGCCCGCGCAGGGAAAGCGTCGGCCCTTCGGCATCGCTTTCCGCCGTATGGTTGAACACCAGATCGAGAATGACGCCGATCCCCGCTTCATGCAGCTTCGCCACCGTCTGGCGCAATTCCGCCATGCCGCCGGGCACGAGGCGCGGGTCGAGCGCCATGAACGTCACCGGATTGTAGCCCCAGGCATTGCTCAAACCCAAAGAGGGCAAATGCCGCTCGTCCATGGTCGCGGTGATCGGCATCAGCTCGACAGCCGCAACGCCGAGCGTCTTCAGGTGCTCGATCACGGCCGGTTCGGCGAGTGCCGCCACCGTGCCGCGCTTCTTCTTCGGTACCTTCGGGTGCAGCATCGTGAAGGCGCGAACCGAGAGCTCGTAGATCAGTCCGCCCGGCGCGAAGCGCGGTGCTTCGAGCCTCAAAGGCCCTGTTTCCTCCACCACCACGCATTTCGGCAGCAGAGGCGCGGTATCGCCTCCCTCGCCGCGCTTCGCGCCCAGTCGCGCATCGTAGTGGTATGGCCCGTCGATCGCGGCCGCATAGGGGTCGATCAGCAGCTTGTCGGGGTCGAACCAAAGCCCCCGCGCCGGGTCATAGGGCCCATCCGCGCGGAAGCCGTAACGCGCGCCGGCCTTCAGCTTCGGCACCAGCCCGGAAAAGACCGTCCCGTCCCGTGTCAGCTCGACCCGCGCGATCTCGTCATCGCCCTTCTTGTTGAAGACCGAAAACCAGACCCGTTCCGCCGTTTCCGAACGCACGGCAAAGCGCACGCCCTTCTTTTCAGGCGTTGCGCCGAGCTTGATGGAGGAGGTTTCGGTCATGTCGCGCCCCATTTTCGGGACGCGACCGTAAGACAGAGAAGGTTAAGTGATCACCGTCGGAATATTTCGACCTGTCAGTTCCTTGATATTCGCGACCTCTTCCGCCGCCTGGATCAGGTCCGCCAGCGCTGCCTGCGTCTCGATATCGTGCTTTGCCGGATCAGGCTCGTAGCGCTCGATATAGACACGCAACGTCGCCCCGCTCGTGCCGGTGCCCGAAAGGCGGAACACCACGCGGCTGCCGCCCTCGAACAGGATGCGGATGCCCTGGTTCTTGCTGGTCGAGCCATCGACCGGATCGTGATAGGCGAAATCGTCCGCGGCTGACACCGTCAATCCGTTGATCTTCGGGCCCGGCAGCGTGTCGAGCTTGGCCCGCAACCCATCGACGAGCCTGTTCGCCGCTTCCGTTTCCACGCCCTCATAGTCATGGCGCGAATAATAGTTGCGGCCATAGGTGCGCCAGTGCTCGGACACGATGTCCTTCACGCTCTGCCCGCGCGCGGCGAGCACGTTGAGCCAGAGGAGCACGGCCCACAACCCGTCCTTCTCGCGCACATGGTCGGAGCCGGTGCCGGCACTTTCCTCGCCGCAGATGGTCGCCAGGCCTGCATCCAGCAGGTTGCCGAAGAACTTCCAGCCCGTCGGCGTCTCGTAGATGCCGACGCCGAGCTTTTCCGCCACGCGATCGGCCGCACCCGAAGTCGGCATCGACCGCGCGATGCCTTTCAGCCCCTGCCGGTAGCCGGGTGCGAGATGCGCATTGGCGGCGAGCAGCGCCAGCGAATCCGAGGGCGTCACGAAGATGCCGCGCCCGATGATGAGGTTGCGGTCGCCATCGCCATCCGAGGCCGCGCCGAAATCCGGCGCGTCCGGGCCCATCAACTCGTCATAAAGGTCCTTGGCATAGACGAGGTTCGGGTCCGGATGGTGCCCGCCGAAATCCTCCAGCGGCACGAAATTGCGCGCGGTTCCTTCCGGCGCGCCCAACCGGCGCTCCAGGATCTCCTTCGCATACGGCCCCGTCACGGCATGCATGGCGTCGAAGCTCATGCGGAATCCGCTCCGGAACATGCCCTGAATGGCGCCGAAATCGAACAGGCTTTCCATCAGCTCGGCATAGTCTTTCACCGGGTCGATGACCTCGATCACGAACCCGTCCACCTCGCGCTCGCCAAGCGTGTCGAGGTCGAGCACACCCAGATCGGTGGTGTAGTATTTGCCGATCACCTTGGAGCGCGCGAAGATCGCGTCGGTGATCTTCTCCGGCGCCGGCCCGCCATTGCCGATATTGTACTTGATGCCGAAATCTTCATTCGGCCCACCCGGATTGTGGCTGGCCGACAGGATGAAGCCGCCGAAGGCCTTGCGCTTGCGGATGACGTTGGAGGTCGCCGGCGTCGAGAGAATGCCGCCCTGCCCCACCACCGCGCGGCCGAAGCCGTTGGCGGCGGCCATCGCGATCACCTTGCCGATCACCTCGCGGTTCAGGAAGCGCCCGTCGCCGCCCACCACCAGCGTCTGGCCCTCGAAGCCCTCGAGGCTGTCGAACACCGACTGGATGAAGTTCTCGGCATAGTGCTCCTGCTGGAACACCGGCACCTTCTTGCGCAGGCCCGAAGTGCCGGGCTTCTGGTCGGAAAAGGGCTTGGTTTCGACCGTTTGTTTCATGCACTCTCTTCTTTCGGTGAAACGAGGGAGCGGAACAGGGCCGCATAGCGTGCGGCACTCCGGTCCCATGACACATCGGCCTTCATGCCTTCCCGCATCAGACCGGTCCAGACCTCGCGGTCGCGATAGGCGTTGACGAGGCGGCGTACGGCATATGTCAGCGAGGCGGCACTGTCGGGGGCGAACTGGAAACCGGTCGCCACGCCCGCGGCCAGCGCGGCCTCATTGGCGTCGGTCACCGTATCGGCCAAGCCGCCCGTACGGGCCACCGCCGGCACACAGCCATAGCGCAAACCGTAGAGCTGGGTCAGACCGCAGGGCTCGAAGCGCGAGGGCACGAGGATCGCATCCGCCCCGCCCTGCATCAGATGCGACAGGCCCTCGTCATAGCCGAGATGCAGCCCGATCCGCCCATGATGGCGCGCGGTGCCGGCTGCCAAGGCAATCTCGAGCTCCGCATCGCCCTTGCCGAGGATCGCCAGCTTCGCGCCCGCCGCGACGATGTTGTCGAGCTCTTGTGCGATCAGGTCGATGCCCTTCTGCCACGTCAAACGGCTGACCACCGCGATGATGGGGTCATGGCCTTCTTCGAGGAAGAAGCGCCGCTCGAGCTCCGCGCGATTATGCCTGCGTCCGTCAAGATGCTCGCGCGAGAACGGCCGCTTCAGATGCGGGTCGCGGCTGGGGTCCCACACCACGGTATCGATGCCGTTGACGATGCCTGACAACTCGTTGGCACGGGTGTTGATGAGCCCGTCCAGCCCCATGCCGAATGCCGGTTCGCGGATTTCCTGCGCATAGGTCGGGCTCACGGTCGTGATGGCGCTGGCCGCGCGCAGGCCGGCTTTCAGGTAGCCGACGCCGCCATAATATTCGACGCCGTCCACGCTCATCGCCTCGGGCGGCAGGCCGAGTAAGCGGAAGATATCCGCGCCATACTGGCCCTGAAAGGCGAGGTTGTGGACCGTGATCACCGACGGGGGCGCGGGCGCATCCTCGAAACGCAGATAGGCCAGCGTCAATGCCGCCTGCCAGTCATGCACATGCACCAGATCGGGCTGGAATGCGCCGAGCTTCCCCTGCCCGATATCGGCCCCGACACGGCTCAGGGTCGCGAAGCGCTGCCAGTTGTCCGGCCAGTCATTGCCGCCCGGATCGGCATAAGGGCCCCCTGCGCGCGTGTAGAGATGCGGCGCATCGAGCACGAGCAGGTCGAGACCCGCCACCGTGCCCATCAGCACCGTCGCAGGACCGCCCGCGAGATCGTCGTACGAATAGACCGCCTCACCCTCGAACTGCTTCATCACGGGGATGAAGCCGGGGATCAGGGTCTTCACCTCGATCCCCTGGCTTTTGAGCGCCAGCGGCAGGGCGCCCGTCACATCGGCCAACCCGCCCGTCTTGATGAGGGGGAAGATTTCCGGCGTGACGGACAAGACCTTCATGTTTGAACGAGCCAATCAATCCAACCTGTTGATCATATCCTGCGTGATCAGGACGATCCCGCCCTCCGACACGCGGAACCGCTCGCTGTCCTGCACGGCATCCTCGCCGACCACGAGACCTTCGGGGATCTTCACGCCGTGATCGATCACCACGCGGTTGAGCCGCGCGCCGCGTCCGATCGTGCAATCGGGCAGCACCACCGCCTCGTTCAGCGAGGAGAACGAATTGATGCGCGCGCCGGTGAAGACCAGCGAACGGCGCAGCGACGCGCCCGACACGATGCAGTCGCCCGCGACCAGCGACGACACCGCCGAGCCGCGCCGACCCTCGTCGTCATGCACGAATTTCGCCGGCGGCTTGATCTCCGCATAGGTCCAGATCGGCCATTCGCGGTCGTAGAGGTCGAGTTCGGGCGTGACGTCCGTCAAGTCGATATTGGCTTCCCAATAGGCATCGATCGTTCCCACATCGCGCCAATAGGCCTCGCGCTCGAAGGAGGAGCGCACGCAGGACTGCGCGAAGCGGTGCGCCTGCGCGTGTCCGTGCTCGACGATATAGGGAATGATGTCCTTGCCGAAGTCGCGCGCCGAACCGTCGGTCGCCGCGTCGCGGCGCAGTTGGTCCATCAGGAACGCCGTGTTGAAGACGTAGATGCCCATCGAAGCCAGCGCGAGGTCCGGCTGGCCCGGGATGCCGGGCGGGTCGGCCGGCTTTTCGATGAAGGAGATGATGCGGTCGGTCTCGTCCACATGCATCACGCCGAAGCCCGTGGCTTCCATGCGGGGCACTTCGAGGCAGCCGACGGTGACGTTCGCACCCGAATTGACATGCTGCTGCAGCATCAATTCGTAGTCCATCTTGTAGATGTGGTCGCCCGCGAGGATGACCATGTATTCGGGCCCATAGGCCTCGATGATGTCGATGTTCTGGAACACCGCATCCGCCGTGCCCTCATACCACTGCGTTTCCGACACGCGCTGGCTGGCGGGCAGAATGTCGAAGCTCTCGTTTCGCTCGGGCCGCAGGAAGTTCCAGCCGCGCTGCAGGTGGCGGATCAGCGAATGCGCCTTGTATTGTGTCGCCACCCCGATGCGGCGAATGCCGGAGTTCAAGGCATTCGACAGCGCGAAATCGATGATGCGCGTCTTGCCGCCGAAGTAAACGGCGGGCTTGGCGCGCCGATCGGTCAGTTCCTTCAGGCGGCTTCCCCGCCCGCCCGCAAGAACATAAGCCATGGCGTCACGCGCCAGCGGCTGAACTCGTCTCGATCCTTCCATCCGGTTTCCTCCCTCGAACCCCTTACGCTTCCAGCTCCAGTATCAGCGTCGCGAGCGGCGGGACCGTCAGCCATGCGGCCGCACCGTTCCCATCCTCCACCGCCTCCACGGCGCCGTTATTGCCGACGCCCGAGCCCCCGTAAGACTCGGCATCGGTGTTCACGATTTCGCGCCACTTTCCCTTTTTCGGCAAGGGCACGCGATAGTTTTCCCGCACAACCGGCGTAAAGTTCGTGATGACCGCCACGGGTGCCGTGTCAGGGGCCATCCGCGCCCAGGCGAAGATCGAGTTCTGGCTGTCGTCGCCGATCAGCCACTGGAAGCCCTCGGGCTCGCAATCGCGCGCATGCAGTGCCGGCACCTCGCGATAAGCGAAGTTCAGATCGCGTACGAGCCGCCGCACGCCCTCATGCGCGGGCGCATCGAGCAGCCACCAGTCGAGCGGCCGGCTTTCCGACCATTCCGCGCGCTGGGCGAATTCCTGTCCCATGAACAACAGCTTCTTGCCGGGATAGCCCCACATGAAGCCGTAATAGGCGCGCAGCGTCGCGAATTTCTGCCAGTCGTCGCCCGACATCTTGGCGAGCAGCGAGCCCTTGCCATGTACCACCTCGTCGTGGCTCAGCGGCAGAACGAAGTTCTCGCTATAGGCATAGACGAGCCCGAAGGTGATCTCGTCGTGGTGATACTTCCGGTGCGCCGGGTCACGCGCGAGATATTGCAGCGTGTCGTGCATGAAGCCCATGTTCCACTTGAAGCCGAAGCCCAGGCCGCCCTCGTGCACGGGCGCCGAGACCTTCGGCCAAGAGGTCGATTCCTCGGCGATCGTCATGATGCCGGGATGGGTGCCGTAAACGGCCTTGTTCATGTCCTGCAGGAACCGCACCGCCTCCCAGTTCTCGCGCCCGCCCTGCTCGTTGGGGATCCACTCGCCTTCCTTGCGGGAGTAGTCGCGGTAGAGCATCGAGGCCACCGCATCCACGCGCAACCCGTCGACATGATACTTCTCGGCCCAGAACAGCGCGTTGTTGACGAGGAAGGACAGAACCTCCTTGCGCCCGAAATTGTAGATCAGCGTGTTCCAGTCGGGATGGTAGCCTTGGCGCGGATCGGCGTGCTCATAGAGCGCGGTGCCGTCGAAATGGGCCAAGCCGTGCGCATCGGTCGGGAAATGCGCCGGCACCCAGTCGAGAATGACACCGAGGCCCGCCAGATGCGCGCCGTCCACGAAGCGCGCGAAGCCTTCCGGCTCGCCGAAGCGCGCCGAGGGCGCGTAGAGGCCGGTCGTTTGATAGCCCCATGACGGATCGTAAGGGTGCTCGGAAATCGGCAGGAACTCGACATGGGTGAAGCCCATATCGACCGCATAGGGGATCAGCCGGTCCGCCAGCTCGTCCCATGACAGGAACGACCCGTCCTCGCGCTTCTGCCAAGACCCCGCATGCACTTCGAGGATCGAGATCGGCTGACGCCGCGCATCGGCCTTCTGCCAGTATTCGCGGTGGCCCTGATCGGCCCACTCATGCGCCGGCTGCCAGTCGGTGACGGAGGCCGTCTTCGGCCGCAGCTCCGAGCGGAACGCGAAAGGGTCGGCCTTGAGCGGCTGACGCGCGCCGTCAGCCCCGATGATCTCATATTTGTAGGCCCGGCCCGCTTCGATGTCGGGCACGAAGATTTCCCACACGCCGGTGTCGCGGCGCAGGCGCATGGGCAGGCGGCGGCCGTCCCATTCATTGAAGTCGCCGACCACGGAAACACGCCGCGCGTTCGGCGCCCAGACGGCAAAATGCACGCCCTTCGCACCCTCATGCTCGATCACATGCGCGCCGAGCTTGTCGAAGAGCCGCAGGTGCGATCCCTCGCCGATATAATAATCGTCCATCGGCCCGAGCACCGGACCGAACGAATACGGGTCCGTCACCCACCATTCGCCGCCCGCGTTGCGCGCGCGATATTTCAGCGGCTGCCGCGTCTTGATGGTGACCGGCCCTTCGAAAAAGCCGGAATCGTTTGTGCGCTGAAGCTCGCCCAGCGGCTCGCCGGCAAGCGTGAAGACGTCGAGCGTTTCGGCATGTGGCACGAAGGCGCGCGCCAGCAACCGGTCGCTCGCCTCCTGAACGCCCAGCACGCGAAACGGGTCGCCATGGCTGCCGGAGATGATGGCATCGACTTCCGACGGCGACACGCGCGCATCTTCCGCAACGCTCGCCTTGCGCGCCTCTGAAACCGTCATGCCGCCCCCTGTCTGCTTGCCCTTTTCATTCCAACTATCTGGGGCGCAGGCCAGTTCCCGCCAGTGCTCCGGTTCGGCTATCCGCCCACTGTCGGCGTATTCCAGATATCCCTGGCATATTCGCGAATGGTCCGGTCCGAAGAAAACCAGCCCATGCGCGCGGTGTTCAGGATGGACTTTTCAGCCCAGAGCTGCGGGTCGCGCCAGATCGCGTCGACCTTGCGCTGCGCGTCGGTGTAGGCGTCGAAATCGGCAGCTACCATGAACCAGTCGGTGTTGTAGATGCCGTCCATCAGGCCGCGATAGCGGTCCGGGTCGTCCGGCGAGAAAACGCCCGACGAGATCGAGGACAGCGCCTGCGAAAGTTCGGGCGACTGCGCGATCACATCGCGCGGCGAATATCCCTCACGCCGCCGCTCGGCGACCTCTTCCGCGGTGAGGCCGAAGATCACGATATTGTCCGCGCCGACATGCTCCTGCATCTCGACATTGGCGCCGTCGAGCGTGCCGATGGTCAGCGCGCCGTTCAGCGCGAACTTCATGTTGCCGGTGCCGGAAGCCTCCATGCCGGCCGTCGAGATCTGCTCGGACAGGTCGGCCGCCGGCACCATCACTTCGGCCAAGCTCACATTGTAGTTCGGCAGGAACACGATCTTCAGCAGCCCGCGCACGGTGGGATCGCGGTTGATCACACGCGCCACGTCGTTCGCCAGCTTGATGATGAGCTTGGCGTTCACATAGGACGGCGCCGCCTTGCCGCCGAAGAACTTCACGCGCGGCACCCACTCCTTTTCCGGGTGGGAGCGGATCTGGTCATAGACCGCCACAGCCTCGATGATGTTCAGCAGCTGCCGCTTGTATTCGTGGATGCGCTTGATCTGGATGTCGAACATCGCCGAAGGATCGACCTTCACGCCGAGGCGCTCGACCACGAGTGCCGCCAGCCGCTCCTTGTTCCGCCGTTTCACGCCGGTGAACTTTTCCTGGAAGCCGCCGTCCTTGGCGTAATCCTCGAGGTCGCGCAGCAGCGTGACGTCGTCGAGGAAACCATCCCCGATCGTTTCGCGCGCGAGTTGAGTCAGGCCCGGATTGGACTGCAGGAGCCAGCGGCGCGGCGTGATGCCGTTGGTCTTGTTGTTGATGCGGTCGGGGTAGAGCCGGTGGAGATCGGCGAACACCGTTTCCTTCATCAGGTCGGTATGAAGGGCTGAAACGCCGTTGATCGAGTGCGAGCCGGCGAAGGCCAGATTGCCCATGCGCACCCGGCGCTCGCCGGTCTCGTCGATCAGCGAAATGCGCTTGATGGAATCGTCGCTGAACGTGTCCTTGTCGCGCGCTTCCTTCAAGAGCAGCGAGTTGACCGAATAGACGATCTGCATATGGCGCGGCAGAAGGCGGTCGAGCAGATGCACGGGCCAGCTTTCCAGCGCCTCGGGCAAGAGCGTGTGGTTCGTGTAGGCGAAGGTCTCGCGCGTGATGTCCCACGCCTTTTCCAGCGCAAAGCCATGCACGTCCATCAGAAGCCGCATCAGCTCGGCCACGGCGATGGCCGGATGGGTGTCGTTGAGATGGATCGCCGCCTTCTGGCCGAGCGTCGAGAGATCGCCATACTGGCTCAAGTGGCGCTGCACGATGTCCTGCAGCGAGGCGGCCGAGAAGAAATATTCCTGCCGCAGCCTCAGTTCCTGGCCCGCCGGCGTCGCGTCGGCGGGGTAAAGCACGCGTGACAGCGTGTCGGCCTTGGTGAAGTCGCGCAGCGCGCCGATATGGTCGCCGGCATTGAACGCGTCGAGGCGGATCGGGTCGATCGGCATCGCCGACCAGAGCCGCAACGTGTTCACGCGCTCCCCGCGCCAGCCCACCACCGGCGTGTCGTAGGCGACGGCGAGCACGCGCTCGATCGGCTTCCAGACATGCTTCTCGTCGTCGCCTTCCGCGAATTCCACCAGACCGCCGAAGCCGACCTCGAAGGAGCGCTCGCGACGTTCGAATTCCCACGGATTACCATAGTCGAGCCAGGTTTCCGGCAGCTCCACCTGCCAGCCTTCCGAGAATTCCTGCCGGAACATGCCGTTCTCGTAGCGGATGCCGTAGCCATGCGCCGGCACGTCCACGGTCGCCATCGATTCCATGAAGCAGGCGGCGAGACGCCCCAGACCGCCATTGCCGAGCGCGGCGTCGGGTTCGAGCGCTGCGATCACGTCGAGGTCCACGCCGAGCTTGTGAAGGGCGGCGCGCATCTCCTCCATCATGCCGAGATTGGAGAAGGCGTCGCGCGTCAGGCGGCCGATCAGGAATTCGAGCGAAAGGTAGTAAACCCGCTTTCGGCTGTCGTCATAGGCTTCCTTGGTGCTTTCGATCCAGCGATCGATCACCCGGTCACGGACAACGCGGATGGCAGCGGCCAGCCAGTCATGCGGCTTCGCGACCGTGGCATCCTTGCCGAAGCGATAGCGCAGACAGCTCAGGATTTCGTTGGCCAGCACATCTGTGCCGGGGGTGAGCCTCGAAGGCTGGAGGGCTGCGGAAGCAATCGCGACGTTCATGATGTCCCGTTCTGTGATCGAGCCAATGCCGGATGCGCGAGAATGCGCACCCCCTCCCTCGCAAAGACTATAGGCGACCTGTCTAGGCTTTCAAATGTTAGGAAAGCTTTGTATCGCTGGGCTGAATGCCGCCGATCACGCCGCCAGCGCGTCTTCCGGCGGCTTCTTGGCGCCCGTCATCAGGGCCACCGCGTCCGACATCGAGATCTGCTTCGGATCGACGACGCAGAGGCGGCGGCCGAGGCGATGGATGTGGATGCGGTCGGCCACCTCGAAGACGTGCGGCATGTTGTGCGAGATGAGCACGATCGGCAGGCCGCGCCGCTTCACGTCGAGGATCAGTTCCAGCACGCGCCGGCTTTCCTTGACGCCGAGCGCGGCCGTCGGTTCGTCCATGATCACGACCTTGGAGCCGAAGGCGGCAGCCCGCGCGACTGCCACGCCCTGGCGCTGGCCGCCCGAGAGCGTTTCCACCGCCTGCCCGATATTCTGGATCGTCATCAGGCCGAGCTCGGTCAGCTTCTCGCGCGCCCGCTTTTCCATGGCAGCCCGGTCGAGCATGCGGAACCACTGGCCCATGACGCCGGGCTTCCTGATCTCGCGACCGAGAAACATGTTGTCGGCGATCGAAAGCGCCGGGGAAAGCGCCAGGTTCTGGTAGACCGTCTCGATGCCCGCTTCGCGCGCCTCCATCGGCGACTTGAACAGGACCGGTTTGCCTTCGAGCCGGATCTCGCCTTCGTCGGGCATCACGGCGCCGGAAATGGCCTTGATGAGCGAGCTCTTGCCCGCGCCGTTGTCGCCGATCACGGCAAGGATTTCGCCGGGATAGAGGTCGAAGTCGGCATGGTCGAGGGCGGTCACGCGGCCGTAGCGCTTGACCAGGCCCTTGGCGGAAAGGAGGGGTTCTGCGCTCATGGCTACACCGAAACCTTTCTGATCCACTGATCGACCGCGACCGCGCCGATGATCAGCACGCCGGTCAGAAGCACCTTCCACTGCGGATCGGCGCCGAGCATGTTGAGGCCCATCGAGACCACGCCCACGATCATCGCGCCGAACAGGGTGCCAAGGATCGAGCCGCGGCCGCCAAAGAGCGAGATGCCGCCGATGACCGCGGCCGTGATGGCCTGAAGATTGTAGTCGGTGACCGCGGCCGAAGGCGAAACCGAGCCGTTGCGGCCGATCGAAACCCAGGCCGCGAAGCCCGCGATGAGCCCTGCGATGGCATAAACGGCCATCAGAACCTTCTTGGTCTGGATGCCCGAAAGCTTCGCCGCCTCGGGGTCGTCGCCCACTGCATAGACGTGGCGGCCCCAGGCAGTGTGGTTGAGCACGTACCAGAGAATGGCGACGAGCAGCACCATGGCGAGCACGCCCAGCGTCAGAACCGCTGAGCCGACGCGGAAATTGATGCCGAACAGTTGCAGAAGCGGGGCGGTCGCCGCCACATCGGCATCGCGGATCGTTTCATTGGCCGAGTAGATGAAATTCGTCGCCATGACGATGTTCCACGTGCCCAGCGTCACGATGAAGGGCGGCAATTTCACCACCGCCACGAGAAAGCCGTTGAGCAGCCCGCACAGGAAGCCCGTCGCCAATCCGGCCACAACCGCGATGGGTGCCGGCAGGCCATAGGACACGGCGACATTGCCCATCACCACGGACGAGATCACCATGATCACGCCGATGGAGAGGTCGATGCCGGCGGTCAGGATCACCAGCGTCTGCGCCGCGCCCAGCATGCCGACGATGGCGATCTGCTGCAGGATCAGCGTCAGGGTATAGGACGAGAAGAAGCGTCCGCCGATCGTGAGGCCGAAGATCAGGATCGAGGCGATCAAAACGATCAGCGGCACGGCGGCCGGGTTGGAATGCAGGAAATGCTGCGCCCGCTTCACGAAGGGCACGGACTCGTGCTCGAAGCTCGCGACCGAGCGGTCGCTGCCTTCGATCACCCGTTCATAGTCTTGCGCCTGAGCCATGATTTCTCCCTCCCGGAGCCGGCTGTTGGGTGAAAGGGGCCGCCTCCTCAGGCAGCCCCTTTCGGGTTTATGGGCCGGTCAGGCACGCAAGGCCGACCGGCCCGCCCCTCTGTTATTTCAGCCCCAGCACTTGTCGAGGCCGGTCTTCACGTCGATCGATTCGACGCCCTGCACCGGCTTGTCGGTGACAAGCGCCACACCGGTGTCGAAGAAGTCCTTGCCTTCGGTCGGCTTGGGCTTCTCGCCCGTGTCGGCGAACTTCTTGATGGCCTCGACGCCGAGCGCCGCCATCTGCAGCGGGTACTGCTGCGAGGTCGCGCCGATCACGCCTTCCTGCACCGATTTCACGCCGGGGCAGCCGCCATCGACCGAGACGATCAGCACCTGGCTTTCGAGGCCGACGGCCTTGAGCGCCTGATAGGCGCCGACAGCGGCCGGCTCGTTGATGGTGTGAATGACGTTGATGGAATTGTCCTTCTGGAGAAGGTTCTCCATCGCCTTGCGGCCGCCTTCCTCGTTGCCGTTGGTGACGTCATGGCCGACGATGCGCGGATCGTCCTCGTCGCCGATCTTGTTCGGGTCCTTGGTGTCGATGCCGAAGCCCATCATGAAGCCCTGGTCGCGCAGCACGTCCACGGAAGGCTGCGAGGGGGTGAGGTCGAGGAAGCCGATCTTGGCGTCCTTGGCCTTGTCGCCCATGGTGGCGGCCGCCCATTGGCCGATCAGCTTGCCGGCGAGCAGGTTGTCCGTGGCGAATGTCGCGTCGGCGGCATCGACAGGCTGAAGCGGCGTGTCGAGCGCGATCACGAGCAGGCCGGCGTCACGCGCCTTCTTCACCGAAGGCACGATGCCGGCGGTGTCGGAGGCTGCGATCAGGATACCCTTGGCGCCATCGGCGATGCAGCTCTCGATGGCCGCGACCTGGCTTTCCGAGTCGCCGTCGATCTTGCCGGCATAGGACTTCAGCGTGACGCCGAGTTCCTTGGCCTTGGCCGTGGCACCTTCCTTCATCTTGACGAAGAAGGGGTTGGTGTCGGTCTTGGTGATCAGGCACGCGCTGACCGCGTCCTGCGCGGAGGCGGCCGATGCGATCATCGACAGCGACAGCGCTGCGAACGCGAAGACGCTCGATTTCAAAAGCTTGTTGGTCACGAATTCCTCCCGGTGGTGTCGTTGGCGCGCGGGCCTCCAGCCCAGCGCTCCGGCGGCGCGGTGTCCTCTCCGCCTCCCCTCCAAGAAATCTTAGTCGGCCCCTCGTGTCAATAACTAAATCACTCTGATTTAATATTGACGTCCGCTCCGATTAGGCGCAATTTGCCGCTTCGCATTCCAGCGGGAGGAAGATGTGGAGACGCTGGCTTCACGCGCGAACGGGTCATCCGGCCTCGCGCGCGGCACCAATCAAAGCGGCATGCGCGACGCGAACGAGCGGCTCGTGCTGTCGCTTCTGCGTCGCGAGCCCGGTCGCTCGAAAAGCGAGATCGCGCGCTTGACGGCACTCTCGTTGCAGACCGTTTCCGTGATCATGCGTGGTCTGGAAGAAGATGGCTTGCTGCGCCGGCTCGAACCCAAACGCGGCAAGATCGGTCAGCCTTCCGTGCCGATGGCACTCGACCCGGAAGGCGCATTTTCGTTCGGGGTGAAGATCGGACGGCGCAGCGCCGAACTCGTGCTGATCGACTTCCTCGGCAACCCGCGCGGCATGTTGCGCCGCGCCTATCGCTATCCTGAACCCACCGAAACCGTGAAGTTCGTTTCCGAAGGTGTGGCCGAACTGCGCAGTTCGCTGAGCCCTGAGCAAGACAAGCGCATCACCGGCCTCGGCATCGCCATGCCCTTCGAGCTGTGGAGCTGGGCGGACGCCGCCGGCGCGCCGCGCGAGGTCATGGAGGCGTGGCGGCATCGTCAGATCCGCGAAGACATCCAGGCCTCCCTGCCCTTTCCCGTTTATGTGGAAAACGACGCGACGGCCGCCTGCGGCGCGGAACTGGTGTTCGGCAATCGCGACGGCATCGGCGAGATCGGCGACTTCATCTATTTCTATCTCGGCGCCTTCGCGGGCGGCGGCATCGTTCTCAACAACAGCCTTTATGCCGGCCGCTCGGGCAATGCGGGCGCGCTGGGCTCCATGCCGGTCCCAAGCCGCGACGGCCCGCGCCAGCTGATCGACGTCGCGTCGCTCGCAGCGCTCGAGGCGCTTCTGATCTCCCAGGGCCATGACGGGTCGCGTCTCTGGTCCAACCCGGACGACTGGGACGACATCGGTTCGAGCGTGGACATCTGGATGGAGCAGGCGGCCTCCGCCCTGGCCTATGCCATCGCCGCTGCGTCCTCCGTGATCGACTTCGAAGCCGCCGTGATCGATGGCTGGATGCCGCCCTTCGAGCGCGGCCGTCTGGTCGGGGCCGTGCGAAGCGCGCTGAGCCGGATCGATGCCGAGGGGCTGGAACTGCCGGCCGTGTTCGAAGGCACGGTCGGCAGCAATGCGCGCGCGCTGGGCGCCGCCAGCCTGCCGCTCGCCGACCGCTTCCTGTTCGGTTCCGGCATCATCGCCACGCGAATCTGACGCGCCCGCATTGTCAGCGCCCTCGCCTCCCATTACGGCGAAGCTCTGAGAGGAGACCCCTGTTCGATGATCATCTGCTGCGGCGAAGCCCTGATCGACATGCTGCCCCGCGAAAGCACCGGCGGCGAGCCCGCCTTCGCGCCTTATGCGGGCGGCGCCGTGTTCAACTCGGCCATCGCGCTCGGGCGCCTGGGCGTGCCGACCGAGTTCCTGTGCGGGCTTTCGACGGACTTCTTCGGCGACATGCTGCGCGCGACGCTCGCCGCCTCGCAGGTGAAATCGACGTTCGCGCCGCTGTCGGATCGCCCGACCACGCTCGCTTTCGTGCGCCTCGTCGGCGGCCACGCGACCTATCTCTTCTATGACGAGAACACTGCCGGCCGCATGCTTTCGGAAGACGACCTGCCTGCCTTGCCCGCTGAGGCGCAGGCGATGCTGTTTGGTGCCATCAGCCTGATCCCCGAGCCGTCCGGCGGCGCGTTCGAGGCGCTGATGACGCGTGAGGCGCAGAGCCGCGTGATGATGTTCGACCCCAACATCCGCCCCAACTTCATTCCCGACAAGCCCAAGCACCTCGACCGGATGCGCCGCATGATGGCGCTGGCCGATATCGTGAAACTGTCCGACGAGGATCTGCTCTGGTTCGGCGAGGCGGGCGAAGCGGAAGAGGTCGCCAAGCGCTGGCTCGAAAGCGGCCCGAGCCTCGTGATCGTCACCGGCGGTGCGAAAGGCGCCACGGCCTACACCAAGAACTTCACGACCACAGTGACACCGCCTTCGGTCACGGTCGTGGATACCGTGGGCGCCGGCGACACGTTCAATGCCGGCGTGCTCGCCTCGCTACACGACGCGGGCCTTTTGTCCAAGGAGGCAATCCGCTCGCTGACGGAGGAACAGGTGCGCGACGCGCTGACGCTTGGCGTGAAGACCGCCGCCGTCACCGTTTCACGCGCTGGTGCCAACCCGCCATGGCGGCGCGAACTGAGCTGAGCGACCCGTTTTCAGCAATCACTTTGTGTTTCCCGGCAGCAACGCTTTTGCTGCCGGGCGCTCGCAAACCCGCTCGAAGGCGCGGGTTTCGCTTTGTTGGCGACGAGAGACACGATCACGGTGCCAGCCCATGCCATCGCGCCTCGCATCTTTTGCCGGATAGGCGTTCCTGTTAAGCGCTCAGGCCGACAGAGACGTTTCCATCAGGTTCGACCCATGCAGTTCATCGATCTCGGCGCGCAACGCGAGCGGCTTGGCGACAGGCTCAATCAGGTCGTGGCGCAGGTCGTGGCCGACGGCAAATACATTCTTGGCCCACAGGTCGGCGAGTTCGAGAAGAAGCTCGGCGAGTATGTCGAAGTCGAGCACGTGGTTGCGTGCGCCAACGGCACCGACGCCCTTCTCCTGCCTTTGATGGCATCGGGCATCGGCCCCGGCGACGCGGTGTTCGTGGCGGCCTTCACCTTCGCGGCAACCGCGGAAGTGGTGGCACTGGCGCATGCCGAGCCGGTCTTCGTCGATGTCGATGCCGACAGCTACAACATGGATGTCGCAAGCCTCGAACGCGCTATTGCGATGGTGAAGAGCGAAGGACGCCTGACCCCCAAGGCCATCATTCCCGTCGATCTCTTCGGGCTCGCCGCCGATTACACGGCGATTGCCAAGATCGCGGCGCGCGAAAACCTCTTCATCATCGAAGACGCCGCGCAGAGCATCGGCGGCCGGGCAGGCAACCGCATGTGCGGCGCGTTCGGGAATGTCGGCGCAACCAGCTTCTACCCCGCCAAGCCGCTCGGCTGTTACGGCGATGGCGGCGCGATGTTCACCAACGATGCGGAGCTCGCGGAGCGCCTGCGTTCGTTCGCCTTCCACGGCAAAGGCAAGACGCAGTACGACAACGTCCATGTCGGCCTGAACTCGCGCCTCGACACGATCCAGGCCGCGATCCTTCTCGAAAAGCTCTCGATCCTCGAAGACGAGATGGAAGCGCGCGACCGCATAGCCAAGCGCTATATCGAAGGGCTCAAGGGCGCGGTGAAAGTGCCGATGGTGCCTGCCGACCACCGTTCGGCCTGGGCGCAGTTCGCCATCGAGACGCCGGGCCGCGACGCACTGAAAATCTCGCTCGGCGAACAGGGCATTCCTTCGGTGATCTATTATCCGAAGCCGCTGCACCATCAGGATGCCTATAGCCGCTTCCCCGTCGCGCCCGGCGGGCTGCCGGTGTCGGAAGGCTTGCCGGAGCGCATTCTTTGCCTGCCGATGCATCCTTACCTGAGCGATGCCGATCAGGACCGGATCATCGAGGCGATCCGTAAGTTCGCCGAGTCGGACGCCGCGAAGGCCGCGTGACGATCGAGGGGCCTCGCGGCCCCTTTTTGTTGGGCTTGCCCGGAGACGTCCGCTGCGCGAGTGCTCGACGCATGTCTCAGAAACCCGAATCGCTCAGTTTCGACCGCGACTTCGAACCGGCCCATGGCACGGCCATTCCGGTGGCCGGGAACGTGCTGCGGCTCACTGCCAACAATGAGAGTCCGTTCACCTTCACGGGCACCAACAGCTACCTCATCGGCACCGACACGCTCGCCGTGATCGATCCCGGCCCGGAGGGCGACGAGCGGCATTACGAAGCCTTGCTTCGCGCGATTGCCGGGCGGCCCGTCAGCCACATCTTCGTGTCGCATACCCATCGCGACCACTCGCCGCTTGCTCGCCGGCTGAAGGACGAGACCGGCGCGCTGCTCGTCGCCGAGGGGCCGCATCGCGCCTTTCGCCCGCTCGCGCTGAACGAAACCAACGCGCTCGATGCGAGTGCGGACAACGAGTTCCAGCCGGATCACGCGCTAGGCGACGGCGAAGTGGTCGAAGGCGATGGATGGGCTCTGCGCGCGGTGCTCACGCCCGGTCACTGCGCCAACCACGCCTGCTTCGCGCTGGAAGGCACCGGCATTCTGTTTTCGGCCGACCATGTGATGGCCTGGGCCACGACCATCGTCGCCCCGCCGGATGGCGCGATGGCGCCGTTCATGGCGTCACTCGACAAGCTGCTGGCACGCGACGACCATGTCTACCTTCCCGGCCATGGCGGTCCGGTGCGGAGCCCGCAGAAATTCGTGCGCGGCATCCGCTCGCACCGCAAGATGCGCGAACGCGCGATCCTCGCGCGGGTCCAGAAGGGAGACCGGACGATCCCCGAGATCGTTTCGGCGATCTATGCCAGCACCGACCCGCGCCTCCATGGCGCGGCGGGGCTTTCCGTTTTCGCGCATATCGAGGATCTGGCCGGGCGCGGACTGATCTCGTCCGATGGCCCTCTCACCATCAGTTCGGTGCTTCGCGCCGCCTAGTCCTCGACCGTCGGGACGGCAGTGACCGACGCCGCACGGGTGTCGAGATCGGCAAGAAATTCCGCGATCCGCGCGGCGTTGTCGCCGAGATCGGCGCGGCCGAAACGCGAACGCGAGCGCATGTCCACATAGCTCGTCTCGCCCTCGTCGGTGATGCGGATCACCACATCGCTCGGGAAGCCCAGCACCAGCGTATGCGCGAGCCCGCGCATCGTGATGCCGTCCGTGGCGTCGATCTGCTCGATCGGCACCCAGCCGCGCTCTTCCATCATGGTGCGCACGAGTTCGGACAGGCGCTCGACAGGCAGCGGGTAGCGGTGGCCGACGACTTCCGGATAGGCCTCCGGCTGCTCGCTCTTGACGGCTTCGGGCAGAGCCGCGCGGGACGCAAGGGCGGGCGGGTCATCCAGGTCGGTGGTGATGTCGCTCAGCATCGGATGCGTCATGGCTTCGGCTGCCGCCCAGCCGAAGGGCAGGAGCACGAGAAGGCTGACGATCACCGCATGTGCCACATCGCCCGCCCCGCGAACGCCCTTCACCCAGACCCGGCGCCACGCGAAGAGCGCGAGCAGCAGGGCCGCGATGGCCATGCCGGCGACCACGGCCAGCACATTGGCGAAGGCTTCGGTGAGGAGAAAGCCGAAGCGATGCAGTGCGCCCGAGACGACGAGGACGAGGCCCGCGAACCAGGCCAGGCGGCGCGCGATGCCGGCACTCACCGAGTGCTTGACGGGGCGCGGCAGATCACGGTCGCGGGCGATGGCGGAGCGGGTGGTCATGCGGTTGGCAGCGTATAGTCCCTGAACTGCTCGCGCAGCGCGCGCTTGCTGATCTTGCCCGTAGCCGTATGGGGTATCTCCTTAACGAACACCACATCGTCGGGCATCCACCAGCGCGCGACCTTGTTTTCAAGCGTGCCCAGCACAGCCTCCTTGGTTGGCGCGCAGCCGGGCTTGGGGACCACGATCAGCAGCGGCCGCTCGTCCCAGTGCGGGTGGTGGATGCCGATCACGGCGGCTTCCGCGACGTCCGGGTGGCCGACCGCGAGATTTTCGAGCTCGATCGTGGAAATCCACTCGCCGCCCGATTTGATGACATCCTTGGCGCGATCGGTGATCTGCATGATGCCGTGCGGGTCGATATGCGCGACATCGCCCGTGTCGAACCAGCCATCCGCCTCGAACTGCTCGGCGCCCGCACCACCGAAATAGGCGCTCGAGACGGCGGGGCCGCGCACCTTCAGCCGGCCGAAGCTCTTGCCGTCCCAAGGCAGCTCGCGGTCGTCGTCGTCGGTCACCTTCATCTCGACGCCGAAGGGCGCATGGCCCTGCTTGGATTTGAGCGCGTAGAGCGCGTCGTCATCCAGCCCATCGGTTTCCGGCTTCATCGTGCAGAGCGAGCCGAGCGGCGACATTTCCGTCATGCCCCAGGCGTGGATGACCTCGACGCCATATGTCTTCTCGAACTTCTCCGTGACCGCACGCGGGCATGCCGCGCCGCCGATGACGACCTTGCGCAGATGCGGCAGTTTCCTGCCGGTTTCCTCGAGATGGTGCAGCAGCATGAGCCAGATGGTGGGCACCGCCGCCGAAAAGGTCACCTGCTCGCGCTCCATCAGCTCGTAAAGAGAGCCGCCATCGAGCTTGGCGCCCGGCATCACGAGCTTGGCGCCGACCATCGGCGCGCTTTGCGCCAGGCCCCACGCATTGGCATGAAACATCGGCACCACGGGCAGCACCACGTCGCGCGAGGAAATGCCCATAGCGTCGGGCATCGCGGCGATCATGGCGTGCAGCACGTTGGAGCGATGGGAATAGACCACGCCCTTCGGATTGCCGGTGGTGCCAGAGGTGTAGCACATGCCAGCGGCGTGGTTCTCATCGAGCTCGGCCCACTGGAAACCGTCCTCGCCCTCCGCGAGATAATCCTCGTAGGCAACCGCAGCGGGCAGCGTGGTTTCGGGCATGTGCTCGCGATCGGTGAGGATCACGACGCGGCGAATGCTCGGCACCTGCGGCACGAGCTTTTCGGCGAGCGCGACGAAGGACAGGTCCACGAACAGCGCCTTGTCCTCGGCGTCGCCCATGATCCAGGCGAGCTGGTCCGGGAACAGGCGCGGGTTGAGTGTGTGGTAGAGAGCGCCGATGCCCATCGCGCCATACCAGACTTCCAGGTGGCGTGCGGTGTTCCAGGCAAGCGTCGCGATCGGGTCGCCGCTCGCGAAGCCGTCTTGCGCCAGACGCGAGGCGAGCTTCAGGGATCGAGTCCGGACCTGCGCGTAAGTGGTTGCCGTGATTGGGCCTTCGACCGAGCGGCCGACGATGGCGCGGCTGCCGTGCTGGCGCGCCGCATGGTCGAGAATCTTGCCGCACAAAAGCGGCCACTCCTGCATCAGTCCGCGCATCGTTTCCTCCCGTTGCGTGGAGAATTATCGGGGCGATGTCGGCGCGGTGTCCAGTGGGAACGGTGAAACGGCCCGGCCGTTGAATGCGCGAGTTCAAGAGGAGACACACCATGGCGACTGGCCTCAACCCGTCACCCGGCTTCAAACAGAACCCGAACAAGCGCATCACCGTCGAGCCCTTCAAGGGCACCGTGAATGTGAGCCTCAGTGACGCGATGCTGGCCTCGACCAAGCGCGCGCTGGTCTTGAGGGAAGGCGATTACGGGGATGTCTATTACATTCCCTTCGAGGACATCTATTTCGAACATCTCGAACGCACCGACAGCCGCACCCACTGCCCCTATAAAGGCGATGCCACCTACTGGCGCGCGACAGCCGTGGGCGAAGCGCGCGAGGATGCGATGTGGGCTTACGAGGCGCCGTTCGACGAGATGGAAAGCATCCGCGACCACGGCGCGTTCTATCCGGACCGCGTGCGCATCGAAGCCGTCAGCCAGAAGAGCGACGAGGTTTAGGCATTGCGGCTGATCACATTGTGAGAAGGCGTGCATTGCGGATGGGCGATCAGCCTCTCACTTTGCACGCATGACAGAACACACCGCACTCAGCCGTCGGAAATTCATCGCGGGGAGCGTTGCCGGATCGGCCGCGCTCCTCTTTTCGCGTGGCGTTGGGGCGCAAAGCGCGACGCAAGCCTCGGTCCCGGCCAGCTTCGAGGCCGATATCATTCGCGAGGCGCAAGGGCTCGAAGCGCTGCGCACGATGATCGTCGCGCGCAACGGCCAGCCCGTGATCGAGCACGTGTTTCGCGGGCCCTCGCTGGATCGGGGCGTGAACGTGAAATCGGCGTCGAAGTCGGTGCTTTCGGCCCTGGTCGGCATCGCCATCGACCGAAAAGTCCTGCGCGGCACCGACCAGCCCATCGCGCCGCTTTTTCCGCGCGCGACCCCAGAGAATCCCGACCCGCGAATGGCGCGCATCACCGTCGGCAACCTGCTTTCGATGCAGGCGGGTCTGGAGCGCACGTCGGGCCCCAATTACGGCCGCTGGGTCGAAAGCCGCGACTGGGTACGCTTCGCCCTGAGCCAGCCTTTCGTGGACGAGCCGGGCGGGCGGATGCTTTATTCCACCGGCAACTCGCATCTGCTTTCGGCCGCACTCACACGGCTGTCGCAGAAATCGACGCTGGCGCTGGCCCGCGAATGGCTGGGCGAGCCGCTCGAGATTTCTATCCCGGCATGGCCGACCGATCCGCGTGGTATCTATTTCGGCGGCAACGACATGGTGCTCTCACCCCGCGCGCTCTTGGCGTTCGGCGAACTCTATCGCAACGGCGGCAAGACCGGAGGCAGGCAGGTGGTGCCGGCCGAGTGGATCGCGCAGTCCTGGCAGGTTCGCACATATTCGCCGTGGAACGGCGAGGGTTACGGCTATGGCTGGTTCACCCGCACCGGCACGGAGCGTCCGGTCCACTATGCCTGGGGCTATGGCGGGCAGATGGTCTATGTGATCCCGAGTGCCGGGGTGACGGTCGTGATGACCTCCGACACGACAGGGCCGTCCGCGCGTAACGGCTATGTGCAGCGGCTGCACGCGCTGGTGGACCGGAAGATCTTGCCGGGGTTGACGGGCGAGCCCGTCAACCCTCAGCCGATCTAGGCCGTCATCGCCACAACAGGCGCGGACGTCTTTTTCGGCTCCGCAGCCCTGATCGCGGCTTGCGCTGCCGCCAGCCGCGCGATCGGCACGCGGAAGGGCGAGCAGGAGACGTAGTCGAGGCCGACCTCCTCGCAGAAGTGGATCGAGGCCGGGTCGCCGCCATGTTCGCCGCAGATGCCGAGCTTGATGGCCTTGCGGGTCTTGCGGCCGCGCTCGGCGGCGATCTGCACGAGTTCGCCCACACCTTCCTGGTCGAGCGAGACGAACGGATCCTGCTCGACGATGCCCTTGCGGCGGTAAACGTCGAGGAAGCTCGAAGCGTCGTCGCGGCTGATACCGAAGGTGGTCTGGGTCAGGTCGTTGGTGCCGAAGGAGAAGAACTCGGCCGAATGCGCGATGGAGCCCGCCTGAAGGGCGGCGCGCGGCAGTTCGATCATGGTGCCGACGAGATAGTCGAGCCTGGTGCCGGTCTCGGCCGCCACCTCGCGCGCCACCGCATCGATGCGCGCCTTGACGAAATCGAGCTCCGATTTGAGGCCCACCAGCGGCACCATGATCTCGGGCACGATCGGCTTGCCGCTCGCTTGTGCCGCTTCGGTTGCCGCCTCGAAGATGGCGCGGGCCTGCATCTCGGCGATCTCCGGGTAGGACACCGCCAGACGGCAGCCGCGATGGCCGAGCATCGGGTTGAACTCATGCAGCGCATCGGCGCGCTCGCGCAGGCGATCGGTCTCGACGTTCATGGCAGCCGCGACCTCGGCGATTTCCTCTTCCGAATGCGGCAGGAACTCGTGCAGCGGCGGATCGAGCAGGCGGATCGTGACGGGCAGGCCCGCCATGATCTCGAAGAGTTCGGCGAAGTCGGACTTCTGCATGGGCAGGAGCTTGGCGAGCGCCGTGCGGCGCCCCTCCTCCGTGTCCGCCAGGATCATCTCGCGCACGGCCACGATGCGAGTGGCATCGAAGAACATGTGCTCGGTGCGGCAAAGCCCGATGCCTTCGGCGCCGAAGGAGCGTGCGGCGCGCGCGTCCGCCGGGGTCTCGGCATTGGAACGCACCTTCATGCGGCGCTTGCTGTCGGCCCATTCCATGATCTTGGCGAAATCGCCCGAAAGCTCGGGCTGCACCATGGCGACCGCACCTTTCAGAACCTGACCCGAACCGCCGTCGATGGTGATGACGTCGCCCTTGCGGAATATCTGGCCCGCAGCGGTCAGCGTCTCGGCGCGTGCATCGACGCGCAAGCCGCCCGCGCCCGACACGCAGGGCTTGCCCATGCCGCGCGCGACCACCGCCGCATGGCTCGTCATGCCGCCGCGCGTGGTCAGGATGCCTTCCGAGGCATGCATGCCGTGAATGTCCTCGGGGCTGGTTTCGGCGCGCACGAGGATCACCTTCTTGCCTTGCGCTCGGGCGTCTTCCGCCGCATCGGACGAAAACACGATCTCGCCGGTGGCAGCCCCCGGCGAGGCCGGCAGGCCGGTGGCGACGACGTTGCGCTCGGCCTTGGGGTCGATGGTCGGATGCAACAACTGGTCGAGCGAGGCTGGATCGATGCGCGCGACCGCCTCATCCTCTGTGATCAGCCCCTCACCCGCCATTTCGACGGCGGCACGCAGGGCGGCGCGAGCGGTGCGCTTGCCTGAACGCGTCTGCAGCATCCAGAGCTTGCCGCGCTCGACCGTGAATTCCAGATCCTGCATGTCGCGATAATGCTTTTCGAGCCGGTTCGCGATGTCGATGAAGGAGCGATAGGTTTCAGGCATCAGCTTTTCGAGCGAAGGCTTGTCGGACCCCGCCGCGATGCGCGCCACTTCCGTGATGTTCTGCGGCGTGCGGATGCCGGCCACCACGTCCTCGCCCTGCGCATTGACGAGGAACTCGCCATAGAGCGCCTTTTCGCCGGTCGAAGGATTGCGCGTGAAGGCCACGCCGGTCGCCGAGGTTTCGCCCATATTGCCGAACACCATGGCCTGGACGTTCACCGCCGTGCCCCAGGATTCAGGAATGTCGTGCAGGCGGCGATAGGTGATGGCGCGGTGGTTCATCCAGGACGAGAACACCGCCCCGATGGCACCCCAGAGCTGGTCGCGCGGGGATTGCGGGAAAGGCTCGCCGGTCTCCTCCTCGACCTTCTTCTTGTAAAGCGACGCCACGCGTTCGAGATCCTTCGCCGACAATTCGGTGTCGAGCTCGACGCCGGCGCGCGCTTTCTCGTCGCCCAGAATCTCGTCGAATTCCTCATGATCGAGATCGAGCACGACATTGGCATACATGCCGATGAAGCGGCGGTAGCTGTCCCAGGCGAAGCGCGGGTCCTCGGCGTCCTTCGCAAGCGCGAGAACGGTTTCGTCGTTGAGGCCGAGATTGAGCACCGTATCCATCATGCCCGGCATGGAGGCGCGGGCACCCGAACGCACGGAGACGAGCAGCAGCTTTTCGGGGTCGCCGAAGCGGCGGCCGGTCAGCTTCGCGATGTGTTCGAGGGCCGTGTCGACCTGGCGCTCGAGACCTTCGGGATAGCTCTTGCCGTTGGCATAATAGCGGTTGCAGGCTTCGGTGGTGATCGTGAAGCCGGGTGGTACGGGCAGGCCGAGCGAGCACATTTCGGCCAGGTTCGCGCCCTTGCCGCCGAGCAGATTGCGGTCTCCCGCCCGGCCTTCCGCCGCGCCGTCGCCGAAGGTGTAGACCCACTTGTCAGCCATGATCCGGTCCTCGTTTGCCGTTTCGAGGATGGTGTTGCAGGCTCGAATTCCGAGCGCAACCGCCAGAAGGACGTTGCGCGAAGTCAAAATCGATTAGCATCTGCAATATTTTTTCCGCATTGCCGCAAAGCGGGACTCGCCCCAGAACATAAAGGGAACAAGGAGGGCGCGATGCGACAGAACGGAAAGCTCGATTACCTCGAAATGCCGGCCGCAGGCGGCACATTCGATCGCGTGAAGGCGTTCTACAGCGAGGCGTTCTCGTGGACCTTCACCGATTACGGCCCGAGCTACAGCGCCTTCAGCGAGGGACTGGATGGCGGGTTCGACGGCGACACGAGCGGCGCGGTGCAGAAACCCCTCCCCGTGATCTATGCCGTCCACCTCGAACGCGCGCTGCGTCTGGTCCAGGATGCCGGCGGCACGATCGCACGCGAGATCTTTTCGTTTCCCGGCGGCCGGCGTTTCCACTTCATCGACCCGGCCGGGAACGAGCTGGCGGTGTGGAGCGAGCACTGATCGGGCCGGTTCGGCGCGGGCCGTGTTCGATTTCGAAGCGGTCTTGGCGATGGCTATGATCCGGCCGTATCAGGCCTGCGGGTCGAGGCCGACGCGGTCGCGACCAGCCCGATTCATGCTACGCAGATTAGCCTCTCAGCCGCATCCAATTCCCGTTGCACTCCGCCCCGACCCTGCCTATAAGGCGCCCACCTCTGCCGCGGAAAGCGCGGCCGTTGGGGCGTCGCCAAGTGGTAAGGCATCGGTTTTTGGTACCGACATTCCCAGGTTCGAATCCTGGCGCCCCAGCCAGATTTTTCACCGCTTCGGTTTAGGATTGATCGATGCGCGAGCGCCTGGCGCCCTCGTGGTTCGACAGGCTCACCATGAGGGCTGATGGAGCGCCGGCGCTCGTTGACCTCGGTGATTATGCGCAGCCTTAACAACAGCCCTCATGGTGAGCCTGTCGAACCACGAGGGCGCTAGACGCTCTGTTTCAAGCGATCTGCAATACAGTGGGGGACAGCTTGCGCGTGGCGTCCAAGACTTCCATGCCGACCAGAAGGCCAGCTTCGTCGAAGTCAAGGACGATGCCAGGCGAAACCTCTTCACTGTCGATGATCGTCTCTCGCGAGAAGCGGAGATAGGCAGCATCAGCGTTCGGATCGTATTCCAGCTTAAACACCACTCCGACCCCTCGCCTCAGACTTCACAAACGCTGTCGCTTAGCAGACCTTTCAGTTTTGGACGAAGGCATGTTCACAAAGAAAACCCGCCTCGGCTTGCCGGGCGGGTTCGAAGTTTGGGAGTCTGCAACAGGAAGAGCCTGACACTAGCGCGGGCGGCTTGTCCGAGGCTGGAGGCGTGAAAGCGCTACTGGCAGGCCATGCGGACGCGGGTTTGGGCGTTTTCGGTGTGGCAGGTGTAGAGATAAGGCTCGGCGCGTGGGGGCGGCGGGGGTGCAGCGCGATAGGTGCGGCGCATGGGGGGCTCGCTCATGGGCGCAGGGGGCGGCGCGACGGGGAAGCGATTGTAAGCAGTGGTGGCCGGTTCGGGCTCGGCGGGGCGGAAGACGGGGACGGTGCCCATCGGGCTCGGAGCCATGCCGACGCCGTAGGCCGGCACGATGGAGCCGTCGGATGTGCGCGTACAGCCGCTCGTCCCTATGAGGGGGACGAGGAGGCAGGCAGCGCCGACAATTCCGAACTTACGCATGGAGAGGCTTATAGCGCGCGGGCACGACCGTCAGAAGAACCGCGACGAATTTCTCAACAGGATGATGCGGTTAGGCAACAACATGGGTTAATGGCCAGCCGCGAAACGGGCGCGCGAAACAGTTGCAGTGCGCTGAAGGCGCATCGCCGGAAATGCATGTGACGGGGCGCGCCCGGTCAGGCCGTTTCGCGGATCGTCTCAGCCGTTTGCAGATCGACGGAAACGAGCTGGCTGACGCCCTGCTCGGCCATGGTGACGCCGAAGAGGCGATCCATGCGGGCCATGGTGATCGGGTTGTGGGTGATGACGATGAAGCGCGTTTCGGTGGTGCGCGACATCTCGTCGAGCAGGTTGCAGAAGCGCTCGACATTGTGGTCGTCGAGCGGGGCGTCCACCTCGTCCAGCACGCAGACGGGTGCGGGGTTCGTGAGGAACACGGCGAAGATCAGCGACATGGCGGTGAGCGCCTGTTCGCCGCCAGACAGAAGCGTCATGGTCTGGGGCTTCTTGCCCGGTGGGCGGGCCATGATCTCGAGACCGGCCTGAAGCGGATCGTCGGACTCGACCAGGACAAGCTCCGCCGTGCCGCCGCCGAAAAGATGGGTGAACAGGCGCTGGAACTGTGTGTTGACGAGCTGAAACGCGGCCAGCAAGCGCTCGCGGCCTTCGCGGTTGAGCGCGCCGATGGCGCCGCGCAGCTTGCGCACGGCTTCGATCACATCCTCGCGCTCGCGCACGATGAGGTCGAAGCGGCCGCCGAGTTCCCTCGCCTCTTCTTCCGCGCGCAGGTTGACCGCGCCGAGGCGTTCGAGCTCAAATTTCAGCCGTTCGATGCGGCGCTCGACATCCGGCTGGTCGGGCAAAGGATCTTTGTCGGAGAGGCCGGCGAGTTCGATGGCCTTGTGGGGCTCGACGCCGAGTTCGTCCGTAATGCGCGCTTCGACTTCGGCCCGGCGGGCATCGGTGGCGTTGAGGCGCTCTTCCGCGCGGGCGCGCTCTTCGCGGGCCTGGGACAGGCTTTGCGCGGCACTCGCCGCCGCACGATCGAAACTGGTTTGGCGGGTTTCGGCTTCGGCCACCTTGTCGGCGGCGCGGTTTCGCGCTTCCTCGGCGCTGGCGAGTTCCGTGGTGAGCGTGCGGCGCCTGGCGGCGAGTTCGTCGGGGGCTTCCGCAAGCATCGCCTGCTCGCGCTCGGCCTGGGCCTTGCGTTCGGAAAGAACGGAAAGCTGGCGACTGGCGGTTTCGACACGGGATAGCCAGGATTGGCGCTCGCCGGCGATGGCCTGCAAGCGACGGGCTCGGCCGTCCTTCTCGCGCTTGAGGCGGTCGATCTCGCCTTGGGCGTTGCTTTGCGCGCTGCGGTCGCGGGCGACCGTGCTGTAGGCTGCATCAGTGCGCTCGCGAAGCACGCGCGGGTCGGGCGCGGCGTCGCGGCGGTTGCGGGCGCCGGCTTGCGCGTCTTCTTCGAGCGCTACGGTGGCCTTGGCGCGCGTGAGCGCTTCGTCGAGGGCTGCGGCGCGCAGGGTCAGGCCGCCGGCGGCTTCCTCGGCGCGCTTGAGAGCGGCGCGCAGCGTGGCGAGTGCCTGGGTCTGGTCGCGCATCGTCCCGCGAGCCGCTTCCGCCGCATCGGACGCGGCGCGGGTTTCGCGCTCGGCTTCCACCGCCAAAGCGCTCTGGCGGTCATGCTCGGCTTTGGCCTGCGTGGTCTCGGTTTCGAGTTCGAATAGGCGGTTCTTCTGGGCGAGGCGCTGGGCGGCGCTGCTGGGCGCGTCGGCGGCGGCCATGAGGCCGTCCCAGCGCCAGAAGGCGCCTTCGCGGGAAACGAGGCGCTGGCCGGGCGCGAGTTCGGCTTGGAGCCGCTTGCCGGTGGCGAGGTCGGGCACGACGCCGACCTGCGCGAGACGACGCGACAGCGCGCGGGGGCCGCGCACGTGCTCGCTGAGCGGCGTCGTGCCCTCGGGAAGTGCCGGGTCGGAGGGGTGCGGCTGGCTGCCGGCCCAATGGATCTTGGCGGCAGCATCGGTCGGCGCGTCGAGGTCGGAGCCCAGCGCGGCGCCCAGGGCAGCCTCGAAGCCGCGCTCGACGAGAATGCTTTCGAGCACGGGAGGGAAGCTCTTGCCGCCGCCCAACTGCTCGATCAGCTTGCGGATAACGCGCGCCTCGCCTTCCAGGCGGGCCAGCGTGGCCTTGGCCTCCGTCAGCGCGGGGCGCAGGCCGGCTTCGGCTTCGCGAGCTTCAGCGACGCGGGCCTCGGTTGCGGCGGCATCGGCTTCCGCTTTGAGAAGCTGGCGCTCGGCCTCTTCAAGCTGGGTGCGAATGGCAGTGGGATCGACCAAGGCGGCGAGCTTCGCGGCAACGTCGTTCACGTCGCGCTCGATGCGGTCCTGCTCGGCGCGGGCGCGGGACAGGCGCTGGTCGGCTTCCGCCAGTGCGCGCTCGGCGGCGTTGCGCTCGGCGGTGGCTTGGGCGTGCTCGGCGGTGAGCGAAACCATGGCGGCTTCGCTGAGCGCCAGCGTGGCGCGCGCCGCGGCTTCCGCCTCGATGGCCCTGGCGAGACGGGAAACGGCTGCTTCGTCCGAGGATCTGAGATTCTTTTCTTCCGTGTCGAGGCGGCCGATCACGTCCTGGTTGTCGCGTGCGATGGCTTCTTCGCGCGCAAGATCGGCGGCGATCTCCCGCAGAAGCCGGTCCACCTCCGTTTGGCGCGCGCAGATGCGAGCGGCTTCCTCGTCGAGGTTCATGCGCTGGATATTGAGACGTGCGACGACAGCCGCCTCTTCCGCTTCCTTTTCGCGGAGCGCGGGAAGGCCGTGGAGGTTGACGGCCTGATCGCGCGCGGCCTGCGTCTGGGCGTTGGCGCGCTCGGCCACCGTCAGCGTGGCGCGGTCGAGGGCCTTGCGTGCCTCGTCCTGCGCGGCCTTGGCCGCAAGCCAGCGGAGATGGAGCACGGTCGCTTCGCCGCGCTTGATGTCGGCCGCGAGGTTCTTGTAGCGCACCGCCTGGCGCGCCTGGCGCTTCAGGCTTTCGATCTGGCCTTCGAGTTCGCCAGCCACATCGTCCAGCCGTTCGAGATTGGTTTCGGCGGCCTTCAGGCGCAGCTCGGCCTCGTGGCGGCGCGAATGGAGGCCGGAAATGCCTGCGGCTTCTTCGAGTAGCGCGCGGCGGGCCTGCGGCTTGGCTTGGATCAGCTCGCTGACGCGCCCCTGCCCCACCATGGAGGGCGAGCGCGCGCCGGTGGACTGGTCGGCGAAAAGCAGCTGCACGTCGCGCGCGCGGGCCTCGCGGCCATTGATGCGATAGGTCGAGCCCGACTGGCGCTCGATGCGGCGCGAGACCTGCAGCTCGTCCTCGCCGTTGAAGGCGGCGGGTGCCGTGCGGTCGGCATTGTCGAGGAAAAGGGTGACTTCGGCCGTGTTGCGCGAGGGGCGGTTGCCGCTCCCTGAGAAGATCACGTCGTCCATGCCGGACGCGCGCATGTTCTTGTAGGAGCTTTCGCCCATCACCCAGCGGAGCGCTTCCACCAGGTTGGACTTGCCGCAACCATTGGGGCCGACGACGGCCGTCAGCCCCTTTTCGATCACGAAATCCGCCGGCTCCACGAAGGACTTGAAGCCGAGGATGCGGAGGCGCGTGAACTTCACGTCGCGCGCCTCGTTTGAGGCTCGTTACGCGGCCAGCAGCCCATCGATGATGGCGGACATCTGCTCAACCGTGAGCGCCCCTTTGTATACCTTGCCGTTGATGAAGAAGGTCGGCGTGGAGTCGACCCCGAAATCATTGGCCGCACGGTCCTTCACCGACCTGATTTGGTCCAGAAGCTTCTGGTCGGTCAAGCAGGACTCGAAAGAGGCCTGTGTAAAGCCGGCAAGCTTGGAAAGCTGGAGAAGCGCGTCGCGCGCATTGTCGCCGCCCGCCCACTGGGCTTGCTGGCGGAACAGCACGTCGATCATGGGGAAATATTTGTCGCCCGAGCAGCGCGCCAGCATGAAGCCCGCTTCGGCGCGCGGGTCGAAGGCGAATTCGCGCATGATCAGGCGCGCCTTGCCGCTGTCGATATATTTCTGCTTGATGGTCGGCAGCGTGGTTTCGGCGAAATGCGCACAGTGCGGGCAGGTCATCGAGGCGTATTCGACGATGGTGACGGGTGCGTCGGCCTTGCCGAGCTGCTGGTCGGGAAGCTGACCGGCTTCGAGCAGCTTGTTCATGTCGACGGTGCCTGATGCTTCCGGTGCGTTGGCCGCCGGAACCGCAGGCGTGGCGGCGGGTGCCGTCGTCGTGGCCTCGCCATTGTTCGCGGTCTGCGCGTCCGATTCCGAGCAGGAGGCGAGCCAGACGGCAGCGGGCGCGAGCGCGATCGTGGACAGCATCGAGCGGCGGGAAAAACGGGCGGACATCGGCGAATCACCTTCAGGCGGACAAAGAAACAAGGGCCTTCTGCACCAATGCAGAGAAGTTGGCATGAAATATGGCCGAGACGCTGTGTTCAGCGGCGCTTGGCCATCACCGACGCCCCGAGCCGTTCGAGCGCGGCGCGTAGATCGGGGTTCTCGACCGCCGCGACCGTGGAAGCGAGCCGCTTGCTCTCCGCCAGACTCAGGGGGCGCAGAGGCGCGGGCTTTTCGCGCTCCATGCGATAGATCGGTTTCTGGATCAGCTTGATGCGGCCGATGGCGTAGGAGCCGATGAAGCGGTTGACGCGGGCGATGATCTCGGTCGTCTCATGCTGAAGCTCGAGGGCGGCGGAGCCTTCGCAGGCGATCACCAGCGTGGCAGGCTCGTTGCGACCGCTGTCGCGCACGCGTTTGGGCCATTGTATCTTTTCGGGACGCGAGCGGCGGCTTACATGAGGACCGACGATCTCCTCCCAGGCCTGAACCAGGGCGACGCTCAAGCCGGCGCGCTTGCGCAGGACCGGGTCGAGCACGCCGGCGGACAAGTCGGCGAGCGGCACGGCGCGGGGACCACGGTCACGAAAAGGGAAATCGGCAGCCATGCCCGATCTTAAACCTTCAAAGGAAGATGAGCGAGTGGCGCGACGCTTCTGATGCAGAATCACCTTGTCGCCAGCGCGGAGCCGACCCATCCGCTCGCGGAAGCCCTTCTCGATTGGTACGACACAAGCGCCCGCACCCTGCCCTGGCGGGTGAGCCCTGCAGCGCTGAAGAGCGGCGCCGTGCCCGATCCCTACCGCGTCTGGCTCTCCGAGATCATGCTGCAGCAGACCATGGTGGAGGCTGTGAAACCGTTCTTCGCGCGGTTCACGTCACTTTGGCCCACGATCGAAGCGCTGGCCGCAGCTGAAGCCGACGACATCATGAAGGCCTGGGCGGGCCTCGGCTACTATTCGCGGGCGCGCAATCTGGTGGCCTGCGCGAAGGTGGTGGCGGAGCTGGGCGCGTTTCCGCAAACGGAAGCGGAATTGCGCAAGCTGCCGGGGCTGGGCGCTTACACGGCGGCATCGGTCGCAGCCATCGCGTTCGGCCAGCCGGCAGCGGTGGTGGACGGCAATGTGGAGCGGGTGATGGCGCGGATGCTGGCCCTGCCCGTGCCGCCGGCCAAGGCCAAGAACGCCATTCGCGAGGCGGTGGCGGCGATGGTGCCGCCCGTTCGGCCCGGCGATTTCGCGCAGGCGATGATGGATCTGGGCGCGACGGTGTGCACGCCACGCCGGCCGGCCTGCATGTTTTGTCCCTGGCGGGAGCCGTGTCTGGCGCGGCAGCGGGGTGAGCAGGACCTTTATCCCGTCAAGGCACCGAAGGCCGAGAAGCCGACGCGTGTGGGTGCGGCCTTCGTGGCGGTGCGGCGCGACGGGGCGATCCTGTTGCGCAAGCGGGCGGGCACGGGGCTGCTCGCCGGCATGGCGGAGGTACCCAACAGCGACTGGAACGCGCGGCAGGATGGCGACACGACGGAACGGGCGGCGCCCTTTCACGCGCGCTGGCGCGAGGTCGGCACGGCCGAGCACGGCTTCACGCATTTCGGACTGACGCTCAAGGTCTATCGCACGGACGGCGTCGAGACCGCGAAGGCGCCACCGGGCTCGTGGTGGTCGCAGGCCGCCGAATGGGAGGGCGAAGCGCTGCCGACGGTGATGCGAAAAGCCATCCGATGCGCTATTCCCACCGCGTTTCCACCCAAAGCCAAAGGCAAGCCATGACGGAAATCCGCCACATCGTGTTCGACATCGGCAAGGTGCTGATCCACTACGACCCGCATCTCGTGTTCAGCCGCTTCATTCCCGACGAGACGGAGCGCAACTGGTTCTTCGAGAATGTCTGCACGCATGACTGGAATGTGGAACAGGATCGCGGGCGCTCATGGGAGGATGCCGAGGCCTTGGCGATCAAGACGCATCCGGGCCATGAGGAGAACATCCGCAACTTCCGCCGCTACTGGCACGAGATGGTGCCGCATGCCTATGAAGACAGCGTCGCTCTCATGAAGCGCCTGATCGACAAGGGCTATGACGTGACCATGCTGACCAACTGGGCCAAGGACACGTTCAAGGAAGCGCAGGCACGGTTTCCGTTTCTGGCATGGCCGCGCGGCGTGACGGTTTCGGGCGAGATCGGGCTGATCAAGCCGGATCGCGAGATTTACGAGGTTCACGCGCGGAACTTCGGGCTGGAGCCGGCGGCGAGCCTCTTCATCGACGATAGTTTGAAGAATGTGGAAGCGGCGCGGGCTGCGGGGTGGCAGGCGGTGCTGTTCGAAGGGGCTGCGAAGCTGGAAGAGGATCTACGCGGGTTGGGGGTGCGGGTTTAGTCTTGCACTAGGAATGCGGTGATGGGCGTGCGGGTGGAAAGGTCACCCCCACCCCTTACCCCTCCCCACAAGTGGGAGGGGGACGTCGTCGTTGAGCTCCATTCTAAAGCTTGGCATCTGGCGCGGAGGTGGCTTGCGACGCTGGTGAGCTCCCTCCCCCTTTGGGGGAGGAACACAGGGTGGGGATGACTTGGCCGCCGCTCAGGTCTTTCTGGAACTCACAAACTCCTGCCTACCCTCGGCCGCTGCCTCTCACCCACCGGCCCGCTGCATGCCGAGGCGTGCGATCTTCCGCAGCTCATCGATCTGCGTCAGCCCGCCATTGCGCTCGTAGTGCCAGAAGGTCCAGCCGTTGCAGGATTCGAAGCCTTGCAGTTCGGCTGCCACGCGGTGGATCGAGCCGGCGTGGTTGCCGACCGCGAGCGTGCCGTCGGCCCTCACCCGAGCCGAGAAGCGGCGGCGGGCGTCGTAGAGCATGGTGCCGGCGGTGATCAGATTGCTGTCGAGCAGCGTGGCGAAGGCGACGCGGGGCTCGGCGCGCTTGCCGCCCATGGGCGTGGCATCCTCGATATCCAGCGGCTTGACGGCCTCGATGCGGGCATGGGCGGCGTCGATATATTCCTGCTCGCGCTCGATGCCGACGAAGTGGCGGTTAAGACGCTTGGCGACCGCTCCCGTCGTGCCCGAGCCGAAGAAGGGGTCGAGCACGACATCCCCGGGCTTGGTCGAGGACATGATGATGCGCGCGAGCAGCGCTTCGGGCTTCTGGGTCGGATGCAGCTTGCCGCCGTCCTCGTTCTTCAACCGCTCGTGGCCGGTGCAGATCGGGAAGAGCCAGTCCGAGCGCATTTGCGTGTCGTCGTTGGCGGCCTTCATCGCCTCGTAGTTGAAGGTGTAGCCCTTCGACTCCTGGCTGCGGCTCGCCCAGATCATGGTCTCATGCGCATTCTGGAAACGGCGGCCGCGGAAGTTCGGCATTGGGTTGGTCTTGCGCCACACGACGTCGTTGAGGATCCAGAAGCCGAGATCCTGGAGCTTCGCGCCGACGCGGAAGATGTTGTGATAGGAGCCGATCACCCAGATCGTGCCGTTGGGTTTCAGGACACGGCGCACGGCCATCATCCAGGCGCGGGTGAAGGCGTCATAGGCTTCGAAGCTTTCGAACTGGTCCCACGCGTCGTCCACCGCATCGACCTTGGACTGGTCTGGCCGATGCAGATCGCCGCCGAGCTGGAGGTTGTAGGGCGGGTCGGCGAAGATCATATCCACCGAGTGGTCGGGCAGCTTGTTCAACGCCGCGACACAGTCGCCCTTTATGATCGTGTCGAGCCAGGGCGCCTTGTGCTGAACGGGGCGCTGAACGGGCGCCGTGAGCTGGACGTGCTCGACGGCATCGAGGATACGGGGCTGGAGCTGCATCGGGAACCCTGAACGCTACGCGTGACTTCACAGAGCGCCATGGTTACCGGACAGGGTAAAAATTTAATCAACATCGCAGCGATCGAGGTCTTATGCGAACCCAATTGGTCATCTTCGCGCTGGAAGGCGTCATCGTGGACTCGCTCAGGCTCGTCGCCGAGGCGCAAGCCGAAGTGCTGCGCGTCGTGGGCGTGGAGATCTCGCCCGACGAACTGATCGAGGATTATCGAGGGCTTCCGTTCAAGGATATTCTCCTGAAGCTCGAAGAGCGGTCGCCGCTTCCGTTGCAGGCCTCGCTGATCGGCGCTGCGGATACGGCGGTTGAGCAGCGCATCCGCGAAATGCGCGGGGTGGACGGCGTGCGCTCGACGCTCGCGCATCTCGGCGCGCCGTTCGACGCGGTTTCGCTGCACGATCGCAAGCGGACGGAGAAAATCCTTAAGGCGGCGGGGCTGGATCAGATCTTCGCGGGCCGCATCGATGTTTTCGATCCGGCCAATCCGAAATCCTACAAGGATCTGCTTTTGCAGGCGGCGGCTGCGGCAACGCCCGAAGCCTGCGTCGTCGTGGACACGACGCCGGCCGGCATCATCGCCGCCCGCGAGGCCGGCATGCGCGCGGTCGGTTTCACCGGCGGCGAGGCGACCTATCCGGGGCTGGCGGACGCGCTGACCGAAGCGGGCGCGGAAACCGTGATCAGCCGCATGAGCGCCCTGCCCCGCACGCTGGCGGCGCTGGGCGAGTGGTCGGAGCCGGCGTAAGGACGCGATTACTCGGCGGCCGCCGTCTTCTTCGGTTCGCCCTCGTCGAAGCCCACGAATGCTTTGACGCGCGCGATGTCGGGCGCGGTGAAGGTGGCGTTCGGGTCGGTGAAGGTGAACTGGGTGGCGGATACGCCGCCGGGCACCTCGATCGCGTGCTGGAAAAGCTGCGAGTAGAGCACCTGATCGTCGGCGGTGACGGCCACGCGAATCGGCACGGTGGCCGCACCCGCCGCGCGGACCGGGCCCGGCACGACGCGGCCGGCGACCGCGATCGTCATCGTGACCTGATCGCCGTTGTGAACACAGGAGCGGGTCACATCGTTGATGGAAACCTGATAGCGCAGCTTGGTGCCGTCGCCCTCGCCGCCCTTGGCGTAGGAATTGAAGAAGCTGGTGCCTTCGCGCAGAACGACCGGCGGGCAGAAGGCGCGAAGCTCGGTCTGACTGACTTTCGGCTTGCCGCTGGTGGTGTCGGTCGCGGTCTGCGCCCCGGAAGTATTCTGGCAAGCGCTCAAGGCGCCCATGGCCCCGAGCGAACAAAGAATGGCGGTCCGGCGAAGTGCGGTCGCCGACTGAAAAAGCTGAAACACCATACAGGCACTTCCCCCTGATGAAGCGTCTGCCCTATAGCAACGCGGCGGCAAAAATGCGACCCACCGCACTGCGCCATCCACTAAGCCATTCAGTGGCGCCCAGGCTGGAGTTCAGTTCATGCAATATGTGAGCACGCGCGGCGAGGCTCCCGTTCTCGGCTTTTCGGACGTGCTGCTGGCCGGCCTCGCACGTGATGGCGGGCTCTATGTGCCGGCCGAGTGGCCGCAGTTCAGCGCAGCCGAGATCCGCGCCATGCGTGGCCTCTCCTATCCCGACCTCGCGGTGCGGCTCTTGACGCCTTTCCTCGGCGGCGAGATCGCAAGCGCGGATTTCGTGCGCATCGTGCGCGAGGCCTATGGCACCTTCCGCCATCGCGCGGTGTGCCCGATCACGCAGATCGGCGACAACCGGTTCCTGCTCGAACTCTTCCATGGGCCGACGCTCGCCTTCAAGGATGTGGCGATGCAGCTGCTCGGGCGGCTGATGGACCATGTTCTCAACGAACGCGGCGCGCGCGCGACGATCGTGGGCGCGACGTCCGGCGACACCGGGGGCGCTGCCATCGAGGCCTTCGCGGGCCGCGAACGCGTCGATATCTTCATCCTGTTTCCGTATGGACGCGTTTCGGCGGTGCAGCAGCATCAGATGACGACATCGACGGCGCCGAACGTGCATGCGCTGGCGGTGGACGGCAATTTCGACGACTGCCAGAACCTCGTGAAGGCGCTGTTCAACGATCTCGGTTTCCGCGACCGCGTGAGCCTGTCGGGCGTCAACTCGATCAACTGGGCACGGATCATGGCCCAGATCGTGTATTACTTCTCGTCGGCCCTTTCGCTGGGCGCACCGGATCGGCCGGTCTCGTTCACGGTGCCGACAGGCAATTTCGGCGACATCTTCGCAGGCTACGCGGCAAAGAAGATGGGTCTGCCGGTCGAGCGCCTGGTGATCGCCACCAACGACAACGACATTCTCGCGCGCACGCTGGCGACGGGCCGTTACTCGATGGAGGGCGTGGTCGCGACTTCCTCGCCATCCATGGACATCCAGATCTCGTCCAACTTCGAACGGCTGCTGTTCGAGGCCTACGGCCGTGATGCGAGCGCGGTGCGCACCGCCATGGCGGGCTTGAAGCAGAGCGGGGCCTTCACGGTTGAAGAGAAGGCGCTGGCCGCCATCCGCGCCGAGTTCGACGCGGGCGCGTCGCCGATGGCGGAGACGGCTGCGACCATCGCCGACACGCTGCGCCACAGCGAATATCTGCTCGATCCGCATACGGCGACGGGCGTGCGGGTGGCCGAGCGCTTCGCCGATCGTGACACGCCGATGGTCGTGCTCGCCACCGCGCATCCGGCCAAGTTCCCCGATGCGGTGGCCGAAGCGTCCGGCATGCGCCCGCCGCTGCCGGCATGGCTGGCCGATCTCCTGGATCGGCCGGAAAAATTCGCGAGGCTTCCCTCCGAGCCCAAAAGTGTGGAAGAATATATCGCAAATCGCGCCCGTGCGGTGCGTCAGGGAGTTTAGTCCGTATGGGTGTAGAGGTTAGCCGTCTGTCGAACGGCCTGACGGTTGCCACCGAAAATTTCCCCTCCGTCGATACGGTTGCCCTCGGGGTCTGGGTCAAATCGGGCGCCCGCGACGAGCGGGACGAAGAGCATGGCATGGCCCACCTGCTCGAGCATATGGCCTTCAAGGGCACCAAGCGGCGCACGGCTTTCGAGATTGCCGCCGAGATCGAGAATGTGGGCGGCGAGATCAACGCGGCGACAAGCGTCGAGACGACCTCCTTCTTCGCCCGCGTGCTTTATGAAGACCTCGAACTCGGCATCGACCTTCTCGCCGACATTCTCACCGAAAGCCGCTTCGACCCCGAAGAGCTGCGCCGCGAGCAGCATGTGATCCTGCAGGAAATCGGCGCCGCGCACGACACGCCCGACGACATCGTTTTCGACCGCTTCACCGAAACCGCCTATCTGAAACAGACCATCGGCCGCTCGATCCTCGGCACGCCGGAAACGGTGAAGTCGTTCACTTCGAAGGACATCCACCGCTTCATGGAACGCCAGTACGGCGCGGACCGCATGGTGGTGGTCGCGGCGGGCAAGGTCGATCACTACAGCTTCGTGCGCCAGGTGGAAAAGCGCCTCGGCAGCTTCCGCCCCACCGCCACCAGCGTTCCGGCGCCGCAATCCGTTTATACCGGCGGCGACTATCGCGAAGCGCGCGACCTGATGGACGCGCAGGTGGTGCTCGGCTTCGAAGGCCGCGCCTATCACGTGCGCGATTTCTATGCGAGCCAGGTGCTGTCCATGGTGCTCGGCGGCGGCATGTCCTCGCGCCTGTTCCAGGAAGTGCGCGAGAAGCACGGGCTCTGCTACTCGATCTATGCCTTCCACTGGGGCTTCTCGGATACCGGCCTGTTCGGCATCCATGCCGCGACCGGCGGTGAGGATCTGGCCAAGCTCCTGCCGATGATCATGACCGAGCTTCAGAAAGCCGGCCAGCACATCGACCAGCAGGAACTCGACCGCGCACGCGCGCAGTATCGCGCGGGGCTCATCATGTCGGCCGAGAGCGCGTCGAGCCGGGCCTCGCAGATCGCGCGTCAGCTGCTTTTGTTCGGGCGCCCCATCGACCGCGAGGAACTGATGGACCGGTTGGGCGCGCTGACGGTGGATCGCCTGACCGACCTGTCGTCGCGCCTGTTCTCGTCGCGTCCGACCGTGACGGCCGTCGGGCCCGTCGAGACGCTGGCGAGCTTCGAGGAGATCGCGGGACAGCTCGGCCCCGAACCCATTTTCCATCGCATCGCGGTTTGAGGTCGCGACACTCAACGCGCCATGTGGGGCCTGCCCTCCTTCAGCCGACCGGAACCCGAGCTCGTCGGTGACCGCGTGGTCCTGCGCCCGCCACGAACGAGCGACTACCGGCAGTGGGCGAGCCTGCGGCGCGACAGCCGGGCCTTTCTCGAACCCTGGGAGCCGCGCTGGGCACCCGACGAGCTGGAGCGCGCGAGTTGGCGGCAACGCCTGCGGCGCTACCGGCAGGATCAGGCAGACGGCACCGCGCTCGCTTTTCTGATCTTCGATCGGAAAGCGGGGCACCTGATCGGCGGGATCACGCTCGGAAACATCCGCCATGGCGTATCCCAATCGGCCCATATCGGCTATTGGGTGGGCGAACGCTTCGCAGGGCAAGGCTTCATGGTGGATGCGGTTCGGCTGGTGGCGCAGTACAGCTTCGAACGGTTACGCCTGCACCGGCTGGAGGCCGCCTGCATCCCCACCAACAACCGTTCGGCGCGTGTGCTTGAAAAAGCCGGATTCCAGCGCGAAGGGCTGCTTCGATCCTTTCTCAGGATCAACGGAGCCTGGCACGATCATATCCTGTTCTCGCTGATCGCGGGAGACTCCCCCTCCGACGCCTCGACAAGGAAAGGCTGAGTAAACGGTGCGAGACACGCTTGCCGCTGTGCGCCTTTTGGCTGCGGCCTTCCTGCTGCTTTTTCCGACGCTCGCAGCGCATGCGCTCGAGCCCATCGCGATCGCGCGTGACGACCGCGCGCTCGACCTGTCGGCCGCCGTCGAAATCCAGCGCAACAAGGGCGACAGTTTCCAGGTCTCGACCGCGCCCGGCGCGGATGGGGTGGTGCGGCGTATCGAGGTGGAGGCCAAGGACGCGCGCGCGAGCGGCGACTGGGCCGTCTTCGCGCTCGCCAACACGACCGACGAGCAGCTCGACCGGCTGATCGTGGCGCCGCATTTTCGTCTGGTGGATTCGGGTTTCGTCTGGCCGGATCTCGGCTCGACGCGTATCGCGGCCATCACGCCGAGCGAAGGCTTCGCGCTCGACCGGCAGGACAGCCCGGATGCCGACGTGTTCCGCGTGACGCTCGATCCGGGTGCCGTGGTGACATTCGTCGCCGAGCTCGCCTCCCCGCGCCTGCCGCAGGTTTATCTATGGGAGCCCGAGGCCTACAAGGATTCGATCAACTCCTACACGCTGTTCCGCGGCATCGTGATCGGCATTGCGGGCCTGCTCGCGCTGTTCCTGACGATCCTTTTCGTGGTCAAGGGCACGTCGATGTTCCCGGCGACGGCCGCGCTTTCATGGGCGGTGCTGGCCTATATCTCGGTCGATTTCGGTTTCCTGAGCAAGCTGATCGAAATCTCGCCCGGCAATGAGCAGATCTGGCGGGCGAGCACGGAAGTGGGGCTGGCCGCGACCTTCGTGGTGTTCCTGTTCACCTATCTCAACCTCAACCGCTGGCACGGGCACTTCTCTTACGCGGCCATCGGCTGGGTGCTGGGGCTCCTGGCGCTCGCTGGCGTCGCCGTGGTCGATCCGCCAGTGGCGGCGGGCGTGGCGCGCATATCGTTTGCGGCGACAGCCGTGATCGGCATCGGGCTGATCGTCTATCTCGGCATCCAGAACTACGACCGGGCCGTGATGCTGATCCCGAGCTGGGTCATGGTGCTGGTCTGGATGGTGGGCGGCTGGATGGCGGTCACCGGCATGCTCGACAACGATATCGTGCAGCCGGCCATCGGCGGCGGGCTGATCCTGATCATCCTCCTGATCGGCTTCACCGTGATGCAGCACGCTTTCGCGGGCGGTGCCCTCCACCATGGCATGTTTTCCGACATGGAGCGGCAGGCGTTGGCTGTGCTGGGCGCGGGCGACGTGGTGTGGGACTGGGACGTGTTGCGCGACCGGGTGGTCACGCGGCCCGACGTCGCCTCGCAGCTGGGCCTGCAACCCGGCACGCTGGGTGGAGCGGCGCGCAACTGGTTGCCGATCCTGCATGCCGACGACCGCGATACCTTCCGCACCACGCTCGACATGGTGCTCGAACACCGGCGCGGGCAGATCAGCCAGAACTTCCGCCTGCGCGGGGCGGACGGGCATTATCACTGGTTCGCGCTTCGCGCCCGGCCTGTGGTCGGCTCGGACGGCGAGGTGATGCGATGCGTCGGCACCATGATCGACGTGACCGAACACAAGAAGTCGGAAGAGCGGCTCCTGCACGACGCCGTGCACGACAACCTGACCGGCCTGCCCAATCGCGAACTGTTCATGAACCGGCTGGAAGCGATGGTGGCCATCGCCAAGACCGAGCACAAGATCAGGCCATCGGTGTTCGTGATCGACATCGACCGTTTCAAGCAGGTGAATACGGGTCTCGGGATCTCGGCCGGCGACACGATCCTGTTGACGCTGGCGCGCCGCCTGCATCGCCTCTTGAAGCCGAGCGACTCGCTTTCGCGCTTTGCCGGCGACCAGTTCGCCCTGATGCTGATTTCCGAGCAGGATCCGGCACGCATCGCGGCCGTGGCCGACGCCATCAAGCAGGCGATCAGCGCGCCGATCAATTTCGCCAAGCGCGAGATCGTGCTGACGGCCTCCGTCGGCCTCGTTTCCTGGACGGGAAACGATGCGCTCGCCGAGGACATGGTGAAGGATGCCGAGCTCGCGATGCATCAGGCCAAGCGCTTTGGCGGCGACCGCATCGAGCCCTTCCGCCCGGCCTTCCGCACCGGCGGGACGGATCGCCTGCAGATCGAATCCGACCTTCGCCGCGCACTGGAACGGCGCGAGCTGACGCTGGCCTATCAGCCGATCGTGCGGCTGGAAGATCGCAGTCTGGCTGGCTTCGAGGCGCTGATGCGCTGGGAGCATCCGCGCCGCGGGCAGATCCCGCCTTCGGACTTCATTCCGATCGCCGAGAATTGCGGGCTGATCGTGCAGCTCGGGCTGTTTGCCATGCAGCGGGCGGCGGACGACCTTTCGCTCTGGCAGGACCAGTTCGGGTCGCATCCGCTCTTCGTGTCGGTGAACCTGTCGAGCCGCCAGCTGATCCGCCGCGATCTCGTCAGCGATGTGCGCTCGGTGGTGGCGCGCGCAGGGATCAAGCCGCGCTGCTTCCGGCTTGAGCTGACGGAATCGCTGGTGATGGACAATCCCGAGCAGACCGCGCATGTCCTCAAGAAGCTCAAGGGCCTCGGCATCGGGCTTTCACTCGACGACTTCGGCACGGGCTACTCGTCGCTCTCCTATCTCACGCGCTTCCCGTTCGACACGATCAAGATCGATAAGAGCTTCGTGGACGACAACTCGCCCAAGCGCACGGTGCTGCTGAAAAGCATGGTGAGCATGGCGCACGAGCTGGGGCTGTCGGTGGTGGCGGAAGGGGTCAGCGACGAAAGTGACGCGCTTCAGCTGCGCCAGATGGGCTGTGAATATGTGCAGAGCTTCTTGTTCGGCGCGCCGATGACGGCGGATGCGGTGCAGAAGCTGTTGCGCGAGCAGTTCCGCGCGGCCCAGCCGCAGAGTTAGGCGTGACCGGCGGCGCTGCTGAGATGCGCGATGTCCACGCCGATCGAGGCGAGAATGCGCACGTAAGTCTCGTCGAGGTCGTTGCCGAACAGCATGTCGAGGCTGGCGGGTGCAGTCAGCCATCCATTCGACGCGATCTCGGTTTCGAGCTGGCCGGCACCCCATCCAGCATAGCCGAGCGCCATCAGCGCATGGCGCGGGCCGTTGCCGGTGGAGATGGCGCGCAGCATGTCGATGGTGGCGGTGAGGCAGACATCGTCGGACACGGCCAGGGAGGAATCCACCTGATAGTCGCCCGAATGCAGAACGAAGCCGCGCGAACGGTCCACCGGGCCGCCATTGCGCACCACGATGTCGCGCGCCCTGGACGGCAGGCGGATGGCTGCGTCCTCATCGACGATGCCGAGTTGCACGAGCAGGTCGGGAAAGAGCATGGCCTGGGGCTGGTTGATGATCAGTCCCATCGCGCCTTCTTCCGAATGGGCGCAGACATAGATAACGGCGCGCGCGAAGCGGTCGTCCTGCATGGACGGCATGGCGATCAGGAAATGACCGTCCAGAAATCCCGGCTCGGCCTCGGCTTTGCGGCGCAGAATATCCATGCCCGTCATGGTAATCTCTTTCCCAAGCACTTGAAAAGACTGTTTTCGGCGCGTGTCGTCAATTCACCTGGAACCGGCAAACGGATTGTCCAGCACGTTTTGCCAATAAAATCGCTTACATTTGTGCTGCTTTGCGCATCACTCTTTGCGCTTCCCGCGCGAGCGGCTTCCACGGACTGGGTCGAGTCGGAAGGCGGAAGCGTGCGGCTGATCACGGCCGGTCCCGCTGCCGATGACGGGAGCTTGCGCGGCATTCTCGAGATCGATCTGAAGCCGGGCTGGAAGACCTATTGGCGCGACCCCGGGGAGGCCGGCGTGCCCCCGAGCCTGGACGTTTCGAAGAGCGAGAATGTGGGCGGGGCGGAAATCGCGTTCCCGGCGCCCGAGCGGCATGATGACGGGTATGGGCCATGGGCCGGCTATGGCGCTTCGGTTTCACTGCCGGTGACGTTCAGGATCGCGGACACAGCGAAGCCGTGGCGGCTTCAGGCGGATGCGTTTCTCGGTATCTGCCAGACGATCTGCGTGCCGGTGCAGGCGAGTTTTGCGCTGTCTTCGGACCAGCGGGACGATGCGGAGGACAAGGCGGCCGTGGAAGCCGCGTTCAAGGCCCTGCCTATGGCGGCTTCGGCCGCGTTCGGCATCGTGAAAGGGGAGCGCGAGGGAAACCGCATCGTCTTCACCGCGACGCTGACGGATGGCGCGGAAAAGCCGGAGCTGTTTCTGGACGGGCTCGGCCAATTCACCTTCGAGGATTTCACGAGTGCGAAGAGCCCGGATGGCTGGCGGTTCGCGGTGCGTGTGGCGGCCGAACCGAAAGACAAAAAGACGTTGGCCCTGCCCTACACGCTGAAAGCTGGGGACCGAGCTGTGTCGGGCACCGTCACGCTGCCTTGAGCCTTTCCCTTTTCGCGCCCCTGCCCTAACTGCCCCGCGGATCAATCTTCCGGAGCACGCCATGACCATCGCCCCCGGCGACACCATTCCCGACGTTCAGCTCAAGCTCGCATCAGCCGATGGCGCGAAGGATGTGAGCACGAAAGAGCTCTTCGCTTCCGGCCGCTCGGTGCTGTTCGGCGTGCCGGGCGCGTTCACGCCGACCTGTTCCAACAACCACCTGCCCGGCTTTGTCGAGAACCGCGACGCCATCGGTGCGCGGGGCGTGGAACGGGTCGTGGTGGTGGCCGTGAATGACCACCACGTGATGGCAGCCTGGGCGCGATTTGCGGGCGCGGAAGGCAAGATCGAATTCCTGGCGGACGGGAATGGCGAGTTTGTAAGGGCGCTGGGGCTGGACGTCGATCTGGCGAAGGCCGGGATGGGCGTTCGCTCGCAGCGCTTCTCGATGATCATCGAGGATGGCGTGGTGAAGGAGCTGAATAGCGGCGACGCGCCGGGACAGGCCGAGATTTCAGGCGCTGCGCGGATTTTGGAGCAGTTGTGAGGGTGACTACTGCTGAAGCGTTGTTCGGGCGGTGAAGTTACCCCCACCCCGCATCCCTCCCCACAAGGGGGAGGGAGGCCGTCATCGGTGTTCCTGACCTCAAGACTTGACGCCTGGTCTGAGGGTACGGCCGCCGCGCTCACCTCCTCCCCCTGTGAGGAGCGATACAGGTGGGGGCGACGCGGCCATTGCTTCACCCCTTCCGCAACAGCGTTCTGACAACAGCGTTCTGAGAAGCAGCCCCTAGGCCGCCGCCACGCCCTTCTTCTTGAACGGCGCCATGCCCGCCCGCGCCAGCTCATCTGCCCGCTCGTTCTCGGGGTGCCCGGCATGGCCCTTGACCCAGTGCCACGTCACTTTGTGGCGCATGCGCTGTTCGTCGAGCGCCTGCCAGAGTTCGGCATTCTTGACCGGCTTCTTGTCGGCGGTCCTCCAGCCGTTCTTCTTCCAGCCGAAAATCCATTTGCCGATGCCGTCGCGAACATAGTTGCTGTCGGTGTAGAGATCGACGGTACACGGCTCTTTCAGCGCCTGAAGCGCGTTGATGGCGGCGAGAAGTTCCATGCGGTTGTTGGTGGTCTGGGCCTCGCCGCCCGACATTTCCTTTTCCTTGCCGTTCCAGCGCAGGATGGCGCCCCAGCCGCCCGGGCCGGGATTGCCTGAACAGGCGCCATCGGTGAAGACATCGATCTGTTTCACTGCAATCCGTAATCCGCCGGCGTGGAGACCTGCCGATGGAAGCGCAGGCGGCGCACATATTCCATCGGATCGCGCTTCTTGACGAGTGGCCCGTCGGGGATCGTCAGCCAGTCGTAAAGCCGCGTGAGCATGAAGCGCAGCGCCGAGCCGCGCGCGAGGATCGGCAGCGCCTGCGCTTCTGCCGTCGAGAGCGGGCGTACCGACTGGTAGCCGGCAAGCAGGGCCGCGCCCTTGGTGATGTTGAAGGAAAAGTCCTTTTCGAAGCACCAAGCGTTCAGGCAGGTGGCAAGGTCGTAGGCGTAGAAATCGTTGCACGCGAAATAGAAATCGATCAGGCCCGACAACTTCTCGCCGAGAAAGAAGACGTTGTCGGGAAAGAGGTCGGCATGGATGACGCCGCCGGGCAGCTCTTTCGGCCAGTGCGCGGCAACGGCCGCGAAATCGCTTTCGACTTCCGCGCCCAGGCCCGGCTCGACCTCATCGGCGCGCTCGCGCGAGTTCTCCCACAGCGTCTGCCAGCCGGGCACGGCGAGCGCGTTGGGGCGGTGGCCGGCGAAGTCGGCGCCGGCAAGGTGAAGGGAGGCGAGTGCGACACCCACTTCGCGGCAATGCGCGACGTTCGGGCGGCGCATCCAGATGCCTTCGAGGAAGGTGACGAGGGCCGCCGTGCGCCCGGCGAGCGGGCCGGTCATCGCGCCATCGCGGCGGCGCACCGGTTGCGGGCAGGCGATGCCGCGCGCGGCCAGATGCTCCATCAAGCCAAGAAAGAAAGGCAGATCGCTCGTTTCGACGCGCTTCTCGTAGAGCGTCAGGATGAAGGAGCCGCCTTCCGTGTGAAGCAGGAAGTTCGAGTTCTCGGTGCCTTCAGCGATGCCTTTGTAAGAGAGCAGGCCGCCGATCTCATAGGCGTCGAGGAATGCGGCGAGCTCACCCTCGCCCACATCGGTATAAACGGCCATCAGGCATCACCGTTGACGAATGCCATATCGGCCTTTTCGAGCGGCACGTCGCGAAGCGCACGCAGCACCGGGAAATTCTCGGTCTCGACGCGGATAACCGCAAGGTCGAGCGTGACATCGTAGCGGTCGCGAAAGGCCTGCACGATCTCGTCGACCACGACTTCAGGCGCGGAGGCACCGGCAGAAAGACCGACTGTCCGCAGTTCCCCGAGGTCGTCCCACGGAATCTCTGCGGCACGCTGGACGAGAAGCGATTGCCTGGCGCCTGCCCGGCTCGCGACTTCCACCAAACGTTTGGAATTCGAGGAGTTGGGTGCGCCTACGGTGAGGAAGAGATCGGTGCCCGGCGCCGTTTCCTTGACCGCATCCTGCCGGTTGGTGGTGGCGTAGCAGATCGAGTCGCTTGAGGGCGCCTGGATGAGCGGAAAACGCGCCTGAAGGGCTGCGACGATGCCGGCGGTGTCATCGACCGAGAGCGTGGTCTGGGTGACGAAGCCGAGATTCTCGCCGGTGCCGGCATCGAGGGCTGCAACATCCTCTTCGGTCTCGATCAACGAGACGGCGCCGGGCGGCAGCTGCCCCATGGTGCCGATGACTTCAGGATGGCCCTTGTGGCCGATCAGAAGCACGTGGCGGCCCAGGCGCTCGTGGCGCATGGCCTGCTTGTGAACCTTGGACACCAAGGGGCAGGTCGCGTCCAGGAAGAACAGGTTGCGCGCTTCGGCATCCTCGGGCACCGATTTCGGCACGCCATGGGCGGAAAAGACGACGGGGCGGTCGCGGTGCTCGTCGGGGATTTCGTGCAGTTCCTCGATGAAGACCGCGCCCTGCTGGCGCAGGCCTTCCACCACGAAGCGGTTGTGCACGATCTCGTGGCGCACATAGACGGGCGCGCCGTGCTTTTTCAGCGCGAGCACGACGATCTGGATGGCGCGATCGACGCCCGCGCAGAAGCCGCGCGGCTCGCACAGGCGCAGTGTGAGCGGCGGCTTGGCGGCCTCGGGCAGGATCGCGTCGGCGATAAGGGAGAGCACTGTCATGTCGGCCCGGAAATGAGGGTCCGGCCCCTGCCCTGTCAAGGTGCGCGACGCGCGCGAAGCAACCAGACGACCACAACGCCCAGCAATGCGGCGGCAAGGCCATACCATGTGACGGCATATTGCAGGTGGTTGTTGGGCAGATCGACGATGGTGACGCCGCCCACCGGCCAGCCGCCGGGCGCAGCTCCGGGACCGGCGTCGATAAAGAAAGGCACGAGGCGATCGCCGGTCGGCAAGCCCGCACTTTCCACCATGCGGTCCCGGTCCTTCCAGTAGAAGATGTTCTTGGCCAGATCGTTGTCGGGCACGAGCGATGACGGCTTTTCCGCCAGCGGATTGCGCGCGAGGCCCGTGATCGTGACACGGCCGGGAATCAACCCCTGCTGACGCTTCGCGCTTTCCTTGAGCTCGAACGGCACGAAGCCGCGATTGACGAAAACGGCCCGGCCATCCTCGAGCATCAGCGGCGTGTAGACGTAATAGCCGGTCTGACCCTGCCACGTCGCGAAGAAGTGGCGCTCCCTGGTGTGGTCGAAGGTGCCGGTCACGGAAACCGGCCAATATTCGACATCGCCGGTGTCGCGGAAGCGTGCTTCGATGGCGGCGAGCGGCTGAGGCGCGGCGGCGGTGCGTTCGGCGATCGACGCGAGCAGCGCCTCCTTCCACTGCAATCGCTCGACCTGCCACGTGCCCAGCGCGACGAGGATCGCGAAGGCAAGGGTGGACACGAGGAGCACGAGCCAGCGACGCGGGTGCCGTGCCTCCGCTCCGGTCAGCTCCGTGGTGCTCACTCAGGCCTGTCCCAGCGGCCTTCGGCGGCGCTGTTGCTGTATTGGAGCGTGACGAGCACACCCTTCATCAAGCGCAGGGAGCCGAGACAGAGAATGGCGGCGAGCGGCACCCAGAGCACGAAATGCAGCCAGAGCGGGGGCGCGTAGTTCACCTCTGCCCAGAGTGCCAGGCCCACCACGATGAAACCGACGACGAGCATGGCGAAGACGGCCGGGCCATCGCCGGAATCGGCGAAAGAGTAGTCGAGGCCGCAACGCTCGCACTGTTTGTCCAGACGCAAAAAGCCGGCGAAGAGCCGGCCCTTGCCACAGCGCGGACAGCGCCCGCGCAGGCCTGCCGAAATCGGTTCGACGGGCGGATAGGCGGCATCGGCTTTCACGCCGCCGCCCGGTTCGCTCACGGTTAGTGGCCCTCGGCGATGGTCGCGCCGACGGAGCCCCAGATATAGATCGAGGCGAAGAGGAAGAGCCACACCACGTCCACGAAGTGCCAGTACCAGGCAGCAGCCTCAAAGCCGAAATGCTTTTCCTTGCTCATGCCACCGCGCATCGCGCGAACGAGGCAGACGAGCAGGAAGATGGTGCCCACGAAGACGTGGAAGCCGTGAAAACCGGTCGCCATGAAGAAGGTCGCGCCGTAGATCGAGTCCTTGAACGCGAAAGGCGCGTGCATGTACTCGTAGGCCTGCACGAAGGAGAACAGCACGCCGAGGCCCACCGTCAGCACGAGGCCCGAGATCAGGCCCTTGCGGTCGTCATGGAGAAGCGCGTGGTGCGCCCAGGTGACGGTTGTGCCCGACAAGAGCAGGATGATCGTGTTGTAGAGCGGCAGGTGGAAGGGATCGAGGACCTCGATGCTCTTCGGGGGCCAGACGCCGCCGGTATATTCGGTGCGCACCACCTGATGCACTTCGGCCGGAAACAGGCTCGCATCGAAATAGGCCCAGAACCACGCCACGAAGAACATCACTTCGGAGGCGATGAACATGATCATGCCGTAGCGCAGATGCAGGCTCACGACCGGCGTGTGATAGCCTTCGCGGCCTTCCTTGATCGTGTCCGACCACCAGCCGAACATGGTGTAGAGCACGATGACGAGGCCGATGAAGAACAGCCAGGGATTGGCGAGGTTGAGCCCGAAGAAGGGAAGCGAGCCGCCCTTCAGATACTGCATCCACGCCACGCCGCCGAGCGCCATGACGAAGGCGCCGACCGAGGCAAGCAGCGGCCAGGGGCTGGGATTGACGAGATGATAGTCGTGATGCTTGGCGTGCGCGTCTGCCATGTCAACCTCCGATGTTTCCCTTAGGTGCCGGCGCCTGCGCGGTAGAAGCCGGTTTCCCCTCCGTCGGGAAGAACGTGTATGAAAGCGTGATCGTTTGAATGTTCTTGAGCTCGGGCGCGTTCACGATGTCCGGGTCGACATAGAACACGACGGGCATGTCCAGGGTTTCACCGGGCTTGAGCGTGGTGTCGGTGAAGCAGAAGCATTCGAGCTTGGAGAAGTAGGCGCCGGCGAGTTCAGGCACGACGTTGAAGCTCGCCGTGCCGCGCAGCGTCCTGCCCGTTCCGTTGGTCGCCTTGTAGTGGGCCTGCACCGTTTCGCCGATCTTCATGGTCATCGAGCGCTGAACGGGCTCGAAATCCCAGGGCAGATTGTTGGTGTTGGCGTCGAAGCGCACGGTGATGGGCTGGTCGAGGATGACATCCGAGGCCTGTTCGACACGCTGCGTCGTGCCGCCATAGCCAGTGACCTGACAGAACAGCGAGTAGAGGGGCACAGCAGCGTAAGCCGCGCCGACCATGGCGCCGAAGAACGCCACGCAGGACAGTGCGACCGTCCGGTTGGCATTGCTCTTCTTCGCGTTCCCTTCTGCCATCGCGCCTCTCCTCAGATCGGCCGGTTGAAAAGGGCCGCGCCGAATTTCAGCACACTGCCGAAATAAACGAGCACGACGAAAGCCGCGAGCGCCAGCCCGATGGCGATCGAGCGCGAGCGCTGCGCCTTTTTCTGGCGCTCGGAAAGCACGATGCGCTCTTCGTCCATCGCCTTAACCAACGATGCCAGCATGCATCAGCGCGATATCAACGAGATAGAGCGCGAAGATCGCAAAGAGGTAGATGAGCGAGAAGCCGAACAGCGCCTTGGCGGGCTTCATCGCCTGGTCTTCATCCGTCATGCGCAGCACCGTCCAGGCATACCAGACGAAGCCTGCGCCCAATGCCGTCGCGCCTGCGCCATACACGACCGAGCGGTAGTCCATCAGCCAGGGCAGCATGCCGATGGGCGCGAGAAGAAGCGAATAGGCGAAGATCTGGCGGCGGGTGGACGCAAGACCACGCACGTTCGGCATCATCGGAATGCCGGCCTTGCCGTATTCGCCGGCCTTGAAGAGCGCGAGCGCCCAGAAATGCGGCGGCGTCCAGAGGAAGGTGATCATGAACAGGATCACGCTTTCCCAGCCGATTGAATTGGTGGCTGCGGCCCAGCCGATCATGGGCGGGAAGGCACCGGCGGCACCGCCGATCACGATGTTCTGCGGCGTCGAGCGCTTGAGCCACATCGTATAGATCACGGCATAGAAGAAGATCGTGAAGGCGAGCAGCGCGCCGGCGAGCCAGTTGACCAGCAGGCCGAGCGTAAAAACGGAAAAGGCCGACATCACGATGCCGAAGCCGAGCGCCTCGCCGGGCAGGATGCGGCCGGACGGCAAAGGCCGGGAAGCGGTGCGGGTCATTACGCGGTCGATATCGGCATCGTACCACATGTTGAGTGCACCGGACGCGCCCGCGCCAACCGCGATGGCGAGGATCGCAATCATGCCCAGCACAGGGTTGTGCGAGCCGGGGGCAGCGGCGAAGCCGACAAAAGCGGTGAACACCACGAGCGACATCACGCGCGGCTTCATCAGGGCAAAGAAGTCACCGGCCGTCGCCTCGGAAAGGCGAGGCAGGCTGTCTTCCATCCTGTTGTCGATAAGCGCCATGAGCGATGCCTGCCCTGTTACTTCAAGCTTGCAAGGCCGCCCTTTAGGGAAAACGGGCGGCGTCGCATATTGTCCAAATTGTCCGCGCCTCAGCGAATGCGCGGCAGCTCTTCCCACTGGTGGAAGGGCGGCGGCGAGGACAACTGCCATTCCAGCGTCGTCGCACCCTCACCCCACGGATTGGCACCCGCGATGCGCTTCTTGGCGAAGGCCTCGAACACGCCGAACAGGAAGATCAGCACCGAGATGGCCGAAAGGTAGGAGCCGTAGGACGACACCATGTTCCAGCCATGGAATGCGTCCGGATAGTCGATGTAGCGGCGCGGCATGCCGGCGAGGCCGAGGAAGTGCTGCGGGAAGAACACGAGGTTCACGCCGATGAACATCAGCCAGAAGTGGATGCGCGCGATTAGCGGCGAATACATGTAGCCGGTCATCTTCGGGAACCAGTAGTACCAGCCCGCGAAGATCGCGAAGACGGCACCGAGCGACAGCACGTAGTGGAAGTGCGCGACCACGTAATAAGTGTCGTGGAAGGAGCGGTCGAGGCCGGCATTGGCCAGCTGCACGCCGGTGACGCCGCCCACGGTGAACAGGAAGATGAACCCGATCGCCCACAGCATCGGCGTCTTCATCGAGATCGAACCGCCCCACATTGTGGCGATCCAGGAGAAGATCTTCACGCCCGTCGGCACCGCGATAACCATGGTGGCGAACACGAAGTAGCGCTGCGTGTTGAGCGAGAGGCCGGTCGTGTACATGTGGTGCGCCCAGACCACGAAGCCGACCACGCCGATGGCGACCATGGCATAGGCCATGCCGAGATAGCCGAAGATGGGCTTGCGCGAGAAGGTCGAGACGATGTGGCTGACGATGCCGAAGCCCGGCAGGATCAGGATGTAGACTTCCGGGTGACCGAAGAACCAGAACAGATGCTGGAACAGGATCGGATCGCCGCCGCCTTCGGGTGCGAAGAAGGTCGTGCCGAAATTGCGGTCGGTGAGTAGCATGGTGATGCCGCCGGCCAGAACGGGCAGCGAGAGCAGCAGAAGGAAAGCGGTGATCAGCACCGACCAGGCGAAGAGCGGCATCTTGTGCAGCGTCATGCCCGGTGCGCGCATGTTGAAGATGGTGGTGATGAAGTTGATGGCGCCCAGGATCGACGAGGCACCCGCCACGTGCAGCGACAGGATCGCGAGATCCATCGCAGGGCCCGGCTGGCCGGACGTCGAAAGCGGCGGGTAGATCGTCCAGCCGCCGCCCACGCCATGCGCGCCCGGAGCTGACGGCATGAAGGCCGACAGGATGAGCAGCAGGAAGGCGGGCGGGAGCAGCCAGAAGGAGATGTTGTTCATGCGCGGAAACGCCATGTCCGGCGCACCGATCATGATCGGCACCATCCAGTTGGCGAACCCGCCGATCAGGGCGGGCATGACCATGAAGAAGATCATGATCAGACCGTGAGCGGTCGTGAAGGCGTTGTACATCGACTTGCCGGCGTCGATCGCCGCATCGCCCTCTACGCCATAGACCATGGAGGCAAGGCCATGGAAAATCTGGATGCCGGGTTCCTGAAGCTCCCAGCGCATCATCACCGACAGGAAGCCGCCGACAATGCCCGCCATGATGGCGAAGATCAGATAGAGGGTGCCGATGTCCTTGTGGTTGGTGGACAGGAACCAGCGCGTGAAGAAGCCCAGCGGCTTGTGGCCGTGGTCGTCGTGGGAGTGGATGACTGCGTCTGCCATTGGGGTCGACCTTTGATCCTTACTCGGCCGCGGCCAGCTTGTTGCCGGTGTCGGTCTGCGCCATCAGAGCGCGGTTCGCGCCGGGCAGATCGGTCTTCGCGGCGGCGAGCCACGTGTCATATTGGGGTTGCGTCACCACGCGGATGGCGATCGGCATATAGGCATGGTCCTTGCCGCAAAGCTCGGAGCACTGGCCGTAATAGAGGCCTTCCTTTTCAGCCGAGAACCAGGTCTCGTTGACGCGGCCCGGCACGGCATCGACCTTTACGCCGAAGGCCGGCATAGCGAAGGCGTGGATCACGTCGCTGGCGGTAACGAGCAGGCGCACGGTGGTGTTCACCGGCACGACGATCTCGTTATCCACGGCCAAAAGGCGCGGATAGGCGCCAAGATCCTGCTTGCCCAGTGCCTGGCGGTCTGCATCCTGCAGAAGCGGGGCGGAGTTGAAGGAAAGCGGCGCATCGCCGACCTGATATTCGTAGTCCCAGTTCCACTGGTTGCCGGTGGCCTTCAGCGTCATGGTGGGCTCGTTCGGCGGCGTGTACTGCGCGGTGAGAAGCTGGAAGGACGGCACCGCGAGGAAGAGCAGGATCACCACCGGCCCGACGGTCCAGATCACTTCGATGGCCGTGTTGTGGCTGGTGCGCGAAGGAATGGGGTTCGCGCTCTCACGGAAGCGGAAGATGCAGTAAGCGAGCAGAACGAGAACGAGAAGTGTCACCGGGATGATGAACCACAGCGTGTATTTCTCGAACCACGTGATCTGCTCCATGATCGGCGTCGCGGCCGGCTGGAACGTGGTCTGCCAAGGCGTGGGCTGCGCGGCATAGGCTGAACCGAGAGCGAGGCTCGCAAACAGCGAGGCCATGCCCAGTTTGGCTGAAAGTTTCCGCATTCCGCTCGAAATCTCCGCTCCCGGCCGGCAAGGGCCGGTCAAATCGCAAGCAGGACGGACGACCTCCTCCAGTCTCCGTCCCCTCATCGCGGTTCAAACCATACTCTTTTATGGAGGGCAAGAATTCAGCTTTGCCGCCGATGCGGCATTTTGCAGCCATTTTATGGCAGCCGGCCGCGACAAGCCGATAGGCAGAGGCTGCGGCGGTCGCAATTCAGTCGGATTTAAGCGAAAAATAACATGTGCGCGGCAGAGGCGCTGGCATCCGCTTCGCTCTCCCCCTTATGTTGCGCCTCCTGGGCCTTCCGGCGATTCGCGAAGGCACTGATGAAGTTCCGGGCCGTGTCGGCCCTCGATGAATTTGGAGTGCCGATGCGTCCGGTCCGTCTTTTCCTGAAGCTCGCGATGGTGGGCGCACTCGTGTCCGCGAGCCCGGTCTCCGTGGGGGCGGCACTGGCGCAACAGCCCGCACCGGCGCAGCAGCCGCGCGCTCAGCAGCCGGCGCCGGCGGCCCCTGCCCCCGCCCCGCAGGGCCAGCCGCAAGCCGGACAGGTACGCGCGACGCATGGCGCGTGGTCGATCATCTGCGACACGCCGGCTGGCGCCTCCTCCGAGCAGTGCGCGATGATGCAGAACGTGGTGGCCGAGGACCGGCCGGAGGTCGGCCTTTCCGTGGTGGTGCTGCGCACCGCCGACAACAAGGCCGAGATCCTGCGCGTGCTCGCCCCGCTCGGCGTGCTCCTGCCCAACGGCCTCGGCCTCAACGTGGACGGCAAGGATATCGGCCGGGCCTATTTCGTGCGCTGCTTCGGCGATGGATGCTATGCCGAGGTGATCCTCGAGAAGCAGCTGATCGACACCTTCTCCAATGGCAAGTCGGCCACCTTCATCGTGTTCCAGACGCCCGAGGAAGGCATCGGCATTCCCGTCGCGCTGAACGGCTTCAAGGAAGGCTTCGCCGCGCTGCCGAGGTAAGGCACGCGTTGCAGTCGTGGTGCCAGCTCCCTACATCGCTGGCACACCAGAATTCTTCGCGGCGGATCCCTTCATGAAATCACTTATCGAGCAGTTCGACGTCTCGGAAGAGACGGTCCGCCAGATCGTGGCAGACACGATCAAGGGCTCGGACGATGGCGAGCTCTTTCTGGAATACAGCGAGAGCGAAGCGCTGATGTTCGACAATGGCCGGTTGAAGACGGCCAATTTTTCGACCGATCAGGGCTTCGGCCTGCGCGCGGTGGCGGGCGAGGCGACGGGCTTCGCGCATTCGAGCGAATTGTCGGAAGCGGCCCTCTTGCGCGCTTCGGATGCCGTCTCGACCGTCAAGGCCGGTTATTCCGGCACGCTGGCGGCCGGCCCGCAGGGCACGAACAGGCATCTCTATGGCGACGAGAACCCGATCGGCGAGCCGTCTTTCGGCGCGAAGGCGCGGCTCTTGGAAGAGATCGATGCATTCTGCCGCGAGAGCGATCCGCGCGTGCGGCAGGTGACGGCCTCGCTTGCGGCCTCCTGGCAGCATGTGGAGATCATGCGCGGCGACGGCACGACGGTGCGCGACATCCGACCCCTCGTACGCGTCAATGTTTCGGTCGTGGTGGGTGACGGCGACCGTCAGGAAACCGGCTCCTATGGCATGGGCGGGCGCAAGGGCTTCGGTGAGTTCGTGGCCGAAGAGAACTGGAAGGATGCCGCGCGCGAGGCCTTGCGCCAAGCACTGGTCAATCTCGAGGCGGCACCGGCACCGGCCGGCACGTTCGATATCGTGCTGTCTTCCGGCTGGCCGGGCGTGATGCTGCACGAGGCGGTGGGCCATGGGCTCGAAGGCGACTTCAACCGCAAGAAGACCTCGGCCTTCGCCGGGCTGATGGGACAGCAGGTCGCGTCCAAGGGCGTCACCGTGGTCGATGACGGCACGATCCACGAGCGACGCGGCTCGCTGACTGTGGACGACGAGGGCACGCCTTCGGCACGCAACGTGCTGATCGAGGATGGCAAGCTGGTCGGCTACATGCAGGACCGCCAGAACGCGCGGCTGATGGGCGTAAAGGCGACCGGCAATGGCCGTCGCGAATCCTACGCGCACCAGCCGATGCCGCGCATGACCAACACGTTCATGACCTCGGGCGACAAGACGCCGGAAGAGATCATCGCGTCGGTCAAGAACGGCATCTATGCCGTGTCGTTCGGCGGCGGACAGGTGGATATCACCAGCGGCAAATTCGTGTTCGGCTGCACCGAGGCCTATATGATCGAGAACGGGGTGGTGACCCAACCCATCAAGGGCGCCATGCTGATCGGCAATGGGCCAGACGCGATGCATCGCGTGTCGATGATCGGCAACGACTCCAAGCTCGACACCGGCATCGGCATGTGCGGCAAAGCCGGCCAAGGCGTGCCGGTGGGCGTCGGCCAACCGCATCTGCGGATGGACGCGATGACCGTGGGCGGGACGAAAGTCTAGACCCAGGAAGCAGGCGTCGTCGGCAGGCGGCCCTCGGGGTCGATGACGGAAAGTTCGGGGGCGTTCGCCTCGTTCCAGCGCCAGAGCGCGACGCATGTGCCGCCGCGCGACATGAAGGACGGGTAGATCACCCCGTCCCAGCCGTCGTTCAGCAGCTTATCACGCAGGGTATAGGTGGGCGGTACCTCATCCGCATCAATGGTGGCGCGCCATTCGGTGTGGTGGATGCTCTCGTCGAGGCCGAAGTGTTCGAGCGCAGCGACATCGGTCAGATCGGCGAGTTTCGCGCCGCGCAGCTCGAGCTGCGCGATCAATGCTGGGTGCTGGACGAATCCCTGATTGTACTCAGCCCATGCGGTGGAAAGCTCGCGGGCTGCGTAGATCGTCGGGGCGCCGACAGGGTTCCAGCGCCCACCGAAGCGCGCCGCGCCTTCACCTGACAGGGGAAGATGAGCCCAGCGCGGCACGAAGGCGCGCCAGAGCGTCAAGGCTGCGTCAGGCATAAACGCCGGAGCGTACGGCCTCGAGATAATTCAATACCTTGTCGGACTTACCATCGCGCACGAGATCAAGCGCCGATTTGCCGGCCCAGCCGGGCAGTGGTTGGTGCTTGAACCAGATGGCCGCGCGCCGCTCGTCGCCTGCCATCTCCTCTGCCATGGCAAGAATGCGAACCACCGGACTCAAGGCCGCATCGACCTTGCGCGCGCCGGACGCTGCAGTCAGCGTGTTACGAGCGACGCCGATCAGGCTCGACAGTTCGGAAAGCGTGACGCCCAAAAGCTCGGCGACGCGCCGTGCCGACAGATGCGTAGCGTCGCTGGATTCATAACGGGAAACTGTCAGGGCTAACGACACGGCACGCCTCTTGAGCAGGGATTGATCGCGTGTCGGGCAAGTTATGCTCAAGAAGTGCTCGTTTCAAGCCTAGCGCCGGCTCTTCGGCTTTTCCAGCAATGCGACGGCTTCGACGTGGCTCGACCAGAGGAACTGGTCGAGGGGAACGACGCGGGTGACGCGGTAGCCGCCGGCGACGAGGATCGAGAGATCGCGGGCGAGCGTCGTGGGGTTGCACGAGACCGCGGCGACGCGCGGAACGGTGGATTTCGCGAGCTCGCGGGACTGAAACTCTGCACCGGCGCGCGGCGGGTCGAAGACGACCGCGTCGAAGGTGTTCAATTCCTTGGCGGTCAGCGGGCGGCGAAAGAGATCGCGGCGCTCGGGGGTGATGGGCTTGAGGCCAGGCGTGGCGCGGGCGGCACGGTCGAGGGCACCGATGGCAGCCGCGTCGCTTTCCACGGCATGGACGCGGGCATTCCGAGCCAAGCGGAAGGTGAAAGCGCCGCAGCCGGCGAAGAGGTCGGCGACGTGCTTCGATTTCTTGACGTGATCGAGCACGAGCGCAACCATCGCGTCTTCGGTCTCGGCAACAGCCTGAACGAAGGCGCCGGGCGGAACATTGACGGCGGCCTCACCCATCATGACCACAGGCTTGCGCGGCTCGACGATGATCTCGCCATCCACCGAAAGGCGCGCCAAGCCGTTGCGCACGGCGAAGTCGGAAGCCGCGCGGCGCTCGCTTTCGCTCAATTTGCCGGACTCTTCGGCTGAAACATCGAGGCCGGATGCTGTGGCAGTGACGAGGAGGCGGAACGATTTCGGCGTCTTGGCGATGGTTTCGACCAAACGGCGCAGCATGGGAAGCGCATCGACGATCAGCGGCAGCGCGATCCAGTTCTCTTCCAGATCGACGATCTCGTGCGAGCGGACGCGGTTGAAGCCGAGCAGCGCGCCGGCCGCGACCAGCCGCGCGGTAAGCGCCACGCGACGGCGGGAGCGTGGGGCGCAAGGGATCAGCGGGGCGACTTCCGCGGCTATGCCGGCACTTTCGAGGACATGAACGACGCGCTCGCGTTTCCAGGCGCGATAGGCTTCGTCTTCCATGTGCTGGAGCGCGCAGCTGCCGCAGGTGCCGAAATGCCGGCAGGGCGGCTCGACGCGCTGGGGTGAGGCGCGCAGAAGCGAAAGCAGATGCGCGCCGTCGGCATCGAAGCGCACCTCGGCCTCCTCACCGGGCAGCGTGAACGGCACGTGGACGGGCTTGCCGCCGCGATGGGCGAGGCCATCGCCGCCAGCCGCAAGGCGCTCGATGGTAAGGGTTTCGCTCATTGGTCTTTCCTTCCGCCGAGCAGATATTCCTGATTGCCGTCGCCGCCTTCGATCGGTGCGGGGACGAGGCCCGTCGTGCGCCAGCCGGGCTGGGTGTCGAGCCAATCGCGGATGCGCTGGGCGACGCCCTCCCCTGCGGAGGGGTCGCGCAGGATGCCGCCTTTGCCGATGGCCTCGCGGCCGGCTTCGAATTGCGGCTTCACGAGGAAGACGCCCCATGCGCCGGTCGCGGCGAGCGCGAGAGCGGGCGGCAGAGCGAGCGTCAGGGAGATGAAAGAAACATCGGAGACGAGCGCATCAGGGCGCCGGGAACCGAGATGGGTTTCGGAGAGGTCGCGTGCGTTCAAACCTTCGAGGACCGAGACGCGGCGGTCGTTGCGCAGGGCTTCAACCAGTTGGCCATGGCCGACATCGAGCGCGACGACATGGGCCGCGTTTCGTTCGAGCAGCACTTGCGTGAAGCCGCCGGTGGAGGCGCCGATGTCGAGGGCGTGGCAGCCGACGGGATCGAAGCCGAACGCGTCGAGGCCGGCGATAAGCTTGAGGGCCGCGCGGGAGACATAGGCGCGGGCCGGATCATCGACAGTAAGCGTGTCGGCTTCAGCGATGTCCTGCGCGGGCTTGCGGCAGACCGCGCCGCCGACGCTCACCGTGCCCCGCAAGACGGCGTCCCGGGCGCGGGAGCGTGAGGGAAAAAGCTTGCGCGCGACCAGCGCCTCGTCCAGCCGCATCGGATGACGAAGCTCAGGCGCGCACGGCGCGAGCGGTGGTGCCGAGCGCAGCATGGACCGTGCGCACGATGCCCGCCGTATCGAGACCGGCATCGGCGATCATCTTTTCGGGCTTGGCCTGATCGGTATAGGCGTCCGTCAGCACCAGCGCGCGGACCTTGAGGCCGTGATCGAGCAGGCCGGCGCCTGAGAGATAGTGCAGGACCTGCGAACCGAAGCCGCCGACCGAACCCTCCTCGACCGTGACCAGAACCTCGTGCTCGGCAGCGAGGCGCGCGATCAGCTCTTCGTCCAGAGGCTTGGCGAAGCGGGCGTCGGCGACCGTGGTGGAAAGGCCGGCGGCCGCCAGTTCCTCGGCGGCCAGCATGCAATCGGCGAGCCGCGTGCCGAAGGAGAGGAGTGCGATCTTGCTGCCCTCGCGCAGCACACGGCCCTTGCCGATGGGCAGCACTTCGCCGCGCTCGGGCATATCGACGCCGACACCATTGCCGCGCGGATAGCGGAAGGAGATCGGGCCCGCATCATATTCGGCCGCCGTGCGAACCATATGGCGCAGCTCCGCCTCGTCGGCGGCGGCCATCACGACCATGCCCGGCAGGCAGGTGAGATAGGCGGTGTCGAAGGCACCGCAGTGGGTCGGGCCATCGGCGCCGACATAGCCGGCGCGATCGATGGCGAAGCGCACGGGCAGGCCCTGGATCGCGACATCGTGGACGAGCTGGTCATAGCCACGCTGGAGGAAGGTCGAATAGATCGCGCAAAAGGGTTTCAGGCCTTCGGTGGCGAGGCCAGCGGCGAAGGTCACCGCATGCTGTTCGGCGATGCCGACATCGAAGGTGCGCTCGGGGAACGCCTTGCCGAAGATGTCCAAACCCGTTCCGGACGGCATGGCGGCGGTGATCGCCACGATGCGGTCGTCGTGCTCGGCCTCCTGCACCAGGCTTTCGGCGAAGACCTTGGTGTAGCTGGGTGCATTGGCGGGTGCGGAAGCCTGGGTGCCGGTTATGACGTCGAACTTGTTGACGCCGTGATACTTGTCGGCGGCGGCTTCGGCCGGCGCATAGCCCTTGCCCTTCTGCGTCACCACATGGATCAGCACCGGGCCTTCGCTGTTGTCGCGCACGTTCTTGAGCACGGGCAGAAGATGCTCGAGATTGTGGCCGTCGATCGGGCCGACATAATAAAAGCCGAGTTCCTCGAAGAGCGTGCCGCCCGTCCAGAACCCGCGCGCGAATTCTTCGGCGCGGCGGCCCTTCTCCTGCAGAAACTTCGGAAGCTTGCGGGCGAGCTGCTTGGCGTTCTCGCGGAGCGAACGATAGGTCTTGCCCGAAACGAGACGCGCCAGATAGGCGCTCATCGCGCCCGTGGGCGGGGCGATGGACATGTCGTTGTCGTTGAGGATGACGACGAGCCGCGCATCGATGGCGCCCGCATTATTCATCGCCTCGAAGGCCATGCCGGCGGACATCGCACCATCGCCGATCACGGCGATGACGTTGTTCTTCGCGCCCTTGAGGTCGCGCGCCACGGCCATGCCGAGGCCAGCCGAGATGGACGTCGAGGAATGTGCGGCGCCGAACGGGTCGTATGGGCTCTCGGCACGCTTGGTGAAGCCGGACAGGCCGCCTTCCTGACGCAGCGTGCGGATGCGGTCGCGGCGGCCGGTCAGGATCTTGTGCGGGTAGGCCTGGTGACCGACATCCCAGATCAGGCGGTCGTCGGGCGTGTCGAAGACGTAATGGAGCGCAACGGTCAGTTCGACCACGCCGAGCCCCGCACCCAGATGCCCACCTGTCCGCGAAACGGCATCGATCATCTCGGAACGCAGTTCGCTTGCGAGCTGCGGCAGCTTGTCTTCGGGAATGCGCTTGAGGTCTGCGGGAACGTTGACCGTGTCCAGCAGAGGCGTTTGCGGATGATCGCTCAAGGGTCGCGCGGGCTCGTTGGTCGGATAAAAGGATTTAGATCGAGATATGGCGTGATCACTGCAAAGTAAATGCGGCGCAGTGGCGGCGATGAAACACGTCACCGAGAGCTGAACGCGGTTGCTCAGCCCGTCCTCAATGCGCCGGATTGGCTGGGGATTTCTACTCCGGATCGAGAGGTTCGGTGCCGACCGGCCTGCCTTCGCGCGACAGCCTGATCTTCTCGACCTTGTCCTCGGCGCTTTTGAGCAGGCGGTCGCAGTGGGCTTTCAGCGCTTCGCCGCGCTCGTAGATGCGGATGGATTCGTCGAGCGGCACGTCGCCACGCTCGAGATCGTCCACGATGCGCTCCAGAGCCTCGAGCGCCTGCTCGAAGCTCATGGTCTTCACATCCGCATTCTGCTGTTCAGCCGCCACAGACTAACCTTTCATGAGACGGGCCACATGCGCTGCCGCCGAGCGCGCGAGCCCTTCCAGATCATAGCCGCCTTCAAGCAGGCTGACGAGCCGGTCGCCCGAATGGCGCGCGGCAATGTCGAGCAGCTTGCCGGTGGCCCAGTCGAAATCGTCCTCGACGAATTCGAGCCCGCCGAGCGGGTCGCGGTAATGCGCGTCGAAGCCGGCCGAGACGATCACAAGATCGGGCCGGAAGTTCTCGAGCGCCGGCAGGATGCGAGTGGCGAAGGCGTCGCGAAACGCGCTGCCGCCGTCGCCGGGCGCGAGCGGCGCGTTGACGATGTTGCCTGCTCCTGTTTCGCTGAGCGCGCCGGTGCCGGGATAAAGCGGCATCTGATGGGTCGAGCAGTAAACGACACTCGGATCATCCCAGAAGATGTCCTGCGTGCCGTTGCCGTGGTGCACGTCCCAGTCGATGATGGCGACGCGCTCGGCGCCGTGGACCTTCTGCGCGTGGCGCGCGGCGATGGCGGCGTTGTTGAAGAGGCAGAAGCCCATCGCCGTTTCTTTTTCGGCATGGTGGCCGGGCGGGCGCGAGGCGATGAAGACGTTTTGAGCGCGGGACGCGAAGACGTCGTCCACGCCGGCGCAGGCAGCACCCACACCCAGGATCGCGGCATCCCAGCTGCCGGCGCTGAGCGTCGTATCGCCATCGATGCGGTGAATGCCGCTCGTGGGCACGGCATCGCGGATGGCCTCGACATAGCGGAGCGGGTGCGCGAGCGTCACCTGCTCGACGGTGCCTTCCGGCGCGTGGTGGCGGTCGAGATCGTCGAATGCGTCGTCAGACAGCGCGTCTTCGACCACCCGCACGCGGTCGGGCCGCTCGGGGTGGCCGGGCGGGTTGACGTGGTCCCGATAGGACGAGTGCGTGTAGAGGCGCGTCACCATGAGCGGCTCATATAGACGGCATGGATGCTGCGACCAGCATCAGGCGGACGCCTTACGACGCAACAGTGCGGGCGATGCGGATGCCGAAGCCTTCGAGGCCGACATAATGACGCTCACGGGTGGCGATGAGTTCGATGGACGAAATGCCGAGATCCTTGAGGATCTGCGCGCCCAGGCCGATCTCGCGCCATTCGTTTTCGCGGTTGCGCGCCTCGGCATGCGCCTCGCTCCGGTTGCGCGCGGTGTCGGACGCACCGACGCCGACCGAGCCTTCGCGCAGGTAGATGACCACGCCGCGCTTCTTCTCGCCCATGCGTGCGAGCACGCCTTCGAGCGAAGATGTCGCGCCGAACACATCCTGCACCACGTTTTCGAGATGGAGCCGCACCGGTACCTCTTCGCCGTCTCGAATGTCGCCGAAGACGATCGCGAGATGCTGCATCGGGTCCCAGGGCAGCGTGTAGGCGTGCGCCTTGGCACGGCCGGCGGGCGTCTCGACATCGAAGGTGGCAACGCGCTCGACCAGCGTTTCCTGACGCTGGCGCCATGCGATGAGGTCGGCGACGGAAACCTGCTTGAGGCCGTGCTTCTGGGCGAAATCGGCCACCTGCGGCCCACGTGTGACGGTGCCGTCATCGTTGACCAGTTCGCAAATCACGCCGATGGGCGGCAGGCCGGCGAGCTTGCAGAGATCGACCGCCGCTTCCGTATGGCCCGAGCGCATCAGCACACCGCCCTCGCGGGCGACCAACGGGAAGATGTGGCCGGGGCGCACGAAATCGGATGCACCGGCATTGGCATTAGCGAGGTTGCGGACCGTCAGCGTGCGGTCGTCGGCCGAGATGCCGGTTGTGGTGCCGTGCTTGAAATCGACGGAAACGGTGAAGGCCGTGGTGTGGGCCGAATCGTTTTCGGCGACCATGGCGGACAGATTCAGGCGCTTGGCTTCGGCGCGCGGCATGGGCGTGCAGACGATGCCGCTGGTGTGGCGCACGATGAAGGCCATCTTTTCGGGCGTGCAGTGGACGGCCGCGACGATCAGGTCGCCCTCGTTCTCGCGCCCGTCATCGTCGGTCACCACCACGATCTCGCCGCGCTCGAAGGCGCGGATGGCTTCTGCGACGCGTTTCTGATCGAAGGACATGAGCGCTGTTCCGTAAGCTTTACGAGCGGCCGGTCTGGCCGCGATGGCGAAGGAAATGGTCGGCAAGCACGCAGGCGAGCATGGCTTCGCCGATGGGCACGGCGCGGATGCCGACGCAAGGGTCGTGGCGGCCCTTGGTCATCACATCGACCTCCTGGCCGTCCTTGTCGACCGACTGGCGCGGTGTGAGAATCGAAGAGGTCGGCTTCACCGCGAAGCGCGCGACGATGGGCTGGCCGGTCGAGATGCCGCCGAGCACGCCGCCGGCCTTGTTGGAGAGGAAACGCGGCGTGCCTTCGTTGCCGGCGCGCATTTCGTCGGCGTTCTCTTCGCCGGTGATCCGCGCGGCTTCGAAGCCCAAACCGATCTCGACGCCTTTCACGGCGTTGATGGACATGAGCGCGCCGGCGATCTCCGCGTCGAGCTTGGCGTAAAGCGGGGCGCCCCAGCCGGCTGGTACGCCGTCTGCCACGACCTCGATCACGGCACCCACGGAAGAGCCGTTTTTGCGGATGCCATCGAGATAGTCGGCGAAGAGGGGAACGGATTGCGGGTCGGGCGTGAAGAACGGGTTATCGGCGTGCTCGGTGAAATCCCAATCCCAGTTCGCGCGGTCGATCTGCTTCGTGCCCATCGAGACGAGTGCGGCGCGGATCGTGACATCAGGGATGACTTTGCGGGCCAGGGCACCGGCGGCCACGCGTGCCGCGGTCTCGCGCGCGGAGGAGCGCCCGCCGCCGCGATGGTCGCGCAATCCGTACTTGGCTTCATAGGCGTAGTCGGCATGACCGGGGCGGTATTGGCGGGCGATCTCGCCATAATCCTTGGAGCGCTGATCGACGTTCTCGATCAGCATGGAAACGGGAGTGCCGGTGGTGACCAGCGTGCCGTCCTCTTCTTCCAGCACACCGGACAGGATCTTCACTTCGTCGGGCTCGCGGCGCTGCGTCACGAAGCGTGACTGGCCAGGGCGGCGGCGGTCGAGATCGTGCTGGATATCCTCGCGGCGGAAGCGGATGCCGGGCGGGCAGCCATCGACCACGCAGCCGAGCGCCGGCCCATGGCTCTCACCCCAGGTGGTGACACGGAACAAATGGCCGAACGTGTTGTGGGACATGGGGCGGGCGAGAACTTCTGACGCGGCGGGCTGAGAGCGTCTAAACCGGCTGTTGCGAGCGGGTCAACAAAAGGCTGTTGCGCCAAGCCGGTGCTTCACGGAACGATTTTCTCAGAACCAGGCGAGCTTGCCGCCTTCCAGGCGCAGGATCTTGTTCTGCGGGGTATCGACCACTGAGGCCTCGTCCGGTGTCAGCATGCCGGACATCACGAACAGCGTGCGGATGATGCCGCCATGGGTGACGCAGATGGTAGGTTCGCGGAAACCGAGGATGGCTGGGCGCACGCGTTCGAGCAGGAGCGCATAGCTTTCGGCCCCCTCGCCCGGCGGCACGAAGCGCCATTTGTCGGCGGCGCGTTCGGCCGTGATGCCGGGATCACGCTTTTCGAGGTCTTCGTAGCTGAAGCCCTGCCAGTCGCCGAAGGAAAGTTCCACCAGACGCTGGTCGGTGCGGTAGGCGTGCGGGTCGAGGTCCATGGCCGCGCGCAGGCGCTCCATGGTTTCGCGCGTGCGGCGCATGGGGCTTGCGACGAAATCGAAACCTTCGGCCGAGCCGATCAGCGATTTGAGCTCACGGCCGTTGCGATCGGCTTGGCTTCGGCCAACCGGCGAAATGTCGATATCAGACTGACCCTGAAGGCGGCCTTCGGCATTCCAGGCGGTTTCGCCATGGCGCACGAAATAGATGAGCGGGAGGCGTCCGATCGCCTCCGCATCACTCAGCGACATGTGTGGATCAGTCCTTGACGGTGGAGATGTCGGGCGCGTCCACAGCCTTCATGCCGACCACGTGGTAGCCCGAATCGACATGGTGCACCTCGCCCGTGACACCGCGCGACAGGTCGGACAGGAAATAGAGTGCGGAATCGCCGACCTCTTCCGGTGTCACGGTGCGCTTGAGCGGCGAATTGTACTCGTTCCACTTGAGGATGTAGCGGAAGTCGCCGATGCCGCTTGCGGCCAGCGTCTTGATGGGGCCTGCCGAGATCGCGTTGACGCGGATGCGGCTGCCGCCGAGATCAACCGCGAGATAGCGCACGGAAGCCTCGAGCGCGGCCTTGGCGACACCCATGACATTGTAGTGCGGCATCACCTTCTCGGCGCCGTAGTAAGTGAGCGTCAAAAGCGAGCCGCCATCGGTCATCAGCGGCTCGGCGCGCTTGGCGATGGTGGTGAAGGAATAGACCGAGATATCCATCGTGCGCAGGAAGTTGTCGCGCGTGGTGTCGAGGTAGCGGCCGTCAAGCTCGTCCTTGTCGGAAAAGGCGATGGCATGGACGAGGAAGTCGAGCTTGCCCCACTTCTCCTTGACGCCGTCGAACACGGCGTCGAGGCTTGCCGGATCGGTGACGTCGCAATAGCCGGCGAGATGCGCGCCGAGCTCGTTGGCGAGCGGTTCGACGCGCTTCTTGAAGGCTTCGCCCTGATAAGTCAGCGCGATCTCGGCACCGTGGTCGCGCGCGGCCTTGGCGATGCCGTAGGCGATCGAGCGATTATTGGCGACGCCCAGGATCAAGCCCTTCTTGCCTGCCATCAGCCCTGTGCCGGTCGCTTCGCCCGCTGCCATGCGCTTCCATCCCTAAACTTTGATATACTCTTTACGGCCCTATCGCATAGGCCCCCAAGAGCTTCAAGCTTTGGAGATGCTTACGCCGTGGTTCTCAAGAACTGTTCCAGCGCAGCATCACCGCCTTCGGGCAGCATGATGCGCAGATGCGCGTAGAGATCGGCATGGCCGCCCGTCTTCACGGGCAGACCCTTGCCCTTGAGGCGCAGGACCTTGTCGGAGCTGGACCATGCGGGCACCGAAACGGCGAGACGACCGGTGGGCGTCTCGACCGAAACCTTGCCGCCCAACACGGCATCCTTGAGCGGCACCGGCACATCCACATGCACGTCGCGGCCTTCGAGGCGGAAGCGCGGATGGGGACGAATGCGCAGCTGGATCATGGCATCACCCGCGCCGCCGGGGCCCTCCTCGCCCTGCCCCTTCAGGCGGATGGTCTGGCCGTCCTCGACGAAGGCGGGAAGCTTGACGGCCAACTGCTTGCCGTTCGGGAACAGCGCGTTGACGCGCGCGGCGGTTGCCACATCTTCGACCGAGATGTCGAGTGCGGCGGACAAGTCCGCGCCCTTGGCGGGCGGGCGGCGCATGCCGGCACCGGCCTGACGGCCGCCACCGAAGGCCTGGCCGAAAATGTCGGAAAAGATGTCCGCGTCAAAATCGGCCGCACCCGCGCCCGCGCCGGGACGGTTCGAAGAGAACTCCCAGCGCATGCCGCCGGGACCATCGCCCGCGCCACCACCGCGCTGGCGGAAGCCCGCGAACGGGTCGCCATCGGCGCCGTTGAAGCCCTGGAAGCGCGGCTTCCCCTCGGCGTCGATCTCGCCGCGGTCATAGGCCTTGCGCTTGTCGTCCTCGCCCAGGATCTCATAGGCCTGGTTGACGGCGGAGAAGCGGTCCTTGGCCTTGGGATCGTCGGGGTTCTGGTCCGGATGGTATTTCTTGGCCAGCTTGCGGAAGGCCGATTTGATGTCTTTGGCCGAGGCGTCCTTGTTGACGCCCAGCACCTGGTACGGGTCGCTCATGGGTTCATTTGCCTCGGAACGGTGTGGTCCCGTTCTATATGCGACCTCGGAAAGGCGAGTTCCAGATGGGGACTCGCGAAATCCTCAACTCTTACAACGGCTTGAAGTTCTGCAGCCGCCAATCGCCCGACTGCTGCTTGCAGGCTTCGCCCTGATAAAGGGCAACCCCGTCATAGCTTTCGCGCGACGTGGTGAAGCGGCGGCAGAGTTGGTCGCCGTTCTGGTGCTCGGCCATGGCCGTGATGGCCCCGCGCGAGCCGGTCTCGGAATTCGCCCAGGCCAGCTCCTGCGTGCCCTGCGTCTGGACATCGGCAGCCGACACGGCATTGCGGATGGTCGCCTCGTCGGAAATGCGCTCGGGCTCGGACGCCTTCGCGTCTGGCTTCACCTCGCTCGTGTAGAGCGTGCGATCGACTTCCGCCGTTTTCAGATCGGCACCTTTCGACGCGCAGCCCGTTAAGGCGGCAACGGCCACGAAGCACCCCGAAAGAAGCATCAGACGGGGCGTGGCAATCCGGTTGCGGCTGAGCGGCGCTTGCGCGAGGTCGGTCAATCGGCGATGTCCCATTGGCTTTCCCATATACGAGTAAAACTATGAGCGCAGCAACCTTAACCGAAAGTGACTTCACGAAGCGTGATGAGCCGTTTTCGCTGTTTCGTGAATGGCTGGAGGACGCCAAGGCAAGCGAGATCAACGACCCGCATGCGGTGGCGCTGGCGAGCGTCGATGCGGACGGGCTGCCGGATGTGCGCATGGTGCTGATGAACGGCTTCGACGAGCGCGGCTTCACGATTTTCACGAACTTCGAAAGCGCCAAGGGCCGCGAGATCCTTGCCTCGATGAAGGCTGCGATGTGCTTTCACTGGAAATCGCTGCGCCGCTCGGTGCGCGTGCGGGGCCATGTGGAGGTGGTATCGGACGACGAGGCGGATGCCTATTTCGCGACACGGCCGCGCGGCAGCCAGATCGGGGCATGGGCTTCGAAGCAATCGCGGGCGTTGGGATCGCGCGAGGAGCTGGAAGAGGCGGTGGTCGCGCAGACAGAGCGGTTCGGAGAGGACACTGTGCCGCGGCCAACCTATTGGTCGGGATTTCGGCTGGTGCCGGAGACAATCGAGTTCTGGCACGACCGGCCGTTTCGGTTGCATGACCGGGTGGTGTTCAAGAAGGATGGCGACCGGTGGGCGACGGAGCGGCTTTATCCGTGAGAGCTTTCGCTCGAAGCGGCGGAAGCTTTGCCGGTGGAGAGGTCACCCCTTCCGCGCCATGAACGCCTGAAAGGCCTGCCGCGCCTCATCAGACCGAAGCCGCTCGGCGAACAACCGCCCTTCCTCTTTGATCCGCCCAGTCACCGCATCGCGTGACGGTCTCAGCAGCGCGCGCGAGATTCGCAGTGCTTCGCGCGGCTTGGCGGCGAGACGGGTGGCGGCGTCAAGGACTGCAGCTTCCAGCGCATCTTCTTCCACGACCTTCGCGATCAGACCCGAAGCCATAGCTTCATCTGCCGTCATCCCCTTACCCATGCACAAAAGCGCAAAGGCGCGCTGGTGGCCGATAAGGTTCGGCACGAGCAGGCTCGATGCGGCTTCAGGCACGAGGCCCAGATCGACGAAGGGCGTGCGCAAGACGGTGCGCGCGGTGGCGAAGGTCAGGTCGCAATGGAGGTTGAGCGTGGTGCCGATGCCGACCGCGATGCCGTCGACGCCGGACAGAACCGGCTTGTCGGTCGAGGCCAGTGCTTCGAGAAAGGCCCAGACCTCGCGGCCGACCTCGCCGCCAGTGGCGACAGCCAGAAAATCCGCGAGATCGTTGCCAGCCGAAAACGCGCCGGGCACGCCGAAAAAGACGTGAACGCGCGTTGCGTCGTCCGCCTCGCCGTCGCGCAGGGCCTGCGCCATGGCGTCATACATCGCGCGGGTGATGGCGTTCTTCTTGTCGGGGCGGTTCATCCGGATCGTCTGGATGCCGTTCGCGCGGGTGATTTCGATGTGCTCGCTCATTGTCGTGCTCACGAAGCCAGAAGAAGGTCGGCCGCGCGGGCGAGGCTTTCCGCGCCGCCGATGACTTCGTCTTTCAAGGCCGTGGCTTGGCCGATCAGGTTTTCCGCGAAGAAGCGGCAAAGGGCCGTTCTGGATTCGCCTTCATCCGCCAGCGCGCCCTTGGCGAGAAGCACGCCGCCAGTGGCGAGGCCGAACAGACGAAGATAGGGCGTGGCGCCGGCGAGTGCCGAGTCGGGTTCGGCAGATTGCAGAAAGCGCGTCGCTTCGGTCAAAGCGTCCAGCGCGGCACCGAGCTTCTCCGCCGTGGCGCCGAAGCCTGGGCGGTTGGAGGTGCGGACGGCCTCCACGACTTCGCGCAAATCGGCGATGAAGCCGTGCACGTGCTCGCCCTGTCCGAGCGGCAGCTTGCGCGCGACCAGGTCGATGGCCTGGATGCCGTTGGTGCCTTCATAGATCGGCGCGATGCGCGCATCGCGGTAAAAGCGCGCGGCACCCGTTTCCTCGATGAAGCCCATGCCGCCATGGACGCCCAGGCCCAGCGAGGAAACCTCGACGCCGATATCGGTGGAGAAGGCCTTGGCAACGGGGGTCAGCAGTGCGCCGCGCTCTGCCCAGAAAGGTTTGTTCTCTGTGCCTTCGGCTTCCGCGAGGGCCTGCGCACAGAGGTAGCAGATCGCGCGGGAAGCAGCGGTCAGCGCCTTCATGGTGAGAAGCGTGCGCTGGATATCGGGGTGGTGGAGGATCGGCGCCATGCCGCTGCCCTCGTGCCGTGCGGAACGGCCCTGGCGACGCTCGCCGGCATAGGCCAGCGCCTTCTGCGTGGCGGCCTCCGCCAGCGCCACGCCCTGAATGCCGACAGCCAAACGGGCATTGTTCATCATCGTGAACATGGCATTCAGTCCGCGATTGGCTTCACCGACCAGCCAGCCGACCGCGCCCTCGCCCTTGTCGCCATAGACCATGGTGCAGGTGGGTGAAGCATGGATGCCGAGCTTGTGCTCGATGCCGGCACAAACGAGATCGTTTCGGCTCCCGAGTGAGCCGTCCTCATTCACCAGAATCTTGGGCACCAGGAAAAGCGAGATGCCTTTCGTGCCCGCCGGCGCGCCTTCGATGCGGGCGAGGACGAGGTGAATGATGTTGTCCGTCAGGTCGTGCTCGCCGAAGGTGATGAAGATCTTCTGGCCGAAGATGCGATAGGTGCCATCACCTCGATCCACCGCGCGGGTCGTCAGGGCACCCACATCGGAACCGGCCTGCGGCTCGGTCAGGTTCATGGTGCCGGTCCACTCACCGGAAATGAGTTTGGGGAGATAGCGGTCCTGCAGTTCGGGCGACGCATGGTGCGCGAGCGCTTCCACCGCGCCGCTGGTCAGCATCGGGCAAAGGCCGAAGCTCATGGAGGCGCTGTTCCACATTTCGTGAACGGCCATGGCGACGGTGACGGGCAATCCCTGCCCGCCCCATTGGTCGGGCGCCATCACCCCCGCCCAGCCGCCTTCGCGCCAATGCGCGTAAAGCTCCTTCCAGCCATCGGGCATGGTGACCGTGCCGCTTTGGAGCTTGAGACCCTGGCGGTCACCGGATTCGGCGAGCGGGGCCATTTCGTTGGAGGCGAAGCGGGCGGCTTCCTCGAGCACGGCGTTGAGAAGGTCGGGGTCGAGGGCCTCATCGCCGGCGCAGGCGACGTGGCGCAGGGTGAAGACCATTTCCTCGACGGGTGCCCGGTACATGGGTGCTCCTCCGGATTGGTGGCGCCGGTTCGGCGTTCCTTGGGACGGCATCCTCGCGGTACGGGTTCCCGGGTCAAGCCTGAGAATGAAGAATGGGGAAGAAAGGAGTTGTCGTCAGACGTGACCGCCTTCTCAATGCGTCAGCCAGCCATTTCCCGTTCCACCGCTCGCCATCCGATATCCCGCCGGCAGAACCCTTCAGGCCAGTCGATCCGATCGACAGCCGCATAGGCGTTAGCCTTCGCCTCAGTCACGCTCGTCCCCGTCGCCGTGACCCCGAGCACACGGCCACCGGTTGCGACCAGCGTTCCATCGCGCAACGCTGTGCCGGCGTGGAACACCGTGGCGCCGGTTGCCTCGGCCGCTTCGACACCGTCGATGGCGGTGCCCTTCTTCGGCTCGCCCGGATATCCCTCAGCCGCCATCACGACCACCAGTGCCGCATCGTCCTTCCACTTCGGCTCGGCTTCTCCAAGATCGCCGCGCGCCGATGCCAGCAGCAGCGGCAGGAGGTCGTCGTCCAGCCGCATCATCAGTGTCTGGCATTCGGGATCGCCGAAGCGGACATTGTATTCGATCAGTTCCGGCCCCTTGGCCGTGATCATCAGGCCAGCGAACAGCACGCCCGAGAACGGCGCGCCGATCTCCCTCATGCCGGCCATTGTCGGCTCGATGATCTCGCGCATGGCGCGCTCAAGCGTCGCGGCATCCATGACGGGGGCCGGCGAATAGGCCCCCATGCCGCCGGTGTTGGGGCCGGTGTCGCCCTCGCCCACGCGCTTATGGTCCTGCGCCGTGCCGAAGGGCATCGCGCGCGTGCCATCGCACAGGCAGAAGAGGCTAGCTTCCTCGCCTTCGAGGAAATCCTCGATCACCACTTCCGCACCCGGCTCGCGCAAGCAATCGCGCAGCGCGGCTTGGGCCTCTTCGACCGTCGTCGCGACCGTCACACCCTTGCCGGCGGCCAACCCGTCCGCCTTGATGACGATCGGCACACCACGCTCGCGCAGGTAGCTCAGCGCGGCATCGAGCTGGGAGAATCGTTCATAGGCTGCGGTCGGGATATCGAAGCGCGAGCAGAAATCCTTGGTGAAGCCCTTGGAGCCTTCGAGACGGGCAGCACTGGCGGATGGTCCGAACACGGCGATGCCCTTCTCGCGCAGGCCGTTCGCCAGACCGGCCACCAGTGGCGCTTCAGGGCCGACGACGACCAGTTCGACGCTGTTTTCCTTGCAGAAGGCGGCGACCGCTGCGTGGTCGGTTACATCCAGCGCCACGCATTCGGCCTGTTGCGCGATGCCCGGATTGCCAGGTGCCGCGAAGAGCTTCGAGAGCCGCGGCGATTGCGCGAGCTTCCACGCCAGCGCATGCTCGCGCCCACCCGAGCCGATCAACAAAACATTCATGCCGCATTCCCGCTTCTGTCGCGCCCTGCGCGGTAGGCGACCGGCGCGCGCTGGTCAATCGCCGTAATGGAAGCGGCAGGCCGCGATTTCGATAGCCTGATCCGCGCCATTGCCTGTCACGCGGTAAACCAGCCGGTGCTCGCGATCGATGCGACGCGACCACCAGTCGCTCAGGCCCTTCTTCAGCGGCTCGGGCTTGCCGATGCCGCTGAAGGGATGCCGCATTGCATCCTTGACGAGCTCGTTGATGCGATCCCGCATCTTGCCGTCGGTCTGCTGCCAGTGAAGATAGTCGTCCCAGGCATGCGACGAGTAGACGATCCTCATTCCTCAGTCAGTGCACGCTCGAAGCCATGGCCGGCATCAAGCTCGGCGATCGATTCACGAAGCGCTCGCGCATTGGCCGGCGTGCTCAGGAGATGAAGCGTCTCGTTGAGGCTTTCCCAGTCGGCGCGGGTCATGATCACCACGTCTTCGTGGTTCTGGCGGGTGACCACGATTTCCGTGCGATCCGCTTCCACCTCATCGAGATAGCGCGCGAGATTGGTGCGCAGGTCGGATGCCGAGACGTGCTTGCTCATTTGCGATCTCCTTAAGCGTACGTATAATCGTACAGCCTGTACGAGGCAACTGTTCCGCTTGACCCTGCTCCCACGCCCTGCCACTGCCAGCATATGAGCGACACCATCCAGTCCACCGCCGCGCAGGGACGCGTGGCGGATGCGCCGAGCGGGCATTGGGTTTACCGGCTGCTGCCGCGGGCGGCATGGCCCTACGCGCAGTTGGCACGTTGGGACCGGCCGATCGGGTGGCAGTTGCTGCTTTGGCCGTGCTGGTGGTCGGCCGCGCTCGCGGCGGTCGCTTATCCGAAGCCGGGCGAGCCGGTGCTCGACCTGTTGCCCAACCTTTGGCATCTCGTGCTGTTTCTGGTTGGTGCCATCGCGATGCGCGGCGCGGGGTGCACCTATAACGACATCGTGGATCGCAAGATCGATGCATCGGTCGAGCGTACACGCTCGCGCCCGCTGCCTTCGGGAAAGGTTTCGACCAAGCGGGCTTGGAGCTGTCTCGTGCTGCAGGCACTGGTGGGGCTCGCGGTGCTGGTGCAGTTCAACCGCTTTGCGATCCTCTTAGGGCTCTCTTCGCTGCTGGTGGTCGCGGCCTACCCCTTCATGAAGCGAATCACGGACTGGCCGCAACTCGTTCTCGGGCTTGCCTTTTCATGGGGCGCGCTGATGGGCTGGGCGGCCCTGCATGGGACGCTCGCGGCGCCCGCCGTGCTGCTTTATGTCGGCGCCATCATGTGGACGATCGGTTATGACACGATCTACGCGCATCAGGACAAGGAAGACGATGCGCTGGTGGGCGTGCGTTCCACGGCGCGGCTCTTCGGCGACGACACGAAGTCGTGGCTCTCGGGCCTCTATGCCGGGATGCTGATCCTGTTCGCATCGAGCTTCGCGATGGTCGGCGCGCCGCTGCCGGCGATGGCGGGCCTGCTGGCCGCCGCGATCCATCTCTTCCGGCAGATCGCGGCCCTCGATATCGACGATCCCGAGCAATGCATGCGCCTGTTCCGCTCGAACAACCAGGTCGGCTGGCTGATCTTTCTCGGCCTCGTCGGCGCAGGGCTGTGGGCGGGGGTGAAGCCGCTGATTTAGGAATGTTCGCCAATCAGCACCGCGCAGGCTGACTGGTGAGCAATCCCTAGTCGGCCGAAATGATCGGCTGGCCCTGCACCACCAGCCGGACGCCGAGCGAACCGACCTTGCGGCGGGCGAGAAAACGTGGGCGACGCGCATGAGTGGCACGGCCCTGGCGTCGGGGCGTCGCGGAGGAGCGGGCGACGGCGCCCAGCGATTCTTCCAGCGTGCGGGCTTCGCCATCGGCTTCGATCAGGAGCATCGGCAGGCGATAGGCATCGGCCCAGCCGCGCCAGTCGGCGGCGACATCGTCGAGATCATGGGCGATCAGGAGCGGCACCGACAGCATCGGGTCGGCGTGGAGAAGCTGCAGCGTCACCGTGACATTGCCAAGATCGTCTTCGACCGCGCTTGCTGCCACGCCGCGGAACGCGTTGGCGGGAAGTGCGACGGTGGCCGGCAGATTGCTCAGCTGAAGCTGGCGGCGGATCGTGGCGCCGCGCTTGTCCAGCGTGAAGGTCACCTCGCCGAAGCGGTCGCGCTGAGTGTAGTGCATCGCCTGCGGCAGGCAGAACGGGTCGAGGCGCATGGTACGCGCCAGAACATTGGGCTGGAGAGCCTGCTTGGTGTTCATGGATATCGCCTTCCTGTTGCTCCTGAGAGCGGCTTTCACCGTCTCCGGACCGGTTTTCCCGATCTCTATGGGATGCACCTTAGAGGCTGTCTTTCCCGACCCGCTTAAGAAAGTCGGTTAAATTTGTTCCATCGCTTCTATGCTTAAGAGCACGTCACTTCTACTGAAACGAAACCTTTAGATTAGGACCTTGGGGCCGCTGCGCGGGCAAGACGGTCGTTGATGGCTTCGCCCAAGCCCGCCATCGGAATGGGGGCCACGGCGATGGTGGATGCCCCCTCCTCATCGAGCCTCTTGAGAAAGGAAAAGAGGTTGCGCGCGGCTTCGCGCAGGTTGCCGCCGGGCGAGAGATCGAGTGCCGCACCGGGCGTGCCTGCGAAGCCGAGCAGGGTTTCGTTGGCGCGGGCTTCGGTCGCATCGAGGCGCATCGCGGCGTTGGGGGCGTAGTGCGAGAGCATCATGCCGGGGGCTTCGATGGCCGCATTCGGCGCGGCGCGCTGGACGGAGACGCCTGTTGCGGCTTCGATCTCCTCCACGGATAGGCCGCCCGGGCGCAGGAGACGGATGGCGCCCTCCTCGACTTTCAGGATCGTGGACTCGACGCCGACCGTGCCGGGACCGCCATCGACTACGAGCGGGATGCGGCCCCGCAGGCCATCGTAAGCCACCTTGGCCGTGGTGGGGCTTAAAGCGCCGGAGGGGTTGGCGCTGGGGGCTGCGAGCGGGCGGCCGAAGCGCTCGATCAGCTCGCGCGCGAAGCCTTGCGGCATGCGCAGGCCGACAGTGGACAGGCCGGCGAGGCAGAGCGGGTGAAGGTTGTTTTCGCGCACCGGCACGACGAGCGTCAGTGGGCCGGGCCAGAACTTTTCTGCGAGTTGGCGCGAAAGCAGGTCGAACACGCCGACGTTTTCGGCCATCGCCATGCTTGAGATATGCGCGATGAGCGGGTTGAAGCGCGGGCGGTTCTTGGCCTCGAAGATACGCGCGAGGGCATCGCCATTGGTGGCATCGGCGGCGAGGCCGTAGACGGTTTCGGTCGGCACCGCGACGGGTTCGCCGCCGGCGAGAACGCGCACTGCCTCGTCCATCGCATCCTCTACGGGAAGGATGCGCGTGGGGAGGCTTTGCGCGGGCGCGCCCATCCTTATCCGGCGATCTTGGAGAAGTCGGCCACCGCGCCCGTTGCGGCGCGGATGCGGGCGAGGAGCGCCAGACGGTTGGCGCGCACGGCGGCGTCTTCATCATTCACGAGAACACGTTCGAAGAATGAATCAACGGGTTCGCGCAAAGTGGAAAGCGCGCGCATGGCGAGCGAAAAGTCTTCCGCCTGAATCGCTTGCGCGGCTTCCCTCTCGGATCGATTCATAGCCTCGAAGAGCTTGCCTTCGGTTTCGTCTCGGAAAAGGCTCGGATCTACCGCCTCGGCAATGGCGGTGCCCTTCTTTTCTTCGGCGGCGAGAATGTTCGCGGCGCGCTTGGTGCCGGCGAGCAGGTTCGTGCCCACCTCAGCATTCAACAGCTCATGAAGAGCCTGCACGCGTCTGACGACACGGAGAACAGGATGGCCCTGGACCAGCCCCGTTAGATCGAGAACAGCGGCCAAACGATCGGCGGCGACACCACGATCTCGCAACACCACTTCCAATCGCTCTTCCAGGAAGCGGCTCAGACTGCTCGCAACGGAATTGCGATTGGCGATATCAGTGAGCCCGAACTTCTCCAGATGCTCCTCGATCAAGCCATTCAAAGGAAGATCGATGTTGTTTTCGATCGCGATACGCAGAACACCCAAAGCCGCACGCCGCAGCGCATAGGGATCCTTACTCCCCGTCGGCTTCTCGTCGATCGCCCAGAATCCGACCAGCGTGTCGAGCTTGTCCGCCAATGCCACGGCAATCGAAACCGGATCGCTCGGCACGCGGTCGCTGGGGCCTTGGGGCTTGTAGTGGTCTTCGACCGCTTGGGCGACGGATGCCTGCTCGCCCTGCAGCGCGGCGTATTTGCGGCCCATGGCGCCCTGGAGTTCGGGAAACTCGCCGACGACTTCGGTCTGCAGGTCAGCCTTGGCGAGCACAGCCGCGCGTTCGGTCAGATCGGGGTCGGCGCCGACCAACGGCGCGAGCTCGCGCGCGAGGCGCATGATGCGGGAAACGCGCTCACCTTGCGTACCGAGCTTGGCGTGGAAGGTGACATTCAGGTGGTCGAGCCGGGCCATGCGCTGGTCGAGCGGCTTCTGGAGGTCGAGCTTGAACTTCTCTGCGGAAGCTTCGAGCTGGGCGAGATCGGGAAGATCGGCCTGGTCGGTCTTCCAGAAATAGAGCGCGTCGGACAGGCGGGCGCGGACGACCTTGCCGTTGCCGCGTGCGATCTCTTCGCCGCCATCCTTGGCTTCGATGTTCGACGTCAAGACGAAGCGCGGCGCGAGCGTGTCCGAGGCGCCCGCCGGCCGGGTGACGAAGCATTTCTGGTTGGCGCGGATGGTCAAGCGGATGACCTCGGCCGGGATCTGGAGGAAATCCTCCTCGAACGCGCCGAGCAGCACGACGGGCCATTCGACGAGGCCCGAGACTTCCTCGAGCAGCGCTTCGTCGGCGACCAGTTCGGTGCCGTTGGCGAAAGCGAGGTTGGCGGCGTCCGTGCGGATGATTTCCTTGCGGCGCTCGGCATCGAGCACGACCTTGGCGGCTTCGAGCTTGGCGGCATAATCCTCGAAGCGCTTGACCGTGATCTCTTCCGGCGCGTGGAAGCGGTGGCCGACCGTCTTGTTGCCCGAGCGGATGCCGCTCACTTCGAAATCCACGACCACGGGCTCTTCGGTTTCAGGGCCGAAGGTGCATATGATGGATTGCAGCGGACGCACCCAGCGCAGCGAGCCGGGCTTGGCGGAAGCGCCGCCCCAGCGCATGGATTTGGGCCATGGAAAATCGCGGATGATGCCGGGCATGGCGCTCGCGATGATCTCTTCGGCGCCCCTGCCCGGCTTGACAGTGTGGGCGACGAAGAAATCACCCTTTTTTGGGTCGGAATGGACATGGGCCTCGGCGACGGACGACAAGCCGGCCTTGCGCAGGAAGCCCTGGATCGCAGCCTCGGGCGCCTTGGTGCTCGGGCCCTTCACCTCCTCGCGCACATCGCGCGAGCGGGCGGACACGCCCCGAATGTCGAGGGCCAGACGACGCGGCGTCCAGTATTCCTGCGCCCCTTCGTAAGTGAGACCCGCTTCCACCAGCGCGTCGGTGACGAGCTTGCGCAAATCGCCTGCCGCCTTGCGCTGCATGCGGGCGGGGATTTCTTCGCTGCGGAGTTCGAGAAGAAGGTCAGGCATAAAGGATGTCCGTGCGGTGGAAACCGGGCGTGCGTCGCGTCTAGCAAGCGGCCTTAGCCGTGTCACCCCAGGCTCAAGAGTGCTTTCGTGGAGCCGTCTGCGCTTGGCGTTCGCTGAGTTGCTGGACGAGTTGGAGAAAGACCAGATCGAGAACCGCGCTGATGCCATCGGCAACGAGATAGGCGGTGTTGCCGAGGATGAGGCTCTCGGGGTCGGAAACCTTCATATAAAGCTGAGCCGCGATCTGGCCGACGATATTGGCGGCCAGCCAAAGCGCCCACCAGTATTTGAGGAAATCGGGCACCGGCTCGTTTTTCCAATCCGGTCGGCCGCTGCTGGCGCGCCAGGTTTCGGCCATCGACTGGTAGGGCATGAAAAGATTGGCGATGGGGACGAAGTACCAGCCGATCGACCAGTTCGGCGTGAAACGCATTTCTCGCGCGCCCAAGAGGCGCGCATTCATGTTCGCGCGCCTGATCCAGACGGCGGCGATCACGGCCGTGGTGATGAAGAAGCCGAGTTGCAGATAGCCGATGACCATCTGCCGGTTGTCGCTGGCGGATGCCGCCGCGGTGATGGCGTCGCCCACGGCACCGTTGCGCATCTGAAACGCGATGATCCGCTCCCAGAGGTCGAAGACGAGCGCGACGACATCGATGGCGAAGACGATCCACAACAAGCGCGTGAGGCGCTCGGTCAGGCTCTGAAAGGAGGCGGACAAAACCGGTTCAGGCCGCCTGGGCCACGAACCCGCCCGCATCCGTCAGCAGGAACGCCTCGCCGCAGGCCTTGGCGAGGTTGCGCACGCGCAGGATGTAGCTTTGGCGCTCGGTGACGGAGATCACGCCGCGCGCGTCGAGGAGGTTGAAGGCGTGGCTGGCCTTGATGGCCTGGTCATAGGCCGGCAGCACCACGAGATGGCGCTGGCCCTCGCCGCGCGTGCCGGACGCCAAGAGCGCGCGGCATTCCTTTTCGGCGTCCTCAAAATGGCGGAACAGGATCGCGGTGTCGGCATATTCGAAATTGTGCCGCGAATATTCTTGCTCGGCCTGGAGGAAGACGTCGCCATAGGAAACCTTCTCGTCCCCTTCCCCGCCGTTGAAGTTGAGGTCGTAGACGTTGTCCACGTTCTGCACATACATGGCGAGGCGCTCGAGGCCATAGGTCAACTCGCCCGAAACCGGCGCGCATTCGATGCCGCAGACCTGCTGGAAATAGGTGAACTGCGACACTTCCATGCCGTCGCACCAGCATTCCCAGCCGAGGCCCCAGGCGCCGAGCGTCGGGCTTTCCCAATCGTCTTCCACGAAACGGATATCGTGCAGAAGCGGATCGATGCCGATGGCGGCGAGCGAGCCGAGATAGAGTTCCTGAAGGTTGGATGGGTTCGGCTTCAGGATCACCTGATACTGGTAATAATGCTGAAGCCGGTTGGGGTTTTCGCCGTAACGGCCATCCTTGGGGCGGCGCGAGGGCTGAACATAGGCCGCGCGCCAGGGCTTGGGGCCGAGCGCGCGCAGGGTCGTGGCCGGATGGAACGTGCCGGCGCCCACTTCCATGTCGTAAGGCTGCAGGATCGCGCAGCCCTGGGCGGCCCAGAAGTCGTGCAGCGTGAGGATCAGGCCCTGGAAGGACCGGGTCGGGTCGAGGTGAGCGGGACGGGACAAGATGCGGCTTCCGGGCTCGGGAAAAGTGCCCGAGCCCTAAAGAAGGGGTCTTTGCCGGTCAAGTTGTCCGGCAGACTTACTGGCCTGCGGGCAAAACCAGTTCCTGGCCCGCACGGATGCGCGCGGGGTTGCCGCGCAGAGCGGGGTTGAGGTCGAGGATCTCGCGATAGCGGTTGCCGTCGCCCAATGCCTCATTGGCGATGGACCACAGCGACTGACCGGCCTTCACGGTATAGGACGCGGGCACGACGGCCGGCACTGCGCCGGGTTCGGCTGACGCTTCGGTCGCTACCGGTGCGGCAGGCGCGGCTTCCGTGCGCTTGTCCGGCTCGGGCTGGGGCGCCGGTTGCGCAGGCTGCGGCGTGGCCTGCGAGGTCGCCGGCTTCGGCTCGTCGGGCAGCCCCTCCTTGAGCTTCTTCAACACGCTGGTGAGCAGGTCCGGCTCGGGCTTGAGATCGCGCGCATGGGCCCACTGGAAGGTCGCTTCCAGCTTGCGGCCCACGCGCCAGTAGCCGTCGCCGAGATGGTCGTTGAGCACCGGATCATCGGGCTTGAGCGAGACAGCGCGTTCCAACTCGGTCACCGCTTCCGGATAGCGGCCCAGGCGGTAATAGGCCCAGCCCAGGCTGTCCACGATATAGCCGTCGCTCGGCCGCAGCTCGACCGCCTTGCGGATCATATCGAGACCGCGATCGAGGTTCATGTTCATATCGACCCACGAATAGCCGAGATAGTTCAGAACCTGCGGCTGGTCAGGGTTGAGCTCGAGCGCCTTGAAGAAGTTCGGCTCGGCCTTCGGCCATTCCTTGAGGCGCTCATAGGCGATGCCGCGTTGGTAAAAAACGTTCCAGTCGCCGGCTTCCGGGTTCTTCAAACGCTCCGCGGCCTGATCGTAGACATTCGCCGCCGAGCGGTAATCCTCACGCGCGGCATAGACACCGCCGAGCGCGAGGTAAGTGCGCATGTCGTCGGGATCGGACTCGCGCAGGATCGACAGGTGCTTGATCGCCTCGTCATAGCGCTTGAGGTCGGCGAGGTTAAGGCCGAGCTGGAGTTCGGCGGCTCGCTTGAGGGCCGAGTCGTCGGGCACGCGCTCATAGAGCTTGATGGCGCCTTCCGCGTTCTTCTGCTGTTCATCGACCGAAGCGAGCTGGATCAGCGCCTCGTCGAGGCCCGGGTGCAGGGCAAGCGTGTAGTTGAGGTAAAGACGCACGAAGGGCTCGCCGCCGCTGCGGTTCAACGCGGAGGCCATGTTGAGCAGGATTTCGGCGGCACCTTCCTGCGCGTTGGAAGCGGTCGCGGGTATCTTCTCGCCGGCCTCGACCTTCTTCTTGAGCGAGGCGGTGGAGACGCGGCCGGGCGCGGCCTCCTCCGAGCGCGCGATCACATCGAGTGCGTCCGTCTTGCGGTTCTGCCGCGACAGGAAACCGACATAGGATTCGGCGGCGCGCAGGAAGGTGTCGGGCGCGGTGGCCGCCGCATCCGCGTCTTCCATCAGATCGGCATAGGCCTTCTGCGCCTCGTTCTTCTGGCCCGAAGCATCCGCGATCAGCGCACGGTGGTACTTGGTGAAGACGCGGAACCAGTCGGGGCCCTTGATGGCATCGATGGTCGCCAGCGCTTCCTTGCCTTTGCCGGCCCCTTCCTGCGTCCAGGCGGTCATCACCTTGGTGACGACGCGGTCGAGATCGGATTCGAGCGCGAGCTTGAGGAAGTTCTCGGCGTCGAAGAACTTCTTCTTCTTGATGGCGTCGACCGCGAGCGCGAGGCGCGAGAAGCGCTCGATCTCGGGCCGCGTCTTGAGCTTCTCGGCCAGCGGCAGCGCCTCGTCGAAGCGGCCGGCAGCGATCAGCGTCAGCATCAGGTTCTGCTGCAGCTCGCTGTTGTCGGGGCTGAGCAGAAGCGCGCGCTGATAGTAGGCGACGGCATTGCCGTAGTCGTTGTCGACCTCGGCCACGCGGCCGGCCAGAAACGCCCCGGCAAAGGAGCTTGCGCGGATCGTCGCCTTCGCGTCTCCCGCCGCGTTCTGTTCCTGCGCGCTGAGCGGCAGCGTAGCCGCCATCAGCACCGTGCCGGCCGCCCATGCGGCCTTCCAGGACCTGCCCAACTTCATGCCGGTTCCTTCCTCGAACCGTCCCGATTCATTCGGGACGGGCGCAGTTTTCCGCCTGCGCCAAAAGAGCTTTGTCTTGCTATTTCTCACGCAATTCCAAACGCAAAACCGCTTTGCACTTTTGCTGGAATTGCTCTTGTGCCCGGAACCTTGGCCTTTTTGCGGTTGGCCGGCAAGGTTGCCGATGATCAAGTTTGGCTTACGGAAGCTTGCCCGAAGCCTACACGACCAGACCTTCAGACCACGCGGCTGATGCAGAAATCGATCACGTCGAGAAGGGCAGCCTTGTGGGGCGTTTCCTCCAGCGGTGCCAGCGCGTCGCGCGCGATGCCGCCGAAATGCCTGGCGCGACCGATCGTGTCCGCGATGGCGCCGTGCTTCTTCATCAGCCCCATGGCGCGCTCGAGTGCGGCATCGTCGGTGGCAGCACCCTCGATGGCGCTGCGCCAGAACTCGCGCTCGGCGCCCGTGCCGCGCCGGAATGCGAGGATCACCGGCAGCGTCACCTTGCCTTCGCGGAAATCGTCACCGGTGTTCTTGCCGAGATCTGCGGATGACCCGCCATAATCGAGCGCATCATCGATGAGCTGGAAGGCGAGACCGAGATTCATGCCATAGGAACGCAGGGCCGCTCGGTCGTTGCGCGACGCGTTGGCGATCACCGGACCGACCTCGGCTGCGGCAGAAAACAATGCCGCCGTCTTCGCCTTGATCACGGCGAAGTGCTCGTCCTCGGTGGTCTCCAGGTTTTTGGCGGCGGCCAACTGCATCACCTCGCCCTCGGCGATGACACTGGCGGCGGTCGAGAGAATGTCGAGCGCGTCGAGCGAGCCGACATCGACCATCATGCGGAAGGCTTGGCCGAGCAGGAAATCGCCGACGAGCACGCTGGCCTGGTTGCCCCAGATCATGCGGGCGGTCTTGCGGCCCCGGCGCAGGTCGCTTTCATCGACCACATCGTCATGCAACAGCGTGGCCGTGTGCATGAACTCGACGGATGTCGCGAGCTTCACATGGTTCTCGCCCTCGTAGCCGAACATCTTGGCGGCGGCGAGCGTCACCATCGGGCGCAGGCGCTTGCCGCCGGACGAGATCAGGTGGTTGGCGATCTCGGGGATCAGTTCGACATCTGAACCCGCCTTGGACAGGATCAGCTTATTGACCCGCTCCATGTCGGGCGCCGTCAGATCGACGAGGGCTGCAATGGACGCGTTGGCGCCGTCGCGCTTTGGCTGATCGAGATTGAGAACAACGCCCAAGACGGACCTCTCCTGTGACGCGCGTGATCCGACCTTACGGCCAAATCGGCTTCCTTCCGTTGCGAGCGCCTTTCGCATTTAAGCCCCGCGCCCGCAAGGCGACACGAAGGCTCAACCCTGACACGGTGCGTTTACTTAGAAGCGCCGACCTGCGATTTTGCTGGCCATGATCGAGCTTATCCGCACCAATGATCCGGTGGTCCTCTCCTTCGCGCAGTCTCTTCTACGCGATGCGGGCATCGACTGCCTTCTAGCCGACCAGAATATGAGCATCATGGAGGGTTCCCTCGGCATCATCGCGCGGCGCATTCTGGTGGCCGAGGACGACGAGCCCGCCGCCCGACGCCTATTGCAGGATGCCGGCATCGGCAACGAGATGCGCCAGGCTTGATCGAACAGGATTCCACGCTCGACGCGTTTCATCGCGGCGATTTCTGGATCGTCCAGCCGGCTCTGCGCGGGCACAGGGCGGGCACGGATGCGATGATGCTGGCTGCCTCCGTGCCGACGAATTTCGCGGGACGGCTGGCGGATTTCGGCGCGGGCGCGGGTGCGGCCGGGCTGGCGGTGGCCTCGCGGTGCAAGGGTGCCAATGTGCTTCTGGTCGAGCGCTCCCCTGAAATGGCGGATTTCGCCGAGCGAACATTGGCACACGAGCGCAACGCCCATCTGCGCGCCCGCGCCGGCCTCTTGGTGGCTGATGTGGCGCTGGCCGGCCATGCGCGCGGGGCTTCGGGGCTCACGGACAACGGTTTCGATTTCGTGTTGATGAACCCACCATTCAACGAGGCGCAGGACCGGCCCAGCCCCGATACTTTGCGTCGCGATGCGCATGTGATGGAGCCCGATCTGTGGGCACGCTGGATCAGGAGTGCCGCAGCCGTCACGCGCCCGCGCGGCGGGCTCGGCATCATTGCGCGGCCGGTTTCCCTGCCTGTGATCCTCGAAACTCTGCGTGGCCGCTATGGCGGCGCGGCGATCGTGCCGATCCATCCGCGTCCCGACCAAGCGGCCATCCGCATCGTGGTGCGGGCGTGGCGCGGGTCGCGTGCCGCGCTCTCGCTGCAGCCGCCGCTTTTCCTCCACGAGGATTCAAGCCACGCATTCGGTGCGCGCGCGGATGCGCTCAACAATGGACGCGCCTCGCTCTTCGGCGATTGATTCGCGTCCATTGCGGACCGGATTCCAGTGCCTACATCCGCGAGACCCAAGGAGTTCTCGCTTGAAACGCTTTTTCCGCCGCCTGCTGCCCGCCTCCATGCGATCTGATGGTACGGTCATTCCCGTGGTGAGGCTGCAAGGCACGATCATGGCGGGCGGAGGACAGCTGCGGCAGTCGCTTTCGCTTGCCAGTGTCGCAGGCGTTCTGGAGAAGGCGTTCTCGTTTAAGGATGCGCCGGCGGTGGCCATTGCCATCAACTCGCCGGGCGGCTCGCCGGTCCAGTCGCGGTTGATCTATCAGCGCATCCGCGACCTCGCCGAGGACAAGAACAAGCGCGTGATCGTGTTCGTGGAGGATGTGGCGGCCTCCGGTGGCTACATGATCGCGCTGGCAGGCGACGAGATCGTGGCCGACCCCTCCTCCATCGTGGGCTCGATCGGCGTCGTTTCGGCGTCCTTCGGCTTCACCGAGATGATGCGAAAGATCGGCGTCGAGCGCCGCGTCCATACGGCGGGCGCCAACAAGGCGGTGCTCGACCCGTTCCAGCCCGAGAAGGAAGAGGATGTCGAGCGGCTGAAAGCGCTGCAGCTCGAAGTGCACCAGACCTTCATCGACCTCGTGAAGGACCGGCGCGGCGATCGGCTCGACGGCAGTCCTGACCTTTTCACCGGCCTGTTCTGGACGGGGAAACGCGGCTTGCAGCTCGGCCTCGTGGATCGCCTCGGCGACATTCGCGGCACCTTACGTGAGCGCTATGGCAAAAAGACTAGGCTGCGGCTCGTTTCGCCGCCGCGCTCGCTGTTTTCGCGCCGGTTGGGGGTATTCGGCATCCGGGGCGATGACGGTCTTGGCGATGTCGGCGCAGGGCTGTTGCGCGCGGCGGAAGATCGCGCGCTTTGGGCGCGTTTCGGCCTTTGAAAAACCTGAAACTCGGTCGTAGACTAGTGATGTAACCGAGGAATGGCTCTCATGCCGCAACTGATCTTCTTCGCGCTTGTGGGTATCGTCGCCTATTGGGGCTACCGCACCTTCGTGCGCGAGGCCGAGCGGGTGACCGCGCGCGTTCGCCGGGCCGAAGCCCAGGCGCGCAACGGCACGCATGGCACGCTGGTGAAGGACCCCAAGACCGGCGAATACAGGCTCGCCCGCGATTGAGCGCGCAAGCGCTCGCCGAGCATGCTCCCGCCAAGATCAACCTCGCGCTGCATGTGACCGGTCAGCGCGCGGACGGCTACCACCTGCTCGAAAGCCTCGTGGTGTTCTGCCAAGCGGGCGATCGGATTTCGGTTTCACCTTCCGACAAAGACAGTTTCCGGGTTTCAGGCCGCTATGCGGCGAATGTGCCCATCGATGGCGGAAACCTCGTGCTTCGCGCGCGAGATCTGTTTCGCGAGGCCACGGGTGACGGGCGCTCCCTTTCCATCCATCTCGAAAAGAACCTCCCCGTGGCTTCAGGCATCGGCGGCGGGTCGAGCGATGCGGCGGCCGTTCTGCGTGCCTTGCGGCGGCTTCCGCCGGCGGAGTGCGATTGGCCTTCGCTCGCCTTGAAGCTTGGCGCGGATGTGCCGATGTGCCTGAGCGCTAACCCTGCGATTGCGCGCGGTGTGGGCGAAGAACTGGAAGGGTTCGATGGCCTGCCAGTATTGGCGCTCGTGTTGGTCAATCCCGGTGTCGGTGTCTCGACGCCCGCGATCTTCAAGGCGCTCGCGACCCGCGAGAACCCGCCTTTGCCGAAGCTTCAGGTGCGCGACCGGGCAGGCCTCATCGGCTGGCTGCGCGAAACCCGCAACGACCTCGAACCGCCCGCCCTCGCCTTCGCGCCCACCATCGGTGTGGCGCAGGACGCGCTTCGCTCAGTGGGCGCGGAATTCGTCCGCATGTCGGGTTCGGGCGCGACCTCGTTCGGCATTTTTTCGTCGCTGGATGAAGCCGAAGCCGCAGCAGCCGAGATTGCCCGGCGCGAGCCCGATTGGTTCGTTCAGGCGACCACGACGGAGTTTGCCCGATGAGCATCGAACGCCAGTTCATTCCTCTTTCCATCGCCGTTCTCGCCGTGTCCGATACGCGAACGCTCGCCGACGACAGGTCGGGCGATACGCTCGTGGCACGGTTGGAGGAAGCAGGACACAGGCTCGGCGGACGCACCATCGTGCCGGATGATCGCGAGGCGATCGGAACCCAGGTCTCGGCATGGGCACAGGACCCCACCATCGATGTCGTCATCACCACCGGCGGCACTGGCTTCACAGGCCGCGACGTGACGCCCGACGCGCTCGAACCGCTGTTCGAGAAGCGCATGGACGGGTTTTCCGCGATCTTCCACCAGATTTCGTTCGACAAGATCGGTACGTCCACGATCCAGAGCCGGGCGACGGCCGGTGTGATGAACGCCACTTTCGTCTTCGTCCTGCCCGGTTCGCCCGGCGCCTGCCGCGATGCGTGGGACGGCATTCTCAAGGCGCAGCTCGACTACCGGCACAAGCCCTGCAACTTCGTGGAGATCATGCCGCGTCTCGACGAGCATCTGCGGCGCGAGGGCCGTTCGGCTTAGGAAGCCGGGATCATTCGAGCGCCAATCCGGAGAGTTCGAGGCCTCAAGCGGACAGCGTCGATGTTAGCCCCATAAAGCGCCGACGCGTCTTTCCGCCTGATCAGCAGGCCATGGGCGAAGGGCCGCCGCCTCGCCCGCAGCCGCGCCATGAACGACGGCCGCACCGAGGCATCGCGTGAGAGCCGCGCGGGCCGGTCGGCCTCGGCGGCATGAAGCATCACGCTCTCGCTCCAGCCTTCGAGCAGGCGCGCGCCCGGTTCGAGCATCAGGAGCCATTCCCCTTTGGCGACGGCGATGGCCTCGGCCAGCGTCTTGGCTATACGGCACCCCGCGTGGTCGGCGACCTTGAAGGGGCCGGATGCGTCGGTGCCGAGTACGACGACCGCCTCGCGCACGGTGCCCTCCACGGCCCCGCCCACGAGCGACGCCAGCGTGCGCGCCAGCCGCTCCTCGTCGCCTTCACTGGCCTGGATCACCACCGATATCATCACCCATCGGCTTAGCGGAAACCGCACAACTGCGCCATCTGTTGCAATGCGAAATCACAAGTTCTTGCTTTGTTCTCATTCACCCGCTACCAATCATCAGACAGCGAATCGCCAACCCGGCATTTGTGGAGTTCGGAGATGGTTCAGATCGTGCGCGAAAGGCGCGACGCCTTCGGGGAAACGGCCGAGGCCGCCAAGGGTCTGCTGATCGACCATGCCCGCCGTCGTGGCCGCGCGGCTGCCACGAACGATTCCGGCCGCTTCGAAATGCTCCAGCGCGAGGCCTTCGACGATGGCTGGCAGTCGCTCGAAGAACTGCCTGCCTTCAAGACCGAGGTGCAGACGGAAACGCCGCGCACGATCATCACGCGCAACGATTCGCCCGACATTTCCTTTGACCGCTCGATCAACCCTTATCGCGGCTGCGAACACGGCTGTTCCTACTGTTTCGCGCGGCCGACGCACGCCTATGTCGGCATGTCGCCGGGTCTCGATTTCGAGACCAAGCTGTTTGCCAAGGACGGTGCGGCGAAGCTGCTCGAAAAGGAATTGAGCAAGCCGGGCTACACCGCGCGCTCGATTGCGATCGGCACCAACACCGACCCATACCAGCCGATCGAGAAGCAGCAGCGCATCATGCGCGAATTGCTCGAAGTGCTGGAAGCGTTCGACCATCCGCTGGCGATCGTTACCAAGGGCTCGCTGGTCACGCGCGACATCGACATCCTTTCGCGCATGGCGGCCAAGGGGCTCGCAAAGGTCGCCATCTCCTTGACCACGCTCGACCGTACGCTGTCGCGCGCGATGGAGCCGCGCGCGGCGGCTCCCGCCCGCCGTCTCGCGATGATGCGCGAGCTGAGCGATGCGGGCATTCCGGTGTCGGTGATGGCAGCCCCCGTCATTCCCGGTCTCAACGACAACGAGATCGAACGCCTGCTCGAATCGGCTCACACCGCCGGCGCGCGTGAGGCGGGCTATGTGCTGTTGCGCCTGCCGCTGGAGGTGGCACCCCTCTTTCAGGACTGGCTTCTGCGCCACTATCCCGACAAGTACCGCCACGTCGTGTCGCTGATCCGCTCCATGCGCGGCGGCAAGGATTATGATGCGGACTCGAACACGCGCATGACCGGCGTCGGCCCCTATGCCTGGCAGATCGGCCGCCGCTTCGAGATGGCCGCGCGTCGGCTGGGGCTCAACACCGAACGCCGCCAGCTGCGCACCGACCTGTTCAAGGCGACGCCGGCCGCGCCGACAGTTCCCAAGAAGAAGGTTTCCGCATCCTCAGCGAACCAGCTTTCGCTGTTCTGACCATCGCGCCGGTACTCCACCCCGGCACAGACCAGCGTTCCGGTCCTCCCCGACCGGAGGTTGGTGGCCTTGCCCTCTCCTGCCCCAAGGCGAAGGCAAGGTCTTGCGGAGAACCGGAAGCGGTGCGAGCTTCGCCGCAAAATGACTCGCTTGCTTTCCGGTTCTCCGCGCCCTCTTTCTCTCAAGCCTGATTTCTCGGAAGAACGTGCGGCACTCGCCCGTGGGCTCTGGCCGATTGCCGGGCTCGATGAAGTCGGTCGCGGGCCGCTCGCTGGGCCCGTGGTCGCAGCGGCGGTGATCCTCGATCCGGATTGCTTGCCGGATGGGCTGGATGATTCGAAGCGCTTGTCGCCAAAGAGGCGCGAGGCGCTGTTCGGCGAAATCCTCGGAAGCGCGCTTTCCGTCTCCGTTGCCTCGGTCGGTGCCGAAGGCATTGACCGGATCAACATCCTTCAAGCCAGTCTCGAAGCGATGTGCCGGGCACTGGACGGGCTGAGCATCACGCCGCTTCTGGCACTCGTGGACGGACGCGACGTGCCCAAGAGCCTATCCTGCCAGGGAACGCCACTTATCGGAGGCGACCGTCGCTCGCAGTCGATCGCGGCAGCGTCCATCGTGGCCAAGGTCACACGCGACCGCATGATGGAATGCTGCGGGCGGCATGACGATCGCTACGGGTTCGAAGGGCATGCCGGCTATGGCACCGCGGCGCACCGAACGGCGATCACGGAGCATGGCCCTGTGGGACGCCTTCACCGGATGAGCTTCGGGTCACTGAAAGACTTGTAAAGGGCTGAGCATCAAGCAGCCTGGGCCAACTGACCATTTAGGCGCCAAGCGCCCTGGCGGTTCGACAGGCTCGCCATGAGGGCGCTTTGGGTGGGTTGGCCTCATATGAATGCCTAAGGCACTCCTCGTTGCTGCGAGCGGGCAGAACCTACAGATTTCCCATGGGCCATCACGACGCCTGTCAACCCTCATGGTGAACCTGTCGAACCACGAGGGCGCTTGGCGCGGGACTCTCACAGGCGCATCAAACCGCCAAAAGAAAAAGGCGGACCCGAGGGCCCGCCTGATTTCGTAGCGCCGATGGCTTCCGCTCAGTTGAGCTTGGCGCGGACTTCGTTGACCGAGCTCTGGAACTGAGCCGCATTGGTCTGCTCGTCGGCCTGGGCGGCGAGAACCTTGCGGGCCGCTTCCACCGCGATGTCGACAGCTGCCGCGCGGACCTCGTTCACCGCGTCACGCTCGGCCTGGCCGATCTTCTGCTCGGCAAGAGCGGTGCGCCGGGCGACATAGTCTTCCGACTTGGCGCGGGCTTCCGCCACGAGCTGATCGGCCTCGCGCTTGGCAGCGGCGACCAGATCGGCGGCGTCCTTTTCGGCCTGCGCCTTGCGCTTGGCGTATTCGGTGCGAAGGCCTTCGGCTTCCTCGCGGAGCCGGCGTGCCTCGTCCAGATCGCCCCGCACGCGTTCGGCGCGCTGGTCGAGCTGGGCGGCGAGCATGCCCGGCACCTTCAGGTAGGCGATGATCGCCAGAAAGATGACGAGGCCGATTGTTGCCCAGAATGTTGCGTCGAGCGCCATGGATCAGCCTCGTGAGGTTGCAACCGCCGCTTCCACGGCGGCGCGGTCGATGTCGCGGGCCGAAAGGCGGCGCAGGATGGCGTCCGCCGTTTCGGTGGCAATCGAGCCGACTTCGCCCATGGCCGAAGCCTTGAGCTGGTCGATGCGCGACTGCGCCTCGGAAAGACGGGCGTCGAGGCCTGCTTCCACGCGCTTGCGCTCGGCTTCCGCACTGGCCTTGGCGGCGTCGCGCGCCTCCTGGCCGATGGCATTCGCCTTGGCACGCGCTTCCGCCAGATCACGCTCGTAAGCCGCGACGGCTGCGTCCGATTCGGCCCTCATGCGATTGGCCGTTTCGAGATCGCTTGCGATCCGCCTCTCGCGATCTTCGATGATCCCTCCCAGGCGGGGCATGATGACCCGCTTCATGAAGAGATAGAACAGCCCGAAGGTGATCACGAGCCAGAGAATCTGGGACGGATAGAACGTGCTGTCGAAGGGCGGGAAGACGGCGGGCGCCCCCTCATGCGCGGCATTCGTCTCGGCGTGTGTCGCGTCGAGATGAGTTTCCGCTTCCTGGGCGTAGCCCGGTGTGATGAACATCGCTTGTGCCTTTTCGTGCAGGGACCGCGTTAGCGGCCGTTATCCTTAGACGACGAAGAGGAGCAGCAGGGCGACGAGCAGCGAGAAGATGCCCAGAGCTTCGGTCACGGCGAAGCCGAACACGAGGCGACCGAACTGACCGTCAGCAGCCGACGGGTTACGCAGCGCGCCCGAGAGATAGCTGCCGAAAATGTTGCCGAGGCCCAGAGCCGTGCCGGCCATGCCGAGGCAGGCGAGACCAGCGCCGAGGAACTTTGCTGCTTCTGCGTCCATAGTGAAACTCCTTGGAATGGAACGTGTGGTGTTGGGTTGGGTGGAAACGGTGCGCCCTTGAGCGACGGCCTTTAGTGGCCGCCGGGGTGCACGGCGTCGTTGAGATACATGCAGGTCAGAACCGCGAAGACATAGGCCTGCAGGAAGGCGACCAGGAATTCGAGCGCGGTGATGGCGACCACCATCAGGAGCGGCAGCAGCGCGCCGGCGACGCCGACCGCACCCAGCGCGCTCATGGAGGTCACGAAGCCTGCGAAGACCTTGAGCGTGATGTGGCCCGCCAGCATGTTGGCGAACAAACGAATGGACAGGCTGATCGGGCGCGACAGAAACGAGATGACCTCGATCAGCACGATCAGGGGCACCAGAAGGCCCGGCACGCCCGAGGGCACAAAGAGCTTCAGGAAGCCCAGCCCGTGAGCCATGAAGCCATAGACCACCACGGTACCGATCACGAGAAGGGCCAGAGCGACGGTAACGATCAGCTGGCTGGTGACCGTGAAGAAGTAAGGGAACATGCCGATCAGGTTGGCGGTCAGCACGAACAGGAACAGCGAGAACACGAGCGGGAAGAAGCGCATGCCGCCCTTGCCCGCCGCGTCGGTGAGCATGTTGCGGATGAAGTCATAGGCCATCTCGGCGACCGACTGCGAACGGCTGGGAACAACGGCGCGCTTGGCGGTGGCGAGATAAAGGAAACCGCCGGCGAGTGCAGCAGTGGCGACCATGAAGGCCGCGGAATTGGTGAACGAGAAGTCGAGCCCGCCGATCTCGATCGGCACGATCCTGTTGATATGAAACTGATGAATCGGATCGTTGGCCATTACGGACCCTTGTTAGCTCTCAGTTTCCAGCCGTTGCCGGCTGGGCTTTTGCAGTCTCTGGGTGCCTCAAACCCGGTCGCCCGGGCCGTGCACCTTGGAGGGCGCCACCTGGCCCGCGGAACGAAGCACGTTCAGCACGGCCGCGGCGAAGCCCAGAAGCAGGAAGACGATCAACCCCCAGGGCGTGGAGCCCGCATAGTAGTCGATCACCCAGCCGATCGCCGCGCCCACCGCGATGGCCGCGATGAACTCGCTGGACAGGCGCAGCGCATAGCCCATTCCGGACATGCCGCCAACCGCCTTTTCCCCAGATACGTCGGCTTTCTGCCGCCGTGCCGCCAGCTTGGCATCGAGCTCGCGCTTGCGGCGCTCCAGCTCGGCCTCGCTCAGCTGTGGCGTGGCGGAATTCCGGCCTTCCGGCTGCGATGGTGCAACCACTGCAACCCTCCCCTGGCAACCCGCGTCGCGCGAAAAACGGCAATTTTGCGCCCGCCCGTCGAGTTGGCGGCAACATAGAGGGGGGTGTCTTACGCGTCAAGCAGAAGAGGCGCGCGCCGAAGAGATCAATTCCCGCTTCTAAAACAGTGACTTACACTGAATTCTGAAGAATGCCGGGAATGTTTCCTCAGCTCCAGCCGCCGCCATAGGTGCGGTAGAAGATGTGGCGGCCGATCTGCTTCATCTTCTCCATGGAGCGGGCCCAGCCAGGGCTGACATATTCTGCGTAATAGTGGGTGGATGAGCCGACTTCGGGGATGAAGACCTTGCCGGCCGTCACGGCCAGCGCGACATCCTTGGCCTTGGCGAAGGCGGTCTGGTTGGTGATGCGGTCCTTGATGCCGTCGCAGGCAAATGAGAACTGACAGCGATTCTTCCAGTTCTGATTCTGGTAGACCACGCCGCAGATCGTCTTCGGATAGGACGGGTTACGCACGCGGTTGAGCACGACCTGCGCAACGGCCGCCTGCCCCCGCGTGTCTTCGCCGCGCGCTTCGAAATAGACCGCGTTGGCGAGGCAGAGCTGTTCGGGCTCGGAAAAGACTTCCGCTGGCAGTGCGGTGCCCATCCAGGCGTGGTCACCCTGCTCCAGCGGCGGCACGAAGCGGCCATTGTTGGGATCGGCCTCCTGAAGCAGGCTCTCGAAGGGCGAGGCCTTGGCATAATTCGGTTCGGCCGGGGCGTAGGCCGTTGCCAGAACGTCGGCCTTCTCGCTCGTCACGAGGCTTGCGAGAAAGGTCGGCACGGCCGGATCGGGCTCCGACTTGTCGCGACCAAACTGGAAGTTCGAGGCGATCTGGACTTCGCGGCCCTGAATGTCGGGCTTGGCGAAGGCCATCTTGAGTTCGGGGTCGATGCCCGGACGCAACAACTGGCTGGTGCGCTCGAAGATGGTACCGGCGTTGAACGATTTCGGCGGCGCAACGGGCGCCACTTTCATGATGCGGCCCTGCTTGGTGTCGCGCGAAACGCGCTCTTCATCCGGGATCGGGTTGCGCTTGCCCTTCTCCGACTTGAAGGCGACGGTGCCGAGGCCGTGGGCTTCGAGCCCTGCGCCGGAAAGCTGTTGCGCGGAAGCCTTGTCGGTGAACGGCATCTCGGCAGCGTGAACCGAGCCGGCCTGCGCCTTCTGCACGAAGTTCGACCAGCGCGCGGATGCGGCGTCGGTGCCCGAAATCAGGCTGCTCATATCCTGCAACGCGATGTTGGTCGGAAAGCCGACCCAGAACCCCAGGCCCACCACCAGCGGGGCAAGGGAACGTCCCTGAAAAAAGCCGATCACGGCGCCTGGCATCAAACGTCGCGTCAACGTTTCTCTCCTGCACGCAAACTCAACCCGTCTGCCTCCTGACAATGGTCCATTAACCTTGATGGGGCGTTAACGGGCCGGTCGTGGCACGAGTTTGACGGCTAAGTGGCAGGGAAGCGGCAGACTGGGCCGGCGGCGGCTTCTGACGGAAAGTTGAACCGGCGAGAGGGAACCGTCGCGGCGCCGACGCGAGCATCGCGCGCGGTCGGATGAAACTGCGGGCGCACATGATCCCGCCGTCCGGCAATCAACCAGACGGACAGATCATCCCATCAGGAGTTGGATATCGAAGACGACTGGGAAATTCAGTCAGCCTTCTTGCGCGCACGTCCCGCGAAGGGATTGTCCGAGCCGCGCAGCATCATGCGGATCGGCACGCCGGGCATGTCGAAGGCTTCGCGCAGATTGTTGGACAGATAGCGCAGATAAGCCTGCGGCATCGCATCGGGGCGCGAGGTGGACACGACGAAGCCCGGCGGCCGGGTCTTGGCCTGCGTCACATATTTGATCTTCAGGCGACGCCCGGCCACGGCCGGTGGCGGATGGTGGGCGATGATGCCTTCCAGCCAACGGTTGAGGCGGCCAGTGGACACGCGGCGGTTCCAGACCTTGTGGGTCGAGATCACCGACTCCATCAGAGCATCGAGCCCCCTGCCCGTTTCCGACGAAATCGGCACCGCGCGGATGCCGCGCACCTGCGGCAAAAGCCGGTCGGTCGCTTCGCGTAGATGGGCGAGCGTCGCCTGACGGTCTTCGATCAGGTCCCACTTGCTGAAGGCGATGACCGGCGCGCGGCCCTCGCGGATGATCAGGTCGGCGATCTGCAAGTCCTGCTTCTCGAAGGGAATGGTCGCATCGAGCACGACGACCACGACCTCGGCGAAGCGGATGGCGCGCAGGCCGTCGGCAACGGACAGCTTTTCAAGCTTTTCCTGCACGCGCGCCTTGCGGCGCATGCCAGCCGTGTCCCACAGCTTGATGCGGCGACCGCGCCATTCCCAGTCGACGGAGATCGAGTCTCGCGTGATGCCGGCTTCGGGACCGGTCAGCAGACGATCCTCGCCGATCAGCGCATTGATAAGTGTGGACTTGCCGGCATTCGGGCGGCCGACAATCGCGATGCGCATCGGCTTGGTGTCGTCGTAGGCTGGCTCTTCCGCGTCCGGGTCGGCGATGTCCTCGCCGATCAGAGGCGCCGAAAGGGCGGGCGTCTCGTCCTCATCCTCGTCGCCGAAGACACGCTCTTCGCCGAGTGCCTCGACCACGGCCTCGCGCAGGTCCGGCATGCCCTGGCCGTGCTCGGCGGAAATCGGCACGGGGTCGCCAAGGCCCAGTTCCCACGCTTCAAGATAGCCGGCGTCAGCCGCGCGGGATTCGCTCTTGTTGGCAATGAGCACGACCGGCTTGTTCGAGCGGCGCACCACATCGGCAAAGGCGCGATCGTCCGGCAGAACACCGGCGCGGGCATCGATCACGAAGAAGATGAGATCGGCCTCGCGCAGCGCGATCTCGGTCTGCGTGCGCATGCGGCCGGCCAGCGTTTCGGGGCCGGACTCCTCGAAGCCTGCCGTATCGATCACCTCGAAATGGATGTCGTAGAGCTTGGCGTCATGCAGGCGGCGGTCACGCGTCACGCCGGGCGTGTCGTCCACAAGCGCCAGCTTGCGCCCCGCAAGCCGGTTGAAAAGCGTGGACTTGCCGACATTGGGCCGGCCGACGATGGCAGCGCGAAAAGTCATCACTCTTAGCTAGCGCTGCCGGACGAGCGGATAAGGTCACCCATCATGGTTGCGCGCTGACGCGCGCCGTTCGGGGCCTGCTGGTCGTCCTTGATCTGATCGAAAAGCTTGAGTGCGTCGGCCGCACGGTTTTCCTTCCAGGCGGAAAGGCCCAACGCCTCGCGTGCCGAATGGCGAAAGGGATTGTCGTCCGTCGAAAGCGCTTCGGCACGCGACGCGACATCCGCATAAGAGCCGTGATCGACAAGCAGAAGAGCGGCACGCAGGCGGGCAGCGTCCTGAAGCACCTGCGGCACGGCGGTGTCGGCGGCAACCGCATCGAAAGCCGCCACGGCACCCGCGAAATCCGCCTTCTGCGCAAGCACGGTGGCCGAGCGCAAACGGGCCAGCACGGGATAATTACCGTAGCCGTCTTCCTCGAGCGCCTTGAAGGCCGCCAGCGCCTCGTCGGGCTTGTTCGTGTTGGCGAGCGTCAGGGCCTGCGAGAAGCGGTCGCCGGACGCATTGGCGCGCTGGTTCGCGAAGTGCTCATAGGCGACCCAGGCCGCGGTGCCGAGCACGACGAGGACGGCCAGCGCGATGGCCACGGGGCCAAAACGCGTCCAGAGCGCCTTGGCGCGCTCCTGGCGGATCTCCTCGTTCACTTCGCGAATGAAAGTATCGTTGCTCATGCCTTTGGGCGCGACACGCGCCCATCCCTGTTCGGAAATCTCTCGCCCGCGCCTATGCGGTAATTTTACCGCAAGGGGAAGAGGCGGCAGGGTTTTTGGGCCTGCCGCCTCATGCCGTCTCTACGAAGCCGGCTGCTCCTGTGGCGGAACGCCAGCGTCTTCGCGCGCAAGGTAGCGCTGGTCGATCTCGGGAAGTTCCTCGCCCGTGATCGCGGCCTCGAACGCGCGCAGACGTTTATGGACCGACAACAGCTCCACGATGGTCGACCACGAGTTCACGAGGAACTGGAACGAGCTCGTCACCTGGCTGAAGGCCATCGAAACCTGGTTCATCAGGCCGAGGCTGATGCGCCCGGCGACGATGGAGGGGCCGAGGATCAGGAGCGAGAAAATGCCGTTCGCCTGGAGGTAGGTGTAGCGGACGATGTTGAAATAGACGTAGTGGAAGTAGAGCCGGAAGTAGTTGTGCCGGACATTGTCGAAGAGCTCGCGCACGGTGGCGGGCTGGGCGCGGTCGGCATGGTCCTCGCCATAAACGAGTTCCTTGCGGTAGGCGGCTTCCACCCGCTGGTTGCGGAATTGCAGGCCCGGCAGCTTGATGCCGGCGAGAATGAGCGACACCGTTCCAAGCGCGCACCAGAAGAGGGCCGCGACAACGAGTGGCTGGCCGATGGCACCGACGATCGGCAGTTCGGTGATGTGCTGCTGAAGCGCGATCAGGACGGGCAGGAACGCGATCAGGGTCATGATCGAATCGACGAAGCTTGAGCCCAGACCTTCCATGATCTGCGAGAAGCGCATCGTGTCTTCCTGCACGCGCTGGGACGCACCTTCGATGTGGCGCAGCTTGGGCCAGTGGCTCATGTAGTAATCGTTCATCGCGTTGCGCCAGCGGAAGATCCAGTGGCTGACGATGAAGGCGTTGATGACGGCGACATTCATGCCGAGCAGAGCGAGCCACGCGAATGAACTGGCGCGGTCGTAGAACTCCTCGACCGTCGAAGTCTGCGTCTTCGACATCACGCCCTGGATGTAGTCCCAGAAGGGACCATACCAGTTGTTGACGGCGACGCTCACCTGAACGTTGAAGTAGATGAGAAACAGGATGAGCGCGGCAACGAGGATCGACCAATCCTGCCACGGATGCGGACAATAAAGGCGCCAGAACGCGTAGAAGAAGAAAACGCCCAGCCAAAAATAGATGTAGAACCAGAGAAACGGCTTGGACCAGAACACCGTGATGCCGATGGTCGGCGGCGCACTGGGATCCGCGGGCGGCAACCCGATCAGGGCGCCCGCCTGCTCACCGCCGAAGAACCAGAGAAGCACGAGCACGAGGCTCCACGCCGCTGCCGAAGAGAAGAACAGCTTCGGCTGGGGAAAGAAGGATACGAACAAAGGCGGGCAATCCCTAAACGGAAAACGGTGTCGATCGCATCAAGGCACGCTTCGGCGCAGATTTGAACCTGATAACCGCGCGGAATTCGCCAAGGCACTCGAATCATGGCGGATTTCGGAAGCGAGGTGCGCCATCACGCGAGTGTGCGGTAGAGCGCGGCGACCGTCTCCACCACATCCTTTTCGCGATAGCCGTCGAGCACGCGAGCGCGTGCGTTGGTCCCCATCGCGGCGACGCGCACAGGGTCGCGTGCCAGTGCCACGAGCTTTTCGGCGAGCGCCTCCGCATTGTCGGGTGGCACGACGAAGCCATCCACTTCATCGCGGACGAACGAGCGGCAGCCGGGCACGTCGGTGGTGAGAACGGCGCGGCCGCAGGCGGCGGCCTCGAGAATGCTGCGCGGCAGGCCCTCGCCGCCGCGCGAGGGCAGGCAGGCGATATGATGCACGGCCCAGACCTCGCGCACATCGCTCGTCCGCCCATGCCATGTGATGCCGTCACGCTTCGACCAATCTTCCAAGGTCGCGCGCGGCACAGATTGCGGGTTGGACGGATCGGGCAGGCCGTAGAGTGACAGCTCGACCGCAGCGCCTGCTGCTCGCGCCAGCCGAACGGCTTCCACTGCGAGGTCCACCCCCTTCGACCACAGCATCCGCGCGACCACCGCGACGCGCAAAGGCGGCGTGGGCGGAAGCGGAACGGGCTGAAAATAATCGGGATCGACGCCCGCGCCGCCGACGACCCAGACATCCGGCTCGCTCTGATCGAGGCCGAAGCTGCGCGGGTCGTCCTCGTTCTCGAAGAGGTAGCGCGTGGTGCGTGTCCGGAAGAGATGCCGGATAGCGAAGCGCAAGACACGCGCGCTGAGCTTTGCGCGCCGGCTGGCATGGGCGCTGAGAAACCCGCCACCGGTGACGGCGAAGACACGGCGCGAGACGCCAGCCAGCATGGCTGCCACGCCGCCGTTGAGAATGCCACGCAGCGCGATGCAGTGAACGGCGGATACACGCTCGCGCCGCAGGATGCGCGCGAGGCGCCAGAAGGTCGCGGCTGCCTTGAAGGGATCGAGGCTGCGCCGCTCGGCTTCGAGCGGCACGACGCGTGCGCCCATTGCCTCGATTGCGCCGCGATGTTCACGCACGCGGGCGATCACCAGCGGCTCGAATCCCGCCTCGGTGGCTGCCCGGATCATGGGCAGGAAATGCGACACGAAGAACCAGTCTTCGGTGACGACGAAAGCGAGCCTCGGGGGTGGGAACTGTGGCAAAGGGAACGGATCGATTGAGGAACAGGCGTCCTTATCGGCGCAGCGGTGCCGCCTGTCGAGGGAAGAGCGTTTGACCACGATCGTCACCGGAGCAAACGGTTTCATCGGCGGCGCGATCGTGCGCCATCTGGTTGCGCGCGGGGAGCCGGTGCGGCTCCTGGTGCGCAAGCCGCCGACTGGCGCGCTTGCCGCGATGGACTGGCGCCCCCTTCCCCGCTTCGACGCACGCGAGCCAGAGTTCCGCCACGCATTCGAGGGCGCGCGGGCCGTGATTCATTGTGCGGCGCTCAACAATGACGAGGGCGCCGATCCCGAAACCTTCATGCAGGTCAATGGCGAGCTGACGGGACGGCTGGCGCGTGCCGCGGCAAATCTTCCCCATTGCCGCTTCGTCTTTCTTTCCTCTCTCCGTGCGGCGGCCGACGCCGGCTGGAGCGGCAGGTTCACGACCGGCATGGCTCCCTCCCCGACCGGCCTCTACGGGCAATCAAAGCTCGCCGGAGAGAAGGCCGTGACCAAAGCTTTCGCTGGAACGGGGCGCGGCACCAGCCTGCGGCTTCCCTCGGTTTATGGTCCCGGCATGGGCGGGATGCTGGCTAAGCTCGCGCATCTGGCTGACTCGCGCTGGCCGCTGCCATTACGGGGAATGCCCGGGCACCGGCCGCTGATCGGGCTCTTTGGCGTGACGAGTGCGCTCGATGCTCTGCTGGAAGCGCCGAGACTGGAACCGCTCTACCTGGCCGCCGACCGTGCACCATCATCGTTCGCCGCAATCGTCAGCGCCTTGCGGAACGGTTACCGGCGACGCCCGAACCTTCTGCCGTTCCCTTGGGCCGTGGTTTCGGCGTTTCGCCCCAACGCGGCCATTTTCGCCGCGCAAAGCGCCGATGTCGGCGCACTCGAGGGATTGGAATGGCAGGCCGAACCGGATTCCGTGAGAGGACTCACCGAGACGGCCAAGCAGATAAGCCAAGCATCTCCTGAAGTCCGTTAGGCCGTGGCTTCGATCACTTCCGGTTTAACTTTCCCCGCTACAGTAAAGCCAAGCCGACATCTCGTGTTACCGGCCAGCCAAAGGATCCGTTCGATTTGAAGCGCCTGTTCGATTTGGTCGTGTCGAGTGTGGCGCTCGTCATCCTGTCACCGGTTCTGTTGGTTCTCGTTTGGCTGGTTCGTCGAGACTCGGACGGGCCCGGGATTTTCCGCCAAACGCGTATCGGCCGCGAGGGACGGCCCTTCACCTGCTTCAAGCTGCGCACCATGCGGCAGGGGACACCCAATCGGCCGACGCACGAAACCAGCGCCGACACGGTCACGCGGCTGGGCGCCAGCCTGCGCCGTTTCAAGCTCGACGAGCTGCCGCAGCTCTGGAACGTCGCCAAGGGTGAAATGAGCTTCGTCGGCCCACGCCCCTGTCTGCCCAGCCAGAACGAGGTGATCGAGGAGCGTCGCCGACGCGGCGTTCTGGCCCTGCGCCCTGGCATTACGGGTCTTGCACAGATCAACGGGGTGGACATGCGCACGCCCCTCCGGCTCGCGGAAACCGATGCGGACTATGCGCGGACGCGCACGTTCTTCGGCGATCTCCGCATCATCATCAAGACGGTGCTCGGCCGTGGACAGGGCGACCATGTCAAGGTTTGAGCGCTTCGCCACGCGGAGCTTCCTGTTCGGCGATAGCGGCATCTTTCCGGCCCTGCCCGCTTCACCCTTCGCGCGAAACACGGCGATCGGCGTGCTGCTGATGGGCCTGCTGCCACTGGCGGGCGGCAGCGCCATCACAGCGCTGCTCGCCGTCTTCTTCTTCTGGGGCATCGTCAGCCTCAGCCTCAAGCGTTTTCCGCTCGCCTTCGAACCGACGGACTGGATCGTGGTGGCGAGCTTCACGGCGTTCTGGACGCTTATGGTCGTTACCGGGCTCCTGGGCGAGAGGTCTTCGAAGATGTGGCCGATCGCGGGACAGATGCTGCCGTTTCTCGCGGTCTGGACCCAGCTCCCTCGCTTTCGCGCGGGCCGCGAGCCTGTCGATTATCTCGATTTCACCATTGCGGCCGCAGGGTTCGGTGCCATCGCCGGCGCTGGCGTCGGGCTCTACCAGACATGGCTCGGCGAACGGCCCGAGGCGCTGGCGGGAAACCCGGCCGTTTATGCCATTTTGGGTCTTGCGATGGGTGGCATCGCTGCGCTCAATATCAGCTCGCCTGTCGCGCCGCGTCGCTGGCTTGCGGTGGCGGGGCTTGCTGGTGGGCTGCTTTGCGTGGTGCTCTCGCTGACGCGCGGGGTATGGCTCGCGTCGCTGCCGATCCTCGCTTTGCTTCTCATCTATGCGCCGCGTCGCTGGGTTCCGCCGCTTCGGCGCCTGCCGGCTCTGGCAGCGCTGGTGATCGTTCTGGCAGCCGCGGCAGTACTCGTCACGCCGGCCGTTCTGGCGCTGTTCAAATCGACCGTCACCGCTTTCGCCGACCTTCAGCATGGCGACTATACATCGAGCCCCGGCCAGCGGGTGCGCATGTATCTGGCCGCAGCCGACGCATTCCAGACCTCACCCATCTGGGGCCACGGCATCCAGAATCGTATGGCCGTGGTGATCGCGCACTATCCGCCGAACTCCGAGAAGGTGATCTTTTATTCCCACCTTCATAACGGCTTCTTCTCGGCGGCTATCGATGGCGGTGTGCTCGGGCTGACCGCGCTTGTCGCCATGCTCGCATCGCCGATCATCGCGGTGACGCGCGGTCCTCGCGATTTCGGCTATCGCAAGCGGCTGTTCGCCGCCCTGGTGCTTGTCGGAACCTACGTGCTTTGCGGACTGACCCAGATCATGTTCAAGCACGACATTCTGGATGCCTTCTTCATCTTTACCACGGTAGTGATCGTCGCTTCCGTGCCGCGGGGAAAATCGGCGCCGATCAGTTGATCGTGTCGGACGACAGCGCATCCTCGTCGTCTTCCACCACCGACGAAGGCTTTGCTTCGTATTCCGGCACGATATGCGACAGAAGTTCGATGCCGCGCGCCGCATCCTCGCGGGCGACGGTCGCCTCCATCTCGTTCAAGGTGCGGTGGAGAAGAGCCTTGTCGATCACGCGCGGCGCGGCGATGACGAAGCCTTCCTGCGTGCGGCCGGACTGGATTTCCGTGGGGTCGAACAGCTCCTCATAGAGCTTTTCGCCGGGACGCAAGCCGGTGAAGACGATGTCGATATCGACCCGTGGCCGAAAGCCGGCCAGCTCGATCATGCGTTCGGCCAGATCGACGATCGACACCGGCTTACCCATGTCGAGCACCATGATGCGCCCCCGTGTTTCCGGGTTCTTAAGCCCTTGCGCCGAGGCGTGGAGCACCAGGCGGACGGCTTCGGGGATGGTCATGAAGAAACGCACGATCTTCGGGTGCGTCACCGTCACCGGGCCGCCGGCCGCGATCTGTTCCTGGAAGCGCGGCACCACGGAGCCGGCGGAGCTCAGGACGTTGCCGAAGCGCACGGTCTTGAAGCGGGTGCTGGTGGAGGTGACGTCCAGCGCCTGGCAATAGGCTTCGGCCGCGCGCTTGGTCGCGCCCATGATGTTCGCCGGGTTCACCGCCTTGTCGGTCGAGATCATCACGAAGGTCGCCACACCGTGTTCGAGCGCGGCGTCGGCCACGTTGCGGGTGCCAAGCACGTTGGTTTTCAGGCCTTCGAGCGGGTTGGCCTCCATCAAGGGCACATGCTTGAGGGCCGCCGCGTGGAAGACGATCTCCGGCTTCACGCTCGCCATCAGCGCGTTGATGCGGTTGCGGTCGCGCACATCGGCGACCTGCGTGTTGAGCTTCAGCTTGGGCGCGAACTGGCGCAGTTCGTTGTCGAGCCGATAGATGTTGTATTCGGAGTTGTCGATGACGATCAGTTCGGCCGGGTCGATGGCGACGATCTGCCGGCAGAGTTCCGAACCGATCGAACCGCCTGCGCCCGTGACAAGCACCACGCGTCCCTGGATGAGGGCAGCGACGCTGTCCATGTCGGTCTTTACTTCCGCACGGCCGAGCAGATCGCCGATCTCGATGGGGCGCGGCTCGAGAAGGGTCGCGCTGGTCACCGACGAGGTTTCGGCGATCAGTGGGATGCGCGAGACCTTCAGCCCTGCGCGCGTGCCGGCCTCGAACGTGTCGCGCAGCCATTGGCGGCCCGAGGACTGGTCGGCGATCACCAGTTCCTTCACATCGGTGCCGCGAAAGCGCAGCTGGGCGAGAATGGTTTCAAGCTCGCTGACGCGGCCGAGCACGCGCACGCCCTGGATGGTGCTGGCACGGTGGCTGTCGCCGTCGTCGAGGATACCCACCACGCGGACCGGCGCGCGGCTGACGCGCTGCGAGGAGCGGATGAAGGCTTCCGCCGCATCCGTCATGCCGCAGATGATCACCGAACGGTCGGACTGCAGCGGGCGGCGGAAGCGCCAGAGCCCCCGCACGGAGCTGCCATCCGTCATCATGCGGTAAGTGAGCCGGGCGGCCGCCATGCCGGATAGCATGAAGATGATGGTGAGCGGCGGCACGCTGCGCGGGATATTGTCGCCGCGCGAAACCAAAAATGCGCCCACCGTATAAATCAGCACCGAAAGCAGCGAGGCCTTGATCAAGGTCTTCAGTTCGGGGATCGACACGTGGCGCCACGAGCCGCGCGGCACGGCGAAGGAATAGAAGCAGACCACACAGATCAGACCGAAGGCTGTCGCCTTCTGATCGACTGCCGGCACGCGCCACGGATAGCCATAGGCAAGGGTAAAGGCAGCAAGGAACGCCGCGACGGATATCGCAACGTCATAGGCGAGAATGCCCGCGCGTGCGATTGACGCCGTTTTCAGGCGCGGAAGCTTGGCCAAATCGATTTCTCCGCCTTAGCCGGCTTCGGATTGTCACCTGGCTGCATCAAGGACGCTCTCGGCCCCTTCCACCTGCATCAGGGTGCAAGTATCGGCTTTGACTACAACCAACAAATGTTGGGAGCAAGACTTGCTGGCCTAACCCTCGTAGCCACCTCATCTTTTATGCTGCATGTGAGCCAACGGTCACACTGTATGTGCGGGGTTAGCGGCGCTCACTGGACGCTTTCCGGTCGCAGTCCATATTCTTTTGCCCGTGGAAGTTCGAGGTCGGTTCTTGCTCCGTTTTTCTGCTCGCCACCGAGCTTGGACCGCATGACGAGAGAGCGCCGGCTGGCGCCTTATCTGTTTCTCGCGCCCTCCATCGTTTTGGGCACGGTCTTCTTCGTGGTGCCCCTGCTCGTTTCCTTGGCCCTGAGTTTCGCCGTGTGGGACTCACTGAAAGCACCGCGCTTCGTGGGCATCGCGAATTACCGCTACCTGCTGACCCGCGATCCGCTGTTCTACGAAAGCCTCTGGAACACCGCGCGCTTCGTGGGTGCCACGATCATCATCGGCGTGCCGCTTGCCTTGGCGCTCGCCGTCGCGTTTCGGCGCAGCCGCTGGAAACCGCTTTGGCGCTCGGCCTTCTGGCTGCCGATGGTGACCAATATCGTAGCCGTCGCCTATGTGTGGCAGTTCCTGCTCGCCGACCCCTATGGGCTGGTGAACCGAACGCTTTCGGCCATCGGCATTGCAGGCCCCGCATGGCTGGCCGATCCCGCCTGGGCGATGTCGGCGATCATTCTCGTCTTCATCTGGTTTCATCTCGGCCAGGACATGATGCTGATCTCGGCCGGACTCGACGCGGTAGATGAAGAGGTCGAGGAAGCGGCATCCCTCGATGGAGCGAACCGATGGGAGGTTTTGTGGCACATCACGCTGCCGCTGATCCGGCCGACCATGCTGCTCGTCCTGATGACCAATCTGGTGAAGGGCATCGGCTATTTCGCTCTGATGCTGGTGCTGACCGATGGCGGGCCGGCCAACAGCACCAATGTCGCGGCCTTGCATGTCTATCGCCTCGCCTTCGAAAATCTGCGGCTCGGCATGGCATCGGCCGCGGCCTATCTCCTGTTGGCGGTGGTGATGGCGGTTCTGCTCGTGCAGTTTCGCGTGATGCGGCGCGGAGGGTTGGACGCTTGGCGTTGAAACAGTCCCGCCGATCCGCACTGAAATATGGGCTCTTGGCGCTCGGTGCGCTGGTGATGCTGGTGCCGTTCGTCGATCTCACGCTCGGCGCGCTGCGCAGCCCGACGGAGCGGCTCGCGCGGCCACCGGTCTACTTCCCGGCCGTCCCGCAATGGCAGAACTTCGTCACGGTGTTCGAGGCCTATCCGCTCGCGCGCTGGATCCTCAACAGCGTGGTGGTGACGGTTCTGATTACCGCGGCCCAACTGGCGACGAGCGCCATGGCGGGCTATGCGCTGGCGAAGTACGAGTTCAGGGGTCGCGCGTTGATGCTGCGCTTCGTGGTGGGCGCGCAGCTTTTTCCGTTCTTCCTGCTCGTGATCCCGCTTTTCTTTATCCTGCGCTACTGGCCGCTGGCGGGTGGCAACGATTTCCTTGGTCAAGGCGGGCGCGGGCTTCTCGGTACCTATTGGGCGCTGGTGCTGCCCTTCACGATCTCATGGTACGGCATCTTCCTGATGCGGCAATTCGCGGTCTCGATCCCCGACGAAATGCTCGATGCCGCGCGCATGGATGGGGCCGGCGAGTTCCGCATCTTCCGCTCCATAGCGCTGCCGCTGCTCAGGCCCGCACTGACCGTTCTCGGCGTGTTCGTCTTCGTTTATCACTGGAACGAGGTGGTCTGGACGCTCACCGTCACACGCTCATCACCGGAGTTGCAGACCGCACCCATCGGCATCCACCTGATCCGCGGCGTGTTCGACAACGAACAGGAGCAGAGCCTGCAGCAGGCGGCGATCCTGCTTACCATCCTGCCGGTCGCAGTGCTGTTCCTGTCGCTCCAGCGGCTTTACGCGCGAAGCCTGGGCGGCGGGCTGACGGGGCAGTAGTTATTCGGCGGGCATGTCCGCCGTGGCGCGCAGGATCAGTTCGCGCTCGTGATGCTTCGCAAAGATGAAGCCGGCGACGAGGATGATGATCGCAACGCCGAGCAGAACCAGAGCGGCCGAGCCCGCGAAATGCTTGACCTGCTCGCCCAGCAGATAAGCACCGCCACCCAGCAGCGTCGCCCATGTCAGTCCACCCAGCGCGTTCATGAGCAGGAAATGCGGCCAGGGCATGCGGTTGATGCCGGCCAGGACGGCAGCAAGCGCACGCAACAGTGCGATGAACCGGCCGAAGAACACGACCTTCCCCCCATGGTGGCGGAACAGATATTGTCCGACCTTCAGGCGTTCCGGCGTGAGCCCGATGGCGGAGCCGTGCTTCTCCACAAGCCTCAGCCCTGCCGTGCGCCCGACCAGATAGCCGAGATTGTCGCCGATGATCGCGGCGGACGCGGCAACCAGGATGATGGCAAGGATAGCGATGTTCTGTGTCGAGCTGGCATAGAGCGAAGTCGCCACGAGCGCGGTTTCGCCGGGCAGCGGCAGGCCCGCACTTTCGAGCATGACGATGCCGAACAGCACCCAGAGCCCATAGGTCTGGAGCAGGTTGTGCAGAAGCTCGGGCGAAATGAAGTGCGGCACGGTGGCTTCGTCTCGGCGAGAAGGATGTCTTTTCTGTGCCTCGACAAGCTGACCCGCGCGGCTTCAGCGAAGAGGTGCTTCAGTTCTGTCCGTCTGGCAAGCAGCTTCCTCGTCGCAATGCCGTGATCAGCTATTCATGCTTCAGCGCATAGGCGACGTGATGCGCCTCGGGCTCGCGATAGAGCGGATAAAGCGCCCCCACCGCGCGGTCCACGGCGGCGGTGTCGAGCAGAGGCTGGCGACCGCCGAGACGATCGAGCGCTTCAGGGGTCAGGCGGACGGGGCGCAGCGTTTCAGTTTCGGCGCCGAACCGGATCAGTGGGCTGTCGCGTTCGATCAGCTTGCGCGTGTTGCGCTCGCCGATGCGATGATAGCTCATCGTTTCCACCTCGAGCCCCGGTACGATGGCGCGGGCAACGCCGATGCCGGAACCCTCCGGCGCACAATCGAGCGCGAGCACATCGAAACCTGCCGCTTCCAGCCGATCGCGGGCGAAGCGGCCACGCTCGCGCGTGTTGGAGAAGTCGGCCTCGGGAAGCTCGGCGAACCGTTTGGTGGCGCGGCGCGAGAAGACTGTCGGTTCGAGCTCGCTTCGGAGTTCGGCAGGCGTCATCTGCGCCCAGGCGACCATCGCATCAAGCGCGCGGTTTTCGCCGCCTTCGAGGCTGGGCATCGCGGCCTTGAGCCAGGCTTCGATGAACCCGGTCGGCGCAACCTTCTCGGCCTCGCCGTTCGCGCCATGCGCGTAAGCCTTGCGCACGCGCGCGGAGCAGAATTCGAGCAGGGCCTTGCGAAGCGCAACATTCCGGTCGGGATCGCAGGCCTCGCCGCAGGCAGACAGCATGATCGGCGACGCGGGCCCGAAACCATCGCGGTCGTAGCCGACGACGTAGAGGTTCGCGAGACCGAACTCGTCGGTGGCAAATTTCGGCAGGACTTCGATGCCGACCCGGTCGAGATGGTCGAGCAGATTTCGCGTTTCGGGGGCGAGCTCGTCCGGTTCGAAGTCGAGCACGCAGCCCTGATCGAGCGCGCGGAAAAGCAGCCCGTTGCCGTCGCGCTGGAGCAGTTCGAGAATGCCATGGCCCACCGCCCAATCGAAATCGGGCCCGGCGCCGAAGCCGTTGGTGATGAGCGTGGTGAAGGTCTGATACCCGTCAGGTAGTTCGAACACATCGTTGCCGGCGATATCGACGGGAACCAGAACCGGCTCGCCAGTGCGCAGACGCGTGGTCGTGGTCCAGGCGAGCGGCGTGTCGCGGGAAACGGGGCTGCCGGCCGGCAGGCAGAGCGTCAAAGGATCGGCCACGCCCTTTGCGCCGCGCTCGTGCCTGAGGTCGTTGTAGGACCCGAAATGGAGCGGTTCTTTCAGCGCGCGGATCGTGGGGAGAATGGACTCGGCCAATTCGCCGAACGCACCGATCAGGGCCTGGTCGTCATCGAGACCATAGCCATAGCCGGACGGCATGTTGCCGGGCATCGACTGATCTTGGAGGAAGAGCGAGACTTTCCAGGCGACGACGCCGGAGCGGTCCAGCGATGAAAGCGGGAAGGCGACAAGATCGCCGGGAGGCAGTGCCGCCATATAGGCTCGGACGGCGTCTGGAAGGGCTGACGGCAGGCCGCGATGGAGCATGGAACCTGATGGGGTGAGAGGCAGGACGAGCGGAAATAGGGCGAGAGTTGTGGGATTCCACATCGGATGGCTGATGGTCCGAGTGTTTGTGAAAGAGCTGCCCGTTGCTCGACGTCACCCGCAATCAAGTTTGGAGGCTCAACCTCACCCATCCAGCCCCAGAAAACTCACATCGCACGGCACGGTTCTCGTTTCTCCATCCGCCGTCCGGATTCGCACCGTCCCCTCACCCGGCTCGATCGCCTCGACCTGCCATGTCCATGGCAGAACGCCGATCACATGCCGCATCTCGACCATGCCGGTGGGGTCGAGCTCGATGCCGGTGGGCACGCCGGCGGTGTCGAGCGGGTGCGGGTCGGAAAGGGCAGAGCTGCCCAGAAGCGCGCGGTTGAGGCCTTCTTCCACGCCGAGCACACCGTGATGCCGGCTGTTCCAGGGGGCGTAGTCGCGACCGCCATTCGAGAACCAGAGCATGGTCATCGGGATCTGCCTCGGATTACGCAGGCTCAGGAACAGATCACCCTCCTGCTCGCGCCAGACGGAAGACCAGCCGAGCCTCGAGCCTTCCGCCTCGATGCCGACCGCGAAGTCCTCGTGCCGCTCGCTGAAGGGATAGCGCGTCAGGTCGGCCTCGCGGCCATCGGCCAAGGGGAAGCGCGACGGGTCGTCGCTCTGCGCCGGATAGCGCAGATGCGAGCGGCCGCGTGCGGGATCGGGTTCAAGCCCGGTTGCCGGCGTTTCCCACCAGCGCTTGGGCGAAAACCGCAGATGACCGCCATTGGGAAGCGCAACCATCGCGTGGTTGGCAGCCGCCAATGTCCCCTCGCCGCCCTCGAAGACGTGGCGCTGATAGACGAAGGGATGGTCGTCCTCGAGGCGGATCATCTTGGTGAGTTCGGCCCCCCTCACCCGGCGCACGAGCTTGAACATGGCAAATGTCTTGCCGTCCACGCGCTTGGTGCCGAGCAGGTCCCATTCGCTGTTGGCGGACCAGCCATGGGCAGGCGCGTTGTCTGCGGATGCATCGCCGAAGGGCGCGCAGAAGAAGTCGCCGGCCAGTTGCGCGAGATGCGGCGCGGCATCCTTTGGCAGCGCATTGGCCTCGTTGCGCCAGGGCGCCTTGTGCAGCGGCGCCACCGTGCGACCGTCACGCGAAACCTTGACCTCCTCGATCATGCCGAGGCGCGGGTTGACTGTAACCGCGATGCCCCTGGCTTCGAGGGTCACCATTTCCTGACGCATCGCACTCACTCCACTGCTGCCGGTCTCAAGGCGCATAGCGCCCGAATCGTGTTTGCAACGTGGCGCTTGGCGACGCTCCATGGAACGATCAGCTTTGGCTACTGGCAAATACTGACGGAAAATTCGCATAAGGACTTGCGAGTCTGGTTTTAACCGTCAAAGACTTCCGTCCAGGGAGATGCAGGGAAACGTGGCAAGGAGGCCGCGATTCGCGATGCACGGCCCGCCGCATGGGCTACGAAGCCTCGTGCGGCCAGCAACCGGGAGGAACACCATGAAGAATTGGATGAAGGCCGGGCTTGCAGCCTTGGCCGGTGCGTTGCTCGCAACCGCGGCACATGCGCAGGACAAAACTTACACGATCGCGCTCAGCAATGGCTGGGTGGGCTCCGAATGGCGCACGCAGATGATCCAGGAGGCGGAAGCCGCCGCCAAGGCCTGGGCCGACAAGGGCGTCACCGTCAATGTGGTGGTGCAGAGCAAGAACGTGGATGTGAACGGCCAGATCGCCGACATTCGCAACTTCATCGGCCAGGGCGTCAATGCGATCATCATCAACCCCAACAGCCCCACCGCCTTCAACCCGACCTTCGCCCAGGCCAAGGCCGCCGGCATTCCGGTCTTCGCGGTGGATGGTGAGGTAACGTCCAAGGACGCGATCTTCGTCGGCATCGACCAGAAGCAGTTCGCGTCGCTCTCCACCCAGTGGCTGGTCGATACGCTTGGCGGCAAAGGCGAGATCGTGGCCATCAACGGCATCGCCGGCCACCCTGCCAACCAGGCTCGCGTCGAGGGCTTCAAGAGCGTCGTCGAGAAGTATCCCGATATCAAGGTCGTCAACGAAGCCAATGCCGACTGGGACAATGCCAAGTCGCAGCAGGTGACGCAGACGCTGCTGGCCACCTATCCGAACCTCGCCGGCATCTGGACGCAGGACGGCCAGGCCGACGGCGTGTGGAAGGCACTTTCCGCCGCCAACAAGACCAACCTGCCCACCACCGGCGACCTGCGCAAGAGCTTCGTCAAGCAGTGGGTAGACGGCAAGTGGAACGCAGCCGTGTCCGCCAACCCGCCCGGCGTGATGGCGACGGCGCTCAACGTGGCCGTGCTCATGCTCGAAGGCAACAAGCTGAAGGACGGCGTCCTGAAAGGCCCGAACGGCAACTCGCTCTATGTCGACACCTATCTCGTGAGCAACGCCAATCTGGAAAAGGCGGTGAAGGACCTGGAGCCCAAGCCCGACACGGACGTGATTTCCTTCACGGTGTCGCCGGACGAGCTGAAGACGCTGTTCTTCCAGTAAATCCTGCTCAAACGTAAGGACCGCGCCTTGGCAGCTGTTCTCGAAGCCAGCGATGTGGCCAAGCGCTATGGCGCGGTCGTCGCGCTCGAACGGGGGGAACTCCGGCTCGAGCGCGGCGAAGTTCATGTGATCCTGGGCAGCAATGGCTGCGGCAAGAGCACGCTTTGCAAGATCATCGCGGGCGCCGTGCCGGCGGATGGTGGATCGGTGGTGCTCGAAGGCCGATCCGTCGCCTTCAGGACGCCGCTCGAAGCGCAGGCAGCGGGCATCGCCACCGTTTATCAGGAAACCGGCCTGGTCCCGACGCTGAGCGTCGTCGACAATATCTTTCTCGGCCAGGAGCCGGGAAAGGCAGGCGGGCGCATCGACCGCAAGGCGCGTTACGCCCGCTTCGAGATGCTGATCGGACGGCTCGGGAAGCTTGCCGCGCATCTCGATCCGGACACGCTGGTCGGCGATCTGTCGATCGATCAGCAGCAGATCGTGGAAATCATCAAGGCGCTGTCGCGCGAGCCGAAGATCATCATCTTCGACGAGTCCACCTCTTCGCTCGACCGCGCGCAGGTGGCCGACTTTTTCGCCCTCGTGCGCGCGTTGAAGCACCAGGGCACGTCGATGATCTTCATCTCGCACCGCATGGAGGAGATATTCGCCATCGGCGACACTGTCACCATCATGCGCAACGGGCGCTTCATCGACCGTCGCCCGGTGAGCGAGACCAGCCGCGACGAGCTGGTGAACCTGATGGTGGGCTCGGCGCTCCAGCAGATGATCGAAGCGCGGCAAAGCCATCGCCAGCCGGGAAAACCGGTGCTGTCCGTGGCACGCCTTTCTGGCGGCAAGGCCCAAGGCATCAGCCTCGAATTGCGCGAAGGCGAAATTCTCGGGCTCGGCGGACTTCACGGCCAGGGCCAGTCGGACACGCTGCTGGCGCTTTATGGGGGCATCACGCGGCGCGGCGGCGAGATCGTGATCGCCGGAAAGCAGCTCGGTGGCTCGACACCGGCGGCCGCGCTCAAGCAAGGGCTAGTCTATGTCTCGGGCGATCGTGGCCGCGCGGGCGCCTTGCGTGGACGGCCCATCATCGAGAACCTGATCGTCGGCATCCTGTCGAAAAGCAGCAAGCCGATAGCTGAACGCGGCAAGCTGCGCGCGCAGGTCCGGCCCGTGATCGACCAGCTCAAGCTGAAATTCGGGCGGCTGTCGGATGCCATCGAAACACTGTCAGGCGGCAACCAGCAGAAGGTCGTGGTGGGACGTGGCCTCGCAACGGGTCCGACCGTGCTTCTTCTGGACGACCCGACCAAGGGCATCGACGTGCGCGCCAAGCAGGATCTGTTCGCGCTGATCGACGAGCTTTGCGCGGGCGGCATGGCGGTGATCCTTTACTCGTCCGAGGACATGGAACTGATCGACCACGCCGACAGGGTTCTCGTCTTCAATACCGGGCATGTGGTGGCCGAGATTTCCCGCGAGGATCTAAGTGAGTTCGCGCTCAACGAAGCTTCGCTCAAAACCGCGCCAGCGCACGCCGAGCAGCAGCCCGCTCATGTCTGACGCCGTTCTCGACATCCCCTCGCGCAACCGGACGCGCCGCAGCCGCTCCTTCTGGCGCAAGCCATGGCTGCTCTCGGCCGTGCTTCTGGTCGTCTTCATCGGCATCAATATCCTGATCCAGCCGCGTTTCTTCTCGGCTTATGCGCTCGGCAACATCATCACCACGATGCTGCCCTGGATGCTGATCGCGGTGGGGCAGACCTATGTGATCTTCGGCGGCTCGATCGATCTCTCGCTCGGCGCCATCGTCAGCCTCGTCAATGTGGTCGTCGTGGTGCTGATCACAGCACTCGGCGGCGGGCCCGGCGCGATGGTGCTCGGCATGGTGGCCGGTCTTCTGCTCGGCACGCTGTGCGGCGCGCTCAACGGCTTTCTGATCAGCGCCTTTCGCCTGCAGGCCATCGTGACGACCTTCGCCACCTCGATCATCTATGGCGGTGCAGCCCTCGTTGTGCTGCCACAGGCGGGTGGCAGCCTGCCGACGGAATATTTCACCGTCTATTCGGAAGGCTTCTTCGGGCTGACGCTACCGATCTACCTGCTGGTCGCGCTGATCCTGGTGGCTGCCTTCGTCGCCACCACGCGTTATCAGAAGCATCTGTTGGCGACGGGCGGCAACCGGCAGGCGGCGTTTCAGACGGGCTTGCCGGTGCGCCGGATCGTGATGGGTGCGCATGCCATTGCGGGCTTCATGTCGGCGGTCGCCGCGCTCTGCATTCTGGGCGTCGCAGGCGCCGGCGACCCGCTGATGGGTCAGGCCTTCACGCTCGGTTCGGTGAGTGCCGTGGTGCTTGGCGGCACAGCCCTTGCCGGCGGCTGGGGCAGCGTCACGGGCTCCATCATCGGCGCGGCCATTCTGGCGCTCATCAACAACATCATCTTCTTTTCCGGCATCGACTACATCTATCAGGCGATTGTGCAGGGCGGCATCATTCTCGCAGCCCTTGCCGCCGGCGTGTTCGCTTCGAGGCGGCAGAAATGAGCGACGTCACCGGCAATCATCGCGAAGGCGCATTCCAGCGCGCTTTTGCGTTCGCCGCCGGCACGCCGGCCATCGCCACCCTGTTCGGCTGTGTGGTTCTGCTCGTCGCGGGCCAGTCCATCGCACCGGGCTTCGCTTCGCTGGGTCAGATCGCGGGCCAGCTGAACGTGGCGGCGATCCTGGCGCTCGTCGCGGCGGGACAAGGCATCGTGATCCTGTCGGGACGCGAAGGCATCGACCTTTCCGTCGGTGCGACCATGACGCTGGCAGCCCTTCTGGCTGGCAACACCATGAACGGCCAGGATGGCGGCATCGCCCCTGCCCTGCTCGCGGCACTCGCAGCGGGCGGGTTCGTCGGCCTGCTCAATGGGCTCGGCATTACCGTGTTGCGCATCCCGCCGCTGGTGATGACGCTCGGCATGGCGGGTGTCATCACGGGCCTTTTGATCGTGGTGACGCAGGGCCAGTCATCCGGTTCGACCGCGCCGAGCTGGGCCGCCTTCGTGACGCGGCCTTTTTTGTTCGGCCTTCCCGGCGTGCTCTTCCTGTGGCTCCTGATCATCGTGCTGATCGAGGCGGGGCTGCGCTACACGCGCTTCGGCATCAACCTTTATGCGGTCGGCTCGAACGACTTCGCGGCGCGGCTGGCCGGCATCTCGGTCGGCTGGACGCGCATTCTGGCTTATGTCGCCTGTGGGGCATTCGCCGGCCTCGCAGGCGCGGTGCTGCTCGGCTATACGGGCAACATCTTCCTGGGGTCGGGCGAGCAATATATCCTGCCGGGCGTGATCGCCGTGGTGCTGGGCGGCACATCGCTTGCTGGCGGCAAGGGCAACTATGTCGGCACGGCGGCGGGCGCGTTCTTTCTGACGCTGCTCACCTCGTTTCTGACGATTCTCAGCGTCGCGCCAGCACAGCGGCAGATCATTTTCGGGGTCATCCTGATCGGCTTCATGCTGCTTTACGGACGCGAGAAGGCAACGCGGTAAGCCACAAGCTCGCGGATTTGCTGTGTAATGGCGGCGCTTGAGGGCGCCGATCGAACTCTCGCGATTGCATCCGAGCCCTGCTCGGGCGTAAGTCGAAGGAGAACAAAAGAGCGACATCGGCCGCCATGCCCTTCCGTTTCGTGCACACTGCCGACATCCATCTCGATTCGCCGCTGCGGACGCTGGCCCTGCGCAACCCCGAACTGGCCGAGCTGATCGGCAATGCCACGCGCCGTGCGCTGTCGGCCGTGGTCGATCTCTGCCTCGCCGAGCAGGTCGATGCGCTGCTCTTGTCCGGCGATCTCTATGACGGCGACCAGACATCGATGAAGACCGCGCGATTTCTGGCGGGCGAGATGCGGCGGCTCCACGAGGCGGGCATCAAATGCTTCATCGTGCGCGGCAACCATGACGCGCTGTCGCGCATCACGCGCGAGCTGACTTTGCCGCCATCGGCCAAGGTGTTCGGCGGGCGCGCTGAAACCGTGTCGATCACCACGCCCAATGGGCTGGAGATCGCCGTGCATGGCCTGAGCTTCGCGCAGGCACACGCGCCGGAAAGCCTCTTGCCGCGCTACAAGCCACCGGTTTCGGGTGCGATCAATCTCGGGCTGATGCATACGAGCCTCGCCGGCTCGCCCGGCCACGACGCCTATGCGCCCTGCTCGCTCAACGATCTTGCGGAATCCGGTTTCCACTATTGGGCTCTCGGTCACGTGCACAAGCGCTCGGTGCCCAAAGCCAAGCGCACGGTGGTGATGCCCGGCATGCCGCAGGGGCGTGACATCAATGAGAGCGGGCCGAAAACGGCTTCGCTGGTGACCGTCGGTGACGATGGCACGGTGACGGTCGAAGAGCGGCTGACCAGCGTCGCGGAATTCGTGCGCGTGCCTGTCGATCTCTCCGGCGTTTCAGACTGGGCCGAGATCCCGATGCGCATCACGGCTGCGCTCGAACAGGCACGAGAGCGGACCGCTTCGGAGCACATGGTGGCGCGGTTGAGCCTGCAGGGTGCGACGCCGCTCGCCTGGGCCATGCGGCGCGATGCCGACATCCTGCGCACGGAAGCGGATCAGCGCGCAGCACTTGTCGGCAAGGGGTGGATCGACAAAGTCGAGATCGACACGGTTCCGGCGGTCGCTGAGGCGTTCGCGCAAGCAGCGGGCGATCCGCTGATCGAGCTGCGCCGTTTGCTGAGCGAAGAGATCGCGCAGTCACCTGAACTCGAACGGCAGGCACTGCTCATCGCCGACGAGTTGCGCGCACAGCTGCCGCAGGAATGCCGCCACATCCTGGGGCAGGACGAAGCGGAGCATCGACGGCTCATCGCGGCCCTCGTCAGCGAGGGCGCGGAGGATGTGCTGGCCCGCCTCGACGGGCGTCCACGCGTGCTGGACAACACCGACGCCTGATGCGCCTTTCCCGCCTCGACCTCACCCGCTACGGGCGCTTCACGGATTTTGCGCTCGACTTCGGCCAGAAGCCCGAGGGCGCACCGGACTTCCATATCATCTACGGGCCGAACGAGGCGGGGAAGACGACCGCCTTCTCGGCCTTTCTCGATTTGATGTTCGGCATCGAGGCGCGCTCGCGCTATGACTTTCTGCACGAGTACAAGTCGATGCAGATCGGTGGCGTGCTCGAATGGGACGGGGCCGCACACGAATTCTCGCGCGTGAAGCGCAATCAGAACAGCCTGCTCGGCCCCAGCGGCCAGCCGGTCGCAGAAACGGGGTTGCAGGGGGCACTCGGCGGCATCGGGCGCGACGGCTATCGCACCATGTTCTCGCTCGACGACGACACGCTCGAAAAGGGCGGCGACGGTATTCTCGAAAGCAAGGGCGATCTCGGGCAGCTACTTTTCTCGGCGAGCGCGGGCCTGTCGGAGCTCGGGCACACGCTTTCCGCGCTTCAGGCCGAGGCCGACAATTTCTATAAATTCCGCGCGCGTTCGGGCGCGCTCGCGACCATGAAGGCGAAGCTTGGCGAACTGAAGGATGCCCGCGAGGCCATCGACACCCTTGCCAGCCACTACGCTCAATTGGTGGCCGAGAAGGAAACCAGCCGCACGGCTTATGAGACCGTCCGCGAGGAAGCGGCTGCATTGCGGGTACGGATCGAAACGCTCCGCCGCCGCCTCGACGCGCTTCCTCGCAAGCGGCGGCTGGATGAGATCGGCGAGGAACTGGCGGGCTTATCCACGCTGCCCGAACCGCCGCAGGCGTGGAGAACCGAGCTTCCCACGCTGATGCGCGAAGAGATCGAACTGCGCGTGAAAGAAGAAGCCAGCAGCGCGCTTCTGGCACGGCTCGCGCACGAGATCGATGCGCTGGAGCCGGATCAGGCGGCGCTCGACCGAGCCGAGGATTTTCGGCGGCTGATGAACGGCGCCTCGCGCTTCGTGACCGCGAGCGACGACCTGCCCAACCGGCGCAATACGCTGGAGGAGCTGGAGCGCAGGATCGGCGCTCTGCTGAGCGAACTCGGCCAGTCGAGCGAGACCGATGCGACAGTGCTGATCCTGCCTGCTGCGACGCAGGACAGGTTGCGCGCGCTGATCGATGATGCGGCGACGCTGGCGCAATCGCAGAAAAGCGCGAATGAGGAAGCGAAGCTGGCCGACGAGCGTCTCCATGCGGCCAACGCTGTGCTGGAAGCCGTTGACGGTGTGGCAGTGGGCGACGGGATCGACCATGCCGGGCTGAGGGCCGCGCTCGATCAATGGCGGCGTGGCGAACATCCGGCGCGGGTGCGGGCAGCAACGCGGGCACACGAGAGCCAGCAAGCGGTGGTCGAGGAGCGGCTGCTGGCTCTGCCGCCTTGGTCGGGCAGCGCGGCGGAGGTCGCCGGGCTCACCGTGCCCTCGCCCAGCCGACTGGAAGAGTGGCGCGCGCGAGGCAAGCAGGCGGAGGCTGAGGAAGCGCGGCACAACGCCGACACGGAGCGTTTCGAAACTGAGCGGCTGAGGCTGGAAGCCGAACGCGATGCCGACCGGGCAGCCGGCTTACTCGATGAGGCAGAAGCTGCCGCAGCGCGGCGCGCGCGTGACGCGGCGTGGGCTCGGCACCGCAAGGCGCTGGATGAAGCTTCCGCGAAAGCGTTCGAAGCGGCATTGCAAGAGGACGATCGGCTGACCGCGCTCAAGCTTGCGCAGGCGAACGAGGTCATTCGCGCGCAGGCCATGGCGCGGAATCTCGCTGTGGCGGAAGCAGGCGAGAAGCGGGCTCGGGACTTATCCGCGCGTGCCGCGGAGAAAATTTCGACGCTGGCTGAAGAGATCGCAGCCGCCATGCCGTTTCTGCCTGCCGCGTGGTCGCTCGGTGATCGCGAGGCCTGGTTGGGCAGGCGCGAGCGGGTGCTCGAAGCTTGGAACGCGCTGCGGCAGGCCGAGAGCGAAATGCGAAGCGCGGAAAAGGAGAGCGCCGAGGCGGAGAAGCAGCTGCGCGACGCGCTTGGAGCGGCGGGGTTCGATGGCAGCGGATTGGCCCTCGATCCGTTGTTGTTTCGCGCCCAAAGCTTGCTCGAGAAGAGCGCCGAGATACGGGCGCTGGTGAATGATCGCGATGCGCGCGCGCGCGATGCTGAGACGCGCAATCGCCGGAAGGCCGAGTTGGAGGCCGAGCAGGCGCGCTGGCAAGCGGCGTGGATCGCGGCGCTCGATGGGACGTGGCTCGATGCCGAGCTGACGCCGGCCGCAACGCGGGCAACCCTCGCCGCGCTGGATCGGCTGGCACCATTGCTCAGTGAGCGGGAAAGTCTTGCAGACCGCATCGCCAAGATGGACTCGGATCGCGAGGTCTTCGGACGGCGCGTCGCGAACCTCTCGGAGGCGCTCGAACTCGAAGCACCGCCCGGTGATCCGATGCCGGCCTATGAGATGATCGGCGCGCGGGTGCGCGGCGCGGAGAATGCGGTCGAGGCACGGACGCGCAAGGAAGCCGAGCGGGCGCGGGCCATCGCGGAAACCCGCAGCTTGAGCGAGCGCCTGAGCCTGCATGAGCGCCGCGCAAGCGAGATGCTGCGCTTCTTCGGCGTCGGCTCGCTGGCCGAGGTGGATGCGCGCCTGCGCGAGATCGAGCGGCGCAACTCACTCGAAGCCGAGCGGCAGCGAACCGAGCGGGAGGTCGTTTCGGGGCTCGGACTTCCCGACCTGGCTTCCAGCGTGGCGGCCCTGGCGGATGCCGATCCGGTTCAGTTGCAGGCCGAGCTTTCCGAGGCCGAAGCCCGCTTCGAGATCGAGGATGCGCGGGTGCGCGAGCTCTACGCGGCCCATGCCAAGGCAAGCGACCGGATCGAGGCCGTGGGTGGCGACGATGCGGTCGCGAAGATCGAGGAACAGCGGCGCACGGTTCTGCTCGAAATCGAGGATGGCGCGTTGCAATATCTGCGGCTCAAGATGGGGATCGCCGCAGCCGACCAGGCGCTGCGCGCTTATCGCGATCGGCATCGCTCGAGCATGATGGACCGCGCATCGGAAGCCTTCCGCACGATCAGCCGGGGCGCTTATGCGCGGCTCGGCACGCAGCCGGAAAAAGATGCGGAGATCCTGATCGGCATCACCGCCGATGGCGCCTCGAAGCTCGCCCAGGACATGTCCAAGGGCACTCGCTTCCAGCTTTACCTCGCGCTGCGCGTGGCTGGCTATTTCGAGTTCGCGCGCGCCCGCTCGCCGGTGCCGTTCATCGCCGACGACATCATGGAAACCTTCGACGATTTTCGAGCGGAGGAAGCATTCAGGCTGTTTGCCGGCATGGCCGAGGTGGGACAGGTCATCTACCTCACCCATCACCGCCACCTTTGCTCGATCGCGCAGGAGGTGTGCCCGAGCGTGACGATCCACGAACTGCCGGCACCCGCCGGGTTCGGGACATAAGGCTCAGTCTTCGCGCCAGCCCTCCTTTCCGATCAGAGGCACGAAGGCCACGCTGCAGAGGTCTTCTTCCGTGAAGCGATCTTCGCCGGTTCGCGTCACGCGCGTGAGCCGCTGGCTGTGGCGTTCGCCGCCGACCGGCAGGATGAGCACGCCACCGATGGCGAGTTGGTGCTTGAGCGGGTCAGGCACTTGCGGCCCGCCCGCCGAGACGATGACGGCGTCAAAAGGCGCGGCCTCGGGCCAGCCGAGCGTGCCATCGCCGGCGCGAATTTCGACATTGGCATAGCCCAGAGCCGCCAGGTTTCTGCGAGCGCCTTCCGCGAGTGCCGGATAACGCTCGATGGCGTAGACGTGAGATGCCAGCCGGCTCATCACGGCAGCCGCATAGCCTGAGCCGGCGCCGACTTCCAGAACCCGCGCATCGGGCCTGAGGCTGGCCGCTTCGATCATGTAGGCGACAATAAAAGGCTGCGAGATGGTCTGCCCCTCGGCGATGGACAGCGGCCGGTCCTCATAAGCAAGCTCAGCCGCCGCTTTCGCCAAGAAGCGCTCGCGCGGCACGGTACGCATGGCCTCGAGCACGCGCGGGTCGCTGACGCCGCGCGAAGCGATCTGGGTATCGACCATCCGCCGACGGCGCGTGGCGAAGCTGTCGCCCATGGCAACCTCCCCATGGCGCGCAAACGCCGGGGAGTTGTTGAGGTTCAGGCTGAGACCGGCGCGAGCCCGAGCAGAGCGGGAAGCGCGTCCATCGTCGGGATCACAGCGTCCGCGTCGAGCTTGTGCGGATCGGGCGTGTAGCCCCCTTCGACGATTATCGCGCGGATGTTGCCTGCATGGGCCGAGATGACATCGGCGCCGCTGTCGCCGATCATGACGGCATGAGCAGGCGCGATGCCAAGCTTTTCCAGCGCGAAGAGCAGCATGTCCGGCGCGGGCTTCTTCGCCACCTCGCCATCGCCGCCGATCCAGAAGTCGAGCAGCGGGGTGAAGCCATAGGCGTCGAGCACCGCGCCCGTATGTGTCGCAGGCTTGTTGGTGACGACGGCCAGCTTCTTGCCCACTTTGTGCAGCGCCTCCATCGCGTCGAGCGCGCCGGGCATGGCGACGGTGAGGTTCGTCAGATGCTGGCCGTAGATCGGCAGCATCCGCTCGTGGGCTGCGTCGAGCTGCGGCCCGTCGAGCGGATGGCCGCAGAAGGCGTAGGCGCGTTCGACCAGCTTGCGCACGCCATGTCCGATGAAGGTCTTCACCGCGTCGAGCGGGACCGGGCCGAGATTGTCGTGGGCCAGAAGCTCATTCAGCGCTGCGCGCAGGTCGGGCGCGGAATCGACCAGTGTGCCGTCCAGATCGAACAGAACGGCTTCGACATCATCAAACGCAATTTCAGGCACTAGACGCTCAGTCCCAACTCTTCTTCAGCAGCACGGCGGATGGCCGTGATATTGCTCGCATAAGCGTCCTGCCCGCCTTTGAAAATAGCCGAGCCCGCGACAAGCGCATTCGCCCCCGCCTTCACGATGCGCCCAGCGGTTTCGGGCGTGATGCCGCCATCCACTTCGATGTCGATCGGCCGGCCGGCGATCAGCGCCTTAGTGCGGGCGACCTTGTCGACCATGGCCTCAATGAAGGCCTGCCCGCCGAAGCCGGGATTGACCGTCATGACCAGTACCATGTCGAGCCGGTCGAGCACGTTTTCGATGGCCGAGACCGGCGTTGCCGGATTCAGCGCCACGCCCGCCCTACAGCCGGCATTGCGGATCGCCTGCAGCGAGCGGTCGAGATGCGGGCCGGCTTCGGCGTGGATCGTGATGATATCCGCACCCGCTTCAGCGAATGCGGAAATGTAGGGATCAGCTGGCGCGATCATCAGGTGGCAGTCGAACACGGCCTTCGTGCGGTCGCGTACGGCCTTCACCACCGGCGGGCCGAAGGTGATGTTGGGCACGAAATGCCCATCCATCACGTCGAGATGCACCCAGTCGGCGCCGGCCGCGACCACCGCCTCGATCTCGTCGCCGAGGCGGGAAAAGTCGGAGGAGAGGACCGATGGCGAAATAACGAGCGGGCGGCTCATGCTGCGCGGGCGCTCGGGTCGATCTTCGGGTCGAGCTTGCCGGTCTTGTAGGCTTTCGCCATCTCGCCGAGCGGGATCACCTTGATCTTGGACGCCTGGCCCGCCGTGCCGAACTCCTCGAAGCGCTGGGTGCAGAGCTTGCGCATCGCGTCCATGGCGGGCTTGAGATACTTGCGCGGATCGAATTCCTGCTTGTTTTCGGTGAGCACCTTCCGGATGGCGCCCGTCATCGCCATGCGGTTGTCGGTGTCGATGTTGATCTTGCGCACGCCGTGCTTGATGCCGCGCACGATCTCTTCCACCGGCACGCCCCAGGTCTGAGGCATCTCGCCCCCGAACTCGTTGATGATATCCTGCAAATCCTGCGGCACGGAGGACGAGCCGTGCATCACGAGATGCGTATTCGGCAGCTTGCGGTGGATCTCCTCGATCACGTTCATCGCGAGCACCGCGCCATCGGGCTTGCGGGTAAATTTGTAAGCGCCATGGCTGGTGCCCATGGCGACCGCCAGCGCATCGACCTTGGTCAGGCGGACGAACTCGACCGCCTCGTCGGGATCGGTGAGAAGCTGGTCGTGGCTCAACTCGCCTTCCGCACCATGGCCGTCCTCAGCCTCGCCCTTGCCGGATTCGAGTGAGCCGAGAACGCCCAACTCGCCTTCCACGGAGGCGCCCACCCAATGGGCCATCTCGGCCACGCGCGCGGTGATCGCGACGTTATAATCCCAGTCGGCCGGCGTCTTGCCGTCGGCCTTCAGCGAGCCGTCCATCATGACGGAGGTGAAGCCGTGCTGGATGGCGGTCAGGCAGGTTTCTTCATTGTTGCCGTGATCCTGGTGGACGCAGAACGGGATCGACGGATGCATCTCCGCGAGTGCCTCCATCATCTTGGCGAGCATCAGATCGTTGGCGTAGGAGCGCGCACCGCGCGAGGCCTGCATGATCACCGGCGAGTCGGTCGCCGCCGCCGCCTCCATGATGGCGAGGCCCTGCTCCATGTTGTTGATGTTGAAGGCGGGCACGCCGTAGCCGTTCTCGGCGGCGTGGTCGAGAAGCTGGCGAAGTGTGATCAGGGCCATGGCGGCATCCTCCCTTGGTGGCGTGCGAAAACCTCGAAACGCGCTCTTCCTGCCGCATCGAAATAGGGCCTGCAAGTGCTGCGGGAACCGGCTCAACGCTTCAACCGTTTCAGTTCGTTTTCTTTTTTCGTTTTCGGGTTGCGTGTCGATGCTCAAGAAGACTGAAGACCCTCGTGACCCTCAGGTGGCCGCGAAGCTCGCCTCGCTTATCTATCTCACCGACGACAGGCCGGGAATCACCCGGCGCAAGTCCGGGAGCGGTTACAGCTACTTCCTCCCCGACGGCGCGCGGTTGAAGAACAAGGCGGAAATCGAGCGCATCAACGCGCTGGCCATTCCGCCGGCCTACGCCGATGTCTGGATATCACCGGAGGCCGACGCGCACCTTCAGGCGACGGGTCGCGACGACCGCGGACGCAAGCAATATCGCTACCATCCGCGCTGGGCGGAAGCGCGAGACGAATCGAAATACGGCAGCCTCATCACCTTCGCGACCGCCCTGCCCGTGTTGCGCGCGCAGATCGAGATGGATTTGCGCCGTCGCGGCCTTGGCCGTGAGCGGGTGATCGCGTCTGTGGTCTGGCTTCTGGAAAACACGATGATCCGCGTTGGCAACCAGGCTTATGCGCGCGACAACAAGAGCTTCGGGCTGACCACGCTGCGCGACCGCCACGCCAAGATGGAAGGCGGCAAGATGCGGCTCAAGTTCAAGGGCAAGTCCGGAAAGGAATGGGACCTGCATCTGACCGACCGCCGCATCATCAATATCGTGCGCGGTGCGCAGGACCTGCCGGGCCAGCATCTGTTCCAGTATCTCGACGAAGACGGCGAGCGGCGCATGGTGCGCTCGCAAGACGTGAACGACTATCTGCGCGACATCGCGGGTGACTTTACCGCCAAGCACTTCCGCACCTGGGGCGGCACGCAGGCTGCGGCAGCGCTCTTGCGCGACGAGGCGCTGCCCGAGGCCAAGACCATGGCGGCCAAGCGGCTCAATGCCATCGTGGATGAAGTGGCTCACCGCCTGGGCAACACCCGCGCGGTATGTCGCAAGGCCTATATCCACCCACGCGTGATTTCTCACTGGTCGGAAGGCATCCTGTCGGAAGGGATGCTGGCGGCGCGCAAGTCGTTCCGCAAGCCGCTCGACGGGTTGGACGAGGAAGAGACGCTGCTGCTGCGCTGGCTGGAACGCTCAGCCGTTCCAGCCTGACTTATCTGCCCACAAACAAAAACGGCCCGCTTTCGCGGGCCGTTTCTTTTGGGGTGATGCCTTCGATCAGGCAGCTTCCTTTTCCACGGCGTGGAGGTGGGACACGCGGCGCACTTCCTCGTCGTTGAGCAGGCCACCGGCACGCAAGAGGCTGGCGAAGCGGCCGTTGCGGGCGGCGAGTTCGTCGAAGCCGCCCATTTCGATCACCTCGCCGCGATCCATGAAGATCACGAGATCGGCGTCGCGGACGGTTGTCAGGCGGTGGGCGATCACGAAGGTCGTGCGGTTGGCCCGCAGACGGTCGAGCGCTTCCTTGACCCGCTCCTCGGTCTCGACGTCTAGCGCCGAGGTCGCCTCGTCCAGCACCAGGATCGGCGCATCCTTGAGGATAGCGCGGGCGATGGCCAGACGCTGGCGCTCGCCACCCGAGAGCTGCGAGCCGCGCTCGCCGACGCATGTGTCGTAGCCATCGGTGCGCGAAAGGATGAAGCCTTCCGCATCTGCACCGCGGGCCGCCGCATGGACATCCTCATAAGACGCGCCGTCGCGGCCCATGCGGATGTTTTCCTCGATCGAGCGGTTGAGCAGGCCACTGTCCTGGAAGACGGTGGCGATCGAGTTGCGCAGCGAGGCGCGGCTGACCGTCGACACATCGATGCCGTCGATCAGAATACGGCCCTCGCTCGGGGTGAACACGCGCTGCAGCGCATTCACGAGCGTGGTCTTGCCGGCACCCGTCGGGCCCACGATGGCGACCGTCTGGCCGGCCTGGACGTCGAAGGAGACGTCGCGCAAACCGTGGCCGCCGTTCGGGAAGCGGTAGCCGATATTGTCGAAGCGCACATGGCCCGACACCTTGTTCAGCGTCCGCAGGCCGGCAGGCTCCTGAGCCAGAGCCGACTCGTCCTCGGCCTTGTAGAACTCCTCGAGCTTCACGCGGGCCTCGAAGATCTGGTTCACGAAGGTGACGATCTGGTCGAGACGCGAGATCAGAAGGGTCGCGAAACCGGTGAAGGCAATGACGTCGCCGATGCGCAGCTGGCCGATGCTCACGAGATAGGAGCCGACCAAGAGAACCGCCATCATCGAGATGGTCGAGGACAAACGGTTCAGCGCGCTCGCAAGCGCCCACCAGTCGAGCACGGGGAACTGTGCATCAAGAAGCTTGGTGACATGCTCGCGCAGAGCCTGAGCTTCCTGACCGATGCGGTTGTAGCTCTGCAGCACCGAAACGTTGTTCACAGTGTCGGTGACGTGACCGAACACACGGTGGTGGTGCGCCTCGACAGCCTGCTGACCGGTCTTGGTCTTGCGCATCACCAACTGGCCGATCGTGACGTAAGCCGCGCCGAGACCGGCGAGCACCAGCGTCATGCGCCAGTCCATGGCAAGCGCGGTCGGCACCAGCAGCACGAGAGCCACGGCGGTCGCGAGGTGCGTGCGCATGAATTCAAGCCAAAGGTTGAACAGCGACTCGACGGCACGGATCAGCATGTGCAGCGTCTGCGACGTGCCGCGCGCCTGATGCCAGGACAAAGGCATCGAGATGATCTGCTCGAAGGAGCGGGTTAGGGTCTTTGCCCGCAGGGCGTGGGCAAGCCTGTCGGCGCCACGCGCCACCAGAACAAAGGCCACGATATTGAATGCGCCCAACCCGGCCCACATGGCCATGGAGGCGAAGACGTTCCCCTGATTGGAGATGGCATCGATCACGCGACCGAACAGGATCGGCTCGGCAATCGTGACGATTGCCAATGCGACGTTGGCTGCGCAGATCAGTCCGGCACGACGGCGATCTTCGCCGAGGTAGCGGAGAGCCCGCCAGTAGACTTCGATCAAAGACACGAGTGTCTCCCGGGTTTTTGTGCAATGCACTCAAAGCGGCCCGGATCATTCCTGGCCGGTGATGAAACGGCGAAAACGAGTCTCGCCATCTCATGACAGGCGCCATTAACGACTTCGCGCCTGAACGCTGCATGAACGCTCAAACGCTTGGAAATCAACGAGAAGAAAAAAGAGGGGCGGGCCCTTTTCAGCGCCCGCCCCTCTTGCGCGATGAAGCTTTCTTCTATCGCGGCATGCGTAGAACGACATGCCGCTCGGTGGTGCCATCCAGCGAAATTTCGTTCGCCGGCGCGCCGTCAACCTCAAGAACGGGCTCGTTTATTTCGCCGTTGCGAACAACGCGAATCTGGATCGTCGATCCTTCGAGACGCAGGGTGGCCGTGAAGCCGTCCCATGCTGTGGGCAGAACCGGTGCAAGCTTCAGCGCCCTGCCCGTCTTGGTTATTCCGAGGATGTTTTCCACAGCCGCGCGATAAAGCCACCCGGCCGACCCCGTATACCATGACCAGCCGCCACGGCCTGCCTTGTCGGCTCCATAGACATCGCCCGACACGGCATAGGGCTCGACGCGGAACTTCTCCGCATTGTCGCGGTCGAGCGCGTGCGTCACCGGGTTCAACAGCTGGAAGGCGCGGAAGGCGTCATCGCCCCGTCCGAGCATGGCCAGCGCGACGACCATCCATGACGAGCCATGCGTATACTGCCCGCCATTCTCGCGGACACCCGGCGGGTAGCTCTTGATGTAGCCCGGGTCCTTCTCCGTGTTCTCGAAGGGCGGCGTGAACAGGCGGATGATGCGGTTCTCTTCATCGAAGAGGTGCGTCATGGCCGAGTCCACGGCCTGATGCGCGCGGGCCTCTTCGCCGGCCCCGGAGATCACGCTCCAGGACTGGGCGAGCGAGTCGATGCGGCATTCCTCGGAGGCGTGAGAACCGAGCGGTGTGCCATCATCGAAGGTGCCGCGCAGATACCATTCGCCGTCCCAGGCAAACTTCTCAATGGCTGCATGGACGCGGTCAGCGTGAGCCGTCCACTTCTGCGCGCGGCTTGATTCACCCCGTTCGTCGGCGATGGCCGCGAAGTCGCGAAGGGCGCGGATCAGGAACCAGCCGAGCCAGATGCTCTCGCCCTTGCCCTCTTCGCCGACGCGGTTCATGCCGTCGTTCCAGTCCCCGCCGAGGATCAGCGGCAGGCCGCGTTCGCTGGTGCGTTCGATTGCGAGATCGAGCGCGCGGGCGACATGTTCGTAGAGGGGCGCGGTGTCCTTCGACACTTCCGGCGTGAAGAAGGCATCGTGTTCGCCTTCCTCCAGCTTGCGGCCTTCCGCCCAATGCACCGGCTCGTCGAGCACGGACTTGTCGCCCGTTACAGCGACCAAGCGGTTCACGCCATAAGCGAGCCAGACCACATCGTCCGAGATCATGGTGCGCACGCCGGCATCGGTGCGCGGCAACCACCAATGCTGCACGTCGCCTTCAGGGAACTGGCGGCGGGCGGCGTTCAAAAGCTGCTCGCGCGCCAGATTCGGGTCGTGCAGCAGCAGCGCGAGCGTGTCCTGCAACTGGTCACGGAAGCCGAAGGCGCCGCTGGCCTGATAGAAGGCCGAGCGCGCGCGGATGCGACAGGCCATGCCCTGATAAGGCAGCCAGTGATTGACGAGCGTGTTGAAGCTCTCATCGGGCGTTTCGACGCGGACGGCGCCCAGGAAATTGTCCCAGTTGCGGGCATTCTCCTCCAGGCGCTCGTCAAAGGAGCGCTCGCGATGCTTGCGCACGAACTCGACGGCCTCACGAGCACTGCCGGCGTCACCCATCAGCCAGAGCATATCGACGGTCTGCCCGCCCGCCAGTTCGACATCGCGGGCAATCGCAGCGCAAGGATCGCCGCCTGCCTCGACGCGGTTGGAAAGGCTCGCGCCCTTCACCACCGCTTCCGGGCCGAAAGCAGAACCGGCGCGACCGATGAACTCGGCACGGTCGGCTGTCACCGATTGCGGCACGGCATCGGAGACAAGGAAGGCCGTACGGTCGCCGAAGTCGAGGCTGAAGGGGTTCTGCGCCATCACCGCGCCGGTTTCGGCATCGTGGCTCGGCACGATCGTTGCAGCCGATTTCGGACGGTTGTTGCCGAGAACCCATTCCGCGAACGCATAAACGCGCAGGCGAACGGGCACGGAGCCGTCATTGCGCAGGCGCAACCGCGTAACCTTCACCGGATCGGTGGGATCGACGAGCTGCGTCGCCTCCATCGCCAGCGGACCGCGTTTGGTGGAGAAGGTGCTGACACCCTGTCCGTGCCGCGCTTCATAGACCAGTGACGGGTCGCGAAGCACGCCGGCGAAAGGCGAGAAGGCGCGGCCGCTGGCCTGATCGAAAACATAGATGCCTTCGCCGGGCCGGTTTACGACCGGATCGTTGGACCAGCGCGTCAGCTGGAAATCGCGGCTGTTGCGGCTCCAAGTGAAGGATGCGCCTTCCGACGAGGTGTGGAAGCCGAACTGGCCGTTTGAGATGACGTTGATCCAGGGCTGGGGCGTGACGTCGTCGCCCGCGAGGCGGACGACATATTCGGCGCCGTTCTTGGCGAAGCCACCGAAGCCGTTCCACATGGACAGCCCGTCGCCGCTCGCTTGGGCACGCGACGGCAGGCGTTGTGGCACGTCGATGGCCTTGGGCGAAGTGGTGGAAACGACACCGACCTGCTGAGACGCATCGGTTGCCGCCGCACGCGCCTTCAAGGCGGCAATCTCCGCGCGTTCGATCTGATCGAACACGGTGCCGTTGCGGGTATGGAGCACGACGCGCGCTGAAGCCAGCAGCGTGCGATAAGTGTTGGCATCCATGAGATCCTTGCGCACGGCAAAGATGTGCTGGCGGGGGCCGAGTTCACGGCCGCGCATGCGGCTGTTCTCGCAAAGCGCTTCAATGGCGTGCTGGAGGTCCTGCACGTAAGTCGAGGCCTGCTCGTTCACGACAACGAAGTCGGCAACCAAACCGTGGACGCGCAGATATTCCTGATAGCGCAAGGCCTGGGCGACGATCTCGATGTCCGCGACATCCGCGATGCGAAGTGCGAAGATCGGGAAATCGCCCGAGATCGACAGTGGCCAGAGCGCCGATTGCGGACCCATGCCGGCGGCGATGGTCTCGCTCGGCATGCGCAGGTCGGGCTGCGGGTAGACGAGATAGCCGCCGAGCTTCTGGATGCTCGCGGCATCGGCCAGACTTAGGCCGATATGGCGCGTCTGCACCTGCGAGCGCGTCCAGGACAGCATCGACTGGCGCGCGAAGCTGCCCGGATGGTCGAGCCGCCCCATGACTTCGCGCACTTCATCGAGATTGGCCCCGACCACGGTCCAGAAGGTGAGCATCAGCTTCTTGCCGGCAGGGACGCGGACGCGGCGGCGCAGCGACATGATCGGATCGAGCGTGAAGCCATGCGCGCCCGACAGCCGAGCCCCGAGGTCGAAAGCGGCAGCCTCCGTGATCGTCCGGCCGCGGCCAACAAAGGCGCGGCGGTCGGTTTCAGCCTGCGCGTCGCGCGACTCGGCACCACTGTCCGTCACGAAATGGGCCAGCGCGATGTCGGCTTCCTTGGCTTCGCGCTTGCGGCGCGTGGCCAGGATCGCCTCGCTGTTGCCGAGGATCTCCGTGTGCACGAACATCTTGGAGAAGGCGGGATGCGCGTTGTCGGCATCCTCCTTCGCAAGTGCCAGCTCGGCGAAGGAGGTCACTTCGATATGCCGATCCTCGGCACTTTCATTGATGATCGTGACGCGCTTCGCTTCGCCGGCACCTTCGGACACCAGCGTCACCTCGACTTCCGAACGGATCTTGCCGACGAGCTTGGTGAACACCGCCTTCTCGTCGGAGAAGACCGCATGCGTCACCTCGCCCTCGATGCGCTTGGGTTCGGCGGTCGTCGACCACCACTCGCCGCTGTCGAGGTCGCGCAGGAACAGGAACGAGCCCATGCGGTCTTCGGTCGGGTCGGCCTGCCAGCGGGTGACGGCCAAGTCATTCCAGCGGCTGTAGCCGGTGCCCGTGCCGGTCACCATGGCGGCATAGCGGCCGTTCGACATCAGATTGACGGCGAGTGAGTCCTTGATCGGCGAATGCAGGAAGCGGGTATCGGCGCTGGCTTCCGCCTCTTCGGCCTTTCGCTCGTCGGCCTCGGTGCGCACGGTGGCGACGGGAATGTCGCGCGGCGCTTTTTCCTGCAGCAGCAGTTCGGCCGATTCGATCACCGCATCACTGTGGAAGCGGTCGCGCATGCGGCCTTCGAAGATGACGTTGGCGACCGCGACGATCGACATGCCCTGATGGTGGGCCATGTAGTTCTGCACAACCGCACAGGTCGCGCCTTCCGGCACGCGGCTCGGCGTGAAATCAACCGCATCGCAGAAGCCGTAGCGGCCGAGAGCGCCGAGCTTCTTCAAGCGCTCCAGGTTTTCCACGGCCGCGCGCGGCTCGAACTGCGAGGCCAGAATGGTGGCATAGGGCGCGATGACGAGATTGTTCGCCAAACCGCGCTTAAGGCCCAGGCCGGGCACGCCGAAATTCGTGTACTGGTAGTTCATCTCGCGGTCGCGCGCGTTGAAGGCCGCTTCGGAGATGCCCCAAGGGATGTTCTTGCTGCGCGCGTAAGCGATCTGACGCTTGATCACGAGATGGCTGGTCTGGTTCAGGATGGAGCCGTGGGGCTCCTTCATCACCAAGGGCGGCATCAGATACTCGAACATCGAGCCGGCCCAGGACATCAGAGCCCCCGAGAAACCGATCTCGGTCACCGTGCGGCCCAGACGAAACCAGTGCTCGGTCGGCAGATCGCCCTTGGCGACGCCGAAGAGGCTCGCCAGACGGCATTCGGAGGCAAGAAGGTCGTAGCAGGCCTCGTCGAGCTGATGGTCGTCGAGGCGATAACCGATCGAGAGCAGCTTGCGGTCCTGGCGGAGCAGGAACGAGAAATCCATCTCGAAGGCGAAGAGACGAGCGCGATCACGCAGCTTGGTGAAACGCTCGCGCAGTGAGCGCATGCCCGCCTCGTCCGTATGCGCGTCGCGCACATGGGCCTCGCAGCACTCTTCGAGACGCTTCGCCCAGGCATCGAGCTCGGCGCTGTAATAGTTGCCGAGTTCGGCATGGATGGCGCCAGATATCTTGCGGACTTCCGCCGCCGCGACCGTCAGATTGATGGTGCGGACGGATGCGAGTTCGGGCTGGCTCTTGATCGTTTCCACCGCGCGCTTCATGCCGTCGAGGCGGTCGAAGAGGCGCTGGCGCAAGGGGCGCAGCTGGCGGCGATCGTCGGGGATTTCGTTGAGCACTTCAGCGACGACGCGGGCCGCGTCGGTCACGCCGTCATAGTCGCCCTGAAGGTAGACGGCCGGCGCTTCCGCCCACTCGTCGCAGGCGGCGGCAAGCGCCACGAGATGGCCAGCCAGGTTGCCGCTGTCCACCGCAGAGATGTAGCGCGGCTCCATGGCGCGCAGCGTACGGGTCTCGTACCAGTTGTAGATATGGCCGCGATAGCGGTCCATCCGCTCGAGCGTCGTCATCGTCTGGTCGATGCGGGTGGCGGCATCTTCCAGGCTGATCCAGCCGCAGTCGCGGGCGGAAACGACGGACAGCAGATACATTCCGATATTGGTCGGCGAGGTGCGTGCGGCAACGACCGGAACAGGGTTCTCCTGGAAATTGTCCGGCGGAATGAAATTGTGCTCGGCCTGGCAGAAGGACTCGAAATAGGACCATGTGCGGCGCGCCACCGTGCGAAGGGCCGCGATATCCTCGTCGGAAACGTCAAGCCGATCCTCGGTTTCCGCCGATCGGCTGATGAGCCACGCGAAGGCCGGCGAAAAGGCCCAGAACACGGCGAAGAAGAAGGCGACCACGGCACCGGTGGATTGCGCGAAAAGCGGGATCACCAGCGCGAAGACGGCGATCACCGGCGCGCCCCACATCAGGCGGTAGTAGAATTCCATCGAGGTCGCGCTGCCCTGATGGACCTGCGACGCCGCGCGCCATTCGAGCATGTTCTGGCGGGTGACGAAGAGGCGATAGATCGTGCGCACCAGCGCGTCGCCCATCATCCAGGCCGAATGCGCCATGAGTACGATACGAAGCGCGACCATGGCCGTGCCGAAGGCGATATCGCGGAAAAGCGCGCGCACATGGCCGCGCGGCGTCACCTCGCGGCTGCTCGGCAGGATGCCGTGGACGATGTCGAAGGTCGGCGCGAGAAACAGCGAGAGGATCAAGAGCGCCTGCCACTGCGCGGCGACCGTGAAGGGCAGGAAGGACCAGCCGGCGATCGAGGCCAGAACCCAGAAGATCGGCGTCAGCGAACGGCGCAGGTTGTCGATCATCTTCCAGCGCGACAAAGCCGGCACGGCGGATTTCGGATCGAAGATGAAAGGCAGCAGCTGCCAGTCGCCACGCGCCCAGCGATGCTGACGCGAGGCATCGACGGCGTAGCGGGTCGGATAATCCTCGACCAGCTCCACATCGGTCACGAGAGCCGCGCGCGCCAGCGAGCCTTCGAGCAGGTCGTGGGAAAGAACGGCATTCTCGGGAATGCGGCCCGCAAGCGCCTCCTCCATCATATCGACGTGGTACAGACCCTTGCCGGTGAACGTGCCCTCCCCGAAGACGTCCTGATAAAGGTCGGACACGGCGAAGACGTAAGGGTCGAGGCCGCGATTGGCCGAGAAGACGCGCTGAAAGAAAGAAGCTTCGTCGCCGGTAGTAAGCGAGGCCGTCACGCGCGGCTGGAGGATCGCGTAGCCCTGTGTCACGCGGCCCTTGGCTGGATCATAGACCGGCACGTTGCAGGGATGGCGCATCTTGCCGACGAGATTCTGCACCACGTCACGCATCATGCGGGTGTCGGCGTCGAGCGTCATCACATACTGGATGTCGCGCGGCAGTGGCGTGGGGTTCGGCAGGAAGGTGGTGTCGCCGTCACCGCGCAGGAGCAGGTTCAGCTCGTGCAGCTTGCCGCGCTTGCGCTCCCATCCCATCCAGACGCCTTGCGCCTTGTTGAAGAGGCGGCGGCGGTGGAGCACATAAAAGCGCGGCGTGCCCTCGATCGGATAGCGCGCGTTGAGCTTTTCGATCTCGGCGCGCGCGTAAGCCAGCACCTCGGCATCGCCGTCCTTCTGCTCCTCGCGGCTGTCGGGCCAATCGGTCAGCAGGGCGAAGTGAATCGCGCCCTTGGTGTTGGCGAGGTAGTGCACTTCGAGATTGCGCACGCTCTCATCGACGTCGTCGCGCGAGCCGATGAGTGCCGGAACGACCACGAGCGTGCGCGCCTCCTCCGGCACGCCGTCCTTCCTGTAATCATAGCCGAGCAGACGCGAGGGCTGGAGGAAAAGCAAAACGATGGTGTTGAAGAAGCCGAGAGCGCCTTCGCTGGCAGGCACCGCGAACAGCACCAGAAGAAGCGCAATCGCGCCCGCATGAAGGCCGGCGGCTTTCAGCGAGACGGCGGCCAAAAGCAGAAGCAGGATGGTCAGAAGCGCCACCGGCACGACGACGCCGAGCCAGTCCGCCCTGGTGAGCGAACGCTTGAGGCGCGAGCCGAACGACTGGCGATAGCCCAGCGCCTTTTCGAGCTCGGGCAGTTGGGGACCGACGAGAAAGAAGCCGATATTGAGGTTGGCCGCCTTGGCCATCTCGACGGCCTTCACCGTCACCTCGTGCTCGCCGAGCTTTGAACCCTTGGCGAGATCCTCGATGGCGCGGCGGAGTTGGTCGCGGGAATGGAAATCGAGATCGGCGAAGTCGGTTTCCTCGCGCAACAGCGCATCGACTTCCGAAACCTCCTCGAACCACACGGTCCAATCGACATCGTTGATGAGGCGCAGGCCGCGAATGATGTTGCCGGTCGTGACGTTGCCGGCCGACAGCGTCTGGTGCTCGCCGATGATGATCTCTTCGGCGTCCGAGCCGGATTTCTCCAGCTCGTTTTCCAGCCACATCAACGCCTTGCCAGCATTCTGCGAACCATCGCGCAAACGATAAAGCAGCTGGGTCGCGAAGGTGGTGTCGCGGGCGTGCTCGGAATAGCCCGAAAGAATGTCGCGTCCCTTGTCATCGTCGAGCGAGGCCAACACATTGTCGGCCACCTCGTTGGCGATCTGGCGCATCTGGCGCGCGCGACGGACGCGCACCGCGAGACGACGCAGATTCTCGACCAGCACGAAGCGCAGCATGGAGGGCAGCGCCCAGAGTTCGCCGATGCGCAATGGCGTGCGGGTCTGGAAGCCTTCCACGACGGCGCGGAACAAGTTCGCCGACATCGCGCTGTCGGAATGCGCGACGTAAAGCCATGCAATCGCCAGCACACGCGGCACGGTTGTGCCGTTGGGCAGGGTCAGCGTGGGAAGCTCGCGATAGAACTTGCGCGGCAGGTCGCGCTTCACCTGGAAGATCGTTTCCTCGACGACGTAATTGTTGTCGAGCAACCATTGAGCGGCGGGCGTGATCGAGTCGCCACGCAGGGCGGCCTCGTTGGTATCGCGATAGACTTCGAGAATTTTTGCCGCGTTGTCGCGGATGCGCGCCTGAAAATCGAAAGGCGTCAAACCGAAGAGGTCGGTGACTTCGCCATCGGCAAGCTTCTGACCGAGCCTGCGAAGGCGGTCCTCCTGCATGAAGCCGGAGCGAATCGGGAGTTCTGCCGGTGCCAGATACCGGTGCGCGGGTTGCAGCCGGTTCGGGTCGGTCTGAACATTCATGCGATCGTTTTCCCAGAACTTCATACGGAAAAGGGCCGGAAGCTTTCGCCGCCGACCGGTGCGATAAACCGATTAAGCCATCAAAGGTTGCATCGGAAGTGCTGCACCGCACAAAGCCCATGCGATGCACAGATGGCGACTTTAAGATGGTGGTCTAGTTTCGCCCGGCTGCCCAATCGCGCGCCGCGATGAGGATTTCCGTGAGAACCTTCCGCATCGGTTCGGCAAAGTTGCGGTCGAAGGGCACCGGCCAGTTGCCCGGTTCACCCTTGCGGTCTGGCTCGCGCAGATAGCCGCGATCCGACAATTCCATCTGCACCGCATGAATGCCGCGCTCGGGCGCCCCGTGATGGCGCGTGATCCAGCCACCCCGGAAGCGGCCGTTCACCACGGCGGTTTCGCCTGTCGCGTCCATCTTCGCCGCGATCAGCGATTCGAGACTCGGATCGGCGCTCGCGCCGCCATTGGTGCCCAAGTTGAAGACAGGCAGCGTACCGTTGAACAGGCGTGGCAGCACCGAGCGGATGGAGTGGCAGTCGTAGAGCACGACATGCGCATGGCTCTCGCGCAGGCGGGCAAGCTCGGCCGAGAGTGCGGCGTGATAGGGATCGAAATAGGTTGCGCGGCGCCACGCGATCTCGGTCTCGTCCGGCTCGCGGCCGGGCTTGTAGAGCGGGTCGCCATCGAAGGTTTCGAGCGGGCAGAGCGTGGTGGTCGCTTGCCCAGGATAGAGCGAAACGCCGGACGGATCGCGGTTCACATCGATCACCGTGCGCGAAACGGCGGTGTGGACGACCGTTGCGCCGAGGTCGGACGCGAAATCGTAGAGCCGGTCGATCCACCAATCCGTGTCACGCCGCCCGAGCCATGGTGAGACCAGCGCCTCCTCGACCTCGCGCAGGTCGCGCCCCGTATGCGGCAGGCTGACCAGAAGCGGTGCCTTTCCCTGTGAAACGGTCAACCAGTCCGGATGGGCCAAGCATTGCACTCCATGGCGGTTCGTAGAATCGCATGGTTGCGGGCTCGGGCTCGGAATGGCAAGACTTCGCGCTCGAAGCTCCCAAGGAGAAGGCTCATGGAAATCCGCCACGTGACGGAAGACTACGCGGTGTCGCCGCAGATCACGCCCGAGGATGTGGATGCCATCCGGGAGGCAGGCTTCAAGAGCATCATCTCGCATCGGCCGGACGACGAGGTGCTCGACCAGCCGACTGCTGCGAGCATCAGGGAAGCGGCCGAGAAGGCCGGGCTCGGCTTTCGCCACATTCCGGTTTCAGGCTCGGGCATGACGCAGGCCAATGTGGACGAGATGCGCACGGCCCTCGACGAGCTCGAAGGCCCGGTCTTCGCTTATTGCCGCTCGGGCACGCGTTCGACCAACATCTTCAACGTGGTCGAACAGGGGCGCTGAACACGCCGAAGGGGCCGGCATCGCCGAGCTCCTTTGCCATTCGCGAACACCGTCTCCTAGCTGAGCGGCGCGCCGACGATGTCGATGTGGTTGCGCGTACAGGCGACGATGAGCGCTGCCACAGCTTCCGGCGAAGGCGGCGCGAAGGGCGAGATCTCAGTGCTCGCGGTCGGCACGCTCACCTCGCGCACCATGCGCTCGAAATCCCCGCCATGGGTGATCACGAGGCAAACGGCGCCTTCCTTGGACTCGACACGGAAGGAATGCGGGATACCCTTGGGCGCCAGCGCCGTCTGGCCGGCGTGGGCGATCAGATCCTTGCCATCCACATTGAAGCGCATCGTGCCTTCGAGCACGTGGAAGACCTCGTCTTCGTTGCGGTGGATGTGGAGCGGCGGCGATTCGCCATAAGGCATACGGTTCTCGATGACGCTGATCCGGTCGGCATTGCTTGCGGCGGATACGCGGACGATCATCAGGGAGCCGGGGAACTGGAGCAGTTCGCCGTGAACGGTGTTTTGGGAATGGGCGGTCATTGCGGCGTTTCCTTTGAAACAGAAGGCGGCGTCTGTCGCCGTCGCCGCGCTGTCTAAGACCGCTTCGTTTCGCTCCACCGCCTCGCGACACGCGCGAAGTTTCAGGCCGGTAACACTGCCGGAAACGTGAAAAGGGCGCGACGCGGATGCTCGCGACGCGCCCCTCCTCGACCGGACAAATCGCGATCAGGCGAATTTCTCGCCAGCCGCCGCCCAGTTCACGCGGCCGGTCAGCACCGCTTTCACATGCTCGGGCCGGCGGTTCTCGTAGTCGAGATAATAGGCGTGCTCCCAGACATCGATGCCGACCAAGGGCGTCAGATTGTCGGGCAGCGGATTGCCAGCATCCTGATAGCCCCTGATCGCGAGCTTGCCATTGTCGGCCACGAGCCAGACCCAGCCCGTGCCGAACACCTTGTCGCCTTCCGCGACCATGGCGGCGACGAGGCCATCCACATTCTGGTAATCGCGTGTGACGGCCTCCGCGAAAGCGCCGGTGGGTGCTGTGGGGCCGCCCTTGAACTGGTCCCAGTAGAAGACGTGGTTCCAGGCCTGCCCAGCCTGGTTGAAGATCGCGTCCTTGCCGTCCTTCTTGGAGGCTTTCACCACCTCTTCGAGCGACATATCGGCATAAGGCGTGCCGGGTGCGAGTTCGTTGAGCTTTGTGTAATAGGCCTTGTGGTGCTTGCCATAATGCAGGCCGACCGTGCGAGCCGAGATTTGCGGTGCAAGCGCGCCCTCATCATAGGGCAGCGGTGGCTGCTCGAACGGGACGGCAGCGCGCGCGAGGTGGGGTGTGAACAGCGTGGTCGCGGCAGCGGCGGCACCGAGCGCAAGCGCGTCCCGGCGTGTCAGTGAGGCGGTCATGCAGATTGCTCCATTGGCGTTGCTCCCTCTCTTGTGACGCAACGCGACGCGCAAACTGGCGTTCCCCGGCTTTTCTTTTTTGAGCCTTTCCGTTTTCAGGGGGTTCATAGGCTCCTGGTCTGCAAATTCGGACAGGCGTGACTTATAATAACGCGATGCCGATCCGCCTTCTGTCCGAAACCACCATCAACCAGATCGCCGCCGGCGAGGTGGTCGAGCGGCCTGCGAGCGTGGTCAAGGAACTGGTGGAAAACGCGCTCGACGCGGGCGCCACGCGCGTCGAGATCGCGACTGCCGGCGGGGGATTGGGGCTCGTGCGCGTCAGCGACAATGGCGGTGGCATTCCGCCCACCGAATTGCCTCTTGCCGTTTCACGCCACTGCACCTCGAAGATCGAAACCAGCGCGTCGCTCGATGACATCCGCACGCTGGGCTTTCGCGGCGAGGCGCTGCCCTCGATCGGCGCAGTTGCGCGGCTATCCCTGCGTTCGCGCCAGCCGGGTGCAGCGGAAGGAGCTGAAATCCTCGTCGAGGGCGGTGCGGTAAGCGGCGTGATGCCGGCTCCGGCCAATCCGGGCACCGTCGTCGAGGTGCGCGACCTTTTCTTCGCAACCCCGGCGCGCCTGAAATTCGCCAAGGGCGAGCGTGCCGAATCCTCCGCCATCACGGATGCCGTACGACGCATCGCGGTGGCCTTCCCGCAGGTGCGCTTCACGCTGTCGGGCACCGACCGCCAGACGCTCGATTTCCTGCCGCAGGCGGCGGACGAGAACGGTCAGCTGGCGCGGGTGGCGCAGGCGCTGGGCGCGGAGTTCAAGGAGAATGCCGTGCCGCTCGACGCGGTGCGCGAGGGCGTGCGGCTGTCGGGCCATGTCTCGATTCCGTCGTTCAACCGGGCCAACGCGCTTCAGCAGTATTTCTTTGTCAACGGACGGCCCGTGCGCGACCGCCAGCTGGCCTCGGCCCTGCGCGCGGCCTATGCGGATCTTCTGCCGCGTGATCGGCACCCATTGGCAGCGCTCTTTGTTTCGATCGACGGACGCGATGTCGATGTGAACGTGCACCCGGCGAAAGCCGATGTGCGCTTCCGCGATCCCGGCCTCGTGCGCGGACTTCTGATCGGTGGCGTGCGCGAGGCCCTGGCACAGGCGGGCATCCGGCCGGCGACGAGCGGTGCGCAGGCGATGCAGCAGGCGTTCCGGCCGGGCGGGATGAGTGGCGGGGCGTCAAATGGTCTGGGCGCTTATCGGCCACAGCCTGCGTCCTACTCTTCCCCAACCTATGCCTCGTCGCCGGCAGCGTCGCCCTATCGGCCGCTCGATCTTGGGATGGCCGAGTCATCGCAGGCGCGGTTCGCGACTGCGCCGGCCGCCGATGTCAGGGCCGAGGCCGAGGTACCGGCTGCGGCCTTCACCTCGCCGCTCGGGGCTGCACGCGCACAGGTGCATGACAATTACATCGTCGCACAGACCGAAGATTCGCTGATCATCGTGGATCAGCACGCGGCTCATGAACGGCTGGTCTATGAGGCGCTCAAGGACGGGCTCGACAAACATGCGTTGCCCACGCAGATGCTTCTTCTGCCCGAAATCGTCGACCTGCCCGAGGAAGACGTGGACCGGCTCATCGCGCATGCCGACGAATTCCAGCGCATGGGCCTGTCGCTCGCGCGTTTCGGACCGGGTGCGGTCGAGGTGCGTGAGACGCCATCCATGCTGGGCGAGATCGACGCCGCCCGGCTGGTGCGGGATCTGGCCGACGAGCTGGCGGATGGCGAAGCGTCGAGCGCGTTGCGCGACCAGCTTCATCGTGTCGCCTCCACCATGGCCTGCCACGGCTCGGTTCGCTCGGGACGGCGGCTCAAGCCCGACGAGATGAATGCGCTGCTGCGCCAGATGGAGGCCGTGCCGGGCTCGGGTACCTGCAACCACGGGCGTCCGACCTATATCGAACTTAAGCTGCACGACATCGAGCGGCTGTTCGGACGGAGATGAGATGAAGGTTCTGCTGCTTGCCGGGGCGCTCACGGTTTTCGCTTCATGCGCGATGGCCGACGAGGCTTACGACTCATGCGTGGACGCCAACACGTCCAACACGGCTTGGGCGCAATGCGGCGCTGATTTCATCAAGCGCGAGGACGACCGCCTGAATGCTGCCTGGAAGAAGCTGTCCGACCTCGTGTCGGGTCAGAGCAGGACCGATCTTCTGGCCGAGGAGCGCCTGTGGAACACGTTCAAGGAAGCCTCCTGCAAGGTCTATGCGAACGGCGACTGGGGCCGAGAGGGCGAGGTTCTTTCCTTTCCCGCCTGCCGTGCCGGCGTGATCGCCGAGCGGACGAAGGCCTTGAACAGCTATATCGAGCAGATGAGCCCGCAATGACCGGCCTCTCACCCTTGATTGTCTTGACCGCCGCGCCGCTCTGTGGCGAGGAAGAAAGAATGACAGGAACTGGCAACCGATGATGAACCGCTTCGAGGGCCCCGGCGGACGGGAAGCCCGCATCCGCTATCTCGACGGGGACTTCCAAGTCACGAGCCCCGGCGGGTTCGTGCGGTGCGCGGTGACGGGCGAACCGATCCCCATCGACGAGCTGCGCTATTGGAGCGTGAAGCGGCAGGAGCCCTATGTCAGCGCTGATGTCTCGTTGGCACGCGAGATCGAGTCCGAGCCGAGCCTCAAGAAGCGCTGAAGTTCTTCAGCGCCTGTTCGATCAGCGCCTTCGGGGTCCGTTCATCGCGGAAACGCGCCGCGACCTCGAGTACCACGAGGTTTGCGATAAACTCGCCCGATGCGAGCGGTTGAAGCCGTGCGAAGTCTTTCGCCGTGGTTGCGAGCGTCAGGCTCGCTTTTTTCGCATCGGCGAGCAGGCTGTCGAGTTCGCCTCGCGTGAAGGCGTGGTGGTCGGCGAAGCTGCGCCGGACTGCGACCGCCGCTCCCGCTTCCGACAGGCTGCGGTAAAATTTTTCCGGCCGGCCGATGCCGGCAAAAGCCAGCACGTTTCGACCGGCGACGGCTTTTGGGTTTTGCGTGACCAGATGAGCGCGGTGAACCGGGAGTTTGCTGGCCCTCGCTTCATCCAGAAAATCGTCGCCCCCCTGCCCCTCTCCCATCGCGACCACAGCGTGGGCGTAAGCCAGTTGGAGACCGATCGGCGCACGCAGCGGGCCTGCCGGGAGCAGTCTTGCGTTGCCGAGCCCGGCTGCGGCATCGACCACAAGCAAGGCCAGATCGAAACGGATGCGCGCGCTTTGAAAGCCGTCATCCATGATGGCGAGATCGCAACCCGCCTGACGCAAGAGTTCGGCGGCGGCGGCACGATCGGGCGAGACAGCGGTCGGCGCGTGCCGGCTGAGGAGCATCGGCTCATCGCCGACCGCCGCAGCGGTGTCGGACGCCGCGACAAGCCGCGCGTGCGAGCGACCGCCTCCATGGCCGCGCGAGAGAAATCCTGGGTTGAGGCCCATTGCCTTCGCACTCTCAGCGAGCGTGATCGACAGCGGCGTCTTGCCCGTGCCGCCGACGGTGGGATTGCCGACGCAGATCACCGGAAGGCCGGTGCGGACACGCGGCGCGTTGCGCAGGCGGGATGCGGCGACCGCGCCATAGATCGCGGCAAAGGGCGAAAGCAGCGTCGAAACGAGGCCGGGCGGCTCGCTCCAGAAGCGTGGCGCGGAGCCCAGCGCCATCCGTGCTACTCGCCCGCGTTCCGCAGGCGCGCCTTGACCAGCAGAGGCTGGATGAAGGGTTCGAGCGCTATCATGGTGCGCTCCAGCGCACCGCGCATCTCTTCCACGGCCTGCGCGCCGGCCTCCATCATGGTGTGGCGCGCGGTTTCGTTGGACAGGAGATAGTTCACTGCACCCGCCAGCATGTCGCCGTCGCGCACGAGCTTGGCGCCGCCGCTCTCGATCAGCCGCTGATAGGCATCGCGGAAATTCTGCACATTCCGCCCGGCCAGGATCGCCGTGTCGAGCATAGCAGGCTCGAGCGGGTTCTGTCCGCCCTGCGCTTCGAGCGAGCGGCCGACAAAGGCGATCTCGGTCAGGCGCAGGAACAGGCCCATCTCGCCCACCGTATCGCCGAGCAGGATATCCGTATCCGGCGTGATCTTCGCATTGCGCGAGCGCCGGGCGAGCTTGAGGCCCATCGCTTCCAGCTCGGCAGCGAGCGCGTCGGCGCGGTCTGGGTGGCGCGGAACGATGATCGACAAAAGCCCAGGGTGCCGGTTGCGCAAAGTGGCGTGCACTTCCGCCGCCACGCGCTCCTCTCCGTCATGGGTCGAAACGGCGGCCCAGGTCGGGCGACGGCCGATCTGCTTGCGCAAGGCGCTCAGCGCCTTCTCATCCACCGGCGGCGGATCGACATCGACCTTGAGATTGCCAGAAACCGTCACGGGCCGGGCGCCCAGCGCGCGGAAACGTTCGCCGTCTTCTTCCGACTGCGCCACCACATGGGCCAGGTTCTCGAACAGCGCCTCGGCCACGTGAATGCGCTTCTGCCAGGATTTGAACGAGCGGTCCGACATGCGACCGTTCACGAGAACCTCGGGGATGCGACGGCGGCCGAGTTCCATGATGGTCATCGGCCAGATCTCGGACTCCGCGATGATCGCGAGGTCGGGACGCCAGTGGTCGAGGAAGCGGCTGACCGCAGGCTTCAGGTCGAGCGGCACATATTGGTGAATGATACGATCGCCCAGCCGCTCTTCGGCGAGCTTGGCAGAGGTGACGGTGCCGGTGGTCAGCACCACATGGACGCCGAGCGAGAGGATGGCATCGACAAGCGGGGTTACTGCCAGCGTTTCGCCGATGCTCGCGGCATGGACCCAGATCACCGGTCCCTCGGGCCGCGCGCGATTGGTCTTGCCGTAGCGTTCGCGCTTGCGGCGGGGGTCTTCCTTGCCCTTGGTCGAGCGCCAGGTGACATAGGCGCCGACAAGCGGAAAAGCCATCGCACCGGCAATGCCATAGGTGCGCAGAAGTGTGCGGGCCCAGCGTTCGCTCATGCGGCCAAGCCCTTCAAACGGCGGTCAGCCTCTTCGGTCGCGAGGTTGAGCGCATCGGTCAGCGCCTGCCGCTTCTCTTCCATCAGCGCTTCATCGGCATCGACCGGCACCTCGATATAGGGGCCGAAACCCAGTGCCGAGCGGCCGAAAGGCAGGTTGATGGTGGTCTTGTCCCAGCTCTTCTCGATCACCCTGCGCCGGCTCGTCGCCACCGCCGAAGGTACGATGGGTCGGCCGGAAATCTTGGCGAGCGTGATGATGCCGAGGCCCGCTTCGCGCGGGGTGCCGTGGGGAATGTCTGCGATCATGACCACGCTGGTGCCCTGATCCAGCGCCTTTTTGAGGGCGACCAGCGCGCGCGCGCCGCCTTTATCCACATTATGCCGCGGCTTGCCGCGCCCACCCGAGCCGCGCACGACCTGATGCCCGAAACGCTCGATGACCATCGCGTTCATCTCGGCATCCGCACTGCGCGAAATCAATGCCGCGATCTTCGTGCCCTTCGGGTTGAATGTCGGCACCATCAGGTGCTGGCCATGCCAGAGCGCCACGATCACCGTGTCGTCCGCCGTGTAAGGGATTGGCATGGAAGCAGGCGACAGGGGATTGGTGAGCCGCACGAAGCGGAGCGCGTTGGTGATGGCGCCCGCCACGACGGATTTCAGGAAGAACGAATCCCGCAAGGGCGCACGCATCTGGCGCCAGAAAGTCTTCTTGGGCTTGGGGCGTGGCTTCTTTGGCTTCGCCGGCGTTTCGCTCAAGGATCAGAGTCCCTGACCGACAGCTCCTTCCGGTTCGAGGAGCTTGTGAAGGTGCACCACGAAATAGCGCATATGGGCGTTGTCCACCGAGGCCTGTGCCTTGGCTTTCCAGGCATCGCGCGCGGAAGCGTAATCCGGATAAATGCCGACGATGTCGAGCGCATCGAGATCGCGAAACTCGGTGCCTGTCAGCGTCTTCAATTCGCCACCGAACACCAGATGAAGGAGCTGCTTGCGCTCTTCGGCCATGGCCACAGATTCCACTCGGATAAAATCGGAAGGCAGGGTTTCTCGCGCGCGGCTTCTCAAGTCAACCGCTTGAGCGTTTCCGCTGCGACCGCGAGGAGCGGCCCCGAGCCTGCGACCAGCAGGCCATGACGCGGATTGCTCGTGGTGGCATAGCGCAGCGGCAAGCCATCCGTATCGAGAAGCGCGCCGCCCGCCTCGCGCAGGATCAGGTCGGCCGCCGCCAGATCCCAGTCATGCGAGTTCGGCTTCACGAAAGTCGCGTCGAGTTTGCCCTTGGCGATCAGCCCGATGCGATAGGCGAGCGAGGGGATATGGCCGTGACGATGCGCCTTTGAGGCATAGGGCTCAGGCAATGCGTCGAGATATTGCTTGGGGCCCGCGATCGTCGGCGTGGCCGTCGAAGGTCGAACATGCAGCAGCTTGCCGTTCAGGAACGCGCCGCCGCCTTTGACCGCCGTGAAGGTCTCGCGCAATGCCGGGCATTCGAGCACGCCAACAAGTGTCTCGCCGTTTTCCACCAGCGCGACGCTCACGCACCAGATGTCGAGCCCCTGCACGAAGGCGCGCGTGCCATCGATGGGGTCGACCACGAAGGTCCGCCTGCGGGCCAGCCGCTCGGGCGAGTCGACCGTTTCCTCGGACAACCAGCCATGGCCGGGACGCGCACCCAATAACGTTTCGCGCAGGTATTTGTCGGACGCATAATCCGCCTCACTGACAGGCGACACGCCTTCCTTCATCCAGACCTGCGGGTCGTGGCGGAAGAAGCCATGGGCAATGCGGCCGGCTTCGCGCGCGGCCTCCGTCAGAAGCGCGAGGTCGGCCCGCAGCGCGTCGGAGTGGGTGTCAGCTTCCGGCAAGGGTCATGTTCTCTATCAGAAGCGTGGGCGCGGCCGTGCCGAAATTGCGGTCGAGATCGCTCGCAGGCACCATTGAAAGGAACATGTCCTTGAGGTTGGACGCGATCGTCACCTCCGACACCGGATAGGACAGTTCGCCATTCTCGATCCAGAAGCCGGAAGCGCCACGGCTGTATTCACCCGTCACCATGTTGACGCCCTGACCGAAGACTTCGGTCACATAGAAGCCGGTCTTGAGCGAGCGGATCATGTCTTCCGCCGACTGCTCGCCCGGCTCGATGGCAAGGTTGGTGGAGGTCGGTGAAACGGACGAGCCGCTGCGAGACCCGCGGCCGTTGGTCTTGAGGCCGAGTTCCTTGGCGGCCGAAGTGGACAGGAACCAGTGCTTGAGCACGCCCTGGTCCACCATCACCAACCTCTCGCCGGCCACGCCTTCACCATCGAAGGGCCGCGAGGCTTGGCCGCGCACGACGCGCGGGTCGTCCGTCACAGTGATGTTCGCCGAAGCCACCTGCTTGCCCATCATCTCGCGCAGGAACGAGGTCTTGCGCGCGACAGAGGCGCCATTGATCGCACCCGACAGATGGCCCGCGATGCCGCGCGCGACGCGGGGGTCGAAGACGACGGTGACAGGGCCGGTCTTGGCCTTGCGTGGGTTGAGGCGGCGCACCGCGCGCTCGCCCGCCTTGCGGCCGATCGCGGCAGGGCCGTCGAGTTCGCCGAAATGCAGGCGTGAGGAATATTCGTAGTCGCGCTCCATGCCGGTGCCCTCGCCCGCGATCACGCTGGCGGAACGCGAAAAGCGAGAGGCGACATACTGGCCGAGGAAACCTTCCGAGGTCGCGAGCACCAGGCCGCCCAAGCCCGCACCAGCACCCGCGCCGCTCGAATTGGTCACGCCCTTCACGGCCAACGCCGACTCTTCCATTTCGAGCGCGGCTTCACGCAATTGGTCGGCGGAAACCACAGTCTCGTCGAGCAGGTCAAGATCGGGGAATTTCTTTGCCAGATCGCCCGCGTCGGCCAGCCCCTGATACGGGTCTTCGGGCGAAACCTTGGCCATGGCGACGGCGCGCTCGGCCAGCATCTTCGGATCGGAAGCAGCGGTTGCCGATACGCTCGCCACGCGGCGTCCGACGAAGACGCGCAGCGAAACGTCGTCACCTTCCGCCGACGAGGTGTTCTCGACCTTGCCGAGCCGCACGGACACGCCGGTGGAGCGCCCGATCACCGCCACCGCATCCGCCTGATCAGCGCCTGCGCGCTTGGCGGCATCGACCAGAGCGGAGACGCGCGTGGTCAGTTTCTCGGTGTCGATATCGACGGGCATCGGCAAAATCCGTTCGGGAGGGGGCTTGCGGCGGTCACCCCCATCTATGGCTGCCCTCCCGCTTCTGCAAGGCGAGAGGGCATGCCGGCTTACTGCGCGACCGGCTTCGTGAGGCGCGGGCCGACGATCATCACGGCCGGCTCCGTCAGCAGAAGATCCTGCGCCGCCTTCTTGGCCTGCTCCGGCGTGACGGCTTCGATCAGAGCCGCGCGGCGGTCCATGTAGTCGATAGGCAAGTGGTCGAGCTGGAGGCCGACCAGCGTGCTGGCAATCGAGGAGGACGAGCCCAGATTGCCGATGGCATAGGCGCCGATCAGGTAGCGCTTGGCGGCGTTCAGCTCTTCCTCGGACGGGCCCTGCTCGGCCATGCCTTTGACGACGTTGCGGATCACGTCCAGCGTTTCTCCGGCACGCTCCGCACGGGTGGCGGTGCCGATCACCAGCGAGTTGGCGTGGTCGTAGCCTGCGAGCGACGAGCCGATGCCATAGGCAAGCCCGCGCTTCTCGCGCACCTCGTCGAACAGGCGCGAGCCCATATCGCTGCCGCCCAGAACCTGGTTCATCAGAACGGCCGCGAAGAAGCGCGGATCGTCGCGCGCGACGCCGGGATAGGCCAGCTGGATGCTCGCCTGCGGCAGTTCGTAGGGAACCAGAATTTCTTGCGCCAGCAGGGGCTGCACGTCCGCAACAGGCGTCAGCTGCGGGTCGGCCGGCAGGTCGCCGAAGACGCGGTCGAGTTCGCGCTTGAGCGTGTCGGGGTCGATGTCGCCGACCACGCCCAGGATCAGGTTACTACGAGCGAAAGTCCGGCTACGCAGCGCGCGAAGGCCGTCCGGCGTGACGCTTTCAAGCGACGCCTTCGTGCCGCTGTCGTCGCGGGCATAGGGGTGCTTGCCGTAAAGCGCTTCCGCCCAGCGACGCGAGGCCTGGGCCTGCGGATCGTTGGCGCGGGCGACGATGCCGGAAAGAAGCTGTGCGCGAATGCGTTCGAACGGCTCACGATCAAAGCGCGGCGCGTTCACCGCGTCGCGCAACAGGTCGAGCGCCTCGTCGCGGTTCTCGGTGAGAAGGCGCATCGAGCCGGCCATGCTGTCCTGGCTCGCATTGAAGCTCATCTCGGCGCCGATTTCGTCCAGCCTGGTCTGGAACGCCTCGCGTTCGCGCTGGCCCGCGCCCTCGTCGAACAGGCCGCTCATCAGGGTCGAAAGGCCTTCCTTGCCTTCCGGGTCCTGCGTGCTGCCGCCCTTGAAAGCGAAGCGCAAGGTGAGAAGCGGCAGCGTATGGTCCTCGACCAGCCACGCTTTCACGCCCTTGTCCGAGACCACTTCCTTGATCTCGATGGCGTGTGCGGGGAGTGCGGCGAGCGAGAAAAGGATGACGGCGAAAAGACGACGCATCATGGCTGCTCCACCTTGTCGGCTGACTGTCCAGGCCTAGGCGGCACCATGGCCGGCGCCTGCACCGGCCCGCCGCTTTCGGCCACCGCACCAGAACCGCCCTTGGGCAGCAGATAGCTCGTCACCGCGCGCTCGGGCACGAGATAGCGCTTCGCGACGTCCTGCACCTGTTGCGGCGTCACCTTCTCGATGCGGCCCGTCCATTCGGCGACATCCTTGACGGTGCCGCCGGTGGCGAGCGTCGAGCCGTATATCTGTGCCAGGCCTTCCGCACTGTCCCGGGCGAAGATCATCGCACGCAGATAGCGCTTCTTGACGCGATCGAGCTCGTCAGGCGTGACGCCTTCGTTCTGGATCCGCGCGATCTCCTTGTCGACCGCGCTCTCCACCGCGTCCAGTTTGCTCTCCCCGCGCGGCGCGCCGTAGACGGAGAAGGTGGTGGGATCGACGGAGGTGCCCTCGTAATAGGCGCCGGCGCCCACTGCGATGCCCTGGTTGACGATCAGTTCGCGATAGATGCGGCTTTGCGCGCCGCCACCGAGCACTTCCGATAAAAGATCGAGCGCTTCGGCCTCGCCGTTCTTGGCTGTCTGATAGGAAGGGACCACCCAGGAGCGGCCGTAGCTCGGCACGCCGACGCGGGCATCACTCAGCGTCACGGTGCGCGCGGCGTTCTGCTCGGGCTCCTGCGGACGGTTGCGCGGCGGCAGATCGGGCCCGCGCGCGATCTTGCCATAGGTGCCTTCGGCCAAGGCACGAACCCGCTCTTCGGTGACATCGCCCGCCACGATCAGGATCGCATTGTTGGGTGCGTAGAACCTGTCATAGAAGGCGACCGCGTCTTCACGGTTGAGCTTTTCGATTTCCTGCATCCAGCCGATCACCGGAATGCGGTAGGGCTGGTTCTGGTAGAGAGTCGCCGCGACCTCCTCGCTCAACAGCGCCTCGGGATCGTTTTCCACCCGCATGCGGCGCTCTTCGAGGATCACGTCGCGTTCGGGGCCGATCACCGCATCGGTCAGTGTCAGGTTGCGCATCCGGTCGGACTCGAAGCGCATCATGGTGGGCAGCGCGTCGGGCGAAACGGTCTGGAAAAAGGCCGTATAGTCGGCCGTGGTGAAAGCGTTCTCGTTGCCGCCGATGCTCGCGACCTCGCGCGAGAACTCACCGGCCGGATGGTTCTTCGTGCCCTTGAACATCAGGTGCTCGAAGAAATGCGCAATGCCCGACTTGCCCGGCGGTTCGTCGGCGCTCCCCGCCTTGTACCAGACCATATGGGTCACGATGGGCGCGCGGTGGTCGGGGATCACGACCACTTCCATGCCGTTGGAAAGCAGGAAGTTTGACACCTCCTCCGCCTTCGCCGCGAGGCTGGATGAAACGATGAGCGCGAGGGCGAAAAAGGCGGAGGCTTTGCGAATCAAGGATAACTCCGGAACTCAGGCGGGAGCGCCCAGAAACCGCACGGTCGTGTCGCCATAATGGCGGGTGTCGAAAAGAGTGAAACCGGCCGGCAGGTCGAAGGGCGCGTCGGATGCTTCCTCCACCACGCAGAGCGCGCCGGGTACCAGCCACTTGCCGGCCAACGCGGTTTCGAGCGCGGGTTCGGCCATGCGCTTGCCATAAGGCGGGTCGGCGAAGACCAGCGTGAAGGGCTGAATCGTGCCCGCCTCGCCCAGCCGCGTCGCATCGCGGCGGAAAATCTTGGTGCGACCGCCCAAGCCGAAAGCCTCGACATTGGTACGGATCAGCCCGCGCGCCTCGGCACCCTCTTCCACGAAGGTGCAGGAGGCGGCACCACGCGACAGGGCTTCGAGACCCAGCGCGCCCGTGCCTGCGAAAAGGTCGAGCACGCGCGCATCCTCGACCACGCCTTCGAAGCGATGCGCGAGCACGTTGAACACGGCCTCGCGCGTGCGATCACTGGTCGGCCGCGTGCGCTCGTCACGCGGTGTGGCAAGGGGCCGCCCGCGGAAACTGCCGCCGACGATGCGCATCAGGTGCGCGGGCCGCGCGGCTTGCCCTTGAACCCGCCACCGCTCGGGCGGCCACCGCCCGGCTTGAAGCCGCCGGGCTTTCCGCCCTTGCCGCCGAACTTGTTGCCAGCCGGGCGATCACCCTGCGGCCGGTCGCCACGCGGACGATCACTGTTCGAGCGCGCACCGAAGGAGCGCTCGCCACGCGGCTTGTTGCCGAACGGACGGTCGCCCTCTCGCTTCTCACGGAAAGGCCGCTCCGAACGCTCGCCTTCGCGGCGCTCGCGGAACGGGCGCTCGGCGCGCTGCTCCCCACCTTCACTGCGCGGACGGAACGACCGCTTCTCTCCCTCTTCGCGAGATGGACGCTCGCCGCGAGGCTTATCCAAGCGAGGACGGTCACCCCCCTCGAAACGCTTGCGCGGACGATCCCCATCCTCGCGGCGGAAGGGGCGGTCGCCGTCCGAGCGCTCGCGGGAGGGACGGCCGTCGCCCGACTTGCGAAACGGACGCTCGGCCCGCTCGCCTTCGGCGCGAGGCTTGCGGAAGGCACGATCCTCACCACCCTCACGTGGCGCATAAGAACGGCGTGGCCGGTCCTCGCCACCTTCCGAACGCTCGCCGCGCGTGTCGCGACGCTGGAAGCGCTCGCCACCGCCTTCACGGCGCGGCCGATCTTCGCGTAGGCCACGTTCTGCCTTCTGCTTGTCGGCGCCTTGCGGACGCGCGCCGGGCGCCATCCAGACATTCGCCGTACGCGCCTTTTCCTCGGGGCGGCCCGGATTGTCCTCGCGACGCTCGAAGCGGGGACGTTCGCTGCGCTCGCCACGCGGGCGATCCGGACGTTCGGTCTTGTCGAATCGGCGCTCGGGGCGCGTCGAGAGGCGGCCGAGTGCATTGTCGCGGCTGTCCTCGCGCATGCGGCGGCGCTTGATCAGTCCACCCTCGCCTTCCTCCACGCGCGCTCTCGCCTCGCGCGGCTCCTGCGGCGTGTTCTCGCGCTGGGTCGGACGATTGCTGAACGGCTTCTGGATGTCGCTTTCGAAGTCGGCACCCGATTCCTCGATCAGACGGTCGCCCAACTGATCGCGCAGGGTGCGGCCCTTGATCTCGAGCACATGGCCTTCTTCGAGTTCGGCGAGTTGGAAAGGTCCGAAGGACACGCGGATCAGGCGGTTCACTTCGAGGCCGAGCGCGCCCATCACGTTCTTGACTTCGCGGTTCTTGCCTTCGCGCAGGCCCACACTGATCCAGGCATTGGTGCCCTGCGTGCGCTCGAGCTCGGCCTCGATCGCGCCATAGAATACGCCGTCCACCGCGATGCCGTCCTTCAGCGATGCGAGCTTCGCTTCGTCCACCTCACCATGAACACGCACGCGGTAGCGGCGCAGCCAGCCGGTCTGAGGCAGTTCGAGCACGCGCGACAGGCCGCCATCATTGGTCAGCAGCAGCAGGCCCTCGGTGTTGATGTCGAGGCGGCCCACCGTCATCAGGCGTGGCAGGCCTTCGGGCAGAACGTCGAAAACGGTCTTGCGGCCTTCGGGGTCGCGGTTGGTGGTGACCACGCCGGCCGGCTTGTGGAACAGGAACAGCCGCGTGCGCTCAGGCGCTGCCAGAGGTTTGCCGTCGAGCTCGATGCGGTCATCGGGCATCACGTTGCGCGCGGGGCTCGTAAGCACCTCGCCATTGACGCGGATGCGGCCATCCGCAATCAGCCCTTCGGCCTCGCGGCGGGACGCGACGCCGACGCGTGCCAGTCGCTTTGCGATGCGCTCGCCCTCGAAGCCGTCGCCCTCGGGCTTGTCGAAGGCGCGCGCACGGCTGCGCGGGGCGGAAGAGCGGTCGCCCTTCGGAGAGGAGCGCTCGGAACTGCGCTCGTCGCGGCGCGGTCGTTTCGGTTTGTCGTCCATGTGGTGGTCTTCGTCCAATCGGGCGCGTAGGTAGCAGAAGTGAAGTGGTTCCGCGAGGCGGATTTGAGCGAGTTTTCGAGGATCAGCCGGCCCGACTTCATGGGACTGGCGCTGAATGAAGCACGAAAGGCCGCTTCGCGTGGCGAAGTTCCCGTTGGCGCTGTCGTGGTGCGGGAGGGCACGGTGCTCAGTCTGGCGGGCAATCGCACGCGTGAACTGAACGATCCGACGGCCCATGCCGAAATGCTGGCCATCCGGGAGGCCTGCCAAACGCTCGGCGCTGAACGGATTTCCGGATGCGATCTCTATGTGACGCTCGAGCCCTGCGCCATGTGCGCGGGCGCGATCTCGTTTGCAAGGCTCAGGCGATTGTATTTCGGTGCGCCCGACCCGAAGGGCGGGGCCGTGGCCCATGGCGGGCGCTTCTTCTCGTCACCCACCTGTCACAGCGCACCGGAGGTCTATGAAGGCTTTCGCGAGGCGGAGAGTGCCGCGCTGCTGCGCGATTTCTTCGAAGCGCGGCGCTAGTTAGTTGCCGACGCCGGGCAGCCAGTCGAACCAGCCGCCTCCGCCACCGCTGCGCTTCTTGGCCTCGGCCTTCAGACGGCGCTCCTTCTTCCACTCGTCCTCGCCCACATCGTTCTGCGGGGCGTCCGCCGACGCCTGGCGATAGGCCAGCGGCGGCTCGCTGAGGAATTTGCGCTGGGTCGGATCGCCCTGGCGCTGTTCCTTCAGGCGCTCGTTGAAGGCGGCGCGGGTCGCCTTTGTGTCGCGGCCATCGCCGACGATCTTCTCGTCCTTGCGCGGCGACGTGTTCACCTTCGGGCTGAACTCCGCCGCACGGGTTCCGTCCATCGCCACTTCGGAGCGGTAGTATGGGTTGTCCTGGTTCTCGGTCGCCTCGGCGCGCACGCGGGCGCGGCGCTGCTCGGGCGATTCGGGCCAGTCCGGGTTCTGCGCGCTCGCCACCGCCTGCTGCGGCTCGACCAGCTGCTCTTTCTGCCCCGGCGCGGGGCGGACCAGTTCGGGCCGAGGGTTGTAGGCGATCTGCTCGCGCTTCTTCGGGCCGATCATCAGGATGTTCGACACGTCGTTCGCCAACTGCTGGCCGGCGGGCGTACCGGTGCCATAGGTCGGCGAGCTCACGCAGCCGCCGAGCGCGACGCTCAGCCCGAGCAATGCGAGAACGGATGCAGGGCCGACCCTGCGCGTCAACTGATGCTGCACCTTGGAAACCGCCTTCCCTTCGCTGCCGCCCTTCATTCTTGAAGGTGCGGCTGCCCCTCTTGCCGCCTATCCCCGAACAATCCGGCGATAATGGGGCGTTTACGCTTAACCAGGCCTTAGCGAAACGCCCCCTCGCCATCAACGCCTAGAGGCGGTGAAGCTTCTTAAACTCGTGGAGAGCCACAGCATCGCGTGCGGAAACATCGGGGAATGCCGGATCGCTGCCGATATCGTTTGTCCACCGCCAGGAACGGGCGCAACGCGTGAGGCCCTTCTCCTCGGCGCGCAGCACGACGGCCGAAATGCCCGGCGCATCGTCCAGGCGGAAGGCGTCCGCCGGCCCGTCGCCCACGACCAGTTCGATGCCGCTGGTGATCGCGATCTCGGCAAGATCGACCGTCTCGATCAGCTTGGCCAGTTCAGCGTCGGCGACCGAAACCGCGACCACAGCTTCCAGCGATGAACCGATGCGCTTTTCCGCACGCGCGATTTCAAGCGCGCCGGTCACCACGCGGCGAACCTGCCGGATCTTCTGCCACTTGGCCGCCAGTTCCGCATCGCGCCATTCCCCAGGGATTTCCGGGAACTGCGTGAGATGCACGGATTGCGCATCCGGGTTGCGGTCGAGCCAGGCTTCTTCCGTGGTGAAGGGCAGCATGGGCGCCCACCATTTCACGAGGCATTCAAACAGGTGCCGCACGGTCTGGAGCGCCGCCTTGCGCTTCACGCTCGATTGCGGCTCGCAGTAGAGTGCATCCTTGCGCACGTCGAAATAGAAAGCCGAAAGCTCGACATTCATGAAATCCAGCAAGCTCTTGGCGATGCGCTTGAAATCGAACCCGTCATAGCCGGCACGCACCAATGCATCCAACTCGCTCAGGCGATGGAGCATCAAGCGTTCGAGTTCGGGCATATCGGCCAAGGCCACCTCGTCGCCCGCGTCATGGGCGAGCGTGCCGAGCATCCAGCGGACGGTGTTGCGCAGCTTGCGATAGCTGTCGACATTGGTCTGCAGGATCGTCTTGCCGAGACGCTGATCCTCCCAGTAATCGGTGGTCATCACCCAAAGGCGCAGGATATCGGCGCCCGACTGCTTCATCACATCCTGCGGCACCACGGTGTTGCCGAGCGATTTCGACATCTTGCGGCCCTGCTCGTCGAGCGTGAAGCCATGGGTGACGACCGCGTTGTATGGCGCGCGGCCGCGCGTGCCGCAGCTTTCGAGCAGCGAGGAATGGAACCAGCCGCGATGCTGGTCCGAGCCTTCGAGATAAACATCCGCCGGCCATTTGAGGTCGGGACGGTCTTCCAGCGTGAAGGCGTGGGTGGAGCCGGAATCGAACCAGACATCGAGGATGTCCTTGACCATGGTCCAGGGCTCGTTGGCCCGGCTCCCAAGGAAACGGTCGCGCGCGCCTTCCGCGAACCAGGCGTCTGCGCCCTCGGCCTCGAATGCGTCGAGGATGCGCTGGTTCACTGCCTCGTCCTTGAGGATTTCGCCGTTCTCGCTGACGAAGATCGCAATCGGCACGCCCCAGGCGCGCTGGCGCGAGAGCACCCAATCGGGCCGCTCGGCGATCATGGCGCGCAGGCGCGTCTGGCCGGCCGAGGGCACGAAGCGGGTGGCGTCGATGGCCGACAGCGCGCGTGAGCGCAACGTGGTGTCGTCGCCGAGGTCCTTGTCCATGGAAACGAACCATTGCGGCGTGTTGCGGAAGATCACCGGCTTCTTGGAGCGCCAGGAATGCGGATACTGGTGCTTGAGCCGCCCGCGTGCGAACAGCGCGTCGTGGGCGATCAGTGCCTCGATCACGGCCTTGTTCGCATCGCCCTTCTTGCCATTGTCGTCGATGACGCGTGCCGCACCGCCCTCGCGGTCGGGACCGAAGCCCGGCGCGTCCTTGGTGTAGAAGCCGGCATCATCGACGGGGAACGGGATCGTGGTGTCGATGTTCGCCGCGCACAACGCAGCGGCAGCGTCGATCCAGGCGTCGAAATCCTCGCGGCCGTGGCTGGGTGCCGTGTGCACGAAGCCGGTACCGGCATCGTCGGTGACGTGATCGCCGGGGAGCATGGGCACGGTGAATTCGTAACCACCGCCAAGGCCCTTCAGGGGGTGCGAAAGCTGTATCGCTTCAAGCTCATCGGCTGAAACGCTGCGGATCAGATTCAGGGTGAGCTTCGCCTTTTGAGCCGCGTCCGCGCTCAGATTCTGCGCGAAGATCAACGTCTCGCCGGGCTGCGGGCCGAAGTCGTTCTCGGCGCTCGCGACCTCGTAAAGGCCATAGGCGACGCGTGGCGAATAGGCGACGGCGCGATTGCCGGGGATGGTCCAGGGCGTGGTGGTCCAGATGACGACCGATGCGCTGGACAGGTCGCCGCTGCCGTTCGCCACCCGGAACTTCACCCAGATCGTATCGCTCTCATAATCCTGATACTCGACCTCGGCCTCGGCGAGTGCGGTGCGCTCGACCACGCTCCACATCACCGGCTTCGAGCCGCGGTATAGCTGGCCGCTGGTGGCGAATTTCAGGAGTTCGCCCGCAATCCGCGCTTCGGCATGGAAGGCCATGGTCGTATAGGGGTTCTTGAAGTCGCCGACCACGCCGAGGCGCTGGAACTCCTCGCCCTGCACCGCGATCCAGTGGGCGGCGAATTCGCGGCATTCCTGCCGGAATTCGTTGATCGGCACCTCGTCCTTGTTCAGGCCCCTGGCGCGATACTGTTCCTCGATCTTCCACTCGATCGGCAGGCCGTGGCAGTCCCAGCCGGGAACGTAGTTGGAGTCGTAGCCGCGCATCTGGAAGGAGCGCGTGATGACGTCCTTGAGCACCTTGTTGAGCGCATGGCCGATATGGATGTTGCCGTTGGCGTAAGGCGGGCCGTCATGCAGCACGAACTTCTCGCGCCCCGCCGCGTCCTCGCGAAGGCGGCGGTAGAGGTCCATGTCCTGCCAGCGGGCAACGATCTGCGGCTCCTTTTCCGGGAGCCCTGCGCGCATCGGGAAATCGGTCTTGGGCAGGAAAAGCGTTTTCGAATAGTCGTCGGTCATGGCGAAAGGCTGCGGTCTCGAACGGGCGAGCTTCGATTAAAGAGAAGCGGTCGCGATAAAAGCGTGGAAGGTCGGCTCAGTCCCGGCCTTCAGGGCGCGCGTCAGGCTGCCCGGAAGACCGGGCCGGTAATTCGCCGGAGATAAGCGGCAGACGCGCGAGAAACCATGGCTGCCCCATAGCGGAGCGGGGAAAAAGAATAAAGTGGGGGCAAGAGCTTATGCGGCTCGCATCGAACGGGCTTCACGGAACCGTCAACGCCGCGCTTCATTCTTCGGACAAGGCCTGTGTCTCGGAGAAATCTCGATGTCTGCTCCCCTTTCCACGCCCCGCCCCTCCCGATTGCGCTTGGCGGAGCTTCGCGACAAATGGGGCTGGTTCGTCGGATTAGGTGCCGCTCTCGTCGTGGTGGGCGCCATCGCGCTAGTCAACACGCTCGCCGCGACCATCGCGTCCATCTACACCATCGCCTTCCTGATGCTGCTCGCAGGCGCCATCCAGATCGTGCAGGCCTTCGGCATGAAGAGCTGGTCGAACTTCTTTCTCTGGCTGCCGGCCGGCGTGGTTTACGCGCTAGGCGCCGTCTTCGCGCTGCTCGACCCCATTCTCGCCTCGACGGTGCTAACCTTGCTTCTTGCGGCAGCTCTTGCAGCGGGTGGCGTGATCCGCATCGCGGCGGGCCTCGGCGAGCGCGACCACCAGGGCTGGGGTTGGGTGGTCTTCTCAGGCGCGCTCACGCTTCTCGCCGGCATCGTGATCGCGCTCGGCTGGCCGGTGAACAGCCTATGGGTGCTCGGCCTTTTTCTTGCCGTCGATCTCTTGATGCAGGGCTGGGCGATGATCGCGCTTGGGCTGGCGCTCCGCCGACGCTAGAAGGCGATACGGCGGTCGAGGTCCGAGAGGGGCTGAACTTTCGACAACAGAGCCCGGGCTTCCGCGTCGTCCTGCTTCATCCGCACCACCAGCGCTTCGAGGCTTTCGAACTTCTCTTCCGAGCGCAAGAAGCCGAACAGCGAGACTGTGGCGTTCTCCCAATAGAGATCGCCGGAGAAATCAAACAGGTACGTCTCGAGCAGCGGCGCCCCGTCGTCTTCCACGGTCGGGCGACGGCCGAAGCTCGCGACCCCGTCATGCAGCGCGCCGTTGCCGCGCCGGAAGCGCACGGCATAAATGCCGTGGCGCAGATCGACGGATGGATGCAGGTGCATGTTGGCGGTCGGGTAGCCCAGCGTGCGGCCCAGCTGCCGACCCTGCCGCACCTCTGCCTGCACCGTCCAGCGATAGCCGAGCAGGCCGGCAGCTTCCGATACGTCGCCATCGGCCAACGCATTGCGAATGCGGCTCGAAGAGATCGTCGCGCCACCCTCGTCGGTGAAAGCCTTGACACATTCCACGGTGAAGCCGGCGCGCTTGCCCGCCTCGCGCAGGAATTGCGGCGTGCCGCCTCGTCCGCGGCCGAAATGGAAATCGAAGCCGGTGACGACACCCGAGATATCGAGTTCGGCCACCAGAAGACGCGACACGAATTCCTGCGCATCGAGCCCGGCGAGTTCACCATCGAAGGGCTGCTCGATCACCGCATCGAAGCCGAGACCGGCGAGAAGACGCGCCTTGAGGGCGGGCGGCGTCAGCTCGAAAAGTGGCGCATCCGGTGCGAAGTAGCGGCGCGGATGGGGGTTGAAGGTCAGCACCACAGCCGGCTTGTTTCGCGCCCGGGCCTCGCTCAACGCACGCTCCAGCACCACTTGATGGCCCCGATGCACGCCGTCGAAATTGCCGATCGCAACCACGGCACCTTTGAGCTGCGATGGGAGGTTGGCGGAGCCGGAAACGCGGATGAAACCGTCTGCCATGACGCTAACGCAGGCTGCTCAATACGGCGACCGGGGTCTGGCCGTGCTTGGTCAGAAAGGCGTGGAGCCGTTCGGGATCGGGATCGTACTGCTCGCCATAGTCGCGCCAGTGGATGCCGCCCGACACGTAAAGAACGTCCACGCCATAGTCGGCCGCGCCCTTCACATCGGTCAGCATGCCGTCGCCAATGGCCAGCGCTTCTCCGATGGCAACCGGGCGGCCGAGCAGCTCCTCTGCCTGTTTGAAGGCGAGATCGTAGATCGGCTTGAACGGCTTGCCGGCGACCTGCGTGCGGCCGCCGAGCTGGCCGTAATCGCGGGCAAGCGCGCCGGCGCACCAGATCAAGCCATGGCCGCGCTCGACCATCACGTCCGGATTGGCACAGATGAAGGGCAGGTCGCGCGAGCGGAAACGCTTGAGCATCTCGGCATAGTCTTCGGGCGTCTCGGTCGTGTCGTCGAACAGGCCGGTGCAGACCACGCCCCTCGCCTCGTTCTCTTCCACAAGCTCGACGCCGAGCCCGTCGAAGAGCGCCACGTCGCGCTCGGGGCCGATGTGGAAGATCTGGCGCGGGCCTTCCTTGATCAGGTCGCGCGTCACGTCGCCCGAGGTCACGATCCGGTCCCATGCCTCGCGCGGCACGCCGAGACCCAGCAGCTGTGTCTCGATCGGCGGATGCGGGCGCGGCGCGTTGGTGACGAGAATGACTTTCAGTCCCCGGCGCCTCGCCTCGACAAGGGCAGAAACAGCATCGGCGAACGGCGCCACGCCATTATGGACAACGCCCCAGACATCGCAGAGCAGCACTTGGTAGCGCTCGTCGACACCGTGCAATCCATCGATGAAAGCGGGCGGGTTGATCATGAAACGGTCGGGCTCTCGGCTGGTCCGTGCTGCTTATAGCGCGGCGCGAGGTGATGTCACCCTTCCCCTGCGCAATCCAGCCATGCGGCTTGGCTAACGGAGAATGAATCGCGGCAATCAAACACGCTTCAAAGGCGAGCGCCGTTTTCAACGCGGCCTTCAAAACTCTCTGGAAGAGTGAACCCTTGCCATCTTCACGCCTTCCCGAGTTCCGCCTTCATGCTGAGAAAGTTCTGGAATGATCGCCGTGGTCAGTTCACCGTGGCGGCTGCGCTTGCGGCGATGCCCTTGTTCGGCGGTCTGGCGCTCGCCATCGACTATGCGGATGTGACGCGCGAGCGCCAGGCCATGCTCAACGCGCTCGATGCTGCCGGCATCGCCACCGCGCGGGAAGTGTTGGCGGGAAAGTCGGATGAGGAAGCGATCGAGTATGCGTGGAATTTCTTCGCGGCCAACTTCCCGCCGGCGAAAGAAGGCGAGACCGATTTCGATGTGACCCTGCCCAACAACGCCACGGGCGGCGGCACGCTGAAGCTGACGGCTGAGCATCAATTCAGGCCTTACTTCCTCGATACGTTTCTCGCGATGCTGGCGCAGGTCGAGGGCCCCAACATCCTCAAGTTCAACGCTTTGACCGAAATCAGGCTCAAGAACACGCTGGAAGTCGCGCTCGCGCTCGACAATTCGGGTTCGATGGATTTCACCGGCACTGGCTCGGGCAGGAAGCGCATCGACCTGTTGAAGGAAGCGGCCAAACAGTTGGTCGATACGATCGCCGCGCAGGGCAAGCTCATGACGCAGGTCGAGGAGCCGGTGCGCTTCGCGGTGGTCCCCTTCGCGGCCTCGGTCAATGTCGGTGCGGAAAACCGGTCGAAGGACTGGATGGACAAGACCGGCTACTCGCCCGTCCAGAACGAGAACTTCGACTGGAGCACGATGACGGTTTCAGGAAAAACGGCCGAAAAGGTCGGTTCCATCTGGTTCGCACGCGGCAAGGGCTGGGGCACGCAGGAGGACAAGCCGCTCACGCGCTTCACGCTTTTCGACATGATGCAGCGGGTGGAAAGCACGTCCACCAAAATGACCTGTGTCCCTAATGGCGGCACGAAGGGCGGCTGCACCAACAAGACCGAGACGATCTACAACTACGCACCGCTCGCCAGTTGGGGTGGCTGCGTGGAGGCACGGCCTTCGCCCTATAACGTGACCGACGAGCCGCCGTCGCTCTCGAAGGGCGCCACGCTGTTCGTGCCGATGTTCGCGCCCGATGAGACGGATCGCACCGACTCGTATTCGCGCCCTGCGAACAACAACTGGATGGCGGACATCGTTTCCACCAACACCGACCTGACGCGCCTTCGCTACATGCCGAAATATTTCGAGACCGGCACGGCGGTCAAAGCGGCATGGGGCATGAACGAGGGGCCGAATGTCTCCTGCTCGACCAAGGCCATCACCAAGCTGACCGATGTGACCGCCGCATCGGGCCTCAAGACGATCAAGGACGCCATCGACGCCATGGCGCCGAGCGGCGCGACCAACGTGACGGAAGGTCTCGCCTGGGGCTGGCGTGCGATTTCGTCGCGCGAGCCGTTCACCGAGGGGCGCGGCGATCAGGAGCGCGGCAACGATAAGATCGTCATCGTGCTGACGGATGGCGCCAACACCTATTACACCCCAGACACGGTGACGGCTCAAACCTATTCTGGCACGAACTACAAAAAGGGCGGCAACGATCTCGCCTCGCGCAGGTCGATCTATTCGGCCTATGGTTACGCCGGTCAGAACTACGACACGACGAACCTGCCCCGCATTCTTTCGGGCGTCGGCACAAGCGTGAGCAAGACAACCTTCGACAACGCCAACTACACCAAGGCGATGAGCAGCCATTTTGCGACGCTCTGCGAGAATGCCAAGGCGGGCAATGTCATTCTGATGACGGTGGCGCTCGACCTCGATTCGACGAAAACCGAGGAAAAGGCGCAGATCGATACGCTGTCGGCTTGCGCGTCGCCTTCCCGAGCCCGCAAGAACGCCGACGGCACGCCGGTCAAGCTGTTCTGGAATGCGACGGGCAAGACGCTGTCGAACGATTTCAAATCGATCGCCGATGAGCTGTCCAACCTGCGCATCGTCGGGTGACAGGGAACCGTCGCAAAAATCATCTACCGATTTGGGATGAAAGGGCCGGCTGAAGCTTGCGTCAGTCTTGACTCTCAAAATCCGCGGACTTATCTCGGCGCCGCGTTAGCACTCTTCACAACCGAGTGCTAACGGGCCCCGGCACCGGCCGGGCGCATCTGATTGCGTTCAACCGAGGAAACAAGATGGCAGACAGCAATTTCCGTCCGCTTCACGACCGTGTCGTCGTCAAGCGCGTCGACTCCGAGGAGAAGTCCAAGGGCGGGATCATCATCCCCGACACGGCCAAGGAGAAGCCGCAGGAAGGCGAAGTGATCGCTGTTGGTTCGGGCGCTCGCGACGAATCGGGCAAGCTCGTGCCGCTCGACGTGAAAGTCGGCGACCGCGTTCTGTTCGGCAAGTGGTCGGGCACCGAAGTGAAGCTCAACGGCCAGGACCTTCTGATCATGAAGGAAGCCGACATCATGGGCGTGATCGGCTAACCAGCCTCCACCCTTCCCTCCCCTAAAAATTCAATTTTCGGGCCTCAAGGGGCTCAGGAGAGAAACATGGCAGCCAAAGACGTAAAGTTTTCCCGTGACGCCCGCGAGCGCATGCTGCGCGGCGTCGACATCCTCGCCAATGCCGTGAAGGTCACGCTCGGTCCCAAGGGCCGCAACGTCGTGATCGACAAGTCGTTCGGCGCGCCGCGCATCACCAAGGACGGCGTCACCGTCGCCAAGGAGATCGAGCTCGAGGACAAGTTCGAGAACATGGGCGCCCAGATGGTGCGCGAAGTGGCCTCGAAGACCAACGACATCGCCGGTGACGGCACCACCACCGCGACCGTTCTGGCCCAGGCCATCGTCCAGGAAGGCGCCAAGGCTGTGGCCGCCGGCATGAACCCGATGGACCTCAAGCGCGGCATCGACCTCGCCGTTTCGGAAGTCGTCGCAGCCCTCGGCTCTTCGGCCAAGAAGATCGCCACCTCGGAAGAGGTCGCCCAGGTCGGCACGATCTCGGCCAACGGCGAAAAGGAAATCGGCGACATGATCGCCGAGGCCATGCAGAAGGTCGGCAACGAGGGCGTCATCACGGTCGAGGAAGCCAAGACCGCCGACACCGAGCTCGAAGTCGTCGAAGGCATGCAGTTCGACCGCGGCTACCTGTCGCCCTACTTCGTCACCAACCCGGACAAGATGGTGGCTGAGCTCGAGGACGCCTACATCCTGCTCCACGAGAAGAAGCTCTCCAACCTCCAGGCGATGCTGCCGGTTCTCGAGGCTGTCGTTCAGTCCTCGCGTCCGCTCGTGATCATCGCGGAAGACGTGGAAGGCGAGGCTCTGGCCACGCTCGTCGTCAACAAGCTGCGCGGCGGCCTCAAGATCGCTGCCGTCAAGGCTCCGGGCTTCGGCGACCGCCGCAAGGCCATGCTCGAGGACATCGCGATCCTCACCGGCGGCCAGGTGATCTCGGAAGATCTCGGCATCAAGCTCGAGAATGTCGGCCTCGACATGCTCGGCCGCGCTAAGCGCGTGTCGATCTCCAAGGAGAACACCACGATCGTCGACGGCAACGGCCAGAAGGGCGAGATCGAAGGTCGCGTCGGCCAGATCAAGCAGCAGATCGAAGAGACCACTTCGGACTACGACCGTGAGAAGCTCCAGGAGCGTCTCGCCAAGCTCGCTGGCGGCGTCGCGGTGATCCGCGTCGGCGGCGCGACCGAGGTCGAGGTCAAGGAAAAGAAGGACCGCGTCGACGACGCTCTCAACGCGACCCGCGCGGCCGTTGAAGAAGGCATCGTTCCCGGCGGCGGCACCGCTCTGCTCCGCGCGTCGAAGAACCTCCAGGCCAAGGGCATCAACCCCGACCAGGAAGCCGGCATCAACATCATCCGTCGCGCTCTGCAGGCTCCGGCCCGCCAGATCGCTTCGAATGCCGGTGCGGAAGCCTCGATCGTGGCTGGCAAGATCCTCGAGAACTCGGGCGAGACCTACGGCTACAATGCCGCGACCGGCGAATATGGCGACCTGATCCAGCTCGGCATCGTCGATCCGGTGAAGGTGGTTCGTACCGCACTTCAGGACGCGGCTTCGGTCGCTGGCCTGCTCGTCACCACCGAGGCGATGATCGCCGAGGCTCCAAAGAAGGACAGCCCGATGCCGGCAATGCCCGGCGGTGGCATGGGTGGCATGGGCGGCATGGACTTCTAAGTCCAGCCGACAGGCTCGAAATCGGACGAGGGCGGCAGCGATGCCGCCCTTTTCTTTTGCCCTTCCGGTTCATCGAAACTGTCATTTGATAGAAACGAGGGAACATTCGACAGGCGGCGCCGTTACCCATGCACTCCAACGATCCACAAGGGAGATTGCATCATGGGTATCAATTCGGACCAGACCGAAGGCGTCGGCAAGCAGATCAAGGGCGCCGTGAAGGATGCTTGGGGCGGTGCCACCAACGACCCGGCCCTGCAGGCTGAGGGCAAGGCCGACAAGGCTGAAGGCAAGCTTCAGAAGGGCGTCGGCGACGCCAAGGAAAAGGTGAAGGACGGGATCGACAAGATCTGATCTTCCATCCTTTCGGAATAACTGAAAAGCGGCTCCTCGGGGCCGCTTTTCTTCTGTGCATTCCCGCTCCAATCGATTGATAGGTCCCTCGCCCGCTTGAACCTACGCGTTCGAGACGTTAGCGCTCTGCCACCACGTTCGCGAAGGGGCACGAGATGGCTGCAAGCACGAGAACCGAGACCGATACATTCGGCGGCATCGAGGTCGAGAGCGACCGCTACTGGGGCGCGCAGGCGCAGCGTTCCCTCGGTAACTTTAAGATCGGCTGGGAAAAGCAGCCGCTGCCCATCGTGCGCGCCCTCGGCATCGTCAAGCGCGCGGCGGCGGAAGCCAATATGGGGTTGGGACGCCTCGACAGCACCGTCGGCGACGCCATCGTCAAGGCCGCACAGGAGGTGATCGAGGGCAAGCTCGACGCACACTTCCCGCTCGTCGTCTGGCAGACGGGCTCGGGTACGCAGTCGAACATGAACGCCAACGAGGTGATCTCGAACCGCGCCATCGAGATGCTTGGTGGAACCATGGGCTCGAAGAAGCCGGTTCACCCGAACGACCACGTCAATATGAGCCAATCGTCCAACGACACCTACCCGACCGCGATGCACATCGCGTGCGCGGAGGAGATCGTGCACCGCCTGCTGCCCGCGTTGCAGACGCTGCGCAACGCGCTCAACGACAAGGCGGAAGCGTGGAAAAGCATCATCAAGATCGGCCGCACGCACACGCAGGACGCGACGCCGCTGACGCTTGGCCAGGAATTTTCGGGCTACACCGCGCAGGTCGAGAACGGCATCGCGCGCATCGAGCAGACGCTGCCCAAGCTCATGGAACTCGCCCAAGGCGGCACGGCTGTCGGCACCGGGCTCAACGCGCCGGTGGGCTTTGCGGAAGCGGTGGCCGAGCGCATCGCGGCAATCACGCACCTGCCCTTCACCACGGCGCCCAACAAGTTCGAAGCACTCGCCGCCCATGACGCGATGGTGTTCAGCCATGGTGCCATCAACACGGTGGCGGCCTCTCTCTTCAAGATCGCCAACGACATCCGCTTCCTGGGCTCAGGCCCGCGCTCCGGCTTGGGCGAATTGGCTCTCCCCGAGAACGAGCCGGGCTCCTCGATCATGCCGGGCAAGGTGAACCCGACCCAGTGCGAGGCCCTGACGCAGGTTTGCGTGCAGGTGTTCGGCAATCATGCCGCGATCACCTTCGCAGGTGCGTCGGGCCATTTCGAGCTGAACGTGTTCAACCCGGTGATGGCCTATAACTTCCTTCAGTCCGTTCGCCTGATGGCGGATGCCGCCGTGTCCTTCACCGAGAACTGCGTGGTCGGCATCGAGCCGCGCGAGGACATCATCAAGCGCGGGCTCGATAACTCGCTCATGCTGGTGACCGCCCTCGCCCCCACCATCGGCTACGATGCGGCCGCCAAGATCGCCAAGACCGCGCACAAGAACGGCACGACGCTGAAGGACGAGGCGCTGGCAAGCGGCCTGGTTTCAGCCGAGGACTACGATCGCCTGGTGGTGCCGGCCGACATGACGCGGCCGGGCTGAAGCCTTCGCACAGTTGAAACAGAAAAGGCCCGGTTCGCACCGGGCCTTTTTGCATCAAGCTTCGGCTGAAACGCTCTCGTTCAGACGCTCCACGATCTCGCGGATCAAGGCATCATCCACTTCGCTCCGCTCGGAGGCGAAAACAGCCAGACAGGCTTCCGAGCGGAGGATCACGCCGTCGGACAGGATTTTCAGATGGTTGGCGCGCAGGGTGGCACCAGTCGTGGTGATATCCACGATCAGATCGGCGGAGCCTGCGGTCGGCGCGCCTTCAGTGGCGCCCAAGCTCTCAACGATGCGATAGACCTGAATGCCATGGCTACCCGAAAAGAACTGCTGCGTCAGCCGCCAGTACTTGGTGGCGATGGTCAGCCGCCGTCCGTGGCGCTGACGGAACTCGGCTGCCACGTCGTCGAGATCGGCCATGGTTTCGACGTCGAGCCAGATTTCAGGCACGGCCACTACCACATCGGCGCGGCCAAAACCCAGACGCGACAAGATCGGCACGCGCGTTTCGGCATCGGCCCAGGTTTCGCGCAGCAGGTCCTCGCCGGTGACGCCCAGATCGACGCGGCCCGCGCCCAGTTCGCGCGCGATCTCAGACGCCGAGAGGAACGAGACCTCGACACCGTCGAGCCCCGCGATGCGGGCGCGATAGGAACGGTCGTCCTCGGGCAGTTCGACGCGCAGGTTCGCGGCTTCGAGGCGCTCCAGTACCTCGTCGCGCAGGCGGCCCTTGGAGGGGATGGCGAGGCGGACGGTCACGCGGCACCTCCCCGGGCAGCTTCGATGCGGTCGAGCCAGGCGGAAAAGCCAACGCCGGGAATGGGATCGGCGGCACCCAGCAGGGTTAGCAGACGGTCATAGCGGCCACCGCCGATCAGCGGACGCTCGCCGTCGGCCGTGGCGATCTCGAAGACGAGGCCGGTATAGTAGTCGAGCGGACGGCCGAAGGCGGCATCGTAGCGAATTTCGGCCAGCGTCAGCCCATGCTCGCGAAGCGCATCGCTGCGACGCGCAAAGCCTTCCACCGCGCCGTCGAGCGTGATCCCCGCGCCGCGCCCGAAGGCGTAGAGCGCATCGGTGGCGCGCTCGAGTGAGACCTTGACGGAAAGGAAGATGCGCAGCGCGCGCAGTTCGGCGGCTGGCAGACGCAGGCTCGCGAGCGAGGCTTTCTCGAGCAGGCGATGCGCGATGTCTTCCGGCGTGCGGCCCGCGCTCGGCGAGAAGCCGGCGCTTTCCATCTCGCCGCGCAGAAGCGTGGCAATGGTTTCCTCGTCACTCTGTGCGATCTGCTCGCCCGCTTCTTCGGCGAGAATGCCCCGCTTGACCGGGTTCGCGATATCTTCGAGAGCCGCCGAAAGCTGATCGGGCGAACCGAAGGCGCGCACGAGGCGGCGGCGCCAGCCACGCGGCAGGCCGAGCGCGGTCAGCACCTCCTCGAACACAGCCTGATCGCCCAAGGTTATCGCAACGCTTTGGTCTGGAAGCACGGTTTGAACCAGCGCATGGGCATCGGCCAGCGAGCGCGCATCGGCGGACGCCGTGTCGGTTTCGCCCAAATCCTCGATGCCGGCCTGCAGAAACTCCACCGCACCCGCACGCTGCTGGCGGAAGACTTCGCCGCAATAGGAATAGCGGCGCGGCGTGCCGGCTTGGCTCGCAATGTGGTCGAGACAGACGGGGATCGTCCATTCCGGGCGCAGGCAGAGCGTTTCGCCGGTCTCGCTTTCGGTCAAGAAGATACGCCGGCGCAGGTCCTCGCCGGCCATGTCGAGGAAAGGTTCGGCGGGCTGGAGAATGGCCGCATCGACCGCGCCCGCGTCTCGCGCGGCGAGGAAGGCTGCGACTTGAGCCGCAAGCGCGCTCAACGGGCGCCCCTCTCGCGGTCCGCCTTCTGCGCACCGAGCACGCGGCGCACGGTGGCGACCATCTCGGCCTCTGGCACCGTTTCCTGCGCGGGGCGGCTTTCGCGCCATTCGGTATTGTCGGTGATGTTTTCGGACAGGCGCTTGCCTTCGATCAGGTTCTTGACCTGCACCGTGCCGGCCGCGCGCTCATCGGCGCCCTGGATCACGACGCAAGGCGCGTTGCGGCGGTCGGCATATTTCATCTGCGCCTTCATGCCCGCGCCGCCCAGATACATCTCGGCCTTGATGCCGGCATCGCGCAGCGCGGTCGCCATGCGCTGGGTGCGGCCGAGGCTTTCGGTGTCCTTGTCCATGGCGAGCACGACGACCGGACCCACGGAGTCAGAGTCCGTTAGTTTGCCGAGGTTCTTCAGCGCGGTCATCAGCCGCGAGACGCCGATGGAGAAGCCCGTCGCCGGCACAGGCTCGCCGCGAAAGCGCGAAACGAGACCATCATAACGACCGCCGCCGCCGACAGAGCCGAAGCGCACGATCTCGCCGTCTTCGTTGGTAACGGGGAAGGTCAGTTCGGCTTCGTAAACGGGGCCCGTGTAATATTCGAGGCCGCGGACGACGGATGGGTCGATGCGGATGCGATCGGTTCCATAGCCCGCATCACGAACCATTTTCCTGATAGCTTCGAGTTCCCTCAATCCTTCTTCGGCAATGGAAGGCAATTGTTCCGCGTTCAATATTTCAAGAAGATATTTTCTATACACATCTACTGAAAAAGGCTTACGCCACCCTTTGTAGAAGAAGCGATGAGCTCGCTTTAAACGCTGTTCACTCTCAAAAAACCACGGCTTAAATAGTGTGATTGATGATACCACAGCGTTATTAGCGCTAGGTGTAAGTTGTGCGCCCTTCGTGAAATCGCCGCTCTCGTCCCGACGCCCTTCACCTAGCAGTTCTCGAACGCCGAGAGGCCCGAATTTATCGAGCTTATCCATTGCTCGGAGCACAGTGAGTCGGCGCGGTGCGTTCTCCTCGCCGCCAAGCCTGATTGCTTCCAGAACGCCGTCCAGCACCTTACGGTTGTTGACGCGGATCACGTAATCGCCGCGCTTGATCCCGAGCGCCTCCATCACGTCGGCCATCATCATCGCCATCTCGGCATCGGCGGCCACACCCGGCGTACCCACCGTGTCGGCGTCGAACTGCATGAACTGGCGGAAGCGGCCTGGGCCGGGCTTTTCGTTGCGGAACACCCAGCCGGCGCGGTACGAGCGATAGGGCTTGGGCAGGCGCTCCCAGTTTTCCGCCACATAGCGCGCGAGCGGTGCGGTCAGGTCGTAGCGCAGTGACAGCCACTGTTCGTCATCGTCCTGAAACGAGAAGACACCCTCGTTCGGGCGGTCCTGATCGGGCAGGAACTTGCCGAGCGCATCGGTGTATTCGACCAGCGGGGTTTCGACGGGCTCGAAACCGTAGCGCTCATAGACCTCGCGGATCGTCTCGGTCATGCGGGCGGTGGCACGCAGGTCGGCGGGCGTGCGGTCGACAAAGCCGCGTGGCAGCCGCGCCTTCATCTTTTCGCGCCGTTCGGTCATGGATTGGCCTGCTTCTTGTTCTTGATATTCGCCCCGAGGACGGGAAACGGGGCTGACAGCTTTTCGCGGGGCTTGCTCTAGCCGATGGCTTGGCCGCTGGGCAAGGCCGGAAGGGTCTGTTGCCACGCCTGTTTCACTCGCCTCGCCTGCCCGGCATCGGGCGGAAACAAAGATTGCAGATATCGGCGCGTAAGAAAGCGTGAAGGCTATGCGTACACGAGTTGGTGAATCTCAGGAACTACAAGGCGCAGGAAAGCTTCTTGCCGCAGCCTTTGGCGCGATGGCGCCGATGGCCGTGGTGGTGCTCGCTTTCGTGGCTACACTTTCACATTAGCTTTTTCAGGGTTTCGGGATTTTCAGTATGCGGGGTTCGGTTTTGACCATCGGGGGGCTGGCTGGCAGCCTCCTTCTGCTGGGGGCTGCGACCTCCGGGGCGGTGACGCAAGGGTCTTGCGTCGCTGGCGATCCGGCGCTTGCCGGTCGTTACGATCTGCAAGGCGTGATGAATGTCGGCTCGCGGGTCACGTTGAAGCGCGACGGCACCTTCGATTACCGCTTGTCCTACGGCGCCGTCGCGCAGCGCGGCAACGGCTGCTGGACGGTCGACGGCAACGCCGTGACCCTGATGCCGACGGGTGCGACCAAGGTCGCGGATACGCCGGTGCTGGACCGTACCGAATTCTCCGGCCTTGTGCTCGAGCGCGGTGCGAATGGACTGATCTGGCACATGGGCGGCGAGCGGGCCACGCCGGCCCGCGACGGCCTCTACGTCAAGCGCTAGACATCGATCATTGTTCAAGCGGGCCGCCTCAGAGCGGCCCTTTCCTTTTCCACCTCTTGCCGGCAGAAGCAGCCTTCGAGGTGGTCGTTCACCATCCCCATCGCCTGCATCAACGCATAGACCGTGGTCGGCCCGACAAAGGTCCAGCCGCGTTTCTTGAGAGCCTTGGAAAGCGCGTGCGAGGCCGCCACGGTCGGATTGGCGCGATAGTAGCTCAGATCGATCCGCGCCTGCCGCTCTTCCGGCTTCGGCTCGAAGCGCCAGAAGAAGGCAGCGAGCGAACCCACCTCCTGCACCAGTTCGATGGCGCGCCGGGCGTTGTTGATGACCGAGACGATCTTGCCGCGATGGCGGATGATCCCCGCATCCAGCACCAGCCGCTCGACATCCTCCTGTCCGAATTGCGCGACGACGTGAAAATCGAAGTCGGCAAAGGCGCGTCGGAAGTTCTCCTGCTTGCGCAGGATCGTGAGCCAGGACAGCCCCGACTGGAAGCCTTCGAGGCAGACCTTCTCGAAGAGCCGCTTGTCATCTGTCACGGGGCGGCCCCATTCCTCGTCGTGGTAACGCAGATAGTCCGGCAGCCTGCCAGGCCAGAAGCAGCGGATGCGCCCGTCCTCGCCTGCGATCAGCCCTTCTTCCATTCCCGAACCTCCGTTTAAGCGGGCCTTTACCACGCGCGGAGACGGGGCGGTAACCGTACCAAATGGTTTCCATCCCGGTTTGGCGCTGGACCGTTCGGGATTCACCAATTGGTTGGGAGATGAGCGGAACGTGGCTGCCATATTCGATTGTGTGTTCGAGAGTTTCCGCGCCCCATGAGACCAATCTTCGTTCTCGCACTTTCCGCAGCCACCGCGCTGACGGCCATGCCGGCACAGGCCAGCGACCGCTATCGCGAACGGCCGCCGGTCATGGTCAGCCCCGACCTTTCGGCACCTTGGGTGATGCAGCTGGGCGAACAGCCCGCACGCGTTCAGCGCCGCGTGATGCGCGAAGTGCCGGCCAATCAGCGCCTTCCCCGTCGCGTGATGCGCAACGAAGGCGTGCGCGTCGAGCCGGATGTGACACCAGCCGCCGTGACGCGTCCCGCCAAGCAGAAGGTGCGGCGCGAGATGAATCCGATCTTCCTGCCGCAGGAGGTCGCCTATTCCGGCTCGGAATCGCCGGGCACGGTGGTGATCGATACGCGGCAGAACTTTCTCTATCTCGTGGGCTCAGGCGGGACCGCGCGGCGCTATGGCGTGGGCACCGGCAAGCCTGGCTTCGAATGGGCCGGCACGCACAAGGTGACACGCAAGCAGGAATGGCCCGACTGGCGTCCGCCGGCGCAGATGATCGCGCGTGAGAAGGCCAAGGGCAAATATCTGCCGACCTACCTCGCGGGCGGTCCCGAAAATCCGCTCGGCGCCCGTGCGCTCTATCTCGGCTCGACCCTCTACCGCATCCACGGCACCAATCAGCCCTGGACCATCGGCGGCGCGGTATCGTCGGGCTGCATTCGTATGCGCAACGAGGATGTGACCGATCTCTACGAGCGCGTGCCGGTCGGCGCCACCGTCGTCGTGATGTGAGTTTCGCCGGCCGGCGCGGAGGGGCGCGTGGTCGCAGCAAAGGGCAGCGCGGTTCGCAATCGCGCTGCCCTTTTTCGTTGGTCTGGGTTATGCAGGCGCATGCAACATCAAAGCTCGCCCCTGGTCAGTGCCACCGATAATCGTTTCCTGCGCGGCGGTCCGATCGCGGAAGGCATTCTGGCCGAGGTCCGCGAAGCCGTAGCCAAGGCAACCGAGGACGGTTTCCCGCCCCGTCTCGTCTCCATCACCGTGGGCGAAGTCGCCGCGGTCGATGTTTATGTGCGCAACCAGAGGCGCAAGGCGGAATCCTGCGGCATCGCCTTTGACGAGCGACGTCTGCCGGCCGACACCACGCAGCGCGAACTGGAAGCCGCGATCCAGGGCATGAATGCCGATCCGCGCGTGACCGGCATTATCATCCAGCGTCCCCTGCCCCGCGAGATCAACGTGAAGGCCATGCAGGCCGCGATCCATCCGCTCAAGGATGTGGAAGGCATGCACCCGGCCTCGATCGGCAACATCGTCTACAACCAGCTCGACCTCGCCCCCTGCACGGCGGCGGCTTCCGTCGAGATGCTGAAAAGTACGGGGTTGAACCTCAAAGGCCTCGAAGCCGTCGTGGTCGGCCATTCCGAGATCGTCGGCAAGCCCATCGCCTTTCTGCTGATGAGTGAAGGGGCGACGGTAACCGTCTGTCACCACATGACGCGCTCGGTGGCCGCCCATGCGCGCCGTGCGGATGCCTTGTTCGTGGCGGTCGGCAAGCCGCGCTTCATCAAGGCGGATATGGTGAAGCCTGGTGCCGCCGTGATCGATATCGGCATCAATTCGGAGATCGGCCCGGACGGCCAAGAGCGTGTCGTCGGCGATGTCGACAGCGACAGCGTCAAGGACGTCGCCTCGTGGATCACTCCGGTTCCGGGCGGCGTCGGGCCGGTGACGGTCTCGATCCTGATGCGCAACACGATGGTGGCACTGAAGCGGCAACAGGAGCTCTACACCTCCGCATTCGCAACGAAGGTCGGCTAGACACCGGGCACAGCCGCAACCGGCTTGCGCCGCCTCGGGCGAACCCATACGCACAAGCTGATTCCAGCGCGAATCGGAGGGTGCCCATGCCATGCGAAACACCCGGCTTCTCTTTCGAGATGGCAAGCGCACCCGATGGCATGCGCCTTTACGCAATCGGCGACGTCCATGGTTGCCGCGACCTTCTGGCTGCCATGCACGACCGGATCTTCGGCGAGATCGAAGCAGACAGACCGGATGACTGGCGCGTCATTCATCTGGGCGATTACGTCGATCGTGGCCCGGACTCGAAAGGCGTGCTCGATCTCATAACCGAAGCGCAAAAGCAGGACAGCCGCGTGCTGGCGCTGGGCGGCAATCACGATGTCGGCTTTCTGGATTTTCTCGGCAGCCCGGATGCCTATGGCCTCTTCGCCCGGTATGGTGGCGAGGAGACGGCTCGCTCATATGGCATCGAGTTGAATTTCAACGACGACCGCGCGTTGATCCAAGGCCACGCGGAACTCGTCCGCGCGGTGCCCCAGGCACATCTCGACTTCCTGCTTCAACTCCCCTTCCATGCGAGCTTCGGCGACATCTTCTTCTGTCATGCCGGTATCAGGCCCGGCCGCCCGCTCGACAGGCAGCAACAGGACGATCTCGTCTGGATCAGGGATGTGTTTCTGGATTGGGAACCGCTTCATCCGAAGCTGGTGGTGCACGGCCATACGCCTGTGCGAGCGCCCGATATCAGACCCAACAGGGTCAACCTCGATACGGGCGCCTTCATGACCGGCCGCCTGAGCGCCCTCCGAATCGAGGGCGCGGCAAAGCAGCTGATCGGCGTGTCTTAGCGGGAGGCCGAAACGCCGTAGCCATCGACCACCGCGTGGTTGGTGGACGCATCCGCTGCATAGATGCCGGCACCCCAGACAGCGATGGCGGAGAGCATGGCGATGGAAAGAAGAGCGGCTTTCACGGGAAAAATTCCAAGCTTTGTTGGGTGGCCCTATAAGCCACGGACGCGGTTACGATTGAGTTGCGAACTCGGACGAAACAACGTGGCAGGCAAAGGCCTGTTCCGTCGCGAGGCGGGCTTCTATGGATGGAAATGGGCCAAAACCAGCCGATCCGGGGCACCGAGCTGTTGATACTCGGCGGCCGTATCAAAATTGCCACAGAGCTTCGGGCGGTGGACTAGAGGAGATCGATCCAGGCATGGGAGATGATCCGCCCGGCCTCGTCCGCCTGCGCACTTAGGCGTTTCGCCTCGCTCTCCTGACGCGCCTCCCAGCCCGACTGTTTTCTCTCGATCACGTCCGCAAAAGCCGAGCTCCACTCGCGCACGAGCTTGCGGTCGGCCTCGAAATGGAACTGGATGCCGTAGGCCGCCGTACCGAAGCGAAAGGCCTGATTGTGTGTCGCGTCATTGCCGGCCAGCCGTGACGCACCGCGCGGCAGGATAAAGGTATCATCGTGCCATTCGAAGATCGGGAATTCGCCGGGCAATTGCCCGAGCACCGGGTCTTCGGCACCCTCGGGCGTGAGCCGCACCGCGCACCAGCCGAACTCGCTCGTTTTGCCCATGAGATTTTCGGAACCGAGTGCCCGCGCCAGAAGCTGCGCACCAAGACAGATGCCGAGCACAGGGCGTCCGGCATGGGCCGCCTCCTTCGCGAGCTTGAGGAGTCTCGGGAAATAGGGGCTGCCCTCGTCATCCAGCGCGTTCTGCCCGCCGCCCAAGATGATCAGCCCATCATGCTCCAGCGTGTCGGGAAATGCCTCACCGGCATAGGCGCGCCGGATATCCGCCTCGATGCCGCGCTCGGCCAGCGCATCGCCGAGCTGGCCGAGACCCGTGCCCCCATAATTCTGGATCACCAGCACGCGCCTCATGATGGCCTCTTTCGTTCCGCTTCGCTTCTCCTATGCGTGATTGAATGCTGCGCAAAGACCCCATCTGGCGCTTGACCTTGCGCGCCGTTCCGCCGATGCCGAACGGCATGCGTGCGAATTACAGAATGCAACGTCTGTTCGTGAAAGTTCCCCTGAGCGAAGGGGCGACGGTCACGCCCGACACGGCTCAAACCCACTACCTCCTCCACGTCCTGCGCATGGTGGAAGGCGCCGAGGTTCTGGTTTTCAACGGTGTCGATGGCGAGTGGCGCGCGCGCCTCGGTCACGCGTCGAAAAAACTCGTCACGCTGACGGCGGTGGAACAAACCCGGCCTCAGCCCGACCCAAGCCCACTGCTGTTCTGCTTCGCGCCCCTCAAGGTCGGGCGGCTCGACTATCTCGTGCAGAAGGCTGTTGAAATGGGTGCCGGCACCATACAGCCCGTGATGACCCAGCACACGCAAGGCGCCGCACCCCGCCGCGACAAGATGCAGGCCAATGCGGTCGAAGCCGCCGAGCAATGCGGCGTTCTGGCCGTGCCGGCCATCGAGGATGCAGTGAAGCTCGATGCGCTGCTCGATGGCTGGGACGCCTCGCGCCGCCTCGTCTTCTGCGACGAGGATGCACCCGGTGATGGCCCCCTCGCCGCACTCCAAGCGCTCGGTCCTAGCCCAGTCGCGCTCCTCGTCGGCCCCGAAGGCGGCTTTTCGGACGCCGAGCGGCAGCGGCTGCGTGCCCTTCCCTTCGTGACGGCCATCCCGCTCGGTCCCCGCATTCTGCGCGCGGATACGGCGGCGGTCGCGGCGCTCGCTTTGGTGCAGGCGACGCTCGGCGATTGGCGTTGAACCGTCTTTGATCCCGCCTCAAGGATTTTTCGCTTGCCCGCTCAACAGGCAATCGTCCATCACGCTCACGCAACTGGCCGGAGACTTCTTTCCCTATGGCGCGCGACACGACCGATTCCCGGCCCGTCGAAACCGTCGATGAGCTGATCGCTTATCTCGCCAAAGGCGAGAAGCCCGACAGCGATTGGCGCATCGGCACCGAGCACGAGAAATTCCCCTTCTTCACCGATGGTCACGCGCCGGTGCCTTACGAGGGCGAACGCTCGATCCGCACGCTTCTCGAAGGCATGCAGAGGATGCTCGGCTGGGAGCCGATCCTCGACGAAGGCCGCATCATCGGTTTGGTCGAGCCGACCGGCCAGGGGGCCATCTCGCTCGAGCCCGGCGGACAGTTCGAATTATCTGGCGCGCCATTGGAAACGATCCATCAGACCTGCCGCGAGAGCAACGCGCACCTGGCGCAGCTGCGCGAGATCGCCGAACCGCTCGGCATCCGGTTCCTAGGCCTCGGCGGCAGCCCGAAATGGACGCTTGCGCAGACGCCGCGCATGCCGAAATCGCGCTACGACATCATGACCCGGTACATGCCCAAAGTCGGTAGCCAGGGTTTGGACATGATGTATCGCACCTGCACGATCCAGGTGAATCTCGACTTCGCATCCGAAACCGACATGCGCCGCAAGATGCAGGTCGGCCTCAAGCTCCAGCCCCTCGCGACCGCACTTTTCGCCAACTCGCCCTTCACCGACGGCAAGCCGAACGGGCTGCAGTCATGGCGCGGTGAGATCTGGCGCGACACCGACAATCAACGCTCGGGCCTGTTGCCCATCTGTTTTTCCGACAGCTTCGGCTACGCCGATTATGTCGAGTGGGCTCTCGACGTGCCGATGTATTTCTCGATCCGCGAGGGCCGCTACCACGACCTCACGCGCTGGACCTTCCGCCAGTTCATGGAGGGTGAGCTGCGTAACGAAATCCCGGATGGCTTGCCGAACATGGGAGATTGGACGAACCACCTTTCCACGCTCTTCCCTGATGTGCGCCTCAAGCGTTTCCTTGAAATGCGCGGCGCGGATGGCGGACCTTGGCGGCGCATCTGCGCCCTGCCCGCCTTCTGGGTGGGCCTGCTCTATGATGCCGAAGCGCTCGACGCCGCCGAAACGCTGACGCGCGACTGGACGTTCGAGGAAGTGCAGGCGATGCGCGATGCGGTGCCCGCCCAAGGCATCGGCGCCACGCATCGCGGACAGTCCCTGCGCGAAATTGCACGCGAGGTTCTGGCAATCTCGAAAGCCGGCCTCGCCAGCCGCGCGAGGCTCAATGGCGATGGCTATGACGAGACCCATTTCCTCGGAACGCTGGAAGAAGTCGTCGCGCGCAACTCGACCTCGGCCGAAGAAATGCTGACCGCTTTCAACACCCGCTGGGGCGGCTCGATCGAGCCTGTCTTCCTCGAATACGCCTACTGAGACCTGAGCGAGCGTCGCCACTAGCGCGAGGCATGTTCGACGCGCTAGCATCTCCCCCAACGAGATAAAGGGAGGAGGTTGGAATGCTGCCGTTGTGGGACATGCTCTTGCGCGCCGGCGGAGGTCCCGATGCCTTCGCTCGCCAGTTCAACCTCAGCCAGACCCAGGCGCAGGAAGCGCTGTCGGCCCTGCTTCCCGCATTCAGCGAGGCCTTCCGCCGCTTCACCGCCGATCCCTACGGCATGGGCGCCTTCATGAGCGCGCTGGCGAGCAATCAGCACGCGAAATATTTCGAGGACGCCGCCCGCGCCTTCACCCCCCAGGGGATTGCCGATGGCAACACCGTGCTCGGCCAGATTTTCGGCTCCAAGGAACTCAGCCGCGCCATCGCCGAGCAAGCGGCCCGCGCCTCGGGCCTGGGCGCTCAGGTGATGAGCCAGATGCTTCCTGTCATCGCGGCGATGCTCATGGGCGGCTTCGCCAAGGAAGCCCGCTCATCATCGCAGGGCACCAACCCTTTCGCGGATTTCTATGCCCAGATGATGCAACAGGTGGGCGGCGCAGCACCGGCCGGAAATCCGTGGACCGACAATCCTTACGCGAAAGCGATGGAAGGAATGTTCAAGGCGAGTGCCGACGGTAACCCGTGGCAGAAGGTTTTCGACCAGTGGCACGGCGGTGCGAAACCCAAGCCTGAACCGGAAAAGCCCGACAACCCTTACGCCAAGGCGATGAGCCAGATGTTCGAAACCGGCCGAAAGACGCAGGACGAGTACCTGCGCGGGCTCCAAGGCGTGTTCGACCAGTTCCTGAAGGGCATGGAGAAGCGCCCATAAAAAAGCCCGGCCTCGAAAGGCCGGGCAGGTAAGCAGGCGGAACGGGGAGCCGCAACGGGATGCGACGACCGCCTGCGAAGAATTCGTTCAGGCGACGCGGCGCGCGCCCTCTTCGACCGAATGGATACGCGAATAGGCAATGGTGCCGAGCGTCGTGGTCGGATCGATGCCGAGCGGGCCTGTGACCGCCACGTAAAGGTCGGTGCGGGTCAGGCCGATATCCGCCAATTCGAAATCACTCATCTCGCCCAGGCGATAAATCTGACGGCGGTTTCGCATCGCTTTCCACATGGCGTGCACGCCCTTGACCAGGCGAACCACTGCATTTGCGGCGCGCGGGGCGGCAAAGCGGGAAGACGAGGCGCTGGATAGGCTGGCAAGCGTTGCCATGGGAATTCTCCGGGTCAAGACGAACGCCGCCGATCGGTCCGGGGCCTATCCCCGTCCGCTTCCGCGTGGCTTCGCGGTGGCTTTGCTGGCGTTCGAACCATCACAAGATGCTCTCGCTCGATTGATTATTCCAACGAATGTTTCTAATCCTGACTATCAAGCTTGCTGATGGATTATTCCCATGGCCTCGCCGCTCGATCTCGACCAGCTCCAGACCTTCGTCGCCATTGCCGATTCGGGCAGTTTTACCCGCGCGGCGAATGAGGTGTTCCGCACGCAATCCGCCGTCTCGATGCAGATGCGCCGGCTGGAAGAGCGCATCGGTCGCCCGCTTTTCGAGAAGGACGGACGCACCAACAAGCTGACGGAAGAAGGCGAGCGGCTCCTGTCCTATGCGCGGCGCATGCTGCATCTCAACCGCGAGACCCTGGCCGCCTTCGACGATCGCCGGCTCGAAGGCACGGTGCGCATCGGCACGCCGGACGACTATGCCGACCGCTTCCTGCCGGAAATCATGGCGCGCTTCACCCGCACCCATCCGCGTGTCGAGCTGACGGTCATCTGCGAGCCGACCGCCAACCTGATCGACCACATGAAGCGCGGCCAACTCGACCTCGCGCTGATCACGCATGACCGTTCGCTCGGTTCGTCGGAGGTGGTGCGGCGCGAACCGCTGCTTTGGGTTTCCTCCACGAACCATGCCGTGCACGAGGAGGCGGTTCTGCCGATGGCCTTCGGCCGCCCTACCTGCTGCTGGCGCCGCGCGGCGGTGGAACAGCTCGACCGCTCGGGTCGCGATTATCGCGTGCTGTTTTCATCATGGTCGGCGGCGGTGATCGGCGCGGCCGTGCTTTCCGGCCTTGCCGTCTCGGTTCTGCCCGAATGCGCGCTGCGCCCCGGCATGCGGGTGCTCGGCGAAACCGAGGGCTTCTCCCCCTTGCCGGATTTCGAAATCGGCATCCTGCGCGGGGCCTCGAGCCGGCCCGAGATCGTGGACGCGCTTGCGCGCCACATCAGCGAAAGCCTCGACAATATCTCGGTGCCCTTGATCGAAGAGTCCGGCAGCTTCGATTTCGCCGGCCTCAGTCTGTCGCGCATGAAGCGGCAAAAGCCCGGACAGGTTTTGGCGGGCTGGTGAGATGAGCGATTTCTTCACGCCCACCGCTCCCAAGCGGACCAACGCCGCTGAGTTCTCGGTCAGTGAATTGTCGAACTCGCTCCGCCGCACGGTGGAAGATGCCTATGGCAATGTCCGCGTGCGCGGCGAAATATCCGGCTATCGTGGACCGCATTCGTCCGGTCACGCCTATTTCGCCCTGAAGGACGAGCGCGCCCGGCTCGAAGCCGTGGTCTGGAAAGGCACCATGGGCAAGATCCGCTTCCGGCCCGAAGAAGGCATGGAAGTGATCGCGACCGGCAAGCTCACCACCTATCCCGGCTCGTCCAAGTATCAGATCGTCATCGACCAGTTGGAGCCGGCGGGCGCCGGCGCGTTGATGGCCTTGCTTGAGGAGCGCAAGCGCAAGCTCGCCGCCGAAGGCCTCTTCGACAAGGAACGCAAGCGCCCGCTCCCCTTCATGCCGCGCGTGATCGGCGTCGTCACTTCGCCCACGGGTGCCGTGATCCGCGACATCCTGCATCGCCTCGCCGACCGCTTTCCGCTTCATGTCATGGTGTGGCCCGTGCGCGTGCAGGGCGAAACGGCTGGCCCCGAGGCCGCGGCGGCGGTCGCCGGCTTCAACGCGCTGCCCGAAGGCTTCGCCCGGCCGGACCTCTTGATCGTCGCGCGCGGCGGCGGCAGTCTCGAAGACCTCTGGGGCTTCAACGACGAAGACCTCGCCCGCGCGGTCGCAGGCTCGCGCATCCCCGTCATTTCGGCGGTCGGGCACGAAACCGACTGGACGCTGATCGATCTTGCCGCCGACCGACGCGCCCCCACCCCGACAGGTGCAGCCGAGATGGCCGTGCCCGTGCGTGCCGATCTCGAAGCGACGCTCGCCTCCTATGCGGCCCGTCTGCAATCGGCCCTCGTGCGCCTGGTCGATCGCCGCCGCCAGGCCGTACGTGCGGCTGCCCGCGCGCTTCCCGTTCCTGACCAACTGCTCGCTCTGCCCCGCCGCCGGCTGGACGAAGCCTCGAGCCGCCTCGAACGCGCGCTTTCAGTCTGCGTCGCGGCCAAGCGTGCCCGTCTCACCAGCGCTCGGCTGTCACCGGCTCAACTCAAGCGGCGGGCGGATGAAAACCGGCGCAACGTCGCGCGCATCGGTGTAGCGCTGGACCGTGCGCAAAGCCGCGTGCACCACGACAAAGCCCGCTTGGCTCGCCTGGCTGGTCAGCGCCTCAGCCTCGAACCCCTGCGCCGCCGCCTCGCTGACGCACGCCGCACGGAAGACCGCCTTTCCGCTCGGATTCTCCGCGCCAGCGAAACCGCATTCGCCAGCCACGGCGATGCTCTCGCCATGGCCGGCGAAGATTTTGCCCGCCTCGCCGTGCAAACCGTGGACGACCGTCGCACGCGCCTCGCCCAAGCAGACCGCCTGCTGAGCAGCCTCTCCTACCAGAACGTGCTCGGCCGAGGCTTCGCCGTGGTGCGCGGCGAGGACGGCACGCCCCTCACGAGCGCCACCGAACTCGAACAGACGCGCGCTATTGAAATCCAGTTCGCCGATGGCCGCGCCCACGCCACCACCGGCTGGGGCGCGCTGCCGTCCACGCGTAAAAAGACCGCAAAGCCGAATGCTCCCCAGCCCGAGAAGGAGCAGGGTCAGTTATTCTGAGATGATTTTTGAAGGTGGTACGGTTGCTCGGGATCGAACCGAGGACCTCCGGATCCACAATCCGGCGCTCTAACCATCTGAGCTACAACCGCCCATCGCGGCGCTTAAGGCGCGCCTCATTGGTGAGGGGTGCATACGCAGAAACGCTTTCGAGTTCAAGCATCTCGCGCGAGGATATCGCCCCTACCCCAAAAGAAAAAGGCCGGGGGGAGGACCCGGCCTTTCTCGTTCAAACCGGCTGGGAGGAGGATGCCGGCTTTCTCTGCAGGTTGGAGGGAGGAGGTTCCGTCCCGCAGGTCACTTGCGCCTTTAAGTCTTCAGGCGACCTTGAGTTCCCGCATCGCGGATTCGAAGTTCTCCTTCACCGGGCGCGACACATCCTCGGCGGCCTTGGTCGCGGCAGCCTGCAGGTCCTTGCCCTGGGAAACGAAGGTCTCGAAAGACGAGCGGAGATAGTTGGACTGAAGCTCGATCACTTCAGCGAAGGTTTTGGCACGCGTCAGGCTTTCGAGGTGGTCGAAACCGGCCAGCGTGTTTGTGCGCAGGGCTGCGATCGTCTTCAGCGAAAGCTCGCTGGTCGCTGCGCGACTGGTCTCCGCCGAAGTCTCGAAGGTCTTCTGTGCCCATTCGGCGCCCGACTTGATGCGCTCATAGGCCTGCTTGGACTGCTCGACGCCACGCTCGGCAAGAACGCGGAACTGGTCGGTGGCCTTCGACGTGTCGAAGGACGGGAACTCGACATTGTCGGAAAATTCATTCGCCATGGACTTTTCCTCACATCGTGGGCGGCGTGTGCGAAAGCAGAGCCGTCTTGTTGGGTACAGCGACCATATAGCGCATTTTATTGTGCAGTGCAACATAATGCTGCAACGCATCAAGGGACGGTGATTAACCTTGGCTCCAGTTAGCAGGGGCATGGTAGGAAGCGCCCGGTGGACGCCCTGCGGCCGAGCCAGTAGTAACAATGCGTTAACCCCAGGCAGACTCGTTCACCGAGCTGCCGGCAAGGCAAAGGTTCGACTGAGCGGATGAGTTGGGAATCATCCCTACCCGTGGATTTCGCAACGCTCGACGCGATCAAAGATCGATTCGCGCGTGGCGACGCGATTGTCGTGCTCAGCGCCGACCTTGGCGAGGTCTTGTGGGCCAACCTCGCCGGTGCGGTTTTGCTTGGCTTCGAAAGTGCGGATCGCACGGTCGGCCAGACTGCGCCGCTGGGTGTGCCCGCGCGCCGGCAATTGATGGCCACGCGCGGCTTTCCGCTGATCGGCGAAGACCGTCCCGTGGCCCTGCGCCTTGCGCGCGGCATGGTGAGCCTTTCGGCGAGCAGCCTGAACCTGCCGGATGGTGGCACCGCGATTCTGCTTTCGGAACAAGGCGCGCGTGAGCAGGAGGCGACCGAGGCCGGCGAAGCTCTGGCGAGTTTGCTGGGCGAAGCGCAGGACGCGCCCCGCGTCGCTTTTGATGCCACGCCCGGTTTTGCTGATATGGCCGGCGCCACGGCAGACGACCTGCATGCCTCTGAAGGGGGCCATGCCCTGCCGCTGGTGGAGGACGAAGGGGCTTCTGCCGAAACGCAGCCTGCGTCCGGGTCGCATCCCGACGACGCGGAAACCCGGTCGGCTGAAGCCGAGGCATCCGTCGAGCAGGAGCGAGCCGCCCCCGAAGCTTCGGTAGAGCCCAATCGCGATACGGCTCCAGCGCAGAAATCGAGCGAAATCGGAACGCCTGCCTCGCCGGGGGCTGAAGTTTCGTCCGAAGCCATTCCTGAACCAGCCGTTTCCGCGGAGTCCACCGAGGACACACCCAATCGTGGCGCCGAGCCCGTTCGCTTCACATGGCGCACGGATCAGGACACGCGGTTCAGCGCCCTGTCGCCGGAATTCGCCGATGCAGTCGGCATCGATGCGAGTGAACTGATCGGACAGCCCTTCGGGGCCGTCGCACAACGCTTCGGCCTCGATTCCGACGGCGAGATCACGGCGCTGCTTTCGGGTCGCGACACATGGTCGGGCCGTACCGTGCTCTGGCCGCTGGGGAGCGGCGATCTGGTTGTGCCCGTCGATCTGGCAGCCCTGCCGGTTCACGGTCGCAACCGCAGCTTCGAAGGCTTTCGCGGTTTCGGCATCGCGCGGCTTGCCGACGTCCAGGCTTTGGCAGCCGAGCCAGAGCCGGAAACTGAAACCGTGGCGATATCCGAAGACAGCGAGTGGGAAGACGCGCCGGTCGAGTTGGATGAGGACGAGGAACCCGGCGAACGCCTCGCGCCGCATGAGGAAAGCGCGTTTCGCGAGATCGGCGCGCGCCTGCGTGACCGCGAAGCGGAAGCCCGCCCCATCCGTCCTGAGTTGCGGCTGGTGGACTCCGAGGCCTCGGCTGCACCGGCCTTCCCTTCGGCTATCGCGGAGGATCACGACGAGCCCGACTTCGAGCCGACCGTGAACCATGCCGAGAACGACAACGGATCGGCAGGCGAGAGCGCCAACGGCCTGCGCTTCAAGCCCGACACCTCGATCCTCGAGCGGCTGCCCGTTCCGCTTCTCGTCCATTCGGGCGATCGGCTGCATTACGCCAATCCGGAATTCATGGCGCTGACGGGCTACGACACCGTTGAAGATCTTGCCGCGCGCGGTGGGCTCGATGCGCTGCTCGCCGGCCCGGAGGACAGCGACACCGAAACGCGCCCGATGCGGTTGCTGCGCTCGGATGGCGATGTCATTCCCGTCGATGCCGTCTTGCGCTCCGTGCCCTGGGGCGGCGGCACGGCCCTGCTGCTCGTGCTTCGCCGGCTCGACACGCCTGCGCCCCCCGCCGATGAAAAGGCGTCGGGAGAACTCGAACAGCGCGTGGCGGAACTGCGCACCATTCTCGACACCGCAACCGATGGTGTCGTGCTGATAGCACCCGACGGCACGATCCGCTCGCTCAGCCGACCTGCGGAAGCGCTGTTCGGCATCAACGGCGACGATGTGCGCGACAAGCCGTTCGGCAGCCTGTTCGCGGCCGAAAGCCAGCGCGCGGTCACCGATTATCTTGCCAGCCTCTCCAACCATGGCGTCGCCAGCGTGCTCAATGACGGGCGCGAGGTGATGGGCCGCGAGAAAGGCGGCGGGCTTCTGCCCGTCTTCATGACCATCGGCCGCCTGCCCGAAGACAGCGGCTTCTGCGCGGTTCTGCGCGACATCACCTCGTGGAAGAAGGCCGAAGAAGAACTCACGCAGTCGCGCACGATCGCCGAGCGCGCCTCCTCGCACAAGACCGACTTTCTCGCCCGCGTCTCCCACGAGATCCGGACGCCGCTCAACGCCATCATCGGCTTTTCAGAGCTGATGCTGGACGAGAAGTTCGGGCCGATCTCGAATGACCGCTATCGCGACTATCTGCGCGACATCAACCGCTCGGGCAACCATGTGCTCGATCTGGTCAACGATCTGCTCGACATCTCGAAGATCGAGGCCGGCGAGCAGGAGATGACTTACGAGGCTGTCTCGCTGAACGATGCGCTCGCCGAAACGGTCGCGACCATGCAGCCGCAGGCGAACCGCGAGCGGGTCATCATCCGCTCGAGCCTCGCGCCCAAGCTGCCGGATGTGGTGGCCGATCTGCGCTCGGTCCGCCAGATCGGGCTCAACATCATCTCCAATGCCGTGCGCTATACCCAGGCAGGTGGCCAGGTGATCGTGTCGACCGCGCTCGAACCCTCGGGCGATGTCTCGATGCGCGTGCGTGACACGGGCGTAGGAATGACGCAGGGCGAGATCGAGCAGGCGCTGAAGCCGTTCCGCCAGATCAATTCGCTCAAGCGTCCGCGCGGCGACGGCACCGGTCTCGGCCTGCCGCTGACCAAGGCGATGGTCGAGGCCAACCGCGCGCGGTTCTCGATTTCATCGACGCCGGGCGAAGGCACGCTGGTGGAAATCGTGTTTCCCTCGACGCGCGTTCTCGCAGAGTGAGTGGCCGGGTTCGGGCGTGAAACGTTGACGCCCTGCCCGACGCGTTCGATAACCGGGCATCCTCCCCGCATGCCCGTTCCAGACCGTACAAAGGAGATCTCGCCATGGCCTCGCGCGCTCTAAGAGCGGTTGTGGCAGTCTCGACGCTCCTTGCAGCTTTCACTCCCGCCTCTGCGCAGGAAGCGGTGGTCAACGTCTATACGTTTCGCCAACCGGACCTCATCAAGCCCGCGCTCGATGCCTTCACGACGGAAACCGGCATCCGGACCGAAGTACTTTTCGTGGACAAAGGCCTCGAAGACCGTATCGCGGCGGAAGGCGAGAACTCGCCTGCCGATGTCATCGTGACGGTGGATATCGCGCGCCTTTCCGCTGCCAAGGCGAAAGGGGTCACACAGGCGCTCGAAGACGAGACGGTCAATAGCAACATTCCGGCCAGCTATCGCGATCCGGAGAACCACTGGTTCGGCCTCACCAAGCGCGCCCGCGTGTTCTACGCCTACAACGCGCGCGTGCCGGAAAAGGTGATGTCCTATGCCGCGCTCAGTGACCCACGCTGGAAGGGCCGCCTGTGCTCGCGCTCGGGACAGCATGAGCACAATCTCGCACTGTTCTCCGCCGCCATCCTCCATTGGGGCGAACAGCGAACGGAGGAGTGGTTGAGGGGCATCAAGGCCAATCTCAGCGCTGCGCCCAGCGGCATGGAGCGCGATCAGGTGAAAGCCATTGCCGAGGGGCGATGCGATCTTGCGATCGGCAATGCCGATCAGGTCGGCTTCATGCAGACCAATGCCCGGTCGCCCGAACAGCAGGAATGGGCCAAGGCGATCCACATCGTGTTCCCCTTGTTCGAGAACGGCGCGACCCATGTGAACATCGCGGGCGCAGCCCTCGCACGCTACGCGCCGCATCGCGACAACGCGGTGAAGCTCATCCAATTCCTGTCGAGCCCACGGGGACAGCAGATCATGGCGGAGCAAAACTTCGAATATCCCGTCGAGCCGCGCCTGAAGGCGTCCACCGTCGTGCAGTCTTTCGGCCCGCTCACAGCAGACGCGTTGCTGATGGACGAAATCGAGAACACCCGCCAGCTGGCATCCGAAATCGTCGGGCGTATCGGTTACGACAACGGGCCTGAGCGCTGAGGCAAAAGAAAACGGCGTCCCGGAGAGGACGCCGCAAAGTAAATCTGCTGAACAAGGAAGATCGAGGGGTTCGATCGCGTGTCGATCAAGAGCCGTCGGGGGTTTTGCGCTCTTGAGAATGCGTGAACCATGCCAGCCCGGTTCTTAACGAGTTCTTACCGCCGAGCGGTGTTTGACCCGAGGCAGGCCACGCTTGCCGATCGCAGTAAATTTCCGCGTCACGTTTTCTTAACCACGATCAGGCGCGCATGGCCGCTTGCTCGTCGCGGCGGCGTTGCACTTCCCGGCATTTGTTGACGACGGAAGCCGTCAACACGCCGAGCGAGACGATGCCGATCAGGATCGTGCAGATGGCGTTGATCTCGGGCGTTACGCCCAGGCGCACCTGACTGTAGATCTTCATCGGCAGCGTGGTCGCGCCCGGACCGGAGGTGAAGCTCGCGATCACGAGATCGTCCAGCGACAGCGTGAAGGCGAGCATCCAGCCGGCGACCACGGCCGGCAGGATCAACGGCAGCGTGATGGCGAAAAAGGTTCGCGTCGGCGTCGCGCCCAGATCCATCGCCGCTTCCTCGAGGCTGCGGTCGAACGAAACGAGCCGCGACTGCACGACGACGGCCACGTAGCACATGGTGAAGGTGATGTGGGCGAGCGTCACGGTTGTGATGCCGCGGTCGAAGCCGAGCGAGACGAAGAGCAGGAGCAGCGACAGGCCGGTGATCACTTCCGGCATCACCAGCGGCGCGAAGACCATGCCGGAAAAGAGCAAACGGCCGCGAAAGCGCGTCCAGCGCGTCAGCGCAAGGGCTGCCATCGTGCCCAGCACGGTGGCGATGGTGGCCGAAATCACGCCGACGCGGGCGGTGACCCAGACGGCATCCATCAGGCCCTGGTTCGAAAGAAGCGTGCCGTACCACTTGGTCGAGAACCCGCCCCACACGGTCACCAGCCGCGACTCGTTGAACGAGAAGACGATCAGGATCACGATCGGCAGATAAAGAAACGCGAAGCCGAGCGTCACGGAGATGATGTTGAAGCGGCTCCAGCGGTTCACCGGCCCGCCTCCTGTGCCTGCGCCTGCGCACGCTGGAAATACATGATCGGCGCCACGAGGATGATCAGCAGGATCACCGCCACGGCCGATGAGACCGGCCAGTCACGGTTGGCAAAGAACTCGCTCCACAGCGTGCGGCCGATCATCAAGGTTTGCGAGCCGCCGAGCAGGTCGGGAATGACGAACTCGCCGACCGCCGGAATGAACACCAGCAGCGCGCCTGCGACCACGCCGGGAAGCGAGAGGGGGAAGGTGATCTTCCAGAAGGCGGCGGTGGGCGTGCAACCGAGATCCTGTGCCGCCTCGATCAGCGAATTGTCCATCTTCTCGAGCGACGCATAGAGCGGCAGCACCATGAAGGGCAGGTAGGAATAGACGATGCCGATGAAGATCGCCGTATAGGTGTTGAGGATGACCAAGGGCTGGCTGAAGAGGCCGATCGAGAGCAGCAGCTGGTTGAGCAGGCCCTCGGGCTTGAGGATGCCGATCCAAGCATAGACGCGGATCAGGAAGCTCGTCCAGAACGGCAGAATGACCAGCATCAGCAGCACGGGGCGCAGGCTCTGCGGCGCGCGCGCCATGCCGTACGCAATGGGATAGCCGACCAGCAGCGTCAGAACCGTTGAGATCGCCGCGATAATGACGCTCGTCACATAGGCGTTGAAGTAGAGCGCATCCTGCGTCAGCCAGAGATAGTTGTCGAAGGAGAACTCGCGAACGTTCGCCCACCACCCGCTCGGGCCATCGCTTGCCGTGAAGACCGGCGTATAGGGCGGAATGGCGATCGCAGTCTGCGACAGCGAGATTTTGACGACGATGAAGAAGGGAACGAGGAAGAAGAGCAGGAGCCAGAAATAGGGAACGGCGATCACGAGCCGTGAGGTGACGGCCTGGATAAAGCCGCCGCCATCGACCTTTCCCGTACCGCTCACCGGCGCGATTTTCGCTTCTGCCGCTTCCACCGCCATCGCCCGCTACCTCGTGAGCACGACGCCGGAATCGCGCGCGAAGGAAATCCAGGCGCGGTCGTTCCAGGTCAGCGGTTCCTCGACCACGCGCTGGCGGTTGAGCTGGCTCGTGCGCACCACGCGCCCATCGGGCAGACGCACGTGGATGAGCGTCATGTCGCCGAGATAGGCGATGTCCCACACTTCGCCTTCGGCCGTGTTCGGCCCCATCACTTCGGGCGCGCGGGCGGAAACCTTGATCTTTTCGGGGCGCACCGCATACCAGACCTTGGCACCCGCAGGCGCATCGGAGCCGTTGTCGGTGTCGATGGTGATCCCCTCGCCTTCGATCACGGCAGCGCTTCCCTCGCGCCGCGCGACCGTGCCTTCGAACAGGTTCACGCTGCCCACGAAATCGGCCACGAAGCGCGAGTTGGGTGCCTCGTAGATTTCGGCCGGCGTCGCCACCTGGCAGACCTTGCCCTTGTCCATGATGGCGATGCGGTCGGACATGGTCATCGCCTCTTCCTGATCGTGGGTGACGACCATGAAGGTGAGGCCGAGATCCTGTTGCAGGTCCATCAGTTCGAACTGGGTTTCCTCGCGCAGCTTCTTGTCGAGCGCGCCGAGCGGCTCGTCGAGCAGCAAGACCTTGGGCCGCTTGGCGACCGAGCGCGCGAGCGCCACGCGCTGGCGCTGGCCACCCGACAACTGGTGCGGCTTGCGCTTGGCGAACGCTTCGAGCTTCACCAGCCGCAGCATTTCGGTCACGCGCTTGGCGATTTCGGCCTTCGGCATCCCCTCCTGCTTGAGACCGAAGGCGATGTTGTCCTCCACGCTCATATGCGGGAACAACGCGTAGGACTGGAACATCATGTTGACGGGACGCCGATAGGGCGGAATGCCCACGAGATCCTGCCCGTCGAGCAGGATGCGGCCCCTGGTCGGCGTTTCGAAGCCCGCCAGCATGCGCAGGAGCGTGGACTTGCCGCAGCCCGAGGCGCCGAGCAGCGCGAAGAACTCGCGCTCGTAGATGCTGAGCGACAGGTCATCGACCGCCGTGAAGTCGCCGAACACCTTCGAGACGTTCTCGAAGACGATATAGGGCTTCGCCGCAGGATCGGCCCAAGGGGCGAAGCTGCGCCGGATGCTGCCGAGCGGTTTCATGCCTGCCCCCTGTGCTTCGGTCTTACTGGCCCGTGACGATCTTGGTCCAGGACCGCGTGACCACGCGCTGCGTGCGCGGATCATAGGGCTGCACGGTGAAGAGCTTGCCGAGCACCTCGTCGGACGGATAGATCGCGGTGTCGCCGCTCACTTCCTTGTCGAGCAACGGTTGCGAGGCCTTGTTGCCGTTCGCGTAGAACACGAAGTTCGAGGCCTTGGCTGCGACTTCCGGCTTCATCATGTAATTGATGAAGGCGTGCGCCTCCTCGACATGCTGGGCGTCGGCCGGGATTGCCATCTGGTCGAACCACATCTCGGCGCCCTGGCTCGGGATTGCGTAGGCGATCTCGACGCCCTGCCCGGCTTCGGACGCCCGGTCACGCGCCTGGAAAAGGTCGCCCGAGAAACCGACCGCCATGCAGATGTCGCCATTGGCCAGCGCGTTGATGTATTCCGACGAATGGAACTTGCGGATATAGGGCCGCACCGCCAGCAACGCCTCCTCAGCCTTCGCGATGTCATCCGGCGAGGATGAATCGGGCTTCAGGCCAAGATAGTTGAGCGTGGTGGGAATGATGTCCGTCGGCGAATCCAGCACATAGACGCCGCACTTCGACAGCTTCTCCATGTTCTCAGGCTTGAAGAACACGTCCCAGCTGTCGATCGTGTCGGTGCCGAGCGCTTCCTTGACCTTGGCGGTATTGTAGCCGATCCCGGTCGTGCCCCACATATAGTTGACGGAATACTCGTTGCCCGGATCGAAGGCGGCGACGCGTTGGGTCACCACATCCCACATGTTCGACAGGTTCGGCAGCTTGGACTTATCGAGCTTCTGGTAGACGCCGGCCTGAATCTGGCGGGCGAGGAAGGGAGAGGCAGTGGGAACGACCACATCATAGCCACTGCCGCCGGCAAGCAGTTTGGTCTCCAAGACCTCGTTGGAATCGTAGACGTCGTAGACGACCTTGATGCCGGTTTCCTTGGTGAAGTCTTCGAGGATCGTCGAGTCGATATAATCGGACCAGTTGTAGACGTTGACGACCTTCTCCTGCGCCGATGCGACCGTGGTCGGGATGACGAGTGCAGCCACTGCGGCTGAGGTGAAGAACACTTTTCCGACCAAACCGATCTTGCTTGCCATGCTCTGAAACAGCTCCCTGCTGAAAAATCGTGCTCGAAACCGAGCGTATGAAGGTTTGTGCAGCGCGGCAAGCCGGCTTTCCACAGCATCGAACCTGTTTCGCAAAGAATTGCGACAGTTCATTGTGGGAGATTGACGCCCGTGGTTCCCGGCTTCTGCGGACGGCGCTGGCGCGCGAATTCCAGCCCGAGATGGAGCAGCAGGGCGCAAAAGACAATGGCGCCGCCGATCAAGGTGCGCGAAGCGGGCACCTGACCATGGATCAGCCAGACCCAGATCGGGCTCAAGACCGTTTCCATGGTCCCAAGAAGGGCCGCGAGTGCGGCCGGGACAAGCCGGGCACCCGATGCGAAGAGCGCCAAGCCGAGGCCCAGATTGAGCATGCCGAAGGCTGCGAGAAGCGCGAAGTCGCCGGCTCCCACTGCGAAACTCGGTGCCTGAGTTGCCGCGAAGAGGGCGGCCAGCACCATGCCCAGGCAGTTGGCCGGGGTCATGCGGACATGGGAAAAACGGCGGGTGATCACGGTCGCCACGGCGAAGACGACTGCGATGGTCAGCGCCAGGGCATTACCGGCGAACGACCCACTGCTGCCGAACGAGTCGGACACCATGACGGCTACGCCTGCAATCACGGCGGCAATCGCGATCCAAGTGGCAAGCGAGATACGCTCGCGGAACACGAGAAAAGCCAGAAGCGCTGCAAAGAGCGGAACGCCGGCCTGCATCAGCACGATATTCGCGACGGTCGTGAGGCTGACGGCAATCACGAAACACGAGCCGGCAATGCCGAAACAGACGGCCACGGCCACGCCGGGCACGCCCATGCGCCGGAACATCCGGACGGTCTCGGGCCAGCCGTCGCGCCAGAGCATGAAGCCGAGCAGAAAAGCCGCAGCCCAGAGCGTGCGCCAGAACACAACGGTCCAGCTCGACAGGTCGGCCAGAAACAGAGCCAGCGTGCCGCTGCTGCTCCAGACGATGGCGGACAACAGCACGAGCAACGCGCCCACGCGTTCCGAACCTAACGCGGGAACAGCCGGAACGGCAGGCAACACAGCCTTCGCGGAGGAGGTCATCGGGCGGTCTTCGTGTTGGATCAAGGCAATTGATTCCGGCAATAGCCGAAACCTCGGACGGGGGATATCACGCCAGCGACGCGCGGTGGATGAAGCGCGGATCGGCAGCGGAGCGAGCGCGCTTTCGGCTGGCCCAAGCGCCTCCCCTTCCCAAGCGTGGGCGCGGGCGGCTATAGTCGAGCAATCCGCAACCTCATCCGGTGAATGATGCCACCTGCGAAAAAGCCAGCCCAACCGTCGAAAAACGGAGGGCGCTTTCGCACGCCTCCCTTCGTGAACAATCTGCGCGGCGTGAAGGACTGGAAGGAAGCGGGAGATTGGCTCGACTATCGCCAGATCGAGGACATCGAGTGCATCACGCCCGATCAGGCGGGTGTCGCGCGCGGCAAGATGATGCCGTCCAAGAAATTCACCTCGAACACCTCGCTGGCCCTGCCCTCGGCGGTGTTCATGACGACGATCTCGGGCGGCTATCCGGAGGATGGCAACGGCTTCTCCTATCCGGAGGACGACGGCGACCTGAAGCTCGTTCCCGACCTTTCCACGCTCTGCAAGGTGCCGTGGGAGGACGATCCGACGGCCCAGGTGATCTGCGATCTCGTTCATCAGGACGGCCGCCGCGTCGAGTTCACCCCACGCAACGTGTTGCGCCGGGTGGTCGCCGCCTATGAGGCGCAAGGCTTGAAGCCGGTGGTGGCGCCCGAGATCGAATTCTATCTCGTGCGCAAGAACCCGGACCCCGACTATCCTCTGACGCCGCCCGTCGGCCGTTCGGGCCGGGCCATCGGCGGCGGTGCGGGTTACTCGATCGCGGGCGTCAACGAGTTCGACGAGCTGATCGACGACATCTACCATTTTTCGGAGGGCCAGGGCCTCGAGATCGATACGTTGATCCACGAGGAGGGTGCCGGCCAGCTCGAAATCAACCTGCGCCATGGCGATCCGGTGGAGCTGGCCGATCAGGTCTTCCTGTTCAAGCGCACGATCCGCGAAGCGGCGCTCAAGCACGAAATCTACGCGACCTTCATGGCCAAGCCCATTCAGGGCCAGCCGGGTTCGGCCATGCATATCCACCAGTCGATCGTCGATGCGAAGACCGGCAAGAACGTCTTTTCGGAAAAGGACGGGTCGGAAACCGATGCGTTCGCGCATTTCATCGGCGGCATGCAGAAGCACATTCCAAGCGCGCTGGTGATGTTCGCGCCTTACGTGAACTCCTATCGACGGCTGACCCAGGCGGCATCCGCGCCGGTCAACACCAAATGGGGTTACGACAACCGCACGACCGCCTTCCGCGTGCCGCGTTCGGACCCGGCAGCACGGCGCGTGGAGAACCGCATCCCCTCTTCCGACGCCAATCCCTATCTCGCGATCGCCGCTTCGCTCGCCTGCGGATTGATCGGCATCAGGGATCGCATCGCGCCTGACGCGCCGGTGGTGACGACCGCGAACGCAGACCAGATCGACCTGCCGCGCTCGCTCCTGGAAGCCGTGGACCTGTTCGAAGCCGACGAGGACCTGCGCAACATTCTGGGCAACTCCTTCATCTCGACCTATGCGGCCATCAAGCGCGCCGAGTTCGAGACCTTCATGGAAGTGATCAGCCCTTGGGAGCGGGAATATCTGTTGCTGAATGTGTGAGGCTACGCTTCGGCCCGCCTCCCCCGCTCGCAACAATCCGTCCCGTCCCGGTGTTTCGCCATGAGCTACCAGTCTCCCATTTCGCCCGGCATCTCGTGGTATGAGGCGACCGCCGGCGAACGGCCGGCCTATCCGGCGCTCGATGGCGAAACCCGCGCGGATGTGGCGATCATCGGGGGCGGCTTCACCGGATTGTCTGCGGCCGCACACCTTGCGCAGCGCGGCGTCGATGTCGTGCTGATCGAAGGCGCGCGCTTCGGCGACGGCGCCTCGGGGCGCAATGGCGGGCAGATGGGCACCGGCCAGCGGCTTTGGCCGGAAGAGCTCGAGGCGGAACTGGGCCTCACCCGCGCCAAGGCGCTGTTCGATCTCGCCGAAGAAGCCAAGGCGCATCTGCTCGACTTCACGCGAACGCACGGCATCGATGTCGATTTCACGCCGGGCCAGCTCTCGGTGGTGCACAAGAAGCGCTATCTCGACGAATATCGCCGCCATGCCGACCTGATGCGCGAGCGGTTCGACTATCCGCATATCAGCGTGATGGATGCCCGGGAGACTGCCGAGCGGCTCGGCTCGACGCGCTACCATGGCGGCATTCGCGATGCGGGCACCGGGCATGTGCATCCGATGAAGCTGGTGATCGGCACCGCGCGGGTGGCGGCACAGGCGGGCGCGAGGCTTCATGAGAATACGAAGGCGCTCGGCATCGAAGCCACGGGTGGCAAGGTTCGCATCAGAACCGCGCGTGGTACGATCACGGCGGACAAGGCGCTCGTCGCGGTCAATGCCTATGGCGGCGAACTCGAGCCCGAGAGCGCGGCGCATGTGATGCCGATCAGCTCGTTCATCGGTGCGACGGTGCCGCTGGGCGACCATAGCCCTGTGCTGCCTGGCCGCGAATCGGTGGACGATTCGCGCTTCGTGGTGCGCTATTTTCGGCGAACGCCCACGGGCGAGCTGCTGTTCGGCGGGCGCGAGGTCTATACGAGCGCAGCTCCCAACGATCTGGCCGCATCCATGCAGCGGCAGATCGCGGAAGTTTATCCGGCGCTGAAAGATGTGGAGATCACGCATGCCTGGGGCGGCTCGGTGGGGATCACCATGCCGCGCAAGCCTTTCGTGCGCGAGGTGATGCCGGGCGTGATCTCGGCTGGCGGCTATTCCGGCCACGGCGTGATGCTCGCCAATTTCGTGGGCAAGCTCTACGCCGAAACGGTTGCGGGAAACCGCGACCGGCTCAAGCTGTTCGAGGAGCTGAAGGTGCCGGCCTTTCCCGGCGGGCGGCGCTTCCGCGCGCCCCTGATGTTTCTCGCCATGAGCTGGTACGCGCTGCGCGACCGGATCTAACGGCCAAAAGGGCGCCAGACAGGCGCCCTTTTCGTTCCGGGTCGAGACGGTGCTTAGCGCTTGTCGACGCTGAGCGCGCCGGGGCCGGCGAAGAAGAGGTAGAGGAAGACGAAGCAGAACAGGATGGCCGCGTCGCCGCCGTTGAGAACCGGATAGAAGTTCTGCGGGGCGTGCATCAGGAAATAGGCGATAGCCATCATGCCGCTGAGCAGGAACGCCACCGGGCGTGTCAGGAAGCCGACGAGGATCAGGATGCCGCCGACGATTTCGAGGATGGATGCGACCAGCAGAAGCGTGGGCAGGCTGCCGTCTGCCTGGAGATAGGGGAACGGTGCGGGGAACGAGAAGAGCTTCTGTGTGCCGTGCGCGATGAAGAGCAGCGCGGAGATGATGCGCAGGGCGGCGAGCGCATAGGGCGAGTAGATGGAAAGACGGTCGAACACTTGAGGCAACTTTCTTGGGAGTGAAGTTGCGTGGAAGCTGGCCGAATTGTCGCAGGCGCACAAGCCGCGCGACGGCGAACGCTCCGTTCACCCACAGGATCGCAATCGCCTTGTCACTCGGCCGTGCCATTCCAGCGACGTTTGAAACCGTGGCGCGAGCGGAAGCACTGAACCATCTCCGATCCGGAAGGAGATGATGCCAGGGCCCACTTCCACCATCGCCCGCATCTGGCGGGGCAGAAGCGCGCCCGAGAGGGCCGACGAGTACGAGCGCTGTCATTTCGAGGAAGGCATTCTGCCGCTGCGCGAAAAAGCGCTGGGCGTGCAGACGTTCCGAAAGAACGCGGACGGCTATTCGGAATTCATGACCATCTCCTACCGGGCGGGCGAGCCATCCATGGCGTCGTTTTCCGGCGGCGACCCGCGTGCGATTGATCGTCTGCTGCGCGACGAGGAGTTCCTGCTCAGGCTGCCGGCCGAGGTGCAGGCGACACGGTTGCTCGGCGGCCACGGTCAAACAGGATGAGTGACCGAGAACGGAGCGTTCTCGTCTCCGCGCTTGCGAGAATGAGCGGCGAACACTAGGTTCCGCCCCGCAAGGCGAGCAGCCGCCGAGTGCTGTTTTTGCCGTTTTGTCGCAATGCGACGCTATAGGCACTAGCGTTTTTAAATCGATTTGATATGTGAGCGGGCAGAAGCCGCGCTCCTTCGTGCGAACCTTCCAAGGCAGACCATGACCAGCCAGACCATTCCCGTCGATCCGTTCGACTTCGTTGTTTTCGGCGCCACGGGCGATCTTGCGGAGCGCAAGCTCCTGCCTGCGCTCTACCAGCGCCAGCGTGCCGGCCAGTTCGCCGAGCCCACGCGCATCATCGGCTCCTCGCGCACCAAGATGTCGAGCCAGGAGTACCGCGACTTCGCCGACAAGGCGTTGCGCGAGCACCTGCCCAAGGGCGACCTCGACGAGGAGCAGCTCAAGACCTTCATCGCGCGCCTGGAATATGCCGCCGCGGACGGCAGTTCCGGTGAGGGTTTCGAGGATATCAAGACGCTGGTGGACGGCGACGATCGCATCCGTGTTTTCTACATGGCGGTGGCGCCACAGCTGTTCGGCTCGATCTCGCAGAACCTCGAAAAGACAGGTCTGATCACGCCGGCCTCGCGCATCGTGGTGGAAAAGCCGATCGGGCGCAGCCTGGAATCGGCCAAGGCGCTCAACGACGAGATCGGCCGCCATTTCAAGGAAGCGCAGATCTTCCGCATCGATCACTATCTCGGCAAGGAAACGGTGCAGAACCTGATGGCGCTGCGCTTCGCCAACGCGCTCTACGAGCCGCTCTGGCGCCATGGCCATATCGACCACGTTCAGATCACGGTGGCCGAAACCGTGGGCCTCGAGGATCGCGTGTCCTATTATGACAAGGCCGGCGCGCTTCGCGACATGGTGCAGAACCACATCCTGCAGCTGCTCTGCCTCGTCGCCATGGAAGTGCCGAACTCCTTCGACGGCGACGCCGTGCGCGACGAGAAGCTGAAGGTCCTGCGCTCGCTCAAGCGCATCAACGGTGCGGAATCCCCGCGCGTGACCGTTCGCGGCCAGTACAAGGCGGGCGCTTCCGCCGGTGGTGCGGTGAAGGGCTATGCGGACGAGCTGGGCTCCGAAAGCGGCACCGAGACATTCGTGGCGATCAAGGCCGAGTTGGACAACTGGCGCTGGGCCGGCGTGCCCTTCTACCTGCGCACGGGCAAGCGTCTCGCAAGCCGGCTTTCCGAGATCGTGATCGAGTTCAAGAAGATCCCGCACTCGATCTTCGACGAGAGCGCGGGCGTCATCTCCAACAACCAGCTGATCATCCGCCTGCAGCCCGACGAGGGCGTAAAGCAGGTGATCATGATCAAGGATCCGGGCCCGGGCGGCATGCGCCTGCGCTCGGTCCCGCTCGACATGACCTTCGCGGAATCCTTCGGCGAGCGCAATCCGGACGCCTATGAGCGCCTGATCATGGATGTGGTGCGTGGCAACCAGACGCTGTTCATGCGCCGCGACGAGGTCGAGGCCGCATGGAAGTGGATCGACCCGATCCTGCAGGGCTGGGAAGAAAACCGCCAGGAGCCGCAGGCTTACACAGCAGGCACCTGGGGCCCTTCGGGCTCGATCGCGCTGATCGAGCGCGACGGCCGCACCTGGCACGAAAGCGAATGACGGAGGCGCGCTTCCACTGGCGCGAGTTCGGCTCGCGCGAGGAACTGGCGCAACGCTTGAGCGAGGCGGTGTCACGCCGCCTTGCACAGGCCGTGGAAACCAAGGGCACCGGGCTTCTTGCCGTTTCCGGCGGCTCGACACCCAAGCGCTTCTTCGAAGTGCTGTCGGGCGCTGAAATCCCTTGGGCGCAAACGACCGTGACACTTTGCGACGAGCGTTTCGTGCCGCCTGCGCATGAGCGCTCGAACGAGAAGCTGGTGCGCGAGAACCTGTTGACCCACAAAGCCGAAGCCGCGCGCTTCCTGCCGCTGTTTCATCAGGCCGAAGACGTCGAGCAGGCCGCGAAGCTGGCGGATTCCGAGTTCGCGCAAAGCCCGCTGCCGCTCGACGTGGCCGTGCTCGGCATGGGCAATGACGGGCACACGCTGTCCTTTTTTCCGGATGCGCAGGAATTGGGCCTGGCGCTCGACCGCGCCAACCCGAAGCGCGTGATGGCGATCCATGCGGCGAGCACCGAGGAGCCTCGGCTGACACTGACGCTGCCGCTCGTGGTGCATGCCGGCCAGACATTCCTGCATATCGAAGGCGCAGCCAAGCGCGAGGCCTTCGAGCACGCGATGGCATCCGATCCGGCTCTGCCGATCCGCGTCGTCGCTGAAGCGCTCGAACGTCCCATCGAGGTGTTCTGGGCACCCTGAGATATAACCTGACCCGCAAGGAGGCACGGCGATGACCGCCGCACCCACAATCGAAGCCGTCACCAACCGTATCCGCGAGCGCTCGCGGGCCAGCCGTGAGGCCTATCTCGCGCGGGTGGATGCAGGCGAGCGACGCGGCGCCAACCGCGCGGTGTTGGGCTGCGGCAACCTCGCGCACGGCTTCGCCGTCTGCTCGCCCGCCGAAAAGGCGATGCTGGCCGAAAACCGGGTGCCCAATCTCGGTATCATCACCTCCTACAACGACATGCTCTCGGCGCATCAGCCGTTCGAGACCTATCCGGCGCTGATCCGTGAGGCGGCGCGCCAGGCAGGCGGCGTGGCGCAGGTCGCGGGCGGCGTGCCGGCCATGTGCGACGGCGTGACCCAGGGCCAGCCAGGCATGGAGCTGTCGCTTTTCTCGCGCGACGTGATCGCGATGTCGGCGGCCGTCGGACTGTCGCACAACATGTTCGATGCGGCCGTCTTCCTCGGCGTCTGCGACAAGATCGTGCCGGGGCTCGTGATCGCGGCCCTCACCTTCGGCCATCTTCCGGCAGTGTTCGTGCCCGCCGGGCCGATGACCTCGGGCTTGCCCAACGACGAGAAGGCGAAGGTTCGCCAGCTCTATGCGGAGGGCAAGATCGGACGCGCGGAACTGCTGGAGGCCGAATCCAAATCCTATCACGGGCCGGGCACCTGCACCTTCTACGGCACGGCGAATTCCAACCAGATGCTGATGGAGATCATGGGCCTGCACACGCCGGGCGCCTCCTTCGTCAATCCGAACACGCCCTTGCGCGATGCGCTGACGCGGGAGGCGACCAAGCGCGCGCTGGCGATCACCGCACTCGGCAACGAATTCACGCCTGTGGGCCGCATGATCGACGAGCGTTCGGTAGTGAACGGCGTCGTCGGCCTTCATGCGACGGGCGGCTCGACCAATCACACGATTCACCTGATCGCGATGGCGGCGGCAGCCGGCATCAAGCTGACCTGGGGTGATATCTCCGACCTGGCGGATGCGGTGCCGCTTCTGGCGCGCGTTTATCCGAACGGGCTGGCCGACGTGAACCATTTCCAGGCCGCAGGCGGCATGGGCTTCTTGATCCGTGAGCTGCTCGATGGCGGGTTGCTGCATGAGGACGTCCAGACGATCTGGGGCGAAGGCTTGCGCGGCTATGCGGTCGAGGCGCGGCTCGGGGCCGACGGGACGGTGGCGCGCGAGGCGGCACCGCTTGAAAGCGGCGACCCGAAGGTCTTGGCGAAGCTGCCGCAGGCGTTCCAGCCATCGGGCGGGCTCAAGGTTCTGGAAGGCAATCTGGGGCGGGGCGTCATCAAGACCTCTGCGGTGAAGCCGGATCGCCACCTGATTGAGGCGCCGGCTGTGGTGTTCCACGATCAGGAAGAGCTGAACGCGGCGTTCAAGGAAGGGCGACTGACGGGTGACCTCGTGGCCGTGGTGCGGTTCCAGGGGCCGAAGGCCAACGGGATGCCCGAACTGCACAAGCTCACCGTCGCGCTCGGCATTCTGCAGGATCGCGGGTTCCGGGTGGCGCTGGTGACGGACGGGCGCATGTCCGGTGCGTCAGGCAAGGTGCCCGCGGCGATACATATTACGCCCGAGGCGCTGGATGGTGGTTCGATCGGCAAGATCCGCGATGGCGATATGATTCGTCTCGATGCCGAGAATGGCACGCTGGATGTACTGGTGGACGAAAGTGAGCTGCTTGTGCGGGAAATCCCGACGGTGAGCCTCGCGCACAACCAGTTTGGAATGGGGCGCGAACTGTTCTCAGGCTTCCGCGCGCTGGTGGGCCGCGCGGACGAAGGCGCGAGCGCTTTCGCGGCCTGACACCTCGAGCGGGCGGGGCGCCGAGCGCCCTGCCCTCACGCTGCCGCTTCCACGTCCTCCTCGATGCTTTCTTCCTCCGCTTCGAGCACCGGCTCGTCGTCTTTTTCGAGGCCGAACCTTGCCGCGACATCGGGCGCGTAGCGGAGCAGGTCGGGGCGGAGCTTGAGCAGGCTCAGGTCCTTGGATTTCGATTCCAGCATCACGTCGAAGACCATGCCTTCGGCGTCGCGCATGAAGCGGGCGAATTCGAAGGGGTTCACGAAATCGGCGTGACCGGTCCAGATCGGGGGCGCGAGGACCTTCACCTTCTTGCCGGTCTTGCGGTCCTTGCGCTCGAGCGTGCGCATTTCGGTGCGGGGGCTGGAGAAGTGAATCTTCGGGCGCACACCCTCGGGCCATGAGGCGAGCACGCGCGCCAAGCCCTCGACCATGTCGAGGCCTTCGGGGTTGAGGCACCAGTGGTGCTGGTAGTCGAAGATCAGGCGCACGCCGGTGTGCTCGTGGATCCAGAGCACGTCAGAGACGGAAAAACGGAGGTCGTCGTTTTCGAGCACGAGACGGCGGCGCACGGGTTCGGGAAGCGTCTTCCAGGTCTCGGCCCAGCGGGCGCGGGAGGCTTCGTGATCGTCATAGACGCCGCCGACATGGGTGACCATCACGGCTTCGGGCCCGAGCCCCATGCGGTCGAGCATGTCGGCCTGGCTGAGCATATCGGCGATGCTCTTGCGGGTCAGTTCCGGGTCGGGGCTGTTGAGGAGCACGTACTGGCTCGGGTGGAAGGAAAGGCGCATGTCGAGATCGCGCGCCTTCTTGCCGAAGGCGGCGAGTTCGGCGTCGCTTTCCGCCACCATGGTGTGGAACTGCGGCATATCGGGATGCGTCGCGTATGGGGCGACGTCCGATGACATGCGGTACATGTCGATGCGGTGTTTCGCGAGATAGTCGAGGATCGCGTCGAGATATTCGAGGCTGACCTTGAGATGCGGGTTGGACTGCCAGCGGCGCGCATCGTTGCTCTTGAGGCCTTCCACGCCCAGAACCTTGACGGGAAAGCCGAGGCGCATCGGTCTGCTGGTCATGGCTGGTCTCATGGCTGGTCTCCGAAACCGAGTTTTTCGAGAAAGATGCGCCAGTCGGCGGGCTTGAGCGCGCCGCCCGAGGCCTGGCGGTGGCCGCGGCCATATTGCTCGTCGGCACCCGGCGGGCGGTTCTGCGCGAAGAATTCGAGCAGGTCGTGCGCGCCGGATGTGCGGGCGGCGAAGTGGATGCGGTCGGGCGAATAGGCGGTGTTGGCCGCAATCACGATCTTGTTCTTCAACCGCCCGCGCCAGCTCTGGGCGACGAGCGGGTGGATCTGGCAGGGGGAAGCGAACTGGACGAGGGCGACATCGCCGACCACCTTGGGCCCCACGCGCTTGGCGCGGTCGAGTTCTTCGTTCACCTCGGCCTTGGCGGCGAGAAGGGCCTGGGTTTCAGGGAACTTGCCGCTCGTCACATCCTTGGGACCCTCGCCTTTCATCAAAAGGGCGAGCGCTGGCCGCGTGTCGGCGGCGGAAGCGCGGCGGGGGGCGTTGATGAGGGAAACGGCGTTGCGCAGTGCCGTGATGCCGTAGCGCGCGCGGGCAGCCTCGAGTTCGGGCCACGGATCCTTGTCGGCGAGATCGCCGATGAGGCCGATTGCCGCGAGCCAGAGGAGGTCGTCGGTGTCGCCGAGCGCCGCGCAGGCGCGGAGGGCGAGAAGGCTGGAGGTGGGGATCGGGTCGGATGCGGCGCCCGAGATCGTGACCGCCTCGTCGGGGAAGCCGGTGGGGACGTGGTGATCGACCACGATCGTCGGGATGTGCGGGGCGATCGAGCCGCTGCTGGTGCCGAGATCGGTGACGATGAGGCCGCCATAATCGGCGTCCTTCATCTCGGCGCGCATCGCATCCGACCACGCGTTCTCGCCGCGGCCGACGATGCGGGGCTCTGCCTGCCAACCGGCGCGGGCGAGAGAGCGCAGGAATATCGCGGTCGCGGACAGGCCGTCGGCGTCGAAATGGCCCATCACGAGGATAGGCTTTTCTTTGCTGAACCGTTCGATGCCTTCCGCGAAGAGGGCCTTGGCGGCGAGTTCCTTGGTGTCCGGCGGGGGCACGTGCGTGATCATGGGGTGGTGAACGCCAAGCGGCGCGGAACGTTCGCACGCGCCTCACCTTTTCAAAAGCGCGCGCGGGACGGTGGATTGCGGCAGCGGCTTGCCGCTGGCGAGGCGCCGCACGAGAAGCTCCATGCCTTCGCTGCGCGCTTCCACATCCGGGCCGGGCTGGCCGCGACAGTCGAGGCGGGGTGTGGTGGAGGGCGACAGGCAGCTTTCGAAGCGGCGGCATTCGCGGCGGGTGCAGCGGCGATAAACGCCGTCGAGGTTGAGTGCCCAGAGGCGCACGGACAGGATGTCCTCGCTGAACGCCTCTTCCGGCTTGAGCGGGAGCCGGTCCTCCACGGCGAGATAGCGGGTGGGCGCTTTTTTAAGCGGCTTGCGGCGCATCGCGGGATCGGGCTCCGTTTGCTTGAGGGCGTCGTTGTGGGAGGTGCAGGCGCGCTAAAACGCTGCCGCGCTGGGAACCCAGCCGGGGTTTTCGGGGAAAAGCGCAGTCGGGAAGCCGGCGCATGGCGCTTGCCGTCAGTCGCTTTAGTGTAAGCATGGCTCGCGCCATGCGCCGGTGCGGTGTTCTTGCCCTAGGTCCACAGAGCGCGGCGCTACCCACGCTCCTCACTTGGGGCCCGGGCTTAGGGGCTCATCACCCAGCCATGCGAACCGACCCGCACGACCAACCCGGCACCGTCTCCCTCGCGTGTCCTCGGTTCATGACCCGCCTTCCCGAGAAGGAGCGAGGGGGAGGATATGGCAGGGCGGGAGGGGGTGAATGAAATTAAAACCACTTCTCGCAACTTGTCCGATCTTAGCGGGTAATCCGCGATTTTATGGAACCTCGCACGCCTTTTCGTGCACAGGCTAGTTTATCCATTGCACGCACAGAATTTTACTTGCGAATAAATCATATCTCCGCTGGATCAACTCGCGTTACTCAGCCAATTAAAAGGGCAGCAGGTTGAACTCGTTTTCGGTTGATCACATCGTTGACGATGTTCCCTTTTTGTTCTAGACACGAGGGGTGACGGGGAAATATGTCGAAGAGATTTTTTGAGGAACGCAGCGATCAGTCCGAAGTGAAAGCGCGGATCGTCGAGAAGTATTTCAACGCATGGGCGCAGGTCGTAATGCCTACCGCAGAGAGGAGAGATGGGAAAATTGCGTACATCGATTTGTACGCGGGTCCGGGCAGGTACAGGGATGGTTCAGCGTCAACACCACTATTGGTCATTGAACGAGCGATAGCACATCCGAAAATGTCTAAGATGCTTGTAGCATTGCTGAATGATGCCAATAAGGACAATTCATCGACGCTGGAAGCAGAAATTGGTAAGCTCCCCGGCATTGACTCGTTAAGATTCAAACCGGAAATCGCATGCGGCGAAGTTGATGAGGACGCGGCAAAGTACTTTCTGCAGACTCGGATGATCCCATCATTTTCCTTTGTTGATCCATTCGGATACAAGGGGCTTTCACTTGAGATCGTGAATGGCGTCATCAAAGACTGGGGATGCGACTGCGTTTTCTTCTTCAATTACAATCGTATCAATGCAGGAATTAACAATCCTGCAGTCGCTAAACATATGAACGCACTATTCGGCGAAAGGCGTGCGGATCAACTTAGAGAAGAGTTGAAAAATAAATCACCCGAACTGCGTGAAGCCCTCATTTTAGAAGCGCTTGCTGAGGAGATTAAGCGGCTTGGAGGAACGTATGTTCTTCCCTTCACCTTCAAGAATGCTAACGGGACAAGGACGTCTCACAAGCTAATTTTTGTTTCCACACATTTTAAGGGCTACGATATCATGAAGGATATCATGGCTAAAGAGAGCTCTACGCATGACGAAGGAGTACCTTCATTGACGTACTCCCCCGCTGACGCAGACATGCCTCTTCTTTTCTCACTTTCGAGGCCCTTAAGTGCTTTGGAACAAGATCTTTTGACAAGTTTCGCCGGAAGAGAAGTAAACTTCGAAACGATGTACGAAGAGCATAGTGTGGATCGCCCGTACATTCGGCCCAACTATCGAGATATCCTGAAAAAGTTGGAGGGTGAGAACAAGATCACCGCACGCTCCACAAAAGGGAAACGGCGAGCGAACACCTATCCAGATCATGTTCTACTCAAGTTTCCGAAGGAGACTTAAATGGCTACCAATTCCGGTATCGAATGGACTGAGGCTACTTGGAACCCAGTAGCTGGCTGCACCATCATTTCGCCTGGATGCACGAATTGCTACGCGATGCGAATGGCTGGGCGCCTAGAAGCAATGGGTCAGCCTAAATATACCGGCACGACAAGAATATCAGGGGGGCGCCCGAAGTGGAACGGACGTATAAACCTTGATTATAAGGCGCTTCGTGCACCGCATCAGTGGAGGAAAGGCAGACACATATTCGTCAATTCGATGTCTGATCTTTTTCACGAAGATGTCCCCTTGGATTTCATAAGGGAAGTTTTTGCGGTGATGGGAGAAACGCCACGCCATACGTATCAGGTTCTGACTAAGAGAGCTGATCGACTCAGGGAAATTTCCAGTTCTTTGATCTGGCATCAAAATATATGGATGGGGGTTAGCGTCGAGAATTCTGACTATCTTTTCAGGGTCGATGATCTCCGTGTATCCGGCGCAAAAATTAAATTTCTAAGCTTGGAGCCCTTGCTCGGACCACTGGATGACTTGCAGCTTCATGGGATCGATTGGGTCATCGCTGGCGGGGAAAGTGGGCCCGGTGCCCGACCCATGGATGCCGAATGGGTGAGAACCATTCGCGATCTTTGCGAGATTTCGAACGTCGCTTTCCATTTCAAGCAATGGGGCGGTGTTAACAAGAAGAGTACCGGTCGCGTTTTGGATAATAGGACTTGGGATGAAATGCCAGGAGGAGCGCTATCGTCCTCATTCATCTAGGGGGCGTCATAATAGCGGACTCGCACGCTTAGCTTTTACAAGCGCTGTCGTTCTCAATAAGTCGTCCGCCGCTCCTCGCTCGGCGGCCGTCCAAACAGCAACCGGTAGCTCTGCGCGAAGTAGCTGTGGGAGGTGAAGCCGGTGGCGATGGCGACGTCGAGGATGGGCATGTTGGTTTGGCGCAGAAGCTCGCGGGCGCGTTCGAGGCGCAGGCGCATGTAGTAGCGGCCGGGCGTCACCGAGAGATGGCGCAGGAACAGGCGCTCGACCTGGCGCACGGACAGGCCCGCCCCCTTCGCCAGCTGCACCGCCGACAAGGGCTCGTCGAGATGGTCGGCCATGGTTTCCACGATGCGGCGCAGCTTGTCGGACTTGGCCGAAAGGTCGCGCTCGGGGCCCACGCGCTGGCGGTCGGTGGCCGAGCGGATGCGCTCGTGCTGGAACTGGTTGGCCACCAAATTGGCGAGGTTGGCGCCGTGATCGGTGCGGATGATCTCCAGCATCAGGTCGATCGAGGTCGTGCCGCCCGCGCAGGTGTAGCGCTTGCGGTCGATCTCGAACACGTTGCCGGTGCATTCGATCTCGGGGAATTTTTCCTGAAAGCCGGCGCGGTTCTCCCAGTGGATGGTGCAGCGGAACCCGTCGAGCTGGCCGGCTTCGGCCAGGATATGCGCGCCGACCGAAAGGCCGCCGAGCGCCGCTCCCTTTCGGCCGAGCGCGCGCAAGGCAGCGAGCGCCTTGCTCTTGCCAGGGAATTCGAGCGCAAGCCCTGCGCAGACGAACAGGATATCCACGGCGCCGAGGTCGGACACGGCATAATCGACCTTGAGCGGCAGGCCGTTCGACGCCGTCACCGCATCGCCATCGACGGACACGGTGGTCCAGGAATAGCTGTCGTGGCCGAGCAGGCGATTGGCCGAGCGCACGGCATCGATGGCGGCTGCGAGGCTGAACATCGCGAACTTGTCGACGAGCAGGAAGGCGAAGTGGCGGGTGGGCGTGAGCGGTTCGGGCATGAGGCGGCCGGGATGAGGGTGCGGCCGGTTTTAGCGTGGGGAGGTGGGCGGTGATAGGGGCCGGGCGACGCGGGGTTTAGGGCCAGCGGCGGGGGTGGTTCGTGAGAACGGGTTGCGGACGTGTTGCGCCAAGCGGCCAGCCTGTTCCCCGCCCATTGCCCCTCCCCACGGGTGGGAGGGGGACATCTTTGCCGAGCCTCACTTCAAAGCTTGTCGGCTGGCTCAACGGAATGGGGCCCAGGGGCGGAATCGAACCACCGACACTGCAATTTTCAATCGCATGCTCTACCGACTGAGCGACCGGGACACTCCGGTCGACAGGTACAGATGCCACGCTCACGTCCTTCCCTCCTCGTTTCGGGGAGGGGTAAGGGGTGGGGGTGACGCCTCGGCTATTCCAACCCATCAGCAGATAAACCCGACGCCTCCTGTGGGGATGAGAGGCATCGGCCGTACGGTTTGCTCGCGTTTCAGAACGGGTTCCGACCCGCTGCACGGGTGGTGACAGCACGAGGCGTGGATTCGCGGGCCTCGGGCCCGAGCCGGGAGGCCATGCCATGAGGGTGGCATGCCTTCGGGCGTGGAGACCGGGGGCCGTCGGGGTTTCCGGGGCACTGGCAGGGGTTTGAGCGTCGTCCCTGCCCTCTACGCGATGGCGCAAGGGCTGCTGTCCGCCCCGCTCCTCATATGGCTCGGGGCCTGCGACGCTCGAGAAGCCTGCTCTATGGCTTATCGCCGGCCGGGGTGCCGTCTCCCTTACTTGTCGAGCGAGAAGCTCGGCTTGGGCAGGCCGGCTTCGCGGTAGGCGGAGACGAGGGTGTTGGCCATCAGCAGCGAGATCGTCATGGGGCCGACGCCGCCGGGGACGGGGGTGATGGCGCCGGCGACCTGGGCGGCCTCGGCATAATCCACGTCGCCGACGAGGCGGAACTTGTTCTCCCCCTTGTCGGGGGCGGGCACGCGATTGATGCCGACATCGATGACGGTCGCGCCGGGTTTCAGCCAATCGCCCTTGACGAGATGGGGGCGGCCGACGGCTGCGACCACGATATCGGCCTGACGCACCGTGCCGGGCAGATCTTTCGTGCGGCTGTGGGCGACCGTGACGGTGGCGTTGTGGGCAATCAGGAGGTTCGCCATCGGCTTGCCGACGATGTTGGAGCGGCCGACCACGACCGCGTTCAGGCCCGAAAGATCGCGGCCGTGGATCTGCTCGATCAGGAGCATCGCGCCGGCGGGGGTGCAGGGCACGAAGGCGTTGGCGAACTCGCCGACGCCGACCATGCCGACATTGAGGAAGTGGAAGCCGTCCACATCCTTTTCGGCCGAAATCGACTGGATGATGCGGGGCGCGTTGATGCCATCGGGCAGCGGCAGTTGCACGAGGATGCCGTGGATGGTGGGGTCGGCGTTGAGCTGATCGACGAGTTCGGCCAGCTGGTCTTCGGTGGTGTCGGACGGCAGCGTGTGCTGGACGGAATGGAAACCGCATTCGGCCGCCTTGCGGGTCTTCGCGCCCACATAGACCTGGCTCGCGGCATCGTCGCCGACGAGCACCACGGCCAGGCCCGGCTTCTTGCCGGTTTGCAGGTTGAGCTCGGAGGCCAGCGTCTTGACGCGTTCGGCGACGCGCTCGGACTGGAGTTTTCCGTCGATGACCGTGGCTGGCATGGGGGCTCCCTCGTGTTTCGCGGAGGTATGCACGGTTTGGAGCGGCAGGGGTAGCTCGGGAGCGGCGGATTTTGGTGGATTTGGGGTGAGTAGCTGGCGTCAGAGCGGATGGCGATTCGCGTATGGCCCCTTCCGACCCCAACCAAGCCATTCCTTGAAGTCGAACGGTGCTCGAAAGCTGCTATTCGACGACGTTTCTCGTCTAGCTCACCGCAGGAAAGAGATCGGCTCAAAATCGGCGAGTTTGTCGTCCCAGAAACCACGGGAGAAGGCCGCGACCGAATGGTCGCCTTGGGCATCCTCATCCAAACGCCCGCAGGTCAGGCCGATTTGGGCGAACAGCACGACACCGACGTCGTGCAGAGCTCCACCATTGGCCGTTTCCAATGCTTGGAGGCATTGAAGGCCGGAGATACCGAAAACGTTCATGCCTTGGTAGGTGACGTCCGGCACGTCGTAGAAGGCTTCGATCTCGACAAGCGTCTCACGGTCGTAGGTGAGGATCGGAAGATCGACATCCCTGAACTCCCTGAGTCGGGTTTCTTTGGCACGCGTGCTCTCGGGCGCTCCGATAAGATCCGCAACCGCTGAAGGCGACATACCAAAGCGAAGGCTTCCCATGCCGATGAAAGGTTCGATATCCCAAGCCACAACGAATGCTCCCATGTCAGCTTTCCGGCACTATCACCCGAAAGCCGACTGGCAGGAAACCATCCCTTCCCGGTCGCGAGGTGGGGACCGACATGACGAATTCGGTAGCTGCCATTGTCGCTGACGGAACAGGGTTCTCCTATCCTGTCGAAGTCCGAGAAGCGAAGCGGACAGTTCAGAGGGCGGTTCGACGCGTCGGTTTATCCCCGCCCTGCCCGCGCCTCGGTCAGTTCGCGCACGGTTTCGCGCAAGGACTGGAGGCTGGCGCGGAGGTGTTCGACTTCCGCCGTGGTGTCGGAGCTGGTGCGGACCGGTTCGGTCGTGCGGGCGCGAAGGGAGGCCCAGGCGCCGAGGAGGATGGCGAGGCCGAGGCCTGCGAGGGCGCCGAGGATGAGGCCGGTGAGCGAGATGATGGCGCGCGAGGGGCCCAGCGCTTCGAGCGGGGGTTCGGCGGGAGAGATGACGCTCATATTGGCGGTGTTGATGCCCTGCTGCTCGCCGGTTTCGCGGGCGCGGAGCAGGTAGGATTCATAGACCGCGCGCTTGGAGGTGGCTTCGCGCTCGAGCTCGCGTAGCGTGACGAGATTAGAGGAGTTGTCGCCCTGGCGGACTTTCAGCTGCGCCAGGCGCGCGGAAAGCTGCGCGACGAGATCGGCGGCGCGGCGCTGTTCGACCTGGGTCGAGGTGACGATGCGGCGGAGCTCGCCTTCGAGCTGTTCGCGCGCGCCCGAAAGCTGCGCCTGGACGGCCAGAAGCTGGGGGTGGCGGGGGCCGAGGCGGACGGCCAGACGGTCGGCCTCGGCCTTTTGCGCGGCATATTGCGCGCGCAGTTCGGTGACGAGGTTGGACGACACGCCTTCGGGCAGCGCGCCGTTGAGCACGGCATTGGCATCGACGCCGCGAGCGGAGGCCGCGCGGGCGTCGAGTTCGAGCGAGCGGGCACGGGCGGTGGCGAGCTGGTCGTTGAGCTTGAGGATCTCGTCGTCGGAGATCAGGCGGCCCTGCGCATCGACCAGATCGTTCTGGGCCTTGAAGGTTTCCACCGCGCGCTCGGCGTCTTCGACGCCCTTGCGCAGCTCGCTGAGGCGGGCGTTGAGCTCTTCGGCGGCGCGGCCAGCAGTGCCGGACTGGATCTCGCCATAGGTCTGCAGAAAGGTCGCGGCCATGGTGTTGGCGATCGAGGCCGACTTTTCCGGCTCCTCGGTGATGGCCCCGACGCGGATCACGAAGGTCTTGCCGGTGCGGGAGACTTCGAGCTTCTCGCGCAGGTTCTCCATGGCGAGCGCGCGCCGACGCACGGAAGGATCACCGCTCGGGCCGGCGCCCGAGACCAGGGAGCGCAGGTCGGCGACAAGCCCGCGCAAACCGCCCTCGCCGCGCGTGCCGTTGAATTCGGGGTCCTCGGCAAGTCGCAAGTCGGACACGACCTTGGCGAGCACATTGCCGGAAGTGAGAACGCGGACCTGGTTCTCGACGATGGCGACGGTGGCCTCGGAAGGGAGCCCGGCGCCGGTGAGATCGCGCTCGACGAGCTTGAGATCGCGCGGGTCGATCAGGATCTCGGTCGAGGCTTCGTAGCGCTTGGGCGTGGAGACGGCGATGCCGACGCCGATCAAGGCGCCCAGCAGCGCGCCGACGAAGATCAGGCTTTTCGAACGCGCGACGTGGCGGGCGACGAGAACCGGGTCGATCAGCGGACGCCACGTGCCGCCGCCCGACGCATCAGCCAGGGGGATGGGGCCGTATTCGATGATGGGACGCGGCGCAGTTTCGGGACGCGGCGCGATGGGGGTGGCGCGGGGGGCGAGATCGGCCGCGGGGGCGACTGGCGGCGGGGGCGGCGTTTGAGGCGCAGCATCAGCCTCGGACGGCGTCTCAGTCGCGGCACGGGCAGCGGCCCAGCCGCGCATGCGGTCGAACAGGCCGGGCTCGGATGGGGGCGGGCCTGGGCGCGCGCGGGCGGCGGCGATGGCAGCAGCAAGCGAGGTTGGCGGCGCGGGCGGCAGGGTATCCACAGACGTGGGCTGCGGGGTCGGCGACACGGGATTGGCGTCCTGCCAGTTGCGCTCGGCAATCGCAGCGGCTTCGGCCGGTGAAAGTGCCGGGCGCTTTTCGTGGGCCGGCCTGTCGCTCGGCTTCACGGAAAGCAGCGAGCCACCCCTTGCCGGCTTGTGCCCATCCTCGGTTTGAAACATCCGCCTCGACCCCGGCCGCCTGTTTCTCGTGCGGCATCTTTTGCAAGCCTAGCACGGGCGGCGCAAGAGATGGTTAACGCTCCGTCCGGCACGCCCATTCAGCGGAGCGTGGCAGGCTTTCCCGCAACGCCCCCATCGCTGGCCCGGCTCCCTTTCCGACCGGGCCAGCGATGGGGGAAAGTCCTCGTCCCGCCGCCGGACCGCCCAGGCTCACGCGGCGTTAAGCCCGAGCGGCTAAAGAGGCAAGCCTATGCGCCGCCTCATGAGTCAAATTCCGTTGCGATATGGTTCGCTGCTCGATGGGCGGACAGCGCTGGTGCGCGGCTATCTCTCGGCGGTGAGCGGATCGGCGGGACGGCTGGTGTTCAGCCTCGTTTATTTCATTGCGCTCGCAAACACGCTGAGCGTGGCGGCGTTCGGGCTGTTCGCCACGGCGTCCGCTGCCGGCGTGGTGCTGTCGCGGCTCCTGGCATTCGGGTTCATTTCGGCACTTTACCGGACGGCGACCAAGCGGCCACGGCTGATCGGCACGTTCACGGCGGGGTTCATCGCGCTTTCGGTGCTTTCGCTGCCGCTCATCGGCGCGGCCTCGTGGGGAACCTATTGGCTGTTCTTTCGCGCGGATATGGGGTTCGGGGTGTTCCTCGGCATCGTCATTGCCGAAGCACTGTTGTGGCGGCCCTTCGAGGCGGTGGTGATCGTCAATAACGGCTTGGGGCTGTTCGGGCGGGCGGCGGCGCTGGTGATCGCGGGCACGGCGTTTCGGGCGCTGGCGGCGTTTCTGTTTGCGTGGAACGCGGACACGTCGCTGGGTGCCTGGGCGCTGTTCTATGCGGCGGCGAACGCGGCGACGCTTCTGATGGGCGTGGTGCTGGCCTATCCCAGGCAGCGCCTGCGGTTGGCGCCGCGGCTCTACCTTCGGCGATTGCCGGATTCGCTTTATGTCGCGGGAGCCGAGGCGCTGTTCTACGTGCAGAGCGAGTTGGACAAGCTTCTGGTGCTGGCGCTCGGCAATGCGCAGCTGGCGGGCATCTATGCGATCGTGATGCGGCTGGTTGATCTGACGGCGATCCCGATCCGGGCCTTCACGATGATGCTGGTACAGAAGATGATGCGCGCGCCGGACCTGTTGCGGGGTTTGCGCATCAGGGCGCTGATCGAGATGGGGATCTTCGTAGGCTCGACACTGGCGCTGGCCGGGCTGGCAGGGGTGTTGTGGGTGGCGCCGAACGCGCTGGGGCGCAATGTGGCCGAAGCAGCCCCCATCGTCGGACTGGCGCTGTTGGTGCCGGGGCTACGCAATCTCGTGGAGTATCAGGCGGAACTCTTGTTCGCGCGCGGCCAGACGGCGACGCGGGCGCTCAATCTGGCGCTGCTCGGGGTTCTGAAGGGCGTGCTGCTCGCGCAGGTGCTGGGCTGGGCGAAAGGGCCGGAACGGCTGGTGCTGGCGCTCAACGCGGTGTTCGCGGTGATGTATCTGGGGTCGATGGTGCTGACTTACCGGGCGATGCGGCGGGGGGTGCGGGGGGTGTAGTGCGACGGTGGGCCCGGCCGCGTAGATGGGGCCGTCAAGTTTGCTGAAAGGCTGAAGAGATGGAGGCGTCACCCCCACCCCGTACCCCTCCCCACAGGTGGGAGGGGGACATAGGCGTGGCGCTTCACTTCCAAGCCTGACGCCTAGCGCGAAGAAGGAAACGCGGCGCCGGTGTCTCCCCTCCCACCTGTGGGGAAGGGTACGGGGTGGGGGTGACGTTGACGCTCGGCATCGGGTTTCCAGAAGCTGCGGAGCAGGCTCGAGCATAACATGCGCCGTGGGTGTGTTCCTGTCGCACTTGCCTAGAGCGTGTAAGGCTCGCGTATTCCCGGATCGGTCGGGGGAAAATCCTTGATGTTGCGCGTCACGAGCAGGAAGCCGCTGGTCTGTGCCGAGGCCCAGACGATGGCATCCGGCAGCTTGATACGATAGGCGCGCCGCAGGGCGACGGCCCTTTCGGCGATCGTGCTATCGAGAGCGATCAGTTTGAACCCTTCGAGGAAGCGTCTGGTCGGATCGGCCAAGTCGGGCGTGGCGCCGACCATGACTTCCATCCACGAGACGATGCTGATCGCCGGAGCGTCATAGCGGCCCAATTCCAGGCGGGCCTGCGGTATGCCGTTCAGGTGATCGATCAGGATGTTCGTGTCGAACAGCGCGCCTACCATTCGCTGCGCGCTTTGTCCTGATAGGCGACCCCATCGACCGTCGCCCTGCCCCAAAGGCCGAAGCCATCCTCGACCTGGCCACGATGATGACGTTCGAGATAGTCGTCGATTGCAGCCCGGATGAGCGACGCGCGGGACTTGCGGACGCGTTTGGCAAGCATGTCCAGAGCTTCGACCTGAGCGTCGTTCATGTCCACAAGGGCTCGCATGCGGCTCTCCGATGATATGCATAGACGATATCATATAGGAACCGGATTGAAAGGGACCGGTATCTTCCGCAGAGCCCAAGGCGGTCTGCGCTATGCCTGCCGGAGCAGGCGTCTGATGCGGTTGGGGTCCATGCCTATGAAGGACTGGATGCCGACGGCGATCTGGTCGGGCTCCATCTCGGAGAGGAACTGGTGGAAGCCTTCGTCGGTGGGGGCCTGGCCGGTCCAGTGGATGCGGCAGAGGGGGTGGGGGTCGGGGATGTGGCCCTGGCCGCCCAGCACGTCTTCGGCGAAGCGGCCGTAGAGGAGGCATTCGGAGAATTGGCGGGTTCGGGTGATCGTGGGGATCCAGTGGCGGCCCGAGACCTGCTCGATATGCGCGCGCATGGCGCGGGTGGCGTCGGTGCGCCAGGCGATGAGGGTGGCGATGTAGTCCCGGGCGGAAGGCTGCGTAAGACCAAGCGCCCTGCCCGCCTGGGCGGACCATTTTTGATGGAGGCCGGGCGGCAGGGGGTCGGCTGAGCGGAAGAGTTTGGCGCGGCCGTTCTCTGCGAAGCCGGTGCAGTTGAACGGGCGGGTGAAGGCGACATCGGAGTCGCAGAAGACGAGGAGGTCTTCGGAAACATGATCGGCGACGGCGATGCGGCGGAGTTGCTGGACATGCCAGCCGCGCAAGGGAGGCGTGCGCAGGGAAAGCCAGATGCGCCGGCGGCCGAGGCTGAAGGGATCGTTGAAGGGGCGCAGCCAGCCCGGAAGAAGGTCGCGTTCGCTGACGATCTGGCGGCGCGGGGTTTCGAGCGCGCGGAAGAGTGGGACGTCGCGGTCCTCGACGAGGATCAGGTGGCGGGAAAAGCCGGAGACGTGTTGGTCGACCGTTTCGCAGAGCAGGCGGCAGCGCTCGAAATCGGGCGCGTAGGAGGCGGTGACGATGGCCGCCGTGGGGGCCTCGCCCAAGGGTTTGAGAGCAGGCTCGCCGGCTGGTTGCAGGGACATTTTTCCGGCCGCGTCAGCTCGCGGCGGCATCGGCGGTGGCGCGGGTCTGTTTCTGGCGGAAGACGCGGAAAAGAAAGAGCGGATTGCCGAGCACGTAGCGGCGCCAGAGGCGAACGGGTTCGAGGCCGAGGCGGAACAGCCATTCCATGCGCAGCCGGCGCATCCAGAGCGGCGCGCGGGGCACGGCGCCAGACAGGAAATCGAGCAGCGCGCCGACGGCGATCGGCATCGTGCAGTGCTCGGGCCCGATCTTGCGGGTGATCCAGAGCTCCTGACGCGGCACGCCCATGGCGACGAGCAGCACATCGAGGTCGAGAGCCGCGATGCGTTCGAGAACATGCGGCTCTTCCTCAGGCGTGAAGAAGCCGTGGTGGACGACGAAGAAGCTGTGCTGGGGTGCCGCGTGGCGCAGGGCAGCGGCAGCGCCCTCCCCGTGATGATGCTTCGCACCGATCAGGCCGACACGCAAAGGGCGACCGACGGACGCCAGGAAGGCGGGCACGAAATCGGTGCCGTTGAGGTTTTCGGGGAAGGCTTCGCCATAAAGCAGCGTCGAGGCGAGATCGACGCCGATGCCGTCGGGCAGGATCAGGAAATCCTTCAGCGAGGCGGCGAATTCGGGGTCGGTGTGCGCGAGGTTCGCGGTGTGGGCATTCAGAAAGCCGACGCGGGTGAAGAGTTTCTGGGCGAGCAGATCCTGCAGGCGCGCGATGGCCTGTCGCTGACGCATGGGCGCGACGGCGACGCCGAGGATGGTGCGGCTGGCGGGTGCGACAAGGAATTCGGGATGGGGAAATGCGGCAACCGTCATGCGGCGGCTCTCTCGAAGGGCGAACGCAGGCGGGACACGACGAGGGCGACACGCGCGCGGAGCGCGGCGCGCTGGGTTTCGAAGAAAGCGGTGCCGTCGAGGGCGGCGGGCTTTTCGCGGGCGAAACGGATCAGGAGATCGGCGAAAAGGCGCGGGTTGTCGGCGATGAGGCAGTTGTCGGGAACCTGATCGATGCCGCGCAGGGAATGGGTGGTGGCAACCGTCGGCAGGCCGAGCTCGAAGGTTTCGACCGTCTTGAGCTGAACGCCGGTGCCGGCGCGGCTGACGAGGGGCACGACCGCCGCACTCGCGAGAAAGGCCTCGGCATCGTCCACGCGGCCGACGAAGCGGATGCCGGGGTGCCCGCTCGTGAGGTCGGCGGGCACATGGCCGGCGATGTCGATGCGGAACGTGCTCGGCAGAAGCGGTGCGACGGATTGGAGAAACCAGTCGAGGCCGATGCGGTTGGGCGCCCAGGTCCAGGTGCCGATCATGGCGGCGTCGAGGGTCCTGGGCGCGAATGGCAAGGCCTCTGGCGCGCTTTCGCGGGTGACGAGGGGCAGCATGGAAGAGCGCGCGGGGTCGAGGAAGAGCGTGTCGCGGTCTTCGGCGGCGAAGGTGAAGGTGTGGGACGCGGAGCGGCAGAGGCGCGCTTCGACGCGTTCGAGAAGCTTGGCCTCGCGCTCGTAGAGCAGGCGCTCGAACAGGTTGCGCGCGGCCCTTGCATTCTCCTCGGCCGAGCGGTGCTCGACATTGTGGGCGACGAAGACGGTGGGGCGATCGTGCAGCACGGTTTCGAAGGCGGAAGCGAACTGCGCGGCATTGAGCACATAGGCGTCGAACGGACCGGCTTCGCGGATTTTCTCGCGCAGGGTTTCGGGCGTGAGCGTGCGCAGCTTGGCGGCGGCGAAAGGAAGGCCGAGGCGCACCGCGCGGGCGAGCCAGGCGAGTTTCTGGGCGGGCGAGGCGGTTTCGGTTTTGACGTCGATGCGGCCCAGGCAGACCGTTCGGCCATCGTCGGGCACGCTCTGCTCGGGCCAGGCGAAGCCCATGACCGTGACATCGGCACCGGCATGGCGCAGGGCATCGATGACCGCGGCTGATGCGATCTCGTAGCCGGACCGGCCGTGGCTGTCCGGGATGAGCGAAGTGGCGAAGAGCAGGCGCATGGATTGCTCTTGAGCGACAGAAGTGAAGACCGGTTGAACCCCTCGCCCCCGGTACAGCCGTTTCCGCGCGTTGCCACCGCGTTTCTTCGGGTTCCGTTAAGGGAGCGTGAAGGGCAGGATGCCAGAATTGCGATAAATTCAAGGCCTCACGCCCCTCTCCTGCCATGCCCGACGCCGCTTTTCCGCCCCATGTGACGCTGTTCGGCCACTCCGCCGGGCTGGACGCTTCGCGTTTCGCCGCCGTGGTCACGCTGCCGACCTTTCGGCGGCCCGCGCAGGTGGTGGAAACGCTGCGCTCGCTGGCGGCGCAGAAGACGAGCGAGCCTTTCGCGGTGATCGTGATGGAGAACGATGCGGAGGGGCTCGCAGGGGCGCGGGCCGCGAAAGCGCTGTTCGAGGACGGCACGGTCGAAGGGCTGGTGATCGTGGCGCACCAGCGGGGCAACTGCTCGGCCTATAATGCGGGATGGGCGACGGCGCTGAAACAGTTTCCGGCGATGCGGCATCTTCTGGTGATCGACGACGATGAAACGGCGTCCGCGGGCTGGATCGAGGGGATGCGCGACGCGGCGCGGCGGCTGGGGGCGGATATCGTGGGCGGGCCGCAAAGGCCGGTGTTCGAGCGGGAGCCGCGTGCGGGGGTGCGGAAACATCCGGTGTTCGCGCCGCCATACGGCGAAACGCGGCTGGTGCCCGCGCTTTACTCTTCGGGGAACCTGCTGATCGGACGCAACGTGCTGGAGGCGATGGGGCCGCCGTTTCTGGACGGGCGGTTCAATTTTCTGGGCGGCGGGGATTCCGATTTCCTGAGCCGGACGGCGGCGAAAGGGTTCAAGCTCGGCTGGTGCGCGGAAGCGCCGGTGATGGAAGCGGTGCCGGCGCGGCGGGTGGAAGGCGACTGGATCCGGGCGCGCTCGGTGCGCAACGGGGTGATCTCGACGCTGGTGGAAAAAGGCAAGCGGGGGAACTCGCTCGGCGCGCGGGCGCGGGTGTTGGGCAAAAGCCTCGGTCTGCTCAGCGTCTCGCCACTGCGCGCGTTTCGCGATACATGGCGGTCGGGCTCGGCTGCCATCGGGGCCTACCCCGTTCTTGTCGCCATCGGCCGACTGGCCGCCGAATTCGGATATGCCCGTGAGCAATATCGCGAGCCCGAGAAGAATTAGGTTCGGTTCGCAATGATGATCCGGCGATGACGTCGCAGACGGTCTCCTCTCGCCCCGGTGCGGTCACGCAGGGCACGGTCGCGACGGGCATCGCGGCGCTCATTCTGACGCTGCTGATCGTTTCGTTCCGGCCGTTCCAGCCTGCCGGCGCGGTGCTGGAGGCGGGTGGGGGCGACGCGGTCAACCAGCTGGGGTTCGGAACGGTGGGCCTGCTCGCGCTGGGCGGGCTCGTCTGCTTCACGCGGCCCAAGCTGGTGCTGGCTCTTTGGGGGCCGTGGTTTTTGCTGCTGCTGGGCTTCTTCTTCCTGTCCGTGCTGCATGCGGCCGATCCGGGCCAGGCAGCGCGGGCGGCGTCGTTCACGCTGATCGGGATCGTGGCGATCGGGGCGGTGCTCGTGCTGCCGCCGGATGCGGAGCGGTTTTCGTGGGTGCTGGCGATTGCGGGCTTTGCCGTGGTCGGGCTGTCCTATGCGGGGCTGATGCTGCTTCCGGACGTCGCCAAGCACACGGCGGACTCCATGGAGCCGCAGCATGAAGGGCTTTGGCGCGGGGTGTTCAGCCACAAGAACATCGCCGGGCCGGTGATGGCCTGCTTCGCCTTCGCCGGCGTTTACCTGTTCCGGCGCGGCTGGCGCTGGGCCGGTGCGGTCCTGTTCGGGCTGGCCATCATCTTCGTGGCGCATACGGGGTCGAAGACGACGGCGGGGCTCGTGCCGGTCGCGGTGCTGGTGGTGGCGCTGCCGGGCTTCATGGGCGTGCGCGGGCTGACGCCGTGGTTGGTGGCGCTGGTGCTCGCCGGCACCGCGCTCGGCACGCTGGGCATCGTGTTCATCGGGCCCTTGAGCGATTTCGCCGCCACGCATTTCCCGGACATGACGTTCACGGGGCGCACGGCACTCTGGCGCTTCGGGGGCGAGATGATCGCGCAGCGGCCCTGGTTCGGCTACGGCTATGAGAGCTTCTGGGGCACGCCCCTAGTGACCGAGATGGACCGGCCCTTCGACATGGACTGGGACATTTCGGGGATCGTGCACGGCCATAACGGCTATCTCGACATCGCCGTCCTGATGGGGCTGCCCGCACTCGGGACGGCCGTTTTCGCCTTCATCCTCGTGCCCCTGCGCGATTATGCGCGGGTTCCGCGCCTGCTCGAAAACGTGCGGCTGGCGGATTTCTTTCTGATGGTTCTGCTCTTCACCACGCTGAACGCCTTCCTCGAAAGCTTCTTCTTTCGGCGCGCGGACCCGGTCTGGCTGTTCACCGTGATGGGAATTCTGGGATTGCGGCTCGTGGCGCGGTTTCCGGTCTCGCCGGGAGCGAATGGCGGCGCTAGAGTTCGGGCATGAGCACGAGAATCGTTCTGGTCGGCTGCGGCCATATGGGTTTCGCCATGCTGAAAGGCTGGCTCGGCGGGGGCGTGGTCCCGGTGGATCAGGTGGCCGTGGTGGAGCCGACGCCAGCCTTGCGCGAGCGGGCGGCGGGTCTGGGCGTTCGCGCCGTGGCGGATGCGGAAGCGCTGGACGCAAGCGACGCGCCGGAGCTGCTGGTTCTGGCGGTGAAGCCGCAGGTCATCCGCGATGTGGCGGCGCATTACAGGCACTGGGGCAACGGCGCGACCACGGTTCTGTCGGTTGCCGCAGGCACGTCGATCGCGACATTCGAGGACGTGCTGGGCGGGCAAACGCCCGTGATACGCTCGATGCCCAATATCCCGGCCATGATCGGCAAGGGCATGATCGCGACTTATGCGAACGCGCATGTTTCCCCCGAGACGGCGAAGTTCGTGGAAGCGCTTCTGTCGTGCTCGGGCGCGGTCGCGGCCCTGCCGGAAGAGGCGATGATGGATGCGGTGACGGCCGTTTCCGGCTCGGGCCCGGGCTATGTGTTCTTTTTCATCGAGGCGCTGGAAGAGGCTGCCAAGCGCGCGGGCCTGCCAGACGATGTCGCGGCGCTGCTCGCCAAGCAGACGGTTTGGGGTGCGGCGTCGCTCGCAGTGGAATCGCAGGACGTGCCGGCGGAGCTTCGGCGGCAGGTGATGAGCCCGAACGGCACCACGGTGGCCGGGCTCAACGTGCTGATGGATGAGACGAAGGGGCTCGGGCCCCTGCTCGCCGGCACGGTGGATGCGGCCAGGCGGCGGTCGGAAGAGCTCGGCAAGGCGTAAATCCCGCTTCGGCAACCCATCGCGGTCTCCCGCCGTTTCCGGTGAAACAGCAGGAGACCACCGATGAGCAAGGACGCCCCTCACCCACGCGACGCGCAGAAACCCGGTCCCGACACGGAAAACCTGCGCAATTCCGGCGAACGCAAGCTCGAAGCGCGGCCGGATGGCGGCAACCGGCAGGCCGGCGACTTTCTGGCGGACAACGACCGCGAAGCAGCAGCCAACACGCATCTTCTGGAAGGTGTGGACGTCGTTTACGAGGAAACGCGGCAGAGCGAAGGCGAGAACCCGCCCGGGACGTTTCTGGCGGAGGGCGAAAAGCCGAGCGAGGATCCGGATGATCGGCCGGACCTGGCGGGGCTGTCGGATCGGCGGCAGTCCCGGGAGCTGTGAGGGCGGATTGGGTTTTGGTGAGAGTTGGGGGCCTCCCTGGCGCCCTTTCGCATGGCTTGAGGCGCTCGAAGATCGAGAAGGCATCTCGCTAGCTTTCCGCCGTTGTACCTTGCTCCACGGATTGGCACAGGTTGTTTGCTGAAGGGTTGGTGGGATGGAGAGGTCACCCCCACCCCTTACCCCTCCCCACAGGTGGGAGGGGAGACGTCAGCCTTGCGGTCAATCCTTCAAGCTAGGGACCAAGCTCCGAGATTGAATCGACGTCGAAGTCCCCCTCCCACCTGTGGGGAGGGGTAAAGGGTGGGGGTGAACTCCCAACCAGCACTGCCCCAAGCGCCACATTTTGGCTTTTAGGTTTTCACACCACTTCCAGCGCCGGCTTCTTGCCCTCGCCCAGCAGCAGGCCGCGCATCTGGCGCATGGCTTCGGCGGCGTTGGTGCTGACGGTGAAATAGAGCTCTTCGAGGTCGCGGTTGACAAGCAGGCGGGCGGGTTCGTCGTTCTGGGCGAGATAGGTCATGGACCAGCGCTCGAACATGCGCTCGCTGGCGGGCGACATGTCGACCAGCGTGAGTCTGGCGTGGCGGAAATCGTGGCAGATGCGTTCGAACGTATTTTCGAGCGCATCGAGGGGGCCTTCCAGGGCTTGAATGAAGGTGCCGCGCACATAAAGCAGCGCGCCGGTCAGGCCGCGCTTCTCATTGTTGGCCTGCGAATGGGCGACGATGCTTTCGACCATAAGGTCGGCCCCCGACGCGTTGTCGGACAGGCGGGCTTCCGAGGTGTAGAGAAGACGGTGCAAAGGCATTGTATCTGAGCCTCAGGCGGCTTCGGGGGCGGTAGTCCGCCCGGCGAAAGCGGGGGGAAGTTTTTCGGCCGGGAGCGGCCTCGAGAACAGGTAGCCCTGAAGATTGTCGCAGCCGTAGAGAGCCGAGAAATCGCGCTGGTCGCCGTCCTCGATGCCTTCTGCGGTGATCTTCAAGCCGAGATTGGTGCCCAGATGCGCGATGGCGCGGACGATGGTGGCGCTGTGCTGGTCGGTGGCGACACCGGAAATGAAGGAGCGGTCGATCTTGATGCGGTCGATGGGAAAGCGGTGGAGGTAGGACAGCGACGAGTAGCCGGTGCCGAAATCGTCGAGCGAGATGACCACGCCCATGCGGCGCAGTTCACTGAGCGTGGAAAGCGCCTGCTCGTCATTGGCGAGAAGCGCCGTTTCGGTGATCTCGAGCTCAAGGCGCTCCGCAGGCAGGCCGGTTTCCGCCAACACCTGCGACACGGTACGCGGCAGGCGCGGGTCGGCCAGTTGCATGGGCGACAGGTTGACGGCGATCGACAGGTGCGGATCCCAGGTGGCGGCCTCGCGACAGGCAGTGGTGAGCACCCATTTGCCGATGCGCCCGATCAGGCCGAGCTGTTCGGCGAGCGGAATGAAGATCGCGGGCGAAACCATGCCGCGCGTGGCGTGATCCCAGCGCAGCAGCGCTTCGGCACCGGTGAAGGCACCGGTGCGGCTATCCACCTGTGGCTGGAAGAAGAGCGTAAAGTCTTCGCGGGCGACGGCGCGGCGCAGGTCCTGTTCGAGCGCGATGCGGGCCTGCATCTCCTCGACCATCGCGCCTTCGAACATGCGGAACGTGGCGCGGCCGGCTTCCTTGGCCGCGTAAAGCGCGACATCGGCGTTGCGCAGGAGATCGCGCGGATCGGTGGCGTCGCGCGGGCCGACCGCAATGCCGACGCTGGCGCCGATATCCACGATCATGCCGTTGACGAGGAAGGGCCGGCTGAGGATCTCCACGACGCGGCCGGCGACCGCTTCGGCGAGCGCCGCGTCATCGACGATCGCGGCGAACTCGTCGCCGCCCAGACGGCCGACCAGCCCCGCCCCGTCGAGCGCCGTTTCCAGACGATGCGCGACGCGGCGGAGTACTTCGTCGCCGACATGGTGGCCATGCGAGTCGTTCACCTGTTTGAAGCGGTCGAGATCGATGGCGAGCACGGCGAATTCCGGCTGGCGAAGATCGAGCGCCGCGCAGCGCTCTGCGAGCGTCACATGGAAGTGGAGCCGGTTGGCCATGCCCGTCAGCGCATCGTGCGAGGCCATGTGGTGGAGCGCGGATTCCGACGAAACACGGGCGCGGTCGTCGATCAGAAAGGACGAGACGCCGGTGCCGACGATCAGCAAGGCGACGAGCGCCACCGCGATGGCCATGGCAGAGAAAGCCTCGCTGTCCACGCCCGACGACACGCCTGAGAGCGGCGTGACGCCGAACGCGGTCATGCCGAGGAAGTGGAGAAGCACGATCGACGTCATCAGGAGCATGGCGGGCAGATGGCCGCGGAAGATCGTGTCGCGCTTGTCGAGCGCGAGCACCGCCAGAACCGATATGCCGGCGGCCGCCGCAAGCGAAAGCCAGAGATAGAGCGGGTCCCAGGACACGATGCCATCGACGCGGTAGGCGAACATGCCGATGTAATGCATCGCCGCAATCGACAGGCCGACCGTGGCGCCGCCCGCGATGCGCACGGTGAGACGCGGCGACAGGAGCGTGATCAGGAAGCCCAGGCCGGAGCCGAGGATCGCGACGGCGATGGAGGCGAGCGTCGTGACCGCATCGAACGTCACGGTCGCAGGCGTCAGGTAGCCGAGCATCGCGATGAAATGGGTGGCCCAGATCGAGGAGCCGGCGACCACGCCGCTCAGAAAGCACCAGTCGTAGCGGCTGCGCCCGGTGGCCGCCCTCGCCTGCCGCCAGAGACGGGTGGTAACCGCGCTGCCGACCGCGCAGGTGATGGCGGCGAGCAGGACGAACCACAGATTATGATCGGAAACGATGCAGTCGATGACGCGCAAGAGAAAGCTCCGACAACGATGCCGAAGCGCCGAGGGGCACAACCCGCATTGCGTTGTCTGCCACTTTAAAGGGCGAACACGTTAAAGGAGCTTCACCCGATGCGGTTAAGTTTGAGTCTTTCGCGAGTTTGCGCCCAATTTCGAGGCGAACTGCGCAGATTCGAGGCTCATAACAGCCTCTAATGCCGAGCAAGAAATTCGAGCACCGCCGCGCGGTGCGGCAAGGGTGCGACCGCGCCGTAGCCCTGCGTGGAAAGGGCTGCCGCCGCATTGGCGTAGCGCGCGGCCTCGAACGGGTCGCGATGCCGAAGGTATTCGGCGATGAAATTGCCGTCGAAGGCGTCGCCAGCGCCTGTGGCATCGACGGCTTTGACGGTCATGCCGGCAATGTGCGCGCGCCGGTCCGGCGTGGCGACGAGGCAGCCATCGCGGCCGAGCGTCAGCGCCACGATCCTTGCGCCCAGCGTGAGGTAGAAATCGGCGATGGCTTGCGGGTCGTCGAGGCCGGTCAGGATCTGTGCGTCGTCGAGGCCGGGAAGCGCGATGTCGCAAGCCTGCATCGCGGCATGGGTGAGCGCGCGGGCGCGGGGCAGAGGCCAGAGCTTGAGGCGCAAGTTGGGGTCGAAGGAAACCAGCACGCCATTGTCGCGGGCGAGCGCGATGGCTTCCAAAACCGCGTCGCAGGCGGAAGCGGAGATGGCGAGGCTGATGCCGGAAGCGTGGATGAGTCTGGCCGCCCTGATGGCCTCACGCGGCAGATCGGCGGGCGCGACCAGCGAGGCGGCGGAGCCGGCGCGGCGGTAGGAGAAGCTGTGGCCTTGCAGGCCGTGGGACACGAAATAGATGCCGGTGGGCGCGCTCGCGTGGCGCGAGACGAGAGTGGCGTCGATGCCGTTCTCGGCCCAGAGGGCAGTCAGACGGTCGCCGAACTCGTCCTGGCCGAGGCTCGTGAAGATGCCGGAGGAAGCCCCTGCGCGCGAGGCGGCAATGGCGCAGTTCGAGACATCGCCGCCGAAGCCTTGCCCGAACTGGCCGGCACCCGCGCCTTCGTTGAACTCGACCATGGGTTCGCCGAGAGCGATGATGTCGGGCATGGGGTCTTTCTTCCTCCGCCGTCCCTCAGGACATGGATTCGAGCATGGTCTTTCGCGCCGAGGCGAGATGGGTGCGGCAGGCCGCTTCCACGGTTGCCGCATCGCCCGAGTGCAGGGCGCCGATGTAGCGGAGATGCTCTTCGATGGCCACCGCGTTGCGCTCGCGCTCGCCCGCCTTGTTCCATTGGTAGTGGTGGTGGAAGACCACCGCGATCACATCGTAGAAATCGGTGATGAAGCGGTTGAGCGAGGCGGTGTGGATCAGGCGGTGAAAGCGCTCGTCGAGGGCGGAAAACTGCTTGAACTCCGAATCGACCACCTTGCGCAGCGCATGATGGTCGGCCTCGATGCGGTCGAGCTCGTGCCAGATCGGATCGGATTTGGGGAGCGCGGCAAAGGCCTGGGCGGAGCGCAATTCGAACATTTCGCGGATCTCGGCCAGTTCGAGCGCGAAGGACGGGGTGAAGCCTTTCAGCACCCAGTGGCTGTTGGGGCGCTTTTCGATGAGGCCGAAGCGGGAAAAGCGGATCAGGAATTCGCGCACGGATGACGTGCCCACCCCGATGGCGCGGGCCAGCTCCAGCTCGTTGATCTGCATGCCGGGCTCCCTGGAGCCTTCCACGAGGCGGCGCATGAAGGCGCGCTCGACCACTTCGGTGAGCGAGTCGGTTTCTTCCTCGGGAAAGAAATCGGCCGGTTTCGGCGCGCGCAGAACCGTCTTCTGGCGCTTGTCCCAGCTGATGAGCCCTTCCTCGCTCATGCGCGACAGGATGGAGCGCACGGTGGTGCGGCTGACGCCCAGACGCTGGCCCAGTTCCGGCTCGGACGGCAGGGCCGCGCCGTGCTCCAGTTGCGCGAGGGCTGCGTTGTAGGCCTGCTTGAGGACGTTGTTCTGGCGGGTCACATGCGTTGACTAGCAAATGTTTTTTGACGATAAAAGACAAAAAGCAGTCGGGAAACGTCCTTGTCCACCACGTCATTGTCCACGCCGGTCATACAGTTCGGAACGAGCCGATTCCTGCAAGCCCATGCGGATTTTTTCATCCACGAGGCGCGGGAAGAGGGACAGGACGTCGGGCCGGTCACGGTGGTGGCCGGCAGCGGATCGGCGGGAAACCGCGAGCGGCTCGCGGCATTCAACGATCCGGCTGGTTATCCGGTGATCGTGCGCGGACTGGAGGACGGCGATAAGATCGAGCGGCATGTGCAGGTGCGCTCGGTCACGCGTGGGATCGACGCCGAGGCGGATTGGGCCGAGCTGAAGCGGATCTTCGTGGACGAGGCGCGGTTCGTGATCTCGAACACGACCGAGACCGGCTTCACGGTGCCGGACGGGTTGCGGGTCGATCCCGTTGCTGATTGCGACGCCCCTCCCCCGAGCTTTCCGGCCCGGCTGCTCGTGCTGCTTGCGGCACGGCATCGCGCGGGCCGGGCTGGGCTCGTGGTGCTGCCGACCGAACTCGTCGGGCGCAACGGCGAGACCTTGCGCGGGGTCGTGCTCGGGCTGGCGCGCTCAAGCGGAGCGTCGGAAGAACTCGTCCGTTTCATCGCCGATGACTGCGTGTTCGCCGACAGTCTCGTGGACCGGATCGTTTCGACGCCGCTCGAACCGGCGGGGGCCGTGGCCGAGCCCTATGCGCTCTGGGCCATCGAGAGGAAGCCCAAGCTGACGCTGCCCTGCGCGCATCCGGCGATCCGGGTGGTGGACAGCCTCGAGCCGTTCGAACGGCTGAAGATCCATATCCTCAATCTCGGGCATACGGTGCTGGCCGATTGGTGGCTCGGCCATGGCAGGCCCGAGGGGCTGACGGTTCGCGAAATCCTCGAAGACCCCGAAGCGTGGGCGCGGCTGGATGGCATCTACGGACGCGAAGTTCTGCCGGGCTTTCGGGCGAAAGGCATGGGTGACGAGGCGGAACTCTATGTCGCCACCACGCTGGAACGCTTCCGCAACCCGTTTCTCGACCATCGCCTGAGCGACATCGCCACCAACCACGCGGCCAAGATCGAGAAGCGCGTGGGTGGCTTCATCGCATGGGTCGGGGGCGCGGCAGCGCTGCCCGAACTCGAAACGCTTTTCCAGAAATCGCAAGGATACGTCGCAGCATGAGCCTGCCAGCCGCAATCCTCCTCGCCCCTTCCGACAATGTGGCGGTGGCGAACGGACGCCTCGAACCGGGCACGGCGCTGCCGGGCGGGGGCGCGACCCTTTCGGCAATCGAACCCGGCCATAAGGTCGCGGTGCGCGCGATTTCCCAGGGCGAGGCCGTGGTGAAATATGCGCAGGCGATCGGCCGCGCGACCGCGACAATCGTGGCCGGCGAGCATGTTCACAGCCACAATCTCGTTTTCGAGGCGGGCCGCCTGCCGGTGCAGGCGCCGGGCGAGGCGGAGGCGGCATCGAGCAGTGATCGGGCGCGCACCTTCATGGGCTATCGCCGCGCCGACGGGCGGGCGGGCACCCGCAACTTCATCGGCATCATCGCAAGCGTCAACTGCTCGTCCACCGTGTGCCGGTCGATTGCCGAGGAAGCCAACCGGACGCTTCTGCCCAAGCATCCCGGCATCGACGGCTTCGTGCCGATCGTCCACGACCAGGGCTGCGGCATGAGCGGCACGGGCGACGGGATGCGCGTCTTGCACCGGACGCTGGCCGGCTATGCGCGGCATCCGAATTTCGGCGGCGCGCTGATGGTGGGCTTGGGCTGCGAGGTGAACCAGCTGACGCTTTACGGGCAACAGGGCCAGGCCCAATCCAAGCGGCACTTCAACATTCAGGATGCGGGCGGCTCGCGCAAAGCCGTCTTGCGCGCGATGGGCGTGTTGAACGAGATCGCGGAAGAAGTGGGCAAGCTCAAGCGCGAGCCGATCCCGGTGTCGGAGATCGTGGTCGGCCTGCAATGCGGCGGGTCGGACGGCATGTCGGGCATCACGGCGAACCCGGCACTGGGTGCTGCGGTGGATATTCTGGCAGGCGTGGGCGGCACGGGAATCCTGTCTGAGACATCGGAAATCTATGGCGCGGAGCATCTGTTGGCGTCTCGCGCGTCGAGCCCCGAGGTGGCCGAGAAACTCGACGGGCTGATCAAGTGGTGGGAGCGCTATGCGGCGATGCATGAGGCCTCGCTCGACAACAACCCCTCGCCCGGCAACAAGCGCGGCGGGCTGACGACCATTCTCGAAAAATCGCTGGGTGCGGTCGCGAAAGGCGGCTCGACGCCGCTGAACGCGGTCTATGGCTATGCGGAAAAGGTTTCTGCGCCGGGCCTCGTCTTCATGGACACGCCGGGATACGACCCTGTTTCGGCGACAGGACAGGTGGCGGGCGGCGCCAACGTCATCGTCTTCACCACCGGACGCGGCTCGTGCTTCGGGTGCCGGCCGACGCCTTCGCTCAAGATCGCCTCGAACTCCGCGCTCTATCAGGCGATGGAAGAGGACATGGATCTCGATTGCGGACCGATCGCGTCGGGCTCGAAGACGATCTCGGGGATGGGACGCGAGATTTTCGAGCTGATCGTGGCAACCGCATCGGGCCAGAAAACCAAGAGCGAAGACTTCGGCTACGGCGACAACGAGTTCGTGCCCTGGCATCTGGGCGCCACGCTCTAACTATGGGAGACCATTTGAAAATGTTCTCGGGTCGGTCCGACGGTTCTTTTCGCCGCCCGCTTCGTTGCCGAGCCTCGCCGATGCCGCTGGCATCGCCTGCGTTCGTCGCCTCGCGGATCAGCAAAAATCCCTCGCCGGCCCTCAACCGATAAATTCTTAAACAGTCTCCAGACGCATCATTTCGGAGAGATTCCTATGAAAACGCGCCGCGTCGGTCGCACCGATCTGCATGTGACCGAATATTCCTTCGGCACGGCACCCTTGGGGAACATGTTCCAGGTGGTGTCGCGCGAACAGGGCATGGATGCGCTCGAGGCCGCGTGGGAAGGCGGGATGCGCTATTTCGACACCGCGCCCCATTACGGGTTCGGGCTCGCCGAGCGGCGGGTGGGCGACTTCCTGCGGGGCAAGCCCAAGGACGAGTGGGTCCTCTCCACCAAGGTCGGACGCCTGCTCTCGCCGGTGCCGGAAGACCAGGTGCCGCAGGTGGGGTTCGTCGACCCGCTGCCCTTCAAGCTGACCTACGATTATTCCTATGACGCCATCATGCGCTCGGTCGAGTTTTCCTATGCGCGGCTGGGGCTCAACCGCATCGACATCCTCTACGTGCACGATATCGGCTCCTACACGCATGGGCCGGAGAAGACGGAGGAGCATCTGCGCCAGCTCATCGAGGGCGGCGGTATAAGGGCGCTGGAGGAGCTGAAGAAGGCGGGCACGATCCACGCGTTCGGGCTGGGCGTCAACGAAACGCAGATCTGTCTCGACGTGATGGCGCGGGCGGATATCGACTGCATCCTGCTTGCCGGGCGCTACACGCTGCTCGACCGCACGGCCGAGGACAAGCTCTTGCCGCTGTGCCGCGAAAAAGGCACGTCGCTGGTGATCGGCGGGGTGTTCAATTCGGGCATTCTTGCCACCGGCCCCGTTCCCGGCGCGCATTTTGACTATGGGGAAGCGCCCAACGACGTGCGCGAGAAGGTCGGGCAGATGGAAGAGGTTGCGAAAAGCGGCGGCTACGCGCTGCCGGCGGCGGCCCTGCAGTTTCCGCTGCATTCGGAAGAAGTCGCGACGGTGCTGGTGGGCTCGTCCAAGCGGTCGAGCCTCGAGCGCAACTTCAAGCTTCTGGAAACGCCGATCCCCGACAGCGAATGGGCGAAATATGATGCGCTGACGGTGAAGCAGGTGCTGCCGGACCGCGCGGTGCGGGAGTAAACGGGACGGCACGAGCCGCGCAGCCGGGGCCGTGCTACAGCCACCCATCACGCTCTGATCGACAAATTCGGCTTTGCTTACACAGGCTGCTGCTTTCCACGTCTATTGCGTGGGCCTGCGCCCTGCATGGAGCCGGCGGTGGCGCTGGCCGCACGACTGTTGTAAAGGCTGCACCATATTGCATGCCAGATCGCTTTGCGCGACAGCCAGCTTTTTGTGCCCCGAATTGAATTACGAGCTTTCGGCTCATCTCTGAAAAGAGTGTTTTTGCCATGCCCCTAGCGTCATCGATCTCCCTGCCGGGAAGGATCTGGCTCATTGTTCTGGGCGCCGTTCTTCTTCTGGCCGGCGCGTTCTTCGTGGTCGGCGGCGGCACGCTTCTGACGCTGGGCGGCAGCTGGTACTTCGTGATCGCCGGGCTGCTGATCTGCGTGGCGGGCATTCAGGTGATCCGCGGGCGGCCCTCCGGGGCATGGCTGTTCACGCTGGTTTTCATCGGCACTGTCATCTGGTCGGTCTGGGAAGTCGGCTTCGCGTTCTGGCCGCTGGTGTCGCGGCTGTTTGCCATGGCCATCGGCCTCGTCTTCGTGCTGCTCAGCCTCCCTTTGCTGCGCCGTGCTTCCGATCTCCCTTTGCGCTCCACGCCTGCCTTCGGCGCGGCGGGGGTGCTTGCCGTTCTCTGCGCGGCGACGGCCTATGGCATGTTCATTCCTCACCCCGAGGTGAAGGCCGCCGGCACCACCACGCTGAAGGCGGTCGATGCCGCAGCCGAACAGCGGAACTGGTCGCATTACGGCAATGATGCCGGTGGCACGCGGTTCGCCGCGCTCGACCAGATCACGCGCGAGAACGTGTCCGACCTTCAGGTCGCCTGGACCTATCACACGGGCGACACGCCGCTTTCGCCGACCGGCAACGAGGCGGAAGACCAGCAGACGCCGTTGCAGATCGGCGACCGCGTGTTTCTCTGCACGCCGCACAACAACGTGATCGCGCTCGACGCCGATACGGGCAAGGAAATCTGGAAGAACCAGATCGATGCCAAGTCCTCGGTCTGGAACCGCTGCCGCGGCCTGTCCTATTTCGACGCCACGGCGCCGCTCGAACAGCCGACCGCGAACGGGGCCACGCCCGTGACCCCGGCCGTGGTCGCGCAAGGCGCGCTCTGCCAGCGCCGCATCCTGATGAACACGATCACCGCCGAGCTGATCGCGCTCGATGCCGACACCGGCGCCTTCTGCCCCGATTTCGGCAATAATGGCCGCGTCGATCTGAAAGAGGGCCTGGGTGCCGCGCCCGATCCGCAGTACCAGCTGACCTCGCCGCCCACCATCGCCGGCACCACGGCGGTGGTCGGCGGCCGCATCGCCGACAATGTGCAGGTCGATATGCCGGGCGGCGTGGTTCGCGGCTTCGACGTGATCACCGGCGCGCTGCGCTGGGCGTTCGATCCGGGCAACCCCGCGATCACCCAGGCGCCGCCAGCCGGTCAGAGCTATACGCGTTCGACGCCCAATGTCTGGGCTTCGATGACCTATGACCCGACATCCAACACCGTGTTCATGCCGGTGGGCAGCCCGTCGGTCGATCTCTGGGGCGGCACACGCACCGAACTCGACCACAAATACGGCGCGTCCGTCGTGGCGCTGGACGGCACCACGGGCCAAGTCAAATGGGTGTTCCAGACGGTGCACAACGACCTTTGGGACTTCGACGTGCCGATGCAGCCGACGCTGATCGACTTCCCCGCAGCCGACGGGGCCACCACGCCGGCCGTGATCTTCGGCACCAAGGCGGGCCAGATCTATGTGGTGGATCGCGCGACCGGAAAGCCGCTGACCGAGGTGACGGAGCAGCCGGTGAAAGCCGCGAGCATCGCCCGCGAGCAATACTCCCCCACCCAGCCGCGCTCGGTCGGCATGCCGCAGATCGGCGCGCAGACGCTGACGGAGGCCGACATGTGGGGCGCGACGCCCTTCGACCAGCTCCTCTGCCGCATCGCCTTCAAGGGCATGCGCTATGAGGGGCTCTACACCGCGCCCGACACGGACCGCTCGCTGTCCTTTCCCGGCTCGCTCGGCGGCATGAACTGGGGCGGCCTCTCGGTCGATCCGACCACCGGCTACGCTTTCTTCAACGATATGCGGCTCGGCCTCTGGGTGCAGATGTTCCCTCAGGAGCCGCAGGAGGTCGCGCAGAGCAACAGCAATCCGACCGGCACCAACCCGCCCGAAAAGAAGGCCGAGGAAAACAATGGCGGCGAAGCGCCCAACACCGGCATGGGCGCCGTGCCGCTGAAAGGCACCCCCTACTCGGTCAACAAGAACCGCTTCCTGTCGCAGCTCGGCATTCCCTGCCAGAAGCCGCCTTTCGGCACGCTGACGGCGGTCGATCTCAAGACGCGCCAGATCGTCTGGCAGGTGCCTGTCGGCACGGTGCAGGACACCGGTCCCTTCGGCTTCAAGATGCGCGCGCCAATCCCGGTCGGCATGCCGACGCTGGGCGGGACGCTGGCGACGCAAGGCGGGCTCGTCTTCATCGCCGGCACGCAGGACTACTATCTGCGCGCGTTCGATTCGGGCACCGGCACGGAAGTCTGGAAAGCGCGCCTGCCGGTCGGCAGCCAGGGCGGGCCGATGACCTACAAGTCGCCCAAGACGGGCAAGCAATATGTGGTCATTTCGGCGGGCGGCGCGCGCCAGTCACAGGACCGAGGCGATTACGTGATCGCCTATGCCCTGCCCCAATGAGGCAGACCAGACCGCCCGCTCGATGAAGGCGCACAGAGCCGGTCCCCTGGACCGGCTCTGAACCGGCAAACCCGCTTCAACGGGTCGTGCCGTGCCCAAGGAGCTTTCGGCGCGACCGCTTCCGGATCGAAGGTTCGATCCGGGACGCGGGCAAAGCTCTATTCCGCCATTGTCGCTCCCCTTTTGCCGGCATCGCGCCGGTTACATTCGCCACGGGCAAGGCCCGACCCAGGCCAGCGCCCTTCGCCGCCCCGCCCCATCCGCAGCAGTCCACAACACTGCGTTCGAGCCGCTTGCGTGCGCCTCACAGATTGGCTACCAATCTTCCTGCGATTGTTTTTTATCGATAAAGCTCCATACGCGGCCCGACGCATGGAGCCGGGAGGACTGTTCGGGCTTCAGGGAGGAAATTGCATGACTGGTTTGAAGAACAGGATCTCGCGGCGCGCCTTCGGGCTTCTGGCGGCCGCCTCGATCGCCGCGGGGACGCTGGGCGTGGGGCCGGCGCTGGCGCAGCAGCCGACGATCCCGATCATCGTGAAGGACACCACGTCCTTCTACTGGCAGATCGTGATGGCCGGCGCGCGCGCGGCCGGCAAGGAGCTCGGCGTCAACGTGCCGGAGCTCGGCGCACAGGCCGAGACGGACGTGAACGGGCAGATCTCGATCCTCGAAAATGCGGTGGCCGGCAATCCGGCGGCGATCGTGATCGCGGCGACCGAGGCCAAGGCGCTCGGCAAGCCGATCGACGAGGCGGCGGCCAAGGTGAAGGTGGTGGGCATCGACTCGGCGGCCGATTCCAAGGCATTCACCTCGTTCCTGACCACCGACAACGTGCAGGGCGGCCGCGTCGCGGCCGACGGCTTGGCCGCAGCCATCGGCGAGGCCAATGGCGGCAAGATCGAGGGCGACGTGGCGCTGATCACCGCGCAGCCCGGCGCGGGCTCGCTGGAACAGCGCGCGCAAGGCTTCAAGGAGCAGCTGGCCGCGAAATATCCGGGCCTGAAGCTGGTCGCCGACCGCTATGCCGACGGCCAGGCGACGACCGGCCTCAACATCGCGACCGACCTGATCACGGCCAACCCGAACCTTAAGGGTATCTTCGCATCCAATCTGATCATGGCGCAGGGCGTAGGCCAGGCGATTGCCGAGAACGATCTGGGCGGCAAGGTCGCGCTGGTGGGCTTCGATTCGGACGAGAAGCTGATCTCGTTCCTGAACCAGGGCGTGATCTCGGCGCTGGTCGTGCAGGACCCCTACCGGATGGGCTATGACGGCATCAAGACCGCGCTCGCCGCGTCCAAGGGCGAAAAGGTCGAGGCCAATGTCGACACGGGCGCCAACCTCGTGACCAAGGCCAACATGAAGGAGCCCAAGATCGACGCGCTCCTCAATCCGAAGCTGAATTAAGCTTGCTCAACAGCAGGCGGGGGCGCACGCTCTCGCCTGTTTTCTTGTCGGCGCTGGTTTTGGGAGGAACCGGAACATGTCTCAAGCGGCTCTCAGGACCGATGATGCACTCGCGCGAGGGGCGCCTGCGCCGATCCTCGAACTCAAGGGGCTGGAGAAGCGCTACCCCGGCACGCATGCGCTGAAGCCCGTCGATCTCGCTTTTCTGCCCGGCGAAATCCATGCCGTGGTGGGCGAAAACGGAGCGGGTAAATCCACGCTGATCAAGCTCTTGACCGGCGCCATCGTGCGAACCGGCGGCGACATGATCTGGGAAGGCCGCTCGGTGCCGCTTTCCACGCCGCTCGAGGCCCAGGCGCTGGGCATCAATGCCGTGCATCAGGAAGTGGTGCTGTGCCGGCACCTGTCGGTCGCGGCCAACATCTTTCTGGGCGATGAGGAAACGCGCTACGGCCTTTTGAGGCAGCGCGCGATGGTGCGCGACGCGCAGAAGATCCTCGACGATCTCGGCTTCCACCTGCCGGCCGGCGTTATGCTCGGCGATCTGACCATCGGCCAGCAGCAGCTTGTGGCGGCAGCCCGCGCCACCGTGCGCGGCACGAAATTCCTGATCTTCGACGAACCCACCGCCTATCTGACCCGTCGCGAGGCCGAGCAGCTCTTCGCGCTGATCCGGCGGCTCAAGGCCCAAGGGGTCACGATCATCTACATCTCGCACCGCATGGAAGAGGTGTTCGAGCTGGCCGACCGTGTCTCGGTTCTTCGCGACGGAACCTATGTGGGGACGAGGGCAATCGGCGAAACCGACGAGCCCGAGCTGGTGCGGATGATGATCAACCGCTCGCTCGAACAGATCTACCACAAGGAGCATTTCGCGTTCGGCGCGCCGATCGTGGAAGCGCGCAACCTTTCGGGCAAGGGCTTCGAGGATGTCTCGATCACGGTGCGCGAGGGCGAGATCGTCGGGCTCTACGGGCTGGTGGGCGCCGGGCGCTCGGAGTTCGTGACGACGCTTTACGGGCGGCACGCGAAGAGCGCGGGCTCCATTCACTGGCAGGGCAGAGAAGTGGATATCCGCTCCGAGCACGATGCGATCAAGCTCGGCATGGCGCTGGCGCCCGAAAGCCGGCGCGATCAGGGGCTTTGTCTCAACCTGCCGGTGGGGTTCAACATCAACCTGCCGGTCTACAAGCGCATCAGCGCCAATGGGCTGATCTCGAACGGCGAGGAAAAGCGGCAGGCCGAGCAGCAGATCGGCGGTTTGCGCATCAAGACGCCGACGCGGCATGCGCTCGCTTCCTCGCTGTCGGGCGGCAACCAGCAGAAGATCGTAATCGGCAAATGGCTCAACCACGGCGCGAAGCTCTTCATCTTCGACGAGCCGACGGTCGGCGTCGATGTGGGCACCAAGGCCGAAATCTATCGCCTGTTCGGCGAGCTGCTGCGCAACGGCGCCGGCATCATCCTGATCTCGTCCTACCTGCCGGAAGTCTATGAACTGGCCGACACGCTGCATGTGTTCCGGCGCGGGCGGCTGGTGGCCAGCCACGGCTTCCGCGCGGCGACCGACGAGACCGTGCTGACCGAAGCCATTGGCAAGGCATAAAAAGAGGGGGAACACGAATGTCCACGGAAACGGCCGCCGCGCCTGAGGCCCCGCGCAAGCGGCGCAACTTCAACGTGCTGTTCGGGCTGACACTTCTGGCGCTGCTGGTGGTGCTCTGGATCGTCTTGTCGATCGCCACGCCCTCCTTTGCCTCGCCCGTCAATATCGCGAACCTGTTGCGGCAGGGTTCGATGATCGCGATCCTCGCGGTGGGGCAGACCTTCGTCATCATCACCGGCGGCATCGACCTGTCGGTGGGTGCCGTGGTGGGCTTCTCGACGGTGGTGACGGCGCTCATGATCAATGCCGGCTGGCCGGTCTGGCTGGCGGTGGCGACCACGCTTCTCGTCGGCATCGGCATCGGCGTGTTCCACGGCTTCGGCATCGTGAAGATGGGCCTGCCACCCTTCATCATCACGCTCGCGACGCTCACTTCGCTGCGCGGCATCGGCCTCTTGATGACCAACGGCAACTCGATCAACATCCAGAGCGAAGCCTTCCAGACCTTCTCGCGCGGCTCGTTCGGCGGTGTGCCGAACCTGTTCTGGATGGTGATCCTGGTGGGCGTGCCGGCCTATGTTTTTCTCCAGCACACGCGCTGGGGGCGCTATCTGTTCTCGGTGGGTTCGAACGCGGAAGCCGCGCGCCTGTCGGGCGTGAACGTCAATCGCACGATCTACATGGCCTATACGCTGTCGGGCCTCTGCGCGGCCTTCGTGGGCGTGCTCCTGGCGTCGCGCATCGGCATCGGCAACCCGACGCAGGCCGAGGGCTGGGAATTGCAGGCCATCGCCTCATCGGTGATCGGCGGCACCTCGCTGTTCGGCGCGGTGGGCTCGGTGCATGGACCGCTGCTGGGCGCCTTCATTCTCGCGACCATCAACAATGGCGCGAACCTGCTCAACGTGAACTCGTTCTGGCAGCGCATCATCACCGGCGTCCTGATCATCGTGATCGTCTATTTCGACGGATTGCGCCGGAAGGGCGGGCGGTGAGCGCGCAGGCCTTGGGGGCGGAAGAGCCCGCCACGCTGGACGCGCTGGTTTGCGTCGAACCGGGGCGGCTGGAACTGGCGCAGCGGCCGGTGCCGGAGGCCCCTCGCCCCGGCTGGGTGCTGGTGGATGTGGCTTATGTCGGCATCTGCGGCACGGACTACCACATCTATGAGGGCAAGCATCCGTTTCTCGCCTATCCGCGGGTGATGGGACACGAGATTTCGGGGCGCGTGGCGGCACCGGGTGATGGCGTTGCCTTGCAGGTCGGACAACCGGTGATCGTGAACCCCTATCTCGCCTGCGGCCATTGCGTGGCCTGCCGGCAAGACAAGCCGAATGCCTGCGTGGCAATCGAAGTCCTGGGCGTGCATCGCGATGGGGCGATGGCGGAACAGGTGCTCGTGCCCGAAAGCAACCTTTATCCGGCGGGCGACCTCTCGCTGCGCGAAGCGGCGACGGTGGAATTTCTGGCGATCGGCGCGCATGCCGTGCGGCGCGCGCAACCGTGGGCAGGCGCGCGGGCGCTGGTGATCGGAGCCGGGCCGATCGGGCTCGGCACCGCACTCTTCGCGCGCATCGCGGGGCTCGATGTGACGCTGCTCGATACCAGCGCCGAACGGTTGGCGTTCGCGCGGGAAGAACTGGGCTTCGCGACAATCGACGGCAGCGCGGATGTTCCGGCTGTGGTGGCGGCGCGGACGGATGGGGAAAGCTTCGATTTCGTGTTCGATGCGACCGGCAATGCGCAGTCGATGCAAGGGGCGTTTGCCTATGTCGCGCATGGCGGCACGCTAGTGCTCGTCAGCGTGGTGAAGGACGCGATCGCCTTCTCCGATCCAGAATTCCACAAGCGCGAGATGAGCGTGGTCGGCTCGCGCAACGCGACGCGCGAGGATTTCGAGCATGTGGTGCGCTCGCTCCGCGAGGGGCTCGTGCCGGTGGCCAAGCTTCTGACGCATGAGACGACGCTGGGCGGGGCGATAGCGGATCTGCCGCGCTGGGCCGCGACGCGCGCAGGGCTCGTGAAGGCCTTGGTGAAGGTGGGCGGGTAGAAGCGGCAGGGCCTTCCGTTTCTGATTTCGTGCCGTGATCCGCGCGCCGCTCGTGCGGGATGGTTTCGGTCGGCTGCGCCGAATTTCCTCTTTCGGGACGGACATCGGCCCGGCAATGCCTAGATGAGTGGCGAACCAGTCAACAGAGGACGGACCCCATGACCGAGCAACCCCGCATCACGTTCAATGACGGCCATTCGATCCCGCAGATCGGGCTCGGCGTGTGGCAGACGCCCAATGACGGCGCGGCGGATGCCGTGCGCACCGCGCTCGAAGCCGGTTACCGCCACATCGACACGGCAGCCGCCTACAACAACGAGGAAGGGGTGGGCGAAGGCATTCGCGCCTCGGGTCTTGGCCGAGACGAGGTGTTCGTCACCACCAAGATCTGGAACGAGGACCAGGGCTACGACCAGACGCTGAAGGCGCTGGATGCGAGCCTCAAGAAACTCAAGCTCGATCAGGTGGACCTCATCCTGATCCACTGGCCCTCGCCCCATCGCGATCTCTACGTCGACACCTGGCGGGCGCTGATCAAGGCGCGCGAGGACGGCAAGGCGAAGTCGATCGGCGTGTCGAATTTCGAGATCGAGCATCTCGACCGCATCGTCGAGGAAACGGGCGTGACGCCGGTGCTCAACCAGATCGAGCTGCATCCCGGTTTCGAACAGAAGCGGTTGCGCGCGGCGCATGCCCAGCGCGACATCCGCACCGAAAGCTGGAGCCCGCTCGGCCAGGGCAAGACGCTGTCCGACCCGGTGATCGCGGGAATCGCCGCGAAATACGGCAAGACGCCCGCGCAGGTCATCATCCGCTGGCACCTCGACAACGGGCTGATCGTGATCCCGAAATCGGTGACGCCGAGCCGCATCAAGGAAAATTTCGACGTGTTCGGCTTCAAGCTGGATTCGGGCGATCTGGAACGGATCTCAGGGCTTGAGGATGTGGGCGGGCGCATCGGGCCGAACCCGATGACGGCGACGTTCTGAGGGCCAGTGCTTCCAGTGGAAGGGGGCGTTGTCGCGCGTGGAGGCGTCGGGCTTCGGGTCGAGGGCGGCCCACTCATGCCTCCCTCCCATAGCCCGGCAAACTTCCACCCGGACCTACTTTTCGTCGCCAGCCTCCCCACCCTCCGCCGCCTGCAACCCTTCGGGCCGCTCGTCAGCCGCACCTTCCCGCCGCGCCCGCGTCTGGCTCTTGCGGCGGGCGAGGTTGGCGCGGAGCGCTTCGGCGAGGCGCGCTTTCTTGCGGCGCTCGCGTTCCTCGTCCTCGCTCATTTTCCAGCCCCGTTCGCTCTTTTCAGTTTCCCGCTCATAGCACCTTGCACGGCAAACAGTGATATGGCAGAAGCCCGCTCACTCGCGGCGCTGCGGTAGCTCAGTGGTAGAGCACACCCTTGGTAAGGGTGAGGTCGAGAGTTCAATCCTCTCTCGCAGCACCATCCTTTCCCCTTGAAAAGGCTTGAACCCCTCGAACAGCATGGGTTCTGCTACAATCTTCTGCTACAAAGTCTGCTGCAAAACTCGGCCGAATGGGGAGAGTAGCTAGTGGCGAGGACAAGCACCAAGCGGTTGCCCGCTCACATGATCGAACGTGGTGGCCGCTATTCCTCACGCATCATCGTGCCGGTTGAGCTTCGGCCCTTCGTCGGCAAGTCGGCTTTGTGGAAGGCGCTAGGCGGCGACCTCGCCGTTGCCAAGCAGCGGCACAAGCTTGAGCTTGGTCGGCTTCAGCAGAGGATCGGCGAGGCAGAACGGCGCCGGGCTGCGGCGACAAACACCTCTGCCCGCGAGAACCGCTATCCCCTTACGCCCGAGCAGATCGGCCGGCGCGTTTATGATGAAGCGCTGATGACCGATCAAGCTTGGCGGCAAAGCGAGTTTTCAAAGCTCTACACGCTGCAGCAGATCGATTGGGATGAAGCAAGGCGCTTCCGCGACGGCTTTTCAGGAAGGCTGACCGACGATGAGATTCAGGAGCTTGTCGGCCTGGATGTTGCGCGCTTCCGAAAGGCCGGCAACCACGACGCGCCATTCGGGTCGGATGAGTGGCGTCGTATTGCGCAGGTGATTTGTTATGCGCGCGCTCAGGCATTTGTCCGCCAAGATGAGCGGAACGAAGGCAACTTCACGGGCCAGCCGGACACACCTTTCCTCGCGGATGAACCCAAGGAGGTCAACGCCCTACCAGTCTCACTACTCGGGCTGCTTGATCGCTACCTGAAGCAGACCGAGACTGGTGAGCAGAAGAGTGGTGCCCGGAAGCGCTGGACACCCGTCTTTCAAAGCCTGAAGCATTATCTCGGCCATGATGATGCGAACCGGCTCACGAACGAAGATGTTCAAGGCTGGCTTGATGCTTGTTCGAAAACGTTGTCACCGAAGACGATCAAGGATGTTTACTTCGCAGCTTTGCGCGCTGTGATGAACTGGGCGGTAGGCAATAAGAAAATTACAGTGAACCCAACTTTAGGGGTTCGCCGCCGAAAAGTTAACACCGTCCGCGAGCGCCCAAAAGGCTTCACAGAAGCGGAAGCCCTCACGATCCTGAAGATCGCCAGCAATTACAAGCCAAAGCCCGACGCCAAGGGCAAGGTGCGCGAGCATGCGGAATTGTCAGCAGCAAAGCGGTGGGCGCCATGGCTCGCCGCGTTCACCGGCGCCCGCATTGCGGAGCTGACGCAGCTCCGCAAAGAGGACGTGCGCGTGGAGGGCGGCATCCACTATATGCGCATCACACCGCAGGCCGGCAGTGTGAAGACAGGACAATACCGCGACGTGCCACTCCATCCCCAGCTTGTTGAGCGCGGATTTCTCGAGTTCGTAAACGCATCTGCCGGTGGCCCGCTGTTCTTCAAGGGCGGCAGCCGCGATGCCAAGGCTGGCGCGAACATGGTTGCTGGACGCGTGTCGCAATGGCTTCAAAAGGAGGGCGTGATCCCAAAGAGTGTGCAGCCAAATCACGCTTGGCGCCATCGGCTGATGACAATTGGGGAAGAACTTGGGATCAGCCGGCGCGTGCTGGATGCTATTGAGGGTCACGCCTCGCGGACTGCCGGCGAAAGTTACGGCGATGTGACGTTGAAGGCGAAGCTGAATGCGATCAGTGCACTACCTTACTACCAAGTAGATTTCACCGCTGAGGATTGTTTCGGAAACGGACTTCCACATGAATCGGATCGCTGCTGATCTCGATTTTGCATTTTGGGTTCTTACATTATTTAGCGCATCCCCTATACTTTCTTACTATAACTCACTTTAACGCAATCGAGTGAGTTGATTATGAATAAAACTAGAAAGCCGTTCTCTGACACAGAATTGGTGCATTTCTTGGAGAAGTGCATTCTGCAATGCAGTGCGGTGAAAAATCAGTCAGAAATTGCTCGCGAGGCAGGGTTCAAAAGGCCCAATATGCTTTCGATGATCAAAACAGGTGAGTCGAAGCTGCCCATCGACCGCGTGCCAGCCCTTGCAAAAGCTCTGGACTGCGACCCGGTTCGACTTCTAAAGCTTGCATTCGCTCAATCCAATGACAAGACGACGATGGAGACGATCGACGTCATCTTCGGCACGCTGGCAACCGCAAATGAGCGGGTATGGCTAGACGCTATTCGTGATGCATCTGGCATCACCGATCCTGCCTTGACGATCCGTGCCAAACGTTTGATCCGAGCGCTGTTTGGGGCTTCGTGATCGTAGTGCTCGCCCTGTGCGCCGGATCTTGTTTACCTGGCATGAAGGATCAACATGCTGGTGGCGCAACTGGAAACGGCTGAGTCCCCCTCGCGGGACTCATCGAACCTCTGTTCGAATACGTGGCGATGCTGGGCCATCCATAAAACAGCGATGTCCTAGGAATGGGCAGCAACTACGATCCGGATGCCTCCCGCTGCCGACAGAAATGAGCGTTTACCCTCCGCTCCTCGCGGGAGGACAACCATACCGTGTGTAAAGAAAGTGTAAAGATAGGGCTGGACAGACCCCTCTCTACAAGCCCCATTCTTTACACTCTCTGTCAAACGTGTTTCCCGAAATAACTCTCTTCTTTGCACTATCTTGGCACTATCTTGGCACTATCTTTACATCTAAGGGCCGATTCCGCGTTTTTTGAATTTTTGACAAGAAACTGTAAAGTTCGGGCCTGAGCTCAATCTTCCGCTCGTGATGCACACGTTACGAGAGCATGGCGAACTCGACGATATGCATGCCTCCAGCAAACCTGCTCCGGCTTAGCTCCTTAGCACAAGACGCCTGCACTGCGTTGTCTGAAGCAGCAGTGGGTTGGGGTGCTGGTCTCGTTCAAGTTTTCTGACCAGTAACCCACCAAGGTCGATTGCTGCGCACTCGGACGACGTATGCATCTACATCTGTCGGCTGTCCTGCGCAGCTAAGGCCATCAAGCTCCCGACCAATGCGCATTTTTCGCAATCGGTGACCCAACCATCGTCAAGTGTCCCGATTGAAAATAAACAACCCGACGGCAGAAGGGTCTTCTCCTACACTAAAGCATCAATTGAACATGCTCAGGAGAAAAGCAGATGGCTCGCACCATTGGGCTACCGCAAGAAATCTACCTACAGGTCATGCGCCTTGCTGATCTGTCCGGACTGTCGATCGTCGACCTCGTGTCTAAACTCGTCAAGGCTGAAGCTCTATCTCGCCGCCTGCCTCTCGAGCTGCCTTGCTGGAGGGTCAAAAGCGATGAGCAAGCCGTCATCTTCGAGTGTGCAGATGCCGGTATCCATCGTCGGTGGAGTTTGGAAACGGCGCGTCAGGCAGCAGACACTCTGGAGGGCTTGAGCGTTCAACCTCCTGCTTCGAAGCCGTCTTCAACGCTAGTCGTTGCCGACCTGCTGTTCGAGCGCCGCGGTCCAGGCGTGCGAATCCGCTGCAGCCTGACTGGTGCAAGTCGGATGATGGCGCGATGTGTGGCGGTCGAATTGGCAGCGCTGCTCCGCCATGCCGCCGACGTCTCTGCAATTTGATGCTTTAACCTGACAGCCGCGGCGACACTGGTCTGCCGCAGCCCAGCCTTTTCGATGATCCCCATGTCCAAAATGCCTGCGCTTCTGGCGCCACCCTTTCGGCTGCGCTCTGCCCGAGCAACGCACCCCGCGTTGGTGCTGGCTTCACGACTACTGCGCCTCCTGATTCAACCGGGATGGGCGTGCCGATGACTGCAGAGCAGAACGCGCAAAATTATGCACGGGCTGGCCGTTGGAGCGCCCCATCAGCCGGACAGCAACGCAGTGACCGAACCACATCCCGCACCGGCCGCAGGGCGAAAAGACCAAGGAAATCAGTTGAGCGTGACGCGCGTAACGCTCGGACGATGCAGAAGCTCGATCCACGCCGCCACGCGCGACCTGGATTCGGTTTAGTTGCTGCACCCATCTCTCCTTCTGCCACCTCTCAGGCGCGTGCAGACAAAGGCGGAAAGCTCTCAAAGCGCGGGAGGGCCGACGCACGAGACACTCGTCGACTGGCAGCATGGCGCGACACCGGTGACGTTCTCAAGATGAAGGCCATGGCACGGGTGTGGGATGAGACCCGGCCGGTGCTGGCATTCAGCCTTAATCTTGGGCGCGACATCGAAGCTAAAGCGATGGTGAAGCCTACGAAAGCAAAAAGCTTCCTTCACGAGCGCCTCACTAAAGCGATCCTACGTCACCTAATGGTTCCAGCCGAGTTCGCCTTCGTGGTCGAGTTCACAGAGGCTGACCGCCTTCATATTCATGGCATCATCTTCATCGACAGTAGCCTGTCGAGGCAAGCAATGCAGGCATTGAAGGATGCAGGCGGCACTTGGGGCGCAGCACACTCTGAGCGGCAAGCTGATCTGCGACCGCTTTGGAGTGGGGATGGTTGGGCCAACTACCTCGATAAGACAGTTTCGAAGACTAAGAGGATCCTGGGCATCAAGTCAGTGCTTTCTTCGACGCGAGAGCTGCAAAGGGCAGCAAAGGGATATTGGGGAAGCCTGCGGACCCGAGAAAAGAAAGTGCGGCGTTGTGATGTCTGATCTCCAGTTTTTCGCCTCTTCAACTCCTGTGGACGCGATCACGCTGGGGTCGGCTCCAGAATGAGACACAATGCGCACGACAGGTTAATCACTGCCCTTGCGTAACAGCGAGGTGCGTGTAGTCACAGTTGCAGCGGCTCGGTTGTATTCGCTAGCTTTGCTCGTGGATGGGAGACCGCCGCTATGTCAGATTTTTTAGTTGGTGATCTCGTTCGGGTGAGAGGGCGCCGTTGGATCGTGGAAACCGCTGTCAGCGAACGCGGGCGCCTTGGAATCGATACTCTCGATCTAGCCTGCATGGATGACGATGCGCAGGGCGAGCGCCTGCGCGCAGTCGTCGGCGGTGAACTCGATCTCACCCGGCTCTCCAATGATATGTGGAGCGAGATTGCTCGCGAAGGCCCCGACAACCCTCAAGTCCTCGCAGCGCATTTGCGGGCTATAAAATGGCGGTCATCTACGGCAGCAGACCGAAATTTGTTTCAAGCCCCATTTAGAGCAGGAATCAGGCTTGATCCCTACCAACTTCTTCCACTCGCCAAAGCGCTTCGCCTTCCGCGTGTAAACCTCTTGATCGCCGACGATGTTGGTCTCGGCAAGACTGTTGAGGCCGGGTTGGTGCTTCGCGAGCTCCTCTTACGTCGGCGCATCGACTACATTGTTGTGTCCGCACCGGCAGCAATGACGGCACAGTGGCAGGACGAGCTCGCCCAGAAATTTGGTCTGAGCTTCACCATTGTCGACCGCGACTACCTTGCAAGCGTTCGACGCGCTCATGGCTTTTCGGCCAACCCATGGACAGTCGGCTCACGCTTCATCATCTCGCACAGCCTGCTTGGCGACGAGATTTACCGCGACGGCCTTGAAGCACAGCTCGGGAACTTCCGTCCGCGTGCTATGCTGATCCTCGACGAGGCGCATCATGCGGCCCCGGCGAGCGGAATTGCCTACGCTACAGACAGTCAATTCACGCGTGCGATCCGCGGCTTGGCGGAGCGATTCGAGCACCGCCTGTTCCTGTCTGCCACACCGCACAATGGTCACTCCAACAGCTTCTCGTCGCTACTCGAGATCCTTGATCCGCAACGCTTCACCCGCGGCGTCCCGGTCGAACCGGATGACTTGGAGCCCGTGATGGTGCGGCGCCTCAAAAGCGATCTTCTCAAGCTCAAAGTGTCAAAGTTCCCCGAGCGACGTGTCGAGCCAATTTTGATTGATGGCCTGCCGGCCGACGCGCCGGAGCTTATCCTGTCGGAAATGCTGGAGCGTTATCGTTCCTGGTGCGAGACAGGCCTGCAGGGCACGGCGCTCGGGCAGGCCCGGTTCCTGATGTCGGGGCTGCAGCAGCGGCTTCTTTCATCCATCCCGGCTTTCGCGCGCACGTTGCGACGGCACCTCGAAACGTTGAAGCGTCATCGAGACCGACCACTCCGCAACCAGCCGGCCCCGGTGGCCGCATTGTTGGCCTTCCCGTCACAGCCCGATGAGGCAAATGACTACGCGTCCGAGGCCGACCTCTTAACGGCGCTCCAGGTGCAGGAGGACGAGATCGCAGACGCCGCGACGCAAAGCGTCGCTCCTGCGATTCAGAGCCTCGACGGTGCCATCGCTCAGGTGGAGTCGATGCTCGTCGTTGCAAGTGCCAATGAGCGCCGCCCGGACGCGCGCATCCGCTGGCTGGTAGAGTGGATCCGCACCAATATGATGGCGGGCGAGAGGAACTGGTGCGATCGCCGCCTGATCCTTTTCACAGAATGGGAGGACACAAGGATCTGGCTGGAGCGCCAGCTCATCGCCGAATTCGAGGACACTGACCGCGGCCGGGAGCGGATTCTCACCTTCACCGGCCTGACAAGCGCCGACCGCCGTGAAGCTGTGAAGCTCGCCTTCAACACCGACCCTGCACGCGAACCGGTCCGCATCATGCTGTGCACGGACGCCGCCCGCGAAGGCATCAACCTCCAGACGCGTTGCCACGACCTGATCCACGTCGATCTGCCCTGGAATCCTTCCAGGCTCGAACAGCGCAATGGGCGCATCGACCGCAAGCTCCAGCCGTCGCCTGTCGTCACCTGCCGCTACTTCTTTTATCGCCAGCGGCCGGAGGATCGCGTGTTGCAGGCTCTCGTCCGCAAGACCGAGACGATCCGCGAGCAGCTTGGTTCTGCTGGGCAGGTCTTGAGCGAGCGCGTCGAGAAACGCCTCAAAGCGGGCGGCATCGCGCGGGGCACGGTCGAGCGGCTAACACTAGACATCGAGGGGGAGGAAGGTGATGCCGCCGCCCGCCTAGCGCGGCAGGAGATGGCCGACGGGACAGACCGCCGCCTTGCTCGGCTGAAGCGCGAGCTCGCCCTGCTCGACCGCGATCTGGAGAGTGCCCGCAAGCGGGTGGGCATCGAGCCGGACGAGCTCAAAGGTGTGGTCGAAACGGCGCTTAAGCGCGATGGCGTGCCGCTCGCGCCGGCTACAGACGCTCCAATCGGGCACGCTTTTCGGCTCGACCCCACGCTTCCCGCATTCACGCGCGACCACAGCTGGAACGAGTTGTTCGACGAGTTGCGCGAAGGCCGACCGCCAAAGCCGAAGCAGCTCGTGGAATGGCGTGCGAACAAACCCATTCGCGCCATCAGCTTCGACGCTCCGGTGCTGCCTGACGGGCGCGACGCCGATGGAGTCGTGCACGTTCACCTCGAGCATCGCTTAGTGCGACGGCTGATCAACCGTTTCGTGAGCCACGGTTTCCAAGCCGGCCTGAACCGCGCCAGCGTGATCTACGGCCCCGGCTCGCAAACACGTGTCGTGCTAGTTGGCCGGCTGGCACTCTACGGGCCTGCCGCGGCGCGCCTGCACGAAGAGATTATCGTTATCACCGCGATCAAGAGTGAAAGTAGTCTGCGACCGCTAGGCGAGCGTGGCGAGCAGACCACGCTCGAGGCGTTGGAAGAGGGCTTGAACGGCGCATCCGTTCCGCCGCGGGAGATCGTGCAGAAGCTGCTTAGCAGCGTGAAGGAGGACCTCGCTGGCTTACGTCCTGCGCTTGAAGCCCGAGCAAAGGATGCAGCCGCGATCGCTGCAAGAGACTTGGCAGAGCTCGCACAGCGCGAGGCCGCCTCGCTAGAGGCGCTGCTGACCGCCCAGCGCGACCGCATCCGTGCTTTGGCCAATGACAGGAACGCGCTGCAGCTCGAGTTCGACCTTGCCGACGCGCGGGAGCGGCGACAGCGCGAGGCGGATCGCCGGCACTGGACTACCCGGCTGGAAAGCATCGAGCGGGAGCTCACGCAAGAGCCGACTCGGATCGCTGCTTCGCTCGCCATCCTTGCCGAGCGGCTGGAGCCGCTTGGCATCGTTTATCTCTCGCCGAGGCAGGCATGAACGCGTTCGCTCACGTCCAAGCCGATCCGCAGATTGAATGGCTGCTCCATGTCGGTTCCGTCGGGCTGGTCATCGGCCCAAACATCATCCGCGAGGAAACGCTTTACCCGCCGCCACAGCGAGAGCTGGAAACCCGGGCGGTCAAGGACCTGCTCGGCGACGAGAAGGACTGGCATGACGACGAGCCAGCCCTGATCGATCCATGGGGCTTCTTCAACGAAATCCTGGATTGGGACGCAGCTCATGTCGCTGGCGCCCCCGGCGGGCCGCCACTGCCGGACAGTCTCGCCGTGCGTGTGCCCGAGCATGATGTGACCCTCGCGCCAGATTGGGCCGTGCGTGAACTAGGCGGCAGGGGCGGGTTCCAGCTCCTCGTGAAGCTTCTTCCAGACCTTGACGCAGACCAACGCGCAGCGTTGCCGGGTTGGGAGGCAACGCCTCACGCGCAATTTGAGCGGCTTTTGCGCGAGAACCGTGACGCTGACGGTCGCAACGCCTCAATTGGCGTGTTGGTCGATCGCCGGGAGATCCGCATAATCTACGCTCCGCGTGGCGAAACCTCGGGCTGGCTGTCGTTTCCCGTCCGGAGCCTCGGGACTGTCGCGGGTCGCGCCATGCTCGGCGGGCTCAAGCTGATGCTCGGTCACGCCCGGCTGTTTACGGAAGCAGAAGAGCGTCGCCTGCCGCGCCTCCTCGCCCGTTCGCGGGAAGCGCAGAACGAGGTCTCGACGGCACTCTCTCGCCAAGTGCTGGGTGCCGCTCACGAACTGCTGCGTGCCATGCATGCCGGAGACCCCGAGCGCATTGAGCGCCTCGCGCGCGACCGCTCTGAGCATCTCTACGAAGGCTTGCTGACCACGCTGCTCCGGCTCGTGTTCCTGCTCTTCGCCGAGGACCGCGACCTGATACCGGCCTCGCGCGAGCCGGCGTCGATCGAGCTCTACGAGCAGAACTACTCCGTGCGCGGCCTCTACGCGAAGCTTGCCGAAGACCGCGCGCTGCATGCAGACACGATGGATGAACGCGTCGGCGGGTGGGGGCGGCTACTCGCGCTGTTCCGTATGGTGCATGGGGGATTGGGCGATTGGATCGTCGCTCGTGGCGGCAAGCTGTTCGACCCCACCACCTTCCCGTTCCTTGAAGGCCGCGACGACAGCGAAGCTCTTGGCGCGGCCCGCGTGCTGCCTGTGCGCGACGGCGCGATCCTCAACATCCTCGAAGGGCTGATGACGCTGGAGGGCCCAAGTCTCGCCGGCGAGCGGGTGCGGGAGCGCATCTCCTACCGCTCGCTGGACGTGGAGCAGATCGGCTCGGTCTATGAGACGGTGATGGGCTTCAAGGTGGAGCCCGCTCCCGAGCCGGTATTAGCGGTGAAGGGCGAGAAAGACTTGCCTGTCTTCGTCGCGCCCGGCGCGCTGGTGAAAGCGAAGGAAGCGGAGCGCCAGAAGCTGCTCAAGGAACAAGGCGTCGCCCCGTCGGGCAAGCGGCTTGAAGCCATCAAGAAGGCAGCCACGCTCAACGAGCTGACTATGGCGCTCGCTGCCATCCGCGACAGACGCGGCTCGCCGGACGGCGGACTGACGGCGGCGGGCGCCCCGGTGCTCCAGCCGACCGACGAGCGCCGCCGCTCGGGCAGCCACTACACGCCGCGCGCACTCACCGAGCCCATCGTGCGACACGCGCTGGAGCCGGCCTTCGAGCGCATCGGTGAAGCGGCGACGCCCGACCAGGTGCTCGACATCAAGGTCTGCGATCCCGCCTGCGGCTCCGGCGCTTTCCTGGTAGAGGCCTGCCGGCAGCTGGGCGAGCGTCTCGAAAAAGCCTGGGGCCATCACCCCGCGCTTAAGCCTGCTATCCCTGCCGACGAAGACGAGGCCCTGCACGCCCGCCGCCTAGTGGCGCAGCGTGCCCTCTATGGCGTGGACAAGAACCCGATGGCGGTGGACCTCGCAAAGCTCTCGCTCTGGCTCGCCACGCTCGCCGCCCGCCACGAGTTCACCTTCCTTGACCACGCCGTGAAGTGCGGCGACAGCCTAGTAGGGCTGTCGCGCGCTCAGATCGAAGCGGCGCATTGGGACCTTTCCAAGCCGCCGTTGCCGCTGCTGAAGGGCCTCGTGCGCGGCAAGATCAACGAGGCGGCCACTGGCCGTCGCGACATCCAGTTCGCGCCCGACGACACGGCTCGCGCCATACAGGAAGCGCGTCACCGGACGGTGGAGCGGCGGCTCGACGAGCCCCGCATGTATGGCGACGCGATCGTCGCCGCCTTCTTCGCAGCGAACAAACCGCGGGCGCGTGAGCTCAGGCGCCAGGAGGTCGAAGGCCTTCTCAGCGGCATGAGCGGCAATGCAAACGAGGAGAAGATCGCAGCGGTTGCCACCACGCTTCGGCACGGCGAGCATCCGATCCGGCCGTTTCACTGGGAACTGGAGTTTCCCGAGGTTTTCTCGCGAGACAATCCGGGCTTTGACGCGATCGTAGGCAACCCGCCTTTCGCCGGCAAGAACACGACGGTCGCCGCCAACCGCGACGGCTTTCTCGATTGGTTCAAGGTGATGCACGAAGGTGCGCACGGCAACGCCGACCTCGTGGCACATTTCTTTCGCCGGGCGTTCGTGCTTCTGCGCTCAGGTGGCTGCTTTGGCCTGATCGCGACCAACACCATCGGCCAGGGCGACACACGCGCGACAGGTTTGGCCGCAATCTTGGGCATGGGCGGCCGCATCACCCACGCCAAGAAGCGGGAGCCATGGCCTGGTGAGGCAGCGGTGATTGTTTCCGTCGTGCATGTGGCCAAGGAGGGACGGCGTTTTGTTCTTACACCAACCGTAGCCAGCGCAAGGAATGGTGGGGAGACGCTGCCCATCCTAGACGGCCGCCGGACGTCGCGTGTCTCGGCCTACCTCGTGGAAGGCGCGATGGACGGCTCGCCCGAGCGGTTGGCGGCGAACGCCAGGAAGGCATTCCAAGGCTCCATCTTGCTCGGCATGGGCTTCACTTTCGACGACGTGGCGGCGGCCAAGGGCACGTCGGAGCCGATTGCGCGGATGCACGAACTACTCGCGAGGGATGAGCGAAATGCCGAGCGAATCAAACCCTATCTCGGCGGCGAGGAGGTAAACAATTCGCCTACCCACGCGCACCACCGCTTTGCCATCGACTTCGAAGATTTCCCGCTGCGCCGCGACCCAGCGGCGATGTATCCGTGGCGCCAACTCACTGAAGAAACGCAGCGAGCGAAGCTACGCTTGGGCATAGTTTCAGCCGACTATCCCGACCCAGTGGCGGCAGATTGGCCCGACCTGCTAGAGGTCGTGGAGCGGCTGGTCTTACCAGAGAGAGCAAATAATCCAGACCGATCTAGGCGAGAAATCTGGTGGCGCTACACTCGGCGGACGCCAGGGCTACTCCGCGCAACCGATGGAATGCAGCGCGTTCTCTCTACGAATTGTGGGGCTGCACCTCACATGGCTTTCACGCAGCTCACTTCTGGAATGAACTACGCGAACACGCTCGCAATCTTCGCCTTCCCCAATCTCGCCCCCTTCGCTGCTCTACAATCCCGCGTCCACGAAATCTGGGCGCGGTTCTTCTCGTCCACCCTTGAGGACAGGCTACGCTATGCCCCCTCCGACTGCTTCGAGACCTTCCCCTTTCCCGAAAACTTCGAGATCGACTCCGCGTTGGAGGCGGCGGGCCAAGCCTACTACGACCACCGCGCCACCCTGATGATCGCCCGCAACGAGGGCATGACCAAGACCTACAACCGCTTTCACGACGCGCGTGATAACGCCCCCGACCTCACCGCCTTGCGCGATCTCCACGCCGACATGGACCGCGTCGTGCTACGCGCCTACGGTTGGGATGACCTCGCCGACCGGGCCGCGCCCGCGTTCCTCACGCCCGACACCGAGGACGATCACACCTACCAGGGCCGTCTCTTTTGGCCCAACGCCTTCCGCGACGAGGTGCTCGCCCGCCTGCTCGAACTCAACGCTGAGCGCCATGCTGAGGAAGTCCGCCTCGGCCTTCACGCAACACGCTCTCCCACGAGGCGTGAGGATGATGAGGACGGAGGAGACGAATAGCAAACCGGCGGAAACATTAATCTTGCAATTGTGGATATGCAAGATTATGTAGCATCAGCCAGGATGCAAGAAATGCCCGCCGCCGCCCTCGGACTCCGTATAAAGATCCTTCGCGAGCAGCAGAGGCTCACTCAGGACGAGTTGGCGCGCGCATTTGGCTTCAAGGACCGCCAAACGGTCTCGGCCATCGAGAACGGCGAGCGTCGGGTGTCAGCCGACGAGCTCCTGACGGCCATGAAGGTGCTGAAGGCGCCAATCGATTTCTTCATCGATCCATTCCGGCTCATGGGCGAGGGGCAGTTCTCTTGGCGGCAGTCCGGCGTCCGACACGACGACCTGCAAGCTTACGAGCAGGGGGCAGGCAAGTTCATCGCCGCCTTCCGTGAGCTTAGCCCCCAGGTGGGCCGCGACGCCCGCTGGCTGCGCTGGACGCTGCCACTCAACCGGCACTCGACTTACGAGGACGCCATGGCCGCCGGCGAACGCATCGCAGCCGAGCTCGACCTAGGCGATGTGCCCTCCGCGAGTCTGGCCGATGCGATGGAGCGCGAACTCGGCATCCTCGTGCTGATGGTGGATCCTATCTCCGGCGTGTCTGGCGCCGCCTGCCGCCTGCTCGAGCTCGACGTGGTGCTGATCAACCGCAACGAGGTGGCGGGGCGGCGCAATTTCGACCTCGCGCACGAGCTGTTCCACATCCTGACCTGGGAAGCGATGCCGCCCGAGCACGTCGAGGAAGCGGCGGAGACAGGCGGCAACCGCGTCGAGCAGCTCGCCAACAATTTCGCCTCCGCGCTCCTGATGCCCGGGCGCGTCGTGGACCGCTTCGCCGACTGGCGAGCACTGGGGGACGATGCGCTTGGGGCGGAACTCAGGCGGACGGCGGAAGCGCTTGGCGTGACAGCGTCTGCGCTGAAATGGCGGCTGGTGTCACTGGGTCGCATCTCTCGCGCACGAGCGCTTGGGATTCTCGACGCGGCTCTCCACAACAACGGTCATCCGGCGCAGCGGGTGGAGCAGCCGGCCTTGTTTTCGCGCGGCTTTGCCGAGGTGATCGCCAAAGCGGCGGACGAGGGGCGGATCTCACTGCGCAAGCTCGCCGACCTCATGGATGTCGCTGTGGACGATATCGCTGGAATCTGCGCGTCTCACGGGGTTGAAGCCCCATATGCGCTGTGAGACCCGATGCCCAAGCATCACGGCCCCGTCCTGCTGGATACCAACGCCATTATCGAGAGCTGGCGCGTAAACGGCTGGCGGGCTCTGGCGGGTGGCTATCGGCTTGAAACGGTAGAGTTCGTTGTGATCGAAACCCAGACGGGCATGCAGCGCCGCCGGCCTGAGCAACAGATTGACATCACCGTCCTGAAAGATGGCCTTGCTGCCGAGCACCGCGTCACACCAGAGGATGTGGCAGCCGCTGCCATTCAGGATGGGACCATCGGCGCGCTCGACACAGGAGAGCGCCTGCTCTGGTCTCATATTCTCAGTCGGCAGGACGATCCCTGGGTGCTGTGCGGTCCGGACAAAGCGAGCCTTCGAATCGGCATCCGTCAGGGATTTTGCGATCGCATGATCTCGCTGGAACGTCTGTTCACTGATGTGGGCTTCCGCCCAAGGGAGCCCTTGAAGCTGCCCTATACGAAGGACTGGCTGGAGCGAACGCTGAGCGAGCTCGCTGCACTGGAAAGGGGACGCGCATGAACGAGATGCCAGGGAACGTGCAGGCCGCAGCTCCCGCGCGGTCGAGTGCCGCCATTGTTCGCGAAAACCTCATCGACCTGCTGCGCCGCGACCTCATTGGGCCGCATCCGTCGCTCGACCAAGACCTCGAACGTGAGGTTCTCCGCGAGAAGCCGTCGCGCTGGTATGTAAGCGGCTTCATCGTGCCCGCATACGACGGCGAGGCGCATGCCAAGAAGGACGACGACGAAGTAGCCGAGGACCTCGCTGATGACCTCCTGGGCACAGAAACGCTCGATGGGGCACCGCGGCGAGGCGACCTGACCCTCCCGGCCGACGAGGACGAAGGGGGCGACGCTCCCCCACGAGATCGCTTCCTGCCTTCCTCCATCGGCCTTACGGTCGTGCTGCCAGTGGATGTGGAGACAATTGCGGTCCATGCGACATGGGGCGATTACAAGACCGAGCCGCCGCTGCCCGACGCCCTGATCGCACCCGAGGCACTGAAAGAGGGCGAGAAGAAGCCGAAGCCGCCGGAGGATCTGCGCTGGGTTCGCCTTCCCGGCAATGCACGACTTCTTGTTGACGTGACCCGCAACCACAAGGGTCTGGCACTGCCCGGAAGCGCTGCACCGCAGCGGCCAGGCGGCGGGCTCGGAATCGCAGTCAACCAGCGACTCCTTACGCAGACCACGCCGGAGGGCCGGCAAGAGCGGTTACGCGTTGTCACAGTGTTCCTTGTCAATCGCCGCGCTCGCGCTCGCGCACCCTACACTGATCTCGCGTATGCCTTTCAGGCTCGACTGGAGCTCGAATGCGAGGCAGGCTTCCACCCCCGCACGGACCGTTCAGCCTACCACTCCAGCGACTTCGACTTGCGGCTGGGGGATCTCCACTACCATGACGTCTGCGAGTTCGCTGTCGGCCGCAACACGTCCGCTGGTTGGGCGGAGAGCCACAACGAGAACGGGACATGCTCGCCGGTCACACGCGTGTGGACCGAGCCACTGCCCTGCCAGGATGTGGAGAAGGTCGCGCCGAACAGCGCTATAGCTGGCGTCGAGTTCCGCATGGAGGCGCTGTCGCAGGCGGCAAACACCTCAGGCACAGCTTTAACATCTGTCCTGCGCGAGCTGCCGCGCCTTTACGGCGAGTGGCAGATGGCGAGCCAAGCTCTGCTGAATCCGCTTGCACCACGTCGCCGACAGACCGCGGAGATGCTTCTCGCCAACATGGAGTCTGCGCGCAAGCGCATAGAGGGGGGCATAGCGCTCCTGGATCGGGATGCGTCGGCTCGTAATGCATTCGCGATCATGAACGAGGCCATGGCCATGGCCGCGCGGCAGCGCGAAGCTGGCATTCAGAAAAAGGCGCCGGCAGCGATTGCTCCTCCGACATGGCGGCCGTTCCAGCTCGCATTTATTCTGCTCAATCTCGTTGGGCTGACCGAGCGGGATAGTCCCGAGCGTGAGATCGTCGATCTCTTGTTCTTTCCAACGGGCGGCGGCAAGACGGAGGCTTATCTCGGGCTTGCCGCCTATAGCATCGCGCTCCGGCGGTTACACGCTCCCGGCCCACTTGGGGCGGGCGTCAGCGTCATCATGCGCTATACGCTGCGCCTTCTGACCCTCGACCAGCTTGGGCGCGCGGCCGGCCTGATCTGTGCGCTTGAGCTCATCCGCACACGAGACAAGGAAGGGCAGCGCCGGCTCGGCGAATGGCCGATCGAAATTGGCCTGTGGGTCGGCGGTGCCGCGTCGCCCAACAGGTTGCGACCCAGATCCGGTAGCACCGACCCTAATGCTGCCACTACTTGGCTCGCCCGGTATCAGCGCGATCCCAAGAAGGAGAAATCGCCAGTCCCTCTTAAAACCTGTCCCTGGTGCGCAACGCCTCTCAAACCCGAGAGTTTCCGGATGCATCCCAACCGGAACGCGCCCGACAATCTCCTCATCAAGTGCGAAAACGCGGACTGCGCCTTCACTCGGGATCGTGCGCTGCCGGTGCTCGTCGTGGATGAGCCGATCTACCGGCGGCTGCCCGCTTTTCTAATTGCCACCGTGGACAAGTTCGCCGCGCTACCCTGGATCGGCCAGAGCGGCGCATTCTTTGGCCATGTCGACCGCTTTGACCCCGCAAAGGGCTTCTATGGCGCAGCGGAACGCGGCTTAGGACGTCCACTCGACAACGGTCATCGCTTAGACCCTCCCGACCTAATCATCCAAGATGAGTTGCACCTGATCTCCGGGCCGCTGGGAACGGTGGCCGGCTTGTATGAGACGGTTATCGACGTTCTCGCTTCTCGTCCCGGTCGTGATAAGCCCGCGCGGGTCAAGATCGTCGCCTCAACTGCTACGGTGCGACGCGCCGAAAACCAGATCCGGGCGCTGTTCGACCGACGAGAGACGGCCGTGTTCCCTCCCCCAGGGATCGATCGGCGCGATAGCTTCTTCGCGCGCACCGTCCCGGCTGAGAATGAGCCGGCGCGGCGCTACATCGGACTTGCCGCTCAAGGGAGAGGCCCCAAGCTGCTCTTCCTACGGGCAATGCAGACCCTCTTGTCAGGTGCCGAGGCTCAATTCCTAGCCGGCGCGGATGAGGCTGCGGATCCGTATCTCACTGTTTTGACTTACTTTAATGCACTTCGGGAGCTCGGCGGTGCCCGACGCATCGTTGAGGACGAAATCCGGGAACATGTTGCAAGTTACGGCGACGAGCGCAGGCGGCTCAACCCCGCCGACCAACCCTTCGCAAATCGCGTTCTCCGCATGCCCACCGAACTTACCTCGCGCGTTTCGACGGACGATGTAGCTACCGCTAAGGACCGGCTCGGGCGGAGAGTCCGAACAGCCACCGGCCTCTTAGACGACGAGAGCATGGATGTCGCGCTCGCCACGAACATGATCTCGGTTGGCCTCGACATCACCCGGCTGGGCCTAATGGTCGTGCAGGGGCAACCGAAGACCGCAGCCGAATACATTCAGGCGACGAGCCGCGTCGGACGCCAGAGCGACAAGCCAGGCTTGGTGGCTACTCTACTCAACTTGCACAAGCCGCGAGACCGGACGCACTACGAGAGCTTCCGGACCTTCCATGCTTCTTTCTACCGCGCCGTGGAGGCGACTAGTGTCACCCCATTCGCACCGCGCGCTTTGGATCGTGCCTTGGCCGCGCTAGTCGTGGCTGTTGGCCGTCACCTTGAGCCTGGCCTGTCGCCTTCCGAGGCCGTGGCTCAGGTTAGCCAGCATGCCTCGATCCGCGCGAAGCTGGCTGCGCTTCTGCGGCAGCGTGCGCAATGCGCGGGAATTCTTCAGCCCACGATCGACCGTGCTGTGCGGAGGGCCGAGGAACTAGTCGATGACTGGGAGGCCGTTGCCATCACCCAAACCGCAGCGGGTGCTGCATTCACCTATGACAGCGGATCTGCCCAACGGCGCCTGCTGCAGTATCCGCTGGATCCCGACTCCCGCACTCTGTCCGACGAACATCAGCGGTTCTCAGCCGGTCGCTCGATGCGTGACGTAGAATATGGCGTAGTGTTGAAACTTTGTGACCCGTTGGGTCGAGCGCTTGGTGATGGGGGAGATTTGCCATGAGCCGTATCACGCAGAGCATGAGCCAGCTCCTGACCTCGTTCGGTCCAGGAGCGATGATGGATCTGCCCACAAGGTCTGTTCTTGTCGCCGGCCTCGATCATTGGGACGCGCGTCAGACGGCGTTCAAGAGCATTGAGGAGCCGCGCCTCGCCGCGCTGCTACATAAGGTGCTGAGCGAGAACAATCGGTGGGACCCCTCCAAGCCTGTGAAGTTCCGGACGCCTCCGATCGCGCGCGACGTGCGCAACGGTGCAGAGCCAGATGGAGTTCAGGTGCGGGTATTTCCGACATGGTTCACCTGCGAAGGGTTGAGTGCGTCAGGTGCTCCAGACCCTCGTCGACGTCGCCTTGTGCGGTGGGAAGACCTCGAGGCAAACGGCCGTAAGAAGTTTCAGCGGCCTGAGGACCGGAAGAAAGTCGACGTCACACCTATCCGATTTGTGGGCGCATGCGAGAAAGGGCACCTGCAGGACATAGACTGGAAATGGCTTGTCCATCGTGGGGACAAGTGTGCTGAGCCGATGTGGATCGAGGAAGAAGGTTCTAGTGCCGATCCGGCGAACATCCGAATCGGCTGTGATTGCGGCCGTCCATCTGTTTCTTTAGCTGATGCGTTCAAGCCTGGCTTCCTGGGTATGTGCCATGGGAGGCGGCCGTGGCTTGACTCGCACGAACCAGGCTGCGGCGAGCGGCTTCACTTTCTGTCGCGGTCGGCTACGAACACCTACTTTGCCCAGACTGTCACCGTCATCTCGCTTCCGACCCAAGAGGATGCGCTGAGCACCGCCATCCGTCGGCATTGGACGAGCTTACAAGGAGCAACCGATCCACACTTCGTAAGCGTGTTGAGGAACGTTCCTGAGATTGGTGCAGCACTGTCCGGTTACGATGACGCTGAAGTCCACGCCCGCATTGTTCAACTGCGCGAGGCGGCAACACTGGATGCTGCACAGGATCCTAAGATCGCGGAGTTCGATCTCTTAGGAAGCGGGAGGGCGGTGATCGGCAGTGATGGTCCGCGAGAGCCGCTTTTTGCCGAAACACTCGCGGATCTTAAGAACGTAAAGCCCAAGACAATTGACGATGAGGATTTCATCGACAGCATCGTCGCCGTCCATCGCCTCAAGGCCGTGATGTGCCTCTACGGCTTCACTCGTCTCGAGCCTTCACCGACCATAGCTGAAGCCATGCTCGAGGATGTGCGCTTGGCCGTTGATGGCGCCCCGCTGGCGGAGTTCACCGACTGGCTGCCAGCGATGGAACAACTCGGCGAAGGTATTTTCATCAAGCTGCGCTCTGCTGCACTCAGAACCTGGGCTGCCCGCACAAAAGTGCGCCTGCGTAGCGACCTTCTTGAGCGCGGCCTACTGCGGCACGATCAGAAGCAAGGGACGCGTCAAGCGAATCCGGGTTTGCCTTACCTGCTACTGCATAGCCTTTCTCACGCTCTTATGCAGGAGATCGCTCTCGAATGCGGCTATCCGCTCAGCTCGCTCAAAGAACGCGTCTATGCGCTTGCCAGCAGTCGTTCAGACGTTCCTGACCGCTTTGGACTTCTCATCTTCACCGCAAGTGCGGGTGCCCAGGGAACTCTTGGTGGTCTCGCCGAGGTCGCGGAGCGCACGCCTGAACTCATCAAGAGCGCTCTAGAACGGCTTCGACTATGCTCCAATGACCCAGTTTGCGCTGACCATGATCCCTCGCTGGCGGGCGGAGAGCGGCACCTACACGGTGCAGCGTGCCACTCATGTCTGCTCGTGCCGGAAACAAGTTGCGAGAGGAGGAATGTGTTCCTTGATCGGGCTCTGCTTGTCGAAACTGTTGCAAATGTCGATGCTGAGATGTTTCCATGAGCGTTCCTATCTCCAACGAAGTCGCCGAGACACCGGTCTGACTCGGCGGCAATGCTGCGTGAAGGGAACAATGTTGTGCCGAATTCGATCATCAGGCAGCCCAAGTAGTAGCCTCGATGAAGGAGAAGACCAAGCGCGGGTTGTCACCGCATTTTGGCTCTTGCAATCGCTACGCTGCACTGCTGCAATAAGAACTTTTACCTATTTCAATTGCGCTGAAAAAACAATAGCTTACACATACTTCACGCGGAGAGTGATAGAATTCAATCCTCTCTCGCAGCACCATTCAAATTCTCCACAATCGAACCTTCGACCAGCCCCGCGCCATCTTTCTGTGGCAGATGGGGAACGGTGGCTTGCGTTCTGAAGCGAGGGAGCGCGGCCTTGGGGTTGCTGCCTTCAAATCATAAGCCGGACAGGCTAAAGGGCGCGTTTTGGTTTGGGCTGCGCCCTTCCCCGTTCAGAGACAAACAGGATCAGCGATGGATCGCATCAGAATCGTCGGCGGCAATCCGCTTCATGGCACGATCCCGATCTCGGGGGCGAAGAATGCGGCGCTTCCGCTGATGATCGCGTCGCTTCTGACCGACGACACGCTGACGCTCGATAATGTGCCGCATCTGGCCGATGTCGAGCAGCTGATCCGCATCCTGGGCAATCACGGCGTGGATTACTCCGTGAACGGCCGCCGTGAGCGCCAGCAGGGCGGGCATGGGCGGACGATCCATTTCACGGCACGCTCGATCGTCGATACGACGGCGCCTTACGAGCTGGTTTCCAAGATGCGCGCGAGCTTCTGGGTGATCGGACCGCTGCTCGCCCGCTGCCATGAGGCGCGCGTGTCGCTGCCGGGCGGTTGCGCCATCGGCACGCGGCCGGTCGATCTCTTCATCGACGGGCTTCGCGCGCTGGGCGCCAATATCGAGATCGAGAGCGGCTATGCGGTGGCTTCCGCCAAGGGCGGGCTGGTCGGCGCGCGCTATGCGTTTCCGAAGGTCTCGGTGGGTGCCACGCATGTGCTGATGATGGCGGCGACGCTCGCCAAGGGCGAAACCGTGCTGGAAAATGCCGCGCGCGAGCCGGAAGTGGTGAACCTCGCCGATTGCCTCAACGCGATGGGCGCGAAGATTTCGGGCGCGGGCACGGCGACGATCCGCATCGAGGGTGTGGATGCGCTGCACGGCGCGCGGGTGCAGGTGATCCCCGACCGCATCGAGACGGGCACCTTCGCGATGGCGGTGGCCATGACGGGCGGCGAAGTGGTGCTCGAAGGCGCGCGCGCAGACCTGCTCGAAAACGCGCTCGATATCCTGCGCGGCACGGGCACCGAGATCACGCCGCTCAACCACGGCATCAAGGTCTACCGCAACGGTGCGGGCATCTCGCCCGTTGACGTGACCACCGAGCCCTTCCCCGGCTTCCCTACCGATCTGCAGGCGCAGTTCATGGGCCTGATGACCATGGCCAAAGGCACCTCGCACATCACGGAAACGATCTTCGAGAATCGCTTCATGCATGTGCAGGAATTGGCGCGCCTCGGAGCCAAGATCTCGCTCAACGGACAGACGGCCGTGGTGGAAGGCGTCGCGAAGCTCAAGGGCGCGCCGGTGATGGCGACTGACCTGCGCGCGTCCGTGTCGCTGGTGATCGCGGGGCTGGCGGCGGAAGGCGAGACGGTGGTGAACCGCGTCTATCACCTCGACCGCGGCTTCGAGCGGCTGGAAGAGAAGCTCGGCGCGTGTGGCGCGGTGGTGGAGCGGATTTCCGGTTAAGAGCCCTCTCATTCACGAGCTCAACATGAAAAGGCCGTGGGTGCCCAGCACCTGCGGCCTTGCCTTTCGCGGCGAGCCGTTTACCTGCGAAGCCATGATCTTGTTGTTCAGGGTGGATCTGGCATGACGCCGCTCAAGCTTGCCGCGCTCGATGCGCAGGACCTTCAGGTGATCGCGGCGCATCTGCAGGATGCGGTGCTGCGCGTGGCCGATATCGACTATTCCGGCGTGCGAAAGGAATTCGCGGTGGCGCTGAACCGCTTCGCGTGGGAAGCGCGCGAGGGCTCGTGGTTTCGGCGGCGGCACCAGCGGCGGCGCAGCGTGCTGCAGTTCGCGCGGGTGGTGAACGTGCGAACGGCGGGCATCGACCGGACGAAGCCGGACGAGGTGCTGTCGCTTCTGACGGTCCGCTTCATTCCCGGCGAAGCGCCTGGGGGCACGGTCGAACTGTTGTTTTCGGGCGGGGCCGCCATTCGGCTCGACGCGGAATGCATCGAGGCGCGGCTCGCCGATCTTGGGGCTGCGTGGGAAACGCAATCGCGCCCGGTGCACAGGGCTTAGTGAGAATATGGCTGTGAGACTGAATAGCCGGGACGCCGGCTTCGAAGCGGCGTTCGCCGCACTTCTGGCGGCGAAGCGCGAGGTATCGCCGGATGTGGACGCGGCGGTCGCGCGGATCATCAAGGCCGTGCGCGACGAGGGCGACGCGGCGCTCAAGCGCTTTTCGCAGGAATTCGACCGGGTCGATGTGGCAAGCCTCGGGCTGAAGGTTTCGGACAGCGAGATCGAGGCGGCGTTCGGCCAGGCCGACACGGAGGCGGTGGAGGCGCTGCGGTTCGCGGCGGAGCGCATCCGCTCGCACCATGCGCGGCAGGTGCCGCAGGATGATCGCTATCGCGACGCGGTGGGCGCGGAACTCGGCTCGCGCTGGACGGCGGTGGAATCCGTCGGCCTCTACGTGCCGGGCGGGACTGCAAGCTATCCGAGCTCGGTGCTGATGAATGCGGTGCCGGCGTCCGTGGCGGGCGTACCGCGCATCGTGATGGTGGTGCCGACACCCGATGGCGTGCTCAACCCACTGGTGCTGGTGGCCGCACGGCTTGGCGGAGTGCACGAGATCTATCGCTTGGGCGGGGCGCAGGCGATTGCCGCGCTCGCTTACGGCACCGAGACGGTGAAGCCGGTCGCGAAGATCGTCGGGCCCGGCAACGCCTATGTCGCGGCGGCCAAGCGGCAGGTGTTCGGCGTGGTCGGCATCGATGCCGTGGCGGGGCCTTCTGAAGTTCTGGTGATCGCGGACAAGGACAACGATCCGGACTGGCTCGCGGCCGATCTTCTGGCGCAGGCCGAGCACGACACGGCGGCGCAGTCGATCCTGATCACGGACGATGCCGGGCTCGCGGATGCGGTGGAAGGAGCGGTGGAGCGGCAATTGACGCTTCTGCCGCGCGCCGGGATCGCGGGCGCGAGCTGGCGGGATTTCGGGGCGGTGATCGTGGTCGATCGGTTGGCGGACGCACTGCCGCTGGCGGACCGGCTCGCGGCCGAGCATGTTGAACTGGCAGTGGAAGACCCGGAGGCAGTGCTTGCCGGCCTGCGCAATGCAGGCGCGGTTTTCCTCGGGCGGCATACGCCGGAAGCGATCGGGGATTATGTGGCGGGCTCGAACCATGTGCTGCCGACGGCACGCTCGGCGCGGTTCTCGTCGGGCCTGTCGGTCCTGGAGTTCATGAAGCGGACGAGCTTGTTGCGGCTCGATGCCAAGAGCTTGCGCGCACTGGCCGGGCCGGCGATGGTGCTGGCGAAGGCGGAAGGGCTCGAGGCGCATGCGCGGTCGGTGGCCGTCAGACTCAATCTCTGAACGAGGCACGAACTCGGGCGAGGCATGAACGCAAAGGCGAACGGCGCACGCAAGCTGATCGACATCACGCTCGACGCGGGCTTCGGGCGCTCGACGCCGGATGTGGAGCATGAGCGGGCTGTCGCTATCTTCGACCTGATCGAGGAGAACAGCTTCGCGCCCGTGGGCGATACGGGTGACGGGCCCTATGCCTTGAAGCTTTCGCTGGTCGAGCATCGGCTGAGCTTCGATATCAGGCGCGAGACCGGCGAGGACGTGGCGACGCATATTCTGTCGCTGTCGCCCTTGCGCAAGATCGTGAAGGATTACCGCTTCATCTGCGAAAGCTATTACGAGGCGATCCGGCTGGCCTCGCCCGCCAAGATCGAGGCGATCGACATGGGCCGGCGGGGCTTGCACGATGAAGGGGCGCAGGCGTTGCGCGACCGGCTGGACGGCAAGATCCTGCTCGATTTCGCGACCGCGCGACGGCTGTTTACGCTGATCTGTGTGCTGCATTGGAAGAGCTGAGGCTTCCCGGCGAGGCGGCCCCCGAAAAGGGGCCGCGCTCGGTCTTGTTCATGTGCCGCATGAACTCGGTGCGCTCACCCACGGCGGAAGCGCTCGCACGCTCGATGCTGCCTTCGGACGTGTTCGTGGCCTCAGCCGGTGTGCGGCGGGGCGAGCACGATCCGTTCGTGGATGCGACACTCGCGGAAGTGGGCCTCGCCCTGCCCGACCATCAGCCGCATTCGCTGGGGGAACTGGAAGACAGCTATTTCGACCTGATCGTGACACTGGCGCCTGAAGCACATCATGCGGCACTTGAACTGACGCGCTCGATGGCGGTGCAGGTGGAATACTGGCCCACCACCGATCCCACGGTGATTCAGGGCACGCGCGAACAGATCCTGGAGGCTTATCGCGACATGCGCGAACGGTTGGCGAGCAACATCCGGGAACGCCTGGTGAAACAGGCGCGAGACCTTACATAAGGACAAGACGAGCAAAAGGCGCCTAAGCGCTATTCAAGCCGCGAAAACGGGCCTATAGGGAACGCGCCATTCCGGGAGCCGGAGCCCTCGCGCTCCGGAGCCCTTTTCGCCGTTTCCCAAGTTGAAGGAAGAGAATGCCGAAAGAAGAAGTCCTCGAATTTCCGGGCACCGTGGTCGAACTGCTGCCCAACGCCATGTTCCGCGTCAAGCTCGAGAACGAGCACGAGATCGTGGCCCATACGGCCGGCCGCATGCGCAAGAACCGCATCCGCGTGCTGACGGGCGACAAGGTGCTGGTCGAGATGACACCCTACGACCTGACCAAGGGCCGGATCACCTACCGCTTCAAGTAGGCGGGCCGCGACTTTCCTTCCAAGGCCCGCTTCAAGACCATGACCACACCCCCCTACCCTCTGGTTCTGGCTTCCGGATCGCCGCGCCGCATCGAGCTGCTGGCGCAGGCCGGCATTGCGCCTGACCGTCTGCTGCCCGCCGATCTCGACGAGACGCCCGAGCGCGCGGAGCATCCGCGCTCGCTCGCCAAGCGCCTGTCGCGCGCCAAGGCCGAGAAGGCCGCAGAAGCCATCCGCACCGAAAAGGGCTTCGAGCATCCCTTCGTTCTTGGCGCCGATACGGTGGTCTCGGTCGGACGCCGCATCCTGCCCAAGACCGATTATTCCGAAGAAGCGATGACCTGCCTCGGCCTGCTTTCGGGCCGCACGCACCGCGTTTATTCGGGCGTCTGCTTGATCACGCCAAGCGGCAAGGTGCGCCAGAAGCTGGTCGAGACGCGCGTGCGCTTCAAGCGCCTGTCGCGCGCCGAGATGGAAGGCTTCATCGCGACCGGCGAATGGCGCGGCAAGGCGGGCGGCTATGCGATCCAGGGATTGGCGGGAAGCTTCGTGGTGAAGCTCATCGGTTCCTACACCAATGTCGTCGGCCTGCCGCTCACCGAGACGGTGCAACTGCTCGGCGGCGAGGGCTATGAGGTGCGCAAGGGCTGGAGCGCGCTGGCATGAGCGACGCGGCCAAGATCACGCCTTTGCGCCCCAAGCGCCCCTGCCCCGAATGCGGCAAGCCTTCGTCGCGCGAGTTCTATCCGTTCTGCTCGTCACGCTGCAAGGACGTCGATCTGAACCGCTGGCTTTCGGGCGCCTATGTCATTCCGGGCGATGTCGACGAGGAAGACGAAGAGCCGACGCAGCGTAAGCCGGATTAATTTCCGGACCGCGCAAGAAAAGCGAATTTTGCCTCTCAAGGGCGCTGGACACCCGCTTCGCCCATGTTATAACCCGCCGGCTTTCGCCGGACAGCTTGCTCAAACAAGCGCTCCGGCCGGAGTGCCCAGGTAGCTCAGTTGGTAGAGCATGCGACTGAAAATCGCAGTGTCGGTGGTTCGATTCCGCCCCTGGGCACCACTGTTTCTTGCCCATTGATTTCCTTGGCTGCTGCTTCAATCTTGGTGTCCCGAGTGGACGGAGGATCGGCCTTGGTGCGAGCGTTCTTGACTGCCTGTTTCACCGCCGCCCTGGGCCTTGCCCTCGCCGGCTGCGCCACGGCTTCCAAGGCGCCGGCGTCGAGCAAGACGGTCAACCGGTTCTATCGCGACATGGTGCGCTGCTTCGAACGCGCGCATCCCGATGCGGTCAAGAGCAGCGAGTTCACGCGCTACAACCCGAAATCGCGCGTCAATGTCGTGCGGGAAACCGTGACGCTGACCTTGGAAGCGAAGACGGAGCGGGAGTCCCGCGTGGTCTTCACGGAATCGCCGCCGGATACCACGACAATCACCACCTATCCGGTCGGGCGCCTTGCCTCTGCCGCGCAGATACAGGCCGAGACGGCGCCGCTGGTGGATGGGTGCGCGGCACGGCCGTTCTGAAGGGTTTGAGGCCGGGTTCGACACCGGTTTGACTTCCGGCCCCGCTGGATGGCTGAGATGTCGGCACGGCCCCTCATTGCGGTCCATGGCCGGATTGGCTGATCGCGCGGCTCCCATGCGCGGATGGTGGTTGAACCTCGCGCGCTCATGCCTAGCTTGCATCCCATAGGGAGGAGCGGCGAAGCGACGAAGGCGAGCAATCGGGCGGGGCCGTTTCCCTGTTCCCAGCCAGCCTGGAAAGAGGTTGGACATGGCCAACAAGCACAAAGTCGTGGTGGTCGGCGCGGGGTTCGCGGGGATACAGCTGATCCTCGACCTGAAGGGCGCGGGCGCGGCGATCACGCTGATCGACCAGCGCAACCACCACCTGTTCCAGCCGCTGCTTTATCAGGTCGCGACGACGCTTCTGGCGACATCCGACATCGCATGGCCGATCCGCTCGCTGTTTCACGACCGCAAGGATGTGCTGACGCTGCTCAGCACCGTGGATGGGGTCGACACGGCCGAGCGCACGGTTCGCTTGCGCACCGGGGAGACCATTCCATACGATACGCTGGTTCTCGCGACCGGCGCGCGGCACGCCTATTTCGGGCACGACGAATGGGAAAGGGATGCGCCGGGGCTGAAGACGCTCGAGGATGCGACCACCATCCGTCGCCGCCTGCTGCTCGCCTTCGAACGCGCGGAACTCGAGACCGACCCTGAGAAGCGCCGAGCGTTGATGACGTTTTCGATCATCGGCGCGGGGCCGACGGGTGTGGAACTGGCCGGCATCATCGCGACCTTGGCGCAGGAAACCTTGCCGGGCGAGTTTCGGCGGATCGACACGCGCGAAGCGCGCGTGCTTCTGGTGGAGGCGGGCCCGCGCGTGCTGGCAGCCTTCGCGCCGAAGCTGTCGGACTATGCCGCGCGTGCGCTGACCAAGCTCGGCGTCGAGGTTCGGACCGGTGAGCCGGTGACGGAATGCACGGAGGACGGCATCCGGATCGGAAGGGAGTTCATCGCCTGCCGCACGGTGGTCTGGGCGGCGGGCGTGCAGGCCTCGCGCGCGGCCGAATGGGTGGGCGCACCGGCCGATCGCGCGGGGCGCGTGATGGTGAACCCCGACCTGACGGTGCCGGGCCATCCCGAGATCTTTGCGCTCGGCGACACGGCGCATGTCGAGATCGAGGGGAAGACGGTGCCGGGCATCGCACCGGCCGCCAAGCAGGAAGGCGCTTACGCGGCGCATGTGATCCGGGACAGGCTCAACGGCAAGACGAGCCACGAACCGTTCCGCTATCGCCACTCGGGGAATCTGGCGACGGTCGGTCCCAATGCGGCGGTGATCGACTGGGGACGCATTCAGCTGAAAGGCCGGATCGCGTGGTGGCTATGGGGCATCGCCCACATCTACTTTCTGATCGGCGCGCGGAGCCGGCTGACCGTCGCGATCAGCTGGCTCTGGGCTTACCTGCGCGGCCAGCACAGCGCGCGGCTGATCACGCAGAAAGAAACGCTCAAACCGGAATGAATGGGCCGGCGTCGCCGCTCAGAACGGCACCGGGATATGCGGCAGGAGATGCACGCTTTCCACCATCTCCAGTCCTTCGATGAAGACGACCGCCGAGAGAAGGATCGCCACGTCGAGAATGGCCAGCGAAAGCTTGCGCAGATCGACCCGAACCAATTGTCGGGTGCGGGGAAAGGCGAAACGCGGAAACAGACGCGGCACGCGCGCCGAATAGAACAGAAAGGCGTCGCGGAACCGATAGAGCTTCGCCCCCTCCTCGATGGGGAGAACGAAAGCGAAATAGGCCAGGGCGGCAATGGCGCTGATCACCGCCACGAAGCCGTTTTCCATGCCCAGGCAAATGCCGACGATCACCATCAGCGAGAAGAAATAAAGCGGGTTGCGGCTCAAGGAATATGGGCCGTGTCGCGGAAGCGCATCGGCATCCTCACCCACCGAGTAGAGCCGGCACCACAGGCGGCCGAGCGCGCCGGCGAAGATCAGCGCGAACCCCAGAAGCTCGACGCCCTCATAGAGCTCGCTGCCCGCGCCCTGAGAGCGGGTGAACAGCAGCGCCATGATCCAGAACGGCAGGAACAGCACCGGCAGCCTGCGATAGGCAGGCTCGGGTGCCGCAAGGGTTCTCAGCGGAATGGAGGGGTGACGCATGGAACAGGCTCTGAATTGCTCCACTCTCATGCCGATGGATTTGAAAGAAATTATGACAGGGTGATGTGATCGAGAGCCTAACAGGATCGCTCGGCTTGGGTGCGAGCTTTCAGCCCTTCAAACGCAAGCGGCGACGTTCTATGTCTCCAACCGAGGACGGCCTCACCCATCAATGGGCACCAAACCTTCGGGACGACCCGATCAACCGAAGGAGGCCGGAATGGCCTGGATCGCACTCTTCGTTGCCGGACTGCTGGAAGTGGTCTGGGCATTCAGCATGAAGCTTTCGGACGGCTTTTCGAAGCCGGTTCCGACAGTCGTCACCCTGGTCACCATGATCGGCAGCTTCGCGCTGCTGTCGTTTGCCATGCGCAGCCTGCCGCTCGGCACGGCATACACGATCTGGACGGGCATCGGTGCGGTGGGCGCATTCGTGGTGGGGATCGTGGTTCTGGGCGAGACGCTGAGCGTGGCGCGCGTGCTGGCGGCCGTGCTGATCGTGTCGGGGCTTCTCTTGATGAAGTTTTCCTCGCCGGGCTGAGAATGGCGGCTCAGGCGGCCCTTGCTGAATGTCAGTTCGCCCGCTCGCGATGTCCGGTAGGAAAACCCGCGTTCGGTCAAATGCCGACGAATGACTTAACGGGGCACTGAGCAGGCTGTGGCAGGTATCGGCTCTCTGAGTTTGAGAGGCGTTCCCCATGGCTTCCCGTTTCACGCTGGTGCTGGATCCGGTCGACCAATGGTCGGTGTGGGACAATGAAACAGGCGAGCCGACCTTCTTCGGCGACATGCTGCTGGCCGGCATGAGCAAGGTGGAGGCGGAAGCCGCCTGTGAGATCCTGAACCGTATCTACGACAACCGCATGCGCGAAGCGGAGCGGTTGCGAAAGCGCCGCTCGGACGGTTCCTGAGCGGTGTCCATCATCGAGAAAAAGGGCTGGTTTCGATCCTGAAACCAGCCCTTTTCATTTCAGGGTCTCAATATGCGCCGGACGGCGGCGGCGGCGGGAAGCCGTTATTGTCATCGTCGAAGCCGTACGGACCTTCATCCACCGGCGGGGGCGGCGGGGCCGGCCGGTAGCGCGGCGGCGCACGCTCGACCCAGTCCGGATCGTCGCGACGATCGAGACGGCGCTCATCGACGGTGCGATAGCCGGACCGGTCACCATTGTCGCTCAGGTCGCGATAGCCCGAACGGTCGCGGTCGCGGTCCCGGTAACGCGGGCCTTCCTCGCGATAGATGGGGCGGTCCTCACGATAGCGCGGGCCATCGTAGAGGTCGCGGCGGGCGGCCCAGCGGGCGCGGTCGCGGTAGAAGTCGCGGTTGCGGTAGTTGCGCTCCCAATAATCGCCGACCGTGAAGGTAATGGTCGGCGCTTCGATATACCGGATCGCCGGTGCACCGACATAGCGGCGGCCGCCATTCACGAAGGCGATGTAGTTCGACGACATCCAGCCGCGCTGCCCGTAGAAGGACACGTCGCACCATGAGCGATTGCTGAGGCAGCCGTGAACGCGCACGTCCTCGCCGCGCGGCACCACGTTGACGGCCGGGTAGCCGGTGGACGGGCCAGCGCGCAGATTGACGTTGCCGGTGGCAATCGCCGTGCCGGCCGCCGAGGCGATGCCGGGGACGAGGGCAGCGGCAAGAAGGGCTGCGGCACCCAGAAGCTTGTTTCTCATTTCACTCTCCCTGCGTTCGAGTTTCTTTTCGACCGCGTGGAACACGGGTTAAGGCAATGCGCATGAGCCGGGGATGAACGGCGCCCAGAGGTTTCATTCATGTTCGGGGCGCTGAACTCCGCTTACGAAAATGCCCTGTCCGGCGTGAACCGGCGCAGGGCATGAACGCATGGAGCTGGTGCTCGAACCGGCCTTCAGTCGATGCCCGTGTGGTCGATGCCGGCTTAGTCGATGCCAGCTTAGTCGATGATCGAGCAGCGACGGTCGCGCGCGAAGGTCACGACCACGCGCTCGCCATCGCGGCGGCCCGCGACGTCGATCGAGCGGCGGCGCTCGGACACCACGCGGGCGCGGCGGATGCCCATACGGTCGGCCTTGTCGAGCGCGTCATCGGCGGAGCAGCCGCGATTGCCGTAGTCTTCATCGCTGCGGATGCGGCGGCCGGGGGGCGGTGCATCCGGATCCACGAGGCGGACGCCGGGCCGTGGGCTGTTGAGGTCGAGCTGGATGCTCTGTGCCTGAGCGGCGGCGGGAACAAGCATTTCGGTGCCGGCCAAGACGGCTACCGCAGCAAGCGATCGGGAAAAAAACCTGGTCATCAGACAGTCTCCAATGTGCGCACAATAATTCGTGACGCGCTTTCCGGTTCCCGAATGCCACCACGCCAGCTTGGCGAAAGGCGGCTTCCATAGGCTTACCACTCGGATTTTCGAGTTGGATTTCGGACGGAGACGAGTGGTGGCTTTGCGGTCGATGGCGTTGAAGAATGCGCTGGCGCGGCGGCGCGAACGGAAGGCATCGAAGCGGATGGCGCTCAGGCTCGCGCTTCTGCTCGCCGCAGTGCTGGCGCTGCCTTTCGCGTACTGGCAGCTGCAGCTGCATCAGGTGCTTTACGACAGCGCTTCGACGGACAAGCTCGAACAGCAGTGTCTCGAGCTGAACGAGACGGTCGCCAAGGTTCGGGACGAAGCGGGGCGGCCGATCGGCGCCAACAGCCAGGCACTCGAGGACAAGCGCATCGAGTGCGACGAGATGGGCATCGAGACGACTGGCTCGATCCCAGACGCAACCCCGGCGGAGTAGAAGCCGCTACTGCTTGCCGGGCAGCGTGGGGTCGGGTGCGACAGGCACCCGCTTCACGCGCTCGCGCAGCATGACGGTGATGCCCGCGCCGACAATGACGACCGCGCCCATAAGGCCGATCGGGTCGATCATCTGGCCGAAGACGATGTATCCGAACAGGATGCCCCAGGGCAGCGCAGTGTAGTTGAAGGGCTGGAGCAGGCTGGCCGGCGCCATGCCGAGCGCCACCACGAGCAAGCCGTGGGCCACGCAGCTGGTTGCCATGATGTAGAGCAGAAGCATGAGTGATGTCGTATCCGGCGTGCGCCAGAAAAAAATGCCGACGGCCGTGGTCATCAGAAAGCCGATAGCTCCGACATAGGCCATGCTGGTGGCGGACGAGTCCGTTGCCGATACCTTGCGGGTGATGACGATATAAATCGCGAAAGAGACCGCCGAAGCCATCGCGCAAGCCACGCCGACGCCCAAGGGAAGCCCGCCAGGGCGCACGATCAGAAGTGCGCCGCAAAAGCCCACGAACACCGCCGAAAAGCGAAAGATGCCGACGCGCTCGCCCAGGATCGGGATCGCCGCAAGCGTCACCACCAGCGGATAAACGAGCGTGATGGCCTGAAGCTCGGCCAGCGGCAGGAAGCCCGTGGCAAAGGCGAAACACCAGATATCGAGAACGAGCAGGATGGGCCGCAGGATCTGAAGCCCAGGATATTTGGACGCGAAAGCCGCCCGCGCCCCGCCGCTTCGCACCACGATCACAAGCGCCATCGCGGCAAAGGCCCAGAAGCGCATCATGGTGATCTGAAACGGGGAATGGTCGGCTACCAGCAGCTTGGTGGCCGTGTCCTGTGTCGCGAAAACGAAGATGGCGAACAGCGACAGGAGAATGCCCTTGCGCAGGCGCGTTTTGTCTTCGGTTGTCGTCTGATCCTGCAAGCCTTTTCCTCCCGCTTCAACGGATGCGAAGCATGACCGGCGCCATGCCAGCATGCGGGTGCTTTGCCAACAGGCCAGCGAAGAGGAGTTGCTGCTTCAACGAAAACGGGCGCCCGAGGCGCCCGCTTCCCGTGTCCTTCATTCGCCGAACGATCAGGGACCGCCCTGCCCGCCCACCGCGCCATAGACGTGGCCGGTGGTGTAGGAATCTTCCTGCGAGGCCAGGAGCACGTAGATGCCCGCGAGCTCGGCCGGCTGACCGGGACGGCCCATCGGCGAGTCCGAACCGAATTCGGGCAGCTTTTCGGGGAACTGGCCGCCCGAGGGCTGAAGCGGCGTCCAGATCGGGCCGGGCGCCACCGCGTTGACGCGGATGCCCTTGGGCGCCAACTGCTTGGCGAGGCTCTTGGTCCAGTTGACCTGGGCGGCCTTGGTCATGGCGTAATCGACCAGTTCGGCCGACGGGTCATAGCCCTGCACGGAGGCCGTGGTGATGATGGCCGAGCCCGGCTCTAGGTGCGGGAGGGCCGCCTTGGTGATCCAGAACATTGCGTAAAGGTTGGTCTTCAGCGTCCAGTCGAAGAGTTCGGTGGTGATCTCTTCCAGGCCCTTGTGCGGCTTCTGGCGCGCGGCATTGTTGACGAGGATGTCAAGGCCGCCGAGGCTCTGCACCGCGTCCGCCACGAGCTTCTGGCAGAAGGCTTCGTCGCGGAGGTCGCCCGGAAGCGGAAAGGCCCTGCGGCCGGCGGCTTGCACCAGCGCCACCACCTCGCGCGCATCCTCTTCTTCCGCCGGCAGATAGTTGAAGGCGACATCCGCGCCCTCGCGCGCATAAGCGATGACGGCGGCGCGGCCCATGCCGGAATCGCCGCCGGTGACGAGCGCCTTGCGCCCCATCAGGCGACCGGAGCCCTTGTAGGTCTCCTCGCCATGGTCGGGGCGTGGGTCCATCTTGGATGCCAAGCCCGGCCATTCCTGCGTTTGCTTCGGGAATGGCGGCTTCGGGTATTGGGTGACGGGGTTCTGTTTCCGGATGGGCTCGGCAGGACCGCTGCCTGCCGGTTGCGCCGTCTGTGCCTGGGCGAGCGTCGGCGTGGCAAGGGCCGCGATGCCGGCTGGGATGCCGCCGATCAGCAAGCGGCGGGAATTGTCGGGCCGGTCGTCGGGATTGTCGAGCTTCATGGCATCGTCTCCGTTTCGGATCTGAGGGCGAACGGCAGATTCCGGGCGGTGATCCATCACGAGAAAGTCAGGCCGAAAGAAAAGCGGCGCACCGCGTGTTCCGTTCGCGGGCTCGGGCGTTGAGGAGCGCCTGGAGAACGGATGATGCTGACGGAAAAACTCGCGCTCGGAATCGGGGGCTATGCGCTGGCGGCGGGGATCGGGGTGATGCTCGACCCGGTGCGTTTCATGGCGATGCTGGACGGCTTACGGGAGCGTGCGGCGTCGGCCTATATGACAGGCGTTGCCGTTTACTTCATCGGAGCGGGCATTCTGGCCGCGCATTGGGCTTGGGATACGACGCTCGAGATCGCGGTCTCGACGGTGGGCTGCGCGGCGGTGCTGGAGGGAATGGCGTTTCTGGTCGCACCCCGCCTTGCGGTCGATGCCATGCACCTGGTTTGGCGACAGGAGAGCGTGCGGGTCTGGGGCGCGATCAGCGCCCTGTTCGGCTTGTGGATCGTGGCGCTGGCGTTCGGCCTGTTCGGCTAGTTGCAGAACCCGCGCACGCAGGTGCCGATGCTCAGATTGCCGTTCCGGTCCGGCCCGCTGTAGAAAATGTTCGGGCCGATGCGCTCGCGGCGCTGGCGGAGATAGTTTGGGTTGCGGAAGGTCTTCAGCTTGTCGGGGCCCCTGACCTCGGGCTGGGGACGCGTGCGGTTGGGCTCGATGATCTTGCGGCCCGAGCGCGGGATGAACTTTTCGCTGCCATAGGTGCGCACGCAGGGCGATACGGCGCTGTTGCCGTCGATGCAGGCGCGCTCGGCGCGTGCTGGCAGAGCAGGGAGCAGGAGGCTCGCCGCGAGAAGAGGCAAAGTGAGTGCTTTCATGCCTCTTCAGATAGGACGTGCGACGCGCGATAACAGGATCAGTAGTCCTTCTCGTAGAACACGCCCAGGCTCGAATCCGTGCCGACGCCGCCCTTGACCTTGAGATTGTCGGTGACGTCGAGGTTGATCGTGGCGCGCGCGCCGCCCGAGCCGCCCGCTTCGACGCCGAGATAGACATTGTCGCGGACGTAACGGCCGGCGCGGACGGCGGCGTTGCCTTGATCGTCCGTCACGATGTCGAGATCGTCGAGACCGGTGGACTTGCGCAAGCTGTTGATCAGCGAATTGTTGCCGCCGCCGGCAAGTTCGGCCGCCGCAGATGCGAGTTGCGCGATCTGGAAAGGCGACAATTCGTCGATGGAGCGCTTGAAGATCAGGCGGGCCAGCACCTCGTCCTGCGGCAAAGCGGGATCGGAGGAGAAGGACACGTCGATGTCGGACGCGCGGCCCGAGACGGTGATATAGACGGTGATGCCCTCCCCTTGCGAGCTTGCGACGAAGTTCAGGTAGGGGTTGAGATCGCCCACCAGCGTGACTTCGCCTTCGTCGAACTCGATGCGCTGGCCGAGGATGCCGAGACGGCCACGGATCAGGCGGAAGCCGCCGACGGGCTGGATATCGGTCAGCGGGCCGGTGAGCTTCACCTGGCCGCCCAGTTCGGCATCGAGACCGCGACCGCGCACGAAGATGCGGGCGGGCGCGGACACGTTCACGTCGAGACGGATCGTCGAGGGACGCGCGGTGGGAACCGGCGTGCCGTCATCGGCCTTGGCGCGCTTGAGCGTGAGCTGCACACCGCGCGGCGGGTTGCGATGCTGGACATCGATGGCCGCCGCTCCGCCGCCGAACGAGTTCGGCACGGTGATCTCGGCGCGGTCGATGGCGACATTGCCCGACAGAAGCGGGTCGCGGGTGAGCGGGCCGGCGAGTGCCAGCTGGCCGGACACGGTGGCGACAAACAGGTTGCCATCGGCGTAGCGGACATTGGCGAGGTTGGCCCGTATATCGGCGGGGAAGCCGGCGGCAGGGTCGATGCCGATCGAGCCGTTCACGGACAGCGTGCCGCCGCCGAGATTGGCCGTGGCCGAGCGGATGGTCACGCGGTCGCCGTCGAGCGTGCCCATGATGGCGATGCCGGTGAGCGCGACATTCGATTGCGGATCGCGTATCGCGGCGCCGGTGGTGGAAAACATGCCGCGCGCCTGGGGAGCCGTGATGCTGCCATTGACGGTCGCGCTGACGGACAGCGTGCCCGTGGCGCTGGCGCCGCGCTCGGCGAGGAAGCGGTTGGCGAGAGACAGGGGTGCCTCGCCGTTCACGCTGACATCGAGCCCGTTGCCCTGCAGCGGCACGCGGCCGCGCGCGTTGACCGTGAGACCGGCGGGACCGGACACGTTCACGGCGTTCAGATCGATGGTGTTGTCGGCAAAGCGGCCTGCCGCCTGAACAGTGAGCGGAGCCGCACCGGCGCTGGCAAGAGCGGCCGCGCTGATGCCCGTGCCGCGCAGGTCGAACGTCGCCTCGGGCGCGGCAAGCGTGCCGGTGGCGCGGGCAGTGCCGGCAATGGTGCCGGACAGGTTCTGGTTGGGCACGACTGCGTTGAGCACGGCGAGCGGGAAGGCTTGCAAGGCGACATCGAGCGCGAGCTGGCCCTCGCCCAGCGGCACCGCACCCTTGGCCGAGGCGCGCAGGCCTTCGGGGCTCTGGACATCGGCGTCGATGTCGAGCCGGTTGTTGGCGGTGCGGCCATTCGCGCGGATGCCGAGCGTCGAGAGACCCGCGCTGCGCAAGGCGGCCGCGCCGATCCGCGGGGCCTCGATGTCGAAAGTGACTTCCGGCGCCGTGCGGGTGCCGGACACGGTCGCATTGCCGTTGACGGTGCCGGACAGGCCGAGATCGGGGCGGATGGCGTTGGCAATGGCGAGCGGGAGTTCGCGAATGGTAGCCTGCAAATTCAGCTGTTCGGCGATGGCACCTTGCGCGCGAACTTCGCCGCCGCCGACATCGAGCGCGAAACTGTCGAGGCGGATGTTCGAGCCTTCCACCAGCACGGAAGCGGGCTCGACCAGCCGCGCGGCAAGCTCGCCTTGAGACAGGTCGAGGCGGGCGAGCGAGAGGCGGTAGCCGGTGCCTTCGGGCTCGAGCGCGCCCTCCGTGCCGATCCTGGCATTGTCGGCGAGCGTGGCATTGGCGTTGAAATTCGTGCGCGTGCCCGTGGCACTAGCGCGAGCGTCGAGCATGCGGATCGTAATGCCGCCTGCCACCACGTCGGCGGCGGTCGCCGTGCCGTTGACGACAGGCACGCCGAAGAGATCGGCAACCGTTGCATCGAGCTCGGCGCGGCCGACGCGCGTCGTGCCGAAAACCAGCTTGGACAACGAGGCCTTGAGCGTGGCGCCTTGAGCGGGCTCGGCCCCCTGCGTGGGCTCGGAAGGGGCGAGCGTGATGTCGGCGATGGCGGCACCCGAGGCTTGGACGAGAGCGAGAGCCGCGGCAGTCGCAATGTCGGGCGAGCGAAGCGCGAGCGCGCCTTCGAACAGGCCATCGGCGCGCTGGGCGAGATTGCCGGTGACGTCCGTGCCGCCGGCACTGAAGCGCAGGTCGGAAAGGGTCTTCGTGTTCTCGCGAACGGCGACAGTGGTGGCAAGCGAGACGGGCACGCGATCAAGCGCGGCACTGCCGGTGATGCGGCCATCGACGTCGGAGCCCTTGAGCGTGCCGTCGAATGCGAGGCGCGCGTCAGTGAGCGGCTTGCCCGAAAGCGTGCCCTGGGGGACTTCGGCCGTGGCGGTGATGCCGATCACGCCATCCGTGCCGGCCGCCCTGCCCTTGGCCGTCAGGCGTCCGCTGGCCTGCGGGGTGAGAAGCGCGAGATCGCCAAGGGCCAGATCGAAATCGAAGTCGGCGGCACCGGTGGCGAAGGTCCCATCGGCATTGACCGTCGCCTGCGGGTTGGCGAGACGGAGCTGGCGGGCAGTCAGGCCCTGCTCGTTGCGGGCCACGCTGCCCGAAATGACGGTTTCGCCCTCGAGCAGACGGTCGAGCGCTTCCGTGCCGAGCTGGAGGCCCGACGCATTGCCGTCGAGCGCAAGGTCGAAGCCGCCTGTGAGGGCTGCGACGGTGCCCTTGGCGTCAAGCTTGAGACGGCCCGCGAGATCGCGGCCGGCAAGGGCCGAGAAGGGCGTGATCGAAGCGGCGTCGATGGCGATCGTGCCGTTATAGATGAATTCGGCGATGGAACCGGCGAGCGACAGCGACAGGCCGTTGCCGGACAAAAGCGCGCGCGACAGGGTGATGGGCTGGTTCGCGCGCCAGTCGCCCTCGATGTCGAGATTGAGCTCTTTGCCCAGCGCTTTGGCGATATCGGCGCGGGTGGCCTCGATCTCGGCCACGGCACCCTTGGCAGAGAAGGACACGTGGCGGGCAGCGGGATCGTTCAGGTTTTCGGCGAGACCGCCCAGCGTGATCTGGGTGCGGCCCGACGAGAATGTGCTGGTGGCAAGTTGCGAGATATCGACCGAACCCGTCCAGTTGTTGGCCTCCGTTTCGCCGAAGGACAGCTTGACCGTTGCGCGATCGACCGTGGTCTGGCCGCCGGGCACGGGGAGGACGACGTGGCGGTTGTCGGTCGTGCCGAGCTGGGCGAAAAGCCCGAGCGAGCGCACGAAGCCGTCGGGTGCGGTGACTACGCGCGCGTTGACGTCGAGCGCCTCGCCGTCGAGCGCCAGGCTTTGCAGCTCGAAGCCCCCATCATTGCGCTTGACGCCCTGGGCGGTCAGCTTGGTTTCGGTGCCGAAGAACTCGCGATAAACGGGGGGCACCAAGCGGGCGACATCGCCATCCACCGTGACGTTGAAGCCGTAGCCTTCCGCCACGCCGCGGATCTGCGCGGTGCCGGCGATGGCGCGGCTGTTGTTCGTGTCGAGCGTCAGGTTCAGGTCGAGTGCGGAAAGCGGGCCAGCGCCTTTAAGAGCGAGCGCGACGGGCGGGCGGTTTTCGAGGTTGAGCGCGGTGGCGATCACGCCGTTGGCGGGCTCGTTGACGGTGAGGTCGAGACCCAGCTGCTGGTTGGCATTGGCATAGGTCGCGACGAGACGCAGCTGGCCGCCGGGGCCATCGGTGCGGGTGATGTCGAGCGCGGTGTCGAGCGCGCCATCGGCGAGGCTCAAACGGCCATTGATGCTGAGCACGGATTCGAGGCCGAACACGGTGGGCCCGAAGGCCACGCGCGGAACCTGGAGCTGGCCGAGCGTGATCGAGACGGGCAGTTCGGGCAGCGCGAAGCCGCTGGATTCGGGCGGCGGCAGGCCTTCGGCGGGCACCGGCCTGCGGGTCACTTCGATGGAGTCGGCGGCGAGCGTGTCGATGGACAGGCGTCCGAGCAGAAGCGCCGAACGCGTCCAGACGATGCGTGCATTGGTGATGCGCAGCCAGATGCCCTCGCGGTCGGCCACCGTGATCGAACCAATGGTGGCATTGGACGAGAGCGCGCCCTGGATGCCGGAAATGCGGATCTGGCGATCGGGCGTGGACAGCTGGTTCTCGAGCAGGCCGACGAAATAGGAGCGGTCTTCGGCCTCGGTTTCCTGCGCGGCGGCGAAGCCGGCGAGGTTGAGGAACACGAAGAGTGCGAGAAGAAGGCGCATGGTCTTCTCTCCCTTAGAATGCCTGGCCGATGCCGACATAGAAGGCAAAGCTCGGATCGTTCTTGCCGGGATCGACGGGCACGGCCACGTCGAGGCGGATGGGACCCAAGCCCGTCAGATAGCGCAGGCCGACGCCCGTGCCGATCTTGATGTCTTCATCGAATTTCGGGAAGCTTTCGGCGCCCACCGTTCCGGCGTCGACGAAGCCGACGAGACCGATGGCCTGCGTGACTTTCACGCGCGCTTCGAGCGAGCCTTCCACCAGCGACTTGCCGCCGGATACATCGCCCGTATCCTCGCCATCCGCATTGAGCACGGGCAGGCCGATATTGCGATAGGCGTAGCCGCGCACGGAACCCCCGCCGCCTGCGAAGAAAAGCCGATCGGGCGCAGCCTCGTCGAGATCGGGGCCAAGCAGCGAGCCGATCTTGAGGCGACCCGCGAGCACGAAGGGGTCATCCTCGCCGAAGCCGAAATAGGTGCGCCCTTCCGCGATCAGCTGAAGCGTGGGGTTGCCGTATTCGATCTCGTAATAGGGGCGGGCCTGGAGATCGAGATAATAGCCCTGGGTCGCGTTGGTCTTGTTGTTGCGGTCGTCATATGTGAGCCCGCCGAGCAGGCCAACGGACACGAATTCGCGCTCGCGGTCGTCGAAGGGCTCTTCGAGGAAGTGGTCGTAGCCGGCCTCGGCGAAGATCTTGCCCGACAGGCGCTCGTCGAAGATCTGCGTGAAGCCGACCTGCGCGTTGACGCCGGTGCGGGTGTAAGGCTCGAGCACCTCGCGGTCGCCGATCAGGGACGCCGCGAAATCGGTGTCGGGCGTATAGACGCCGGGCTTGGTGAAGGTAGCGCCGAGGCGATAGGTCAGGTCGGCGGGATCGGCGGAGAACTCGCCGCTGCCATTGTTGGTGCCGCCGACGCCGGCCACGCGCGCATCGAAGCGCAAACGTTCGGCGCGGCCGAACAGGTTGCGGTGAAGCCAGTAGGCCTCGATGCCCGCGCCGTCGAGCGTGGAGTAAGAGGCGCCGACGCCGAAGCGGCGAAGCGGGCGCTCCTGTGCGATCACGGTGATGGGCAGCGTGCCATCCGGATTGACGGCATCCGCTTCCTGCAGCCGCGCCGCGCGGAACACGTCGAGCCGGGCGTAGCGGTCGGAGGCGCGCTTGAGGTCGTCGGGGTCATATTCCGCCCCGGGCGTGAGACCCGCCATGAAGGCCACGAATTCGGGGGCCATGCGGTCGGTGCCCTGCACGGTGACCGGACCATAGACCGCGTAAGGGCCCGGATCGATATTGAGCGTAGCGTCCACGATGTTCTGATCGTGGGCGGCCACCACGCGCTGCTCGGCCACCTCTGCCTTGGGGTGGCCCTGCTGGCGCCAGGCTTCCACCTGCAAGCGCCCTGCGCCGATGATGGCGCCGGATTTCGCTACCTCGCCCGAGACGAAGCCCTGCTTTTCAGGCGCCTCGACCTCGTCGAAGCGATTGGTGGCAGGTGGAGCGCGGCGGAGGATCTCGGCCTTGCCGAAGCGGAACTCGGGACCGGGCTCGACGGACACGACGACCGCCGCCGGATCGGGCAGCATGGTGTCGGGGGCCAAGTCGGCGGCTTCACGGCCATCGACGCGGATGGAAATGGTGGGACCGTAGCGGCCCTGCGCATACATGGTGTTCAGGATGCGCTTGTAGTCGTTGCGCGCCTTGGCGAGCAGGCCGGAGGCGCCGGATGCGGGCTCGTCGCGGTCGGCATAAAGGGATGACGCGCCTTCGACCGCACCTTTCAGATCATCGTCGTCGCCGGATACCTGGATTTCGACGGTGTAATTCTGCGGCTCGCCGATCACATCGGCGGCCTTCTCCTCATCGCTCTTTTCGAAGAACTTTTTTCCGAAAAGCTCGAAGGCGGTGGCGGGATGGGGTGTGGCGGACAGCGCGAGCGTGAGCGCCGCACCTCCGAGCCAGACCGAAACACGCTTCACCGCAACTCTCAAACGCGTACTCCCGACTGCGGTCTTGCTTCTTCTTGCGGCGACCCTGCGGGTTCAGGGTGAACAAATCAACAAGGTTCGGGCAAGGTTTGGAGGAATTCCGGGACACGGAGGGAAGGGGTGAGGCCGATGGGTGACACCTATTTTTGGTGAGATGGGTGGGCGGTGAGGATTGCTGACAGGTTGTGCAGGTGGAGAGGTCACCCCCACCCCGTACCCCTCCCCACAGGTGGGAGGGGAGCCGTCATCGTCGCATCTCACCCCGATGCTCGGCGCCTAGCTTGATGAGAGTGGTGCCACGCGCATGCCTTCCCCTCCTCCTTGGGGGGAGGGGTACGGGGTAGGGTGACGTTGCCGCGAGAGGCCGACCTTTCAAATGATCAGGCGCTCACCGAGTTCTTTCGCTTCAGCGCCTCCTCCCAGGCCAGGGCATCGCCCACGATCAGGTCGAGGTCGTCGCGTTCGGGTTTCCAGCCGAATTCCTTCATGGCGCGGGCCGGGTTGGCGACGATGGCCGGGGGGTCGCCGGGGCGGCGGTCCGAGAGCTGTACGTCGAAATCGACGCCGGACACGCGTCGCACGCTTTCGATCACTTCGAGAACCGAGAAGCCACGGCCATAGCCACAATTGGCGACGAGGCTGGGCGCGCCGGTGCGCAGGCGCTTGAGGGCGAGATAGTGGGCGCGGGCGAGATCGCTGACATGAATGTAGTCGCGGATGCAGGTGCCATCGGCCGTCGGATAGTCCGTGCCGAAGACGTTCATGGAAGCGCGCTTGCCGAGCGCGGTTTCGCTGGCGACCTTGATCAGATGGGTCGCACCCCTGGTGGACTGGCCCGTGCGGCCCTTGGGATCGGCGCCGGCGACGTTGAAGTAGCGCAGGGCGGAATAGGTCAGAGCATGCGCGCGCGAGGCGTCGCGCAGCATCCATTCGCTCATCAGCTTGGACAGCCCGTAAGGTGACTCCGGGTTGAGCACGGTGTCTTCCGAAACGGGCACGGAGCCGGCTGCGCCGTAAACGGCCGCCGTGGAGGAAAAGATGAAATGCGGCACGCCCGCGCGCACCACCGCTTCGATCAGGGCGCGGGTCTTGCAGGTGTTGTTCTCGTAATAACCGAGTGGGTCGGACACGGATTCGGGCACGATGATCGAACCGGCGAAGTGGATCACGGAGTCGATCTTGTGTTCGCGCACGAGGTTCGCCACCAGGTCCTGATCGGCGATGTCGCCGCGCACGAGTGTCGCCTCGGGGGCCACAGCCCATTCGAAGCCGGTGGACAGCCGGTCGAGCACGACGACCTCCTCGCCGTTGTCCACAAGCTCCCACACCATGTGGCTGCCGATATAGCCGGCACCGCCCGTCACCAGAACCGCCATGAAAGCTCCTTGGATTTCGTTGATCGCACCGAGGCCTAGCCCAGCAAAACAAGGCGAACAAGACAGGCGAAGGATGGGCTTGCGCGCGAATGGATCGGTGTTTGACCTAGATCATGGTTCGGGCGCACAAAAACCGGTCAGGTGCTGCCTCGTGGCGTGTCATTTTGACCAAGTTGGCCACATGGACGACGCCTAACCCACTCTTTATATTCAGGCCACAGTCTGGGGATTGGAATGAACTACAGCGCATTCTTTGATCAGGCGATCGGCCAGTTGCACGCCGAACGCCGATACCGGGTATTCGCGGACCTCGAACGCCGCGCCGGCTCCTTTCCCACAGCCACTTTCCGTAACGGCACCGCTTCGCGCGACATCACCGTCTGGTGCTCCAACGACTATCTCGGCATGGGCCAGCACACCAAGGTCGTGCGCGCGATGCAGGAGACGGCCGAGCGGCTCGGCGCGGGCGCCGGCGGCACGCGCAACATTTCCGGCACCAACCATCCGCTGGTCGAGCTCGAAACCGAACTCGCCGACCTGCATGGCAAGGAAGCCGCACTCGTCTTCACCTCCGGCTTCGTGTCCAACGAGGCCTCGATCTCGACCATTGCACGCCTGCTCCCCAACTGCCTCGTGCTATCGGACGAATTGAACCATGCCTCGATGATCGAGGGCGTGCGCCGCTCGGGTGCCGAAAAGAAGATCTTCCGCCACAACGACGTGGCGCATCTGGAAAGCCTGTTGAAGGCCGCGGGCCCCGAGCGCGCCAAGCTGATCGTGTTCGAAAGCGTTTATTCGATGGACGGTGACGTGGCGCCGATCCTCGAAATCGTGGAACTGGCCGAGCGCTACAACGCGATGACCTATATCGACGAGGTCCACGCGGTCGGCATGTATGGCAATCGCGGCGGCGGCATCACCGAGCGCGAAGGCCTTGCCCACCGCATCGACGTGATCGAGGGCACGCTCGCAAAAGCCTTCGGCACGCTGGGCGGTTACATCACGGGCAGTGCCGCAGTGATCGACGCCGTGCGCTCATACGCGCCGGGCTTCATCTTCACGACCGCCCTGCCCCCGGCCATCGCGGCGGCTGCGACGGCATCGATCCGCCACCTCAAGGCGTCGAGCGCCGAGCGCGAGGGACAGGCGCGCCAGGCCAACCGCACCAAGACGGTGCTGCGCGACGCGCGGCTGCCGGTGATGGCATCGGACACGCATATCGTGCCGGTGCTGGTGGGCGACCCCGAGCTTTGCAAGCAGGCGAGCGACCGGCTGCTCGAAAAGCACGGCATCTATATCCAGCCGATCAACTACCCGACCGTGCCGCGCGGCACGGAGCGGTTGCGCATCACGCCGACGCCGCTGCACAGCGACGGGCTGATCGAAAACTTGCGCGATGCGCTGGTGGAAACCTGGACCGCGCTCGGCATTCCCTTCCATGCCGACAACCAGCCGGCACTGCCGCAGAGCGACCGCGTGGTGCCCCTGATGGTGTCGAAGGCGGGCGGGTAAGCCCCGCTTTGCCCCGATCCCTGTTCGTCAGAGCTTTCTGATCCATTCCGCGAGGCGCGTGGCGGCTTCCTCGACCTGATCCACGCGGCGGTGAAAGCAGAGGCGGAAAGAGGTTTCACCGCCCTGGCCGAAGGCCGTGCCAGGGGCCAAGCCGACATTGGCCTCATCGACGATGCGCAACGCGGCACTCGCCGAATCCGAAACGCCATCCACGCCGAAGAACAGGTAGAACGCGCCCTTGGGCGGCGTCAGCAACACGCGGTTGGTGCTGCGCAGGATTTCGCAGGCACGGTCGCGTGCCGTTTGTGCCCGGGCGACCTGGCTGGCGATGAAGTCGTCACCCTGATCGAGAGCCGCGACCGCACCGCGCTGCATGAATTGCGCGACGCCGGACGTGGAATATTGCACGAGGTTCTCGAAGATCTGTTCGAGCGCGGGATGGATGCGGAGCCAGCCGATACGCCAGCCGGTCATGGCCCAGTTCTTGGAGAATGAGTTGACGAAGAGGATACGGTCATCAGGCTCGATGATGTCGTAGAAAGAGGGCGCGCGGGCCTCGCCATAGAAGAAAAGCGAATAAATCTCGTCGGCGATGATCCAGAGACCATGCTTGCGGGCGAGCGCGAGCAGGCTTTCGAGCGTTTCACGCGATGCCGTCCAGCCGGTGGGATTGGAGGGGGTGTTGACGAAAAGCACGCGGGTGCGTGGCGTGATGGCGGCCTCGACCGCATCCAGATCGCAGTGCCAGCCGTCTTCGTCGTGGGCGAGCGGCACGGCGACCGGCACCGCGCCGGCGACGCCGACGGCGCCTGCGAAATTGGGCCATGCGGGGGTCAAGTAGATGGCCTCGTCGCCTGCGCCGAGCGTGGCTTGAAGGGCCAACTGGATCGCGGCCATGCCGGAACCGGTCACGATGAACTCGTCGGACGCGAAGGCCCGGCCGAAATGACGGGTGTGGTAGCGCGCGAGCGCCTCACGCAGGCCGGGGATGCCGCGCTGCCAGGTATAGAAGGTTTCGCCGTTCGCAAGCGATTGCGCCGCTGCGTCCGTGATGAATTGTGGCGTCGGCAGGTCCCCTTCGCCCGCCCAAAGCGGGATCAGACCTTCGCGTGTGCGGCCGTAATTGACAACGGAAACGATGCCGCTTTCGGGGGCTTCCCGGGCGGCATCGCGAATGCTGGATATGATGCTCATGCGTGGCCTGAATGCTTGTCCTGCGCTCTCATAGGCGAGCGCAGGACAAGTGGAAACAGGCCAGACCGAGTGCCTCAGGCGGACAGGCTCAAACCGTCGGACGCCGGGCGAGGATGTCGCGGATTTCGGTGAGAAGCGCCACATCGGCGGGCGGTGCGGGGGGCGTCGTCGGTTGCTCGCGGACGGCGCGGCGGCGCAGCTCGTTCACGCCCTTGACCATCAGGAAGATGATGAAGGCCAGGATGAGGAAGTTGATGACGACCGTGAGGAAGCTGCCGTAAGCGAAGACAGCACCTTGAGCGCGCGCTTCGGCGAGCGTGGTCGCGGTGACGGCGGATGAGAGCGGCAGGAAATAGTTCGAAAAGTCGAACCCGCCGAAGATCGCGCCGACGATCGGCATGATGATGTCGTTGACGAGCGAGTTGACGATCAGGCCGAAGGCACCGCCGATGATCACGCCGACGGCGAGATCCATCACATTGCCCTTGGAGATGAATTCCTGGAATTCCTTCAGCATTGCAGGCTCCTGAGAGTGAGCGGTGAGTTTCGGAGACTGTGCTGAAAGAAGAGAACTTATCAAATGCAAGGTTCGGGTTTGCACAACTTGTTGGGGCGCGAGTTTCCGAAGAGGCTTTGCAGGTGGAAAGATCACCCCCACCCCTTACCCCTCCCCACAGGTGGGAGGGGAGACAGGAGCGCAGCACCCCGTCCTCCACGCCAAGCCCCAAGCTTCGAGGAATTGACCCGGCGTTGATGCACCCCCTTTGGGAGGGATACAGGGCGCGGGTAACGTGACCGCTTCGCCTAACCCTTCCGGATCAAGTCCGGTCCGGCGCTGGCCGCGTCTCATCTTCCCGCGCCCAATCCCGGAACTCGCGGAAGAAGCGCTGCATGATGCCGAGCGTGCGGTCCACCTCTTCTTCCGTCGGGAGAACCTGTGTCGGCTTCTTTTCGAGGGCTGCGATGCGGTCTTCGAGCGCGTCCACGCGGCTCTGCAGGCGCTCGGTTTCGGAAGTCATCGCCTCACGCTCGTCGGCGGCCTGGCGGCAGACCAGTTGTGTGCCGTCTTCGCGGCAGATGGACATGGCGCCGGTCTCGGTATCCAGGCGGACATAGCCGTCATCGGTGCGCTGGAGCTGAAAGCGTTCGGTGCTGGACTCCTGCGCCTGGGCACTCAAGGGGGTGAGGAGCAGAGGCAGGATGAGCAGGTATCGCATGGGTCGTCTCCTGTTCGAATGAGGAATCTTCAACAGTTCTGAGGCAATGCGATGGCGGCGTGCTGGTTGCGCTTGCCTGTTCTCCGCCCTCGCCCGTATGAAGGTCTCATGTCGCTCATCTTCAAGATCTGCCCGCAGGACCTTTGGCGCGAAGCCGAGGCATCCGGATCGTTTCACGGTGCGCCAGTCGATCTGAAAGACGGCTTCATCCATTTCTCCACCGCCGAGCAGGTGCGCGAAACGGCAGCGAAGCACTTCGCGGGCAAGGACGACCTTCTGCTCGTCGCGGTGGAAGGCGATCGGCTCGGCGACGCGCTGCGCTGGGAAGTTTCGCGCGGCGGGGCGCTGTTTCCGCATCTTTACGGGCCGCTCGCGCTCGACACCGTCGCCTGGGTGAAGCCTCTGGCGCTGGGACCGGACGGCCATCAGTTTCCGCCGCTGGAGGGCTGAGCGTGGGGGTGACCGACCTCGCCTCCAGGGCGCTGCTCAAACTCGACCCCGAACGCGCGCACCGGCTTGCCATCAGGGGATTGGCGCTCAAGCCTGCGGGCCGGCGCGCGGTGGCCGACCCGCTGCTGGGCACCCAGCTCTGTGGGTTGGATTTTCCGAACCCGTTGGGCCTCGCCGCCGGCTTCGACAAGAACGGCGAGGCGGCGGATGGGCTTTTCGGCCTGGGCTTCGGCTTCGTGGAAGTGGGCACGGTGACGCCCCTGCCCCAGCCGGGCAACCCGCGACCACGCATCTTCCGCATCGAGGAAGCGCATGGGGTGATCAACCGCTTAGGCTTCAACAATGAGGGGCATGAGGCGCTTCTGAAGCGGCTGGAAAAGCGGAAAAGCCGCGGCGGGCTGCTCGGCATCAATATCGGAGCGAACAAGGACAGCGCCGACCGCGTGGCGGATTATGTGCTGGGCGTCGAGCGCTTCGCGGGGCTCGCCTCTTATCTCACCGTCAACATTTCCTCGCCCAACACGCCGGGCCTGCGCGACCTGCAGGCGCGGGATTCGCTGCGGGAATTGCTCGGCCGCGTGGTGGAAGCGCGCAACGCGACGGTCGCGCATGTGCCGGTGTTTCTCAAGATCGCGCCCGATCTCGACGGCATGGCGCTGGCCGATGTGGCGGTGGAGGCGGAAGCGGCGCGGATCGAAGGCGTGATCGTGTCCAACACCACGCTGTCGCGGCCGCTGCCCGAGGGGGCGCCGCACGCGAAGGAGACCGGCGGGCTTTCGGGGCGGCCGCTGTTCGACCGCTCGACCGTGGTGCTCGCGCGGATGCGCAAGCTGGTGGGGCCGCAAATGGTGCTGATCGGTGCCGGCGGCGTTGATTCCGCGCGCTCGGCGGCCGAGAAGATCCGGGCCGGCGCCGATCTCGTACAGATCTATACGGGCCTGATCTATGGCGGTGCCGGACTGCCCGCACAGATCGTGGCGAACCTGCGCAAGCTGGTGCGGCAGGAAGGCGTGGCGCATTTGCGCGAGCTCCGAGACACGCGGCTCGACTATTGGGCGAGCCAGCCGCTTTAGGTTTGGCCACATCGCGCTAGGTTTTGGCGCGATGCCTTTGCCCGTTGTTTCCCACGCGCTCTACGATGCCAGCTTTCCGCCGGAGCACCGCTTTCCGATGAGCAAGTACCGGCTGTTGCGCGAGGAGTTGATTGTGCGCGGCCTGATCGGGAACGGGTCGGACTACGAGCCGGCTCTGCCGGATTTCGCGATGCTCGCGCGGGCGCATGATGCCGGCTATGTGCGGCAGGTGCTGGATTACGCGGTCGATCCGAAGATCGAGCGGGAGATCGGTTTTCCGGTTTCCGAGCGCGTTTCGCTTCGCGCGCAACTGGCGACGAGCGGCACGGTGATGGCGGCGCGGCTGGCGCTGGAACATGGCATCGCCTGCAATGCGGCAGGCGGCAGCCACCATGCGCGGCGGGCGCATGGGGCGGGCTTCTGCACCTTCAACGACGTGGCGGTGGCGGCACTTCCTCTTCTGGACGAAGGCTCGTTGCGTAACGTGCTGGTGGTGGATCTCGACGTGCATCAGGGGGACGGCACGGCGGATATCCTGCGTGACGAGCCACGCGTGTTCACACTTTCGGTGCATGCCGAGAAGAACTATCCGGTGCGAAAAGTGCCCTCCTCGCTCGATGTGGGCTTGCCGGACGGGATGGAGGACGAGGCCTATCTCGCGATGCTGCGCGATCTGCTGCCACAACTGGTCGAGGAGCGGCGGTTCGATCTCGTCTTCTTCAATGCGGGCGTCGATCCGCATCGCGACGACAAGCTCGGGCGGCTGGCGCTGTCGGACGATGGCTTGCGCGCGCGCGAGGAGATGGTGATCGGCTTCTTTCGCGAGCGCGGACTGCCGCTCTGTGGGGTGATCGGCGGGGGTTACGGCGCGGATGTAGGTGCCATCGCCAAGCGCCACGCGATCCTGTTCGAGACCGCCGCGCGCTTCGCGTGACGGGTGAAGGGCTTCAGCTTTCGATTCAGGTTCGCGCCTTACGCGCTGCCTGCGGTGCAACGCGTTCGACGAGTCCCATCAGGGTCTTAGCGACGATAGCTGGCGAGGCGGATGAGGATGAAGGCCGGTACGACGACGGCCGCGCCGAGCAGCAGGTAGCCGACGACGTTGTCGAAGGCGCGGAAACCCATGTTCCAGATATCGCGCACGGCATCCTCGACCGCCCATAGGATATCGCGCGGGTTCCAGCCGAAGAAGTTCATGACCATGCCGACCAGCACGGACACGACGAGAAGCTTGACCAGCACGCGCAGGGGCGTGTCGCCAAGGAACCGCGTGAGGCCGCCGCGGGAAGAGGTTCGGGACTGCTCGCTCATGGGCGTCGAGATATGAAACGGGGCGCGCCGTTGCAAGCGCGCGCCATTCAGCGTCAGGCAGCCTTGCTCTTGCGGGCGTTGTTCGCTTTGCCCTTCTTGGCGAGTGCTTTCTTCGACACCGCGGCGAGCGTGACATGCGCCTGCGCGAGCGCAGCCGCATCGTTCAGTTCGCGCTCGGCGGCGTTCCAGTGCAGTTCGGCCTGCCCCTCGGCGCGGCCGCTGTCTTCCCAGATCTGATGCGCGCGGGCGCGGATGGCGGCTTCGCGGTCGAGATGCGTCATGGAATGGCTTCCTTCGTAAGGGGTCGGGTGTGGGAAGGTAAGCGGGATAGGGTGAATGAAAGGCTAACAGCATCTCGCAGCTGCGAAGGCTCTGCATCCCTCTTCCGCTGAGGCCTCACCGCATGCTAGGGAGTCGCCCGCGCGGGTATGATGTAATGGTAGCCTGTCAGCTTCCCAAGCTGAACGCGCGGGTTCGATTCCCGCTACCCGCTCCAGCCCCTCTCCTAGCTCAGCATCTGATCACGGCATCACGGTCGAATTGCCGTAACCATTTTCGCATCGGCGCGGGGTGTTGAGGGAACTCCCGGTGCTCTCGGTTGTTTGCGAGCCCGTAGGGATGGACTCATCTGGAGAGGCTTTAATGAAGAATATCCTGTTGGCGGTCGCGATCGCGCTGGGCTCGTTCACGGTGCCAAACGTCGTGACGACGGCATCCGCACAGTCGGTCATCATCGACGAGGGCGGTGTGCGCGTTCGTGACCGTGACTACCGCCATCATCGCCGCGATTACCGCGAAAGCCGCCGTGAGCGCGAATGGCGCCGGCACCATCGCGAAGAGCGCCGCATCCGCGCGGAACGTCGCCGTGACCGCGAGGTCTGCCGCTACGAGACCCGTCGCTATGAAACCAGAAGCGGCCGTCTGGTAAGGGAGCGCGTGCGCGTTTGCCGCCGCTGACCCCGACACGCCCTCGCTTGGGCGGGAAAACCGAAGCTTACGCGCAGGGGCTGCCTTTGGCAGCCCTTTCGTTTTTCTGAAGCACGCTTTTGCGCACACGGTTTCGCCTCAACTCGAAGATCGAAAAAGTCGCGCGCTGGGCGGAACCTTTCGCGCCTCCAGCCTCGCGCATGCCTTTTACGGTTCATTAACCGCGAAATCTGTCGCGAGTGAATCGTTAGGAATCGTGGTCCGTGAGCAGCGAAGAGCAGACTGAAGCGCCGGTGGTGCCGAGCCCGAAGAAGACCATCCGCTTTCGCGCGCGCTCGTTCTTCGCCTTTGCGCTGGCTCCCGAAGCGCCGCTCAAGGACTGGTGGAAGGAGCTCGACAACTGGACGGCGAGTTCGCCCGGCTTCTTTGCAGGCCGCCCGGTGGTGCTCGATCTGACGGTTCTCAAGCCGCGGCTGAGCGAGGTGCGCAAGCTCGTTTCGCAGCTGGCCGATCGCGGCATCCGCGTCTACGCCATTCAGGCCGAGAACATGGAAGGGCTCGATCCCGACCTGCCGCCGCTTCTGGTGGGCGCCAAGGCCACCGTGGTCGAGGAGGAGCAGCCCGAGGAGAAGGCGGCCGAGGCCGAGGACAAGGCTGACGCGGAAGTCGTGGTGGAGCCGGTGCTGCCTGTGGTGGAAGCCAAATCCACCCCGTCGCTCATCATCCGCTCGCCCGTGCGTTCGGGCCAGTCGATCTTCCAGCCCGAGGGCGACGTGATCGTCATCGGCGCGGTGGGCTCGGGCTCCGAGATCATCGCGGGCGGTTCGGTGCATGTCTATGGCACGCTGCGTGGCCGCGTCTTCGCAGGCGCCATGGGTAACCCGGACGCGCGCATCTTCTGCCGCAAGAACGAGGCGGAACTTCTTGCCGTCGACGGCTGCTACCGCACGGCCGACGACATGGAACCTTCATCGCGCGGCAAACCCATACAGGCCTTCCTGGAAGACGGCGTGGTCCAGGTCGCGGCCCTCAACTGACGGAATCGGAGAACAGAGATTATGGGCAAGGTCATAGTCGTCACATCAGGCAAGGGAGGCGTCGGCAAGACGACCTCTACCGCCTCGCTAGGTGCAGCGCTCGCGCAGACGGGCAAGAATGTGGTGCTGATCGACTTCGACGTCGGCCTGCGCAACCTCGACCTCGTGATGGGCGCCGAGCGCCGCGTGGTGTTCGACCTCGTGAATGTCGCGCAGGAAAATGCCAAGCTTTCCCAGGCGCTGATCCGCGACAAGCGCATCAACTCGCTGTTCCTGCTGCCCGCCTCGCAGACGCGCGACAAGGACGCGCTGACGGAGGAAGGCGTGGGCCGCGTGATCGCAGCCCTGCGCGAGAAGTTCGACTATGTGATCTGTGACAGCCCCGCCGGCATCGAGCGCGGCGCACAGCTCGCCATGCGCTTCGCCGATGAGGCCGTGATCGTCACCAATCCGGAAGTCTCATCGGTGCGCGACTCGGATCGCATCATCGGCCTGCTCGACGCCAAGACCGTGAAGGCCGAAAAGGGCGAGACCATCAACAAGCACATCCTCGTCACCCGCTATGACGCGGCGCGCGCCGCGCGCGGCGAGATGCTGAGCATCGAGGACGTGCTCGAGATCCTGTCCACGCCTCTGCTCGGCATCATCCCCGAGAACCAGGGCGTGTTGCGCGCTTCCAACGTGGGTTCGCCGGTGACGCTGCACGAGCCGACCAATGTGGCCGCCAAGGCCTATGTGGAGGCTGCGCGCCGTTTGCTCGGCGAGAAGCTGCCGGTGGCGCTTCCCACCGTCGAAAAGAAGGGTTTCCTCGACCGCATTCTCGGAAGGAAGGCCGCATGAAACTGCTCGAACTCTTCAAGCGCCGGGGCAGCGCCGACGAGGCGCGCGAGCGACTGCAACTCCTGCTCGCTTACGAGCGCAAGAACCGTGACCAGCCCGACCTCGTGGCCGCACTCCGCGAGGAGATCATGGCCGTCATCGCCAAGCATGTGGCGGTTGACGAGGACAAGGTGAAGATCGCCATGGACCGCGGCGAACGCGTCTCCACGCTCGAGATCGACATCGAGGTCCCGAATGGCGGGCTGAAAAAGGAAAAGAAGGCGGCCTGAGGGCCGCTTTTTACCGGTTACACGCCAGAGCCGTCAGCCTCGTTCGCCTTGCTGACGGCCTGGAGCGACGCCAGAAAGCGCCTGGTGCGCTCGGCCTTCGGGTCCTTGAACACGTCGCGCGCCGGGCCCTTCTCGGCGACCACGCCGCCGTCGAGGAACACAACCTCCTGCGCGATGCGGGAGGCGAGGCGCAAATCGTGGGTCGCCATCACCATGGTGGTGCCTTCACGGGCGAGACCGGCGAGCACGTCCACCACCTCTTCCGCGAGTTCCGGGTCGAGTGCAGAAGTGGGCTCGTCGCAAAGCAGGACGCGCGGGGACGGCGCGAGCGCGCGAGCAATCGCCACACGCTGCTGCTGGCCGCCCGAAAGCGTGGCCGGCCAGGCATCGGCCTTTTGCGCGAGGCCGACGCGTTCCAGAAGCTCGGTCGCGCGCTTCGTGGCGCGGGGCTTGTCCCAACCCAGAACGGTGACCAGCCCTTCCATGACGTTCTCGATCGCCGTGCGGTGCGGGAAGAGCTGGAAGTTCTGGAACACCATGCCGGTCTGGCGGCGCAGAGCCTGAATGCTCTTCCAGCCGACCTTGCGGTTGGGCTCGAAGCTGACCGAGGCCTGCCCGATGCGGACGGTGCCGGAGGTGGGAACTTCGAGCAGATTGATGCAGCGCAGGAGCGTGGACTTGCCGCCGCCCGAGGGGCCGACGAGTGCGGTGACGCTGCCCTCGGCGAATTGCAGCGAGATGCCTTTCAGGACGTGCAGATCGCCGAAGCGCTTCTGGATGTCGATCAGTTCGATCATGCGCGCGCCTCCAAGAACCCGCCATAGCGGTTGAGCCGCTTTTCGAGCCGCACCTGAAGCGAGGAGAGCACGGAGGACAGAACGAGGTAGATCAAGGCCGCCTCGACATAGAGGATCAGCGGCTCATAGGTGACGGCCACGATGCGCTGGGCCTGCTGGAAGAGTTCCGGCACGGTGACGGCGGCGGCCAGCGACGTGTCCTTGACCAGCGAAATGAAGGTGTTGGACAAAGGCGGCACGGCGGTGCGCGCGGCCTGAGGCAGGATGGTGCGGCGCATGGCCTGCGTCCACGACATGCCGATGGAGTAGGCGGCTTCCCACTGCCCGCGCGGCACGGAAGCGATCACCGCGCGGATGATCTCGGACGTGTAGGCGCCGACATTGAGCGTGAAGCCGATAAGCGCCGCCGGAAATGCGTCGAGCACGATGCCGACGCTCGGCAGGCCGTAGAAGATCAGGAACAGCTGCACCAGCAGCGGCGTGCCGCGGATCACCCAGACATAGAAGCGCGCGACCGCGACCAGCGGCCATGGCGCGAACAAGCGCACAAGCGCGGTGACGAGGCCAAGCGCCAGCCCGAGCGCGAAAGACAGCAGCGTGAGGGGCGCGGTGAAGACAAGGGCCGCCCAAAGGAGCGGCCCGAGAGAGTCCAACATGAGCTGGAGCCAGTATGGCATTCAGCCTTTCCTCCAGCTTTTGCGAAAACGCCTATTTCGACACGTCGGCGCCAAAATACTTGTCGGAGATTTTCTGGTAGGTGCCGTCGGCCTTGATCTCCGCAAGGGCTTTGTTGATGGCGGCGAGAAGATTCGGCTGGTTCTTGGCGAGGATGACGCCGGAATAGCTGGCATTCTCCTCCTGGGCTGCGATCTTCACCGGCGCGTTGGGCTGCTTCTTCTTAAAGTCGAGGAAGGACAGGCTGTCGTTCAGCGTTGCATCCGCACGGCCCTGCAGCACGAGCTGGATCGACTGGTCGAAGCCGTCGGTGGCAACGAGTTCGGCCCCGTTGCTCTCGGCGAGCTTGCCGTAGTTGCTGGTGAGCGACTGCGCGGCGCGCTTGCCCTTGAGGGCACCGAAGCTCGTGATCTCACTGTCGTCCGCCTTGACGATGATGACCGCCTTGGACGCGATATAGGGCTCGGAGAAATCGTATTTCTGCTTGCGGGCATCGGTGATGCCGACCTGGTTGATGACGACGTCGTAGCGGTCGGCGTCGAGGCCGGCGATCAGGCCATCCCACTTGCCTTCGAAGAACTTGGCTTCGACGCCCAGACGCTTGGCGACTTCCTGACCGATCTCGACATCGAAGCCGACCAGCGCGCCGGACGCGTCATGATAGGTGAAGGGCGCGTAGGTGCCTTCGGTGCCGATGCGGAGCGCATTGGCGGCCTTGACCTTGTCGAGATCGGTGCTCTGGGCACTGGCTGCGGAAGCGAGAGCGGCGCTGACACCGGCGGCGAGAACGAGCGACTTGAGCCACTTCATGGAGGCGTTTCCTGATCCTTTGCGGGCTTGAACTCGCCCGCTATTGAAGATGGCCGGAATCTGGTGAAAGGCCAGCCTGCCGACAAGATGCAGGCCAGCTAGTCCACAACAGACCACGACGCGTTTATCCTGCCTTGAGCGCTCTTCGGAGAAAATTGTTCCGCTTGGGCGCGATGTCAGCCGCCGACGCGAAAATGCTTGGACAGTTTCAGCCCTTGCGCCTGATAATTCGAGCCGAGATCGGTGCCGTAGAGTTTTGCCGGCTGAGCCAGCATGTGCTCATAAACGAGCCGGCCGACGATCTGCCCGTGTTCGAGGATAAAGGGCACCTCATGCGAGCGGACTTCGAGCACCGCGCGGCTGCCCGAACCGCCCGCCGCAGAATGGCCGAAGCCGGGATCGAAGAAGCCGGCATAATGCACGCGGAACTCGCCCACGAGCGGATCGAAAGGCGTCATTTCGGCGGCGTAGAGCGGTGGGACATGCACGGCCTCGCGTGAAACGAGGATGTAGAACTCGTCCGGGTCGAGCACGAGCTCGCCGGCACCCTGGCGGTAGAGCGGTTCCCAGAAATCGCCGATACCTTGCGCGGCGCGTTTGTCGACATCGATCAGGCCGGTGTGGTGCTTGCCGCGATAGCCGACGATGTTGCTCGGCCCCTCCCCCAAGAGATCGACGGACAGCGCGATGCCCGCACCCGAGATGTTGGCGCCCTCAGTGGCGACCAGCGCGTGCTCGGCGTGGAGTGTCTGCAATTCGGTGCCGCTCAGCGTGGAATGGCCCTGGCGGAAGCGGATCTGCGACAGGCGCGAGCCGGTACGCGCGATGATCGGAAAGGTGCGCGGGCTGACCTCGAGATAGAGCGGGCCGCTGTAGCCCGCCGGCACCTTGTCGAATTCCTGCGCATGGTCGGCCATCACACGGGTGAAGATATCGAGCCGGCCCGTCGAGCTTTTCGGGTTGGCGGAGGCCGACACCGTGTCGGGCAGCGCGAACCCTTCGAGCAGCGGCACGATATAAACGCATCCGGTTTCGAGCACCGCGCCCTCGCGCAGGTCGATGGCGTGCAGTTGCAGGCGTTCGAGCTTGCTCTGGACCGAGCTGTTGGGGCCCGGCAGGAAGCTCGCGCGGACACGGAAGGCGGTTTCGCCCAGGCGCAGGTCGAGGCTCGCGGGCTGGATCTGGTCGGGATCGAGTGGACGGGGAGCGGTTATCGCGCCGGCCTCGAAAAGGCCGGCGATGTCGCTGTCGGGAAGGATACCGGTCTGGCGCAAGTGCTCTGGCGTCCGTTTAGTGTTGCGTCTGCTTTAACGTGCAGTTCCGTTGACACCAAGCCGAAGAAGGGCTTAAGCAATCCCTATCCCGTGGTGATTTGGCCGGTCGGCTTGCAGCCACGTTAAACAAGTCGCTAAAGGACCGTGGCCACGAGCAGGCCTTTGGACCGGTTGCGACTGTTCGCGGCCGGTTTTTTGTTTTGGAGATGGCGATCTTGGCTGACACGACGAATTGGCGCCCTGCAACACGGCTCGTGCACGAAGGCACGCTGCGTTCGGAATTCGGCGAAACCTCCGAAGCGATCTTCCTGACCCAAGGCTATGTCTACCAGACGGCGGAAGAAGCCGAGGCGCGGTTCAAGGGCGAGCTGCCGGGCTTCATCTATTCGCGCTACTCCAACCCGACCACGGACATGTTCGAAAAGCGCATGTGCGCGCTGGAAGGGGCCGAGGATGCGCGCGCCACGGCTTCCGGCATGGCGGCGGTGGCTGCGGCGCTTCTGTGTTCGGTGAAGGCGGGCGACCATGTGGTGGCGGCCCGCGCGCTGTTCGGCTCGTGTCGCTGGATCGTCGAGACGCTGATGCCGCAATATGGGGTAGCGTTCACGCTGGTGGACGGGCGCGACCTCAACCAGTGGCAGGACGCGGTGAAGCCCAACACCAAGCTGTTTTTCCTCGAAAGCCCGACCAATCCGACCCTGGAACTGGTGGACATCGCGGGCGTGGCCGCGATCGCCAACAAGGCGGGCGCGCGGCTCGTGGTGGACAACGTGTTTGCGACCCCCTTGCAGCAGAAGCCGCTCGAACTCGGCGCACATATCGTCGTCTATTCGGCGACCAAGCACATCGACGGCCAGGGCCGCTGCTTGGGCGGCGTGATCCTTTCCGACAAGGAATGGATCGACAAGAACCTGCACGACTACTTCCGTCATACGGGCCCGAGCCTGTCGCCCTTCAATGCCTGGACGCTGCTGAAGGGCCTCGAAACCCTCTCGCTGCGCGTGCGCCAGCAGACGGAAAGTGCGGGCCGTGTCGCGGACTTCCTGGCCGAGCGGCCCGGCATCGCGCGGGTGATCTATCCCGGCCGCGCCGATCATCCGCAGGCCGAACTCGCCAAGCGCCAGATGAAGGGCGGCTCGACGCTGATCTGCTTCGAGGTGGAAGGCGGCAAGAAGGCAGCCTTCGCCTTCGAGAACGCGCTGAAGGTGATCCGCATGTCCAACAATCTGGGCGATGCCAAGAGCCTGATCACGCATCCCGCGACCACCACGCACAAGAACCTGTCGGACGAGGCGCGCGCGGAACTCGGCATCGGCGGCGGCACGCTGCGGCTGTCGCTGGGGCTGGAGGATACGGACGATCTGCTGGAAGACGTGGCTCAGGCGTTGAAGGCGGCGCGTCAGGGCTGAAGCTCGGAGGGCCGGTCGGCGGTTTGACTTGGCGTTGCTACGAGGCTTACACTCGTCGCGCCTAAAACAGGAAAGGCCGGTGCGGTTGGCCCGGCCCTCGCAACATGCGGGTCCTTTCGCCGTCCACGTTCGGATGGCGTCCCATGGCTTTCACGTCCTTGCAATCAGGCGGGGCGAACGAAAGGCCATGGATATGCAACAGCAGATCTCGATCATCACGCTCGGCATCAGCAGCACTGAACGTTCGAAGCGGTTCTACTGCGATGGTTTCGGATGGGTCCCGGTTTTCGATAACCATGAAATCGTCTTCTACCAGATGAACGGCTTCGTGCTCGGCACCTTCCTACGGGACAGCCTGGAAAAGGACATGCAGCAGAGCGGGCTGAGCCAGCGCGGGGCTTTCGCGCTGGCGCACAATGTTTCCGCGCAAGCCGATGTCGACACCGTCATGCAGCAGCTGTTGCAATTTGGCGGACGTATCTTGCGCCCCGCCGATGCGCCGGCGCATGGCGGCTTTCGCGGCTATGTCGCCGACCCTGACAACCATGCTTGGGAGATCGCGTGGAACCCGGCCTGGCAAATCGATGAGAAAGGGTTGGTGACGTTCGGCGTTTGACCATCGGCGCGAGGTGACGCGGGAGAAAATCCCGCGTCGCTTGATGCCCCTACGCGTTGTCGAAGTCGCTCAGTCGATCGTACGCCAGGCCAGCACGAGCCGCGAAACGGTCGTATAGGCCGTGACGCCCGCGAACGTCCAGGCGATGACCGGAAACCACGCCGGAAACAGGCACATCAGGGCGAAGGCGGCGATGGTTTCGGTCGCCTCCGCCAGGCCCGTCGTGAAGAAGAGCGACTTCGGCCCGCGCGCGGTGCTCGCCATGCCGCGCTTTTCGGCCATGATGGCGAAGGCGAGGAAGCTCGCGCCGTTGACGTAGAAGGCGAGCAGGAGGGCCGCACCCGCCAGACCGTTGGCGATGGGGTCGTAAAGGACAAAGCCAAAGGGGAAGGCGCCATAGAAGGCGAAGTCGAGGGTGATGTCGAGAAAGCCGCCGCGATCCGTGCGGCGCGTGTGCCCGGCCACCGCGCCGTCGAGACCGTCGCCGAGGCGGCTCGCGAGCATCAGGACGAGGGCGAAGAGAAACCAACCCCAAGCCGCAGCGGCGGCAGCGGCGATGCCGATGCCGAAGGCGGCGAAGGTGACGGCATCAGCGGAGATGCCACGGTGCGCTAGGGCGGCACCTGTCCTGCCGAGCGCAGGATCGAGCTTTCGGCGCGCCCAGCCATCCAACATCCTCGCCTTCTCCCTCTGCCTTCCACCACGCCATACCTTGACGAATGCCGCTTGGGGACCGAAATCCCAGCCATGGCATACGCAGGCAGAGCATCATGTATCGCGCGGTGACGCGGAATCTCGTGGTCGAGGTCGAACCGAGCTTTCTTCCCGACCAGTCGGATGCGGAAGACAGCCACTATGTGTGGGCCTATCGCGTGACCGTCGCCAATGAAAGCGAGGAAACGGTTCAGCTCGTGTCGCGATACTGGCGCATCGTGGATGCCACGGGCCATGTCGAGGAAGTGCGGGGACCGGGCGTGGTCGGGGAGCAGCCGACGCTCTCGCCGGGCGACAGCTTCCAGTATTCCTCGGGCTGCCCGCTCTCGACGCCCTCCGGCTTCATGGAAGGCCGTTATTCCATGGTGAGCGAGACGGGCGAAAAGTTCGACATCGCGATTCCCGCCTTCTCGCTCGACCTGCCGAACGTCAAGCGTTCGGTGAATTAAGCCCCGCCGCCACTTCCAACGCCGCGCGCGAGCTTCTAGCCTCGATGCGAGGAGGAGCGGCATGGACGGTTTCGTCGTATCGGCGCTTATCGGCATCGTGTTCGTGATGATCACGGTGACGATCATGCTGGGCAGCTATTATGGGGCGCGCAAACTGCTGAGCCCCGGCGCGGAAGGCGATCGGACGCATGATGTGGCGGGATCGGTCGCGACCCGCATCGCTGCGCTTCATGGCCTGATCCTGGCGCTGGTCTATGCGCAGGAGCTGGACGACTACAAGGATGTGCGCGCGTCGCTCGCCCAAGAAGCGGTCGCGGTCGCCGACATCTTCAACGACATCAACCGCTATGGCGGGCCGCCCGTCGAGCCTATCAGGGCCGGGCTTGCGCAATATGTGCGGACCGTGGTGACGGTGGAATGGCATGACCTCGGCGAGAAGAAGGGCCTATCGGCGCAGGCCTGGGTCGATTGGGACCGGATCTACAACCAGCTTCTCGACCTCACGCCGCAGTCGGACCGGCAGACATTCCTTGCCAACCGCATGCGTGGACGGGCGACCGACATTGCAGGGTTCCGGCAGATGCGGGAATCGTCCGTGCTCGACCGGTTCAGCGAGCTGTTCTGGGCGCCCGCGCTGATCGGGCTCGTGCTGCTCGCCGTGCCATTCTACGTCTACCGCCCGACGCGCACGCATATGGTGCTGTTCGCCGTGTTCGGCGCTTATTCGGGGATGATCCTGTTCTTCATCTACGCCTTCTCGAACCCGTTCGCGGAGCCCGGAAAGCTGGAGCCCCTCCCCTTCGTGCGGCTGCTCGAAGGGGATCTGGGCAAGGCGCTGCCGCCTGACCGTTAGCTCTTGGGCGCGAACTCGGCGGGGTCGAACACGTAGGAGGTCGAGCAGAACTCGCAGGCGACTTCGATCTTGCCGTCTTCGGTGCTTTCGGTGATCTCCTCGGCGGTGAAGCCGCGAAGAACGTCCGCGATACGATCGCGCGAGCAGGTGCATTCGTCCACGACCTGAACGCCTTCGAAGACGCGCGCGCCATGCTCGTGGAAGAGCCGGAACAGCAAGCGCTCCGTGCCGACAGTCGGATCGGTGAGCTCGCCGGCTTCGACGGTCGCCATCAAGGCCTGCACTTCGAGCCAGGCATTGTCGGTGAAGGCGTGATCGGCCTCGTCCGCACCGTCGCCGCCGGGCAGGTCGGGCATGCGCAGGCGCTCGGGCGCTTCGGGCAGGAACTGCACCAGCAGGCCGCCGGCGCGCCAATGCTGTTCGCCGCCGGGGCGAAGCTGCTTGGCGACCGCCAGTCGCACATCGGTCGGGATCTGCTCCGACTGGCGGAAATAGCGGCGCGCGGCCTCCTCCAGCGAGGCACCGTCGAGTTCGACGATGCCCTGATAGCGCTGGGTGTATTCGCCCTGATCGATGGTAAGTGCCAGCACGCCCCGGCCGAGCAGCGCTTCGGGTGACGCCTCATTGCGGGCAATCGCGTCGGCCACCCGCTCGGGGTCGAAGCGGGCGTAGGCGCGCACCGCGCGGGGTGTCGCGAAATCCACCACCAGCATGTCCACCGGACCCTCGGACCGAGTCTGGAAGATGAACTTGCCTTCGAATTTGAGCGAGGTGCCGAGCAGAACCGTGACCACGATAGCCTCGCCGAGAAGGCGCGCGACGGGCTCGGGATAGTCGTGCCGGCTCAGGATCGAATCCAGAAGGCCCCCAAGCTGCACCGCGCGGCCGCGAATATCGAGCGCGCCGACTTCGAAGGGCACGACATGATCGTCGCCGGCGAAACCGAATTCGCCCAGGCGGGGTTCATGGGTGCCGGTGGCAGAGGAAAGCTGCATGGCATGGTATCCTTCCGCTCAAATAAGCCGAGCGGGATGTGCGAGTGGGACGAGAAGGAGTTCGCCCCAAGATAGGAAGCGTTTTCGCTTCGATCAACCGTCGAGCGGGGCCGCTCCCAGGCACCAGGCGAGGATGGCCTTTTGCGCGTGCAGGCGGTTCTCGGCCTCGTCGAAGACCACCGATTGCGGGCCGTCGATCACCGCGTCCGTCACCTCCTCGCCGCGATGGGCGGGCAGGCAATGCATGAAGAGCGCGCCCTTGTTCGCGTGGCGCATGAGCGCCTCGTTGACCTGATAAGGCTGGAAGATGTTGTGGCCGCGCGCGCGGTGCTCCTGGTTCATGGACACCCAGCAATCGGTCACGACCGCATCCGAGCCGTCCACCGCCGCTTCCGCGCTCGAGTGGAAGGCGACGCGCCCGCCATGGGTGTTGGCCCAGTCGCTGAAGCGCGGCTCGGGTTCGCTGCCTTGGGGCACCGCGACGTTCAAGCGGAAGCCGAAGCGGGCGGAGCCTTCCATCAGGGAATGGAGAACGTTGTTGCCATCGCCGGTCCAGGTGACGAGCTTGTCCTTGATCGACCCGCGATGCTCTTCGAAGGTCATCACATCGGCCATGATCTGGCATGGATGCGTGTCGTCGGTCAGGCCGTTGATCACGGGGATTGTGGCGTTCTCGGTGAGTTCGATGAGGCGCGCATGATCGGTTGTGCGGATCATGATGGCATCGACATAGCGCGACAGCACTTTGGCCGTATCGGCAATGGTTTCGGCACGGCCGAGCTGCATGTCGGTGCCCGAAAGCACCAGCGTTTCGCCGCCGAGCTGGCGCATGCCGACCTCGAAGGACACGCGGGTGCGCGTCGAAGGCTTGTCGAAGATCATGGCGAGCACCTTGCCTTCGAGCGGCTTTGAGCGCTCGCCACGCTTGAGGGCGGCCTTGCGGATCGCGGCGTCGCTGAGGATGTCGCGCAGTGTTTCAGGCGAAACGGCGGACAGGTCGGTGAAGTGGCGCGGCTGGCTCATCATGCTGCCTTGAGCTTGTGCGACAGGGCTTCGGCGCTCGAACGGATGCGGTTGAGGCCCTCGCGGATTTCGTCATCCGTGATGTTGAGGGGCGGCAAGAGGCGCACGACATTGTCGCCGGCGGCAACGGCCAGCATCTTCTGGTCACGCATGGCGCCGACGAGTTCGCCGTTCGGCACGACGCATTTGATGCCGAGCATCAGGCCCGTGCCACGGATTTCGGCGACCACATCGGGGAAGGCATCGGCGATCTCGGCCAGGCCCTGTTTCATCAGAAGCGCCTTGCGCGACACCTCATCGAGGAAGCCTTCCTCCAGCACCACGTCAAGCACGGCATTGCCGACCGCCATGGCGAGCGGGTTGCCGCCGAAGGTGGTGCCGTGGACGCCGGCGACCATGCCGGACGCGGCCTCGGCAGTCGCGAGACACGCGCCGACGGGAAAGCCGCCGCCGATGCCCTTGGCGATGGCCATGATGTCGGGCACGGCATTCGACCACTCATAGGCGAAGAGCTTGCCGGTGCGCCCGATGCCGCACTGGACCTCGTCATAGATCAGGAGCATGCCCTGATCGTCGCAGAGTTTGCGCAGCTTCTGCAGGAAGGACGCCTCCACGGGGCGTACGCCACCCTCACCCTGCACCGGTTCGATCAGGATCGCGGCGGTCTCGGGACCTACGACCGCCTCGAGCGCCGCCCAATCACCGAAAGGCACCTGATCGAAGCCTTCGACCTTGGGGCCAAAGCCTTCCAGATATTTCTTCTGGCCGCCGGCCGCGATGGTGGCGAGCGTGCGGCCGTGGAAAGCACCCTCGAATGTGACGATCCGGAAGCGCTCCGGTGCGCCCTTGGCATAGTGATAGCGGCGCGCGGTCTTGATGGCGCATTCCAAGGCTTCCGCACCGGAATTGGTGAAGAATACCTTGTCGGCGAAGGTGTTGGCAGCCAGCCGCTCACCGAGGCGGGATTGATCGGGGATCTCGTAAAGGTTCGAGACGTGCCAGAGCTTGGCCGCCTGCTCCTGCAGGGCCTTCACGAGATGCGGGTGGGAATGGCCCAGCGAATTCACCGCAATGCCGGCCGCGAAATCGAGGAAGCGCTCGCCTTCTCGCGTTTCGAGCCAGACCCCCTCGCCTCGCTCGAAGGCCAGAGGCGCGCGAGCAAACGTATCGTAGAGGGCGGTACCAGCCATGGGTTCGGCTCCGGTTTCGCGTGGGTCGTGACCCCGCATCTGGCCCGGGGCCGTAAAAAATCAAAAGAGCCGCCCGGTGGGTGGCGGCCCTTCGCGTTTGTTAACGGCTGACCGGGTCCCAAGTCAACGCGCAAAACCCTTGTCACACAAGGTTTCGCGCCCAAATGGGCCAGATCATTCCAAGCTTTCGGCACCGAGAATCGGGAGCGGCACAGTTGGGGAAAACCGAAAAAAGCGAATCTTGCCCCAAGCTGGACTCTTGTCACCGAGTCAGTCGGTCCTGTATCTTAGGGCCATCTGAAGACAGGTTTCTCGCGGCAGATCCCGATCCCGGAAATTCGAAGTGGCGCCCTGGTGCGTAGCCGGGACTTTTACGGATTCTGCCCGCATATGACGATGGAGCGGATGTTCATGAACTGGACGGACGAGCGTGTTGAACTCCTTGGCAAGCTTTGGGGAGAAGGGCTGAGCGCGAGCCAGATCGCAGCGCAGCTGGGCGGCGTCAGCCGTAATGCCGTGATCGGCAAGGTTCATCGCCTCAAGCTCAACAATCGCGGCCGTGCCGCCGCAGCGCCCGTGGTCAAGAAGAAGGCGGCACCCGCCGCCATCGTCTCGACACAGGTGCAGATGACGGCGAAAGCCGTCGTGGCGGCCGCCCAGGTGATGCGGCCCGTGACCGCCAGCATCGGCGCGACTGCGCTGCAGGCGGAGTTCGACGCCGCACCGCAGGTCTATCAGCGCCCCGTCAATCCGTCCGACAATGTGGTGGTGCCGATCTCGCGCCGCCTTCGCCTCGTGCAGCTGACCGAGCGGACCTGCAAATGGCCGAACGGCGACCCGCTGTCGGAAGACTTCAACTTCTGCGGCAATGATTGTGCCGATACCGGCCCTTACTGCCGCTACCACGCGAAGATCGCGTTTCAGCCGGCCTCGGAACGCCGCCGCATCCGATAGAACAGTCGATTAAACCCGCTTCGGCGGCCATCTGCGGGCACCGGCTGCGCTTCCGGTGCTCACGTACGAATGTACGCTGCGCTCCGGTTCTCGCCGGCACTCTCAGCTGACTCGCCGAAATGAATTTTCTCGGCTGTTCTGCGTTGCGCCAAGTCATTGGTTTTTAGGCCGCGCCTGAAAGGGAGTGGGTGCGGTCGGCCTTGGGGCGGTCCGCAGGCATTTCGTGGCCGGTGACCATCTGGAAGACCGTTTCGGCAATGTTGGTGGCGTGGTCGCCGATGCGCTCGAAATTCTTGATGCAGAAAAGCAGATGGGTGGACGCCGTGATCGTGCGCGGCTCGTTCATCATCGCCTCCAGCAAGCTGCCAAACAGTGACGTGAAGACCGTGTCGATCTCGCGGTCGCGGTCGCGCATGGGTGCCAAGCGGTCGGCCGTGCGCGTGGCGTAGGCGTCGAGCACGTCCTTGAGCTGGGATTGGGCGGCTTCCGCCAGCGCATCGAGACCGCTCTGCAATTCCCGCGGACGCTCGCCGGCGTCCACCGCGCCGAGGCGCTTGGCGACATTCTTGGCGAGGTCGCCGACGCGCTCGAGGTCGGCGCCGATGCGCAGGGCGGCCACGATCTCGCGCAGGTCGCCGGCCAAGGGCTGGCGGCGGGCGAGCAGCGAAACCACGGTCTCGTCCAGTTCGCGCTGGGCCGCATCGAGGCGCTCGTCTGACGCGATCACATGGTCGGCAAGGCTCAGATCGCCACGGCGCAAGGCGGTCGCGGCCTCCTCCACCATGCGCTCGGCCATGCCGCCCATGGCGGCTATCCGGCGAGACAGACCCTGAAGCTCGGCATCAAACGCGCCGACAATATGTTGCGAACGCACGCCTCGTTTCCTCCTTCGGGATTATTCTCCCGTGATTCACCGATGATCGGCCCGCATTGTGACACGGCGATAACACGCCGGCAAAATAGTTAAACGAATTTGCTCGGAAAGCGCAGCGCGAAGAGCGAGCCCTTGCCCGGTTCCGACGCGATCGTCAGCCTTGCATGGTGGCGCGTAGCAATGTGCTTGACGATGGAAAGGCCCAAGCCCGTTCCCTTCTTGGCGCGGCTCGACTGAACATCGGCCCGATAGAAACGCTCGGTCACGCGAGGCAGATGCTCGGATGCGATGCCGGCGCCCCAGTCGCGCACCGAAAGCTCGGCTTCCATCTGGTCGGCCTGCTTGAGCGAAACCAGGACGCGCCCGCCCGAAGCCCCGTATTTGCAGGCGTTCTCGATGAGGTTCTGGACGACCTGCACCAGTTCATCGCGGCTGCCGCCCACCTCGACCTGATCGACGTCGAGTTCGAGGCGCACGCCGCTTTCGGCAGCGACCGGGCCGAGCGTTTCGGCAACCTCGCGCACGACAGCCGTCAGATCGACCTTCTGGCCGAGATCGAGGGTCGGGCGGGATTCCAGGCGCGACAGCGACAGGAGATCGTCAATCAAACGCGTCATGCGCGCGGTCTGCTCGCCGATGATCGTGAGAAAGCGGTCGCGGGCCTTTTCGTCATTGCGCGCGGGGCCGCGCAGGGTTTCCACGAAGCCCGCGATGGCCGCGAGCGGGGTGCGCAATTCGTGGCTGGCATTCGCCACGAAATCCGAGCGCATGCGGTCGATGCGGCGCGCTTCGCCGAGATCGTGGAACACGAGCGCGAAATGGCCATCGCCGAGTGCCGTACCCCACACATGGAACGAACGCTCGACCGGCACGCGCTCGGACAGCTGCGTTTCGGCGCGCGACACGCTGCCCGAAAGCAGATCACCCATCATCACCTGCATCTCCGGGGCGCGAAACCGCAACGGCAGCGAAAGGCCGGGCTTGAGCGCGCCGAAAGCGAGTTCAGCGGCCGGGTTCGCGTGAAGCAGGAAGCCGGCCGGGTCGAACACGACCATGGGATCGGGCATGGCTGAAATCAGCGCCTGTGCCTCGATGGCCGGAACGCCGAGGCTTGCGTCGACCGGGCGGGATGCGACGGAGTTTTCGGCCTTCGTGCGACGCAGCGAAAGAGCGAAGCAAACGGCAGCGACCAGCATGAAGGCCAGCCCGGCTGCCAGCATCGCGCCGCCATCGCCCGACAGGATCAGCCCGCCGCCGAGGCCGGCACTCAGGCTTGCCAGCGCGACGAACGTCGCCGGCGTGATCGTCTCGTCACTTTCCATCGGTCCTCATCGCCGCCGGCTTACCACCGGCGGGGCTGGATTTTCCGGCGTTTCCGCCCAATTCTGCGGGTCTAACACATGCAGGATCACCGGACGATGAAGCACAAAAAGAAGCATCACGACGAACTGCCGGCTTTCGATATCAACGACCCCGTCTTGCCGGATTGGATCGACGAAAAGGCATTGCAGTCGGGCGGCTATCCTTACGACAAGAAGCTCAAGCGCGAGATCTACGAGGAGGAACTGGTCAGGCTGCAAACGGAACTCGTGAAGCTGCAATCATGGCTGCAGAAGAGCGGCGAGCGCGTGATGGCACTGTTCGAGGGGCGCGATGCCGCGGGTAAAGGCGGAGCCATCAAGGTGCTGCGCGAACACATGAACCCGCGTTACGCGCCCAACATCGCGCTCGCCAAGCCTTCGGACCGCGAACAGGGGCAGTGGTACTATCAGCGCTACGTCACGCATTTTCCGACAAGCGGCGAGTTCGTGTCGTTCGACCGATCCTGGTACAACCGCGCGGGCGTGGAAACCGTGATGGGGTTCTGCACGCCCGAGGAGACCGAGAAGTTCCTTGAAGAAACCCCGCATTTCGAGCGGCTGATCGTCAATGACGGGATCCGCTTCTTCAAGTTCTGGCTGTCGATCGGCCGCGAAACCCAGCTGAAGCGCTTCCACGACCGCCGTCACGACCCGCTGGCGACCTGGAAGTTCTCGGACATGGATGTGGCGGCCATTCCGAAATGGGACGACTACACACGCGCATCCGAAGAGATGTTCCGGCGCACGCATAGCTCGAAGGCGCCTTGGACGCTGGTGCGGTCGAACGACAAGCGCCGGGCGCGGCTGGAGGTGATCCGGCATGTGCTGAGCGCCGTTCCCTATGAGGGACGGGATCTGGACGCAATCGGCAAGGCCGATCCGAAGATCATCGCGGAGGGGCCGGCGTTCTCAGACCACTGACCGCACCGGCTTATGCGCGGTCTTGCTCCAATGATGCGGCCTTTTCCATAGCTGCCAGACCGCATTCCAGGCGGCAACGGAGAGCAACATCCAGTAGAGCGGCGTGAGAAGCACGAGACGTGGGAAACCGCGTCTCTCGCGCTTCGACATCGAGCGCCAGCCGAGTGCGAGAAACGAGAGGTAGCCGCAGACGATGTTGGTGATGTCGAGGAGCAGGATCGCGGCGTAGAAGGTGTCGAAAGGCACGCCGCTGATCAGGCGCCAGATGAGAACGGCGAACGTCCCGATCAAAAGCGGATGGACGAGGGCCGAGGCGACCATGCCGAGCAGCAACACCTGTGTGATGAGGAATGGCCCGACGCCGATCTCACGCAGGAGTCGGGCGGGATGGCGCATATGCACGAACAGCGTTTGCAGCCAGCCCTTGAACCACCGCGTGCGTTGCGGCAGCCAGGTCCTCAAATCTTCAGGCGCGTCTTCGAGCGTCGGATGCGTCAGCGTTTCGGTGCGATAGCCCATGCGCAGAAGGCGCAGGCCCAGATCGGCGTCTTCCGTGACGTTGAACGGATCCCACGCTCCCGCTTCTTCGAGCGCTGTGCGGCGGAAGTGGTTCGATGTGCCGCCGAGGGGCAGAAAGGATCTTTTCTTGGCGAGGTAAGGCAGCAGGCTGCGGAAAAGTGCTGCATATTCCAGGCCGAACAGGCCCGCGACAGGCAACGCATTCGCGTTCGAGATGACGAGCGGGGCTTGCAGGCAGGCCAGATCAGGGCCGGCTCGGCGGAAGCGGTCGAGCGCTTCCTTGAGCTGCAGCGGATCGGGGCGGTCCTCCGCATCGAAAAGGACGACGAACTCGCCTGAGGTCAGAGGCAGAGCGTAGTTCAAGGCCTTGGGCTTGGTTCTGGGCAGCGCGGGCGGAACTGCGACGATCTCGAAATTCGGCGGTGGCCCGGCCTCGCGGATGGCCTCGATCGTGTCATGGTCGTCGGCCTCACAGATCAGCTTCACTTCGAGCCGGCCCGCCGGCCATTCGAGCTTTTGCAGCGCTTCGATCAGTTGCGGCACGACCGCGCGTTCCCGGTAGAGCGCAACCAGAACGGAGTAGACCGGCAGTTCCTCGTGGATGCGATGGGCGACGGGCGTCACGCGATAGGCGGGGGCAGCGCGGATCGCGGCGAGGCGCAAAGCGACGCAGGCCAGAAAGAACAGCGAGGACAGCAGATGCGTGACGAGGAGCGAGGCGGCCGGTACGAGCAAAAAAGCAAAGGGCAGAAGGGTCAACAGGACCCCGACGGCCACGCCTTGCCATGGGTTGAGCGTCTGACGCGCGGAGTGATCGGGGTTGCGCTCGAAAAGGCCGAGCACGGCTTCGCGAAGGAGCATCGGCTCGGCACGTTCGATGAGCGCGCGGCGCAGCGTCGATGGCGCGACGATCCTGAGCCAATGCCTGAGTTCGGGCTTAGCCGCGAGGTGACCGGCGGCCTCGCGGGGTGACATGCGGTTGAGAGCCAGCAGCAATGCGTTGCGGCTATTCGACCCCTCCTGTTTCATAAGGGCGAAGCGGCTGTTGGCGCCGAGATGCGAGAAGCAGTCTTCGTCCGTGACCATGAGATGGTCCGCCCGGATTGTTTCCTGGAACGAGAGGCCGAGCTGTTCGGCCATCAGGCGCGTCAGCGCGACTTCGGAGATGCGACCTGAAGCCACGAGTTGCTGGGCGAGAGTGCGACGGTCGATATCGGCAGTGGCGGCGAGTTCAAGACGTTCTTCGAAGGAAAGTTTAAGCCGGTCGAGGATGGGGCACCAATCCGTGATGGCTGGAAAGACGAGCTCTGCCATCCTGTGCGTCGAGACGCTCGCTTCGGCTGCGCTGAAGGTTTCAGCATCCGCCATGAGCGGCGGATCGGTCTCGCGATCTCTTTCGAGAACGTCCATGCGTGTTCACTCACCCCGCGCCGCTGTGAGCGGCTTCCCCGGCATGAATTTGTTCAGCGCGATTGCTTTGAGACAAGAGGCGATGACTTTGGTGTACGGCGATCTCCAAGTTCATCCACAGTTGTTCTCTGTTCGACTGCCAATATCGCGGCACAAAACAAAGGCCATCAGCGAATCTACTTCGCCATCCGGTTCGACATGCGTGGCAGCTGTGAGCCACGCCTATTCTGGCGCTTTCGAGTGGCTTTGGCGGATGCTAGGGGTGAGATATGGCCGCATCCCCTTCAAAGCTCCTTCGAACGACGCAGCGCGTGAAGATGGCAGTGCTTTGCGCCGGGCTGCTTCTGCCCGGCGCCGCATGGGCACAGGAGCCCAAGATCCCGCTGCTTTGGGAACCGCGCGAACGGCTGGCGTCCCCCGATCTCTCCGCCCTGCCCCGCCTGCGCTTTCTGACCAGCACGGATTTTCCGCCGTTCAACGCGATCGATGCTCAGGGCCAGTTGTCGGGTTTTCACATCGATCTCGCGCGGGCCATTTGTGCGGAGCTGAAACTCGGCGACAAGTGTCAGATTCAGGCGCTGCCGTGGAGCGAGTTGCGCCCGGCCCTATTGCGTGGCGAGGGCGAGGCGATCATCGCGGGCGTGGCGGCCAATGCGGAGGCGCGGGAGACGCTGGGCTTCACGCGGCCGTTTCTCTGGTTTCCGGCCCGGTTCGTGACCCTGAAAGATCAGCTGCCGGCCGAGCCGCTGGTGAAAAGCCTGCATGGCAAGGCGGTCGGCGTGCTGGCGGGTGGGGCACATGAAAAGATGCTGCGGGCGGAGTTCGACGGGCTCGATGTGAAGCCTTACGCCAAGCCCGAAGAGCTTTATCGCGACCTGCGCGAAAAGAAGATCGCGGCGATTTTCGGTGATGGGATGCGGCTGTCCTACTGGCTGGCAGGCGAGGAAGGGCGCGGGTGCTGTGTCTTTGCCGGCGGACCCTACCTTGCGCCCGAATATCTCGGCACGGGACTGTCGATCGCCGTCAAGCGCGAGGATGCCGATCTTCTAGCCGGGCTCGACTATGCGCTGCAGACGATCGCCACGAATGGGCGCTTTACCGAACTCTACCTGCGTACCTTTCCTGTCGGCTTCTACTGATCCTGCGCGTTGACGGCTCGGGCTCGCTTGCCTAGAGCCTGACGCTCGCAATGATGGACTGTCCGCGATGATCGATGTGAGCCCTGAAACCCTCCGCGCCGCCGGTGAAAGCAAGGCTTGGCCGTTCGAGGAAGCGCAGAAGATCATCGCGCGCTACAAGGACACGGGCTATCCAGAGGCCGTGCTGTTCGAAACAGGCTATGGCCCTTCCGGCCTGCCCCATATCGGCACTTTCGGCGAAGTGGCGCGCACGACCATGGTGCGCCACGCCTTTCGTGTGCTCACCGAAGACAAGGTGCCGACGCGCCTGCTCTGCTTTTCGGACGACATGGACGGGATGCGCAAGATCCCGGACAACGTGCCGGACCGCACCTTCCTCGAGCCCTACCTGCATATGCCGCTAACCTCGGTGCCGAACCCGTTCGGGGGCGACTACCCAAGCTTCGGGCACCACAACAATGCAATGCTGCGGCGCTTTCTCGACACGTTCGGCTTCGACTACGAGTTCGCGAGTGCCACCGAATACTACAAAGCGGGCCGCTTCGATGCGGTGCTGAAGCTCGCAGCCGAACGCTATGACGACATCATGAAGGTGATGCTGCCGACGCTCGGGCCCGAGCGTCAGGCGACCTATAGCCCCTTCCTGCCGATCTCGCCCAAGACGGGACGCGTGCTCTACGTGCCCATGAAGAAGGTGGACGCGGAAGCCGGCACCATCACCTTCGACGACGAGGACGGCGAGGAGACCACCCTGCCTGTGACGGGCGGCGCGGTGAAGCTGCAGTGGAAGCCGGATTTCGGCATGCGCTGGGCTGCGCTTGATGTCGATTTCGAGATGTTCGGCAAGGATCACCAGACCAATCAGGTGATCTATGACCGCATCTGCGCGATCCTCGGCGGGCGCCCGCCAGAGCATTTCGTGTATGAGCTGTTCCTCGACGAAGTCGGCCAGAAGATCTCGAAGTCGAAGGGCAACGGGCTGACCATCGACGAGTGGCTCACTTATGCGCCGACCGAAAGCCTGGCGCTTTACATGTTCCAGCGGCCGCGCCAGGCGAAGAAGCTTTACTTCGACGTCATCCCGCGGGCGGTGGAAGAATATTACCAGTTCCTTTCGGCCTATCCGCGTCAGGAGATCAAGGAACAGCTCGGCAATCCGGTCTGGCACATCCACAACGGCAATCCGCCGGCGATCGACCTGCCGGTGCCCTTCGGCCTTCTGCTCAACCTCGTCAGCGCCTCGAATGCGGGCGACAAGGGCGTGCTCTGGGGGTTCATCTCGCGCTATGCGCCGGGCGTGACGGCCGAAACGCATCCCGAACTCGACCGGCTCGCAGGCTATGCGATCCGCTACTTCGAGGATTTCGTGAAGCCGGCCAAGGTGCATCGCGCCCCGGACGAAGAAGAGCGCGCGGCCTTGGCGAAGCTTTCGGACGCGCTCGCCGCATTGCCGGCGGCTGCAGATGGCGGGGCCATCCAGAACGCGGCGCTCGATGTGGCACGCGCCATTCCGCGCTATCAGGACCATGCCAAGAAGAGCCCGGAAGGTGGGCCCGGCGTGTCGGTGGCGTTCTTCCAGATGATCTATCAGGTGCTGATCGGTCAGGAGCGCGGCCCGCGCTTCGGCTCGTTCGCGGCACTTTACGGCGTCAAGGAAACGCGGGCGCTCATTGCCGACGCGCTTGAGGGAAAACTCGCTTCAGCCGCCTGAGGCGGGTGCGGAACCCCAGATGCCGCGGCCGACTTTCCTGGCCTCGGCCTGGGCTTCCGCATAAGGGCCACTGTCGTCCGTTTCGGCGAAGCCATGCGCGACGAGCCATGCCGCCGCATCCTCGTTGCCGACCGTGCAGGATGACTTGACCACCGCGCTCGACGGCTTGTCGGGCACGGTGCAGAGCACGGCGCGGTTGCGCAGCCAGTTGCGGAAGGCGGTGCGGGCGACGACCCCGCAGGCCCATGACTTGCCGTTCGGCGCATCGCAGACCTGGTCGGCTTCCGTGATCTTCACGCCCTGAACCTCGACCACATGCCCGCCCGCTTCCAGACGGCCGGCGGCAGTGGCGACGGGGCGATAAAGCAGTGTCGGCTTGGGCGCTTCCGGCTTTTCGGGCTCGCTCAGGGGCGGACGCGCGGGCAAACGTTCGAGGCCTGTTTGCGGATCGATCTCAGGTTTGGCGGCGGCAGTCTGGTCGGAAGGTGCCGCCGTTTCATCCGTCGCATTCTCGGCGGCGGTGTCGTCCGGTGATGGCTCGGCGGTCAGCGCATCCATGTCGGCGGCATCTTCGGCGCTGAGCTGCGTGGCGGGCGATCGATCCAGCGCCGAAGCGCTGTCGTTCGGATTCGGCGCAAGGGCGACCATCGCGCTGGAAAGCACCACGAGCCCGAGCGCTGCGATGCCGTTGATGGCTGCGGGACGCATGCGAGGAGGTCCTTACTGGCTGGCCCAGACGATGCGCGCGATCCAGTCGATCTCGGCGGCCGGGATTTCCCGCAACGGGTGCTCGGGGTTGAGTGACAGGAGTTCGACACCCTCGCTCGACTGGCGCATCAGGACCTTGGCCATCACCTCGCCTCCGGTGGTCTTGACCACCACGCGGTCGCCCTTGCGCACCGTCGTTTCGGGCTCGACGATCAGCACATCGCCGTCGCGATAAAGCGGCAGCATGGAATCGCCCTGGACTTGCAGAGCATAGGATCCTTCACGCGCAGCGGCGGGCAGGTCCACCATCTCCCAGCCCTGCCCCACGGGAAAGCCGGCATCGGTGAAGAAGCCGCCGGCACCGGCCTGCGCGAAGCCGATCAGCGGCACACGGGAGCCGCCGGATGCGGCTTCCTTTTCGCCATCGACCAGCGACAGGAATTCGTCGAGCGACGATCCCGTCGCTTCGATCACCTTGGCCAGCGATTCCGTTGAAGGCCAGCGCGGGCGGCCATCGACGGAGCAGCGCTTGGACTTGTTGAAGGCCGTGGAATCGAGCCCGGCACGCTTGGCGAGCCCCGACGCCGAAAGCGAATAGCGGGCAGCCAATGCATCGATCGCCGCCCAGACCCGCTCATGCGAAAGCATCGCGCCTGCCCCTCCAGAGGAAAAAAATCCTTGCCCCTAATGTTGTAGGGCGAGCCCTTCCCGGTGTCCAGCGAAAGGCGCCCGCTTTTGCCTCAGGCGGCCTCTTTCTCGGGCGGGTAAGGATTGAAGCGGGCATAGAACGTGTCGTTGCTCTTCGCCATGTCGCGCAGGAGCTGCGGCACTTCGAACGGTGCGCCGTGCTTGGCCTTGAGCGCATCGGCCTCGGCCACGAACTTCGCCGCGCCCATGCCGTCGATCATCGAAAGCACGCCGCCGGTATAGGGCGCGAAGCCGAAGGCCAGGATGGAGCCGACATCCGCTTCGCGTGGGTCGGTGACGATGCCTTCTTCCATCACGCGCGCGGCCTCGATGGCGATCACGAACAGGAAGCGCTTTTTCAGCTCATCGAAATCGACGGCCTCGGGGGCCTTTTGCGGATAGAGGTCTTTCAGGCCGGGCCAGAGCGCCTTTTTCGCGGGCTTCGCCGGGTAATCGTAGAAGCCCTTGGCGTTCTTGCGGCCCTTGCGATCGAAGCGGTCGACCATTTCGTCCACGAGCTTGAGCTGATCGGCTTCGACAGCCCCTTCGCCCAGGTCGCGCACGGTCTGGCGCATGATCTTCTGGGCGAGATCGAGCGCCACCTCGTCGGCGAGCGCCAGCGGTCCGACCGGCATGCCGGCGAACTTGGCGGCGTTCTCGATCATTGGCGCGGGCACGCCCTCGATCAGCATGCGATAGGCTTCGGCGATGTATTTCAGGACGCAGCGATTGACGAAGAAGCCGCGCGTGTCGTTGACCAGAACGGGCGTCTTCTTGATTGCACGCACATAATCGAGTGCCGTCGCAATCGCCTTTTCGCCGGTCTTCTCGCCACGGATCACTTCCACCAGCATCATCTTGTCGACTGGCGAGAAGAAGTGGATGCCCACAAAGCTGTCGGGCCGCACGGAGTTGCCGGCGAGTGCGCTGATGGGGATGGTCGAGGTGTTGGACGCGAAGATGGCGGTGTCGCCGATGGCCGCTTCGGCGGCTTGCGTCGCGGCCTTCTTGACGGTTGAATCCTCGAAAACCGCTTCGATCACCAGTTCGCAGCCTTCGAGGGCCGCGTAGTCAGCGGTGGGCGTGATGAGGGCAAGGAGCTTTTCCTTGTCTTCCGGCTTGGCGCGGCCCTTCTTGACCTGCTCGGCCATCAGCGTGTCGGAATGCGCCTTGCCCTTTTGGGCCGACTCCTGGTCGCGATCCACAAGCACCACCGGGATGCCGGCCTTGGCCGTGACATAGGCAATGCCGGCGCCCATGAAGCCCGCGCCGATCACACCGATCTTGGAGAACTTCGTTTCGGGCACGCCAGCCGGGCGGCGGGCGCCCTTGTTCAGTTCCTGCAGCGAGACGAAGAGCGAGCGCACCATCATGGCGGCTTCGGTGGTTTGCAGGATTTGCGTGAAGTAGCGCTGCTCGATCTTGAGCGCCGTGTCGAAGGGCACGAGCAGGCCTTCATAGACGCATTTGAGGATCGCGGCGGCGCCGGGGTAGTTTAGATTGGTCTCGCGGCGCAGGATGGCGGCGGCCGGCGGCCAGAGGTTCGCGCCCGCCGCCGAGTAAACCGGCCCGCCGGGGATCTTGAAGCCCTTCTCGTCCCAGGGCTGCACAGGCTTGAGCCCGTCGCGGATCATCTTTTTCGCCGTTTCAATGAGCTGATCGGGGGCGGCGATGGCATGGATGAGGTTCATGCCCTTGGCCTTTTGCGGCGTCAGCGTCTGGCCGGTGGTCAGCATCTGAAGGGCGGCCTGCGTGTCGGCCAGACGTGGTACGCGCTGGGTGCCGCCGGCGCCGGGGAAGATGCCGACCTTGACCTCGGGCAGCGCCAGCTTCACGCGCTCGCTGTCGGCGGCGACACGGCCGTGGCAGGCGAGCGAGATCTCGAACGCGCCGCCCATGCAGGTGCCGTTGATAGCCGCCACCCAGGGCTTGCCGCAGGTCTCGATGCGCCGGAACAGGCCGGTCATCAGGCCGGCATTCTCGAACAAGAGCTTGGTGGCATTCCCGGGGTCGCGCGTCTTCTCGGCTTCGAACTGGGCCATCATGCGCTTGAGCATGTTGAGGTCCGCGCCGCCGGAGAAATCCTTCTTGCCGGAGGTCAGCACCACACCCTTGATGGCGTCATTCGCGACCACTTCGGCAAGGATCGCGTCGAGTTCCTCCATGACGCTTTCGGTGAAGACGTTCATGGAACGGTCAGGCATGTCCCAGGTGAGCAGGGCGATGCCTTCCGCATCCGTGTCGAGCGTGAAATTCGTGTAGGTCATGGGTGGTTCGCTCCCTTGATCCGGAAATGAAAGGTGGAGCTTAGACGCGCTCGATGATGGTCGCCGTGCCCATGCCGGCGCCGATGCAAAGTGTCACGAGCGCCGTGTTGAGGTCGCGGCGCTCCAACTCGTCGAGAACCGTGCCGAAGATCATCGCACCCGTCGCGCCCAGCGGATGACCCATGGCGATGGCACCGCCGTTCACGTTGATACGATCTTCCGGAATATCGAAGGCCTGGATGTAGCGCAGCACGACGCTGGCAAAGGCCTCGTTCAGTTCGAAGAGGTCGATGTCGGCGAGCGTCAGGCCGGACCGCTTGAGGAGCTTTTCGGTAACATCGACGGGGCCCGTCAGCATCATCGCGGGCTCGGAACCGATATTCGCGAAGGCCTTGATGCGTGCACGGGGCTTCAGGCCGAGGCCCGCGCCCGCTTCCTTGGAGCCCAGGAGAACGGCCGCCGCGCCATCGACGATCCCTGAGGAATTGCCCGCGTGGTGGACGTGGTTGATGCCTTCGAGTTCGGGATAGCGCTGGACGGCAACCGCATCGAAGCCGCCCATCTCACCGGGGATCACGAAAGACGGGTTGAGGGACGCCAGCGACTGCATGTCGGTGGTGGGGCGCATATGCTCGTCGCGGTCGAGAATGGTGAGGCCGTTCACATCCTTGACCGGCACCACCGAGTTCTTGAAGCGACCATCGTCCCAGGCGGCCGCCGCGCGCTTCTGGCTTTCCACCGCATAGGCGTCCACATCGTCGCGGCTGAAGCCGTATTTGGTGGCAATCAGATCAGCGGAAACGCCCTGGGGCATGAACCAGCCAGGGAGCGATACGGAGGGGTCCATGTACCAGGCTCCGCCCGACATTCCCATGCCGACGCGCGACATGGATTCGACGCCGCCTGCGATCACGATATCATCGGAGCCGGCCACGATCTTGGCGGCACCGAGATTGATGGCATCGAGACCGGACGCGCAGAAGCGCGAGATCTGCATGCCCGGCGCCCTGAAGTCGTAGCCCGCCTCGAAGGCGGCAGAACGCGGGATGACCGAGCCCGCCTCGCCGACCGGATCGACGCAGCCGAAGATGATGTCGTCCACCTGCGCCGTGTCGAGGCCGTTGCGGTCGCGCAAGGCACTGAGCACGCCGGCACCCAGCCGCACGGCCGGCACCTCGTGCAGCGCACCATCCTTCTTGCCCCGTCCGCGCGGTGTGCGCACGGCGTCATAGACGTAAGCTTCGGTCATCGCGGCTGATCCTCTTGGCGTCACTCGAACCTTAGAATGCCTCGTCGGGCAGCGCCATAAGCGTGTCCGCGCCCGACTGAATACGTGCGAGGCGAAGCGCGGTTTCGGACATCACGCGCTCCATGAAGAAGCGGCCGGTCACGAGCTTGTTTTCGAGGAAGCTCGCCGAGCCGTTGGCGCCGGCCGCAATCCTGGCTTGCGCGGCCTTGATCATCTGCGCCCACATGTAGCCGATCGACACGAGGCCCATGAGGTGAAGATAGTCGGTCGCAGCTGCCCCCGCATTGTCGGGCTTCTGCATGGCGTTCTGAACGAGCCACATGGTGGCCGCCTGCAAATCGTTCAGGCCTCTCTTGAGCGCCTTGGTGACAGGGGTGAGCTTTTCGTCACCCCGGTTCTCCTCGCAGAACTCGCCGACCTGTTTGAAGAAGAGCTGAACGGCGCGACCGCCATTGGCGGGCAGCTTGCGGCCGACGAGGTCCATGGCCTGGACGCCATTGGTGCCTTCATAGATCATGGCGATGCGGGCATCGCGCACGAACTGGCTCATGCCCCATTCCTCGATATAGCCATGGCCGCCGAGCACGCCCTGGGCCGTTACCGCATGGTCGAAGCCCTTGTCGGTCAAGACACCCTTGACCACGGGGGTCAGGAGCCCGAGCAGGTCATCGGCTTCCTGCCTCTGCTTGTCGTCGGGCGAGCGATGGGCGAGGTCGGATTGGAGCGCAGTCCAGAGGGCCAGCGCGCGGCCGCCTTCGTTGAAGGCGCGCGCGGTCATCAGGTTGCGACGCACATCGGCGTGGACGATGATCGGATCGGCCGCCTTGTCGGGCGATTTGGCCCCGGACAGCGAGCGGCCCTGAATGCGATCCTTGGCATAGGCCACGGCATTCTGGGTGGCGACCTCACCGATGGCGAGGCCCTGCAGCCCGACGCCGAGGCGCGCCTCGTTCATCATCGTGAACATGGCGCGCAAGCCCCCATGCTCGGTGCCGAGCAGCCAGCCGGTCGCGCCGTCATAGTTCATGACGCAGGTGGCATTGCCGTGGATGCCCATCTTTTCCTCGATGGCCCCGCAGGACACGGCGTTGCGCTCTCGGAGCTCTTCTCCGTCCGGCAGGAATTTCGGCACGACGAAGAGCGAGATGCCCTTGGAGCCTGCCGGTCCGCCTTCGATACGGGCGAGAACCAGGTGGACGATGTTCTCGGCAAGATCGTGCTCGCCGGCCGAGATGAAGATCTTCTGGCCTGTGATGCGATAGGAACCGTCGCCTGCGGGCACGGCCTTGGTGCGCAGCAGGCCGAGGTCGGTGCCGGCATGGGGCTCGGTGAGGTTCATGGTGCCGGTCCAGCGGCCTTCCACCAGCGGTGGCAGCCACTGCGCCTTCTGCTCGTCCGTGCCATGGGCGATGAGGGCCGCGATGGCGCCTTGGGTCAGACCCGGATACATCATGAGCGACATATTGGCGGCGATCATGTATTCGGAGACAGCCGTGTGCAGGCTGTAGGGAAGCCCCTGCCCGCCATATTCCTCGGGGACTGCAAGGCCCAGCCAACCGCCCTCGCGATACTGATCGTAAGCCGCCTTGAAGCCGTCGGGCGTCTTCACCGTGCCGTCGTCGAGCCGGACGCAGCCGACCGTATCGCCGACGCGGTTGGTCGGCTGCAGCACGTTCTCGGAGAGCTTGGCGCCCTCTTCCAGCACGGCTTCCAAGGTCTCGCTGCCTAGATCGGCGAAACCCGGCAGGTTGGAATAACGTTCGAAGCCGAGAACTTCCTGAAGCACGAAAAGCGTGTCTTTGGTCGGCGCGCGATAGGTCGGCATGCGGTCTCCCTGAACTCGAAATAGTTGCGAGGCGGACACTCTTTCCCCTGTCCGCTCAACTCCTCAAAGTGGTAGCAAATTTTGACGTTTGCGTAAACGTCACTTTTGTTTGCACCAAGAGGATTTCAAGAGCGTAGCGCGGAGCAACGGCTCGTTTGATTGACGCTCAAGGAGTTGGTGCAGCGGAAAGCAAAAAGCCCGGCGGGCATGGGGACCGGCCGGGCTTCACGTTCAGGTGGAGAATGAGAAACGCTTACTGGCGCGTCTTGGACTCAGGCGCCTTGGGGCCGAGCTTGTTGCGAAGAAAATCAATGGTCTGGCCCAGTTCGCCGATGGCCTCGTCGAGCTGGGTGCGCTGCTTGTGCAGGCGGTTGAGCTGCTTTTCCGACTTGTCGAGCGCGAAGCGGAACTGCTTGGTGTTCGGACCTTTCGGATCGTAAAGATCGATGATCTGCTTCACGTCGCGGAGCGAGAAGCCGACTTTGCGGCCGAGCATGATGATCGACATGCGCGCACGGTCGCGGCGCGTGTAGAGGCGGGTGTTGCCCTCGCGCTGGGGCGAGAGAAGGCCCTTGTCCTCATAGAAGCGAAGCGTGCGGAGCGACACGCCGAAGCGTTGCGCCATGTCGCCAATGCGGGTCAGTTCGTCGGAATCGTCGGCAGCGTCGTTGATCACCGGTTCGAAGGACGTAGGCTCGCTCGCCATGAGGCGGTGCTGCGGTTCGGTCATTTGTTTTTGCTTTTGCCCATGAAGCGCAAGCCCGGACAGGCCCGAGCCATGCGTCGGGACGACAACGAAAAATGCTGCCGTCAGCTGATGTGGGATTATGGCCGCGTCGATCGGCCGGTTAAGCCACTCCACATATGGCCGCGTTTTTCCTCACGCAAGCGCCGCTGGACGGTGATACCGATTTCACTTGGAAATATTTGCTTGCCGCTTTCATGCAATCGAAGCGGTAATCTTGGTTAACGCGTTGTTTACCATAATCGGATGAATGTGGCCGGACCGGCGGTTCGGTCCCGGTCTTGGAAGCAGAATCTTTACGGCTCGACCGTTTCGCCCGCTTCCAGTCCCGCGAGAGGTCCCACCGGCAAAACAGTTTCAGGTGAGCCGGAATGCGGCTCGATTCGCAAGGGATTGCACCGGTGACCAGCAGGCGCTCCTATCTCGATACGCTGAATGCCGGGCGCCAGAGGCGGCCTGCCTTTTCCAACGAGCGGCTCGACCGCTCGCTGGATCTGCTCGACGAGCATGTGCGCCAGATGAGCGATGCCTTGCGCGAAGAAGACGAGCGCGACGTCGGCGCGCCAGAAAGCCTCGGCTGGATGGCACGCGAAGTGGAGCGCGCCCGTCTCAAGCAGGACGAGGCGGGGGCCGCCAGCCGCATCGCCGACGAACTCCGCGAAATGCGCGACGCGCTCGACCGCCAGAACCGCAAGCCGGAGAATGTTTCGGGCTATTCACGTCGCAAGACCGACCTTCCGCAAAGCGAGGCGCGTGCGCCGTCCCCTGCGGTGCCTTCGCTGCAGGACGAGTTCGAGCGGCTGCAGGATGCCATCCGCGCGGTGGGCGAGCGCCAGCAGAACAGGGGTGTGGAATCGCTCAAGGCCGACCTTGAGGAAGTGCGCTCCTCCTTGAGCCAGCTCGCGCATTCGGACCGCACGGCGAAGGGCTCGGTCGCATCGCTGCACACGCGGCTCGACCAGCTCGAAGAGAACATCCGCAAGCCGCAGGGCACCAATGTCGAGGCGCGGCTGGAAGAGATCTCCCGCGCGCTCGTCGCCTCAACCGCATCGCTCAAGCCCCTGCCCTTCGACGCAGAACCGCTCGCGCGTTTGGAAGCACAGCTCGCTTCGGTGTCGCGCCAGATGAGTGCGCGCGCTGAAGAGCCGTCCGACGAGATCATGCGCCGCCTGACCCAGCTGTCGGAGCGTGTGGACGAGTTGGGCGCGCGCGCCAACCTGCCGCACAAGGCGATCGAGCAGCTATCGAATCAGGTCGCGATCATCGCGGCCAAGCTCGATGCGGTGCCGGCGCTGCCCGACCCGGATTTTCTGTTCAAGGCCATCGAGCAGCGGTTCGATGCGCTGTCCGTCATGCTCGAAAAGCGCATGGGCAGCGAGCCGGAGCGCAATACGCTTCTGTTCCGCGATCTCGAAAAGCGCCTGGACGAAGTGTCGCTGAAGCTCGATACGGTGGCGGCGCAGACGCCTGCGCCAGCCCCCGCACATGACGACATTCTCGGCATCATCGATGCGCGCTTCGAGGATTTCGCGCGCAAGCTCGAAGAGCGTGCGCCGGCCGGCAAGGGCGAGAGCAAGCTGATCCGCTCGCTCGAAGCGCAGATCAAGGTGTTGACCGAGCACCTGAGCCAGCCTCGCCTGTCACGCGCCGATATGGAAGAGATCACCCCGCGCCTCGACAAGATCGAGGAGAAGATCGCGGCCAACCATGATGCGGTGGTTTCCGCCGCGCGCGAGGCGGCCGAGAACGCGGTGCGTTCGCTCGATCTGACGAGCGAGGACGGAAAGGCTGTGGCTTCCACCGTTGCCGGCTTGACCGATGATCTGAAGGCGCTCGAAGCGCTGACCAAGCGCTCGGACGAGCGCAACGCCAAGACTTTCGAGGCTATCCACGACACGCTGATCAAGATCGTGGAGCGCCTGGGCTCACTCGAAACCCGCCGCGAAGAGCCGAAAGCGGAAGCGCCGGCTGAGACGGCCAAGCTGACCATCGAGAACACGCCGCCGCTCGACGTGATCGAGATGGAACCTGCGGACGCCATGCCGAGCGAGACCATAGCGGACGCTCCGGTCACAGAAACGCCGGGGGCCAAGGCGGAGAAGCGCTCGCTGCTCGGCGGGTTGTCGCGCGCCTTCCGCAAGCAGGAAGCGGCGGCTCCGAAGAGCGAGCCGGCGGTCGTGGTACCGGCTGCTGAGGCTGAAGAGACGCCTGCCGTCTCGCTCGACGCACCACTGGGCGCAGCACCTCGCAACGAGCCGATCGAGCCCAACACGGGCGGCCCCGATCTTGGCGCCATCATGCGCCGGGTGCGCGACGAGCGTTCGGGCAATGGCGATGCGGATGTCGCCAAGTCAGACTTCATCGCGGCTGCGCGCCGTGCCGCCCAGGCGGCAGCGGCCGAAGCCGAGACGCTGAAGCGCAAGTCCGGCTCGGGCGCGGCTTCGGGCGGACGCCTGACCGATCTTCTCAAGCGCCGTCGCAAGTCGGTGCTGATGGCCGTGGGTGCGGTGATGATCGCGCTGGCAGGCCTGCAGGTCGGCAATCACTATCTCGCCACCCGCGAGCTCGCGCTCGACGCGCAGCCGACGGCGAGCGTCCCGCAAAGGGCCATCGAGGCAATGCCGGCCATGGCGGCGGCGAAGATTGCCGCGCCGGTCGAGGTGAAGACGGAAACGGTCAGCGCGGTTGCGAGCGCCCCCGCACCGGTTGCGCGGACTGTGGAGCCCGAGGCACCAAAGGTAGAAGCCGCCCTGCCCGCCCAGGCAGATCAGGACAGCGACCCGATCGCGGCCCGGATCGATGGCGCGGCTCCGATGACGAACGCCGCTGCGGAGCCGGCAAGCACGGAGGCCGCTCCGGTCGCAACCGCTGCGATCACTATCCCTGCCGAGATCAGCCCCAGCGCACTGCGCACAGCCGCCGAAGCGGGTGATGCCAAGGCGCTGTTCGAGGTCGCGTCGCGACTGGCCGAAGGGCGCGGCGTGAAAGCCGATCCCGCTCTGGCCGCGAACCTGATGGAGAAGGCAGCGGGCCTCGGCCTGGCACCAGCCGAATACCGGATGGGCAGCTTTCTCGAAAAGGGAACGGGCCGGACGCGCGACCTCGCCGGCGCTCGCAAATGGTACGAGCAGGCGGCCGAAAAGGGCAACGCGTCCGCGATGCACAACCTCGCGGTGCTCAATGCCATGGGTGCCAATGGAGCGGTAGACAACGAGGCCGCCGTGCGCTGGTTCACGGCTGCCGCCGAACATGGCGTGCGCGACAGCCAGTTCAACCTCGGCATCCTCGCCGCCAAGGGCGTCGGCATGCCCCGCGACCTCGAAGCGTCCTACAAGTGGTTCGCGGTCGTTGCGGCGCAGGGCGACGCGGATGCGGGCGCCAAGCGTGACGAGATCGGCAAGACGCTGAGCGCCGACGCTTTGCAGCGCGCCAAGACCACGGCTGAGCTCTGGAAAGCCAAGCCGGTCGATCCGGAAGCCAACCGCGTCGAGCTGCCCGAGACCTGGAACGAAGGGCCGTCCACGACCGTCGAGAACAAGCCGGTGGACATGAAGGCCGCCGTACGCACGATCCAGCTGATCCTCGCCAAGAACGGTTATGAGGCGGGGAGCCCGGACGGCGTGATGGGCACCAAGACCAAGGCGGCCATCGTTCAGTTCCAGAAGGACAACGACCTGTCGCCGACCGGCGAAGTGGACCAGAAATTGGTGCAGGCTCTCATCGCCAAGAAGTAGCCGGATCGGTTCCGCTAACCATTCCAAACATTTCGTTTCGGGCCGTAATGCAATTTGCGGCCCGAAGCCTCATTCTCGGCACAGATTGGCGCAACGAACGGTGCCGAGAAACATCCGGGAATGATAGGCCCGGATCAGACGGGCATCGGCCTGTCGTCCAAGTGGGGCAAGCAGGCGTGTAAGTGGGTATCTACCTTCCCATCGCGGAAATGTCGGTGAACGTGGTCGTGCTGCTCTTCATGGGGGCAGCAGTCGGCTTCCTGTCGGGCATGTTCGGCGTGGGCGGCGGCTTCCTGATCACCCCGCTTCTGATCTTCTACAACATTCCGCCGGCCATCGCGGTGGCGACGGGCGCGAACCAGGTGGTCGCCTCATCCGTCTCGGGCGCGCTGGTGCATCTCAAGCGGCGCACGATCGACTTCAAGCTCGGCACGGTCCTGATGATCGGCGGCGTGTTCGGTGCCACATTGGGCGCCGCCGCCTTCACTTTCCTGCGCAGCGTCGGCCAGCTCGACCTGATCGTGTCGATCCTCTACGTCGTGTTTCTGGGCACGGTGGGCGGGCTGATGCTGGTGGAAAGCGTCAACGCCATCCGCCGCTCGCGCGACGGCGCGGCACCTGCCCTGCGCAAACCCGGCCAGCACAACTGGATCCTGCGCCTGCCCTTCAAGATGCGCTTCCGTGCCTCGAAGCTCTTCGTCAGCATCATCCCCGTCCTGGGCCTGGGCGCCGGCATCGGCTTCTTGTCCTCGATCATGGGTGTCGGCGGCGGCTTCATCATGGTGCCGGCCCTGATCTATCTGCTCAAGGTTCCCACCAATGTCGTGGTGGGAACCTCGCTGTTTCAGATGATATTCGTGGCGAGCTACACGACCATGGTGCACGCTTCCACCAACCGTACGGTGGACGTGATCCTGGCCTTTCTCTTGATGATCGGAGGCGTGGCGGGTGCGCAATACGGCGCCAAGGCCGGCCAGAAGCTGCGTGGCGAACAGTTGCGCGCACTGCTTGCTCTGCTCGTGCTCGCCGTCTGCCTGCGTCTCGCGCTCGACCTCTTCCTGACGCCCGACGACATCTATTCGCTCACCACCTTTACCGGGGCCTGAGCGTGAAACGGCTGGGCGCGCTCTTCCTCCTGTTCTTCTCGCTGAGCATATTGACGGCACGCGCGCAGCAGACCGACAACCCAGAAAGCATCCAGATCGGGCTTTCCACCGACCACATCAGCATCACCGCCGATTTTTCCGGCGCCGACCTCACCATTTTCGGCTCGCTCGAAAACGCCGATCCGCTGATCGCGCGGCAGAACCGCTACGACATCGTGGTGGTGCTGGAAGGCCCCGCACGGCCCATCGTGGTGCGCCGCAAAAACCGCGTGCTCGGGATGTGGATCAACACGCAGTCCGAGAGCTTCATCAATGTGCCGGCGAGCTATTCGGTGGCGACCACGCGGCAATATCAGGACATCACCGACCCGGGCAGCTACCGACGCCTGTCGCTGGGCGCGGCCTCGATCTATCTCGAACCGCAGAAGCGCGACGATCCCCTGCGCATCTCGGAGTTCACCACAGCCCTCCGCTCGCTGATGCTGAAGACCGGCCTCTACAGCGAACGGCCGGGCGACGTGCAGTTCCTGTCGCAGAACCTTTTCCGCGCGACCCTGACGCTTCCGCCCAACGTGCCCGTCGGTACCCACAAGGCACGCGCCTTTCTGTTCAAGAACGGCTTCTTCGTGAAGGAAACATCGGCACAGCTGTCGATCCGCAAATCGGGCTTCGAGCAGACCCTGTTTCGGCTGGCCGACAATCACGGCATCTTCTACGGCTTCTGCTCGGTGCTGCTGGCAGTCGCGACGGGGTGGCTGGGACGGGTGATCTTCCGAAAGGATTGAGACGTTCATTGCCAGCGCTTGGAATAGGGAACTGACCGACTGGCAACTGTCGGCGCGCGTTCTATCCAGAGCGCTCGTCACTTCGCTATGTCGATCGCCTTGCGGAACTGAATGAAGCCCGAACGCTCGGCAATCTTCGCATAAAGCGCGATGGCTTGAGCGTTGGTCTCACGGGTGAGCCAATAGACGCGCGGAGAGCCGGCGGCTTTGGCCGCTTCATAGACCGCTTCGATCAGCTTGCGGCCGACGCCCCTGCCCCGCGCTTGCGGCGCGGTGAAGAGGTCCTGCAGGTAGCAGACCGGGTTCACCATCCAGGTGTTGCGGTGGAAGATGTAGTGGGTGACGCCTACGAGTTGGTTTTCGCTCTCGGCGACGAGAGCGTGGACGGGCTCGGATGGGTCGAAGAAGCGGGCCCAGGTGGTCTCGGTGACCGTTCGGTCGAAGGGCTGCTTGTAAAACTCAAGATAGCCCTGCCAGAGGAGGAGCCACTGGTCGAGGTCGCCCGGCTCGACGGGGCGGATGATGATCTCGGGCATTGCGAGCCTCCCTTTCAGGGGCAAGCAGTGCCATGGATGGGTTCAGCCAGGATAGAGCAGTGTTCTTGGCACAGCGAACATGCGGGTGCCGCCCATCATGTGGGCGGTGAAACGTTCCCAGGCGAAGAGCTTCGCATAGGCACGGTCGAGAACGTTGAGCGAGCCCGTCAGCGAGCCGAAGGCGGGCAGGATCATGCGGGCGCCATCGCTGGCGAAGCAGCGGCGGCGAAGGCCACGGCCGCGCGCGACGATCTTGGCGCAGGGGTGCAGGTGGCCGGCGACTTCCCCGGGCTCCGCGTTTTCCTGCGGCTCATGGCGGAAGATGAGGCCGGCAATGCGCAGTTCGGTAAAGGTCTCGCCGGGCAGGCCGCCGGGCGGGTGCGGGTCGTGGTTGCCGGTGATCCAGAACCATTCGCGGCCCGAGGCCAGATCGGCAAGCTGCGAACGGAAGGGCTCGATCAGGCGCGCGGGACCGTCGGTGTCGTGGAAGCTGTCGCCGAGGCTGATCACGGTGCGCGGCGCGTATTCCTCGACCAGCGCGCAAAGGCGCTTGAGCGTGGCCGCGGTGTCGTAAGGGGGCAGGAACATGCCGCGGCGGGCGAAGGACGAGCCCTTCTCCAAATGCAAATCGGACACGACGAGCGTGCGGTAGTCGGGCAGGAAGAGCACGCCGCGATGGTCGCAGACTACGCGCGTCTGGTGGAGCAGGGCTTCGCTGGTCGCGGCCTGTCCTCTGCCTTCGATCCCTTCTGTGGTCTCAGTCTTCATCCCGTTCCGAGCGCTTCGGCGATGAGGTCGTCGGCGTCCTGCGCCAGTGATTCATCTTCCGTGTCATAGTTCACGCGCTCGCGGCCGATCTCAAGCATGATGGGAAGAGCCAGCGGCGAAACCGCGCGAAGCGGTTTGTGCACGGTTTTGCCGCGGATGCGATTCAACATTTCGTTGAGCCGGCGGATGTCGAGAAGCCCGGTTGCGGCGTCCGTGCGCGTCGCCTGCATCAGGATATGGTCCGGCTCGTGGGTGCGCAGCACGTCGAAAACGAGATCGGCCGAGACCGTGACCTGTCGCCCGCTTTTTTCCTTGCCGGGATGGCGGCGGTCGATCAGTCCCGCGATCACCGCGCATTGGCGGAAGGTTCGCTTGAGCAGGTAGCTGTCGGCGAGCCAGTCTTCGAGGTCTTCGCCGAGCATGTCCTCGCTGAAAAGCTCGTCCAGCGCGGTGTCGTCCCACGAGAAGGCTTCGCCGAGGTCGCGCGCGGCCCAGATGGCGAGCGCATAATCGGTCGCGACGAAACCCAGCGGCTTGAGATTGGCACGCTGGAGACGCCGGGTCAGCAGCATGCCGAGCGTCTGGTGGGCGAGCCGGCCTTCGAACGGATAGGCCACCATGTAGAAGCGGTTGGCGCGCGGAAATGTCTCGACGAGAAGTTCGCCGGGCTTGGGCAGCGCGGACTTGCGCTTCTGGATGCGGAGCCAGTCGGAGACCTGATCCGGCAGTTCGCTCCAGCGCTTGGGGTCGGCCAGCATGCGGCGCACGACGGCGGCGAGATAGGTGGAAAGCGGGAATTTGGAGCCGCCAAAATAGGGCACCTGCGCGTCCGAGTTCTGTGCGTTGGAGACGATGCAGTCGCTTTCGCGCAGGCCCTCGAAGCGCAGGACCTTGCCGGCGAACAGGAAAGTGTCGCCGGGCGACAGCGTTTCGGCGAAGAATTCCTCGACCTGGCCGAGCATGGCCCCGGCCCGCCCGCTCATGCCGGCCTTGGCGTAGCGGACGTTGAGCATGGCCGAGTCGATGATGGTGCCGACATTCAGCCTGTATTGCTGGGCGATGCGCGGATGGGTGATGCGCCAGAGACCGTCCGCCGTGCGCTTGATCTTGGCGTAGCGCTCATAAACGCGCAGCGAATAGCCGCCGGTCGCGACGAAATCGACGGCGCGGGCGAAATCCTGCTCGGAAAGCTCGGCATAAGGGGCCGCTGTGCGCAGCTCGGCCAGAAGCTCGTCGGGGTCGAAGGGGGCCGCGCAAGCGCAGCCGAGGATGTGCTGGCAAAGCACGTCGAGGCCGCCCGCGATCAGCGGCGGCGTGTCCTGCGCGCCGAGATAGTTGGCCTCCACGGCCGCGCGGCACTCCATGACCTCGAAACGGTTGGCGGGCACGAGGATGGCCTTGGAGGGTTCGTCCATGCGGTGGTTGGAACGCCCGATGCGCTGGGCGAGGCGCGAGGCGCCCTTGGGCGCGCCGACGCAGACCACGAGATCGACATCGCCCCAGTCGATGCCGAGATCCAGCGTCGAGGTGGCGACGATGGCGCGCAACTCGTTGCGCTGCATGGCCGCTTCGACGCGGCGGCGCTGGCCCACATCGAGCGAGCCGTGATGGAGCGCGATGGGGAGGTTGTCGTCATTGGCGCGCCACAGTTCCTGAAACAGCATCTCCGCCTGCGAGCGCGTGTTGACGAAGAGCAGCGTGGTCTTGTGGTCGCGGATGGCCTGATAGACCTCGGCCATGGCATAACGCGCGGTGTGGCCCGCCCATGGCACGCGTTCCTTCGATTCAAGGATCTCGATGGTGGGTTTCGCACCGCCATCGACCGTGATCAGCCCGCTTTCGCTGCCGAGCGGGGCTTGGGGCACAAGCCAGCGCTGGAGTTCGGCGGGGTCGGACACGGTTGCGGAAAGGCCCACCGTCTGGAGGCCCGGCGCGTATTTGCGCAGGCGGGCGAGGCCGAGCGAGAGAAGATGGCCGCGCTTGTTGGTGACGAGCGCGTGAAGTTCGTCGAAGACCACGAAACGGAGGTCGGCGAAGAAGCGCGCGGCGTCGGGCTGCGCGATCATCAGCGCGAGCTGTTCGGGGGTGGTGAGCAGGATATCCGGCGGGCGCAATTTCTGGCGGGCGCGTTTGTGGGAAGGCGTGTCGCCGGTGCGGGTTTCGATTGTCACGGCCAAGCCCATCTCGTCGACTGGCTTGCTCAGGTTGCGCTCGATATCGGTGGCGAGCGCCTTGAGCGGCGAGATGTAGAGCGTGTGGATGCCGTGTTGCGGCTCGCCCGGCTTGCGCTTGGGCCGCTCCGTGAGCTCGACCAGCGATGGCAGAAAACCGGCTAGCGTCTTGCCGGCACCCGTGGGTGCGATCAGCAGCATGGACTCGCCGCCCTGGGCGCGGGCCAGAAGCTCGATCTGGTGCGCGCGGGGCGCCCAGCCGCGCTTGGCGAACCATTTGACGAAGGGTTCGGGCAGGCGGGCGGGGGTGAGCGATTGGGGCTCGATGGCGAGGAGTTTTGTCACGCCATCAAGGTAGTGCTCGACACGGCTTGGGCCAAGCGCCGGCAGCTATCGGGACGACGCGCGTCAGCTCTTGCGGGCGAGGACGATCAAGCCGGTGACATCGTCGTTGCGGTCCTTTCGGATGGTTGCCGTCTCGAGGCTCAGGATCGCGAGGCTGTTTCGGGCGAGCAGGTCGCGAATATAGGTTTCGGCATGGGCGTAGCGGCGGGTCTCCCGGAGCGCCACCGCCTCGTCGCCCCGTTCGACGGAGAAAGCGAAGACGCCGTTTTGGGCCAGCATTTTCCTGATGCCTTCGAAAGCATGATCGAGCGCGCCGAGATACATGAAGACATCGGCTGCCGTGATCAGGTCGGCCGGCGGGCCGGCAAAGGGGAGATCGGCGAGATCGGCTTTTTCGAGCTGGTCGTAGACGTTCTTGCCGCGCGCCTTGCGCAGCATTTCGGCCGAGATGTCGTAGCCGGCAAGACTGTCCGCCAGCGGGCGCAGCTTCTCGCCCATCAAGCCGGTGCCGCAGCCGAGATCGACCGCGCGGGCGAAGCGGCCGGGGGCAGCCGCGGTGATGGCTTCGAACAGCAGTTCGGGCACGCGGTAGTCGAGCGCACCGACGAGCGAGGCGTCGAACTTGTCGGCATATTGGTCGAACAGGGCTTCCACGAAGGCGGGCGGTGGCGTTTCGGGCTGGGGCTCAGTGCCGAGCAGAGCGAGCTTGAGCGTGGCGCCGGAATGGTCGGCGGGGTCGACCTGAAGCGCCATGCGCCATGCGCGCTCGGCGGCATCCGCCTCGCCTGCCATTTCGTGCATCTCGCCCAGACGGAACCAGCCGACGGCCCAGCCGGGGGCAAGCTCGAGCGCGCCGAGCATGAGTTCGGCGGCAGCGGCCGGGTCACCGTTCGCCACCAGCATCTCGGCATAGTCCGCACGGCGGTCGGCGATCAGGTCGCCCGAGGCGGTGTTGAAGGGCTTCAAGTGCAGGACTCCGAGGCGTCGTTCGCGGGCTTTTGTGCCTTTGTGCGGTGGCGCGCAACAGGCTTTTCGCGGGGAGCGCAAACCCTATATATTCGGTATGCGCGCCAAGGATTTGCTGCATCCCCGACCCGAGGGTCTTTATTGCCCGCCGGGAGATTTTTTCATCGACCCGGTGCGGCCCGTGGACCGGGCGCTCATCACCCATGGGCATTCGGACCATGCACGCTCGGGCCACGCCCATGTGATGGCAACCGATCAGACGCTTCAGATCATGGCGCTGCGCTATGGCGAGAATTTCGCAGGCGCGACGCAGGTGGCGAAGCTCGGCGAGGTGATCGAGGTCAACGGCGTCAAAGTGAGCTTTCACCCTGCGGGACATGTGCTGGGATCCGCGCAGATCCTGGTGGAGCACAAGGATTGCCGCATCGTGGCGTCGGGCGACTACAAGCGGCGCGCCGATCCGACCTGTCTTTCTTTCACGCCGATTTCCTGCGACGTGTTCATCACCGAGGCGACATTCGGGCTTCCCGTTTTCCGCCATCCGCCGGACACGGAAGAGGTCGCGCGGCTGATCAAATCGACCGAGCAGTTTCCCGAGCGCGCGCACCTTGTGGGGGCCTACGCGCTCGGCAAGGCGCAGCGGGTGATCCGGCTGGTGCGCGATGCGGGCTATGACAGGCCGATCTATATCCACGGCGCGCTCGCCAAGCTGTCGCGCTTCTACGAGGAGCAAGGGGTGGCGCTGGGCGAGTTGCTGCCGGCCACGCTCGAAAAGGGCAACAAGGGCGACTTCGCGGGCGCCATCGTGGTCGGGCCGCCGTCCGCTTTCGCCGACCGCTGGGCGCGGCGCTTTCCCGATCCGGTCGCGAGCTTCGCCAGCGGCTGGATGCGCATCCGCCAGCGCGCCAAGCAGCGCGGCGTGGAGCTGCCGCTGATCATCTCCGACCATTCGGATTGGGACGAGCTGATCGAAACGATCGCGGAAACGGGCGCGTCCGAAGTGTGGGTCACGCATGGGCGCGAGGAGGCGCTGGTACGGTGGTGCGAGATCAATGGCATCCGGGCGCAGCCGCTGCATCTGGTGGGATATGAGGATGAGGGCGACTGACACGTGAACCGCTTCGCCGAACTCCTCGACCGTCTCGTCCTCACGCCCTCGCGCCTCGGCAAGCTCAAGCTTCTGACCGACTACTTCCGCGAGACCGAAGACCCCGACCGCGGGCTGGCGCTGGCCGCCATCACCGGTGATCTCACCATCAATGCGGTGAAGCCCGCGATGCTGCGCGCGCTCATGGAAGAGCGGATGGACCCGGTGCTGTTCCGCTACAGCCACGATTATGTGGGGGATCTGGCCGAAGCCGTGTCGCTGGTCTGGCCCGCGCCGGAATCGCATCTGCGCGCGAACCGGACGCCGACGCTTTCCGAAGTGGTCGAGAGCCTTCAAACCGCGAGCCGGTCGGATGGGCCGCGTGTGCTGGCGCGGCTGCTCGACAGTGCTGAAAGCGCCTCGGCGCGGTTCGCCATCATCAAGCTCGTGACCGGCGGCCTGCGCATCGGCGTGTCGGCGCGGCTGGCCAAGCAGGCCTTGGCCGATCTGGGTGGCGTGGACGTCAACGAGGTGGAGGAAGTCTGGCACGGGCTCTCGGTGCCCTATCTCAACCTCTTCGCCTGGCTCGAAGGCCATGGCGAGAAACCGGAGCGCAAGCCCGAGGCGCTGTTCCGCTCGGTGATGCTTTCGACACCTGTCGAGAACAACGACCTCGAAAGGCTGGAGCCCGAGCACTATGCCGCCGAGTGGAAGTGGGACGGCATCCGCGTGCAGGTGGTGGCCGAGAACGGAATCAAGCGGCTCTATTCGCGCACCGGCGATGATGTTTCGGGGGCCTTTCCCGATCTGATGGATGCGGTGCAGTTCGATGCGGCCATCGATGGCGAGCTTCTGGTGCACGATAAAAAGGGCGGCACGGGCACGTTTTCGGACCTGCAACAGAGGCTCAACCGCAAGACGGTCTCGGCCAAGGTCATGGAGGACTATCCGGTCTTCGTGCGCGTCTATGACCTCTTGCAGGAGGGCGAGGAGGATCTGCGCCCCCTGCCCTTCGAGGAACGGCGCAAGCGGCTGGAACGCTTCATCAGCGAGCTCGACCCGTTCCGCTTCGACCTTTCTCCGCTGGTCGAGTTTTCCGACTGGCATGATGTGGACGACAAGCGGAAGCGGCCGCCGCACCCGGTCATCGAAGGCGTGATGTTGAAGCGCTGGTCGGCGCCGTACATGGCCGGCCGCGCCAAGGGGCCGTGGTTCAAGTGGAAGCGCGATCCCTACACGGTGGACGCCGTCCTGATGTATGCCCAGCGCGGGCATGGCAAGCGGTCGAGCTTCTACTCCGATTATACGTTCGGCGTCTGGACCGGGCCGGAAGAAAACCCCGAGCTGGTGCCCGTGGGCAAAGCCTATTTCGGCTTCACCGATGCCGAGTTGAAGCAGATCGACAAATATGTGCGCGACCACACGATCGACCGCTTCGGGCCCGTGCGCTCCGTGCGCGCCGACAGACAGAGCGGGCTCGTGCTCGAAGTCGCCTTCGAGGGGCTGGCGCGTTCGACGCGGCACAAATCGGGCATCGCCATGCGCTTTCCGCGCGTGTCGCGGCTGCGCTGGGACAAGCCGCCGGCCGAGGCGGACCGGCTGGAATCGCTCGAGTCGTTGCTGGATCGCTAGAGGCTGTCCAGTTTTCACGGAACCCGATTCCACTTTGCCCTGGCAACCTCCGGATGCGCGTCGTCGCTGCCGCGCTCGGGTTTCGAGCCGGGGTATGGGGTGGTTGGGGTTCAGGAGACGGCGCATGGCGCTGGCCTCGTGGCTTTAGTGAAGTGCATGACCCGCGCCATGCGCCGCTTTCGGTGTTCTTGCCCTAGGTCCACAGAACGGGGCGTCACCCACCGCTCCTCACTTGGGGCCCGGACTTAGGGGCTCATCACCCAGCCGCACTACGTTGGCACGACCAGTCCGGCACCGTCCGCTCCACAGATGCGCCGTCGCGACCTGGCTCCCGATGAAGCGGTGAGCGAAATCTAAGCGAAGGCGCAGAGGGGGTGGATGAAGAAAAAGCGGGAACGCGCGGATGCGGGGGATCGCGACCCTGCAGCCGCAATTTCATCCATCATCGTGCTGCCGCCATGCCAGCCGAAGCGCGCGGCGGTCTCGCGGTCGGGATCGCGGCGAGACCAAAGACTTACTCCGCAGGCGCGACGCGGATTTCGAAGATATCCACCGCGCCGGTGCCGCCGGACACATCCGTGTTGATCGTGATGGTTCCCCCTGCGCGCGGGGTCTCGTTCGGGAAGGTCACCTCGAACAGGTAGTCGGCCCGGTCGGGGGTGATCGCATAACGCTTGCGGCCGCAGTCGCCGAGCGGGCCGAAGTCGCAATCGACCGAAACCTGCGTCCCGGACCCGCCCGCCCCGCGCGCGACGATGTCGAAGGTCGCAGAGCGGCCCTTGAGCTGGTCGAGAATCCCCTGGCCGACATCGAAGACCACCGTGCCGTCTGCACCGTTGGAGCGGGCTTCGAGATAAGGACCTGCCGGATCATTCGCGCCACGCGCGGCGGCGCCGCCCGTGGCCCGTGCGGTGGCCGGGTCGGTGGGATCGAACACGTTGATCCAGTTGCGGCTCTCGTCGGATTGCTCGCCAAGCGCCGGCGGGGCGGACGAGGATGGCTGGGCCGGCGCTGGCTCGATCGGCTGCCCGTCGGTGGTTTCAGGCGTGGTCGTCGTTGTGGCCGAGCTGCCGAGATACTGGTCGGCCAGCTGGCGGATAATGCCGTTCTGGTAGGCCCAGTAGCCGGCGCCTGCGAGGATGGCGAGAAACAAGAGGAAGAACAGCAGGCCGCCCCAGCCGCGCCTGCGCGGTTCGCGGCGCATGTCGGGATCGACGGCAAAGCCTCCGGAGCGCTCGGCAACGGGCGACGGGTTATCGATGCCGTCAAAGCCGGGCTCGACGCGGGGCCCTCCCTGCGGCGCGCGGGGCGATGGGCGAGTGTTCTGGGTCGGGCGCACGCCGTCCAGCGACGGGCTCATGTCCAGCGAAGGAGCGACCGGCGGCGGGGGTGCGACGAACTCGGCTTCGATCTGGGTGATCTTGGTCTGCAACGCCTTGCGACGCGCGATGGCTTTTTCGACCGTGACCTGGGGATTGTTCTTCAGCGTCTTGTCGAGCGCGGCGAAGGCGGAGCGGTACACCTTCTCGCGAAAGGCGCGGTCGCGTGCATCGCCTTTCTCGAACGCGTTGCGGATGGCCTTTTCAATGGGATCCACGCGGTTTCTCTCTCCGTCCCCGGTTGATCGGGGCCATCTGTTTCAAGAATCGAGCGGAAAAGCGCATCCCCCGCCTCATCCGTTTCGAATCTCTAGCGAAACATGCGCTGTGCGCCTAGCCACGTGGCATGGATTGTGGCGCGAGGCGCCTATGCTAGAACCGGCCGTTCCACAGTTCAGACGAGGATCCGAACCGACTTGGCCCTGCCTCCCATCCTCTCGCAGGATCTTCGCCTGCCGCTGATCGCCAGCCCGCTCTTCATCATCTCCCACCCGCCGCTCGTGATCGCGCAATGCCGCGCCGGCGTGATGGGAGCGTTTCCAGCGCTGAACGCGCGGCCCGAAGCGCAACTGGACGAATGGCTGGCGGAGATCACCGAAGCGCTCGGCGCACCCCACCAGGGGCGGAGGCCTGCGCCGTTCGCGGTGAACCAGATCGTGCACCGCTCCAACAAGCGGCTGGAACGCGATCTCGGGCTCTGCGTGAAATACAAGGTGCCCGTGGTCATCTCATCGCTCGGCGCGGTCGAGGAGGTCAATCAGGCGGTGCATTCCTATGGTGGCATCGTGCTGCACGACGTGATCCACGACCGCCATGCGCGCAAGGCCATCGAGAAGGGCGCGGACGGGTTGATCGCGGTGGCGGCAGGCGCCGGGGGCCATGCGGGAACGCTGTCGCCTTTCGCGCTGGTCGGCGAGATCCGGCAATGGTTCGAAGGGCCGCTGATCCTGTCGGGCGCCATCGCCACGGGCGGCGCGATCCTCGCGGCGCAGGCGATGGGTGCCGACATGGCCTATATGGGCTCGCCCTTCATCGCGACAAACGAGGCGCGGGCGAGCGACGCCTACAAGGCGATGATCGTCGGCTCGCGCGCGGCCGACATCGTTTACTCGAACCTCTTCACCGGCATCCACGGCAACTATCTCAAGGGTTCGATCGAGGCTGCCGGCATGGATCCGGACAGGCTGCCGAGCGCCGACCCGAGCGCGATGGATTTCGAGAAGGCAGCGGTCGAGGGCGCCAAGGCCTGGAAGGATATCTGGGGCGCGGGCCAGGGCGTGGGTTCGGTGGACCGGGTTCAGCCGGTCGCGGAACTGGTCGACCGGCTGGAACGGGAATACAGCGAGGCGAAAACCCGCCTCGGCGTTTAAGCGAGAACCACCGTCCGGTCCGATTCCGCGCTGACGATGGCCGCGTCGATGATGCGCTGCATTTCGGCGGCACGGCGGAAGGAGGGCTCGCCGTTGACCCCGGAGATCAGCGCATCGGCGAAGGCGCGCGCGTTGCGCCGCGTCGGCGGCACATTCTTGCGGCGCCAGCGATGGGCGTCCACGCCCTTGCCGCTCGAGACGAAGAGCTGTGACGACCGGCCATCGGTCTCGACCTTCACCGCGCCCTGCGTGCCATGCAGCGCCAAAGACAGGTCGTTGGCGTGGCCAGTCGCGTAGCGCGTGGCGAGAATGGTCGCGAGCGCACCGCCCTTGAGGCGCGCGGTCATCGAGAAGCTGTCATTGGCGTCGAGCGCATAATCGCCCACGCGGTCACCTTCGGCCTTCGGGAAAGTCACCAGATCGGCGCGCAGGCTCGCCACCTCGTCATTGGCGCCATAGCAGGCGAAGTCGAGGATATGGACGCCGACATCGCCAAGCACGCCGTTCGAGCCGTGCGCGCGGGAAAGCCGCCAGAGCCAGCCGGGCTCGGTGCGCCAGTCGCCCCAGGCCTTGGAGACCAGCCAGCTCTGGCGATAGGCGGCTTCCACATGGCGCAGCGTGCCGATGGCACCCCCTATCACCATCTGCCGCGCCATCTGCAGCGCGGGCGAGTTGCGGTAGGTGAAGTTCACCATGTTGACGAGCCCGGCCTTTTCCGCCGCATCGGTCATCTCGATGGCGTCGCCGAAGCTCGGCGCCAGCGGCTTTTCGCAGAAGACCGGCTTGTTCGCGTCGATCAGCTGCAGCGTGGTGATGCGATGGACGCCATCGGGCGTGGCATTGATCGCCGCGTCGAAATCGCCCCAACGAATGGCATCGTCCAGGCTTTCGAATGCGTTCAGCAGGCCGTTCTTCTCGGCAAACGCATCCGCGCGACCCGGCAGCGAATCCGCGCAGGCGACGATGCGGCAGTCATGCAGCGCACCGAACTCGGCAAGATGCATTCCGGCAATGGTGCCGGTTCCCAAAAGGAGCAGGTTCTTCATGAAGGGTCTGTGGTTTGAGCAATGTCAGGAGGACCGTGCAGCAGCCTTCCTGAATCGCGGATGAACTGAGTTACCGGTAGCCTTCCTCGCCATCGGCATGAAGGCGCGGGCCCTTCTGCTCGATGGCCTCCCTCGCCTCGCTCACCGGCACGTTCGGGGCGTCCGTGATGCTCTTCCAGGCAGGCGCCGGGTTGTGCGCCCAGTTCACCGCATTGCGCAGGACGGTGTGGATCTCGGGATTATGAAAGATCGGATAGGTCTCGTGACCGGGCGAGAAATAGAAGATGCGCCCTGCCCCGCGCTTGTAGCAGAGGCCAGAGCGGAACACCTCGCCGCCCTCGTACCATGACACGAACACCGTCTCGTCCGGCTCAGGCACGGCGAAGGGCTCGCCGTACATTTCGCTCTGCTCGAGTTCGAGCGCCTCGCCCAAGCCCGCTACGATCGGATGGTTGCGGTTGATCACCCAAAGGCGCTCGCGCTCGCCCGCCTCGCGCCATTTGAGCGAGCAGGGCGTGCCCATCAGCCGCTTGAAGATCTTGGAATAGTGCCCGGAATGGAGCACGATCAGGCCCATGCCTTCCCAAACGCGGGTGGCGACGCGTTCCACGACCGCATCGGACACCTTGCCGTGCGCGGCATGGCCCCACCAGAGCAGCACATCGGTCTCGGCAAGGCGCGCCTCGGTCAGCCCGTGCTCGGGCTGCTGGAGAGTGGCGGTCGTCGCCTTGATGCCGTCACCCGTGTTCAGGGCCTTGGCGATCGTCTCATGCATGCCATCGGGATAGATGCCGCGCACGACGGCATTCTCCTGCTCATGCACGTTCTCTCCCCAGACCACGGCCTTGATCGGCATGCGCTATCCCCACTGCGTCAAAGAGTTCGCCAACATATGTATCTCGCGCATCCCGAAAAGATACGGCAAGTTTGAGGCCGAAAAGCTTCTCGAACCGGCTTGAATCCATTTTCCGGAAAGGCTATCAGGCGCCCCAAGGTTGCCGCTTTAGCTCAGTTGGTAGAGCATCGCATTCGTAATGCGGGGGTCGCGTGTTCGAGTCACGCAAGCGGCACCACCCGTTTCCTGAAATCATTCAGTTCAGCTTCGGTCGGAAATGGTCGGGGATCTTGCCGCGAGCTGTCTCTCGAGCTCATCCGCAACCTGCGCGGCTGCCTCGATGGCCATCGCCTCGAGGCGCTCGCGGTCGACGAAGCGGTCGGCGCGGATCACGGGGAGGCCGGGGGCGGCCTCGGCAGTGAATTCGGCGCCGACATCATCGACTTCGACACGCATGAGGAAGCGGATGCTCATCGACGGTTCCGGCTCGTTTAGCGAACCGCTCCGCGAATGGCATCGAGCACTTTGCCAAGTGCGGCTTCGCCTTCCGAAGACAGACGACCGCGCGCGCCATCTGCCTGGAGCAGGCCGGCATCCTCGAGTTCCTTGACGCCATCGGGGTCGGCACGGTGGCCTTCGCCATCATCGAGCACGACCTCGCTGACCGTGCTGCCGCTGGTCAGGCTGTGATAGGCTGCGAAAGCGAGGATCGAGAGGCCCTTGTCGCTATAGTCCGCCATGTTCAATCTCCATTGAGCCGCGCCAACGCCCAGGAATGGAAATCGATCCGGTTCGCCTCATTGCCACGTATCGGGGAGGACACGATCCGTCATGGCGGCCGACGTTCACTGTCGAAGTTCGTCTTTCCTCGGGAGGGATAGTGGAGCGTCTGGGATTCTGGAATGGAAGCATCTGCGGAATGAAATCGACGGTTCTCAAATGAAGCCACAGATCAGTGCCGCCGCCTTCATCATAAATTTGGAATATCAGCCAAAGCTCTGCGGATAAACCGTGTCTTTACATTGCCGGCTTTGGGCCCGCGTTCTATAGACGGATGAATCCGAAGGAAGGGACATTCACCATGCGGGACAAGCTCGAAGCCCTGCTCGAGCGGCTGAAGGGCGAGCAGCAGCGGCTCCTCTATGCGGCGGCGGACGTGCCGGCGATGCCGAGCCAATCCACGCTCGAACGCGTGGCACAGCTCGAGCTCAACATCGCGGCAATCGAACATACGCTGGACGATCTCGGCTCGTAGGCGGCACATACGCGATGGCGGTCAAGGAAAGCCGGGACGAGCGGCTCGCCGCGTCATACGAATTCGCGCTCGACCGCGATTGGGAGCGCGAGGTCGTCGCTTACCCCGATCCGGCGATCGAGACGCTCGATCCACGCTTCTCGGCCTGCGTGCACCATTCATCTGCGATCGAAAGGCTCTGGACGGGCGGACGCTGGCTGGAAGGGCCGGTCTGGTTCGGCGACACGCGTCAGCTGATCTGGAGCGATATCCCGAACGACCGCATGCTGCGCTGGACAGAGGAAACCGGCGCCGTCAGCACCTTCCGCCAGCCGAGCGGTTTTTCGAACGGCAATACCCGTGACAACCAAGGCCGCCTGCTGACGTGCCAGCATGGACCTCGTTCGGTGACCCGCACCGAATATGACGGAACGATCACGGTTCTCGCGGACCGCTTCGAAGGCAAGCGTTTCAATGCGCCCAACGATATCGCCTGCCATCCCGATGGCGGCATCTGGTTCACCGATCCGGGTTACGGGATCATGTCGGACTATGAGGGCGACCGCGACGAGCCGGCGCTGCCGACGCGGGTTTACCGGTTCGACCCGGCCGATGGGACACTGGCAATCGTCAGCGAGGCGCATGCACGGCCGAACGGCCTGTGCTTTTCGCCGGATTTCTCGCGGCTTTATCTCGTCGACACCGGCAATCCGGGCGATGAGGGATTTCAGCAGTCGCTGACCGTTTATGATGTGAAGGATGGTGTCCGGCTCGCCCACGGCCGCGCCTTCGGCGAGATGGCGCCGGCCAAGAGCGATGGCATCCGCTGTGATGAGGATGGGCGGCTTTGGGCGGCTTCAGGCTCGGGCAGCACCGCGACCAATGGCGTGCACGTGTTCGATCCCGACGGGACGCGGATCGGGATCATTCATCTTCCCGAAGCCTGTGCAAACCTGAGCTTCGGAGGCCGCAAGAGGACGCGACTGTTCATGGCCGCCAGTCAGTCGCTCTACGCGCTGGTGGTCAAGGTGAGAGGAGCCTGATGCACGTTGCGCTGCTTCGGTGCGGATTTGATTGCGCCGAAACCCACGCGCCCCAGCCCCTGCGAGAAGCTCAGCACCCCTCCCCCCTTTACCTGTCCTTGCCCGGGTCCTTCGGGTTATCCTTGAAGCTGGCGTCCTCGTGGCCGGTGATGACCTGCGGCTTGGCGCTCGAGACGCCACTGTTCTTGCCGCCGGTTTGCGTGCCGGCGAAGGCACCGGTGCCACTATCCTTGCCGCGCCCGAGTTTGCGATCTGGCGTGCTGGCGTCGGGTTTGTCGGTCATGGTCACTGTTCCTCGCGTTCGTTCTGGTGGTTGTGCTGGCCGACGCGCGCCGCGAGTTCGCTGAAGCTCGGCATCTCAGCGGTGCCATAGGCATTCGCCAGTCGAAGAAGGCGGATGGGAAAGGCAACGGCCTGGCGATTGGCTTCGCTGCGTTCGCTGGCAATTTCGCTGTCATCGTTTGCAGCGCGCTCGGCTTCGGCAAGCGCCGCATCGATCGCGCTTTCGCTCAGGATATCGTGGCGACGCAAACTGCCCATGAGCGCGGCGAGCGCGAGATAAAGGCCTTCGAGCTGAAGGTTCGCGGTGTTCACGGTCAATATCCTCCCATTGGTCGGATTTAACGGCTCTTGCGTCCGCACAGTTCCTTAACAAGAAGGGGCGGCCCGCTCGGCGGGCCGCCCTTTCCGATCTTGGCTTGAGGGTCGAGACTCAGATGTTGCGGGCCTGATCGCGATTGCCGAACTGGTCGGTATCGCGCTCCACCTCGACGTCGCGCACAGCATCGCCGGCGCGGTTGGTCGCGTCCTGCGCGGCAGCACTGGTCTTGTCGGCAGCGTCCTGAACCGCGCCGCGCGCAGCGGCAGCCTGATCCGCAACCGCCGAACGCGCCTGGCTATAGGCCTCGCCAACGCGCTCGGTTGCCTGATGGTAAAGGTCACCGGCCTTGCTGCTGGCTTCCGAGTAGAGCGAAGCAGCCTGCTCCTTGCCCTGCTCGTAGAGATCAGCCGCGCGGCGGCCGGCCTCGGCCTTCACCTGATCGGCCGTCTCGCCGAGCAGTTCGTCCTCCTGTCGCGTGCGCGGCAGAAGCGCTGCGATCGCGGCACCGGCGGCGAAGGCCAGCGCGCCGGTGATCAGCGGCTGCTCGTGCATCGTATCGGCAGCCGAACGTGCGGCGCGAGCGCCACGATCGCCGACGGCCGAACCGACCTCGGCGAACCTGCGGCCGGCAGAGGCACCGGCACGCGAGATGCCGCGGCCGGCCGAAGCGCCGGCGTCGGACGCGCGGCGTGCATTGCGCGACACCGAGCTCGAGAAGGCCGAAGCGGCTTCCGAGACCGAACGGCTCGTGCGGCGAGCGCGGATCGAGGCACCGTCACGGGCGTCGTGCAGGGCGCGGCGTGCCTTGGCCCAGGTGTCGGACGCCCAATCGCTCAGGCCCTCGATGACGTTGCCGGCTTCGTCGCGGAAGGACGCGATGCGGTTGCCGGCGCTGTCCTTAAAGCCGCGATAGGTGTTGCCGGCTTCGTCCGTGAAGTGGCCAGCGCGGTTGCCGAGTTCGTCGGTGGCGGCGCGGAACTTCTTGCCCGCGTCATCGACGAATTCCGAGAAGCGGCCGCCCGTCTTTTCGTCCGAGCCCGAATAAGACCGGCGCAGCGACGAGCCTTCGACGGTGGCGTAAGGGTAGTCCTCGTCGTTCACATCGTAGAGGTCGTCGAAATCGTCATCGTCGAAGAAATCGTCCTCATAGGCGTAGTCATAGGCGCGCACCGGGCGGACACGATCTTCGCGATAGGAACGCGAGGAAGATGCCTTCGAAGGGCCGGCCATGAGCCAGGCGACGCTGAGGCCGAGAAGCGCGACCGGGATCGGGTTTGCCTTGACCGCGCGACCGAGGCCGGAAACGAACTCGCCGCCGCCGTTCTTGGTGTAAGACAGAAGCTCGTCCACGATCTGGCCCGGCGAAAGACGGTCCTGGATCTGGTCGATGGTGTTTTCCACACGCGAGCGCTGAAGCTCGATCTCGCGCTGGATCTCGGCCGAGGACTTCGGCTCGGAATAGTCGGTGTCTGTGTAGTTGGACATCAGAACTTCTCCTTCACGGCGGTCGCGTTACGCTGAAGCGAGGTCGCGGTGCGTTCGAGCTTGAGATTACGCGCCTTGAAGCCGCTGAGGCCGCGCGAGATGAAGAGCCAGGCGACGATCGCCACGATCACGCCGACGATGAGGGCAGCCAGAGCGTTCGCGCCGGGCGGCGTGAAGCCCATCGAGACGAACCACATGGCAAGGCCGGAAACGGCCGCGCCGAGCAAGACGCCCAGAGCACCGAGGGCGAGGATCGCGCCGATGGCAATCTGAACGCCGCTCTGGGCCATCTCGGTGGCCTTTTCGGAGGCCTCGGCCTTGGCAAGCTGGATTTCCTTGCGGAACAGACTGCTGATGTCGCCAGCGAGGCTTCCCAGCAGTTCGGTCAGGGGGCGACCGTCGTTAAATCCGGCCATGGGTGCTCACTCCGGAAGCGGGAGACGTGTCGCGCGTGGCGTCACGCTCGAAATCCACCTCATAATCGTCGCGGTCCAGCGCATCGCGCGTGGAAGAATAGTCACGCTCGCGACCGTATGCAGGCGCAGGCTCCGACCGGTTGGCCGAGGCGATCAGGAAGCGGCTGGCCGCGAAGCCGGCAAGGGCCGCGATACCTGCGAAGGCCAAAGGCTGGCGGCGGCCGAAATCCTGGGCAATCGAGAAAAGATCCTCGACGCTCTTGTTCTGGACGTTGTCGGCCAGCGTGCGCAGGCTGCCGGCGAGGTTCTGCGCATAGCCCGCAACGGCGCTGTTGCTGCCCTGCAGATCGTCGGCGAAGCGCGACACGGCCTCGGAAAAGCCGCCGACCTGCTCGGCCGCGACGCCCTTCTGCTCGTTGGCGAAGCTGCGCGCACGGTCGCCGAGCTGACTGGCCTGCTCGGTCGCGTAGGCCTTGGCCTTTTCGGTTGCCTCGCCGAGCTGGCCCTGAGCCTGCGACTTGATGTTCGAAAACTCGCTCGTGGCCTGGTTCTTCAGCTCGCTCAACTGACTCGAAGCCTGGTCCTTGAGCGCGGCGAAGTCGCGGCTGGCGGTCTCGGTTGCCGAGCGGAAGTCAGACTTCGCGGTTTCGGCAGCACTGCTCAGGTCGTTGCGCACGGTATTGCCGGCGTCGCGCAGCTTGTCCGCCTCGTTCTTCGCCGACTGGTCGAGGCTCGAGGAGGAGCCGAGAGGACGATCCGAGGGGTTGCCGAATGGGGGATCCTGATTGCTCATCTTCAATCTCCTGGCGCTTGAAGCAAAAATTCAATGGGTCAACGGCGCTCGCACGCCGAGGGGATCAACGACGCTTTTGCGCCGGTCCGGCGCGTGCACTGGCTGAAAGACCTGCCAAACAAGCCGTTCAACTCGCGCTCACGCCGAGATGAACAGAATGCGCGGTTCGGCGCAGAGTTCCGCGCCGTTCCAAAGCTTGCGCTTTTCCAAAGGAAAGGTCCGCCTGTTCGAACCTCAGGGCACGGCTTCGGTTCCCCGGTGCATCAGTTTCGGGGCGTTGGGCGTGGTCGCGGCGAACCGTATATGCGAGGCGGCCGCAGTGACTTCCGGCGCGCTCGACCGGCCTTCAGCCCACGCGTCGACCGCGGTGCCTTCTTGGCTGACCCTGTCGGTGCGGCAGGTGACGGGAGCCGGAACCAAGGTCCGGCTTTCCCGCTTTATGTCACGGCCGCGTGAAGACGGCTGCCAATAATCGCCGACAGCAAGGAGAGCGGAATGGGTATTTTCAGCAGGATCAAGGAAAAGATCTGGGGGCATCACGAGGCCGAGGCTGCCGCTCCGACGACGACCGCTCAGCCGAGCTCGACCGTTCAGCCCGGCACGCAGCCGCAGACCGCTTCGGTGAGCCCATCCGCTCCCGCCGCGCCCTCCCCGGTCGCACCGTCCGGCGGCGTGGCGCAGCCAAGCCAGGTCGATCGCCCGACACAGACCGCACAGGCGTCAACTCCCTCGTCAGCGGCCCCTTCACCGAGCCCGGCATCGGGCCAGGTCGATGTCGCGGCGGTGCTGGACGCGGCCGTCAAGAAGAACGGCCAGAACCTCGACTGGAAGCATTCCATCGTCGACCTGATGAAGGCACTCGACCTCGACAGCGATCTCGCTTCGCGCAAGGAGCTGGCGGACGAACTCCACTACACCGGCGACAAGAACGACTCGGCCACGATGAATATCTGGCTTCACAAGGCGCTACTGAAAAAGCTCGCCGAAAATGGCGGCAAGGTCCCCGCTGAGCTGACCGACTGAGTGAAACCAAAAAGGGCGCCCGCGAGGCGCCCTTCTCTTTTCCACTGACAGGCCCTTCAGGCAGCGGCTTTTCTTGCCAGCCTCGCCTTGATGTTTTCGACGCTGGCGCGCGGCGTCGCGGCGAACAGGGTCTTGGTGTAGCTGTGCTGCGGGTTCGAAAAGACGGCATCGCGCGTGCCGTGTTCGACCGCTTCGCCGAAATACATCACCATCACCTCGTCGGCGATATAGCGCACCACCGACAGGTCGTGGCTGATGAAGACGTAAGTCAGGCCGAACTCGTCCTGAAGATCGGCGAGCAGGTTGAGGACCTGCGCCTGCACCGAGAGGTCGAGGGCCGAAACCGGCTCGTCCAGAACCAGAAGGCTGGGATTGAGCATCAGGGCGCGGGCGATCGCGATGCGCTGGCGCTGGCCGCCCGAGAACATATGCGGATAGCGGTTGAAGTGCTCGGGGCCCAAGCCGACCTTCTTCAGCATCCCCTGCGCGCGCTCGCGGCGCTCGGATGCGGGCATGTCGGTCTGGTTGATGACCAGCGGCTCCATCAGCACCTCGCCGACCTTCTGGCGCGGGTTGAGCGAACCATAGGGGTTCTGGAACACGATCTGCACCTTGCGGCGCATCTCGGGCGAGAGACCATCCTTGGCGATGTCCACGCGTTTGCCTTCGATGAAGAGCTCGCCGGCTGTCGGCGCATCGATCATGGTCAGGATGCGCGCGAGCGTGGACTTGCCGCAGCCGGACTCGCCGACGATGGCCAGCGTCTTGCCCTTTTCGAGCGCGAAGGACACGCCCTTCACGGCATGGATCACCTTGTCCTGCCGGAACAGGCCGCCGGGCAGGCGGTAGTCGCGCTTGATGTCGCGGATTTCGAGAACCGGGCTCATTGGAGGACCTCCTCGAAGGCGGCTGCGGAAACGGTGGGCAGGCGGTCGCCGGTGGCGTTTTCGGGCAGCGCGGCCAGAAGCGCCTTGGTGTAGGGATGCTGCGGGTTCTCGAACAGCGAGAGCACGTCGGCTTCCTCCATCTTCTTGCCCTTGTACTGCACGACCACGCGGTCGGCCGTTTCGGCGACCACGCCCATATTGTGGGTGATCATGATGAGGCCCATGCCGTGTTCGGCCTGAAGGCGCATCAGGAGGTCGAGGATCTGCTTCTGGATCGTCACGTCGAGCGCGGTGGTGGGCTCGTCGGCGATCAGGAGCTTCGGGTTGCAGGCGATGGCGACCGCGATCATCACGCGCTGGCACTGACCGCCCGACATCTGATGCGGATAGGCGGACAGGCGCGAGGCGGGATCGGGAATGCCGACCGCATCGAGAAGCTCGATGGCACGCGCGCGACGCGCTTTCCTGTCGAGGCCCAGATGGACGCGCAGCACTTCCTCGATCTGGAAGCCGACCGTGAAGCACGGGTTGAGCGAGGCCATCGGCTCCTGGAAGATCATGGCCATGTCCTTGCCGACCAGCTTGCGCCGGGCGGAGGCGTCGAGACCCAGAAGATCGCGGCCCTGGAACAGCATCTTGTCGGCGCGGACCTTGGCGGTCCAGGGCAGCAGGCCCATCACGGCCAGCATCGACACCGACTTGCCCGAACCGGACTCGCCGACGATGGCCAAGACCTCGCCTTCGTGGACTTTCATGGAAACGCCGTCCACCGCGCGGAACGGACCGGAGGCCGTTTCGAACTCGACGGAGAGGTTTTCGATTTCGAGAAGGATGCTCACTTCAAATTCCTTCCAATCTTGTCTATATTTCGGGGGCAATGGTTGAGAACCCAGTTATGTCGACCACCAACCAGCTTCCGCCGGTCAAGCCGATTTCCGGTCCCACGGGCCCTCGCCCCGGCTATTGATCGCATCATGACGCGCCGCGCCAGTTGTTGAGCGCGTCCTCGGCCTCGCTCGCGAGTCGCCCAGCTTCCGTTCTGAGACTGATATAGTCCCGGTAGATCGCCGTTTTCCGCGCAGCGTCGAGACGATCGTAAGTCTCCGAGCGCAAGTCCTCCACCATCTCCGCAACGGAATGGGTCTGTGCGTAATAGCGCACGACCGCGTCGATGGCCTCGGCAGGCAGAAGATGGATCTCGTTCACGATCGCGTCGTAGATCTTGTTGCCTGCATCGCGGGGGACGAAGGGTGTGTAGGACGGGTTCCCCTCGATCCGAGCCGCGATCGCAGCCAGATGCTCGACCGCTTCGGTTTCCGACCAGCGAAAATTGTGGCAACGGATTTCCGCGCGAAGGGCCGTGATGTAATCGCGCACCTTCTCCTCGCGCCGTGCCGTTTCCAGCCGGCGCTCGCGCTGGTAGGTCACGAACCATCCCGCGACATTCACCAGCCCCGCTATGAGGGCTGCGACGATCGCGGGCGTGATCCATGCGCTCAGTTCCAAGACGCACCTTCCATCAGGACCGCTTGAGCTTCGGGTCGAGCGCGTCGCGCAGGCCGTCGCCCATCAGGTTGATGGCAAGCACGGTGATGAGGATGGCGAGGCCGGGGAAGGTCACGACCCACCAGGCGCGCAGGATGAACTCGCGCGCCTCGGCCAGCATCGTACCCCATTCGGGCGTCGGCGGCTGGGCGCCCATGCCCAAGAAGCCGAGGGCCGCCGCATCGAGAATGGCGTTCGAGAAGGAGAGCGTCGCCTGCACGATCAGGGGCGCCATGCAGTTGGGCAGGATGGTGCGGAACATCAGCCGCCAGGAGCCCGCGCCCGCGACACGCGCGGCGACCACATATTCGCGGTTCTTCTCGGCCATCACGGCGGCGCGCGTCAGGCGCACGAAGTGCGGCTGGAGCACGAGCGCGATGGCGATCATCGCATTGGTCAGGCCCGGCCCGAGCACGGCGACGAGAACCAGCGCCAGAAGCAGCGAAGGGAAAGCCAGGATGATGTCCATCAGGCGCATGATCAGCGTGTCGATCCAGCCGCCGAAATAGCCGGCGATCACGCCCACCACGATGCCGCCCACGAGGGCGAGCAGCGTCACCACCACGCCGATGAAGAGCGAGAACTGCGCGCCGTAAAGCAGGCGCGAGAAGATATCGCGGCCCACCGCATCGGTGCCGAGCAGATAGGCTGCGCGGCCGTTTGCTTCCCATGCGGGCGGCAGCAGCACCGCGTCGCGATACTGCATGGCCGGCGCGTGAGGTGTGATGAGCGGCGCGAGCACGGCAGCCAGCACCAGGATGATGAAGACGACGAGCCCGATCACCGCGCCGCGGTTTTCGGAGAAATAGTACCAGAATTCGGAAAGCCGTCGCGCCCGCGACGGATCGATCACGACATCCTCGGCGGCAGTGGTGTCAGCCATCGCTCAATTCCTCAATGCCGGATGCGGGGGTTGATGAGACCGTAGAGCAGGTCCACGGCCAGATTCACGAGCATGATGATGCCGGCGATGATGAGCAGGCCGCCCTGGATCACCGGGTAATCGCGGCGGAACACGGAATCGACCATCCACTTGCCGATGCCGGGCCACGAGAAGATCGTTTCGGTAAGGATCGCGCCCGCGAGCATCACGCCGACCTGCAGGCCGATGGTGGTGATGACGGGGATCATGGCATTGCGCAAAGCGTGGATGCCGACCACGCGGAAGGGCGAAAGGCCCTTGGCACGCGCGGTGCGCACATAGTCCTCGCCCAGAACCTCCAGCATGGCCGAACGCGTCTGGCGCGCGATCACCGCGAGCGGGATCGTGCCGAGCACGATTGAAGGGAGGATCAGGTGGCTGAAGGCCGATTTGAAGGCACCGGCCTGATCGGACAGAGCTGAGTCGATCAGCATGAAGCCGGTGACGGGCGGGAAGAAGTAGAGCAGCGAGATGCGGCCCGAGACAGGCGTCCACTGCAACACACCCGAGAACAGGATGATCAGCAGCAGGCCCCACCAGAAGATCGGCATGGAATAGCCGACGAGTGCCACGCCCATCAGCGTCTGGTCGGCGAACGAGCCGCGCTTGAGCGCTGCGAAGACACCCACCGGAATGCCGATCACGATGGCGAAGATCATCGCGCAGATGCTGAGTTCCAGCGTCGCCGGAAAGAGCTGCAGGAATTGTTCGCTGACCGAGGATTTGCTGACGATGGAAGTGCCGAAATCGCCGTGGAGCACGCCCCAGAGATAGTCGAGATACTGCACGATCCATGGTCGGTCGAGGCCGAGATTGTGGCTGATCTGGGCGTGGCGCTCGGGCGACATCACGCGTTCACCGGACAGAAGGGCGACCGGGTCACCGGGCAGAAGACGGATGAACGAGAAGGCGATCAGCGACACGCCGAGGAATGTCGGGATCAGAACGGCCAGGCGGCCGAGAAAGAAACGGAACATGGAAAGCCTGTCCTGTTCGGCCAAGCCGGGCCGGTGCGAAGGCGTTTGGAGCCTGTTTGATCGTGTCTTCGGGTCGGTCCGGAGGTTCTTTCCGCCGCCCGCGTCGTTGCCGAGACTCGCCGATGCTTCAGCATCGTTGACGTTCGGCGCCTCGCGGAACAGCGAAAATTCCTCGCTGGCCCTTTGCCGATGAATTCTCGAATAGGCTCTTAGCAAACGGGGGCGCCATCATTGGAGATGGCGCCCCCGCTCGCGATGTCTAGTTCAAATTACTCGGTGATGTCGACGCCGTCGAAGGCAAAGTCGCCGAGCGGGCTCTGCACGAAGCCGGTCACTTCCTTGCGCATCGGCACGATGGCAAGCGAGTGATCGAGGGTCGCCCACGGAGCTTCCTTTTTGAACACGGCCTGGGCCTGCTGGTAGAGCTTGGTGCGCTCGGCCTGATCGGAGCTTTCCTTGGCCTTGGTCACCAGATCGTCGAATTCCTTGCTGCACCACTGCGCGCGGTTGTTGCCGCCGACCGCATCGCAGCCGAGCAGGGTGTCGAGGAAGTTGTCCGGATCGCCATTGTCGCCGGTCCAGCCGAGGATCACCGCGCCGTCGCGGTCCTTGGCCTTGGAGCGCTCGAGATATTCGGCCCATTCATAGGACACGATCTCGACGGTGACGCCGATCTTCTGGAAGTCCGACTGGATCAGCTCGGCCGCGCGACGGGCATTGAGCATGTAGGGACGCGCCACCGGCATCGCCCAGACCTTCATCGAGAGGCCGGATACGCCCGCATCCGCCAGCATCTTCTTGGCGGCTTCGGGATCGTAATTGTCGTCCACCGTGCTCTCGTCATAGGACCACATCGTCGGCGGGATCGGGTTCTTGGCCGGCGTCGCAGCGCCCTGGAACACGGCGTCAACGATCGCCTGCTTGTTGATGGCCATGTTGAGCGCCTTGCGCACCTCGACCTTGTCGAACGGCGCCTGCGTCGTGTTGTAGGCGAGATAGGCGACGTTCAGGCCTTCCTGCTGCTCGACCTTGAGAGCCGGGTCCGACTTCATCGACTCGACATCGGCCGAGTTCGGGTAAGGCATCAGGTGGCATTCGCCGGCCTTGAGCTTCTGGAAGCGCACGGCGGCGTCGGTGGTGATGGCGAAGACCAGATCGTCGATCTTTTCCTTGCCCTTGTAGAAGTCCGGATTGGCCTTGTAGCGGATGACCGCATCCTGCTGGTAGGCCACGAACTGGAAGGGGCCCGTGCCGAGCGGCTGCTGGTTCAGCTTTTCCTTGGTGCCGGCCTTGTCGAGGCTGTCGGCATATTCCTTGGAGACGATCGAGGCGAAAGGCATTGCGAGGTTCGCGAGGAACGGCGCTTCCTTGCGCTTGAGCGTGAAGCGAACGGTCAGGTCGTCGACCTTCTCGATCTTGGAGATCAGCTCGGGGAAGCCCATGCCAGCGAAGTATTCCCAGGAAGCACCAGCGACATACTGGTTCCATGGGTTCTGGGCGTTCATCTGACGATCAAAGGAGAAGACCACATCGTCCGCGTTCAGTTCGCGGGTCGGCGTGAAGAAATCGGTGGTCTGGAATTTCACGCCCGAACGAAGCTTGAAGGTGTACTGAAGACCGTCGTCGGAAATTTCCCAGCTCTCGGCCAAGCCCGGCTCGGTCTCGGTCGTGCCCTTCTTGAACTCGAGCAGGCGGCTATAGACCGTGTGCGCGGAGGCGTCGAAGGTGGTGCCGGCCGTGTAGAGGCCGGGGTCGAAGCCTTCCGGCGAACCTTCCGAGCAGAACACGAAGGTCTTGGCGCTGGCCGCGCCGCTGAGGACGGTCGCGGCGAGAAGCGCTGCCGCAAAAATCGTCTTCTTCATTGAGTGCTCCCTGTTGTTTGCCAAGCCCCCCGTTCGGGCCGGCGAAGGCGGCATATAAGCAGGTTTTTCAGGGTTGGGAACACAATAGCGACCCAAGCACCGGGGACGGAAGAAAATTGCTTAACCGACGGATATTTGAGCAATTTTATGCTGTTCATCCGTGCGTCTGTTGCAATCAACGCCTCTGAACTTGTTCTCGAATGGATTTTCGGCATTGTCGCCGCGGTTCACAGAAAGGCGAGATCGTCGTGAGAAAAAGCTGGCAGGCCGAGATTCTGGAGTTCTGGTTCGGCGAGCTTTCCCCCGAACAATGGTACGAATCGACGCCCGAGATCGACGAAACGATCCGCGCGCGCTTCCTTTCCATTCACGAGGAACTGGCCACCAGCCTGCCCGCCGATGCCTATCACGAGGCCGATGCGGCGCTGGCTGCGATCATCGCGCTCGACCAGTTTCCGCGCAACATGTTTCGCGGTACGGCACGAGCCTTCGCCACCGACAACCAGGCGGCCCTTATCGCGCGCAACGCGGTGGAAAAGGAACTCGATGCAGAGATCGCGCCCGAGCACCGCCAGTTCATCTACATGCCGCTCGAACATTCCGAGGTGATGGCGGACCAGGAGCATTCGGTGATGCTGTTCAGCGCGCTGGGCGATCCGGAAACGCTGAAATATGCCGAAGAGCATCGCGACATCATCGCCCGCTTCGGCCGCTTTCCCCACCGCAACCGCGTGCTGGACCGTGAAAGCACGCCGGCCGAGATCGCTTTCCTCAACGCGCATCAGGGCTTCGGGCAATAGAGCGAGACTTGCGCGACCGGATGCTTGTCGCCACACTCAAAGGAAAAGCGAGGGCGAGCAGGAAGCTCGCCGGATGGAGGGAACTGAATGGCGGATGAGAACGGAACACAGGCTCCGGCAACAGCGATGACGGCGAAGCCCGTTCCGGGCGAACGTCCCGTCAAACCGTGGCTGAAGAGCTACCCGTCCTCCGTTTCGCCCGAGATCACGCCCCTCCCCGACAATTCGGTCGGAGACCTGCTGGCACGTGCCACCAGCCGCTATGCGGGGCGGCCCGCTTTTTCCTGCATGGGCACCACACTTTCTTTCAAGCAGCTCGAGAAGGCGTCGAGCGCTTTCGGCGCGTTCCTGCAGTCGCTGGGACTGCAGAAGGGCGCGCGTGTCGCGATCATGATGCCCAATGTGCTGCAATATCCGGTGGCGCTGATGGGCGCGCTGCGGGCCGGGCTCGTCGTCGTCAACGTCAACCCGCTCTACACGCCGCGCGAACTCGGGCATCAGCTCAAGGATTCGGGCGCGGAGGCGATCGTGATCCTCGAGAACTTCGCCCATACGCTGGAACAGGTTCAGGACAAGGGCGCACTTCGCCATGTGGTGGTGGCGACCATGGGCGACATGCTGGGGGTCTTGAAAGGCACGCTCGTCAATTTCGTGGTGCGCAAGGTCAAGAAGCTCGTGCCCGCATGGAGGCTGCCGGGTCATATCGCGTTCAGGCAGGCTCTGGCACAGGGCAGGAAACTCGACTTCCGGCCTGTGCAGGTGGGACCGGACGACCTCGCCTTTCTGCAATATACCGGCGGCACGACGGGCATCTCGAAAGGTGCGATGCTGCTCCACCGCAACATCCTCGCCAATGTGGCGCAGAATGCGGCGTGGCTCGAAAGCGCCTATGCCAAAAAGCCCAAGCCCGATCGGCTGACCTTCCTTTGCGCGCTTCCGCTCTACCACATCTATGCGCTGACGGTGAATGCCGTGATGGGGATGCAGCAGGGGGCGCACAACATCCTCATCCCCAATCCGCGTGATATTCCAGCACTCGCCAAGGAGTTCGGCAGGCACAAGGTCAACGTCTTTCCCGGCCTCAACACGCTGTTCAACGCGCTTCTGAACAACGAGGCGTTCCGCAAGCTCGACTTTTCCGCCCTGATCCTGACCTTCGGCGGCGGCATGGCGGTGCAGCGCGCGGTGGCGGAGAAGTGGAAGGCCTTGACCGGGATCTGGATCGCGGAGGGCTACGGGCTGTCCGAGACCTCGCCGGTCGCCACCGCCAACCCGTTCGACGCCGAAGAGTTCTCCGGCATGATCGGCGTGCCGATCTCATCCACGGAAGTGACGATCCGCGACGATGACGGACGCGATGTGGGCCTGGGCGAGGTTGGTGAGATCCTGATCAAGGGCCCGCAGGTGATGGCTGGCTACTGGAACCAGCCCGAGGAAACCCGCCGTGCGTTGACCGAGGACGGTTTCCTGCGGACCGGCGACATCGGCGTGATGGACGAGCGCGGCTACGTCAAGATCGTGGACCGTAAGAAGGACATGATCCTCGTTTCGGGCTTCAACGTCTATCCGAACGAGCTGGAAGAGGTCGTGGCGCGCCATCCCAAGGTGCTGGAAGTGGCCGCGATCGGCGTGCGGGACGAGCGCGCGGGCGAGGTGCCGAAGCTGTTCGTGGTGAAGAAGGACCAGAGTCTGACCGAGGATGAGGTGCGTGACTTCTGCCGCGACAACCTCACCAACTACAAGCGCCCGCGCCATATCGAGTTCAGGACGGAACTGCCCAAAAGCAATGTCGGCAAGATCCTGAGGCGCGAACTCAGAGGCTAGGGGTTCGACAGGCTCACCCTTCGGCAGGCTCACCCTTCGGCAAGTTCACTCTTCGGCAGGCTCAGGGTTTGGTTTCGCTTTGGCGCATCGGCATCGAGTCGATGAGATCGAAGATTTGTCTCGCCGTCACGGGTTCGGTTCGGCGCAGCTTCTCGCCGCCGTCCTTGCCGACAAGGATCACCACGAAAGGCTCATCGGGATCGATGCGATAGGCTTCGCGCATCGCGCCGGCGCTCGGCGGGTCGATGTCGCCGAAGGGCACGGACACAGCCTCGCCATCGACATGGATCAGCACCATCTCGCGCTCCTCGAGCGCCGAACGGTCGGCAAGGAAGGCGTCGAGCTGGCTGTCGACCTTCGCTTCGTCCAAACCGAAGACGATCACCACACGGTTTCTCCACTGCAAGCCCTCGATCGGGCTGGCCGCAGCCGGCGCGGCGGCCATTGCGAGAAGGAGCGTGCTGGCGGTGAGGAGGATCGAGAGCGACATGAGGTCTCCTGGAAACCTGGGATCAGATAGCCCGATTTCGGAGACCGTCGAGACTTATACTTAAGCCTTAGCCAGCAAATCGGGCAGCTCGGCGACCGAATCCAAGATGACATCCGCGAGAGGTGAAAGAATTTCCCGCGTTCCCGTGCCGGACAATACACCGACCGCCAGCCCGGCTCCGCCGGCTTTCGCCATCACGAGGTCGTGGTTGTTATCGCCCACCATCGCGATTTCTTGCGGCTCGCAACCGACGACCTTGGCGAAGGCATAAAGCGGATCGGGGGCCGGCTTGGGATTTGGGACGGAATCATAGCCGTAGGCGGCATCGAAGAAAGGGGAAAGGCCGAGAGCTTCGAGCGTGAGCCTCGCCCCCTCCTCCGAGTCGTTGGTGGCAACGCCGAGGCGAAGGCCGCGCGCATGGAGCGCGCGAATGGCTGCTTCGAGACCGGGCAGCGGCACCGCGCGTTTCGCGCCTTCGACCGCCGTGAAGGCGTCATAGGCCTTGGCGCGTTCCGCCTGCTCGGCATCGCTCAGTTCGGGATACCAGAGCGCGACGATCTCGGCATTGGTGCCGGCGGCGAAGACCGAGTCGGGCTTGAAGCGGGCGGCAGTGAAGTCGTAGCCGCCCTGCTCCAGCAGCCGGTCGGCCTCGGCCCGGTCGCCGTTGGCGGCGGCGAGCGCCATGGCGTCGCCCACCGCGAACCAGGTTTTCTGGAAGTCGATCAGCGTGCCGTCCTTGTCGAACAGGACGGCCTTGATCTTGCCCATTCAGCGCTTGCCGTGGATGAAGGCGACGAGACCGGCGGTCGAACTGTCGCGCGAGCCGGCGTCTTCCTTGCCCTCGACCACGGGCAGCAGGCCCGTCGCCAGTTCCTTGCCGAGTTCAACACCCCACTGGTCGAAAGCATTGATGCCGAACAGCTGCGCCTCCACGAAAACGCGGTGCTCGTAGAGCGCGATCAGGCGGCCGAAGGTGAAGGGATCGAGCTTGTCGTAGAGGATGGTGATCGACGGACGGTTTCCGGGAAAAACGCGGTGCGGCGCGATCGTCTCGACCTCTTCCGCCGCCATGCCCTTGGCACCCATCTGCTCGCGCGCCTCGGCCAGCGTGCGGCCCTTCATCAGGGCTTCGGACTGCGCGAAGCAGTTGGCGAGCAGCAGGTCGTGGTGATGCTTGAGATCGGGCTCGAAGCCGGAAGCGGCTGCGATGAACTCGACGGGGATCACGTCCGTGCCCTGGTGGAGAAGCTGGAAAAAGGCGTGCTGACCGTTGGTGCCGGGCTCGCCCCAGACAAGCGGGCCGGTCGGCGTGGTCACCGGTTCGCCATCGATGGTCACGCTCTTGCCGTTCGACTCCATGTCGAGCTGCTGCAGATAGGCGGGAAAACGGGACAGGCGCTGGTCGTAGGGAATGATGGCGCGTGCCGGATAGCCGCAGGCGACGCGGTGCCACCAGCCGATCAGGCCGAGCATCACGGGCTGGTTCTGCTCGAGCGGCGCGGATGCGAAATGCTTGTCGGTGGCTTCGGCGCCCGCCAGGAAATCGCGGAAATTCTTGGGGCCGACCGCGATCATGATCGGCAGGCCGATGGCGGACCAGAGCGAATAGCGGCCGCCGACCCAATCCCAGAAGCCGAACACGCGGTCTTCGCCGATCCCGAACTTGGCCACCTTGTCGAGCGCGGTGGAAACGGCGGCGAAGTGATGGCCGACGGCATCCGTGCCGAGCGCGGCCTCGATCCATTTCCGCGCCGTTTCGGCATTGGTCATGGTCTCGATCGTGGTGAAGGTCTTGGAGGCCACGATGAAGAGCGTGGAAGCGGGGTCCAGCTCCTTCAACGTGTCATGCATATGCGCGCCGTCCACATTCGACACGAAATGCGCGCGCGGGCCGTCATGGAACGGGGCGAGTGCGAGCACGGCCATGGCAGGACCGAGATCGGAACCGCCGATGCCGATATTGACGATATCCGTGATCGGCTTGCCGGTCGCGCCCTTCGCCTCGCCAGAGCGCACGGCCTCGGCAAAGGCGCTCATGCGCGACAGGACTTCTTCCACTTCCCTGTGGACATCCTCGCCATCGATCGTGAGGCCACGGTCGGCGCTCTCGCGCAGCGCCACATGAAGAACGGAACGGTTCTCGGTGCCGTTGATCTTGTCGCCGCGGAACATCGCGGCACGACGCTCTTCGAGGCCGGCAGCGCGGGCAAGCTCCGCCAGCAGCGTGATCGTCTTCTCGTTCACGGCGCATTTCGACCAGTCGAGCAGCATGCCGTCATGTTCGAGCGAGAAGCGCTCGAAGCGCTGCGGGTCTTCGGCAAAGGCCGCGCGCATATCCTTGGGCGTCTCGGCCCGGTGGCTTTTGAGAGCTTCGATTTCGCGGGCAGTGGAAAGCGGCGACATGGGAGGCGGCTCCTGGGGAAACACTGGCGCGGCCGGACTAGCAGAACGCGCGAAGCTTGCAAACGCGGATCATCGCGACAGGCTCCCGCAAAACTGGCATAACATCTTACGCCGCTGGCCTATAGGATTGGTCCAAAGGCCGAAGCTAGCCTTGGTCCAGAAATCGCAGCCGGCTTGAGCCCACCAAGAGGATCGTCCGGCAGGAGGGTGCGCGATGACACACAGAAACGATACGGCCATCTGGTCAGGCCTGTTCCATATCTCGCCGGATTCCGGCCAGACGCTGCAAGCGCAGATCCGGCAGGCCATCGTCGCGGCCATTCTCGACAGGCAGATCGCGGCATCCATGCCCCTGCCCTCGTGCCGCATCCTGGCCGAAAAGCTCGGTGTCGCGCGCGGCACGGTGGTGCTGGCCTTTCAGCAGCTGGTGGACCAGGGCTTCCTCGTGGCGCGCGAGCGGCGCGGTCATTTCGTCAATCCGGAAGTGCTGGCGACCCCGCCAAAGCCCGAGGGCGCGCAGCCGCAGCCCTTACGCGGCGTGGATTGGGCCAAGCGGCGGGCCATGACGCCGTCGGCCCTGCCGCCCTCGCGCAAACAGGAGAACTGGATCAAGACGTCCTATCCCTTCGTCTATGGCCAGTTCGACCCTTCGCTGTTCCCGACCGCCGAATGGCGCGAATGCAACCGCATGGCGCTGGCCGTGCTCGAAATCCGCAACTGGGCGGCGGACATGGTGGATCGCGACGATCCGCTTTTGATCGAGCAGATCCAGGCCCGGCTCCTGCCCCGGCGCGGTATCTTTGCGAGCCCCGACGAGATCATCGTGACGCTGGGCGCGCAGAACGCCATCTTCATGCTGGCGCAGTTGTTGGCGACCAAGCAGTCCGTGGTGGCGATGGAAGATCCGGGCTACCCCGATGCGCGCTCGGCCTTCAAGCTGATGGGCGCGCGGATTGCGCCGACACCGGTCGATGAGCATGGGCTGGTGGTGAAAAGCATCGATCCCGATGCGCAAACCGTCTTCGTCACGCCCAGCCATCATTGCCCGACCATGGTGCCGATGAGCCTCGCGCGGCGCGAGGAACTGCTGGCGGATGCCGAGCGCAACGACCGGATCATCATCGAGGACGGCTATGACAGCCAGCTCTTCGACGACGCCCCGCAGCAGGCCTTGAAGAGCATCGACCGCACCGGCCGGGTGATCTATGTCGGCTCGCTTTCGAAGACGCTTGCGCCGGGCCTGCGCATGGGCTTCATCGTGGCGCCCGCCGAACTCGTGGCCGAACTCCGCGCCCTGCGCCGCTTCATGCTGCGCCATCCACCCGCCAACAACCAGCGCGCGGTCGCGCTTTTCCTGTCGCTCGGCCATCACGATGCCCTGGTGCGGCGTCTGTCCACCGCCTTTGCCGAACGGCGCACGCGGCTGGTTCAGGCGATCGATGCCTTCTTGCCCGACTGGCGCTCGACGGACAGCGCGGGGGGAACCTCGATCTGGCTCGAAGGCCCGCGCGGCACCAATGCGCGCGGCATCGCGGAAGCGGCAGCCTCGCGCTCCGTGCTGATCGAGCCCGGCGACCGGTTCTTCGAAGCGGCGGACAAGCCGACGCGGTTCATGCGGCTCGGCATCTCGTCGATCGCGCTCCAGCATATCGAGCCGGGTATCCGCGAGCTGGCGACCGCCGCCGGGCGGCGACCGGCCGCCGCCTGACGGCCAAGAAGCATACCGGCGGCCAACGCCAGGTCTCTCATGCGGGAAAGCAAGCGATGTCGATGACGGTGGAGAAGCCGGCGGGGGGAAGGCGATCAGGCGGGCGTGAGGCGCGGCGGGCATTGCGATCCGCGCCGCTGGCGGAAGATGTCCGCCCCATCCGGCCCGGCATGGAGGGCGGGCGCTACAGGCCGCTCGACCAGCGCGATCTCGAGCGCATCCATGAAGCCGTCCTGACGCTTCTCGAAACGGTCGGCTTTGCGAACGCCATCCCATCGGCCATCCAGGCGCTGAGGGGCGCGGGTGCCGAACTGGGCCAGGATGGGCGCATCCGTTTCCCGCGCCGGCTGGTTCTCGACACGATCGCCAAGGCCGCGCGCAACATCACGCTTCACGGGCAGGACCCGCGCCACGACATGCAGGTTGGCGGCACGCGCGTGCATTACGGCACGGCAGGTGCGGCCGTGCATGTGGTCGATGTGGAAAAGCGCGAATATCGCGAGTCGCTGCTTCAGGACATCTATGACGCCGCGCGCATCGTGGATGGCTGCGACAACATCCACTTCTTCCAGCGCCCCATGGTGCCGCGCGATATTCCCGATCCGCTCGATATGGACCTCAACACGCTTTACGCCTGCGTGATGGGCACGTCCAAGCATGTGGGCACGAGCTTCACGGTGCGCGAGAACGTCAAGCCTGCGCTCGACATGCTTTATGCCATTGCGGGCGGCGAGGAGAAATTCCGGGCGCGGCCCTTCGTGTCCAACTCCAACTGCTTCGTGGTGCCGCCCATGAAGTTCGCCGAGGACGCCTGCGGCGTGCTCGAAGCCTGCGTCGAAGGCGGCATCCCGATCCTCTTGCTTTCAGCCGGCCAGGCGGGCGCGACGGCGCCGGCCGCGATTGCGGGTGCGGTGGTGCAGGCGGTGGCGGAAGTTCTGGCGGGGCTCGTCTATGTGAACGCCATCAAGCCCGGCCATCCTTGCATCTTCGGCACATGGCCCTTCGTGTCCGACCTGCGCACCGGCGCGATGTCGGGCGGCTCGGCCGAGCAGGCGCTGCTGACCGCCGCCTGCGGGCAGATGGCGCAGTTCTACGACCTGCCGGGCGGCTCGGCGGCCGGCATGGCGGATGCCAAGCTGCCCGATATCCAGTCGGGTTACGAGAAGGGCATCACCAATGTGATGGCGGGACTGTCTGGCCTTAATCTCGTCTACGAGTCCGCCGGCATGCATGCCTCGCTGCTCGGCTTCTGCCTCGAAAGCCTCCTGATCGACAATGACATGCTCGGCCACTGCCAACGCTGCGTGCGCGGGATCGAGGTGACGGACGAAGCGCTTTCGGTCGAAACCATCGCGGATGTCTGCCTGAACGGGCCGGGCCACTATCTCGGCCACGAGCAGACGCTTTCGCTGATGCAGACGGAATATTTCTACCCCGCCATCGGCGATCGTTTCAGCCCCAAGGAATGGAACGAAAAGGGACGGCCGGACAGTTTGCAGCGCGCGATCGAGGAAAAGAAGCGCATCCTCGCGACCCGCTTTCCGCGCCACGTCTCGAAACAGACTGATGACGGTTTGCGCGCGCGGCATGCCAATATTCTCCTGCCGCGCAAGAGCCTGGGTTATTGAGGCGGATCAAAGCTCGCTGAAGTGGCGCTGCAGGCGGCCGAACAGCGAGGAGCGCTGATCATTCGGGTTGTAGCCGGTGAAAACCTTGGCTGCGGCGGTGGGCGCAGCGGATTCAGGCCTGTAGAGGACGGTCGCCTGCAGCGCCTTATCGGTTTCCACCACCGGCTGTGCGCTCGTTGGCGCCGAAGGCGTGGCGACCGGGAAAGCCGGCGGTTGAGCAGCCGGCGCTGCCGCCTCGCGTGCCGGGTCGTTCTGCCCGATGGCCAGCGTCACCTTCATCAGACCGCCCACGAAATCGGCGACGTCCGACTTCATCTGCGTGACCGTATCGGTGCTCTTGGTGCCAGGCATCGTGTAGGACGAGCCCATGGGCCGGCTCGGATCGGCCTGCTGGGCGTTTACCGAGCGCAGATTGTAGATCAGGCTGTCGAAATCGGCCTGGAGACCGTCGAGCGCGCTGTCGATGGCAGTCGGCGAAACGGACGAAGGGGCGGCGCTGCTCGATGCCTCGAAGGTTTCAGACGCCGCACCATAGGCCTCGGCGACATGGCGGGCGGAAGCCGTCGCACCGTTGCTGGAATTGTCGTTGTACTGCGAAAGAAAGGCGGCGAGTGCCTGAGACAGTTCGGCGGCGCCGCGAGACGGCGCGGCGGCCGGTGCCGAGTGGGACGGTGTTTCCCGGACGGTCGTGAGAGCAGGTGCCGTCGCGCTCGCCTCTTGCGGCGTGGCGGAAGGCCAGCGAACGAACGCTCCCTGCTCTCGCGCGATTGAAACGGACACCGAAACGACCCCTGTCTTGCGTTAGAATGGCCTTGCTCTTGAGCGAGATTTTTCTCACGCCAAAGCTTACCGGGGAATTGAAAAGCCGGCACAGATTCCCGAATCGGGCACGACCATGCTGGGATTCACCGGCAATGGTGAATCGGTTGCTGCCAACATGCGTCGAATTTGCTGATGCGAGGCTGGATCGAGAAGGCGATATGCTGGCGAAACGAAAAAAGCCCGCCGGTTGAGGCGGGCTGCTTTCGGTCCGCGCCCCTCGCAAAAGGGAAGAAAGCACTTCGCTTTCTTTTTATGCGGGGTCGGCCTTTCGGGGCCGTCCTCACTCGATGCGCATCCGCATGTAGACCATTCAGGCTTGCGTGAAGCTGACCGAAGCTTCTGGCCTCGGCGCATGCTTGTTCTATGATGCGTTGGAAGCTTCATTCAGGGTGATCGGGCCATGCGCGCGCGCGTTGTTTTTCTTCTTCTGACTGCCGCCGCGATCGGCGGCTGCACAACATTGAGCCCCGCGGAAGTCAGGCGGAACGACGAGATCCAGTGTCGCGATTACGGCTTCCGGCCCGGCACGGCGAGCTTCGCCGAATGCCTGCAACGCATCGATCTGGACCGACGCGCGGATCGCCGGGCCCGGCTCTACAATGACGGGCCGTTCGTGCGGGGCGGCATTATTTATGGCGGGTTCTACGACCGCTGGTAGGCAACAACGCGCCGACATGAAAAAGGGCCGGGACGCTTATGCGTCCCGGCCCTTCGTCTTCGCGTTTGTCGAACGGCTTAGTACACGTAACGGCCGTTGTGCGACTTCCGATAAATGTTGCGCGAAGCACGGTTCTGCTGGCGCTCGATCCGCTGGCGCTCGCGCCAGGTGATCACGCCGTCCCGCGCCGCGCGACGCTGGCTGCGATCGATGCGCTCCTGCTGGCGCATCAACCGGCGATATTCGCGCGGGGTGATCTCGCCACGGCGAAGCTGTCGTTCGATGCGATAGTCCTGACGGGCTTCACGCGCTTCCGAGCGATAGGTCTGCGCAAAGCTTGGCGCAGCGAATGTCGAGGCCATCGTGAGCGCCAGCGCGCCGATCATGAATGTCTTCATGGTATCAACTCCCTTTCACGGTCGGGGCCGATGGGCCGCCTGTGGCTTACGACCGATCAATCCCATCGAGCGCAAGCTTCGCGCCCCAACGATGAATGCCTCCTGAAGGATGCGTTCACCATGGGTCACGCCGCTGTGAGAGGCAGGATCAGTGATTGTCGCGTGGCACGCCGTTGCGGTGGGCGATATCCTGATATTTCGCGGCCGGCAGGAGGATGGCACCTTCCGCCATCTGGTTGACGAAGGTGCGCTGGATCTCCTGCCAGGGCGTCTGGTGGGCGGGGTATTTGTAGCCGCCCTCGGCCTGCAGTGCGGCCCGGCGCTGGGCCAGTTCCTCGTCCGAGATCAGGATATCGGCCCTGCCCGCCTTGAGATCGATACGCACGCGGTCGCCGGTACGCAGAAGGGCCAGGCCCCCGCCGGCCGCTGCTTCCGGCGAGGCGTTGAGGATCGAGGGCGAGCCCGAGGTGCCCGACTGGCGACCGTCGCCGATGCAGGGCAGCGCGTGGATGCCCTTCTTGATGAGGTAGGCCGGCGGCTGCATGTTCACGACCTCGGCCGCACCCGGATAACCGACAGGACCGGCGCCGCGCATGAAAAGGATCGTGTGCTCGTCGATGCCGAGCGCGGGATCGTCGATGCGGGCATGGTAGTCTTCCGGGCCGTCGAACACCATGGCAGGTCCTTCGAAGGCCATCGGGTCATCCGGATTCGACAAATAGCGCGTCTGGAATTCCTCCGAGATCACCGAGGTCTTCATGATCGCGGAATCGAACAGGTTGCCGCGCAGGTTGATGAAGCCGGCTTCCTTCTTCAGCGGGTCGGCAACGGAGCGGATGACCTCGTAATTCTCGGTCTTGATGTAGGACGAATTCTCGCCGATCGCCGCGCCGTTGGCGGTCAAGGCATTCGGATGCGGCAGGAGATCGGCCTTGATCAATTCGCGCACCACGGCCTGCACGCCGCCGGCATGGTGATAGTCCTCACCGAGATACTCGCCGGCCGGCTGGAGGTTCACGAGGAGCGGGATCTTGTGGCCGATGCGCTGCCAGTCGTCATTGTCGAGCGGCACCCCGAGATGGCGGGCGATGGCATTCAGGTGGATCGGCGCATTGGTCGAGCCGCCGATGGCGGAATTGACGACGATGGCATTCTCGAAAGCTTCGCGGGTCATGATGTCGGAAGGCTTCAGGTCTTCCTCCACCATGCCGACGATGCGGCGGCCCGTCTCGTAAGCGATCTGGCCGCGCTCACGATAGGGCGCGGGGATCGCGGCAGAGCCGGGCAGCTGCATGCCGAGCGCTTCGGCGAGTGAGTTCATCGTGGTCGCGGTGCCCATCGTGTTGCAATAGCCGACGCTGGGCGCGGACGACGACACGATCTGCATGAACTCCTCGTAGTCGATCTCGCCCGCGGAAAGGCGCTGACGCGACTCCCAGACGATGGTGCCCGAGCCCGTGCGCCGGCCCTTGTGCCAGCCGTTCAGCATCGGCCCGACGGAGAGCGCGATGGCGGGAATGTTGACGGTGGCCGCGCCCATCAGAAGGGCTGGCGTGGTCTTGTCGCAGCCGATGGTCAGCACCACGCCGTCGAGCGGATAGCCGTAAAGCACCTCGACGAGGCTGAGATAAGCCAGGTTGCGGTCGAGGCCGGCGGTGGGGCGCTTTCCCGTTTCCTGGATCGGGTGGCAGGGAAACTCGAGAACGATGCCGCCTTCCGACACGATGCCTTCGCGGACGCGCTTGGCAAGCTCGACATGGTGGCGGTTGCAGGGGCTCAGATCGGAGCCCGTCTGGGCGATGCCGATGATCGGCTTGCCCGATTGCAGCTCGGCGCGTGTCAGCCCGTAGTTGAGATAGCGCTCGAGATAGAGCGCGGTCATGCCCGGATTGTCGGGATTGTCGAACCACTCCTGCGAACGGAGCTTCTTCTTGGTGGCGTTGCCGGCCATGGCTGCGGTCCCATCCCGAAAAGTATGACTTTTGGGATGGGATAGATCAGCGCCCGGCGGTGAGCAAGGCGCATTTTGCCACTGAGGTTAGGGCGGGCCGCGCTACTCGAACACGATCGCCGGAGCGGCGTCGGCCTGCGCGACCTCATCGAGCCGCTCGAGAACCTTCCGCGCGATGGCGCGATAGGGTGCCGCCTCACGGCCATCCGGGTCGGCCGCCGTGACGGGTGTGCCCTGATCGGAGGTTTCGCGGATGCGCATCTCGATCGGCACTTCGCCGAGGAAAGCCGCGCCGATGCGGGCCGCTTCCTCGCGCGCGCCGCCATGGCCGAAGATGTCGTAGCGTTTGCCGGTATCGGGGGCCACGAAGTAGCTCATGTTCTCGACCAACCCAAGCACCGGCACATCGACCTTCTTGAACATGTTGAGGCCCTTGCGGGCATCGATCAGCGCCAGGTCCTGCGGGGTCGAGACGATGACGGCGCCGGCCAGCGGCACCTGCTGGGCCATGGTCAGTTGCGCGTCGCCGGTGCCGGGGGGCATATCGACCACGAGAATGTCGAGCGGCGCCCAATCGACCTCGCGCAACAGCTGCGAAAGTGCGGACATGACCATCGGCCCGCGCCAGATCATCGGCGTGTCTTCCTCGACGAGGAAGCCCATGCTCATGACTTTCACGCCATAGCGCTGCATCGGCTGGAGAATGCGCCCGTCGCGGGTTTCGGGCTTGCCGGAAAGGCCCATGAGGCGCGGCAGCGAGGGGCCGTAGATATCGGCATCGAGAATGCCGACTTGGCTGCCGGTGGCGGCCAGTGCGAGCGCGAGGTTGACGGCCGTGGTGGACTTGCCCACGCCGCCCTTGCCGGACGCGACCGCGATGATCTTCTCCACGCCGGGCACGCCGCGCCTGGACGCCTGAGGGCCCGACGGTGCCGCGGCGGGCGGATGAGCGTGGCCGTGATGCGCAGACCCACGCGCGGCAGGCGTCGGCTGGGGGCGTGCTGCCGGCATCGTGGGCTTGGGACGCGGCGGGGCGTTCTCCATGCCGCCGCCCTTGCGCTCGGCGGTGAGCGCCACCATCGCATCGGTGACACCTTCCATGCTCTTCACCGTGCGCTCGGCAGCGGCACGAAGAGGTTCGAGTTCCTTGGCGCGGGCCGCCGGAACCGTGATCGAGAAGAACACCTTGCTGTCGGCAATGAAGATATCGGACACCATGCCGAGCGCCACGATGTCATCTTCCAGATCGGGCCCGCGCACGGTTCGCAGGCGTTCGAGAACGGTTTCCTTGGTGACACTCATGACGCGAACTTTCGGCGAAACGGACGTTCGATCACATAAGGCAGATCGGCCTTTGCACCAAGCGCCGGCTCATGCGGCCTTTGGCTCGACCTCGATCGTCACATGGGACAGATCGTGGATATGGGCAAGCTTCTCGCGATAGTGCGAGGGCGCCATCGGGTTGTCAGATGTGAGCGCGACGATGGCGCCGTGATGGCCGGGGCCGAGCTGCCAGACATGGAGGTCCGTGATGCGGTCGCCTCCGGCCTCGACGGCCTGGCGGATTTCCGACGGAAGATCCTCGCTCGGCGGCACATAGTCGAGCAGCACGCCGCCGGCATCGCGAATGAGCCCCCACGACCAGCGCGCGATGACGAGCGCGCCGACCACGCCCATCAGCGGGTCGAGCCAGATCCAGCCGTAAAGGCTGCCGGCCAGAAGTGCGACGATGGCGAGAACGGAGGTCAGGGCGTCGGCGAGGACGTGGAGATAGGCGGCGCGGAGATTGTTGTCCCTGCCCCCGCCGTGGTGGTCATGCTCGTGATCGTGATGGTGGTCGTGACCGTGATGATGCCCATGGCCGCCACCGTGATGATGGTGGTCGTCGCGCAGAAGCCAGGCGCTGGCGAGATTGACCAGAAGGCCGACCACTGCGACGAGGATCGCCTGCGTGAAGTCGATGGGCACGGGCGAGCGGAAGCGCAGAAAGCTTTCCCAGCCGATCAGAAGTGCGATGAGCGCCAGCACCACGGCACTCGCGAAGCCGGCGAGATCGCCCATCTTGCCGGTGCCGAAGGTGAAGCGCGGGTTGCGCGCGTGTTTGCGGGCATAGAGATAGGCGAGCGCTGCGATCAGCATGGCCGCCGCATGGGTGGACATATGCCAGCCATCGGCGACCAATGCCATCGAGCCGTAGATCGTGCCGGCGACGATCTCGATCACCATCATGGAAGCGGTCAGCGCGATGACGAGCCATGTGCGCCGCTCGTTGCGACTGTGTTCGTCGCCCAGAAAGACGTGGTCGTGCGCGCCAGTCACCGGCGCGTGGTCATGATGATGGGCGGCGCTCATTTCAGATATCTCCGCACGACTTCGCTCAGTTCCGCGACGCCCTTTTCGCGGTCTGCTTCGCTCTCGGCATTCAGCACGTGCTCGCGCAGGTGATCGTCCATCAGTTCCGCGGTCAGGCCGTTGATGGCGCCACGCATGGAAGCGACGAGCATCAGCACGTCAGCGCAACCGATCTCGGCCTCGAGCGCACGCTCGACGGCATCGAGCTGACCGCGAAGGCGGCGCACGCGGGCGAGAAGCCTGGGCTTTTCGGAAACGAGATGGGACATCGGAACTTCCCTCGAGACGGCTAAAGATATAGGGGGTGGGGGTATATTTGTCGAGGCTTCTCGTGCGTCGCCATTGGCGCTATCCTGTTCGGCAATGACGCACGCTCTGCCCCTGCCCCGCGCATGATCGACAAGCTCGAAGCTTTCATCGCGCTCGCCCGTGAGCGGCATTTCGGGCGGGCGGCGGAAGAGCTGGGGGTGACGCAGCCCACACTTTCGGCAGCCATCAAGGCACTGGAGCAGGAGCTTGGCGTCACGCTGGTCAATCGCGGGTCCCGCTTTCAGGGCCTGACGGCGGAGGGCGAGCAGGTGCTGGGCTGGGCGCGGCGGATCGCAGGCGATGCGCGCGCCATGCGCGACGAGATGCGCGCGGCGCGCTCCGGTCTGTCGGGACGGCTGCGGATCGCGGCCATTCCGACGGCACTCGCCATGACGCCTCACATCACGACGCCCTTGCGCGCCAGGCATCCCGGCATCTCGTTTTCGATCCTGTCGCGGACGTCCGTGGAAATCCTGTCGCTGCTCGGGAACTTTGAGGTCGATGCCGGCCTGACCTATCTCGACAACGAGCCGCTGGGGCGCGTCGAAAGCATCCCGCTCTATTCAGAAGAGTATCGGCTGATCATCGCGTCCGGAAACCCTTACGCGGATGCGGACTCCGTATCATGGGCGGAAGTCGCGCAGCTGCCGCTCTGTCTTCTGACGCCGGACATGCAGAACCGGCGCATCATCGACCATCATCTGGCCGAGGCCGGATCGGAGGTCCGCCCGACACTTGAGTCCAATTCGATGATCGTGCTGTTTTCCCATATCCGAACCGGCAAATGGGCGTCGATCATGCCGCTCAACCTCGCGGAAACGCTGGGCTTCGCCGAAACCATCCGCGCGGTGCCGATCGTGAAACCCTATGCGCGGCATTCGGTCGGCTTGGTGATCGCGAGACGCGATCCGCATTCGCCGCTGGTTTCCGCCTTGATAGATGAAGCCCGATCGCTGAGCAAAATGCTGCAGCGCAATATAGAATAATTCGGTCGATTGATCGAAAAATCCTATCAAGCAACGATATTGCTTTATTGAATAGCGCGTCGAACTCTGCTTTCGTCCGATTGAGGAGACTTGGGGAGGGCGCTGCATGTCTTTGCAGCCTGCAAGTACCGAGGTGACTGAGCGCGTGGCGTCCGTGATCGACGCTTGCAAAGGCCTTGAAGGACCCATGCTTCCGATCCTGCACGGATTGCAGGAGGAGTTCGGCTATGTGCCGCCCGAAGCGCTGCCGATCGTGGCGGAGGCGCTCAATATCTCGCGCGCCGAGGCGCATGGCGTGATGACGTTCTACCATGACTACCGCACGCATCCGGCAGGACGGCACGTGTTGAAGGTGTGTCGCGCCGAGGCCTGCCAGGCAAGCGGCGGCGATATGGTGCTCGTGCAGTTGCAGGCCAAGCTCGGCATCGGGTTTCACCAGACGACGAGCGACGATGCGGTAACGCTGGAGCCCGTCTATTGCCTCGGTCTTTGCGCCTGCGCGCCGGCGGCCATGCTCGACGGGCAGGTGTTCGGCCGGCTCGACGCGGATGTGATCGACGAAATCGTGGACGAGGTGCGGCGATGAGCGTGCGCATCTATGTGCCGTGCGATTCGGCAGCGCTCGCACTCGGCGCCGACAAGGTGGCTGCTGCGGTCGAGCGGGAGATCGCCTCACGCGGGCTCGATGCCACGGTGGTGCGCAACGGCTCGCGCGGCATGGTCTGGCTGGAGCCGCTGGTCGAGATCGAGACGGCTGCGGGCCGCGTCGCCTACGGGCCGGTGAAGGCTGGCGATGTTGCCGGGCTTTTCGATGCCGGTCTCGTCGAGGGCGGCTCGCACCGGTTGTCGCTCGGCATCACCAACGACATTCCCTTTCTCAAGAACCAGACGCGCCTGACCTTCGCGCGCTGCGGGCTGACCGATCCGCTGTCGCTGGACGACTACCAGGCGCATGGCGGCTTGGCTGGGCTGAAGCGCGCGGTTGGGCTGACACCGACCGCAATCGTCGCGGAAGTGACCGAGTCAGGCCTTCGCGGGCGCGGCGGGGCAGGCTTTCCGACCGGCATCAAGTGGAAGACCGTGCTCGAAGCGGTGGATGACCGCAAATACATCGTCTGCAATGCGGATGAAGGCGACAGCGGGACCTTCGCCGACCGCATGATCATGGAGGGCGACCCGTTCGTTCTCATCGAAGGCATGGCGATCGCCGGCATCGCGACAGGGGCGACCAAGGGCTTCGTCTATATCCGCTCGGAATATCCTCACGCCATCAAGACGATGGAGCGGGCGATCCGCATCGCGCGGGCGGCGAAGATCCTGGGTCCCAGCGTGCTCGGCACCGCGAACAGCTTCGACATGGAAGTGCGCATGGGGGCCGGCGCCTATGTGTGCGGCGAGGAAACCTCGCTGCTGAACAGCCTCGAAGGCAAGCGTGGCGTCGTGCGCGCCAAGCCTCCCCTGCCCGCGCATAAGGGGCTCTTCAACAAGCCGACGGTGATCAACAACGTGATCTCGCTGGCGTCCGTGCCGGTGATCCTCGACCGTGGCGCGCAGTTCTACAAGGATTTCGGGCTTGGCCGCTCGCGCGGCACCATCCCGATCCAGATCGCGGGCAATGTCCGCTATGGCGGCCTCTTTGAGACGGCGTTCGGGCTGACGCTGGGCGAAATCGTCGAAAAGATCGGCGGCGGCACCGGGAGCGGTCGGCCGGTGAAGGCCGTGCAGGTGGGTGGACCGCTCGGCGCCTATTTTCCGCCGGCCCTCTTCGACACGCCTTTCGACTACGAAGCCTTCGCGGCCAAGGACGGGCTGATCGGGCATGCGGGCATCACCGTGTTCGACGACACCGCCGACATGCTGCATATGGCGCGTTTCGCGATGGAGTTCTGCGCGGCCGAAAGCTGCGGCAAGTGCACGCCGTGCCGGATCGGCTCGACACGCGGGGTCGAGACGCTGGACAAGGTTCGGATGGGCGTCGAGCCCGAGAAAAACCTCGCGCTCGTCGCCGACCTCTGCAACACGATGAAGTTCGGCTCGCTCTGTGCGCTGGGCGGCTTCACGCCCTATCCGGTGACGAGCGCGATGACGCATTTCCCGGAGGATTTCAGGCCTGCTCCAATGCGGGAGGCGGCGGAATGAGTGAAACCGCAAAGGTCAAAGGACCGGCGTCCTATTTTCCTTCAATCGAGAAGACCTATGGCAAGCCGATCCGCCATTGGCAGGGGCTGATCCGGTCTCAGACGGCCCTCAAGCATATGCAGATCGTCAACTGGCTGAAGTCCGAGCACGGCATCGGCCACGGACATGCCAACGCTCTCGTTGCCGCAACGCTCGCCGGGGAAACGGCGGGCACCAATCCACTAAGCTCAGGAGGCACTGATGGGTCTCGTTCCTGAAATCGACTTCGGCACCCCGGCTTCCCGGTCGGAAAAGCTCGTTTCCCTTTCCATCGACGGAAAGACAATCACCGTGCCCGAGGGCACCTCGATCATGCGCGCCTCGAAGGAGGCCGGTATTTCGGTGCCGAAGCTTTGCGCGACCGATATGGTGGATGCCTTCGGCTCCTGCCGCCTCTGTCTGGTCGAGATCGAAGGCCGTCCGGGCACGCCGGCTTCCTGCACGACGCCGGTCGGGCCCGGCATGGTGGTGCACACGCAGACCTCGCGGCTGAAGGACATCCGCAAGGGCGTGATGGAGCTTTACATCTCCGATCACCCGCTGGACTGCCTCACTTGCGCGGCTAATGGCGACTGCGAATTGCAGGACATGGCAGGCGCGGTCGGCCTGCGCGATGTGCGCTACGGCTATGAGGGCGAGAACCATGTGAAGGCGCGCCAAGCCAATGGCGACGGGGTCGGCGTCAATTTCAACTGGTTGCCCAAGGACGAGTCCAATCCCTATTTCACCTACGATCCATCCAAATGCATCGTGTGCTCGCGCTGCGTGCGGGCCTGCGAGGAAGTGCAGGGCACCTTCGCGCTGACCATCGAAGGGCGCGGCTTCGGCTCGCGCGTGTCGCCGGGCCAGCACGAGGCTTTCGTCGAATCCGAATGCGTGTCCTGCGGCGCCTGCGTGCAGGCCTGCCCGACCGCGACGCTGACAGAAAAGAGTGTGATCCGGATCGGCCAGCCCGAGCATTCGGTGGTCACCACCTGCGCCTATTGCGGCGTCGGCTGCTCGTTCAAGGCCGAGATGCGCGGCGAGGAACTGGTCCGCATGGTGCCGTGGAAGGATGGCCAGGCCAATCGCGGCCACTCCTGCGTCAAGGGCCGCTTCGCCTATGGCTATTCGACCCACCGCGACCGCATCCTGAACCCGATGATCCGCGAGAAGATCTCGGATCCGTGGCGCGAGGTCTCGTGGGAAGAGGCGCTGGCGCATACGGCTTCCGAGTTCCGTCGCATCCAGTACCAGTATGGGCGCGAGTCCATCGGTGGCATCACGTCCTCGCGCTGCACGAATGAGGAAACCTATCTCGTTCAGAAGCTGATCCGCGCGGGCTTCCGCAACAACAATGTCGACACCTGCGCGCGCGTCTGCCACTCGCCGACGGGCTATGGCCTGGGCCAGACCTATGGCACTTCGGCGGGCACGCAGAACTTCGACTCGGTCGAGGATGTCGATGTGGCCGTCATCATCGGCGCCAATCCGACCGACGGTCACCCGGTCTTCGCCTCGCGGCTCAAGAAGCGGCTGCGGCAGGGTGCCAAGCTGATCGTGATCGATCCGCGCCGCATCGACATGGTGAAATCAGCGCATATCGCGGCCGACTATCATCTGCAGCTTCGCCCCGGCACGAATGTCGCCGTGGTGACCGCACTCGGCCATGTGATCGTTTCGGAAGGCCTCTACGACGAAGCGTTCGTCCGCTCGCGCTGCGACTGGGACGAGTTCCAGGACTGGGCCGAGTTCGTGTCCGACGAGCGCCACAGCCCGGAGGCGACCGAGGCGCTGACCGGCGTGCCGGCCGAAACCCTGCGCGGGGCTGCACGGCTTTATGCGCGCGGCGGCAATGGCGCGATCTATTACGGGCTGGGCGTGACCGAGCACTCTCAAGGCTCGACTACGGTGATCGGCATCGCGAACCTCGCGATGGCCACTGGCAATATCGGACGTCCGGGCGTGGGCGTGAACCCGTTGCGCGGGCAGAACAACGTGCAGGGGTCGTGCGACATGGGCTCGTTCCCGCACGAATTGCCGGGCTACCGCCACGTTTCAGACGACGCCACGCGCGACATCTTCGAGAAGCTCTGGGGCGTGGAAATCTCCGACGAGCCGGGACTGCGCATCCCGAACATGCTGGATGCCGCCGTCGATGGCTCGTTCAAGGGCATCTACATCCAGGGCGAGGATATTCTTCAGTCCGACCCCGACACCAAGCACGTCTCGGCGGGCCTCGCCGCGATGGAATGCGTGGTGGTGCAGGACCTGTTCCTCAACGAGACGGCGAACTACGCGCATGTCTTCCTGCCCGGTTCGACATTCCTCGAAAAGGACGGGACCTTCACGAATGCCGAACGGCGCATCAACCGCGTCCGCCGCGTGATGAGCCCGAAGAACGGCTATGCGGATTGGGAGGTGACGCAGAACCTGGCGAAGGCCATGGGGCTCGACTGGAACTACTCCCATCCGAGCCAGATCATGGACGAGATCGCGGCGACCACGCCGACCTTCAGCAAGGTCTCTTATGCCTATCTCGAAGAGATCGGCTCGGTGCAGTGGCCCTGCAACGAGAAGGTGCCTCTCGGCTCGCCCATCATGCATGTGGACGGCTTCGTGCGCGGCAAGGGCAAGTTCATCCGCACCGAATATGTGGCGACCGACGAAAAGACCGGCCCGCGCTTCCCGCTCCTGCTGACCACGGGACGCATTCTCTCGCAGTACAATGTCGGTGCGCAGACACGGCGCACGGAGAATGTCGTGTGGCACGAGGAAGACCGGCTCGAGATCCATCCGCACGATGCCGAAAACCGTGGCCTGCGCGATGGCGACTGGGTGCGGCTGGCGTCCCGCGCGGGCGAGACGACCCTGCGCGCGACGATCACCGATCGCGTTTCGCCGGGCGTGGTCTATACGACCTTCCACCATCCCGACACGCAGGCCAATGTGATCACGACCGACTTCTCCGACTGGGCCACCAACTGCCCCGAATACAAGGTGACGGCCGTTCAGGTCTCGCCGTCCAACGGGCCGTCGCACTGGCAGGAAGAATACGACGCGCTCGCACGGCGCTCGCGGCGGATCGAGGGACGATTGGAAGCGGCCGAGTGAGGGCGGCCGCGACGTCCTTATCACGAGAGGCAAACTCCCTTTGAGCCGCCCTCCCCTTACGACCGCATCTCGTTTCGCGCAGCGGGTCGAAAAGAACTTCACCGCCGAGCGCACAATCCCCGAGGAAACGCCTGTTGCGCTGTCCTATGGTGGGACGACGCATGCGGTGATGATGGCGTCGCCTGCCGATCTGCATGATTTCGCGCTGGGCTTCTCGCTGACCGAAGGCGTCATTCGCTCGCCCGGAGAGATCGAGGAAATCGCCATCGAGGAGGCCGGTGCCGGGATCGATATCCAGATCAGCCTTCGCGAAGGCGCATCGGAAAAGTTTCAGGCGCGGCGGCGGCGCTTGGCGGGACCGGTGGGATGCGGGCTTTGCGGGATCGAGTCGATCGACGAGGCGATGCGCAGCGTGCCTTCCGTCGTGGGCGGATTGAGACTGTCGGCCGCGCAGGTGGCAGAAGCGGTGAGGCTTTTGTCCGAAAAGCAGCCATTTCATCGCCAGACGGGCGCGGTGCACGCGGCGGGCTTCTATGTGCCACGCCAGGGCATTGTCGCAGCACGCGAGGATGTCGGGCGGCACAATGCGCTGGACAAGCTCGCCGGGGCGCTGGCGAGCGAGGGAATCGAAGGCGCGAGCGGAGCCGTGGTCGTTACCAGCCGCGTGTCCGTCGAGATGGTGCAGAAGACGGCGGCCATCGGTGCGTCGATGCTGATCGCGGTTTCGGCTCCCACCGCGCTCGCGGTGCGCACGGCGGATGGTGCCGGCATCACGCTTTGCGCGCTGGTGCGGGGCGATGAGTTCGACCTCTTCACCCATTCCGAGCGGATTGCGCCGTTGCTGGAGGACAAAGGCCCGACCGGGCGGGAGGCGGGGCAAGAGGATGTCAGCGATGCAGCCTGAGCAGATGGAAGCGCAGTGGGGCCAGAACGAGGCGGAAGAGCAGGACCGCGGCGCGCAGGCGCATCCTGCCCACTCGGTTCACGCCAAGCTGATCCGCATGGCCAACCAGATCGCGACCTTCTTCGACTCGCAGAAGCCCGAAAATCGCGCGGAAGGTGTGGCGACCCATATCAACAAGTTCTGGGAGCCGCGCATGCGCAAGGCGCTGTTCGCTTGTCTGGACGATGGCGGAGAGGGCCTGCACCCGCTGGTGCGCGATGCTGCCCCCCTCATCCGTCGCCCTCATGCCGATCCGGATACGGGTTCAGGCACCGGCATGGACACGACCCAAGGCGCGCCCGAAGGCAAAGGCACGGCCATGGGCGAGAACAAGGGCGACACCAATTTTCCGGAGCACCGATCCTAGAGCTGGCTGTGGATCAGGAACGTGTCTTGTGTCAGATGAACCGGGATCGAACCGCTGAACGGCAGGTTCGGCCTTGGTTCGGCAGATCGATACGGACAGCACAAGACGCGTTCGTGATCCACCTAAGGCCCTAGCGGGCAACTGAAATCTTTCCAACAGCGGACGCGTTGGGAACGGGATTGACGCAATTCCGCACATCCATTGCAGAGAGGGCTTAGACAATGGCAGTATCCGGGCTGGCGGGGGCCGGCACATCGAACGCGGGACTACTCGACCGGGAGCGCATCGTCGCCAGACCCGGTTTCAACCGGTGGCTGGTTCCGCCGGCGGCTTTGGCCATCCACCTCTGTATCGGCATGGCTTACGGCTTCAGCGTGTTCTGGCTGCCGCTGTCGCGTGCGGTCGGGATCGACCAGCCGGCGGCATGTGACGGGCTGACGCTCGCATCGGCCTTGTTCACCACCAGCTGCGACTGGCGCGTGGCCGATCTCGGCTGGATGTATACGCTGTTCTTCGTGCTGCTCGGCTGCTCGGCGGCGATCTGGGGCGGCTGGCTGGAGCGCGTGGGTCCGCGCAAGGCGGGCTTCGTATCGGCGCTCTGCTGGTGCGGCGGCATTCTGGTGGCAGCCCTCGGCGTCTACCTGCACCAGCTCTGGCTGATGTGGCTGGGTGCCGGCGTGATCGGCGGCATCGGCCTGGGCCTCGGCTACATCTCGCCCGTTTCGACGCTCATCAAATGGTTTCCCGACCGTCGCGGCATGGCGACCGGCATGGCGATCATGGGCTTCGGCGGCGGGGCGATGATCGGTGCGCCCCTGGCCGACATGCTGATGAACAGCTTCAAGTCGGCGGAATCCGTCGGCGTCTGGCAAACCTTCGTCGTGATGGCGGCGATCTATTTCGTGTTCATGATGGCCGGCGCTTTCGGCTATCGCATCCCACCCGCAGGCTGGCGGCCCGAAGGGTGGACGGCGCCAGCGGCGCGCGGCACGATGGTGACCGCCGGCCATGTGCACCTGCGCGACGCCCACAAGACCAAGCAGTTCTGGCTGATCTGGGCCGTGCTCTGCCTCAACGTCTCGGCGGGCATCGGCGTGCTCGGCATGGCCTCGCCCATGCTGCAGGAAATCTTCGGGGGACGCCTGATCGGCCTGCCCGAGCTTTCCTTCTCCCAGCTCGACACCTCGCAGAAGGCTTCGATCGCGGCGATTGCCGCCGGCTTCACCGGCCTGCTCTCGCTTTTCAACATCGGCGGGCGCTTCTTCTGGGCCTCGCTGTCTGACAAGCTCGGACGCAAGAACACCTATTACTGCTTCTTCATCATCGGCATCGTGCTCTACGCGCTCGCGCCGACCTTTGCGGAGAGCGGCAACAAGGTGCTGTTCGTGCTCGCCTTCGGCATCATCCTGTCGATGTATGGCGGCGGTTTTGCCACCGTGCCGGCCTACTTGGCCGACATTTTCGGCACGCAGTTCGTGGGGGCCATCCATGGGCGCCTGCTGACGGCATGGTCGACGGCCGGCATCGTGGGCCCGGTGGTGGTGAACTACATTCGCGAGGCACAGGTCGCGGCCGGCGTGTCGGGCCCCGCACTCTACAGCGGAACGATGTACATTCTCGCCGGCATGCTGGCGCTGGGTCTCGTCGCGAACGCGCTGGTCAGGCCGCTCGACGAGAAGTGGTTCATGTCCAAGGAAGAGGTCGCAGCCTTGCAGGCCAAGACGGTGGCGGCGAATGCCGGACCAACGGGCTCGTTCGGCATTGGAACGGGCGGCTTCGACGCCAAGGCCATGCTGGCATGGGCAGCGGTCGGCATTCCGATCCTGTGGGGCGTGTGGATCACGCTGCAGAAGGCGGCAGTGCTGTTCGGCTGATTTTCAGTGGGGCGCCTTTCGGGGCGCCCTTTTCCATGACCGCTCCTGCTTCACACCCGCGTTATTCGCGCAGCGAACAACGCAACCAACCTGCCGAGATTACGTTCGCTCTTTTCCCAAGCCAGTTTCAGCCACGGGAGATGATCTCGCTCCATGCGCTTCGGCCGCATCTTCCTCGGGCTTACGGTCCTTGTTCTCATCGCCGTGGGCGGCTTCGTCGCTTATGCCTGGAAAAGTGAGATCCCTGCTCAAGAAGCGCAACTGCAGATCGACCCGGCGCTCCGTGCGAGGGGCGAGCAGCTTGCGGCGATCGGCAATTGCGTGACGTGCCACACCGCACCCGGCGGCAAGCCTTTCGCAGGGGGGCTGGCGCTCAATACGCCATTCGGCACGATCCATTCCACCAACATCACACCGGACCGGAACAGCGGTATCGGCACTTGGTCGGAAGCTGCGTTCGGGCGCTCGATGCGCGAGGGCGTGGATCGGGAAGGCAACCACCTCTATCCGGCTTTCCCTTATGACCACTTCACGCTGGTGAGTGACGAGGACAACCGGGCCCTTTACGCCTATCTGATGTCGCTTCCGGCGGTGGATGCGCCGACGCCCGGAAACAGCCTCCCCTTCCCCATCAATCACCGCATGCTCGTGGCAGGCTGGAAGATGCTTTTCTTCAGGCCCGGCGCCTATCAGCCGGATGCCGCGCATGACGCGGCGTGGAACCAGGGAAAATATCTGGCGGAGGGTCTTGGCCATTGTGGCGCCTGCCACACGCCACGCAATGCCTTGGGCGCGGAGATCGCCGAGCAGCATTGGGACGGGGCCGAACTCGAGGGCTGGCATGCTTATGCCATCAACGAGAAGTCGCCCGCGCCGGTGCCGTGGGACAAAGAGAAGCTCGCCTTCTATCTCGCCAACGGGTTTCAGCAGATCCGTGGCGTGTCACGCGGCACCATGGCGCCGGTCACGACCAATCTCGGCGTGGCGGCGCCCGAAGATGTTTCCGCGCTCGCAGCCTATGTCGCCGACCGCATGGGCACGCCTTCGCCTGAACGGATCGCTAAGGGCGAACAGGCATTGGCGAAAGCCGGGGAGACGAGCGAGGCCACGCCGGCCTCTGCGGCACCGACTGCCGACAGCCAAGCCATCCCCTCTTCCGCTAGCGCACGCGGCCAGGCCATCTATCAATCCGCTTGTGCGTCCTGCCACGAAAGCGGACGCGCCCTGCCGCATGGCGGCCTAAACTTTCATTTGAGCACGGCGGTCAACGCACCGAGCCCGCAGAACATCATCAATGTTTCGCTTTACGGGTTGCCCGCGCCGGAAGGCGAAGGCGGGCCGATCATGCCCGGCTTCGCGGGCGCACTCGATGCGGGTCAGCTGACCGACCTCATCGCCTATCTGCGCGAGGAGTTTTCCGACCAGCCGGCTTGGCCCGACCTTTCGACGCGCGTCGAGGACACGATATCGGGCAAGACGCGCGTGCCGCTCTACCGCTCGGATGGCACGGCTGCCTCTCCGACCGATTCCAGCGTGAGGACGACGCCATGGCTGTGACGCTGCGTGTGAACGGCAAGGAGCAGAGCGTCGAGACCGAGCCGGATACGCCACTGCTCTATGTTCTGCGCGACGATCTCGCGCTCAATGGCGCGAAATATGGCTGCGGGCTCGGGCAATGCGGGGCGTGCACGGTGCTTGTGGACGATAAGCCCGTTCTGTCATGCCTGACGCCGCTGATGCTTCTCGAGGGCCGTTCGATCACGACCGTCGAAGGCTTGGGCACGGTCGGGAAGCCGGGACCGATGCAACAGGCCTTCATCGAGGAGCAGGCGGCGCAGTGCGGCTACTGCATTCCCGGCATGATGATGCGGGCGGAAGCGCTTGTGCGGCGCAATCCAGACGCGGGCGACACTGAAATCCGCGATGCGCTGGAAGCCAATCTCTGCCGTTGCGGGACGCATTCGCGCATCCTGAAGGCCGTGGCGCGGGCACGCGATCTCAAGCGTGGAGGCGGCGCATGAACGCCCTTTCCCGACGTGGGCTTCTGAAAGGCGCGGGCGCGCTCGTCGTTTCTTTCTCTATGAGCCGCGCCTTCGCGCAGGAGGGCGAGGTCGCAGGCGGCGCGCCGAAGGAGGCTGTGCCCGAGCTACCCGGTGCGCTGGCGCAAAGCCCCTTCCTCGACTCGTGGATCAGGATCGAGGCGGACGGTTCGATCAAGGTGTTCACCGGCAAGGCCGAACTCGGCCAAGGCGTGAAGACGGCCATCCTGCAGGTGGCGGCAGAAGAACTGGAGGTGGAGCCGCGCGCCATCGAGATGATCACGGCCGATACGGGCCAGACACCGAACGAGGGCTACACGGCCGGCAGCCAGTCCATGCCGAATTCGGCGACCGCCGTGCGCAATGCGGCGGCCCAGGCCCGCGCGCTTCTGATCGGCCAAGCTGCGGGCCGATGGAGCCTCGACCCCGCTACCTTGCGGGCCGAAAACGGCTCGGTGATCGCGCCGAACGGTGAAACGCTGAGCTATGGCGCGCTCGTGTCCAGCACGCTTCTGCATGTGGAAGCGCAGCCGCAGAGCCCGCTCAAGGCGCCCGACCAGCTCAGGCAGATCGGCCAGTCGATGCAGCGCATCGACATTCCGGGCAAGGTGACGGGCGGCGAGGCCTATGTGCAGGACATGCGCATGACGGGCATGGTTCATGCGCGCGTGGTGCGCCCGCCAAGCTATGGCGCACAGCTTCAGGCTGTCGACACGGCAGGCGTGGACGCGATGCCGGGTGTCGTCGGCGTGGTGCGCGACGGCGATTTTCTGGCGGTGGTGGCCGATAAGGAATTCCGCGCGATCAAGGCCATGCGCATGCTCGCCAAGGCTGCGCAATGGAGCGAGAGCGAAACGCTTCCCGACAGCTCGGCCCTGCCCGACTTCCTGCGGCAGCTGCCGCGCGAGGACGGCACGGTGGCGAGCGAAGGGACGCCTGTTCCATCCGCCCACACCTATGAGGCGAGCTTCACGCGGCCCTATCAGGCGCATGGTTCGATCGGGCCCTCATGTGCCGTGGCGCTTTGGGAAGACGAGCGCATGACGGTGTGGTCGCACACGCAGGGCGTCTATCCGGACCAGAAGGCAATCGGCGAGATGCTGGAACTGGGGCCCGATCGCTTGCGCGTGGTTCATCGCGAGGGCTCGGGCTGCTACGGCCATAACGGAGCGGACGATGCGGCAGCGGACGCCGCGCTGATCGCTCAACGCTTTCCGGGCCGCCCCGTGCGCGTGCAATGGATGCGCGAGCAGGAACATGGCTGGGAGCCTCTCGGGCCGGCCATGGTCACCCAAGTGCGTGCCGGCATCGATGCTTCGGGCCAAATCAGCGAGTGGAACTACGAGCTGTGGTCGAACACCCATTCGACGCGCCCCGGCCCGGCCGGCGCACTGCTCGCGGGCCGGCACAGCGCCAAACGCTTCGCGCCGGAAGAGCCGGAACTCGAGATCACCAAGTCGGGCAATGGCGACCGCAATTCCGTGCCGCTTTATGTGTCGCCCTCGAAACAGGTGGTGTGGCATTTCCTCAAGGACATGCCCCTACGCGTTTCCGCGCTTCGCGGGCTCGGCGCCTATGCGAATGTATTTTCCATCGAGTCCACGATGGACGAACTGGCGCTGCTGGCGAAAACCGATCCCGTCGCGTTCCGCTTGAAGCATCTCGAAGACCTACGCGCGAAAGCCGTGGTCGAGGAGGCTGCGACACGGTTCGGCTGGTCGAACGAGCCCTTGCCGCAGAATACGGGGCGGGGCTTCGGCTTTGCGCGTTACAAGAATTTCGCGGCCTATTGCGCGATCGCGCTGGAGGCAGAGATCGATCCGATTTCAGGACGCGTGCAGGTCAAGCGCGTGGTGAGTGCCATCGACAGCGGGCAAGCCGTGAACCCGGACGGCATCCGCAACCAGACCGAGGGCGGCATCCTGCAGTCACTCTCTTGGACCTTATTCGAGGCCGTGCCCTTCGACCGCACGCGGGTGACGGGCATCGACTGGTCCACCTATCCGATCCTTCGCTTCAGCGGCGTGCCGGCTTCGGTCGAGGTCCATGTGATCGACCGTCCGGGAGAGCCTTTCCTGGGCTCGGGCGAGGCCGCACAGGGGCCGATGGCCGGTGCAATCGCCAATGCGATCCGCCATGCGACGGGCCTGCGCCTGACCGACCTGCCCTTCTCGCGCGAGCGCGTGCGGGCAGCGCTGATGCAGGCTGCGGGAACCGAGCTTACGCAAAACGGTTGATGGCGGCGAAGGAGGCGCTGCCATGCCAGCCAACCCGCCCAAGCCGATCCCAGACCCTGAGCCGCCGACGCCACAGCCCTTGCCACCGGATCCCGGTCCGTCCGATCCGCTGCCGACGCGCTGATCCAGCCTATCTGTTCCTGGCGAGCCAGCTTTTGAGCATGCCGATCTCGCGCTCCTGTGCGGCGATGATCTTGTTCGACATCCTGGTGAGTTCCGGATCGTTGTCGCCGCTCGCGAGGTAGCTCTTCGCCATGTCGATCGCCGCCTGATCGTGCGGGATCATCATCTCCGCGAAATCGATGTCGGCCTTGCCGGTCATCGTCATCTTGTTCATCGCCTCGCTCATGCGTGCCATCGCATCCATGTATTCCTTGGACGCGCCTTCCATCGCGGCATGGTTCATGGCGGAATGATCCGCGTTCGAATGGCTCTCCTGCGCGAAAGCGGGCGGGGCCACGAGGAGCAGGACGGAGAGGATCAGGGCACGTGTTTGCACGGGGAACTCCTTTTGCGAAACTTCCATCCTACCGATGCGCCTTCCAGCAGGTGGAAGGTCAAGCGAAACAGATTGCCTTGACCTTCCAGTAACTGGAATCCCTATCTAGGAAGCCCGATATGAGGCTTCTGCCATGACCGAACACTCTTCGCACCGGCATCACCATCACGGCGAGATCTGCTGTTCTGCGCCGAAAGTCGACGCGCCGCCTGCTGTGGTGCGCGATCCTGTCTGCGGCATGACGGTCGACCCCGCGGCCGGCAAGCCGAGCGCGGAGCATGACGGACGGAGCTTCTTCTTTTGCTGCGAAGGGTGCCGCTCGAAGTTCGTCGCCAAGCCGGAAGAGTATCTTTCCGCCAAGGACCCCGTCTGCGGCATGAGCGTGGATCGCGCGAGCGCACGGCATTTCCTGCGCCATGAGGGGCAGAAGTTCTATTTCTGCTCGGCTGGCTGCAAGGCGAAGTTCGAGGTCTCGCCCGACACCTATCTTGCTGGTGCGCCCAAGCCCGCGCCAATGCCGGCCGGCACGCAATATACCTGCCCGATGCATCCCGAAGTGGTGCGCGACAAGCCCGGCGACTGCCCGCTTTGCGGCATGGCGCTGGAGCCCATGGGCGTGCCGACAGACGAGGAAGGGCCCAATCCCGAGCTTGCCGACTTCACCCATCGCTTCTGGCTGAGTGCCGCCCTTTCAGTGCCGCTCCTGCTTCTGACCATGGGGCCGATGGTCGGCTTGCCCTTTCGCGCCTGGCTCGGCGAAAAGACGGCTTTGTGGATCGAGTTCGCGCTGGCGACGCCGGTCGTGCTCTGGGCCGCCCTGCCCTTTTTCCGGCGCGGCTGGCAGTCGATCGGCAATCGCAGCCCGAACATGTGGACGCTGATTGCGCTCGGTGTGGGCGCGGCATGGGGCTTCAGCACGTTCGCCCTGCTTTTCCCCGAGGCACTGCCACACACCGTGCGGGGGCATGAGGGTGGTGTGCCGGTCTATTTCGAGGCCGCGAGTGTGATCGTAGCCTTGGTGTTTCTCGGTCAGGTGCTGGAACTCAGAGCGCGCGAGCAGACCGGCTCGGCCATTCGTGCGCTCCTCGACCTGTCGCCCAAGACAGCGCGACGGATCGGCAAGGACGGCCGCGAGGAGGACGTGCCCTTGGCCGAGATCGTGGCGGGCGAACGCCTGCGTGTTCGCCCTGGCGAAAGCGTGCCGGTGGATGGCCATGTCGTCGAAGGCCGCTCCTCGGTGGATGAGTCGCTGTTGACCGGCGAACCGCTGCCCGTGGAGAAAACCGCAGGCGACGCGGTGACGGGCGGCACGCTCAACAAGCAGGGCACGCTGGTGATCCAAGCGGATCTCGTCGGAGCGGACACGGTGCTCGCTCGCATCGTGGCGCTGGTTGCCACCGCGCAACGCTCGCGCGCGCCGATCCAGGCACTTGCCGACCGCGTGTCGGGATGGTTCGTGCCCACCGTGGTGGGGGTCGCGGCGCTCGCCTTTTTCGGCTGGCTCCTGTTCGGACCTGAGCCTGCGCTGGCGCATGCCATCATCGCCGCGGTCTCCGTGCTGATCATCGCCTGCCCTTGTGCGTTGGGACTGGCGACGCCGATGTCGATCACCACGGCGATGGGGCGTGGTGCGCGCGAAGGCGTATTGGTTCGTGACGCCGAGGCGCTCGAGCGGCTGGCGCAGATCGACACTTTGGTGGTGGACAAGACCGGCACGCTGACCGAGGGCCGCCCTCGCCTGACCGATATCCTGGCGCTCGAAGGCTTCAGCGAAAACGATGTGCTGCGTATGGCCGCGAGCCTGGAAAGAGGTTCGGAGCATCCGCTTGGGGAGGCCATCCTGCGCGGCGCGGAGGAGCGCGGCGTCGAACTGGTGGCGGTGGAAGGCTTTGAAGCGGTGGTCGGACAGGGCGTGCGTGGGATCGTCAGTGGCCGGGCCGTTGCACTCGGCAATCGAGCGCTGATGCAGACAGTCGGCGCCGATCCCTCCGCACTTTCCGCGGAGGCTGATCGGCTTGGCGACCAAGGCCGTACCGCGATGTTCCTGGCAGTCGATGGCCAGCCGGCAGGCATCGTGGCCGTCGCCGACCAGGTGAAGGCGAACGCCGCCGGCACCATCCGCGCGCTGCACGCGAGAGGACTGCGCATCGTTATGGCGACGGGCGACAATGAGCGGACGGCCCATGCGGTCGCCCGCGAACTCGGCATCGACGAGGTTCATGCCGGGATGTCGCCGGAAGCCAAAAAGGAACTCGTCGATGGGCTGGCAGCCAAGGGCCGGCTGGTTGCCGTGGCGGGCGATGGAGTGAACGACGCGCCGGCACTCGCTTCCGCGCATGTCGGCATCGCCATGGGCACAGGTGCGGATGTAGCGCTGGAAAGTGCGGGGCTGACTTTGCTGCAGGGCGACATCGGCGGAATCCTGCGCGCGCGCAGCCTGGCGGAGGCCACGCTGCGCAACATCCGGCAGAACCTGTTCTTTGCCTTCGCCTACAACAGTCTCGGTGTGCCGATCGCAGCCGGGGTGCTTTACCCGATTGTCGGCGTTCTTCTGTCGCCGATGCTCGCAGCCGCTGCGATGAGCCTGTCTTCCGTTTCGGTGATCGGCAACGCCTTGCGGCTGCGCGGTTTGAGGCTCGGAGATGAAAGGAAGGCTTGAACCATGAATATCGGACACGCTGCCGAGCGCTCCGGCCTGCCCGCCAAGACGATCCGCTACTATGAGGATATCGGCTTGATTGTTCCGGAGCGTAGCGACAACGGTTATCGCGATTACTCGAACGAGGACGTGCACCGGCTGAGATTTCTTCAGCGCTCACGCTCGCTCGGCTTTTCGGTCGGAGAATGCCGGCAACTCCTGTCGCTCTACGACGACAAGGCGCGAGAATCGTCCGAAGTGAAGGCCTTGGCAACCGCGAAGCTCGGCGAAATCGATCGAAAGGTCGCCGAACTTCTCAGCCTTCGCGAAATGCTGGGGCGCTTCGTCGATCTTTGCCATGGAGACGATCGACCGGAATGCCCGATCATCGAGGGACTATCTCGCGACGTCCCGCTGCAATGATGAGTTGTATCACCATCATTCAAGATTTGCGCTAAATTTTAGCGAGATGGCGCACTTTCGACGGCAAGCAGAAATGGGAGGCGAAACCTTCCAGAAACCCTCCAATGCTCGGAAGTTTCACTCACCGGTCTCGCCTAACTTACAAACAGTTCCCTGAAAGCATTTCCGACCATTGTTCTTTGTGACTGGTTATTTTCTGAGCAAAATCCCAGTTCATGAACGGTTCGGCCACCTATGCGCTTAGCAAATTGCGGCCACCAGCTCCGGCATCTTTCTACGGCTTACAGCCATCTACACGAAGCCACATGACAAGATCCTTGAAATCGGTTTCATAAACTTGGAGCCTTTTCGAAATGCTGCCGTTGGCGAAGCAAATAAGAGTGTACCGATTTGCGACACTCAATTTGCGCATTCCACTCTAGCCACCTCCCAAGTCAAAGGTTCTCGCAATTTTGACTTGCACTTTTTGCTGTCTGAAGCACATTCCCTCGCTAGGGACGATACCAAGAGCACCCATCCGTTTCTTAGACCAACAAATTTGTTGCTCATTTCTTCGCACGACACTTGAGATCAGGGATTATTCGTGAAAGAAGTCGATCCGCCGTTCGGTGGGGAAGATTGCTTTCAGCAAGACTTGGGGGCGGAAGGTGTTCTTCGTATTCAGACCTGACAGAAGCTCGGATCGATGGACCTCAATTGACTCTCGAAGGCTTATTCAATGTCCGATAATGACCAAAACCATCTGGAACTGACGACCGATATCGTGAGCGCCTATGTCGGCAACAATCCGGTGCCGATGGCGGAATTGCCCAATCTCATCGCCAATGTGAGCGCGGCGCTGCAGGCATTGGCTTCGCCACAGCCTGAGCCGAAGGAAGAACTGGTGCCTGCGGTGAATCCGAAGCGCTCGGTATTCCCCGACTATATCGTCAGCCTCGAGAACGGGCAGAAGTTCAAATCGCTGAAGCGCCACCTCATGACCAGTTATGGCATGACGCCGGAACAGTATCGCGAGAAGTGGAATCTTCCGCGCGATTATCCGATGGTGGCGCCGAACTATGCGTCCGCCCGTTCGGAGCTCGCCAAGAAGCTCGGCCTGGGCCGCAAGGCCGCTGAGGGTGATGCCGGCGTGGAAGACAGTGCACCTGTCGAGGCCGAGGTCCAGCCCGCCCGTCGTGGCCGCAAGAAGGCAGCGACGGCAGAATAATCGTCCAACGCCTCCTACGACGTTCTTGGGCTCGGAGACTTTCCGGGCCCATTTTCTTTCACTAGCGTGCCCACCATGGACGCCTTGCAGGCGACGGCCTCCGTCGCGGTTGGTGGCGGGCAACCGCGTCCGCCACAACCTCCAGCATATTCAGGGCAAGTCGCTTGCGTTCATAGCCGAGGGACGCGCGACCGGCATTCGCGCGCATTTCTGCCCGGCGCTGCGGGTCGGCTGCGAGTTCTTTGATGGCCGCCGCCATCGCCCGGGCATTTTGCGGCTCGATGACGCTTCCGATCTCATGACGCTCCACGATCTCCGCGGCCTCGCCTTCCAGCCCGAGCACGACCGGCACCCCCATGGCCATGGCTTCGAAAAGCTTGGATGGGATGACTTCGCGAAATGTGGGATCGCGCTTGAGATGGATGATGGCGAGGTCGAGACCCTGATGGTCGTTTCGGCGCGAAGCGTGTCACGCCGCGTCGCACGCAACGCCCTTCAACGTTTGCGTATCGCGGGCGGCACCATTCTGGGCGCAGCCTTGTCGAAGGTGGACCTGGATGGTTTCGACTATCGCCAGGCCTACGGCACGTCCGGTCGCGGCTATTACGCTTATGGTCAGAGCAGTCTATCGCATGACCTGGAGAGCTTTCAGGCTCATGGGCGTGGCGCGAACCTCTAATGGGCGCCGCCCCCACCACCGCCGCCTTTGTGCATATCGACATTACGCAGGATGAGCGCGAGCGGGACGGCCGCAGCCGAGACCATGGCAAGAACGAAGAAGACGTCGATATAGGCGAGATAGGATGACTGAACGGCCACCTGCCGGCCGATCAGCGCCATCGCACGCGACTGTGCCTCGGCAGCGCCCACGCCACGGTCGATGAAGTAGCGCGTCGCTTGCGCGACCGCGTTCACATAAGACGGTTCGGATGGCACCACATGCTCCACGAGCCGGCTTTGGTGCCATTGCTCGCGATGCGCCAGCGTGTTGGACGCGATCGCCACGCCGATCGAACCGCCGACATTGCGCGAGGCATTGAGGAGCGCCGAAGCCTGGTCGGTCTGATCGCGCCGCAAGCCGTCATAGGAGGCCGAGGTGATCGGAATGAAGATCAGCGGCAGGCCGAGGCCGATATAGATACGCGCCCAGGCGAAGAACCCGAAATTGAGGTCGGCATAGACCCGCGTCAGATTATACATCGAAATCGCGATGATCCCCGCGCCGATGGCGATCAGATATTTGGGCTGGACCAGAGAATTCAGCCGCCCGACACCGAACATCATCATCATGGTGACGATGCCGCCGGGCGATAGCGCCAAGCCGGCCCAGGTGGCGGTGTAGCTGTAATTCTCCTGCAGGATCTGCGGAATATATTGCGTGCTCGCGATCAGGATCGCGCCGGTCGCGCCCATCACCAACATGCATGAGCCGAACTGCCGGCTGACGATCAAGGTGCCGTCGATCACCGGATGATCCTTTGTCATGAACCATGGAATTGCGATCAAAAGCGAGCCGACGCAGACGGCGGTGGAAACGATGATGAAGGTGGAATCGAACCAGTCCTCGACCTGACCACGGTCGAGAACGAGTTCCAGCGCGCCGAGGAATGTGGCGACGAGGATGAAGCCCACGAGGTCGAAGCGGATGCCCTTTTTTCGCATCTCGGCACGCTCCTTCTGAGCGCTTTCCGGGTCTTCCACGGTCGCTCGCACGAGGAAATAGGCGATCACGCCGACAGGGCCGTTGATCAGGAAGCACCAGTGCCAGGACAGGTTGTCGGACAGCCAGCCGCCGAGCGTGGGACCGACGACGGGTGCCACCACCACCGCCACGCCGAAAAGCGCGAAAGCCTGACCGCGCTTGGCGGGTGGAAACGAGTCGGTCAGGATCGACTGCGACACGGGCACCATGCCGCCGCCCGCGAATCCCTGGATCACGCGGAAAAGCAGCAGGGATTCGAGGTTCCAGGCAAAGCCGCAAAGCACCGAAGACAGCGTGAAGACGGCCAGGCAGCCGAGATAGAAACGCTTGCGGCCGAAGCGCTTGGCGACGAAGCTGGAGGCAACCAGCACAATGGCGTTGGAAACGAGATAAGTCGTGACGACCCAAGAAGCCTCATCCGCACTCACCGCGAGGCCGCCCGAGATATAGCGCAGCGCGACATTGGCGATGGTGGTGTCGAGCACTTCCATGAAGGTCGCGAGCGAAACCACCATCGCGACGATCCATGGGTTCTTCGCACCGGCAGAAGCCCGCGCGCCCATTCCTCCTGCTGCCGCGCTCACGATGGGAGCCTCAGTCGCGCGGGCGAACGGTAACGGTCGGGATCACCGACATGCCCGGTCCGATCGACACGTCTTCCGGCCAGCGATCGACCACGATCTTCACCGGCACGCGCTGGGTCACCTTCACATAATTACCGGTCGCGTTCTCGGCTGGAAGCAGCGAGAAGGCCGTGCCGGAACCGGGCTGGACGGAGTCCACCTTGCCCTTCAGTTCATGATCCGGGTAGGCATCGATCACCACATCCACCGCCTGTCCGGGGCGCATGTCGGTGATCTGCGTTTCCTTGAAGTTCGCGGTGACCCAGATTTCGTCGGGTACGAACATCGCAACGCTTTGGCCCGCATCCACGAACTGGCCCTTGGCACCCGTCAAACGCACCACGCGGCCGGGCTGAGCCGCGGTGATGGTCGTATAGGCGATGTTCTGCTCGGCCACCTTCTGCGCGGCTTCCGCCTGACGCTGGGTTGCGACCGCGTTGGCCTTCTGTGCCTGGGCCACATCCACATTGCGCAAGGCCGAGTTGATCGCCGCTTGCGCCTGTGAGGCGCCCGCCTGTGCCTGCTGGCGGTTCGATGTCGCCTGCTGGGAAGCCTGCACGGTGCCCGTGCCACTTTTCTGCAGCGCCTGGAGGCGGGCAGCTTCATCGCTGGCATATTGAAGCGCGGCATTGGCGGATTCGAGCTCCGCCCGCCGCTGCTCGACGGTGGTCTTGGCAGCCGAAATCTGCGCCTCGGCACTTTGCACGGAAGCCTGCGCGCCTTCGAGCGTGGCCCTGGCCTGCGCGAGCGAGGCTTCGTAATCGACCGGGTCGATACGCAGGATCACATCGCCGACGGACACATGCTGGTTGTCTTCGACCAGAACCTCCGACACGAAGCCGGAGACCTTGGTGGCGACCGAGAACGAGCGTGCATCCACGAAGGCGTCGTCGGTGCTCTCATATGGATGGAAGAAGACGAGCCAGATGAAATAGCCGGCGACGGCGAGCGCTGCGAGCACGATCAGTCCGAGCAGTACCCGGCCGGGATGGCGCTTGATGAAGGAAGGACGCTTCGGCTCGGGCTTCGGCGGGGAATCGGATTTGGATTGCTGGGGGCTTTGCCCATCCAACGCTTTGAGGTTCGCTTCGTCTGCCGTCTCGTCAGCTCTGCCCTGATGGGTGGAAGTGTCTTGATTGTCCAACGCCGCACCGAAACCTGAAATCGCTGCAGCCCGCGAATGCCATCAGGGCATGGGGGGCGCGACGCTTTTAACTGGCGCGCTCGGAGCAATTGTGAAGTGGCGCCCCTGCCAAACCACTTTCGAGGCTGTTCGGCAGGGGTGGGACAAACGCTCAGTTGGCGAAGGCCTGGATGCCGGTGATGGCGCGGCCGAGAATGAGCGCGTGGATGTCGTGTGTGCCCTCATAGGTGTTGACCACTTCGAGGTTCACCAGATGGCGCGCGACGGGGAACTCGTCGGAAATACCGTTTCCGCCCAGCATGTCGCGCGCATTGCGCGCGATCTCCAGCGCCTTGCCGCAAGAATTGCGCTTGAGGATCGAGGTCAGCTCCACCGGCGGGTGGCCCTCGTCCTTCATGCGCCCGAGCCGCAGGCATCCCTGAAGGCCAAGCGCGATCTCGGTCGCCATGTCGGCGAGCTTCTTCTGGATCAACTGGTTGGCCGCAAGCGGCCGGCCGAATTGCTTGCGGTCGAGCACATATTGGCGGGCCGTCTCGTAGCACGACTGCGCAGCACCCAGCGCGCCCCAGGCGATACCGAAACGTGCCGAGTTGAGGCAGGTGAACGGGCCTTTGAGCCCGGTTACGCCCGGCAGCATGTTTTCTTCCGGCACGAACACGTCGTCCATCACCACCTGTCCGGTGACGGAGGCGCGCAGGCCCACTTTGCCATGGATGGCCGGCGCGGACAGGCCTTTCCAGCCCTTCTCAAGAATGAAGCCCCGGATCAGCCCGTCTTCGGTCTTGCCCCAGACCACGAAGATGTCGGCGATCGGCGAATTGGAGATCCAGGTCTTCGAGCCCGACAGAAGATAGCCGCCATCGACCTTCCTCGCCCGCGTCGCCATGGAACCGGGGTCGGAGCCATGGTCGGGCTCGGTCAGGCCGAAGCAGCCGATCTTCTCGCCCTTGATGAGCGGCGGAAGATATTTCTGCTTCTGCTCCTCCGAGCCGAAGGCGTCGATAGGCACGATCACCAGCGAGGACTGCACGCTCATCATCGAGCGGTATCCCGAATCGATCCGCTCCACCTCATGCGCGATCAGGCCGTAGGACACATGATTCAGCCCCGCCCCGCCATATTCCTCACCGATCGTCGGGCCCAGCAGGCCGAGAGATCCCATCTCGGCGAAGATCGACGGATCGACGCGCTCATGGCGAAACGCCTCCTGCACGCGCGGCAGGAGCTTGTCCTCGGCATATGCACGCGCGGTCTCGCGCACCATGCGCTCTTCTTCCGTGAGCTGGTTCTCCAGACCAAACGGGTCGCGCCAGTCGAAGGTCGCGCGCGGGCTGCGCATGTCCATGGTCGAATTCCTGTTCAGGCAGTCTGTGTCGTGGCATATGGCGACAGCAGCATCTGCGTTTCGAATGCCCCTTTTAAATTCGAACACCGCCGATTTCACGCGTGAAATTCGTTGTGTCACTCAACCGAGCGCTGTGGGTTATCACGCGTATTTAGAAACGAAGTCCTCCGCGCCGAGTGTACGTAAGTCGGGCAACGCTTCGCGCAATGCCTCATGCGACCAATTCCACCACCCCAAGGCCTCAAGGTCCGCTGTGATTCGCTCACTGAACCTCGGCCTGATCGACCGTGCCGGATTGCCGCCGACAATGGTGTAGGGCGCAACGTCCTTGGTGACGATGGCCCCGGCCGCGATCACGGCACCGTTGCCGATCCTGCGTCCCGGCAGAACCACCGCCCCATGACCAATCCAGACATCGTGACCAATCTCGACGGGCTTCGACCGACGCCAGTCGAAGAAGCCTTCCTCATCCGTCTCGCCCTCGAAATAGGCCGAGGCCTGATAGGTGAAATGGCTCTGCGTGGCTCGCCCCATCGGGTGATTGCCCGGATTGATCCGCACATGGGACGCGATCGATGTGAAGCGGCCGATTGACGAGTAGATGATCTCGCAGTCCTGCACGACATAGGAATAATCGCCGAGCGCGGACTCGGTGAAAAGCGTGCGGGCGCCGATCTCCGTATAGGCTCCAAGCTCCGAGCGGGTCACGCGAGCGGAAGCGTCGATCACGGGCTCCAGCCCCAGTTTCTTAGCCGCCATGCGAGCCGCCCCTCTTCCCTTAAAACGGGGCCCGTTCTCACAAACGCATGTCGCTCTCGTGACAAGCTCGAACCCGGCTAACGTCACGAAACTGTTGCACGACCGGCCTACCCAAAAGACCCATCGACTGGAAGCCAAGGGGTTCGGGCATGCTGGTTCTCGATGGTGTCACGCGCCGCTTCGGCTCAAAACTGGCCGTTGATCAGGTCTCGCTGGAAATCCCGGCGGGTTCGTTCGTCGGCGTGATCGGCCGGTCTGGTGCGGGGAAATCCACGCTTCTGCGCATGGTCAATCGTCTGGCCGACACCACCAGCGGCACGATCCGCTACGACAACCGCGACATCGGCGCGCTGAGAGGCAAAGCCCTTCGCGAATGGCGCGCCGAATGCGCGATGATCTTTCAGCAGTTCAACCTGGTCGGGCGCCTCGACGTGCTCACCAATGTGTTGATGGGCCGCCTTGCCAAGACCTCGATCACATCTTCCGTGCTGCGCCTTTGGGCCGACGAGGACAAGGCGATGGCGCTTTCCGTGATGGAGCAGTTCGACATCGCCCAGTTCGCAGCCCAGCGCGCGGAACAGCTTTCAGGCGGCCAGCAACAGCGCGTGGCAATCGCCCGCGCGCTCGTTCAGGAGCCTTCGATCATCCTGGCCGACGAGCCGATCGCCTCGCTCGATCCGCGCAACACGCGGGTCGTGATGGACGCGCTTGCCCGCATCAACAAGCAGTACGGCATCACCGTGCTGTGCAACCTCCACTCACTCGACATCGCCAAGAGCTATTGCTCGCGCCTCGTCGGCATGTCGGCCGGCCGCGTGGTGTTCGACGGCGCCCCCGAAACGCTCAGCGATTTCGCCGCGCGCGAACTTTACGGCATCGAGGCCCATGAAGTGGTCGGCCCGGCTGCCAACCAGATCGATTTTGCCGCGCGGGCCGCTCGTCCCGCTGCGGTCGTTGCCTGACCCGGCAACCGCTTCCACGAGCAAACGCCTCAACAACAAGACCTCAGATCGTCTGAAACCAGGAGCTTCACATGTTCTCCCGCAGGACCGTGCTATCTTTCGCAGCTGCCGCTGCCGCAACCTTCGCCACTTCGGGTGCCTTCGCCCAGGATTGGAAATCGCAGTTTCCCGAGCTCGTGCTCGGCGTGATCCCGGCGGAAAACGCCTCGACCACCACCGACCGCTACACCCCGCTCGCCGATTACCTTTCCAAGGAACTCGGCACCAAGGTCACCTTGCGCGTCGCCAATGATTACGCCGCGGTGATCGAGGGCCAGCGCGCCGGCAACATCCACATCGCCTTCTACGGCCCGGCCTCCTATGCCCGTGCCGTGATGACCGGCGTCAAGACCGAGCCGCTCGCGCTCGCCCGCCACGAGAACGGCGTGACCGGCTATTACTCGGTGATCTATACCTTGGCTTCGAGCCCGTACACGAAGATCGAGGATCTCAAGGGCAAGAAGCTCGCGCTGGTCGATCCGAACTCGACGTCCGGCAACAACGCGCCGCGCTTCTTCCTCAACAAGGCTGGCTATGACGTGGACACGTTCTTCGGCCAGAGCGTTTATGCCGGCTCGCACGACAACGCGGTTCTCGCTCTTGCGCAGGGCACCGTCGATGCAGCCGCCAATTCCTGGAACACTGAAAACGATTCCAACCTCACCCGCATGATCACCAAGGGCGTGCTCAAGGACGCCGACGGCAACCCGATGAAGAAGGAAGACTTCCGCGTCGTGTTCAAGTCGGACCTCCTTCCCGAAGGCCCCTATGCCGCGCTCGAAAGCCTTCCCGCCGAACTGCGCGCGCAGATCAAGCAGGCCTTCCTCGACATGAACAAGAAGGACAAGGCGGCCTTCGACGGCCTCTCCGACGGCAAGGACCAGGAATTCGCGCCAACCAAGGCCGAAGATTTCCAGGGCATCATCGACATGATCAAGTTCAACGACGACCTGCGCAAGCGCTCGTAATCGTTGCTTCCGTCAAGCGGCCGGCTTCCCCACGAGCCGGCCGCGTTTCCTTTCGATCTCGGTTTCCCGAAAGCTCCGCCCTTGGCCCGCGCCATCTCCATCCTGCCCGAGCATCAGCTCGCCGGCCTCACGCAACGCTACAAAAACGAGATCGGCCGCCGGCGCCTCGTGACGCTGGGCTGCCTCGCCGTTTTGCTCGTGCTGGTGGTTCTGAGCGCATCCTTCGCCGAAGTGCGGCCGGCGACCTTCTTCAGCAATCTCGGCAACTTCACCTCCTATGTCGGGCGCACCGTGCCTGACCTGCATTGGGCGACGCTGGGTGCGGACATCCGGGCCTGGTACTGGAATTTGGATGGCTGGGCGAAGCTGCTCGGCGAGACGATCCTCATCGCCTATCTCGGCACGCTGATGGGCGGCATCGCCGCTTTCGCCCTCTGTTTCCTCGCCAGCGCCAATCTCGTTTCCAGCCCTTCCTTACGCTTCGGTGCGCGGCGGCTGCTGGAATTCTGCCGCACGGTGCCCGAGATCGTCTTCGCCCTGTTCTTCGTGATCGCCTTCGGCCTGGGGCCCATGGCGGGCGTTCTGGCGCTGGCCATCCACACGGCCGGCGCGCTCGGCAAGCTCTTCGCCGAGGTGGTCGAGAATGCCGACATGAAGCCCTTCGAGGGCGTGCTTTCGGGCGGTGCGAGCTGGGTGCAGGCGGTGCGCTTTGCGATCGTCCCCCAGATCCTGCCCGGCTTCGCCTCCTATTCGCTGCTGCGCTTCGAGATCAATGTGCGCGGCGCGGGCGTCATGGGCTTCGTGGGGGCGGGCGGCATCGGCCAGGAATTCCTCGTCGCCATCCGCAACTTCTACTACACCGATGTGAGCGCGATCCTTCTGATGATCATCGCGACCGTGGTCGTGATCGACCTCGTGACCGAAAAGATCCGTCATCGCCTGATCGGCTTCGAGGCACCCACCCGATGAGCATCGCCGACACCACGCTTCGTGAGCGAGCGCTCGGCGACATGGCCGGGTTGAAGAGCCGCCATCCGGAACTCTTCACAACCTCGACGGTGCAGCGGTTCAAGTTTGGGGCACTCATCGCCGCTTTCGTCGCCTTCACCGGCTTTGCCTTCGTCGCGCTCGACTTCTCGCTCGCGCGCATCTTCGGCGGGCTGCATCGCCTGGGCGAGTTCGCCATCCTGATGCTGCCGCCCAACCCGGAAGGCCGCTTCACGGCCTTTTTCGATGCGCTCGTGGAAACCGTCGCCATCGCCTTTCTGGGTACCTTGGTCGCCGCGATCCTCGCTTTTCCGGTGGCGTTTCTCGCTGCCAAGAACGTCATTCCGAACATCTTCGTTCGCTTCCCCGTGCGGCGCGGGCTCGATGTGGTGCGCTCGGTCGACACCCTCATCTGGGCGCTGATGTGGATCAATGTGGTGGGTTTGGGACCGTTCGCCGGCGTCCTCGCCATCGCCTGCTCGGATTTCGGCGGCTTGGGAAAACTCTTCTCGGAAGCCATCGAGGCGACCGACCGGCGCGGGGCGGAGGGCGTTCAGGCTTCCGGCGGCAGCCGCCTGCATCAGGTGCGCTTCGGCCTTCTGCCCCAGGTGTTGCCCGTGATGGCGAGCCAGGTGCTCTATTTCTTCGAATCCAACACGCGCTCGGCCACCATTATCGGTATCGTGGGTGCCGGCGGTGTCGGCATCTACCTCACCGAACTGATCCGCGTGCTCGAACTCAAGCAGGTCGCCTTCCTGATCCTGATGATCCTGGTGACGGTCGCCATCATCGACTGGATCTCGACACGCCTGCGCCTGGCACTGATAGGGCGCGAGGCGCGCTAGGACCGATCAACATTTGGCATCGGGAGGCGGCTGGCGAGGGATTTTTCGAACCTGCAAGGAAAAGTGTGCCGCTCCTATCGAGATAGGGGCAAGCGTTTTGATGCAGCAGGGGCGGAAAAGAACCGCCAGACGACCCCGCAGGCTGGGTGTTGGTCGGTCCTACAGGCCCGAGCCCACGACCAGCTCGATCCGGCTCGCCGCAAACAGCGCTTCGGTGAACTGGATCGGCACGCCGGCATCGTCGACATTGAGACCGGTCGCCATCAGCACGATCCGCTCGGCTTCGAGCTGAAGCGTGGCGGCTTCGGCGCCGGTTGCGAGGCGTGCCGAAATTCGTGTTTCGCGACGGGAATAGTCCTGAACACCACAGGCCTTCAGTGCGGGCGTCACCGCGCCCTGCGCACGCAGCGCCTCCGGAAAGCCGGCGAAGCGGGGCAAGGGCAGGAAACTCGTGCCAAGCGAGACGGGCATGCCGTCGCTCAGGCGCTTGAGCTTGACCTGAAGGACGGGAGCGCCTTCCTCGATCTCCAACGCCTCGGCCACCACGCGGCTGGCCGCCACCGTTTCCGCACCGATCAGCTCGGCGCCCGCCACATGCCCTTCCGCCGTCATGATGGCCGAAAAACGGGTGGAGGGGCCGATCGGATAGGGGATGCGCGCGCTGCCGACGAAGGTGCCGCTGCCGCGCGTCGATTCCACCGCACCATCCGCCGCGAGTGCGGCCAGCGCGCGGCGCACCGTGTGGCGGTTCACGCCGAAACGCTGCGCGAGCGTGGCTTCGGTCGGCAGCTTGTCGCCTTGCGCCATGTTGCCCGCCGCGATTTCCGCTTCGATGGCGTCCGCAATGCGCCGCCAGACGGCGATGCCCCCGCCCCGCTCGAAGCTTTCCGCCGTGGTCTCCGTCGCCCCTGTCATCAGCGTGTCACGCTCTGCCTTCAGTGTAGTTGTCGAGATAACTAGACAAATCATTCAGTTCAGGTCAATAAGACCACGAACGGCGAGTGGATGCATCCGATGGACGGAATGGAAGCAGAAACGGTCAAGGCACGGCAGGCGGCGATGCGCATATGCGCGAATGCCCCGCGTGGGGAACTCGAAGCGCTGGTTTCCGATCTGGTGAGTGACGAGACGGTTTCCGACCTGCGCCCCACCGAGAAAGGTCTCGTGATGCTGCGCGGCCGGATCGGGGGCGAAGGCGCGCCCTTCAATGTCGGCGAGGCGAGCGTTTCGCGCGCTGCCGTCTCCTTGAGCGACGGGACGGCCGGCTTTGCCTACCATCTCGGCCGCGACGGGCAGAAGGCGCGCGCTGCCGCCATTCTCGATGCGCTTTGGCAGCGCCCCACAACGCGTTCGCAGGTCGAGAAAGGTCTCGCGCCCATCGCCGAACGCCTCGCCGCCAAGGCGAAGCGCGAAGCGGAGCATACCGCCGCGACCCGCGTCGAGTTCTTCACCATGACGCGCGGAGACAATTGATGAGCACTGCACTCGCCTCCGGTTTTCGCGATGCCGCGCACGACGCGCAGAAGGTGTTTCGCGTGCTGATGGATGCACTGGCGCGCCCGACCACGGTGCAGCCGCTGGCACTTGACCTCATCCCTCCGGCACCGCTGACGCCTGAACTCGCGAGCATCGCGCTGGCGCTTGCCGATCAGGACGCCCCGCTTTGGCTCGATGAAACGCTCGGCTCCGAGCCCGCCGTCGCTCAATGGCTGGGCTTCCACACCGGTGCGCCGGTCGTCAGCGATCCGGCGGAAGCAGCTTTCGCGCTCGTTCGCGATCCCCGCGCGCTGCCGCCGCTCGACGCATTCGCGCTGGGCACGGAAGAATTTCCCGACCGCTCCACGACGGTCGTGCTCGCGGTCGAGAGCTTGGAAGGTGGCACGGCCTTGCGCGTCGAAGGCCCTGGCCTGCCACGGCCCGGAACACTTTCACCGACACCTCTGCCGGACGAGTTCATCGATACCCTGCGCGACAACCGCACGCTCTTTCCGCGCGGGGTCGACTTCATCTTCGCCGCACCCGGCGCGCTCGCAGCCCTGCCGCGCTCGTCGCGCCTGACTGAGGAGGCCTGAGCCATGTATGTCGCAGTCAAAGGCGGCGAGAAGGCCATCGACAATGCGCATCGCCTGCTTGCGTCAAAGCGGCGTGGCGACACCAGCCTGCCCGCCATCTCCACCGCGCAGATCGCCGAACAGCTGGCGCTCGGCGTCGATCGCGTGATGGCGGAAGGGTCGCTTTACGACCGCTCGCTGGCCTCGCTCGCCATCCGGCAGTCGCGCGGCGATCTGATCGAGGCGATCTTCCTCGTCCGCGCCTTCCGCACCACCCTGCCCCGTTTTGGCGCGAGCGAGCCGGTCGATACCGGACGAATGCAGATCCGCCGCCGCGTCTCGGCGACCTTCAAGGACCTGCCCGGCGGCCAGATCCTCGGGCCGACCTTCGACTACACCCACCGCCTGCTCGACTTCGCACTGGAAGCGGCGGGGGATGAAACGGCTGAGCCCGCCATCGGCACGGCCAGCGACGAGGCGACGCCACGCGTGGTCGATCTGGTCGGCGAGGAAGGCCTGATCGAACGCGAGCCCGCGCCCGACCCGGACGCGCCGGTCGGCGACATCACCCGCACGCCGCTCGAATTCCCCACCGAACGCGACCAGCGCCTGCAGGTTCTGGCGCGTGGTGACGAGGGTTTCCTGCTCGGCCTCGCCTATTCCACCCAGCGCGGCTTCGGCCGCACCCATCCTTTCGTCGGCGAAATCCGCTTCGGCGCGGTCGAGGTCGAGTTCGTGCCGGAGGAGCTGGGCTTTGCCGTGCCGATGGGCACGGTGGAACTGACCGAGTGCCAGATGGTCAACCAGTTCCATGGCGGCCAGAAGGCCGGTGGCGAAAGCGTGCCACCGCAGTTCACGCGCGGCTACGGGCTCGTCTTCGGCCAGTCCGAGCGCAAGGCCATGTCGATGGCGCTGGTGGACCGCTCGCTCCGCGCCGCCGAATTCGCCGAACAGCAATCGGCGCCTGCGCAGGACCAGGAATTCGTTCTGTCCCATTGCGACAACGTGCAGGCGACAGGCTTCGTGGAGCATCTCAAACTGCCCCACTATGTCGATTTCCAGGCCGAGCTCGGCCTGCTTCGCACGCTCAGGCAAGAATACGAGGCGGCGCCAGCGCCCGCTGAGGAAGCCATGCGGGAGGCCGCGGAATGAGCGAGACCGGCTACAACTTCGCCTATCTCGACGAAGGCACCAAGCGGATGATCCGCCGCGCGATCCTCAAAGGCATCGCCATCCCCGGCTATCAGGTGCCCTTCGCTAGCCGTGAAATGCCCATGCCCTATGGCTGGGGCACCGGCGGCGTGCAGGTGACGGCGGCGATCCTCGGCGCCGACGATGTGCTCAAAGTGATCGACCAGGGTTCGGACGACACCACCAATGCCGTGTCGATCCGCAAGTTCTTCGAGCGCACGGCGGGCGTGGAAACGACGACCGCCACAACGCAAGCAACGATCATCCAGACGCGCCACCGCATCCCGGAAACACCGTTGACGGAGGATCAGGTGCTCGTCTTCCAGGTGCCCATCCCCGAGCCCTTGCGCTTTCTCGAGCCACGCGAAACCGAAACGCGCCGCCTCCACGCACTGGCCGATTACGGGCTGATGCATGTGAAGCTCTACGAGGACATCGCGCGCCACGGCCATATCGCCACGACCTACGCCTATCCGGTGGAGGTGGACGGCCGTTACGTGATGGACCCCTCGCCCACGCCCAAATTCGACAATCCGAAGATGGACGACTGCCCGGCCCTCCAGCTGTTCGGCGCGGGCCGCGAAAAGCGCATCTATGCCGTGCCGCCCTACACCAAGGTGACGAGCCTCGATTTCGAGGACCATCCCTTCGCGGTGCAGACGTTCAAACAACCCTGTGCGCTGTGCGACGCGCATGATGTCTATCTCGACGAGATCGTGCTCGACGATCGCGGGGGGCGCATGTTCGTCTGTTCCGACACCGACCATTGCGAAACGCGCCGTGGCGAGGGCCATCGCGGCGCAATGCTGGGCACGGCGCCCGAAGCCATTACGGCGGGAGGGAACTCGCGTGTCTGAGCTCCTCGTTCGCAAAGCTGAGAAGGCCGACCTGCCGGCCGTGCTCGCGCTCTACGCGCAGCCCGACTTCAATGATGGCCGCGTGGTCTCCCTCGAAGACGGTGAGCGCCTGATGGAGGCGTTCGCGCGCTATCCCGACTATGCCGTTTATCTCGCCGAGGTCGACGGCCAGCCTGCTGGCACCTTCTGCATGATGCGCATCGACAATATCGCGCATTGGGGAACGCCGATCGGCATGGTGGAAAGCGTAGTGGTCTCGTCCCGTTTCCAGCGCCGGGGCGTCGGACGACAGATGATGCGGGAAGCCGCGAAGCTCGCCTTCGCCAAGGGCTGCTACAAGCTGGTGCTGTCCTCCAACGTCCGTTCGACCCACGCCCACGCTTTCTATGAAAGCCTTGGGTTCACCCGTTACGGCTACAGTTTCCGCCTCGACCCGCCCGATGCCGCCCTGCCCGTGGAGACCGCCGCATGAGCGACCAGTCCCTTCTTTCCGCGCGGCACTTGCGCAAGATGTATGGTGCGCGGCTCGGCTGCACCGATGTCTCCTTCGACCTGCACGAAGGTGAGGTTCTGGCTGTGGTGGGTGAGTCCGGTTCGGGCAAGTCCACCTTGCTGTCGCTGCTTTCGACAGAGCTGGAGCCGACCGCCGGCTCCGTTCATTACCGCTTCCGCACGGGCGAAACACGCGATCTGGCCAGCCTTTCCGAGGCCGAGCGGCGTTTTCTCCTTCGCACCGACTGGGGCTTCGTCCGGCAGGATGCACGTGAGGGCCTGCGCATGGGCGTCTCCGCCGGCGGTAATGTCGGCGAGCGGCTGATGGCGGTGGGCGAGCGCCATTACGGGCAGATTCGCGGCAAGGCGATTGACTGGCTGACGCGCGTCGAGATCGAGGAAGCGCGCGTGGACGACATGCCGGGCAGCTTTTCGGGCGGCATGCGCCAGCGCCTCCAGATCGCCCGCAACCTCGTCACCCATCCGCGCATCGTCTTCATGGACGAACCGACCTCGGGCCTCGATGTGTCGGTGCAGGCGCGCCTGCTCGATCTCATTCGCGGCCTCGTTTCCGATCTCGGCCTCGCGGTCATCATCGTTACCCACGACCTCGCGGTGGCGCGGCTCCTGTCGCACCGGACCATGGTGATGCGCGGCGGCCGCGTGGTCGAAACCGGCCTCACCGATCAGGTGCTGGACGACCCGCAGGATGCCTATACCCAGCTCCTCGTTTCCTCGGTGCTGCCCGCATGACGCCCGTTCTCGAACTTCAAGACGTTTCCAAGAACTTCACGCTGCATCTGCGCGATCAGGCCGAGATCGGCGTGGTTCGCGATGTCTCGTTCAAGGTCGATGCCGGCGAATGCGTGGTGCTCGGTGGGCCGTCAGGTATCGGCAAATCCTCGATCCTCAAGATGACCACCGGCAATTACCACGCGAGCGGGGGCCGCATCCTCGTGCGGGACGGCGACGTCGAAGTCGATGTCACGCAAGCCTCCCCGCGTGAAATCCTGAGCTTGCGCGCCCGTGTGATCGGCTATGTCAGCCAGTTCCTGCGCGTGATCCCCCGCGTGTCCACGCTGGACGTGGTGGCGGAAGCCGCGCGCGGTGAAAACGGCGGCGAGGAGCAGGCACGCGAGAAGGCCAGGGAGATGCTTTCGCTTTTGCGCCTGCCCGAAAAGCTCTGGAACCTGCCGCCTGCGACCTTTTCCGGTGGCGAGCAGCAGCGTGTGAACATCGCGCGGGGCCTGGCCGCCTCGCGCTCGCTTCTGCTTCTCGACGAGCCGACCGCATCCCTCGACGCCCTTAACCGACAGACGGTGGTCGAGCTGATCGAACAGAAGAAGCGAGAAGGCGTCGCCATTCTCGGCATCTTCCACGACGAGGACGTGCGCGACGCCGTCGCCTCGCGGGTGATCGACGTGTCCCGTTTCGCGCCCCAGCCCGGCGCATCCCAGAAAGAATTGACCCATGCTTGAGCCCGAAAGCTTCGTCCTCGAAAATGCCGTTCTCGTTCTGCCCGACCGCCTGGTGGACAAGGGCTGGGTCACGGTGGCAGACGGCCGCATCGTCGAGTGGGGTGAAGGCGATGCACCCGAGCGCGGGTTCGACCTCAAAGGCGACTATCTCCTGCCTGGCCTGATCGAGCTCCACACCGACCATCTCGAAAGCCATTTCGCGCCGCGCCCGCATGTGCGCTGGCATGCGCTCTCGGCCGTGACAGCCTATGACGCGCAGATCGCGGCGTCGGGCATCACCACCGTCTTCGACTCGCTTCGCGCGGGCTCGGATGCCGACTCAGCCTCCATCGGAGCCGATCTCGTGACGCTCGCCGAAGCGCTCGATGCGGCGCGTCGCATCGGCGGTCTGCGCGTCGATCATCGCACCCACCTGCGCTGCGAGATCGCCTCGCCGGATGTGGTGGAGCAGGTGGAAAGCTATGTGGCACGCTTTCCCGTGCACCTGATGTCGCTCATGGATCACACGCCCGGCCAGCGGCAGTTCCGCGATCTGGAAACCTGGCGGCGCTTCTACACCCGCCGCACTTCGATGTCGGAGAGCGAGATCCAGCAGTTCATCCAGAAACGCCTCGACCTGCACGAGCGCTTCGCGGCCGACCATCGCAAGCAGTTGGTGGCGGTTGCCGAAAAAGCGGGGGCGGTGCTCGCAAGCCATGACGATGCGACCGCCGATCATGTGGCGGAATCGGTCGCGGATGGCGTGCATGTGGCCGAATTCCCGACCACGGTGGAAGCGGCCGAAGCTTCGCATGGCGCGGGCGTGGCCGTGATGATGGGCGCGCCGAACGTGGTGCGCGGCGGCTCGCATTCGGGCAATGTGGCAGCCGAAACGCTGGGCGAAGCGGGCCTTCTCGACGTGCTTTCCTCGGACTACGTGCCGGCGAGCCTGCTCTTCGCCGCCTTCCACCTGCCACGCCGCGTCGCCTCGATCACATTGCCGCAAGCCATCACCATGGTGACATCCGCGCCTGCTAAGGCGACCGGGCTCGACGATCGCGGCGAGATCGCAGTGGGAAAGCGCGCCGATCTGGTGCGAGTGGCCGTGGCCGACGAGGCACCCATGGTCCGCCGCGTGTGGACGGAAGGTCGTTTCGCGGCGTGAAGTGAGGAGAACAAGACGATGGCAGGCATTCTGGTTTGCGTCGTAGGCCCGAGCGGGGCCGGCAAGGACACGCTGATCGCAGGCGCGCGGAAGGCCCTGGAGGACGACGATCACTTCGTTTTCCCCCGCCGCATCGTCACCCGTCAGCCTTCGGAAGCCGAAGACCACGACACCTTGCCGCCCGAGCGTTTCGCCACCTTGCGCGAACAGGGCCGCTTCGCGCTGTCATGGGACGCTCATGGCCTGAGCTACGCCATTCCGGGGCTCGTGCTCGACGATCTCGCTGGCCGCCGCATCGCGATCTGCAACCTGTCGCGCCGCGCTCTCGGTGATGCCCGCACGCGTTTTCCCGAGACCCGCGTGGTGCTCGTCACAGCCCCGCGCGAAACCTTGCGCAGCCGCATTCTCGCCCGAGGCCGCGAGGATGGCGTGGCCGTGGATCGCCGGCTCGACCGAGAAGCCGCGATGACCAACCTGCCGGTCGATTGCACCATTTCCAACACCGGCGCGGTCGAAACCCATGTCGGCGAGTTCGTCGCCTTCTTGCGCGGCCTCACCGCCGACCGGGCGCCCGAGCCGTTCGCGCTGGGGCGGTTCGCTTCATGAGCGCAACAATCGTCTCCCTGGCGCTCAGTCCCAATCATCACTTTTCCAAGGAACCACAGTCTGCGATCCGCCTGCTCCAGGGCCTCGGCGTCGAAGGCGACGCGCATATGGGGAAAACGGTGAAGCACCGCTCGCGCGGGAAGGTCGACCCGAACCAGCCCAATCTGCGCCAGATTCATCTTGTCGCCGTGGAAACGCTGGAGAAGCTGCAGACCAAGGGATTCCGGGTCGGCCCCGGTACGATCGGCGAAAACGTGCTGACGCGCGGAATCGATCTTCTCAGCCTTCCCACGGGCACTCAGCTTTCATTGGGCGACGGTGCAGTGGTGGAGATCACAGGCCTGCGCAACCCCTGCGCCCAGCTCGACGCCTACCAGCCCGGCCTCACCGCCGCCGTTCTCGACCGCGACGAACAGGGCGGTTTGATCCGCAAGGCAGGCATCATGGGGATCGTCGTATCGGGGGGCGATGTCGCTGTCGGCGACCCGATCACCATCACCCTGCCCGCTCGACCACACCGCAAACTCGAACGCGTGTGACGACCCTCGGAATGCCGTGATGCCGGATGCACCTCAGCGCGGGCTTCGCATTGGGGGTAGGCGGAGATTACTTCCGCTTCAGCGGCACGATACCACCGATTTCACTGTCGGGCCTCGTACCTGCTTCATTGTCGACCACGGCATTCGCCAATGCCTCGGCATGATAGTCCGCATCGGGTGTCTCGGGAGACTTGATCAGCGTGTCGGACACGCGCGGCATTGAGCCGTCCTTTGGCACACGCTCGGTCTCAGGCGTTGAGCTGGGGGAAACATCGGGCTTGGCTTTGTTCGTCATGGAGGCGCTCCTGCAAAGAGGCGGTTGAGGCGCTGCTTTTCACGCTGCTCGCCACGAAAATTGGACAACAAAAAAGCCGCTGGGGATCTCACCCAACGGCTCAGCTGTCTCTTTCGAGAAGTGCGCTTCTTCACCACTCAACTCGCCAGTACATCCGTGGTCGGACGAAAGGGAAGAAAATCGCGCATCAACCTCTGACGGGGACGCGCTGCACCATCAATATATGTGTGCCTATCTTGGTTTATTCAAGGCGTGGCTTGAGAGAAACGTCAGACCGATCTCACCCGTGCTCCGGTGTCATCTCGCCAACCATTCAGGCGGGTTCGCCGAAAGTCAGAATATCGGCCTCCGGCGCGCACTGGCTGGTCAGTTGACGCGTGCAATGAGGATCGCGGTGGCTTCCACACTTGGACCAAAGCCAGGATCATTCGGTTCGACTACGATCACCGAGCCGGCTTGAAAAGATCAACGGCTGGGAAAGAGGCAACGCAACTTGCCGAGTCGTCGTCCACCCTATCGGAAAGGTTGGACATTGAAGTCATAAAACTCAGCAAAGTCGGGAAGTCGTGGAGGCTACTGGTACGCCCTAGGGGAGCAGAATACCTCATCAATATCAATATCTTGTTGATGTCCAACGGCCGTTGCCACCCCTTTGAAACTGAATATGAAATTATGCCGCTGTCCCATGGACATAGGTGATGAAATCGGCGGTCTAAGTTTCGGAACTGGGGTTAAGTAAGCCGACATGCGTCACATCTAACGCGACCGCGAGAATGTGGACTGTCTCGGTACTTGGGTTTCGCGTACCACACTACAGGCCGCTGATGTCCTGCTGGCTCACTCCCGCCCGCTCAGCCACCTGCTCCCGCGTGAGCTGAGCGGCGGCGCGCACCCTTCTCGGATCAGTAAGGGCAACAGAAACCTGTTCTTCGATCATGATGTTCCTCATAGCCCTGGAAAACACGAAAGGTGGAAGGGTTCGCGGCCTGTTTGGGATCCTGAAGCAACAGCTTGACCTAGCAACAGCAGAAACTTATACGTATAACTTATACGTATAAGTGGATTTGTTTTGCCGACACGCAGGCCAACCCAGAGAGATGTCGCTAAGCGCGCAGGCGTCTCGCAGGCAATGGTGTCGATCGCACTGAATAGTTCGACCACGGCGCCTGTGCCGGTGGAAACGTTGCAACGAATAACAACGGCTGCAGCAGAACTTGGCTACACGCCCAACCGCTTTGCGCAGGCGCTGAAGACACAGCGGACGATGACAATCGCCTGCATCGTGCCCGACATTACCAATCCATTTTACCCTGCGCTCGTGCGCGGCGTCCAAAAGATCGCGCAGGACGTGCGGTATGACGTGATTACGATGAACACCGACGGCGACCCCGCTCGAGAACACCAATTCCTGGATTGGGCGCGGGAGGGTCGTGTTGATGGCGTGATCGGCGTCTTCTTTTCGCTCCGCGCTACCGATCTTCGCGTGCTGATGGATGTCGACATACCAGTGGTGAGGCTGGAGTCTTCAGCCAAGCATGCAGGCTCCATTCCGATCGACGATATCTATGTCGACAACCGCGCCGCCGCCCGTGCTGCGACTGAACACCTGATTGCACGTGGTCATCGCCACATCGCCATGGTGGCGGGCAAGGGTGGCCCTGAAGCGGTACGAGCCCAAGGCTATGGTCAGGCACTGGCCGGGATTAAAACTGAGCCCTGGATCGTGCTGGACGAGGCTTTCAACGAGGTAGGCGGGCATCGCGCTGCTATGACGCTACTTGATGCGCCCAAGCGCCCCACGGCCATTTTCGCGGCCAACGATCTGATGGCAATCGGCGTGATGCAAGCGCTGCGCGAGCGCAAGGTCGCCATTCCGGCAGAGATCGCGGTGATCGGCTTCGACGATATTTCAGCCGCTCGCCTCGTCTCACCCTCTTTGTCCACCGTGACTCAGTTTCAGGACCGTATGGGGGAGCGTGCGGCGGAAATCCTGCTCAAGCGGCTCAAGGGCGACCGGGCAGCCCCCGGCACCGCTGAGGAAATGCCTTTCCAGCTCATCGAGCGGGAATCGACGTGACGCAACAAGAACCTTTTTCGGGAGAAACCATCATGAACAGACGCGACGTTCTCTTTTCCGGCTTGAAGCTCGCAGGCGGCGCGCTTCTCGCCAATACCGCGCTCGGCACGATCGCACGGGCACAGGACAAGCAGCGCATCACGTGGTGGTACGAGACCGCGACGCCCGAGCAGCAGGGCTTCATCCGCGACCTTCTCGTGAAGCCGTTCACCACGAAGAATCCGCAATTCGACGTCGCCGTCGATTACCGAGGCACCGAGCTGGACAAGCAGCTGCGCGTGGCGATGCTGTCGGGCAGCGGACCGGATATCGTCTTCACCGCTGGGCCGAGCTATGTGGCGCCGATGGCCAAGGCCGGCCAGTTGCTCGCGCTAGACGACTATGCCGCTAAGTTCAAATGGAACGAGCGCCTGCTGCCCGTTTTCCTCGAAATGGGCCGCTATGACGGCAAGCTCTTCGCCCTGCCCAAGACCTACGAAACGCTTGGCCTGTTCTACAACAAGACACTGTTCGAGAAGAACGGCTGGACGGCGCCCAAGACATTGGCCGAGCTGGAAGCGCTCGCTGAGGAGATGAAGGCCGCGAACATCCTGCCTTTCGCTGCCGGCAATGCCAACTGGCGCCCCGCCAACGAGCATTATGTGTCGATCGCCTTGAACGCCGTAGCTGGGCCCGATAACGTCTACAAGGCCCTGACCGGCGCGCAGCCCTGGACGGCCGAGCCTTTCGTGAAGGCCATCGATACGCTCAACAAGTGGTGGCAGGCCGGCTATTTCGGCAAGGACTATTTCTCGCTCACGGACGAGCAGGCCTTTGCCCTGATGGCATCGGGCAAGGCCGGCATGATGCCAACCGGCACCTGGCAGTTCCAGCGCGTTGCGACCTACTTCCCTCAGAACAACGCGGAAGCGGGCTTCGTCGGCTTTCCGACGGCAGATGGCATCGAAGGGCCGGTTTATCCGCTCGGCGTCGGCTCGACCTTTTCGGTCGCCGCCTCGTCGAAGAACCCGGACGGGGCTGCGGCACTCATCGACTTTATCTTCTCCGACGAAGCCTATGGCGCGATGAATACCGCATGGCAGGGAGAGTGGAACATGCCACTGTCCGATCTCTCCAAAGTGAAGATCGGCACGGAAGTGCCCGCTCTCTATCAGGAAGCCATGAAGACGCTGGCGGAGTCCGTTGCCGCCAACCGCTACGGCTACACAACCTGGACCTTCCTGCCGCCGGCAACCGATAGTTACCTTGTCAGCGGCATGGAGGAGGTCTGGCTCGGACGCTCGACCACCGCCGATTTCCTGGCCCAGCTGGACGCGACGTTCCAGGGCGAAAAGGAAGAAGGCAAGGTGCCAGCGATCCCTGCGCGCTAAGCCCTTCCAGCCAATATCCGGGAGCGGTTTCGGCCGCTCCCCTGCCTGTTCAGCCGGGAGAACCGGAATGCATTGCCTTTATCTGGTGCCGACGCTTCTCATCAATGTCGTGATCATCCTGATTCCGGCGTTGATGACGATCTCGCTCGCCTTCTTCCGCTGGGACGGCATTTCCGATCCGGTCTTTGTCGGCCTCGCCAACTTCCGCGCATTGTGGCCCGACCGTGTGTTCTGGACGGCACTCACCAACAACGTCATCTGGACTGCGATCTTTCTAACGGTGCCCATCGCCATGGGCCTGCTTGCCGCCGCCATGTTGCTCGTCGCGCGGCGCGGGTCATCGTTCTTTCAAGTCATCTATTTCCTGCCCATGGTCATCGCAACAGCCATCACCGCGCGCGTCTGGCAGGGCATGATCTACAGTCCTGTTAGTGGGATAAATGGCCTCCTTAACCGCTTCGGCATCGAGGTGGCCGACCCTCTCACCCGCACCTCGACGGCACTGTACGGCATCGCCACCGTCGATCTCTGGCACTGGTGGGGCTTCCTTTGCGTGATCTTCTTTGCCGCACTCAGGCAGGTGCCGCAGGAGCAGATCGAGGCGGCGCGGCTCGAAGGCGCGAACTTCTGGCAGCTGATGTGGTACGTGCTTTTGCCCGGCATCCGCCCCACGATCACGCTCATGATGATCATGACCGTGATCTGGTCGTTTCTCGTTTTCGACTTCGTCTACATCCTGACGCAGGGCGGCCCGGCCTTCTCGTCCGAGGTGCTTTCCACCCTCGCTTATCGCAGCGCCTTTTATGATCTCGCGGTAGGCAAGGCGGCCGCGGTCGCGGTCGTCATCAGCCTGTTCGGGCTCGCTGCCACCGCCTTCTATATCCGCGCGCAGGCGAAGGAGTTCGATCGATGAACCTCGTCGAGAACCGCACGACGCTGCGCCTTACTTATTGCGCCCTCGGGATCGGACTGCTGATCGCGCTCTTTCCCATCGCGCTGCTGGTGCTGAATTCGCTGAAGCCCGCAGCGCAGATTGTCCAGAACCCGCTGGCGCTGCCCGAAGTCTTGCGCTGGGACAACTTCACCCGCGCATGGGCCGACGCGCGCTTCGGCGCGACCATGCTGAACTCGGCGATTTTGACGGCGACCACCATCGTGCTCGTCTGCTCCACCGCCTCACTGACCGCCTATGTGCTCGCGCGGCGCAAGGTGAAGAGCTGGAAGATCATCACCTTCTATCTGCTCGGCACCACGACCGCGCCCATCCAGCTTTTTCTGTTTCCGCTGTACTTCGGCTTCGCGCGGCTTGGGCTCATCAACAACACCTTCGCGGTGGCGCTCATCTATACGGCCGTTTATTCCCCTTTCGCGGTGATGCTCCTGCGCACCTATTTTCTTGCCGTGCCGCGCGAGCTCGAAGAAGCGGCGATCATGGACGGTGCCAGCCACTGGCAGGTCTTTTCCAAGGTGATGCTTCCGATCGTCTCGCCCGGCATTTTGACCGTCGCGCTGATCATCGGGCTCTACTCGTGGAACGAGTTCCTGATCGCCACGACGTTTCTGCAAGGTGCTGAGCGGCAGACAGCGGTGGTCGCGTTCTTCCTTTTGAGCGGTCAGTACACGTCCGACTGGGGTGAGATCATGGCTGCTGCTCTCATCGTCACACTCCCCGTCGTCATCCTCTTCGTCCTGCTCCAGCGCCGCTTCATCGAAGGCATGGCTGGCGGTGCCGTGAAGGGCTGAGCTTTCAATTTTCGAACAATCGAGGTTTCCCGATGCCCGTCCCGAACGACTATCTCGAACGCGTCTATGCCGGCGTTCTCGGCAAGCTGATCGGCGTTTATCTCGGTCGCCCCTTCGAGGGCTGGACCTACCAGAGGATCATGGAGGAGCTGGGCGAAATCACCTATTACGTTCACGACCAGCTCGACCAGCCGCTGGTCGTCACCGACGACGATGTGGCCGGCACCTTCACCTTCGTGCGTGCGCTGGAAGACTATACCCTCTCGCCCGACCTTTCGGCTGAAGAGATCGGCAAGGCCTGGCTTAACTACATCGTCGAGGAGCGCTCGATCCTGTGGTGGGGCGGAGTCGGCAATTCCACCGAGCACACAGCCTGGATCAACCTCAAGAAGGGGATTCCTGCACCCGCCAGCGGCTCGATTGAAACCAATGGCCAGACCGTGGCCGAGCAGATCGGCGCGCAGATCTTCATCGACGGCTGGGCGCTCGTCTCACCGGGTAAGCCGCAACTGGCCGCGAAGCTCGCGGAGCAGGCCGGCAAGGTCAGTCATGACGGAGAGTCCGTTTATGCGGCGATGCTCTGGGCCGCGATGGAAGCGGAAGCCTTCCGCTCGAGCGACATCGACCACCTGATCGACACGGGTCTGTCCGTGATCCCGGCAGAGAGCCTCATCGCCAAACTCATCGCCGACATCCGCGCATGGCACAAGGCGAACGCTGAATGGCGCCACACGCGGCAGTTGATCGAGGACCGCTACGGCTACGACAAATATCCCGGGAACTGCCACGTGATCCCAAATCATGCGTTGATGATCATGGCTGTCCTTTATGCGCCCGACGATTTCGCGCTGGCGCAGACCATCGTGAACACGTCCGGCTGGGACACCGATTGCAATGCCGGCAATGTCGGCTGCCTGCTCGGCATCATGCTCGGCCTCGAAGGCATCGAGAACGGGCCGGACTGGCGTGGGCCCGTGGCTGATCGCCTCCTGATCTCCTCGGCCGATGGCGGCAACTCTGTCAACGACGCGGTGCGCACTGCCATCTATCTTGCCGATCTCGGCCGACGCCTAAACGGTGAAGAGCCGATGGCGCCACCAAAGAACGGAGCGCAGTTCCACTTCTCGTTGCCGGGCAGCACGCAAGGGTTCCGTCAGCTTCTGCGCCACGGCGCGCCCCAGGTTTCAGTTACCAACATCGAACAGGGACCGGATCGGGCCCTTGGCATCAACTATCACGCGCTCGCTCCCGGCCAGCGCGCGATTGCCACGACCCCGACGTTCTCCCCCCCGGAGGTGCTGGCCATGCGCACCTATGACCTGATGGCGAGTCCGCTGGTCTATCCCGGCCAGACGGTGCGCGCTCGGGTGATCGCGCCCGACACCAACAAGGGCACGATTGAGGCCGGCCTGTTCCTTCGCGCCTATAATGGCAGCGACAGTCTCAACGACGTCGAGGGCGAAGCCGTGGCTCTCGCACCCGGCCAGGAAACCGTTCTCGAATGGCGCGTGCCCGAACAGGACGGCCAACCGATCGCCGAGATCGGCATCGCAATTTCCACTACCGGGAAGCGCGCCGACGGCACACTGCTGATCGACTACCTGCGCTGGGATGGCGCGCCCGACTTCACGCTCAAGCGCCCGGCCGGCGACGGCGACTTCTGGCGCATGGCATGGGTCAACGGCGTTTCGTTCTTCTCCAAGCGCTTTCCCGCGAGCTTCCGCATCTCGCAATCACGCGACGAAGGCCTTGTCTCGCATGGCACGCGGCAATGGACCGACTATTCAGTGGAAACGGGCGTCACCGTGCATCTGGGCAATTACGGCGGCATCGCGCTCCGCGTTCAAGGCCTCAAGCGGTATTACGCGGTGAGGATGACGCGCGACAACAAGCTCGAAATCGTCCGCGTGCGTGACGATGAAACGAAGGTACTCGCGAGCACGTCTTTCGAACTCACCTTCGAACACCAGATCCCGGTCAAGGCGCGGATCGCAGGTGATACGATCACAGCCACCGTCGGTGACACACGCATCGAGGCAAGCGATGCCAGTGCTCATGCTTTTCACAACGGCGGCATTGGCCTCCTCGTTCACGAGGGTGCGTTGTCGGCAAACACGATTAGATTGGGAGCAGCCTGACCTGTAGGCCCCGGTCCGATCGATTGGGGATACGATATGACTCCAGGCTTTGTGAGGAGACGGCGGGTAAGCGAGATGCTTGGCTGACAGACGGACAGGTGTTGCGGTAGCGTCCGTTTGTTCCCAAGAGCCACGGCAAGCTGCGTGTCGATGATCGGCGCATGCCGAGCGGCTTCATCATGGTGAACTCAACAGCTTGCCGAGGCAGGATGCGTCCAAGAACGACGGTCCTGCGATGATGGCGGAAGCAGCAAAACTTGGGGCCTACTTGCAGCGCTGATTAGCGGCTCCTCCGCTGAGCAGCGCAGGCCTCAAAGGTCGAAGTTGGTCGGCATCATCACCACGTCGCGGATCGTCATGCCGCGGGGGCGGGTGAGCATAAAAGTCACGACACTGGCCACCTCGCTGGCTTCGAGGAGACTCTGGGCTTCCCTCGCCTCCCTTAGCTTGTCGGCTGGCCAGTCCGACAGCAGCGCGGTTGCCACCGGTCCCGGCGAAATTGAGCCAACGCGGATGCCATGCTTGAACACCTGTCGCCGGACGGTCTGCACGAAGCAATTGATGGCCCACTTGGACGAGGCGTAGACCGGCTCCCAAGGGGTGGGGAAATGGGCGGCGAGCGAGCTCGTGACGATGATGTCGCCCGTACCGCGCTCGATCATGTGCGGCAAGACATCGTGCACATTCTTCATCACGACGTTCACGTTAAGGTTGAGCATCCGGTCGATGGCCGTCGTGTCAGCATCGACCAATTCGCCGCCCACATACGTGCCTGCGTTGGCGTGAAAGATATCGAGCTGGCCAGCAGCGTTAAGCACTCTAGGGAGCAAGGTTGCGCAATCCGCTGGATCGAGAAGGTCAACGACCACAGGAAGCACGGCATCACCATGCTTGTCCCGAAGTGCTTCGAGCGCGGATTGGTCGCGATCAACCATCACCACGCGCGCTCCCTCCGCGATCATGGCCTCACTGGTGGCCAACCCGATTCCAGACGCCGCGCCCGTCACCGCAGCGACTTTCCCGACCAATTGTCTTGTCATGATCTCGTTGTCCTATCGGATGCGGTTATTTTCTGAGCCGACAAGACTTGGTCCCGCCGACCGATTCCTATGGTGGCGGCAAACCACCAGCGTTTGCATGGCTTTGTTTCTGAGTGCCTTCCCGAACATTGCGAAATGATCGGTCTGAGTCAGATCAGGGGCGAATCTCTAAAAGTGTCAATCCGGCTGCCGCGTTCTAATGACTGGCCGCCCCCATCAGGTGATCCGGTTTGGAACTTGCCTGGATGTCTGTGACGCGGCACAAAGCGGAACGGCGGGACTTGGGCCGTTAGCCGACGGTCGGGATTTGGTGCATATTCTTTAGAAGAAGACAGTCCGCATTCCGACCTATTCCGGTCCTTGCTTTTTTTCGAGCTGATTTCCCCTAGCCAGACATCTGCTGTTTGGACCATTGGCACTAAAACGGCCATCGGGAGCGAGCATGCCAAGTGCGTGCCAAGACCGTTAGCCTCGTCTGTGTCTCACCGTAACGTCGGCGATAAAAGTGCCACTTAGTAACTCTACGGATATTTTCGACCGAAGAAGTCGTGGTTCATATCATCTGCAGCCAGCGGTAATCGTGAGCAATCCAAGTTTGCTGCTCGATGACCAAGGCGAGTGAAACGAGCTGCTCATACTGTATGGCTGAGTACGAGTTGTGCTCCCGTCAGAAAAGTCTGCTGCCTCCTGGCATGACTGCCCCGCTCGAGCAGTGAGCGGCGTCCGGGCCAATTCGTATCCGTTTTCCGCAACGCTGAGTCAAAGCAGTTCAAGCGATAGACCAAGGAGAGCGTTATGAGAGCTGTCGTCTACAATGGACCCCGCGACGTGGCGGTGCAGAACGTGCCGGATGCAAGGATCGAGAAGCCGACCGACGTGCTGGTGCGGATCACAAGCACCAACATTTGCGGCTCCGATCTGCATATGTATGAAGGTCGGACAGACTTCCCGCAGGGCGGCGTCTTCGGGCACGAGAACCTCGGCCAGGTGGTCGAGGTGGGCAATGCGGTGGACCGGATAAAGGTCGGGAACTGGGTCGCCATCCCCTTTAATATCGGCTGCGGGTTCTGCAAGAACTGCAAGCGTGGCCTGAGCGCCTTCTGCCTGACTACCGCGGATCGAAGCGTCGTACCGAACATGGCCGGCGCCGCCTACGGCTTCGCCGACATGGGCCCGTACCGCGGCGGGCAGGCCGATCTGCTGCGTGTCCCCTATGGCGACTACAACTGTCTGAAGCTGCCGCCGGATGCGGAAGAGCGGCAGAACGACTACGTGATGTTGGCCGACATCTTCCCGACAGGCTGGCATTGCACCGAACTCGCGGGACTGTGCCCCGGCGAGTCCGTCGTCATCTATGGCGCCGGCCCGGTCGGGCTCATGGCGGCCTACTCGGCGATGATCAAGGGCGCGTGCATGGTCATGGTCGTCGACCGTCATCCCGACCGGCTGCGGCTGGCGGGCTCGATCGGCGCCCTGCCCATCGACGACTCCAAGGGCTCCCCGGTTGACCAGGTGCTGGAGCTCACGAACGGCATCGGAGCCGACCGCGGCTGCGAATGCGTCGGCTATCAGGCACATGACCCGGGCGGCGACGAGCACCCGAACATGACGATGAACGACCTGGTGAAATCGGTGAAGTTCACCGGCGGTATCGGCGTCGTCGGCGTCTTCACCCCGCAGGACCCAGCGCCGCAGGACCAACTTTACAAGCAAGGCGAGATCGTCTTCGACCACGGCCTGTTCTGGTTCAAGGGTCAGCGCATCGGCACGGGGCAATGCAACGTGAAGGCCTATAACCGGCAACTGCGCGACCTGATCTCCACCGGGCGTGCAGAGCCGTCATTCATCGTCTCGCACGAGCTGCCGCTTGATGAGGCGCCGAACGCTTACAAGCATTTCGACGCCCGCGATGATGGCTGGACCAAGGTCGTACTGAAAACCGCCGCGTAACCGCCCGTAAGGTGGAGCGGCAGTTCCTTTGGCCGCTCCACCGCCCATCCGTGACCGTTTCGCGCATGAGGACGTCCTATGCCGAACTATGACTACAGTTGCTCAGCGTGTGGGCCGTTCACGGCGATGCAGCCCATGGCGGCATTCAAGAACCCATGCGCTTGCCCGGAATGCGGCGCCGGGGCATCACGGATGTTTCTCAGCGCCCCGGCAATCGCCGGCATTGGCGCCTCTGGGAGCAGCATCCTTGCCTCGCACGAGCGTGACGCGAGCAGTCGAGGCCCCGCGAAGGCGGCTCATCCCGCCGGCTGCGGCTGTTGCATGCGCCGGTCGCCGATCCCGAGCACACTGTCTTCGACCGACCGCGTCTTTTCCTCGAATGGCCCGCTGCCCCGGAGTGGGCGGTGAGAGCCTTTCGATGCGCCGAACTGGCCGACTTTGATCATCGCTTTCGCTTTGACGGGCAGCGAAGGCTGAAGCTGGAAATAGAACGAGAACTGCTCACCATCACAGGAGGCGCGCCATGGTGACCAAAGCGCTTTTCGTACGATTGGAGACAAAACCCGGACGAGAGGCCGACGTGGAACGCTTTCTGCGCGGCGGTCTCCCGACTGTCGAGCAGGAGCCGGCGACGACAGCCTGGTTCGCAGTTCGGATCGGACCGTCGACCTTTGGCATTTTCGACGCCTTCCCTGACGAGGCGGGCCGTCGCGCTCATCTTTCCGGCGGCCTCGCGCAAGCTCTGAAGGAACAGGCGTCCGAACTTCTTTCCGAGCCGCCTTCGATCGAAGAAATCGACGTGCTCGCCTCGAAGCTTCCCAAGTAGCGGCAACCGGCGCCCCCTGGATCACATCGGAAGGAGCGATGATATGGCCGACATCAACGGATTGAAGATCGCCATCCTAGTTACGGATGGCTTCGAGCAGGTCGAACTGACCGAACCGCGCAAGGCGCTCGATGAAGCGGGTGCCCTCACCTCGATCGTGTCGCCCAAGGATGGTCGGGTTCGTGGCTGGAAGTTCACGGAATGGGGGGACAGCCTGCCCGTCGACGTGCCCCTCGACCAAGCGAGGCCGGATCGGTTCGATGCGCTTCTCCTGCCGGGTGGCGTCATCAATCCCAACGCTCTGCGGATAAACGAGAAGGCTGTCGCCTTTGCCAAGGATTTCATCGATGCCGGCAAGCCGGTGGCATCGATCTGCCACGGGCCTTGGACCCTGATCGAGGCGGGCGCCGCACAGGGACGGCGCCTCACCTCCTGGCCGTCGCTGAGGACCGACCTTCAGAATGCGGGGGCGGAGTGGGTGGATGAGGAGGTCGTCGTCGATCGGGGCCTCGTCACGAGCCGCAAGCCCGACGACATCCCGGCCTTCAACCGGGAGATGATCAAGCTTCTAATGAGCACACGTGCGCCATCGCGGCAGGTGGTGGCCGAATGAGACCCAACGCCGTGACGCAACAGCTCTCCGCGTCGCAACAGACGGACGCGGACCAGCGCCGGTTCGGTCCATCGTCCCGCGAGGTTGCGGCGATCGGCCAAGGGACCTGGTACATCGACGACGCGCACCGGCCCACCGCGGTCGCTGCCCTGCGTTGTGGCCTCGATCTCGGAATGGCCCATATCGACACGGCCGAGATGTACGGCGACGCCGAAACGGTGGTCGGCGAGGCGATCACCGGGCGGCGAGACGAGGTCTTTCTGGTCTCGAAGGTCCTTCCCGGCAATGCCTCGCGAGGAGGGACCATGGCCGCCTGCGAGCGCTCCCTCGCGCGGCTGAGAACCGACAGGCTGGATTGCTACCTCCTCCACTGGCCAGGCTCGCACCCGATCGAGGAAACCTTCGCCGGCTTCGAGCGGCTGCGCGAACAGGGCAAGATCCTGTGCTGGGGGGTGAGCAACTTCGACGTACCCGACCTTGAGGCAGCTTGGAAAGCTGGGCGCGCGGGGCGGATTGCCTGCAACCAAGTGCTCTACCACCTGGAAGAGCGCGCGATCGAGCACGCCGTGCTGCCCTGGTGCGAGGAGCACGGCGTTGCCACTGTTGCCTACAGCCCATTCGGACACGGCAGGTTCCCAGGCCCGGACACGTCGTGCGGCCGCGTGTTGGAGGAGATAGCGGCCAACCACGGCGCGACCGCGCGCCAGGTCGCGCTCCGGTTCCTGGTGCGGCGGCCGTCCTTGTTGACGATCCCCAAGGCGTCCAGCCCCGAACATGCTGCCGACAATGCCAGCGCTCAGACGCTGCGACTGACGGAAGCCGAGCTCGCCCGGATCGACGCGGCGTTCCCGCTTGGTCCCCGGCCGCGCCGGCTACCCATGCTGTAGGCCGGTGATGCCGCGTTTGCCGGAGATAGGATACAGAGAAATCGATGAAGACCTTACAGCTCGCAGCTCTCGTAGAAAGCGAGCCGCCTTTCTTCGCAGGGGAAGCAAACGCTTGGTCTCATGGATCTCCGAGGAACTCGGTCGGCAAGGCCCTGAGATTGCGCTTTTGAGAGCGATGATGCGAGGCGCTGCCAATGACGCTTGAACAGATTATCGGAACGGCGCTCGTTCTCCTCTTTCTCTCCGACATCTTCCTGACGGTGCTTTACGCCAGGGCGGGCACCGGGTTGCTCGCACCCTCCTGGAACCGAGCCATCTGGACCTTGCTTCGTGCCGTGGCCGCGCTGTCTGGCGGGCGACGTGGAACCATCCTGTCGCTTGCAGGCCCGCTCATTGTCGTCTTCTTGATCGGCTTCTGGGCACTCGGGCTGACGGTTGGCGCGGCGCTCGTCATTCACCCCGAACTCGGCACAGCGATACGACCCTCCAGCGGCCAAGCATCGTCTGACTTCGTCACCGCGCTCTTCGTGGCCGGTAGCAGCCTGTCGATTGTCGGCGGTAGCGACTATGCCCCGCACACGGCGGGCACCCGTATGCTCTTTCTCGTGAACTCGCTGATCGGTGGCTCGGTGCTCACGCTGGTGCTCAGCTTCCTCGTGCAAGTCTATTCCGCGCTTCGCGAGCGCAACGCACTCGCGCTCATGATCGACCTCACGACAGATGGGACCGGCGATGCCGCCCAGATGTTGGCGCGGCTCATGCCCTCGGGAGAATGCGGCAATGCATCCTCAGAACTCGGCAACCTTGCCCGATCGCTCGCGGCAACAAAGGAAGCACACCACTTCTATCCGCTGCTGTTCTACTTCAGTTTCGAAGAGCCGCGTTATTCGCTGGCGCGGTTCAGTTTTGTACTCCTCGACCTCGTGACCCTTATCGAGACGACGCTCGATCGGTCACGGTACGTTGCGCTCATCAACTCTGCGGCCGTCACATCGCTGCGGCAGGGTGCCTTCCTGTTGATCGAGACGCTAGATCGGATTGCGCCAACAGCTGATGAAGGTCTCACAAGCGCCGTTGAACATGAGCGGGATCGACAAAGCTACATCGCAGCAACCCACACTCTGGCGGGCGCGGGGATTGCCGTGCGACAGGATGGCTTCGAGCTTTACATCGCAGCACGCCAAATGTGGGAGCCGTTGGCCCTGCGTGTCGGTGCAGTTCTCGGTTATCCAATCCATGACATTGACCGGCGACGGCACGAAGTGGGGCAGGCGAACGCATTTCGAACCGCTTCTAACTGAGAAGCCTGCAGCCGGGCATTGTCCGTCGTCAGAACATATGGCGCAGATGGCGGCTTGATTTAGCGAAGTGCCTGCCTCGATACGGGTTGATGTTACGCGGCGAGTTTGCGCTGCAATGAAGCATCCAGAAGTCGAGGTAGAGGTCGTGAAGGACCGGGTCTCGTACGCTGTCCTTGAAGTTTGAGTAGGTGACGAGATTCACCTGATCGACCAGAACCCGCTTGAAGTCATCCCGCTCGACGAAGACCCGGTGGGCATAGTCGGATCGGATCGTGGTCAGGATCTCGTGGTCGGGGAACAGCCGCTCGAGGTGGTTCCGCCTTCGAGAGCGAACCATCAACCTCGACGGGCGATTGATGTCCTGGACGGCTGAGACGAAGCTGTCGTTGAGGCAGATCCACATATGATCGGGTTCTCCGGTTGGAGATGGATCATACCGCGTCGTGGACGGCTTCAAGAGGCTGGGTGTCGAGTGAGACTCGATCTGATCGAGAGTGGATCGTGGTGACTCGGTGGCTTGGTTTAGCCTTAACTGATCGGATCGATCTCGATGACTGAACCGGGTCAGTCGATCATGTTCAAGAGGATGATCGCGGATGGTCGGCTTGCCGATCGTTCGGCGGGTGTCTCGATAAGACCAGTCTCTTGGGTATATTCATCCATTCCCCGCCCCAAGAAGGAGCGGAGTTGAAGGCTGCGAAGGGTAGCAAGCGATCACCGACACGTGGCGAAGGCGACCACCATGATCAATCATGTCGGAAGGCGGTCGAGTTAGCGGCCGAGCTCTGAGAGCGGCGCCCAATCATGAAGCGCTGCCTCTCGCCATTCCATCTCTTTCGTGACGTACTTAGCCAAACGATGGCGATCCTCAGCACTGTCTCCAATGCTTTGGATCTGCATCACGCCGCGCTGAGCAAGCGCTTGTGGCGGAACGAGACGCAGTTCAGGTGCCGCCTCGGGACGGAACATCTGCGCGGCGTTCATCTCGAAGTGGAAGGCACTGGCCCCCACCGGCGGCGCAACGAGAAGATGAGCGTGATTGTGAGGTGCCGCCTCGAAGAACGCGACGCCCCTCATCATCTTCTCAGGCATCTTCAGCCAGTTGCGTCCGAGATACTCCCGATCGACCCGCGCGCACCAGCCCTTCAATGCAGCTTCTACGGCTGCACGCGAGGCACCAGGGTGAAGCGATATGGTCACCAGGAATTTGAGGTGAGGGTCGGCCGCCACCATCTTGATACATGCATTTCGCATCTCGTGAGAGAGGTCGCTTAGCTGAGCCATGTAGATGCCTCCAAAACACAGCGAGGTTGGGCTAGGTCGAGATGACGATCGGGATGCGGCAGACATGCAGCAGGGTCGGGAACCAACCGGTCTCCGACCCTGCTTGCCTCTGCCGCTATGTATCGTGGGGGATACAGCTGTCTTCTGGCCACTGACGCAGCGCTCTGAGGCGAGCCACTGACCTTAGCTAGGCTGATTACCTGGCTAGGCCTTAAGCGCGTCTGGCGGGGTATGCACCGGACACGGATCATGGCTATGGCGACAGATACAGTCACTAAGCATGATGTCCCTGCGTCCGATCTGCAGATTAGGTCCGAAAGTCGGTCGGACTTGCTTCCGTTTAGGATAAGGCATCTGACCGATGAGCATTGCGATGATCTCTTCAGTATCGAAGGGATAGCGGATCGGCAGATTGCGTTCGTCTTTCTCAAACGGAAAGGGGCCCAGCATGGCGTTCACGTTGACCCTCGGGACACCGCGCGCACGAGCCATTTCGTTGAGGGCAATGGCGAGATCGACGTTCAAGTTGTCGACTTGCAGAACGAACGACTCGACCAAGCCGCTTTGCAAAAGCTCACAAGCTGGGACACAAGAGAGAAGGTCGAGAACCTTGAAGCCATGACCAGTCAGCTTGTTATGCAGAACATTCGCCGCTTGTCCCTCGAAAGCGATAAGGAGGACACCCGGCGGTTGCACAAACTGGTTGACATAAGGACGGACGACCAGAGGCGGCTCACGACGCTGCATCTCCTCCTTACGGAGGGATTGCATCAGCGCCCACCGCTTCACGTCAAGCCTTGAGAAACGCAGGCCATGCTCATTCAATTCAGCCGCAGGGCCACGCCCGTGGGCCACCATCGCCATGAGTGCTTCGGCTGACAGATGAATTTGGAGTTCATAGGTCAGCATGTGCGCTGCCTCTTCCGCGGTGAGATCGTCTTCGTAAGGCCAAGTCATGGCCATCGTCCTTTCAGGGGTCGTCTAGGGTTCTACCTTTGTTTCCGACAAGGTATGGGTCGGATGTGCCGCGCCGATTTATGGGCTCGCCGCAGCAGATTGGTTCTCTGCGTCTCCTGCAGTCGTCATGACTCGTTGGAGCTCGGCCTGAAGGCGGCTCAGAAGCGGTCCTCCGCCATCAAAGTTCCTCGCCAATAAGTCGACGTCGGAAACGTTGCGGAAGTGCTCGACCAATTGGCCAGCCAACTCGGCGAGTGAAACCATGCCGTCTTGAAGATCAGCACTTGCTGAAGGCTGAGTTTCAATAGAGCTGGCCACCCCCTCTACGGCGTCCGCATTGAAAGTTTGAGGCTCTCCAGCCTGCTTCAGTTTATGAAGACGCTGCCTGACCTCTTTGTCCTTGAGGCGGTCGTCATCCGTTTGCGCCGCTCGGATTTCGCCGAGAATCGCATCACGCAGACAAAGGTCGGCACGCAAGAGCCGATAGATCGTCGTTTCGGCCAAATGCGAAACAGTTTCGCTTTTGTCATCGCTGAACTTAGCTGCGCTGATGTAGTTCTGAGCCGTACGCTCCGACCACTTGAAGTTGGACCGCAGCCACGGGGTGAAGGCCCCGTGCTCCATGGCCTCCTTCGCAGCGATGAGCTGGCGTCCAATCTCAAGAGGCTACTCAGTGGTCTTGCCGCGCAGGCTCAGGATCTTGTCTGTCGCGGCCTTGATGAGCTCCTGTTTTCCCTCAGCCGTGGTGGCCTCGGAGCGCGTCGAGCTATCCATCGCGGCGTCACTCGACATTTGTTCGTCTCCTTGCTGCTTGTCCGGCCAACAGTCCCCTAAGCGGGCTTGCAAGCGAGACCATCCAACCTTAGTTTTGCGGAACCTCCGCATTACCACGTCGTTTTAGTAACCCGACCGCATTACCGTCAAGACCTTTGTGCAGGAAAGTTAATCGCATGTCCCTTGTAAGCGAGACGACCGAACTGACCCCCGCCGAGGTAGGAGAGATCACCGGCGTCACAACTGTCATCCAAACGGACTGGCGGCGGCTTGGCGTTCTTCCTCCTCGTAAGGACCGCAGCCAGACGCTGTGGCACCTCGGCGAGGCAACTTGGCTTTTCCTGATGCGCGAGCTGAGTGATGCCGGGTTCACGCTGACGAAAGCGAGCGATGCCGCGACCCGCATACTGCCCAGTGCGATGGCGTATCTGAACGAGGCTCGCGAAGAGGGCGGGGACCGTGGGGTCGACGTGATCGCGGGCAACTACTTGATCCAAGTCAAGCTAGCGAGCCAGTCGCCCTACAAGAAACCGCGCTACTTGAGTGAGTTCCTGTTGACCGATTTCGACGCGCTCGTGGCTTCGGCCATCAAACCCACGCGATACTTCGTATTCACTGGTCAAGCGGTGCGGGGATCGCCAGATCCGACCTTCGTTCTTCCGCTGCAAGATCTGAAAATTTTGCCGAACGATCTGAGGGTTTGGACGGTACTCGACTGCCGCCGCTGTGCCGAAGAGATCATCAAAGGTGTCTCCCGCTGCCTGTTGGCACGCAAAGAAGCGCGGTAGAATGGGCAACCGCTCGGCCCTCATCACCAAGGCCGACGCGACGCGCCTCTTCGAGGCAGCCCGTCGCTCGGGCTTTCGGCGCGCGTGTGTCATCTCCCACCTCGATGGTCGCGTCGAGATGGTGGCCGAAGACTGCTGCTTCGATGAAGAGAGTGTGACGCCGAAGAATGATTGGGATGACGTCCTGAAATGATCAAGCGCAGCGCCGGCAAGAACCCCTACCCCGGTGTCTCACGCAACAAGGACCGACATGGCAGGGCTCGGTGGCGGGTTCGGCTCAAGGGCGTGCCACAGACATACCTGCCGGGCGAGTACGGTTCAGCTGAGTTCCGAGCCGCCTATGAGCAAGTCGTCAATGGTGAGCGTACGAAGAAGGTCGAGCCCGCCCCGCGTCATGCTCATGGCACGTTCAACTGGCTGATCGAGCAGTACAAGCAGACGCCGACCTGGGAGAAGATGGCGCCCATTAGACTGCGCAACCTTCAGTATAACTTCGACCGTTTCAGCCGCGACCACGGCGAACGGACTGTGGCCAGCCTGAAATCTCAGCATGTCGAAGCGCTCCTTGCGAAAAAGGCGGCGACACCAGCGGCGGCTAACAAGCTGCTCAAGCTGATCAAGCGGCTTTGCCGTTTTGCTATCCGTCGAGGCATCATTTCAATCGACCCGACAGTGGGCGTCGACCGTTACAACGAGAACCCTGATGGCTTCCACACGTGGACGGAAGCCGAGATTGTTCAGTTCGAGCAGCATCACGGTGTTGGTTCAAAAGCCGTATTGGCCCTCCAGCTCATGCTCTGCACCGGCGCTGCACGACAAGACGTCTGCTTGATGGGTTTTCGAAACGTCAGCGGCCATCGCATCAGCTATTCGAGAGGCAAAACCGGTGGGTTCGTGGACGTACCAATCTTGCCCCAGCTCAAGTGCGAGATTAAGCTTGTGCCAGCGGGTCAAGGCACCTTTCTGGTTCATACTGGTGACCGCCCCTACAAGCCGGAAACTTTCGGCAACTGATTCCGCGACCAGTGTTCGGCAGCGAACCTTCCCCACTGTTCGTCACATAGGTTGAGAAAAGCAGGAGCGACTCGACTTGCAGATGCGGGCGCAACCGAGTTCGAGATCACGGCCTTTCTCGGCCACAAGACGCCAGCCGAGGCACGCACTCACACGAAGAAGGCAAACCGGAGGGTACTCGCGGATTCCGGCATGCGGAAACTGACGGCTGCGAAAGCGGCGTGATCGTTGTCCAACCTTACCAGAAAGGTTTGACATCCAGGCCGGAAAACCTAGGTAAAACAATGATTTGTGAGAATATTTGGTACGCCCTAGGGGAATCGAACCCCTGTTTGCGCCGTGAGAGGGCGCCGTCCTGACCGCTAGACGAAGGGCGCATAGCAGGTGGGCGGGATATAGCGAAGCGTTTAGCGAAACGCAATCGGGGAAAGGACGGAAATGCGCTTTTGCGGTTTCCGTTGGGTTCAGCGCGGTTCGATCAGGTCCCAGGGATTGCCATAGAGGTCGAAGAAGACGGCGACAGTGCCGTAGGGCTCATGGCGCGGAGCTTCGCGAAAGGTGATGCCTGCGGCCAGCATGTGGGCGTGGTCGCGAGTGAAGTCATCGGTTTCGAGGAACAGGAGGACGCGGCCGCCGGCCTGATTGCCGATGGCCACCTCTTGTTCGGGGCCGTCAGCCGCAGCGAGAAGGAGTTCCACGCCGCGATCCGTGCCGATCCTGACCCAGCGTTTGTTCTCGCCGAGCGGCGTGTCCTCGATCAGGCGAAAGCCCAGTTTCTCGGTGAACCAAAGGATCGCCTCGTCATAATCGCGGACGAGAAACGACAAGCGCGCGAGCGATCGGGTCACGGTGCGGCGACGAGCGTGTAGCGCGTGCGCAAGTTCCCGGTGACGGGATCGAAGACGAGAAGCTGGCGGCTGTTGTCGGGCATCGACACGAGCAGCGAGAGTGCGTCAGGCGTGGCACTGTGCGAGATGACCTGTGCGCCGACCGGCACCGAAAGCTGCGCCGTGGCAGGTGCGGCCGGCACCTTTGAGCGCGGTCCGCGCAGGAAAAGCGCCACCACGACGATTGCCAGCGCGCCGAACAGGATCACCAGGTTGATCACCGCGAAGCGGATCAGCTTGCGGCGCACGCGTTCGACGGCCGGGTCGAGCGGCTTCTCGTCCAGCTTGTCATCCGCATCCGCCTCGGCGATAGCTGGCTTCATGTTCAAGCTTCTGCTCCTGAGCGTTTCACCGTGAGCGCTTCCCACAAAGACGCCCTGCCCGCAAGCGAGACGCGCGTCGTGCCCGAGGACGCGCGGGGTACCCGGCTCGATGCCTGGCTGGCTTCTGCCTTCGCGCCCGATCTCTCCCGTGCCCGCGCGCAGAGCCTGATCCGCGACGGGCACGTCCTGGTCGATGGCAAGGCGGAAGAAGCGAAATATCGCCTGCGGAGTGGCGAAACCGTCGCGGTTCGTATGCCCGAACCGGAAGCCGCCGAACCGGAGCCCGAGAACATCCCGCTTTCCGTTCTCTACGAAGATGCTTCGCTTATCGTGATCGACAAGCCGGCCGGGCTCGTCGTGCATCCGGGTGCCGGAAACCCGACGGGCACGCTGGTCAATGCGCTGCTTTATCACTGCGGTGACAGCCTGTCGGGCATCGGGGGCGTGAAGCGGCCGGGCATCGTGCACCGGCTGGACGCCCAGACGAGCGGCGTCATGGTGGCCGCCAAGACCGACCGCGCCCACCGCGCCCTAGCCGAGGCCTTCGCGGACCATGGCGCTTCGGGTGGTCTCGAACGCGCGTATCAGGCGCTCGTTTGGGGCGCACCGGAAGTGGACGGCGGCACGGTGGATGCGCCGCTCGGACGCGACACGAAGGACCCGACGCGGCGTGCCGTGGTGCCTGCCGGACGCTCGGATGCGCGCCACGCGGTGACGCGGTTTCGTGTGGAGAAACGATTCACGGTGGGGGGCCGGATCGCGGCGGCCCTGCTCGAATGCCGTCTGGAAACGGGACGCACGCATCAGATCCGCGTGCATCTGGAAAGCATTCGCCACCCGATCATCGGCGACCCGCTCTATGGGCGCGGGTTCCGCACCAAGGCCGATAAACTGCCGGAACCGCTCAAGGACACGGTTCGCGGGTTCCCGCGTCAGGCGCTGCACGCTTATCTTCTGGGCTTCGATCACCCCGAAACGGCTGAGCCGATGCGCTTCACAAGCCCCCTGCCCCAAGACATGGCAGCCTTGGTCGAAGGATTTCGAAAGGCTGGTTGAGGCCTCGAGAGCAAACGTGGTCACATGGGAGTGACTCACTGTTTACGCAACCCTAGCCCTTATAAATCCTTGTTCGAGCACCCATATGTGAATTCGAGCGCGGGGGATGCTCCCGTGCGCGCGTTCGCTTTCGAGGAACGCGAGAAAGAAGGAGGGGTGCATTCATGGCCCAGTCATTACCGAGCCTCGTTGGAGGCGAAGGCGGCCTGAACCGCTATCTGGAAGAAATCCGTCGCTTCCCGATGCTTCAGCCGCAGGAAGAATACATGCTCGCCAAACGCTACCACGAGCATGACGACACCAAGGCGGCGCACAAGCTGGTCACCAGCCATCTGCGGCTCGTGGCGAAAATCGCCATGGGCTATCGGGGCTATGGCCTGCCGATCGGCGAGGTGATTTCGGAAGGCAATGTCGGCCTGATGCAGGCCGTCAAGAAGTTCGAGCCCGAGCGCGGCTTCCGCCTTGCGACCTATGCGATGTGGTGGATCAAGGCGTCGATCCAGGAATATATCCTGCGCTCGTGGAGCCTCGTGAAGATGGGCACCACGGCCAACCAGAAGCGGCTGTTCTTCAACCTGCGCAAGGTAAAGGGCAAGATCCAGGCACTGGACGAGGGTGATCTGCGCCCCGAACAGGTGACCGAGATCGCGACGCGGCTCAATGTGCCGGAATCGGATGTCATCTCGATGAACCGCCGCCTTTCGGGCGACGCCTCGCTCAACGCGCCGATCCGCGCGAGCGAAGGCGAAAGCGGCGAATGGCAGGACTGGCTCGTGGACGACAACGAGACCGCCGAGCAGATTCTGGTCGAGCAGGACGAGCTGGAAAATCGGCGCGGCATGCTGGGCGATGCGATGAACGTGCTCAACGACCGCGAACGCCGCATCTTCGAAGCGCGTCGTCTCGCCGAGGACCCGATCACGTTGGAAGAATTGTCCGGCGAATTCAACATCAGCCGCGAGCGCGTGCGCCAGATCGAGGTGCGCGCCTTCGAGAAGGTGCAGGAAGCAGTGAAGGCCGCAGCCAAGCGTCAGGCGCAGGCTTTGCGCGTCATCGAAAACGAACCGGCCTGAGCGCGGGCCTGATCAGAAAAGCAGAAGGCCGCCGGGTTGACCGGCGGCCTTTTTCGTTTGCAGCGGATGTCGGCTCAGCGCGCCGGGCCGCCCCAGGCATTGATGGCATTCTGGAATGCGTTCTCGCCGGGCACGCCCTTTTCGAGTGTGATCAGCGCGCGACGTCCCGACTTGTAGACGATCGGTACGTCGATCCATGAGCGCGTGCGCAAGAGATTCAGGTTGGCCTGCGTGTCCTGCGCGTTGTCGCTGAGCGCGACAAGGAAATAGCCATCCGCGATCTTGGCCGGAATGCCGGAAAGCGGCGTGCCGGTTTCCTGCTCGGAACTCTTCATGGTCATGCGCAAGACGTTCTCGATGCCGCCGCCCTCGAAATTGTCGGGCGTCAGAAAGATCATCTCAACGATGTGGCTGGCCGGCAGCGTACGGTCCGCATTTCGGCGGATGGTCATGCGCAGCTGGATGTTCTTGCCCGGAATGGTCGCCTCGGCGCGGATCGCGGGCTCGGGTGGCTGATCCGCGCCCGGTGATTCCTGCACCACCGACCAGACGATCGAACCCTGCTCGGCCGAGCTCTGGGAAACATTGGTGCGCTCTTCATAGAAGATCGCACGCTGGCCGACCGGAACGGCGGCTGGCGTCTGGGTGCCGGTTTCGCCGGCCTGCGCGGTCTGCTGGGCAGCATTGGCCGCCGGCGTTGCGCCAGTCGCGGCTTCCGAAAGTGCGGCGACCGACGTGCCTTCGCCCACGGTGCCTGCGGCACCACCCGCGCCCGGATCGGTCTCGCGACCATCGGCCGACAGACGCTGTGTGAATTTCTGCGGACGTGCCGGGTTGCTGGCAGCTGCTTCGGGGCCGGCTGCGGCCTGTGCAGGCGCATCGTTGCCGGCATCCGGCTCTTCCTCGACAGCGGCTTGGTCCTCAGGCGCAGGCTGTTCCTCGGCGGTCGAGCTGTCAGGCTCCGCCGCAGGCGTTTGCGCGGCAGGTGTCTCCGCAGCGGGTGTCTCGGCAGCGGGCTGCTCGGAGGCGGCATCCGTTGCGGTTGATTGACCGGAGAGGTCCAGGCCGACCATCGGCGCGAGCGTGTCGCGGTTCGTCCAGGCCGCGTAGCCGCCGCCCGCAAGGAGGAGCAGTACAACGCCGGCCGCGATCAGGCCACCACGCCCGCGGCGCGGCTCATCATCTTCGTGCGGCGGCAGATCTTCGCTCGGCCACTCGTGGTCGCGCCATTCGCCCTGCGGCTCGTCATCGTGACGCCAGTCATTGCCGGGCCATTCCTCGGCCTCCGGCTCGCGGCGGTCGAAAGCATCGTCACGCTGACGCGGCGCGTGGTCTTCGAGGTCGAATTCGTCCGGGTCACGGCGTGAGGTCGGCGTGGGTGCTGCGACCGGCAGCTGCGTATAGGAAACGGGAGGCTGCGGCTGATAGGCGTCGCGCTGTTGCGGCGCAGGCTCGAACCCATGCGGCTCCTGTCGCTCTTCGCGGCGCGGCGGCTCGTACTGGCGGGCCTCTGCCTGCGGGCGCGGCTCGGTCTGCAGCCGGCTCGGCGTGAAGGTGCGTTGCGGGGACGGAGATGGAGCAGGCTCACGCGGCGGAGCCGGCGGCGTTTGCACCGAACGCTGCGGCTCGGAGCCACGTTGTTCCACAGCCGGTGCCGGACGCGGCTCGGGTGCACGTGGCGGCGCAACGGGTGTTGCGCGCGACGGCGGGGCCTGGCGCTGCGCGTTGATCGAGGAAAAGACATCATCCAGCTCATCGAGCGGGTCGCCAGCGCGCGGCGCCGGTGGCGGCGGCGCGGGTGGAGGTGGCGCGAATTCGCGCTCGACCGCTGTGATCGCATCCTCCAGCGCCTTGCGCTGGCGGGCGGCGGCAGCCTCGGGCGGCGGCGGATTGAGCGCGGCGAGCTTCGCCTCGATCGTGTTGCGCGCCTTGTCATAGACGCGCGCCCGCATGGCCGGCGTGGTCTCCCCCATGCCAGCCAGGGTCTTCTTCAGAACCGCAACGAAATCCGCCATCTTGTCCGTCTTGCTGAGTGGCGCCGACCCCCACAGTCGGCGAACACGAATATGGTGACTTAATCCCTAAAGGGATCGGTCACAAGAATCGTGTCGTCACGTTCGGGGCTGGTGGAAAGCAAAGCCACAGGCGCCCCGATCAATTCCTCGATATAGCGGACATACTTGACCGCCTGCGCGGGCAGGTCGTTCCAGGAGCGAGCGCCGGCAGTGGTGCCCTTCCAGCCTTCGAGCGTTTCATAGATCGCTTCCACACGCGCCTGCGCGCCCTGGCTGGCCGGCAGATAGTCGATCTCTTCGCCATCGAGACGATAGCCGGTGCAGACCTTGATCTCGTCCATGCCGTCGAGCACGTCGAGCTTGGTCAGCGCGATGCCGTCAATGCCGTTCACGGCCACCGCCTGGCGCACCAGCACCGCGTCGAACCAGCCGCAGCGCCGCTTGCGGCCCGTCACGGTTCCGAATTCATGGCCGCGCTGACCCAAGAACTCGCCGACCTCGTTGTCCTGTTCGGTCGGGAAAGGCCCCTCGCCCACGCGCGTCGTATAGGCCTTGGTGATGCCCAGCACATAGCCGATGGCGCTCGGCCCCATGCCCGACCCCGTCGCGGCCTGGCCGGCGATGGTGTTGGACGAGGTGACGAAGGGATAGGTGCCCTGGTCGATGTCGAGCAGCGTGCCCTGCGCGCCCTCGAAGAGGATGCGCGCGCCGGCCTTGCGCTTTTCGTCGAGTACCTTCCAGACCCGGTCCATGAAGGGCAGGATCTTTTCCGCGACCGCATCGAGTTCCGCCAAGATCGCTTGCGGATCGACCTGCGGCTGGTCGAGGCCGGTACGCAGCGCATTGTGATGCGTGAGCAGGCGGTCGATCTTGGCCGGCAGCGTTTCGCGATCGGCCAGATCCATCACGCGGATCGCGCGCCGGCCGACTTTATCTTCATAGGCAGGGCCGATGCCGCGACGCGTGGTGCCGATCTTCGTGCCGGCACTTTGCGCGGCGTCCTCGCGGAAGCCGTCGAGCTCGCGATGCACAGACAGGATCAGCGCCGTGTTCTCAGCGATCTTCAGGTTTTCCGGTGTGATCGCGACGCCCTGCGCCTTCAGCTTCTCGGATTCGTTGACGAAGGCATGCGGGTCGAACACCACGCCATTGCCGATCACGGACAGCTTGCCTTCGCGGACGACACCCGATGGCAGGAGCGAAAGCTTGTAGACGGTGCCATCCACGACGAGCGTATGGCCGGCATTGTGCCCGCCCTGGAAACGCACCACCACATCGGCGCGCTCGGACAGCCAGTCCACGATCTTGCCTTTGCCCTCGTCGCCCCACTGCGAGCCGACGACCACCACATTGGCCATGCTGAAAGCCTTCGAATGAGAGAATGTTTGCTTGAAGCGGGGCCTCTATAGCGTCACAAGGCGGCTCCTGCGACCCCTTCCTTGGGGAAAACATCGCGAACACGTTCTGATTTCGACCATATCCGGGACGCCCGCATGCATCTAACCGCCTATGGGCTCCTGATCCTGACCACCTTGATGTGGGGTGGCAATTCGGTGGCCGGCAAATACGCCGTCGGTCACGTCTCGCCGATGCTGCTGACGACACTGCGCTGGGGTTTGGCCTGCGCGATTCTCTATGCCGTCGGCCACCGGCAGTTGCGGCAGGACTGGGTGCTCGTGCGAGCGAAGCTGCCGATTCTGTTTCTGCTCGGCGCCAGCGGCTTCGCCCTCTTCAACGTCGCGCTTTATGCGGCCCTCAACTTCACCAGCGCCATCAATGTCAGCATCGAGCAGGCAGGCATTCCGATGGTGATCTTTGCCGCCAACTACCTGTTCTTTCATCAGCGCGTCGGTTTGGGCCAGATCGTCGGTTTCGTGGCGGCCGTTCTGGGCGTGGCGCTCACCGCCGCCCATGGCGAGTTCGCGCGGCTTTGGGCGCTCGACGTCAATTTCGGCGATGCGCTGATGATCATAGCCGTCTTGGTCTACTCGGCCTACACCGTGCTGTTGCGCTTTCGGCCAGCCATCCATTGGCTCAGCCTGATCATCGTTCTCACCGGCAGCGCCTTTCTCACCAGCCTGCCCTTCATGGCCGCCGAATGGGTGCTCGGCCACGGTCAGATGCCGGACGCCACCGGCTGGGCGCTCGTCGCCTATATCTGCGTCTTTCCTTCGATCATCGCCCAACTCTTCTACATCCGAAGCGTCGAACTGATCGGCCCGAACCGTGCCGGCCTCTTCATCAACCTCGTGCCGATCTTCGGCACCCTGCTTGCCATCGTCCTGCTCGGCGAGGCATTCTATCCCTACCACGCAGCAGCACTGCTCCTGGTGCTCGGCGGGATCGCGGTGGCGGAATGGAGCGAGAGACGGCTGGAGGCTTAGAACTCAGAATGCCTTCGCAAGGCCAGCCTGCTCCAACACGGCGTTCGCCGTATGACGCGACTTGATCTTATGATCGATAGCTACTTTGCGACCGGTTTGGGGATCATACCAGATATCATGATCGCCCTTGCCGTGACGAAGAAGTTCCCAGCCATTCTCTCGTAGTCGCTTCTTCAGGGCCGGCACAAAATCGTTCATCGTCAGTCTATCGAATCATAGGTCGGGATCAGACTACGACTACTTTCGCGGTTTATCAGGATGAGATTGAAGGTTAAGCGAGTACCTGTCTCGCTCAGGCCGCGATCGTGTAAGTGTTTCGTGCCAGCAGTTCCACTTCCACCGGCCCCTCGTGATCCGGTTGCAGGAGATCAGGGACCATGACCGACAGCTTCTGCTGCAGCGCTTCAATCGTCTCGGCCTCGGTCGCCAGTCCGAGATCATCGATCGAGGATGCGACCCAAACTTTCGCTTCATCGTCCCAGAAAGCTTCAATCACAACGCGCATCGGCCGACCTCATCGCACATGCCATAGAGTATAGCCCTGCTTGTGGCCGGTTCCTAGTCAATGCTCAGATGTGAGAAGCGCGGCACCATCGCGCCGCGCCTCTCCTAAACTCAGTTCACCACGTCGAACGACAGGGGCTTGGCCGAGTCGATGCGCTCGTCTGACCGCAGTTCCGCCAGGACATTCTCCGGGAACGGTCCGTCGAGATAAAGCAGCGCGATGGCGTCGCCGCCCGGCTGGTTACGGCCAAGCGCGAAGTTGGCGATGTTGACGCTGTTCTTGCCGCAGATCGTTCCGAGAAGACCGATGATACCGGGCGCATCGGCATTGGTCGTATAAAGCATATGCTGGCCGACCTCGGCGTCGAGATTGATGCCCTTGATCTGAATGAAGCGTGGCTTGCCGTCCGAGAAGCAGGTGCCGGCGATCGAGCGGGTCTGCTTCGCGGTCTTCACCGTGATCGAGATATAGCCGTCGAAGACGCCCGACTTGTCGCGCTTGATCTCCGACAGGATGATGCCGCGCTCCTTGGCCATGATGGGAGCCGAGACCATGTTGACGTCGGCCACCTGCGGCCGGATCAGGCCGGCGAGCGCCGCCGAGATCAGCGCGCGGGTGTTCATGGTGGCCGTCTGGCCGTCAAACAGGATTTCCACCTCCTGGATCGGCTCTTCCGTAACCTGCCCGACGAAAGCACCGAGCACTTCGGCGAGCTTGATGAAGGGCTTGAGACGCGGTGCTTCCTCGGCGGTGATGGACGGCATGTTGATGGCGTTGGAGACGGCACCCTTCACGAGGTAGTCCGCCATCTGTTCGGCCACCTGCAGCGCGACATTCTCCTGCGCTTCGGTCGTGGAAGCCCCGAGATGCGGGGTCGCGACGACGTTCTCCATGCCGAACAGCGGGTTGTCGGTTGCTGGCTCCGTTTCGAACACGTCGATGGCAGCACCCGCGACCTTGCCGCTTTTCAGGGCTTCCACGAGGTCGGCCTCGACGATCAGGCCGCCGCGGGCGCAATTGATGATGCGCACGCCCTTCTTCATCTTGGCGAAGGCATCGGCATTGATGATGCCGCGCGTCTTGTCAGTCATCGGCGTATGGAGCGTGATGAAGTCGGCGCGCGGGAAGAGTTCGTCCAGCTCGACCTTCTCGACGCCGAGTTCGGTCGCGCGCGCCTCCGACAGGAACGGATCATAGGCCAGAACCTTCATGCGCAGGCCCACGCCGCGCGAGGCCACGATCGAGCCGATATTGCCGCAGCCGATCACGCCCAACACCTTGCCGGTGATCTCGGTGCCCATGAAGCGGTTCTTTTCCCACTTGCCGGCTTGGGTCGAGGCGTTGGCCTCGGGCAACTGGCGGGCGAGTGCGAACATGAGCGCGACCGCGTGCTCGGCGGTGGTGATGGAATTGCCGAAAGGCGTGTTCATCACGATGATGCCGCGCCGCGAGGCAGCGGGGATATCGACATTGTCGACGCCGATGCCGGCACGGCCGATCACCTTGAGATTGGTGGCCGCATTGATGAGCTTTTCCGTGACCTTGGTGGCAGAGCGGATGGCAAGGCCGTCATACTCGCCGATCTTGGCGAGCAGCGCTTCCTTGTCCTTGCCGAGATCGGGCAGGTAATCGACCTCGACACCGCGATCCTTGAAGATCTGCACGGCGGTGGGGGAAAGTTTATCTGAAACGAGAACGCGGGGCATGTGTTGTCCTTTGTTCGGGAGTGGACCCGTTGATGATTGAAAGATGTTCGGGCCACGGAAACGCGCCCCGGAATTGTCCGGATCAGCCGCCGAGCGACATCGGCTTCTGGCCGGGGCCTTCGAGCCCAAACCGGTTTCGGACCCAGTCGAGCCAGAGGCCGTAGGGGCGCCCAAGCACGAGCATCAAGCCCGCAAAACCCAGCGCCCCCAAGAGCAGCGCGCTTCCCCTAGCACCGGCCATCGCGATAATCGCGAGGTAGATCGGGACCTGGAAGACGAGCAGCGCAAAGCCGTCGGCCAAAAGTTCGCCTCGGCGGCTTTGGGGTGCAACCCGGCCCAGGAGCCAGTTGCGCCACAAGCCGTAAGGCCGCGCCGTCAGGACCATGAGCACCGCGCCGATCGCTCGCGAAGAGAACACCTCTTCCCACTCCATTCCGGCCACGAAGCGCTCGTTCAGACCGCTGGTGACAGTGAAGAACGAAACGAGCGCGAGCGTATCGGCGAGGAAGCTGCGCATGCGCGGAGAAAGGCGCATGCGCGGAGAAAGGCGCACGGTGCCCGGCCTGTAGCCGTCAGGCCGCAGCTTTCAAGCCGGCCTTCTGCGTCTGATAGGCCCAGTCGAGCCAGTGCGTCAGCGCCTCGACATCCGCCGTCTCGACGGTGGCACCACACCAGATGCGCAGGCCCGCCGGCGCATCGCGATAAGATCCGATATCGAAGGCGACCCCTTCCTTTTCGAGAAGCGCGGCAAGGCCCTTGGCGAAAGCGGCCTGGTCGGGGATTTCAGGATCGGTGATCGACAGGCAGACAGAGGTGTTCGAGCGCGTTTCGGGCTTCTCAGCCAGATGACCGAGCCAGCCGGACGCCTGCACAAAGCGGTCGAGAGCCGCGAAGTTCGCGTCCGCACGGACTTTCAACGCACCGAGACCGCCAAGGCTTTGCGACCACTTCAGCGCATCGAGATAGTCTTCCACACAAAGCATCGAGGGCGTGTTGATGGTCTCGCCCTTGAAAATGCCCTCGTTGAGCTTGCCGCCGGAGGTGAGACGGAAAACCTTGGGCAGCGGCCAAGCCGGCTTGTAAGTCTCGAGGCGTTCGACGGCGCGGGGGCCGAGGATCAGGATGCCATGCGCGCCCTCCCCGCCCAGCACCTTCTGCCAGGAGAAGGTCACCACATCGAGCTTCGCGAAATCGAGATCCTGCGCGAAGGCGGCTGAGGTCGCATCGCAGATCGTCAGGCCCTGGCGGTCGGCCGGGATGAAATCGGCATTCGGCACGCGCACGCCCGAGGTCGTGCCGTTCCACGTAAAAACCACGTCCGTATTGAAATCGACGGCAGCCAAGTCGGGCAGCTGGCCGTAGGGCGATTCCACGACCTTGGCGTCGGCCAGCTTGAGCTGCTTGACGGCATCCGTCACCCAGCCCGAGCCGAAGCTTTCCCAAGCGAGCATCGTAACGGGACGGGCACCGAGTAGCGACCACATCGCCATCTCGACCGCGCCCGTGTCGGAAGCCGGCACGATGCCGATGCGGTGGGTGTCGGGTATCTGGAGAACCTGGCGGGTCAGATCGATCGCCTCGGCGAGCTTGCTCTTGCCGATCTTGGCACGATGCGAGCGGCCTAGCGCGGCGTCGCTGAGCGCTTCGAGCGACCAGCCGGGTCGTTTCGCGCAGGGTCCTGAAGAAAAATGGGGGGATGCCGGGCGCACTGCCGGCTTTGGCGCGTTTGTCATCGCGGTCTATCCTTCCAGATAGTTGGCTCTCCGTTGGGGGAGAGTGGCCCGCCGCGCGATGTATCGGAATGACGGTGCCCTCGCAAGAGGCAGCGGCGTCAACCTTTCGAATACCATGCGTTTCGCACCGATGCCGCGCTTGGCATTTGGCTCCGATTTTCTCTAAGGTTAACAAGCCTTCAACGCCGTCGCGTTGCAGGGCGCGAAGGGGTTGGCCGTGGCATTGAAAAGCTGGCGCAGAGGCAAGCGCGAGAAGGAGGAGCAGAGTTTCGAGGCGGCACTCGAAGCCCTCGATGTGTCCGAAACAACGACCGAGGCCCCTGTTCCGCCAAGCTCACCACGCGCGAACCGCCTCGACTTCGATGAACTGATCGACCTTCTCAAGACCGAGGCGACGGATCGCGCGGCAACGACGCGTACGGTGCCTCTTCCTCCCTTGGTTCCCAGGGCCCTCACATCTGCAAAGCCGGCCGCGTCGAAACCTGTTCCGCCGCGCAAAGCGGACGCGGCCAAGGTCTATGTGCCGCCCGAGCAGCGCAAGATGGAGGAAGCGCGCGAACAGCAGGAACTGGCGCGGCTCTTCGCCGATGCGCGCGAGGCATTGGCCGGCACCGGCATGGCACGCGCCGATGAGCCGCCGGCCGAACTGCTCCACCGGCTCGCTGCCGAGATCGAAGCGCACAGGGCGCGAATCGCGGAACTGGAAGCGGAACTCGAGAAAGTCTCGGACGAGCGCGACACGGCGCAACTGATGTTGCCCGACCCGATGGCGCATCTCGAGAGCCAGAGGTCCGCCGCTGAACGCTACGGCCTGAAGCCCGGTGAGTTGCAGGCGGCATGGCGGCGCCTCGAGCGCAGCGACACATCAGAGCTCGAATGGGCCGTGGTCGATGCGCTCGGCCAGGGGGGCATCGCGGCGTGGCCGGGCGGCGGCGTGGAGGATGTCGCCGGGCTGATCATCGCTCAGATCGCGCGCGCCGAGCTTGCTGAAGCAGGTTTTGGAGATGCTGCGTTCGCCGAACCGAAGGGATCACGGAAAATCCCGTCGGGCTGGACGCTCGTACCGGATGCCGATCACGTCACGGTCGAGATGGCGCGGGCCTGGATGGATTGCGAAGATCCGTCATTTCGCGCCCGGTTTCGGGCGCTGCTGGCTGCAGCGCCATCGCCGGACGAGGAACGAGGATAGGGCGGAAAGGGACCGCCCTGCGTTCGAGTTATCCGACAAGGGCTCGAACTTCCAGTCAGGTGGCGGGATAACGCGACGTGCAGCTACGAACCGCCGAACAGTTTAGCGCGACGTGACAGGCGAGCGGCTCGAGGCCGCTTTCCCTCACCACAAATCGTAGCGCAGACCCAGGCGAACCTGATGCAGCTTCACGCCTTCTTCGACCGAAACGTCGTTCACGTCGTTGAGACGTAGATATTCGGCCTGCGGCGAGGCCAGGAACTGGTAGCCGAGATCGGCGGAGAGGTTGTTGCCGAAATTGTAGGCGATGCCGGCATTCAGCGAATAGGCGGCCGAGTAGCGGCGCTCGTCGATGCTGGCGCTGCTGTTCTCAGTCGGATCGTCCGCATTGGTGAAGCCGACCTCGCCTTCGATCTTGGAAGCGTAAACGCCCGCGCCGGCGCCTACATAAGGCGTGAAGCCAGCGATCGTGCCGAGATCGGCATAGATATTGGCCAAGCCGTACCAGGCATCGTTGGAAAGCTCGCCGCGCGCCGCGATCGTGCCGTCATCATAGGATGCGGAGACATCATTGCCGGCGATGTAGCCGACATTCACATCCGAACGCAGCCAGTCGGTGAAGTGATAGCCGATGCCGAGGCTGCCCGAGAACATGTTCTCGTCCTCATCCACGCTGATCGCGCCCGCCGAAAAGGTCGAGCTGAACTGGTGGTCGTCGGTCTTGAAAGTTTCGTTGAGCTGATAGCCCACATCGCCGCGCAGGTACCAGCCGGAGCCGACTTCGACCGGCCTGTATTCCGGCGCATCCTGCGCGGTCTCGAAAACAGGCGGATCGTAATCGGCCCCAACGGCGAGCGACGCGGGCAGAAGGGCTGCGGAGGACAGGAGAAGCAGAAGGCTCGTCTTGAGCGGCATGGAAGGAAACCCTGGCAGGCGCGGCGGACCCCCCACCGGCTCAATGCTTATGATGCCGAGTGTTAACCAAGTTGGTTAAATCACGGTTAAGCCTAATGAAGCGTTGAGAGAGATTAACGGAGCTCCGAACGTGACGAAGCCGCCCGGTTGGCACGGGACGGCTTCGACAACAGTTCGGATCAAATGATTACTTGGTATAGACCGGCTCGACCGGCTCATAGGCTACCGGCTCGGGTGCACCGCATTCGGAACGCCCGCCGCCGAACTTGTAGCGCAGGCCGCCGCGCACTTCGTGCACGTTGATGCCGCCATCCTCGCCTGGGCCGACGCCGCTCGCATAACCGAACATGTCGCCGCCTTCGACATGGGCGTAACGGTAGCCGATGTCGAGGTCGAGGTTCTTGGTCAGGCAGTATGACGTGCCCGCCATCAGGGCATAGGCAAAACGCCATCCCTTCTCGCCGTCATGCTCGAAGGACTCGTCCTCGATGGTGTTGGTGAGCTTGTCCCACTTCACATGAGCACCGCCGATGCCGGCGCCGATGTAAGGCGTGAAGCCGTGATAGGTGCCGAGTTCCGCATAGACATTGGCGAGCAGGAGCCAGGCACTGTAGGAAGAGCGGTCCGTCGAGGTGCAGGTCAGAAGCGGGTCGGACAAGCACTCGCCCACCGTGTCGCCGCGGAAATCGGCCTTGCCGAGATAGTCCACGGTCAAATCGGTGCGCAGATGACGATTGATCTGATAGCCGAGGCCGACACCGCCCGACCAGGCTTCATCCAGATCGCCGTCGATCGTCCCGCGTCGGCCATCTTCGAAGGTCGGGTCGCCATAGCGGACATACTCGCCTTCCTTGAACTTGGACCAGTGGTAATCGACGTCGCCGCGAATGTACCAGCCGCTGTAAGGTTCGGCATAGGCAACCTGCGCAGGCGCCTGTTCGACCACAGGCTCGGCCAGATCGGCGGCCCAGCCCTGGGTGGCCCCGAGGCCGGCCAAGGCTGCACCGAGCAGCAATGTCTTCACGAAATCTCGCATGTCCACACCCCTCAAAAACACTATCGGGACGCATACGGCCCGGTGAATTGGCTTCGGGAATGGATAATGAAGCGTTTCGGTTAAAGACGACTTAACCGTGCTTTTTAACCTTACCGATCGGTGCACGCACGGCACGTGGAGGAGAATATAGAAGGCCGAGCCTTTTCAGGCCCGGCCTTGACTCAAACTCTTTTCTCGCTGTTCAGGCGGCGCTGCGAACCTGGCCGATCACGTCAACGAGGCCATTGACGACCTCTTCCACGAGGCGTGGATCGTCGCCTTCCGCCATGACGCGGATCAGAGGCTCGGTGCCGGAGGGACGGATCACGAGGCGGCCGCTCCTGCCGAGCATGGATTCGGCGTCGGCGATGGCGGACTTGACGGATGCTTCCTCCAGCGGACGCCCTCCCCCGAAACGCACGTTCTTGAGAAGTTGCGGCACGGGTTCGAAGCGGCGCGCCACCTCGCTCACGGGTTTGCCGGATGCTTTCACGCAGGCAAGAACCTGAAGGGCCGAGACGAGGCCATCACCCGTGGTTGAGAAGTCCGACAAGACGATGTGGCCCGACTGTTCGCCGCCCACATTGAAGCCGTTGGCGCGCATGTGCTCGACCACATAGCGGTCGCCCACCTTGGTGCGGTGCAGTTCCATGCCCTTGGACTGGATGAAGCGCTCGAGGCCGAGATTGCTCATCACGGTCGCGACGAGGCCATTGCCGGTCAGGCGGCCGTCTTCGGCCCAGGATTCGGCGATCAGTGCCATCACCTGGTCGCCATCCACCAGCGTACCGTTTTCGTCTACGATCACCATGCGGTCGGCGTCACCGTCGAGTGCGATGCCGATATCGGCGCGCACCTCATGCACCTTGGCGATCAGGCTTTCAGGCGCGGTCGAACCACATTCCTTGTTGATGTTGAAGCCGTTCGGCTCGGTATGGATGGCAATGACCTCGGCACCCAGTTCCCAGAGCACTTCGGGGGCCACCTTGTAAGCGGCGCCATTGGCGCAATCGATCACGATGCGCAGGCCTTCGAGTGACATGTTGCGCGGCAGTGTACGCTTGGCCGCCTCGATGTAACGGTCATGCACGCCGTCGATACGCTTGGCACGGCCGAGCAGGTCGGAGTCGGCCAGAACGATATCGATCTCCTCATCCAGCATCGCTTCGATGCGGTTCTCGATCTCGTCGGAGAGCTTGTAGCCGTCCGGCCCGAACAGCTTGATGCCGTTGTCATGGTAAGGGTTGTGCGAGGCCGAGATCATCACGCCGATATCCGCACGCAACGAGCGCGTGAGCATCGCGACCGCGGGCGTGGGCATGGGCCCGAGCAGGAACACGTCCATGCCGGCCGCGCAGAAGCCCGCGACCATCGCGTTTTCCAGCATGTAGCCCGACAGCCGCGTGTCCTTGCCCAGCACAACACGATGGCGGTGTTTGCCGCGCTGGAACGACATGCCTGCCGCCATGCCGACCTTCATCGCCACCTCGGGCGTCATCGGGAAGCGATTGGCGCGGCCACGAATGCCGTCTGTTCCGAAATAGCGCTTGGACATGCAAATCCCCCAGGGAAACTTATGTCGCCTTTGCCACAAACCGGCGCGCCACGCCGCTCACATTATATGAGCCGCTGTAACGCTGAGCCGGCAAGTCGAAGAGCGCAGATCATCGGTCCGTTGCTTTAAGAAATGCTGAACCATGATCTGGCGAAGTCGGCCGTGCTTTCAGGCTAGACCATCTGGAAGCGGCACAGGAGTTCGGCAATCGGGGTACCCATCCCCCCGTCCCGTAGTCCGAAAGACGCGACCGGACAGCCGAAATTCCACCTTGTCTCGTCACATGATGTTTCAGCCGAGGAGCATGCGCAGATGGTCGTTGAGGAAACGGCCCTTGGGATCGAGCCGGCGGCGCAAGGCGCGGAAGTCGTCGGCACGCGGATAAAGCCTGGTCACGTCTTCCGTATCGAGAAAGTGCATCTTGCCCCAGTGCGGGCGCGAATTGTACCGGCGCAGGATCTGGTCCACATCACGCAGATAATCCCAATAGTCGATGCCCGGCCCGCCTGACACCGAGAGAGTGATGCTGTCCTGATGGTGGAATGGGCTCATCCACGCCGGATCGCCCGCCGTGAAGCGGTACTCGATCGGGTAGATGCAGTTCGTGTGCTTGTTGAGCATCAACTCCCGCACCGCGCGCACGGCCGCCTTTCCGTGTTCCACCGGCACGGCATATTCGAGCTCGACGAAGTTCGGTACATACTCGATCGGATAGACATCGGAGCTGTAGGCAATCTTCTCGAATGGGCGCTCCATGGGTGCCGCATCGGATATGTCCATCACCTTCATCTCGCAAATGTCTGCTTGCGCCCTGGTGGAGGAGAATGGCGAGTCGGACGTATCGGCGAGGCAATAGAGGTGGCGGCTTTCGGGCGTCGGGCACCAGAAGAAGCCGAAGTGGCGGTGCTGCGCGGCGAGCTCGTCATGGCGCTCCATGCAGGTCTCGAAATCGTCGCGCCAGAGCTTTTCGTGCAGGTTGTAGGCTTCCGTGACATTCAGCGTCATGGCGGAAATGATGCCGAGCGTGCCGACCGACACCTGCGCGGCGTGCAGGAGATCCTCGTCGCTCCCATCGATGTCGAGCACTTCGCCATCCGCCTTGACGATGCGCATGCCGGCGATAGACGAAGCGAGATTGCCGAGCTTGAGGCCGGTGCCATGGGTGCCTGTGGTAAAGGCGCCTGCGACGGCCTGACTGTCGATGTCGCCCTGATTGATCAGCGACAGGCCTTCAGCTTTCAGCGCCTTGCCGAGTTCATTGATGCGCGTGCCACCCGCCACCGTCACTTGCTTGCGGCCGTGATCGATCGCTCGAACGCCGCGCAGATCGGCAAGCGAGAGGAGAAGACCGCTCGTTCCGACGACCGGGGTGAAGGAATGGCCCGACCCGGAGACGCGCACGCCGAGATCGCGGCGGTCCGCCTCACGAACGAGTTCGATCAGTTCCGCTTCGGTTTGCGGTGCGGCCTTGTACTGGGAAACACAATACTGGTTGCCCACCCAGTTGCGCCAGATGCCGCCTTTCTCGAATTCCACGTGCCTCTGCCCTCACTGACTTTGAACGCTTCAGGACAAAGGGCAGCCGAAATGGAAACAGGCTGCATGTCCTGAAAGTTGGACATGCAGCCTGCTATAGATTTCCACTCATGGAAAGTATGGACTAGCCCTGCGGCTGAGGCTCCAGTCCACCCTCCGGCTCGTCGCCCTTGCGGCGGCCCGACGCGCTGCCGGCCTTGGGCACCGCTGTGCCGCGCGTGGGCGAAGAGTCGTCGCCCGAGTCGCGGTTGGGTCGGTTGCCGGCGATGAGCTGCTTGATTTCCTCGCCCGACAGCGTTTCGAATTCGAGGAGGCCTTCGGCGAGCGCGATCCATTCCTCACGCTTGCGCGTCAGGATATCGGTCGCGGTGACATAGGCTTCATCAATCAGGCGGCGAACTTCAGCGTCGATGAGTTGGGCGGTCTCTTCCGAAACGTTCTGTGTGCGCGCCACCGAATGGCCGAGGAAGACTTCTTCCTGGTTCTCGCCATAGGCGACGTGGCCGAGTTTGTCGGAGAAGCCCCAGCGCGTGACCATGGCACGCGCCAGCTTGGTCGCCTGCTCGATGTCGGAAGCCGCGCCCGAGGTGATGTTCTCCTTGCCGAACTTCATCTCTTCCGCGACGCGGCCACCCATCATGATCGCAAGACGCGAGATCATGTATTTGTAGCTCATCGAGTAGCGGTCGCCCTCAGGCAACTGCATCACCATACCGAGCGCGCGACCGCGCGGGATGATCGTTGCCTTATGAAGCGGATCGGCTGCCGGCACATTGAGCGCGAGGATGGCATGGCCGGACTCGTGATAGGCGGTGAGCTCCTTCTCGGCCTGCGTCATCGCAGTTGAGCGGCGCTCGGCGCCCATCATTACCTTGTCCTTGGCGTCCTCGAATTCCTGCATGGTGACGAGGCGCTTGTTGCGGCGCGCGGCCATAAGAGCGGCTTCGTTGACGAGGTTCATGAGGTCCGCGCCCGAAAAGCCCGGCGTGCCACGTGCGACGACCTTGAGATCTACATTCGGGGCCAGCGGCACGTTGCGGACGTGCACCTTGAGAATACGCTCGCGGCCGTTGATGTCCGGGTTCGGCACGACGACCTGACGGTCGAAGCGGCCCGGACGCAGAAGTGCCGGGTCGAGCACGTCGGGACGGTTGGTCGCGGCAATCAGGATGATCGACTCGTTGGCTTCGAAGCCGTCCATCTCGACCAGTAGCTGGTTGAGCGTCTGTTCGCGCTCGTCATTGCCACCGCCGAGGCCCGCGCCGCGATGGCGGCCGACCGCGTCGATTTCGTCGATGAAAATGATGCAGGGTGCGTTCTTCTTGGCCTGATCGAACATGTCGCGGACGCGGGACGCGCCGACACCGACGAACATTTCGACGAAGTCCGAGCCGGAGATGGTGAAAAACGGCACATTGGCTTCGCCGGCGACGGAGCGCGCGAGCAGCGTCTTGCCGGTGCCGGGAGGGCCCACGAGCAGCACGCCGCGCGGAATCTTGCCGCCGAGACGCTGGAACTTGCCGGGATCGCGGAGGAACTCGACGATTTCCTCAAGGTCCTGTTTGGCCTCGTCCACGCCGGCGACGTCACCGAAGGTCACGCGGCCATGGGCTTCGGTAAGCAGCTTGGCCTTGGACTTGCCGAAGCCCATCGCGCGGCCCGAACCCGACTGCATCTGGCGCATGAAGAAGATCCAGACGCCGAGGATCAGGATCATCGGCAGCCAGGAAAGCAGAATGCCGAAGAGCGAGTTGGAGCCGTCGGTTTCAGGCTGGGCATTGATGGTGACACTCTTGCCCTCGAGCCGGTCGACGAGGTTGGAATCGCCCGGAGAATAGGTCTGGAACCCGCTGGCATTGTCCACATAGGTACCCGAGATGCGCTCGCCCGTGATCGTCACCGACTTCACCCGGCCCGCGTCCACATCGGTCAGGAATTCCGAATAGGGCACGTTGCGCGAAGCGCCGCGCTGCTGTGGCGACTGGAAGAGGTTGAAGAGCGCGATCAGGAGGACGGCGATGATCGCCCAAAGCGCGAGGTTGCGGTAGTTCGAGTTCATCTGCGGTTCCGTGGGAGGATTCCCGTTGGCCTCGGGTCACGAGGCACACAGCGTCAGCGGGCAGTAACCGGCCTAACATAGGCACGGCGCGCGCCCTTGCCAAGGCGAAGGACGCGGCTTGAGTTAAGCCAATCTGTCTTTGCGGCCGGCATAAGGCGGCGAAGGAAATTTGCGTGCGCCGAAGAGACCGGCGAGCGCTTGCGCGAGAGAGGTATCGAAAGCCAGAAGAATGCGGGCGAAAGGCGGAACGAGAGGCTCGAACCGTTCTTCGTCGAGCCTGACCAGTCGTCCGCTCTCCCCTCGCAATGCCGGCTGCGCGGCCATTGCGCCGGACACAAGACGGGGCGGCAGTTCGTTGGCACGGGAAGAAGTCGGGCGAGCAGCGGCGCCATTGGCAACGATCGTGCCGGGCAAACTCGATTTCAGCCGAAAGCGGCCGTCGAACACTTTGTCGCGATGCGCGGCGATTCCTGCGATGTGCCTTGTCTCGCGATGCAACCAGATCATCGCCTTGCGCCGCTCGATCACTGCACCGCCGAGGCTCGCGCGTATCGGACCCGCTTCGAGCTTCCGCCACAGCGCATCGCTTCGGGAGGGATCGGGAAGATGCTCCTGTCCACCTGCGCATGCGATGAGTGCGCGAAATGCGTAGAGGCCGGCATCGCCGAACGCGAAGGCTTCAGCCGCAAGACTTAAAAGGCCGGGCGATGGTTGAGCCGCCAGGTTTCGGACGATCTGGGCTGCGGCAATTCCCAACGCGATCCGCTTCTTCTCCGCCTGCGCGCGAAGCCTGAGAATATGACCTTTGTCATATTCCTGCGCCTTCCGCACCCGTACACGCTCGAAGCGGGGATCGCTGTTGCTCGGATCATCGATCCAATCGATCTGTCGCGCGTTCAGCCAAAGGCGCAGGTCATGGCGTCCCGTTTCGAGAAGCGGGCGGAGAAGCCAGACACGGCCATCAAGCAATGTCGCCGGCGCCATGCCCGCAAGGCCGCGCCCATTGCCGCGCACTTCCCGCATCCGCACTGTTTCGATCTGGTCGTCCTGCGTATGGCCAGTGAGGATGAAGTCCGAGCCGATCTCGTCTGCGTGGTTTTTGAGGAGCTGATAGCGCGCGGCACGTGCGGCAGCCTGAATGCCGGTCGAGGGCTTTGGGCCTTCCCAGCGTAGAACGCGGTGCGGGAGGCCAAGCCACGCTGCTCTCTCGCCGACAGTCTGAGCCTCAGTGGCGGATTCCGACCGCAAGCCGTGATCGACCGTCGCAACATGAATGCGCCAGTTTCGTTTGCGGCTTGCAGCGTGAAGAAGATCAAGAAGGGCAAGGGAGTCGCTGCCACCGGAAACCGCGGCGATCAGATTTGCACCCGACGGAATATCAAAGGGTTCGATAAGTGCGTCCGGGTCGAGCCTGCCTCGCTTAAGCGTATCGGCAGGCGAGCGGGTCAGCACGAAGAACGCGACTTCTCTTGGGCAAGGCGCTGCTTGAGCGGTGCCGAAATGTTCGGGTAGCGCTTGGAAACTTCGGAAAAGGTCGCGCAGGCGACATCACGCTGGTTCAGGCCAGCCAGTGACACGCCGAGCTTCAACAACATCTCGGGCGCCTTCTTTGACTTCGGATGTTCCTTGCCGGCGTTCAGGAAGACCTTGGCGGCATCGGAATATTTGGATTGCCCGAGCAGCGACTCGCCAAGCCAGTATTCCGCGTCAGCGTTGCGGGCATCGGTCGGGAAGCGCTCGATATGGTTGCGGAAACCGGCTTCGGCCGTCTTGTAGTCACCCGATAGGACGAACTGATACGCGTTCTGGTAGACCTCTTCAGGGTTGTCGCTCGGAGGCAAAGCCGCGACCTGTGTGCCGTCCTGCGAAGGCTGCAGGTCCGCCGGCCGTTCGATGCCACGCGAGATGACCGACTGGTCACCCACTGTGCCGCCGGTGACGTTGCCGGATGCATCGAACGTGATCGTGCCGAAGCCCGGCGCACCAGTTGCCGGGGCAGTGCTGCCAGCGACCGGCGCACCCGCCATGTCGGCGCCAGCCATCCCGGGATTGGTTTGAGCAGGACCGCCGGATGGCGGCGGCAGCGCACCGCCGGACATGTCACCAGCAGAAGGTGCGGTGGCGCTGGCCACCGCATTATTGTCGTCGGGAGGCGCCGCTTCGCTCTTCTTGGCAGGCTTGGCCTTGGCGCCACCGCCGCCCTCGATCTCCTGGAAGCGGAATTCGTTGTCTTCCTGCTGCTTGCGGATCTGCTCCTGCATCTGCAGGATCTGGAAGTTCATCTCTTCCAGCGTGCCCGACATGCGGCGCAGCTGTTCCTGCATCTCGGTGATGCGCGGATCACCGGCCTGCGCCATTTGCACGGGCGCGGGCTGCTGCACAGGCTGCGCGTTTTCCGACTTGTTGCCGCCGAAAACGCCTGGAAGGCCGAGGCCCCAGCCCTTGTTGTCGGCGAAAGCCGATGTGGAAAGTAGTGTCAGCGCCAGCGCGCCGCCGATCAATGTTCGCAGTCCCATTTTTCCCTTGCCGCTCATGAAGCGTGCCCCAAAAACACGAAAGGCAGGGGCGATAAGCCCCTGCCCCTCGCAGGTTCAACCTAGCCGCGAGACTTCGGCCAAACGATGGCCTTGTTCTCGCAACCAAGCATTCGTTGGAGCCTGTTTCATTTCGATTGCATCGAAATGCGGCTCCAACACATTGCTCAGCCGCATTTTCACGGACGCCGGATGTGCCATCCGGCTGTGAAATGCTTTAGCTGCCAGCGCCGCTCAGCACGGTGACCGCGCGACGGTTCTGCGACTGGCAGGCGGTGTCCTGCTCGCAAACGGCCACCGGACGCTCCTTGCCGTAGGAGATCGTCTTGAGGCGGTTGGCGCGCACGCCCTGCGAGATCAGGTAGTCGCGCGCTGCAGCCGCACGACGCGCGCCGAGTGCGAGGTTGTATTCGCGGGTGCCGCGCTCGTCGGCATGGCCTTCGACCACGATGCCGTAGGAGCCGTAGCGGTTCAGCCACTGGGCCTGACGGCTCAGCGTGGTCTGTGCGTCGGCGCGGATCGAGGAGCTGTCCGTGTCGAACAGGATGCGGTCGCCCACATTCACCGTGAAGTCCTGGCTGGAGCCCGGCGTGGCCGAACCGGCACCGCCGCCGAGGCCGAGGTCGGACGCGCTGTTCGGCGTCTTCTTGGAGGCGCAGCCGGTGACCGCCAAAGTGGCGACCAGCGCAAGCGCAACCGTGTTGATCTTCATGCTTGCGATGCGGCCCATCATCCCCGCCACTCCTTTGAGAAATTCCAAGCGATTGAATTGAAAGCTTTGTGAGACCAAGCAGTAACCATAACAAGGTTACCGAAAGCTCAAGAAACGCGTCCTGCCCTTCAGGATTTTCCGCGTTCTCGGCCGGCTGTCACCCTCGCCGACCGATAATGATCGCGGCCTTGGCCGCGAAATGGGGCGGAAACGCGACCGGTTTCCCACCCCACCGATCACATCATTCGAGAAGCGGCGACCAGGCCGGATCCGAGCCAAAGCCCTTGGTCGGGATCGGCTGCTCGTTGCGGCCCGTGAGGTCGATTGAATAAAGCTTCGGCCCGCCGCCACCTTCACGGAAGAACATCACCACACGCCCGTTCGGCGCCCAGGTCGGACCTTCCTGAAGATTGCCGGAAGACAGGATGCGCTCGCCCGAACCATCGGGCTTCATCACGCCGATCTGGAACTGGCCGCCCGACTGCTTGGTGAAGGCGATGAGGTCGCCGCGCGGGCTCCACACAGGCGTCGAATACTGGCCACCGCCGAACGAGATGCGCGTCTGGCCCGAGCCGTCCGCGCCCATCGCATAGATCTGTGGCTGGCCACCGCGATCCGAGGTGAAGACGACGCGCGAGCCGTCCGGCGAATAGGACGGCGAGGTGTCGATGGCAGAAGAGTTGGTGAGACGCGTGGTGGTGCGCGAGCGCAGGTCCATCGCGAAGATGTTCGAGTTGCCGTCGTCGCGCAGCAGGCTCATCACGACCTTCTGGCCGTCCGGCGAGAAGCGCGGCGCAAAGGTCATGCCGGGGAAGTTGCCGACGAGCTCACGCTGCCCCGTCTCGATCTGCAGCAGGTAGACCTGCGGCTGGCCGGACTCGTAGGACATATAGGTGATTTCCTGACGCGTCGGCGAGAAACGCGGGGTCATCGCAATCGTCTTGCCGTTGGACAGGTAGCGCACATTGGCGCCGTCCTGGTCCATGATGGCGAGACGCTTCACGCGGTTCTGCTTGGAGCCGGTCTCGTCGATGTAGACGACGCGGGTGTCGAAATAACCCTTCTCGCCGGTCAGCTTCTCATAGATCGAGTCCGCGATGATGTGCGCCACGCGGCGCGAGTTCTGCGGATTGGCGAAAAACTGCTCGCCGATCAGCTGCTGGCCGCCGAACGTGTCCCAAAGGCGGAACTCGGCACGCAGACGACCGTCGCCTTCACGCCCCACGCGGCCCGTGACGAGCGCCTGGGCATTGATCACCTTCCAGTCGTCGAAACGCGGAGCGGCATCGGGGTTCGTGATCTTTTCGATGAAAGCCGCCTTGTCGATCGGCGCGAAGAGGCCCGAGCGTTGGAGATCGGCCTGCACGATCTGCGAAATCTCCTGGGCAACCGCATCGCCTTGGAAATCGGTGATGGCGATCGGCATCGGCTCGACATTGCCGCGATTGACGTCGATCACGAGCTGGGCATGGGCAGGGAGCACGGCCGCGACTGTTGCGCCGAATGAAAGCGCGGTGGCGGTGAGAAGGCTCCTCAAAAGGTTCTTCATCGGGTCAAACCTCGTGGGTGGTGAGAAGGAGACGCCTGCACTTGAGGCGTCAGAACATTTCGCTGGGGTCGAAGTTGACGACGACCTGTGACCAGGTGTCGGCTTTGTCCATGGGCAGGGTGAAGCCGGCATTGTCGCATTTCTGCACGGCGCGCACCGCGCTCTGGTCGAAGGTCGTGTCGCCGCTCGAAGCGGTTATCTGCGGACGGCCATCGAGCTTACCGGATGAATCCAGGCTGAAGCTCACGGAAACGCGCAAACCTTCCACGCCTTCCGCACCCGCCGGAATGCTCCAGCAACCGGAAAGCTGGGAGCGCAGCGCATCCATCTCGCCCTGCGAGAGCTTGGCGCCGGTGGTCTTCTTGCCGCCGAGCGAGGCCTGATCGGACGAGCGCTTGGCACCGCCGCCCGAGGCCTTCTGCTTGTCGAGCAGCATCGCCACTTCGTCTTCGAGCGACTTTTCCTTGGCGTCCGACTTCTGCGCGGTCTTCTTCTCTGCCGGCTTCTCGGCTTCCTTCTTGTCAGGCGCCTTGGCGGTCTGCGCCTCGGCAGGCGGTGTCGGCTTGGGCTTCATGGCCGGCGACGGCGCGCTGTCGGGCAGCTTGAGCGCGTCGGGTGTGACCTCCGCGGTTTTCTGCTCAGGCGTCGGCTCTGGCTTCACTTCCTGCTTGGGCGTCGGCTCGACCTTGGTTTCGGTCGCAGGCGTCGGCTCGGGTTTCGGAGTGGGTTCGACCTTGGGAGCGGGCTCGGGCGCGGGAACAGGGGTCGGCTCGGGTGTGGGCTCGGATTCTGGCTGGGCCGCCGCCTGCTTCACCTCGCGCGGCGAGGGTTCGGGCGTGGGCGGCGTCGACAGGTCGTTGTCGTTGTCGCCGATATTCTGCGCGTCGGGCTTCACGTCCGGCTTGGTGGTCGGCTTGGGCGCCGGCTTTTCGCTCAAGGCGGCCGTCTTGTCGCCCTGGACCATCTGCGCGAGTTCTTCCGACGAGATCACGGAAACCGGCAACGACTCCGTCGCGCCCGCATCCAGCGGCTTGGGCGCGCCGAGCGAGATCAAGCCGACGCCGAGCACGGCGGCGTGGAAGATAACGGATGTCGAAAGACCGGCCTTCATGGCACGCTCAGTTCTTCTGGTCCGGCAGATCGGTCACGAGGCCGAGATTCGAATAGCCGGCGGTGCGCAGGCTTGCCATCACCTGGGCCACCGAGCCGTAATCGGCCGTGCGATCGCCTTTCACGAAGATACGCTCTTCATAGCCGGCCTTGGCGACGGCCTGCATCTTGGGTGCGAGTTCCTCGACCGGGATCTCGGTCTCGTTGAGATAAACGGCCCCACCCTGGCGGATCGACACGACGATCGGCTGGGTTTCGGAATTCAGCGTTTCGGCCTGAGCCTTGGGCAGATCCACGGGCACACCGACCGTCAGCATGGGCGCGGCTACCATGAAGATGATGAGGAGAACCAGCATCACGTCCACAAAGGGCGTGACGTTGATCTCGGACATCACACCGTGCTTGCGGCTGCGACGACCGCCGCGACGCCCGCGTCCGCCCCCTGCTGCTCCAACCGACATGCCCATGGCCGCCTCCTAAGCTTTCCGCGCGACCGAATTCAGGCGGCCATCCGCGTCACGACCTTTTCGTCGATCTGACGCGAGAGGATGGCGGAGAACTCGTCGGCGAAGCCTTCCATGCGCGTGCCAATCTTGGACACGTCGGCGGAGAGCTTGTTGTAGGCGATAACGGCCGGAATAGCGGCAAGCAGGCCGATGGCGGTAGCGAGCAAAGCCTCGGCGATGCCCGGCGCGACAACCGCGAGATTGGTGGACTGCGCGCCGGCAATAGCCTGGAACGAGGTCATGATGCCGACCACCGTGCCGAACAGGCCGATAAAGGGCGCGGCCGAGCCGACAGTGGCGAGGAAGCCGAGGCGGCCTTCGAGCCCTTCCATCTCACGGGTAAGAGCCAGATCCATTGCCTTGTCGATGCGGGTCTGGAGAGCGAGCGGCGATTTCGCGCCCTTCTCGAAGCTCTTCTTCCATTCGCGCATGGCGGCGACGAAGATCGAGCCCATGCCGGCGGTCTTCTTCTCGTTGAGGCTCTGGTAGAGCTGCTCGAGCGACTGGCCGGACCAGAAAACCTGCTCGAAGCGGTTCAATGCTGCGCGCATGCGATTATACGAAATCACCTTGTCGATGATGATGGCCCAGGTCCAGACGGACGCGGCGAGAAGGCCGATCATCACGAGCTTGACGATAAGACCGGCCTGCCAGAACAGCGCCCAAACCGAAACGGACGCGCCCGGTTCAGCGAGATGAAGAGTTTCCATCCGAACTTTTCCCAAAAAGAACAGGGTGCGCCTGAGCTGCTGCCGCACCGTGCCCGAAATGCCGCCACCTTCGGTCGCGCGCGGCTTTTACGCTGCGCCTCGAACGCCTTGAATGGGCATCTTCAAGCATGTCACGGCCTTCTCGGGGCCAAATTTGGTGAAAGGAAGGCGTGAGCGTTCACGGCACTTCCTAACGTTTTCATTCATGAAGTGTTGAGGTTAATGCTTGGTTAGCGTGCGGCCTGCGGCATGAAGGCGGCGGTCCATTCCCTTGGGAATCTGCGCGGCCTTCCGTCCGTGCCGATCGTCGCCGCCTCGACTTCCGCTTCGATGAGGGCTTCCTCGCCTCGCAGAATGCGCTGGTGCATGGCGATCCGCGCCCCGGACACAGCAGCCGTCCTGGTCTCGACCGTCAGTACGTCGTCGATGCGGGCGGGTTTCAGGAAGCGGATATCCATCCGGCGCACCACCCAGACTATGGCGTTCGCCTGCCCGATCAGTTCGTTGTGATGTACGCCGACCAGGCGCAGGAAGTCGGAGCGGCCACGTTCGAGGAATTCGAGGTAGCGCGCATGGTAGACGACGCCCGAAAAGTCGGTATCGGCATAATAGACGCGCGCCCAGGTACGGTGCCCGTCTCCCGTGAGTTCGCCGGAAAGCGGGCTGGCAGATGGAATTGGGCGTTCACCATGCTCGCTCATCCGGCTTTCCTCTGTCGCATTCTGCCTCTAGCACCATCGCACGGATGGAGGATGCCCGGATGGCATTGCGGGACTTTACGATCAAGGCTGGAGTGATGGCGATGGTGATGCTGGGCGCGTCTTCCGCGCAGGCAGCGACGTTCCAGCCGGGACGCGGCATCAATCTCGACATCTGGACGACATGGCCCGCTGAGAGCGAATGGGACCGCCCCGACGTGCTCCTGCCCTTTCCCGAATGGCGGCGCACGGTGGACAAGCCCAAGCTCGAGGCGCTGAAAAAGGCAGGCTTCGATTTCGTGCGGATGCCAGTCGATCCAGCCCCGTTCCTGTCGGATCGGGCAAAGGATCTGCACGACCGTCTCTTCCAGGAAGTGCTGGAATCCGTCCGCCTCGTGAATGCGGTCGGGCTCAAGGTGATCGTGGACATGCATCTGATCGCGTCCAACGCCTCGCGCGGCGTCGGGATGAAGGAGGTGATGGAGAGCCCGCCCCGCTTCGACGCCTATGTCGATATCGTCCGCCGCATGGCCGATACGCTCAAGGACGAGGATCCGGCCATGCTCGCCTTCGAGCCGATGAACGAGCCGCAGGTCGATTGCGACGACAGCCCTATCGCGATCTGGCCCGAACGGCAGAAGCGCCTGTGGGCGGCGGCCCGCGCAGGCGCCACGCGGCTCACGCTCATCCTGACCGGCGCCTGCTTCTCGAATGCCGACGCGCTTGCCAAGATCGACCCGCGCGACACGCCTGACGACAATCTGCTCTGGACCTTCCACTCCTATAGCCCCTTCCTGCTGACCCATCAGGGCGCGACTTGGGCGGGCGACTTCATCCCCTACGTCACCGGCCTCCCCTTCCCGCCCTCATCGGTGCCCCGCGCGGAACTGGACGCAATCGTGGAAAAGATCAAAGAACGCATTCGCGCGGAAGCGCCGTGGGCGCGCAAGGCCGGGCTGCTGGCTTATCTCGACGAGCAGGTGGCCGAGGTGGATACGCCCGAAAAGCTCGATACGATCATGGAGGTGCCGTTCAAGACGGTTTCCGGCTGGGCCGAGAAGAATGGCGTAAAGCCGGAAAACATCCTGCTTGGCGAATTCGGCATGATCCGCCAGGAATGGCAAACGGCGTGGATCATGCCGGCCGCGTCACGCGCGCCCTATGTTTTGGCGATGGCAGAGCACGCCGAGCGACATGGCTTCGCGTGGTCTGTGTGGTCCTATGGCGGGGCGTTCGGGATCGTCGAGGAATTCGAGGGGCGGTCTGCCGAGCCGAATGTTTTGGATGCGATAAAGGCGATGAAGCCGATCAATCGTCCTGCTGGAAAAGATTGATCTGCGCCTGCGCCAGTTCCGCCGGCGCTTCAAGCCCAAGATGCCGCCAGGCATTCGCCGTCAGCACCCGCCCGCGCGGCGTGCGCTGGATGAAGCCCTGCTGGATCAGATAGGGCTCGATGATATCCTCGATCGCATCGCGCGGCTCCGACAGCCCTGCCGCGATCGTCTCCACGCCCACCGGACCACCGCCGAAATTGCCCGCGATCATCGTGAGATAGCGCCGGTCGAGCCCGTCGAGCCCAAGCCGGTCCACATCGAGCCGCGAGAGTGCAGCATCGGCGATCTTGCGGTCCACGCTTTCGACTTCGGCCACCGCCGCGAAATCGCGCACGCGGCGTAGCAGACGGCCGGCAATGCGGGGCGTGCCGCGTGCCCGGCGCGCGATCTCGAGTGCGCCGTCATCGGCGAGCGGCATGCCGAGGATGCGCGCACCGCGCCGCACGATCAGTTCGAGCTCGGGCACCGTATAGAAATTGAGCCGCACCGGAATACCGAAGCGGTCACGCAAGGGGTTGGTCAAAAGCCCAAGCCGCGTGGTTGCCGCCACCAGCGTGAACTTGGCAAGGTCGATCTTGACCGAGCGTGCCGCGGGTCCTTCGCCGATGATGAGGTCGAGCTGGAAATCCTCCATCGCCGGATAAAGGATTTCCTCGACAGCCGGATTGAGGCGGTGGATTTCATCGATGAAAAGCACGTCGCGCTCTTCGAGATTGGTGAGGAGAGCTGCGAGATCGCCGGCCTTGGCGATCACCGGTCCCGAGGTCGAGCGGAAATTGACGCCCATCTCGCGCGCCATGATCTGCGCGAGCGTCGTCTTGCCCAAGCCGGGCGGCCCGACGAAGAGCACATGGTCGAGCGCCTCGCCGCGCCCCTTGGCGGCCTGGATGAAGACCTTGAGATTGGCCCGCGCGGCTTCTTGCCCGACGAAATCGTCCAAGGTCTGCGGCCGCAACGCCGCATCCGCATCCTCGCCGCGCTTGTCGGCGGAGATCAGTCTGGGGGGCAGGCTCATACGGACTGTTCCATGGATGGTCGGGCAGGGTGAATGTCAGAGACGAGTGTCATCGCACAAGCTGGAGGATCACCCAACTGCAGAGACGACTATCGAGGCGCGACGCTGAGGCGGAAAGCAAAAGCCTCCGCCATTCTCATCTAGTGGCGACCAAGTCGCAAGGCAATCATTCCTATCGCGCCAGTTCCTTGAGCCCGAGCCGGATAAGCTTTCCAGCATCCGGCCCCTCGCCCGCATTCTTCAGCGCCGCAGCTACTGCATTGGCCGCGATGTCGCGTCCGTATCCGAGATTGACCAAGGCTGAAACGGCATCCGCGACAGGGGCTGGCGCCGTGCCGCTGCCGATATCCTGCTTGAGGCCCATTTCGGCCGCCGCTTCCGCGGAATAGGCTGGCACCTTGGACTGCAATTCGTTGACGATGCGCTCGGCGACTTTACGTCCCACGCCCGGCGCGCGGCTGACCATGGCGATGTCGCGCAGCGCGACCGCATTGGCGAGTTCGGAAGCTGAGAGCGTCGACAGCACGGCAAGCGCGACCTTGGCGCCCACGCCCTGCACATTGCCCATCAGAAGCCGGAACCACTCCCGTTCGAGGCTTGTGACGAAGCCGTAAAGCCGGATCATGTCCTCGCGCACATAGGTCTCGATGAAAAGCGTCACCTTGACGCCCACGCCCGGCAGGTTGGCGAGCGTGCGTGCCGGGCAGAACGCGACATAACCGACGCCGTTCACGTCGACCACACAATGGTCCTCGCCGATCTCGTCAAGAAGCCCGGTCAGCTTGCCGATCATGCGTGAGTTTCCGGTGCGATAATGGTGAGTGTCGGAAAATAGGTTCGGTAACGCGCAGCGTCGCGGGTGAGGAGGCGATAACCACCATGGAGCGCGTGAGCGCCGATCAGGAAGTCCGGCAGTGTCCGTTCACGCGTACCGCCCGCGCGGCGATAAAAGAGATGTGCTTGTCCCGCCAGAAAAGCCGCAGCAAACGGAAGCTGAACTTTCTCGATAGGCAGATCGTCGAACGCGGTTTCGAGTTCGGCTTCGCTTGCGAAGTGCGCACCGATCTCGGCCCAGACGATCGGATTCATCAAAAGCGGCGCGTCACTGCCGACACGCTCCAGCGCGTCGAGCGACCAGTAGCTGGCCGGTCCACCCTGGAACAGGTCGATGAATATATTGGTGTCAACGAGGATCGAGGTCTGCACGCGGTCCCCGCAGCACTTCGATATATTCTTCGGTCGTCATGCCGCCGAGATGGAGTGTACCGGCCATCTTTTTGCCCCACGCGCGAATGCTGCGCGCACGACGGCGTTGCCCCTCGCTCTCGCTGAGAGCGACGAGCTCGACAACATTTCCACTGACAACGAAATCGACTTCTGATCCCGGTCCGATTTTCATCCGGTCCCTGATCTCCTTGGGGATCGTCACCTGACCTTTGCTCGTCACACGCATGGTAATACCTCCGGCGTATTACTTGGCAGCGGCGTTCCGGTGCTTCAAGCACCGAGTGCCGCGAGACGTCCGACGACGCTGGTGCGCTGGTGGGCGTGGCAGATGGCGATGGCAAGGGCATCGGCCGCGTCGTCGCCCTCGAAACGGGCCTTGGGCATCAGGACCTTGACCATCATGTGGATCTGTTTCTTGTCGCCGTGGCCGACGCCGATCACCGTCTTCTTCACCGCATTTGGCGAGTATTCGGCAACCGAAAGCCCGGCTTGGGCGGGCACCAGCAAAGCGATGCCGCGCGCCTGACCCAACTTCAGCGTCGCCGTCGCATCGCGGTTGACGAAGGTCTGCTCGACAGCCGCCTCTTCAGGCGACCATTCCTCGATCACGGCGGTCAAACCCTGATGAAGCTGCAACAGGCGTTCGGCCAAGCTCGCATCGCCGTCGGATGTGACGGTGCCGGATGCGAGAAAGCGGAGGTTGTTGCCCTGCGCTTCGAGCAGACCCCAGCCGGTGCGACGGAGGCCCGGGTCGATGCCGATGATGCGAATCGTTTCTGCCATTCCGGTGGAATAGCAGGATGAGGCCTCAGCCGCCCGCGAAAGCTGTTTTCAACAGCGTGATCTGGTCCGAAACCGGATTGGTGCGCCGGCCGGTGTTCTGGGCGGTCTGCTCGCCCTCGCCATAGATCTCGTCGTCCATGCGCCGCACGAGCGACTGCAGGCTGAGCGAACGCTCCACCAGTGCGCGGAACGCTTCCGGCAATTCAGGCCAGCCGATGGCATCTTCGCGGACGGATGCCGTGTCGAGCCGAACCTTGGCCTTTTCGGCGGCCACCTGATCGCGTGTCATCTCGCCGGAATTGGCGGCGCGCTGGAGCAGAAGCCATGAGGCGATCTGCATCAGCCGCGTGGTGAGACGCATGGATTCGGCGGCGTAAAGCGTCGCGGCCAAGCGGTTCAGTCGCTTTGCATCGGCACGGCCCGGCCCGTCGAGATATTCGGCGGCTTCTTCGACCAGGCGCATGCCATCGTCGTAGAGCGGCTTGAAGGAGGGCGAGAAGATACGCCTTTCGGCCAAGCGTATCATATTCAACGCTTCTTGCGGCGCTTCGCTCATGCTCAAATCTCGCTGTCCCCTGCCCGCCCGACGACCACCCAAATCACCGGAACGGGTCTAACCCCTTCATGACGCCGAAGCACCATGCACACCGATGAATGATGCGCCGCCTTCACGATGGAGGCAACACCGTCCTTAATAGAAGGTTAACGACGGAGATCGGGTACGAAAAAAAGAGCCGCGGATGAAGGCGGCTCTCAGGAGTTTCAACAGGGAGGCGTCAAACAAAGTGGCTCCAACCACTCGGAATGAATCCAGAAGACTGGATGCCCACAGTTAACACCGATAAAGGCTAATTTTTCGTTAACGTCCGGCATTTAGCGAAAATTGAGAAGGTTGCGCATCAGCCTTCTCGCCGCGCCAGACGGCGGGCAGCGCAATTACCGCGAAAAGCAGCATACCGGCATAGAAGCCGATCGATGCGATGCCGACCGCCGGTTCGATCCAAGTGTCGCCGCGCATCAGAAGAAACAGCCCGCCCATCAAGACAATGCCGCTGACGGCGCTCAGCCAGAAATGGATCGGCGCCAACCGCGAAGCGCGTGCGGCCGGTACGAGCTGGTAGAAGAAGGCAAAAACCGACGACATCAGCCAGCCGGCCGCCACGATATGGGCGTGGGTCGGCATCTGCGAGTGATCCTGCGAGATCGCCATGGACAGGCCGAGCGCCATGCCGCAAAGGGCATAGAAGATGGCCAGCGTGAAAAAGTGACGTGCGACGCCAAGCATAAGCCATCCTCCGTTCGGGCGTTGAGACCACCTCTTCATAAAGACGCCACGTATCCGGCTGATGCCGTCCGCGCATCAGCCTTGTTTCGCCATTTCCCGCAGCTTGAACTTCTGGATCTTGCCGGTGGAGGTTTTCGGGATTTCATGAAACAGCACGGTCTTGGGCACCTTGAAGCGCGCCAGAAGCGTGCGGCAGTGGTCGAGCAATTCGGCCTCGCCCGCTTCGCGGCCGGGCTTCAGCTCCACAAAGGCGATCGGGACCTCGCCCCATTTGTCGTCATGACGTGCGACCACGCCACAGGCGCCGACCGCCGGATGCTTGTAAAGCGCATCCTCCACCTCGATCGAGGAGATGTTCTCACCGCCTGAGATGATGATGTCCTTGGAGCGATCCTTGAGCTGGATGTAGCCGTCCGGATGCATCACGCCGAGATCACCCGAATGGAACCAGCCACCCCGAAACGCTTCTGCGGTGGCGGATGGGTTCTTGAGATAACCCTTCATCACGATATTGCCGCGGAACATCACCTCGCCGATGGTGGTCCCATCGGTCGGCACGGGCTCCATGGTGTCAGGGTCCATGACGGTCAGACCTTCGAGCGCCAGATAGGGCACGCCCTGTCGCGCCTTCTTCGCCGTCCGCGTCCTGGGCTCGAGGGCGTCCCATTCGCCGTGCCACTCGTTGACGGTGGCGGGACCGTAGGTTTCGGTCAATCCGTAAAGATGGTTCACCTGAAATCCCGCTTCGGCCATGCCGGCGAGCACGGCTTCGGGCGGCGGGGCGGCGGCCGTGTTGAACGTCACCGTCTGCGGAAAGTCCCGCTTGTCGGCGTCCGAGGCATTGATCAGCGTCGCCATCACGATCGGCGCGCCGCAAAGATGCGTGACGCCATGCTCGGCGATCGCGTCATACATCGCCCTGGGCCGCACCCAGCGCAGACATACTTGCGTGCCGGCCTGTGCGGGCACGGTCCATGGAAAGCACCAGCCGTTGCAGTGGAACATCGGCAAGGTCCAGAGATAGACCGGATGCTTGCCCATGCCGGCATGGATCGTGTTGGCATAGACCATCAGCGCCGCGCCCCGGTGATGGTAGACGACACCCTTGGGGTTGCCGGTCGTGCCGGACGTGTAGTTCAGCGAGATCGCATCCCACTCGTCGTCGGGCATCGGCCACGTGAAATCGGGATCGCCGGCGGCAAGGAAATCCTCGTAATCCAGCGAACCGATGCGCCCGCCCTTCGGATATGGGGCATCCGCCGGATAGTGCGGATCGTCATAGTCGATCACCAGCGGCTTGACCGAGGCGCGGCCGAGCGCTTCGCGCATCACATCCGCGAATTCACGATCCACGATCACGATCTTGGTTTCCGCGTGGTCGAGCTGGAAGGCGATCACCGCCGCGTCCAGCCGTGTGTTCAGCGAATGGAGCACCGCTTTTGTCATCGGCACGCCGAAATGCGCTTCGAGCATGGCGGGCGTGTTGGACAACATCACTGAAACCGTGTCGCCCTTGCCGATGCCGCGCTCGGTCAGCGCTGATGCCAGCCGGCGTGAGCGCGACCAGAATTCGCGATAGGACAGTCGCGCTTCGCCATGGATCACCGCCACGCGGTCGGGATAGGCCAGGGCCGTGCGTTCGAGGATCGAGATGGGCGTCAGCGGCTGGTGATTGGCGGGGTTCTTGTCGAGGTCGCGCGCATAAGGATTGACTGTCACAGAACTCCTCCATCTCTGGCGCAAGATGTAGCAAGCTGTTGAGCGGACGAAAACTGTCCGGCACCGCCTTGTGACGCCACGAATTCGCCACGGATCAGGCGTGGAGCGCGCCGCCGACGCAGCGTGAAGACTGCGCCGGACCGAAGGAATGCCGCATGAGCGCATCAGCCGAGAACGCCCCATCCGAGATGGCTGAAGTCGAGTCCGGCATGATCGGACGGCTTTGGGCTCGCGTCGGTCACATTGCGCTGCCGCTGGCAGGCCTCGTGATCGCTGCTATCGCCATCGGTGTGCTCGACCGTTTCCTGAAAGATGTGACATACGATCAGGTGCGCGAGGCGATCATACGCCTGCCGGCCTCAGACCTTCTGCTCGCTTTCTGCTTCACTCTGCTGAGCTTCGCGGCCGTCGCCGTTTACGATCTCGTGGCAGTCGAAACGGTTGCGCCCAAGCGCGTTTCCAAGGTGCTCTCGGCCTCGGTGGGTGCCGCCGGCTACGCCATCTCCAATGCGCTCGGCTTTGCGATCCTGACCGGCGGTGCGCTGCGCTATCGCGTTTATGCCAATGAAGGCATCGATCTGCCCGATGTCGGTCGCATCATCGGGACCTCCTGGCTCGCGATCTGGTTCGCCTTCGCGGTTCTGATCGGTGCCGGGCTCGTCATCGACCCGGCCGATGCGCCGCTCTTCGACCGCCTGCCGCCTTCGGTGGATGTCGCGATCGGCATCGCGATCCTTGCAACCGTCGCACTCTTCCTGGTCTGGCTGCGCGGCGGCGAGCGCGTAGCGGGCTGGGGCAAGTTTTCGCTGCGCCTGCCTTCGTCGCGGGGTGCAGCCCTTCAGCTTCTGGCAGGTGTCGTGGACATGGCAGCGGCGGCGAGCGTGCTTTACGTGCTCCTGCCCGATTCCGTGCAGATCGGCCCAGCCCTCTTCATGCTGGTCTATACCGTCGCCATCATCGTGGGCATTGCGAGCCACGCACCGGGGGGCCTGGGCGCCTTCGAGGCGACGCTGGTGGGCAGCCTCGGGCTCGGAAACAATCCAGAGGCGCTCGCGGCCCTTCTCGTTTACCGCCTGATCTACACGATCCTGCCCTTCGTCATCGCCACGCTCGGCGTTCTGGCCTTCGAGGTCGCCGGCCACCGCTCCCACGTGTCCAAGCGCGTCAAATCCATCGCCCGCGTGATCGAACCCCTGGTGCCGCCGCTCTCGGCCGGTCTCACTTTCCTTGGTGGCGCCGTGCTGATGATCTCGGGCGTCACGCCCGGCCACGAAGCGCGTCTCGACACACTGTCCGACTTCGTGCCCCTTCCCTTCGTCGAACTGTCGCATCTGGCGGCCAGCGTGGTCGCGGTGGCGATGCTTGTCGTTGCCCGCGGCCTTGCGCGACGTCTCGAAACCGCATGGTGGGTGGCGCTCGGACTTTTCGGGCTTGGCGCGCTGTTCTCGCTCCTGAAAGGCCTCGACTGGGAAGAGGCAGTGATCCTCGGGCTTTCCTCAGCGGTGCTGATCGCCTTCCGGACCTCCTTCTACCGCCGTCCCACACGTGGCTGGGGCGGAGGCGTGTCGTCGCTGTCGATCGGCTGGCTGGTCGGCTTGTCCTCGATCGTGCTTCTTTCCGTGTGGCTCGGTTTCGTCGCCTATCGCGATGTCGATTATTCGAACCAGCTCTGGTGGGAGTTCGCCTTCGAGGCCGATGCACCACGCTTCCTGCGCTTTGCGCTCGTCGCGCTGCTTTTGACGGTCGGCCTCGCGCTCAACACGCTGATCCATCGCTGGGGACCCGTGCAGCCCGAAAATGCGCCCATTCCCAACGCTGTACCCGCCATCGTCGCGAACGCGCCGCAAACGGAAGCCGCGCTCGCCTTCCTGGGCGACAAGCAGTTCCTGCTTTCGCCAGACAAGCGCGGTTTCGTCATGTATGCGCGGTCGGGCGGCAGCCTGATCGCGATGGGCGAGCCGATCGGCCCAGCCGATGTCGTGCGCGATCTCGGCTGGGCGTTTCGCGATCTCGCCGACCGTCAGGCGGCACGCACCGTGTTCTACGAAGTCGGCCCCGAAAGCCTGCCGCTTTTCCTCGACATGGGCCTGGTTGCGCTCAAGCTCGGCGAGGTGGCACGCGTCGATCTCACGAACTTCACGCTCGAAGGCCCGCGCCGCCAGCCCTTCCGCTATGCGGCGCGCAAGACCGAGAAGGACGGGGTGACCTTCGAGGTCGTGCCTGCCGCCGCGATCGAGGCGATCCTGCCCGAACTGCGCGCCGTCTCCGATGCCTGGCTCGACCTCAAGCAGGGCCGCGAGAAGGGGTTTTCGCTCGGTTTCTTCGACGAGGAGTTCATGCGCCATTTCGACACCGCCGTGATGAAGCAGAACGGACGGATCGTGGCATTCGCCAATCTCTGGCGCGGTGCGAACAAGCACGAGCTATCCGTTGACCTGATGCGCCATGCGCCGGACGCGCCCAAGATCATCATGGACGCACTGTTTGCGCGCCTGATGATGTATGGTCACGAAGAGGGCTATCGCTGGTTCAATCTCGGGGCCGCGCCACTTTCAGGCCTCGTCGACAACCGCCTCGCCTCGTGCTGGAACCGCTTCGGCGCCTTTCTTTACCGGCGTGGACAGAACCTTTATCGGTTCGACGGTCTGAAGGCTTTCAAGGAAAAGTTCGATCCCGTGTGGACGCCGCATTATCTCGTTTGTCCGCCCGGCCTCGATACGGTTCGTTCCCTGATCGACGTGACGCAACTGATCAGCGGCAGCCCGCTGGAATTCATCCGCAAGTAGGGAAGAGAGCATGGTGAGCTGGCGCATTCTGGCCGGTACGGCGCTTGGGCTTGTCCTGAGCGCGGGCGTGGCAGCTGGCGGCTACTATGCCGGTCAGGCCATCGCCGACAGCAACCCGCCGGCGCGCGTCACCGCCGAGCGGCTGCTCGACATTCCCGTTCTCCTTCCGCGACGTGGCGAGCCCAAGGGCTTGGTGATCCAGATTTCCGACCGTGGCGGACTGTCGCCGCGCGACACGCGCTTCGGCGATCGCCTGCGTGCGGAAGGTATGGCGGTGCTGCCCGTCGATCTCGAAGACTGGCGCGAGAAGCTCGACGCGGATGATGGCGAGTGCCTTTATCTGGGCTCGGACCTCGAACTGCTCGCCAAGGAAGCACTCCGCACCATCGGCGGCAATTCCTATTTCCATCCGGTCGTGGTCGGACGCGGCGAAGGCGGCACGCTCGCCTATGCGGCACTTGCAGACGCCCCGCCCGCGACGCTTGGCGGCGCGGTCGCGCTCGACCCGGCACAGACGCTCGATACACGCCTGCCCGTCTGCGAAGGCGCGAAAGCGACCAAGGTCGAAGACAGCCAGTTCTCCTATGCGCTCGATGCCCCGCTGCCCGAGAATGCGACCCTGCTCTCCGCGCAAAGCATGACAGGCCTCGCCTCAGGCGAAGCGCCCAGCGGCTCGTTCTTTGCCGTGAACACCGTCGAACCCGACAACAAGAAGCGCGAAACGGATGCCGTGAGCCGCGTGGTCGAACTGGCGGATGACGACGCCACTTCCGGCGCCCTGCCCATCGTGGATATTCCTTCCGACGGCCGGCCGGAAGCGGTCGTGCTCTTCTATTCAGGCGATGGCGGCTGGCGCGATCTCGACAAGACGATCGGCGATGCGCTGGCGGAAAAGGGCCTGCATGTGATCGGCGTCGACTCGCTGCGCTACTTCTGGAACGTGCGCACGCCGCAGGAGATCGCACGCGATGCGGAGGCGATGATCAAGATGGCCGATCCGTCAGGCAAGCTGCCTGTCGCGGTTTACGGTTACTCTTTCGGCGCCGATACTTTTCCCTTCGCCTGGCAATATCTGCCCGATGCCATCAAGCATCGTATCCGCATGGTGGCGCTGCTCGGCACGGAGGAAACGACGACGTTCCAGGTCACCGTCGGAGGCTGGCTCGGCATCGGTGGCGACTACGAGGTCGTGCCCGAAATTCGCAAGATCCCGCTCGAGCGTGTCGTCTGCATCTATGGCGAGGACGAAGACCTGACCGCCTGCACCGACCCACGCCTCAAAGGCATGGAACTGATCAAGACGGAAGGCGGGCACCACTTCGACGGCGACTACGACGCGCTGGCGGACCGCCTTTATCAGGCACTCAAGACGCGTCTCGGTCAGGCGCCGACGACAGGCTGAAGTGCCGGCGCTTTCGGCTTGCCAGCGCTTTCGAGCTTCTTGAAGGCCTCCAGTGCGTAAGCCACACCGAACTGCAGCAGCACGCCGCCGATGACGAGCACCGCATCGAGCATGTTGCTCGGCGCAGACACCCAGCGTACCGTCTGGGCCAGCATCGCAAGCAGCGTGCCCGACACGAAGACCGGCAGTGAGTGACGGCCCATCACGGCGAGCGGATGGTCATAGGACACTTTGGTGAAGCGCAGGATGGGCTTCAGCGAGAAGATCAGTGCCGCAATCGCCAGCACGTGCAGAAGGCGCGGCAAAGACTCATAAGTCTTGTCGAAACCCGCGATGACGAGCGGCAGCCCAGCCTTGGTTTCGAGGCCCCACAGCGGCCACTTCACCCAGACCAGTGCGAACAGAAGATAGGCGCCAGCCGCCCACAGGCTCCACCGTGGCAGCTTCAAACCCTCCGGGCGCTTGGCGAGCATAGCACCAGCCACGCCCAATGCGAACAGCAGCTGCCAAGACAGCGGGTTGAGGAACCACACGCCCTCGCGCGGGAAGTCGCGCGGCGCCACTTGATAAAGGCCGGCCGCGAGCCAGACGGCGACCGACAGCGAAAGCATCAGCGGGATCGAGCGTTTGCCGATAAACAGCATCAGCGGCAAAAGCAGCATCAGGACAACGTAAAGCGACAGGATATTGTTGTAGCCGATCTGGTGACCCATGGTGGCAAGGCCGACGAGGGCTGCCGGCGTGTTGTCGACCAGCGTGTCGATGTTCAGCTGGTTCAACAACATCGGCCGCTGCGTATAGAGCGCGACGCCCGCGAAGATCGCGAGCGAGCCGACGGTGGTCGCAATATGCGTCACGTAAAGGCGCCCTGCCCGCTTCCATGCGCGCACCCAAGACGCGATCCGGCGGCCCGGCTCGAAGCGCGGACCATAGACCATGCCGGCAGCGATACCCGACATCAGCACGAAGGCTTCCGCCGAATCGGAAAAGCCGAAATTCCGGTGCGTGAACATCTCGAAGACATTCCCCGGCACGTGGTTGATGAAGATCGTGATGAGACAGAGCGCACGGAACAGATCGATCCGCGTTTCGCGCTGCTGCAGGCTGTGTTGCTGCATGAGTTCCGTGCCGAGACGCTGGAGGGGCTGCCCGCCGGAACACCGGCAGCCCGTACAATGTGGTCACGCCGGGATTCGTTCCGACTCGGCGAACGCGTAACCTTTCTACGACAGCATCATGACTTCAGCATGAACGACCCGTTCAAAAAAGCACGGCGACGCTGTCCCAGACGAGCTTGACCGCGACGATGGCTACCGTCGCATAGGTGAAGGGATAGAAGATTTCCGGCCGCATCCGCCGGACGAGCCAGGCGCCGAGAAGCGTGAAAACCGGCGCCAGCGGCATGAGAACGGCGGAGGCTGCCAGGTTGGTGCGGTCGAACTGCCCGAGCAGGAAATAAGGCACGAGCTTGATGGCGTTGGTGACGGCAAAGAAGATGACGCTGGTGCCGGTGAAGAGCGCCGGCGAAAAGCGCAGCGGCATCGCATAGACCTGAAAAGGCGGGCCGCCCACATGGGCCACGAAACTCGTGAAGCCCGCGACCGCGCCCCAGAAGCCGCCCTGCGCGCGGTTCGGCTCAGCCGGCGGCGGCTCGGCCCCATGACGCAAACGCTGCCAGACCCAGCGGCCGACAAAGACGATGGCAACCGCACCGACGATCAGCCGCACCGCGTCTTCCGTCACGGCCGCGGCGAACCACCAGCCGATGAGGATGCCGATGATCGAACCCGGCAGCATGAAGAGAAGCGTCTGCCGGTCATAGACTCCGCGCCACGTCCAGAGCGAAACGAGGTCCATCAGCACGAGAATGGGGAGCAGGATCGCCGCCGCCTGTACGGGCGGTATCACCAACGCCATCAATGGCACCCCGACAAACCCGGCCGCACCGCCAAATCCACCTTTGGAAAGGCCCACGAGCATGACGGACGGAATGGCGACGAGATAAAAGAAGGGATCGTAGAGCAGAGGGTGAAGCACGAGCGTGTCTTAGCGGGCGGGTTGGGGTTTGGCGAGGGAATGGTGTGAGTGCAGGAATGGGAAGTGATAATGGCAATGCGGCCCTGCTTGTCTCGACCATCATTCCCCTTGTGCCGGGCCCGCCCTCGCCGCAAAGACAACATGATCCGCTCGCAAGAGCACACGCCTGAGAATCCGCTAGGTCCGCATGAACGCCACGCTACCCAATCGCTGCCGCATCGTCCTCGTCGCGCCTGTCGGCCTGTCAGGCCCTGACCTGCCCGCGCGCCTGGAAGCGGCGCTCGAAGGCGGGGATGTGGCCTCCGTGATCCTGCCGCAGGGCGATCTCGGAGCCGACCGCTTTCAGGAGGCGGCCGCGCCGCTCGTCTCGCTCGCGCAGTCTCGGGGTGCCGCCGTTATCGTGGCAGGCGACACGCGCATTGCCGGCCGTCTCGATGTCGATGGCATCCATATCGAAGGCAAGAAGGAAGAGCTGGCCGAGGCCATCGAACGTTTCGAGGGCAAGATCGCGGTGGGTGCTGGTGGTGCCAAGACGCGGGACGATGCGCTCGATCTCGGCGAGGAGCGGCCCGACTACATCTTCTTCGGTCGCTTCGGCTATGACGAGAAACCCGAGCCGCACCCGCGCAACCTTTCGCTCGGCCAGTGGTGGGCGGAGATGATCGAGGTACCGGCCATCGTCGCAGCCGGTTCGGATGTCGAAAGCGTGCGCCTCGTTGCCGAAACCGGCGCGGAATTCGTGGCGCTGGGAGCGGCCGTATTCGGCGAGGGCAAGGACCCGCGTGAGGCAATCACCCGCGCCAACGCCATTCTCGATGAAGCGCCTGCATTGACCGAGGGCACGGAAGAGACTTCAGATGAAGACTTGGACGAGGCGCTTGACGACGAATGAGGATCCGTTTCGCCCTTCTCGCTTTCGCATTCGTTGCTTCGACAGTTTCGCTGCCCGCTTTCGCAGCCGATGGGGGCCGTGCCAACAGCGTGATCGGCGACAAGGTGAATCCGGACCGCTTCGGCGCGCGCGGCTCGGACCAGGCGTACGGCGCCTTCCAGCGCGGCCTCTACATCACGGCCTTTAACCTCGCTTTGCCCCGCGCACAGAACGGCGATCCGGCAGCACAAACGCTGGTCGCCGAGATTCTCGCGCAAGGCCTGGGGCGCAAGCGCGACGAGGCGGAAGCGGCCAAATGGTATGCCAAGGCCGCCGAGCAGGGCATTCCCGAAGCACAGTTCCAGTACGCGCTGATGCTGCTCGACGGCCGCTTCATGCCGAAGGACGCCAAGACCGCCTACGCCCTGATGCAGGCGGCAGCGGAAGCCGGCAACCGCATGGCGCAGTTCAACTTCGCGCAGATGATCGTGCAGCAGGAACCCGGCGAAGCGGGCCTTGAAAAGGCCGTCCCCTATTATCGCCGCGCGGCGGAAGCGCGATTGGCGGACGCCGAATATGCGATGGCCCAGTTCAGCCAATCGGGCCTGGGCGGCGTGAAGCAGGACCCGAAGGAGGCGCAGCGCTGGCTTCTGCGCGCCGCCCGCCAGAACTACGATTCAGCCCAGCTCGACCTCGGCACCCAACTGGTCGAAGGCCGCACCGGCGTCAAGGACGAGGATGCCGGGTTCATGTGGCTGCGCCTCGCGGCCCTTGGCGGAAATCCGGCAGCACAGGCCCGGCTCGCCAAGCTCTATATGACCGGCATCGGCACGGAGCCCGACAACAGCACGGCGGCGTCCTGGTATTTCCTCGCGCGCCGTGCAGGCCTGCGCGACAGCGTGCTCGAAGACCTTCTCGACGGCATGACCATGGACGAGCAGAAAGTCGCGCTCGAACGCGCCAACCGATTGCGCTGACTTCGATCTCCACCCCTGACGATCGCTGCCCGACGCCTCACGCTTGCCTCTGCGTCCGTTTTGTGGGAAGGCGCGGCCATCGCTGCTGGCCCGGCCAGTCGGCTCCCTGAATCCACGAAAAGCAAACCCATGGCCAAGATCAACGGCAACGAAATCCGTCCCGGCAACGTCATCGAACACGATGGCGGGCTTTGGGTAGCGGTGAAGACAAATGCGGTGAAGCCCGGCAAGGGCGGTGCCTACAACCAGGTCGAGCTCAAGAACCTCATCAACGGCACCAAGCTCAACGAGCGCTTCCGCTCGGCGGAGACCGTCGAGCGTGTGCGCCTCGAGCAGAAGGATTTCAATTTCCTCTACGAGCAGGGCGAAGCGCTGGTGTTCATGGACAATGATTCCTATGAGCAGCTCGAACTGCAGAAGGATTTCGTCGGCGACCGCGCGGCGTTCCTGCAGGACGGCATGACGGTGACGGTGGAACTTTATGACGAGCGTCCGATCGGCATCAAGCTGCCCGATCAGGTGACGCTGCGCATTGATCAGGCCGATCCTGTTGTGAAGGGCCAGACGGCGGCGTCTTCCTATAAGCCCGCCGTACTCGAAAATGGCATCCGCGTCCTGGTGCCGCCTTTCATCGAGTCGGGCGAACGCATCATCGTCGACACCAATGAGCTGACCTATCTGCGCCGCGCAGACTGATTTTTGCTTCGAGACTGAGCGCGGCCGGCGAGCGTGTCTTACGCTTTCCGGCCGCAGTCATTTTGAGATCACTGAGAGTTTCCCATGGCCCGTTCGGCACTGCTCCACACAATGGTCGAAGCCGCCCGCAAGGCGGGGCGCTCCTTGAATCGCGACTTCGGCGAGGTGCAGAATCTCCAGGTCTCGCTGAAGGGTCCCGGCGATTTCGTCAGCCAGGCCGACCACAAGGCCGAGCAGATCCTGTTCACCGAACTGTCGCGCGCGCGTCCCGGCTATGGTTTTTTGATGGAAGAGCGCGGCGAGATCGTCGGTGACGACGACCAGCACCGCTGGATCGTCGATCCGCTCGATGGCACCACCAACTTCCTCCACGGCCTGCCTGTCTTCGCGATCTCGATCGCGCTCGAGCGTCAGGGGCAGATCGTGGCGGCCGTGGTTTATAACCCGGCCATGGACGAGCTTTACACCGCCGAACGCGGCGGCGGCGCCTTCTTCAACGACCGGCGCATTCGTGTCGCCGCGCGCAAGACCATGGCGGAAGCGGTGATCGGCACCGGCATCCCGCATCTCGGGCGCAAGCGCCACGGCCATTACCTCGTCGAATTGCGCAATGTCATGGGTGAAGCGATCGGTATCCGCCGTCTGGGCTGCGCGGCGCTCGACCTGTCATGGGTGGCCGCGGGCCGCATGGACGGGTTCTGGGAAGAGCCGCTATCCCCTTGGGATGTGGCGGCCGGCATCCTGCTCGTGCGCGAGGCGGGCGGCTACGTGTCGGACAAGAACGGTGGGCAGACCATGTTCGAGTCGGGCTCGATCGTTGCCGGCAACGAGCACATTCATCAGGCGCTGATGAAGCAGCTAACCAAGCCGCTGCCCGAGGCACGCTGAGGTCACGCGAAACCCCGACGTCTCACCGCCCCCTTGTTTCACCCTCGTGCTCTATACCCATTCATGAACAGCTCGACGGTTCCGTTGGCGATACGGTTGATGTCGTCCTTGCTGAATGTTTTCTCGACCATGAAGAGGCCTTTATAGAAGCCGTCGGCCTTGCAGAGCACGACGAACTGG